>OZ257134.1:547500-4131222 GCA_965279065.1 Hyphomicrobiaceae bacterium
ATGGCCTGACGCCTGCCCGGTGCTGGAAGGTTAAGAGGAGGTGTGCAAGCACTGAATCGAAGCCCCAGTAAACGGCGGCCGTAACTATAACGGTCCTAAGGTAGCGAAATTCCTTGTCGGGTAAGTTCCGACCTGCACGAATGGCGTAACGACTTCCCCACTGTCTCCAGCACACACTCAGTGAAATTGAATTCCCCGTGAAGATGCGGGGTTCCTGCGGTTAGACGGAAAGACCCCGTGCACCTTTACTGTAGCTTTGCACTGGCAATCGTGTTTGCATGTGTAGAATAGGTGGTAGGCTTTGAAGCAGGGGCGCTAGCTCTTGTGGAGCCGCAATGTGAAATACCACCCTTATGAACATGGTTGTCTAACCGCGGACCGTTATCCGGTTCCGGGACATTGCATGGCAGGCAGTTTGACTGGGGCGGTCGCCTCCTAAATCGTAACGGAGGCGTACGAAGGTGAGCTCAGGTTGGTCGGAAATCAACCGTCGAGTGCAATGGCATAAGCTCGCCTGACTGCAAGACTGACAAGTCGAGCAGAGACGAAAGTCGGTCATAGTGATCCGGTGGTTCTGTGTGGAAGGGCCATCGCTCAACGGATAAAAGGTACGCCGGGGATAACAGGCTGATGATTCCCAAGAGTCCATATCGACGGAATCGTTTGGCACCTCGATGTCGGCTCATCTCATCCTGGGGCTGGAGCAGGTCCCAAGGGTATGGCTGTTCGCCATTTAAAGAGGTACGTGAGCTGGGTTCAGAACGTCGCGAGACAGTTCGGTCCCTATCTGCCGTAGGTGTAGGAGAATTGAGAGGATCTGACTCTAGTACGAGAGGACCGAGTTGGACGCACCTCTGGTGGACCTGTTGTCGTGCCAACGGCACAGCAGGGTAGCTATGTGCGGACGGGATAACCGCTGAAGGCATCTAAGCGGGAAACCCACCTCAAAACAAGTTCTCCCTTGAGAGCCGTGGAAGACCACCACGTTGATAGGCCAGGTGTGGAAGCGCTTAAGGCGTGTAGCTTACTGGTACTAATAGCTCGATTGAACTTTATCGCTCTCATTAAGCAATGCTCATCTAATCCCGTGACAGCGGGCGCTGTGAAATAGCGCCGGTCCAGTGGGAGGGCGGTGTTCGCGCCGGCAGCCGCAAGGTTGCCGCGGATCCGAAATGATCCCAAGCGTTTGAGTGCCGCCTGATGGGCGTAGGAACATGCACGAAAGACCAGAATACGCGAGTTCCGGCCGGCTCCCTTCAGGGGAGTCGGAACGAGCAACTCGTCAGAATTTCATCCTCACTTCTCTGCTGACCTGGTGGTTATGGCGGGGTGGCTGCACCCGATCCCATTCCGAACTCGGCCGTGAAACGCCCCAGCGCCAATGGTACTTCGTCTTAAGACGCGGGAGAGTAGGTCGCTGCCAGGTCTGCCGAGCAGTGAGTTTGAACATTCGCAATAATTTCATCAGACGCGCATTACCCAATCGGGCCGCGCGATCCCCTCGATACAATCGTCCTGCAAACGCCGCCTCAGCTCACGCTGAGGCGGCGTTTTCCGTTTCGATGTTGGCCGTAGCGATCGAGATCCGCAGTCTGTTGCAACAATCCCCCATCTCGTACGTGGTTGACGTCAGTGGTCTTGCGCGTCGAGGAAGTGGAAGTGGCCGCGCAGCGATAGATAGTGATTCTCGCCGACCATCTCCGCGCTCGTGCCGTCGTGAAGGAGGTTCTCAGTGGGTGCAACGTAGGCTTCACCCGGGCGCAGACGCAGGCGGACGACCGCGTGGTCCGGGAACGTGTTCATGAAGGCCATGCCGATTTCCCTGACGTCTGCCCGCGCCGACACCCCGGCCTCTTCGAGCCTCGCGGACATGCGCGAGGCCGTTTCGTTCAGGAACACGAAATAGCGATCCTCCGGTCCTAGATTGAGCGAAATCCTGTTCGACGCCGCCCCCAGCTCCGCGACCGGCAGGTTGTCCCAACGATCGAAATGCAGGCCGATGCGCGCATCCCGGTCGACCGCGCGCGTCGTCGTCTGGAGCCCCGGTTGATCGCGCCCGATCCGCGCCGAGAAAACGGCGCGCGACGCCACGCGCGCCTTGCGGACGGCGTCGAGCAGTACGGCCACCAGTGGATGCTTGAGCGAGGTGGCGTCGTCACACCGGCCGATGCTGTCCTTCTGCCCTTCCAGCAACTGGACCATCGCCGGTCCCAGCAGGCGGACGATGCCCACGGCGCCATGGGCCTCCGGCGCGTCTTCAGACCACAGACGCGCGCTCTCCTCGTCGGTGGGACGCCGCCAGGGTAGTGCCGGAACACGCGCGCCGTCAACGTAGGGCGGGACGTTCGCGTCCGCGCCGTGCGCGGGGTACGTACCGCAACTCAGACGCACGTTGTCACGAAAGTCGAGCGTGCTCTGGGGCGCAAACAGGCGAACGGACGGCAGCGCCGGAGCATTGGTCGCCACGACTGTCGCATCCCGCGCAATCGTGAGGCGATCGCGCGGAGCCGCTGTCGGACGTTCGCTCACCTTTGCCCCGCCGGCGGCACGAACAACGTCGAGCCTGCTACGATCTGGTACGACGCTGCAGCGAGATCGTGAAGGCGCATCCAGCTTACCAAATCTGGCTGACCGACCTGGGACGCCGAGCGGATCAGCGCGCACTGGTGGTCTGGTGCGTGGACTTCGCACAGGTAGTCTCGCAGTGGCGATAGGTCGGGTCCCTGTGTGACGGGAGTGATAATCGCCGTGTCGACGTTGAACACGGCGGGCTGGAGTAGCATCAGGGCTACCGAGGGATCGAACGGGATGCGGCGGCGCACGAGGCCCGTGCACTCGTGGATCAGCATGCCGTGGGCCGGGTCATATCCGAGTTCGGCAAGCAGTGTGTCGATGCACGAGATCGCCGGGACCACGCGGATGCTCCAGCCGCGCGCCTTACTCTCCTTCAACAGCGCCGCCGAGACACTGTCGAAGATGATGGGATGGCCGGGTGTCAGCCAGGCTACCGGAGGATTGATCTCCGCTATTTCGACCACGGCCTGAAAAACGTCGTGATAGTTGTGCGTTCGCAAGCGGCCGTCCTGGTACAACGACGAGAGCCCGACACACTTCTCGCGCAGATCGTCGGGCAGACCGGCGACCATTGCATCGGGTAGGTTCGTGCAGATACGCGCGCATCGGCCCAGAAGCTCGATCGTCTCTATAGTAAGGTGTTCCGGGAACGCGATGCCGGCACCGACCAGATAGATGTCGACATTCGGTCGCGGTCCGGTGGCCGGTACCGACTGAGTTCTGCTCGCTTGCTCCATGCGCCGCCCTTTCATCGCGCGAACCAACCCGGCGCCTAGGCAATTCCGATTTCTTGTTCGAGGCTCTCAAGCACAACATTCGCTAGTGCCTGAATGTGCAAGCGGCAATATTGTGTCTCTTCGCCAGCGAATGTCCCAAGCTCCGTGAGCTTGTTGCTTGGATTGCCTCCGCCGCACACCGAGAAGTAGGCGCAGGAGGCACGGCAACGTTCTATTCCGTCTCGGATGTCACGATAGGCCGACTGGAACCCGGGATGGCGGAGCAACGACTGCAAGTCATGCGAGTGAACGTTTCCCCATGCAAATCGTCCATACCGTGCATGCTCAATCCCGAGTAGCTCCGGCGAGAACGTTGTGAAGTCGCCGTTGACGTCGATGCTCACGATAGAACCTGGCATGTTGTCGGCGCGCATGACGTCACTGCCCGGCGGGGCTGTCAGATGTCCGCGCATGCTGTCGATCTCACGAAACCGAACGGCCGGAGTCGCCGCCTGCAGGGCAATAACCAATCGGAGGAAGGCTTGCAAAGAGGCCATGGCGTCGGGACTGGAGAGAGTCGAGGATGAGTTGACGCCTTCAGCTTCGTCGACGTTGAGCCCGATCTGTGCCGCACCTAGGTCCTCGAAGAACCTCCAGACGGCATCCGGCGCTGCGAGAGCTTCCGGTGTCAGCACGCCTATGACCGTGAATGGGATTTCGTGCTCGCGCAGCTTGCCAATGCCACGCATGACGCGGTCGAAGGTGCCGCGGCCCGCTCGATCGACGCGATGGGCATCGTGAACGTCCTTTGGGCCATCGATGCTGATCCCAACGCGGACTGACCACTTCTTGAAGAACGCACACCAGTCATCGTCGATCAGCACGGCGTTGGTCTGGAAATGATGCTGGAACTGCGTCGGCGCGCCGTCCGCTTCGAGAGCGAGAAAGGCAGCCTCATAGAAGTCTTGCGGCATCGCCAGCGGCTCGCCCGCGTGCCAAACGACGGCC
Source organism: Hyphomicrobiaceae bacterium (assembly GCA_965279065.1). Lineage (GTDB taxonomy): Bacteria > Pseudomonadota > Alphaproteobacteria > Rhizobiales > Hyphomicrobiaceae > JAKAXS01. Next base: position 551,799 of record OZ257134.1, read on the forward strand.
AATTTCGCATCGCGGAGCCTTGCACCCTGCACGAACCGGGCGATCGACTGCACAGTCGCTAGGGACATGCGGCTCTTGTCGGAGCGGTGACTGAGGTAGCAGTAGCTGCAGTTGATATTGCAAAAGGGCGTGGGCTGGACGATCAACAACCCGAGCGGCGCCAGCTCGACGTCAGCGGCGACCTGCGCCACCGTCACCCGGCTCCCGCATGTGTCGCCCATCATCGAGATCGGCCCGCAAGCTAGCTGTTGGAGAAGTCGTTGAAGTTGGAAAAGTCGTTGAAGTTCGAGAAATCGTTGAAGTTGTGAAACTCGTTGAAGTTCTGAAAGGGCAGAGCCTGATTGAAATTATCGAACTGGGCCGTCTTGGTATCGCGGGCTTGCTGTTTCGCGTCACGTGTCTTGGCAAACGTGACCCTGATGAGGTTGATCCTCTCCCGGACGTCGGCGTTCGGTTTGGCGACTTCAATAAGCGCAGGTTTGGGTGGTGGAGTTGGAACATCGACCATGGATAAAGCCTCGCAGTTGGCAGCTTTCCATACCGGCGGAGCAACTTTTGCAATGTTGTTACCCGCTCGCAATTACTAATATGATATGGCACGGCGAGTTGGAAAGCAAATCACCCGCGGCGACCAGCCGATGAGAGCTGCTTGCGCTAATCCGCGGCCCAACTGTGGCTGAGTAGCTGGCATCCTGAGACGCGTCCCACTATCCGACCGCAATCGCTGGGTTACGCAAGTCTACCCGGTGCGACCGCACGTGGCCCGCAGCAGAAGAGGTGATGATTGATCTTCCTCATCATTCCCCCAGCCCGAACACCACCACGGCGCCGCCTTGCCGGTAGCCCCACAGCGAGTTTCCTCCGGCCGCTACGGCAACGTACTGCTTCCCATCTACGGCGAAGCTGATCGGCGGCGCGTTGACGCCCGCGCCGCAGTTGAAGCTCCACAGCCGTTCGCCGGTCTTCGCATCGAAAGCGGTCAGGTCGCTCTCGCCCTCCCCCGAGAACACCAGCCCGCCCGCAGTCGCCAGCACGCCACCCACGAGAGGCCCCGTGGTCTTCTGCTGCCACAGGATCTTGCCTTTGGCCTTGAGGTCGATCGCCGATAGCGTGCCCCACTTTTCGCCGCCGTCGATCGTCTCGAACGCCGACGTCTTGATCGCCGGCTTGTCGCCGTCCGCCGGAATCTCGCGAAGCACGTAGCGCATCGGCAGATGCATCGCGGCAACGAACGCCAAGCCGCCCTTTTCGTCGACCGACGTCGGCGACCAGTTCGATCCGCCACCGGCACCAGGTGCAACCGTCACGCCAGCAAGCGTCGGCTTGGCGAACAGATTGCTCTGCGGCACGAACGCTTCGGACTTGAACAGCAGGCGGCCGTCTCGCCGGTCGTGCACGTAGTACCAGCCGAGTTTGCTGGCCTGTCCCACGGCCGGAATCGTCTCACCCTCTATCGTCACGTCGAACAACACCGGCGGGCTGGCGACGTCATAGCCCCACAGGTCGTGCGGGATCTGCTGATAGTGCCAGACGAGCTTGCCCGTCTTGGCCTCGACGGCGACGAGCGACGAGGAATAGAGGTTGTCGCCCGGACGCGTATCGTCGATCGATTGTGGTGAGGGATTGCCGATGCCGAAGTAGAGCAGGCCGCGCTCCGCATCGACGGCCGGCGAATGCCAGATCGATCCCCCGCCAAACTTCCACGCATCGGGGAACTTGGCGGCCGCCGCCTTCTCGGCCGCGATGTCGCGATGCAACGGCACGCCGTCGGGCGTTGTCTCGCGATACTCGCCCTCCCAACCCTGCTGCGTCGTATCGAACTGCCACACTTTCGCGCCCGTCTTGGCATCGTAGGCGGCCATGAACCCCGGCCGCCCGTAGTGGCCGGCGACACCGATCACCGCCCCGAGCGGCATGCCGGGCCGGGCCCCGTCGAGATGCAGCCCGTAGCCGACCCCGGTGATGCCCGCGATGACCATGCCGTCGTAGACCAGCGGTGCTGCCGAGGCGCCCACGCCCGTCGATCCCGTGATATCGCGCTGGCCGAGCACCTCGCCGCGTGCGCGCTTGTCCTCGGTCTCGACAGCATTGGGCGTATCGCCCGTCATCGCGATATCCCAGGCCACCTTGCCCGTCTTGGCGTCGAGTGCCACGACGCGCGCGTCCACCGTCGCGACGTACACGAGACCGTCGCCGAGCGCCACGCCGCGGTTCGACGGCCCGCAGCATAGCTTCTCCGTCTTCTTCTTGTGCTCGTAGCGCCAGAGTTCGCGCCCGCTCGTCGCGTCGATCGCGATCACGTGCGAGAACGGAGCCGACAGGTACATGATGCCGTCAGCTACCAGCGGCGTCGTTTGAAACGTCGCGGCGATGCCGGTCTGGTAGATCCACTTGGGAACCAGCTTCTTGACCGTGCCGGTGTTGATCTGCCCCAGCGGCGAGAAGCGCTGGTTGGAATAGTCCCGCCCATGCGTCAGCCAGTTCGCTTGATCAACATGCGCTGCATTCAGCCGATCCGCCGTAATCGGCTCCGCCTGGGCGAGCCCCGTGGATCCGGCTAATGCTAGCGCAAGTGTCCAGCCCGCCCGAAGCTTCATGGTCTGTTCCTTTTGCGATTGGCGCTACCCCGTCTCTAGGGCAGAGCTGTTTCGCCGGCAAATGACGCTTGGTCAAACTTTCATCATCAGCCCAGGCTATGCGCCCAAGGACGATTATTGGCTGCGGCCAATGCTGGGGGACGCATGAGTGGAGTACTTCGGGGTATAACGGCCCTGGCTGTTTCCGGCACGGCCCTGTACGCGGGTTTCGCGCACCGGTCGCCATGGATCATCGGGCTGCTGGCACTGAGTTTCACGGTCCTGTACATTGCCGGCAAGGCCGCCTCTTGGCGCGTCCTGGCGCAGCAGGGCGCCGCCGCCGTCCTCAAGGCCCTGCTGGTGACCTTGCCCATCCAGGGCGTCGTCGCTGGTGTGTTCTACCTCATCGGTCTTGGCGTCGGAGCCCTCGTCGCGCGCCGCGAGATCGCCGCGGCGCTGGAGCCATTCGATGTGACGCTGGCCGGCGGTCTGCTCGTGTTCGGCATCGCTGCCTCCGCGTTGATCTATACGGTCGAGGCACGTGCCGATGCGGCGCCGGCACACGAACTGTCGGCGGGCATTCGCGAAATCATGGATGAGACGCACGAACTCGGCCAGCAGGTCGTCGCCATGCCGATCCAGATCTTTGCCTTATCGCGTCGCCTCACCGATCATCCCGATCGCCAGGAGGCGTTGGCGGCGATGGAACAATTCTTCGACGACGACAACGCCTTCGTCCGCCGTGTCGCCTACACCGCGTTGCGCTTCATGGGCCAGGACGGTCGCGACCTCGATCCGAACAACCTCGACCAGCACGTCATCAAAGGCATGAGCGACGCCGCCGTCTGGGTGCGTTACGACGCGGCTTGGATCGCCGGCGTCATCAAGGGTGATGATGCGGCCTACGCCATCGGCCTGCGCCAGATGATCGAGGATGCCGTCGCCGCTCAGGTCAACCGCGCCGACAAGTCCGACGCTGAACACCAGGCCCTCACGCGTGCACGTGAGAGCCTGAAACTCGTTGAGACGCGGCTAGGCCAGTCGTCCGGCTAGCACGGTTTGCCGGTACCGCAGACTCGTGGTCGAGGCAGGCTATGGCCGCTCGGCCCGCCGTTCCCGTCACACCGCGGCGAACTCGTTTAGTCGATCGAAGTGGCCAATGTCGCGTCGGCATCACAGCCGCACCGCCTCACTGCAGTGCGGCTGTGGATCACTTACGACTCCGGCGTGAACTTGTAGATGTTGCCCTCGTCCGTCGCGGTGTACAGGCTGCCGTCGGGCCCCTGCACGAGCGAACGGAAGCGGGCGGAATCGACCGGAAGGTCCAGCTTCGTAGCGGTGGACGACTTGCCGTCGGCAGCGATGTCGATGACTTCGATGCGTTTGCCGAACGGCGTCCCCCCGAAACCGATGCCCATGATCCCGACGGCAAGGCGACCCTTAAGGGGACCCCACTTCTCGTCGGTGAGATACGCGGCGCTCGACGTGCCTTGCGACAGCCCGTTGTTGTTCCAGGCTGGCACCATTGCTTCGGGATAGGTCTTGAGGTCCGTCATCGGCATGAACTTCACGCGCTCTTTCGGATCCATCCCGTCCATCTGGTTCGGGCTATAGCCGCAGTAGTCGACGGGGCAGTCCTTGCGGCCGGCCATGTTGGGACGTGGGTCCCATCCGCCGTTGCCGCCGACCTTGAGCACCGTGACCTCGTCGGAGTGCCAGGGGCCATTCTCGGAGACCACGGGCGTTCCGTCGTTCGGGCGGAAGGCGATGCCTTGCACGTTGCGGTGACCGTACGTGTAGATGCGGGGATCGAATCCTTGCGGCGGCTTGTTGCCCGGTGCGGCCTTTCCGTCGCGATCGACACGCAGCACCTTGCCGCCTACGATCGTCGGCGATTGCGGAACGATGCCGTTATGGGTGTCGCCGGTGGTCTGATAGATGAAGCCGTCAGGCCCGAAGCGAACGCGTCCGCCGTTGTGCGCGCCAGGTCCGCCGAATGGATGGTCCGTCGCCTTCGGCTTGTACGGCACGTCATCGATGATGTCGGTCCGGTCCGACACGGCGCCAAGATCCTCGCTCAATTTGAGACGCATCAGGCGGTTCGTGCCAGGAGCCGTCTTGCTGGACGTCGAATAGACGAAGATGAAACGGTTCTTGGCGAAGTCGGGATCGACTGCCACGCCCTGCATGCCGGCCTGCCCCTCGCAGAACAGGTCGTCGGCGGTGCTGGCGTAGCCACTGGTACCCTTCATCCCGAGAAGTTTCTTCGGTTCTCCTGATGCCGGTTTGACGGACAACCCCTTGCACTTTTCTGTGAAGAGCATCGATCCGTCGGGCAGGAACGCCATGTCCCAGGGGTTCTCCAGCCCCGAAAGGACCGTTTCGCTTTTGAGTTTCGGTCCCTCGGTGGCGATAGCGGTCGCAAGGCCGAACGGCATGGCTAGCGCCATCGCTGCCCCGAGCGTGGTGGCTTTTACGTTGATCAAAGTTTCACTCCCATTCAATGGATTTGCTTTTCGGTCACGCCATAGTGTTACTGTATAGCGTTCCATTGAGAAGTGGGTCTCAGCCGATCGGGAAAAATTCCGCGCTGTTCAGTGGGCGTCCGGTATGGGCGGGACGAGGTAGCGCGTGGTCCGTGCGGGCGACTGATGCGGGCTGACGAATTGGGCGGCCTACGGCGCTTGCGCTAGTCGTTGCTAAACACACCGTCCCCCGTCCACTTCCAGCGCTACGCCGGTGATGAACTCAGACGCCGGGTCCGCGAAGAACACGGCCGCGTTGGCAATGTCGGACGGACGCGACATCCGCCCCAGCGGAATGCCGGTGAGGAACTTCGCGCGGTTTTCCGGCGTGTCGGCGGCGCCCATGAACTGCTCCAGCATGCCGGTCTCGCCGATCACGGGATTGATGGCATTGACGCGGATGTTTTTCGGAGCAAGTTCCGCCGCCATCGACTTCGTCAACGTGATCGCGGCCCCCTTTGAGCCGTTGTACCAGGTCAGACCCGGCCGCGGTCGGACACCCGCCGTCGATGCTGTGGTGATGATCGATCCGCCGCCGCGCTTCTCCATCTCGGGAACGCAGGCGAGCGTCGCGAGGTAGATCGCCTTCACATTGACCGCATAGATGCGATCGAAGTCTTTCTCGCTGACGTCCAGCAGCGACTGGTTCTTGTGTGTCACGCCGGCGTTGTTGACCATGATATCCAGACCGCCGAAGGCAGCAACGGCGGCAGCCACCATCGCGTCGACGTCGATCTTCTTGGACACATCGCAGGCAAATGCCTTCGCCTTGCCGCCCAGTCCGGCGGTCACGGTCTCGGCCGCCGTGCCGTTGAGGTCGGCCACGAGCACCTGTGCGCCCTCGCGCACGAACGCCTCCACGATGCCGAGGCCGAATCCGGATGCTCCGCCGGTCACGATGGCAATCTTGCCCTGCAGCCTCATAGGGCTTAGCCTTTCTTGCCGCGCTTTAGCGCCTCGATGCGATAGGGGCTGGCGGGATACGTGCCGAGCACCTTCATCTCCGACGAGAAGAACGACAGCTCTTCCAGCGCCAGCTTCACCGGCCGCTCCGAGGGATGTCCGTCGATGTCGGCGAAGAACATCGTCGCGTTGAACGTGCCCTCCGTCTGGTAGCTCTCCAGCTTCGTCATATTCACCGAGTTCGTGGCAAACCCGCCGAGCGCCTTGTACAGCGCTGCCGGCACGTTGCGCACACGGAACAGGAATGTGGTGACGACCGGCCCGTTGCCCGGCTTGGCGTCGTCGGGCTCGTTGGCCAGGATCACGAAGCGCGTCGTGTTGTGGGCCTCGTCTTCGATATCGCTCTTCAGGATCTTGAGGCCGTAGATCTCCGCCGCTAGCCGCGAGGCGATTGCCCCGATCGTCGTGTCCTCGCTCTCCGCCACCATGCGCGCCGAACCCGCGGTGTCCGCCTCCGGCACCGGCTTCAGGCCCAGCTTCCGCAGCGTGCCGCGGCATTGCCCGAGCGCCTGCGTATGGCTCAGCACCCGCTTGATCGAACCCACCGTCGCGCCCGGCTTTGCCATCAGCTGATGGCGCACGCGCAGGAAGTGCTCGCCCACGATGTAGAGTTCGGCATCCGGCAGCAGATGGTGGATGTCAGCCACGCGCCCCGCGACCGAATTCTCGATCGGAATCATCGCGTATTCGACATCACCCTGCTTCACTGCGGCCAGCGCATCTTCAAAGGTCGCGCAGGCGACGGCCTCTGCCTTGGGAAACGCTTCCGTACAGGCCAGGTGCGAGTTGGCGCCCGGTTCGCCCTGGTAGGCGATGCGCTCGCGCGACCGCCGGCCGCTGGACTTCGATTTGACAGCTTTGCTCATGGAAGGATCGCCAGGTGAGAGACGTCGACGTCAGGCGGATGCGGCCAAAATCTGGCGCGCCCGGTCGAGGTCAGCGGGAGTATCGACACCGAGCGGAACGGTGTCAACGACAGCCACGTCGATGCGCATGCCACCCTCGAGCGCCCGCAGCTGCTCGAGCTTCTCCCGCTTCTCCAGGTGCGAGGGCGGTATGGAAATAAACCGCTCCAGCGCGAAGCGGCGGTAGGCGTATATGCCGATGTGGTGATAGAGCGGCCCTTCGCCATGCGGCGCCGTCGCCCGCGTGAAATAGAGAGCCCGCAGCCTGTCGGACGCCAGGGGCGTTCCTACAACCTTGACGACGTTGGGGTTAGTCCGCTCCGCTGCGTCGTGGATGGCCGCCGCCAGCGTGGAAATGTCCGGGCCCTTGTCGGCCAGTGGAGCTAGGCATGACGCCACGAGCTTGGGCTCCAGCGTCGGCAGGTCGCCCTGCAGGTTGACGATGAACTCCGCGTCGGCATCCGGGTCGATCCGGCTCACCGCCTCGAACACGCGATCCGAGCCCGAGGCATGGTCGGCGCGTGTCATCACGGCCTCGCCACCCGCCGCGCGAACCGCCGCCAGGATCTCTTCCGCGTCCGTGGCGACGACGACCCGCCCGGCTTCCGCCGCCATGGCCCGGCGCCAGACATGGACGATCATCGGCACGCCGTTGATGTCTGCCAGCGGCTTGCCCGGAAGCCGGCTGGCCTGCATGCGGGCGGGAATGATGATCAGATTTCGGCTCATGCTGATATGGCTTTCGCAGTGCTGGCGGAATCGCCGACGAACCCGCTGGATCGGGGCGCCGGCGACGCTGATCGGTAAGTGACAAATGGTCTCGGGGCAAGGGTCGATCCTGGCACCGCGTGATCTTGCCCTGCAACCGTGTTCACCTATAGAACCCAGGTAACGAAGACGCACGGGAATCGGGACCCGATGATGGACTCATTCGAATTTTCTAAGATCGCCGCTGGCGTGCTGCTGGCGCTGCTGGTTATCGTCGGCTCGCGCACGTACATTCAGAGCCATCATCCTCACTATGATGAGGCCGCCGGCTTCCAGCTGCCGGCACCGCCGCCGGAAGAAGCCGCGCCCGCGGCCGGCGCCGCGGCTGCGAAGGCACCGGAATTCAATCCGGCCGAGGTCGTCGCCCTGATCAAGACCGCCAAGCCGGATGCCGGCAAGCAGGCCCTGGGCAAATGCCTCGCCTGCCACACGGCCGATAAGGCGGCCGCCAGCAAGGCCGGCCCGAACCTGTGGAACGTCGTCAATCGCAAGCTCGGCACGCGCGAGGACTTCAAGGGCTACTCTGATCAGATGAAAGCCCATGGCGGTGAGTGGACCTACGAGCATTTGGCCGCGTTCATCCACAGCCCCAAGACGTACTTGCCTGGCACGAAGATGGGCTTTGCCGGCGTCTCGAAGCCACAGGAGCTGGCTGATATCATTGCCTATATCCGCACGCTCGCTGACAGCCCTGCGCCGCTGCCGAACTAAACAATTATTAATTCACGCCCGGTCGCCTTTTCTCTGTCTCCTCCCTAAGATGGCATGCGATGCGGCCGTCATCCGGCTGTGAGACATGAGGAGGAGACGGGTCCGTTGCGCTGGGCGAACGTTCGCAAGAAATCCGCTGCTGCCATTCTCTTCGCGCTGGGTGCAAGCCTGGCGCTTACGTTGCCAGCCACTGCATCTCCGGAAGCCCAGAAGCGCTATCACGCCCTGTCGCTCATCGGCGAGCCGAAGATGCCGCCGGACTTCAAGTATTTCGACTGGGTAAACCCGGATGCGCCCAAGGGCGGCACGCTGCGTCTCGGCGTGCCTGGCGGCTCGTTCGACAGCCTCAACCCGTTCACGACGCAGGGCGACCAGGCTGCGGCGGTGATGCTGATCTACGAAACACTGATGACCGAAAGCCCGGACGAGAACTCGACGGAATACGGGCTATTGGCGGAATGGGTGTCCTATCCCGACGACTATTCCTCGGCCACCTTCAAGCTCCGCGAGGGCGCGAAGTTCCACGACGGCCAGCCCATCACCGTCGACGACGTGATCTTCTCGCTCTCGGCGTTGAAGAAGTCCCACCCGCTGTTCGCGCTCTACTACAAGAATGTCGTCACCGCGGAAAAGACGGGAGAGAACGAAGTCACGTTCCGCTTCGACGTGAAGAACAATCGCGAGCTGCCGCAGATCGTCGGCCAGCTCCTGTTCATTTTACCGAAGCATTATTGGGAAGGTACCGACCGAAACGGCAACAAGCGCGACCTGTCCAAGTCGAGCCTCGAAGTCCCGCTCGGCTCCGGGCCGTACCGCATCAAGTCGGTCGATCCCGGCCGCTCGATTGCCTATGAGCGCGTCAAGGACTACTGGGGCAAGGACCTGCCGGTCAACGTCGGCCAGTGGAACTTCGACGAGATTCGCTACACCTACTATCGCGACAAGACGCCGGCGTTCGAGGCCTTCAGGTCCGGCTCCATCGACTATTGGACGGAGAGCACGGCGCGCGACTGGGCCACGAAATACGAGGACTTGACCAAGACAGGCCTCGTGAAAAAGGAAGCGATCCGCACCTACGGCCCATGGGAGATGACCGGCTTCGTCTTCAACATGCGGCGCCCCGAGTTCGCCGATCCGCGCGTGCGCCAAGCCTTCAATCTCGCGTTCGACTTCGAGCGCATCAACAAGATGAATTTCAACGGCCTCTACCTCCGCGTCGGCAGCTTCTTTGACGGCGGCGAGTTGAAGGCAACCGGCCTGCCCGAGGGCCGGGAGCTCGAAATCCTCAACGAGGTCCGCAGCGAGGTTCCGCCTGAAGTCTTCACGACGGAATGGAAGAACCCGGTCAACGAGTCGCGTGACGATTACCGCAATCACATGGCAGAAGCCATGAAGCTGTTCAATGCGGCGGGCTGGACCTTGAAAGGCAAGCGTCTCGTCAACGACAAGAACGAGCAGTTCCAAGTCGAATTCCTGATCCCCATGAGCGAGCTTGTTGGCGTCGTCGACGTCTACGTCAACGAGCTGAAGACGCTCGGCATCGATGCCAAGATCCGCATCGTCGACAGCTCGCAATACCAACGCCGCGAACGCAGCCGCGATTACGACGTCATCATCGATCGCATCGCCCAGTCGTTCTCTCCCGGCAACGAGCAACGCGAGTTCTGGGGCACGGCGGCCGCCGACCTGCCGGGCAGCCGCAACACGATGGGCCTCAAGAGCCCGGCCGTCGACAAGATCATCGACAAGATCATCTTCGCCAAGGACCGCGCCGAATTGGTCGCCGCCACCCGCGCCCTCGATCGCGTGCTGCTGTGGACCCACATCATCGTCCCGCACTGGGATTACCCGTTCGAACGCGTCGCCTACTGGGACGTCTTCGGCCGACCCGACAAGGTACCCTCGCAGCGTGTCTCTGCCACGCGCACCTGGTGGTTCGATCCCGTAAAGCAGAAAGTGCTCAACGCAGCGCGGGCACGCCAATGAGGTGGGCCGACACAGCCGCGCTGGCCCTTGTGGCGATGACCGTCGCCGTATCGTTTTCGCCGGCAGCTGCCTACGCCGAGTTCCGCCACGGTCTTTCAACCTTCGGCGATCTGAAGTATCCGCCGGACTTCAAGAACTTCGACTACGTCAATCCCGATGCCCCCAAGGGCGGCAAGGTCGCCCTGATCGGCTCGGGCGGCGTCACCAGCTTCGATACCTTCAATGGTTTTGTCCTCAAGGGTGACGCGGCTGAGGGCCTCGGGCTTCTCTATGATAGCCTCATGACCGGTTCCGGCGACGAGCCCGGTGCCGCGTACGGCTTGGTTGCCGAAAGCGCCGAGCTCGCGGGCGACAAGCGGTCCGTCACATTCAAGTTGCGCCCGGAAGCGAAATTTGCCGACGGCTCGCCCATCACCGCTGACGACGTCGTGTTCTCCTTCAACATTCTGAAGGAGAAGGGCCACCCCGTCGCCTTTCGTCGCCGTCTCCGCGACGTCACCAAGGTCGAGGCGCCCGATTCCCGTACGGTGCGCTATGAGTTCCAGGGTGAGCTGCTTCGCGATTTGCCGTTGATCGTCGCCGGCTTGCCCGTGTTGCCGAAGGCCTGGTGGGCAACACGCAATTTCGAGAGCAGCTCCCTCGAAAAGCCGCTCGGCTCCGGCCCCTACGAGATCGGCAGTTTCCAACCCGGCCGCTTCGTTTCCTACAAGCGCCGCGCCGATTATTGGGCCAAGGACCTGCCGGTCAATCGCGGCATCAATAATTTCGACGAGGTCCGCTACGACTACTTCCGCGATCGCGAAGTCGGCCTGCAAAACCTGCTGAACGGCACGTTCGACTTTCGTGAGGAGTTCACGGCCAAGGACTGGTCCATGTCCTATGGCGTGCCGGCCGTGCGCGACGGCCGCATCCGGCGCCTCGTACTTCCGGACGGCCGGCCCTCAGGGGCCCAAGGGTTCTTTCTCAATCTGCGACGTCCTCAATTTAAGGATCCGATGGTGCGCCAGGCCATCGGCCTCGCCTTCGATTTCGAATGGAGCAACCGCTTCCTGTTCTTCGGTCTCTACAGCCGCACGCAAAGCTTCTTCGAGAATTCGGAGATGAAGGCCGTCGGTCCGCCCTCGCCCGCCGAACTGGCGCTGCTCGAGCCGTATCGTGACAAGCTGCCGCCGGAGGTCTTCGGCGAGCCCTACGTCCCGCCCAAGAGCGACGGTCTCGGCTACAATCGGGCGCAGTTGAAGCAGGCGAGCGACATGCTCGATAAGGCCGGCTGGAAGTTCCCCGAGAACTCGGACGGATGCGGCTTCTTCTGCCGTTTCCGAACGTCCATGGCCATGCGCCAGGCAGCACCCGTGCGCCTGCGTGAGAACGCTGATCGTCAGACGTTGAAGGTCGAGGTGCTGCTGTTCGAAGACACCTTCGAACGTGTGCTGCTGCCCTATGTCAACAACCTGCGCAGCATCGGCATCGACGCCCGCCTGCGCCGCATCGACGGGGCGCAGTATCAGAAGCGCCTAAAGACGTTCGACTTCGACATCGCCATCCAACGCTACATCGTCGGCCTGACGCCGGGCATCGAGATCGTCAACTACTGGGGTAGCGAAGCTGCCAAGCAGGAGGGCAGCCCCAACCTGGGCGGCATCGCCAACCCCGTGGTCGACGAACTGGCCGGCAAGGTGATGGCCGCGCAATCGCGCGAGGAACTGGTGACGGCAGCACGCGCCATCGACCGCGTCATGCGCGCCGGTCACTATTGGGTGCCGCAGTGGTCGAAGGCGAGCCACACCATTGCCTTCTGGGACAAGTTCTCCTGGCCCGAGAAGAAACCGAAATACAGCCTGGGTGCGCCGATGACCTGGTGGTACGACGCCGACAAGGCCGCCCGACTGCGTGCCAGGACCCCGGCTGGCGACCCGCTACCGTCCGCGACAGCGCAAACCAAAACGAACGAGTGAGGAGCTAAACCGGCGAATGTCCAATTATCTCATAAAGCGCCTGTTGCTGATCATTCCGACGTTGTTCGGCATCATGCTGCTAACGTTCCTGCTGGCCCAGGTGATGCCCGGCGGTCCCGTCGAGCGCATCATCGCCCAGCTGACGGGCACCGAAAGCTCCATCGCGCAGCGTATCGGCGGCGGCGGCAGCGATGTCGGCGGCACGGCGCAGAGCCAGGCCGGCGGCGCCGGCGAGGCGGTCATGTCCAAGTATCGCGGCGCGCAGGGCCTGGAGCCGGAATTCATCAAGGAGCTGGAGAAGCAGTTCGGTTTCGACAAGCCCGCCCACGAGCGTTTCTTCAAGATGATGAAGGACTACGCCACCTTCGATTTCGGCAAGAGTTACTTCCGCGACACGCCGGTGCTCGATCTCATCAAGGAGAAGCTGCCGGTCTCTATCTCTCTCGGCATCTGGATGATGCTGATCACCTACCTCGTCTCGATCCCGCTCGGTATCCGCAAGGCCGTCCACGACGGCGAAAAATTCGACACCTGGACGACGACCGCCCTGATCATCGGCTACGCCGTGCCGGGCTTCATGGTCGCCGTGTTCCTGCTCATCATGTTTGCCGGCGCCTCGTTCTTCCAGTGGTTCCCCTCGCGCGGCCTGTGGTCGGAGAATTGGGATGAGCTGTCGCTGCTCGGCAAGATCGGCGACTACTTCTGGCACCTCACGCTGCCGATCATCGCCATGTCGCTGGGCGCCTTCACGACGATGACGTTCCTGACCAAGAACTCGTTCCTCGACGAAATTCGCAAGCAGTACGTGCTGACGGCCCGAGCCAAGGGCCTCGACGAGCCTCGCGTGCTTTACGGCCATGTCTTCCGCAACGCCATGCTGTTGGTCATCGCCGGCTTCCCCGCGGCCTTCATCGGCGCTTTCTTCTCCGGGTCCATGCTCATCGAGCAGATCTTCTCGCTCGACGGCCTGGGCCTGCTCGCCTTCGAGAGCATCGAGAAACGCGACTATCCCGTCGTCTTCGCGTCGCTGTTCGTCTTCTCCCTCATCGGTCTCGTCGTGAACATCATCTCCGACTTCGTCTACACCCTGGTCGATCCGCGCATCGACTTCGAGAGCAGGGAGGTCTGAGGCCGTGGACGCACCCCCGAACGCCATCATGACATCCCCCGTCACGCCAGCCACCACGATCGCCGGCGCCGGCGCCGGTGCCGAAGCTCCGGCCGCGACCGGCTGGTGGGCCGGCGTCCGCGAGCGCCTGGCGCTGTCGCCGCTCAACCGTCGCCGCTGGGAGAACTTCAAGGCCAACAAGCGCGGCTACTGGAGCCTGCGCATCCTGCTGGCGCTGTTCGTCATCACCGGAGTTGCCGAGTTCATCGCCAATGACCGGCCGCTCGTCGCCTCCTACAAGGGTGAGGTCCTCTTCCCGGTCCTCGTCGACTATCCCGAGACCATGTTCGAAGGCGGCTTCCGCGCCACCACCCAGTATCGCGATCCCGCCATCCAGGACGAGATCAACAAGCACGGCTGGATGATCTGGCCGCTCATCCGCTTCAGCTACGATACCGAGAACAAGGACTACGTACGCCGCAAGAACGCCGAGGGCATCTGCCTCGGCTACCCCGCGCCGCCGCCGTGGGCCACCAGCATGCCGCCCTGCGACACCGATCCGGCGCAGCTCGCCCGCTTCAACACGCTTGGCAACACCAACTGGCTGGGTCTCGACAGCCAGGGCCGCGACGTGCTGGCCCGCGTCATCTACGGCTTCCGCCTGTCGCTGCTGTTCGCCATCATCCTGACGTCGCTGGCCTCCGTCATTGGCATCGCCGCCGGCGCCGTCCAGGGTTACTTCGGCGGTAAGATCGACCTCTTTGCGCAACGCATGCTGGAGATCTGGACGTCTGTGCCGTCCCTCTTCGTGCTGTTGACGGTGTCCGCGGTCCTCGAACCGGGCTTCTGGACGCTACTCGGCATCCTGCTCCTGTTTGAGTGGGTCACGCTCGTGGGCGTGGTGCGCGCCGAGTTCCTGCGCGGCCGCAACTTCGAGTATGTCCGCGCCGCCAAGGCGCTGGGCCTGTCGGATGGCCGCATCATGTTCAAGCACGTGCTGCCCAACGCCATGGTCGCGACGCTGACGTTCCTGCCCTTCGCCCTCTCCGGTAGCGTCTCCGCCCTGACCGCGCTCGACTTCCTCGGCCTCGGCCTGCCTCCGGGCTCGCCGTCGCTGGGCGAACTGCTGCTGCAAGGCAAGAAGAACCTGGAGGCGCCGTGGCTCGGCCTCACCGGCTTCTTCGTCATCGCCACGCTGCTGTCGCTACTGATCTTCATCGGCGGTGCCGTGCGCGATGCGCTCGATCCCCGCAAGACCTTCAAATAGGGGGCGCGCCGTGGCCAAAGATACATTGATCAACGTCAAGAACCTGTCGGTACAATTCCGCCAGGGCGACACCGTCACCCGCGCCGTCAACGGCATCTCTTTCGAGATCCGCAAGGGCGAAACGGTAGCCCTGGTCGGCGAGTCGGGCTCCGGCAAGTCCGTCTCCGCGCTGTCGATCATGCAACTATTGCAGTACCCCGCCGCGTCTCACCCCACCGGTGAGATCTGGTACGAAGGGCGCGACGTCCTGAAGATGAAGCCGGCGGAGCTGCGTAACCTGCGCGGCTCCAAGATCTCCATCATCTTCCAGGAGCCGATGACGTCGCTCAACCCGCTACACACCATCGAAAAGCAGGTCAGCGAGACACTGAAGGTCCACCGCGGCATGGACGACAAGGCCGCCCACGCCCGCACGCTGGAATTGCTGCAGAAAGTCGGCATCCGCGACCCGGAGAAGCGGCTGGCCGCCTATCCGCATCAGCTGTCGGGCGGCCAGCGCCAGCGTGTCATGATCGCCATGGCGCTGGCCAACGAGCCCGAACTTCTGATCGCCGACGAGCCGACGACAGCCCTCGACGTGACCATCCAGGCCCAGATCCTCGAGCTTCTCGCCCAGCTCCAAAAGGAAATGGGTATGGCCATGCTGCTCATCACGCACGACTTGGGCATCGTCCGCCGCATGGCCGAACGTGTCTACGTCATGCAGTCGGGCGATATCGTCGAGCAGGGCGCCACCGAGGAAATCTTCACCGCCCCCAAGCACCCCTATACCCGCCAGTTGCTCGCCGCCGAGCCCAAGGGGAAACCGCCGGAGTCGGTCGAGACCGGACAGGTCATCGTCGAAACCGACGACCTCAAGGTCTGGTTCCCCATCCACAAGGGCCTCTTCCGCACCGTCGTCGACCACGTAAAGGCGGTTGATGGCCTTTCGCTCAAGCTGCGCGCGGGCGAGACGCTCGGCGTCGTCGGCGAATCCGGCTCCGGCAAGACGACGCTCGGCCTCGCTATCCTGCGCCTGATCTCCTCCGAAGGCCCCATTGCCTACATCGGCCAGCGCATCGACGCCTTCGACAGCAAGCAGATGCGGCCCCTGCGCAAGGACATGCAGATTGTCTTTCAGGATCCCTACGGCTCGCTGAGCCCGCGCCTGTCCATCTTCCAGATCATCGAGGAGGGCCTGGAGATCCAGGCACCGGAGTTGACGTACCCGCAGCGCCGCGAGCGTGTGGCCCAGGCGATGAAGGAAGTCGGCCTCGATCCGTCTGGCCTGGACCGCTATCCACACGAGTTCTCTGGCGGCCAGCGCCAGCGCATCGCCATCGCCCGCGCCATGGTGTTGAAGCCGAAGTTCGTCATGCTGGACGAGCCGACATCCGCCCTCGACATGAGCGTTCAGGCCCAGATCGTCGACCTGCTGCGCGATCTGCAGCAGAAACACAACCTGGCCTACCTCTTCATCAGCCACGACCTGAAGGTGGTCCGCGCTTTGAGCAACCACGTCATCGTCATGCGGGCGGGCAAGGTGGTGGAAGAAGGCCCTGCCGCGCAGATCTTCGCTGATCCGCAGGAGGACTACACCAAGGCCCTCCTCGCCGCCGCTCTCGACATCAAAGTCGCCCACCGTGCCGCCGTGGCAACGTGATCCGAGCGAGCTCGGATGGATGGAGTTGTGAAACGCAGCCATGATGCAAGACGACGTCTATCGCCACACGCTGCAAGGCACGATCGAAGGGCTGCGCTATTGGGTGCCGTCGATCGCCGACGTCGCACACATCGCCGAAGGCGGCGGGCCCGACTATTGGCACCTGGACGTTTCTCCGAAAAGCCCTGGCGGCTGCCCGTTTGAAATGCTGCTGCGGCACGACCAGCATTACGACATGGTGCTCGCGGGCCAGAGCTACGAATTCCTTCCCGTGCCGTCACTGGCGATCTTCCTGCCTTTGGCACAGGCGATCATCGACGGCCGCGTCATCCAGCGGCGCTGGATGAGCACGCAAACCGGCGTGCTGCGCGCCGTCGAAACGCTGATCGACCTGGACAGCGCAGGTCAATGGCGCGAAGGCGCTCTACCAGGCGAAGGCTGCGAAAGTCGCGATCACCATTTCCTGCCCTACCGCCGATAGGGTCGATCATGTTGTCGCGTCAGGTCCGATACGCTTGATCGTACGCAGCGGTAGACCGGCCTTGGCGATGCGCTCGACGGCCTCCGGCAACGTCTCCACCACGACCGACATGTGATGCGCATTGGCGTGCAGCAGCATGACGCCGTCGACCATCATGCCGACGTGGCCGTTCCAGAACAGCAGGTCCCCGCGCCGCAGGTGATCGAGATCGGGCGTGATCGGCACGCTCTCGCCGACCTCCGCCTCCTGCATGTCGCTGTCACGCGGACAAAGAATGCCGGCCGCATCCAGCGCGTTCTGCACCAGGCCCGAGCAATCGATGCCGATGCGCGTACGGCCGCCCCACAGATACGGCGTGCCGATCAGCTTCTCCGCGACTTCGACAAAGTCGCGCACGAAGCGTCCGATCGGCGCGATGTGGCGCGTGTAGACGAAACCGCCGGTGGTGAGCAGGCAGAACTTGTCGTCGCCTTCTGCGACGCTCAACTGCGCATTGAGGCTGAGATGCATGAGCGGCGGTGCCTTGATATCCGGCACGGGGTACAGGAACGTGCCGATCGAACGTACACGATGCGTCGGCTCCTGTACGTCGGTGCTTAGCGTGTCGGCGGGCAGATAGCCGACGTAACCGTCGCGATCGAGCTGCACCCAGGCCCAGCCGTCGGCGATGTCGTAGACGACCAGCGTTTCCCCGAACAGTGCCTCCGTGTCGAGCGCGGCATTGGCGGCCGGCCTGCGGCGCAGCGGTACCGATGAACGCACCACTTGCCGCACCTCGCCTTCTGCGAACTGCGGAGCGTCGACGCGTCCGGCGAGAATGGCCGCAGCGAGATCCTCACGAAACGCATTGCGCCGCGGATCAAGACCGCTTTGCCGCGCCAAAGTATCGCCGGGCGTGATGGTCGGGTCCAGAGTTGACCCGTGGTTCGGCAAGGGCGGCGGCATCATTGCGCTGTCGTTGGTCATGTCCCACCCACTTCCGCTTCGAGCGCGGCGAACACCGCCCGCGCTGTCTGCGGCTCGCCTCCCTTCGGACCCAGCGGTCGCGGGGCCGGACGCCAACCGAACAGATCGAAGTGCGCAAAGCGCCGTGCCCGCGTCGTGAACCGCTGCAGGAACAGCGCGGCCGTCACCGCTCCGGCAAACGGCGATTCGTACACATTATTCATGTCCGCAACGTCGCTATCCAGGTGACGCTCGTAGCCCGACCAAAGCGGCATGCGCCAGACAGGATCACCGACGTCGAGCCCATGTTTGCCGACCGCCGACGCAAACGCGTCGTCGTTGGTGAACAACGCCGGGAGGTCCGGACCAAGCGCGACGCGTGCCGCCCCCGTCAACGTCGCGAACACCAGGATGCTGTCCGGGCTTTCCTCGTCGGCCAGTGCGATGGCATCGGCCAGGACGAGACGCCCCTCCGCATCCGTGTTGCCGACTTCGACAGTTTTGCCGCCGCGGCTCTGCAGCACGTCGCTCGGCCGGAAGGCGTTGCCTGCGATGCTGTTCTCCGCCGCCGGGATCAGGATGCGTAGGCGCACGTCCAGCCCCGTCCCCATGATGAGATGACCGAGCGTCAGCGCCGTGGCCGCCCCGCCCATGTCTTTTTTCATCAGCAGCATGCCGGCTGCCGGCTTGATGTCGAGCCCGCCGGTATCGAAGCAGATACCCTTGCCGACGAGGGTGATCCGCGGCGCATCGGCGCTGCCACCCGCCTTGCTCCAGTTGAGATCGATGAGACGCGGCGCGCGTGGGCTGGCGCGCCCCACCGCGTGGACCATCGGAAAATTCTGTTCCAGCAGCGCCGTGCCGGTGATGACGGAAATGCGCGCCCCAAATCGCGTGGCAAGCGCACGCGCCGCATCCTCCAACTCATCGGGCCCCATGTCGGATGGCGGCGTGTTGATCAGATCGCGGCCGAGCCAGATCGCCTCGACGCACGTCGTCACCCGCTTGGCGTCCACGCCCTCGGGAAGGCGCAGTCGTACGCCGTCGACGTTGTCCTTGGACTTGTAACGCCGATAGCGGTAAGCCCCCAGACCCCACGCCAGCGCCGCAAGTTCCGGCGCGGCGCAGCCTCCCGCTATCCGATACGTGCCCGGCGGCAACGACGCGGCCAGCTGACCGGTGAGCAGCTCCGAAGGGCCGCACGGTTCGCCGGCGTGTCCGTTCCCAAGGCCCAGCAGCACGCTCGCCAAGCCGCCGTCTCCGGCCGGCACCAGCACCTGCTTCTTGGCGGCGGGCTTAAAGCGCGTGGCCTGCAGCCAGCGCTGCTGCGCGGCATCACCGACGCTGGCAAGATCGCTGCCGTCGCCCAGAAGCCAGACCGGCGTGTCGCCATCGTGTTGTGGCCCGGTGGCGAAGACGTGCGCGAGCCCTGCGGCGTCTTGTGTGCTGCTTTTGTCTTGCATGCGACGGTGGAAACCCCGCTCAATGACGGTTAGGACACTACTTGCGTGTCTACGGCGGCATTATCCGCAAAGGTCGCAAAAACACAATTCGCTTCGGGGACCTCAAACGCATGTCTGGAGCACACTATCGCCTTGTCATCGGCAATAAGAATACGTCCAGTTGGAGCCTGCGGCCGTGGCTGTTGATGCGCCGCCTGGCGATTGAATTTGACGAAGTTCGCATCAATCTCCGCGATCCCGATCACAGCGGACAGATTAGGGCCCATTCCCCTGCCGGGAAGGTCCCCGTGCTCTGGGCCGGCGATCTTATGGTTTGGGACAGCTTGGCCATCCTGGAATACCTGGCCGACAAGCACCCCGACCTCGGAATATGGCCGACCGACCTGAAGGCCCGGGCGATCGCCCGCTGCATTTCCGCCGAGATGCATTCCGGCTTCCAGCCCATGCGCGAGGCCTGTCCGATGTCGATTCTGTCCACTTCGCGCCATCAGGAGGACTTCCCCGATCCCGTCGCCGCCGACATCCGGCGCGTCATCGCCATCTGGATCGACACGCACAGACGATTCGGCAAATCCGGGCGCTTCCTGTTTTCGAAGTTCTCCGCCGCCGACGCCATGTATGCGCCGGTCGCCTCGCGACTCAAAACCTACGTTCCGGATCTTGCCGCATACGGCGACGACGGCACGGCGAAGGCTTATATCGATACGATTTTCGGCATGCCCGAGATGGCCGCATGGGCCGACGGCGCGCAGGCGGAAATGGGGCTGACATAAAGGGCACACGGATAGCGCCAAGCACCGGTTGACGTAATCCCGCGAAGCAGACTCTCCTATCTGTCAAGAGATGGGCTTGGAGCGGTCTATGCAAGACGGCGCGGGAGGTAGGTCAGCACGCTATCGGCGCACCACGGGGCGCGCGCTGGCGGCGCTGACGGTCGCGTTGATGCTGAGCGCCTGCGCCGAGAACGGACCGTCCCTCGACCTCGCCCTCAAGAAGGACGGCGAAGGCGAGAAGCCACCGCTAAGCGAGCTCGACAAAGCCGCGAAGAAGTACGCCGAGAACCCTACCGATGCCGACGGCGCCCTCGCCTACGCCGATCTGTTGAAGCAGAACGGCCGCAAGCCCGAGGCCTTGACCGTTCTGCAGAACGCCAGTCAGGCCAAGGCCGGCGATCGTCGCTTGATGTCGGCCTACGGCCGCCTTGCGCTCGACCAGGGTAAGCTCAGCCTGGCCAAGGGGCTTCTCGAGGCGGCAGACGACCCGACGAACCCCGATTGGCGCGTCGTGTCCGCGCGCGGCACGGTGTTGGCCAAGGAGGGCAAGCACGGAGAATCGATTGCTTTTTTTGAACGCGCCCGCCCCCTGTCCAACAACCACCCATCCGTCCTCAACAACCTGGCGCTCGCCTACATGATGAGCGGCGAGGCCGCAAAGGCCGAGCCGCTCCTGCGTCAGGCTTCAACCGCCGATCCCGCCAACGTCAAAGTCCGCCAGAACTTGGCACTTGTGCTCGGCCTTCAGGGTCGTTTTGACGAAGCCAAGGCGCTGGCCGCGCAGGATCTCTCACCCGACGCTGCAGCCTCCAATACGGACCTGATGCGTAAGATCGTGCGTCTGGAAAACAAGCCGTCGAAGGAAAATGCTGCGGCGGTCGCCGAGTCGAATTGGGATACGACGGCCGAAGATCCCAAACCGCGCCCCGTCGTGGCACGCAAGCCGGCAGCGGCGGCTGCCAAGACCGCCGCAGTGCCTGCTGCGCCGGCCGGTGGGTTGAGAGGTTCCGCAGTGGAAACCTCAAGCACGCAATAGCTGAAGCGGCGGCCGGCGGTTGCGCCAGTCTCGTCAGTGCGTTCCCAGAACGTATGAGATGACCATCGGCGCGATGATGATGACGAACAGCACCGGCAGAAAGAAAATGATCATCGGCACCGTGAGCTTCGGTGGAAGTGCCGCGGCCTTCTTCTCGGCCTCCGCCATGCGGATGTCGCGGTTTTCCTTGGCCATGACGCGGAGCGCCGATCCGACCGGCGTACCGTATCGCTCGGCCTGAATGAGAGCCATGGCGACAGCTTTTACGCCCGGCAGGCCGGTCCGCAGTCCTAGATTCTCATAGGCCTGCCGGCGATCCTGCAAATACGACAACTCTGCCGTCGTCAGGGACAGTTCCTCCGCCAGTTCGACGGATTGCGACAGGATCTCCTTCGACACCTTCTGGAATCCCGCCTCTACCGACATGCCGGACTGTACGCAGATCAACAGCATGTCCAGCGCATCAGGGAACGCTTGTCTGATAGCCGTCTGACGCTTGTTGGCCAGGTTTTGCACGAACAGGTTCGGCAGATAATACCCCGCGCCCGCGGCAGCCAGAGCCATGAGCAACTTGACGACCGGCGGGTGCGACGTGACGTTCATGACGAACAGGTAGAACAAGGCGAGCAACAGCACGATGGGGGGCGCGGCCATACGGAAAAAGATGTATGTGACCAGAGGTCCTTGCCCGCGCAGGCCCGCGGTCTTCAGCTTGTTGCGCAGTTCCTCCGTATCGAACTGCTTACGCAGATCGAACTGGTCGACCATCCGCTGCATGAAGCCCTTGGGCTTTTCACCGCGCAGGCTGACGCGTTCTTTTGGCGCTGTCTCGCTGAGCCGCTGTGAGCGCATGGCATTGCGTTCCAGCGCCATCGTCTTCATGCGCTCGGCACCGCGATCCTTGACCAGCAGTGGCATGACCAGCGAGAAAACCGTCGCGAACGCAGCAATGGCTGCGAGTACGGTCGCCAACACCGGCGGGCTCATCAATGTGTCAAAGAATGCCATGCGCCGCTTCTAGAATTTGAAGTTGATCATCTTCTTCATCATAAGCACGCCCATCCCCATCCACAGCAAGCCCATGAGCAGAACGAAGTTCCCGAGCGTCGTACTGAACAGCGGCACGAGATACTTGGGCGACAGGAACGAAATCATTATGGCCACCGCCGGAGGCAGCGACCCGAGAACCATGGCGCCGGCCTTGGCTTCGGCCGACATGGCCTGCACCTTCATCGCCAACTTCGCCCGATCGCGCAGCACGCCCGAAAGATTGCCGAGCGCTTCCGACAGATTACCGCCGGCCTGCTGCTGGATGGCGATGACGATCGCGAAGAACCGCACTTCCGTAATCGGCATTCGCATCGCCAGCCGATCGAGCGACTCTGCCATCGTAACGCCCATGCGCTGCTGGTCGACGACTTCGCGAAACTCTGTGCAGATCGGCGCAGGGCTCTCGCGTGCGATGATCTGCAAGCATTCATTGAGCGGCAAGCCGGCCTTGATGCCGCGCACGATCAGATCCACAGCGTTGGCGAACTCGTTCGTGAACTTGGTCGTGCGCTTCTTGATGCAGTGATTGAGATAGAATCGCGGCAGCCCGAACGTCCCGACGAAGAAGCTGAGCGGTACGAAAACGTACGTGAGAGTGGATTGCGGTATCGCTATATAGCAGGCGATCGTCACAATAAGACCCGTGACCGCGCTCCAGACATAGAACATTCGCGGTGTCGTCTTGAAGCCCGCCCGCTGCAATCGCATCTGCAGCGAAACCCGTTTGCGCGCATTGTTGCGGTTTTCGATGTCCTTCAGGGTTTCCGACACCGCCTTGCGTCGCGTTGCGCTTGTTTCGTTGGCGACGCGTGCCGCGACGCGGGTCGCACGCGTCTCCGTGACTTGGCGCTTGCGATTCTCGCCCGGATCTTCGCCGGCCAGCATTGGCCACAACAGAGTCAACGCGAGCGCGCCGACGCCAGCGGCCGCGAGTAGGGCAATCAGCATTTGGACGGTTGCGTCATCCATCAGGTATCACCCAGCGGATTGCCGTTCGCGTCGAGCTTTTCTGCCGCGGCCAGCGCCTCGGACAGTCGGCCTTGCTCCTTGTAGTACACCGCACGATCCCAGAACGCAGGCCGCGCGATACCCGTAGAACGGTGCAACCCGCTCAGCTTCCCATTCGCATCTTCTCCGGTGATTTCGTAGACGATGAGATTCTGCAGCGTGACCGTGTCGCCTTCCATTCCCATCACCTCGGTGATGTGCGTAACCTTGCGCGAGCCGTCGCGCAGGCGGGATGCCTGGATGATGACGTCGATGGAGCCGGCCACCATCTCGCGGATCGTCCGGACCGGAAGATTATAGCCGCCCATCATGATCATGGATTCAAGGCGGCTGATGGCTTCGCGCGGGCTGTTGGCGTGCAGCGTTCCCATCGATCCGTCATGGCCGGTGTTCATCGCCTGCAAGAGGTCGAACGCCTCCGGGCCGCGCACTTCGCCGACGATGATGCGCTCCGGGCGCATACGCAGGCAGTTCTTGACGAGATCGCGCATCGTGATCTCGCCTTCGCCCTCCAGGTTCGGCGGCCGAGTTTCCAGGCGCACCACATGCGGCTGCTGCAACTGAAGTTCGGCAGAATCTTCGCACGTGATGATGCGTTCGTCGTGCTCGATGTTGGCAGTCATGCAGTTGAGAAGCGTGGTCTTGCCTGAACCCGTGCCACCCGAGATCAAGACATTGCACCGAACTTTGCCGATGACCTGAAGGATGGTCTTCGTCTGCTCGGTGATCGATCCATAGCGCTGCAGCTGATCGAGCGTCAGCCGGTCCTTCTTGAACTTTCGAATAGTGAGAGCCGGGCCGTCGATGGCCAGCGGGGGCGCGATGACGTTGACGCGCGAGCCGTCGGGCAGGCGTGCGTCGCAGATCGGGCTGGCCTCGTCGACGCGCCGGCCCACCTGGCTGACGATGCGCTGGCAGATATTCATCAGCTGTTGGTTGTCGGCGAAGTGCACGCCGGTCTTCAGCACCTTGCCCGAGACTTCGATATAGGTGGTGTTGGCGCCGTTGACCATGATGTCGGCGATGTCGTCGCGCGCCAGCAACGGCTCGAGTGGTCCATAGCCCAAAACGTCGTTGCAGATGTCCTCGAGCAGCTCTTCCTGCTCGGAGATCGACATCACGACGTTCTTGACCTGGATGATCTCTCCGACGATGTCGCGGATCTCTTCGCGAGCCGCCTGCGTGTCGAGCTTCGCCAGCTGCGTCAGATCGATGGTGTCGATCAGCGCGTTGAACACCGTCGTCTTGACGTCGTAGTACTCTTCCGAATGCCGCCGCGCCTGCGCGGGTTCGGGCGCGCGCGCGACCGGTGTCGGTTTGGCATGTGCGGGCTTGGGGTCTGGCGCCTTCGCGGGAATGCCGGAGGACGACACCGCCGGTGCTGCCGCCGGACGTGCTGGTGTGCCCTCGTTTGTGCGCCTGCCGAACATTGCCGGTGTCCTAACGCTTCAATTTCAGCCGCTCGAGCAGCCCGATCTTCTTCTCGACGCGTTCTTCACGATGCGCCAGCGCCAGCGCCAACTGCCGCAGCGACGGCACGGCCCTGGCCTTGATGTTGGTCTCGGCAATCATCTGGCCGTTGTTAGAGGCCTGCCCGAAGGTCTCGATGTCGAATTCGATGACGGCCGCCGCCTTGAGATTGAGTGCCGCTTCGAATTCTTTCACGGCGATCTCTGGCCGCTTGGGTAGCCCGACGGTATTGAGCACGAGGTGGGGCGGGTTGTCGTTCAGCCGCGACTGGCGCAGCAGGTCGACGATGTTCTTGGCGTTGCGCAGGCTGGCAAGGTCCGGAGCCGCGGTAATGATCACTTCGTCGGCCTGCAGCAGGACGCTCTTGGTCCACGACATCCATGTGTGGGGCATGTCGATGGCCACGAACGGCACGTTCTGGCGAACGACGTCCAGAACCGCCTCGCACGACTCCGTCGAGATGTCGTACCCGCGCTCCAGCGTCACCGGTGCGGCAAAGATGGAGAGGTGTTCCGAACACTTCGTCAGCAGGCGATCGAGCAGGACTTCGTCCAGACGCTCCGGTGTGGCCAGCGCATCGCCAATTCCCTGCATCGGGTCTTGGTTGAAGTCGAGGCCGGTCGTCCCGAACGCCAGGTCGAGATCGCAGACCACGACGTTGGCCTTGAGCGCCTCCGACAGCATCCAAGCCGTGTTGTGGCAGATCGTCGAGGATCCGGAACCGCCCTTGGCACCGATGTAGGCGTGGACGTGGCCGACCGGATCTGTCTCCGGGTTGTTGTAGAGATTGGAGATGCTCTCCATGATCTGGCCGGCCCTGACAGGCGCAACCAGATACTCGCTGACCCCCCGCCGCAGCAGCTCGCGATACAACGTCACGTCGTTCATGTGGCCGATGATCAGCACTTTGGTGCCGGCATCGCAGTGTTCGGCCAGCTTATCGAGGTCGCCGAGTAGATGGTCGCGCTGCGCCGTGCTCTCCAGCACGATGAGATTTGGCGTCGGGTTCGATCCGAAATGTTGCACGGCAGCCGCACAACCGCCCATATGCAGACTGACGTGCGCCTTGGACAGGCGCCGGTCGTCGGCAGCGGTCTGCATGGACTCGGCTACATCCGGCGTCTCGCAGAAAACCTGGATCGAGATGCGTGGAACCGGCCGGGCATTGGACTGGACGGTTTCGACGATCTCCGGCGCGAATGCCAGATCGGCGAGGTCTTCCAGATCGGGCTCTGCAGGTACTGGCAGGGCTGAATTGCTCATGTGAATTGGCCCTAGTTCACTGTCGACGTCGTGGTTGACTTCTCGTCGATGGAGCGCTCCGCTCCCGTCGGCTTGCCTTCCCGGTACTTTTCCCACGTGGTGTCGCGGCGTTCCGACGAGCGATCGGTCTCTGTGCGCGGTTCCACGAGGTCGGCCGGGTTGGCCACCTGGTTGGCGAAGTTGCGCTGCGTGGCGCAGCCGAAGTTGTGGTACGGCAGGTTCTGCGGCTCGCGTGCGAGGTTCTTGGGCCACGCGCCACATTCGGGTGCATGCGCGACGTAGCGGAAAAAGGCGATGCGGATCGGCGCCGTCTTTTCGTTGGAGGCCTGATAGGCTTCCAGGCCGATCGACGTATCGGGAATGCCCGCCTCGCTCAGCAAGTGGCGGACCTGCTCGACGGCGTAGGCCGACTCCACTTCATTGCCCGACCCCGCCGGCGCCGCGACCACCAGCTTGGTGTTGCCGGCATCTGCCGCCCGGGCGCGCTGGCCGAACTCGATCACCTCGGCCCTCTGCGTCGGTGCCAGCCCTCGCGATCCGCGCGGCACCTTTAACGTCAGAAGCTCCGGTTCCCGCGATACCCCGATGGGATGGCGCTGCGCCGGATCGATCTGCGACCAGCCGGCCACGCGGGTTGAGTCCTCATCCGGCCGGCAGCCGGCGAGCCCGAACCCTGCAAGCATCGTGATCGCGGCCGCAGCAACCGCTCGCGCCGCGGGGCCGGACTTGCTGATCTGAAAAGTCATGGTCATTCTCCAGCAACGCGGCCCAGTCACTCGACGATGTACCCGTAGTCGCCCTTCAGATCGCCGGCCGGCATGTCGCTACCGCGACCGTAGATCTTGTTGACGTGCCCCAGGAAATTCGCCTCCCGATCCGCGGCGTCGCCCAGTCCGTCGAGCGGCCGCGACAATTCCTTGCGCGACGTCGGCCGGACCACATACGGCGTGACGATCACCACCAGTTCCGTTTCCTTCTTGATGAAGTCGCGGCTACGGAACAGCGTGCCCAGCACCGGCATTTCCTTCAGGCCCGGAAAGCCGTCGATGTTCTGGCGCGTGTCCTCCGAGATGAGGCCGGCGAGCGCGAGCGAGCCACCGGACGGCAGCTCGACCGTTGTTCGCGCCTGGCGCTTGTTGAGGACGGGGCTACTGCCGATGAACTCGGCGATCTCGCTGACCGCCGTATCGATCTTCAAGCTGATGCGACCCTCCGACAGCACGACGGGAGTGAACGACAGCTGCACGCCGAACTCTTTGTATTCTACGGTGCGTGTGCCTGTTGTCGCGTCGATGCCCGTGACGAATGGGACTTCACCGCCTGCTAGGAACTTTGCCGGTTCGCCGGAGATGGCCGTCAGGTTCGGTTCGGCCAGCGTCTTGACGAGACCGTCACGCTCCAACGCCCGGATGGCCTGCGTGATCTGATCGTTGCCTGCCGACCATTTTCCGGCGAGCCCCGACGTGCCGACGGATCCGGCCGTCCCAATGGGATCCAGATTGTTGACGAGGTTCCCCGTCGCCGGGATGATACCGGGCAGCGGCAAGTTGCCGAGCGTGCCGCCCGTCAATGGTAGGCCGTTGGCCGACAGGATCGCCGTCGTGAAGTTGCCCGCATTGATAACGGCGCCGATATTGACACCGAACTGCTTCAGCATGCTGCGCTGAACCTCGGCGACCACGACCCGCAGCATCACCTGCTCTTCGCCCTCGACCGACAGCAGGTTGATGATTGAGCCCTTGCCCGCTTCATCGCCGACGGTCGTCTTGCTAGTCTCGGCTCCACTGCCCGCGCCACTTGCGCCGCCTCGGCTGTCGCTGGTGAACGTTGGGGTAGCGGCCGCGAACTTGGCAGCGATGGCCGCGGCGCGGTTCGAGTCCACCGGCGACCTTACGGTTCCGGTCAACACGATCGCATCACCCGCGATCTCGGTCTTGATCTGCGAGCCCGGAATGAGGCGGCGAAGAATGTCATCTATGCTTGCCAGATCGGCGCCAACAGAGATTTCTAGGGTCAGAACCCGCTCCCCGTTTGCATCGAAGAAAAAGGCGTTCGTCTGACCTGTCTTCTTGGCGATGAGAAAAACGCGATTTGACGTTTGGACGACTGCGTCCACGCGTTCCGGATCCGCCACGAGTACGTCGCGCAGATCGAAACCGAACTCAACCATCATCGATTTGCCTGAACCAAGCGCAATCTTTCGCGTTCGCGCCTCGCCGCGGGTGCCGATTTTCAGTACCGATCCGCTCTGCTCGATCTGACGCGCGGAATATTGCGTGTCCTGGGCAACGCCTGAAGTTGGCGCAAACGCCAGAAGCGCCGCCAACGCTAAGAATTTCCCCACCCGTCTCATCAACCGTCGCCCTACAACAACGTACTCAGTCCCTCCGCAATCAGTTGACGCTGCTGATTTGCGATCTGTTTCCATAACGCAGGATACGAATGGCGCTGCCGCGATCTTTTTTGCCGAGATCGGCGTCGGCGGTAGCATCTTTCTTCGGAGTGTCGGCAATCGACCGCAGCGCCAGCGAGATCTCGCCCGTGGAGTTGGCCTGAGCCAACGTTTCGCTCTGGCGCGGCGACAGCTCCAGCGTCGCCGTGTCGGCCGACGCGGAGGCGGACTTGTCGCCTTCCTTGTTCTGGATCTGCTGCCCGATGGCGAGCACCCGCACATTGCGGAACAGGATATCGCTGATGACGTCCTCCTGGCCCGAGCGGTTGCGCATGCGGCGGATGAGGATCACGTCGACGTGGTCGTTCGGCAGGATCAGACGACCGGCCGCGGTCGCTTCCGTGATCTTCGTCGAGATCGCGCGCATGCCTGCCGGCAGAATGGCCGCCAGCACGCCGCCCTGGCCGGCCTTGATCAGTTTGTCAGTGGTGATCGGCTCGCCCGCCAGCAACGGCGAGCGCACGACCGAGCCCGTGAGCCCGGATATGACCTCAGGCGGCGACGAGCGCGTGATGAAGGATGGCGTGACGGCTTCCTTAGGCCAGGTCTGCCAGCGGAACAGGCCGTCGTTGGCAATGGCGCCCAAGTCGATGGCCCCCGCGGCCACCAGGACTTCTGTGGCATCAACCTTGACCTCGACGGTGTTCTGCTTCACCGGCTGGTTGACGATGCCCTGCATCAGCATGAACGCGCCGAGGCCGGCCGTGCCGGCGATCGCGATGCCAATGATCTGACCCTTCTTCATGCGGCTTCCAACGTCTGAACGGTCCCCGGCCCGACGCGCAGGGATCAGCAGACAGTGCGCCACAAATATCTATGATTCTTTAATCCGCGTGCCGGAACGGTGCGACCGGTGGGCTTTATCCAGTGATTCGATGTAAGGCGTTCAGATCAATGCCTGAAACAGGGGAGACATCGGGAACAGGATGAGCGCCGAAGCGCCTATGGCGATCCCGTATGGCATTCCAGTACCAGCCCGGTGCAGCCGGATGGCCCATTCGGGTATCGGCAGCGCGCCGGCGGGATATCCGCGGTAGGCAACGAGTAGGAGCATGAGCACGGAGCCAATCAGGCCCGTAAGCACAAGGAACGGCAGCAACTGCGGCAATCCCAACCAAAGTGCACCGGCGGCCAGTAGTTTTGCGTCTCCACCGCCAACCCAGCCCAGAGCAAACATGGCAACGCCCGCAGCGAGCATAGCGACGCCGGCCGCAAGATGCATCGCGACATCGTTGAGAGGCAAGCCAGCGAACGGCACGATGATGAGGAAAGCTGCGACAAGCGCCAATGAGATGCGATTGGGAATCGTCATCGTCAGCAGGTCCATCGCAGCAGCGAAGGCCATGGCTGCCGGAAAAACGAGAATGAGGGGCGACTGAAGCATCGTCTGCAACCCGGAGGTCAAACTGGTTTGCTGTTAGCTATTTAATCGCCGTCAGAGCCGTAACCAGCTTCGTGGCGATGGAGTCGTAGAGCGTTCGGGTGTTGTCGCCGGTGATTGTCAGGGACACGATCATCGCTATCGAGAATAAGCCTGCGATCAGGCCATACTCTATCGCAGTTGCGCCGCGGCGGCATTTTGCAAACGTTTTCATCGCCGGCCCTGTGGTAAAGTGTTGGGTCAGCCGCGCGGCTGACCCAACAGACTTTTACTTCGCAAGAACAAGCGTCGCGCCAACCTTGTCGAAGATGCGCGTGAGCTCAGGCCCGATGACCTGGAGACCAGCGATAATGGCGATGCTGACGAAGCCGGCGATCAGGCCGTATTCGATGGCCGTGGCGCCCGATTCGTCTTTGGCAAAGCGCGAAAGAAGATTGGTCATGTGTGTACTCCTTACTAGTCGTAATTGTTCGATGCCTTGATCCAGCTCATCGCGGGGACCAAGCACGGCCTGCGTTGAACTAACCGAAAGATACGTGAGAGAAATTAAACTGAAGTAAATCCCCATTGCACGCGCAGAAATGCGTGACGAGTTGATGTTAACTAAGAAAGATTAAAGATATTAACATGTATATATTGTGGACAAAGGCCAAATGATTTACGATCAGTCGAGATATATCAGAATAACGACTGAAATTGTCATAATACTGCATGTTGCAGATGGTTAATTCTGATGATATATTTGGATATATACAGTAGAAGACCGGGAAGTTGCGGTGCTGCTTGTTGCTTAGATTGGGCTGAGGACCGATTTAATCGTGCCCGCCCGCGGAGCCGGCGGACGGCTATCGCAAACGCCAACCCAGTGCGACACAGCCGTTGGCAATTCCTTCACCACTCGGTGAGTTAATGAGGCATCAGCGATTCTCAGGGGCTGCCCGAGCCATGATCCATAATGTCACATTGCGCCGCCGCCGCTGCTTGGCCCTTGCAGCCGTGCTCACCGCTTTTTCCGCTTCAGCAGTTCAGGCGGCCGACCTCATCGTACATTACGATCAGTCGCAACTCGTTCGACTGGCGCGGCCGGTGTCCGAAGTGATCATCGGCAATCCGTCGATCGCAGATGTCACCGTGCAAGGCTCCACACTGCTCGTCGTCACCGGCAAGACGTTCGGTATCACCAATATCATCGCCCTCGACGCGGATCGCAAGATCATCAAGGATCAGCGGGTGATCGTTGAGCGCGACGAGAACCGTGTCGTCAACCTGCACAAGGCCGGCATGCGCCAGTCCTACAGTTGCACGCCGAACTGCTCACCGACGCTAACCATTGGTGACGACACCGCATACTTCGAGCAGATCCAGAAGCACTCTGCCGCCAAAACCGGCTTCTCCAACAGTGAGGCGCCCGCCGCGGCCCAGGGCGGACCCTAACGTCCCTTCAACGACTTGTTTACACTGCTGTCGTCGACATCGGCGACATTACGCCTCCTTAAACCTTGGCCGCTACAGTGTGCCGGCAAGTTCGTAGCGGTGTACAGTCCTTATGCGTCGCCCCCTCCAGCGTTTCGGTCGCCCGTCCAGCATCATTCGCCGTTTCGGCCGCGCACGGGATGGCGCGACTGCAATCGAATTCGGCCTGGTCTTCACGCCGTTTCTAATGCTGGTGTTCGGCATTATAGGCGTCGGCCTATTCTATTTTACCGAAACGGTAATGGACCAATCGTTGAACGGGGTCAGCCGCCAGATTCGCACAGGCCAGAGTCATCAAACGCCGACCGGCGAACTCACGGTGGGCAATCTCAAGAAAGAACTCTGTGAGAGGGCGGGCGGTCTCATTACCTGTGACAAGCTGAGCGTCATCATCACAAACAGCGACGCTTGGGACAAGATCACGAGCATCCCCTCGTGCACCAACAGTTCCGGAACCGTAGTCGCCTCGAACTATGCCGACACAGTGCCGGTCTCCACCGGCGCAGGCGGCCGTGAGCGAGTCGTGATCATCGTTGCCTGCTATCCCTGGGAACTTTTGGCTTCGATCCCTTACTTGGGCCTTGGCAATGTCAACGGAGGGTCAGCGCAGCTGATCCAGTCCGTCATGGCATTCAAGAGCGAACCGTATTGAGGCGTCGACCAAATGATGAAGTTGCGCAATCAAACCAAACGTCTCGCCAACGTCGTGCAGGCATGGAGGCGCAACAGCGACGGGGTCGCCGCTGTCGAATTTGCGTTCATCGCGCCGGTCCTTATCATCATGTTTTTTGGCGTCTTCGAGATGGGACGAGCCTACTCGGCTCACCGGCGGTTTCTCAGCGCGAGTTACATGATCGGCGACCTTGTCGCCCGTGAGAAGGAACTGACGACGGACGGCCTCCGCGGCATCTACCAACTGGCCCCCACTGTAATGGGTAGCTTTTCCACCGACAATGCCACACTTAGCGTCGAAGTGTTGCCCGTCCAGATCCAGGCGTCTAAGCCGGATGAGGTGCGCAGCTACGCGACGCCTGAGCGGTTCAATAAGACCCTACCGTCCTGTGGCGTCCAGGCCGTATCGGATGACGTGAAGGACATCCTCAAGTCCTCCACCCAGGGTCTGATCGTCATCACGTCGACGTACGAGTATAAGCCGCTATTCGCCAGCTCCATCGTCGGGTCGATGACGTGGACCAACGTGTCCACATTTGCTCCGCGACAACAGTGCGTGACGTTCGGCACCGGAACCGCGGCGAAAAGTTGCTCTAAACCTTGCTGAAAACTTCAAAGGTTTCGCTGGCGCTGCCGATCGTCATCGGTGCCTACAAATACGAATACCTATCACTTTGGTCGTCTTCCTCATTTTGAAGAATGAATTATTGTCTGAGGAGGCATCGATCCTCTTACCTTCGCCTCTGATGCCCCTTATGCTGAAGAAGGAAGATTTCGTTTTAATTGCATACAAGGGCGCCAAAAAATGGGACGCCGTTCAGTTCATACTGCCGAAGAGTTGCGTGAGCTCATACTTGACGCCTCGACAGAATTAATCGAGGCCAACGGCTTGGCCGGGCTTTCCGCCCGAGAGATCGCTCGCCGTATCGGTTACTCGCCTGGAACGCTGTACAATATCTTCGAGAACCTCGACGATCTGGTGCTGACCATCGAGGGCCGGTTACTCGATCGTCTGGATGTCGCCTTGGGTGACGTTGCGCCCAGTTCCACCTCTACGCAGGCCGTCCACCGGCTGGCTCAGGCCTATCTGCGATTCACCGACGCAAACCCCAAGCTGTGGAATCTCCTGTTCGAGCATCATTTGCCGCCGGGTAGGGAGGTGCCGGGCTGGTATCAAAGCAAACTGGAGGGCTTGCTGGCCCGCGTCGAGCATGCGTTGGACCCGCTTCTGCCCGATGCCGACACGCAAACCCGCCGGCGCGCCGCACGCGTCCTGTGGGCTGGAGTTCACGGCATCACATCGCTGGCGACCACCGAAAAGCTGTCCCTCGTTTCGACAGAAACAGCACCCGCCCTCGTGGACGACCTCGTGTCCGCGTATCTCAAAGGCCTGACGGAAAAACAGGGCCTTCTGGCAAGCTGATCACGCGTCACACCCCTCTGGCACCATCACGGCGCCGGAGGGGCATGCTCCGGTACTGTAACCGGCACTGCAGCTTTCGATTCCGGAGTGGAACGCTCTACGGCCGGGGCCTGCGACGGTTGCGCCGGCGTGACCGATCCCGTCGTCAACGGGGCATCGGCTCCGGCTCGTGTCGGTTGCGCGGCAATCTCCGTCTCCGACCGCCGCGTCGGCACAACTCCGAACCACGTGTCTTTCGGCAGCAGGCGGGCATGCAGTCCCGACCACAGATCCCGCGACGCGACGCCTTCGATGAACGGCTTGGTCGATGGCGCCAGGAACGCCATCAGCATCGTCGCGACCAGCATGCCGGCCGTTGCCGCCGGATACCGGCGGTCGTAGAGCTTCATGGCCGTGCCGAACGATGACTTGATCCGGGTGTCCATCACGTCGACGGAATACATCTCGTCGAGCGTGAGATGGACGAGGTAGCCGATGAACAGGAAGCCGCCGGCCAGCCAAGCCACACCGTCGTGGCGGCCGAGGACGTAGCGGAACACGACTGCCGTCGTCACCGCGCAGAACAAGCCTGCCAGGATCGAGTGCCAGATCCCGCGGTGCACGGAGAGCCGGTGAAACGCCGTGTGCAGGCCGTAGCGCACGAATGCCATCGTGCCGAGCCACAGCACCCACAGCTCGGCGATGGACCGTGTGGTGGCAAACGTGAACAGCACCGCAAACGAGAAGAAGACCGCTAGGCCCGCGAACATCGCCCGGCTGGGTCGCGATTCCTTCAAGTCGATGTCCGGTAGCACCGAACCGAGCACACCGGCCATCGTCACCGCGATGAGATTCTCCGGGGCGATGACGTCGGCGGCCAGTGTCAAAGTGGCGAGCCCACCGGCCACTACGGTACCCACGGCGATGTGCGTCGTGAAGTTGGCCATGGTCGGTCTCCTTTGCCTGGCGCGGCAGAACGGCGCCGCGAAGTCTTCCAAGCATCAGATTCGCTGCCCCTAAGGCAGCCACAACTCCGCGGACATTGTGGAAAAGTCGATAGATTATTGCCCAAGGTGCCCGGACGCCGCGGGGAACTTTACAATGGTATTGCGCGCGCAAGTCTGGCAACAGGAACGCGCAAACTCATCAGGACAATCACGTGATGCCGCTGGAACAGCGCCCGTCCGAACGCGCCGTATTGGCGGCGATCGCACGCACGGCACAGATCAGCATCGCTGTGGCCGTCGCCGTCACGGCGATCAAGTATCTCGCCTATCACGTGACGGGCTCCGTCGCGCTCTATTCCGACGCGCTCGAAAGCATCGTCAATGTCCTGACGGCCGGTGTAGCGTTGGCGGCAGTCTATGTCAGCGCCAAGCCCGCCGACGCTAATCACCCGTTCGGACACGCCAAGGCTGAATACTTCTCCGCCGTCGTCGAAGGCGTGCTCGTTGTCCTGGCCGCCCTGCTGATCATTCGTGAGGCCTATGCCGCCGTGCTCGCTCCCCGCGACCTGGACCAGCCGGCGCTGGGCCTCGTGATCAATGGTGCGGCCACGGTCCTGAATGCAAGTTGGGCCGCCTACCTCGTCCGCCGGGGCCGTGCATGGCGGTCTCCGGCCCTGGTGGCCGATGGTTGGCATCTGGCAGCCGACGTTTTCACCTCGATCGGCGTCATCGTCGGCCTGGTGCTCGCCACCCTCACCGGCTTCAGCATCTTGGACCCGATCCTTGCCGCGGTCGTCGCCGTCAATATCCTGTGGGCCGGCTATAAGATCATGAAGCAATCGCTGAGCGGATTGATGGACGAGGCCGTGGACGTCGACATGGAAAATCGCATCTGCGCCGTCATCCGCGAAAGCGGATACGGGGCATTGCAGGTGCACGATATTCGCGCCCGGACCGCGGGCCGCATGACGTTCATAGAGTTCCACCTGGTGGTGCCGGGCGCTATGTCGGTGTCCGAGGCCCACGAGATCTGCGACCGCATCGAAGATGCGTTGGAGGCGGCCTTGGAAGGCACCGACATCTCCATTCACATCGAACCGGAGCATAAGGCGAAGGTTCAAGCCGCCGTGGTGTTCTAGCGTGACCACGGGCGAAGACATGTTGATGCGTCTGCCGGATGGCACGCAAGTCGGCGTTGCCGTCTACGGCGATCCCGCAGGCATACCGGTGCTGGCCTTCCACGGCACGCCAGCCTCTCGCCTCATGTACCGCAAGGGCGACGTCGCCGCGCGCAAGCTCGGGCTGAAGCTGATCGCCACGGATCGACCGGGCTACGGTCTCTCGCCGCTGGATCAGAACGGCTCGTTGGCCTCGCGCACCGCCATGCATGTCGCTATCGCCGATGCCCTGGCGCTTGACCGCTTCGCATTGCTCGGCGTTTCAGGAGGGGGACCCTATGCGACGGCATTGGCGAGCCGCCTGTCGGACAGGATCACGGCCCTGGCCCTTGTCAGCCCCATGGGCCCTGTCGCCGACTACGTGTCAGCCGGACTGCCACGTCTGCCGCTGCTGCAGCGCCGCTTCTTCCTCAATCTGTCGCAGCGCCGCTGGATGGTAAAGCCGGGAGCCGCACTTGGCGTCGCAGCCTTTCGCGCCGCGCCGAAATCATTCGCGCGCCTGTTCAAGACGGCGTTGGGTGGCGATGATAGCCGCGTGCTGTCGGACCCCGGTGTCCTCGACGGCTTGATCGACATGACCGAGGAAGCGGTGCGCACCGGCGCCGGCGGTGCGGTCGCCGATTTCCGAATCTTCGGTCAGCCCTGGCACCTGAATTATGCGGCTATCACCGCACCGGCAACGATCTGGGCCGGCACGGCCGACAAGGTCGTGCCATTGCCCGTGTGCGCCTACCTGGCGCGGCGGATTCCGCAAGGCCGGCTCATCACGGTGCCCGGCGCCGCCCACTTTTGGATACTCGAGCATGTCTCGGAGGTGCTGGCGCAGGTCCGCGCGATGGTAGACGCTGTGGAGGCGCCGCGTTCCGAGCCGGACGTCAGCTCAAATGATAGGCGCAAGGCCCACAACCGAAATCCGGACCAGCCATGAACAAGTACGTCTCCCTCATTACTTTCCTCGTCATCACGGTGGCCGCCGCGTCCAGCGGCTCATACTTCCAGCCGGGCGCCCCGGAATACTGAACTTCGCCGTCTGGCGGCTGAACCCGGGCATCTGACGCCGAAAATCAGCGTCATCCCGACGGCTTGACGGACCAATCCTGCAGTGGTCTATCCGCTCGCATGACAGCTCCCGCCGCGACTGACACCGTCCTGATCATCGATTTCGGCAGCCAAGTGACGCAGCTGATCGCGCGCCGCGTGCGCGAGGCCGGCGTCTACTCCGAGATCGTGCCGTTCCAATCCGCCGCCGATGCCTTCCAGCGCCTGAAGCCGGCCGCGGTCATCCTGTCCGGCAGCCCCCACTCCACAGTCGACATCGGCAGCCCGCGCGCGCCTGATGCCGTCTTTGCCGCCGGCGTGCCCGTGCTCGGAATATGCTACGGCGAACAGACGATGTGCGCCCAGCTGGGCGGCAAGGTCGAAGCCGGCCACCACCGCGAGTTCGGCCGCGCCTTTCTCGACATCCAGGACGGCTGCGCCTTGTTTGATGGCGTCTGGGACAAGGGCTCGCGCCATCAGGTCTGGATGAGCCACGGCGATCGCGTCACGGCCATCCCGCCCGGCTTCCGCATCGTCGGTACGTCCGAAGGCGCACCCTTTGCCGCCATAGCCGACGACAAGCGCCGCTTCTATGCCGTCCAGTTTCATCCCGAGGTCGTGCACACCCCCGACGGCGCCAGACTGCTGCAGAATTTCGTGCACCGCATCGCCGGCATCAAAGGCGATTGGACGATGGCCGCCTACCGCGACCGCGCCGTCGCCGGCATTCGCAGCCAGGTAGGCAAGGGCAAGGTGATCTGCGCCTTGTCCGGCGGCGTCGATAGTTCCGTCGCAGCCCTGCTGATCCACGAAGCCGTCGGCGATCAGCTCACTTGCATCCTCGTCGATCACGGCCTGATGCGAAAGAACGAAGCCGCCGATGTCGTGGCGATGTTTCGCGAGCACTACAACCTCCCGCTCATCCTCGTGAATGCTCAGGACCGCTTCGTCGGCGCACTCGAAGGCGAGCAGGATCCCGAGAAGAAGCGCAAGACCATCGGTCGCTTGTTCATCGAGGTATTCGAGGAGGAGGCCAGGAAACTCGGAGGTGCCGACTTCCTTGCACAAGGCACCCTCTATCCCGACGTCATCGAGAGCGTCTCGTTCACCGGCGCGTCGTCGGCCACGATCAAGTCGCATCACAACGTCGGTGGCCTACCCGATCGCATGAACATGAAGCTCGTCGAGCCCCTGCGCGAGCTCTTCAAGGACGAGGTACGCGCCCTGGGCCGAGAGCTTGGCCTGCCGGATAGCTTCATCGGCCGCCACCCGTTTCCCGGACCCGGTCTCGCCATCCGTTGCCCGGGCGGCGTCACGCGCGACAAGCTGGAGATCCTGCGCGAAGCCGACGCCATCTACCTGGACGAGATTCGCAAGGCCGGCCTCTATGATGCGATCTGGCAGGCCTTCGCCGTGCTCCTGCCGGTGCAGACCGTCGGTGTCATGGGCGATGGCCGCACGTACGAGTTCGTTTGCGCCCTGCGCGCCGTGACGTCCGTCGACGGCATGACGGCAGACTTCTACCCATACGACATGAGTTTCCTCGGCCGCGCCGCCACCCGCATCATTAACGAAGTTCGCGGCATCAACCGCGTCGTCTACGACGTCACCTCAAAGCCGCCCGGCACCATCGAGTGGGAGTAGGGGCGACTTTGTAACTCTCTCAAAGGTCCGATGCCCGCCGTTCAAGGACACCCTCAAAAGTGATCAGGACCTTTGGAAGGCAGGAGCTCGGATCAAAATCACTTGGCGGCGTTCGATCGCGTGATCTGCTCCCTATTCCGACGGCGTGGATTTCGAGGACACTGACACGACGCTCACAAGGTTCAAGCCTCAGAACTTCACCTTCATGCCACCGTAGGCAGCAAACGGCATCGAGGGGGAGATCGTGCGCGCGTCTTCGAGAGCGGGTCCGCCTACAGCCTGTGAAACGGCGCTAGCTTCGTCCGTGTCGAAGTATGTGCCGTAGAGACCATACTTCTGGTTGAAAAGATTCTTGACGAGCCCGTAGACCTGAACGTTTTCGGTGATGTCATACGATGTGTGAAGGTCGACGCGGGTATAGCCTGCAAGCGTATTGAAGAGGTCATCCTCCCGAGCGTTCTCATTCCGATAGAAGGGCTGATTGCTTGCGGCGACCAAGTCGGTTCCCACCTTCCACTGTTTCGTCAGCCAGTACTCAAGTCCAGCCTTGAAGCGATGTCGAGGGATGCCCGGCAACCTGTCGCCTTCGGTCAGAAATGCGCACTCGCCCTCATCATCGGGCTCTGAGCACTTGTCTAAAGTCGCGTCGATGAATGAGTAATTCGCATACACATTCCACTTTGACGTTTCGTACGTCGCAGACAATTCCAAGCCTTGACGAAGAGTGTCACCCGCATTGACGAAATAGGAACGACCCTCGTCATTCGTGATGGGCAAGATGTCGTCGGAAGCCAAGGTGCGGAAGAGTCCCGCCCCCCACGTGTAGCGCCCGCCGGAGTTGCCTCCCTGACCGCGAAAACCGATTTCTCCGGTTCTGCCGATCACCTGCTTTAGGGGCGGGTCATCAGTGAGGAACCCTTCGATCAGGCAAGGATTTTCGGGCTCGGCGCATCCGAGTTCAGCAGGTGTGGGTGCCCGGTTGGATTCCGAGTAGCCGCCGTAGAGCGATATCCCTTGGGTGAGCTTGTAGTTCGCTCCAGCCATCGGATTGAACCTGTCATACCGATTGGTGACGTTAAGCTCGTCGAAGTTCCCCGTGAGGTCCTGGAGCTTGATGGTGGCGTGATTGTAGCGTCCGCCGACCGTCACCGTGAGGCGATCCGTTACATCAAGTGCGTTCGAAAAATACACACCCCAGTACGTGTTTTCAGAGGTCAAGTTGCGCGGCGCCGTCTCATCAGGCTCATCACCGATAAAAATGCCCGACCCATCGACCACGAATTTGTTGCCGATGGTGCCGAGTTCGCTCGACGTATCGTATTTGCTGCGTCCGTGATCGTACGACACACCGGCCAGGAACTGGTTTGGACGACCGAACATCGGCGTTCTTTCCAAAGCCTCCACCGATCCACCCCAGCTTCGGCTTTCCGTGTTGAGCCGTTCAATCGAACCAAGTGGTCCAGGGATGGCGCCAGCGTTGATGTTTGCGCCGTTCGCATCCGTCACAACTTCCTCGACTCCGCCCTCGATCAGGCAGAGGAACGGCGCATTGATTACGCACGGCTGCACTTCCGTGAGGTTTCCGTCCACGACTCGGTTGGTCAGCTTCCGGAAGTAGGTGACGCCGGCGATGTTGAGGGTGTCGGTTGCCTTCACCTTTGCCGACAAGGTGGGCATGAGTACTTCGGTGTTCGACGTTTGTGGCGACGTGAACGTATTGGCATACCGCTCTTGCAGCAGTTCAACCGGGGCAGCGGTGGTTACACCAAACTCGTTCTTGGCTGCCGTTAGCGAGGCGTGAACTTCGACAGCGCTGCCCTTCAAGCCTAGATCGCCATAGAAGCGTTTGACCTCACTGTCGCTGAAATCTCGGAAGCCATCATCCTTGATGCCTTCTGTGGCGACGTAGAACGATGCGTTGCCGCTAGAGGCGCCAGCCTGAACGCCAATTTGAGCGCGTCCAAAGGACCCGCCCATCACGTCGATCTCACCCCCTTGGTAGCTGAAGCCGTCCTTCATCAGGATGCTCACCGCGCCGCCCAACGCATTCAGACCGAACGAAGGGTTGTTACTGACGATTGAGGCAGCGGCGATTGCATTGCTCGGAATTGCATCCCAGTAAACCGTATCGCCGAACGCTTCGTTGATCCGGACACCGTTCTGATAGACCGCAAGACCCTGCGAACGACCACTGACCGGCGACGCATCGAACCCACGAAACGACACCTCGGAACGCAACGGGTTGCCAGCGGTATCGGAGACAATGACGCTAGGCACCTGTTGCTGAAGCGCCTGTTGAATCTGCTGCGTGCCTTCACGCTGAATGTCGGTATCTGTCGTCGTCGTGACAGCGCTGGGCACGGTGACGGTTTCGGCGGCTTGATTGCTACCGCTATCTCCCGCAGCAGGTGCACCGGCACCCGCGACTGCAGGCGCGGCACTTGCTGGAGCGGTATTCAGCGGAGATACCGGCACCGCCTTTTTAGCCCGCGCAGCCTTCTGAGCCGGTGCCTCGACCACGATCTCAGGTAGCGTGGCTTCTGCGGGGGCAGGTTCTTTAGGTTTTGAGGCGGCAGATTTGTTCGCCGGCGGGGTCGTCGCTGGAGGCGGCGTGGCATTTGCCGGAGGTGCGGTATTGGCCGGGGGGGCAGTGCTAGCGGGAGGAGCCGGCGCCGGAGCTGCGGCGCCACCATTTGAGGTCTGCGCAATGGTCATGCCTGGAGCTAAGGCGGTAAAGCAAACCGCTAGCGCTTGCGCTGCGCGCTTCTTGATCATTGCGTCCCCCGACGAGTCTTCCCGACTCAAACTATGAGGAACGGCTGAGTGACGGATCAAGCGATTAATGGGAATAAATCCCTACAAGCATCGGGAACTTTGCCCTGTGTGTTTATAACATCTCAGATTCTGAGGATTTCATGAGATAGGCTCATGTGCTAACTCAAACTGTCTGAGAGTGGGAACATCAGATGGTGCCCCCCGGGTCCGTTGGTGTGCTTGCAAGCCACCACTCTCAGACACGGATTTCTTGCCCCGTTCCGCAAATTCGTCGAACTGGCGGCTATTGCGAGGCTGCTCCTGCTCGAAGAATAGCGGCTGGTGCAACCCAAATTCACTGCGTGGACGATAGTGGAATTAACGGTGCCGAGCGCAAGTCGAATGTTGTTCAGAGCCCTTTAATCAAACCGCACCTAATCATCGGCGATCTGAATTTTGCATTCCGTTGACGGGTGACGTTTGTGTTCAGCCCCATCTCGATCTGTGCCGACGAGGCCGTGCGTCTAGAAGTCCTGCGCGAGTACAACATTCTCGACACGCCTCCCGAAAGCAGTTTCGACAACATCACACGTCTGGCGCGGCTCCTTCTCGCCACGCCCATGGCGTCGATTTCGCTGATCGATGAGAACCGTCAGTGGTTGAAGTCGCGCCAAGGCATCGATTTCGCACAGTCGCCGCGGTCCACGTCGTTCTGCGCGCAAGCGATCGAGTCCGCAGGGCCTCTAGTGGTGTGCGACGCCGCCACTGATCACCGCTTTTACGAGAACCCCTTCGTCGTCGGTGCGCCCCACATCCGCTTTTATGCCGGGGTGCCTCTCACGACGACGGCCAACGCCAATCTTGGTACGCTGTGCGTCCTGGATACGGTGCCTCGTCCCAATGGCGTCAGTGACGAGCACTTGGATGCCCTCTATGCGCTGGGCCGCATGACCGTGGATGCGCTTGAACTGCGCCGTCTCGCCGCGTTCGACAGTCTCACGGATCTGCTGACCCACGGTGCCTTCCGCCACGCCGCCAGAAATGAGTTTGAACGCGTACTCGACGACGACCGGCCCTTGTCGTGCATCGTGCTCGACATCGACCATTTCAAGGCGATCAGCGATACGCGCGGTCAAGCGATTGGCGACGCGGTCCTGCGTAGCGTCGCCAAGACGCTACGGGCGAACATTCGGTCGCGCGACCTCCTCTGCCGTATCGGTGGCGAAGAGTTTGCCCTGTTGCTGCCGGATACGACGGCAGATGCTGCCATGCGTTGCGCCGAACGCATCCGCTCCTCACTGGCCAACACGAGAGTGACGGTCGGCGGCGACATGCTTTCCGTGACCGCCAGCTTGGGTGTGGCGGCCTACGGTCTGTCGGACCCGGACATGGCGACCGTTATGGCTCGTGCCGACCAGGCCCTCTATCAAAGCAAGGCCGCCGGCCGGAATCGGGTATCCTACATGGCAGCAGCCGGACCTTCGGCCAATGTCACCGCCGCCTGACCTGCAGAGCCGGTGGCGCGAGAACGCACCACGCCGGAACCCAGGACATGACAATCACCATCTACGGCATCAAGACTTGTGACACGATGAAGAAGGCGCGCGACTGGCTGGACGCAAACTCCGTCGCCTACGCCTTTCACGACTACAAGACCTCTGGCGTCGACCGCGCGCGATTGGCAGCC
Source organism: Hyphomicrobiaceae bacterium (assembly GCA_965279065.1). GTDB lineage: Bacteria > Pseudomonadota > Alphaproteobacteria > Rhizobiales > Hyphomicrobiaceae > JAKAXS01. The sequence goes on from OZ257134.1 coordinate 594,322, forward strand.
TGGTGCAGGGAGCATGGCTGGGAAGTGATCCTCAACCGCGCGGGAACCACGTTCCGTGGCCTGCCGGAGCCCAGCCGAGTAAAGCTTGATGCAGAAAAGGCCATCGCCTTGATGCTCGCCCAACCGGCGATGATCAAACGTCCCATCCTGGATCTCGGCACGCGTCGCATCGTCGGCTTCAAGCCCGAGGTCTATCGAGCCATGTTCTCAGGTAAGCCCGTTTGACGGACGACCGCTACGTGCTTGCGCAAAAAAATGCCCCTCGAGCCGGGGGGAGGCTCGAGGGGCTCGCAAAGGTCAGGCCGGGGGGAGCCTGACTTGGGAGGAACCGAGATCGGGAGAGGGAGCGTGACCCGTGATCTCGATGGTGTCAGTATGGCAACCCGCGGCCGAAGCCGCTGTTCCCTACGGCACACAAAAAATAATCTTCGAAAACTTTAGACTGCTTCCTTGTTCAGTTTGTCCTCCGCCAGTGCCGTCAGGGCGGCCATCGCGCCCGCGCGGTTCCTGTGCGCACAAACGAACACCCCCGGCCGTAAGGCCAGGGGTGCGCAGACCAGCGGGAGGGGGTCGGCAGGCGACAGGGACGATCGAGATCGCCGCCGTCCCGCAGCGCCGATCAATACAGGCAGTCGTAGTACTTGGCCTTCCAGTAGTAGTTGCCCGTCTTCCAGAACATGCGCTTGTAGTAGCCGCAGCCGTAGCCGCTGCCGACATAAAACGACGGACCGAAGCCGCCGTGGAAGTGATGGTTATGGTGGTGATGGCCGAAGTGGAACTTCTTGCCGCCGGCCTGCGCCGGTGCAACGGCCGCGAGGCTCAACAGCAGCGCCGCAGCGCCAGTAGCGAGGACGGAATTCCGGATAGTGCTCATGATTGTAAGTCTCCGAGGGATGCTGCCTCGACGCGGGATCGCGTCGCAGGGACCGGGCGCGGGATCGCGGGGGAGCGCGAGGGTTGGCTGTCCGGTATGCGAGGAGAATGACGCACGCCAACGGCGCCTGCTGTTCCTGGCGTGACAGGCCGACCGCGGTCGCTGAACGATGTTAGCGGGTCGCTACGCCGTCGACGACGGCCAGCACTTGCTCGGGTGCGGCGTCCACGGGAAAGGCATGGAAGTCACCGCCCTTGTGCTTCAGCGCGAGGTCGAGCTGGCGATGGAACTCGTCACGGTCGACCTCGATGGTGCCGAACTGGCGCAGATGATCCGTCACGAACTGCGTGTCCAGCAGCACGAATCCGCCGTGCATCAGCCGCGCCGCCAGATGCACCAGAGCGATCTTCGAGGCATCCCGCTCCGTCGAGAACATGCTTTCGCCGAAGAACGCCGCACCCACGGCCACGCCATATAGCCCGCCGACGAGTTCGTCGCCGTTCCAGACCTCTATGGTGTGGCAATGCCCCTGCTGGAACAGGTCACGATAAAGGATGCGGATGCGCCCATTGATCCATGTCGAACGCCGCCCGGGCCGCGCTGCCGCGCATCCCTCGATCACGCCCTCGAAGTCGGTGTCGATGCGAACCTGGAACGGCGTCGTGCGGATCGTTCGCGCCAGCCGGCGCGGAATGTGCACCTTGTCGAGCGGAAGAATTCCGCGCTGCTGCGGCTCGATCCAATACAGCGCCGGATCGTCGGCGCTTTCGGCCATGGGAAAGATTCCGCAGCTGTAGGCCTTCAACAGGACCTGCGGCGTAATCTCGATCATGATGTCGTCGCGCGACGTCACGAAAAAACGGACTCCATCGCGTTCGGTTGAGAAGTGCAACCCGATCGCTGCAAATCAATATCGCGCTAGTGTAATGGCCGGCCGCGGCTTTTTCGAGCACGCAGATCGCCGGGCGCGCGTCGCAGCCTACCGCGACGGCACATTTTTGCAACTACACACGATTAGGGCAACACCCGGTCGGTCAGCTGGCCGGCTTGGCCAGATATTTTTCCAGCCAATGGATGTCGTAGAGACCGTTGGCGATGTCGGGCTGGCGGATGAGATCGTTGAAGAGGGGGATCGTGGTTTCGATGCCGTCGATCACGAACTCCGACAGCGCTCGCTTCAGTCGCATCATGCATTCGTCACGGCTGCGGCCGTGGACGATCAGCTTGCCAATCAAGCTGTCGTAGTAGGGCGGGATCCGGTACCCCTGATAGACGCCGCTATCGACGCGCACGCCCAGCCCGCCCGGCGGGTGCCAGTAGGTGATCTGCCCGGGCGAAGGCACGAACGTTCGCGCATTCTCCGCGTTGATGCGGCACTCGATGGCATGGCCGGAAAACGTGATGTCCTCCTGCGTGTACATCAGCTTGGCGCCGGAGGCGACGCGCAACTGCTCCAGCACCAGGTCGATACCGGTGATGGCTTCCGTTACAGGATGCTCGACCTGCAGACGCGTGTTCATCTCGATGAAATAGAACTCGCCGTCCTCGTACAGGAACTCCACCGTTCCCACGCCGCGGTACTTCAGCTTGCGCATCGCATTGGCGACGATCTCGCCGATCTTCTTGCGCGAGGCCTCGTTGAGCGCCGGTGAAGGCGCTTCTTCCCAGACCTTCTGGTGCCGCCGCTGCAGCGAGCAGTCGCGCTCGCCCAGATGCACGGCGTTGCCTTGGCCGTCGCCCAGCACCTGCACTTCGATATGGCGCGGCTTGGTTAGATACTTCTCAATGTAGACGGCATCGTCGCCGAAAGCGGCCTTGGCCTCGGCCTTGGCGGTCGCCAGCGCCATCGGCAGATCGGCGGCCGTCATCGCCACCTTCATGCCGCGCCCGCCGCCGCCCGCGGCCGCCTTGACCAGGACGGGAAACCCCATGGCCTTGGCCGTCTTGAGCCCGGCCGCTTCGCTCTTCACCGCCCCGTCCGAGCCCGGCACCACGGGAATACCCAGCCGTTTGGCCGTCTCCTTGGCGGCGATCTTGTCGCCCATCGTGCGGATGTGTTCCGATGTCGGCCCGATGAAGGTGATGTTGTGCGTTTCCAGGATCTCGGCGAACCGCGCGTTTTCCGAAAGGAAGCCGTAGCCTGGGTGCACCGCATCGGCGCCCGTGATCTCGCACGCCGCCAGCAGACGCGGAATGTTGAGATAGCTCTCTGCCGCCGACGGCGGCCCGATGCAGACGCTCTCGTCGGCGAGGCGCACGTGCATGGCGTCGGCATCCGCGGTCGAATGCACGGCGACGGTCGCAATGCCCAGCTCCTTGCACGCCCGCTGAATGCGTAGCGCGATTTCACCCCGGTTTGCGATCAGGACCTTGTCGAACATGTGTGCCCGCTATCGCCGTCTATTCGATGATGACCAGCGGCTCGCCGAACTCGACGGGCTGGCCGTTTTCGAACAGGATCGCCGTAACCGTGCCGGACTTCGGCGCCGGGATCTGGTTCATCGTCTTCATGGCCTCGATGATGAGCAGCGTATCGCCTGCGGAGACTTTGGCGCCCACTTCGGTAAAGGCCGGAGCCGACGGGTCTGGTGCGCGATAGGCCGTGCCCACCATTGGCGACTTGACGGCGCCTGGATGCTTGCCGAGATCGCCTGTGCCGCCGGCCGCCGCAGCGGGCACCGCGCCGCCGCCGATCGGCATCATGGCAGCAGGCGCGCTGGCCATCACCGACAGCGTCCGCGCCACGCGTACCTTCAGCCCGCTCTTTTCGATCTCGATCTCGCTGAGGCCGGTTTCGTTCAACAGCTCCGCCAGGTCACGGATGAGTTGGTGTTCTCCGCTGCTGCCATCACTGTCTTTTTTTGCCGTCATGCCTCGTCGTCCTTTGAGATTTGGCCGGAGCTCTACGCCCCACGCTTCGCCAGGATATTCGCCATGGCTTCGAGCGCCAGTTCGTAGCCCTTGGCCCCGAGGCCGCAGATCACGCCCGTTGCCGCCAGTGACACGTATGAATGGGTCCGGAAGCTCTCGCGCCGGAAGATATTCGAAAGGTGAACCTCTATGACCGGCAGCTCCGCCGCCTGCAGTGCGTCGAGCAGGGAGATCGAGGTATGTGTCAGCCCGCCTGCGTTGATGATGATGCCGGCAGCTTGACCGCGCGCCTCCTGCACCCAGCCGATCAGTTCGCCCTCGCTGTTCGATTGGCGGAAATCGACCGCCAGATGCACCTGGGCCGCCTTGGCGACGGCCAGTGCCTTCACGTCGTCCAGCGTGTCGCGCCCGTAGACCGCCGGCTCGCGTACGCCGAGCAGGTTGAGGTTGGGGCCGTTCAGGACATAGACGGGCTTTGCCATAAGGGTGGCGGATCCAGGAAGCACGAAAATTGGGATACGACGGAACGGGTCGGCGCTGGGCCGAGACTATTACCGCCGCAATGAGAATTGGCCTCACCCTCTAACAGCTTTTTTGCACCCGCGAAAGGCCGGGCGGGACAGCCCGGCCTCAGGAAATTGGGGACTTTGCTGGGTTTCGCCGGGTGGGCCGAGACCTCTTAGCAGTATGAGCAACCTGACTTCCTGACGTCGGCCACATGCCCGGCCAGCAGCTCCGACAGGTTCTCGTAGCCCCCGGCGACGACGTGGTCGCCCACCAGGAAGTACGGCGTACCACCCACGTTGAGCTTCTTCGCCAAGTCCATGACCTTGTCGAGTTCCGCCTTGATCTCAGGCGATTCCATGTCGGCCTTCAACTGCTTCATGTCGAGGCCGAGCGCCTCGGCCTTGGCCAGTGCCGTGGCCTCGGACGCGATGCCCTTGCCCTTCATCAGAGCCTGATGCAGCTCCATGTACTTGCCCTGCTTGCGGGCTGCCAAGGCCACCTTGGCAGCGCCCGGCGAGGCCTCTTGATTGATGATCGGCAATTCCTTGAAGATGAACTTCACCTTCGGGTCGTCTTTGATCACTTTGGCCACATCGTCATAGCTGCGGCGGCAGTATCCGCAGTTGTAGTCGAAGAATTCCACGATGGTGACGTCGCCCTCGGGATTGCCGCCGGTGGCCGAGTTCGGATCCTTGAAGATGTCGGTGGCATGATCTTTCAATGCCTCTTTCGTCTTCGCGGTCTGTTCCTTCTCCATCTTCGCTTCCAGGGCCTGCTGCGCCTGCAGCAGGATTTCCGGATTGGCCATCAGATATTCCTTGATGACCTGCTCGATCTCCGTGCGCCGCTCCGGGCTGACGTCGACCTTGGCGGCGGCAGCCGGTGCGGGCTTATCCTGGGCGTCGGCCGTGACGAACCCCAAGGCAACGAGGCTCATCGTTCCGGCCGCGAACAGCGCCATCGGCAGACCGCAGCGACGCTTGCCGGGGTTCGTGTCATTGATCAAAGGCATATAGGGACCATCTCGAACGTTGATTGTTTCTACTTGGAGTCTCGGTCAGCCGCCGGGAGCCGGCGGCTTCTGCGTGATGATGTCGTCCGCGACCATCCAGTCGGGCGAATTGGGTTTCAGGCCGGCCTGCGCCCGTCGGGCGAAATCCTTGGCCATCTTGAAGTCGCCGAAGCACATCAGCCGCTGGGCACGCGCGAGATCGGCTTTCGACTGCTCGCCCTTGGCGTAGAATGCCTCGCCGAGCGCGTTGTAGGCCCGGCAGTCGTCCTCGTCGCGCCGCAGGGTATCCTTTAGCAGGTTGATAGCCTCGTCGACGACGCTCGGCTGTTTCGTTTGGAGCAGCGCCGCCGCCAGCTGCGTGCGCATCAGCGTTGGATTGTTTCCGGCCACCTGGATGGCTTTGCGCAGCGCCTGCACCGCTTCCTGCGCCCGTCCGGCGCGCTGGTAGAAGTCACCCTTCACCTCCCAGAAGTACGGGTTGCTGGGCTGGTCGCGGATCAGCGCATCGATCTGCGCCACGCCCGCCTCCAGGCTGCCCTGGCCGCCTGACCTGAACTGCGCGATCGCCCTCGCATAGCGTGCGGGCAGGCTCATGTCGGTGGACGGGTAGCGCTTGAGTACGACTCCGGGCGCTTCGAGATAGCCTGAAAGCTTGGCACGCATCATGTCGTGTCGTGCTTGCAGCTCTGGCGAGTCCTTGACGCCGTAGTAGGGCGAAGCCTCCACGAGTTGGCGCAAGCGTGCCAGACGATCGCGCGCCACGGGATGCGTCCGCGCAAACGCATTCTGGTTTGCATCCGCGATGAACATCTCTTGATTGGCGAAGCGCTCGAATGTCTCCAGCATGCCGAGGCCCGACTGCTGCGTGGCATTGAGGTACTTCAGTCCTGCCTGGTCCGCCGCCGATTCCTGGCTCCGCCGCTCCGCTGTCAGTGCCCGCATGACGAGTTCCCCGCCACCCGCCATGACGCCCTGACCCGCAGCCATGGCTTCGCGGCCGCCGTCGCCGCCGGCCACGGCCCCGCCGATCATCGCCCCGATGCCGAGGATCTGTGCTAGCAGCATGCGCGTCTTGTCCTGCGCGATGCGGATGCGCAGCGAGGCCATGTGGCCGCCCTCGATATGGCCGGACTCATGCGCCAGGACGCCGATCACCTCGTTGGGCGTCTTGGCGATCATCAGCGCGCCCGTGTGCATGAACACGTTGCGGCCGTCCATCACGAAGGCATTGAACGCTTCGTTGTTGATGATGCGGACGGCAACATGCTGCGAGCCAAGCCGCGCCGCCTTGAAGATGGGCTGCGAATAGTCGTTGAGGAGCTCTTCGATTTCGGTATCGCGCAGCAGTTGTGACCGCTGCGCCGCGGCCGGTGCGGCCGTCACCAGGGTACACAGCAGGACGGCTGCGAGGGCTGCCGCCTGCCGGACGCCAAAGCCAACTGAGATGTTGCCAATCATCGCTCGACCAGTTGAGACCAATTGAAAGCGCCCCTATCGCGCCGGACGCTAGTGGCGCCAGCCTCTGGCGTCAACGCCGCCGGGGGAGCCCGCGCCTTGGCGCTCGCCTCGCCCGTCGAAGCCCGCTATTTACACCGCAATCGAGCCGGCAGCCACAGTGCGCGCGCTGCCGCATCAACTGTCGACATTTGGGCGCGATCAAGGCGCGAAAGGCCATCGTCAATGCGCGATAAACCGCATGCGTCGGACACGGATCGGCGAACGTCACTCGCCCGGTCATTGTTGCGGCAGCCCGCCCGGCGCAGCGACGTCGACAGCTTCCTTGTCATGGATGTCATGCGCATGGCTGCCGCCGAGGAAGCCGCGGGCCGGTCGATCATTCATATGGAGGTCGGACAGCCGGCAACGCCTGCCCCGGCTGCCGCCCGCGAGGCGGCCAAGCGCGCCATCGACAGCCACAATCTCGGCTACACACTTGCCCTCGGCATGACGCCGCTTCGTGAGCGCATTGCCCGGCATTACGCTGAAACCTACGGCGTCAATGTCGATCCAGCCCGCATCGTCGTGACCACCGGTTCCTCCGCCGCCTTCGTTCTCGCCTTCCTGACGCTGTTCGATGCCGGTGGCCGTGTGGCGTTGCCGTCGCCCGGATATCCCTGCTACCGCCACATCCTGACCGCTCTCGGCGTCGATCCTGTCATTGTCGCGACTGGCCCGGAAACGCGCTGGATGCCGGAGGCCGGCGACGTCGCGCGTCTGCATGCCCTGGCCCCGATCGATGGGCTGCTGGTTGCCAGTCCCGCCAACCCGACCGGAACGATGCTGACGCCGGAGCGGCTGGCGGCTCTGACCCAGGTGTGTCGCGACAACCGCATCTGGTTCATTTCCGATGAGATCTATCATGGCCTGACCTACGCCCAGCCTGCCGCCACGGCATTGCAATCGTCTCCCGACGCCATCGTCATCAATAGTTTCTCAAAGTACTTCTCCATGACCGGCTGGCGTGTCGGCTGGCTGATCGTGCCAGACGAACTGGTGCGCGTCGTCGAACGGCTGGCACAGAACCTCTACATCGCCCCGCCGGCCATTGCGCAGATGGCGGCGCTGGGCGCCTTCGACGCCCGTGACGAACTGGAAGCCAACCGCCGCGTCTACGCCGCCAGCCACGATTTGCTGCTGGAGGAACTGCCGAAGGCTGGTTTCACCGACATCGTGCCGGCCGACGGCGCCTTCTACCTCTACGCCAATGTCGCCCATCTCACTGACGACGCCTTGGCGTTTTGCGGTCAGATGCTGCGGGAAGCCGGCGTTGCAGCAACTCCGGGCATCGACTTCGACGCCGCCCGCGGCCATCACTATGTGCGCTTCTCCTACGCCGGCAGCACCGCCGACATGCAAGAAGCGGCCCGACGCCTGCGCGCCTGGCCGCTCCTCCAGCGTTGATTGCCCGGTGCATTTGGGGTCAGACCCATGGGTCTGACCCGATCTTGACGTGGAGTTACCCGCGACGGCGGCCGCCGGCTCCCAGCGATACGAAGCGTGGACCGACATCGACATGGATGTGGTTCATGCCCGCGTACGTCATCGTGCCACCCGAGTGATGGTTCTTGATCAGCCACTGCACGATCGCGCCCTTCTTGCCCGACGGAGCATTGAAGTCGATAGCCAGACCATAGCGGTGCTTCGACGGCTTGCCGCTGCCGGCAATGACGGCGCCGGGACGGCAGGTCGAGACGATCTGCACCGCGCCGAAGTTTGCCTCAATGCGGTTCAGCAGCGCCCGGGCCGAAGCCTGGAGGCACGAACGCGACGTGCCGCCGCCACTGTGAGCGTGTGCGTGGCGGCTACCACCGCGGCTACGGCTGGCCGAGCGACGACTCTTGTGTCGTGCGCCATACCGCTTGCCGGAACGCTTGTGCGCCTGGCGTTTGCCGCTGTGGTTGCCGAAGCTGCTGGTTGAGTTGTAACCGTCGCCGAAGACGCCGTGGACGGCTGCCTGTGCGCTGATCGGCGCAAAAGCGGCTAGCGTCAGTCCAAGTACTGACGCGATCAAAGTCTTGCTCATGATAATCCCTCGTTAGTGCATCCGTCATCGAAAACTCAGTTCGGCTGGAAGTTATCTTCTCTTGCCGAGTATTGAGATCGAATAGGCGAAGTCTTCACCCTCCCATGACGAGATGCGATTGACACCATTGCCCAGCTAATGTGCTGGGGCCGTTTCTCGGAATCGATCGTCTGCGCGATCTGCTGGTTCGACTGGCAATGGACGCCACTTAACCAAGTCGGTTACCCAACAGTGGCCTGTGTTGAAAATGTGGCAATCCAAGCCCCGTGCGACCAACTGCAACAACCAGCCCGATCGGCCGGGTAGAGCTGAAGGCGCTCTCGGAAAGCAAGAAGGGCTGGATTTCTCCAGCCCTTTTCGATGTCTATTTCAATCCGAACAGGTGCAGTCAGCGGCGCTGCCACCAGCCGCGACGAACCACGGCGGTATCGTCGGCGGCCACCTCGGCGGCGGGTGCCGCTTCGTCGGGGCGCACGACCACGCGTTCCAGCTTGGGCTCGCTTGACGTCGTCGAACGGCGCGCCTTCGGCACGGCTGCCGCCATCTCTGCCGGCTTGCTCGGCTGGACGTCGGCCTCTGGCTCGAACGGAATGTGGGCCTCGACCGGCAGGGGAGACGCGGCCTCCGCCTCAGGTGCCGCCACCTCGATAATCTGCGACGCCCCACGCGAGGCAGGTTCGCGGCGCTCACGCGGCCGTCTGGCTGCCGCCCGGCCCGGCGCCTTGCCGGCAGCGGCATCGTCGGCCTCGCCGTCCGCGGCAACCGGAGCGTCGTCTGCGGCCGTGGCGTTGAGAGCCCCGTTGTGACCCGCCTCGTTGTCGCCCGCACCGATGTCGCCAGCCTCGGAAGGCTCCGCATCGTCTCGCGTATCGTCGTTGGCAGCGCGCGCTTCACCGCGCTCGCCGCGATCACGCCCGCGGCGGCCACCACGCCGCCCCCGGCGCCGACGCCGACCCTCCTTGCCGTCCTCGCCGCGTGCTCCGCCGTCTGCTTCGCGCGGGCCGTCCTCGTCGCTGGGCCGTGTATCGGCTTCCGCGTCGATGTCGTCGACGATCTCGTCGTCGGTTTCCCCGACGACCTCTACGCCGCCGTTGTCCTCGTCATCGCGCTGACCACCGTCGCGGTCGAACTGCTGTCGCCCGCCGTTGTCGTCGCGTTCGCCGCGGCGGCCCCGCCGCCTGCGCCTGCGCCGGCGGCCGCCTTCTTCGCGACCTTCGCCGTCGCCACGGGCCTCGTGGCCGTTGCTGCGGCCGGAGCGCGGTTCTGGGCTGCGCACCTCCTCGTCGCCGTCGACGATCTCGTCTTCAGCTTCTTCCTCGCCCTCGAAGCCCCAATCCATGTTGACGGCCGCCGAGCGCGCCGGACGGCGTGCCCCCGCGGCGGCGACAACTGCAGCGTGCCCCTTCTCGATAGTGAAGTTCGCGCCTTGCAGTTTCTCGCTGGCCTGGATCGTGATCGTCAGGCCGTGGCGTGCCTCCATCTCGATGATGTACGGCCGCTTGTTATTGAGCAGATAGAGCGCCACGGTCGCCGTCGTCGTCGCGATCAGCGACGTCTTGCCGCCGGCGATCAACGCGTCTTCCAAACCGCGCAATACCGCCAGCGCCACGCTCTCCGTCGAGCGGATGATGCCCGTGCCCTGGCAGTGCGGGCACTGCGACGTCGATCCTTCCAGCACGCCCGTCCGCATGCGCTGGCGCGACATTTCCATCAGGCCGAAGTGGCTGATACGGCCGAGCTGAATACGCGCCCGGTCGAAGCGCAGCGCATCCTTCAGGCGGCGTTCGACCGCCCGGTTGTTGCGCTTTTCCTCCATGTCGATGTAGTCGATCACGACCAGGCCGGCCAAGTCGCGCAGCTTCAGCTGTCGGGCGATCTCGTCCGAGGCCTCGAGGTTCGTGTTCAGCGCCGTTTCCTCGATCGAGAATTCGCGCGTCGACTTGCCCGAGTTCACGTCGATGGCGACCAGCGCCTCGGTCTGGTTGATGACGAGATAGCCGCCAGAACGCAGCGTAACGTAAGGACTGAACATTGCGTTCAGCTGCCGCTCGATGCCGAAGCGCGTGAACAGCGGCTCAGGATCGGCATGTTGCAGCACGTTCTTGGCATGACTCGGCATCAGCATGCGCATGAAGTCGCGCGCGTCGGCATGCGCTTCCTCGCCGGCGACGATGATCTCGTCGACGTCCTTGTTATAGAGGTCGCGGATCGAGCGCTTGATCAGGTTGCCTTCCTCGTAGACGAGGCTCGGCGCCGTCGACTGCAGCGTCAGGTCGCGTACGCTTTCCCATAGCCGCAGCAGATACTCGAAATCGCGCTTGATCTCCTGCTGTGTGCGCGCCGCACCTGCCGTGCGGATGATGAGACCCATGCCCTCCGGAACTTCCAGGTCATTGGCAATCGCCTTGAGGCGTTTGCGGTCCTGCGGCTGCGTGATCTTGCGGGAAATGCCACCGCCGCGCGCCGTATTCGGCATCAGCACGGTGTAGCGTCCGGCCAGCGATAGATACGTCGTCAGCGCCGCGCCCTTGTTGCCGCGCTCTTCCTTGACGACCTGCACCAGGATGACCTGGCGCCGCTTGATGACTTCCTGGATCTTGTAGCTGCGCGGGCGGCGACGCGGCCGCGACGGCAGTTCTTCCAGCGCATCCTCCGAGCCGACCTGCTCGACGGTTTCGACGTCCGCCTCGGCGCCCTTGGCGACAGGGGCGACGACCTCGATGTTGCTGTCGGCGGTTACGTCGTCTGCCTCGCCGGTATCTCCGCCTTCCGCCTCGCCGGCGCTGACGACCTCGTCGGCCCCATCGGCCTCGTCATCGTCGTCGCCTTCGTCATCATCGTCCCGGCCATCGTCTTGGCCGGCGGCTTCGTTGTCACGGTCGTCGTCGTCTTGGTCGTCGTCGTCGGCGGCTCCCGCCTCGGACACCGGCAGATCTTCGCTCAGAACGTCGTCGTGGCTGTGAGCGCGCTCGGCCAGGGTCTGGGGCTCATTGCTCTCGGCCTCGGCGCCCTCGGACATGTCCGCCGGCTCGTGAGGGCCGCCGTCGTCGTCGCCCTGCGGTTCGCGCGCATCGAAGATGCGCGGCTGTTCGCCGTCACCGGGAACGCGAGCGGGCCGGGAACGCCGGCCGCGGTCGCCGCGATTGCCGTCGCGGCCGCGCTGGCGCCGCGCCAGCCTTTCGGCATGTGCGTCGACTTCGGCTTCCTCTCGCGCTTCCGCAGCCGCTTCCTCGTCCAGGAGCGCCTGCCGGTCGGCCATCGGAATCTGGTAGTAGTCGGGATGGATTTCGTTGAACGCCAGGAAGCCGTGGCGATTGCCGCCGTACTCCACGAAAGCCGCCTGCAGCGACGGCTCAACGCGCGTCACCTTGGCGAGGTAGATGTTTCCGCGAAGCAGTTTGCGAGCAGCACTCTCGTAGTCGAACTCCTCTACACGGCCGGACCGCAAGACCACCACCCGAGTCTCCTCGGGGTGGGTGGCATCGATAAGCATCTTATTGTGGGACATGTTTTTTCCTTGGCGCGCAGGCGGGACGACCCACCGGTCCGGGCATGCCTCGGCATGCACCTGGCGAAACGCCATCCGCTGGCGCGCGCATCTGTTGCAAGTTGCGAAATTGAAGGTGGAATGCAGTCGCGCGTCGCCGCTCGCGCCGGCAGAGCCGGGCGCAGGTTACCGTGGTCCCCTGAGGGACGGCCGGTCTGAGCTTGCGTCGTGCGTTTGTTGGTCATGCTCTTTCGGTGTGGTTCGGTGTCTCGCCGTTCCCGGCGCGACGTCCACAGTTTCGAATATCGGGGACCGGGTGGTTGGGCACACAACCGGATCCCTCTCAGGCTCCTTAAGCGTACGGCCCCACCTTTCCATGGGTGACCGTCACGCTCGAATTTCATGGAACTTCGAGCCGCGGGTTGGTCACGGTACCAGCTGAAGAGTGCACGCTCTGGCCTTGGCCGAAGGCGCGGCAACGTTCAGACAGCGGCGTTTGTCACCCGCGATCCGCAGCCCGGATAGAACCACCCCGGCGCAACAGCTGGATTCAGAACTAGGGCGGGCCAGCTTGGCCCAGCAACCAACATGTCTTGAACCCGCGTCGAGAGGGCGAACCCATCGGAAAGCGGCGTCAAATTTTGTAAGGCTTTCGCCCTCGCGAAGCAAGCGCAATGTGGTAAACGAACTTTTGCAGGGCAGGTTGCATCCACTGCGTGGCGCAGGGGCCACGAATTTGCGGCTAACGGTCTGCTATTAGGGCATTTTCTCACGCGGAGCCGCGTGACTGACGAGGGGCATCCGTTGCGGTTGGGAAAGGCGATCATAGGTCTCGCGGTGGTGTCCGCCATGGCGCTGCATTGCGCTGCACACACGGCGTTCGCGGCGGGCGCCGATCCCTGGAGCACGGAAGTCGCCAAGCCGCCAACGGGGCAAGCGCCGGACGGCGATGTGAAGTCGTGGGCGCCGGAGACTGGCACCAAACGGCAGGGTGCGGCCCGCAAGCGCGCCGCAGACAGCGCCTCCGACCAGAAGGGACAGCTCAACCTGTCGGGCGACCGCTCCGCCACCATGGCCCGCCTGGAGTTCGACGGCGACGCCGCTGTCCGCGTCTTCACGCTGCCCAACCCCTATCGCGTCATTCTCGAACTCGCCAGCACCACGCCACTCCCGCCGCCCAAGCCGGGCAGCGGCGGCCTTGGTCTCGTCGAGCGCTATCACAGCGGTCAGTTCGAAGCCGGCAAGAGCCGCATCGTCATGGAGACGCTGGGGCCGGTAAAGGCGACGGCATTTCCGATCTCGGCGGCGCCCAACGGAGCCAAGGTGCTGGAAGTCGCCCTGACTCCGATGCCCGTGAACGCCTTTGGACAGGGCACCGGCGAAACCGTGGCCGGTCCGGCCAAGCCAGAGCCACCGCTCGGACCGGATGGCGGCGGCATCTCAGCTGGCGGCGTGCCGCCCGATTTTGGTGCCGGACTGCCGGGCACGACGGCGCCGCTGCCGCCGTCCCGTCCCGTCATCGTCATCGATCCGGGCCACGGCGGCATCGATCCGGGCGCCGTCGGCGCGGAAAACTTGCTCGAAAAGGGCATCGTGATGGCCGTCGCCCAAGCCCTTGAAAAGGTATTGAAGGCCAAGGATCGCTACCAGGTGCACATGACCCGCACCGCCGACGTGTTCGTGGCCCTGGATCAGCGCGTTGCCTTCTCGCGCAACCATGCCGCCAACCTCTTCATATCGCTTCACGCCGATTCGCTTGAGCAGTCGAACATGGCGCAAAGCATCTCCGGCGCCACGGTCTACACGCTGTCCGAACGCGCCTCCGACGAGCAGGCCCGCAAGATGGCCGAAAAGGAGAACGCGTCCGACCTGTTGGCCGGCCTGACGAGCCGGCAAGGCGAGGATGACGAGGTCAAGAACATCCTGATCGATCTCATGAAGCGCGAGACCGCAAGCTTCTCGGCCGAGTTTGCCGACGTGCTGCGTGGCAACCTCAAGAAGAGCATTCAACTCTCGCGCGACCCCATGCGGTCCGCCGCCTTCAAAGTACTGAAGCAGACGCACGCCCCGTCCGTCCTCATCGAGCTTGGCTACATGAGCAACGCTGGCGACGCCAAGCGGCTGAATTCGCCGGACTGGCAAATCAAGGTCGCAACCGCCATCGGCAATGCCATCGACTCCTACTTTGCCAGCCGGACAGCGCGTGCCAAATAGGCCGCGGCAGTCCGCCTTTGTGTGCAGAACGGCGAAACAGTACTTAGCAACTTCAAGCGCTTGGACGACGAGTTGCCACAATCCGTGCTATTGTGCCGCCTTGACCCAAGTGATTGCTGCACTGCAGTAGAAACCTTCCCGGCGCTCGAGTTTTGTCGTCGCTGGGATCAAGGATGACCGAGTGACGTCCCTAGGAAGCTCGCGGGCCCCCATACTGCCGCCGCCAGTGCGTGCCAAACGTCGAAAGCGCAAGAGCTTGCTCTTGAGCTTCCTCGGCTTTTGCTTTGCCAGCTTCGTGATCTTGTTACTCGCCGGCGTCGGTGTCGGCGGCTACATGCTGTGGGAATACTCCAAGGATCTTCCCGGCTACGAGAGCCTCGCCAAGTACGAACCACCGGTGATGACGCGCATCCACGCCCACGACGGCTCGATGATCGCCGAGTACGCCCGCGAACGTCGCATCTTCGTGCCCATCAACGCCATTCCGCAGCGCGTGGTGCAGGCGTTCCTGTCGGCGGAAGACAAGCGCTTCTACGAGCACGGCGGCGTTGATCTCCAGGGCATCGCCCGCGCCCTCTTCAAGATGGTGGAGGGCAAGATCCGCGGCAGCGACAGGCGGCCGGAGGGCGCGTCCACCATTACCCAGCAGGTCGCCAAGAACTTCCTGCTGACGTCCGAACGCAGCATGGACCGCAAGATCAAGGAGGCCATCCTCGCCGTTCGCATCGAACGCGCCTATCCGAAGGAAAAGATCCTCGAACTCTATCTCAACGAGATCTACCTCGGCGTGGGTGCCTACGGCGTCGCGGCGGCCGGGCTCAACTATTTCAACAAGGAGCTGGGCGATCTCACCATCGAGGAGGCGGCCTACCTCGCGGCTCTGCCCAAGGCTCCCAACAACTACCATCCCTTCAAAGCTACCAAGAAGGCCACCGAGCGCCGCAACTGGATCATCGGCGAGATGGCCGAGAACGGCTTCATCACGCATGAGGAGGCAGAGGCCGCCAAGGCCAAGCCGCTCGGCGTGAACTTCCGCCCCGGCGGCGCCCAGATCTTCTCCGCTGAGTTCTTTGCCGAGGAAGTCCGCCGCTCCATCCTCGCCGAGTACGGCGAAGAGAAACTCTATGCCGGTGGCCTGTCGATCCGGACCACGCTCGATCCCGAGCTGCAGGTCCAGGCCAGGCAATCCTTGATTGACGGCCTTGTCGAGTTCGACCGCAAGAAGGGCTGGCGCGGCCCTGTCAAGAAGATCGATGTCGCCGGCAACTGGGGCGAAGCACTGGGCTCGATCGACGTGCCCCCTGACATGGCGCCATGGCGCGTCGGCGTTGTCATCTCGACGGAAAAGACCAAGGCCCTGGTCGGCCTGAAACCGCAGCGCGGCCAGGACGGCAAGCTCGCCACCAATCGCGAGGCCGTCGAAATCAACTTCGACGAGATGAAGTGGGCCCGCGTAAAAGGCGCCGCCCCCAAGGCCCCGTCCGACGTTTTGGCGGCCGGCGACGTGATCTACGTAGCGCCGAAAGACCCCAAGAAACTCGACGGCGTCTGGTCTCTGATGCAGATCCCCGAGGTTGGCGGCGGTCTCATAGCCATGGACCCGCACACCGGTCGCGTGCTCGCCATCGCCGGCGGCTTTTCCTTCGCCATCAGCCAGTTCGACCGCGCCGTGCAGGCCAAACGCCAGCCGGGCTCCTCGTTCAAGCCTTTCGTCTATGCCGCCGCCCTCGACAACGGCTACAAGCCGACTTCGATCGTTCTCGACGAGCCGATTGAGGTGAACCAGGGTCCCGGTCAGGACATCTGGAAGCCCGAGAACTACAACAAGGAGACGTCGCTCGGTCCAGCGACCCTGCGCGTCGGCATTGAAAAGTCTCGCAACCAGATGACCGTGCGCCTGGCCCAGGACATGGGCATGCCGATCATCACCGAGTATGCCAAGCGCTTCGGAATTTATGACGACCTCCTGCCGGTCCTCTCCATGTCGCTCGGCGCCGGTGAAACCACGCTGCTGCGCATGGCCACGGGCTACTGCATGCTCGCCAACGGCGGCAAGCAGGTGCGCCCGACGCTGATCGATCGCATTCAGGATCGCTGGGGCCGCTCCGTGTGGAAGCACGACGCGCGCACGTGCGCCGACTGCAAGACCGAGAAGTGGGCCGGGCAGGCGGAGCCGGAAGTCGCCGATGACCGGCCGCAGATCATCGACCCCTACACGGCCTATCAGATGACCTCGATCATGGAAGGCGTCGTCCAGCGCGGTACCGCCACGTCGTTGAAGTCGCTGGGCCGTCCCATCGCCGGCAAGACCGGGACCACCAACGAAGAAAAGGACGCCTGGTTCATCGGCTATTCGCCCGACCTCGTCGTCGGTGTGTTCATCGGCTATGACACGCCGCGTCCGATGGGTAAGGGCAATACGGGCGGCAACGTCGCCGCGCCGATTTTCGGCAGCTTTATGAAGGTGGCGCTGGCCAAGACGCCGGCCGCACCGTTCCGCATCCCGCAAGGCACCAAGCTCGTGCGCGTCAACCTGCAGTCGGGCCTGCGTGCCGCGCCTGGCGATCCCAAGGCGATCATGGAAGCTTTCAAGCCCGACGAAGAACCCGACGACGCCTACTCGGTCATCGGCTTCCAGCAGACGACCAGCGGCGAGGGCGCGCCGCCGGCGCCGGCGGAAGATTCCGAAAGCAGCCAGTGGTCGGCCGGCGACCGCCGCGCCGCGGGCGACAGCTACAGTCCACCTCCCGGTCCCGCGCCCGGCGTCCCAAGCCGCAGCCGCGACGTCTGGTGACGTTCGTCCCGACCTTGTATTGGATATTTCCCTGAAGCAGCACGTCGCGTTTACACCGGGTCGCGCAGCCCTTATATCGACATCCAACCCGCTCAATTTTCGTCTCACTGGAGGCCGCCATGCGCGCCGAAGCGCAACGTTTAGCCGATAGCATCACCGAGGCCCTGTCGCTTTTGCGGAGGCATCTTTGACCCGGCTAGCGCCGAAGAACGTCTGGCCGAGCTGAACCGCCGCGCCGAAGACCCCAACCTGTGGAACAACCCGGCCAACGCCCAAAAGGTGATGCGCCAGCGCCAGCAGCTGGACGGATCGCTGTCGGCGTTCCGCCGGCTCGAAGGCGAATTCGAGGACAGCCTCACGCTCATCGAGCTGGGCGAGGCCGAGAAGGACCAGGCCTCCGTCGCCGAAGGCGAAGCCGCCCTGAAAAAGCTTGAGGCCGACGTCCAGCGCCGCAGCGTCGAAGCGCTGCTGTCCGGCGAAGCCGACGGCAACGACACGTTCCTTGAAGTTCACGCCGGCGCCGGCGGCACCGAGAGCCAGGACTGGGCCTCGATGCTGGCGCGCATGTACATGCGCTGGGCTGAGAAGCGCGGCTACAAGGTGAGCCTCATCGAGGAAAGCCCCGGCGAAGAAGCCGGCATCAAGTCGGCCACCCTCGAGATCAAGGGCGAGAACGCCTACGGTTGGCTGAAGACGGAAAGCGGCGTGCATCGTCTCGTGCGCATTTCGCCCTACGACAGCAACGCGCGTCGCCACACCAGCTTCGCCTCAGTCTGGGTGTTCCCCGTCGTCGACGACAACATCGAGATCGAGATCAAGGAGAGCGACTGCCGCATCGACACCTACCGCTCGTCCGGCGCCGGCGGCCAGCACGTCAACACGACCGACTCGGCCGTGCGCATCACCCACATCCCCAGCGGCATTGCGGTTGCCTCCCAGCAGGAGCGGTCGCAGATCAAGAACCGCGCCATCGCCTGGGGCATGCTCAAGTCACGACTGTACGAGGTTGAGCTGAAGAAGCGCGAAGACAAGGCCAATGCCGAGAACGCGTCCAAGAGCGAGATCGGTTGGGGACATCAGATCCGCTCGTACGTCATGCAGCCCTATCAGCTCGTGAAGGACCTGCGCACCGGCGCCCAGAGCACCGCTCCCGACGATGTCCTCGACGGCGACATCGACCAGTTCGTCGAAGCCACCCTGACTCACCGCTTGAAAGGCGGCACCTCCGTCGAGGTGCAGGACCTGGATTAACTCGATGTGGCTCACATCGAGCTATGTCCGATGTGTGGTGTCACTGGTTCAGTGACGGCGAGATGAGCCGCTCGCCACGCCTCGCTTCTAAGTGAAAGATTGAGCTGTGTTGCCATCCTTGAACGGGTCATAGTCTTCCACCATCCAAAAGAAGCGAGCATGCGTCGCAGAGTCCTTCATCAAACTGCGCACGTGAATTTTGTATTTTTGACACCTCCAGCCGCTTCTCAAAACGATAGTCAACACATTCACGGAATCGGCCACCAAGTAAGGACTGCCGACGCTACTCGAGCTGCTGTATCTTGCGGGAGGGAGGGGTCCTTGCGGGAAAGTCTTCAAAGGAATAAATGCCAGAGGCAACTTGTACCGCTCGCCGACCGCGAACGTTCTATCTGACTCAGAAACGAACGAGGTGGGCTGTCTGAGGTTTCCGTCTGTCGTCATGCAGCCATCAATCTCAACAACTACAGACGCGTTTTTTGCCTTCCGAACAAAAACGATACTGGCAGTGGGCTCGACGGCTTCAACACCGTCAGATAGCGAATGTACTGGCAGTACCTGAGGCACGTCGAAGTACCGAAACCACCACGCGATGCCGCCACGTATTAGGCTTGTTGTGCTTGCGAGATCCGCAATGACGGCACCAGCGGTGAAGCCCCACAAGTAGGGCACTAGAGACGCCCAAGCAAAGTTCTGAACAGCATTGGGCATGAACGGCCATGCCCAGCTCAAAGCCTGACCCACAGGGCCGAAGGCCAAAAACGGCCCGAGCCGCATCAGCGGCCACATCTCTGGTTTTCTCATGGTGCACGCACCTGCATAACTCTCAAAATGCGCTTCGCGCCTCATAAACTGCAAAGTGGAATTGTGGCCAGAATTCTAAAAGGCAGTTTCGGTCGCAGATGCAGCGCAAAATATTTGGAAATCCCAAGTCACCGCCGCGCCACGAAGCTATCAACCACGCGTTTGCGGCCGGCGCGTTCGAAGTCGATCGTCAGCTTGTTTCCGTCGACGCCGGTCACGCGTCCCGCCCCGAATTTCTGATGATACACACGATCGCCAACGTCATAGCTCGACGGCTCGGATGATGAGGCAGCCGGCGCCGCATCGATCGTGATCGGCGCCCGCGCCGCCGGCGCGCCGCTGGCCTGATGTCGCTGTGCGCGCTGCCAGCCCGGTGTGTCGTACGTCGCGGCAAACGCACTCGCCGGCTTGTCATCGAAACGGCTGCGCCCGTACGGATTGCCGAAGTTGCCGCCGCCGAAATTCTGATACGCCCCGCCGAACGGGCTCTTCACTTCCGCCACCTCGACGTGTGCCTCCGGCAACTCATCGACGAACCGCGACGGGATGGCCGACTGGAACAGCCCGCGGATGCGCCGGTTCTGCGTGAACGAGATCTTGGCGAGCTTCTTGGCCCGCGTCACGCCGACGTAGGCAAGTCGCCGCTCTTCCTCCAGGCCTTCCTGCCCGCTCTCGTCCATCGTGCGCTGGCTGGGGAACAATCCTTCTTCCCAACCGGGCAGGAACACGGTGTCGTACTCCAGTCCCTTGGCTGCATGCAGCGTCATGATGGAGACGCGATCGCCGTCGTCGCCCTGCGCCGCGTCCATGACCAGCGACACATGCTCCAGGAAGCCCTGCAACGTGTCGAACTCGTGCATGAAGCGCACGAGTTCCTTCAGGTTCTCCAGCCGCGCCTGCGCCTGCGGGCTCTTGTCCGACTGCCAAGAGGCCGTATACCCGCTCTCGTCGAGGATCAGTTCGGCAAGCTCGGTATGCTTCATCGTGTCGATCTGCCCGCGCCAGCGGCCGAACGAGCGGATGAGATCGGTCAGCGCCTTGCGCGCCTTGCCCGCCAGCTCCTCCGTCTCCACCATCATCTGCGCCGCCTGGTACATCGAAACGCCGCGTGCGCGACCCAGTTCGTGCACCCGCTTCACGCTGGTGTCGCCGATGCCGCGCTTGGGCACGTTGATGATGCGCTCGAACTTCAGGTCGTTGGCAGGGTTCGCCGTCACTTCCAGGTAGGCGATCGCGTCCTTGATCTCCTGCCGCTCGTAGAACCGCGGGCCGCCGATGACGCGATAGGGCAATCCCAGCGTGATGAAGCGATCTTCAAATGCCCGCATCTGGAACGACGCCCGCACCAGGATCGCGATCTCGTTCAACCGGTGACCTGACTTCTGCGCCCGTTCGATGTCGTCGGCGATCGAGCGCGCCTCTTCCTCGTCGTCCCAGACGCCGGAGACGAGCACCTTCTCGCCCTCGCGGCCGTCGGTGAACAGCGTCTTGCCCAGCCGCCCCTTGTTGTGCGCGATCAGCCCCGACGCCGTCGCCAGGATGTGCCCCGTCGAGCGGTAGTTGCGCTCCAGCCGGATCACGGTCGCGCCCTTGAAGTCCTCCTCGAAGCGCAGGATGTTGTCCACCTCCGCGCCACGCCAGCCGTAGATCGACTGGTCGTCGTCGCCGACGCAGCACACGTTGGGACAGCCCTGTGCCAGCAGCCGCAGCCAGAGATACTGCGCCACGTTCGTGTCCTGATACTCGTCGACCAGGATGTAGCGGAAGCGCCGGTGATAGTCGGCGAGCACATCCGGATGCTCCTGGAACAGTCGCAGGTTCTCTAAAAGCAGATCGCCGAAGTCGCAGGCGTTGAGTTCCTTCAGCCGCGCTTGGTATGCCGTGTAGAGCTTCACGCCCTTGCCAGCCGCAAAGCCGAACGCCTCGCCCGCAGGCACCTTCGCCGGCGTCAACCCCCGGTTCTTCCAGCCGTCGATCAGCCCGGCCAATTGCCGCGCCGGCCAGCGGTCCTTGTCGAGCCCCTCCGCCTCGATCACCTGCTTCATCAGGCGGATCTGGTCGTCCATATCCAGGATCGTGAAGCCCGACTTCAGCCCCACAAGCTCGGCATGGCGCCGCAGGATCTTCACGCCGATCGCGTGGAACGTGCCGAGCCATGGCATCGCCTCCACCGACCCGCCGACCAGCGCGCCGATGCGGTGCTTCATCTCGCGCGCCGCCTTGTTCGTGAACGTCACGGCGAGGATCTGATGTCCCGAAGCGCGCCCCTGCGCCAGGATGTGCGCGATGCGCGTCGTCAGCACGCGCGTCTTGCCGGTGCCGGCACCCGCCAGCACCAGAACCGGTCCGTCGAGCGCCTCCACGGCCGCCTTCTGCTCGGGATTGAGACCGTCGAGATAAGGTAGCGCCGGCCGCACCCCCATGGCCCGGGCGGAAATGGACGCGGGGCGCACGGCCGCCGGTGCCGTCACACCCGTGGGTGCCGGTGGCAGATCGAACGGGACTTCGTCCATGTCCGGGTAGACATCGGGCTCAGGGGTTTGCTTCTGATTCGATTGCATCGCCTCGCACTATATCATTGCTACAACGGCAGCAATCCGGCGCCGCCGGCCTTGCCCACGGAAAACGCGGCGGCGGGCAATGGCACCGCGGTGCCTTGGTTCCGGCCAGAAAAATCGCAAAATTTGGGCGCAGCTTGGCCCCGTTTTGCAGTAGAGTGCCGCTCGACATATAGGAATGATGCGCGCCGTGGCCAACACCGTGGGCGCGCACCACAATTTGGCGCAAGCACATGACGAAGTTTGATCCGCATGCTGCGGGCAGCCATGTCGCTGCCGATCGTGCCCGTGCCACGGTGAACAGCATACATGAGTAACTGGCTGGCTTATCTCGGCGGCGCGGTCGTAGCCCTTCTCGCGGCGCTCTTTGCCGTGCCCGCGATGATCGATTGGAACGGCTATCGCGGCATTTTCGAGGAGGAGGCGACCCGCGTCCTGGGTCGTGACGTCCGCCTCGGCGGCAACGTCAACCTGCGCCTGTTGCCCGCGCCATACGTCTCCTTCGAAAAGATGCGGATCTCCGATCCCGACAGCCAGACCGGCGAGCCGCTGTTCCGCGCCGAAAGCTTCACCATGTGGCTGGCCCTGTCGCCCCTCGTTCAGGGTGTACTGCAGGCCAACCAGGTCGAATTGAAGAACCCCATATTGAAGCTGGCCGTCGGCGAAGATGGCAGCGGCAACTGGAGCAAGCTCAAGCTTACGCCTGGCGCGCTGCCGTTCGTGCCCGCCGACGTCACGCTGAGTTCCGTGAAGCTGAGCAACGGCGAGATTGGCCTGATCGGCCCCAAGGGCAACGAGTTGGCCAAGCTCGAAGCCGTCAACGGCGAGTTGATGGCCGATGCCCTGAGCGGCCCCGTCCGCTTTCGCGGGCAGATGAAATGGGCTGGCGAACTGCGGGACGTCCGCTTCGCCAGCGCCTCGCCCGATCCCAATGGCGACGCGCGTTTCAAGGTGTCGGCGACCGGCACCGGTACGCACAGTTCCTACATCGTCGACGGCCGCGCCGCCAATCTCGGCGCCAAGCTCAACATCTCCGGCGAACTCACCGCCAAGATTGCGCCCGACTTGTCCGCTGCCACTACCGCGCCCGATGCCCCCGCGCCGCCCGCTCCCATTGCCGCACCGGCGCCCGCCCCGGAGGTCAGCGTCAGCCCGACCCCGGGCGCCGAGCCGAAGACGGCGGCCGTGCCCCCGCCGCCGGCCGTGCAGGCCGGTGTGCCGGTGTACGACATGCGCAGCAAGATCTCCGGCGACGCCGGCGGCTTCACGCTGTCCGAAATCGCCATCACCTCCGACGGCGGTGGACCGCCACAACTCATTACCGGCAACGCTCAGGCGACCTGGGGCGAGCGCACCAAGCTTGACCTTGCTCTCAATTCCCGCTGGATCGACCTCGACGCCATGTTCGGCACCGGCAAGACCGTCGTGCCGCTCGAGGCGGCGCGCGGCCTGTTCGACGTGCTGATGCGCCAGCTGCCCGCGTCGTCCGACACCAACATCAATCTGCAGGTCGACCAACTCAATCTCGGTGCCGACCAGATCAGCAACGTGCATTTCGCCGCCGTGCGCGCCGGCGGCCCGCTGGAGGTCAAGGACTTCCGTGTCTCGCTGCCCGGCGCCACGCAGCTTTCGCTCGCTGGCAAGCTGGCACCGGGCGAGACGTCGCCGAAATTCGAAGGCGCGGTCGGCTTGAAGGGCCAGAGCCTTTCGCGCTTCCTTGCCTGGGGCCTGAAGCGTCCGGCGTTGACCAACGGCCTCAGCGATGGCGCCTTCGCTCTCAACGGCAACCTGAAATTTTCCGGCAAGCAGATCGAACTGGCCGACGCCAAGGTCGGCATCGGCGACACACCGGTGATCGCCGGCGTTCGCCTTGATCTGGGGGAACGCCGCCGCCTCACCCTCAATCTCGAAGGCCAGAAGATCGACGTCGGCCGCGTCTGGCCCGGCGGCCTGCAGATGGAGACGCTGGCGCCCCTCTTGGCGCAGGCCGGCGTGGTCAGGACGGACACGGCTCCGGCGGCCGAGGAAGATCGGCAGTCCTGGTTCGATCCCGCCAACGCCGACATCGTTATCGGCGTCAAGGCGGGCTCCGTCGTCGACGGAACGCGCGCCTTGCGCAACGTCGAGGCAGACCTTTCCGTCGAGGGCGGCAAGCTCGTCATGCGCCAGCTCAAGTTCTCCGACGACACCGGTCTCGAAGTCGAACTGGAGGGCGAGGCCGCGGGCGTCAAGACCGACGCGCAGGGCAGCCTGCGGGGTGTCATTGCTGCGACCGATGCGACCTCCGCCAAGGCGTTCGTCGACCTCGCCGGCCTCGATACCTATGCGCCTGGCCTCGTCGATCACTTCGCCCGCCTTGCGCCGTTTCGACTGGCTGGCACCGTCAACCTGGGATCGCGCAGCCCGACCGCGGCCGACCTGAAGCTTGACGGTATCGTCCGCGGCGGCCGCCTCACAGCCAGCATCGATCTCGATGGCGGCTTCGCCGCCTGGCGAACCGCCCCCGCGGCGATCTCCGCCCGCCTTGAGGCACCCGACATTGACCAGGCTTCCGCCGCCCTGCTCGGTCTACCGCCGTCTGCCTCGGGCGCCGCCTCACCCCCGCGACCCGGCATGATCGTAGCGCGGGCCGTCGGCGCACCGCACGACGGCCTGCTGTCGTTCGCCGCCATCCAGTCCGATGGCGTCAATGTCGATTACAGCGGACGCATCCTGTTGCCGCCCGACGCCGCGCTCGGCCTCTCGGGCGACGTGAAGGTCTCTGCGCGCGACTCCCGCACCCTGCTTCATCTGGCAGGCATCGCTTTGCCCGATGCCACCTCCACGATCCCGCTCGCCGGCATGGTTGCCGTCGCCAAGACGGGAGACGTTCTCACGCTGTCTCCAACAGGCCTGACGATGGCCGGAACGCCTGTCGCCGGCACGCTGTCGATCAAACGCCCCGAAGCCGCCCGCGCCAGCGTCACGGGAGACCTCCAGGTCGGCGAAGCCAGCGTCACCGGTCTGCTTGCAGCACTTCTCGACAAGCAGGCGCTGAGCGCGCCATCCCCGGTGCCGACCGCTGCGAAGACGCCGGCGGCGGCAGCACCGCCCGAGGCCGCGGACGTCCTATGGCCGGAGCAGCAGTTCGATTTCGGCGCCGCCGATGCCGCCGAGGGCAAAGTCACCGTCCGCTTCGGCAAGCTTGCGCTGCAGCCCGGTCTGAGCATCGCCAACGCCAAGCTCGACATCGCCTTCGAGCCAGGCAAGCTGTCTGTCGCATCGCTCTCCGGCGACGCCGTCGGCGGCCAGATCACCTCCGCCATGACCTTCGCCAGGGAATCGGCCGGCGTCAGCCTCAACGGTGGCCTCGACTTGCGCGTCCCGCAAGGTGCCGGAAAACCCGACATCGCCACCTTGGCGTTGAAATATTCCGGCCGTGCCTTGAGCCCTGCGGCCCTGATCGCCGGCCTTGAGGGCAAGGGCGAACTGAAGCTTGGCGATGTCAGTCTCGGCGGCCTCAGCCCCGCGGTCGTCGGCTCCCTCGCCGAGGCCGCACTCGCCGGCCGCGGCCCCAACAGCGGCGAACCGCTCGCCGCCGCCTTGCGTGACGGTTTGCGCGAAGGCCAGTTGAAAGTCGGCGAACTCGTCATGCCGGTCACCATTGCTGACGGCGCGATGAAACTCGCCAAGGTCGAGCTCGACCGTCCCGAAGGCCGCACGACGTTCCAGACCGTCGTCGAACTGGCGACCTTCAAGCTCGACAGCGAATGGACCATCGAGGCGCGCCTGCCGAAGTCGACCGGCAAGTCCGGCGCCAAGCTGCTGCCGCCCGTCTCTGTCGTCTACGCCGGCATGTTGAAGGAAATCGCCGCCATCGAGCCGCAGATCTCCGCCTCCGCGCTCGAACGCGAACTCACCGTGCGCAAGATGGAGCGCGACGTCGAAGAGCTCGAGCGCCTGCGCAAGGAAGACGAGACGCGCGCCAAGGAAGAACAGGCGCGCATCGCCGCGGAGAAGGAGCGGGTTCGCCGGGAACGTGCCGAACGGGCCGCAGCGGCCGCCGCTGCCGCTGTCGACGATCCGCAGCCCGCACCCGATCCCAACGCCGGCACGGATGCCACCGTGGACCAGGCGCCGTTGCCGCCCCCCGGTCAGGGTCCCAATCAGGGCCCCAGTCAGGGCCAGTCCCCCGCCAACGCCCCACAACCCCAATCCGGCGCCACCCCGGCCCCCGGCGCTGACGCCCAACAGGCCGCCGGGACCGACCCCAACGCGCCGCTCTCGCCCGAGGCGGCCGCGGCCCAGGCAGCACCCCGCCAACCCCCGCCCAAGCGCCGCCCGGCTCCGAAAGACAACTGGAACCCCTTCACCAACCAGTTCTGATCCGCCCGTGTCGCCTTGGCCGCCTTCGAACTGCAGTCTCGGTCCGCGCCGGACGGTGGATCGCCACGGACTTGTGTCGGGAGGCCTGCCGATGGACGACCCTTTCAACCTGCAACGCTTCATCGACGCGCAGGCGCCCGTCTACGCCACCGTGCTGCGCGAACTGCGCGCCGGCCGCAAAACCACGCACTGGATCTGGTTCATCTTCCCCCAGGCCGCCGGCCTTGGCCACAGCCCCATGTCGAAACGCTACGCCATCCGCTCGCTGGACGAAGCCCGCGGCTACCTCGCCCACCCGGTGCTGGGCGCGCGCCTGCGGGAGTGCGTCGCGCTGGTGCGCGCGCACGAGGCGGCAGGCCTGTCGCTGGAGGACATCCTCGGCGAACTCGACGCCATGAAGTTCAGATCGTGTTTAGAGCTGTTTGGGAAGCCGGGATGTAGTTCGAAAGTCGCTAGCGCGTGTAAAGGCGACGGCGAATAAGCTAGCGTCGTGCAAGTTGCTTGGGAGTACAGGGCCAAGTCTAGCGTTCCGTACGACGGAAACAGATCGCCGCTATTGGGATACGGTGTTGTCCCTGTCGTATCCCACGATGCGCCGCTGCTTCAGCCTCGCCAAAACGCGTTCTAAAATGTTCGCAGCCACACCGTCAACAACTTGCAACTCGTTGCGAATGTCGGATTCGACTCCATCGAGCGCCAAGTTCACGCATATCGCAGTGACTCTTGCGTGCTCAGAGTGATTGCGTTTTGCTATTTGCGCCTCCTACTTCAATAGGAAGCGGCTATCTGATTTGCACTAGCTACCGCAAGGGCGCAGGTTCCTCACTCCCAGAAAAATTGATAGTTGCGGGGCTGTTTGGCGAAGGTCTTGACGGTCGGACGACTCGTGTGGGTGAAGCACCAGTGGGTTCGTCGTCGACCAAGTCTTCGGCAATTATTCTAGCGTGCGAAACTAACTCTCGATCAAGCTGACCATCCAACACACGTAAGCTCTGGACGACTTCATCGGGAACCCGCCGATTCCTCGGCCGATATCTGTTAAAGAGTTCGTTCAACGACCTCGATGCGTTAGCCGCCGCTGCGGTGATAACGTCCTGTCCCTGGAGCTTATTGACGATCCGATCATAATTTGTTCGAGGCAGCCGATCGTAGGCAACCTTTTTGCGTCCGTCTGCGATATTGTCGATTACATACTCGATACGGTGCGTGTTCTTCTTCCAGATTTCACGAAGCTCTTGCCAATTTTCGTCTTCGGAGCTTTCGTGCGCCGCATTTCTTATGAGACCTGCGAGGGCTGGCTGAGGCGCTTCCTCAGCGTCGGTCCGATTGCTCACCGTCTCCACCTGCAGCTCTGACACTTGCTTCCGTGCTGCGTCGATCTTCTTGTCAATTAGCGTCATGTGCCCGCCGAAGCCCTGCACCTGCTCCTTAAGCGAATGAATGACAGGTTCTAGGTTCTTCAGATCTTCAACCGTCTTCTGGAGATCCCACAATGGGCCCCTGGCCTCGCGAAAATCCTTGATGATCGCGCGGATTGTTCCCAATCGGGCGAGGCATCCTAAAATCGCCACTACAGCCAAGAAATATAGGGCTAGTTCAAATAGAGAACGAACTTCGCCCCACGGCAGATTGCGCGCCCAAAATAACCAAGCGCTAATCGCTGACCCATCCATTTTGTCCCCCAACGCAACGCGTACAAAATACACACGATAAAATGAGTGAGGAAAGTAACTGCATAAGGTCCCAACCTTAGCAAGCCAAATGGTGCCGACAGCGTCACAATCTTGCAACGTCCCGCCACCGACAGTACTCCCTCTTTCAAGCCAGCCGCACGACCTCATCCGCCCTGCCACCACCTCCCCCTACCGGCGCGACGACCGCAGGCTCAAAGGTCGCAAAGAAGTGCGCGATGAACCGTCACGTCTTCAAGACCGTCGCGCCACCTCGAAGATGCCGGGCTGCTTCTAACGCCAACCCCACCTACATCTCCAACGCATCGATCGCGTTGACGAGGTCCTGTTGGCAGAACGGCTTGGCAAGCCGGGGGAGCTCAAGGGAGCCGGATGTGATCTCGGCGTAGCCGGTGGCGAGGATGACCGGCAGGTTGGGCTGCAGCCGTTGCACCTGCTCGGCGAGCTGAAGCCCGGTCATTCCCGGCATGGCGTAATCCGTAATGACCAGATCGATGCCGATGTCTTGCAACAGAACGTTGACGGCCTCGCTGCCGGAAGCCACCTCGATGACGTGATGCCCGAGGTCGTCCAGCATGTCTCGCGTGTTGGCGAGCACCAGCCCATCATCGTCGACGAGAAGAATCGAAAGCCGACTACGTTTCCGGGACGCGCCGCTGCTCGGGGCTGCGGGCCGGGCGCTCTCACGACCATCGGCCGCGTTCTTCAGCCAGAGTTCGATCGTGGTGCCACTTCCTTTCTCGCTGGCGATCGTCAGCTTCCCGCCCAGCTGCTCCATCATGCCGTGAACCATCGATAGGCCGAGCCCCGTTCCCTTGCCGACGCCCTTCGTGGTGAAAAACGGCTCCAGAGCGCGTCGCAGCGTCTCCTCGTCCATGCCGTCGCCGTCGTCGATCAGCAGCAGCCGCACGTGCTCGGCCTCCTGCCGCGCCTCGATACGCAGCAGTCCGCCCTCGGGCATCGCGTCGCGCGCGTTGACACCCAGGTTCAGAATCGCGAGTTCAAGCTGATTGGGATCGGCGGCGACCCGCTGCAACTTGTCCGGCAGGCTGGTTTGAATGAGGACGGCCGGACCCAGCGAACTCTTGAGCAGCCCGGACATACTCTCGATGAGACCCTTCAGGTCGACGGCGACTGGCTTGAGTTCCTGCCGCCGCGCAAAAGCAAGCATACGTTGCGTAAGAACGGCACCACGTCGCGCCCCTTCGATGGCATTGCCTAGATAGCGGGCGAGCTTCTCGTCGTCCGGCACGCGCCGCCGCGCCAGCTCCAGGTTGCCCAAGATCACCGCGAGCAGATTGTTGAAGTCGTGGGCGACCCCGCCTGTGAGCTGGCCGACGGCATCCATCTTCTGTGATTGGAAGAGTGCCTCGCGCGCCGCCTCCAGCGCGCGTTCGGCCGTCTTCTTCTCGGTGATGTCGCGGGTAATTTTGGCAAAGCCGATCAGCGTTCCGTCATTGGACCGGATCGCATCGATGATCACGTGCGCCATGAACGGCGTGCCATCCTTGCGGATCCTGAGGCCTTCCTTTTCGAAACGTCCGTGAGTTTCGGCGGCTGCCAGCGCTTTCGTCGGCTCGCCGGTCGCGCGGTCCTGCTCCGTATAGAAGCGGGAGAAATGTTCACCGATGATCTCGTACGGCAAGTACCCCTTGATGCGTTGCGCGCCCGCATTCCAGCTCGAAACCGTCCCTTCGGGTGAGAGCATGTAGATCGCGTAGTCACTGACGCCATCGACCAGCAGCCTGAACTGCTGTTCGCTCTGCCGCAGCTCTTCTTCATTCCTCTTCCGCTCGGTGAGATCTCGTGTAATTTTCGCGTAGCCGACCAACTCGCCATCGGCGCTCCGGACGGGATCGATGATGACGTGAGCCCAGAACCGCGTCCCGTCCTTTCGGATGCGCCATCCCTCGCCTTCAAACGTGCCGCGTTCTTCCGCGGTCCGGAGATTGCGCTCCGGCAGCCCCAAGGCCCGGTCGCCCTCGTCGTAGAATTGCGAGAAGTGCCGGCCTATGATCTCGTCCGGTTCATAGCCTTTGAAACGTCGCGCACCCGCGTTCCAACTGGTCACCGTCCCGTCGGCATCGAGCATGTAGATCGCGTAATCGGTGATGGCTTCCACAAGAAGGCGATACCGGCCCTCTTCTGTTTGCGATGCGGAAAACTTGTCCGAAGTCTCCATCCGATTTCCGATGCGGCGCCTTGATTTTGCGCGAGCCGAAGCAAGCCGGCGCTGTGAACGTCAGTCCAATACGGAGCAAAATCAGAGGGCTCCCCAGGCAAGCAGTACCGTCCCCTCGTAGGGTCTGCAACTCGGGTCGTCCAACGGATTAGGGCCGGAAGACCTAATGCGCCAGACCCCGTTCTGGTTCCATGAGCGGGTGCCGCCGATACCCAAAAGCCTGTCACAATCCCTTCCTTGAACTCATCTACCTCCTGCCTTAAACCGCGTGTCACGCCAGCCGCCGGGCCTCCAGCCGCGCGCGGCTCGGCCGACATCAAGAGTTCAGGAGGAACCCAGATTGGATAACGTATTGATCATCGGCGCGGGAGCCGCAGGCTCGGTGGTCGCGCAGAAGTGCGCGATGAACCGCGACGTCTTCAAGACCATCCATCTGGCCTCGCGCCGCCTCGAAAGCTGCCAGAAGATCGCCAAGCAGTGCGTCACGCCCATCGAGGTGCATCAGGTCGATGCCGACGTCGCCGCCGAAGTCGTCGCGCTGCTGAAGAAGGTGAAGCCCGACCTCGTCATCAACATGGCCCTGCCATACCAGGACCTGCCCATCATGGACGCGTGCCTGGAAGTCGGCGTGCACTACATGGACACCGCCAACTACGAACCGCGCGACGAGGCCAAGTTCACCTACAAGTGGCAGTGGCCCTACCACGACAAGTACAAGGCCAAGGGCATCATGGCGATCCTCGGCTGCGGCTTCGATCCCGGCCAGTCGAACATCTATTGCGCCTATGCCCAGGAGCAGCTGTTCGACACCATCGATGAGATCGACATCGTCGACTGCAACGACGGCAGCCACGGCAAGGCGTTCGCGACGAACTTCAATCCGGAGATCAATCTCCGCGAGGTGACGCAGCGCGGCAAGTACTGGAAGAACGGTCAGTGGATCGAGATCGACCCGCTCACGATCTCCGCCATGATCGACTACCCGGAAGTCGGCCCGCGCAAGTCCTACCTCATCTATCACGAGGAAGAGGAGAGCCTGGTCGAGAACATCCGCGGCCTGAAGCAGATCCGCTTCTGGATGACGTTCTCCGACAATTACATCAAGCACCTCGACGTACTGCAGAACATCGGCATGACGCGCATCGACCCGGTCATGTACAAGGGCCATCCCGTAATCCCGATCGAGTTCCTGAAGGAGCTGCTGCCGCCGCCCTCGTCGCTGGGCGAGAACTATTCCGGCAAGACGTCCATCGGCTGCATCTTCCGCGGCAGCAAGGACGGCAAGAAGAAGATCGCCATGATCTACAACGTGTGCGACCACGCCCAGTGCTACAAGGAAGTCGGCGCCCAGGCCGTGTCGTACACCACGGGCGTGCCGCCGGTCGTCGGCGCCATGATGCTGTTCAAGGGCCACTGGAAGGGCGACGGCGTCTTCAACGTCGAGCAGCTGCCGCCCAAGCCCTTCATGGACGAGATCGGTAATCAGGGCCTGCCCTGGAAGCTCCTCGACGTCGCCGAGAAGGACCAGGCCGAGCTATTCGCAGTCAAGACCTGAGCAACCGTCCATCGGATGCCCGTGCGCCGCGCTCGTCCGAGGAGGTTGGCGCCGGCGCACCCAAAACGGTCATCCTCGGGCTTGTCCCGAGGATCCCGCTTTCGGCTGGGCGCGAAATCCAACGGTGAATGTCGAGTAGGCTGCGGCCGGGATCCCCGGAACGAGTCCGGGGATGAGTTGTGGATGGTTTGCTCGCCCATCTCCACGGCTCGCAGGGCCGACTCTTCTAGACAGCGGGCTGGCGCCCGGCGTCACACGACCTCTGCTCTAGTGCCATAAACTCTTATCCGTCACGCCCGATGACGCTGCCTGGCAAATGCTCTAAGCCAATCCGGCCGGGGGCTAGTCGAACCATGGAGTGCGATCATGACGTGGAGTGATGCCCTGAAGAGCGCCGTCGGCGGTCTCGTCAACGAAGCCGAACAAAAGGCCTTGCCTGCCCTGCTGCAGCAGGTGCTGGGCACCGAAGGTCTGCAAGGCATTCTCGCCAGGCTGGAGCAAGCGGGCCTTGGCGCCCAGGTGAAATCCTGGATCGATCAGAACAAGCAGAACATCCCCATCACTGCCGACCAGGTCCGCGAAGCACTCGGCAGCGAGTACGTCCAGCAGATCGCCGCCAAGCTTGGCATTTCGCCCGATACGATCGCTTCGGTGCTGGCGCAGATCCTTCCCCAGGCCGTGAACGCTGCCGGCTCTGCCGCCGCTCCGCCTACGACACCATCGGCTGCCTGACAAAGGCAGCCGCGCACGGCAGACGGTGGCATCCAGCACGCCGTTTACCGTTGCGGCACAAGCCGCCTGCGGACGGTCGAGATTTGATTTGGCGGCAGCACCGGACCGCCGCTAGCTTTCTCCAATCGGGATGATTGGAAGGGCGGGCCCTCATGCATCACGCCACAGCGGTTATCGGCTTCGCAGCGTTCGGCTTGGCGATCACGGTCGCGGCAATCCCTGTGCGCGCCACTGAGATCGAATTCCTCTGCACTAAGCCCGAGACGACGTCGTTCGACGCCAATACCGTTGTTGCCTGCTACAGCGATCCCGGCTGCGTCTATGTACAGAAGCTGGGCGCCGATCCCGTCCGCGACTATGACGTGAAAAGTGTCGCCGCCGCGCTGGGCCGAGAGAAGATCGAAGGCATCGTCACCTCGTCGGCGCCGATCATGAAGCAGATCAAGGGATATGGCTACGTTTGCAAGGAGGTGAAGCCATGACCAGTCACCCACACGCAGCAGCCCTCATCGTCGCTACAGCCACATTGGCCGCCGTGGCCGGAACAGCGGGCGCGCAGAAGGAAGAGCCGAAGCCACCCGCGAAGGCCGAGGCAGAAGCCGCCAAGCCCAAGGACTGCGCCGAGGGTTACCACATGGTCGGTGGTCGGTGTCTGCGCGATCCGGCTGCCAAGCAGGCACCAAGCTCTGCCAAGACCGAAACCAAATAAGCCGGGCGCACTTTATTGCGCGCCCGTGATTATCGCCGCCACCGCGCGTTGGCGCCGCCAACGCTACTGCGTCTGCGCCACTACTGTTTCTGCACAGGTGACGTACCGTCAAAATCGACCTTGTCACCCGCGGGGCCCGGTGGGGCCAGGACGATCGCGTGCAAGATCTACCTGTGGACCACCCGCGCACTCCGGGAAAAATTACGCTACCAGCGCCTTCGAAGCATCCTGCACCTTGCGTGCGGAGTCGTTCGCTGCACGCGAGTTTCCGGCGATGCTCTCTAGGTTGCTGCTGACGACCTGCACGCCCTGGGACGCCGTCATCATGTTGGTGGAGATTTCTTTCGTCACCGCGCCCTGTTCCTCGATGGCCGCTGCGATCGAGGCCGCGATCTGATTCATCGCGTGGATCACTTCGGTGATGTCGTGGATGGCGGCGACGGCATCCGTCGTGCCGGCCTGCACCGTGTCGATCTGCGCGGCAATCTCGGCAGTCGCTTTCGCGGTTTGTCCAGCGAGCGCCTTGACCTCCGTCGCGACCACAGCGAACCCCTTGCCGGCCTCGCCGGCGCGGGCTGCCTCGATGGTGGCATTGAGTGCGAGCAGGTTGGTCTGCGAGGCGATGGTATTGATCAAACCGACGACCTGGCCGATGCGGTCGGCGGAGGTCGCAAGGCCGCCGACGATGTCGTTGGTCTTGCGCCCCAGATCCACCGCCTTGTTCGTGATCTGCGACGCCTCGTCCACGCGTCGGGCAATTTCCTGCACGGAATAGACGAGTTCCTCCGCCGCAGAGGCGACGGCCTGAACGTTGGCCGACGTCTGGCTCGACGATAGCGCTGCAGTCGACGCCTGATCGGCCATGTCGGAGATCGACTGCGACACCAGCCCGAGGTCGATGTCGATCGTCTGCTTGATGGCCGCCTTCAGCTTCACCTGTGCCGAGATATCGGTGCAGAACTTCACGACCTTGTAGGGCTTGCCGGACGGACCGACGATCGGATTGTAGGTCGCCTGCAGCCAGATCTCGCGCCCGCCCTTGCCGACGCGGTGGTATTCGCCGCCCTGGAACTCGCCGCGGTTCAGCGCTTCCCAGAATTGCCGGTACTGGGTGGAGGTACGGTCGTTATCGGTAACGAACATGCGATGGTGCTGGCCCTTGATCTCGCCCAGCGAATAGCCCACGGCCCCGAGAAAGTTCGCGTTCGCGTCGATGATCGTGCCGTCGAGATTGAAGTGGATCACCGCATTCGATTTGTTGATCGCCGAGATCTGCCCTTCGAGATCCGCCATCTGCACCTTCTGCTGCGTGATGTCGGTGCAGAACTTTACGACCTTGTGGGCCGTGCCGGCGGCATCCAGGATTGGATTGTACGTGGCCTGGATCCAGATTTCGCGACCACCCTTACCCACGCGCCTGTACTGGGCGGACTGGAAGACGCCGCGGCTCAGTTCGTTCCAGAATGTCCGATAGGCGGGGCTCTCCCGATCCTGCGGGCTGACAAACATGCTGTGATGCTTGCCCTGGACCTCCTCCAGAGTGTAGCCCACCGCGCTCAGGAAGTTGGCGTTGGCGGCGAGGATCGTACCGTCGATGTTGAATTCGATAACGGCTTGGGATTTGTCGAGAGCGTCGATCTTCGCCTGGAGGTCGCTGCCGCCCCTGAATTGCTTGAACATGGATCTCGTCCTGCTGGCTTGCTTGCATGCAGGGCACCATGAAACGCGGCCCACGGGTCCGGGCCAAATATGTTGCCTGTAGGGAACAGTGTTATTCCAGGCACGGTTAAGGTGTAATTAAGCAATCCTCTATCGTGCGAGGATATCCGCGCCGACGAGACGTGTTGCGCTCAATTGAATTCGGTGTTTAATATCCAGTGAACGAATGATCCGTGAGGCACCTATGAGCGTGACCTTTACGACGGACGCTGTCCTTCCTCGCGACAGGGTTGAATTCTGGCACAGCGTCTCGTGCAGCACGTACATCGAATACGATTGCCGCGTTCAAAGCAAACTGGGCTTCCAGGCGCGCATAGAGGCCGCCCAATTAGGCGACCTGACACTGTCGGTTTGCGATAACACGCCGCTCGTGGCCGATCGGACCCGGCGGCACGTGGCGCGATCCGATTCCGATTCCGTGTTTTTTGGTGTCCTTCTAGGGGGCTCGAAGCACATCGAGCAGGACGGTCGCGAAGTAATGATTGCGGCTGGAGATTGTTACTTGGTGGACGCCGGCCGGCCGTACGTTCTCACCTGCAACGAGCCGAAGTCGGAACTGGTACTTGAGATCCCTCGCCCGCAGCTCGAAGCGAGAATCGGTTGTTCTGCATCGGCGCGAGCCAGCCTCGTGTCCGGCCGCAAAGGCGCCGGAGCCTTCGCGGCCTCGTACCTGCGGCATCTCCAGAAGCATCTGGAGTTGGTGACGTCGTCAACGACGCCGAAGGTTGTCGACCAGGCGGTCGACCTCGTCTCCCTCGCACTCACCAACAGCTCCCCGGCGACCGTTCGGCGCCTTGCCTCCGCCACCGCGGTTTCCCGTCTGCGCCTGCATGATGCCATCGACGCGAACGTACCCCATAGGCGCATCCAGTGCGCTGATATCGCCGACATGGCCGGAATCAGCCGGCGCTACGCGAATTTTCTGCTCGCCCAGGAGGGGACATCGCTGGAGCGCCTGCTCGTCGATAGGCGTCTGGAACGAAGCAGGACATTGCTGGCCGATCCTAGCAATCGGCCCCGTACGATCGCTGAAATCGCCATGGCTTCGGGCTTTGACAGCGCCTCGCATTTCTCGCGATCGTTTAAGGAAGCGTACGGATTGACGGCGCGCGATTATCGCCATGTTGCCCTTGGCGGTCCCGATCACCGCACCGGCATTGCGCCATTGCAGTACGCCTGACCGCGGACGGTTACCGGCGGCGCTCATCGGCGCCGTCATACCCAATCTGCCTCGGGCTGCAACGAGCACCTGCCGCCGGGCCGGAATTCGTGACGCGCCAACACCCCTTTCGTCTGTCACGTGGCGATGCCATATAGCGGCGCTTGCGGAATCGTCCGCCGCTGAAGGACCTGTGATGACCAAGCTGCCGACCCTGCCTGCCGGTATCGCCACGCCGGCCTACATCCTCGACATGGCAGCGCTGGAAAAAAACATGACCACGGCTGCGCGCTTGCGCCGCGAAGCCGGCTGCCGCGTGCTGCTGGCGACCAAGGCCTTTGCCTTGCCGGCCGCCTTCCCGATGATGCGCGATGCGCTCGACGGCACGACCGCGTCCGGGGAATACGAGGCGCGCCTCGGACGCGAGACCTTCGGCAAGGAGGTGCACGTCTATGCACCCGCCTACGGACCTGGCGAAGTCGATCGCCTGCTGGACATCGCCGACCACATCTATTTCAACTCCCCCGGTCAGATCGCGCTCTATCTCCAGCGCGCCAAGGCC
Source organism: Hyphomicrobiaceae bacterium (assembly GCA_965279065.1). GTDB lineage: Bacteria > Pseudomonadota > Alphaproteobacteria > Rhizobiales > Hyphomicrobiaceae > JAKAXS01. Next base: position 630,891 of record OZ257134.1, read on the forward strand.
GCCGGCCGCGAGATTGGGATCCGCATCAATCCCGGCTTCTCCAACGCCACGCTGGGTGGCGCGCTGTACGACCCGTGCGCGCCGTGCTCGCGCTTCGGCACCACGATGGACCGCCTCGGTGAACTGCCCTGGGGTGACATCGACATCCTGCACACCCACACCCTGTGCGAGTCCCTGCACAATGGCTCGGTCGGGCTGATCGAGCATGTCGCGACCAGGCTGGGTGACTATGTGCGCCGCGTGAAGGCCGTCAACTTCGGCGGCGGGCACTTCATCAACAAGCCCGGCTACGATCTGGATGCCCTGATAAGCGCCATCAAGGCTTTCAGGGCCCAGTTCGGCGTCGACGTCATCCTTGAACCTGGTGCCGGTCTCATCGTCGACACCGGCTACCTCGTCTCGAGCGTGCTCGACGTGCATTGGAACGACAAGGACATCGCCATCCTCGACACGTCGGCGTCGACGCACATGCCCGATGTGCTGGAGGTTCCCTACAAACCGCCCGTGTTCGGTTCAGGCGAACCGGGAGCGTTGGCCCACGACGTGATCCTCGCGGGCAAGACCTGCATGACCGGCGATGTCATCGGTGAGTACTCATTCTCGCACAAGCTGAAGGCTGGCGATCGCGTCGTCTTCGGCGACATGATGCAGTACAGCTTCGTGAAGAACAATTCGTTCAACGGCACGCCGCTGCCAGATCTCGCCGTGCTGGAGAAGGACGGCAGCTACCGGGTCATCAAGAGCTTCGGCTATGAGGATTTTGCCGGAAAACTGGGGTAGGGCGCCGCGCGCTTACGACGTCTGATCGTCGTCATCGTCCCGCCGCCCCGGTAGCTCGGAGCCTTCGCCGTCCGTGTCGATGGGATTGCCGGGAATGACGTAGCCTCCCGAGAGCCAACGCGACAGGTCGATGTTGGCGCAGCGCTTGGAGCAGAATGGGCGGAACTCTTCGTCGGAAGGGCGGGCGCACATGGGGCAGCGCGCTCCGGGCTTCTTGCCGCCGGTCTTTTCTTCCGTTCCGCTCATGCCTTCCTGTCTGATCGTGTCTACTCCGCTTCGGACTCGGCCGCGCGGATCCAGTTAAAGTGTATGGGGAAGCCTTCGCCGATCAGCAACCCCACCACCTCGGTTAAAGGCAGACCGACGACGTTGGTATACGAGCCCGTGAGCTTCTGCACGAACGAGCCGGCCAGCCCCTGGATGGCATAGCCTCCCGCCTTGCCGCGCCATTCGCGTGAGGCGATATAGGCTTCGATCTCTGGCCGGCTCAGGTGCTTGAAGCGCACGCGCGTGTCGACGATCTTGGTCCGCACCTTGTCGTGCGGCGTGATGAGGCACACCGCCGTCAGCACGCGATGCGCCCGGCCTGATAGCAGGTTGAGCGAAGCCGCCGCCTCCTCGATGTATTCTGGCTTCATCAGGATGCGTCGTCCCACCGCCACGATGGTGTCGGCCGCCAGCACATAGGCGTCGGCGATGTCGCGGTCGTTGGCGATCTGGTCGCGTGCCGTCTCCGCCTTCGATCGCGCCAGCCGTGCCACCAGCCCGCGCGGCATTTCACCAGCCCGCGGCTTCTCGTCGATCGAGGCCGGCCGCAGCGCATCCGGCTCGACGCCGACCTGCGCCAGCAGCCGCAGCCGCCGCGGGCTGGCACTCGCCAGCACCAGCTTCGGCCGCATCAGCTGCGATTCTTCGGTGACGCGTTCCCGGGCAAGCTCCCGCCGCAGTGTCTCCCGGCGCGGACTATCCGTTCGCGACAAAGCGGTGAGCAGGGCTTCCTTCGCGGTCGACATGCTGGATCAGAACTCTCGTTTCGCTGGCCGCGCCGCAATCCTGCTGGCGCAGCGCCCTCCGTTGTCCTATGGGGCTAGCGAGCGGCCGCGGCAAAAGCAAGACGTTATGAGCGTTGCAACACCGCCGCAATCTCTGGATAGTCCTCGCCGCGCGCGTCAGGTCCGGCTCTATCCACACAACTTCTACGGGGAACGCCATGGTCGCCAAGGAAACCGTCGTTGAGATGTTGGCCAACACGGCCATGTTCGGCCCGCTCGGCGACGATGATCGGCGCGCCGTTGCACAGGAACTGCGCGACAGCGTCTGGGACCAGGGCCAGGTGGTATTCTCCCGTGGTGACCCCGGCCGCGACATCTATCTCGTCACCAACGGGCGTGTTCGCCTGTCGATCCTGACGTCGGAGGGTCGTGAGCTGTCGTTCGCCCACGCCGAAGCCGGCCAGGTGTTCGGCGAGATCGCCGTGCTCGACGGCGGCCAGCGCACTGCCGACGCCACCGCCGTCACCAAGGTGCAGGCCCTGACCCTGTCGAAACCCGCCCTCATGAAGTTGATGGAAACGCGCCCCGCTTTGCGCGAGGCCGTCATCCGCTTTCTGTGCAAGCGCGTGCGCGAGGCGGATCAGCAACTCGAAGGTATCGCGCTGTACCCCATCGAAGCCCGGCTCGCCCGATTCTTCCTGGCCGCCGTCCGCCAGAAGGCCGGCGCCGATGCTGACGGCGCTGTGCCGCTGGACCTGCCGATCTCGCAGTCGGAACTGGCGCTCTTGATCGGCGCCAGCCGTCCTAAGGTCAACGCCGCCCTGGCCATGCTCGAAGACCAGGGGGCGCTCGACCGCGCGGATGGCAAGATCACCTGCCACATAGAACAACTGGAAGAGATTGCCGGACTCTAGGACTGGGGGCGTCGGGCGCGGGCTTGCTCCACCCCGGCTGCCTGAAGCAATATGCGCCGCAACTCGTGTGACCCGGTAGAACGGCATGAACGTCCATTGGCGCATCTGGACGAAGTTCACGGCGGCTGTTCGCAGCCTGACCGGGTCAGCCGCGTGGCATGCGATTGCCCGCGCCGTCCGGCGTGCGGCTGAGGCCGGCACGCACGGCTACCCGCCGGACACCAAACGCCGGCTCAAAATCTTGAACATGTTCTCCTACCTCATCGCGCTGACGACGCTGATCTATGCGCTTCAGCATTTGTCGATGGACTACGACCGCTATGAATATGTGGTCCTGATCAACCTTTTCCTCGTCGCCGCAGCGCTCTCGGTGCCGCTAGCGCACCGCATCAGCGACACGGCTGGCGGCCTTATCATCGTCGTCTCGGAATTTATCGCACTGCTTGCATTGACCAGCCTGCTCGGTCGCGCCTCCGGCATGCAGGTGCAATTATTCATTGCGCCTGCCGCAACCTTCGTCGTCTTTGGCCTGAAGCGCCTTTATTTGATCGTGCCGATCATTATCGGCGCGCTGGGCCTGCATCTCTATGCCTGGTTTAGTTACCCCGACGTCCAGGCCGGCATTCCCGTCGCGCACGCTGTTGTCGACCCGCTCTATGTCCAGGCGGCCATCACCACGATGGCCCTCATCGGCGCCACGGTCTACTACGCCTTCAGCCTCGCCGAGAACGCCAAGGCCGAGATCGACGCGCTTCTGCGCAACATCCTGCCCGACAGCATCGTCGAACGCCTGAAGTCCAACCCCGGCGACATTGTTGCCGACAGCTTCGACGAGGCCTCGATCCTGTTCGCCGACATCTCCGGCTTCGTCGCGCTCGCCATTCGCCTCGGCGCGCAGCGCACCGTCGCCCTGCTCAATACCATCGTCACCGATTTCGACGCCTTGGCCGAACGCCACGACGTCGAGAAGATCAAGACCATCGGCGACGCCTACATGTGCGCCTCCGGTGTGCCCGAGCGATCGGAGGATCACAGCGAGCGTCTGGTGCGCATGGGCCTTGACATGCTCGACGCCGTCGATCGCATCCGCCGTGATAGCGGCGTCGACATCGGCATTCGCATTGGCATCGCCACGGGCCCCGTCATGGCCGGTGTTATCGGCCGCAAGAAGTTCAGCTATGACATCTGGGGCGACGCCGTGAACCTCGCCTCACGCCTTGAAGGCCAGTCGCAGCCCGGCCGCATCCTCGTCTGCGCCCGCACGCGCGTCAGCCTCGCCTCCCGCTTCGTGTTCGAAAGCCGCGGCGCGATAGACATCAAGGGTGCCGGCCAGCAGGAAGTCTTCTTCATCGTCGGACGAACGGGCGACCGCGCGCCCATCGCCGCGCAATAGAGAAAACTAGACAGTCGGCCCGCCCTGCAGCTGGAAGCGTTCGCGGATACGCCGGAACAGATCGTCGCGCACGCCGCGGTAGGCGGCGATGATGTGCTCGCGCTTGGGCTGTGACAGCGCCAGCGAGCAATCGAGCGTCGGCCAGTACTCCACCTCGGCCGCCATCGTCCGCGTGAGCTCCAGCGCATGATGATGCGCTTCGGGTGACAATGAGATGATGACGTCGAATAACCGGTCGCCGATGATCGCCAGAGACTGCGGCTCGTGTTCCGACAGGTCGATGCCGATCTCATCCATCACCGCCACGGCGTAAGGGTCAGGCAGCCCGGCGCGCACGCCGGCCGACATCACGACCACGCGGCCACCCGCGAGATGATCGAGGATGGCGGCAGCGATCGGCGAGCGGATGCAGTTCAGCGTACACGCGAACAGCACCGACTTGCGTTCCTCGCCCGATGCCGCGGGGATCACGGGTCACCCCTTCCAATGCAGCGCGGTGATGAGCGTGAACAGTCGCCGTGCCGTATCGGTGTCGACCTCGATCTTGCTCTCCAGCCGCTCCGAGAGGATGCGGCTGCCTTCGTCGTGCAGGCCGCGCCGCCCCATGTCGATCGCCTGGATGCGCGACGGCTGCGCCGACTTCACCGCTTCATAGTAGCTGTCGAGCACGATGAAGTAGTCTTTCATCAGCCGCTTCAGCGGCGTCAACGACAGGTGGTGCGTGACGACCGGCTGCGCCGTCTCGTCCGAAACTTCGAACACCAGCCTCTCGTCCACCACCGACAGCTGCAGCCGGTACGGTCCCTGGTCGCGGCCCGTCAGCTTGAAGTTGTTGCCGTCGACTAGGTCGAAGATCGCGACCTCGCGCTCATGCTCGATGTTGGCGTTGCCGCGCGCGATCGATTGACCGTCGAGCGTGACCTCGATCAGCCGGTCTTTGCTGGGGATTGCTGGCTCGGACATCGGCGCGTGCACGCTTCCTTGGCTTGGTGACGGATCAGGTCTCGGGATTGATGCGGATGGCGACCGAGCGGCGATGCGCCTCCAGCCCTTCCGCCCGCGCCAGCGTCATCGCCGCCGGCGCAAGCCTCTTCAGCGCCGCCGCATCGAGCTTCAGGATCGACGTGCGCTTCATGTAGTCGAGCACGCCGAGTCCCGACGAGAACCGGGCGCTGCGCGCCGTCGGCAGCACGTGGTTGGACCCCGAGACATAGTCCCCGATGACTTCCGGCGTGTGCCGCCCGAGGAAGATCGCTCCCGCATTGCGGATCCTGTCCGACAGGGCCTCGGCATCCTTGGTGGCGATTTCCAGATGTTCCGCCGCGATCCGGTCGGCGAGCGCCGGTGCTTCGTCGAGCGAGCGCAGCAGGATCGTCGCGCCGAAGTCGCGCCAGCTCGCTCCGGCAATCTCCGCCTTCGGCAGCGACGCCAGCTGCCGTACCACCGCTGCCTCGACGGCCGCAGCAAATTCATCGTCGTCCGTCATCAGGATCGACTGCGCCGCCGTGTCGTGCTCCGCCTGAGCCAGCAGGTCGGCGGCGATCCAGTCGGGGCTGTTGTCCTTGTCGGCAATGACGAGGACTTCCGACGGCCCGGCGATGCTGTCGATGCCGACGGTGCCGTAGACCTGCCGCTTGGCCGCCGCGACATACGCGTTGCCCGGTCCGACGATCTTCACCACTGGCGCGATCGTCTCCGTGCCGTAGGCCAGCGCCGCGATCGCCTGCGCGCCGCCGACGCGGTAGATCTCCGCCACCCCCGCCAGCCGGGCGGCAGCCAGCACCAGCGGGTTGAGAACACCCTTCGGTGCCGGCACCACCATGACAATGCGCGGCACCCCGGCCACCTGCGCCGGCACGGCGTTCATCAGCACGGACGAGGGATAGGACGCCAGTCCGCCCGGCACGTACAACCCGACCGACTCGACCGCCGTCCACCGATGTCCCAGGTCCACGCCTGCGGCGTCGGTATAGCGGTCGCCCTCCGGCAGCTGCCGCTGGTGATGCTCGGCAATGCGCCGCCGCGCGAACTCCAGGGCCTCCAGCGTCTCCGCGGAACATGCCGCGACGGCGGCATCGACTTCAGCCACGCCGATGCGCAACCCCAACGCTCCGAGATCGGCGTCGTCATACTTGCGCGTGAGGTCGATAAGCGCCGTGTCACCCCGCGTGCGGACGTCGGCGATGATCGCCGCCACGGCCGCCCCGACGTCGGCGGAGGCCTCCCGCTTCTCGGTCAGGAACGCGGCGAACGCGGCTTCGAAACCGGGATCGCGGGTGGAAAGTCGTTTGGCCATGCCCGGTGCGGGTCCTTTGGAGAGAGCGTGTTGCGTTCACTTAGCAGGGATGCGGGCCGAACGGCTACGTCCGCGCCTTGGGCGCGGCGCCGTCATCGTGCTCCGGCCGGTGCTGCGTCTGCCACGCCGCTCCCAGGTCCTTGAGCTCACCCTCGACGCACTCGACGTCCAGCCGGATGGCCGCGCCGCCCGAGAACGTCAGCGTCAGCACGCCGCCGGGAGCCGCCGTCTCTTCGAACGCGATCGCCAGGAGCGAAAGCACCCTGTCGCTGTCATTGGGCTGAAATCCCGTCACCTTGGCGCCGAGCACCCTTTCGAACCGCACGCCACAGCGCCGACGGGTCAGAGCCTGGCCGGCCGTGGCCACGCTGGCCTCCCAGTCGAAGCGGTTGGCGACGGCCACGAACCGCTTCTCGGCCTTGAGGTAGGTCATGTCGGCCGCCCGCACCACCGCGTCCTGCAGGTTGGCGGAGAACACGGCCAGGTCTTCGGCGTCGAAGGCGATCAACTTGAGGTCGGTCATTTGCAGCATTCCGGCTCTGCGGTGAGCGCGAGTGATAGCCGCGAGGGCGTCCAGGCGCAAGAAACTCCAGTCTCAGTGGCCATTTACGCATCACGACGTATGCGTCCCGCTTGAGTCGGCTACCGCCAAATCGTTAACGGAAGGCCCACCGCGCATCGTTGCCAAAGAAGCACAGCGCACTGATTCGGCGACCCATTCCGCCAGTCAAGAGGTGACGAGAATCGCGAATCGCGGCTCCGTGAACGAGAACCGAGCAGGAAGCATCTGTTTTGCGCGTGGCTTGGACTTCGGAATTCGCGCCGGCGCTCTGTCGGCTGATGCACAGTGAGGACAGACATGAAAAAGACAGTAGCGCGCCTGTTGACGGCCGGCCTGCTTGCCTGCAGCGCCGGAATAGCTCTTGCCGACGGCATCCCGACTGCCGCCAACGTCGCGGAAGCCCCCATCGGCGCCAACGACTGGCGCGGCTTCTTCGTCTCGGCCAGCATCGGTTATGGTTTCGGCAACTCTTCATTCGAGGTGGGGCCCAATAAGGCCGATTACGATCCCGACGGCTTCCAGGGCGCGGTCGGTCTTGGTTACGACTTTATGGTCCGTGACAATTGGGTCCTCGGCGTCTTCACCGACTACACGTTCGGCGAGCAGGATGACAAGTTCACCCTCGTCGGCATTGATACCAAGGGCGAACTGGATGATATCTGGGCCGTTGGCGGCCGCGCCGGTGTTATCATTCACAAGGATCTCTTGCTTTACGGAACGGTTGGCTACACCCGCGCCGAAGCGACGCTGTCGAATGCCGCAGCTAAAGCTTCAGAAGACATCGACGGATACTTCGTCGGCGTAGGCCTCGAGCGTCTGCTTTGCAGCAATCTGTATCTCAAGGGTGAGTATCGCTATTCAGATTTCGAGGATGTCAAAGATAACACCGGTGGCGGCTGCGGCCCGGCCTGCGATGTCAAAAACGAAAACGACGATCACTCGATCCGCATCGGCCTAGCCTACAAGTTCGGCGGCCGCCGCGAAGAGGCTGCGCCTCTCAAGTAAGCCAAACGATAAACTATAGAGTTTACGAAAAGGGTCGCTTTCAGCGGCCCTTTTTGTTTGCTCGAACTAACGCCTAGGCGCGCTATGCGTGAAAATAAATCGGCATCGGGCGGAGGCCAATTGGGATCAAACTTAAAAAAGAATTAGCCGACCGCAAAAAATGGAAGCCACTGATTAACATAGGAAAAGTAGGTAGGTGGCATCGCCAGCATGGTTGCCGATCTGTTAATGCGAGAAACTATACAGGTTATGAAATAGGTTGTTCCGGCGAAAAACAATATGGCATGCGTCGCAAGCCTTCACGAATTGCTAGCACTACGATGAAACATTGATGGAAGCTCGCATCGAATTCTTTTCTCTTCGCATTTCGCAATTCGAACTTTTCGCCACTTCGTTTTCGTCACTGTCGCTTCCGTCAGTATCGCAAATTGATTGATGCAGGCAGAGTTTGGCCAATGCCCGGGACAGGGACTGTCATCGGCATCAGCGTCACAACCTCTGTCAGCAGGAGTTTTGAGTATGTCCATGAGCCAGTTTGCCGCCGCGTATTGCGAGCCGGAAGAACCCCCGTGCCCTCCCCCGTGCGAGCCTCCCCCGTGCGAGCCGCCCCCATGCGAGCCGCCTCCGTGCGAGCCGCCCCCATGCCCGCCGACGGACTGCGATCCGCCCCCTTGCCCGCCGCCGACGGACTGCGATCCGCCGCCCCACCACTCCCACTGCGATGACGAATGCGGAGGTACCACAGTGAACAACACAACGAACAACTACAACACGGTCATCATCAACAACAACACCAGCCTGATCAACGTCGGCGATGTGAACGTCGACGTGATCGACGACGTTAACGTGTTGAACGATCTCAGCCTGCTCAACGGCGACATCCTCAACAACGTGTTGAAAGGCGGCATCCTCAACGGTGACAACCTGAACGGTGACATCCTGAGCAACATCCTCACCGGCGACAACACGATCCTGTCCGACCTGGTCGACGGCGGTATCCTCACCGACGTCATCGACGGCGGCGTGCTGAACAAAGCCAGCATCCTCTCGGATGTGCTCTCCGGCAACAAGCTCGGCGACATTCTGAGCGACAACGAGATCGTCAAGAACGTCCTGTCGGGCGATCTTCTGAGCGACAACAAGGTCGGCAACATCCTGTCCGGCGTCGTCGGCGTCGACATCATCGACGACGTGCTGTCCAACAACCCGATCACCGGCATCGCCGGCGGTGTGCTGAACGGCGCGACCCTGGATATCGTCAGTGACCTGGTCGACGTCACGGCCAACCAGAACGCGATCGGCAACATCTTCGCCAGCGTGCTCGACGGTGGCATCCTCAACGACGTGGTCGACGGTGGCGTCGGCGGCGTCCTGAATGCACCGCTGTCGATCGTCGGTGGCCTCGGCAACATCACGGATGTGGCCGACGTCGGTGGCGTGCTCAACGCCCCATTGTCGATCGTTGGTGACCTTGCCGACATCAACAGTGGCGTGTTCGCTCCTTTGACGATCGTCGGAGATCTCATCGACGGCGGCGTGGGTGGCGTGCTGAACGGCAGCCCGCTGTCGATCATCGGCGATCTTGTCGACGTCAATGGCGGCATTCTTTCCGACGTCGTCGACGGTGGTCTCGGCAACGTGTTCGCCGGGGTCCTCAACGGCAACATAGTCGGCGATCTGCTCGACGTCGGCGCGGCCACCAACATCATCGGCGGCATCTCCGACGTCGCTGACGTTGGCGGACTGGTCAACACGGCCCTCGGCAGCGTCGGCATCCTGAGCGGTAGCGAAGGCGTCCTCAACGGTCTGCTGGGCGGCACCAATGTGGTCGGCGACCTGCTCGACGTCGGCGCAACGACCGGTGTCATCGCTGGCATCGCCGATGTCGGCGGCATACTCAACGGCCTGCTCGGCGGCGGCAACAACCTTCTCAGCGGCGGCGTGATTGACGCCGTTGCCGGTGACGATCTGGTCGGCGGCTTGATCGGCAACGATCTCGTCGGTGCTCACCTGACGGCTACGGTGGACAGCCTCCTTGATCAGCTCGTGGCATCGCCCACGCTGCACGACATCGATGCAGTCCACGTCGCCACGGACCTCGTTCACGATCTGATTGGATAAGCGACTGGCGCGCGCTGCACCCGCGGCGCGCGTCTCTGATTATGTCCGTAGCAGCCTGATCAGCCGGCGCGGGCAAGGCCATCACGGCCAATAGTAGTGGAGGCGTAAATGATCCAGCAGTCGATCGCGCAGTTCACCCGCAACGCGCAGAAAGCCTCGTCGATCGTCGACGATGAAAAACTCCCGGACCGCCAGCGCGGGATGTGGAGCTTTTTGACGTGGTCGTTCTTCCTGGCGCAGGCCGTCGCCGCGCATGAAGCCTTTGCCATGGGCCATGGCGGCGCCGACGCAGGCGCCGATGGCGATGGCACGGCACACGGCGCCGACGATGCGGCTGGCATGAAGGGCCTGGCTCCAGGATCGATGCTCGGGGTTTCCGGCTTCGACGGCGACGCCGCAGCTGCTGCGCAGTTTGCCGCCGCGATCGCGGCCGGCCTCGTCACGCCTCAGATGCTCGCTGGCTTCCAGGCGGACCCCGCCCTGTTCCAGGCCTTCGTCGATCAACTCACCGCCGATGGCTCGCACGGAGCTGGCGGATTTTCTGAGACGGCCTCAGCGAGTGCTGCTGGCGAACCGGGTGACGGCACGTCACCTTCGACGGGCGGCGAAGATCATCCCGGTCACGGCACCGATCCCGGCACAGACCATGGTCCCGGCCACGGCACCATCCCCGATCTGGTCGACGTCATCTCCGGCATTCCGCCGGCCATTCTCGATGACCTGGGCATGATTACCGATAACGTTTTCGAGCATATCGTCGATCCATTGGTCGACACAGTAAGCAACACCCTCAATGGAACCCTCAATACGCTCGAACACGTTGCCACCAGCGCGCTCCATGCCGTTCCGGATATCCTGAATGATACGATCAATCTCGTGGCTGCACCTGTCGACACGGTGTTGGGCCTGCTTGGAGCCCCATCAGGCACCCTCGGCAAAGCGACCGAACCGTTGATCCAAATCGCCACCCAGGCGACGGACGGCGTTGCTGAAACAGCAGGCAAGCTGCTCAACGTCGTGGGCGATGGCGGGAACTTGGTTTTCGGCGCCGTGCACTCGCTTACGGCGGTTCTCTCGAACTCCGGTCCCTACAATAATTTCGACCAGAAGTTCGCCAGCGACACCTCTGACACGCCGGACACGACCCACGATTCCAACGGCGTGGGCGAAGTGCTTGCCTCGACCGTCGACGTCGCCGACGACCTGATCAAAAATCTGTTTCACGGCAGTTCCAACGACTGGAGCCACGGATGACACCTGTTGAGGGGGCCCTTACGGGCGGGGGGGAACAGGCACTCAACGCGGCGCAGGTTGCGCGCGCGGCGCTGAGGGCAAGCCAGACGTCTGCGGCACCCAAGCCGGTGCCGCAGAAACCAGCACGCATCAGGCGCTCGCGCCCGGTGCGCCGGCCGGAATCACGTGAACCGCGCGAGCCGCGTGCACCGATCTTCGCACCGCTTTTCACCAGGACGTCGGCACGCCTGGCGCAGGCGGCATCAGCCGCCGCGTCGGCCGTTCGCACGCTGCAAGGCCGTGTTGTCACCAGCGCGGGGGCCTTGCCGGAATCAATTGTCGACCGCGCCGCGGCGTTTCTCCCCAAGGGATCTGCCATGCAGGAACCGGAAATCCAGAGCCCAACGCTGACCCCGCTTACGCCGACCTCGCCCATCGATGGCCCATCGGCTGTCCCTGGCAAGCAGATCGCCACCGAAGAGCAGGACGGCGACAACCAAGCGCCTCCGCCGTCAGACCCCATGGCGGAGTGGCGCGCTGTCGCCCGCCGTAACTTCATCACGGTTGGCATCTTCTCCGTCGTCGTCAACCTGCTCATGCTGACGATGCCGGTCTACCTGTTCCAGATCTCCGACCGCGTGCTGACCAGCCGCAGCCTCGACACGCTGGTGATGCTGTCGGTCCTCGCGCTCATGTTCATCGGCGTCCTGTCGCTGCTCGATATCCTGCGTCGCCAAGTGCTCGGCGCCCTCTCCACCAAGCTGGAAACCATCCTCGGCGGACCTATCCTCGCCAGCATCGTCACCACCGCGCGCGCCGGCGATGGCGGCAACATCACGCCGCTGCGCAGCCTGCACGCGGTCAAGAGCTTCATTGCCTCGCCCGTCATGCTGCTGCTGTTCGACGCCCCACTGGCACCCATCTACCTTGCCGTCGTGTTCCTCATCCATCCCGACCTCGGTTGGATCACCGTCGGTGCCGCGGTCACGCTGGTGACCATCGCCCTGATCAATCAGCGCGCCACCTCCGTGCCTCTGGGCCAGGCCGGCGCCCACGCCGCCAAGGCCGACGGCCATGCCGAAGCGCTCGCACGCAACTCCCAGGTCATCAACGCCATGGGGATGCTGAACGAAAGCATCCTGCACTGGGGCCGCGAGCAGGCCCAGGCCCTCACGACGCAATCTGGCGCGCTCGAACGCAACTTCTGGATCAGCGGTGCCTCCAAGATGGCCCGCCTCATCACGCAGATCGTCATTCTCGGTTGGGGCGCCTACCTTGCCCTCGACGGTCACCTGACGGGCGGCATGATGATCGCCGCCTCCATCATTGCCGGTCGTGGCCTGCAGCCGTTGGAAGGCATGATCGAAGGCTGGCGCAGCGTCATCCAGACCCGGGCCGCCTATGCCCGCGTCACCGCCGCGGTCGATCTGCTGAAGAACGAGCCGCCGCGCCTGCGCCTGCCGCGCCCCACCGGTGCGCTCTCCGTCGATCGGCTGCTCTATCTCCCGGCCGGCACGAAAGAGCCGGTGCTCAACGGCGTCAGCTTCGAGCTGAAGCCCGGCGAGTCACTGGCGGTTGTCGGCCCCTCCGGCTCCGGCAAGTCGACGCTGGCCCGTCTGCTCGTCGGCTGCCTGTTGCCGACCGCCGGCAAGGTCCGCCTCGACGGCACCGAGCTGCGCAACTGGGACCGCCGCCAGTTCGGCGAATACACGGGCTACCTGCCGCAGGAAGTCGAACTGTTTCCCGGCACCATCAAGGAAAACGTCTGCCGCATGCGCAACGACCTGCCGGACGACCAGGTCTACGAGGCCGCCCAGCTCACCGACGTGCATGACATGATCGCGCATCTGCCCAGCGGCTATGAAACGCCGCTGGAACGTTCCGGCTCGCCGCTGTCCGGCGGCCAGAAACAGCGCATCGCCTTGGCCCGAGCCTTCTTCGGCTCACCCTCTCTCGTCGTTCTCGATGAACCCAACTCCAACCTGGACGCTGTCGGCGAACAGGCCCTGACACACGCCCTGCGCCGCGCCAAGGAAAAGAAGATCACGGTCGTCGTCGTCACCTTGCGCCCTGCGCTGCTGAGTAACGTCGACAAGGTTCTCATCCTGCGCGGCGGCCGCGCCGAAGCCTTCGGCCCGCCGCAGGAAGTTCTGCATCGCCTGGTGAAGACCGGCGCGACGACCACCGCCGTACCGCCTTCGACGCCTGCCGCAGCCAACACCCAGCCGGCGGCACCCGTCGCCGCCGTAGCAACACCCGCATAGAAAGGTACGCGATCATGTCCGCGGGCATCCCCTCGCTCAATCAGTGGCACCGCAGTGTGCGCTCCAACGTCAAGTGGCCGACCATTTTCGGCCTGACGACTCTCATCGTCTGGGCCGGCGGCTTCGGCGTCTGGGCCGGTATCGCCCCGCTCGACGGCGCTGTCGTCGCACCAGGCACGTTCGTGGCCACCGGGCAGAACAAACAGATCCAGCATTTCGAGGGCGGCATCATCTCCGAGATGCTTGTCCAGGAAGGCGACACCGTTGAAAAGGGCCAGCCACTTATCCGCCTCGACGAGACGGCTTCCCGCGCCAAACTGCGTCGCCTCGTCCTGCGCCGCTATCGCCTGCTCACCATGCAGGCCCGGCTCGATGCCGAAGTCGGCAACCGCGATACGTTTGCAATGCCCGCCGCCCTGGTCGCAGAGCAGGACGATCCGGAGGTTCGCGTCATCTTCGATCGCCAGCAGAACGAAATGCTGACGCGCCGCGCCAAGCGCATCGCCGAGGAGCAGGTGCTGAGCAAGGAGATCGCCGGCCTGCGCGAAAGCATCACCGGTTACGGTGCGCAGGTGAAGTCCATCAACACACGCCTCGGCCTGTTCACCGAGGAACTGAAGGACAAGGCCGATCTGCTTGACCGCCAGCTGGTTCGCAAAACCGAAATTCTAGCCCTCCAGCGCTCCGAAGCCGGCCTCTCGGGCGAACTGGGCGAAACCATGGGCCGCATCGCCGACAGCAACGAGCGCGTCGCCCGCGCCGAACAGCAGGTGACGCAGATCCGGTCGGCCGCGATCCAGAAATCGGTCGAGGAACTGCGCGAGACGGAAGGCGAACTCGACGACATCCAGGAACAGATCCGCGCCGCCGAGGACATCCTTAAGCGTACCGAAATCCGGTCGCCGGTCCACGGCGTGATCGTCAAGCTGCACCAGCACACGACGGGCGGCGTCGTGGCCCCCGGTGCCGTCATCCTTGAGATCCTGCCGGTCAACGACGCACTTCTGATCGAAGCTCGCGTCGCGCCCAACGACATCTCGCACGTGACCTCGGGACAGGACGCGCTTGTTCGCCTCAGCGCCCTCAATCAGCGCATGACGCCGATGATCAAGGCCAAGGTCGTCTACTTGTCGGCCGACGCGGTGGCGGAACAGTCCGTCCAGTACAAGGAGCAGAAACCGTCCGGACGCGACAGCTTCGTGGTGCGCGTCGCCCTCGATGAAGTCGACATCCGCTCAAAGATCACGTCCTTCCGTGCCACGCCCGGCATGCCGGCCGAGGTCTTCATCAAGACCGGCGAACGCACGTTTTTCGAGTACATGATGCGCCCGGTTCTCGACAGTTTCTCCCGCGCCTTCCGCGAGCACTGATTTAACCTTTGCGTAGCTGCAACTGGCCGGCGGAAAACCGCCGGCCTTTTTATTGTTGAAACGAATAAAAAGAGGACGGCAGAAGCTGATGCTTTTGCCGTCCTCAACCGCATTTTTCGAGTAAATGAAATTAGGCGGAAAGATCAATCAATTGATGTGAAATAGCCTTGGCGACGGCTTGCGTGGTCGTCGCACATTTCAGTTTTTCTCGAGCAACGTTGAGGTGGAAGCGAACCGTCCGTTCGCTGATGCCCAGGATGATGCTCGCCTCCCAGGCGGTCTTTCCGGCTGCCGTCCAGCTGAGGCAGTCGAGTTCGCGCGCCGACATCAGGATCTGCTCCTCCGAGTCGACGCCGTTGATCCGCAGCAGTTGGCTGTGGAAGTAGTTCATGAGCAACCGCAGGTCGCGGACAGCGATCTCGCGCTTGCCCGTCTTTTCGCCCTCGTCTTTCGCCCATGTAGCAGCGGCTACGGCGGTTTCCCCGTGCAGCGTACGCAGCGTGAAAACCACCCCGTCGTCGGTCTCCGGCATCGCGATCACGGCATCCCATGCCCTGAGGGCCATGCCATCGGCCGATTTCAAATCGGAGGTCGCCAGTTTGTGCACGATACCCTGATCCGCGGCGATATCGGACATGCACTGCGCTAGCGAGTCGCTCGCATGCCGGCAATGCATGAATTTCTTCTTCCAGCCTTTGACTGGAACGTTCAGCGCCAAGTAGTCGAGATGCGCAAAGCCATACAGGTTTTTCGCCACGTTCAGGAACGCAGGGCCTTCGCTGCGGGTTTGCAGCGTGGCATGCAAGGGAATGGCATCCCTGAAGATCTGATCAAATGACACGCAAAGGGTCCTTAGTTTCGCGCGCAGACGATCAGTAGTTTGCTCAAAGAGGATATAGAATTGGTAAAAGGAGGCGAAATGACATTCGCAGTGTTAATTGCATAATCCTATATAGCGCATTATTGATATAATATCTTTTGAGGGATGCAATGCACCAGGCTGGCGCCCAAGGAGTCCATGTGGCTTTCCGTTTGGAAAATCAAGGAGCAAGCGCGCATACCAGTCACCACGCGAAGGTTGGAACTCCGGTGCCTTAACGACGTTGCCGCACCAGTGATCCAACCTGGAGACCCATCGCGATGGCGCGTGCCCAATCTATGACGATCCTTCCGAGCCTTCTCTTGCTCGCTTTTTCAGCAGTTGCAGCCCAGGCCGCCGACGACGGCAAGGCGGTAGGCTACGGGCCATCCCCACAATTGCCGAAGCCAGAGCAGGCCTGGGTTCCCACGGTAAACATCGCCCCTGCCTCGTCCTGGAAGGACGGCCAGACCCCAAAGGCCGCATCCGGACTTGAGGTCAAGGCTTTCGCATCCGGCCTCGATCATCCCCGCTGGCTCTACGTTTTGCCCAATGGCGATGTCCTTGTCGCCGAATCCAATAAGCCGGACGACGGAGGTGGCCGCTCCGGCATCAGAGGCTGGGTGATGGGCATGGTGATGAAGCGCGCCGGCGCCGGCGTGAAGAGCCCCGACCGCATCACGCTACTTCGGGATGCTGACGCCGACGGCGTTGCAGAAGTGAAGAAGGTCTTCGCCACCAATCTCAAATCGCCGTTCGGCATGGCCCTCGTCGGCGAGACGCTCTACATCGCCAACGCCGATGCCATCGTCAGCTTCCCCTATAAGGATGGCCAGACCGAAGTGACGGGTGAGCCCAAGAAGGTCGCGGATCTCCCCTCCGGCATCAATCATCATTGGACCAAGAACCTGGTCGCCAGCAAGGACGGCACGAAGCTCTATGCCTCCGTCGGCTCCAACAGCAACATCGGCGAGAACGGCATGGATATGGAGGAAGATCGCGCCGCGATCCTTGAGGTCGATCCCGCCACCGGCACCACGCGCGTCTTCGCATCCGGCCTGCGCAACCCGGTCGGCATGAGCTGGGAACCGCAAACCGGCGCCCTGTGGACCTCCGTCAACGAACGCGACGAACTCGGCAACGACCTGGTCCCCGACTACATCACGTCAGTGAAGGATGGCGGCTTCTACGGCTGGCCATACAGCTACTACGGCCAGAACGTCGATGAGCGCGTTCGGCCTCAGAAGCCCGACTTGGTCGCGAAAGCGATTGCGCCGGACTACGCCGTGGGCGCTCATACCGCATCACTGGGCCTCACCTTCAGCGCGGGCGCCAAGCTTCTACCGCAGACATTTGCCAACGGCGCATTCGTCGGTCAGCACGGCTCTTGGAACCGCAAGCCGCAGGCCGGCTACAAGGTCATCTTCGTGCCTTTCGCTGACGGCAAGCCCAGTGGCGATCCCGTGGATGTCCTGACCGGCTTCGTCGATGCCGGCGGCTACGCGCAGGGACGGCCGGTGGGCGTCGCCATCGATAAGGCTGGCGCGTTGCTCGTTGCCGACGACGTCGGTAACTACGTCTGGCGCGTCGCCGGAGCAGGCGGTGCCCAGGCCCAACCCGCAGCCGCCGCCGATCCGTCGGTGACGGGCGCAAGCGAGGGCACGCCGAAGCCCTGAGTCCCGTCGACCATAGCCGTCAGAGCGCGCTGCATCATGTGAAGCAACCCAATGTCGGACCTGTTTCGCAAGTTTGCGGAGCGCGCGTCTCACGCAGTAGGAACGCCCTGGGCGTTCCTACTCGCGTTTGCGACCGTGCTGGCCTGGGCGGCGACAGGACCCATCTTCGAGCCTGGTTGGAGATGATCTGGAACACGTCGAGCGGGAGCTGCGAGGGGCCGGTCGCGGTCAGGCAACCTCACGCCAGCGGGAATTAGGGCGTCCGGCGAACTGCCAAGCCCCCGGGCGCTTTGCGAAAATTACCGGCACGCAGTGACGAATTGACGTTGCGCAACAGACGCACCGTCCGCGTCAAATCCCTGCCCCATTTCTCGTGCGCTTGACCAAACGAGAATCCGAATGCCCAATCGTTGGACACGCGCGGCTACGCACTCCGGCCGCCGTTCGGGCATGGGGAGCTAGGGGGATCAATTCACATTGATTACGCGACTCGCTTTGCAAATTCGTGACGCGCGCAACCTGCGGCCAAAATCGTGGGCCGCTGCCGTCATCGCAGCCATAACGCTGGTCACTGCCGGTTTGGTTCCACATTCGGCATCAGCCGGCACAAATAGCCCCCTTGGCCCATTCGGCCCGGAAGGCCCGCGCATGCGCGAGCAATTCTGGATGGTTCCGAGCGGCGAAGACGGAAGATACTTGCGCGCCACCGTCTTTCGACCCGAAGAGCCCGACGGAGCGCAGGCCGCCTACACCCGGCCTCTGGTCATCATCAATCACGGTACCGCTGAATCCACGCGGATGGCCGTGTCGATGCCGGTGTACTACTGGCTGTCACGCTGGTTCGTCGATCGCGGTTACATCGTCGTTCTGCCGCAGCGCCGCGGCCATGGCGCCACTGGCGGCGTCCTGTCCGAAGGCATCGGCAATTGCGCCAATCCGGATCACTACCAGTCCGGCTTGGCCGCGGCCGACGATATCTCCGCTGTCGTCAATTATTTTCAGGCGCAATCCTTCGTTGCGAAGTCGCAGGTCATCGTTGCCGGCATCTCGACCGGCGGCTGGGCGTCGCTGGCCTATGCGTCGCGAAATCCCCAGGGCGTGCGTGCCGTCGTCAATTTTTCCGGCGGTCGTGGCGGTCACGCAGGCGGCATGCCCAACGCCGTCTGCGGCGAGAAACGCTTGATCGAGACTGCGCGCCGCTATGGCGAGGCCGCACGCGTGCCGACGCTCTGGTTCTACTCCAACAATGACAGTTACTTCGGGCCCGATCTGGCCCGCTCGATGGCGAAGGCCTGGAACAGCGGCGGTGGCTCCGCCGAACTCCACGTGCTGGCCGCCTATGGCGACGAAGGCCACAACATCGCCGACGATCGCGCCGGCTGGGAGCTGTGGGGCAGCAACTTGACGAGCTTTCTCGCTTCCACCGGCGAGCCTTCCGAACCGGAAGTCGCCGCGAATGCCCCGGCAACGCAAAAGCCGGCGGCCAGCGAGCCGGCGGTAGCGTCGCAAGCGGCTTTCTCTCCCGCCAATGATACCGCCCTCGTAGCCGGCGGCCGCTGAGCCGCGAGCGCACGCGACAAGGTGGCCGATTGTCGGCCGGCGCAGAAAGCACGGAACCGGCTTTCCGGCGTCGAGTTGATCCTCCACCCACGATAAGAAGGAGGAAAAAACTCATGATGACCAAAACTACGGCCCTGTTGAGCACGGCCATTTTCGCAATCGGCGCTGGTATGGCGCTCGCGCAGACCACGGGCGGCAGCCCGGCAGATCCAAACAGCAACGCCAACCGTCAGCCCGCACCGTCGGTCGGCAAGCCGTCGGATCCGGCAGCAGGCGCAAAGCCGCAGGCCCGCCCACCGACCTCGCCGGCTGGAACGTCGACGGGCGCAGAGACGGGTACCAGTTCGGGTGAAGCGGGCGCCGGCAGCGGCGGTGCGCCGGCAGGCAGCGCGGCAGATCCCAACAGCGTAGAGAACAGGCAGCCCGCGCCTTCGACCAATCCATCTGACCCCGCCGCCGGCAGCAAGCCTGCCGCGCGTCAACCGACCTCACCGTCGGGCACCGGCTCGTCCGCGCCCTAATTGATGTGTCGGCGAATTCGGGAGGCTCGCAACATTGCGGGCCTCTCTTTTTGCTCTGCGCAACTTTTTGCCTTCTTCGCCGTTGATCAGCACGGGAATGGAGGCCCCATGACATGTCCAATGACCACCCGAAGACGAAGCGCAATCTGGCGAATGACGACCTGGACGACGCCTTGAGAAATACGTTCCCCGCCAGCGATCCGGTCTCCGTCGGTGGCGACGAGGAAGGAACCGGCGCCCGTATCGATCGTCAGCCCGCCCAGCTTGACCGCCATCTCGTCGATCGCCTCTCGCGCGAGGTGAAACGAAAAGCTGCCAACGCACCGCGCCGCTAGGACTGTTTGGCCGTTGTTTGAGTTTATGAGCCGCGAAAAAATCGTGCGGCGGCAGCTGGAACCGGATGGTTATTTTTGAGGTTACACAGCCGGCAGACGTCGCAGTCAATCATAACTGGCCATGCGGAGAGACCGTCATGAATACGTCAGGCTACACGGCCGAAGACCTGCAGCAGCTCTCCACGATCCTCGACGCGGCCATCCTTGAGGCATCCGAGCGCGAGCTCGATCTGCCGATTTCCCTGATGACGCACCGCTTGTTCGATGCCGCGCGCTGGGGCGACCGCGATCCCGACCGCCTGAAAGCGGTCGTTCTTGGCGACAACCTGTTGCAGACTTTGGCCGCCGCCGACAAGTCGCGCTGGGCCGCCAACATCAGCGCCCTTGCACCGTCGTCCTACGCGTCTCCTTACGCCAGCTAATGGCGGCATCGGCCGGGAGTATCGGCCTCAGGTCTCGGCCCAGTGCCGCAACATGTTGTGATAGATGCCGGTCAGCTTGACCACGACGGCATCCTGGTGTCCGCGGTCAACCGTCAGTTTCTGAATCGACTGGTCGAGGTCGAACAGCATCGAGCGTGCGCTGTCGCTCCGCACCATGCTTTGCAGCCAGAAGAACGACGCCACACGATAACCGCGTGTGACGGGCGTGACGTGATGCACGCTCGTCGACGGATAAAGAACCATGTCCCCCGCCGGCAGCTTCACCGATTGCGAACCGTAGTTGTCTTCGATGACCAACTCGCCGCCGTCGTAGTCGTCCGGCTCGGCCAGAAACAGCGTGCAGGACATGTCCGTGCGCAGCCTGATCCCAGTGCCCGCGACGCTGCGGATCGCTCCGTCGACGTGGGAGCCGAAGAACTGACCTTGGCCGTAACGGTTGAACATCGGCGGCAACACCCGCAGCGGCACGGCTGCCGAAATGAACAGGGGGCTCCGCCCCAGGGCGTCGAGCACCATGTCACCCAGTTCGCGTGCCTGCGGCGAGTCCGGCAGCTGCCCGTTCTGCTTGACGCTGGCGGCCTGCGGACCGGCCGTGGTCTTGCCGTCCACCCAGGCCGCCTCGTCCATGACCTTCCGGCACTTTGCGACCTGCTCTTTGCTGAGCACGTTCGGCACTTGGATCAGCACGCTACAGCTCCCTTGTAAAACGGAAAACCTCCGGGCACGCGAGCGCCCGGAGGTAGCATGGATGCCGCGCGCGGTTAAGCAGGAGCGCGCCTAGAAATCGACACTCGTGCTGAGACGGTAAACGCGCGGATCGCCGAGCTGCACGCGCGAACCCGCCCAGTTGCTGGAAATGGCGTACTCCTCGTTGAAGACGTTATCGACGTTGAACCGAAGCTCGACGTCATTTGTCAGGTCGTAGGAGACCATGGCGTTGACGACGAAGTAAGACTGAAGCTCGCCGAACCGACCGTTCGGGATGATACGTAAAGCATCGTCCGGCCGTCCAAGATACGAGTCGCCCACGTAGAGGAAACCGGCGCCGAACGTCAGCTTGTCCGTGACGTCATAAGTGGTCCACAGGTTGGCGAAGAAGTTCGGGGTGAACGACAACTCGGAACCGTTGGTCGTGAACGCCCCGGGGAATCCGTTGTAGGGGTTGGGAGCCATGTCGCCGCCGCCCAGCGGGCCACCATTGTTGCCGGCCAAGTCGACATCACGGCCATGCTTCCGCTCGCTGTCGAGAACCGTGAGCCCACCAAAGACTTTCCATTGTTCGGTGACGCTGCCGAAGACGCCGAGCTCGACTCCCTTGACGACCTGCTCGCCATACCGGATTCCGGGAAATGCCGCGGTGCCAATGTACGGCACATTTTTCTTGGTCGTATGGAATGCGGCTGCCGTTGTTGACAGGCGGCCACCGAACCAGTCCACCTTTGTTCCGATCTCGAAGTTGTGCGCTTCGACCGGATCAGCACCCTGGACGAGGCCGGGGAACGTGTTGCCATCATCACGGGAGATATCCGGGTTCGATAGGTAAGACCCCGGTGGCAACGCCGACACGCCATAGGCGGCGTAGACGCTGCTGAAGCTCGTCGGTTTGTAGACCAGCCCGATCTTCCCGCCCACCGTTGTCTCGCTGTCGGTGTACTGGAACGCCGGAGCTATCCCTGTTTGATCCAGGTCGACGTCGTAATGCTCCACCCGGACACCACCCGTCAGGTCGAGGGACCGCGTGAGGGAAATCGTATCGTACAGATAGACGGCTGCGGTATCGATCGTGATGCTGTTGTTGCCGACGTTTGCAGGAATAGGCCCCGGCCTGCTCGGGTTCGGGTCGAAGATGCTGGCTCCAGCCGCGAACGCGAGGTCAGACAGCCGAACGGCATCGGACGTCTCGCGGGTGAATTCGACACCGGTCGAAATCCTGTGCAGGAAGGCTCCCGTCCGGAACGTTCCCGTCAGGTTGGTCTGGTTCGAGAGTGTTTCGTTGACGCGATCGTATCCCAGCCGCGTAGAATTGAACGCCAGTGGATTGAAGAGCGCGATATTGGCCGGCGCGTTTGTCGCAGCGATCGTGTAGCGAGAATCGCGATCGGTCTGGGACCAGAGCGTCTGATTGCTGATCGTGAAGCTGTCCGACAGATCGTATTCGAAGCGGGCCAATGCCGCTTCGCTTGTGACGTCGTCGTAATCGGAGCGCAGACCGTAGAAATTGGTACGATCGGCTGTCTGCGCCGTCGGGTCGGAGAGCACCATGCCTTTGACGGTAGCACCCGGCACGCCCCAGTCCGGCAAGTCGCGTCGCTCAAGCCTCTCGTACGAAAAGATCGCGCGCGTATCGGTTCCTAGCCCGAACGCCAGCGACGGTGCCAGGCCGAAGGCTTCCACTTCCGCCACGTCGCGGCCGAAAATATCGCCGTCCTCGACCATGCCGTTCAAGCGCACGGCCACCGACCCGACGCGCTGGTTCACGTCCACCGTGGCGCGTTCACGCACGCCGCCGTAGTCGTCGAGGCTCAGCATGGCTTCGCCCCGCACGAAATTTTCCACATCCGGTGTCTTCGTCACGAGGTTGACGTAGCCGGCCGCGCCGCCGCGTCCGTTGTCGGATGCCGCCCCCTTGATCACCTCGACGCGATCGACGTTGAATGTGTCGCGTGCATAGCTCCCGCTGTCGCGAACGCCGTCGACGAAAATGCTGCCGCTGGTATCGATGCCGCGGATCTTGAAATTGTTCGTTGAGGTGGAGAAGCCGTTTTCGCCCGCGTCGAACGTGATACCGGGCGTATTGCGCAGCGCCTGCGTCAGGTTCGTTGCGCCGCGCTCCTTGAGGATCTGCGCCGGCACGACGGTTACCGTCTGCGGTGTGTACAGCAGCGGCGAAGTGGCCTTGCCCGACTGCAGGTTGTCGACCTTGAAGCTGTCGGCCGGCTGCCCCGTCCCCGGACCGATGCTGCCCGCGCTGGCTACGGGGGCGCTCGGCTCGACAGCTTCGACTGGCGGCGGCTGTGGTGCCGGGCTCGCCTGCTTCTGCTTCTGCGGAGCCACCGATTTCTTCGCGGCCGCAGCCGGCTTTTTCTTCTTCTTTTCCTTTTGCCCCTCCACCACGATCGCCGGCAACTGCGCTTCCTGCGCCACGGCCATCGAGACCGGGCTTGCAGCCAGCATCAATGCCGTTGCGAACGCCCGGGTAGACACGTCGGCAGAGTTCCCCAACATGCTGCTGGAATTCAAGAAAGTGCTACGCCTACTAACGAACGTCATCGCCAAGTCCCCCACGCGAACCAATAATCTTGATTTAAAAGATCACTTGCAGCCTACGGATTGCAAGCGCGGAACGTCAAACCATATTCATGACTATCAGAGTGAGAATTCCTCGGCGCGGTATTTTCGTCACTACTTGAAAATGTTCTGAGAGCCAAAAGTTGCCGTTTCATCGATGTGCGGTGGGCTGAGATCGAGTCATTCGGACAACGTCCGTCATAGCCTCCACCAATGGGCTCTCGCGATGGTTCACGGCTGACGCAGCCGCTAATTTCGTGGACACGAAATTCGTTTGAAGCAAAACTCTGGGCGCTCGATGAATATTGGGGTCTACACGCATGTTGCGCGCCTTTTTGGCGGCCGCGTTGACGGTCGTTATTCTCTCTAACTCCTACCCGGCCTTCGCGATTTTGGATGGCAAGCCGTTGGCAAGTGACCCCGTGACCAGGGGCATGTACCGTCACTTGGTAACGCTATCGACGGGCGATGATCAGATTTTCTGCCAGGGCGTCCTCATTCGTCCCACGTTCGTTCTCACCGCGGCCCATTGTTTTTCGCAGGACCGCTACAAGCCGAAGGTGAAGCTCGCACTCGACGAAAGTGGCAAGAAGTTCGAGTTCGTCAAGATCGTCGGGAAACGGCTGACCGAGACGGCGGCCGCCAAGAAAAAGTTCGACGGCAACGGTGAAGACTATGACGCGAGCCGCTTCGCCGATCTGGCCGTGGTGCAGATTGCCCGCGTTCCGAAGTTCGTGCAGCCGATCGCTATTCTGGATAAGGGCTTGCAGCAGGAGCTTTTTCAGACCTCGAAGTTGTTGCGATCCATCGGCTTCACGCACGTGGACTACAAGCTCGCGAATGTCGCCTCGTTCACGGCCGGCAAGAAGATCAACCCGATGGGCACCATGAGCGGTGCCTATCTGATGTTTCAGCAGGACCTCAAATCTTGCCGCGGCGACTCCGGCGGCCCCCTCGTATTGCAGATTGAGACGCCCGGCGAGCCCGCGAAATTCGTGCTCGTAGGCTTGCAGTCCGGCGTCGAAGCTACTCCCGAGGAAATGAATGGCCCGCCAAACAGCCGGTACTTCAACGACGATGCCAAGAAGGAATTTCCGATCTGCGGAAGCGGCTCTGCCTACTACTATGCCAGCTACGGGATCGCCCAGGCCGTCGACCTGATGCGCGCTCTGGATTCCAAGCTGAAATCCGAACCGATCGAGCTGCCGGTTTATAAATTCAACGCGCAAAAGTCCGGCCTGGAACCCACCCCCACGATCGAACGCTTTGGCGACGACACGGCCGTGGCGTCAAAATCCGGTGAAGCAAGCCTCGCGAAGACCGCCGAGTCGAAGGACGACACCAGTGCCAATGCCGAGAAAGCCGGTGGCTGGTACGCATCCCTAGCGCCCAACGAGCAATTCAGCGCGCCGGTCTACTGGTCGACCACCCGCGAATTGGCGAGCGAAGGCGCGCTGCGGGCGTGCAAGAAGGTCTCCAAGAGCTGCAGCACAAGACCGGCCTGGACCGATCAGCGCGACGACGTGTTCTCGCTGATGTGCTGCAAGAAACCGAAGCTGGGCTGCGCCGTCGGTGTCGGTCGCGACCAGGAATCAGCGCTCCAGGCGGTGCGCAACACGTTCAGTGACAGCGGCTATACCAAGTGCCAGCTATGGCGCTATGTCTCCGCCCGCACCGGCGAAGACATCAAAGCGTCGGGCGAGTAGATTGCGGACCGCCAAGCCACGGCGAAGGGTGCCGAGACAGCGAGTTCCAGAATAATCTGGAAGCATCGCCGTCTCGCTGACGATCAGAAGTTGATCAAGCCGCCGACGCTGATCAAATCGAGATCGTCCAAATCCGTCAGCGCCGCATCACCGTCCACGTCGGCCTGGTAGTGCTGATACTTGAGATAGACCGTCATCGCCGCAGCATCGATCTCCTGGGCGACGCCACCGCCGAACCGCGTCAACTCGCTCGACGTCACGCCGCGCGCCAGCGCACCTGGGCCGAGCTGATTGAGATACTGGGCATAGTCGCCGTAGATGATCGTGGCCCCAAGCGGCATCCACTTTTGGCGGATACCCGTCTTGACGTACCAGTGTTCACCATCCTTCGCATGATCGACGGCGCCGTTTGCGTTCAGCACAATGCGATCGTCATTGTCCTCGTGGCCATAGGCGGCATGCGCAAACAGACCGGTCTGCAGGTGTTGGACATAGCCTCCGGCCTGGAAGTAGGCAGAATTCTTGTCGGTCATTACCGCCGGCCCCGTCGTGCCTTCGTCCGTCATTTCCGAATAGCCGATGCCTAGCGAGATCTTGAAGCCGGAGAGTTCTCCCGCATAGCGCCCGGCCACTTCCCAGAAATCGTCCTCCCCCCAACTCGCGGCCGCAGAGAAGCCGGCAAACACCGGTGTGTCGTAGCGCACGGCATTCATCACGATGCCGTTGCAATCGCCCCCCAGGGGAAGATTCTGAGAGTAGCAAAACGCCAACTGGCCCCACGTCACCGCGGGTGACAAGTCGCCGTCGCTGCGCAGAATGAACTGCGGAAAGCCTGCAAGGAAAGTGTAGTTGTCGATCACCTGCGTGCCGGACTGGTCAGTGAACATGGCCGCGCTTTTGGCTGCATTGGCCTGCTTGCCGACGCTGACCTTGCCGTAGTCCTTGCTTTGCAGATACCAAAACGACATCTGCGCGTTGATGCCCTGGTCGAAATTGTCGCTGTTCTGGTCCATCGCCCCGGCTGCCGAGCGGCCAAGTGGATTGTTGTCCAGGTTCTGCAGCCGCAACATGTAGCCGGCCGTCCAACCCGGCGCGATCACCGCCTGCCCATTGAATTTGACGTGCGTCGCCTGCGTCGGTCCCATGCCATGCAGATACGCATTGGTCTCTTCGCCATCGTCCCAGAATGTCAGCTCTTGCGCGATGTAGCCGGAGATGGTCAGCGACACCTTGCGGTTGCCTTTGCGCGCGGTCGTTGCCTCGAGCTCGGCGATCCGCTCCTCAAGGTCGGCGCAGCAATTGCCGCCCAGATCGGCGCCGATTGCGCTTGTTGGAACCCCGCTGGCCCATACCGCTGCAATCACAAGAGCTCCGCCCCAACGAAAGTCTTTCGCCTTAGTCACAGATGCACTCCCATTCGCGCCAATTTCGGCGATTCATCAGTTGAACTGACCAAGAGCCTAGCTGTTGAGAACCGGAAGCAAGAATGAGAACGGTCCCAATAATTCCCGCACTGAACCGCCTGTGTCCCAAGCACCTCGCCCTGCCTAACCGACAGGCATGCGCCTAAGGACTAGCCGCAAATTGCGCGATTCGATTGCAGATGGGCGTCATGCAGCGAGGAGGCAGGAGTCGAAAAGGACGTCAGCGCGAATGGCGTCGGGAGCGTCGACGCCTACCGTGGTGACCCCGAGACCCTCCTTGCATCCAATCAGTCGGAACCGGATTGGGCACGCTTCCGAGACAGCGCCATTGAGGAGCCGGTGCGCCTTTCGGACGATTCAAGAAGGGACCAGGTGCCCCACCCTCGTATACCGGTATGGACGACGAGAGTTCCAATGATGCTCGATAGCTACGACGTTCCATTCGTTATGGAAGTCATGGTGCCCAGGGGCAGAATTGAACTGCCGACACTGCGATTTTCAGTCGCATGCTCTACCAACTGAGCTACCTGGGCAAAGCTTCAGGGGGCGGAGCCACGTCCAAAGCTCGCGTCTTATAGGGGCTGATTTCCGGCATGTCTAGCGGCCAAAGGCCGCCGCGATCCGGGCCGCGGGTGGCCCCGCAAGCCCATGCAACGTGGGCTAGCTCCGGGTCACCGGCGCGGCGTCGTCGATGATGAATTCCAGCCGCTCGCGCCCACCCCAGGTATCGCGCTTCACCGTTCCGGCGATGTGCAGCGGCAGGCCTGCCGCCGATGCGATCAGGTCTCCCAGGGGCTGGCCAACAGCGCGAAACGCGACGGCGTCGATACGGCGTCCATCCGAGCCCTCCAGCGCGCAGCGTAGATGCGCCTCGCCGACCACCTTGGGAAACTTGACGCGAACCGCCGGCAGCACGAAGCGCGGCTGCGGATTGCCCTGACCGTAAGGGCCGGCGCGCTCCAGCAGCGTAACGAGTTCGTCTGTCACGCCTCCTGGCGTGAGTGCGCCGTCGATATCCAGGCCGGTGCGCTCCCGCGCCGCCTTCGCGGCAGCCCCGATCGCCGTCGCGAAGTAGGCCTGCAGCGCTGGCATGTTTGTCTTGCGCACGGTCAGGCCGGCCGCCATGGCGTGCCCCCCGCCCTTGATGAGATGCCCTGCGGCCATCGCCGCGCGCACGGCCGAACCAATGTCGACGCCCGCAACCGACCGCAGCGACCCGGTACCGACCACGTCGCCGCTGCTCCCGTCCTTTTCCCACGCGATCACGCAGGACGGTCGCCCGAACCGCTCCACCAGCCGGCTCGCGACGAGCCCTACGACACCCTTGTGCCAGGTGTCGGATCCCACGGCGACCACGGCTAGGTCCGGCGTCTCGTCCACCAGCCTGTCGGCTTCGGCCAGCGCCTCTTCGAGCATCGTCTGCTCGATTGTTCGCCGCTCCTTGTTCAGCGTGTCGAGCTTCTGCGCAATGCGCTGGGCCTCCACCTCGTCCTCGCTGCACAGGAGCCGCGCGCCGAGCGCCGCGTCGCTGATGCGCCCGCCGGCGTTGATGCGCGGGCCCAGGATGAATCCCAGGTGATACGGCGTCGGCGCCTGGTTGATGCCAGCTGCATCCGCCAGCGCGCGCAGGCCGATGTTGTCGCGCGACCGCATGACTGCGAGCCCCTTGGTCACGTAAGCCCGGTTGAGCCCTGTCAGGGGCACCACGTCGGCGACCGTTGCCAGCGCCACGAGGTCCAGGCTCTGCAACAGGTTCGGCTCGCGCAGGTCGCCGCCGTAGAAGCCGGCCTGCCGCAACAGCCGCGTCACCGCCACCAGCACGAGAAACACCACGCCCGCTGCGCACAGATGCCCCTGGCCGGACACGTCGTCCTGCCGGTTTGGATTGACCAGTGCATGTACGTCCGGCAGCCGGTCGTCGGCCTGATGGTGGTCCAGAACGACGACATCGCGCCCGAGTGGGCGGGCAGCGGCCAGAGCATCGAAGCTGGTCGTGCCGCAGTCGACCGTGACGATCAGTTGCGCCCCGTCCTTGACGAGATGTTCTATTGCCGCCGCGTTGGGGCCGTAGCCCTCGGTGATGCGATCGGGAATGTAGATGCGTGATGCGACGCCGTGATGCGTCAGGAACCGCGCCAGCAACGCTGACGAGCAGGCACCGTCGACGTCGTAGTCGCCGAAGATCGCCACCTTCTCTTTGGCCTGCACGGCCCCGGCGATGCGCGTGGCCGCCTTATCCATGTCGCGCAGCGTGCTTGGATCCGGCATCAGCGCCTTAACCGTGGGATCGAGAAACACCGGCACCATGTCCAGCGTTACCGCCCGCGCCGCCAGAACCCGTCCGAGCAGCTCGGGCAAGCCGTGATGCTGGCAGATCGCCGCCGCGGCGTTGCGCCCGGCAACAGACAGCCGTTCGCGCCAGACATTTCCCTTGACGGAACTTTCCACGCCAAGAAACGCCGAAGCCTCTACGCCCCCGAGGGGCGCCGCGAATTCGCTTTTTCGCAATGCAACCATACATCTGCGAGTAGCGTGATTCTTGCGGCCAAAACACGGACGCACGACCGTTATCAACGCTCCCGTCAGCCGGGCCCCGGCGCCGAAAGGAGTACAGCTTCGACGAGAGTAATGGGCAAATTCAAGCACTTCCACTGACGGAGCCAACCGGAATAAGCTCATCACTTCTTCTTCGTTCGCTAACGCTCGCCGTTTGCCTAGATACATCTCGACAGCAGTCGCTGACAAAGTTCACAACGAGGAGAACGTTTCGATGTCCCGCAAATTGTCCCGCAAGCTGGCCCTGGCGCTCAGCGTCGGTCTTGCCGCCAGCCTCGCGACCGGCGCCCGCGCCGACAGCACTTTGCTCAACGTGTCGTACGACCCGACGCGCGAACTCTATCAGGATTACAATGCCGCCTTCGCCAAGTACTGGAAGGAAAAGAGCGGCGAGACCCTCACGGTGAAGCAGTCGCATGGCGGCTCCGGCAAGCAGGCCCGCGCCGTGATCGACGGCCTGGAAGCCGACGTCGTCACGCTGGCGCTCGCTTATGACGTAGACGCGCTGAACAAGAACGGCGGACTGATCCCCGCCGACTGGGCCAAACGCCTGCCGAACAACGCCGCGCCCTATACTTCGACGATCGTCTTCCTGGTCCGCAAGGGCAACCCTAAGGGCCTGAAGGACTGGAACGACCTGGGCAAGGACGGCGTCGAAGTCGTCACGCCGAACCCGAAGACCTCGGGCGGTGCACGCTGGAACTACCTCGCAGCCTGGGGCTATGCCCTGAAGCAGCCCGGCGGCAGCGACGCGACAGCCAAGGAACTCGTCACCAAGATCTTCAAGAACGTCAAGGTTCTGGATAGCGGCGCCCGCGGTTCAACGACCACGTTCGTTGAACGTGGCATCGGCGACGTGCTCTTGGCCTGGGAAAACGAGGCGCACCTTGCGCTGAAGGAACTTGGTCCCGACAAGTTCGAAATCGTCACGCCGTCGATCTCTATCCTTGCCGAACCGCCCGTTGCCGTCGTCGACAAGAATGTCGACAAGCATGGCACTCGCAAGGTCGCCGAGGAATACCTGAAGTATCTCTACTCTCCCGAGGCCCAGGACATTGCCGGCAAGAACTATTACCGCCCGCGTGATGCCGCAGCCCTCGCCAAGTACGAGAAGAACTTCGACAAGGTCGCCCTGTTCACCATCGATGACGTCTTCGGCGGCTGGGACAAGGCTCAGGCCACGCACTTCTCCGACGGCGGCATCTTCGACCAGATCTACGGAAGCAAGGGCTGAGCTTCTTTCGTAGTACCGGCCGCTGCGCCTCACTCTCCGGCGCAGCGGTCACTCTTCTTCGGCAATGAACTGCACTAGCCTCGAATTTCACGCGGACGCAGGCCCGCCCTTAAGCGTAGGAAGGAGTGTCATGATCCAGATCTCACAACGCTCTTCCGCCCTGTCGCGGGTCAAGGACCTCAAGGCGCGCTCCGCGCTCAGCTGTCGAATGTGTTTCTGTCGCCGCGGCCTCTGACGCCGCCCACACGATCCACACACCAGACGCTACTGTTTCTCTTCGAGGTCCATCATGGCTACCACGCTGATCATCCCTGGCTTGCACAACTCTGGCCCCGACCACTGGCAGAGCTGGTTTGAAGCCCACGTTCCCGGTTCCGTTCGCGTCATCCAGCGCGACTGGAAGGACGCCAATCTTCCCGACTGGTCGAGCCGCGTCCGCCGCGAAATCAACCGCATTCCCGGTAAGCTCTTCATCGTCGCGCACAGCTTCGGCGTTCTCGCCGCCGTGCAGGCTGCGCAGGACCACGCCGAACGCATCGGCGGCGCCTTGTTTGTCGCTCCCGCCGATCCCGCCCGCTTCGGCGTGAGCGATTATCTACCGCACGAGCCCCTGGCCTTTGATTCGGTCGTCGTCGGCTCGACAAACGATCCTTGGATGACGCAGGACGGCGCCGCCACCTGGGCCGATTTGTGGGGCAGCGATTTCGTCAGCCTCGGCGCCGCCGGCCATATCAATGCCGACAGCGGTTATGGGGCGTGGCCGGAAGGCCTGGCGCTCCTGTTGCGCTTGCGCCGCCAGCATGCAGCAAGGCTGGATCGCGTGTCTCCACCGCCCGCCTCTCGACCGCAGTCCGCACAGGCCGCTTATCCGGTTGCGCGCAAGCTGCGGATTGCAGCCGCGATCTAGTAGCAGCGGCCTCTACCGTAATCGCAAACGATGCTCCGCGCCCGGGACCGCAAGGTTCCGGGCGCCGCCGCGTGAGCTCGATTGTGACAAATTCATAACGCTGTGACGGCAATCCGGTCCTCCATGCAGGGCATGAATTGACTCCTGTATAAAGGAAGTAAAAATGCATAGTGAAATCAATTGCTTACATAGCAGATGTTCGTCTGTGATGATGGAAGAATGAAGGGGAAATTCGGGGACATGACCAAGCATCAATCCTGGGGGGCTTTGGTCCTCGCTGCTGGAGCCATCCTGGCGAGCACTGCGCCTGCGCGCGCCGCCGATCTCGGCGGCAATTGCTGCGCCGATCTCGAAGAGCGTATCGCTGAATTGGAAGCCACCACGGCCCGCAAGGGCAACCGCAAGGTCTCCCTGGAAATCGGCGGCCAGGTCAACGAAGCCGTGATGTTTTGGGACGACGGCGGCGAGAGCAACGCCTATGTCGTGACCAACGACAACGCCCGTACGCGCTTCCGCTTCCGTGGCAAGGCCAAGATCGACAAGGACTGGGAAGCCGGCTACGCCCTCGAAATCGGCGTGCGCGCTGCCAACTCCAAGCGCTTCACGCAGAGCAACCCCGACGGCAACGACACAGCCACCGACGTGGGCTTCGATCTGCGCGACAGCTACTGGTTCTTGAAGAGCAAGACCTACGGTGGCGTCAGCGTTGGTTTCCAGGCCGATGCCTCTGATGCCATCACTGAGATCAACCTCAG
Organism: Hyphomicrobiaceae bacterium; assembly: GCA_965279065.1. Classification (GTDB taxonomy): domain Bacteria; phylum Pseudomonadota; class Alphaproteobacteria; order Rhizobiales; family Hyphomicrobiaceae; genus JAKAXS01. The sequence continues at coordinate 663,085 of OZ257134.1, forward strand.
CCAGACCAAGGACTTTGCCAAGCTGTCGGACATGGAAGACTTCGGCCTGGGTCTGACGCTGCGCTCGGCCGCCAACGGCGGGCTGACGACAAGCGGCCTGTCCTTCCGCCGCTTGATCGGCGACGCCGGCGACCAGCCCGGCGACGGCGACCGCCGACATAACTTGGTGAAGTACGAGACGCCCGCCATCGCCGGGTTCACGGGCCAGGCCTCCTGGGGTGAGGACGACGTCTGGGATCTCGGCTTGCGCTACGCCGGCGATTTCGCCGGCTTCAAGGTCGCGGCTGGGGTCGCATATGGACAAACAACGGATGGCGGAGACACGAACACCTCGTGCAACGCCACGATCGGCACGGCGGCAGCAGGCACTCTCGACCAGCAGTGCAGCCAGTTCGGCGGCTCGGTCAGCGTGATGCACGAGTCGACTGGCCTGTTCGTCAGCGCCGGTGCCGGCATCAAGACGGACGACCTGCTTAATGAGACCGCCCGTTTCGCTGGCCAGAATGCCGACGACGAACAGACCTTCTTTGCCCTTCAGGCGGGCCTGGAGCGGAAGTTCATTGAACTCGGCAAGACCACGATCTTCGGCGAGTACTACGATTATGAAGGCGGCGCCAATAGCCGCCGCACGGTCGCTGCCGGCGATGCGCTGGACCCGTTCGGCCAGTCCAGCGGCGTCTGGAAGACTGGTCTTGAGGCCTACGGCTTCGGTATTGCCCAGGGAATCGATAAAGCGGCGATGCTCGTGTACCTGAGCTACCGGCATGTGGAAGGCGATCTGACGCTGAAGGCCATCAATGCCGGCGTCGCCGACGGTCCGACCGCCAATGTCGCACTGGAGGATCTGGACCTCGTCCAGGCAGGAGCGATTATCAAGTTTTAACAGACATTTGAGGGCCTGGCGTCGGGCTGGGCCCTCTATTGACTATCGAGCTGCCTGTGGCACCCCGGTGTGACAGCAGCGTCACAATGGCCCGAATTTCGCTCGGATTCTGGCATGCCAGACTAGTGCTTTGTGCATCGGTGTTTAGAGTACCCCTCGAACGAGTCGTTGTCGGCTCGCGCTGTAATACGGGCACGGGGGTTCCTGGGAATGACAAAAGCAATAGCAGCGTTGGCCACGGCTTTCGTTGCCGGTCTGGCGTTGGCAAACGCGCCAGCGGCCTTCGCCGCCGATCTTGGCGGCAATTGCTGCGCTGACCTTGAAGAGCGCATCGCCGAATTGGAAGCCACCACGGCTCGCAAGGGCAACCGCAAGGTCTCCCTGGAAATCGGCGGCCAGGTCAACGAAGCGGTGATGTTCTGGGACGATGGCGGCGAGAGCAACGCCTACGTCGTGACCAACGACAACGCCCGGTCGCGCTTCCGCTTCAAGGGCAAGGCCAAGATCGATAAGGACTGGGAAGCCGGCTACGCCCTGGAAACGGGCGTCCGTATCACCCGCTCCAACCGCTTCACGCAGTTCGACGATAATGCAGGCAACGGCCTGGATCTGCGCGACAGCTACTGGTTCTTGAAGAGCAAGACTTACGGCGGCGTCAGCATCGGCTTCCAAGGCACCGCGACGGACCAGATCACCGAGATCAACCTGACGCAGACGAAAGACTTCGCAAAGCTGTCAGACATGGAAGACACCGGCCTAGGGTTACTGCTTCGCTCCTCGACCAACGGCCAGTTGTCGACCAACTTCAACTTTTTTGAGCTGCTAGGCCAGGCTGGCGACCAGCCAGGCGACGGCGACCGTCGCTCCAACGTCGTGAAGTATGAAACGCCGGCCTACAAGGGCTTCACCGCCTCTGCCGCCTGGGGTGAAGACGATGTGTGGGACGTCGGCCTGCGTTATGCCGGTGAGCACGCCGGCTTCAAGATCGCGGCAGGTGTAGGCTACGGCGAGAACAACGACGGAAACTACACCGGCATCGGTTGCAACGTGACGGTTGGCGCAGCTCCCAATACCGATGTGGATTGCAATAATTTCGGTGGATCTGTCAGCATCATGCACGAGGCGACGGGTCTATTCGTCAGCGCCGGCGCCGGCGTGAAGGAAGACAAGCTGGTAGATGACGTTGCAGTGTTTGCGGGCACGGATGCCGACGACCAGCAGACCTTCTGGGGGATGCAGGCCGGTATCGAAAAGAAGTTCTTCCCTCTCGGAAAGACGACGGTGTTCGGCGAGTACTATGACTATGAGGGTGGCGCATCGAACCGTACCGTTGCAACGACGGATACAGCCCTGAACTCTCTCGGCGTAACTGCAGCTGTTTGGGAGACCGGCCTTGAAGCCTATGGCTTAGGCGTGGCGCAAGGCATCGACGCCGCCGCCATGGTGCTTTACCTGCACTACCGTCATGTCGAGGCTGATCTAACGCTTCGCGGCATCGGTGGTGGCGTGGCCGGTGGTGCCAAGAGCAACGTCGATCTTGAAGACCTCGACATAGTCACGGCGGGCGGCATAATCAAGTTCTGATCGATCGTTCCCGGGCTAGCCGGCAAAGCCCGCCTCGCAAGAGGCGGGCTTCGTCATTTGGCGATCCGAAGCGTCATTGGCGAACGAATTAAGGATGTTGCCGTCGAGGAACTGCGCCAGAGTGGGCCATTCGAAATTACGGGAGGCGCCAATGCCTTGCACGTTGCGTCCTGTCGGTATGCGCACTTGGCGAATGGTCGCCTCTCTTGCCGCTGCCTTCGCGTCCCTTGCATTCGGCCTGGTCACTTCGGCGCTCGCGACCGATCTCCCCACCGTTGCCTCCGACACGCTGGCTCGCGCCAAGCCCGGCAGCATCTTCCGCGTATGGCCGCTCGAAGGCGGCGTCCGTGCGGGCGTCAAAGGCTATCGCGTCCTCTATCGCTCGACTGGCACGAAGGGCGAGCCGGTCGCCGTCACCGGTGCGGTCATCTTTCCCGCCGAGCCCGGCAGCAAGAAGCGCAACGTCGTCGCCTGGGCGCACCCCACCACCGGCGTTGTTTCCAAGTGCGCACCGACTCTGCTGCCGGATCTGTCGGGCACCATCCAGGGCATCGATAGTCTGACCGACCAGGGTTATGTCGTCGTCGCCACCGACTACGTTGGTCTCGGTACCCGCGACGTCCATCCCTACCTCGTCGGCATCTCCGCCGCGCACGCTGTGCTGGATTCCGTCCGCGCCGCGCAAAGCCTGCACGACAGCCAGGCCGGCCATCGCTTCGCCGTCTGGGGCCATTCGCAAGGCGGTCACGCCGCGCTGTTCACCGGCATCCACGCCAAGACCTATGCGCCAGAACTGGAACTGGTCGGCGTCGCTGCCGCTGCGCCCGCAACCGACCTGGCCGCCTTGTTCACGGCCGACCGCAACACCGCCAGCGGCCGCAGCCTCACGAGCATGACGGTTCTCTCCTGGTCTCGCACCTTCGGTCTGCCGTTGGACAGCATTGTTGAGCCCAACGCGGAACGCCAGTTCGAGGCCCTTGCCAGTGATTGCATCGAGTCGATCGAGCAGTTCTTCAAGGAAGATCGCGACGAAAAGGCCCTGTCGCGCAAATTCCTCAAAGTCGACCCGGTCGCCGATCCGCGCCTGAACGCCATTATGCGCGACAACACCCCCGGAGCGCTGCCGTCCGGCACACCGGTCTTCATCGCCCAGAGCAACGCCGACACGCTGGTGCTGCCGCACATCACCAAGCAGTACGTCGCCACGCTTTGTCAGGGTGGCGCGCGCGTGGCCACTCTCACCCTGCAAGGCAGTAGTCACATGGTCAGCGGCCGCGACAGCGCCTATGCTGCCGTCGAATGGATGACCCGCCTGTTCAACGGCGGCGCTCCGGCGAACCACTGTTGAAAGCAATCGCCGCCAACATGGCCCGAGACCGCCGACCGCCCCTCTATGCTCGCGTGCTGGGAAACACCTGGCACGCGCTGCCGGAGCCGCTTCGCCGCATGCACGATGTCGACGGCGAAGCCCGCGCCGAAGGCTTGGCGGATATCGATCGCGGCGAGGGCGTCATCGCGCGCCTGATCGCGGCGATTGTCGGCTTCCCGCCGGCTGGGCGCGACGTGCCGGTGCAGGTGCGCTTCCTGGCCGACGCCAACGGCGAGCTGTGGCAACGCACGTTCGCGGGCAAACGTTTCGCCAGCTATCAATCTGCCTATGCCGCGCCGGCCGGAAGCATTGTCTTCGAGCGTTTCGGTCTCGTCACGATCGCGCTTCACCTGGTCTTTCGGGACGGCCGCCTCGACGTCATTCCCGTCCGCTGGTCGTTGCTCGGCCTCCCGCTGCCGAAAGCCTTGATGCCGATCGGCGAGACCTACGAATGGGTCGACATTCAAAACCGCTTCAACTTCCACGTCGAAATCGGCCATCCCTGGTTCGGCCTGATTGTGCGCTATCGCGGTTACCTCGTGCCGACATGACGCATGCAGGCTGCGGTGGAGGGAGATGGACAAGATTTCATCCAGAGCCCGCGCGATTGCCTGTAATTTCTCGCAGACGCCTCCGGGGGGTTCGCGTCGCGTAGAAAACCTGGAGGAAGCATGCCGGCCGTTTTGGCTCGTCCAGTCGCCGCATTTCTTGCGGCAGCTCTTTTCGCTACCGCCCTTGTGCACGTTCCCGCTCCCGCCTTCGCCGATGCCGAGCGCATCGATCGCGGTGCGGTCTTCGACGAAGCCTGGAACGCCGTGCGCGACAACTTCTACGACCGCACGCTGCGCGGCCTCGACTGGGACAAGGTCAAGGAGCGCTACCGCCCGCAGTACACCGCCGCCAGGACTGACAAGGATCGCTCCGCCGCGATCAATGCGATGCTGGCCGAGCTTCACGCATCCCACATGTTCCACTTCACACGCGACGAGCCCGCCTACTACCAGCTGCTCGGAATCTTCCAGTATGGCGTGCGCGACGGCATCAAGAAGCACCTCGACGGCGACATCAAGTATCCTGGCATCGGTATTTTCACGCGCGACATCGATGGCAAGACCTTCGTCTCCGGCATCGTGGCCGCGCTACCGGGCGATAAAGCCGGACTCAAGCTCGGTGACGAAATCCTCTCGGTCGCTGGCAAGCCGTTCGAGCCCGTCGGCAGTTTCCGTAGCAAGGTCGGCGACAAGCTGCAGATGAAGGTTCGCCGCGTTACCGACGGTCCCGAAATCGATATCGATGTCCAGCCCACCTGGATCGAGGCGCCGGACGCGTTCGAGGCTGCCATCGCCGATGGCGCGCGCGTCATCGAAGCCGGCGGCAAGCGCATCGGCTACGTTCGCATCTGGTCGTACGCCGGCAACCGCTATCAGACCGCGCTGGAAAACCTGCTCTCGACCGGCAAGCTCAAGGATGTCGACGCCCTGATCTGGGATCTGCGTGACGGCTGGGGTGGTGCGCAACCGGAGTATCTCGACATCTTCAACGCCCGCGCGCCCGATATGACCTTCACCGATCGCAAGGGCGACGCCGAATTCGCCAGCTTCAAGTGGCGCAAGCCGGCTGTCATCCTCGCCAACGGCGGCACGCGCAGCGGCAAGGAAGTCCTGACCTACGGCTTCAAGAAGTACGGCTACGGCGAGGTTGTCGGCGAGACGACGGCCGGCGCCCTGCTGGCGGGCCGCGGCTACATGCTCTCCGACGCCAGCTTCCTGATGGTCGCCGTCGCCGACGTCGCCGTCGACGGCGAACGCCTGGAGCAGAAGGGCGTCGAACCGACGATCCCCGTCCCCTTCGACATCCGCTACGCCGCCGGCCGCGACCCCCAACTTGATAAGGCGGTCGAAGTGCTCTCCACACCGCGCGGCTGACGCACCAGAACCGCGGCTAGCCGTAAACGCGGGATGGCGGTTTGGGTCGGCCCAGAAAGCGGAGCCCGACAGCCGCACCCTTCTGCCACGCCACCTGGCAGTCGAATTCGTGGTTCTCCGACGCGAGATACAGGCGCACTCCTGAACCCCAGTCGGCGTCCGGCAACGCGCCTGAAAATCGGATGCTCACGCCATGGAATGAGGCGTCCGTGATGTCGCAAAGCTGAGCGGGAAAGGCAGGACGCGCCGGCCAAGTGACGTAGCCATGCCGCATGCGTGGTTTGCGTCTGACGGTGAAGCGATCTCCGCCCGACGGCGCTTCGCCTGTCGGACGGGATGCGGAGGTCTGCAACCGTGTGAACAGAGTCCTGAGGGTGCCAATCATTGTTATGGTTGTCCGGCCCGAATGGATTGACCGAGAGATTATTGCACACGCGTTAAGACTGCGTTCAAGCGGCAGCCCCTGCAACTCGGCAATCAGCCGTGGTGCCGGCTGCGGCGCGGGCCTATAAATCGGGCAAGCCGTAAGAAAAGCCCGAGGACCGCCTGTGTTCGACAAGGCCATGAATTTCGCCCTGGGTGAGGACATCGAGGCGCTGCGCGACACCGTGCAGCGCTGGGCCGCAGCTAATCTGGCACCGCGCGCTGCCGAGATTGATGCGACCAACACCTTCGCCGTCGACCTCTGGCCCAAGCTCGGCGAACTCGGCCTCCTCGGCGTGACCGCGGACCCCGAATACGGCGGCAGCGGCATGAGCTATCTCGCCCACGTCGTGGCGATGGAGGAAGTGAGCCGGGCTTCCGCCTCCATCGGCCTCAGCTATGGCGCCCACTCCAATCTCTGCGTCAACCAGATCAACCGCCACGGCACGCCTGAGCAGAAGGCCAGGTACCTGCCCAAACTCTGTTCCGGCGAACACGTTGGCGCGCTCGCGATGTCCGAGCCCGGTGCCGGCTCCGACGTCATGTCGATGAAGCTCAAGGCCGAGAAGCGCAACGACCGCTTCATCCTCAACGGCAACAAGATGTGGATCACCAACGGCCCGGATGCCTCCACGCTCGTCGTCTATGCCAAGACGGATCCTCAGGCCGGCGCCAAAAGCATCACTGCTTTTCTCATCGAAAAGGACATGCCCGGTTTCTCCACGGCCCAGAAGCTAGACAAGCTCGGCATGCGCGGCTCCAACACCTGCGAACTCGTGTTCCAGGATGTCGAGGTGTCCTACGACAACGTGCTGGGCGAGGAGGGTGGCGGCGCCCGCGTGCTGATGTCCGGCCTCGACTACGAGCGCGTCATTCTTTCAGGTGGCCCGCTCGGCATCATGGCCGCCTGCCTCGATGCGGTCGTGCCCTATGTCCACGAGCGCAAGCAATTCGGCCAGGCCATCGGCGAGTTCCAGCTGATCCAGGCCAAGCTCGCCGACATCTACGTCACCGCCAACGCCTGCCGCGCCTACGTCTATGCCGTCGCTGCCGCCTGCGACCGCGGCGAGGTCACGCGCAAGGACGCCGCCGGCTGCATCCTCTACTCCGCCGAGAAGGCCACCTGGTGCGCCCTCGAAGCCATCCAGACGCTGGGCGGCAATGGCTACATCAACGATTATCCCACCGGCCGCCTGCTGCGTGACGCCAAGCTCTATGAGATCGGCGCCGGAACGTCGGAGATCCGCCGCATGCTCATCGGCCGCGAGCTGTTCAAGGAAACGGCGTGACATGTCCGTCCTGAAAACCTCAATCCCCACGCGCGGCGAAGCGTTCGAAGCCAACAAGGCCGCGCACGACAAGGCGCTCGCCGAAGTTCGCGCTGCGGCCGAATTGGCCTTCGACGGTGGCGGCAAGGTCGCGCAGGACCGCCACACCGGCCGCAACAAGCTGCTACCGCGTGAACGTGTCGCCCGCCTGCTCGATCCCGGCAGCCCGTTCCTCGAAGTCGGCACCTTCGCCGCGCACGGCATGTACGGCGGCGACAGCCCGTGTGCCGGCCTCATCACCGGTGTCGGCCGCGTTGAAGGTCGCGAGGTCATGGTCGTGTGCAACGACGCCACCGTCAAAGGCGGCACGTACTACCCGATGACGGCCAAGAAGCACCTGCGGGCGCAGGAGATCGCCGAGCAGAACCACCTGCCGTGCGTCTATCTCGTGGACAGCGGCGGCGCCAACTTGCCCAATCAGGACGAGGTGTTTGCCGATCGTGATCATTTCGGCCGCGTCTTCTTCAATCAGGCCAACATGTCGGCGAAAGGCATCGCCCAGATCGCCGTGGTGATGGGTGCCTGCACGGCCGGTGGCGCTTACGTCCCGGCGATGTCCGACGAGGCCATTATCGTCAAGAATCAAGGCACGATCTATCTCGCCGGCCCGCCGCTGGTGAAGGCCGCGACCGGCGAAGTCGTCACCGCCGAGGACCTCGGCGGCGGCGACGTGCACACGCGCCTGTCCGGCGTTGCCGATCATCTCGCCCGTGACGACGCCCACGCCTTGGCGCTCGCCCGCCGCGCCATCGCCAATCTCAATCGCGTCAAGCGCACCGAAATTGAGATGCGGAATGTCGAAGACCCGCTGTACGATCCGGAAGAACTGCTCGGCATCGTCCCCGCCGGCCTCAAGACGCCGTACGACATCCGCGAGGTCATTGCCCGCATCGTCGACGGCTCGCGTCTCGACGAGTTCAAGGCGCGCTACGCCACCACGCTGGTCTGCGGCTTCGCCCACATCCACGGCTACCCCGTCGGCATCATCGCCAACAACGGCGTGCTGTTTTCCGAGAGCGCACTCAAGGGCGCCCATTTCGTCGAGCTGTGCAGCCAGCGCTCCATTCCGCTCGTGTTCCTGCAGAACATCACCGGCTTCATGGTCGGCCGCCAGTACGAGGCCGGCGGCATCGCCAAGGACGGCGCCAAGCTCGTCACCGCCGTGGCCACCAGCCAGGTGCCGAAGATCACCGTCATCGTTGGCGGCTCCTTCGGCGCCGGCAACTATGGCATGTGCGGACGCGCCTACTCGCCGCGCTTCCTGTGGACCTGGCCCAACAGCCGCATCTCCGTCATGGGCGGCGAGCAGGCCGCGGGCGTGCTGGCCTCGGTGAAGCGCGCCGGCGTGGAGCGTGGCGGCAAGTCGTGGGCGGAGAAGGACGAGGCCGCGTTCAAGCAGGGCGTCGTCGATCAGTTCGAAACCCAGGGCCACCCGCTCTACGCCTCCGCGCGCCTGTGGGATGACGGCATCATCGACCCGCGCAAGACGCGGGACGTCATCGGCCTATCGCTTTCCGCCAGTCTCAACGCGCCGATCGCCGAAACGCGCTTCGGCGTGTTCCGGATGTAGCGCGCGATGTTCAAGACACTCCTCATAGCCAATCGTGGCGAGATCGCCTGCCGCGTTATCCGCACCGCCAAACGCATGGGCCTGCGCACGATCGCCGTCTACTCCGACGCTGATCGCGACGCGCTCCATGTCGCCATGGCCGACGCCGCCTACCGCCTCGGTCCTGCACCCGCTACCGAGAGCTACCTGCGTATCGACAGGATCATCGCCGCGGCGAAGGCCGGCGGCGCCGATGCGGTCCACCCCGGCTACGGCTTCCTGAGCGAGAACGCAGAGTTCGCCGAGGCCGTTGCTGCAGCCGGCCTCACATTCGTCGGCCCTCCCTCCTCGGCGATCCGCGCCATGGGCCTCAAGGACGCCGCCAAGGCACTGATGCAGCGGGCTGGCGTGCCCGTCGTGCCCGGCTACCACGGCGACAGGCAAGACGCGGCCGTCCTCGCCAAGGAAGCAGCGAAGATTGGCTATCCCGTCCTCATCAAGGCGAGGGCAGGGGGCGGCGGCAAAGGCATGCGCCGCGTGGAGCGCCAAGATGAATTCAAAGCTTCCTTGGAAAGCGCGCAGCGCGAAGCGCGGGCGAGCTTCGGCGACGCGCATGTGCTGATCGAGCGCTACGTCGCCCGACCCCGTCACATCGAAGTGCAGGTATTCGCCGATACGCACGGCAACGTCATCCATCTCGGCGAACGCGACTGCTCGCTCCAGCGCCGCCACCAGAAGGTGATCGAGGAAGCGCCCGCGCCCGGCATGACGCCGGAACTGCGCACAGCGATCGGCGACATCGCCGTCCGCGCGGCGCGCGCCATCGGCTACGTCGGCGCCGGCACCATCGAGTTCATCGCCGACACCTCGCGTGGCCTTCGTCCGGACGCGATCTACTTCATGGAAATGAATACCCGCCTGCAGGTCGAACACCCGATCACCGAAGCCGTCACCGGCCAGGATCTGGTGGAGTGGCAGTTGCGCGTCGCTGCCGGCGAGCCGTTGCCTTTACAGCAGACCCAAGTGCAGCTCGACGGCCACGCCTTCGAAGCCCGCGTCTACGCCGAAGACCCGGCGCGCGGCTTTCTACCCGCCGTCGGCACGCTGTATCGCCTCTTGCTGCCGGCGGCACAAGCCCGCGTCGATGCCGGCGTGCGCCAGGGCGACGCGATCCAACCCTTCTACGATCCCCTGATCGCCAAGATCATCACGCATGGCCCGACGCGCGAGGCCGCGTTGACCAAACTCGCCGCCGCCCTGGAGGCCTGCCAGATCGCCGGCACGGTGACCAACGTTCCGTTTCTCCTCGCGCTGGCCAAGCACGCCGATTTCCAGCAAGGTGACGTCGATACGGGGCTCATCGAACGGGACCTGCCGATGTTGACCGCACGGGCCGCGCCCTCGCGCGAAGTGATCGCCGTCGCCGCCATCGCCGCGCTGGGCCTGACGCGCGCTCGCAGCGATGCCGACCCGTGGTCGACGCTGGCCGGCTGGCGCCATTGGAGCACCCCGCGCCAGTTCGCCTATCTGGAGCACGATGGCCAACACCTCGACGTGCGTGTCTCCGGCCACGGCAAGAACACTTACGAGATCACGACATCTGATGGGCCGATCGTACTGAGCATTCTCGATGCGGATGCCGCCGGATCCATGCGCTTCGAAATGGGCGACCGCATCCTGACGGCCACGGCTGTCGAGCATGGCACGCACCTCACGGTGCTGTTCGCCGGCCGGACGTTTGCCTTCACGCTGCCCGACCGCCTCGCCGCCGAAGAGGAAGACGATGCCGTCTCTGACCGCGTCATGTCGCCGATGCCGGGCCTCATCAAGCTCGTCACCGCCAAGGCCGGCGCCAGCGTCACCAAGGGCCAGCCGCTGATCGTGATCGAGGCCATGAAGATGGAATACACGATGACCGCCCCACGCGACGGCAGGATCGCCGAGGTGGCCGTGAGCGCGGGAGACAACGTGCGATCCGGCGCCCTGCTGCTGGCGCTCGAACCAGAACAAGCACCACACCCGGGAGGTTGAAATGGCAGAGCATGTCACGATCTTCGAAGTGGCCCCTCGCGACGGCCTGCAGAACGAGCGCACCGCCGTCGCGACCGCCGACAAGATCCGCCTCGTCGACCTGCTGACGGACTGCGGCTTGTCCAAGATCGAGGTGACGAGTTTCGTCTCGCCGAAATGGGTGCCGCAGATGGCCGATGCCTCGGCGGTCATGTCCGGCATCACCCGGCGCCCGGGCGTCCGCTATTCGGCTCTGGTACCGAATTTCCACGGCTATGAGATCGCCAGGGCCGCCGGCGTCAGCGAAATCGCTGTCTTCGCCTCCGCCTCGGAAGGCTTCAGCCAGAAGAACATCAACTGCTCCGTCATGGAAAGCTTGGCGATATATGCGATGGTGCTCGGCGCCGCCCACGCCGACGGCATTCCCGCCCGCGGCTACGTCAGCTGTGCCATCGCCTGTCCTTATGACGGCCCGACCGATCCCGCTGCCGTCCTGGAGGTAGCCGGTCAGCTTCTGGAGCATGGTTGCTACGAAGTCTCGCTCGCCGACACGATCGGTGCCGGCACACCCAAGACGGTGGACGCCATGTTGCGCGAGGTGATGACCCACTTCACCGCCGACAAGCTCGCTGGCCATTTCCACGACACCGGCGGTCGCGCGTTGGACAACATCGCCGTGTGCCTGGACCACGGCTTGCGCACGTTCGATGCCGCCGTTGGCGGCCTCGGCGGTTGCCCTTTCGCGCCCGGCGCCCCGGGCAACGTGTCGACAGAGGCCGTCGTCGCGATGCTTGAACAGCGCGGGTTTGCAACCGGCATCGATCGCAAGAAGCTCGCGGGCGCGGCAGACTTCGCCCGTAGCCTTCGCGCGCTGGCAGCATGAGAGCGGCAGCGGCATGAGCGACGCCACGATCCGTACCACGGTCGACGATCGCGGCGTGGCGACGCTGGAACTCGTCCGCCCCGAAAAGCACAACGCCCTGAACCCGGAGATGATCGCCGAGTTGACGACGGCGGCCGCCCGCCTCGGCGCCGACGACAGCGTGCGTGTTGTCGTTCTGCGCGGCGAAGGCGCCAGCTTCTGTGCCGGCGGCGATCTCGCCTGGATGCAGGCGCAGTTCACCGCCACCCGCCAGCAGCGCCTGCGCGAAGCCCGTGCGCTCGCCGAAATGCTGCGCGCCTTGAATGAACTGCCCAAGCCCCTGATCGCTGCTGTGCACGGCCCGGCCTACGGCGGCGGCGTCGGACTGATGTCCGTATGTGACGCCGTCATCGCCATCGACACGGCGAAATTCGGTTTGACAGAAACCCGGCTCGGCCTGATCCCGGCAACCATCGCCCCTTACGTCATCGCCCGCCTCGGCGAGGGCAGGGCGCGCCGCATGTTTTTCTCGCCCCGCATCTGGAGTGCGCAGGAAGCGCGCGACATCGGCCTCGTCAGCGTCGTGACTGACAGCGCCGGCTTCGAACCTGCCATCTCCTCCGAGATCACGCCCTACCTCAGTGCGGCGCCGCATGCCGTGGCATCGGCGAAAGCCCTGGCCCGCTCCCTCGGCCCCGTCATCGACGACACCGTCATCTCCGCCACCATCGAACGACTCGCCGACACATGGGAAGGCGCGGAGGCCCAGGAAGGCGTCTCCACCTTCCTGGAAAAACGCAAGCCGTGGTGGGTCGGCTAGTCAAAATCCGTCACAGCAAAGCAACTAACACCCCCTATACCGTCATCCCGTGCTTGGCACGGGATCCACGCCAGTATCGGCGAGCTGGACGTATCGTGGCCTCGTGACGGTGTATCTGGTCCTGCGACGTCACGATTGATGAGACTTGCGTGGGTCCCGACCTCCGTCGGGATGACGTTCTGGGTGGGTCCATCGGGCGATCCTACAATTCAAAAGGCCCTCGCTCTTTCGAGCGAGGGCCTGAACTATTGTCGTCCGGCGGAGAAGCTTACTTCTTCACCTTCTCCTTTAGCGAGTCGATGCCGGCCTTGAAGATGCCGTCGATCACGCCGCGGGCTTCCTTGGCGTCCTTGCCGTCGGCGGCGTCGTAGGTCGCGGCCCAGACCAGGTTCACCTCGTCCTCGTCGTCATCGTCGGGCGTCAACGAGAACTGCGCCTCGTAGTTCTTCACCGGCAGCGGGCTTTCGATGATCTGGTACTTGTAGCTGCGGTCGGTCTTACCAACGAGCTTCTCCTTGATCACGCCGCCGTCCTTGAGCGTCAGCGTGCGGAACTCGTCGGCGCCTTCCTTGCTCTCCACGCACTTGGCGATGGCTGGGTGCCACTCGCTGATGGCGCACCAGCCGCCGACCTTGGCCCAGATGGCGGCACCTTCCTCGGCGACCTTCTTGGCATCGACGTTGATTTCCAGCTTCTTGCCGCTGGTGAGTGCGGCAGCATTTGCCGTCGACGCGACAGCCAATAGCGATGCCGCGGTCATGATCGCAGTGACAAACTTCATCCTGAACTCCCTAGACTGGCCGTCTGATGCGGCCGCCGTTGCTATGCCGAAACTGCTGCAGCAGGCGTTGGTAGTCCGCGCGCCTCGCGTTCCAGCTTCATGCGTTCCGCCACCAGGAACGCGAGTTCCAGCGACTGGTCGGCGTTGAGGCGAGGATCGCAATGCGTGTGGTAGCGGTCCATCAGGTCGGTTTCGCTGATGGCGGTGGCACCTCCTGTGCATTCCGTCACGTTTTGTCCGGTCATCTCGACGTGGATGCCTCCCGCATGCGTGCCTTCGGCACGATGCACATCGAAGAACGCCTCGACTTCCTTCAGGATGCGATCGAACGGCCGCGTCTTGTAGCCGTTCGCTGCTGAGATCGTGTTGCCGTGCATGGGATCGCACGACCACACGACGTGGCGTCCGGCCTTCTTCACTGCGCGAATGAGCTTCGGCAGTGCCTTGTCAGCCTTGTCGTAGCCGAACCGGCAGATCAGCGTCATACGGCCCGGCTCGTTCTTCGGATCGAGCGCGTCGAGCAGCCTCAGCAGGCCATCCGGCTCAAGCGAAGGGCCGCACTTCAGCCCAAGCGGGTTCTTGATGCCGCGCGCGTATTCGACGTGCGCGTGATCCGGCTGGCGCGTGCGATCGCCGATCCAGATCATGTGACCGGACGTGGCGTAATGATCGCCGCTGGTCGAGTCGCGCCGCGTCAGTGCCTCCTCGAAGCCGAGCAGCAGCGCCTCGTGGCTGGTGTAGAAGCTCGTCGTGCGCAGCTGTGGCGTGTTCTCCGACGTGATGCCGCACGCGCGCATGAAGCCCATCGTCTCGGTGATGCGATCGGCGAGTTCCTGGTAGCGATGACCCTGCGGGCTGTCCTTGACGAAGCCCATGTTCCACTGGTGCACGCGTTCCAAGTCGGCGTAGCCGCCCGTCGCGAAGGCACGGATCAGGTTCAGCGTCGCCGCCGACTGGCGGTACGCCTCGATCTGCCGGTTCGGATCGGGAATGCGCGCTTCCGGCGTGAATTCTGAGCCGTTGATGATGTCGCCGCGATAGCTCGGCAGCTCCACGTCGCCCTTCTTCTCGTTGGGCGAGGAGCGTGGCTTGGCGAACTGCCCGGCAATGCGGCCGACCTTCACAACGGGCGAACCGCCCGCGTACGTCAGCACGACGGCCATTTGCAGGAACACGCGGAAGAAGTCGCGGATGTTGTCGGCGCGGTGTTCAAGGAAGCTTTCCGCGCAGTCGCCGCCCTGCAACAGGAAGCCTTCACCCTTGGCGACGGCGGCCAGCGTCTTCGTCAGCTCGCGCGCTTCGCCAGCGAACACCAGCGGCGGGAACGTCGCCAGTTTGGTTTCAACGTCGGCTAGGGCTTTGGCGTTCGGATAGTCCGGGACCTGCTGAATCGGCTTTCCCCGCCAGCTTTCAGGTGTCCACGCTGCCATGACTGGTACTCCGTAAGGAACAGGCGGCCCGTTGACCGCCAAATTAGGCCTGTTTGCCGGGCTTATAGGCCATTCGTCGCACCAGTACTAGCCAATGCTTGCGGCCCTGCCGAGGCAAAGAATATGGGAACGCCGGGTGTTAACTGTCAGACCTCTCCAGGATACGCAGCGTTGCCGCGAATTCGTCTTTTTCGCCGCGCGCCAGCACCTCCCGCGAGACCTCCCGCCAGGCGCGGGCGTTGAACGGTGGGAAGTGCACGTCCCCTGGCGGAGCCGCATCCACGTCGGTCCAGTAGATGCGGTCCGCCCGATCCAGCAGGTCCGCGAAGATGCGCGCGCCGCCGATCACCATGATCTCGTCGACGCCCCGTCGTGCCGCGCAATCACGCGCCAGGGCCAGCGCCGCCTCGATGTTATGCGCCGGCAGCGCCCCCGGCAGCGCAAATCCTTCGTCTCGCGTCACGACGATATTGTCACGCCCGTCGAGCGGCTTGGACAGCGAGTCCCAGGTCTTTCGCCCCATGATCAGCGGTTTGCCCATGGTGAGCCGGCGGAATAGCTTCAGATCCGAACTGAGCCGCCAGGGCAGGCCGCCGTCACGGCCGATCACGCCGTTGCGCGCCACGGCGACGACGAATGACAATGTTGGACGCGAAATGATATAGATCCCCGGTTGTTGAACTTCAGTACAGGCCTCAAGCTTGACCCGTTTAGTTCGCGCTGAACAACGTGCGGATCGTTGGCGAGCCAGCCGCGCCTGACTGACTTTGGAGGCTCGGACTGGTGGCTGGCAAGCGCATCTTCGTGGCAGAAGACGAGACGCTTATTGCCATGGTTCTCGAGGATATGCTCACCGAACTGGGCTACGAACTTGCCGGCAGCGCTGGCTCCTTGTCGAATGCCCTGGATATGCTGGCCACGCCCGGCCCCATCGACGCTGCCATCCTCGACATCGAACTTGGCGACGAAAAGAGCTGGCCCATCGCCGACATGTTGACGCAACGCGCGATCCCTTTCGCGTTTTCAACCGGACATGGCAGCGACGCCCAGATCGACCTGCGGTTCGCGAATGCTCCGATCCTGGATAAGCCTTTTGACACGGACGCCCTCAGCAACGTTCTCCACAAGTTGCTCGGTCATCACTGAGACGGGCGTTTGCAAGACGTAATCGCGCCACACCCCGCGCGGCTGGGGTGCCACAGGCAGAAGTCGCTAAGATTTTGATTGTGGACATTTTTTCGCCCTTTTAACCATGCCGTATCGGCCTCGTTCTGGGGTAAAGTTCGAGGGAGACACATGGGGCAGGTTTTTGGTCGTGGCGTGAAGACGCCACTGCATACGCGTTTGCTGTTGGCCAGCGCGGTTGCCGCCTTCGCCGGGTCGCCGTTCACAGCTCAGGCTGAGCCTCCCAGCTGCAAATCCATCACCAAGGGGACGCTCGACGTCGAACTCCCGGCCGGTCAGCGCTCCTCGCGCATGGTTCGCCTTGCCGAGGGCGAGACGGTGAACTTTTCCATCCACAGCGGAGCATCCGGCGCCACGGTGACCCTGGTGAGCGGCGGCAGCGCCCCACAGACGTTGCTGGCCGCGAATTCCGGCGGCATGGCGACCTACTGTGCTCCGGCGACCGCGACCTACGTCTTCGTCATCGAAGCCGGCCGCGACAGTCTCACATCGGTCAGCGCCAACTGCACCGCGGCGGGCCGAGTATCGGCCGCCAATACGGACGCCCGCCCGGAGATGGTTCTGGCTCAAATCGAAACCGATACCGATACCGATACCGAGGGCTTGTCCCGGCGGTCGGCGTTCTCGCTCGGCCTGTCCGAATTCGCCGAGGCGACGAAGGCTGCTAAGTCTCCCATCAACCAGTGGATCGGCGATGGCGCGATCTTGGCGTCAGCCATCGATACGGCCGACGGCGACGACGATGCCGCCGGTGCCGCCGCCCTGAGCTTCAGCGCCAATTCCGAAATCGGCCCGGACGACCTGCCTGGCGTCCTCGACCGTATGCAGCGCCTCGCTAGCGCAGGGGCCAGTGCCGACGCGGAATCGCAGACGGCAATGACGTGGGCGGCCATCCTGGCGCCCGGCCTATCCTTTGCGCCTGCAGCGCAGCCGGCCGTCGCGGCAAAGCGTTCGCTGCCGAGGAACACCGAGGTCGCCGTCAACGACGACGCCATGCCTGCGATTGAGGGTTGGTGGGTGACGCATCTCCAGGACAACCGCGAGAGCCAAGCCACGACGGAAACCGCCGTCACACGTCGCGATATGATTGCCTCGAACACGTTCCCGACGCCCCCGATGGCTCTGGGCGCTTTCATCCCCCCGGCCGAGCCGTTGCCGTTGCAGCCCGCAAAGACCTTGGCGCCCTAGCTCAAACGATCGAGCGCACGATGCCGCCTTCGACGCGCAGCGCCGCGCCGTTGGTGGCGGACGCTTCCTTCGATGCCGTGTAGACGACCATGTTCGCCACCTCTTCAACGCTGGCGAACCGTTGGATGAGCGACGTGCCGCGGTGCTCCTTCACGAAGCCTTCCGTCATGGCATCCGCTGAACTCCCGGCTTGCGAGGCCATGGCCCCGAGGAAGTCCGAGACGCCGTCCGACAGCGTCGGTCCCGGCAGCACTGAGTTTACCGTCACCGCGGTGCCGGACGTCAGTTCGGCGAGGCCACGCGACACCGCCAGCTGGGCCGTCTTGGAGAACCCGTAGTGGATCATCTCTTTCGGAATCTGGACCGCCGACTCCGACGAGATGAAGACGATGCGCCCCCAGTTGCGTTCAAGCATGCCCGGCATCAGCGCCCGCGACAGACGCACGCCGGACATCACGTTGGTTTCGAACATGCGCGTCCAGTCTGCGTCGGGGATGTCGAAGAAATCCTTGGGCTCGAAGATGCCGGCGTTGTTGATCAGGATGTCGGTCTTCGGCACGGCCGCGACCAGCGCATCGCAACCCGCCGCCGTCGAGACATCGGCGGCAACGCCACGCACATCCGCACCGCTGATCGCCGCTTTGACGGCAGCAACCGCCTTGTCGACCGTCGCCTGCTTGCGCCCGTTGACGACGACGCTGGCACCGCTGCCGGCCAGCCCTTTGGCTATGGCAAGGCCGATGCCGGCCGTCGAGCCGGTGACGAGGGCAGTCTTGCCTGACAGATCGATTTTCATGACGATACTCCTTGGGCCACGGCGAATGGTCGCCATATAGGGGGCGGACCCCAGACCTGCCAAGTCGCCCCTCCCGAATGCAGCGAGCCCATGCGCCAACGTCCCCCGATCGACTTCACGCCCTATCTCCGGCGGTGGAATCTGCAACCCGACGGTCCGCCGTTCGCATCTCTGGCCGGCCACCTCATGCCGGTCCAATACGCAGGCGACCCTGCGATGCTGAAAGTCTCGCACGAAGCCGACGAGATTTTCGGTGCCGCCGTCATGCAGTGGTGGGACGGTGATGGAGCGGCTCGTGTTCTGGCGCTTGACGGCGAGGCGCTGTTGCTGGAACGGGCAACGGGCCCGCGGTCCCTCGTCACCATGGTGCGTAACGGACAAGACGACGCGGCCTCGCGCATCATCTGCCAGGTTGCTGCTCGCCTGCATGCAACCCGGCCGAAGCCCCATCCGGCTCTGAAGCCCCTCGATCGCTGGTTCGAAGCCCTGGCGCCAGGCGCCGGCAGGCACGGCGGCATCGTCGCCACGGCAGCCGAGACGGCGCGGCAGCTCTTTGCATCGGCTCGGGATGTGACACAGCTGCATGGCGACCTGCATCACGAGAACGTCCTCGACGGCGGCTCGCCCCGCGGCTGGCTTGCCATTGACCCCAAGGGCCTCCTCGGCGATCGCGGTTACGACTTCGCCAACATCGTCTGCAACCCCGAGCGCGATCTCGATGTCGTCTCGTCATCGGTCCGGCTGCTGCGCCAGGTCGACGTCATCGCCGAGGCGACATCGTACGATCGCCGCCGATTGCTGCAGTGGATCCTCGCTTACGCGGGTCTGTCGGCGGCCTGGATTCTCGACGACGGCGACACGCCGCACCTGGAATTCGCCGTGGCCGAAATCGTCATCGCCGAACTTGGTCGATCGAGTGCTTCCGGAAAAGTGTGAAGCGGTTTTCCGAAAAGAAGCACGACGAAAAGATCAGAACAGAAAGCCGATCGCAAAGCGCAGCACCACGACGCCCAGGAAGGCGCAGAACGCCAGCTCGAGCTGCCGCCGTGTAAAAGCATGCGCCACGCGCACGCCGAGCGGCGCCGTCAGAATGCTGGCGGGAATGATCAGCGCCACGGCCAGCAGATTGACATAGCCGAGCGAGAAGGGCGGCAGCAGCGGCGAATGCCAGCCGGCCCAGATGAACCCGATCGCTCCGGGTATCGAAATCAGCGGTCCGAACCCCGACGACGTCGCGACCGCGGGCAGGATCGGCCGTCCGTAAAGCATTAGCAGTGTCGTCATGAAGGCGCCGCCGCCGATGCTCATCAATGCCGAGACAAAGCCGATCACGACGGCCGCCACTTCGACCAGCTTGCTGCGCGGCAGCCCGTCGCCCAGGCGCCAGTCCTCGCGCCCGAACGCCATTTTGAGCATCAGGATGCTGCCGCACACGACCCAGATTCCCTGCAGCAGCGTCCCGCTTGCTCCCTTGGCCACCAGCACGCCGCCGATGACGCCGGCGACCACCCAGGGCCCCAGGCGCCACATCACACTGGTATCGACGCCGCCGCGTGCATAGTGCCCGGCGTAGGAACGCAGTGTCGTGGGCGCGATGACGGCCAGCACGGTGCCGAGCGACATCTGCATCCGGATGGCTTCGTCCACGCCGATCAGCGTGAACACCTCATACAGCACGGGCACGAGGATGGCGCCGCCGCCGATGCCGAGGAGCCCCGCGAGAAAACCCGTGGCGGCTCCCCCGGTGATGAGTGCCAGCGCCATGAGCACCAGCGCACCCGGTGTCTGTCCTACGTCCATACTGTGGTCCGAGTGTCCATTGCATGGCGGCAGACAGCCTGCGCCAGACGCCGCTAGGCGGCTGCCTCGCGCTCCGGCATCGCTGCGCCGACGAGATCCAGCGCCTCGCCTAGCACGTCGGCGGACGCTCCCGCCAGCGTCGCGTTCTCGCTCAGATGCCGCCGGAACAGCCGGCCGCGCGGCTGGCCGTGATACAGGCCAAGGATGTGGCGCGTCACCTGCGAGACCTTGCCGCCGCCGCCGACGTGCGCGGTGACGTACGGCATCAATGCCGCAATCGCCTCGCCCCGCGTCACGGGCGCGCGCGTATCGCCGAACAGAAGATGATCGACGTCAGCCAGGATATAGGGCGTCTGATACGCCGCGCGACCCATCATCACGCCGTCGACGTTGGCCAGATGCGCCCGCGCCTGCTCGAGGCTGGCGACGCCGCCGTTGATGACGATCGTAAGGTCAGGCCTGCCCGCCTTTAGCCGGTAAACGCGCGCATAGTCGAGCGGCGGCACTTCGCGGTTCTCCTTCGGGCTGAGCCCGGACAGCCACGCCTTGCGCGCATGCACCACGAAGGTGCGGCAGCCGGCGTCCGCCACCGTCGCCACGAAACGGGAGAGATCCGCCTCGCTGTCCTGGTCGTCGATGCCGATGCGGCACTTGACGGTGACCGGCACGCGCACTGCGGCTTGCATGGCCGCCACGCACGCCGCCACGAGCTGTGGCTCAGCCATCAGGCACGCCCCGAAGCGTCCCTCCTGCACGCGATCGGACGGGCAGCCGATATTGAGATTGATCTCGCCATAGCCGAATGCCTCGCCGATTGCTGCTGCTTCCGCGAGCTTGCCCGCATCGGATCCGCCGAGCTGCAGCGCCACCGGCTGCTCTTGATCATCGAAACCAATCAACCGCTCGCGATTGCCGTGGATCACGGCATCCGCGGTCACCATCTCGGTATAGAGCAGCGCATGCCGCGTCAGCTGGCGATGAAAGAACCGGCAATGCCGGTCCGTCCAATCCATCATCGGGGCTATGCTGAATCTGTGTGCTTGGTAATTCACTAATTTTTCAACTCACGACGCAGCTTATGCGTGCCTGCACCATGAGGCGCTTTTTGCGTCGCCGGTAGCGGCAAGGCAAGCTCCAATGTTGAATCCAATGAACTTGCTTGCGCATTGCAGACAGAACTGCATGGCAGAGCAACTTCGCTCAAGCAGAATATCCAGTTAGGTAGAGCTTGATCAGATCGACAAGGGAGGTCAGACGGCCCGCGAAAAGTTCAAGGGCCGGCGCGGTGGCCGATTGCGCACTGCACTTGCCTATCGTCGGCCTGCGCACCGCTCAGAACTTCACGTTGAGACCGGCGCGAACGATCTCGAACGAGTTCTCGAACTTTGTCGTAACGAACCCGTTGCCTGTGGATGGCGACTGAGACGTCAACCGTACGGTCTGGCTGCCGAGGTCAACATGCAAGTACTCCAGCTTCAGCATGGTGTTTTTCAAAAACGCCCACTCGACGCCCCCGCCAATTGTCCATCCGACAGATGTCTCCTTGTCGCCGCCGGCAAGGCAAACCACGTTAGCAAAGCAGTTAATTGAAGAGCCGGGAACGATATAGCCGGATGCGACAACCGCTGTGGTGGCCAGCGAAATGCTGGCACGCGATTCGGTCTCGCCGTACGCCAATCCGCCTGTACCAAATACTAGGAGATTTGGGGTTGCCAGGACGCCCAGCCTTCCGCGAACCGTCCCGAAATATTTCAAGTCCTGATCTGACGCTGCGGTGAAGTTCAGCGCTCGGCCGAAAACGGTGTGGATTCCCGTGCTCGAAGTGTCGCCATCTATCCCTGTCTGAATATCCGCTTCAAGACCCGCGACCCAAGCTTTTGCAAATTGCAGGTTGTAGCCGAACTGACCGCCGACGAAGCCGCCTTCCGCATCGCTAGACTGCGAGTACGAATGGCTAGTATACCGGGCGTCGGCGTTACCGAAAGCGTTGTTGAGCACGTGATTGCCTGGAGCGGCAGCCGCACTTTGAGGACCCCAGTCCACCGAACTGTCGTTCCAGCCGTAGCCGCCATTCAGCCCGGCATAGAAACCCGTCCAACTGAACGGCGAGGCATATTCGGCTCCATCTGCTTTGACGTCGGAGGCCGAAAGTACCGTACTAGCGGCAATCAACGCGCCGACATGATACAGGAATGAGCGTACTCTGAACATTTACATCACCCCAACTACGCATGCCCACATGCGTACTCTGAGGCAACTACTCGCTCAATGTGAACCCAAGCGAATGACGTTATTGTGTTGCGAAATCCACACTGATCTCCGCTTCCGGCTTCGCATTTCCATCGGACCTAGGCTTTGAAGAACGCCAGCAGATCCGCGTTAATCACGTTTGAATGCGTCGCGCACATGCCGTGCGGCAGGCCCTCGTAGGACTTCAGCGTGCCGGCCTTCAACAGCTTGGCCGATAGCGGCGCCGAGTCGGCGTAGGGCACGATCTGGTCATCCGTGCCGTGCATGACGAGAACCGGCACGCCGATCCTTTTCAGATCGTCCGTGAAATCGGTCTCCGAGAACGCCTTGATGCAATCGTAGTGCGCCTTGGCTCCGCCCATCATGCCCTGGCGCCACCAGTTCCGGATGACGCCTTGGCTGACCTTGGCGCCGTCGCGATTGTAGCCGTAGAACGGACCGGACGGCACATCGAGATAGAACTGCGCCCGATTGGCGACGAGCGCGGCACGGAATCCGTCGAACACCTCCAGCGGCAGGCCGCCCGGGTTCTTGTCCGACTTGACCATGATCGGCGGCACGGCGCCGATCAGCACGGCTTTCGCCACGCGGCCCGCCTCGGCGCGCGCCACGTAGTGCGCGACTTCGCCGCCGCCGGTCGAATGCCCAACGTGGATCGCACCCTTGAGATTGAGCGCCGCGGCGAGTTCGATGACATCGGCGGCATACGTATCCATCTCGTTGCCGGTATCGGTTTGGCTCGAACGGCCGTGACCGCGGCGATCGTGGGCGATCACCCTGAAGCCCTTGTCGAGAAAGAACATCATCTGGTTATCCCAGTCGTCGGCGCTGAGCGGCCAGCCATGATGGAAGACGATCGCCTGCGCGTCCTTTCGGCCCCAGTCCTTGTAGAAGATCTCGGTGCCGTCCTTCGTCGTGATTGTGCTCATGTGCCTGTCCTCGATTTCCAGTTACGCGCCGCTACAGCGTCTCACGGAACTTGTTGGTGATGGGGTAGCGGCGGTCGCGGCCAAAACTGCGTGCCGAAATCTTGACGCCCGGAGCGGCCTGGCGGCGCTTGTACTCGGCCAGATAAAGCAGCCGCTCGACCTTGGTCACGGTTTGCGGATCGTGACCCTTGGCGACGATATCGGCCAGCGGCGTCTCGTGCTCGACCAGCAGCGCCAGGATCTCGTCCAGCACCTCGTAGGGCGGCAACGAGTCCTGGTCCTTCTGGTTCTCCCGCAGTTCCGCCGTCGGGGCCTTCGTCAGGATGTTACCGGGAATGACCTCGCCCCGCGGCCCGAGCCCGCCGACCGGCAGGTTCGCGTTGCGCCATCGGCACAGCCGATACACCTCGAGTTTGTACAGGTCCTTGATGGGATTGAAACCGCCATTCATGTCGCCATAGAGGGTCGCGTAACCGACCGACATCTCCGACTTGTTGCCCGTCGTCAGCACCAGCCCGCCGTACTTGTTGGAAATCGCCATCAGCGTCGCCCCGCGCACGCGGCTCTGGACGTTCTCCTCCGTCGTGTCGGCCTTGGCGCCCTTGAAAAGCGGGCCGAGCATGCGCGCGAAGGCCTCGACAGGCTCCGCGATCGGCACGATGTCGTAGTGCACGCCGAGGGCTTTGGCGCATGCCGCCGCGTCGCTCAGGCTCTCGTTGGACGTATAGCGGTACGGCAGCATCACGCAGCGCACGCGCTCCGCCCCGAGCGCATCGACGGCCATGGCCGCCACCAGCGCACTGTCGACGCCGCCCGACAGTCCCAAAACGACGGAGGGAAAGCCGTTCTTGTTGACGTAGTCGCGCAGCCCCAGGACGCAGGCGTGGTACGCCGCCCCGTCACCCATCCCCACGCGCGAAACGTTACCGGTTTTGCAGGTCCAGCAACCGTCGCCGCGAGTCCAGTGCGTCATCACCAGCCCGGTCTCCCAAGCCGGCATTTGCAACGCGAGCTTGAGATCGCCATTCAGCACGAAGGACGCACCGTCGAACACCAGTTCATCCTGTCCACCGACTTGATTGAGATAGACCAAGGGCAGTTTCGTCTCGACCACGCGTGCCACCGCGACGTTCATCCGCCGGTCGGCCTTCGGCCAGTCGAACGGCGAACCGTTGGGCGAGATCAGGATCTCGGCGCCGCATTCCGCCAGGCATTCGCACACCTGCTCTTCCCAGATGTCTTCGCAGATCGGCACGCCGATCTTGATGCCGCGAAAGTCGATGGGGCCGGGCAGGGGACCGGCGTCGAACACGCGCTTTTCGTCGAACACGCCGTAGTTGGGCAGTTCGACCTTGAAGCGAACGGCGCTGACTTGGCCAG
The DNA here is from genome assembly GCA_965279065.1 of Hyphomicrobiaceae bacterium. Classification (GTDB taxonomy): domain Bacteria; phylum Pseudomonadota; class Alphaproteobacteria; order Rhizobiales; family Hyphomicrobiaceae; genus JAKAXS01. Next base: position 687,577 of record OZ257134.1, read on the forward strand.
GCTCCAGCAGCACGACGGCATTGTAGAGCTTGCCGTTATCCGGCCAGATCGTTCCCGTCAGGACGGCAGGTCCCGCCGGCATGCGCGCGGCGAACCGTTCCACGGTATCGCGCACCGCCTTCTGAAAGGCTGGCTTGCGCACCAGGTCCTCGGGCGGATAGCCGGTGATGAACAGTTCCGGGAAGACGATGAGATCGGCACCCTGGGCGGCCGCTGTCTCGCGTGCCGCGAGCAGCTTGTCGGCGTTGCCTTCAAGGTCGCCGACAAGCGGGTTCAACTGGGCGAGAGCGATGGTCAGAGTCGTGGGTGGGTGGGACATTTCCGGAACTTAAGTGGCGTGCCCGCCCGGCCGCAAGTGCCGCTATGTCGCCGCCAAGCGTTTACCCCCGCCAACGCCACTTCAAGAGGGCCTCCGCCTGGCTGTCCGACGCGATCTTGTGCACCTCGCCGTCTCGTACGACATAGGCCCAATCCAGCGATTTCGACCGTGCCAAGTCGTTTGGCGTGACGGACTGCAGCAGATCGGCGAAGCCGCAGGCATAGTCGTAGATGATCTCGCGTTGCTCCTTCTGCGTGAACTGGCTCCAGTCCTGCGGCAGCAGCTTGGCCAGATCATCGCGGAACACGACCTCGTTGAGCCGCTCCGGCGCGATTCGGTCGTCGAACGCCAGGTCGGCGATCGCCTGCAGGAAGCCCTGCTGCACCAGACCTGAGCAAATGTACTGGTTCGGCGGCGTCAGTTTGAGCCGGCGCGACTTGGTGATGGCCTTGTAGGTGCCGAACACGCACGACCGCATGCCGTAGCGCAGCTCGTTCCACATGTCGCTCACGACGTGAAACAGCGTGGAATAGCAGTACGGCGCCTTGATCGCATTGAGCAGCCGCCCGCGCACGAGGCATTGCAATTCTTCGGTGAACCACGGCTTGTCGAGCCGTTTGATGCCGACGATCGTGCGTCGGTCGTTGAGATAGTCGCCGAGATTGGTCAGTCCGACGCCGCGGCTCGCCGCCTCGATCACGAACGAGCTGTCGAAGCCTTTTTCCAGGCGCGGCACCAGGAACACCAGCGCGGCGTGCGAGAACGAACCGCGCGTCGCCAAACGGATCAGCCACGATCTGATGCTTTGGCGCTTGCGCGTCAGCACCACGTCGCTAGGCCTCAGATAGGGACCGGCGAGAAAATCGACGACCGGCATGGGCCAGCGCGGCGCGGGCTGCTGCGTCGATGCGACGACCGCCGCAACCGAACGCGGCACGGCGCCGACGCGCTCCGGCCGCACGAGATCCTGTATCATGTTCATGGTATCCACCCTCTGCGCTGCTGTCCGCGAAGAGGCTAGGCGCCTGCCGCCCGCTCGCTATCTCCGCCGGAACACCGCCATCCAAGGAGCCATCGGCGGCGCTTAAGCGGCGCGAATAGGGCATTGAAATGACTGAGTTAATGCAGATGCGTTACATGCCGCATGCGTTGCCTTGCAAGGCATGCGAACAGACGCGACCGCCGGGCGAACGTATCGCCGCGCATGGGCCGGCATCACACGATGACGCCCTGCCGGTGCCCCCGCAGCGCCGACAGTGGCCGTAGCGCGTTGCAATCCATACGTCCGGGTCTCACGAGCCCAACCCTTGCTAGGCTGGATGCGACACTGCGCTGTCCGGAACGGCCCGCCTACGCTCGTCGAGAGTGGCAAAGAGACCATCGACCCGCGCGCGCTCTTGCTCGGTCTGCGGCACGAGGTAGGCGGCGGCAACGTAGACTGCCAGGTTGACGACGAGCGCCACGGCGCCTGAAGTCAGGCCATAAGCCCAAGGCAGGTAGCCCGGATAGACGAGTTCCAGCGCCACGGCGACCGCAAAGCCCGCGAGCATGCCGCCGATCGCACCATAGGCGTTGCCGCGCTTCCAGAAGATGCCGAGGAACTGCGGTACGGCGAGCTGGATGATTCCCTGGTAGGCCAGCACGCCCAGCGAGAACAGCGCCGGCAGATCGAGGCACGCCAGCCAAGCCGACAGCACGGTCAACCCGAACATGCCGATCTTGGCAATGACGATCAGCTGCGCATGATCCAGCTTCCAGTAGTTGCCGACGAGATCGTTGGCAATCTGCGCGCCCGTCGCCTGGATATTGCCGTCGGTGTGCCCCATCGAGGCCGCCAGCACGACGACGCCCGCCAGTCCTAATAGCCACAGCCCGCCCGCTTCCTGGCTGACGATGAACCAAACATCGTTGGGATGCTCCGCCACGCCTGCCACCCGCGACGCAAGCATGCCGAAGATCAGCAGCAATCCGCAGAACACCAGCGATAGCGGGACCGCCAGCGCCGCCGATGTCTTCAAGCTCTTGACGCCGTCCGCCGTGAACAGGCGCACGAAGATGTACGGCCAGCACCAGCCGCCGATCGCCCCGGTGAACATGATGCTGAAGAGATAGAGCGGCCCCTCCTTGGAGCCGATCCCCGGCAGCGCGAACATCTTTGGATCGAGGCTGTCGAACGTGATGCCGCGCGCCAGCCACATCCACAGGATGAGGCCGGCCAGGATCAAGCCGCCGCCGATGTAGGCGGCGATGCCCTGCGCGAAGTCTGAGATGACGACGCCGCTCATGCCCATGCGCACCGTCCAGACCTGCCGCAAGGCGATGACGGCCACACCGAGGATCACAGCGTTGGAGAACGACAGGTGGCCGAGCGACATGTACTGGAATAGCGTGCCGAGCGCCTGCATACCCAGCACCAGCCAGGGGATGCCAGAGACAATGCCGATGACGCCGGCGATGGTCCGGATATGGGCCGAGTCAAAGCGCAGCGCCAAGAGATCCGGTTGCGTCCGCAGATCGAACGTCTTGCCCCAGGTCCACACTGGCTTGGCCATGAAGTACAGCAGCACGACCATGAGCATGCTGTAGGACAGGACGTAGAACGAGATCACGCCGGAGGCCGCCGCCATGCCGCCGAAGGCCGTGAACATGGAGCCTGGATACCACGTGTTGAGAAGCGACATGGCCTGGTAACGCGCACCGAATGCACGGCCGCCGACGGCATAGTCGGTGAAGTCACGATCCTTGGTCTTGCTGAGCTGCAGGATGACGACGACAACGACGAAGAACGCCGCTAGCGCACCGAACGTGATGATCATGCGTCGATCTCCCCGTTGCGGACGTCGACCCAGTAGGCCGCCAGAACGCTGGCGGCCGTGCAGGTCGAGACGGCGAGGAAGTAGAAGACGACGGCAGGCAGACCGAGGATGGGCGTGGTGTTGCCGTCCATCGCCCAGTAGAGCGGTGGAGCCAGCGAGACGATCGCATCGAGCGCAAACCAAGCCCAAAGCCACGCCGGAATCCGGCTGGCCGCGCCACCTTCACGTTGCATCGTTTCCCCCTCGCAGGCCGTCGTGCGGTTAATCCGCATCTGACGCGAGGTAAGCCGACGCCTGAACCATCGTCAAGCGCGATCCAAACGACCGAACGTAGCGATGCCCTTACTCCGCCGCCGACCGCTTGCCGCCGTTGAGGATGTCGTGCGTCTCGTCCGCACGCTCGAACACGTGCGGGGCAACGCCACGCCGGTCGAGCGCCTCCTGCATCTTGAGACGCATGAACGCGCTTGTCGTGTAACGCGTCGTCGTCGCGTAGTGATGTTTCATCATGTAGGCGATCATGTCCGCGTAGTCGTCGAACAGGTCCTCGGCGATGCGCGAGCCGTCGTGGTTGACCACCGAGTGAACGCGTTTGCCCGCCTTCTCGCAGGCTTCGACCAGGCACTTCTGTAGATCGTCGATGTCGCTCTTCTTGCGTACGCTCCAGCCTTCGAGGTTGAGGAACAGGATGTTGCGTTCCGCGTCGTACTTCACGCGCTCCGACAGTTTCATGTTCATCAGGTCCGACAGCAGTTCCATCGGCTCGTCGGCGAAGATGCGCGCGTCCATCAGTGCCGGCTTGTCGATGATGGGTTTGAAGTCCATATGCGCCAGGATATCTCGCGCAATGTCGATGCCCGGCGCCACCTCGATTAGTTCCAGGCCCTCCGGCGTCAGCTCGAAGACGCACCGCTCGGTGACGTAGATGACCGGCTGCGTCCGCTCCTTGGAGAACGGCCCGCTGAAGGTGATCTGCGCCACATCCTTCACGAACTTGCGAGCGCGGCCTTCCTGCACGATCTTCAGCTTGCCGTCCTCGATCGCGATCTTGAGGCCGCCGGCCGTGAACGTGCCGGCAAACACCACGGCCCGCGAGTTCTGTGCGATGTTGATGAAGCCGCCGCAGCCGTTCAGCTTGCCGCCGAAACGGCTGGTGTTGACGTTGCCCTTCTCGTCGCATTCGGCCATGCCGAGGCACGTGAGGTCCAGCCCGCCGCCGTCGTAGAAGTCGAACATCTGGTTCTGGTCGATGATCGAGTGCGCGTTGGCTGAAGAGCCGAAGCTCGAGCCGCCGGCCAGCACGCCGCCGATAGCGCCGGCCTCCGTCGTCAGCGTGATGAACGGCGTCACCCTCTCTTCGTTGGCGACGGCCGCGACACCGTCCGGCGCACCGACCCCGAGATTGACGACGCCGTTGGGCGGCAGCTCGAACGCCGCGCGCCGGGCGATAATCTTGCGCTCGTCGAGCGGCATCTTCGCCATGCCCTCGACAGGAACGCGAATGGTGCCCGACAGCGCCGGGTTATACTGCACGCCGTAGTTCATCCGGTGCATTTCGGGCGACGGCGCCACGACGACGCAATCGACCAGGATGCCCGGAATGCGCACGTCCTTCGGCTTGATCGAGCCCTGCTCGACGATGCGCTCCACCTGAGCGATGACGATGCCGCCGTTGTTGTGGGCCGCCATCGCCTGCGCCAGGTTGTCCAGCGTAAGGGCTTCCTTCTCCAGGCTGATGTTACCCGACGGGTCGGCACTCGTGCCGCGGATGAACGCGACATCGATCTTGGTGGCCTTGTAGAACAGCCACTGCTCACCTTCGACCTCGACCAGCTTGACGATGTCTTCCGTCGTCACCTCGTTGACCTTACCGCCGCCATGGCGCGGATCGACGTAGGTGTGCAATCCGACCTTGGAGAACAGCCCCGGCTGTCCGGCCGCGCACGCGCGGTACAGCTGCGAGATTACCCCTTGGGGTAGGTTGTAGCCCGTGATCTTGTTGTCCTGGGCTGCCTGCGCAACCTTGGGCATGCGCCCGAAATTGCCGGCGATGACGCGCCGCAGAAGCCCCTCGTGATGGAAGCGCCCGGTGCCCAGCCCCTTGCTGTCGCCCGCACCCGCGCACATGATCAGGGTCAGGCCTTTTGGCGCCTGAGTTTCGACGAAGCGCTTCTCCAGCGCGGCGTGCAGGGCCTCGGGAATGCAGCTCTGCACGAAGCCGGTGGTGGTGACGACGTCATCGTCACTGATCAAGGCAATGGCTTCGTCGGCCGTAATGACCTTATTGGTTTTCATGGCGTTCCCCTGGTCGACCCATTGCTCGCCGGCGCCAGAGATAACGGCCTGTGCGGGGCGGCTGAGTTCGCTTTATGACCGGGAGCGTACGTGGTCGGACGACGCGGAGCAATGGCGCCGCGGCGTCCCTGTCGTCCTACCCAGGCGGGTGACCTGGAAGCCCTACCTGCGGCAGCCTAGGCCGAACGGCGCGACGGTGAGGGCGCGTACTTGTCGTGAAGTTCGACCCAGCTCATCGTGCTGGCTTCGTTGCGCCCCTTGGGCGTCAGGTCGAGCCAGTGAAACGCGCCGATAAACGGCTCGTCGCCGCGGGCGAAGGTCGAATAGGTGTGGAAGATGGCGCCGGCGTCGTCCTTGGCGAAGATGCTGGTGCCATGGGCATCGCCCTTCATGCCGGTCGGAACATAGTTGTAGGTCTGTCCGGGGCGGCCGTCGAACGACACGCCGTAGTCGTAGTTGAATTCGTTCCCGTGCGAGGAGACCCACGGAAACGTCCAGCCCATCCGCTGCCGCACCTGCTCGATCTTGTCGACCTTTGCGCGTGAGATTGCGACGAACGACAAGTCGGCCTGCTCGAAATGCTGTCGCGCGCTATCGACGTGATCGGCAATGAACGAGCAGCCGCCGCATGGATTGACGGCGTCCGGGCCCAGCATGAAATGATAGACGGCAAGCTGGCTGCGGCCGTCGAACAAATCGGCGAGCGTCCGCGTGCCATGCGGGCTGTCGAACACGTAGTCCTTTTCGACGCGCACCCAGGGCAGCGCGCGGCGCGCTGCAGCCAACGCATCGCGCTGATGCGTCAGCTCTCGCTCACGCGCCAGCAACAGCTCGCGCTTTTTCAGCCAGTCCTCGCGCGTGGCAATGGTGTGCGGCGGCGCGGATGTAAACTTCCATGTCATCGGAGTCTTCTGGTTGACGCGGTAAGTCGGAAACTTCCCTTAGTCCGTGTCGGGCTGGTTCATTGCCCACAGGATGCCGAAGGGATCGCGCAGCTGGCAATAATAGTCGCCCCAGAACATCTTCTCGATCGGCATCGTGACCGTGATGCCGGCATCGGCCGCGCGTTTGCACCATTTTTCGATGTTGTCGACCATCAGAGTCATCGTGAAGCCTTCGGCCGGCTTCACCGGGTAGCCATGCTCGGGAAAGAAATCACTCAGCATCATCGAGCTGCCATTGACGTACAGGTGGATGTGCATCGTCCGTCCCTTTTCGTCGACCGGGTAGCGGAACACTTCCTTGGCACCGAAGGCCTTCTCGTAGAGCTTGGCTGCCTTCTCGGCGCCGTCCACGTTGAGATAGGCAACCATGCCACCGAGCACGGGAATGTCGGCGCCGGGTGCGGGCTCTTTCACCTTTTTTGCCGTTGCGGCTTTTGCCTTTGCCATCGTCATTCTCCTGTTGAGCGTTGCGAGTGTGCAATACCCACACGACGAGACGGGTCAGCCGGAATCGACACCGGGCACAGAGAAATTATTTATTCATAAAAATCGGCGGGTTAGCTTGGCATGGTCGATCAGGCGCGGCCGATGCCCGAATACTCGAAGCCCGCCTGTCGCGCTGCGCGGATATCCAGGATGTTGCGGCCGTCGAATACCACCGGCTGGCGCAGCAGCTTGCGCATGCGGCCGAAATCTGGACTGCGGAACTCCTTCCACTCGGTGACGATCACCACCGCGTCCGATCCTTCCAGCGCATCGAAGGCGCGAGCGCTGATCTCGACGCCCGGCGGATTGCCGAGTGCCCGCATGGCTTCTTTCGCTGCCACCGGATCGTACGCTTTGATTTTGGCGCCGCGGCGCAGCAGTTCTTCGATGATGACTAGGCTGGGCGCCTCGCGCACGTCGTCGGTTTCCGGCTTGAACGCCAAACCCCAGATCGCAAACGTCAGCCCCGAGAGATCCGCACCGAATCGCTTCACGATCTTGTTGGCGAGAACACTCTTCTGGCTCTGATTCACGTCCAGGATGGATTGCAGCAGGCTGGCCGGGACGGAGGCGTCCTTGGCCATCTGCAGCAGCGCGTTGATGTCCTTGGGAAAGCACGAGCCGCCGTAGCCGCAACCCGCATAGAGGAAGTGACTGCCGATGCGTTCGTCGGCGCCGATGCCTCGCCGCAACCAGTCGATGTCGGCACCCACCGCTTCGGCGATCAGTGCCATCTCGTTCATGAAGCTGATGCGCGCCGCCAGCATGGCGTTCGCAGCGTATTTCGTCAGCTCCGCGGACCGTGCGTCCATGACCATGAGCTTGGCGTGGTTGCGTTCGAACGGCGCATAGAGCTGCCGCAGCAGCGCCAAGGCTTCCGCATCGTCCGTGCCGACGATGATGCGGTCCGGACGCACGAAGTCGCCGACGGCCGAGCCTTCGCGCAGGAACTCTGGGTTTGAAACCACGGCATACTTGTGGTCGACGCCGCGCGCCTTCAGCTCTTCGCCGATCAGCGCATGCACGCGATCCGCGGTGCCGACCGGTACCGTGCTCTTGTCGACGATCAAGCGGTATCCGTCCATGGACCGCGCGATCTGGCGCGCCGCGGCCAGCACGTACTGCATGTCCGCCGAGCCGTCCTCGGCCGGTGGCGTGCCGACCGCGATGAACTGGATCGTGCCGTGCAGCGCAGCCGCCTCGGTATCGGAGGAGAACTGCAGGCGGTGCGCCGCGTAGTTGCGTCGCACGATATCCGCCAGGCCCGGCTCGTGGAACGGGATATCGCCCTTTTGCAGCACTGCGAGCTTGCGCTCGTCGAGATCGAGGCACAACACGTCGTTGCCGACGTCGGCAAGGCATGCCCCCGTCACGAGACCGACGTAACCCGTTCCAACAACCGTGATTTTCATTCGCGATCCAACCGTGCTGCGAAAAGTCTGGGGGCCGGCACGGGGGTGGGTCCCCGAGGCAATGCGCCTAGTCGCGTAACCCATCTGGCCCAGGATGCCAAGCCGACAGCCCGCGCGCCCGCCGCGACACATCGGGCCGCGATCTCCATCGGGCCGCATTTCCAAGCTAAGCCCCGCGCTGCAGGCCGCGTTACCCTTGTGTTCTGCCCCGGGGCGGGTAGGTTGGCCGCGTTTCGTCAAGGAATGCAGCGGCCGCCAGAGACACATGACCACACACGTTCGCTTCGCGCCGAGCCCCACGGGCCGGCTGCACATCGGCAACATCCGCACCGCGGTCCTGAACGTCCTGCTGACGCGTAAGGCCGGCGGTACGTTCCTGCTGCGCCTCGACGATACGGATACTGAGCGCTCGACCGAAGAGTTCGCCGCAAGCATCCGCGAGGATCTCACTTGGCTCGGCCTGACCTGGGACAGGCTGGAAAAGCAGTCCGACCGCACCTCAAGATACGAGGCAGAAGCCGACCGCCTGCGCGCCTCCGGTCGGCTCTATCCTTGCTACGAGACGGAGGACGAACTCGACCGCAAGCGCAAGCGCCAGATGGGTCGCGGCCTGCCGCCCACCTATGATCGCACGGCTTTGCGCATGACGGCGGCGGAGAAAGCCCGCTTCGAAGCCGAAGGCCGGCGCCCGCACTGGCGCTTCCGTCTTGCCAACACCGACCGCATGGAAGCCTCCGCGGTCGATGCTCTGACGCCGCAGCCGACCATCGTGTCCTGGAACGACTTGATCCGCGGCGACCAGATCGTCGATGTCGGCTCTCTGTCCGACCCCGTGTTGATCCGCGCCGACGGCTCGTACCTCTACACGTTCACCAGCGTCGTCGACGACATCGACTTCGGCATCACGCACATCGTTCGCGGCGAAGACCACGTGACGAACTCCGGCGTGCAGATCCAGATCTTCGAAGCGCTGGGGGCTGCACCGCCGGCGTTGGCGCACCATAGCCTGCTGATCGGCGCCGACGGCCAGGCGCTGTCGAAACGCCTCGGCGCGCTGTCGATCGCTGGCTTCCGCGAGGCCGGCCTGGAGCCGATGGCCGTCGTTTCTCACGCAGCTCTGGTCGGCACCTCCGACGCCATCGAGCCGCATCGCACGTTCGCTGAACTGGTCGAGCTGTTCGACTTGTCCAAGATCTCCACCGCACCCGGCCGCTTCGACCTGGAAGAGCTGCATGGCCTCAACGCCAAGCTGCTCCACCAATTGCCGTTCGAGGACGTGGCCGATCGCCTGGGCGCCAGCCGCGCCGGCGGCGCCGCGTTCTGGGACGCGGTCCGCGGCAACCTCACGCTCCTCAGCGACGCCGAGGTCTGGTGGCAGATCGCCACCGGTGACATCAAGCCGGTGATCGAAGACGCCGCCGTCACGTCCCAGGCGGCCTCGCTCCTGCCCGCCGAGCCCTGGGACCTGTCGACGTGGAATCGCTGGACCGACGCGGTCAAGGCCGCCACGGGCGCCAAGGGCCGCGCGCTGTTTCACCCATTGCGCCTCGCGTTGACCGGCCGCGACGCCGGTCCGGAACTGAAGTTCCTGCTGCCCTTCATCGGTGCCGAGCGCGCCCGCGCGCGACTGGGCGCCTAGCCGGTCTGGTCAGGGAGCGATGCCGGCAGTCAGCAACATCGTCATCCTCACCGGCGCCGGACTTTCCGCCGAATCCGGCGTCCCGACATTTCGCGACAAGTCCGGCATCTGGGCCAAGTACGATTACCGCGACGTCGCCACGCCAGAAGGCTTCGCCAGCAACCCACAACTCGTCCACGAATTCTACAACATGCGCCGCCGCGCCCACGCCGGCATCCGCCCCAACGCGGCCCATGATGCCCTGGCGCGGCTGGAACGCGAGTTCCCAGGTCAGGTCGTCGTCGTCACCCAGAACGTCGACGCCTTGCACGAGGCCGCCGGTACCCGCAACCTCATCCACATGCACGGCGAAATCTTCCAAGCGCTGTGCGACAGCTGTCGCGCCCGCCGCCGCTGGCACGAGGACCTGAGCCTCGACCTCGCCTGTCCCACCTGTGGCCACAAGGGCGGCATGCGCCCGGACGTCGTCTGGTTCGGCGAGATGCCCTACCACATGCCGCGCATTGCCCGGCTCCTCACGGCGGCCGATCTCTTCATCTCGATCGGCACCAGCGGCAACGTCTATCCCGCCGCCGGCTTCGTCGCCGAAGCCTCCGCCAACGGCGCCCGCACCGTGGAACTGAACCTGGAACCGTCCGAAGGCGTCACCCTCTTCGACGAAACCATCCACGGCCCCGCCACCCAGGTCGTCCCGGCATTCGTGGAGCGTCTGCTGTCGAAGAACTAGGCTGGGTGGGCTGCGGCGCGCCTAGGCGGTCCGCGCCAGGAAGCCTTCCATCACGCGCCGCACGTCGTCGATCGCATAGGGCTTGGCGAGCCGTGGCACGGTGCGCAGGTGCTCAGGTAGCATGAGGACGTCAGTGTAGCCGGTTGCGAACACGAACGGGATGCGGCGCGCCAGCAACTGGTCGGCGATCTGCGCGCTCGTCTCGTCGCCGAGGCTGACGTCGACGAACGCCGCGTCGATGTCCTCTTTCTGCGCCAACGCCATGCCTTGGACCAGATTGCCGACCGGTCCGACGACGTGATGTCCGTCCCCCTCCAGGTCCGATTGCAGCTGCAGGGCCACCAGCGGTTCGTCCTCGACCACCAGCACGCGCGCCGGCTTGGTCTCCTGGGGCTGCGGCTCCGGCTTGACCGGTTCGGCTGCCAGCACAGGCGGCGTCGCCTTCTTCTGCGGATCGAGCGGCCCGGTGAAGGAATAATTGAGCCCGTCCTCGCCGAAACTGCAGTCTGCCTTGGCGCCGATCTCGGAGGCCGCCGCCGCCAGCACCGTCAATCCAAATCCCCGCCGCTCCGGCTCGCGCACCGCCGGCCCGCCCCGCTCGTTCCAGACGAACCGCAGTTGCGGCGGATCGCTGTCGGCAACGCGCGACCATGACACCATCACCTTGCCGCCAGGTTGCGACAGTGCCCCGTGCTTGACGGCGTTCGTCGCCAGTTCGTGCAGCACCAGGGCAAGCGACTGCGCGATCTTCGGCACCAGCCACAGCGGGGCACCTTCGACGACGACGTTGTGTTCGGAACGAGAGCGAAATGGCGAAAGCGATGCCGCCACCAGGTCCGCAAGGTTCGCGCCCGTCCAGCCACCGCGCCGCAACAGGCCGTGCGCGCGCGACATGGCCTGGATGCGGCCGTCCAGAGCCGTCACGAAGCTGTCGACCGAGCCAGCGCTCGAACTCGACAGCCGCGCGATGGCGCTGACGTTGGCAAGGATGTTCTTCACGCGATGATCGAGCTCGGCCATGAGCAGGATCTGCCGTTCCTCGGCCTGCTTGCGCTCGGTGATGTCGAGCACTGTGCCCATGGCGCGCACCACGCGCCGCTCCGATCCCTCGCCGTCATGGAACGCCTGCCCGCGGTCCATCAGCCACCGGACCTCGCCGTCCTTGCGCACGATGCGGAACTCCAGTTCGTGCCGGTCTTCGCCGTCCTGACGTGGTCCGAGCATCATCTCGCGCACCTTGGAACGATCTTCGGCATGCACCCAGCTCAGTGCCTGCTCGAGCGACATTTCCTGCTCGTCCGACAGCTCCACCAGCTTCATCAGCTGATCGGAAAGCTGCAACTTGTCGTCTCCGGCGTTGTAGTCGTAGGTGCCGAATTCGGCCGCCTCGCTGGCGAGCCGGAAGCGTTCCTCGCGTTCCGACAGCCGCGCCGTCGACGCTTCGAGTTCGGACGTGCGTTCCAGCACGCGCGATTCCAACTCATTGTTGAGCTGCTGCAGCTGCCGCGTCTTGCGGTACAGCTCCACGAAAATCTTGACCTTGGCGCGCAGGATCTCTGGCACCACTGGCACCGGCACATAGTCGACGGCGCCCGTTTCATAGCCCTTCACCCGGTCGACGTCCGACAGATGGATCGCCGAGATGAAGATGATGGCCGTGCGTTCGTAGCGCGGGTGTTCGCGCAGCATTGCCGCCAGCTGGAACCCATCCAGCTCCGGCATGCACACATCCATCAGCACGACGGCAACGTCGTTCTTGAGCAGGTATTCCAAAGCTTCGCGCGCCGAATTGGCCTTCACCAGGTTCTCGCCCAGGTCGCGCAGGATCACCTCGTGCGCGAGCAGCTTGGCCGGCTGATCGTCGACGAGGAGAATGTTGACCGGATCGTGAACGCTCATCGCATTCCTTTCTTCAGTGCTTCCGGACAAAGTGTGCAGCGGTTTTCCGATAAGAAGCACGACAAACAAAGAAGCTAGCGCCTACCGCCCTTCAACGAAAGGCGGAAGGCGCTAGCGGTGCAGCCACATGCGCAAGGCAGCAAGCAGCTGGTCCGTATTCACAGGCTTTGCCAGGTAGTCGGACGCACCGGCCGCGAGGCATTTTTCGCGATCGCCCATCATGGCCTTTGCAGTCAGCGCAATGATGGGCAAGCGGCGCAGCTCGGTGTTGGTGCGAATCTCGCGCATAGTCTGGTAGCCGTCCATTTCCGGCATCATGATGTCCATCAGCACAATGGCCACACCGGAGTTGGACTTCAGTGTTTCGATAGCTTCTTTACCCGTGGTCGCACTCAGAACGTGCATGCCGCGACGTTCCAGCACACTCGAAAGCGCAAAGATGTTGCGTGCATCGTCGTCGACAAGCAACGCCGTGCGCCCGACAAGATCTTCGTCGGAGTTATGCAGCTTCTCCAGCATGCGCTGCTTCTCGGGCGGCAGCATTGCAACGACGCGATGCAGGAACAGCGCCGTCTCGTCGAGCAGCCGCTCGGGGCTCTCGACGCCCTTCACCACGACGCTGCGCGCCATCGTGTGCAGCTGCGCATCCTCCTCGGCCGATAGCTCGCGCCCCGTGAACACGACCACGGGAACGTCCGCCAGCGCGACGTCGTCGCGTATGGACTCGAGCACTTCGAAGCCCGACATGTCTGGCAGGCGAAGATCGAGCACGACGCAGTCAGCGCCGGTATCCCGCAGCTTCGCCAGCGCCTCGCCGCCGCTGCCGGCCGTCTCGATGTCGATGTCGTCGTGACCTAGCAACGCCGTGATGCTGAGCTGTTCGGCCGCGTCGTCCTCCACCACGAGCAGCTTCTTGCGGCGCGGCGTGGCAAAACCCTTGATGCGTGTCAGCGCCGCTTCCAGCCCCTCCGCCGTGGCCGGCTTCGACACGAACGAGAAGGCCCCGCGCGCCAGTCCGTGCCGCTTGTCCTCATCCATGGTGACGATCTGCACGGGAATGTGCCGCGTCGCGGCATTCTTCTTCAGTTGGCTCAACACCGACCAGCCGAGCATGTCGGGCAGGAACACGTCGAGCGAGACGGCAATGGGGTTGAATTCGATGGCCAGCGACAGCGCCTCGGTGCCGGTTCCAGCGATCAGCGTTTTGAAGCCGTTCTTGTGCGCGAGATCGGAGATGATGCCGGCATAGTGCGGATCGTCTTCCACGACGAGAAGCACGAGATCGCCAGCGACCAGCGTATGCCGGTCGTCGGGTATCGACTCTGTCTTGCGTTCCGGCAGCCGCAGCAGCGGTGCGGTCGGCCGCACTGACAGCGCCTGTTGCAACTCGCTTCCGCGCCGATCCTGCAGTTGCGATCCCACATAGCTCAGCGGCAGATAGAGCGTGAAGGTCGAGCCGATGCCCGGCGTGCTCTTCAATTGGATTTCGCCACCCAGCAGCGTCGCCAGTTCGCGGCTGATCGCCAGGCCAAGTCCGGTGCCGCCGTACTTGCGGCTTGTGGAGGCATCGGCCTGCTGGAAAGCCTCGAAGATGATCTTCTGCTTTTCCACCGAGATGCCGATGCCGCTGTCGGACACCTCGAACGACACGACCGGACCGCTGACGCCCAGTGTGGGATGATCGTGCGTCCACCCCGCCACTGGCGAATTCACCGTCAGCCGCACGCCGCCGTGCTCGGTGAATTTGAAGGCGTTCGACAGCAGGTTCTTCAGCACCTGCTGCAGGCGCTTGCTGTCGGTGATGATGCTGCGGCTGAGCGTGGGATCGACGATGAGATCGAACGACAGGCGCCGCCGCTCCGCCTCGTGCCGGAACGGCCGTGCGACGCTCTCCAGCAGGTTGTTGAAGAAAATCTCTTCCGCTTCGACCGACACGGTTCCGCTCTCGATCTTCGACAGGTCGAGAATGTCGCTGATGAGGTTCAAGAGATCGGTGCCCGCGCCGTGAATGGTGCGTGCGAACTCCACCTGCTTGTCCGAAAGGTTGCCGTCCGGATTGTCGCCCAGCTGCTGGCCAAGGATCAGGATCGAGTTCAGCGGCGTCCGCAACTCGTGGCTCATGTTGGCCAGGAATTCCGACTTGTACTTCGAGGTGAGCGCCAACTCCTTGGCCTTCTCTTCCACCGCGCGCCGCGCCTGATCGATTTCCTGGTTCTTGCGCTCCACTTCCGTGTTGCGTTCCGCCAGCTGCTGCGCCTTCTGCCCCAGTTCCGCGTTCGTCTGCTGCAACTGGTCCTGCCGCGTCGTCAGCTCGCTGGCGAGCTGCTGCGACTGCTGCAGCAGGTCTTCCGTCTGCATCGTCGCCTCGATGGAGTTCAGCACGATGCCGATCGACTCCGTCAGCTGCTCCAGGAACGTCAGGTGCGCCGCATCGAACTCGTGCAGCGACGCCAGCGCGATCACCGCCTTGATGCGGTCTTCGAACAGGACTGGATAGACGATGAAGCTGCGCGGCACCGCCTCGAACAACACGGTGCCGATGCGCACGGTATCCGGCGGCACGTCGGCGATGTAGATTGGCTTCTTCTCCACTGCGCACTGCCCGACGAAACCTTGGCCCAGGTTGACTTCTCTGGCATACGAGCTGCGTGGATCGTCGGCATAGGTGGCCAGGATCTTCAGCTGCTTCTCGTCGCTGTCCATCTGGTAGATGAGGCCCTGGTGAGCGTTCACCAGCGGCACGATTTCCGACAGCAGCCGCTTGCCCACGGTGGCCAGATCGCGTTGACCCTGCATCATGCCGGTGAAGCGCGCCAGGTTGGTCTTCAGCCAATCCTGCTCCGTGTTGCGCTCCGTCGTCAGGCGCAGGTTGTCGATCATGGTGTTGATGTAGTCTTTGAGCTCCGCCACCTCTCCGCGCGCATCCACCTGGACAGACCGCGTCAGGTCGCCCTTGGTCACGGCAGTCGCAACTTCCGCGATGGCGCGCACCTGATTGGTCAGGTTGTCGGCCAGCAGGTTCACGTTACCCGTAAGATCCTTCCACGTGCCGGCCGCGCCCGGCACGTTGGCCTGGCCGCCGAGCCGGCCTTCCACGCCGACCTCGCGCGCCACCGTCGTCACCTGATCGGCGAACGTGGCCAGCGTGCCCGTCATGGCGTTGATGGTATCGGCCAGCGCCGCCACTTCGCCCTTGGCCTTCACGGTAAGGTTTTGCGACAGGTCGCCGTCGGCGACCGCCGTCACCACCTTCACGATGCCACGCACCTGTTCGGTCAGGTTGACGGCCATCACGTTCACGGTGTCGGTGAGATCCTTCCACGTGCCGGCCACGCCCGGCACCGCCGCCTGGCCGCCGAGCTTGCCTTCCGTGCCCACTTCGCGCGCGACGCGCGTCACTTCCGAGGCGAAGGCGTTCAACTGGTCCACCATCGTGTTGATGGTGTTCTTCAGTTCGAGAATTTCGCCCTTCGCGTCCACCGTGATCTTGCGCGAGAGATCGCCGCGCGCCACGGCGGTCGTCACTTCGGCGATGTTGCGCACCTGCGTGGTCAGGTTCGCCGCCAGCAGGTTCACGTTGTCGGTCAGGTCCTTCCACGTGCCGCCGACGCCCTGCACCACGGCCTGGCCGCCGAGCCGTCCTTCGGTACCCACCTCGCGCGCCACGCGCGTCACTTCGGCTGCGAACGACCGCAGCTGCTCCACCATCGTGTTCAGCGTCTCTTTCAGCAGTAGGATCTCGCCGCGCACGTCGACGGTGATCTTCTTCGACAGGTCGCCGCCGGCGATGGCGGTCGCCACCTCGGCGATGTTGCGCACCTGTGCCGTCAGGTTCGACGCCATGAAGTTCACGTTGTCGGTGAGATCCTTCCACGTGCCGCCGACGCCCGGAACCTGCGCCTGGCCGCCCAGCTTGCCTTCGGTACCCACCTCGCGCGCCACGCGCGTCACCTCGCCGGCAAAGCCGTTGAGCTGATCCACCATCGTGTTGATGGTGTTCTTCAGCTCCAGGATCTCGCCCTTCACGTCCACCGTGATCTTGCGCGAAAGGTCGCCGCGCGCCACCGCCGTGGTCACCTCGGCGATGTTGCGCACCTGGCCCGTCAGGTTCGAAGCCATCGAGTTCACGTTGTCGGTGAGGTCCTTCCAGGTGCCGGCGACACCGGGCACCGCCGCCTGGCCGCCGAGCCGGCCCTCGGTGCCCACCTCGCGCGCCACGCGCGTCACCTCGCCCGCGAAGCGGTTGAGCTGATCGACCATCGTATTGAGCGTTTCTTTGAGGCTCAGGATTTCGCCGCGCACGTCCACGGTAATCTTGCGTGAGAGGTCGCCACCGGCGATGGCGGTCGCCACTTCGGCAATGTTGCGCACCTGGTCGGTCAGGTTGCCGGCCATCGAGTTCACGCTGTCGGTGAGGTCCTTCCAGGTGCCCGCGACGCCCGGCACCGCCGCCTGGCCGCCCAGCTTGCCGTCGGTGCCGACTTCGCGCGCCACGCGCGTCACTTCCGACGAGAACGCGTTCAACTGATCGACCATCGTGTTGAGGGTCTCTTTCAGCTGCAGGATTTCGCCCGACACGTTCACGGTGATCTTCTTCGACAGGTCGCCCTGCGCCACCGCGGTCGCCACCTCGGCGATGTTGCGCACCTGGCCGGTCAGGTTCGATGCCATCGAATTGACGTTGTCGGTCAAATCCTTCCACGTGCCGCCGACGCCGCGCACCACGGCCTGACCGCCGAGCTTGCCTTCAGTACCCACTTCGCGCGCCACGCGCGTCACTTCCCCGGCGAAAGCATTGAGCTGGTCGACCATCGTGTTGATGGTCTCCTTCAGCTCCAGCACCTCGCCGCGCACGTCCACGTCGATCTTCTTCGACAGGTCGCCCGAAGCAATGGCCGTCGAGACCTCGGCGATGTTGCGCACCTGTGTCGTCAGGTTCGAGGCCATCGAGTTCACGCTGTCGGTGAGGTCCTTCCACGTGCCGGCCACGCCACGCACGTCCGCCTGTCCGCCGAGCTTGCCTTCGGTGCCCACTTCGCGCGCCACGCGCGTCACTTCCGAGGCGAACGCGTTGAGCTGGTCCACCATCGTGTTCAGCGTCTCCTTCAGCTGAAGGATCTCGCCCGACACGTTCACCGTGATCTTCTTCGACAAGTCGCCCGACGCGATGGCGGTCGCAACCTCGGCAATATTGCGCACCTGGCCTGTCAGGTTCGAGGCCATCGAGTTCACGTTGTCGGTGAGGTCTTTCCACGTGCCGGCCACACCGGGAACTGCGGCCTGGCCGCCGAGCCGGCCTTCGGTGCCGACTTCGCGCGCCACGCGCGTCACTTCCGAGGCGAACGCATTCAGCTGATCCACCATGGTATTGATGGTCTGCTTCAGCTCGAGAATTTCGCCCTTCACGTCCACCGTGATCTTGCGGCTGAGGTCGCCGCGCGCCACGGCCGTCGTCACTTCGGCGATGTTGCGCACCTGGGTCGTCAGGTTCGCCGCCAGCAGGTTCACGTTGTCGGTAAGGTCTTTCCACGTTCCGGCCACGCCCGGCACCACCGCCTGGCCGCCCAGCCGTCCCTCGGTGCCCACCTCGCGCGCCACACGCGTCACTTCGGCGGCGAACGACCGCAGCTGGTCCACCATCGTGTTGATGGCTTCCTTCAGTTGCAGGATCTCGCCGCGCACGTCGACGGTGATCTTCTTCGACAGGTCGCCGTTGGCCACCGCGATCGTCACGTCGGCGATGTTGCGCACCTGTGCCGTAAGATTCGACGCCATCTGGTTGACGCTCTCGGTGAGGTCTTTCCAGACGCCTGTCACCTCGCGCACCTGCGCCTGGCCGCCGAGCTTGCCGTCCGTACCCACCTCGCGCGCCACGCGCGTCACTTCCGAAGTGAACACCGACAGCTGCTTGATCATCGCATTGACGATCTGCGCCGAACGCAGGAATTCGCCCTTCAGCGGTCGCCCGTCGACGTCCAGTCGCATGGTCTCCAAGAGGTCGCCGCGTGCCACGGCTTCGATGGTGCGGCTCACCTCCGTCGTTGGCCACACGAGATCGTCGATCAGCGAGTTGACGGAATTCTCCATCTCGCCCCACGCCCCGTGCGCCAGCCCGAGCTTGACGCGCTGCTTGGTGCGACCCTCCTTGCCGACCACCTGCCCGACGCGCTCCAGTTCATGCGCCATGCGCTCGTTGGTGGCGACGATGTCGTTGAAGGCGTCCGCGATCTTGCCCATCACGCCGTCGTGCTCGCCCGTAAGCCGCACCGCGAAATCGCCCGCCTTTACCCGCTGAAAAGCCTGCAGAAGATTGACCAGTCCCCCCGATGCCACCGCTCCGTTCGAACGGCTGGCAGGTAGGGCTGACGGTTCGTTGGGTGCTTCGGAGGCGGCGGGCGCGACTTCGTTCTCAGACATGGCTGGACTCATCAACAGAGGTTCGGTCGCGCAGGAAGTGCGATCCGGTCACGGAACGGTATATGGGGAACCTTAGTTGGCCGATCGAATTAAGCCAGAGAATGGCGGTGATATTGGAAAATTCAGCCCACTGCGATTGCGCGCAGCATCGCAAGGCGACGGAAAATACCGCGCTTGAAGCTGCAACCACGTTCCCTCCGGGCCGTCAACGGCGCCTAGTCCAACTGTTCAAAACGCTGTTTCCGGTCGCCGGTTCCGTCCCCCACAAAAAATTCTGGCCGATGGTTCGCGCCACGCTTGTGCGCTAAGGTCCCCCCACTTCTGCCAGGCCAGCAAAGGCCTGTGCGCGGAACGTTAAGGCATGCATTTTTGTCGGGGGACAGAATGGCTATTGCGGCACGACGCGTATTGCGCCGGATCTTGTCGACGGCCTCACTCGGATTTGTAGCAGCGGCTGTTTTCTCCAACGGCGCATTCGCGCAATGCGTGAAGGATGCCCGCGAGGCTAAATTCGCCGCAGGCAGCGCCAAACTCGTCACCTACCTCTGCAAGGCCGATGGCGAAGCCGCCCCCTCCGTCCGCGTCGAATTCCACCGCTTGAGCGAAGCCGCCGCCGCAGGTGTAGTCGCCGACAAGCCCTGGCCCGAAGTCACCGCCGTCGTCGGCAAGGCCCGCGTGCTCGACAACGGCGTCCGCCGCGAAGCGCTGAATCTCTACAAGAACTACGGCATCACCGAAGACCGCGAGGATGCGTTCCATTTCCAGGCGACGGGGGCCGACGCCGAAAAGGAAAGCGAGAAGGTCTCCTCACCTTACGGCCGCAAGGCAATCACGTACCTCACCTACCCCGACACCGAGGGCTTCACTGGCCAGAGCATGGCTCTGCCGGACGAGGACAAGCTGATCCGCACGACGCAACGCTGGCCCGACGACATGAAGTTTTACTACAAGGGGGAAGAGTGCAAACCGAGTAATTTCGGTTGTGTCATGCTGTGGCGCTATCTCAATGCCGACGATGTCGGGCGCTTCGAGGAGCGCTGGCAAGCACAGCAGGCCATAATGCGTGTCGAAAATCCTGACTTCGCGACGACAATGGACCACAACGAGGAGCCGGTCCCCACACCAGGATCCGGCCCCCTGAAGCTACTGCAGTATCTCACCACCACAACCTGGCCCGAGGATTTCGCCGTCGTCACCGGGTCCTACAACTTGTGCGGTGGCAGCTACGATTTCTCCTACTACCCGCGCCAGATGGTGATGGATGTCGCTGTCATCCAAAATGTCTCGTCCAAGCCCCTGACCGTCGGCGATCTCCTCGGTACGCAAGTCGAGAACCCAGGACTGCGTCCGCCCGCTCCCCCCATGCGCGGCGTGGTGGCGGCCGGAGTCGTGCCTATTCCCGGCTCAGTCGGCAAGCTCGCGCCGGGCGAGCGTGTGCTCGTGCCGCTCAAGATCACGTTCGTGGCGCCGAAAGGTCTTGGCATGCAGTTCAATGGCAAGATGTCGGATGCGCGCAAGATCTTCGCCGAGTTCGAGAAGTTGCCTCCGGGCACGTTGATCAAGGAGCAGCAAGCTGGCTTGGAGCCCAACCAGCCGGCGCTACAGAAAACGCGCGAGAGCTTCCAGGCTCCCGAACTGCCCAAAGTCACGCCCTACATGTGGGGGCCGGAGATCACGCTGAAGGGGCTCAACGCCGACGGCAAGCGCATCATGCTGGATGAGACCAGCGCCAACTTCCTGGAGCTGACGGCGGGCGAAGGCTACGGCTCCTGCCCGTTCCTCTACTCGTACGACGAGGCCGCAAAAACCTGGGTCAGCCACGGCAAGGTTATCGACAACGCTGACGACCCCACCAAGGAACTGACACAGGACATCGACATAACCGCCTTCGCCACTCGCTTCCGCCTCGCCGAAGAGGAATTGGAGATGTCGGAAATCAATCGCGTCGTCCTCAACGTCACGCGCAAGGATGGCGAAGCCCTGCAACTCATGCCGGACGACATTCGCCTCAAGGACAAGGACGATCGCTACGTCCGCATTCTCGCCGGCCGCGCCATCAACATCTCGTTCAGTCTGCCGGTCGGCGTCCAGCCGTCCGATGTCGCCTCGTCGAAGCTGTCCGTGACCGGCTACTATCGCCGCTACTCCTCGCTCAACGTCGTCGACCTCCGCAAGCCCGAACCGGCCTCCAAACCGTAGCCAAAGCCCAGCCAAAGAGTTCGCGTATGCGCTGCTTCCGCTTCGTCTGCACCGTTTGGCTGTTGGCGCAGGCTGTGCCGTGTGCCGCTCAGGCTCAATCGCCTGCCCCATCCAAGCCGGCTCTGATCATCAACGATCCGTTCGCCGCCCCGCTCTGGCGCATCGACGTCGCCGCCGATGAAAACCACCTCGTCGCCGGCTCGCCCGCCAAGGCTGCCGCGGTCTGGTCGTTCGACGATCCCTCCGCCGCCGAGCTATTGCGTCTGCCGTTGCGCGACGAGGAGATGCAGCGCGCCCACGCCATCGCCATATCGCCGGACGGCAAACGCATTGCCGCCGCCGTGCCTGCGCTGCGCGACGACAAGGGTTTCGCCAAGGCCGGCACCGCCGCGATCTACATCATCGAGCGCTCAAGCCGCCGTATCGAGAAGGCGATCACCTCCGACGTGGCGACACGCCCCCAGGCGCTCCGCTTTTCGCCCGATGGCACGCTGTTGGCCGCCACGCTGAGCGACGGCTGCGGCCTGCGCGTCTGGCGCGTCGCCGACTGGACACTCGCCGGTAGCGACGACGCCGGTTACGGCGGCACGAGCGGCGCCTGTTGCCCGGCGACCGCCGGCACCGACTGCGATCCCTTTCCAGATACGCCCGGCCTGGCCTGGAGCAAGTCCGCATCCGGCGAGCAACTCCTCGTCACCTCCGGCGATACCGGCGTGCGGCTCTACAAGCCAGACGCCGAGGCAGTCGCCCTCCTCGCCAGCAAGTCTCCCGCCGACTTGGGCTTGGAACGTCCTGAGGGCGTCGCCGTCAGTCCGGACGCGACACGACTTGCTGTCGGCGATGCGCGCGTGCGCGGCGCGAGCCCGACAGTGAAACTTCAGGTGGCCATTCTCGACCTCATGACCTTGACGCCGACGAGCGCCAACCTGACGCTCCCGGAAACGGCAATCCTGTCTCCGGCGCTTCTCGATACCAAAGCGACGCCCGCAGCCGATCAGATGGCGCTCAATCGCGTTGCCTGGGCCGTCGATGACGAGGGAGAAGCCATTTACGCCGGCGGCCTCGCGTGGTGCCAGATCGCCGACCCGTCGCTCGTCCTCGGCTCGCAGGAAGGCGAAGGTACCGAGAATTGCCTCGTGCGCTGGCGATTGCCTGCATCTGGATCAGCCGACCGGCCCAGCGAGGTGCACTTCATCCGCGCCGGCCTCGATCGCGTCATGGATCTGGCACCGCTGCCGAAGCGCAAGGCGCTCGCCTACGCCACGCTGCAGCGCATCGGCGCGATGTACGGCGACGGCACGCCCTACGTCAACGATGCCGGCGCGGAAGTCTTCGCCGCCGCCCGCGCCTTCGACTTCCGTGACCGCCCCGTCGATCGCAAGACCGGCGCGATGCTCGGCTTCGATATCTCTCCAGACGCCAGCACGGTCTACCTGGAAGACTATCGCGGCACGGCGGCAGTGCCCGTGGCGCTTACCTTCAGCGTCGACCAGCTCAAGTTGGAGCCTGCCGCCAGCCGCCCCGCCAACGTCGCCGCGCCCAAGCGCGATCCCCTGATCGTCGACAAGCTCGCCAACTGGTGGAACGGTCCCAAGCCGCCCACCATCTACGGCCTGCCGCTCGATGTCTTGCAAGGCGTGCGCGATACCTACCGCGCCGTCGCTCTCGCGCCCGATAAGCGCGCCATCGTCGGCTCAGCCACGCATGTGCGCGTCATCGGATACGCCGGCGGCAAGGCCGAAGTGCTGTGCCAGCTCCGCGTCGCGGCTGAAGCGTATCGCACGGCGGTGTCGGACGACGGCAGCGTCGCCGTCGTCGGCCATTCCGACGGCACGCTGCGCTGGTACCGCATCGAGCACGCCAAGGATGGCGCCGCCTGCAGCCTCACGCAGCTTCTTGCTGTCCACATTCGCCAGGCCGACGGCGAGGACGGCAGCTGGACCTGGGCCGGCTGGCTGCCCGCCACCGGCCAGTTCGCCGCCGACCCCCGCGCCAAGGATCTCGTCGGCTGGCAGGTCGCCGGCGCTGATGGCCAAGTCGAAACCGTGCGCTTCGCCGATCTGCTGCAGTACTATGCGCCTGATGCCGTCAAGGCCGCCCTGCGCCAAACCGCGCCGTCGCCCGACGTGGTCGCCAGCCTGCAAAAGAGCATCGGCGATGCCGTCGACCCCTTGCGCCTCATAGTGTTGACGCCCGACGAGAACGCCGAGGTCGCGACCGAAACCGTGAAGTTCGACATCAAGGCCGACGGCGGCACGACATGGCCCCGAAAGCTGTACGTTGCCACCGGCAGCGGGGCGCGTATCGCCAAGACGGTCCGCGGCAAGGAACTCGCCGCCAATGATCCCATCGAGATCGCCGCGCCCGGTATCGTACAAATGCAGGTCAAGCTGCCGCCCGCCGAGCGCCAGCAGCATCGCAACGTCGATGTCTGTTTCCTGGTCGACCGCCAGCGCGACTGCCACACAATCAACTGGTCCGGCGCGCTAGAAGAGCCGGCGCCGCGCGCTTTGCACGCCGTGATCGTCGGCCTGTCCGCCTATAAGGACCCGGCGATGTCGCTCGCCTTCGCCCAGAACGACGCGCTCGATCTCGCGCGCATCTTCGTCAACGACTACAAGGCCCGCGTCGTCGACAAGACATCGAAGGTCCCCGCCGACTACGTCACCGTCTCGATCGATTTGATTGTTGCCGCGGGCTCTAGCTCCGCCAAAACCGAACTGGCGGACCTTCAGGCGAGCGGCATCGTCCGCGTCCACGAGGCCACCATCGCCAACATCGCCGCCGTGCTCGGCAAGCTGGCGCAGCAGGGGGGCACCAGCGAGAACGACCTCGTGCTGTTTTATTTCTCCGGCCACGGCATGCTGAACCCCTTCCGCGGCGCCAAGGGCCTCACGGCATTGCTCGGCCCCGATATCGAGGGCAACTACACGCCCGCAAGCCTGGAACGCGACGCCCTCACCTCAGACCGCTTGATCGCGCTGCTGGACCCGATCGCCGGCGAGAAGCTGGTCATCATCGACGCCTGCCGCACGACGGCGACGATCGCCGGCGAAAGCGCCTTCGATCCCGCAGCCATCCGCCTGGAGTTCGAGCGCAACCTGCTCTCTGCCGACTTCTTCTTCTCCGCAGCGCCCGGGCAGTACTCCCTCGACCAGGGCGAACTGGCCTATTCGACCGCTCGCCCGAAGGAGCAGCAGGGCAACGGGCTCTTCACCTACGCCTTGTTGAAGTCGCTGACCGACACGGGCGGCGCACCGGCCGGCAGCAAGCCTCGCAAGGTCGAGGTCTATGACGTCGACCGCTACGTCCGCGGCTTCTTCGACAGTCACGACGAGGAAAGCGCCGCCGTCCGCCTCATCCGCCGCCTGCAGGAGCAGGGCATCTCCGTCGCGCTGCAGCAGCCCATGTATGTCCCCGCCCGCCGCCGCGCCAGCGCCGGCACCGTCATTCGCACATTGGAGCCCGCGCCGTGAGCCTCAGCGAAGGCTACGTCGAACACTTGAAGGAGATGCTGGATGGCATCGGCCACATCACCGTGCGGCGCATGTTCGGCGGCGCCGGCGTCTACTGCGACGGCTTCATCTTCGCCTTCCTCGACGAGGACGTGCTCTATCTGAAGACCGACGAGCCCGGCCGCGCGCCGTTCGAAGCCGAAGGCATGGGCCCCTTCACCTACGAGAGCAAGGACGGCCCGATCCAGACATTCTCTTACTATCGCGCGCCCGAGCGCCTGCTCGACGACCCCGAGGAGTTGCGCGAATGGGTCCGCAGGGCGCTGGCCATCAGCAAACGCGACGCCGCCGCCAAGGCCAAGCGGACGGGCAAGGCCAGGTCCAAGGCCGCCCCATCGGCTCCGAAGCCCGCAAAAAACAAAAGCACGGAACGTCAGCAGCCTAGCGGCCGTAGGTCCGTAGCCGCGCACAAACCAGCGGGCAAGCGCAAAACCGCCGTGCCACGTCAGAAGAACTGACTCGCTCTCCACGATGTCATCCCCGGGCTTGTCCCAGGGATCCCGCCATCAACGGGCACGGCACGTGGTTGATCGGACACCACGCACCGTTCGATGTCGCGCTTGCTGCACGCGGGATGCCCGGAACAAGTCCGGGCATGACTGTTGTGGAACCAGTATCGGCATCGCTAGAGAAACGCGCAGGCAGCCGCGCGCTCCTGATGCTTATTCGTTCGCGACCTTCACCGGACGCGATGAGCGTCGCAGGAACGCCGGCACATTGTCGGCAAAGCCCACAGCGCCATTGTCGCGATTGCCGCCGCCGTCACGTTTGCCGTCGCGATCGCGCTCCGGTTGCCGTGCTCGGGCGTGCTGCCGGTCGTCGCCGCTACGCTCTGGGCGGGGTTGCTGATCACGGCCTTCGCCGCTCCGCGGACGAGCCGAACGCTCACCCCGGTCCTGGCGTGGCTCGCGCGCGGCATCGCCGTTGCGCGGCTGGGACGAACGCCCGCCACGGTCCGGCTGGTCGCCACCTTGAGGGCGATCAGCGCGCTCGGGGCGCGGTCCCCGGTCGTTGTGGCCGCCACTGGCCTGCCGTTCGGTGCGATTCCCACGATCCTGTCGCGGTCCACGTTCCTCACGCCCCCCGCGTTCCGGACGTTCACCGCGCGGCTGGTCTGCACGGCTGGCATCCTGCGGCTTTGCCGCGATGGCCTCACCAAGAGCCGGTGCATCGAGCTGCGCGGCGCGAGCCGTGCGCTGGCCGGGTTGTGCCTGTCCGTTATCGGTGTTGCTGCGATCGCCGCCGCGGCCACCCGGCTGCTGGCCACGGTCGCCACGGCCGCGCCCGCCACCGCTGCGGCCATCACGGCCGCCGCGCGCTTCAGCCCCAGCCCCGCGGCCGCCGCCACGTCCGCCCCGGCGCTTGCCGGAGTTGGCGATGTCGTCTTCGCTGGGAGGCTCCCCGATCCACACCGCCGGTGCGCCGATGATCTTCTCGATATCCTTCAGCGATTTGCCGAGATCCTCGCGCGTCACGAGCGACGTCGACGATCCTTCCTTGCCGGCGCGGCCCGTGCGGCCGATGCGGTGCACGTAGTCGTCGCTGTCGCGCGGCAGGTCGTAGTTGAACACATGGCTGACGTCGGGAATGTCCAACCCGCGTGCCGCCACGTCGCTGGCGGCCAGGAACGTGATCGTGCCGGCGCGGAACTTGTCCAGCGTCTCCATGCGGCTCTTCTGGTCCATATCGCCGTGCAGCGCGCCGGCGTTGAAGCCGTGCTTCAACAGCGACTTGAGCAGAATTGCCACTTCAACCTTGCGATTGCAGAAGATAATGGCGTTACGCACGCCCTCGCCTCGGATCAGGGTGCGAAGCGCATCGCGCTTGGCCCAATCCGTGCCTTCGGCACAGAAGTGGAAGCGCTGCGTGATGGTGTTCGCGGTCGTCGCCGGGCGCGTGGCTTCGATGCGCTGCGGGTTGTTGAGGAAGGTGTTCACCAGCCGCGTGATTTCCGGCGGCATCGTCGCCGAGAAGAACAGCGTCTGACGCCTCGGTGGTAGCAGCTTGCAGATCTTCTCGATGTCGGGAATGAAGCCCATGTCGAGCATGCGGTCGGCTTCGTCGATGACGAGGATTTCCACGCCCATCAGCATCAACCGGCCACGCTGGAAATGATCCAGCATCCGGCCGGGCGTGGCGATCAGCACGTCGGCGCCGCGGTCGAGCTTCTTGACCTGCTCGTCCATCGACACGCCGCCGATCAGCAGCGCCACGTTCAGTTTGTGATTGACGCCGTACTTCTCGAAGCTCTGTGCCACCTGGGCGGCAAGTTCGCGCGTCGGCGCCAGGATCAGGGAGCGCGGCATGCGTGCTCGGGCTCGGCCGACTTCCAACCGGGTGATCATCGGCAGCACGAACGAGGCGGTTTTGCCGGTGCCCGTCTGAGCGATCCCCAACACGTCCTGGCCTGTAACCGCGATCGGAATGGCGGCCGCCTGGATCGGCGTAGGCGTGGTGTATCCGGAGGCCTCTACAGCCGCCTGGACCTTCGCGCTGAGCCCCAGCTCAGCGAACGTTTTCGTTTCCAAAGAAGAACTTCTCCATCCAGCGTTCTCAAGACCTCCGCCACGAAGCTCGAGGCGCGCGCATGAGGGCGCGCGCGAGCGGCGGTTCGGTGGAGCGCAGGGGGAAGAGGGTGCCTGAAAAGGGCCAAACCGGAAAAACCGAGGTCTCGAAAATGGGATAAATGAATCAATCCCCTGCGCTCGAGCCACAGGCTTGCTGACACATGTAAGTGACGAAAGCAAGAAAATGCAGGGGTTTCACCCAGTTTGTCGCAATCCCGACGCGGATTTGCGTGCGCAACGCTGCATGATTGGGCAATTCGTAATGAAGAGGCCCGGATTTACTTTGATTGCAGCCTGTAACGATCAAGAAAAAGCCGCGGTCGCCCGAAAGCGCCGCGGCTCATTCATTTACGGCGATCGCGGAATTCAGGCTTCGTCGTCAAGCCACTTGTAGATCAGCGCCCCTGCAACGCCGCCGAGGATCGGTGCGGCCCAGAACACCCAAAGCTGCAACAGGGCTTCCTGCCCGCCGAAGACGGCCGAGCCTAGGCTGCGGGCCGGATTGACGGAGGCGTTGGAGATCGGAATAGCCATGAGGTGGATCGCCGTCAGAGTCAGGCCGATGGCAATGGGCGCGAACCCGGCAGCCGCGGTGGTTCGCGTCGCCCCCATGATGACGATCAGGAAGAACGCCGTCAGCACGAACTCGAGCACGAACACCGGCACCAGTCCGGCCTTCAGCATCGACAGGCCGTCATAGCCGTTGGCGGCAAAGGTCGTGCCCGTATGGCCGATGATCGTGAACACGGCGCAGGCGGCGACGGCGCCGAGGCATTGCGCGACAATGTAGCCGAGCGCATCGCCCATCGAGAACCGCCCGCCCGCGACCAGGCCCAGCGTCACAGCCGGATTATAGTGCCCGCCGGAGATGTGTCCGATCGAATACGCCAGCGCCATCACGGTAAGTCCGATCGACAGGCCGACGCCGATGATACCGGCAGCGCCTCCAGGCGCCCCAAACGAGTAGAACGCAGCGCCCAAAACGGACGCCATGAGCATGAACGTGCCGATGAACTCGGCACCGAGTGCTTTGATTTTCATGAATGCGATCTCCTAGGCTTCTCCCCTAGCCTTTGGCGCCGGACGATGCCGCGAAGACCGTTGACACGAGCCAGTAAAATACGGCTTCGCGCAGCCATCGAATCAGACAAAGGCCACGCGATACGTGTACGCGAAACCTGCGACATAATCTGCGTGGGCAATGCAGGAGTGTTGTTCAAAAGCTGCGTGCAGTGCAGCACGGACCTTGGAGTGCCTTAAATATCCAGATCCTTGGCGAAAGCCGCGCGGTCCTGGATGAACCTGAAGCGTGCCTCCGGCTTCGAACCCATCAGCGCGTTGACGGCGTCGGTCACCATGACCTTGTCGCCCTCGGCGACATCGACACGCAGCAGTAGCCGCTTCTTTGGATCCATCGTCGTTTCCTTGAGCTGCTGGGCGTTCATTTCGCCCAGGCCCTTGAAGCGGTTGATCTCGATCTTCTGGTTCGCCTTGAACTCGCTGGCGATCAGGCGGTCGCGATGCTTCTCGTCGCGCGCATAGAACGACTTGGCACCTTGCGTGATCTTGTAGAGCGGCGGCACCGCCAGGAACAGATGGCCGTTCTCGATCAGCTCCGGCATCTCCTGGTAGAAGAACGTAATCAGCAGCGAGGCGATGTGCGC
Organism: Hyphomicrobiaceae bacterium; assembly: GCA_965279065.1. GTDB lineage: Bacteria > Pseudomonadota > Alphaproteobacteria > Rhizobiales > Hyphomicrobiaceae > JAKAXS01. Next base: position 716,476 of record OZ257134.1, read on the forward strand.
GCCGTCGACGTCGGCGTCCGTCATCACGATGACGCGCTCGTAGCGCAGGTCTTCGTCACGATACTTCGCGCCCGTGCCGACGCCGAGCGCCTGGATGAGATCCGACAGCAGCTGGTTCTGCGCCAGTTTTGCCGACGAGGCATTCGCCACGTTGAGGATCTTGCCGCGCAGCGGCAGGATCGCCTGCGTTTCGCGATCGCGCGCACTCTTGGCCGAGCCGCCGGCGCTGTCGCCTTCGACGATGAAGATTTCCGTACCGCCCGCCTGCTGGATGGAGCAGTCCGCCAGCTTGCCGGGCAGCCGCAGCTTGCGCGTCGCCGACTGCCGGCCGACCTCCTTCTCGCGCCGCCGTTTCAGCCGCTCTTCCGCCTGCTCGATCGACCAGTCGAGCAGCTTGGTCGCCTGCTGCGGGCTGTCGGCGAGGAAATGATCGAACGCATCGCGCACCGTATTCTCCACGATGCGCGTCGCTTCCTGCGTGGCAAGCTTGTCCTTGGTCTGGCCCTGGAATTCGGGCTCGCGAATGAACACCGACAGCATCGACGCCGCCGTGCCCATTACGTCGTCCGCCGTGACCTGCGCCGCCTTCTTGTTGCCGGTCAGGTCGCCGTAGGCGCGCAAGCCCTTGTAGAGCGCCTGCCGCAGGCCACTCTCGTGCGTGCCACCCTCGGGCGTCGGGATGGTGTTGCAGTACGAGGAGGAGAAGCCGTCTTCATCCGCGATCCAGCCCACGGCCCATTCCACCGACCCATGCCCGTTCGGCTTCTCGACGCGGCCGGTGAAGATCTCCTTCGTCACCAGCGTCTGCCCCTCGATCGTCGCCAGCAGGTAATCCTTGAGCCCGCCCGGGAAATGGAACACGGCCTCGGCTGGCGTATCGTCCTTGATCAGCTCCGGATCGCAACTCCAGCGGATTTCCACGCCGCCGAACAGGTAGGCCTTGGAGCGCGCCATCTTCAAGAGCCGCGCCGGCTTGAATGCGGCTCCCTTGCCGAAGATCGCCTCGTCCGGCTTGAAGCGGATGCGTGTGCCGCGCCGGTTCATGATCGAACCGAGTTTTTCCAGCTTGGTCTGCGGCGTACCGCGCGAGAACACCATACGGTAGAGCTGCTGGCCGCGCGCAACTTCCACTTCCAGCTTTTCCGACAGCGCGTTGACGACCGACACGCCGACGCCGTGCAGGCCGCCGGAGGTGTTGTAAGCCTTGCCATCGAACTTTCCGCCCGAGTGCAGCGTCGTCATAATGACTTCGAGCGCCGATTGCGTCTTGAACTTGGGGTGCGCATCGACGGGAATGCCGCGGCCGTTGTCAGCCACCATCAGGAAGCCGTCGGCATCGAGCCGCACGTCGATGTAGGACGCATGCCCCGCCACGGCCTCGTCCATGCAGTTGTCGATCACTTCCGCGAACAGGTGGTGCATCGCCTTTTCGTCGGTGCCGCCGATGTACATGCCGGGCCGCCGGCGCACGGGCTCCAGGCCTTCGAGCACTTCGATGTCGGCGGCCGTGTAGCTGTCGGAAGCATCCATGGTCTTACGCGCGCGGGCCGTCTTGTCCGTCATGTCCGTCTCTAATCCGGAGAAAAGGTCGTCGATCTGGGCCATGCGCTGTTCCGTCCGTGCGGGCGACTATCTTGCCGGGAGCGGCAGTCCGCTCAGCACGAAACGCACAACGGGGACGCGCTGGCGAATCTCAAATCGTGAGATCAATCAGGTCGCATGAGGGGGTGGGCAATGCAAGCGCCCCCACCGCCTCAGTGACATCTGGGCCCCCGGTCAAGCCTTGACAATCGAGTCAAGCGTTCGCGGCGGAACTGCGGCGTTGGCTGGCGTCCGCCGCCGAAAAGCCCTCAGTGAGGCGGCGTCAGCCGGAAAAGCGCCGCCGCATGCCCGCGCTGGGGCCGCGAAGATCGAGTAGGAAACCTCTGTTCTCAATACAGAAAATGAACTTGATCGTGTGAGGTTCCAGCATGTTGCGCCAATCCATTCTCCACGTCCTCGCCATCGCCCCGCTGTTCGGTTTCGCCTTCGCCCCGACGGCCCGCGCCGACGAGCCGGCAAAGGTCAGCGGCCCACACACCCATGAGAATTTGAGCATCTTTTTCGTCCACGGAAAAAGCGCCGACGGCCCGGTTCCGCTGACCCTGGAGGAGGCCCTGGCCAAGGGCTTCGTCGAGGTCCACGAGACGGATACGGTCAGTCAACTTGTCGTCGAGAACAAGGGCAAGGAAGAGGTGTTCGTCCACGCTGGCGACATCGTCAAGGGCGGGCGCCAGGACCGCGTGGTGACGGCCTCATTCGTCATTCCCGCCCAGTCGAAAAAGATCGAGGTCCCCGTCTACTGCGTTGAGGCCGGGCGCTGGGCGCCGCGCGGTGCGGAAGACTCCCGCAAGTTCGCCACGTCCGCCGAAATGCTGCCGACCAAGGAAGCCAAGCTCGCCATGATGGCGGCACCGCTCCGGGATCCGGCCGCCACAGCGGGCCTGTCGGCGCGCGCCGACTTGCCGCTCGATCGCGGCGCCAGGCCATCGCGCGGCGAGGAGCACGAGCAGCGCATCGTCGAGAGTGCAGAGCCGCAGCAGCGCGCCAACGTGATTGACCGCAACCGCACCGACAGCCTGACCGAGCGTGGCCCGGCCGGCGGCCAGAGCGAGGTCTGGCGCAATGTGGCCGCGATCCAGGAGAAGCTGTCGATGAAGCTCAAGAAGCAGGTGGCCTCCGAGGAATCGCAGTCCAGCCTGCAACTGGCCCTGGAGAACAAGGATCTTGCCGCCGAGCAGGAACGTTACGTCAAGGCCCTGCAGGGAGCAGGGGAGGCGGAGAGCGACATCGTCGGCTACGCCATCGCCGTCAACGGCAAGATCGCCAGCGCCGACGTCTATCCCTCCAATGCCCTCTTCAAGAAGCTGTGGCCCCGGCTGCTGAAGACCGCCGTCACCGAAGCCATCGGTGCCGAGGAGGTCAAGGACGCCAAGGCACCCGAAGTCACCGCCGTGCAGATGTTCCTTGCCCGCGACGAGGCGAAAGAAGAATCCGCCGCCGCCCCCGTCGCCGGCGTTGCCACGACGGCACGCGCCTCGGCTGCCGCCTACGACACCGAAACCACCCGCGGCGGCCAATTCCTCCACCGCAGCAAGGTGGCCCGCTGAGCGGAAGGTGTCGAGCTGTGGGGTCAGACCTCGGTCTGACCTCTTTTTATTGCGGCTGGCCTGGCATTTGCGTCGCCCCGGCCGGGATTTCGACACCTGCAAGCTTGCGCTTCGTCCAGATATGCACGGCCCGGCTCACGTCCGGGGGTGCATCCAGCGCACCGCCGCGCACGCGCAGCATTTCCGGTGCTATGGACGGAGAATGCCAGATCCGCGACCCGCACTGCGGGCAGAAGGCGCAGTCGATGGTGTTGCCGCTGTCGGCCGTGCGCTGCCAGTGGGCCAGATGACCCTGGATGAGGCGAAAATCGTCGCGCTTTACTGGAACTGAAATTCCGAATGCCGAAGCCGATTGCTTCTGGCACTCGCGGCAATGGCAGACGTAGATCGTTTCGGGCATGTCGCCCGCGATCTCGAAGCGCACCGCCCCGCACTGGCATCCGCCGGTCTGCATGGATGGCTACCCCCTACCGCTTCCCGCCCCGGATCGAACCGACGATGATGTCCTTGATCGTCGTCGCCACCTTGCGCGCAATGGTACGCTTCAGTTCGCGCCCGATCATGTCGCCCATGCCCGCCGGCTGGCGACCCTTGCCCTTGGCCGTCCCCGCGCTGGGGTTGCCGCCGAAGATCACGTCGCCCCAGCCGCCACCCGAACTGCCGCCGTCGGCGCCGGCTTCTGTCGCGCCGCCTTCCATGCGCTTGGTCAGGATCTCATAGGCGCTCTCGCGGTCGACCGACTGGTCGTACTTGTCGAATACAGGGCTATACTCGATCACGCTCTGGCGCTCTTCAGGCGTGACGGGCCCGATGCGGCCTTCCGGCGGGCGGATCAGCGTGCGCTGCACGATCGCCGGCTCGCCCTTGTTTTCCAGCATGGAGACGAGCGCTTCGCCCGTCTTCAGCTCCATGATCACGCGCTCGGTATCCAGACCCGGGTTCTTGCGGAACGTCGTCGCCGCGGTTTTCACCGCCTTCTGCTCCTGCGGGGTGAAGGCGCGCAGCGCGTGCTGCACGCGATTGCCCAGCTGCGCCGACACCGTGTTCGGCACGTCCATCGGATTCTGCGTGATGAAGTAGACGCCGACACCCTTGGAGCGGATCAGCCGTGCGATCTGCTCCACGCGGTCGATCAGTGCCTTCGGCGCCTGGTCGAACAGCAGATGTGCCTCGTCGAAGAAGAACACGAGCTTCGGTTTCGGCAGGTCGCCCACTTCCGGCATCGTCTGCCACAGCTTGGTCAGCATCCATAGGAGGAACGTCGCGTAGAGCCGTGGCTTCTCCATCAGCTTGTCGGCCGACAGGATGTTGATCACGCCGCGCCCGTCCGGCGCCACGCGCAGGAAATCCTTGATGTCGAGCGCCGGCTCGCCAAAGAAGTGCGCCGCGCCCTGTTCCTCCAGCACCAGCAGCCGCCGCTGGATCGACCCGACCGACGTCGTCGCCACGTTGCCGTACTTGCCCGAAATCTCCTTGCCGCGTTCCGCGATGTTGGAGATCAACGCGCGCAAATCCTTCAGGTCGAGGATCGGCAGCTTCTCGTCGGCAGCCACCCGGAAGGCGATGTTGATGACGCCTTCCTGCACCTCGTTCAATTCCAGCAGCCGCGACAGCAGCAGCGGTCCCATGTCGAGCACTGTAGCGCGCACCGGATGCCCGTCCTGGCCGAACACGTCCCAGAAGATCGTCGGGTAAGCACGGTTCTTGTATTCCCCGTCGAGCCCAACCTCGTGCGCCCGCTTGACGAGAAAGTCTTTCGCCTCGCCCACCGCCGCGATGCCGGAGAGGTCGCCCTTGATGTCGGAGGCGAACACCGGCACGCCCGCCGAGGAAAATCCCTCCGCCAGCACCTGCAGCGTCACCGTCTTGCCGGTGCCCGTGGCACCCGTGATGAGGCCGTGCCGGTTACCGAATTTCAGCTCCAAGTACTCGGGCTTGCTGCTTTTTCCGACGAAAATCTTGCCGTCCTGGAATACCGACATCAGCCCAAAACCCCCGAATTGTCGTCCTGTGGCGCCGCACTTGCCCGACTCACGCGAATTGCGGGCAACAGCCCTATTTGCATGCCTTTCCGAGGTTTGCAAACGCCGGTTGCATGGCGGACTTGGCGGCCGCAAGCCGCACGGGCGGCCTAACGTCAATCCGGCCCATGCCACCGTGACATGACGCTCATGAGACACCATGGCAGAGTGATGGTATGCGAAGGAATTCGGGCTCGGGAACGTTTGGGAACGTGATGACGGACACTGCAACGACAGAAGAAAAGCTGGCCGCCGATTTTCCGCAGGCCACACGCGAGCAATGGCTGAAGCTGGTCGACAAGGCCATCAAGGGCGGCGATTTCGAAAAGCGTCTCGTTTCGCGCACCGCCGACGGCCTGCGCGTCGAACCCATCTACACCCGCGCCGAACAGCTTCCCGGAACCGCCGAGGCCTTGCCCGGCGCCGCCCCCATGACGCGCGGCACTGAAGCGCGCGTCCGCGACCTGGGTTGGCAGATCCACCAGATCAACGCCGAGACCGAACCCTCGACCGCCAACGCCCAGATCCTCGAAGAGCTGGAGGGCGGCGTTCACGGCATCGTGCTGCAGATCGAGAGCCCGGGCCAGTTCGGTATCCGCATCAAGGACGCCAACGATTTTGCCACGGTGTTGACGGGCACTTACCTCGATCTCGCCCCCGTACAACTCAAGATCGGCTTCGGTGCGCCGAAACTTGCCAGGGCCTTCCTGGCCGCCCTGCCGCTGATCGGCGCCAAGCCGGGCAAGACGCAGGCCTTCCTCAACTTCGACTGCATCGGCAAGTACGCGCGTTTTGGTGGCCTTGGCCGCTCGCTCGACGACGCGACGAAGGAGATGCTGTCCGTCGCCGCCGAAGCCCGCAAAGCCGAGCCCAACGTCCGCACCGTCCGCGTCGACGCCACGGTCTATCACGAGGCCGGCGCCACCGAGGCCCAGGAACTGGCGGCGATGGCCGCAACCCTCGTGGCCTACCTCAAGAAATTCGAGGAGGTCGGCGTCACACCAGTGGACGCCCTGCCACAGATCTCGTTCGCGCTCGCAGCCGACACCGACCAGTTCCTGACCATGGCCAAGCTGCGCGCGGCCCGCCACATCATCTGGCGCATCGCTGACGCCTGTGGCGCCGGTGATGCCGCCGCCAAGACCCACATCACCGCCATCACGTCCGAGCGCATGATGGCCAAGCGCGACCCATGGACGAACCTGTTGCGCCTCACGGTCGCCTGCACCGGTGCCGCGCTGGGCGGCGCCCATGCGATCACCGTCCTTCCCTACACCTGGACGCTGGGCAAGACCGACAAGTTCGCCCGCCGTATCGCTCGCAATATCCAGATGGTCTTGCAGGAGGAAAGCTCCCTCGGCCGCGTCATCGATCCCGCCGGCGGCTCCTGGTACCTCGAAAATCTCACGAAAGACCTCGCCCAGAAGGCCTGGACACTGTTCCAGGGCATCGAAACCAAGGGCGGCATCGTCGACGGTTTGCGGTCCGGCTTCGTGCAGGATGAAATCGCAGCCGTCGCCGCGACGCGCGCCAAGGCCGTCGCCACTGGCCGCGCACCGCTGACCGGTGTCTCCGCGTTCCCGTTGCTCGGTGACGACGGCGTCAAGGTCACGCCGCATCCCATCGCGCCTGCCATCACCGGCAAGCCCGAGATCCGCCCTCTGACGCCACACCGCTTGGCCGAACCCTTCGAAGCCCTGCGGGATGCCGCCGATGCGGCGAGCCACAAGCCCGAAGTCTTCCTGGCGAGCATCGGGCCCATCAGCGAGCACACCGTGCGCACGACGTGGGTGAAGAACTACCTCGCCGCCGGCGGCATCGCCGCATTGACGAGTGATGGCTACAAGTCCGCCGACGAAGCCGCCGCGGCATTCAAAGCGAGCGGCGCCCAGGCGGCCTGCATCTGCTCCTCCGACGCACTCTATGCCGAGCACGCCGTCGCCACGGCCAAGGCTCTGAAGTCGTCAGGCGCCAAGCTGGTCTTGACCGCCGGCAAGCCGGGCGACCTCGAAGCTGACCTCAAAGCAGCCGGCGTCGACGACTTCCTCGCCGTCGGCAAGGACGCCCTGGCGGTGCTGCGCGATCTCCAGGCGAAACTCAAATGAGCCCCTGGGCCGGTTACGGTTGCGTGGCGCATTGGGCCGGTAGGGCGGAATACCGCACTAACCCCCAACCATAGGCAGGGTCCCGCCCCGACGCACCGAGATCCTGCGCCGACCGCGCCAGCAGCCTTGTAACGTCGGCGCTGCCGCGGCCATCACGATGCAGCATCGCGTAGGCCGCGGACACGAACGGCGCCGCAAACGACGTTCCGTCGACCCGTCGGCTCTCGTTGCGTCCATGCGCGACCGTGAGGCCCACGCCGGGTGCGGCGAATGCAATGTGCGCGCCGCGCTGCGAAAGCCGCGACGCGCGCAGCCGCCCGTCGATCGCGGCCACCGCAACGACGCCGTCATAGCGCGCCGGATATCCAGTTCTGTTTGCGCCGTCAGGGCGTCCGGCAGCAGCGATCACGTGGATACTGTTGTTCTGGGCGGCCACGATGGAGCGCTTCAGGATGGGATTGTCCGGCCCGCTGAGGCTGAGATTTATCACGTGCACGTCCTCACTGACGAGCCAATCGATCGCGGATACCAGATCGAAGACATCTGTACGCGTCTCCGCGCCCTCGCCGTGAAACGTGTCGGCGTGCAAAATGTCCGCGCTGTGCGCCACACCCATGACATCGCTGTTCGGCTGTCCAGCCAACAGGCTCAAGACTGCCGTTCCATGCAACGTGTCGGATGGCGGCCTGTCTTCGCTGCGGAAAACTTTCGTCTCGATGCGCGCGTGCTCGATGCTTGGATGCGAAACGTCTGCTGCGGTGTCCACCACGCCGATGCGTGCGCCGATGGAGCATTGTGCCGTAGCGCTGGTCCACGCCGTCAACTCGAAGGCCTCACATCGGGCACCGCACGTCTCGCCGGCGGCCTCGTAGACGACACGTGAGAGGGGGCCATAGCGTTGATTCACCGCGACCGAGACCCCGGGAATCTCGCGCTCCACAGTCTTCGAAGCACTCGCCACGCTCGTATTCCGCGGAATTCCCAATCGCGTCATGCTCGTCCCGAGCGACGCAATCTGCCGTTGCCCCAGATCGGTGAACCCCTTCGACGCAAGGCGCTCGATGTCCCGCCGATCGAGACCCAATGCCACGATCTCTCGTTCCGTTTGCTGGGTGGATGGTTTCGCGGCTGACCCTCGCCGCTTCTTGTAGCGCCGTGGTGCACCGAAGGCGCGCAGCACGCTGGGCGCGTAACGCAAGACCGAGGGTGCGCCGAAGCCGCGCATTTTGAAGCCGCGGCCGCCCCCATCATCATCGTCATCGTCCGCAACCGCAGAACCAGAGCAGCAAATGATCATCGCGGCGAACGCCGCGGTCAAAGCGTTGACACGCAGCAGCAACATGGCAGGCCTCGCATAAGACGGACGGGGTCAACGAGTACGCGCGCCGAACCGTACGTATTCCACACATGCGAAAGATTAATAAGAATTATTGCGTGATAGGTTTCTCAGAATTTGCCGCTTGCGGTTGCTTGGACATTCTACGACTACAGCGGAATAAGGTGGTGTCCCGCTACGTACTAGGTCGCAAGTGTCCGAAAAGCAAAATGAACTCAGCGGCGTGCCGATAATGGATGTTCGCGCCGAGCTGATCACACTTCTTCCGCGACTTCGGCGTTTCGCTTTTTGCCTGACGCGGTCGCTGCAGGATGCGGACGATCTTGTGCAATCCGCATGTGAGCGGGCATTGACGCGTATCGAACAATTTCAACCCGGCAGCCGCCTGGATAGCTGGATGTTCGCCATCATGCGCAATCTATGGATCGATAAGATTCGCGCTCGTGCACGCGCCTCGGAGGTCTCCGACAGCGCCCTCGTGGAAACCGTCGCCGACAGCGACCGCATCAGCGAGCGAACCGAAGCGCGGTCTGACCTCCGATCGATCAGCCAGCTCATGTTGCAACTGCCTGAAGAGCAATTGAGCGTACTCACGCTGGTCGCGGTCGAGGGCCACAGCTATCAGGAAGCGGCGGAGATGCTCCAAGTGCCGATCGGCACTATCATGAGCCGTCTGTCGCGCGCCAGGGCAAAACTGGCGGCCGGCTTGTCCGAACCCGATCGCATACCCGCAACGAAGGTCACCGGCGAATGACTGAACCAAGCGAACAGACTCTGAACGCCTACGTCGACGGCGAATTGAGCGCCGACGAGCGACGTCTCGTCGAGGCGCACCTGGCCATCGACCCGGAAGCGCGGGCCTTCGTGCAGGCATTGCATCGTGTCAATGATCTTGCCTCCGAGGCCATGGGCGAGTTCGTGCCGCCGGCTCCGCAAGCCTTGATAGACCGCATTAACGCGATACCGCTGCCGCCGGCATCGCATCCCGTGACGGTGCCGATCGCATTTCCGGCGCGCCACACCCGGAGGACAGCGATATCGTATTACGCCGTGGCGGCTTCGGTCGCCTTGGTGGCGGCCGCTGCCGTGACTTATGTGCTGATGGTCGGATCGACGCGCGACGCGTTGCTGCTCGCCAAGGGCGACGTGCCGCCAGGCTCGGCCGTCGCCGAACTTCTCGAAGGCGGCCGGACCGGTCAATCCGCGCCGGTTTCCGCGCCGGGCCCCGGGGCAGGGCAGGCGACGCTCGCCGCGACGTTTCGAGACCGGACGGGACGCTACTGCCGTGAACTCGATGTGTCGTCGGGTGGAGCGGGAGCCCCGGCGTCGGCATCGATCGCCTGTCGCTCGACGGAAGGAGCTTGGTTGATCGAAGGCTCCGTCGCCCTGACCGACACAAGCGGGAATGTCGCGCCTCACTACGTCCCATCCGGATCCAGCAATGTCGAACCTCTAGCTCCGTTGCTGCAATCGCTAGGCGTGGGCCAAGCCTTGTCCACCAGCGAGGAAGACGACGTCATCTCGCGCAATTGGCGGTAGCGCATGAGCCTCGCGTTTTTCTCCTCACGATCGGAATAGGACGTTTCCCATTTCGTTTTCCTGATGCCGCGCCACTCGGCGCGGCGCGTCAAATCTCAGGAGAACGCACCATGATGAAGACAGTGAAAATCACAGCGCTCGTCGGCGCGACATCGGCAATCCTCGCTGCTGCACCGGCTCAGGCTGCTCAGATCCCACTGGAAGAGTTTGGGAAAGACGCAAAGACGGCGACCACGCTGAAGGACGAGCGCACGCGGGTAGCTGGCAATTCGAGCTCAAACTCATCGTCCAATTCGTCTTCGAATAGCTCGTCGAACAGCTCTTCCAATTCGAGCTCGAACTCTTCATCCAACTCGAGTTCGAATTCTTCGTCGAACAGCAGCTCCAACAGCTCGTCCAACTCTTCGAATCGCGGTTGGAACCGTGGGTATCGCAACTTGCGCCGCTAACTGCTGGGGGAATGAGAAAGGGTCGGATCTCCGGCCCTTTCTCTTTTGGGTGGCTTGTCAGGAACGCACGAAAGAAGGGGGCCGACGGGCCCCCTGCTCAAAGTCGATGCATGACGTCCGGATTGATGCATGACGTCCGGATTAACGCTGCGCCCTCGCTTCGCGCCGGTACCATCCTTCTTGCGCCAAGGTTTGCGTCAGTATGCGACTTCTCGTGCGGCCTTCATCGGCGGATTCAACCCGGACGACGCCCGTAATCGCTGTCGTGTCACGGCGGAAGGGGATGACCTGAACGATCGGAGTTCCGCGTTCCAGCGTGTAGACGCCGTCCGGCGCGGTAGCGATGAACGGGAAGTTGATCAATGAGTGATAGGTGTCGGTATCGACCACACCGGACACGACCTCGACGACGCCGTTGCTCCGGTTCAGCGGAGCGACGAACAGACAACTCCATCCCGGCGGCGTTTTGATGGTCCAGTAATTATGAAACTTGCACGGCGGTCGCGGATCGCGCGGATTTCCGGCGATCTGATGCATCGCATGGTTGGACACCATGACGCGGTCGATCTCCCAGCCGGCTTCCACTGATCGGCCTTCTTCGCTGATCTCCAGGCGGACCGTCGCTGCCAGCGGCAAGATCCACCCGGTCGTCATGGCATCGAGAAACGGCATGCATCGCTTGGCCGTCAGACCATTGTTCACGGCCGTGACGTGGGTGGGATCGATTGCTGGCAACTTCTTGAACCAGTTGGGAAGCACGCTCTTTGCCGGGACCGGTTCGGCGATGACGCCCAGGTCGTCTGGATGGCAAAGAAACTCGATCTTTCGTTTCGCCAGCGGCTTTAGAACGCTCAGCATCGTTGGCTCCCTTTGCTCGGTGATGGACGTCGAACGCTGAGAAGCGAAGCCTATTCCGTCATGGAGATCGGAAATCGGCAATTTTTTCCTGGGGGCGCGGGAATAGGCACCTTCGCCCCCTCGTTCGGATGCTGTCGACCTTCAATCTGTCCAAGCAGCCGTAGACGGGGATATCCATGACCGATCACCATCGCAGCGCGCACCCCGAGCCCCTTCGGCGTCAGCGGGCTAAGAGTTTCAAGGCGAGTTTGTTGAAGACGGCGGCCATTGCCTCGGTCGCAAGCGCCGCAACGCTGGCTCTCGTGCGCCCCGACCTCGTCGAGCAGCCGACCGCATACGCTCCTGTTCACCTACCAGAGACGGGCGAGCGGCCGGCAATGGTCGCAGCGCCCGCACCGTCGAATTCAGTGTCCCAAGGGACCGACGAGCCGAGCGTCAAGCTTCTGACGTTCATTGCGGCCCGGTCGCGCCTGCGCGCCGAGCGCGACGGCCACAACCGCGTAACTTTTCCAGCCAAGTTCCAGAGGACGTCGACCCACGCCCCGCGCATCGCGGTCAACGAGGAGCGGCTGTTCGAAGCTCGACGCCTGGCGTTCGAAAGCCGTCAGCGGGACCTTCGCGGCAAGATCGGGGCCGTGCGCGACGAGATCGCTGGCTTCCAAACGCAGCGTGATGCCAAGGAGCAGGAGATTTCGTTCATCAAGGAGGAGTTGCGCGAGATCGAGAAGCTCCACACCCGGCAACTCTCCAACATTTCGCGGCTCATGTCGTTGAGACGCGACCTCACCCGTGCGCGTTGGGACATCGGCCTGCTGGAGTCGTCGGTCGCGCGCAGCAACCTTTCCATCAAGGACATCGAGCAGCAGATTCACGAGGATCGCCACAATCTGGTCGTCGACGCTGAGCGGGAGCTTCGGGCGATCGACCTGGATATTCTCGACACGACCAAGGAGCATCAAGACCTGCCCGAGCCCCTGCTCCAACTCGCCGCAGAAGCCGTCCACAATGCGCGGCGCTAGCTGATCCTGATCGGCGAAGCGTCGGGGGGCAGGGATCAGGAAATGTTGACGCACCATTACTGTTCATTCAGAGGCACACCATCCGCCGCGTCGGTCGCAGGCCCGCCCATGCGCAGCCGGTGTCCGTCGAGATCCTCGACGTTCATTTCGCGCACGCCCCAAGGGAAGTTCGTCGGCACCTGCCGGATGATGGCGCCGCTGCGTTGGTAGTCCTTGAAGAGCGCATCGACATCGCGCACGAAAATGGAAATCCACGTGCCCGGCCCGCCCTGCGCTCCGAGGCAGAGGAAGATACGCACCGCATCGCGATAGACGCAGGCGAAGGTCGGTGGCGAGCCCCAGTCCCACTCCTTTTGAAATCCCAGCTTCTGTTCATAGTACGCGATCGCGGCGGGAACATCCTTCACGTTGAGGATTGGCACGGCGGACTCGAACCGGTTCTCGGTCTGCTCGTGCGGGCTTGCTCCCGCCGCGATCAGCAGCGCGACGATCTTGGGATCGCTCTTGGGCGAGGCGGCGTTGAGGGGCGTAAAGCCCCGATCGTCCCGCGCAACCGCATCGGCGCCAAGCGTAAGAAGCAATTCGACCATGTCGGTCCTGTTCTTCAGAACGGCCAGGTGCAGGAGGGTCCGCCGATCTTCGAACCGGCTCATGCGCCGCGTCAGCGTCCTCGGGTCGGCTTTGACCAGCGCCTTGACCAGATCGCCGCGGCCCAGGGCCACGCTGGCAAAGAGCGTCGGCCTGGCACCTTGGGCGAGGAGATAATCGGCGACGTCCTGGTGGACGTCTTGGAACAACGTTGCCCAGCCGATGACGTTCATCTCATGTTCGTCGTCCGCGCCATCGACGTCGGCACCGAGCGTCACGAGATGCTGAACCATCTCTAATCGTCCCTGCGACGCCGCCCAATGCAGCGGGCAGGCATTGTCCAGCTTGTCTCTTTGGTTCACGTCCGTACCGAGACCGATGAGAACGTCGGCGCACGCGACATGCCCGGCATCGGCCGCGAGATGCAGCAACGGACGGTTCCATTTGCCGCCGGTGAGGCCAAGCTTGGAGGGATGGGCGACCAGCAACTCGCTCAGCGCTTGGGGCTCGCCCGTCACCACCGCAGCGATGATTCGACCATCGAGGCTCAGCGTGTCGACATGCGTCTTGAGTGCGCGCCAGCTCTTGAAGCCGTAGTCCTGCGCGATCGCGAACTGAGCGTGGTGGAGCGCGGCCGCGGCGTCGCGCTTGCGCAATTCCGCCAGGCGATCCTTGGCAGCCTTCTTGAGCCAGTCGAGATTCGGGTGTGGGGGGAGCTGTTGAGTCACGGAACACCTTCTTTCTGAGGGGCCCGGTGTCCGCGTCTCGGGCGAGAAAGAAGATGGAGGCGTTCGCCGAACTTGAGAGGTGGGTTCAACCCTTCACGCGGACCGTTGGTCGCCTGCTCGACCAACGGCTGCATAGCCTAATCGTCAGCTCTCAGTCAAATGCACCAGCAGCCCTGGACTGCGGCGGTTAACGTTGGGGCGCGAGCCCGGCCGCCTGTGACGCCGCATCGGTTGCCGTCGTGGCGGACGCGAGTATGATGCGCCGCAAGACAATTGGCCGGAAATGGGAAAAACCGGCCTTGGAGAGACCTGGATGACGCGAATACCGGACTTTACTTCGCTCGACTTGGACGCAGGCGCGCCCGCAACGGCCGCGGCTACTGTTGCGGGTGAAGGCTGGGTCACGCCAGAAGGTATCCCGCTGAAGCCGGTCTATACCGGCGCCGACACTGCAGGCCTCGACTTCCTCGACACCTGGCCCGGCATCGCGCCCTATCTGCGCGGGCCCTATCCGGCCATGTACGTCACCCAGCCGTGGACCGTGCGCCAGTACGCCGGATTCTCCACAGCGGAAGATTCCAACGCGTTCTATCGCCGCAACATCGCCGCCGGCCAAAAAGGCCTCTCCGTCGCCTTCGACCTCGCCACCCATCGCGGCTACGACAGCGACCATCCCCGCGTGCGCGGCGACGTCGGCATGGCCGGCGTGGCAATCGATTCTATCTACGACATGCGCACGCTGTTTTCCGGCATCCCGCTGGAGCAGATGACCGTGTCGATGACCATGAACGGCGCCGTGCTGCCCGTGCTCGCGCTCTTCATTGTCGCGGGTGAGGAGCAGGGCGTCCCGCCCGAAAAGCTGGCCGGCACCATCCAGAACGACATCCTCAAAGAATTCATGGTGCGCAACACCTACATCTACCCGCCCGCACCTTCGATGCGCATCATCTCCGACATCTTCACGTTCACGTCGAAGCGGATGCCGAAGTTCAATTCGATCTCGATTTCCGGCTACCACATGCAGGAAGCCGGCGCGACGGCCGACCTGGAACTCGCCTACACGCTGTCCGACGGCCTCGATTACGCGCGCGCCGGCCTCGCCGCCGGCCTCGACATCGACGCGTTCGCCCCGCGCCTGTCGTTCTTCTGGGCCATCGGCATGAACTACTTCATGGAGATCGCCAAGATGCGCGCCGCGCGTCTCATGTGGGCGAAGCTCATCAAGAACGAGTTCAACCCCAAGGACGCCCGCTCGCTGTCGCTGCGCACGCACTCGCAGACGTCGGGCTGGACGCTGACGGCGCAGGACATCTTCAACAACGTCACCCGCACCTGTATCGAGGCGCTGGCCGCCACGCAGGGGCAGACGCAGTCGCTGCACACCAACGGTCTCGATGAAGCCATCGCGCTGCCGACGGACTTCTCGGCGCGCATCGCCCGCAACACCCAGCTGCTCATCCAGCAGGAGACGGGCAACACGCGCGTCATCGATCCGTGGGGCGGCAGCCACTTCATCGAACGCCTGACGTATGAACTGATCCGCAAGGCCGAAGTCCACATGGCCGAGATCGACGAACTCGGCGGCATGGCCAAGGCGATCGCCGCTGGCGTGCCCAAGATGCGTATCGAGGAAGCCGCCGCCCGCACCCAGGCCCGCATCGACACCGGCAAGCAGACCATCGTCGGCATCAACAAGTTCCGCGTGACGGACGACGCCGAGGTTCACTTCCTCAAGGTCGACAACAAATCCGTGCGCGACCAGCAGATCGCCAAGCTGCAACGCCTGCGCGGCGAACGTGACGAGAAAGCCTGCCAGGCCGCCTTAAAGGCCCTGACGGACGGCGCCCGCGGCAACGGCAACCTGCTCGAATTGTCAGTCGCCGCCGCCCGCGCCAAGGCTAGCGTCGGCGAGATCTCGGATGCGATGGAAGAGGTATTCGGCCGCCACCGCGCGGAAATTCGCGCCATCTCGGGCGTCTACAGGTCGGAGGCAGGCGCCATGAACAAGGACGTTTCGAAGGTGCTGACGCTGGTCGAAGCCTTCGAGAAGAACGACGGCCGCCGCCCCCGCATCCTCATCGCCAAGATGGGCCAGGACGGCCACGACCGCGGTCAGAAGGTGATCGCCTCCGCCTTCGCCGACCTCGGCTTCGACGTCGACATCGGCCCGCTGTTCGCCACGCCCGAAGAAGCCGCCCGCCAGGCCGTCGAGAACGACGTGCATGTCATCGGCGTCTCGTCGCTGACGGCCGGACACTTGACGCTCGTGCCGGATCTGAAGGCGGCGCTGTCGAAGGAAGGCCGCGACGACATCATGATCGTCGTCGGCGGCGTCATCCCGCCCCACGACTACGACGCCCTCTTCGCCGCCGGCGCCAAAGCCGTCTTCGGCCCCGGCACCAACATCCCCCAGGCCGCCGCCGACCTGATTGACAAGCTTAGTGCGGCGCGCGGTTACGCAGGGCAGGCTGCAGCGGAGTAGTGAAGGCGGTTATAAGGCCCGCATCTCCTCCAGCCGCTTCACCTGCCGCCCATCTTCATCGAAATTCCCCGGATCCAGCCACGCCTCGTAGGCCCGCTTCAGCGCCGGCCACTCCTTATCGAGGATCGCGTACCATACGGTGTCGCGGTTCTGCCCCTTCACCACCATGTGCTGCCGGAACACGCCCTCGGCCGTGTAGCCGAAGCGCTCCGCCGCCCGCTTCGACGGCGCGTTCAGGTCGTTGCACTTCCACTCCCAGCGGCGATAGCCCAGATCCTCGAACGCGTGCCGCATGAACAGGTAGTGCGCCTCCGTCGCCGCCGGCTTGCGCGCGATGGCCGGCCCCCACAGAATGTTGCCGATCTCGATGCAGCCGTACGCCGGCTCGATGCGCATGAACGTCTGCCGCCCCGCCGCCTTGCCCGACGCCTTGTCGATCACCGCATAGAACTGGGGGTCCTGGCTCAGCTGTGCTTTTTCCAGCCAGACCTGGAACGCGGCGCGGCTCTCCGGCGGATCATCGAACAGATAGCGGTGACGCTCCTGCGCGTCCGGCAGCGTCGCAACCGCGAACAGATCATCGCCGTGACGATCCGCCTCGAGCGGTTCCAGCCGCACGTACCGCCCCTCCAGCGGAACGCGTGCCGGGCGGGGGCACGGCTGCCAAGTCGAGAGGTCTGCGGCCACGATGGGTCCTGTGATGATGATGTGATCAGTGGCAGCCCAATCGCGCAAGTGCTTCGCCCGGTCGACAAAAACCGCCGACAGTTGCGCGACCGTCCACCAAACCTATGAGTACAAAGCTGCCACGGGGACCGAAGATGCGCGCGCGCCCGTCTTGCGCGCGTCTCGAGCCATCGGCAGTATGACGGCGTTTCGATAGCTCCTATTGCTTTGTCCGTTGCTGGGGATGTCATGCGTGATCTCGGCGATCCTGCTCTGCAGCCTTCCGCCTTTCGCCGTTTTGGCGTCAACTGCTCCTATTGCTGGTCGCAAGTCAGGGCGCTGTGGCAGGGCTTGAAGCTCGCCAAGGCCAGCGTCATCAGCCTGATTTTCGGCTTCCTGATGTTTGCCGCCGTTCCGCAGGCGCAGGATCTGTTCCTCGAGGTTCGCGGCAGCTTCGTCAACGGCACGCTGTATTGGATCTTGTTCTACCTCGCCGTGATGGTCGGCTGGGCGTTGCCCACCTACATTTCCTCCCGCTGGATCCTCGATCGGTTCGCGGAAGATCCCGGCGCCGCGCGCTCCGATGCGGTGGCCATTCCGGAATGGGTGCGGCAGGCATTGCCGCCGGTCCTGGCTGCATTGTGCTTTGTCGCCGTGCTCGTCGGACAGGCTATGTCCTTGCGCAACGCGCCGACGGTGCAGGCCGCAGCCGCGGCCGACGGATCGTCCGCAGAGCAATGCCTCACACGGAATATGACCTGCAGCCCCATCGAAACCGCCCAGGCCGTCGCCGCTGTCTTGTCGAGGTGGATCACCCAAGGCGTCGGTCAGGAATGGCCCCCGATCATCATGGTCGTCTTGTTGTCGGTGATCGCGCTTTGGTTGCCGCTGCGGTCGATGATCGCCGGCATGACGCGCAAGGGCTGGCGCATCACGGCCAGCATCTTCTGGTGGCTTCTCACCTGCCTCGTGCTGTTGCCCGCCACGGTGGTCATCGGGGCATTGTACCTCGAAGCCGCCAAGATGGAGTACGGCCGGACGCTCAACGTCAGCCACCTTTTCATTCTGCCACTAGCAACGCTGATCGTCGTCTGGGTGACGTGGTGGGGCCTGCGCTGGCGCCGCGACGGACGTCCGACGCATTTCGCCCAGGGTCTCATGCTGCTCTCCGGCGGCGGCAAGGCGGTCAAACAGATTGACGCGACCAGGCGGCTACTGGCGCCGCTGTTTTTCGTGGCCCTGCAGATCTCGTTGGCGATCTTCGCCGTGCTGCTGATCACCGAGCCGGCGCAACTCACCGGCCATCTCTATCGTGCTCTGCTCTTGCCGTTTCTGCTCGGCATGTTCGTGGCGCCGTTCACCTATTTCGCCTACTGGTCAACGCGAGCTCGCGCGCCGCTGATTACCATCTGCGTTCTAGTCTTCGCATTGGCCAGCGCGCTGTTGCCCGATACGCACGACGTCCGCACCGAGGCGGCTCCCGCCCATACCTTCCGGCCGAACATGCTGGAGACGGTTTCCCGTTGGACCGCCGTTAATGGCTGCAAGTTGAACTTCATCACGCCGGGCCGCTACGGTCCGTCGAACTGCCCGCGGCCGATCATCGTGGCGGCGGCGGGTGGCGCAAGCCGGGCCGCATTCCTCAACGGCGCCGTGATCGGCAAGTTGCTGGATGACGAGCAACTGACAGCCGTTCCCGTAGGCCACGACGATGTCGTCAGCGATGCCGTCTTTAGCCCCGACGGCCGCAGTATCCTCACCAGTTCCGCCTGGTCTGCCCGTCTGTGGGATATCGATACTGGCGACGAAAAGGTCTCCTTCGAGGGCCACTCTTCCGAGTTGATCTCGAAGGTCTTGAGCACCGACGGCCGCCTCCTGCTCACGGTAGCCCAGGACAAGTCTGCGCGCCTCTGGAATGCCCAGAACGGTTTTACGATCACGACCATCCGCAACGAATTCGACCGCACCGTAACAGGTGCGGAATTCAACGCCGGACAGTCGCTCATCGTCGTCAGCTTCTCGGACTCGACGTCGCAGATCTGGGATGTCGCAACGGGCCGTAGGCTGGTCGAAATCAAGGGCGGTGGCATCTCGCGTTTCAGCCCGGACAGTACCCGCGTCGTCACGACATCGCCGATCCGGGTTTGGGATGTCGCAACCGGTGAACCGTTGAGCGGTCGATTGTCGCCGTCTCGCGGCGAAAGCCTCACGTTCAGCCCCGACGGCAAGTTCTTCGCTCTCTCGATGCAGAGACAATCGCGCGGACAATCGTACGCCGCCGTGTGGAAGGTCGGAGTAACCGAACCGGTGGCCACGATTTTGGGCGAGTCCCGGCGGCCCATGACCATCGACTTCAGCGCCGACAGCCGGCGGTTCCTGACGTTGGATGCCGGCGAGGGAACGGCAAAACTATTCGATGTAACGACGCAGCAGGAACTGGCGATCCTCGCGCCGGTCGGGAATGGCGTCAAAACCAGCCGAGCGCAGTTCAGCCCCAACGGCCGGTGGGTGCTGACCGAGAACGACGACATGACCGTACAGATCTGGGATGCCGAGCTCGGCCGGCAGACCGCACTGATCGCGGATCTTCCCTCAGCCCGTTTCAGCCCCGACAGCGCCAATGTCATGGCTGTTGCCTGGCCCGAAATCCGTATCTTTAGCGCCCTTACCGGCGAAAAAGTCCGCTCCTTCAAGGCCGACAGTTACGTTGCGGCTTACGATGCCACAGGCGAGCGCATCGTGTCTCACGACCTTGCCAAGGTTTACATCTGGAATGCCGCGACGGGTGAGCAGATCACCAACTTCCAGACACAGGCCAATAAGCTCAAGCGCTATCGCCCCATCGAGCGCAAGCTTCGCCCCCTCGGCAAGCAGTTGTTCGCGATTTCCGCCGTGTCGGGCGGCGCCCTCAGCGCCATCGTCACTTACGGCGCCCTGGCCGACAGCCAGACCAAGGAACGGGCGACCAACGGCTTGGGCAACCCGCCGTGCGTCGAGGCTGGCAGCGACACGCAATGGTTCGCACCCTACGTGAATCCGGAGGAACTGAAGAAGAGCCGGGCCCAGGCCAGCAGTTCGCGCTGGAAGCCGCACGAGAGTTGGCGAGGCTGCCTGGAGCTCATTCTCTCAGGCGATTTTCTGTCCCCTGTCGCCGTCAGCCTGTTCTCGACGGACCTCTTGCAACTGCCATGGCGCGGCGATCGCGCGGCCACGCTGGAGAAGGCCTGGGAACTGCGTTATGCGCAGATGACCGGACAGGACACGGCCAAATCGGGTCAACTCCAGCCGGTCTCGACCCTGGGTCGGTCGATCATCGAGACGCGTCGCAGCGTGCTCGAAGCCAGTACCAGCAACTGGCTGCCGCTGCTCGTCCTCAACGGCACATCGGTCTCGACCGGCCGCCGCATCATCACCAGCGACGTCTCGCTGACCACCACCGTCGACCAGAAGTCGCGGCGCCTCCTGATCGATACATACGACCTCCATCAGATGATCGGCAGCGACCGCGACATCAGGTTGAGCACCGGCGCCACGATGAGTGCACGCTTCCCGATCATCTCGCCGCACGGGACGCTGCGCAGAAAGGACGGTCCCACCGAAGATCGCGTTGTCGACGGCGCCTATTACGAGAACTTCGGCGCCATATCCGCGCTCGAACTCGTGGGTGTGCTCCGCCGCTACGGCCTGGATCCGTTCGTCATCGTCGTGAACAACGATCCCGCGCTCGGCGACCTCGACTGCATCTCGTCGATTGATAGAAACGTCGACAGCACGAAGTCGGAAAGCATCATCACCCTGGCGACACTGGCGTCTCCCTTGAAGGCGCTATTGGCAACGGGCTCCGGCCGCGCATCTCTGGCTGCGGCGCAAACCTGCAGGGAGATGGGCGAGAACTTCGCCTTCATTTCCGTCAGCCCGGATGCAGGCGATCCCGGCAAGGCGTTGTCGATGAGTTGGTGGCTGTCGATGCACGTGCAGAAGTATCTCGACAACCAGCTCGCCGACAAGATCAACAAAGTCGCTTTCCGCGTGATCGCCGACGTTCGGGCGGACAACCGTCAGCCCACCGCTGCGCAGGCCCCGCCTACTACCGCGGCACCTGAGGCGCCGCCACCTAGCGCCACCACACCCGTACAAATGCCTTGAGCTTTTCGCCCAACCCCGTCGTTTCGTTGCCCAACGCATCGAGAAAGCTCGATAGGCGTTGCGACTTGGCGATCGTGTAGAACGTCAGCACCAGCGTCGGCACGAATACCGCCGCGAAGATCGCCAGCTTCTCCAAGGGCTCCATGCCCGTGTGGTCGAACAGGTTCATGCCCAGAAAACCTGTCGCGACGGTGCCGATCAGACCGAACGCCGTCACCACCGTCAGCCGCGCCACGCTCTCGTTCTGGCGCCGCATCGCCTCGTTTTCCAGGTATTGGCTCATCTCCTGCACCTCCTGCCGCACGTCTTCGTAGAGCCGGTCGAGGTCGAGATGGCTGCGGCACAGGTCGAACAGATCGCGCGCCTGGTCCTGGTTGCTGACGACGTGGAACCAGTAGCGGTGCGTGAAGCGCAGGAAGGTCTCCAGTGCCTCGCGCGTGGCAGTGCGGAACGCCAGGACCGCCTCGGGATTGCGGATGTCGAGCCGGTTCACCGCCTCCGCCAGCCGGTCCGAGAACATCAGTAAGGCGGCCTTCTGGAAATGCGCCACCATGAACAGCATGAAGTGCTGGTGCCGGAAGCTGTTCAGCAGACCATGCTCGCCGTTGACGAAATACTCGTTGCGCGCGTCGCCCGTCACCACCAGCGCGTGACTGCACGACATGTAGCGCGTGCTCGGCCAGTCCGCCGGGTCGCGCTTCTCATGGTAGCGGTCGTAGCAGTGCTTGGCCTCGAAGTCCGTCAGGTGGTGCTCGGCAAGCAGCTGTTTCGCTGCCTTGCCTGATCCTCTGACATGTCCCAGCCTCACGTAGTCCGCCCGCGACACCGCATCGGCATCGTCGAGTGCCAGATAGGCCATCAGCGGCATGCGATAATATTCCAGCTGACGGTAGCGCAGCGTCCCCTTGTCCCTGTCGAGCGGCACCAGTGGCTTGAGCAAGAATTCCCAATGCCGGCCGAGGCGCGCCGAGCGGTGCTGTCCGACGTGCGCCAGGTATGTCTTGCGATCCTCGAAATCCGAGGCCGCCAGAACCTCGCCATTGCGCCCCAGCCATTCGGTGCGCAACGCGCAATGCCCGGGCGCGCCGTCCTTGTGCCAGAAGGCCGGATACAGTCGGCCGAGCCGGAACATGATGTCCTGCGCCGCCGCCAGCGGCAAATCGTCGGCAAAAAACTCCAGCGCCAGAATGGCCACGTCGATATCGAAGAAGAAGTACAGGTCGACGTGCGCGATCTTGAGGTCGACCGGCACTGCATCCGGCGTCAGGGTCACGCGCAGGCCGGCGATGTCGGTGCGGCGCATTACCCTGATCGGTGTATTTCCGCAGGTTCCTTGCGCCCGGGCGGCACCCTGGCCATAGAGGAAGCGTTGCACCGGCGGCAAGAACGTCACGAACTCGCTGTAGTGCCGTTCCTGGAACTCGGAAGGGTCGCCGGTGAACTCGTCTTCCACGACACGCCAGGGATTGGTCGTCCCCAGGTTGCCGAAAGCCTCCGCGTGGTCGTGCGACTTTGCACCCGTGGCCGAAATGAGTTGAACCGGCCAGAACAGGATCTGCCGGAAGTGCTCGACCCTAGAGCCCGCAGTGGCGGTATCGGCCGCAACGGCCGCATCGGTATTCAGTTCTTGATCCATGGCGGGCTCCCGAATCCCGGGCCATCGTGATCAGCATAATAATACAGTTCTGTGACGAACTTTGCTCATGGAATGCTGAATTTCGTCAATGCCGGTTGAGCAATTCCCCTGACGATCGAATCTTCTGCAAAAACAGCGATGCCCGCGAGGTGACCCGCGGGCATCTTGGCCACTCGGCAAGGCAAGGATCAGTCGTCGCGCCGTCGCGGAACGCTGGGCACCGTGCCGCCGCCCCGGCCGCCCTTTTCCTTCTTCTCTTTCGGACCAGGCAGGGCCTTGCGCGGCGCCGCCTCGACGAGAGCCGCTTGCGGCTCGTCGTCGTCATCCTCATCGTCGTCGTCGCTGTCTTTCGGCTTGGCCTTTTTCGGGTCTGCCGCCAGGAGTTCGAAGGCGAGCTTGCGATCCGCGCCTTCGCCCTCGACGACGACCTTCACCGTGCCGCCATTTTCCAGCTTGCCGAACAGGAGTTCGTCGGCCAGCGGCTTCTTGATGTGCTCCTGGATGACGCGCGCCAGCGGCCGGGCGCCGAACTTCTCGTCGTAACCCTTCTCGCCGATCCACTTCGCGGCATCCGCCGACAGCTCGATCAGCACGCCGCGATCCGCCAACTGCGCTTCTAGCTGGAAGATGAACTTCTCGACGACCTTCTCGATGACGTCCGGCGGCAGGCCGGCGAACGGGATCACCGCGTCGAGACGATTGCGGAACTCCGGCGTGAACAGCTTGTTCACGGCCTCCTCGTCATCGCCTTCGCGCTTGGTCCGCCCGAAGCCCATCGCCGGGCGTGCCATCTCCGAGGCACCCGCGTTGGTCGTCATGATCAGGATCACGTTGCGGAAGTCGACCGACTTGCCGTTGTGATCCGTCAGCTTGCCGTGATCCATCACCTGCAACAGGATGTTGAACAGGTCCGGATGCGCCTTCTCGATCTCGTCGAGCAGCAGCACGCAATGCGGATGCTGGTCGATGCCGTCGGTCAGCAGGCCGCCCTGGTCGAAGCCGACGTAGCCTGGAGGCGCGCCGATCAGCCGGGAAACCGTGTGCTTCTCCATGTATTCGGACATGTCAAAGCGTAAGAGCTCCACGCCCATCAATGACGCGAGCTGCTTGGCGACTTCCGTCTTGCCCACGCCCGTCGGGCCCGAGAACAGGTAGCAGCCGATCGGCTTCTCCGGTTCGCGCAGGCCCGCACGGGCCAGCTTGATCGCCGACGACAGGGCTTCGATGGCGTTGTCCTGCCCGAACACCAGCCGCTTCAGATCTTTTTGCAGATTGATCAGCACGTCTGCGTCGGACTTCGTGACGGTCTTCGGTGGGATGCGCGCCATCGTGGCGACGGTGCCCTCGATCTCCTTCACGGTGATCTTCTTCTTGCGCTTGCCTTCCGGCACCAGCATCTGCGAGGCGCCCGTCTCGTCGATCACGTCGATCGCCTTGTCCGGCAGCTTGCGGTCGTGGATGTACTTGGCCGAAAGCTCCACCGCAGCCTTGATGGCCTCGTTGGTGTACTTCAGCTTGTGGAACTCTTCGAAGTACGGCTTCAGCCCCTTCAGGATGGCGATCGAGTCGTCGATCGTCGGTTCCTTCACGTCGATCTTCTGGAACCGGCGCACCAGCGCGCGGTCCTTCTCGAAGTGCTGGCGATACTCCTTGTAGGTGGTCGAGCCGATGCAACGCAGCACGCCCGACTGCAGCGCCGGCTTCAGCAGGTTTGAAGCGTCCATGGCTCCGCCCGACGTCGCCCCGGCACCGATCACCGTGTGGATCTCGTCGATGAACAGGATCGCGCCGTCGTAGTTCTCGATCTCCTTCATCACGGCCTTCAGCCGCTCTTCGAAGTCGCCGCGATATCGCGTGCCCGCCAGCAGCGAGCCCATGTCGAGTGAGAAGATGGTGGCGTTCTTCAACACCTCGGGCACTTCGCCGCGAATGATCTTGCGCGCCAGGCCCTCGGCGATAGCCGTCTTGCCGACGCCGGGATCACCGACGAACAGCGGGTTGTTCTTCTGGCGGCGGCACAGCACCTGGATCGTGCGCAGCACTTCCTGCTCGCGCCCGATCAGCGGGTCGATCTTGCCGTCCTTGGCCTTCTTGTTGAGATTGACGCAATAGGTGTTGAGCGCGTCCTGACCGGACTTCTTTTCGCCCCCGGCCTCTTCGCTCGCTTCCTCGTCTGCCCCGCGCACCGAGCGCGGTTCCGACATGCCCGGCCGCTTGGCGATGCCATGGCTGATGTATTGCACTGCATCGAAGCGCGTCATTTCCTGCTCCTGCAGGAAGAAGGCCGCGTGGCTCTCGCGCTCCGCGAAGATTGCAACCAGCACGTTGGCGCCGGTTACTTCCTCACGGCCGGACGACTGCACGTGCACGACGGCCCGATGGATCACGCGTTGGAAACCGGTCGTCGGCTGCGCTTCGTTCGCGCCTTTGACGACGAGCGGGCCGAGCTCCGTATCCAGATAGTCGCTCACACGCGTGCGCAGCTGGTCGATGTCGACATTGCAGGCGCGCATGACGGCGGCCGCGTCACGATCATCCAGAAGCGCTGCCAGCAGATGCTCCAGCGTCGCGTATTCGTGGCTCCGCTCGTTGGCAAGTTCCAACGCGCGATGCAACGCAGTCTCTAGGCTCTTCGAGAAGGATGGCACGATCGGACCTACTCTTTCTCCATGGTGCATTGAAGAGGATGGTCATGCTGACGCGAAAAATCCATAACCTGCGTCACCTTTGTTTCAGCGATTTCGTATGTGAACACGCCGCAGATGCCGACGCCCTTGTGGTGCACGTGCAGCATGATGCGCGTGGCTTCCTCGCGTCCCTTGCCGAAATAGCGCTCCAGCACGTGCACGACGAACTCCATCGGCGTGTAGTCGTCGTTCAGCAGGAGCACCTTGTAGAGCGACGGTTTCTTGGTCTTCGGCCGCGTCTTCGTGACGAGACCGGTCTTGCCTTCCTCGTCGCCACGTCCGCCGTTGTTGTTTCCCGCCCCGCCCTTGCCGGCCATCCGCGGTTTGCCGTCGTCACGCGTCAGCGCTCGCAGGCCAAGCTGCGCACGATAGGCTAGGTCATTGTCGCACGTCGTCGTCATATTTCGCGCGCCCGCTCGGGCCTCCAGGGTCACGACTCCACACTGCATCTTAAATCGAGTTCCCGCCACGTCATGTTACGTATCTGTCACCGCCCCACAGATTAGCATCACTCGCAGATACAATCACTTGAGCGGGGTTTGTTCGGTATTCCACCCCGAAGATGGTGTGGCAACGAGACACAAAAAAGGCCCGGATCGCTCCGGGCCTTTCGTCGGGTTCTGCCGCAAACCGGGGGAGCGCCTTCAGCGGCCGCCCTGCAAGGCCTTTTCAACAGGCTTGTAGGCGTCCTTGGCCATTGAGGAATACATGCTGCCGATCTTGCTCAGCTGATGCATGTAGTCGTCGTAGGCACGCTTGGCATAGCTCTGCTGGATCTCGAAAGCCTGCTCGATCGACTTGGCCGAGGCGAGCTGCTGGAACGTCGACGTGCCGTCTTCGAAAGCACGCTTTGAATAATCGGTCATTTCCGCGGCGATGGCCTGCCAGCTCTTGTTCCAGTCGCCGACGGCCTTCATGAAGCCTTCTGCGCCGATCTGACTGAACTTGGTGAAGTCCTGATAATCGTTCATAGGGCACCCTGTTTCTTGTGCTGAGGTCAAAAAAATGGTGTTGGCGACGGGGACAATCTGAGTCTCGCGCAGCGCCTCCCCAATTTATGGGTGCAACGCACAAAAATTTCAAGCGCTATTTTGCAGTGCACCATAGGGCGCCGGAATTAACCTTATGGCAGGTTGTGGTCCATTAGCCTCACGCCGCGGACGATGTCGACGCGCCCGTCGCAAAGCCGCCCTAAAACGATGATGAAAGCGGTAGGGTTGGGGAAATCTCCAGTCTCTATCATTCGGCGGTCGGCCCTGTGTCGATTGCTGTTGCAACTATCAGGGTGCAGAGAGACCAGATGTCGGTGAGCCGGAAGCGCGTGATTCCTGACCTGCGGACTCTCGTCTGCGGTTTGGCGCTCGCCTTCGCCGCCGATTCGGCCTTCGCCGCTGACAAGCAGGCGTCGTTCGTCATCGACGGCAACACGGGTACGGTTCTCCACGCTCAGCAGGCCGACGAACCTCGCTATCCGGCTTCCCTCACGAAAATGATGACGCTCTACCTGGCCTTCGAGGAAATGAAGGCCGGCCGCATGAGCGAGGACACGATGCTCACCGTCAGCGTCAACGCGGCATCAATGGCGCCCTCGAAGCTTGGCCTGGAAGTCGGCGAACGCATCTCGCTGGGCAATGCTGTCAAGGCGGTCGTCACCAAGTCTGCCAACGACATGGCCTGCGCCATCGCCGAGGCCGTGGCCGGTAGCGAAGCCGAATTCGCCCGGCGCATGACCAAGCGCGCCCGCGAGATCGGCATGACGGGCACCACGTTCCGCAACGCCTCCGGTCTGCCCGATCCGCGCCAGATCACCACGGCGCGCGACATGGTCACGCTCGGCCTGCGCCTGCGCGACGACTTTCCGGACAGCTTCCAGGTCTTCCAGCTGCGCAGCTTCAGCTACGGCGGCAAGACCTACCGCAACCACAACACGTTGATGAACGGCTTCGGCGGCATGGACGGTATCAAGACCGGCTATACCCGCGCCTCCGGCTTCAACCTCGTCAGCTCGGTACAGCGCGACGGCAAGTATGTGGTCGGTGCCGTGTTCGGCGGCGTTTCCGCCGGCGTCCGCAACGCCCACATGCGCGTCGTCCTGTTTCGCGCGCTGAGCGATGCTTCAACCGAGAAGACCCGCAAGGCCGCTCCGGTTCTCGTCGCCCGCGGCAAGCCGGCCCGCGCGCCTGAACCGCCCGCCGCACAGCCAAAAGCCCCCGCCCCGCAGTTGGCGGCAGCAGCGCCCCCGGCCGCCAAGAAGCCTGACAAGAAGGCCAAGGCGGAGGCCAAGGCGCAGGCTCTTGCGACCGCCATGGCACCGCCGCCCGCTCCGCAGGCAACAACAACACCCGACCAGCCGCCCGCCGCTGATCCCACCATCAGGATCGCCAAGGTGAAGGCCGTGATGGTCGCCGCACAGACTGCTGGCGCCCCGCCGTCTCCAGGCGTTGCCGCGCCCGCGTCCGCAGTTGCCGAAGTTGCGCCGGCTCCCCAGCCCGCTCTCAAACAGGCAAATCCACGACCACAGTTCGTCGCGGCCTCCGCCGCACCCCGCCTCGATCTTGGCCGGTCCGCAACTCCAACTCCGGACGCCCAGGCCGCGCCGGCCCCCCTCGCAGCGCCCGGCAGCACCGAGAGCGTCGTGCTCAAGGCCCCGGTTCGCCGCCCTGGCACGCTTGATGGACAGATCGCTGCGTTGTCGTCGGCCCAGCCTCCGCCCGAACGCCTCGGCATGCGCGTCGACAACGGCGGCGCCGATGATGCTCGCGCCATCATGGGCGGCGGTGCACCCAGCCTCGCCCCCGAGGCACCCGCCAAGTCGCCAGCGGCGGCACGCGCACCCAATGGTGGTGGTGGTTATCTGATCCAGGTCGGCGCCTTTGCTAGCGCCGAGGAAGCCCGCCGGCACCTCGAAAGTGTGCGCGGGCGGGCTGCCGACGTCCTCAAGGATCGCCCATCCCTCGCCGAGCAGGCCCAGGTCGGCAGCCGGCAGGTCTACCGTGCAAGGTTCGCTGAATTTGACAGCGCGGCGGCCAATGCCGCGTGCAGCACCCTGCGCCGGCAGAAGCTGGATTGCATGGTTTTGAAGGGCCAGTAGGCCGGTTTCAGGCGATGATTGGTCGTGTTTCAGGCGTCGTGCATTGACGCTAACGGCAACCCATGAGTGATCGAGCTTAACTCCAGAATTAATTCTGGCTTCGCAATTGCGATAAATGATTGAGCTTTCCGAATCCTCACAGTAGTCTCCGAGAGACGGCGCAAGCAAAAAATGAATCTATGCACAGGTTGCGGCACCCTGTGGATAGGTTGGGGAAAACGATAAGGTGCGTCGGATCGGGGAAGGCAGGCGTCTGCGTATTGGGCGCCTGGAGTATGTGGGGAGCGTAGCATGTCTAAGCGTAGACAAGGCTCGGCAAACGAATCCTTGGCCGAGGCCCTATCGCGCGTAATGGTCACGCGCGAAGAAAGCGACCACCACGACACGTACAATTGGGCCACTCAGGAAGGCCGCGGCGATCGCATGCCGCGCTTTTTGGAGCGCGCCATACAGGAGGTGCCGCACGCCTCCAACCGCGCGGTGCGCAATGCCACGAGCGCCCGCCGCTACCAGGGCGCCACGCGCCCCTTTGCCCGCGCCACGTTTCTGATGTCCATCGTCGCGGTCGGCGCAGGTGTCGCGATCAGCGTCGCAAATCCCTCGATGGTCGCGCCTGTGCTCCACGACGCTGAGCAATGGATCCGCACTGCCAGTCTGAGCATGACATTCACGTCGTCGGCCAATGCTGCCACGCCGCGCCTGGCCTTCGGCGAGGCCCTGCGCAACTACACCGAGCAGGCTGCCGCACAAGCCGCCCGCGCCAACATCGTCGTCAGCGATCTGGTTCCAGGAACCACGCTGTCCGCTGGCGCGCCCGTCTCCGACACCGCATGGTCGTTGCCGCAATCCCAGCTCGACAATCTCGTCATCACGTTCCCGATGGGCGCACCAGCCGCCGCCATGCGCGCCACGGTCGAGATCCCCGGCAACAGCGCCGCGTCGTCCGGCAAGTTCAGCGTCGAGCTGCGCCAGGCCGGTGAGGAAGACGCCCGAACCGAGCCACCGTCGGCAACCGTCGAACCGGCAGACGCCGCCGCCCCGGTCGAGCAATCCGTACAGGATGAAGCGACGCAGCCGCAGCCGGAGAAGCCGACCGTGAAGGCACGCTCGGAAACCCCGAAGGCCGCCAAGCGCAAGGCACCGCGCCCCTCGGCCGCGATCGTGCCGAAATCCGCGCCAACCACTCAGGTTGCCGCCGCCAAGCTCTCAAACACGAGCCTCGCCGCCAAGGCCGCCCTCGCCCGGGCCGGTGCCACGGAAGGCGATGCTGAAGAGGCGGGCGCGGGCTCTCAGCTGTTGGGCCTGTTCCCGTCCCTGACCGCGTCTTCCAGTCCTAACGCCCTGACCATGTTTAGCCTCGGCGGCCCCGCTCTCGAATAGCACTACCCTGGCGCCGATAATGCGAAGGCGGCCCGCATCGCGAGCCGCCTCGAATCTTGTCTCGTTCCGCGGGTGTCGCGGCGCCTAGGCCGCCTTCTCCAGCTTCTGCTCCCACTTGCCGAGCGCGGCGAGACCGTTCATCCGCGCGCGATGGGCGAAGGCCCGCTGCCCGGCCGCGACATTTTCCGGCTTTCCGCCCCAAGCCTTGATCGCGGCGGCCTGCAGAGCGCGCCCGTAAGAGAACGTCAGCGACCACGGCAGGTCGCCGATGGCGTTCATCAGCGACAGATGCTGCGTCGCCGCCTCGTCGGACTGCCCGCCCGACAGGAAGGCGATCCCCGGCACCGCGCTCGGCACCGTTGCCTTCAGCACCTTCACCGTTTTCTCCGCCACCTCGTCCGCCGACGCCTGCTTGGCCGCCTTCTGGCCGGCGATCACCATATTCGGCTTGAGGATTGTGCCTTCCAGGTCGACGCGCGCGTCATAGAGTTCGCGGTACAGCGTGCGCAGCGTCCACTCCGTCACCTCATAGCACCGGTTGATGTCGTGGCTGGCCAGCGGTCCGTCCATCAGCACCTCCGGCTCGACGATCGGCACGATGCCGGCCTCCTGGCAAAGCGCCGCGTAGCGCGCCAGCGCATGCGTGTTGGCCTTCACGCAGTTCCACGTCGGCAGGCCGTCCGCGATGGTGATGACGGCACGCCATTTCGCGAACCGGGCGCCGAGCTTGTAGTACTCCTCCAGGCGCTCGCGCAGGCCGTCGAGGCCCTCGGTGATGGTCTCGATCTTGGCCGTCGGCCCCGCGAGCGCCTTGGCGCCCGTATCCACCTTGATCCCGGGAATGGAGCCGGCAGCCTTCATGATGTCGACCAGCGGTGTGCCGTCCTTGGCCTTCTGGCGGATCGTCTCGTCGTACAGGATGACCCCGGAAATGTGCGACTTCATCGCCTCGGTCGAGCGGAACAGCATCTCGCGGTAGTCGCGCCGCGCATCCTCCGTCGAGGTCAAGTTGATGCTATCAAAACGCTTCTTGATGGTGCTGGAGCTTTCATCGGCGGCAAGGATGCCCTTGCCGGGCGCCACCAGAGCGCGGGCGATGTCGTTCAGCTTCTCAGTCATCGGCGAGCCTCTTCATTATTCGTTTGCCAGGGAAGTTGAAATCCACCCGGTGATCTAGCGCCAATTGGCGCGCAGGTGAACCCCATCATCCCCTCCCAACAGCTCCGCCCCGGCAACAAAGCGATGGCGCGGTCGCGCATGTTCCTCATCACGGTGCCCGCATTGACGTATGCGATAATCGGCCAGTGCTCAGGCCGACCGCAGGATGTTGGCGGCCAGCAGCACATATCGGACGGCCAGCGAAACGAGTCCCGCGAAGAACGCCAGCACCGCCAGCGTCACGTCATGCTGAAACGGCGCAATCACCGTGGCGGCCGCAAACGCGATCACCCCGGCCGCGGCCGCTTCGATCCAGCCGAACGTGCCGCGCCGCAGCACCATCGGCACCAGCCCCAGAGCGGTCAGCGCCGCCGGCAGCGCCGACCACACGAACACGCCGGCCACGGCTTCGCCCAACGACGGCAATCCTGCAGGCAGCAAGGCACCGAGCTTCAGCGGCGGTGCCAGGATCACGACGGCAGCGTACGCCAGCGCCGCGAAGAATGGCCCGCACAGCGTGACGAATAGAAATGTCCAGAACGCACGCTGGCCGTTGCCGGCCTCGTCCGAGGCGCCGGCCATGTCAGAGGCGCTCGGGACGCTTGCCGCACGCCAGCCGGCCAATGATCAGCACCAGAAGCGGGATGCCCAGGCCGATGGCACCAAACTTGATCCAGTGCGCGATGACCGCCGCCTGATAGGCCGCCAGCGTCGCCGGGTCCATGCCGGAATCGAGCGGCAGGTTCGGCCAGGTCTGCCAGGCCAACACCGCTGCGGCGGCAGCGCAGACGATCAGGAACAATACCCAATTGCGGAACGTGCACATCGGCCAGGTCTCCATTGCGTGAGGTGCGCTCTAGCGCGCCAATTCCTTCAAGCCACGACGGATCAGCTTAGCCGTATCCGCTTCCGCGCCCAACTCTTTGGCCGCCGCCGCAATCGCCGCCGAGGCCTGTGCCGGATTGTAGCCCAGGTTGGTCAGGGCCGACATCGCCTCGGCCGCCGCGTTGCCTTCCACCGGCGCGGCGCCGCTGCTGCCGATGCTTGATGCCGGAACATTTAGCCCGGCGACGCTGAGCGCCGGCGCCTTGTCCTTCAATTCCAGCACGAGGCGCTCCGCCAGCTTCTTGCCGACGCCCGGCGTCTGCGCCATGGCGCCCGTGTCCTTCAGCGCGATGGCGTTGGCCAGATCCTGCGGCGACATCGTGCCAAGGATTGCCAGCGCCACCTTCGAGCCGACGCCTTGGATCGTTTGCAGCGTGCGGAACCAGCTGCGCTCGATCTCGCTGGAGAAGCCGAACAGTTTGATGGAATCTTCGCGCACGTGCGTGTCGATCGTCAGCGACACCTCCTCGCCGAGCTTCAGGTTTCGCAGCGTCCGAGCCGACAACTGCACCTCATAGCCGACGCCGCCGACGTCGATGATCGCATGCGCCTCGCCGATGGCGTCCACCTTGCCGCGCAATTTGCCGATCATCTGACGGCTTCCTTCAGCAGGCGCGCGGCCGCCGCCTGCGGACTGGACCGGTGATGCGCGTGACAGATGGCGATGGCCAGCGCGTCGGCCTCGTCCGCGTTGCTGAATTTCGCCTTCGGCAACAGAAACCCCACCATCACCTGGATCTGCTTCTTGTCGGCGTGGCCCGCGCCCACCACCGACTTCTTGATCAGGTTCGGCGGATATTCCGCCACGCGCAAGCCCCGCAACGCCGGCGCCAGCAGCGCCATGCCGCGCGCCTGGCCCAACTTCAGCGTCGCCCGGGGGTTGTCGTTGACGAACGTCTCTTCCACCGCCGCCTCGCCCGGCTGAAAACTCGCCAGCACGCCGCTGATGCCCTCGAAGATCTCGCGCAGCCGGAAACTCAGGTCCTCATCGCTGGTCGACGTCACATGGCCCGAGTCGACGTACGACAGCCGCACCCCATCGCTCTCGATGACGCCCCACCCGGTGCGCCGCAGCCCCGGATCGATGCCGATGATACGAATGACCGTGCCCCTCATGCGTCCTGCCATATCACGCCAAATGATTCGCGACTGTCATTGCGGCGGCTCACTTTGCACGGCATGTTGCACCCGATCCGTTAACGGGCAGGAAGGTGTTCGATGGACCTGGGGTGGAACGAGTGGACGATGCTCGCCGGCGGCGCTTTGGCGCTGCTCGCCGTCATCATTATGTGGATGACGTCGAAATACGACCTGAAGGGCGCCGCCCTTGAATCCGCTTGGCAGGCCGCCCGCGGCCGCCGCACCGCCGAAAATCCCACCGCGCTGGATCAGAAGTGGAGCGACATCCGCAACGAAGCCTCGCTCACCGGCAAGGCCCGACGCACGGCCGGCACCGTCATCGGCCACTTCGTGGCGCAGGCTCTGGGCGTCGTCGCCACCTTCATGCTGATCGGCGGCGTCATCATTGCCGCCGTCGGCTTCTGGTGGCGCTGATGGAGCGGGCTTCGACGGACGCCTCTGGCTCCAAACCCTTCAGCCGTGTCGGCAGGATAGCCGTTATCTCGGCCTTGACGGCAGTGGGCCTCGTGACGTTCTGCGGTCTCGGCTTCCTCGTTCTGACCAAGAAGCACTACATTGCCTCCAGCTCGATGAGCCCGACCCTGAACGTCAACGAGTTCGTGGCGTTTCGGCCGGCCTGGCTCTCAGGCGAGCCGCTGCGCGGCGATGTCGCCACGTTCTGGGTCGATGCCGGGCCCGGCCGCCTGACTTACGTCATGCGCATCGTCGGCCTTCCGGGCGACCGCATCGCCGTGACGAACAGCATCCTCCACATCAACGGCGAGGCTGTGCCGCGGCGCGAGGTCGAACGGCCGGCGTTTGCGAAGGACACCGCGACCGGCGACGGAGCGCGCGCCTTCGAAGAGACCCTTCCGGGCGGCAGCAAGCATCTCATCTTGGACGACCCGCTCGAGGGTCCGTTCGACACCTTCCGCGAAATCACCGTGCCGGCCGGCCACTACTTCGCCATGGGCGACAATCGCGACAACGCCCACGACAGCCGTGGCGAGCGCATCGGCACCATCGCCCGCGAAGACATCACCGGCACTGCCAAACTGATCTACTTCGCCTATGACGAGACCGGCGTGCGCTTCGACCGCATCGGCACGTGGGTACGTTAGGGTTGGCACATCGCCGAGAAGGTAGGCAACGCTCCAAGGAAGGCGGCGCCGCTAGCCCAGACGCTCTCCACTGGTCCTCGGGCTCGTCCCGAGGAAGACGGCATGCCTAAGCTGCCGTCAGCTTCTGCAGCACGTCGTCGGAGATCTCGAAGTTGGCGAACACGGTCTGGACATCGTCGTCGTCTTCCAGCGCCGCAATCATCTTCATGATGCTGTTGGCGTGATCCTCGCCGACCTCGGTCGACAGGTTCGGTTTCCAGATCGCCTTGACGCCGGCGGCTTCTCCAAGCTTGCCTTCGAGATCGCCCGCAACCGTGCCGAGCGTATCGAACGGGCAGGTGATGACGTGCCCGTGGTCGTCCGACTGCACGTCGTCGGCCCCCGCCTCGATCGCCGCCTCCAGCACGGCATCGGCCGAGCCGGCCTTGGCCGGATACGTGATCTCGCCGACGTGCTGGAACATGTGCGCCACCGACCCCGTCGCGCCCAGGTTGCCGCCGTACTTCGTGAATACCGCGCGCACCGCCCCGCCCGTACGGTTGCGGTTGTCCGTCAGCGCTTCCACGATCACGGCGACGCCGCCAGGTGCGTAGCCCTCGTAGCGAATGGTCTCGTAGGCTTCCGAATCCCCGCCCGCCGCCTTCTTGATGGCGCGCGCGATGTTGTCGTTGGGCATGTTCTCCGCCCGCGCGGTCTGGATGGCGAGGCGCAGGCGCGGGTTCATCGCCGGGTCGGGCATTCCGGCCTTGGCGGCAACGGTGATTTCGCGAGCGAACTTGGCGAACATCTTGGCCCGGGCCGCATCCTTGCGCCCCTTCTTGTGCATGATGTTCTTGTAGGCTGAATGGCCGGCCATTGCGTTCTCGCTCGTCCCTTGCGTGATTTGGTGCGTATCTAATGCGGGACTGAGCCCGCCCCGGTCAAGACGGCCGACCGGCCGAAGGCGTCTTCACGCGACCCAGAACGGCGGTTCGGCCTGGGAGAGCACCCCGCCCAGCCGCAGCGGCGCCACCTGGGTCGCCAGCCCCGTCTTGTCGTCGACCTCAATCGCCAGCCCGCACACCGTCGCCGGCCCGAGCGCCGGCTCGAACCGTTGCCGCGGAATGCGCGTCAGGAATCGATGCACCGGCTCCTCGCTGTCCATGCCCAGCACGGAATTATAGTCGCCGCTCATGCCCGCATCCGACATGTAGGCCGTGCCGCGCGGCAACACGCGCTCGTCGGACGTCGGTGCGTGCGTGTGAGTTCCCACGACGCCCGTCGCGCGGCCGTCGACGAACACACCGAGCGCCTGCTTTTCGCTCGTCGCCTCGGCGTGAAAATCGATGAAGACGGCGTCGCAGCCTTCTTTCAGCGGGCACGCCGCCAGTTCCGCGTCGATTGCGCGGAATGGACAGTCAAGCTCCGTCATGTAGACGCGGCCCATGGCGTTGATGACCAGCACGTCGGCATCGTTGCGCGCCTTCAGCAGCGCTGCGCCGCGACCAGGCGTCCCCCTGGGAAAATTGAGCGGGCGGATCAGCTTCGGCTGGCGTTCGATGAACACCAGCGTGTCCTTCTGGTCGAACGCGTGATTGCCCAGCGTGATCGCATCGGCGCCCGCGTCGAGAAGTTCCTGCGTGATCGCCTCGGTGATGCCGAACCCGCCCGCCGCGTTCTCGCCGTTGACGACGACGAAATCGAGATCGTAGCGCTGGCGCAGCGTGGGAAGCGCCTCGACGACCGCGCGGCGGCCGGAGCGCCCGACAACGTCACCAATGAACAGAAGTCTCATTCAATTCCGGAGCATTTCTTCGGCCCCGACGGTGTCAGGATCCAGTCAACCGGCTGGTCATAGTCGTTGTGCGGCACCGCGTCGACCCTTAGCTCGTCATACGCCAGCCCGATCACGACGGCAGGCTTAATGGTCTTCAGCCGCGCGATCGTGCGATCGTAGAAACCGCCGCCGTAGCCTAGCCGGTAACCACGATCGTCATAGGCCAGCAGTGCCGCCAGCACGATGTCCGGCTCGACCACCGGCGCGGACGCCAGCGGCTCCTTGATGCCCCACTTCACCTCGTTGAGGGGATCTCCAGGCGTCCACGCCCGGAACACCAGCGGCTTGCCCATTCCCTCCATCACGGGCAGGCAGACGCCATAGCCCTCGCCGATCGCCCTTTCCAAGAGCGGCATCGGGTCAAGCTCATCGTCGATCGGATAGAAGGCGGAGACCCACGCCGGCGCCGGCACCCCGGCGAATCCCAACCCATGACCCCGAAGAGCCCCTGGCGCCGTCGCGGCATGCCGCTCGAACGCCTGCAGCCGTAGGGCCTTCTGCTGTTTTCGGAGAGCGGCCTTGAGCGCCTTCGTTGCGTCCGTCGCATCCTTAGTCATCGTGCGACGGAACCTGTACCATGAATAAAGTGCGCCCAGAATTAAGTGCCGCGGTGGCCGTTGGAACGGTTGATCTCGCCGGGTCCCTACAAATGTAAGGTGGGCGCCATATATCCGGAACCACGGTTCCAGTCAGGGACAGCTCCCAGGCAGATCTTATAGGCCCTGGAGATTCATGTGTTCCTGACGAACCCCGCAGCGTTGCCAATGTAGTCTGTCGCCGCGCAAAAATCGAGAGGAGTAAGTGCTAGTCCTTACCGACCACGGAATTCAACGAATCGATCATGCCGTCGATACGCCCGACGACCTTGTCGCGCGCGGCCTCGAGCGAACCGATCCGCGCACGCGCGGCCTCGAGTTCGGCCTTCAGGCCATCGCGCTCGAGTTCCAGCGCCTTGGTGCGCGATTCCAACCGCTGAACGGCCTCGTTCAAACTGACCGATGCTTCCTCAGGGCGAGCGGCACTCCGCTTCGCCTTGGTTCGTTCCCGCTGTGCCATGGACCTACCCATCTAAGCTTGGGGAAAAGCAGATGCCCTCTGGCTTCCAACCCAATGCAAAGTTCAGCGGCGAACATACGGAATGTCCCCGGCATGCGCAACCAATGAAGACCATTTGTCCGCATCTTCGCTCCTTGATGGCGCGCGCTGAAATCACTTGCAAAAACATGAATGCGACTCATTGACATGGATGCCTCGCCTCAAGTTAATTGCGCCCGCAATCCCACCACTTAAGTAGCGTCGCGAAATGCTCGAAAAAGATGCATTGGGCGTTGCGCATTTCTGTCGTACTGACAGCCCGAATTGTCACAGTTGTCTCTGGCGAACACGCGAAAGGAAGAAAGCAAGATGGCAGTTAAGGTCGCGATCAATGGATTTGGCCGCATCGGCCGCAATGTACTGCGCGCGATCGCCGAGAGCGGCCGCACCGACATCGAGGTCGTCGCCATCAACGACCTGGGTCCTGTAGAGACCAACGCGCATCTGTTGCGCTTTGACAGCGTGCACGGCCGCTTTCCCGGCACCGTCACTGTGAAGGGCGATACGATCGATCTCGGCAACGGCCCGATCAAGGTCACCGCCGTCAAGAACCCGGCCGAGCTGCCGCACAAGGAACTGGGCGTCGACATCGCGCTGGAATGCACGGGCATCTTCACCTCACGTGAAAAGGCTGCGGCTCACCTCACGGCCGGCGCCAAGCGCGTGATCGTCTCGGCTCCCGCTGACGGTGCCGATCTGACCGTCGTCTACGGCGTCAACCACGAGAAGCTGACGAAGGATCACCTCGTCATTTCCAACGCCTCGTGCACCACCAACTGCCTGGCGCCCGTCGCCAAGGTGCTGCATGACCTCGTCGGCATCGACAAGGGCTTCATGACGACGATCCACGCCTACACTGGCGACCAGCCGACGCTCGACACCCTGCACAAGGATCTCTATCGCGGCCGCGCCGCGGCCCTGTCGATGATCCCGACCACGACGGGCGCGGCAAAGGCCGTCGGCCTCGTTCTGCCGGAGCTGAATGGCCGGCTCGACGGCACGTCGATCCGCGTGCCGACGCCGAACGTCTCGGTGGTCGACTTCAAGTTCATCGCCAAGCGCGAGACGACGGTCGATGAGATCAACACCGCCATCAAGCGGGCGTCGTCGCAGGAACTGAAGGGCGTTCTCGGCACCACCGACCAGCCCAACGTGTCGATGGACTTCAACCACGACCCCCACTCGTCGATCTTCCACCTCGACCAGACCAAGGTCATGGACGGCACCCTCGTGCGCGTCCTCTCCTGGTACGACAACGAATGGGGCTTCTCCAACCGCATGGCCGACACCGCCGTCGCCATGGGCAAGCTGATCTGACACGTCCAAGGGGTCAGACCTCGGTCTGACCCCGTCGCGCCGCGCCACACTGTTCCAGCGAACCGGCTCCGGTCCCCGGCATCGCTTGACGTCCCCCGCGAATAGCGGCACGAACAAAACATGACCGACGACCGCCTGGTGACATCGCTGAAGCGCGAGCAGGATGCGCTGGAAGCCTCCATTCGCCCGCAGTCGCTCGACGAATTCATCGGGCAGGAGCAGGCGCGCGCCAACCTCAAGGTCTTCATTCAGGCCGCCCGCACGCGCGGCGATGCCCTCGATCACGTCTTGTTCGCCGGCCCACCCGGTCTCGGCAAGACGACGCTGGCGCAGATCATGGCCAAGGAACTTGGCGTCGGCTTCCGCGCCACCTCCGGCCCCGTCATCTCCAAGGCCGGCGATCTCGCGGCCCTGCTGACCAACCTCGAAGACCGCGACGTCCTGTTCATCGACGAGATTCACCGTCTCAATCCCGCGGTGGAGGAAATCCTCTATCCGGCGATGGAAGACTTCCAGCTCGATCTCATCATCGGCGAGGGCCCTGCCGCCCGCTCCGTGCGCATTGATCTGGCCAAGTTCACCCTCGTCGGCGCTACGACGCGCGCTGGCCTTCTGACGACGCCTCTGCGCGATCGCTTCGGCATTCCGATCCGCCTCAACTTTTACACCACCGAAGAGCTGGAACGCGTCGTCACGCGCGGCGCCCGTGTCCTTGGCGCGCCGCTCGCCAAGGACGGCGCCACCGAAATCGCCCGCCGCGCCCGCGGCACGCCACGCATCGCCGGTCGCCTCCTGCGTCGCGTCCGCGATTTCGCCGCCGTTGCCGACGCGCCGATCATCGACGCCCGCGTCGCCGACAAGGCTCTGCGCGCACTGGAGGTCGACGGCGAAGGCCTCGATGCCCTCGATCATCGCTACCTCAACTGCATTGCTAGGAATTATGACGGCGGCCCCGTCGGCATCGAGACCATGGCCGCGGCATTATCCGAGCCGCGCGACGCGCTCGAGGAGATTGTCGAACCCTTTCTGCTGCAGCAGGGCTTCATAGGCCGCACGCCACGCGGCCGTGTACTGACGTTGAAAGCCTACCGCCATCTCGGCATCAGTGGCCCCGGCCGTGGCGCCGCGGAGTTCCCGCTCTTCGATCAGGCCGATGACCCCGACGACAAGGGCGGGCAGTCGAGCACGGCCTAGGTCCGAGTTATGGGGCTCGTGACGTAGCAATGTCCCGCGAATTTCACCATCTGTTGAATCCGAGCGTGCATGAATCCCACGAATTCGATACGGCTACGCTTGCCGGTCGCAGGAGTATGACCAACGTGATTTCGCGAAGACGCGTTCTTACCGCCATGGCCGGCCTTGGTGCCGGCTCGTTCGGCCTCGGCGGTTTCGCCGTTGCCGAGAGCTACGGCCTGGACGTGACCACATATGCCCTGACGCCGCCCAACTGGCCGGCCGGCTTTCATTTGAAGCTCGCCATCATTGCCGACCTGCATGCGTGCGATCCCTGGATGCCGGCGGAACGCATTCGCGGCATCGTGCGCGCGACGAACGCGCTGGGTGCCGATGCCGTCCTCCTCCTCGGCGATTTCGTCAACGGGTCGCGCCTCGCCAAATACAGCACTGTTGTCCCCCACCACGTTTGGGCCACAGAGCTCGCAGCGTTGCGCGCGCCCTATGGCGTCCACGCCGTCCTCGGCAATCACGACTGGTGGGAGAGCGACGCGGCCCAGGAAAGCATGCAGGGTCCGATCCCGGCACAGACGGCGCTCGAGGCCGCCGGAATCCCCGTCTACGAAAACACCGCCATTCGCCTCGTGAAAGATGCCCAGCCGTTCTGGATCGCCGGCCTTGGCGACCAGTGGGCCTTTTTTCTGAAGCGCCATCGCGAAAAGCACCGCGACGCTGATGGCTACATTCCGCGCTATATCGGTGTCGACAACCTGCCGGCGACCCTGGCGGCCGTGACCGACAGCGCCCCCGTGATCCTTATGGTGCACGAGCCCGATGTCTTCCCCCAGGTTCCCGATCGCGTCGCGTTGACCGTGGCCGGCCACACGCACGGCGGCCAGGTGCGCGTCTTCGGCTATGCGCCGATCGTGCCGTCGCGCTACGGCAGCCGCTACGCCTACGGCCACATCGTCGAGGAGAATCGCCATCTCATCGTTTCGGCGGGCCTTGGCTGCAGCAACGCGCCTGTCCGTTTGGGCGCGCCGCCCGAGATCGTTGCCATCGAACTCGGCGCGCCCCGTCTGAGCTGAGGACGCACGTCCGCCGCTACCGCCTCTCGATGGCCGCGGCTGCCTTCAGCGCCGCAAGCTCCTTGGCTGCCGTCGCATCGTCCGGCGGCGCGCCGAGCCGCGATGTCAGCGCGGCGATCCACGCCGACTGCGCCACGAGGCGGGCCTTGGCGCTGGGCAGCGCGCGTTTGTCCCAGGCCGTGAGAAGCTTGTGTAACGGCTCCCCATCGGCACCCGCCCGCTTCGGCAGACTTTGCGCCGCTGCCTCCGCCGCCGCCTCGTCGCCGGCCCCACTCCCTGGAACGAGCCCCCGCTTCTTTGCCTCCTGCAGCATCAGCCGCTCGTCGATCAGCTCGTCGACGGCCTTGGCTTCTACCTCGGCGAACAGCTTCGGCCGTACCTTCCTCACCGCCAGCACCTGTGTGTAGGCGACCGACTTCTCCTGTACGATGGCCATGATCTGCTCGCGGCTCGCATCGGGATTTTCCTGCACGACGGCGGTCAACAGGCCCTTCAGGTCCTGCGCGACCGCCGGAGTGCG
Source organism: Hyphomicrobiaceae bacterium (assembly GCA_965279065.1). Classification (GTDB taxonomy): domain Bacteria; phylum Pseudomonadota; class Alphaproteobacteria; order Rhizobiales; family Hyphomicrobiaceae; genus JAKAXS01. The sequence goes on from OZ257134.1 coordinate 757,648, forward strand.
GCTCAACGACCGCGACTCCGTCAGCACAGCTTCGACGATGGTGTCCTTGCCGATCAAGTCGTACTGCCGAGCCTCAACCGCGTCGCTCATGATCGCGTCCCCGTTGACGGTTACGCGCTCGGTCGGCGGTGCGGCCTCTGGCGCTTGTGCCTGCGCCCCCGCTGCATCGCAGAGCGCCAGGGCGCATAGGCCGATCAGGCGTAGCTTGGAGAAAACACGCATCGAGTTCCCTTGCGTTAGAACGATCAAGCCGCCTGGTCCCGTCCCATGCGGCCGTGCATATGACGGCTCCCGCGCGCTCTGCGCAAGACGCAGGCGACGCCGCTTGAGAAGCGATCACCGATTGTCGGCCTGGCCGTAGACCCTTGCCCTCCCAGGCCGCCTGTGCTGCATGACGGCAAACCGCAAAAACGCGAGATCTCATGACGCCGACGCCCACATCCTGGCCCGACCTTGCCGGCCGCATCATCGACGACGCAAGCGGCCGTCGCCACGTCCTCCCCGTGCGCGTCTACTTCGAAGACACCGACTTCGCCCAGGTGGTCTACCACGCCTCATACGTGCGTTGGTGCGAGCGCGGACGCTCCGACTACCTGCGCCTTCTGGGCACCGACGCGCGCCGCCTGATCGACGGCTCCGAGAGCCACGAGCCGGCGGCGTTCGTCGTGCGCCGGATGAACATGGACTTTGTTCGCCCTGGCCGCATCGACGAGGTTCTCCAGGTTGAAACCCGCGTCAAAGAACTTGGCGGCGCCTCGGTGACCCTCGATCAACGGGTGATGCGCGAGGACCTTCTCCTCTTTGAAGCGACCGTTACACTCGTGCTCGTAAGTGTTTCCGGCAAGCCTTTGCGACTCTCCACCGTCGTGCGCGAAGCCTTCAGCAAGGCCAAGTAAGCCAGTAATTAATTCTTGCCGCATCGATCAATTTATCTGCATTTGGTGTATACTGAAAATCGCATTACTTGGAGGGCCAGTTCTTTCCCACCAGGACGGCTTCGATTTGTCCAAGACTTTAGGATCACCACGCCAGAGGGCCCTGATCGACTTTATCGTTTCTCGGCGCGAAGCGGCCGGCCTTACTCAGGCGCAACTGGCCAAAAAACTCGGCGAATACCAATCATTCGTCGCGCGCCTGGAAAGCGGGCAGCGTCGCATCGACGTGGTCGAGTTTCTGGCCCTAGCCGAGGCACTGGAGTTCGACCCCACCAAGGCAATTCGTCAGCTGCGCAAGGCCCGCTGACGTATTGGTCGATCGTGGAATTCGACGTCACGACGTTGCCCCGTTCCGCACAAAATGCTTCGCTAGCCTCTCCCCGCGATGAGCATAAGCCCTTGTTTGGTCATATTGCGCGGCAACATGCCCGATTGGTGCGGGGGTTTTGACAAGGCAGAGCTTCTGCGGTGCCGATCGGCGTTCGTCCGGCGCACGCTTTTGTGCGACTACCAGCTTCCCGACACCCTGCCCTCGATTCGAAGCGCGATGGTCCGAACCACGGTTGAGACATGAACCCCGCTGATCTGACGCAAGCTCCCATCGACCCCGCACACGCCGGCGGCTTCTCCTTCATCGGCCTGTTCATGCAGGCCTCACCGGTCGTGCAGGCCGTGATGATAGGTCTGCTGCTGGCCTCCATCTGGTCATGGGCCATCATCATCGAAAAGCTGTTCGCCTTCCGCACGGCCCGCATCGAGGCGGATCGGTTCGAGCAGACGTTCTGGTCGGGCCAGTCGCTGGATGAACTGTATGGCGGCCTGTCGCGCGGTCGAACCATCACCATGGCGGCGCTGTTCGTCGCGGCCATGCGCGAATGGAAACGCTCGGTCGAAGGCAACATCCGCGCCATGGGTGGCATTCAGCTGCGCGTCGAGAAGGTCATGGACGTCACCATCTCGCGCGAGATGGAGCGCCTGGATCGCCGACTGCTGTTCCTGGCAACGGTTGGCTCGACCGCCCCGTTTGTCGGTCTCTTCGGCACCGTATGGGGCATCATGACGAGCTTCCAGGCCATCGCCGTATCCAAGAATACCAACCTGTCCGTCGTGGCGCCCGGCATCGCCGAAGCATTGTTTGCCACGGCTCTCGGCTTGATGGCCGCCATTCCGGCGGTCGTCTTCTACAACAAATTCTCGGCGGATAGTTCGCGTATCTCTCAACGGCTGGAGGCCTTCGCCGACGAATTCGCCGCCATCGTGTCGCGTCAGATCGACGTCCGCAGCTAAGCGTTGCCGGCGTCAGGAGCCACCTAAATGGGCGCAAGCGTCAAGTCAGCTCACCAGGACACCGGCCGGCGCCGTCGTGGCCGCCGCAACGCGCCTATGAGCGAGATCAACGTCACGCCCTTCGTCGACGTGATGCTCGTGCTGCTCATCATCTTCATGGTGGCCGCGCCCCTGTTGCAGGTCGGCGTGCCGATCGAGCTACCGCAATCCAAAGGCCAGCAGCTGGAGAGCAAGAAGACGCCGGTCATCGTGTCCGTGAAGCAGAATGGCGAAGTTTTCATCGCCGACGCGGTGGTGCCCTTGACCGAAGTCGCTGCCAAGCTGAAGGCCATGGCCAAGGACAATTTAGACGAACAGGTTTTCGTTCGCGGCGACAAGGGCGTCGATTACGGTGCCATACTCAGGGTGATGGGCCGCATCAACGAAGGCGGATTCCGTAAGATCTCTCTCGTCAGCGAGAGCGAAGACGGAGGCTAGGGGGCGAAATGCGCCTCAGTGTGCCCGCTTCATTTTTGATTCACGGCGCCATGCTGCTGTGGGCGTTTCTGCATATCATGCACACGCCCGAGATGGTCGCGCCGTTGCCCGAGACCATCGAAGTATCGATGGTCACGCCCTCCGATTTGCTGGCCCTGAAGAAGGGCGACGTGAACTCGACCGAACTCGACGCCAAGCCGAAGGACGCGCCCCCGACAGAAATGTCGATAAAGGAAGCCGACAAGCCCAAGCCCGTCGAGGGTCCCCCACCCGCCGCCGAACCGCCACCGCCTCAGGAAGAGGCGAAGCCGCCCGAGCCTCCCAAGCCCGAGCCGCCGAAGGTCGAAGCCAAGCCGCCGGAGCCCCCGAAGCCCGACCCGATCGCCGAGCAGATTGCGGCTGAGCCTCCCAAGCCGCCGGAGCCCGCGCCTGGCCCCACGCCCGAAGAGTTGAAGAAGATCGAGGACGAGAAGAAGCAGGCTGAGGAGGCAAAGAAAGCCGAGGAGCTGAAAAAGGCTGAGGAAGCCAAGAAGGAGGAGGAAAAGAAGAAGGCCGAGGAAAAACGCAAAGAAGAAGAAAAGAAAAAGGCCGAGGAGAAGAAGCGCAAGGAGAAGGAAAAGAAGCTCGCTGAGGCCAAGAAGAAGAAGGAAGATGAAGCCAAGAAGAAGGCCTCCGAGGCCGACCGGCTGGCAGCTCTCCTCGACAAGACGCCCGACAAGCGCGGCGCCCAGAACGCGGCCACGCCGCCTGAAAAGGAGACCGACTACAAGGGGCCGACGGCCGGCGCACGCGAAGGCAACGCCAACCGGCTGTCCGTGCGCGAGGCCGACCAGTTGAACTCGAAGGTCGCCCAACAGCTCAAACAGTGCTGGCGCCTGCCGGGCGCCGGTGGCGGCATCGAGACCGCGGTCGTGACCGTGTCGTGGCGCTTGCGCCAGGACGGCTCGCTGGACGGCGAGCCCAATCTCGAAGGCGCGCAGTCCGATCCGCTGTATCAGCAGGCGGCCGATGCGGCCATGCGTGCGGTAAAGAACTGCTCACCCTTCGATCTGCCGCAGGACAAATATCAGTTCTGGAGCAAGATCACGTTCGACTTCGATCCGCGCGAAATGATGCGCTAGTCTGCATCGCAAAGAACACGCCCAGGCCCCAATCGTGTGATGAAGCCCAATCCATGAGCCAAAACGTCCGAATTGATCAGATCGAGCCCGTGCAGAAATTGCTGACGACACCCCGCCATCCATCCTTCCTTACATTTTCCATCGGCCTTCTCTTCGCGACGATGCTGGCCGCATCCGCGGCAAATGCACAGCGCGCCGACGACGCCTACAAGGGCCCGGCCCCGCCGAGCAGCTTCGGCACGCAAATGGGACAGCAGCCGGCGCCGGCCCCCGCGCAGCGTCGCGACCCGGGCGGACCCGCGCCCAGCGGCGGCGGCGCTTCGGCGGAAGGCGGTCTGCGCGGCACCGTGCGCCAGGGCACGATTGCGCCGATTCCGATCGCCATCCCGGAGTTCGAGGGCGACGATCCCAAGCTCGCGACCGATATCTCCAACGTCATCACCTCCGACCTCGCCGGCTCCGGCCTGTTTGCTCCGCTCGATCGCGCTTCGTTTCTAGAACGCGTCGGCAGCGTCAACGCCGCACCAAACTTCCCCAACTGGCGCCAGATCGGCGCCGAGGCGCTCGTCGTCGGTCGCGTCGGTCCGGGGCCGGACGGTAAGCTGTCCGCCGAATTCCGCCTCTGGGACCCGACCAACGGCAAGCAGCTGACGGGTCAGCGCCTGGGCACGAGCGCGCAGAACTGGCGTCGCCTGGCCCACATGATCGCCGATCAGATCTACCAGCAGCTCACAGGCGAGAAGGGCTACTTCGACACGCGCGTCGTCTTCGTCGACGAGACCGGCCCAAAGCAGAAGCGCATCAAGCGCCTCGCCATCATGGACCAGGACGGCGCCAACGTCCGGTTGTTGAGCCAGGGCGGCGAGATCGTGCTGACACCGCGCTTCAGCCCCGCATCAAACCGCATCACCTACATGTCCTACACCAAGGACCAGCCCAAGGTCTTTATGATGGACCTCGCCACCGGCCAGCGCGAACTCGTCGGTGACTTTCCCGGTATGACCTTCGCACCGCGCTTTTCGCCCGACGGCGAGCGTGTCATCATGAGCCTGCAGAACGAGGGCAATTCGGCTATCTACGAGATGGATCTGCGCTCGCGCCAGCAGCGCCGTCTGACGCAGGGCACGGCGATCGATACGAGCCCGTCCTATTCTCCGGATGGTCGCCAGATCGTGTTCGAGTCGGACCGTGAGGGCACCCAGCAGCTCTACGTGATGAATTCCGACGGTTCGGCCCAGCAGCGCATCAGCGTCGGTGATGGCCGCTACTCCACGCCCGTCTGGTCGCCCCGCGGCGACTACATCGCTTTCACCAAGCAGTACAGCGGCCGATTCCTGATCGGCGTCATGCGGCCGGACGGCTCGGGCGAGCGCGTCCTGACGGAAGGTTTTCACAACGAGGGCCCGACCTGGGCGCCCAACGGCCGCGTGTTGATGTTCTTCCGCGAGTCGCAGGGGACGAACGGCGGTCCGAAGATCTATTCCGTGGACCTCACGGGGTACAACGAACGAGTCGTTACAACTCCATCGTTCGGTTCGGACCCGGCGTGGTCCCCGCTGCTCAACTGACGGCGCCTTAACCTCGCGTTAGCATTCGCGACTTTAAGCGTGCTTGAGCCCTGCCAGAGCGAGCAAAATTTACTGATCAAAATCAGATGGTTACCTGGGGCGTGCAGCGCGTTCTCATCAGCGTGATGCGCAAGAAACGCCAAGTTGCATTTTCGCACCTCTAGGGGTGGAAAACAGGGGGAGAACGCCCTCAGTTCTTGATCAAAACCACTGCTGCCGGTACCCAAATACATGGCTAGTGCCGAACACGCATCAGGAGACAAGATCATGAAGGGCGCAATTCTTATCGCCGCAGCCGTTACCGCTATCGCTCTCGGCGCATGCCGTCGCGAAGAAGCCGCACCGATGAAGCTCGGCGCCGATGTTCCGGCATCGACCGAAGTTGCACGCTAATTTTTCTCGTACACTAACCACGATCTACACAGGAGAGAAGACCATGAAGGGCGCAATTCTTATCGCCGCTGCCGTTACTGCAATCGCTCTCGGCGCTTGCCGTCGCGAAGAAGCAGCTCCCATGAAGCTCGGCGCTGACGTGCCGGCATCGACGGAAGTTGCTCGCTAAGCGAGACTTTTGAAGCCCACGGCTCGCGCCGTGGTCTTTCAATTCTAAGACCGGATTGTTTGCCGTATGGCAGTCGCAATCCGGTCTTAACTTTTTACTGACTATGCTTTCGCCGCTTATGAGCGAAAGCCGTGGGAAAGAGCGCTACTATTCAGCGCATCAAAGCCTTCCCCAGGGGCATCGCCCCAGCAAATCCCGTATGACGGGAACGAAAAGCAACGGCGACTTGTTCAAACTGTGACCTTTGCCCAGGCAAGGCCACGCGGAATCGGCCATATTTTCGTTCGATCCGACGCGTAGAAGTCGTTGAAATGGATTGAGGCCCGCGCGGGGACGTGCGGCGGAGCCTTCGAAGGGGTTAGCTATGCCGGTGTTATACTCCGTTCTACGTTTCGGGCGCGCAGCGCTGATTGCGGTGGCTCTATCCGCAACGCTCGCGGCTTGCGCCAACAAGGAACAGGACAGCGCGCAACTTGGGCCCAACGGCGGACCGATCACGCCGGGCACGCAGCGCGACTTCTCGGTCAACGTTGGCGATATCGTCTACTTCTCGTCCGACAGTTCGGACCTGACGCCGGAGGCCCGCACCACGCTGACCAAACAGGCGCAGTGGTTGCGCCAGTACCCGCAGTTCACAATCACGGTCGAAGGGCACGCTGACGAGCGCGGCACGCGCGAATACAACATCGCCCTTGGCGCCCGTCGCGCCACCTCGGTCCGCACCTTCCTTGCCAGCGCCGGCGTGCAGGCGCAGCGCATGCGGACGATCTCGTACGGCAAGGAACGCCCGGTGGCGACATGCGACGACATCTCGTGCTGGTCGCAGAACCGGCGTGCACAGACCGTGCTCAACAGCCGGGTTGCTTCCTGATCGCTGGCTTCCCTTCTGATCGGATGACCAAGGTCTCGTCCTTTGTCGGGCCAAGTTTGAAAAGGTTAACGGCCGACTTGGTCTTCGTCTCTGCAGTCGCGCGCCTAGCTACCCGCAAGTTCAGCAAAGTTTAGCCTCAATGCGAGAGCATCCTGTGCCTAGATGCGCAGGTAATCGATTGGGGTAAGCGTATGTTCGGCCCTACCTTGGGGCCTCGGCGGCGTAGCGGTATCGCGCTGACTGTGGCAGCAGCCACGATGGAATTTGCACTCGCTTCAGGCGCCGCGTGCGCTGGAGATGGGCCTCCGGAAGCCGTTATCGGTACCTTCGAAACGACACGCGACGCACGCGCGGCGCAGGGTCGGCCCGCCACGTTCGACTATAAGCCTCAGCCCGCCGCAGCCGATAACACTGCCGACGACGAGGTGTCGCGCGCCTACGCCGACGCCATGGACGCCCTGGAGAACGGCAAGACGGCCATCGCGCAGCGCAAGCTGGAATTGGTCGTCGCCCGCGACCCGGACGGTCACCTCGCCAAGAGCGCCCGCGGCTACCTCGCCGACCTCTATCGCGATCCCGCCCCCGCGACGACGCCGCGTGCTCCGGGCCCGGCGCCCCGCGCTCCAGAGCCAGCGCGTGCCGAGCGTCCGTCGTCACCGCCTCCCGGCTTCCCCACCGCGCCATCGGCGCTGGGCGCACGTGACATCGCGCGCCAGGACCCGAAGCCGGCGCCCCAGAAGCCGTCTGTGGCGCCCGCTGTGGCCCCGGGTGTGGCGGTTTCCGCCGGCGTAGAGGAAGAGTTCATCGTCGCCGCCGGCGATCGCGTGTTCTTTGCCCCCGGCAGCGCCGAGCTGGGTCAGCGGGCGCGCATCGTCCTGGCCGCCCAGGCGCGCTGGCTCTCCGGCCACCGCGAGTACGTCGCCGTGATCGAAGGCCACGCCGACGACGGCGACTTGCCCGACGAGCAAAGCGCCAAGCTTTCCCAAGCGCGTGCTGCAGCCGTCCAAGACCGCTTGATCGAGGAGGGCGTACCCGCGGACCGCCTTTCGCTCGTGGCGCACGGACGGCGCGATCCTGTTGCCGATTGTCCCGGGGCCGAGTGCGCGGCGCAGAATCGCCGCGTTGTCACGGTACTGAAGGGCCAGGGGCGTGACCTGGGCCTGCGTGGCCGCGGTCCAGCCCTGGCTTCGGACCGCGCGCGCCTGCCGACGCAATAGAGATCAGGACGCGTCTCTGCTACGCGCGCGGCGGTTGACAACACGGCCAGAAAATCTGATGCGTTACAACATGCTGTTCCAATCGACCGTCTGTCTCGCCGCCCTCGCGGTGTCCGTCGCCGTTACCGCGACGCCTGCCGCCGCGCAGGCCCCAGAGCGTCAACAGTTGCCGCCGGTCAGCGGCAAGCCTGCCGCACCGCAAGGCCAGAAGGCGGGTGCACCGGCCGCCCAATCGCCGGCAGGCGCCAGCGAAGCCGCTCTGCAACAGCGCGTCGACCAGCTCGAAGAGCAGTTGATCGACCTCCAGGTCGTCATCGGCACGCTCGAGTCGCTCGCCAAGTTGCCCGCTGGCCAGGCCCAGCCTGCAGCAGGCGACGCACAACGCATCCAGGCGCTCGAACAGCAGCTCAAGTCGCTGAGCGCGCAGATCGAGCAGCTCGGCGAAAAGGTGCGCGGCGCCGGCGAACCGACGAAGCGCAGCGAGGCCCCTCTGCCGCCGCGCCAGCTGGCGCAGGACGTCGCGCCCGCAGCCGAACAGCCGATAACCGAAAGCCTAGGCTCCACGACGGTGACGTCGTCACGTCCGGATGCGCCGGCGCCTGGCAGTGCTCTACCGCCGATCGGCGCGGAGCCCCCCGCGCAGCAACCGCAACCCGCACCGGGCCAGGAGACGACGGCGGCGCTGCCGCCCTCATCCGATCCGGGCGATCCCAAGCACGACTACGAAGTCGCCTATAGCTACGTCATCCAGCGCGACTACGGTGCGGCGCAGGCCGGCTTCACCGACTTCATGAAGCGCTATCCCAAAGACGCCCTGGTGCCGAACGCGCTCTACTGGCTCGGCGAAACACACTATCAGCAGCGCAATTTCGCCGACGCCGCCGAAGCCTTCGATCTTGTGACGAAGCTCTACGCCACGAGCCCCAAGGCTGCCGACAGCCAGCTGAAGCGTGCGCTGTCCTACAGCGCCCTGGGTAAGAACAACGAAGCCTGCTCCGCTCTGGCCGATCTCGACAGCAAGTTCCAGAATGCTCCGGTTTACGTGAAGACGCGTGCCGGCAGCGAGCGCCACCGTCTCGGCTGTTCCGGCTGACCACCGGAGTTTTCAGTCGCATATTCACGTTGGCCATAAGCGCCTCCGCAGCCTGCGCCGCCGGTATGCTATGACGTCGCCATGACCGCCGACAGCCCCGTCACCGATGACGAATGCGACCAGCTCTTTTCCGGGCTGGCGCCGTATCGGCTGCTGCTGCTGGCCGTCTCCGGCGGCGCCGACAGCACGGCCATGCTGCACCTGATCGCACACTGGGCACGCCGTCAGGGCGATGCCGCTCCACGTCTTCACGTCGTCACCGTCGATCACGATCTGCGCCAAGGCTCCCGCGCCGAGGCCGAGACCGTCGCGCACGCTGCCGCCGCACACGGCCTCCCCCACCACGTGCTGACCTGGACCGGCCCCAAGCCGCAGGCAGGACTGCAGGATGCCGCCCGCACGGCACGCTACGCGCTGCTCGCTCGCCTGCTGCGCGACCTCGGAGAGCCCGCTGCTGCTCTCGTCACCGCACACACGGCCGACGATCAGGCCGAAACGCTGCTAATGCGTTTGGCGCGCGGCAGTGGCATTGACGGCTTGTCGGCCATGGCGCCGCGCCGTCGCCTGTCGGCGCAAGACTCCTATGACCTCGTGCGACCGCTGCTTGGCATCACCAAGTCGCGCCTGCTGGCCACGCTGCGCGCCCACGCCATCGCCTGGACCGAAGACCCCAGCAACACCCGCCTTGACTTCGAGCGTGTCCGCATCCGTGCTGCTGCCGCCACGCTTGCGGATTTGGGGCTGGTGCCGGAAAAGCTCGCGCTCTCCGCCCGCCGGCTGGCCCGCGTGCGTACCGCAGTCGATGCCGCTGCCACCGATTTCGAAGCCCGCGTTCTCGATCTCAACCACGGCGCTTACGCCGCCATGCAACGGTCTGACTTCACCCGCGCGCCGGACGAACTGCGTCTGCGGTTGCTCATTCGGGTCCTGTCACGGTTCGGCGGCGCCGCGCCCGCAACCCGCCTCTCCAGGATTGAACGCCTGCTGCAACGTCTGGACGGCGTCGGCACCCTCACGGCCACGCTGGGTGGTTGCGTCGTCGCGGCGACCGCGTCCCACATCAGGATCTTCCGTGAGTCCGGACGCGCACCTCTACCGGAGTGCCGTCTCGACACTGCGGCCAAAACCATCTGGGACGATCGTTTCGCCGTCTCGGTTGCCGGTCTGACGTCGGGCGATGCCCCAGTGATCGTCAAAGCCCTCGGCGCTACAGGTTATGCAACCTTGCGCCGGCACGCGGAATTTCACCTGCCGCAGCGCGCTGCGACTACGTTGCCGTCGTTCTGGAGCGGCCAAACGCTCCTGGCTGTGCCCTCCGTCGCCGGAGCAAGCGAAATTATCCAGCGTCCGTCGGCATTTACGTTTTACGCGGAATTTCTGGGCCTGCCCGATGATGTCCGCATTTCCGATTAACAGTGCTTTGGTGTGACACCAGATCTCCAGACCCAATTAGCCGCGAAACCTCGGCTTAGCTTGGCAAAGCCTGAGCCCACCACTATCTTTCCCGCACGTTAAGGATCGGGCGGCACACTGTGTGACGTTCCCACGGCGCCTCGGCGGCTGCCGGCAGCAGGATATTCGGATGAATTCGAACCTTCAGAAGCTCGCGATATGGGTAGCGGTTCTCGTGCTGCTGGCCGCATTGTTCAATCTCTTCAATAATCCGGCGCAGGGCCGGCGTGCGGGCGAGATCGCCTATTCCGAGTTCCTGGCGAATGTTGAAAGCGGGCAGGTGACCGAGGTCGAATTGGCCGGCAACCGCATCAACGGCACGCTGCGCGACAGCGCTACCAAGTTCACCACCTACGCGCCCCAGGATCCTGCCCTGGTCGAGCGTTTGCGCCAGAAGGGGATCAAGTTCACCGCTCGTCCCTCCGACGACGACATGCCCTCGATTCTGGGGGTGATCTTGAACTGGTTCCCGATGCTGCTGCTGATCGCCGTCTGGGTGTTCTTCATGCGCCAGATGCAGTCCGGCTCCGGCCGCGCCATGGGCTTCGGCAAGTCGCGCGCCAAGCTTCTCACCGAACGCCAGGGCCGCGTCACGTTCGAGGATGTCGCCGGCGTCGACGAAGCCAAGAGTGACCTGGAAGAGATCGTTGAATTCCTGCGCGATCCACAGAAGTTCCAGCGCCTCGGCGGCCGCATTCCGCGCGGTGCGCTGCTCGTCGGTCCTCCCGGCACCGGTAAGACGTTGATTGCCCGCGCCGTCGCAGGTGAGGCCAACGTTCCGTTCTTCACGATCTCGGGTTCAGACTTCGTCGAGATGTTCGTCGGCGTCGGCGCCAGCCGCGTGCGCGACATGTTCGACCAGGCCAAGAAGAACGCGCCCTGCATCATCTTCATCGACGAAATCGATGCGGTCGGCCGTCATCGCGGCGCCGGTCTCGGCGGCGGCAACGACGAACGCGAGCAGACGTTGAACCAGTTGCTGGTCGAGATGGACGGCTTCGAAGCCAACGAAGGCATCATCATCATCGCCGCCACCAACCGTCCCGACGTGCTCGACCCCGCGTTGCTGCGTCCCGGCCGCTTCGATCGCCAGATCACCGTGCCGAACCCGGATGTGGTCGGCCGCGAGAAGATCCTGCGCGTACACATGCGCAAGGTTCCCGTCGCTCCCGACGTCGATCCGCGCACGATCGCGCGCGGCACGCCCGGCTTCTCCGGTGCCGACCTCGCCAACCTGGTCAACGAAGCAGCCCTGCTGGCCGCCCGCCGTAACAAGCGCCTCGTCACGCAACCCGAGTTCGAGGATGCGAAGGACAAGGTGATGATGGGTGCGGAACGCCGCTCCATGGTCATGAGCGAGGAAGAAAAGCGCAACACCGCCTACCACGAGGCGGGGCACGCCATCGTCGGCCTGGCCGTGAACTACGACCCGTTGCACAAGGTCACCATCATCCCGCGCGGCCGCGCGCTGGGCGTGACGATGAACCTGCCCGAAGGCGATCGCCATAGCCGCACGCGCCAGTGGTGCGAAGCGCGCCTGGCCGTACTGTTCGGCGGCCGTGAATCCGAGATCATTTTGGGCGGCCCCGACAACGTCACAAACGGCGCGACGGGCGACATCCAGATGGCGACGCAGTTGGCGCGCGCCATGATCATGGAATGGGGCATGTCCGACAAGCTCGGCCGCGTCCGCTACAACAGCAACGAGCAGGAGATCTTCCTGGGTCACTCCGTGACGCAGACGACGAACATCTCCAACGACACCGCGCGTCTCATCGACGAGGAGATCCGTGCGCTCATCACTACGGGTGAAGAAACGGCCCGTCGCGTGCTGACCGAGAAGATCGACGTGCTGCACGCCGTGGCCGCCGCGCTGTTGGAGTATGAAACGCTGAACGGCGAAGAAGTCGCCACCATCATGCGTGGCGACAAGATCGTCCGCCGCAACGACGACGACGCCTCCAGGGGCAACCTCGGTTCGGCCGTGCCGACCACCGGCCGCGCCCGTCTCCGCGACGAAGGCTCCGGCGGCATGGAACCGCAACCGTCGTGATCAACGTCCTGACACGGTAGGCACGCCGGCCCCGCAACGGGCCGGCGTTTTCTTTTGCGTTCCCTGCTGGATGATGCTCTTCGTGAGTGAACGTTCGCGACGCCAAGGTCTACGCTCCCATGCAGCGCTCCATCTACATCCGCCCCGTGGGCGTGTTTCGCCCGCCGGCCTATCCCGCGCCGCATGAAGCCTTCACGGGCGAGGTCTGGGGCGGTCTGCCGCTGACGGGAGGGCCGTTGAGCTTCGCCGCCCTCGAAGTTATCGAACGCGGCCCCAAGGCCGTCAGCCGCCGCGTCATCGGCCTTGGCGACCTGTTCGAGCGCGATTGGGGCCGCCACACCCTTGCCGCCTCTGACCTGCTGGAGAACATTCGCGCCCCGCGCGCCCGCCTCGCCGGCCTGTCGCTCGACAAGCCGCGCATCATGGGCATCGTCAACGTGACGCCCGACAGCTTTTCCGACGGCGGCAACTTCCTCGCCGCCAAGGCCGCCATCGCCCATGGCCTCAGGCTGGTGGAGGAGGGTGCCGACATCCTCGACATCGGCGGCGAGTCCACCCGCCCAGGCGCTGAGCCCGTTTCCCTCGCCGAGGAACTCCGTCGCGTCATCCCCGTCATAGAAGGTCTTCGCGCCAAGACGGATGCCCGCATATCTGTCGATACCCGCAAGGCCGAGGTGATGCGCCGCGCCGCTGACGCCGGGGCCGACATGCTCAACGATGTCTCCGCCTTGGCGCACGATCCCGCCGCGCTCGAAGCTGCCGCCGCCACCGGGCTGCCGGTCATGCTGATGCACGCTCAGGGCGATCCCAAGACCATGAACGACAACCCGCAGTATTCCGATGTCGCCCTCGACGTGTTCGACTTCCTCGAACAGCGCATCCATGCCTGTGAACAAGCCGGCATTCCCAAGGCCAAGCTCGTCGCAGACCCCGGGATCGGCTTCGGCAAGCACCTGCACCACAACGTCGCCGTCCTGTCCGCCATGAGCCTCTATCACGGCCTCGGCATCGCGGTTCTGCTGGGCGCTTCGCGCAAGAAGCTCATCGGTCAGTTGTGCAACGTGGAGAATGCGGCCGACCGCGTGCCGGGCTCCATTGCGGCCGCTTTGCATTCGATTTCGCAAGGCGTGCAGATCGTGCGCGTCCACGACGTGGCGGCAACGCACCAGGCCATCGCCATCTGGCAGGCGGCCGACGCCGGCTCTGAAACCCTCGTCGCCAAATCCTAGGTGACGTCTTTGCGCACGATCGGCAGCCAGATCTCGGTGTCACCGCTCATCGTGGTCACGTCGAAGCCTTCGCCGTAGCGCTCGAAGTCCGGTGTCGGCGCAAGCTGGTAGCCTGCCGTCGGAACCCACTGCTCCCAGATCGCCGTCCACGTCTCGCCGAGTTTCCCCGCCGGTCTATCATGCGTGAAGACGGCGTAGTGTGCGTCGGGCACCCGCATCCGGTCGATCGTTTCCGGGAGCGCCGCGAACGACTCGACCTCGACGGCACACATGTATTCCAGCCGTTGCTTCGCAACGTCGGTCCCGCATATGGCGCCGTACCGGATGCCACCCACGCGGCCAGGTATTGCCCCCATTGCCCGAAAGCGTTCCCACTGCGCCGGGATCGTCAGCGCCATGGTTTCGAACTGGTGATGCGCGCGCAGGCCGCCCAGCAGCATGGGCCGGTGATCTTCAAATCTCGGCGCCGCCAGCGCCACGTCAGCTCGCGGCGGCGCGGCGGCCGGCGATGCGCTTCTCAGCACCGTTGACGATGGCCTGGCGTACGTCGTCCGCGCGGGCCAGATGCGGATCGACGCCGAGATGTTGCGCATTCGCCAGCTGACGCAAGTCGTCGATGTTGTCGATCTCCGACAGCCGCGCAACCAGCGCCTCCCGTCCCTTCTTCACTAGGGTGACGACGACGCTGAACGCATAGGGGTCGAACGGACGCATGGCGGCTGGTTTCACCGGTGGAGATGCCCGCAATGGCGGAACGATCGGTCGTTCCGGCTCTGGCGCGGGTTGTGCTTTGTGGTCGGACCGCCCGCGGTCCCATTCGAGCAGCAGATCGATATGTTTGACGCAGCGCTCCGCCACGCGGTCCGCCAGCGCCCGGTCGACGCCCGGCTCACCCAGCACGATCTCACGGAAGAACGCGCGAAGTTTGTCCTGTGACGATGCCTGGCTGAGTTTTCCCATATCGAATGCAGTCCCTAACGTCTCATCAAAGGTATGATCTCGTCGTAAAGGCTTCGCACGTCGCTGACGGCGTTGCCGTACTTCTCGTCCATGGATGTGCTTTGTGGTAACCAATCGAAGGAGTTAGCAATGCCGTCTCGCTGTGGCAACTCGGTGGCGAACACCGGGTGCGCCAGGCCAATCTCTTCAATCAGCAGCCGTTCGCGCCCATTGTCGCGCACGAAATTGGCCAGGCACGCGTAGCGCCGCCGCGACAGCGGCACCTGTGCCAGGTCGTCCAGGTCGCGCCGTTCTTCGATCATCAGGGCCACCCGGTCGACCGCCAGCAGCGAGACGTAGTCGGCCCGAAAGGGCACAACAACCTTGTCTGCCATCTTGAGGCCCGCGAGCGCCGCGAACGACAGGCCCGGCGCGCAGTCCAGGATGATGACGTCGTAATCGTTCTCGAAGCGGCGCAGTGTCTCGATCAGGCGCTCGCGCAGGCCCACGGAAATGTCCGACGCCGCCCGGTTATCGGCCGCCAGCAGGAACAGTTCACCCTGTACGTCGTCCAGCAGCAGCGAGCCGGGCAGGATCGACAGCGGCGGCTGCCGGCCGCCCCCGTCGACCACGTCGCCCACCCGGTCGAGCACATACGCCCCCGGACGCGACATCCGATTGGAGAAGCTGTCCGAGAAATAATCGGCGATCGTGCGCCGCGCGGACCGGGCCTCGACCCAGCCTTCGCCCCCCAGCATGATCATCGACGCATTGCATTGCGAGTCGAGGTCGATGATCAGTACGCGCTTGCCGCCCCAGATGGACAGCGCGTGCGCCAGCATGACCGTGATCGTCGACTTGCCGACGCCCCCCTTACGGTTGGCGACCGCCAAGAAGTAAGCCATTCCCGTCCTCCTCATCACCGCATCCCCCGCAGAGGCGGCGCTTGCAATATCCACACGCTTCTCCGGCGTGTTGGACCCCCATACCGACAGGCAGCCTAAGTTACCGTCGCAGCCGGCTACATGAAGACTTTTGTTACAGCTAAGATATTAGGATCACGATCACTTCGTCAGCAAACATTGTGGTAAACGTATGCCTATACATCGCTTAGGCAGTGACACGCCGGGCCGATTCCGGCAATGAACACGGACAACACTGTTCGTCAGTCCAGACGAGGGGCCAAGATGTCGAGACGCTATTTCGGAACCGATGGGATCCGCGGGCTGTCCAACAAGCATCCCATGACGGCCGAGGTGGCGATGAAAGTCGGCATGGCCGCCGGCAAGCTGTTCCATACGGGCGGCCATCGGCACCGCGTCGTGATCGGTAAGGACACGAGACTGTCCGGTTACATGCTCGAGGCTGCCCTGCTCGCCGGCTTCACCTCGGTCGGCATGGATGTGTTCCTGCTGGGTCCGATGCCGACGCCCGCCGTCGCCATGCTGACGCGCTCCCTGCGCGCCGACCTTGGCGTCATGATCTCCGCTTCCCACAACCGCTACGACGACAACGGCATCAAGCTGTTCGATCCCGATGGCTACAAGCTGTCGGACGACATGGAACGCGAGATCGAGAAGCTGATCGACGCGGCCGCCACGGACTTACTAGCCCTGCCTGATGACATCGGCCGCGCCACGCGCGTCGATAGCGCGCAAGAGCGCTATATCGAATATGCCAAACGCACGCTGCCCAAGAACCTCAAGCTCAACGGCCTGCGCATCGTCATCGATTGCGCCAACGGCGCCGCCTACAAGGTCGCCCCGGAGGCTCTGTGGGAGCTGGGCGCCGAAGTCATCAAGATCGGCGTCGACCCCAACGGCCGCAACATCAACCACAAGTGCGGCTCCACGTCGCCGGAAGCCCTGGTCGAGAAGGTGCGCGAAGTCCGCGCCGACATCGGCATCGCGCTCGACGGCGACGCCGACCGCGTCGTGCTCGTCGATGAGAAGGGCCAGATCGTCGACGGCGACCAACTGATGGCGGTCATCGCCGAGAGCTGGCATCGCCGTGGCAAGCTGGCGGCGGGGGGCATCGTCGCCACCGTCATGAGCAACCTCGGCCTGGAACGCTACCTGAAGGACATCGGCCTCAGCATGGCGCGCACGCCGGTCGGCGATCGCTATGTCGTCGAGCACATGCGCAAGCACGGCTTCAACGTCGGCGGCGAGCAGTCGGGCCACATCGTGCTCTCCGACTTCACGACCACCGGCGACGGCCTTGTCTCTGCCCTGCAGGTTCTCGCCGTCGCTGTCTCCACCGGCAAGCCGGTGAGCGAGGTCTGCAACCGCTTCGAGCGCCTGCCGCAGCTCTTGAAGAACGTGCGTTATTCCGAGGGCCGTCCGCTGGAAGACAGCCGCGTCCGCAAGGCCATCGACAACGCCACCGCCAAGCTCGGCCAGTCCGGCCGCCTCGTCATCCGCCCCTCCGGCACCGAGCCCCTGATCCGCGTCATGGCCGAGGGCGACGACGAGAAACTGGTCTCATCGGTCGTCAACGACATCGTCGAAGCCGTGAAGAACGCGACGGCGAAAGCGGCTTAGCGGTTGGGGAACATGAGCAACAACGCAAATTCGATTGCGAACGCCACGGCCAGGAAGGTAAGACCGCATCGCATTAGAAAGATGTGACGCGGAGGCATCCACTCTGCCGCCAGCTTCGAAAGACGCTCGGCGTGCTTTCTCAATACGCCTTTTGCTGTTTGATCGGCATTTGCGGATTTCGCCTGTTGCAGGCTGCGCCTGATCCAGTCTTCATCAAAAAACGGTATCGCCATCGCGATTGCAGCAAGAAATCCTAGGACCTTTGCGGCGAGCGCGGCAAACCAGGGCCCAGTTAACAGCAGCAAAATGACTGCCGTAGCTCCTAACGATAGATATCGCCATAACATAGCTCAATCAGCAGCTGCAGGCACCAAAACCTCCGGCATTGGATCTTCTTCTATGACCGTAACACGATAACCCGCAACGTTGGGCCCAGTGACCTGCTCTAACGAGACCTGTTTGGAAGGCGTCACGTTCCACCTCTCAAGTTCTTTTACAAGATCGATCATATCCCCAGAGGCCACGGAGGCAGATGGCAACTCCGCTTGCTTCATAGGGGATTGATCGAGCAATTCTATTAACCGCTCGACAAACTGATCGATATCGATTTGAACTTGGCTAAGCGTCGTCTGCGCGAGCTGCTCGGAAGAAGGCGCTGCGAACAGCGCCGCTTCCAGCTGCAATCTACTGCTACACGCATGTAGAATGCGCGCCAGTACCGCAACTGTCGGTCCCTGGCTACCCGACCCTCGTTCTATGTCGCTGATTGCCGATTGTGTGGTTCCACACGCAAGCGCCAGTTCTTTTTGAGATAGGTTCGCCGCTGCTCTGGATTCGCGCACCAAGCGAGCAGCCTGCAGCACGGCCAGTTTGGCATCGAAATCTGCTCGCGCCTCCGGACCACGCTTGTTGATCAAATCCCGCAAGTCGACTGGCGGCGACTCGATCCGTGGCGGAATGTTTTTGGTCATGTATGAAAAGCCTGCTGAAAAAGTGCATTTCGTGCGATAGCAATCTCACGATCGGGCTTTGATGGCACCGGTCCGTCGACGAAGAGAAATTTTAGAATCTCGATGTCGCGAGGGCGATCACTCTCATCGAATGCAACGCCGAAGTAGACGCCAACCCTTCCTCTGCGAAGAAAGAAGAGCGCGTCCTCGATGTGTTCGAACTGTTGCATCACGAAGCTTTGTATCGGCCGCTCGTCCGCAAGAGTCAGTATCGTCGCCATACAATCAGTGAGTGAAACTTGAACATCATTCGACTTATCTTGATCGATCGCATCGTGTTCAACCTCCGCGACACTACCATCCGCGTCCTTGTAAAGACGAATTCGAGCCTTGGGATCCATAGGCAATTACCGATATATATGAGTACAACCTAAAATTCAACTGCTAAATTGGTACTAGAGTGCCGTGGTCTGATCAACGCGTTAACGAGTGTTGACAAGAGGATGCGGCACGCCTATCCCGACCGTGGGCCACCCCTCCCCAACGAGGGGCTCCTATCTGGAAGGGTAGATTAATGACGGCACACACCAAGCCGGGCACGCGCCCGGCAAATCCGCGCTTCTCGTCCGGGCCCTGCACCAAGCGCCCCGGCTGGACCCCCCAAACAGCTCTCGGCAACGCCTTCCTCGGCCGCTCGCATCGCGCCAAGGACGGCAAGGCACGCCTGAAGCTCGCCATCGACAAGACCAAATCCATCCTCGGCCTGCCCGACGGCTATCACGTCGGCATTGTGCCGGGCTCCGATACGGGCGCGTTCGAGATGGCGATGTGGTCGCTGCTCGGCGCCCGCGGCGTCGACGCGCTCGCCTGGGAAAGCTTCGGCAAGGTCTGGCTGACCGACGTCGTCAAGGAACTGAAGCTCGCAGATCTCCGCGTCATGGAAGGCGAGTTCGGCGTGCTGCCGGACCTCTCCAAGATCGATTTCGCGCGTGACGTGCTCTTCACCTGGAACGGCACGACCTCCGGCGTGCGCGTGCCCGGCAGCGACTGGATCCCCGCCGACCGCGAAGGCCTGACGCTGGTCGACGCCACATCCGCCGTGTTCGCCCAGCCGATCGACTTCACCAAGGTCGACGTCCTGACCTACTCGTTCCAGAAGGTGCTGGGCGGCGAGGCGGCCCACGGCGTGCTGATCCTGTCGCCGCGCGCCGTTGAGCGTCTGGAAAGCTACAAGCCCGCCTGGCCCATGCCGAAGCTGTTCCGCATGACCAAGGGCGGCAAGTTCGACAAGGCGATTTTCGAAGGCGAGACCATCAACACGCCGTCGATGATGTGCGTGGAGGATTACCTCGACGCGCTGGCCTGGGCCGAAAGCATCGGCGGCCACAAGGGCCTCATCGCCCGTGCCGATGCGAATGCGAAAGTTCTGCACGACTGGATCGATCGCACGCCGTGGATCGCCAACCTCGCTGTCGATCGCGCCACATGGTCGAACACGAGCGTGTGCCTCAAGATCGCCGACCCAGCCGTGTCGTCGCTGTCCGCCGCCGCGCAAGCCGACTTCGCCAAGGCGATGGTCGGCCTGCTTGAAAAGGAAGGCGTCGCCTTCGACATCGGCTCCTACCGCGACGCGCCCGCCGGCCTGCGCATCTGGTGCGGCTCGACAGTCGAAACCTCCGACGTCGAAGCGCTCGTTCCCTGGCTCGAGTGGGCCTTCGCCGAGACCAAAGCGACATTGGCCAAAGCCGCCTGAGCTTGCGCCTCTCCCTCTCCCCGTCCCTACGGGGAGAGGAACAAGTGACACAGCCTCAAACCAAGAGAGCCGCGCCGCGAACGACGCGCGCAAAAGGATCATCCCATGCCCAAAGTCCTCATCTCCGACGACCTGTCGCCCGCCGCCGTCGCCATCTTTAAGGAACGCGGCATCGAAACCGACGTGAAGATCGGCCTGTCCAAGGAAGAACTCGAAAAGATCATCCCCGCCTACAACGGCCTCGCCATCCGCTCCGCCACCAAGGTCACCGAAAAGGTCCTCGCTGCCGCCAAGAACCTCAAGGTCGTCGGCCGCGCCGGCATCGGCGTCGACAACGTCGATACCAAGGCCGCCACCGCCCGCGGCGTCATCGTCATGAACACGCCGTTCGGCAATTCCATCACGACTGCTGAGCATGCCATCTCGCTGATGCTGGCGCTTGCCAGACAGATCCCCGCCGCCGACAAATCCACGCAAGCCGGCAAGTGGGAGAAGACGCGCTTCATGGGCGTCGAAGTATACGGTAAGACCCTCGGCATCATCGGTTGCGGTAACATCGGCGCCATTGTCGCCGACCGCGCGCTGGGCCTGCGCACGCACGTTGTTGCCTTCGACCCCTTCCTGACGCCGGAACGCGCCGTGCAACTCGGCATCGAAAAGGTCGAACTCGACGAACTCCTGCGCCGCGCCGACTTCATCACCCTGCACACACCGCTCACCGACAAGACCCGCAACATCCTCAACGCCGACACGCTGGCGAAAACCAAGCGCGGCGTGCGCGTCATCAATTGTGCCCGCGGCGGCCTCGTCGACGAGAAGGCCCTCGTCGAAGCGCTGCGCACCGGCCAGGTGGCCGGCGCCGCCTTCGACGTGTTCGAGACTGAGCCGGCGAAGGAAAGCATTCTGTTCGGCTTGGAGAACGTCATCTGCACGCCCCACCTCGGCGCCTCCACCAACGAAGCCCAGGAGAACGTCGCCCTGCAGGTCGCCGAGCAGATGTCCGACTACCTGCTCAAGGGCGCCATCACCAACGCCATCAACTTCCCCTCGATCTCGGCCGAGGAAGCCCCGCGCATCACGCCCTACGTCAAGCTCGCCGAGCAGTTGGGCCTGTTTGCCGGTCAGCTGACCGAAAGCTCCATCAAGGGCATCCGCATCGCCTACTCGGGCGAAGTCTCCGACCTCAACGTCAAGCCCATGACCGCCGCCGCCGTCTCCGGTGTGCTGTCGCCGTCGATGTCGGGTGTGAACATGGTCTCCGCCGTCACCAACGCCAAAGACCGCGGCATCATGATCGAGGAGACGACACGCGGCAAGGAAGGTGCCTTCGGTTCCACCGTGCGCCTCACCGTCGTCACCGACGAGTACGAGCGCTCCGTCGCCGGCGCCATCTTCTCCGGCAACCGCCCGCGCATCATCCAGGTCCGCGACATCGACATGGATTTCGAACTGACGCCACACATGCTGTTCATCCGCAACTCCGACAAGCCGGGCTTCATCGGCAGCCTCGGCACTCTGCTCGGCGATGCGGGCGTCAACATCGCCACCTTCAACCTCGGCCGCGACAGACCGGGCGGCGACGCCATCTGCATCGTGGCCGTCGACGCCCCCGTCTCCGACGCCGTACTTGCCGCGGTCAAGTCGCTGCCGCAAGTCGTCCGCGCGCGGCGTCTGGCGTTCTAGTCGGCCGACATCCGTCTTGGGCCGGACACGAAAAAGTCGCATACGTGCTATGTCGATCGCCGGGACGAATTTGGAGGCTGACTGATGGCTCTTACCGCAACCTGCCACTGTGGCGGCACGCGCATTGAACTGCCGCAACTCCCGGAGCGGCGACTGGAATGCAACTGCACGTATTGCACGAAGGCGGGAGCCGTATGGGGGTATTTCGGGCCCGGCGAATTGACCTTTGTCACGAACGAACATGATCAGGCGTATTCTCAGAAGGGCCTCAACCAGCACCACTTCTGCGGCAATTGCGGGATGCAGACCTGGGGCGAGTCTCCCGACTGGACGGAAATCTACAACTTCGACGGCACGCCCAAGGAGGGCCACACCGCCGGCGATATGCCGACGCGCCGCACCTATGCCGTGAACCTCAAACTTCTCGACGACTATGATCTGTCCGGATTGACTGCCGACAAGGTGGATGGACGCAACAGCTGGTAGCGCCTCATTGATCGGCGTCGCCATGGATCTTGACTTAGCCCCCTGCGTTGAAACGCATTCCGCGATAAGTGCCGGAAGCTTCAGGGAACGGGTCATAATTCCACCGCGAACGGATCGCACACGGCAGGCAGTGTCCATCCCGTGAGGTTCCCATGCGTACCGCTATCGCTGCCGCTTCTGCCGTCCTGTTGGCCGGCAGCGCCCACGCCGCTGAGATCACGGCGCAATCGAAAGTCGATGCTGTCACGGTATTTCCTTCCGGGGCCGAGGTCGTGCGCGCCGGCAAGGTGAAGCTGGAGAAGGGCGAGCACGTCATCGTCTTCAGTGACGTGCCGGCACAGGCGGCCCCCAATTCCATTCGCGTCGAGGGCCGCTCCACCGGCAAGTTCGAAATCGGCTCCGTCGATACGCGCCGCCTGTTCGTGCCGCGCACGGACGAGGCCGCTGCCGCCAGCGAGCGCCGCCGCATTGAAGACGAGCTCGATACTCTCCGCGACGCGCGCGCCATGCTCGACGGCCAGGTGCTCGCCGCCGAGACGCAGAAGACGCTGATCGCCAACCTCGCCCAATTGCCCGTGCGCCCCGCGCCGCCCCAGGTCGCCGCCGGATCGCCTCCGGAAGACTGGTCGCGCATCCTCGCGCTGATCGGAACCGGCACGACCGATGCCATTCGCGCCGGTCAGGATGCCCAGGTCCGCATGCGCGATCTCGATCGCAAGATCGAAGACCTCGAGAAGAAACTCGCCAGCATCGCCCCCGCGCGCGAAGAACGCACGGAAGTGAAGGTCTACGTTTCAGCCGCAGCCGCGCTCGAAGCCGACGTCAGCGTCCGCTATCAGGTGCCCAACGCCTCGTGGGTCGCGCTGTATGATGCGCGCCTCGCCACCGGCACCAAGGAGGCGCCACCCAAGCTCGACCTGACGCGCCGTGCGTCCATCTCGCAGCATACCGGCGAGAGCTGGGATGATGTCACGGTTGTGCTGTCGACAACGCGGCCGACGGCCGGCGCCGCAGCCCCCGAGCTGTTCCCGATGACGGTCGACTATGTTCCCGAGCCCAAGCCAGAGCAGGTGGGTCGCATGGATGAGCGGCGCGCCAGGAACATGGCCTCCGCGGACAGAAAAGAAAAAGATATGGACGGCCTCGGCGCCGGTGCGCAGGAGGCGATGGCGGAAGCGGCGCCCATGTCGGTCGCGCCCGCTCCGGCGCCAATCGTGCAGGACGCCATCCAGCGCGGCGCGCTGGCTGTCGCCGCACCCTTCCAGGCCCTGTTCGCCGTGCCGGGCCGGCTCACCATTCCCGACACCGGCGAAGCCAAGCGCGTCCAGCTGTCGGAAGACAGCATGGAACCGCAGATCGCCGTCCGCACCGTGCCCAAGGACGACGCCAAGGCCTACCTCTACGCCAAACTGGTGCTGCCGAAAGGCTCGCCAATTCTGCCCGGCACCGTCGCCCTGTTCCGCGACGGCACCTTCGTCGGCAACGGCCAACTGCCGGTTCTGTCGCCGGGCGAGGAGCATGAGCTGGGCTTCGGCATCGACGACAGCGTGCGCGTGCGCCATGCCATCGTCGAAGACAAGCGCGGCCAGACCGGCCTGATCTCGTCGTCGAAGACCGACACGCGCAACTACCGCGTCACCATCAAGAATTTGCACCAGCGGCCGATCAGCCTGACGCTGTACGATCAGATCCCCGCGTCGCAGAATCAGGACATCAAGGTGGAACGCACCGGCCAGGCACCCACCAGGGAAAACATCGACGACAAGCGCGGCGTGCTCGTCTGGGAAAGCAAGCTCGACCCGGAGGAAGAGAAGGTGTTCGAGTTCGGCTACCGCGTCTCCTGGCCCGCCGCCAAGCAGATCGAGTACAACCGCTGAGCCGTGCCGTGGGGTCAGACCTCGGTCTGACCCAGTCTCGACGCTTTCGGCGTGAAGCGGTTTTCGCTGCGACGCGGGGACTAGCGGCCGCCTCCCCACGACGGTCATCCCCGGGCTTGTCCCGGGGATCCAGCCCTCGGCTTCGCACGACATCCAGCCGGCGACGCGCGACCCTGGCGGAGCCCGGGATCCCCGGGACAAGCCCGGGGATGACCTGAGACCGGGTCTAGCGTCCCGTCATTCACCACCCGGCGCCAGCATCACGATCAGGCTCGAACGATCGTGCCCGACCAGCAGCTCGAGTTCCGTTCCAGCCTTGACCGCAATCGGCCGGCGGAACGGATGCAGCACCTGCAGCCAGCCGCCGTCGCAATAGTGGTCCGGGTGGTTGCTGAATTCGACGCCCTCGGCCAGATCGACGCGCAGCCACTGCACGATGCCGATCGCCTCGCCGTCATCCTGCACAGGCACAGCAAGCTTGCGTAGTTTCCCGGCGTAGGTCTTCGCCGTGAGGTCGAGGCTCGCGATGTCGAAATCGGCCGACAGCCTGCGCCACGACGTCATCGTGCCGTGCACCGGCAGATGCTGTGGTGCCAGGTCGTTGAAGGGCGACACATCGAAGCCGGAACTCGTCGTGGCGAATGCGTAGCTGGCGAGCACGTCGCTGGCCACGAGGCAACCGACGGCACTGGCCGCCCGCGGAATGACCGTAGCACCATCACGCACCAACCGCGCGTGCGCATCCTCGAACGTGTCGAGAACCTTCTCCCCCAGGAGATCGCACGACAGGATTTCCGAGATCAGGATGTCGGCACGCGCCTCCAGATCCACGCCGATCTGCAGGTCCTGCGAGGTCTTGTCGACGACGCGGATCTGCGTCTCGTAGCCGTTGCGCGCAACGATGCGCTTGGCCGTCTCGGCGATCACGGGAACGGCTTCGCAGGTGACGATCTGCCTGGCTCCGCCGCGCGCCGCCATCATCGACAACAAGCCGCTGCCCGTGCCGATGTCGAGGATGCGGGCATTCGCGCCGTGTTTTGCGATGGCGCCGAGAATGGCCGCCTCAAAGGCATCGTTGCGGCGCGTGTCGTTCATCATCGGCACATGCCAGAACGGCACGATCAACGCCGCCAGTCGGCGCACCTGATGCTGCACATGCAGATTGTCCGGCTCGATCGCCAGCACCGCCCGGAACTCGTCCAGCGCCTCGTCGCGTCGCCCGGTATCGGCCAGCGCCACGGCAAGGTTCGTCAGCACCAGAACGTTGCCGGGGGCAACGGCCTTGGCGCGCGCAAAACACGCAACGGCCTGCTCGGTCCGGCGCAAGCGATGCAGCAGAACGCCCGCCTCCAACAGTCCGGAGAGATGCAGCGGGTCGAGTTCGAGCAGACGCTCCCAGTGACTGAGAGCACCGCCGAGATCGCCTCGGTTGGACAACAATTTGGCCAACAACGGCAGAACGTCGACGGGCCGGTAATTGTAATCGAGCACGCGCCGGTAGTTGGCCTCGGCCGCCGCGGCATTGCCCGACCAGTGATCGGTCATCGCGTCGCTCAACGCCTGGCGCACGTCCGCCAATTCGGCCGCGTTCTGCTCATCGACGCTTTGCGCCGCCGGCTGTGGGTCGGTAAGGCGTCTCTGCGCAGTCGTCATTCCGCTGGCCCCGCAATGGTTCGACTCAACGGTCTCTTTTACCCCGCGGCGCCGCCAATTGCCCGAGCCCCGGCAGGGCCCCGCCCCTTATCCCCAGCCACGATGATGCCACGACCCCTTGCTATGCAATCCTCGGTTTGTGGCGGAGAGTTCGCAATGCGCAAGTTTCTCTACATCCTGATCGGCATGGTGTTTGTTGCCGGCGCTGTTTCGACGTTCGGGGCGCGCCAATCCGGTTGGGACCGGCATGGCATGTCGTCGTTTGGCGCCTCCCCTGGCCATCGCTCCCTTGAGCGTTCGTATGGTGGCGGTGAACCGCGCGCCTGGTTCTCGGACCGTGGCGGCCGCCGCGGCGGCGGCTCCTGGTTCAACGCCTCCAATGCGCTCGACCTGCTGAACGCCCTCGTCGGCATCATCGGCATCGGCCTCACCATCAGCGGCATGCGTATGCAGCGCAACGCCATGCAGATGTCGATGCGCGGCCGCAACTAGGCGCGAGCAGTCTCGCCAGCGGGATCCGCCTGCTGCCGACTGCCGAGCCACACGCCTGCCAGGATCAGCGCGAAGCCCGCGGCGTGATACGGCGCCGGCTGTTCGTCGAGAAACAGCATTGCCAGCGCCGCCGTGAACATCGGAACAAGATGCAGGAACACGCCGGCACGTGCCGCGCCGATGATTTCCACGCCGCGATTGAACAGCAGATTGGCGATCAGGCTGGGAAACACCACGATGTAGACGATCGCTGCCGCCGTGCCGGGAGTCAGGTCGAACGATCCACCCGTGGCCAGTTCGCCGGCCGCCAGCGGCACGTTCAGCACGGCCGCGACGAAGTACGTGACGAGCGCGAAACTCAGGAAGTGGATCTTCGGCCGCCGCTGCAGCAGCACGGTGTAGAGCGCCCACAGCACCATCGCCGCCAGCATGTAGAGATCGCCCTTGTTGAGCTGCAACGCCAGCAGCGCCCGCGGGTCGCCCTTGCCCAGCACCGTCAGCACGCCGGCGAGCGACACGGCAATGCCGAGCATCTGCACGCCACGCACCCGCGTTCCCAGTACGAAGAATCCCATCACCACGATCAGGATCGGGATCGACGAGTTCAGCACCGCCGAACTGGTGGCCGTCGTATGCACCAGCGCGATGTACTGCAGCGTATTGAAGAGGCCGACGCCGAGCACGCCCAGCACGATCAGGAACGGCAGCCGCTCCCGCACCGCGTCCCAGTCGTCCCGCACATATCTCCACGCGAACGGCGCCAGCAACGCCGTCGCACCGATCCATCTGAGACACGCCAGCGTGACCGGCGGCATGTGCGCGCCCATCCATCGCCCAACGACATGGTTGCCTGCCCAGAACAGCATCGTCAGCGCCAGAAACAGCGCCGCATTCGCAGTCGTAGGCCGTGAGAAATAAGCGGTCATTGGGTCCGGAAATGCCTGGGGGAGGCAGACGGCTTACCCCATGCCGGCGTCACCGCCTAGACCCGACCGCTGTCCCTCCTCACGGTCATCCTCGGGACAAGCCCGAGGATGACGTCGGGAAGAAGGTACCATGGCAGCAATATTGCGTGCCAGGTCGCGCAGGACACGGGCGTTGACCGCCTTATCTCCGTAAACGCCGCACCTTTCGGCCGCGGCACGGCGGCCCACCTGTCTGAAACGCTTGCAAGGCCGGTTTTTCGGCTATAACGCCTCCTAGGAAACAAGCGATGGCCCTGGCGCGCTGAAGCAACGCTAGGGCCTTGTCGTGTGAACAAGGTCTCGAAGAATGGCGAACGTCGTCGTGGTCGGCGCCCAGTGGGGCGACGAGGGCAAGGGCAAGATCGTGGACTGGCTGTCGGAGCGCGCCGATATCGTCGTGCGCTTCCAGGGCGGCCACAACGCCGGCCACACGCTGGTCATCGGTGGCGTCACCTACAAGCTGTCGTTGCTGCCCTCCGGCGTCGTGCGCAAAGGCAAGCTCGGCGTCATCGGCAACGGCGTCGTCGTCGATCCCTGGGCGTTGTGCGACGAGATCAAGCGCCTTGAAGCCCAGGGCGTCTCCGTCACGCGCGAAAACCTGCGCATCGCCGAGAACGCCACGCTGATCCTGCCGCTGCACCGCGAGTTGGACCAACTGCGCGAGGAAGCCGCCGGTGAAGGCAAGATCGGTACGACTGGTCGTGGCATCGGCCCGGCCTACGAGGACAAGGTCGGCCGCCGCGCCATCCGCGTGCAGGATCTCAAGAACGCCAAAACTATCGACTCCAAGGTCGATCGCCTGCTCGTGCACCACAACGCCTTGCGCGCCGGCCTCGGCAAGCCATTGGTCTCGAAACAGCAGCTGCTGGCTGACCTGCACGAGATCGCGCCGAAGATCCTGCCGTTCGCCGACGTCACGTGGGACCTGCTTGATCGTGAGCGCCGCGCCGGCAAGCGCATCCTGTTCGAAGGCGCCCAGGGCGCACTGCTCGATATCGACCACGGCACGTACCCGTTCGTTACCTCGTCGAACACCATTGCCGCTCAGGCCGCCACCGGCTCCGGCGTCGGTCCGCGCGCCATCGGCAACGTGCTCGGCATCGCCAAGGCCTACACCACGCGCGTCGGCTCCGGCCCGTTTCCGACGGAACTCACCGACGAGGTCGGCCAGACGCTGGGCGAGCGCGGCCACGAGTTCGGCACCGTTACGGGCCGCAAGCGCCGCTGCGGCTGGTTCGATGCCGTGCTCGTGCGCCAAATCGTCAAGGTCTCGGGTATCGACGGCATCGCATTGACCAAGCTCGACGTGCTCGACGGCTTCAAGGAAGTGAAAGTCTGCGTCGGCTACGACCTCGACGGCGAGCGTATCGATCGCCTGCCGGCGGGCCAGACCGGCCAGGCCCGCGTCAAGCCGATCTACGAGACGCTCGAGGGCTGGACCCAGTCGACCAGGGGCGCTCGCAGTTGGGCCTCGCTGCCCGCCCAGGCCGTGAAGTACGTGAAGCACGTCGAGGAGCTGATCGGCTGTCCCGTAACACTCCTCTCCACCAGCCCTGAGCGCGACGACACCATCCTGATGAACGACCCCTTCGCCGATTGAGCGCGCCACAGCGTGTCGTTGGCCGTTCGTCGCGACATTCGCCTGAGCTGTCGGCGCAGTAGTTCCAATCCTCTCAGCTAGTCATCCTCGGGCTTGTCCCGAGGATCCCGCTCTCCGCTAGGTCGAGCCTTGTCAGCGAGCTTCGACTGTGCCCCACGCGGGATCCCCGGAACGAGTCCGGGGATGACGTTGTGGGGGAGGTTGGCAGTTCAAGGAGGTACACGTGGGTCGCACAGGTCGGACGCTACTAGCGCCCGCTGACCATCCCGCGATACTCCGCCAACGCGCCCGGCACCAGTTCGGCCGCCAGCAGACGCGCCGGATTGACCGGCCCCGGCAGCGCAACCTGTCCTGGCGGGATCACCTGGAAACCCAACGGCCCGTAATACGGCGCATCGCCCACCAGCACCACCAGCCGCTGGCCGTCGCGTCGTGCCGCCTCCATCGCATCCGCAATCATGCCGCGCCCGTGGCCCTGTCCGGCAAACTCCGGATCGACGACGATCGGCCCGAGCAGCAATGCGCCAGCCACGCCGCCGATCTTGATCGTTGTCAGGCTCAGCGCACCGATGATGCGCGGCCCCTGCGCCACGCAGCGGCAGTAGGCTGACAGCGGCAACCCTGTCTGCGGCCGCCCCTCGCGCACGCGGTAAGCCGTGCGCGCGAACCGGCCGGGTCCGAACACGCGGTCGTGCAGCTGCGTCACGGCCGCCATGTCGGCGGGCGCCAGGGAACGCAGTACGGGGTGGGTCGTCATGAGCACTTACCAGACCTGAGATTTCGAAACGCCCGCGAAGATCTCGGCGATGCGGGCGGCCGTGGGACGATGGATGTCTGCGGGAAGGTTCGCAGGGTCGACGAACTGATGACCGGCGATCTCGCGGTTGGGCCGCGGCGGATCCGGCTGGGACCAGTCGCGTACCACGTATAGCGCGATATGGTCTCCCGGATAGCGTTCCTGGTTATCGTAAAGTCCGAACAGTTGCGGCCGCGACTGCGGATCGAGGCGGACACCCGCTTCCTCCCACAGTTCCCGCGTCAGCGCCTGCTCAACGCTTTCCCGCTTCTCCACGCCCCCGCCTGGAAAATGCCAGCCCGGCCGGTACGTATGCTGGATCAGCAGCACACGATTGTGACGGTCTATGACACAACCCTGCGCGCCGAGCGTCAGCCCTCGCGACACGCGCCAGTAGCGCTGCATCAGTTTTGTGACGGCCCGTTGCCCCGGCTTCACGGCGGCTCCCTGAGTTGTCACCGGTGGAGGTGTCGCGAGTGTTCATGCGCTAGGTGCGGTCATGCGATAAGTCGCGCCCAACATGCAAGCAGGGGCAATGCGCGAACACGCGGCAAAAGCACTCGCTCCGGACGGCCGAGTTCGCTATGAAGCGGGCCGATGAGCACAGATGCCGTCACCACCCTGGCCCAGATCACCGACGTGCACCTGCCGCCGGTGCTGTCGTTCAAGCCTTGGATCTGGAACCTCAAGCGGTCGGTTGGCATGATCAACTGGCTCCGCAACCGCCGCGACCTGCATCTGGCCTCTGTCGCCGCCCTCATCGCCGCCGATTGCAAGGCCCAGCACCCCGACCACATCGCCGTGACCGGTGATCTCGCCACGCTGGGCCTGCCGGGCGAGTTCCAGACCGGTCTCGATTGGCTGGCGACGCTGGGCGACGTCTCGCGCGTCTCACTCATCCCCGGCAATCACGACATCTACACCAAGGGCTGCGACGTGATCTGCCTGCGCGAATGGGCCGGCTACATGCGCTCGGATGCCTGGGGCTGCGCGTTCCTGCATGGCGCCGAAGGCTTCCCTTACGTGCGCCGCGTCGGCAACATCGGCATTGTCGCGCTGAATTCCGCCGTGCCGACGCGCTTGTTCCGAGCCTCCGGCCGCATCGGCCCGCGCCAGATGGCAGCTCTGTCCGGCATCCTCGATCGTCTCAAGGCCGAGGGCCTGCTGCGCGTCATCCTGATCCATCACCCACCGCTGAAGTATCAGGCGCCGTCGCGACGGGCACTGGACGACGCCAGCGACTTCGAAGCTTTGCTGAAAAGTCACGGCGCCGATCTCGTGCTGCACGGCCACAACCACCGCGACTCGCTGGTATGGACCGCCGCGCCTGGCGGCCGGCGCATCCCGATCGTGGGCCTGGCCACGGGATCGACCGGTCGCGAGCATCGTCACGAGCCGCTCGGCCGCTACAATCTGTATCGGATCTCGGGAAAGCCGGGCGACACGCGCATCGAGCTGATCACGCGCGGATTGCAATCGGCGGCCGGAAAAATTGTCGAACTGCGCCGACAGGTCCTAGGTCCGGATGCAACCTTGGCCGCATCCGGAACTGTCGTCGTCGTCCCCTGACGATTGTCAGACGCTTACGAACCTGTCTTGCAGGGACGCGCGCGCGCCACGCAGGTCCACTTGCCGCCGACGCCGGCCTTCGAGCATTTGGTCGTCTTGAACTTTGCCAGGCGCCACAACGCCCACGAGAGACCCTCGTGCTGCTGCACCTCGTAACGCCAGGCGCCGCGCGCCTTGAGCGAGGTAACGGTCTCCCCCAACGAGCTGCTGGCAGACGCCGTATGCGAATGCTGCTTGCAGACGAGCGCACTGGCCGGCGCGACGCCAGCGAAAGCCACGACGCCGAAAGCGGCTGCAACGGCTGCCGCACGAACCATCGAACGCATGATTTGAACTCCCCAAATGTAATTGACGTCCCGTATGACGCCGGATGACGTTCCGCCGCTCAGGACGCCGCACCTTAATCAAGGCCGCGATCCTGCGCCACATCTCACAAGTACCGGAGGGAAAGTGTTTTTCGGCGGCGGACTGGGCGCGAGATTGCGGCAGAGTTCAGGAAAATTGTCCCTATGCGTGGCCGCCGCGCCTCAATGTCCCAGATGACACGTTGTGTCGCGGTGCACGCAAATGACATCATAGGGTCGGCTTAGCGCATTAGCGAACCGGGTTCAGTAAGCGGCGCCGCGGCGCGCCAAACTTCGGGGTACATGTGCGGCTGTTCCGCAAGACGATTACCGTCAATCTGGCACTTCAAGGCGGAGGCGCGCATGGCGCCTTCACCTGGGGCGTGCTCGATCGGCTGTTGCAGGAAGAGCAGCTCCGGTTCGGCTGGATTTCGGCCACCAGCGCCGGCGCCGTCAACGCAGTAGCCCTTGCCGCCGGCCTTGCGGAGGGTGGCCGCGAGGCCGCGCGCGCCAAGCTGCGTGCCATGTGGGAGGGCGTGCACCAGGCCGGCGTGCCCGATTTCCTGCGCCTCAATCCTTTCCTCTATAGTCTTTCGCGATCGAGCCAGATGGCGCAGGTCGCCTCGCTCTGGTCGCCCTACGAGTTCAATCCGCTCGGCTTCGACCCGCTGCGCCGCCTTCTGACCGGCCTCATCGATTTCGAGCGCGTGCAGAAGGGCCCCGTCGAACTGCTGATCGCCGCCACCGAAGTCGCCACCGGCCGCGCCCGCTTGTTTCGCCGCGGCGGCCTGACCGTCGATGCCATTTTGGCGTCGGCCTGCCTGCCGACGATGCACCACGCCGTCGTCATCGACGGGGTGGCCTATTGGGACGGCGGCTTCTCCGCCAATCCCGACATCGTCACCCTGGCGATGGAAAGTCCCGTCGCCGATACGCTGATCGTGCAGATCAACCCGCTCGTCCGTCAGGGCCACCCCACGGGGGCGCGCGAAATCACCGGTCACGTCAATCGCCTCACCTTCAACGCGCCGCTGTTGCGTGACGTCGAGATCATCGAGACAGTGCGCGAAACCATGCGCGGCTTTTGGCGCCCGCGCCAGGGCCGCCTGCGCAATCTCGCCACGCACCGCTTTCACCTCATCGAGGCCGGCCGCTACACCAGCGTGCTGAGCGACGACAGCAAGATGAAGGCCGACATGGAATTGTTCACCCACCTCTTCGGTGCCGGCCGCGTCGAAGCCGACAAGTGGCTCGACATCCATCGCGCCGCCGTCGGCCGTCGCGAAACCGTCGACCTGAAGGATCGCTTTCTCGCCCACGAGGCGCCTGTCGCCCCCGCCGACGGCCCGGTGACGGTAACGTCGTCGCGTGGCTTCGCCGAACCCCCGCCGCATCCGGCCCGCGCCAAGTGACAGGGCCAACCGGGCAAGTGACGGCGCCATCGGCTTCTGTATGATGCCCATTTTCCGCGCCCCTGAAGTTGTCGAGAACGACCTCATGAAACCCACCAAGAGCCGCACGGGTCTCCGCCTGCGCATCTACATCAAGCCGGACGTCATGATGGGCCCCGGCCGCGCTGACCTATTGGAGGGCATCCGCGATACCGGTTCCATCGCCGCCGCCGGCCGTCGCATGAGCATGAGCTACAAGCGCGCCTGGAGTCTCATCGAGACGATGAACACGGACTTTGGCGCCGATGTCGTCAGCGGCGCCAAGGGCGGCGCTCACGGTGGCGGATCGAAGTTGACGCCGCTGGGCGAGGAACTTGTGACGCGCTACCGCAACATGGAAAAGGCCACCCAGGCGGCCATCCGCGCCGACCTTGCGGCATTGACGCGCAAGCTGTCCGTTATAGCCGCCAAGAAATAGCGCTCGCCCAGGCCAACGCGACTTGCTACGTTCGCGCCGAATTTGGCCCTGTCGCGCTTCCGGAAAAGTGTGAAGCGGTTTTCCGATCGGAAGCGCGACAAACAGTAATTCGCGAGCTTGAAATGATGACAAAATCCAACCTTGGTTTTCTCCTCTCCGCAGCCTATGCGCTGACCTTGTTGGCCTGGCCCCTACCGGCCGCGTTGGCTCAGGACGCAGGCGCAAAGCCTGAGGCCAAGCCGGCTGCAGCTGCGACGGACTCGCCGGTTGCCGCCGCCGCGTCGCTGCGCGTCGCACTCGACGAGATCGCCGCGCTGTTCGAAAAGAAGAACGGCTCCAAGATCAAGATCAGCTACGGCGCCACCGGCAACCTCGTTCGCCAGATCGAAGAGGGCGCACCGTTCGAGCTGTTCCTCGCCGCCGACGAAGCCAGCGTCGCTCGCCTCGAAAAGAACGGCAAGACCGACGGCGCACCCGCTGCCTTGGTTGATGGCCTCCTCGCCGTCGTCGCCCCTGCTGGCGGTGCGGTGAAAGTCGACGGCGATCTCGCCGGCCTCAAGCAGGCATTGGCCGACGGCACGGTGAAGCATGTCTCCATCGCCAACCCCGAACTCGCCCCCTACGGCAAGGCCGCCCGCGACGCCCTGCAGAAGGCCGGCTTGTGGGATCAGGTGCAGCCGCTGCTGGTGCAGGGCGAAAACATCGGCCAGGCCGCGCAGTACGTGACGACGGGTGCCGCCGAAGTCGGCCTTGTCGCCCAGTCGCTGCTGTTTGCGCCGGACGTTGCCTCCAAGGTGACGCAGGCACCCGTCAATGCCTCGCTGTACAATCCCATCCGTCAGGGCTTTGCACTGTTGAAGAACGCCAGCGCCTCGACCAAGGCCTTCCACGCCTTCCTCACGACACCTGAAGCCTCAGCGGTGTTCGAGAAGAACGGCTTCAAGATCCCGAAGTAAGAGCGCCACGTGGACCAGACTCCCTTCATTCTGTCTCTGAAGCTCGCATTCTGGACGTGCGTTCTGATCCTCCCTGTCGCGATTGTGGTCGGACGCCTGTTGGCGTGGGGCCGCTTTCGCGGCAAGGCGATTTGGGAAGCGGCGGTCATGCTGCCGCTCGTCCTGCCGCCGACGGTGCTCGGCTATTACCTGCTGGTGACGCTGTCACCCAACTCCGCCGTCGGCGCTTTCGCCGCGAAGCTGTTCGGCGGCCCGCTGGTCTTTTCCTTCACCGGCATCCTCATCGCCTCGCTGATCGCCAACCTCCCGTTCGCCATCCAGCCGATACAGCGCGCCTTCGAGGCCATTCCCGGCAACGTGCGTGAAGCCGCCTGGGTCAGCGGACTGTCGAACTGGCAGACCTTCCTCCGCATCGAGCTGCCGCTGGCCTGGCCCGGCATCGTTTCCGGCCTCGCGCTGACGTTCGCGCATACGCTGGGCGAGTTCGGCGTCATCCTCATGATCGGCGGCAACATGCCCGGCCGCACGCAGACGCTGGCGCTCGCGCTCTACGATCGCGTCCAGGCCTTCCGCTATGACGAGGCCGGCATCATGGCGGCGACGCTGCTAGCCGTGTCGTTCTTCGCCATCGCCGTCGTGCACATGACGACGCGCCGTCCGGGTGGCAGCCATGTTGGATAGGCGCGAGAACGAAACGAACACCACAACCGGAACGCTGCAGCTGCGCGTGCGCCAGGATGCGCCCGTGCCGCTCGACGCAGAACTGACCTGCGGCCGCCACGAGCTGCTGTCGCTGATTGGGCCGTCCGGTAGCGGCAAGACTACGCTGCTGCAGATCATCGCCGGCCTGCGCCCCTGCAAGTCCGGTGAGATCCGCGTCGGCAACGAGACGTGGCTGTCCACCACCGACAACATCCGCAAGTCCCCGCAGGAACGCGGCGTCGGCTTCGTCTTCCAGGACTACGCGCTGTTCCCGCACCTGACCGCACTGGGCAACGTCGCCATCGCGCTGGGCTCTTCGTCGTCGAAGGCGGAAGCGCACGAGGCGGCCACGGCGCTCCTGGCTCGTGTACAGCTGCAAGGCTTCGAGAACCGTCGCCCGCATCAGCTGTCAGGCGGCGAGAAGCAGCGCGTCGCGATCGCCCGCGCCCTGGCGCGATCGCCGCGCGTGCTCCTGCTCGACGAGCCGTTCTCCGCCGTCGACCGCATGACCCGCGTCAGCTTGCGCGCCGACCTGCTGGCGCTGAAGGCCTTCCTGTCGATCCCGATCGTCTTCGTCACCCACGACATCGACGAAGCCATGCAACTAGCCGACCGCGTCGCCATCCTCGACCACGGCCGCATCCTGCAGACCGGCTCGCCAGACGACGTCCGCGCTCACCCGGCGAGCGCCCGCGTCGCCGCGATTTTGGGCCTTTAGCGCCGCAGCGCCCAACCCGCTTGACGATCCATATCCCGCCGGTTATGCATTATATCAATAACCACGAGGTTATGGATCACATGGCGCTCGCCCCGGACATCCTGTTCAGAACGCTGGCCGACCCAACGCGGCGGGCCATATTCGAACGCCTGTGTCGGGACGGGGAGCAGACGGTCGGAGCGTTGACGGCGCAAGCCGGCGTCTCGCAACCCGCGGTCTCCAAGCATCTCGGCATCCTGAAAGAAGCCGGCCTGGTGCTCGACCGCCACGAAGGCCGGCTGACGCACTACAGCGCCCAACAACGCGCCTTGGCGCCGCTGATCGACTGGACGAGGCAGATGGGCGGGTATTGGGAAAGCCGCTTCGACGACCTTGAAGACCTGCTGAAGAGGATGGATCAATGAGCAACACCGCCACCGAAGTCCGTTCCGTCGTCGTCGAACGCGAGATGCCGTTTCCGCCGGACAAGATCTGGCGTGCGCTCACGCAGCCGCATCTCATTGCGGAATGGCTGATGAAGAACGACTTTGCGGCGGTCGTGGGTCACTCCTTCAAGCTCTCCGGTGACTGGGGCGGCGTCGACTGCAAGGTCTTGGCCGTCGAGCCCAACAGGGCACTGTCGTATACTTGGAACTATGCGCACGAAGACGCGGCCTACAATCTCGAGAGCGTCGTGAGCTTCACGCTGACGCCGACTGAGACGGGGACGCATCTGCGCATGGAGCAGGTGGGCTTCCGGCCGGATCAGAAGCAGGCCCTCGGTGGCGCCAAATACGGCTGGCAGGAACACCTGGCAAATCTGGAGCGCGCCATAGCGCGGGGAGTTTGAGGTTGGCGCGCCGGGTTGGCGCGTCAGGCGAGAGACGGGCAGCGGACTGACACAATGGCCAGCAAGACGCCGATTGCAAAAGCACCCAAGAAGGCAAAGGCACCGGCCAAGAAGGTCGCTGCCAAGCGACGGACTGCGGCGGCGACCGCGCCGGGAAAGCCGGCCCTCCTCTCAGGCGGCAATCCGCAGATCCCCAAAGGCTACGGCGCTGCCCCGGTGCAGGCCTATCTCGCCGCCATGCCGGGCTGGAAGCAGACCGTCGGGCGGCGCCTCGATGCGTTGATCGTGCGCACCGTTCCCGGCGTGCGCAAGGCGGTGAAATGGAACACGCCGCTGTACGGCGTGGAAGAGGGCAAGTGGTTCCTCAGCTATCACTGTTTCGACAGATACGTGAAGGTCGCTTTCTTTCGCGGCGCCTCGCTGCGCCCACCTCCACCCGGCCCGTCCAAAAGCAAGGACGTGCGCTACCTGGACATCCACGAAGACGATGAGTTTGACGAAACGCAGATCGCCGACTGGGTAAAGCAGGCGAGCCGCCTGCCGGGCGAGAAAATGTGATGAGTCCGGGCTAGCCCGCAAACCCCACCAGTCGCGCATAACCCTCGCTCGTCGTCGCATCCAGCAGGGCGCGATACGCGTCGTAGGCCGCGTGCCCCGGCTTGATCTCGCCGAGCGCGATCGTCGCGAAGTCCCGGCGCTGGGCGTAGACGATCGGCGCTGAGACGGGAATGAAGCTCGCCCGCTGCTTGTTGAGCGTCGTGATCAGCCCGCGCATTTCGCCCGACTGGTCGATCTGCGACACCAGCACCATGCGCATCGCGCCCTTGGTCAGCGACACGAGATGGATGAACATGGAAGAGGGCGGCAGATACAGCCGTCCGCGATGCGAGTAGGGCGCGTCGGGCCGGTCGCGCTCTTCAAACAGTAGGCTCGGCCATTCGGGATCCCAGACGATGTCGGTGCGATACGCGACGATCGTCTCCGGCGCCGTGAAGGACGGTCGCAGCGTCAGGTAGCTGCCGAGATAGTGATCCACGCCCGCCCGCGTGTAGGCGCCCATGTACACGGGCGCCACCACGCCGCCGTCGCCCTTGAGATCCATGGGCTGGGCGGCCGCCATCGCCCCGAACCAGTCTTCCTTGAGGCGCTGGTAGTCGAGTCCCAGCACCATGCAGACGTCGAACAGCGTCTGATCGCGCACCGAACGCCCGTGCATCAGGTTCTGGATCGTCTTCTCGTGGCAGTCAGCGGCGTCCGCCAGCTGCATCTGCGTCAGCTTCTTCTCCACCATCGCGGTGCGGATGGCCTTCAAGGCGCTCGCGCGTTGATGTTTCGGTTCCGCGATGGTCATGAGGGCGCTGTCTTCCCTTGGTATTTTCGGGAAGATACCGGAA
This sequence comes from Hyphomicrobiaceae bacterium, assembly GCA_965279065.1. Classification (GTDB taxonomy): domain Bacteria; phylum Pseudomonadota; class Alphaproteobacteria; order Rhizobiales; family Hyphomicrobiaceae; genus JAKAXS01. The sequence goes on from OZ257134.1 coordinate 795,631, forward strand.
TTTATCGGTCGCAGGCAAACGGCGAGATTGTGACCGGAGCACTTGCCCCAGGAAGCGGTTAATTGCGCATCACTTCCAGCTGCACGGTGGTCAGTCCGCGGCCCTGCATGCCAATGGCCTCGGCGGCGGCCTCTGACAGGTCGATGACCCGGCCTGGCTTGAACGGCCCGCGATCGTTGATCCGCACCACCACCTGCCGTCCCGTATTGGCGCAGAACACGCGCACCCTGGTGCCGAACGGCAGCGAGGGGTGCGCCGCCGTCATCGCCCGCTTGTCGTACGGTTCGCCCGACGCCGTCGTCTCGCCCTGCCAGTAGTATGACGCAATGCCCGTCAGCGCGTGCTGCTTGCCACCGGTCCCAGGCGTATTGCTCCCCGGCGGGACAGATTGCGGTCGCGCAGTCACGCGTGGCTTGGGCGGCCGCGGAACCTCGTCCGGCAGCAGTCTCAGTTTGACCTCAGGTTCGCGCGCGATCGTCGCCGTCCAGGCGTCTTCCATATGCTCTTGCACGGCGCGAGCCGCCCGATCGGTCGCAAGCACGGCATCGCGCCCGGCGCTGGCAACGTCGTCACCGGAATCGGCCAGGGGTGTCGAAAGTGATGTGTCTGTGGATTGCGCAGCCGCCGCCGATGCGGTCATCGCACCCAGGCAAATTGCAATCGTCAGTGTCGCCCGACAGCGCACGTCGCCACCCCCCGGAATGGAAAGAATGAACGCGAGACTACGTGATTCGTAGAGCGCAAAAAACGAAGCGGCGGGAAATACTGTTCCCGCCGCTTCGCGAAGCTGGTTAGTGCAGGAGCGCTTCCGGAAAAGTGTGCAGCGGTTTTCCGTTAAGAAGCGCGACCAACAGATGCCGATTAACCGCCGACGACGTTGACGGCGACGCGGGCAACGCCGGCGCCGGTCATGCCGATTTCACCTGCAGCGCGGCGCGACAGGTCGATGATGCGGCCGCGGATGTAGGGCCCGCGGTCGTTGATCGTCACCGTGACCGAGCGGCCGTTGTTGAGGTTCGTCACGCGCACCTTGGTGCCGAACGGCAGCGTCTTGTGGGCAGCCGTCAGGGCGTTCGGGTTAAACCGGCCGCCGGAAGCGACCTGCTGGCCCTGCCAGTAGTACGAGGCCATGCCCGACATGGCGTGCGACCCCGAGTAGACGCGCTTGGTCGTGCGGCGCGTGGCGTAACGGGCCGGCTTGCGAGAAGCGTAGCGGGCCGACTTGCGCGAGGCATGACGAACCTTGCGCTGCGAGGCGTGCGCGACGCGATGCGAACGGACCGAACGCGAAGCCTTGCGATAGGTCGCCTTAGAGGTGGCCTTCGACGCGGACGAGCCGCAAGCCACTTCACCTCCCTGGCAGCTCCAGGCCGCTTGGGCCGGGGCTGCAGCCACGAACGTCAACGACGCAAGGGCCAGTGCACTCAGAAACAAAGTGCGCATGATCATCTCCACTCTAGGCGGCGTTCTCGTAGGGCATGTCTGATGCAAACGCTTGCCCGTGCATGGGCCCCAGGGAGGGCCCTCCCGGTTGAACCGGGTGGCGATCGGGCAAGGCAGTCGTGCAGAGAACCGCCCCGTCAAGTTTCCAGAACTCGGTCTGCCGCCGTGCTCATTTAGATAGAGGGTCGCCGTTTTGGACTTGTCCCCCGTTCTGGTGACCGAACGGAACCATCCCGCCCGAGGCCGGGTCAACCCTTCAGAATGAACGGTGTTTTTAATAAATCTGACGTATCGCTGTATTCGCAGGAGTTTTGGCTGTTGCAATGCGCCATGATGCGACGGCACGCCGCACATCTTAGCTCTCAACCTGCCCTCGCAAGCGGCAGGAAAAGCGGCAAAAGGGCGGCAAGGAAATGCTGTTCCTATGGCCTGCTGCACCGCGAACTTTGTGTCTGTTATTGCGTCGTTTAACCGTCAACGGCCTGATGCAATAAGCTTAAGACGACGCTCTCGAAACACGCACAAGGATCCACCGTGCCGGCAACGCTCACCGACCGACCTGCCGGCGCCGACTGGACGGGCACGACACCGTCGTTTTCCGAGCTCATCAGGGTCTTCGCCCGCATAGGGCTCCTCTCCTTCGGCGGCCCGGCCGGCCAGATCGCCTTGATGCACCGTGAGCTCGTCGAGGAGCGAACCTGGATCGACGAGCGCACCTACCTGTCCGCCCTCAACTTCTGCATGTTGCTGCCGGGCCCCGAGGCCATGCAGCTGGCGACCTACGTCGGCTGGCGCCTGCACGGCGTACGCGGCGGCCTTGCCGCCGGCCTGCTGTTCGTCGCACCCGGCGCGCTCCTCGTCTTCGTGCTGGCGCTGCTCTACGCCAGCTACGGACAATTGCCGTTGGTCGCCACGCTCTTCATCGGCATCAAGGCCGCCGTCCTGGTCATCGTCGTCGAGGCCCTGCTGCGCGTCGCCCGTCGCGCCCTGCACGGTTGGATCGATTGGCTGATCGCCCTGGCGGCCTTCCTGGCGCTCTTTGCCTTCAACGTGCCCTTTCCCCTCGTGGTGCTGGCCGCCGCGACGGCTGGCTTCGTGCGCCGCCGCCATCAGCCCTCGGCGCCCACGCCACCCGCGGCGCCCGTACCCCTCGCCCAGACGTTGTGCACGCTCGCCGTCGGCATCGCGATCTGGCTCCTGCCTTTGGCAGCCATCGTCGCGATCTTTGGCTGGGATCATGTCCTCTCGCAGCTGGCCTGGTTTTTCTCCAAGCTCGCGGTCGTGACGTTCGGAGGTGCCTATGCCGTCCTCGCCTACATGGCGCAGGACGTCGTACAGGGCTTCGGCTGGCTGACGGCCGGCGAAATGCTCGACGCGCTGGGCCTCGCCGAGACGACACCCGGACCCCTGATCCTCGTGACCGAGTTCGTCGGCACCCTCGCCTCGTGGCGCCACGCCGGCGGCCCTCCACTGGCGATGGCCGCGCTCGGTGCGCTCGTCAGCCTCTGGGCGACGTTCGTGCCGTGTTTCGTCTGGATTTTTGCCGGCGCCCCTTACCTCGAACGCCTCAACGCCGAGCCGCGCATCGCCTCGGCCCTGGCAGCCGTTACCGCCGCCGTTGTCGGCGTCATTGCCAATCTGACCGTCTGGTTTGCCCTGCACGTGCTGTTCGCCCGCGTCGCGACGCTGAACACCGGGCCACTGCATGTGGCGATCCCCGACATCGCCACCCTGGACGTCCGAACGACGCTGCTGTCCCTTCTCGCTGCTGCGCTCCTGTTCGCATGGCATCGCAGCGTGCTGACAACCTTGGCGACGACCGCCACAGCAGCCGTGGTCATCCAGGCACTCTACGTTGGCTAGGGGTCAGACACATGGGGCTGACGCCTTCACAACGCGAGTCAGCCCTCCCGCTCATAGAGAAAGCGATAGGCCAGCGAGGTAAACGCCAGGCTGGCCGCCACGCCCACATAGCCGATGGCGGTGGACAGGGGCAGCAGCAGCATGGCCGTCAGGCGGTCGGCGTAGGCGAAGAGACCATACGTCGCCGCGATCGTGACCAGCGTGAACGGCAGCGCCGCCAGCAGGTTGCCGAACAGCAACCGGAACGTATGCCCGCGCGTTGCCCGCCAAACGGTCGACAACGACGCGTTGGGATTGCCCACCGCAACCCCTGGCAGAAACACCAGGAAGCGGAACAGAAGGATCAGCCCCGCGTACATCGCCACCATGCTCGCCATGAGCCCAAGGATCTGCCACAGCTCCGGCGCCGTATTCGGCGCCGGCGTGAATGCCGCCTGCATCAGCGACACCAGATTGGTGAGGCCGTAGAGCACCAGCACGATCCCGGCGTAGTGCAACATCGCGTTGTCGACCTGCATGACACCGCTCGGCCGCTCGCCGCGCAGGATCAGCCGGTGCCATCCCACCGCCGGCGCCGAGAACACGACGTAGACCAGCAGCCCCACGACAAGCATCCCTGCCAGCACCCAGAATGGCAGCGGCTGCATCTCCGGCTTGCCCAGTTGGGCATAGGTGGCGCTGATGGCCGGAAAGGCATTCCAGAAAAACAGCAGCTGAAACGGCAGCACCAGCAGGAACCATTTCCAGCTGAGCGTGACGAGCGCGCCGAAATTCTCGAACGTCAGCCCATACGCTCGCTTCACGGTGGCCCAGAATGGCAGCTTCGCGCGAACGAGGTCATTGAGGTCGAATGTCGTCGGCATCAAATTCCCCCAATCCGCACGCATTCGGCCGCTGCTACAGCCAACCCTTGCGCTTGAAATATATATACGGGATCAGTCCCGACACCAGCATCAGCCCAAGCGCCAGCGGGTAGCCGAATGGCCATTCCAGCTCCGGCATCAGCTTGAAGTTCATGCCGTAGATCGATGCCACTAGCGTCGGCGGCATCAGCATCACCGCCATCACCGAAAACAGCTTGATGATCTGGTTCTGCTCGTTGGAGATCATGCCCAGCGTCGCGTCGAGCAGGAAGCTCATGCGGTTAGACAGGAAGCGCATGTTCTCCAGCAGCGCCGCGATGTCACGATGCGAAACATCGATGCGGTTCAGCGTGCGCTGCTCTTCCTTCCGCTCACGCCCGGCGTCGTAGAAATACAAGAGCAGCCGGTCCATCGACATCGTGCTCTCCTGCACGCGCGCCACGATGTCGCCCTGCTTGCCGGTGTGCTTCAGGAACAAGCCAAGCCGCTGCGCGTGCTGCTTCTCGCGCGCGCTGTCGAGATCGAACAAGTTCTGCGCCAGCTTGTCGACATCGTCCTGCACCCGCTCGATCAGATCCGCCGTGCGATGGATCATCGTCTCGATCAGCCCGATCATGATTGCTGCCGCCGACGAGCAGGGCGCGTCGCCGCTTTCCACGCGCGCCAGGAACAGCGGAAACGCCTTCGGTTCGGTATAGCGCACCGTCACCAGACGCTTGCCCGCCAGGATGAAGGTCACGGCCGTCGTCGACGGCACCTGCGCCTCCAGATTATAGACGATGAACGTCGTCATGTAGTACGCGCCGTGCTCCTGGTAGAGCCGGTTCGACGCCTCGATCTCGCGCATTTCCGCCCGCGTCGGAACTGAGACGCCGATCGCCTGCTCGACGAACTCGTCCTCCTCTTTCGTGGGGTCGACGAGGTCGAACCAGATGCTGGTCTCGCCACAGGGCGCAGCTGCGTCGCGCTTTTTCAGAGCTTCGCCGCTCTTGTCATAGATGGTCAGCACAACCACGTCTCCTGCCATGATTTAGCCCGGTACGCGCTGCTTTTACACACATGTGAGTGACTTTGGCACTACGTTTGATTTGACCGCCACGAGGGCCTCTGAGCTCTCGCCTCGGCTCTGAAACTGGCAATTGCCGGCTGCGTAGGTCACGGTACGCTTGGTTGCATTCGAAGGAGAAAGCCCATGATCAGATATGGCCTAACGGCGGCCGTGCTGCTGTCGGCATGCGTTGCAGCTGTCACCTCTCCCGCAAATGCCCGTATCATCTGCAAAGGCGACTATCAGGTCGTCAGCGGTAACCTGATCTCGACGCCCTATTGCGCCGACAACTACGTCGCCAGCGTTGCCCGCCAGTACGGCATGCGCGTCTCCGACGTAGAGATCCGCAACAATCCGAACAAGAAGCGCGAAGTCTGCCGCTTCATCGGCCATGACATCCGCGTCGCTGAGCACTGCAACAACGAAGTACCCCGGGGCCGCCGTGGTCTCTGAGGCCACCGTGGACTCTGACGTCGATCGCCTGAATGCCGCGTTCGGCCGCCCCGGCGCCGTCTCTTTTGCCGCCCATGCGCTGGGCGGGCCAGCAACGCAATTGGTGACGGAGCACGCCAGCGCCGTCGTTGCGCTGCATGGCGCGCACGTTCTCAGCTACAAGCCGAAAGCCGGTGCCGAGGTTTTGTGGATGTCGCCTGAGGCGCGCATTGCCCTTGGCCACGGCATCCGAGGCGGCATTCCGGTGTGCTGGCCTTGGTTTGCCACACACGCCGCCGATCCCACCAGGCCTGATCACGGCTTCGTTCGCAAAGCGCCCTGGCAGCTCGTCCGGACCGACATCGGCAGCGGCACGGCCGAACTCGAGTTGGCTTTCGCCACGTCGCCGGAGCATGCCGGGCTCTGGCCCCACCAGGCCGAACTGCGTGTCCTGGTAACCTTGTCCGACAAGCTGCGTATCGACCTGACGACACGCAACACCGGCCCCACCCCCTTCCACCTGACGCAAGCGCTGCACACCTACTTTGCCGTCGGCAACATCGCCGACGTCGCCGTGCGCGGCCTCGAAGGCCGCAGCTACCAGGATAAGCTGCAGGACTATGCCGTCACCGAGCAGCGCGGGCCCATCACCTTTGCCGGCGAGGTCGACCGCATCTACGAGAACACACGGGACGACGTCCTCATCGAGGATCCCGGCAACCGGCGCCGCGTTCGCGTGGCCAAGGCCGGCAGCACCTCGACGGTGGTCTGGAACCCCTGGATTGAGAAGGCGAAGCGCCTGTCGGACATGCCGCCCGCGGGCTATCTCGGCATGTTGTGCGTCGAGACCGCAAATGCAGGAGGCGATGTCGTCACGCTGAACCCGCGTGACAGCCATCGCCTCACAACTATTCTGAGCGTAGAACGAAACTGAACGACCGCTGTCGGCCGTCCGGGCTGCGTCAGCCGTATCAGCCCGTGCGCTGCACGGCCTCGACGCGCTGGAACGCGCCCGGGTCGAGCACCGGCTTCAATTCGTTGGCGTCCTTCGCCCGGCGCACGCGGCCGTCGAACTGCGCGCCTTCCGAAATCGACAGAGTTTGATGCGTGATCTCGCCGTCGACCTGTGCCGTCGGGTGCAGCATGACGTTGGCGGCGCGGATGGCGCCACGGACGCCGCCGCGAACCTCGATCGCTTCTGCCGAAACCGTGCCGATGACCGAACCTTCTTCGCCGATGACGACCTGCCGGCCGTTTACGTCGCCGCGAATGTCGCCGTCGATCTGCAGGCGGTTCTGCGAAATGATTGTGATCTTGTCCCCCAGGATGGTGAGGTCCGTTCCGATGACGGAGGTGCCCATGACCTGGGCGGCGGTGAACGGGTCGGAGCGCCCGGTCGGAGTGGCGATCGGCCCCGATGGCTGGTGCGATTGGATACCGCCGGGCCCGATTGGCTGTGGCCCGCGCTGATTATTCTGATCTGAACGCCCGAACATTGGATAGCTCCCCTGACTCTGCACTGTGGACAGCGATCAACTTTCGATGGGCGAAATTATGTCCGGCCCGCGTAATCGCCGCTTCCGGAACACGAATTCGCCCCAGATGAATCGAGGGTAAGGAGCGCAATCGTGGCGAGTTGCAGATTGTCCTCGCCTGCATCTATCACGGTCGCGGCCTCGTTAATCTTCTTGCTGAGACCGGCGCGGCTGACCTAATAAATGTTTTTACCTGCAAGTCGTACGCGACACCGCGATTTAGAATTAGTGACATTCCGGCGGAAGGCCCGAGCTGTTTCCGCCACGGAGTAATTGCCATGACGGACCGGCTCGACAGCACAGCCGTGCTGGAGATTATCGAGCACATATATGCCGCTGGCGTTGAGCCGCAGGGCTGGCCCGAGGTCACCGAGCTGTGCCAGAAGTTGCTTCCGGGTTGTGGCTTCTCTCTGCTTCTCAGCAACGCCTCCAATGAGATCGACGGGATCGCCTGCGGCGCGGGCTACGACCCCAAGACCATTGAGGAGTACATCGCCCACTATCACACGATGAATCCCTATCTGCCGATCATCGAGACCCTGGCATCGGACCAGGTCGCCCGCGTGCGCGACCACGTTACGCGCGATTGGCTGATGGCCCAGCCGTTCTATCACGAGTGGCTGAAGCCGGCGGGAGACTTCATCCACGGCGTCACCATGCCGATCCGCAGTAACGGCACGGGTCGGCTGCTGCGCCTCACCTACGATATTCCGTCCGGCCGCGATGAAGCCGAGGAGGTCGCTGCCGAGTTCCTCAATCGAACGAAGACTCATTTCCGCCGCGCCTTCGAAGTGTCGGGCCGCCTGCATCAGAGCAATGAAGCCACGGTCCTGGGACAGGCGTTGTTGGATCAGATCGCCGGGCCGGCCTTCATCGTCGACACGACCACGAAGATCGTCGCCTTGAACGGGGCTGCACTCGATCTTCTTCGCGACGGTCGCGTCGCGCGGTCGGCGGCAACCGACCGGCTGTCGTTCGCCGTCAGCCGCGTCGATGCGGAGTTCCATCGCGTATTGGCGGCTGCCACGACCATCACCGCTGTCCCGGCACCGAGCGGTTTCCTCGTCGACATAGACGGCGCCCGCAAGCCTGTGGTCGTGCTCCCCCTGAACGCCGTCATGTCGGCTGCCGGCCAGCCGGTGCGCCGCCTCGCCTTGGTCCAGATCGCCCGCCAGAAGCCTGCGGCTCCTCCGGCCGATCTGCTGCGCGCCCTCTACAACCTGACCCGCGCGGAAGCGGCAGTTACGCAGAGGGTAGCAGCGGGCGAGTCGATCAAGGAAATCGCATCCGCCGGCGACACCGCTCAGTCCACGATCCGCAATCAGCTGCAATCCGCGATGCAGAAGCTCGGTGTGCACCGTCAGGCGGAACTCGTCGGCGTCCTGGCGAGCCTGACGCCGCGCCTTGGCCCCGCTGAGGACACGAGCCGGTAGCCCAAAACAAAGAGGCCGCCCTGGGGGCGGCCTCCGTGAGACATGGGCGGCGTCGGCGTCTGTTGGCCGGGCCGCGATCCGCGGGTTCGTTAGGTCAGCACCAGAGGCTGATCCGATCCAGAACCGAGCGACCACGACATCGCCGTCCTCAAGATCCCACTCGACATCGGATCACCTCCTCTCAATTGTTGAAGCCTGCCAGCAGCTTGCCATGCTTCGCGGCGCTTGAAAAGCGCGATTTGGGCCGGTCGCCCGCACGTCCCCAATGTGGCTTGCACAACTGCTGCGCGACACGTCAATAAATACGCATACGGATGGAGTGCCGACCTGAAAGCCTGCAGTAGGCGCCGCCGCTGACGCCAATTGCCGAAATTTCCCGATTTCTTTGCCCAGGTCATCCGCGTGTTGTCGGCAAACGAAGTTCGGCATAGCTCAATCTCCACAGCCGGCCCGCCGCAGTGACGGCATCGCCAACGCCGGCGATGATGGAGAAACGCTCATGAAGTTGCATCGTACCGCCGGCTCCGCCACCGTACTCGCTGCCCTCGCTGTTGCGGCCACCGCCGCCTCCGGCGTCGTCGTATCCAAGTCGGCCGAAGTCAAAGGCAAGGCCGCCGCCGGCCTCGCTGCCAAGTACGCCACCGTCTGCGGCATCAAGGACTGGCACCCCGCCGTGGCCGCCTGTGACGAATCCACCGAAGGCAAGGACGCCTTCCGCACGTTGACGCTGAAGGACGGCGGCAAGATCAAGGAGAAGATTACGTCCAAGTCGGCCGACGGCTACGCCTATCGCATCGTCGAGAGCCCACTGCCTGTGAAGGACTATATGGCCAACTTCTCCATCAAGGATGAGGGCGGCAACGCCAAGATCAGCTGGACGGCATCCTTCCAGGCCAATGGCAAGCCGGAGGCCGAAGCCAAGACCATCATCGAAGGTATCTTCGACGGCGGCGTGAAGAACCTGGCGGAATTGGCGGCGAAGTAGGCACAGCCGGCATTGCGGAATGCGACGAAGGCCACCCTCGAGGGTGGCCTTTTTCATTTCAGGCCCGCCACGACGCCTCAAGCGGAGTCTGGTCCGACCACATCTTAGGACGTAGAGCCTTGAGCCTGCGCGGCATCGATCCTAAATTCCGCACGAGCCAAAGATCGGTCAGCGCAGGAGAACTCGGCATGTGCCGCAACATCCGCACGCTCTTCAATTTCGATCCGCCCGCGACGGACGCGGAGATCCGCGCTTCGGCATTGCAGTTCGTGCGCAAGCTGTCGGGCTTCAACGCCCCATCGAAAGTAAACACGGCGGCCTTCGACCTCGCCGTGGCCGAGGTCACTGCCGCCGCCACGAAGCTGCTGGCATCGCTCGAGACGACCAGCAGCCCGCGCGACCGCGAGGTCGAGGCCACCAAGGCGCGCGCCCGCGCGCAAGCCCGCTACGTCCGGATCGCCTGAACGAACAACAAAGCGGGATGCGGGGCCGTGGCCCCGCCGTGTGCTAGCCGCCCTCGAACACGTTCGGTACGTACATGTCGCGCGGTACGGGATCGCGCGAGTAATCCGGATTGTGCACGCGCTCGGGCAGCACGATGCCGTTGCGTGACACCTCCCGATACGGAATCTGCCCGAGGAAATGCGTGATGCAGTTGATGCGCGCCACTTTCTTGTCGTCGGCCTCAACCACCCACCACGGCGCCTCGGGAATGTGCGTGCGCTCCAGCATGGCTTCCTTGGCCTTGGTGTAGGCCTCCCAGCGGCGCCGCGACTCCAGGTCCATCGGCGACAGCTTCCACTGCTTCAGCGGATCATGGATGCGCATGTCGAAGCGGAAGTTCTGCTCCTCGTCGGTGATCGAGAACCAGTACTTCACCAGCTTGATTCCCGAGCGCACCAGCATGCGCTCGAACTCCGGCACCGAGCGGAAGAACTCTTCAACGTCCGCATCGGTGCAGAAACCCATCACGCGCTCCACGCCAGCGCGGTTGTACCAGGAGCGATCGAACAGCACGACCTCGCCGGCGGCGGGCAGGTGCTGGGCGTAGCGCTGGAAATACCACTGCGTCTTCTCGCGATCGTTCGGCGCGGGAAGCGCCGCCACGCGGCAGACGCGCGGGTTGAGCCGCTGCGTGATGCGCTTGATGACGCCGCCCTTGCCGGCAGCATCCCGTCCCTCGAAGATCACGACGACCTTGAGCTTCTCCTGCACCACCCAGTCCTGCAGCTTGACCAGTTCGCGCTGCAGCCGGAACAGCTCCTTGAAATACTTCTTGCGCATGAGGCGCTCGGCCTCGGTCGGCTCCGGCCCCTCTGCCAGCAGCCCGACGCTGCGCTCGTCTTCGAGCTCCAGCTCCAGCTCCTCATCGAAACTGTCGAGCATCTCCGCGCGCACTTTGGCTGCGTTTCCGTTGCTGCTGGTCATGATGGGAGCCTCGAGCTGATGCGCGGCCAAGCCGCCGTTCGGCTGATATTTCCGAGACGCATATGACAGCGGGATGACAGGAGGAGTGAACGTGGACAATTGCGCATATGCCCTAGCTTGGCACGTAGAAGTCTGCATCCTTTGGTTGATTAGGATTCGCAATTTGGTCGATGCTTGGGAGCGGAATATTGGAAAGCCTTTTTCACCCGCTACCGGCTGCAATCGCCGCTGCGTTGGTTCTTTCTGCTACGATGTATATTTGGACAGCTCGGCGACTCTCCGCGCTCAAGAACCGATTCAGAGTCATTGTCGACGCTGATGCGGAGGCTGATCGCATTGTTTCAGAAGCCGAGACACGAGCGAAGGAAATGGCCAAGAAGCTGCTCGACGATGAGCGGAAGCAGGCCACGTTCCGAAAGGCAGCCAACGCCGAGGCCGAACAGATCCTTCGAAAGGCGATGTTAGAGGCAAAGAGGGTCTCGTCCGAATCTATCGAGCATGCGAAGGCATTGGCCGCCGACGCCTCCAGCGTAGAAAACCAGATACAGGAATTGCGCGGTAGCTATGTTCGGAAGCGCGAGCAGTACGATCGGCTGATCAAGGAAGTCGCGATACTCGACGACAAAGTCGCATTCGCCGAAATGGGTGTTTATGACCCCCATTTTGACTTCACAGATAGCGAGCAATTCAAGACTGAGATCGCGAAGGTTAGGGAAGAGCAGAAGCGTCTAATTGCGCTTGAGAGCGCTGTCTCCTGCTCCACCAATTGGACAGTTGAAGGAAGTGCGTCCAAGGGTGCGACCATGACTAAGCGCAATATCAAGCTCACGCTTCGTGCATTCAATGGTGAATGCGATGTAGCGATTGCCAACGTCAGGTGGAACAACGCCGTCGCAATGGAAAAGCGCATCGTACGCGCGGCGGAACAGATCGACAAACTCAACGCCTCCAATCATATCAAGATTTCCACCCACTTTGCCAATCTTAAGGTCCGCGAACTTCAGCTGACTCACGAATGTCGCGAGAAGTTGAAACAGGAACGAGAAGAACGAGCCGAAGCCGCTCGCTTGGCTCGAGAAGAATTGAAATTAGTACGGGACCTGGAGCGGGCGCAGGAGGAGGAGGAGCGCTACACGGACCTGCTGGCTAAAGCGAAGGCAGAAGCCGCGAGCATTTCGGGCCGGAAGCTTGAGGCATTTAACGAACAGATCGCCATGCTTGAGAAGGATCTCGCCCAAGCGCGCGCAAAGTCGCAGCGCGCCCAAGCCATGGCCGAGCGAACTACGTCGGGCTACGTCTATGTCATATCGAATGTGGGATCATTCGGCCCCGATATGATCAAGATTGGTTTGACCCGTCGACTTGACCCGATGGACCGCGTACGAGAACTGGGTGACGCCAGCGTGCCATTCCTTTTCGACACGCACGCCGTGATCTACAGCGACAATGCGCCCGCATTGGAACGGTCGCTACATGCCGAGTTTGAGCACGCGCGGGTAAATACTCAAAACTACAGGCGCGAGTTCTTTCGAGTTGGTCTGGTGGACGTTGAACGGGCGCTGCAGAAGCTTGCACCGAATGCTCCATTCTTCCGCGACATCGAGGCCCAAGAGTACCGGGAGACCGTTGCCAACAGGCAAGTCACCCTCCTGGCCATTCCCGACGACCAAGAATTGCCCATCGCCATATGAAGCGCATTAACTTCTTTTGAACTTCAGGACCGCTCAGAATTCACTACCCCAACAGCTTCTTCAACTTCCGCCCAGTTCCTTGCAATCCACCGTCCCGGCGTTGTCCGGATTGGCGGCCTTGAAGGCTGCTTCCACCACGGCCATGTACTCCGCTTTGTCGAGCGTGCCGTCCTTGTCCGGGTTGGCCTTCTTGAACGCGTTCTTGCTCAGCAGACCCTTGGACTCTTTCAAGTCCAGCGTCCCGTCATTGTTGGGATCGTGTTTGGCAAACGCCATGGCCGCCGCCGCCGCTACGGAGACCCGAGGCAACTCGGGTACGGCGCCTTCTCGCCGGCCATGACCTTGCACAGCTTGATCGGCCCCAGCCTTTCGATCCGCTCGAACCATTTCGCCGTGTCGATGCGCGGCCGCTGTGCCGACCCCGCGCTACGTTCCGCCCACTGGAGAGTGTACATGTCCGCGTCACCCTTGATCGTCACCAGCAGCGCGATTTCGCTATGTTTGTCGGCGCTCCCGGCAACGCGACCGCAACCCGCCACCGACAGGAACGCGATATTCCCACCGAATTTCTTCTCACCGAAGCCGGCCGACGCAAAAGTATCTGGGCACGCCCGCTGAAACCCACCCGCAATCTGTGACGCGAACGCTTGCGGTGTCATGCGCGGGTCGGACGCGAGCTGCTTGTAGCCCGTGACCGTAATCATCTGTGTCCAGGCTTCGACGGTCTCACCCTCCGGCACGGCCTCGCGGATGTATTGCGTCGCCGTGGCGTTCTCGAATTTGGTCTTGAACGGGGAGGGAAGCGTGAACGCCACGAGCTGACTGAATATCGGCGAAACCACGGTATAGCCGCCGGGGCGCTGCGCGCCGTCCTGGCCGAGTACTGGCCCATGCAAACCGAGGAGCAGCATGAGCACAAATTTGAACCGCATCGAAACCTCCGCCTGGGAGCACACCGTACACCCGCAACCCCTACTCTCGCCGTACCAATAATATCGGCCGCCGGCGTCCGTTCCGAGCCTACCCGCGTCGCCCGCCGAGAAACGCCTTGAAAATAAACTCGCGCTCCGGCACCTGCCGCTCCTCGAATGCGGCGAACAGCTCAGCATCGTCGCGATGCTCAAGCTCAGGCGTGTCGCCGCGACACGTCATCAACGTGTAGCGTGCAACCGCTTCGGGTGCGCACCCTACCGAGCCCGGGTTCACGTAGCGCGCGCGACCTTGCACATCCGAGAGCACGTGCGTGTGGCCGTAGAAGATGACTGCGGCGCGGTCGGGATTGTAGACCGAGAACGCCGCGTCGAGCTGCGCCGCGGTCGGGTCGCGCAGCGGGGTTTGCAGCCGGCGGCCGGTCGCGTCGAGTGCGTAGTGCACGAACGCCGTGCGAACCCCGCCGAGGTCGAGGGAGAGATAATCTGGCCAGGTCGCGATCACGTCGCGCAGGCTCGGCTCGAGCTGTGCATGGGTCCAGCGCTGGTGCGCAACCTCGCCGTCGCTCATCCACTTCGGCTGTGGCTGCGGCAGCCCATGCACGAACCAGGCATCGTGATTGCCCATGACGAAACGCGCGTTCGGCAGCCCGAGCAGCAGGTCGAGGCATTCGGCCGGCTGCGGCCCGATGGCGATGGCGTCTCCGGCGTGCACAACGAGATCGACGCCCTCCTCGCCAATGGCCTGCAGCGCCGCCCGCAGCGCCGGCAGGTTCGCATGCACATCGGTGATCACGGCGAGTTTCATGGCGCACAAAAGGCTTGCGAATTGCGAGCGGTCAGCTAACCGCCTGCAACGTTGGGACGTCCCTCGAAACACGCATCGCGATGCTATGTCACGCTGACGCCGTAGGCTTCGGTGAAAGCCTCAGAGGCGTACATGTTGGAGGCAAAACCAAAGCCTTTGTCACCCCAGAGAGTCGTGCCCCAACTGTTGCGCACGACGAACATATTTGGATCATAGCCGACAAGCGCAACCGCGTGGCCCCCGGAGGCCGACGCTCGATCATAGAGATCCAGCTTGCCGGAGGTTTCCTTCGCGTGCATCCACGTGTCGTCGCAGTTCAGGCGAGTGAGGATAGGCCCCTTGTTCGCGAGCCATTTGCGCCATTGCTTGAGGTCTCGACCCAGATTGATATAGCTCGCGATCTTCAAGTTAGAAGCGATGGCGTAGAATGTGTCAGCCTCGTCCAAATACAAGGCGCCTGAGGCAAACGGAAGTACGGCGTCGCGCACGCACCCATACTTTCGGGCGATGTCGAGCGCAGCCTTCAAGCTCGTGCCTTCGGTTTCAATAAACGTGGAAGGACGATCGTCGAACTCGTCCACTTCTTTAGCCGCCATCCAAGTAAATCGAGGAGAAAGCAAGTCCGAGGCCGCGAGCCGTTGGGCTTTCACGAGGTGCCAGCGAATGACGGAATCAGCTGCGGCCCATCCGACGCATGAGCCCGTACTTCCCTGGTCATTAATCGACCACCAGGACTCACGCAAATCTTTGGCGTCGGGAATGGGTGCGGCAGCCCTTAAGATGCCCGCATTCTCCGCATTTTTGATCTGCCAGTCCGTTTCAGTGTTCTTTGAAGGAGAACAATTTAGAATTCGAACGACCGAGGCAGTCTTTGCTGCTGCATCAGGGGGGACGACACCGATTGCAGGTCTGCGAGGCTTGGTCCGCTTATGCGCCGGCTTCGTCATAATCAATCTCCACAAATGAGCGTAGGCAACAAAAAATGGATACTGCTGCAAGTGAACCTAGTAGGCAACCAGAAGTCGAAATGTATTGATTATATGCGGTGTTCCGAAACGCGGAGTGCCCCTAACCCGTCTTCACATACACCTGCTCGCCCATCTCCTTGAATTTCCCGCTCATCGCGTCCATCCCCTCCTGCTTCTCGTTGAGCTTGGCCGCGTAGTCGCGCACGTCCTGCGTGATCTTCATCGAACAGAACTTGGGCCCGCACATCGAGCAGAAGTGCGCCACCTTGTGTGCCTCTTTGGGCATCGTCTCGTCGTGATACGATCGCGCCGTGTCCGGATCGAGCGACAGGTTGAACTGGTCCTCCCAGCGGAAATCGAAGCGCGCGCGTGACACGGCATCGTCGCGCAGTTGCGCCGCCGGATGGCCTTTGGCGAGATCCGCCGCGTGCGCCGCCAGCCGATACGTGATGACGCCCGTCTTCACGTCGTCGCGGTTGGGCAGGCCGAGGTGCTCCTTCGGCGTCACGTAGCAGAGCATCGCCGTGCCGAACCAGCCGATCATCGCCGCGCCGATGCCCGAGGTGATGTGGTCGTAGCCTGGCGCGATGTCCGTCGTCAGCGGCCCCAGCGTATAGAACGGGGCCTCCCCGCACTCGCGCAGCTGCTTGTCCATGTTGACCTTGATCTTGTGCATCGGCACGTGGCCGGGGCCCTCGATCATCACCTGGCAGCCCTTCGCCCACGCGATCTGCGTCAGCTCACCCAGCGTCTCCAGTTCGGCGAACTGCGCCCGGTCGTTGGCGTCCGCGATCGATCCCGGCCGCAATCCGTCGCCCAGCGAGAACGACACGTCGTAGCGGCGCATCAGGTCGCAGATCTCGTCGAAACGCTCGTACAGGAAGCTCTCGCGGTGATGCGCCAGGCACCACTTGGCCATGATCGAACCGCCGCGCGAGACGATGCCCGTCACGCGGTTGGCCGTCAGCGGCACGTACGGCAGGCGCACGCCGGCGTGGATCGTGAAGTAGTCGACGCCCTGTTCGCACTGTTCGATCAGCGTGTCGCGATAGAGCTCCCACGTCAGCTTGACGGGATCGCCGCCGCATTTCTCCAGCGCCTGATAGATCGGCACCGTGCCGATCGGCACCGGCGAATTGCGCAGGATCCACTCGCGCGTCGTGTGGATGTTGCGGCCGGTGGACAGGTCCATCACCGTGTCTGCGCCCCAGCGGATCGCCCACACCATCTTCTCCACCTCCTCCTCGACGGACGACGTGACGGCGGAGTTGCCGATGTTGGCGTTCACTTTGACGAGGAAGTTGCGGCCGATGATCATCGGCTCCAGTTCGGCGTGATTGATGTTGGCGGGAATGATCGCCCGTCCGCGCGCTATCTCGTCGCGCACGAACTCCGGCGTGATGTGTTCGGGGATCGCCGCGCCGAAGCTGTTGCCGTCGTCGATCGCCGCCTTCGCCCGCTCCAGCACGGCCGCCCGCCCCAGGTTCTCACGATGGGCGACATAGATCATCTCCTTGGTGATGATCCCCGCCTTGGCGAACTCATATTGCGTGATGCATTGCGCCGGCGGCGGGCTCCCCGCAGGGGAGTCGCCGGCGCCAACAAAAAGCCCGCGCAGCGGCCGCGGCACATTCGGAAACACGCGTGCCGCCGCCGCACCGCTGACATTGCCGTTGTCCTCTGGCTTCACGTCGCGCCCGTCGTACTGCTCGACGGCACGCTCGCGCACCCACGCCTCGCGAATGCGCGGCAGGCCTGCCTCGAGATCGAGTGCGGCTCCGGCATCCGTGTAGGGCCCCGACGGGTCATACACCCGGAACGGCGCTTCGCCGCTCGCCGGCGACAGCGCGATTTCACGAAATGGCACGCGCACGTCCGCGTGTCCTTCCGGCGACGAATACACCTTCGCCGAGCCGATGATCGGGCCGGTGGTGACGGTCGGAACCATCAGGTCTTTGCTGCGCGTGATCTTGTTCATAGTCCGCTCCTGTTGGCGAAGCCGAAGTAGGAGAGCGTCAGGCCGATGAGAAGCCAGACGGTCCCCGCGATGATGAGGGTTTGTGGATGAGCCAGGGCCCCGCGGCCCGCAGCGCTCGCGCGACGTGGCACGAGGATGCGGATGGCGCCGCCGATGATGCCGAGCCAGCCGAGGATCGTGATGATCACCGGCCAGTCGGCGACCCAGAGGTTGTGAACGAGGACTGTGGCGATGCCGGCCGGCAGGGCGATGTGTCCGATAACGAACACAAGCCCGGGGTTGCGCATGATGTCCTGCGCCACCTCCCGGAATTGGCCGGGATTCAGTACGATTCCGGCGCCGATAACGGCCAGCGTCGGCCCAATGATCTGGGCGAGAAAGAGTGAAGTTTCCACGTTCCTGTCCCTTCGCCGGCATGACCCGGATCAGGTTCAAAGGGTGCTTGCGCGATCGATAGCGCAATCTCAGCCGGATACCCCCGGCGCCCCTCGGACCGTCACTACAGTGCAACGGTTTTCTCTGGCATGCAAGAGACACAGCAATCTGTGCCAGATCGCTATCGCACCACCGAGGATCTGCTACCCAAACGCGTCTCTTTTCTGATTGGCCGACTAGCCTCAGTTCACCAGCATGCCTTCGGCGTTCACCTTCAAGCCGTCGGCTTCCGTCTCCGCCTTGAGCTTGGTGACGGGCGGCGGGATGCGCGTCTCGTCGCCGCCGATCATCCGCTTGTAATTGACGGTGCGGATCATTTCGCGGATGCGCGGTTGGATCTCCGTGCGCCAGCGCGTGCCGTTGAAGACGCCGTAGTGGCCCACGCCCATCTGCACATAGTGATATTTCTCGTCGCTCGGCACGTTGCTGCACAGATCGAGCGCGGCTTTCGTCTGCCCCAGCCCGCAGATGTCGTCGCGCTCGCCTTCCACCGAGATGATGGCCGTCTTGCGGATCGCCGAACAGTCGACCTTCTCGCCGCGATGCATCATCTTTCCGTCGGGCAGCAGGTGATCCTGAAACACCGTCTTCACCGTCTGCAGGTAGAACTCTTCCGTGAGGTCCATCACGGCCATGTACTCGTCGTAGAAGTCCTGGTGCTGCTTGACGCTGTCGCAGTCGCCCTTGACGAGGTTGTTGAACAAGTCCGAGTGCGCCTTCATGTGACGCTCCAGGTTCATCGTCATGAAGCCGGTCAGCTGCATGAAGCCTGGATAGACGCGACGCATCATGCCGGCGTGCGGAAACGGCACCGTCGAGATCACGTTGTTCTCGAACCACGACAGCGGCCGTTCCATCGCCAGCTTGTTGACGACCGTCGGATTGCGCCGCGTATCGATCGGTCCGCCCATCATCGTCAGCGAGGCTGGCTGGATTGCGTTATCGCGCGCCGCCATGATCGCCGTGGCCGCCAGCGCCGGCACCGCCGGCTGGCATACGGCGATGATGTGCGTATTCGGGCCGAGGAATTCGACGAAGTCGATGATGTAGTCGATGAAGTCGTCGAGATCGAAACGTCCTTCGAAGATCGGCACGTCGCGCGCGTCGAGCCAGTCGGTGATGTAGAGATTGTGCTCGGGCAGCAT
Organism: Hyphomicrobiaceae bacterium; assembly: GCA_965279065.1. Classification (GTDB taxonomy): domain Bacteria; phylum Pseudomonadota; class Alphaproteobacteria; order Rhizobiales; family Hyphomicrobiaceae; genus JAKAXS01. The sequence continues at coordinate 814,615 of OZ257134.1, forward strand.
GGCCTGCACGGTGCCGCGCAGCAGTGTCGCGTAGTGTCCCGACATCGGCGCCACCAGCAGCACCTTGGGATCGTAGCGGTCGCCGGCAATGGTGCGGTCGCGGTCGAAATGCAGCAGGTTGCAGAACGGTTTGCGCAGCACAATTTCTTCGCGGATCGGCACGTCCAGGCCGCCCATTTTCACGCTCTCGATGCCGAAATGTGGCTTTCCGTAGCGCCGCGTCACGTTTTCGAACAGCTCGCAGGCGGCCGACATGCTCCGCGCCATCGGCGTCCTGGAGAAGGGATTGAAGGGAAAGTTGATTCCGGCTTTGAACGTCTCGACTCCGAGGCGCATCGGCGACAGCATGGCGTGCGCCAGCTCGTAAGCGTGGTAGTTCATGCCGTCAGCTCTCCCGGAAGCCGCTAACTTATTGTGTCAGAATTGCGATGCTAGGGGTGCGGTGCAGCATTCCGCAAGGGCTAAGTCGCCACAGGCCTTGCGTTAAAGTTATGTCTGGCACGCGTGTATCGCGCTCTGTGACGGGGACCATTCGACTTTGGACGAGCTTTGGATCTGGTTCAGCCTGGCCGCCGCCCTGTGCCAGGCGGTGCGCACAGCCGCGCAAAAACGCCTGAACGAGCGGGTTTCGACGCTTGGCACGACGTATGCGCGTGCAGCCCTCGGGCTGCCGCTGCTCGCCGTTTACCTCGTTGCCGTTTTGCTGTGGGTCGACCCGCGTGTGCCCGACTTTTCACCAGCTTTCCTGTTCGCTGCCAGCTGCGGCGCCGCCGTCCAGGTCATCTCGACGTCGCTCCTGATCGAGTTGTTCCGTAAGCGCGGCTTCGCCGTTGCCTCGATGCTGGTGAAGGTCGACATCGTCCTGATCGCGTTGATCGGCTCCGTAGCCTTCTCCGAGCACATCACGCTTCTCGGTTGCCTCGCGCTCTTGATCGTCCTTGTCGGCGTCGTCTTGCTATCGGCCGGCCGCGACGGGCTGGCTTCGCTGCGCAGCCAGTTCACTGGCGGCCGCGCGGCGCTCTCCGCCAGCGGCCTCTGGCTCGCACTCATCTGCGCGTTGTTCTACGCGCTGTCGTTCCTGTTCATGCGCGAAGCCACGCTGACGGTCGGCGAGGGCAGCTTCCTGTGGCGCGGCGCCTGGGCCGTGATGGTCACCGTCACGATGCAGGCCGTGTTGCTCGGCCTCTGGCTGGTCTGGCGCGAACCCGGCTTCCTGCGCACGTTTTGGAACAACCGCGGCGGCGTCGCCGTCGTCGGCGCCACCAGCGCCGCGGGCTCCATGGCCTGGTTCTCCGCCTTCGCCCTGCAGAACGCCTCCTACGTCCGCGCCGTCGGCCAGGTCGAGGTCATCTTCACGCTGCTGATCTCCGCCCTCTACTTCAAGGAACGACTGACCCGTCTCGAGATCGTCGGCACCGTCATAACGCTCGCCGGCGTCTTGCTATTCCGGCTCGCGGACTAGCTGTTATGACAGATGTTATGCGGCCCCGGCGATCGGCTGCGGCGCGTGCCATTTTTGCCCCTGGCAAAGTTGCCGATCTGCTGGAATGATGCGCCGTCAACTTGGGGATTGGAGGCTTACATGACGTACGTTGCCAAGACGGCGCTTGCCGTCGCACTCGCACTGGCACTCGCTCCGGTCGCGGCCGAAGCCAAAGGCAAGGCCAAACCGAAATCGGAGACCGCCGAGATCGATCAGTTCTTCAAGGACATCGACACCTCGATCGACAAAACCTTCAAGCAGATCGACAAGGACCTCGTGAGCCTGACAAAGGCCCCGAAGTAAGCGAGCGTATTGCTTGGTTGCTGCGAGCCTCTCCCTTCGGGGAGAGGCCTTTTTGTTTGGAGGTTGGGTCAAGCCGCAGCGCGACCCAACACGAGGTGCACCACGCCCCCTAGCGTCCCTCGCGCCACCAGGCGATGGCCATCAGGAACAGCAGCGCCGCAAGTGCGGCCAGCCCCGTGAACATCGGCGTTAGCTTCACACCGCGCGTCACGAACGCCTCGCGGTCCTTCAGCCCCATCCAGCCCGTGCCGGCCAGCACCTTGGCACCGGACATCATCGTGATGCGCGGCAGGTCGACCTTGCTGGCATCGTTGTCGCCGCCGAGCAGGCTCGACGCCCGTGTCCAGAACGCGCCGCCGCCGGTCGCATCGTTGATCGGCTTCAACTTGTCGGGCGTCGCCGTCACTTCACTCATCTCGCGCGGATCTTCCGCGCCGGCATGCGCCACCGCCGTCAGCTGGCCGGACGTCGCGTTCGTCTCGGCCTTGTAGAGCCCGGGTAGCTTTACATCGATCGTGCTCTTCCACAGCCCCGGCGAGCTGCCCGGCTCCAACGTCACCTCGGTCGTCTCGCCGGCAGGGCCCGAGACCTTCACCGGGTCGACGGTTGCTTCCATCGAGCGCCGCTCCAGCGACACCTTCATGCCGTGCGCCGTCGCGATCAGCCGTTCCTCCTCCAGGTCCGGCTCCTTCATCAGCCAGTGCGACAACCGCCGTAAGAGGTCGGTATGCGGCCCGCCGCCTTCATAGCCGCGCGCCCACAGCCACGCCTGGTCCGACGTCAGCAACGCCACGCGCCCCTTGCCCTTGCGATCGAGCACCAAAAGGGGCCGGTCCTCCGCGCCCTTCATGACGGTGCGTCCATGATCCGGTCGCACTTCCACCTGGCGGAACCAGCGGCCCCACGTCGGCGTCGCGTTGATGTTCGTACCCATACCCGGCAACCCGCGCGTCACGGGATGCTTGGCGCCGTCCTCGGTGATCTTGGCCTTGAACGGCTCCTCGATCACGCGACCCGTCGGTCCCGCCGGCAGTACGGGCGACAGCGGCGTGCGATAGAGGCTCGTCAGCCCCGCATAGTCGTCGCCCGCGGCCACCAGCAGCGCGCCGCCGTGCTGCTCCACGTAGCGCGCGATGTTGTCGTAGTAGATCAGCTGCAGGATGCCGCGATGCTCGTAGCGGTCGAAGATGATGAGATCGAAGTCGGCGATCTTCTCCGAGAACAGCTCGCGCGTCGGGAAGGCGATCAGCGACAGCTGGTTGATCGGCGTGCCGTCCTGCTTCTCCGGCGGCCGCAAAATCGTGAAATGCACCAGGTCGACGGCCGCGTCCGACTTCAAGAGGTTGCGCCACGTGCGCTCGCCGGCGTGCGGCTCGCCCGAGACCAGCAGCACGCGCAGATTCTCGCGCACGCCTTCCGCCGTGATGACCGCCCTGTTGTTGGCGGGCGTCAACTCACCGACGGCCGGTTCCAGTTCCACCTCGACGATATTCGTGCCGGCGTGCGGAAAGTCCATCGCGATCGCCACCGGCTCATCGATGCCGACGCGCCGCACCTCGTCCGGCCGCCCGTCCCGGCGGATGCGCAGCGAAACCGAATCCGTCAGCCGCGTCTTCCTGCCGGTTTCGCGTACGGCTACTTCGATCTCGCGCGTCTGCCCCACGATGCCGTAGCGCGGCGCCTTGACCACCTCGATGCGCCGGTCGAACTCGTCCGGCCGTCCCGTCAGCAGTGTGTGCACGGGCGCGTCGAAGCCGAGTGCTGCGGCCGACTTCGGCACGTCGTGCACCTGCCCGTCGGTCGCGAAGATCACGCCCGCCAGCCGATCCGTCGGCGTGTCGGTCAGCGCCACGTTAAGGTCTGCGAACAGCTGCGTGCCCTGCCTGCCCTCGTTCGGCCGCGCCGCGTCGACCCACTTCACCTGCAAATTGGGAATGGCGCCGAGCTTCTTCTCCAGATCCGCCTTGATGGCGCGCATCTGCTCGGGCCGCTTCTCCAGCGCCTGGCTCGTGCTCTCGTCCAGCACGACGATGGCGATGTTGGCTAGGCTCTCGCGCTCTTCCTGCCGCAACGTCGGATTGGCCAGCGCCGCGATCAGCGCCGCCAGTGCCGCTGCCCGCAGTGCCGCCCCGCGCGAGCGCCGCCACGCCAACAGCCCCACGAGGACAGCGGCCAGCACCGCGGCGATCCAGAAGAATGGACCCGGCAGCAGCGGCGCAAAGTCGACGGACCAGTTCATTGTAACCTTTCCTGATGTGCCGCGTTGCGGTTGGCCTCGGCTACTGGCCGAGGCGCTCGAGCAGCGCCGGCACGTGCACTTGGTCGGCCTTGTAGTTGCCGGTCAGCGCATGCATGACGATGTTGACGCCGGTGCGCAGCGCCATTTCGCGCTGGTTCTCTCCGCCCGGCACCACGGGATAGATCGGCCGCCCGCGCTCATCCAGCGCCCAGGCCGAGGCAAAATCGTTCGACGTGATCATGATCGAGGTGACGCCGTCGGCATGCCGTGCCTTGCGGCTTTGATCGGCGCCGCCACCGGCAGCGCCACCACTGTTGCCGTCCTGTGCCTCGACCCACAGCTGCCCGCCATCCCAGCGTCCGGGAAAGCCGCGCAGCAGATAGAAGGCCTTCGTCAGCACGTGATCTTCCGGCACCGGCTCCAGCCGCGGAATGTCCAGCGAGCCGAGCAGCCGCTGCAGCGCCGGCCCGCTGCGCCCTGCCGTCGGCATGCCCGCCGGCAGTCCGTTGCCGTAGTCCTTGGTGTCGAACACGATCAGGCCGCCCTGCTTCATGTAGGCGTCGATCTTCGCCAATACCGGCACCGGCAGCGTCTTAGCATCCGGCAGCACCGGCCAGTACAGCACGGGATAGAACGCCAGTTCGTCATGCAGGATGTCAACGCCGCTGGGTTCGCCAGGTTCGACGGCCGTGCGCAGCTTCAGGATCTTGCCCAGCCCCACGAGCCCGAGCCGGCTGACGTTGTCGCTCTCCGCGTCGCCCGTCAGGACGTAGCCGAGCGTCACCTTCTCCGTGGACTTGCGCGCCAGTTCGTCGTCGGGTGTCCGCATCCCCGATCCGCCACCATCCTGCGCCCGCGCCTCCGGCAGCAGGCCAGGCGCCAGCGCCAGCCCCGCCGCCAGAATGATGGCGGCCGCGCGTGGTGCTCCGCGACGCAATCCGGCAAGTGACAAACCAGCCTGAAGAATGAGCACGGCAATGATATCCATGAACAGAAGGGCAAGCGCTATCGCCAGAAGCCATGGTTTCAGCGGCGTTGTCGAGGTCGCTTCGTAGGCACGGGCCTCCGCCGTCTGCGGCAGCCCCGGCATGGCGGCCACCTTGTCGTTGCCTTGCAGCACGTTGATCGCCCGCGGCGCGCCGGCTTTCCCGTAGTAGCCAGGCGGATGATCCAGGCTCGGGCGCAGCGCATCGACCTTGGCGACCGGGATTGCCTGCGCCGTGGGTGGCGGTGGCCGCAGCAGGCCGAAGCCGTCGATTGTCTCCACCGGCGGCAGGGCCTCCGGCGCCGGCGTCACCGCCGTATCACTGCCCTCGGCCGAGTTCGTCGGCGTGCCGTCGCCGCCAAGCGAGATGCCGCCCGAATTGCCGAGCGCCGTGATCCGCCGCAGCATCTCCACGAATAGACCGGAGATCGGCAGGTTCGACCAGTCCGAATTGGCCGTGATGTGGAACAGCACGATCTCGCCTTCGCCGCGCTTGTGCGCGGTGACGAGCGGCGTACCGTCCTTCAGTCGCGCCCAGACCTTCACCTCCGGCGTCAGCTGCGCGGGATCCGCCAGCACCTGCCGGTTGATGGCAATGTCCTGCGGCACGGTCAGCCCGGCAAACAGGCTGGAATCCTCGAACGCGTTCAGCGGCTGGGGCGTCGACCACGACAGCGCCCCGCCGAGCGTTCGCCCGCCCTCGCGCAGCGCCACCGGCATCAGGTCGTCGCCGCCCTTTTCCAGGCGCGCGCCGGCAAACCGCACCAGCACGCCGCCCTTCCGCACCCATTCGTCGACCTGGTCGCGCACTTCGCCAGACAGCGTGCCGATGTCAGCCAGCACCATCACCGAGGCGCCCTGCTTGATCACCGTCGTGACGCCGTCCGCCAGGTTCTGGTCCTTCGGCTTCACGATTTCCGAGAACGGCATCACCGCCTTCTCGATGTAGTAGAGTGGCGCCAGCAGGGGTTGCGACTTCTCCTGGCTCTCGCCCGAGATCAACCCGACCCGTTGCCATTGCGAACGCGAGTCGATCAGGCTCACCGCGCCCGCCGAGCGCTCGCTGCCCAGTTCCACGCGCGTCACCTGGTTGCGCAGCTCCAGCGGCAGCTCGAACGTGAATTCCGTCTCCGTCGCGCCCTGGGCCAGCGAGAACGCCGCCTCGCCCAGCCGCTGCCCGCGCGCCGAGAACGCATACGCGATGCCCTCGCGCCGTGGGCCGCCGGCCCGCAGAACCTTCGTCGTCAGCTTGCCATCGCGACCGACACCTGCCAGAGCCGCGAGCGCCTCGCGGCCCGGCGCATCGTTGACCACGGCGAACGTGCCCTGCGCGGCCAGTGCCGCCAGTCCGTCCGCGAACACCCGCGCCCCACCCGCATGATCGATGCCGTCGGTCAGCCAGACGATGCTGGCCGCCTTGTCGGTCGTGCCCTGCAACGCCGTCTCCAGGGCCGCCAGCGCCGTCTTGCGATCCGGCGCAAATGGCTGCGGCGTCACCGCTGCTGCCGTCGACCGCGCCTCGCTTGGTGCCTCGATTTTGACCACGGGCGCCTTCGCCGGATGCGCCGTCTCCACGATCGCGACGGGTCGGCTTTGTCCTTCCGCCTCGCCGATCAGGCGCTCCACCATCGCTGCATGCTCGCCCCAACGCGGGCCGGACGCCCAGCCGTTGTCGACGACGATGACGACGGGCCCGGTGCCCTTCAGCGCCTGGCTCTGCGAGGGGTTGAGCACCGGCTCGGCCAGCGCCAGGATCACCAGCGCCGCCGCCAGCAACCGGATCAGCATCAGCCACCACGGCGTCTTGGCCGGCGTCTTTTCCTTGTTGTCGAGGCCGACGAGAATGCGTGTCGGCGGAAACTCGATCTGTTGCGGCCGCGGCGGGACCGTGCGCAGCAGCCAGTAGATCACGGGCAGGCTCGCCAGCGCCGCCAGCAGCCAGGGATTGAGGAACGCCAAAGCGCCGAACATCATGGCCCGCCTCCCAGCGTCGAGGCCTTCACCGCCCGATAGCCGCCGTCACGACCCTCCAGGCGCATCGTCAGCGTCAGTAGCGGCTCGGATGCCGGCCGGTCCGTATGATGCACCATGAACGTCCAGCCCAGTCGTGTCGCCAGGTCGACGATCTCGGCGCGATGCGCCGCCAGCTTGTCCTGATAGCGCGCCCGCATCGTCTCGACGCGATCGGCCAGCCAGCGCTGTGACCCGTCCGGCGACAGGAACTCCGTCCGTCCCTGGTACGGCAGCGTTTCCTCGGCCGGATCTAGGACCTGGATCAGATGCCCGGTCACGCCGCTGCTTGCCAGCACCTCGATGTGCGCGCGGATGGTGTCGATGGGATCGAGAAAATCGGAAAACAGCACGGCCGACGAGAAGCGGCTGAGCCGCGCCTTGGGCGGCTGGCTTTCTTCGGCCAGGTCATGGAACTGCGGCGAGGCCATCGCCTCGGCGAGTTTCGTGGCAGCCTTGCGACTCGATGTCGGAACCGTCACGCCCAGCAGGCCGATGCGTTCGCCGCTGCGCACCAGCAACTCCGCCGACGCCAGCATCAGCACCACGGCGCGATCGCGCTTCGACACCTTCGTCAGGTGTGAGCGGAAATCCATGGAACGCGAGAGATTGCACCACAGCCAGAGCGTATGGGCCGCCTCCCACTCACGCTCGCGCACATAGAGATGATCCGTGCTGGCCGAACGCCGCCAGTCGATCAGCTGCGCGCTGTCGTTCACCTGCAGCTGGCGGAATTGCCAGAACGTTTCGCCGGGTCCCGCGCGCCTGCGCCCGTGGATGCCGTGCGTCACGGTCGATGAAATGCGCTTGGCTTCCACCAGCAGATCCGGCAGCCGGTCGGCCACGCCATGCGCATCGCGCTCGAGCGACTGCAGCGCGCTGGAGTGCCGAAGCGGCTCCCGTCTCGGTCCGCCGGCTTGTGCCATTAGGCTTTACTCCACCGCCGCGGCAAGGCGGCTGATGATCTGCCCGAGATCCTGGCCTTCTGCGCGCGCCGCGAACGTCAGCGCCATGCGGTGCTTCAGAATGGGATCGGCCAGCGCCACGACGTCGTCTACCGACGGCGCCAGCCGACCGTCGATCAGTGCCTTCGCGCGCACGGCCAGCATCAACGCCTGGCTGGCGCGCGGGCCGGGGCCCCAGGCCACATAGCGATCCGTTTCCTCGCTGGCGCCCGTGCCCGGTCGCGCCGAACGCACCAGCCGGAGGATCGCCTCGACGACTTTGTCCGGCACGGGGATCTGCCGCACCAGGCGCTGAATACTCATCAGCTCGCCGGCGTTCAGCACGGCCTCGAGTTTGCGCTCTTCCGTGCCGGTCGTCGAATAGAGCATGCGCCGCTCGGCCACGAGATCCGGATATGAGACGTCGACCTGCAGCAGGAAGCGGTCGAGCTGGGCTTCCGGCAGCGGATAGGTACCTTCCTGCTCCAGCGGGTTCTGCGTCGCCAGCACGTGGAACGGCGCCGGTGTGTCGTGCCGCTGACCGGCGACCGTGACGTGGTGCTCCTGCATCGCCTGCAGCAGCGCCGACTGCGTCTTCGGCGACGCGCGGTTGATTTCATCCGCCATCAGCAGCTGCGTGAAGATCGGCCCCTTGATGAAGCGAAACGAGCGCCGCGACTGGCCCGGCGTATCCTCCAGCACTTCCGCGCCGATGATGTCGGACGGCATGAGGTCCGGCGTGAACTGGATGCGCTTGGCATCGAGCCCGAGCACGCGGCCCAACGTTTCCACCAGGAGCGTCTTGGCCAGCCCCGGTACGCCGATCAGCAGCGCGTGCCCGCCCGACAGCAGCGTGATCAGCGTCCGCTCGATCACGACATCCTGACCGAAGATGACGCCGGCAGCCGCCTTGTGCGCGCGCTGCACGCGTTCGCTGGCAGCTTCGAGCCTTGGAACGATGGTATCGTCAGTTTGTGTGACTGTTGTCATTACCCGCTCAACCTGGTTGCGCCCATAGGGGCTCCTCGTTCATGAGGACTGTGCAGCAAAACTTTGCGCTGTGGAAGTTGGTCGCAATATGATCGCGATTTGTTCGACCCGGCGACCCTGGGGTCAAGTTAACAGTCCGTAAGACAGCATTCCTCCACGGGAACAACCGGCAGCATGGTGCAAGAACAGTCGCAACCGGCGCGCATCAGCGGGCTCGAACAGCTGATTAGGCAGGCCGCGTCCCGGCCTGACGCCCCTGTCGATCGCTGGGATCCGCCCTATTGTGGCGACATCGGCCTCGCCATTCGCGCCGACGGCACCTGGACCTACCGCGACAGCCCCATCACGCGCATGCCGCTAGTCACGCTGTTCGCCCGCGTCCTGCGTCGCGACGCCGACGGCCGCACGTTCCTCGTCACGCCCGCCGAGAAGATCGACGTCGCCGTCGCCGACGCGCCGTTCCTCGCCGTTGAATTGGAAGTGCAAGGAGAGGGCCGCAATCAGCAGCTCATCTTCCGCACCAATGTCGACGACGTCGTCATCGCCGGCCCGGACCACCCGTTGACGTTTCGCCAGGCCGCGGGCGGCGGCCTGAAGCCGTACCTGCGTGTCCGCGGCCGTCTCGACGCTCTCGTGACCCGGTCGGTGACTTACGATCTGTTGGAGCGGCTCCAGCACCCGGACGGATCATCTGAATCCTTGGGCCTTTGGAGCAATGGCACGTTCATTGAGGTGCCGAAGGAGTGACACCCTGGCGGCCATCAAGCATTACCTGATCGATGGCGACGGCACGCTGCAACGCATGCTCGGTGCACGCGTCGGCTGACGCCTACGCTGCCTGACGCATCGCGTCGTCGGCCTTGAGGAAAGCCTCCACGTCGGCGGGCATCGCCGGTGCCGGCCCGTCGTAACCCATCGCCGCCATCACCTCGCGGATCGGCACGAACGCCCGCACCTTGCGATCGTAGAAGCCGCCCTTGAACAGCGCCCGCGACGCCACTTGCCCGGCGCGATCGCCTTTGACGAAGACGAACTGGTGCTCGATCACGACGATCGTGTCGTCCCAGCCGATCATGCGCGTCTCCAGCCGGAACGGCTCGAACAGCCGTATCTCGCGGCGATAGCGGATGGCGATCGAACTGGCGATCGGCGTCCAGCGGTTCTTGACCACTGCGCGCCACAACCCGCTCGACAGCACCAGATCCAGCCGCCCCAGATCCCCGATCGTCAGATAGCGGCCGTTGTTCATGTGGCCGATGGCGTCGAGATCGTGCGGCATGACACGAAAATTCAGCGTGGATACGCCGTCTGGCACCGCCAGCTTCGGCGTGAAGGGCTGTATCAGGATGCACCAGAGCAGTCTCAGCCACAGGTTCATGGATCGCCTCCGTGATCGCCAGATCATCATATCCAAAGTTGACGTATACGTCAACTTTGGTAGACTCAACCCGACGCCTCTGGAGGCGGAACGCCGAGGGCAACAAAAAAAATCAAGATCGCAGCAACACATCCAGACGCTGCCAGAAAGTGGCTGCCGAAGAATAGATAGGGCGCAATGCGATAGAACGGGTCGGTCTCGTCGTAGAGGTACCGACCTTCCACGCTGACTTTTACGTTGGGATCTTTGCGGTGAATCGCTCGCAACAGTCGGCGTTGCGCCGTATTCTTTGTTAGGAGATAGGCGTAATCCAACGCGATGGTTAGGCAGCCGCAAAGCCCCGCGATCTGGAAAAGAATGCCGCCGTCTGTAACCAGCGTCTTAGCAAATCTAGTTTCAGAACTCACCGTCGCAACAAAAAATGCGACGAGGGCAAAGCCAATGTAGCGGACCAGTTCCGCGGTCTGTTTGCGGGCGTCTGCGTCGTCTGCGATTAGCCGAACAATATCGTCGAGATATGACGCGGCCAAAACTTGTGTTGATACCTTGGTGTCTTCCGATTTGGCGCGCGCCGGGTCGGAGACTTTATCTGCCGGTAATTCACCCATGTCTTCTCACGCGCGCAAAGAGTTGGTTCCGCAAATTTAGCGTGCGGAAATGAAAAGCCATCGACCTTTAAGCTTATCCAGATCTCAGGGATGTGGATCTTCGTCTGGGCTCCAAGGTTCCGGTGCTGGCGGAATAATTGTGCCATTTCCTTGACCTGGACGGCCCGGCCAGTAATGCAGCATGGGGAATGACCTTATGACTGACGGCAATTCCCCTTCTTACCACTGCACCTGCGGCTTCATCTAGCCCCAATAAGCGCTCCATCCATTGGTCAGCGCTTCACTGGGTCTGCCAACGCAGGCATAGTGCCTGAGTTCTCCACGACGTTTCGCAGCGCTTGGTACTGACGCAAGCCAATCGCAATGTGCTAGCAAAGGCGAGCGGAACTAGTGGTCGTACGTCAGCAATCGTGAGGAGCGGAGTGAAACTTTCTCGAACGCTTGCAGGCCTCGCGCTGCTGGCGCTGTCGGCAACGGCCCAGGCCGCGCCGTCACCCACGCAGACCATCGTCGATCAGGCCGCCACCCAGCTCATGCGCGGCGATGCCACTCAGGCCGCAGCCGGCTACACTGAGGCCCTGAAAGACACCAGCCTGCCCAATGACCGCCGCGCCAGCATCCTCACCGATCGCGGCGTCGCCTACACGCGCCTCAACCAGGCCAAGCTTGCCATCGACGACTTCAACAAGGCGGCCCAGCTCTTCCCTGAGTACGCCGCCGTCTACAACAATCGCGGTAACCTGCTGCTCGCGCTCGGCCTGCCTAAGGAAGCCATCAAGGATTTCGACCGCGCCATCGTCCTCGCGCCCGGCTATGCGTCGGCCTACAACAATCGCGCCAACGCCTTCATGAAGCTTGGCCAGTCGGGCGACGCGGTGCGCGACTACACCAAGGCCATCCAGCTGATGCCGGCCAATGCCGCCCCGCTCAGCGGCCGCGGCCGCGCTCACCTCTCGCTCGGCCGCCCGCATGCCGCCATCCGCGACTTCTCCCGCTCCGTCACCGCAGACTCGCGCTTCGCGTCCGGCTATCGCAACCGCGCCGAAGCCAAGCTCGAGGTCGAACACTTCGACGAGGCCATCGAGGACCTGTCGCGCGCTATTGCCTTCGATGCCAACAACGCCGAGATGCTGGTTCTGCGCGGCAATGCCTACATGGCGACCAAGAACACGCCGTCCGCCCTGAAGGACTTTACGCGCGCCATCGAGCTCAACCCGAATTTCGCCGCCGCCTATGAAGCCCGCGGCCTGGCACACAGCATCATCGACGCCCGCGAGGAAGCCTTCGCCGACTTGAACCGGGCCATCGAACTCGACCCGCGCTCCGCCACGGCATTCGCCTACCGTGCCTTCGTCTACAAGCAGGACAGCCAGCCCGATATCGCCATGAAGGATATCGAGACGGCGCTGAAACTCGACGAGAAACGTGCCGAAGTCTACTGGGCCAGGGCCGAGATCGAAGAGTCGCAAGGCCAGTCCGACATGGCCGTCGCCGATCTGCGCCGCGCGCTGGGCCTGCGCCCCGGTTACCGCGACGCGCTCGACAGCCTGCAGCGCCTCGGCTTCTCAGTCGCCGAGCCCGACGACACCGGCCTGGAAGGCCTCGGCCTCGACAAGTGGCGCGTCATCACGCGCTCGGGCCGCTACGTCGCCGTCAACGAGGACTATCCGCGCATCACCGTGCCGCTGGAGATGATGGGCGAAGGCAAGCCCCGCATCACCGATTGGGAGCTGAAGGAGGCCCCCTTCAAGGGCATCGGCGTCCTCACGTTCGAAGCCGGCTCGCTGGTCACGTCCAAGGGCAAGGAAGACACCCAACAGGTCGCCATTATCGACACGCTGGACAACAAGATCGTTGCCATCGAGCCGCAGAAGCAGGGCGCCAAGATCGCCAACTGGACCTGGGAAGAGGGCAAGGTCACCGTCGCCTCCGCCGACGGCGTGACCGACGAATACAACCTGCGTGTCGGCAAGGACGACGTTCAGGAGCGCCGTACCACGCAGACTTGGACGCGCCCGCAGCGCCGCAAGCCCAAGACACTGTTCGACCTGTTCTTCAACTGACCCAGTCCGCTTGACTCATGTGATCCGCGGCCGGTCCACGAACGTATTCGTCCTCTCGCACGTTCAAGGGCCGGCTAAGTCATCATGAGCGATCCCATACAAGTCGTCTGGTTCCGCCAGGATCTCCGCCTGACCGATCACCGCGCCTTGCGCGCCGCGATCGCGACCGGCGCGCCCGTGCTGCCCGTTTACATTCTCGACGACCAGACGCCGGGCTCTTGGCCCATCGCGTCGGCCTCGCGCTGGTGGCTGCATCACAGCCTCGAGGAACTGACGCGAACGCTCGCAGATGCTGGCGCTCCGCTGATCCTCCGCCGCGGCACGTTCGCCGCCGAACTCGTAAAGCTCGTGAAGGAGACGAAAGCGTCGGCCGTCTTCTGCTCGCGCTCCTACGAGCCGTGGGCCGTGGCGTTGGAGAAAGAACTCAAGCCGAAGCTGGAAGCGGCCGGCGCCGAACTGAAGCGCTATCCAGGCAGCCTGCTGCGCGAGCCGGAACATCTGCGCACTAAGACGGGCGGTCCCTTCAAGGTCTACACGCCGTTCTGGAATGCGCTGTCTGGTGGCGAGGATCCCGCCAAGCCGCAACCGGCGCCGACGCAGATCACGCCACCGTCGGCAATTCCCAAGTCGGATACACTCGCATCCTGGAAACTGCTGCCGACGAGACCGGATTGGGCCGGCGGCATGCGCGAGAGCTGGCAGCCCGGCGAGGCCGGCGCCACGCTCCGCCTCGAAGCTTTCCTCAATGACACCGTCTCAGGCTACGCCGATGGCCGCAACCGCCCCGACAAATTCGGCACCTCGCGCCTGTCACCGCACCTGCACTTCGGCGAGATCAGCCCCAATCGCGTCTGGCACGCCGTCCTGCATCACGCGCGTGGCAGTTCACTGGGCAAAGGCGCCGAGATCTACCTGAAGGAACTGGTCTGGCGCGAGTTCTCGCATCACCTGCTGTTCCATTTCTCCGACCTCCCCGACAAGCCGTTCCGTCCCGAGTTCGCGGCCTATCCCTGGAAGTATCAGAAGGCCAAACTGACGGCCTGGCAGCGCGGCTGCACGGGATTTCCCATCGTCGACGCCGGCATGCGTGAACTCTGGCACACCGGCTGGATGCACAATCGCGTGCGCATGATCGTCGCCTCCTTCCTCATCAAGCACCTGCTGATCTCCTGGCAGCAGGGCGAAGCCTGGTTCTGGGAGACACTGGTCGATGCCGACCTCGCAAACAACGCCGCGAGCTGGCAATGGGTGGCCGGATCCGGCGCCGACGCCGCCCCCTATTTTCGCATCTTCAACCCGATGAAGCAGGGCGCCACGTTCGATCCCGACGGCAGATACGTTCGCCGATGGGTGCCCGAACTGGCGGGCCTGCCCAACGCGGATCTCCATGCACCGTGGCAGGCGGCAGCGGCAACTTTGGCCGAGGCCGGCGTCACGCTCGGCAAAACCTATCCGCATCCCATCGTCCAGCACGAAGAGGCCAGGAAGGCCGCGCTTGCTGGCTATGCGGCGGTACGGGACTCACACTGAGCAAAACGGCGCGTCAATCCGCGCTGCGTCAGAACCGCGCCCGCTGCAAAATATTGCCACGAAACCAGCACATTAATCGACTCTGCGTATGGCCGCCGCGAAACGTCCCGGCTTGTGGCATCATTCCTGTCGGGACAGATCTAAGGAGTACTGTTTCATGAAGGCTGCGCCCCTTGCTGCGATCCTCGTGCTCGCGCTTGCCGCATCCGGCGCCATCGCGCAATCCCCGGCACCCAATTCCCCGGTCCCGCCAGCGGCGACGCCCGGCGAACCTCAGATCTTGAACGCTCCCAAGCCCGCCCAAAAACCTGCCGCGGCAGTCGAACCCTACGCCGGCCAGAAGCCACCGGGCGAGGCACAGCCGACCACAACTGCTGCACCTGTGCCGTCGCCGACCGCCCCGGCAGCGACCGCGCCCGCTGCTGCCGAAGGCGCCGCCACGGCCGCCAAGGCGGCCGCCTCGGAAGCCAAATCGGCCCCCACCGTGCCCGAAGGGCCTGCCGTCAAGCCGATCGACAAAAACGCCGCGCCGGCGTCGGCAGCCGCGAAATCTGATACCAGGCCGGATGCGAAATCCGATGCGAAGTCGGACGCTGTGCCCACGCTCGCCAAGCCCGAGCCGCCGAAGCCCACGCTGCACGTTGCCATCGACCTGACAGGCCAGAGGATGACCGTCACCGAGAACGGCGGGTCGTCGTACAAATGGACGATCTCCTCCGGCCGCACCGGCTACCTCACGCCCAAGGGTACGTTCCGCCCGGTCTGGATGTCGAAGATGTGGTACTCGCGCAAGTACGACTACGCGCCGATGCCGCATGCCATCTTCTTCCACGGCGGCGCCGCGATCCACGGCACGGATTCGGTCTACGCGCTGGGCCGCCCCGCATCGCACGGCTGCGTACGCCTGTCGCCGTCGAACGCCGCCACGCTCTATCGCCTCGTCACCAAGCACGGCAAGCAGAAGACCGAGATCACCGTCTTCGGCACGCCCAAGCAGTCGGGACCGGTCGCATCGAACGAGGAAGGCATGCGCCGTCCGCGCACGCCGATGCGCAACTACGAAGACGAGCCCTGGTGGAACGACGACGATGACGACATGCCGCCGGTTCCAAGCCGTGGCGTCTACAGCGACCGTGAATACGACGACGGCTACGACCGTCCCTCACGTTACCGGCCGATGCCACGCCAGCGTCGCTATGTCCGCGACTACGATCCCTATGGTAGCGATTTCTGAATTTCAGCTGAACGGGCATCGCGGCTAAAAGCGTCGTCACATCAGTGATCTGGGCCCACAAAGAAAACAATCGCTCAGCTTAAGACGTTGCTCGGGAGCCTTCCTGGCTCCCGCGCGTTCTGGCTTGAGCAAAAAATCGCGCAACAAGCGCATCTGGTGGGAGATCGATCGTGAAAGAGACTTGGAAACTGTCGTCGGTGGCGCTGGCCGTGACGTTGCTGTCAACGAGTTCGGCCTATGCCCTGGAGCGCGCCGCGCCGGTCCAGATGGCTCAGGCAGGTCCGGATGAAAAAGCTGGCGGTGGCGGCGAGGGCGGAGGCGCGCGTGAACCGCGAGGCGGAGACGAGGGTGGCGGTGCCGAACGCCCCGCGCGCCAGCGCGAGAAGTCTGAAGACGCCGGCCCGCCCCCCGAGCGCCCCGCGCGCCCGCAGCGCGAGAAGTCTGAAGACGCCGGTCCACCGCCGGAGCGGCCGGCACGCCCGTCGCGCGACAAGGATGAGGAGCCTGCTCCCAAGAAGGCACCCGCCCCTGCAGCCGCTGACGACGCCCCGCCGCAGAAGAAAGTGCGCCCTCCGAAGGAGGACACCGATGAGCCGGCGGCCCGGACGGCGCCTCCCGTCGAGAAGAAATCCGCGCCGCCAGTAGAGAAGAAGGCTGCACCGGAGCCGAAGGAGCCGCCGGCCTCGATCGAGGAGCCCAAGCAGCAGCCCAAGGCCGCTCCGAAGGCTGACCGGGAGCCCGAGCCCAAGATCGAGAAGGCGCCCGAACCGAAAGCGGAGCCGAAAGAGCTGACCCCGGCGCCCAAAGGCGCTGAACCGGGCGTTGCACCTGACGGCAAGCCGAAGCCCCCGGAACCCAAGCCTGGCGCCGAAAAGGCACCCGCGCCTGATCAGAAGCGTCCCGAAGCCGAGGCACCGAAGAAGGGCTTCGAAGGCAGTCCCCGCGCCAACGATCTACCGGGTCGCAAGGATGGTCCGCCGCCGAAGGACGGCAAAGCAGCGCCCGAGGCAGCACCTCCCGCAGCCGGACCTGTCGCCGCCCCGTCCGAGGTGAAGGACCTCAAGGAGCTCAAGCAGGAGCGTAAGGAACGCACCGAGGACGGCGGCAAACGCATTGTCATCGAGGAGCCGGACAAGCGCGCCATCGTCAAGGAGGACGGCAAGACCATCATCCGCCACGATGAGACGGAGCGCTTCAGCCGGCTCGATCGCGGCAAGACGCGTCGCGAGAAGAAAAACGGCCTCGATATCTCGATCAGCATCCGCCCCGGCGGCGTAGAGATTTTCACCGAGACCGACGAACGCGGTCGTTCGCTGCGCCGCTATCGCCGCGATCGCGACGGTCGCGAGGTCATCCTGTTCGACAACCGCGACTATTACCGCCGCCACAACGACGACTCGTTCGTCGATGCCATCGTCGACCTGCCGCCGCCGCGTATGTCGATCCCGCGCGAGGAATACATCGTCGACTATGAAGAAGCCTCCGACGTGGAAATCTACGAGACCCTGTCGGCTCCCCCCGTCGAGGAAATTGACCGCACCTACTCCATGGAAGAAGTCCGGCGTTCGCCAATGCTGCGCGATCGCATGCGTCGCATCGACCTCGACGCCATCAACTTCGAGTTCGGCGCCTGGGAAGTGACGCAGGACCAGTACCCGGCCCTGCAGCGCGTCGCCAACGCCATGCGGCGCGTCATCGATCGCAACCCCGACGAGATGTTCCTGGTCGAAGGTCACACCGATGCGGTCGGCTCCGACGAGGACAATCTCAGCCTGTCGGACCGGCGCGCCGAGAGCGTGGCGATCATCCTGACCGAACAGTTCGCCGTACCGCCCGAAAACCTGACGACGCAAGGCTACGGCGAACAGTATCTGAAGGTGAACACGGAGCAGGCCGAGCGGCAGAACCGCCGCGTCGCCGTCCGCCGCATCACCCCGTTGCTGTCGCGGACCAGCGGCCGGTAGCGGCCGATCGCAATAGAGGCGGCCCACGAGACGAGGCCGCCTCTTTCAGTTTCCCGCAGTGCTGCATGATCTAGCGGGGCGATACGCCCGCGACAGATGTCATCTTCGGAACGAGGAAACGTGGCCGACGTTGGCCCCACCCAGGCCGCTTATTGATCCGATCGCGCGTTTTGACCGATCAGAACGGATTCCACGTCGGTTGCGGCGTGAAGCGCAGGTAGCCGAGATTGGCCCCGAGCCGCAGCCCGACGCCGGAGCGGATTGGCGCCATGAACACCGGGCCGCCCTTCAGTAGCGTGACCCCGACACCGCCGACCACGTAAGCCGAGCCGTCGATGCCCGTGAACGAGCGGTAGAGATCGGCGGAATCGCGCAGCTTGTAGATCAGGAACAGCGTCCGCGACCCTTCGGCGCCGACGTCGTAGCCGACCGACGGCCCGTGCCAGTAGATCTTCTGCGTCTGCGTGCCGCCTGAACGCCGATACAACGTGCCGTCGCCGTAGCGCAGGCCCGCGAGAAACGCTCCGCCGCCTTCCTGGCCCAGGATGTAGGCGGTCGGTCGCCCTTGCTTGGAGAACGAATACTCGATCACCGATGCCAGGTTGGTGGAGATCGTCCCGAAGAATCCCCGTGTCGCATCGCGGATTTCATCGAGCGTGTAGCCTTCGCTGTCGTCGCCGGTGAACTCGGCGGGCGGCGGACCATACGGCTGGCCGGCGCCGCCCGGGTCCATATTCATCGCCTGCTCGCTCGACGCCTCCCAATCGTTCGACGTCGATTTCGTTCCGCGCCGTTCCGCATCGGCGCGCGCCTCGGCGGCTTCCCGGTCCGTCAATGGCTTGATCTTCGGCGGCTGCGGCGCCGGCGCCCGTTCCGCTGCCTTCGGATCGGGGAGGGGCACGACCTTGATGTCGGCGATCTTGTTGTCCGCAGCCTTCGGCGTCTCGGCCTTTGGGGCTTCGCTCTTCGGCGTCGTGACCTTGGGTGCTTCGACTTTTGGCGTTTCGACCTTCGGAGCCTCTGCCTTCGCCGCGTCCTTGTTCATCACGACCACCGCCGGCTTGGCCGCGCCGCCGCCGCCCTGGATTTCCAAGTCGATTTTTTCCAAGGTGTAGCTCGACTTCGCCTTCATCACCGCAAGCAGCTCGACGCCGGCGGCTTTCAGTTCACCCAGCTTGGCGCAATCGGGCGCTTTGCCCTCCTCGATGCGGCCGAGACTGTCGATCTTCGTCAGCAGTTCGTTGGACTGCGCATCCAGCTCCGCGATGCGCCCGTCCTGCAGGTACTCCAGCGCCTTGTCTTCCGAGTCGGTTTTCTTCCAGTCCTTCTTGGACCGGAGTGCTTCCAGCTTGGCGTTGAGTTTGGGCTGGTTCTCGAGATTGAATTTGCGCAGCGAGGCGCCGGCCTGGTCCACGGCCCCGGCGAAATCCTCCTTCTTGCAGGTTTGCGCCACAGCGGCGCTCACGGACAACAACAGCGCAATGAGCGCCAAAAACGGCAGTCGAAACCGATACATCATCTAAGCTCTCGAACCAGCGGGCGCGACGAATCACGAAAATTCGCCTGACGCCAGCAGGTTAGTTGCAGGAACTTTAGCCGATACTATGGCTCATTGGGCACCGTACGCACAATGCTCGATGTCGGCTTTTCGTTACCTGCGGTCGGCAAGCCTTTGACGTCCTTCTCGATCATGGCGTCGTATTCCGGCAGTGTCGCAGCCGGGGTCTTCGACTTGAGGTGGACCACCTTGTAGCCGCCGTCCTTCAACGCCTTCAGCAGCTGCGGCAGGGCCGCCGCCGTTCCCGGCTGGATGTCGTGCATCAGGATGATGCCTTTGCCCTTGGCGTCGATCTTGGTCATGACCGTCTTCACGATCTGATCCGGCTTGTGGAACTTGAAGTCGAACGAGTCCGCGTCCATCGAGAACATGGCGATGTTCCGCTGCGACAGGTGCTCCACCATCTCCTTGGAATCTTTCAAATAGGGGAAGCGGAAGAACGAGGCGACGTTGCCGCCGAGCGCCCGGTGCACGCCGCTCAACCCCTTTTCGAACTCTTCGATGGCGAGCTTCGGATCCTTCTTGCTCAACTTGCCGAGATCGGCGTGCGACCACGTATGCGAGCCGATCGTATGCCCGCGCGCCGCCACCTCGCGCAGGATTTCCGGCATCCCGAGCGCCATCTTGCCGATCGAGAAGAACGTCGCCTTCGTGCACTGCTCGGCCAAGGCGTCGAGGATCGTCTTCGTCGTCCGCACCTGGGGCCCATCGTCGAACGTCAGGACCACTTCCTTCGGTTGCAGGAAGTCGTGCACCTTGTATTGCTCAAGCCCGAAACCCGGACCGCCCGTGGTATCGATCTCCAGGGTCTTCACCACCCCGATTGCATCCGGATTGGCGCAGTGCGTGGCGGCCGGGGCTGGCGCTGCTGCGGGCGCGGGAGCCTTGTTGGCCGCGGCCGGTGCCGTCGCACCCGTCGCCTGCGCGCTCGCACTGGTCGCACCCACGCCTGTCGCTGCTGCAATGGCCAGAGCCAATCCGATGAAACCCGCCGAAACCACCCGCACGATGTCCTCCTGAAATTCTTTGTTTTCGCTATCTGCACGCATTCGAACCGTGGGAGCAGTCTGCAAAGACTCGGCCCCGCAACGCAAGTCGTCGCGATCATTTCGTCGGGGAAGCGGCGGTTTGAGGGCCGTCAGCCGGCCGTCTGCACCTTCGCCATGAAGCGTTGCCGGTCGACGACGGCGCGAACGTGCGTCCCCCGCCCCACCAGCTTTGCACCTTCGTGAGCGGTCAGGGCAAACGTCAGGGTCTTGCCTTCGACGGCAACGAGTTCGGCGCGCGCCGTCACCGCTTCGCCGACGGCCGTCGGCGCAACATGGTCGACGTTGACCTGTGTCCCGAGGCTGATTTGCCCTGGCGGCAGCAGGGTTTCCACGCAGTCTAGCGCCGCCTGTTCCATTAGCACGATCAGCGCCGGTGTCCCGAAGACAGGCACGCTGCCGCTCCCCAACGCCACCGCCGTCCGCGCCGCGTCGACGATTAAGCTGGCGTTTCCGCTCAGTCCCGGCACCACGCCCGGAAGTTTTGTCATTTCCCGCTCCGTTGCTGGCCGCTGAGCTAGCTACAACGTCCCGGCTTGTCGAGCTTTTCGCGTTTTTGGAGCGGTTTTTCCGTGTGTTCCATGCGGAACTGAGCCACCGGGCCGGCGCGCCTAAAGTGCCTCCACGATCGCAAACCCGCAAAGATTTTGGAGGATCACATGTTCAGCAAGTTCGCCCTGACGTTGGCCGTCACCGCCGTAGCCGCATCCACCGCCTTGATCGGCGCAACGGGCGCCCAAGCCCGCGGCGGCAAGGAACACTTCGTGCAGGACTATCATTTCAAGAAGCCGATGCACGGCTATTCCGGCCGCGCCGGCGAGTACTACTGCGACTACGTCCGCCTGCCGGAACGCCGCTGCTCGGTTTCCGCCAGCGGCCAGGAACGTTGCAAGGTCGTCGGCTGGACGCTGCGCCAGACCTGCTACTAAGATCCAAGACGCGACTGAGCTTGAGATCGGCTGAGAGAATATGTGATCTGGCCAGGCCTGGTGCCTGGCCGATTGCATTTCGGAAGGTCCGGGAGACCCGCGCAACCGCGTCGGGGAGGGGTGTGGCGGAAGCGGCCGAGCAAGTCTCCCGGTTAGTGGCTCCGCCAGCCGTCCATCCCGAAGGATAGACCGAAGGCGGAGCCGGATACGAGCGACAGAGAAGCGGGGGAACTCCGTCGCTCGCTTAGAACGAGACCTGCGTGCG
This sequence comes from Hyphomicrobiaceae bacterium, assembly GCA_965279065.1. Lineage (GTDB taxonomy): Bacteria > Pseudomonadota > Alphaproteobacteria > Rhizobiales > Hyphomicrobiaceae > JAKAXS01. Next base: position 836,144 of record OZ257134.1, read on the forward strand.
GTCCCGCTCAACCCTTCACAGCACGACTGGTCGAGCAGGCGGTCGACAGGACCGCATGTTCCGTTGCGCTGGATGGACGGCGCTCGCAATAATTCCGCTGCGCCGTCTCAAATGTTGTGGAAGTGAAGCTCCCCCCGATCCGTTTCCCTCAGATCGGTAAGCCCCTATTGGGCCGTCCGAGTGCGTGCGAAACAAGGAAGACGTGAGGCCATATTGTGACAATTGCGCTAAATGCCGGACTTTCCCGGACGGATTGCCTCACAAAAGGTATGCTCGCAGTAAGTAAAACCAAGGACAAGAGTCAGAGGATCGCGAGGGCCGTGGCGTTTAGTACGCATTTGTCCGGCGCCCAGCTGTGTGGAGGAATTGTGATGGCTGCGCACGTGATTCGTGTCGAATCGCACCGCATGCGTGTCGTGGATGTGCCGTGGCCCTTCGCAGCCGCCAATGCTGATCGTATTGCTGCGCATTGGCAGGCGCGGTTGGCGCAGAATCCGGCATTCTTCAACGGCGTAATCTACGTCCTGCATGCCTACGATGTGTCCGACAGCCGCTTCACGGGCGATCTGCTGCGTACCGACTTCGCCAGCTTCTTGTATTGGAAGGATCAGGGCTATCCCGACGCCACGGTGTGGGACTGCTTCGGCTCGGCCCTGCTGCGCTCCAGCGACGGCCACATCATCCTTGGCCGCCAGGCACCCGGACAGCTCAACTCCGGCCTCACCTATTTTCCCGGCGGCTTCATCGACCAGCGCGACGTCGGCGCTGATGGCATCGTCGATATGAACGCCTCCGTCGCTCGCGAACTGGTCGAAGAACTCGGCCTGGCACCTGATGCCTTCGCCCCGCGCCCCGGCGCCTACCTGACCTTCGACGGCCAGCTGCTCTCGATCGCCATCGAGTACGTCTCGGCGCACGATGCCGCAACGCTCGTTCAGTCGGGCCGCGACCATATCGCCGGCGAAGCCCACTCCGAACTCCAGGATGTCGTCGCCGTGGCCACCCGCGAAGACATCGCATCGTTGGCGATGCCTAGCTTCACGCGAACACTGTTGCAGACGCTGCTCGCCTAGCACCGCGAGAAAATACCGCGCCCTGCATCACTTCTGCGCTTGGTTGCACCATCGCTTTGCGGCAGAGTGCGCCCGCTTTCGACCGGGACACGGGAACCTTATGCACCTCACCTACTACACGCTCGACGTCTTCACGGAACGGCGCCTCGCCGGCAACCCGCTCGCCGTCGTCACCGATGGGGCAGCCAACCTCAGTACCGCGGCCATGCAGGCCATCGCCCGCGAATTCAACCTGTCCGAGACGGTGTTCGTACTGCCGACGGACAAGCCGGCGCATTCCGCCAAGGCGCGCATCTTCACGCCCTCGCGCGAGCTGCCCTTCGCCGGCCATCCGACCATCGGTACCGCCGTCCTGCTCGCCGAACTCCGCGCCGGCACTACGTCCGACGAAGCATTGATCGTCCTCGATCAGGCGATCGGCACCGTGCGCGTCGGTGTCCGCCTGCGCAAGGGCGCCCCTTATGCCGAATTCGACGCCCCCAAGATCCCGGTCGAAGCCGGCCTCCTGCCGTCGGCAGACCGCCTGGCCGCCGGCCTCGGCCTCCTGCCGAGCGAGATCGGCTTTGAAAACCACAAGCCCACGTGCTTCGCCGCCGGCAACGCCTTCGCCTTCGTGCCGGTCTCGTCGCTCGACGCCATCGCCCGCGCCCGCCCGCAGTTCCCGCACTGGAACGCCGCGTTCGAGGAGCAGGGCCTCGTCGGTGCCTTCCTCTATACGCGCCAGTGCGTGCACACGACGTCCGCGTTCCACGCCCGCATGTTTGCCCCCGCCAGCGGTGTGCCGGAGGATCCCGCCACCGGCTCGGCCGCAGTTTGCTTCGCCGGCGTCGTCAAGCATTTCGACACGCTGCCTGACGGCCAGCACCGCCGCATCGTCGAGCAGGGTTATGAGATGGGCCGGCCCAGCGAGATCGCGCTCACCGTGGATGTCACCCAGGGCAAGCTCACCAACGTCCGCATCGGCGGCCACGCTGTCCGCGTCGCCGAGGGCAAGATGGCAATCTGATTTCAGGTATTACGCCGCCGGTGCGAAGGTATGCGCCTGCGCCATCGCCCACGCATCGCGGAAACGAGCATCCGCCGTTCCCGTCATCAGCACGCCCTCGTCGAGCTGCGGATAGAGCTCCGCGAACGACACCACCTCCCGCGCCGTGATCCGCCGTGAGAAATGGTCGAGCTTGAACTGCAGCGGGTGATCGAGCCCGGCCGCCGCGACAAGCTCTGCCAGCGACATCAGCGTGGCGCGATGGAAGTTGCGGACGCGTTCCGCCTTGTCTGGCACCACGATCGCCCGCTGCCGCGCCGCATCCTGCGTCGCCACGCCGACGGGGCAGCGGTCCGTATGGCAGCTCTGCGACTGGATGCACCCGACGGCGAACATGAAGGCGCGCGCCGAATTGCACCAGTCCGCGCCGAGCGCCATCGCGCGCGCCATGTCGAACGCCGTCACGATCTGCCCGCTGGCGCCGAGGCTGATGCGGTCGCGCAGACCGACGCCGATCAGGGCGTTGTGCACGAAATTGAGTCCTTCGCGCAGCGGCATGCCCATGTGGTCGGCGAACTCCAGCGGTGCCGCCCCTGTGCCGCCTTCCTTGCCGTCGACGACGATGAAGTCCGGCGTGATGCCCGTCTCGACCATGGCCTTGCAGATCCCGAGGAACTCCCAGGCATGGCCGACGCACATCTTGAAGCCCGTCGGCTTGCCCCCCGATAGCTCGCGCAGCCGGGCAACGAACTCGATCAACTCGCGCGGCGAGCCAAACGCCGAGTGCGTCGCCGGCGAGATGCAGTCGACACCTTCGGGAATGCCGCGCGTCTCCGCGATCTCCGGGCTCACCTTCGCGGCCGGCAGCACGCCGCCGTGCCCCGGTTTGGCCCCCTGGCTGAGCTTGATCTCGATCATACGGATCTGCTCCAGCTTGGCCGTGGCCGCAAACCGTTCCGGCGAGAACGCGCCCGCGCCGTCGCGGCAGCCGAAATACCCCGAGCCGATTTCCCAGATCAGGTCGCCGCCGAATTCGCGGTGATACCTGCTGACACCGCCTTCGCCCGTGTCGTGGGCAAATCCGCCCGCCGCCGCGCCCTTGTTCATCGCCCGGATGGCATTGGCGCTCAGCGCCCCGAAGCTCATCGCCGAGATGTTGTACACCGACGATGCATAGGGCTGGCTGCAGCCCGGCCCACCGATCTGCACGCGAAACGACTTGCGCGATACCGGTCGCGGCGCCATCGAGTGCCGCATCCACTCGTAGCCGTCGGCGTAGACGTTGTACTGCGTGCCGAACGGCCGCTTGTCGAGCGCGAGCTTCGCTCGCTGATACACCACCGAGCGCCGGTCGCGGCTGAACGGCGCGCCGTCCTTTTCGCCCTCGAAGAAGTACTGGCGGATTTCCGGCCGCACCTCTTCCAGCAGAAAGCGGATATGCGCCACGATCGGATAGTTGCGCAGGATGGAGTGCTTCGTCTGCAGCATGTCGCGCGTGCCGAGTCCTGCCAGCGCCAGCGACGCCATCAGCAGCACGATGATCGCGTCGCTCTGTCCCCCCGACCGCCACGCCAGCACGGCAAACACCACGACACCGAGCAGCGACAGCGTATAGACAATGTAGCGGGGCGAAAACGCGAGCTGGAGGGTGGTCATGTTGGACCTCTTAGGCTGGGTCGATTGGCTTGAAGCTTACGCCCCGTGGCTTGCCCTCGGCTGGTGGCTGGGTCAGGCGGCGAAACGGCGGCACCTGTTTTAGCGCCCGATCACGATGAGTTCGCGACGGACCCGGCCGTGAACCAATGCTGTAGCGGACCGGCCAACGGCTTCCTCCGGCCGGTCATATCCCGAAAATTGCCGGCAGCCTCGATTAATCAGAATTGGCCGGGAAAAGTGGTGTCACCGCGTTTCCGGGCTATCCTGGCTCTGCTATGGCGATACCACTCATAGTAGCGGCGAATCGGCCGCCTCCCTTGCGTTGCCTTGCCGCCGCGGCCTTTCGCGGGCACCATGCCGGACGACAACGAAGACTGGACCAGATGGCCAAGATCACTCCGACACGCCTGAAATCCATCGAAGGCGGCAAACGCGCCTCCACGCCGTGTGATGCTGCCCTCCGCACCTTGACGCTGGAGGGCGAGGGCATTGCCGCCCTTCAGGCCGCTCTGGCCTCCAATCTGGCTGAACCCTTCAACCAGGCCGTGGCCCTCCTGAAGGGCGCGCGCGGCCGCGTCATCGTCAGCGGTATCGGCAAGAGCGGCCATGTCGGCCAGAAGATCGCCGCCACCTTTGCCTCCACCGGCACGCCCGCCTTCTTCGTCCACCCCAGCGAAGCCTCCCACGGCGACCTCGGCATGATCACGCGCGAGGATGTCATCCTGGCGCTGTCCTGGTCCGGCGAGACGGTGGAACTGAAGAACATCATCACCTACTCGCGCCGCTTCTCGGTGCCGCTCATCTCGCTGACGTCGCGTGCGGGATCCGCGCTGGGCCAGCAGTCCGACGTCTGCCTCTGCCTGCCGCAGTCGAAGGAGGCCTGCCCGCACGGCCTGGCTCCCACCACGTCGACGACGATGACGCTCGCCATGGGCGACTGTCTCGCCATCGCGCTGCTCGAAGCCAAGGGCTTCACCGCGCACGACTTCAAGCAGTTCCACCCCGGCGGCTCGCTCGGCGCCAATCTGAAATACGTGTCCGACGTCATGCACAAGGCTGACCGCCTGCCCCTCGCCCATAAGAAGGAGCCGATGAGCGACGCGCTCGTCACCATGACGGCGAAGGCGCTCGGCTGCCTCGGCATCGTCGACAAGAAGGGCAAACTCGTCGGCGTCGTCACTGACGGCGACTTGCGCCGTCACATGGGCGCCGATTTGCTCTCGGCGAAGGCCGGCGATATCATGACGCCGAAGCCGAAGACGATTGAGCCGGGCATGCTGGCCTCGGCCGCGCTCGAACTCATCAACGCCTCGCGCATCACCACGCTGTTCGTCGTCGGCGACGACGGCAAACCCATTGGCATCGTCCACGTGCACGACTTGTTGCGCGCCGGAGTTGCATGAATGTGCGAGTTGCGTAAATGAGCGTGGCATAGTCGCCAATGGCCGACGATAACATCAGCTTCAAGACGTCGATGCATTTCGCCTATGGTGAACCGAGCCCCATGGGTCCGGGCATCGTGCGCCTTGTTGCCAACAACCCCAGTCCGTTCACCTTCAAGGGCACCAACACCTATCTCGTCGGCATGACGTCGCTCGCTGTCGTCGACCCCGGTCCGGATGACGAAGCCCACATCGACAACATCATGAAATTCGCCGCCGGCCGGCCCATCACGCACATTCTGATCACGCACGCGCATCGCGACCACGTCGACGGCTGCGCCCGTCTCGCCGCCGCCACCGGCGCTGTCTCCTGCGGCTACGGCCGCACCGGCGGCGCCCCCGACGTGCCGGCGATGAGCCCGTCCGGCAAGAATTTCGTCAATTTCGATTTCACACCCGACGTGAAGGTCAAGACCGGCGACGTCATCGCCGGCGACGACTGGGCCCTAGAGGCCCTGCACACGCCGGGTCACGCGCCTGACCATCTCTGCTTCGCGCTAAAGGGCCGCCGCGTCGTCTTCTCCGGCGATCACGTCATGGCCTGGAACACGTCGGTCATCGCCCCGCCCGAGGGCAACATGGCCGACTATCTGGACTCGCTGCAGCAGCTGTTGGATCGCAACGACCAGGTCTTTCTGCCCGGCCACGGCGGTCGCATCGACGAGCCGCAGCGCACCGTGAAAGCCTACCTGCTGCATCGCCGCTGGCGCGAGCAGGCCGTGCTGGCCGCCATCCGCGACGGCTCCAACACCGTCAACGCCATCGTGCCCGAAGTCTACCCCAACATCTCCGGCCCGCTGTCCGTCGCCGCCGCGCTGTCCGTGCAGGCCCACGTCGAGCATCTCATTGCACGGGGCGTTTTGGCTTCCGTGCCCGCGATGGCCTGGGATCGTCCTCTTTATCTGACTTAGCAGCCTTGTCCTTGCGCTTGCTGCGCTCCGGCCGCTCGCCGTCGGCGGTCGGCACGGTTTCTTCCATCCGCGCCACGATCTCCTTCATGATGAGCCGCAGTCGCTCGGCGTTGAGGCCCAGGTCGTTCTGCCCGAACCGCGAGGCCGAGCGGATATCCACGCGCGCCATCTCTTCCGTACCCGAGACGCGCACCGCCACGTCGCCGTAGAGGCCGAGGATCAGCGACCGGTCCACCGCCTCGATGAAGCCCGGGGCCCCGCTCTCCGCATTGGGCTCCTGTTCGCGCACGATCTTGAAGCTCTGCCGTTTCAAGGCCTCCACCACGAGATCGAACGCCTCCGACCGCGACCGGTTGAGGATCATCGGCTTCAAGTCGGGATAGGCCTTCATCTGTTGCTCGCCGAAGCGTGTGCCCGGGTATGTCGCCGTGTTCTCCGCCGGAGTCCGCGACAGCGCCAGCACATCGAACGGTGGCGGCGACGACGTGTCGGTCGAAACGTCGTAGATCGCCGGATAGCTGCGCGCCATCGCCATCATCACCAGCGGCCCCGCCAGCATCGCCATGGCGACGCCGACGCCGACGAAGATGCGCGCCGCGCCGTCGCCGCCATGGCGCCAGATGCGCACGCCGGCGGTCAGCCCCAGCAGCACTGCGACAGCCGCCCCCGCCAGCGCCGTGACCACGATGTTGGCCGCCACCGGCGTCGGCATGCCGAACAGTCGGTGCAGGAAAAAGGCCGCGACCGCCAACAGCAGCGAGAAAAACGCCAGCCGGCTTGTCCATCGGCTCAGCGCCGAAGCCTCCGGTTCCCGCGTTCTCATGCGTCGTGTGCTCCCCCAAGAGCGCTTCCGGAAAAGTGTGCAGCGGTTTTCCGATAAGAAGCGCGATAGACCATGATGTTAGAGCGGATGCAGATTCAGCTAAAGCGATACGCCGAACCGCGAGTTAAGCGTGTGTCTGGGCAGACACTTTTTTCGCAGGCGAAGCTGGGCGATCATAGTGAGAGATTCGCCCGAAATGTAGTCTGGCAGTAACGTCTCTACCCAAACGCCGTCCGCTGGAGAGGCCATGAGGCCGTCACGGCATATAGATGACGCCGCCGCGCGGTCGGCTACGTTTGCCGTCCTGGCTGTGGCAGCACTTTGTGGCGTGATTGGCGCCTCCCCCCGCTTTGCCGTGGCCCAGGACGCGGGCCCGGAAGCGCCCCAGGCAGCGGCCGTGTTGAGCGACCCCGAACCTGCAATCGAAATGCCCGCGCCCGAACCCAAAGCCCCGCCAGGGTCCCTGAAGGTGCTGAGCTGGAACGTCGCCACGTCGCCCTACGTCATCGCCATGCGCAAGATCAAGACATCCGCGCCGGCTTGGCGCACCAGCTTCGGCTCCGAACGCCGCACCATCGACGCCCCGCCTCCCCCGCGGGCGGACTTGATTGACGCCGACGTGGTGCTACTGCAGGGCATCACCAACCCGCGCGCCCTGCGCCGTCTGTTCCCCGCCCGCAAGTGGCGCCTCATCTTCTCGCGCCGTGCCCTTGAGACCCTGCCGAAGGGCTCGGTCTTCACCGCACCCGTCTCCTCGGTGGAGGTCGAGGCCATCGCCGTGCGCTATCGCGACAGCCTGCGCGTCGTCAATCGCGGTGAGATCATTGATGATCCGCGCGTTGCGGCAGCCGCGCCGCTTTCTGCATCCACCACCCTGGTGACGCCGCCTGCCGTCAACCCGGCGTCCCCGGGGCTGACCGTGCAGGTGATCGATCGTGGGCGCACCGTCTGGCTGGCGTCGGTGACGCTCGACGCGACATCCTGTGGCTCGGCACGGGCGGATTGTGCCAAGTCGGCGCTGCTCGCTCGCTGGCGCGACGCCCGTCGCCAGGCACGCGATGAGGTCATTGCCGGTGGCGTCATGCGAGATGATGCCGCTGCAACGCCGTGCGAGGCCCAGGGGATCGAAGCCGAAGCGCCTGCGGCCAAGGCCTTGCTGCGCCTCGCCAAAGGCCAGAAACGCGATATCCTGGGCTGCGTAGCGGAGCTGACTGTCGAATAAGCCGGTCGCCCCCTGCGCTTGAATATGACAGTTTTTTGTGGTCTCCCAGTCGGACCGAATAACAGCGATCACCGCGAGTTTTCAATGCCGTATCGTTTCGAGTTGCGAGAAGACATCGGGTCGTCGTTCACCCGCATCGCCACCGAACAGATCGATCGCGTTCTGCACGAGCTCAAGACGCCGAAGGATCCCGATCTCGCCGTGCACGAAGGCCGCAAGAGCCTGAAGCGTCTGCGCGCGCTGCTGCGCCTTGTGCGGCCGGGCATCGGTGATGCAACCTTCAAGTCCGAGAACGCCCGCTTTCGCGACATCGGCGCCCTCTTCTCGGCCGACCGCGACCGCCACGTGCTGAGCGAAGTCGCCGGCCAGCGCGCCGCCGCTATGGGGCCTCGCTTTCGCAAGGCATTCGCCACCATCGCAAAGGCATTGGCCGAGGCCCCCGACGCCCGCGCCGCGAACACCGATGCGGCAGCCGCCCGCCTGAAAGAGGCGCGTAAGGAAATCGCCGCAATTCGCCTGGAGCCCGACAGCTTCGCCACGCTGCAGGCGGGGCTCGAACTCAGCTACCGCCGCGGGCGCAGCCAGTTGCGCCTCGCCTACGCCGATCCGCACGACGAGGCTTTCCACGATCTGCGCAAGGCCGTGCAGCAGCATTGGCGTCACATGCAGGTGCTGCAACGCGCCTGGCCCGATCTCTTCACCGCCAGGCTCGAGGCCGCTCGCCGTCTCTCCCAGATCCTTGGCGACGATCACGATCTGGCAGTCTTTGTCGCCAGGCTGAAATCCTTGCCCCGCTCCGCACTGGCCACGGCCGATCGCCGCGCCATCGAGCGCCATTGCCGCGTCGAGCAGGACCGCCTGCGCACCCTGGCACATCCGCTGTGCCAGCAGCTTTATGCCGAGCGCGCCGGTCAGTTCGCCAAGCGCATCGCCGCCATCTGGCACGCCGCCTGCCGCTTCGACGAGATCGAGAAGGCGGCGGCACGCCGGAAACCGGTGAAGAAGTCACCGAAGCAACCCGACAAGCCCAAGCAACCCGACAAGAAGGCATCGGCGAAAAGCCCGCCGTCCAAGTCGTCCGCGCGCCGCGGCAATAGCGCGCAAGCCGCCAAACCGGCCCCGTAATCGGGCTCCATTGGCCGCGCCGAACGTAATCGGATAAGCTTCGCGCACGGCATGCACGCGCAACAGCGCGTGCTCGGCATGGCACGCGCTACGGCGCGGCCTCCACTCGGGAATGGAACGCCAAACTTTATGCTCACGCCAACCACGGGCCGCTATCTGCCGCCGCCCAATCATCCGCAAGTTGCCCACGGCCGCATCGGCGTCCTGCTCCTGAACCTCGGCACGCCCGACGGCACCGACTACTGGTCCATGCGCCGCTACCTGAAGGAATTCCTCTCCGACGATCGCGTCATCGAGGTGCCGAAGTGGAAGTGGTGGCCGATCCTCAATCTCATCATTCTGACGGTGCGCCCCGGCCGCAAGGGCAAGGATTACGCCACCATCTGGAACAACGAGAAGAACGAAGGCCCGTTGAAGACCATCACGCGCGGCCAGGCCGAGAAGCTGGCGGCGCGGCTGGCGGATGATCCGCGCATCGTCGTCGATTTCGCCATGCGCTACCAGAACCCCACGACCGAAAGCCGCATCCTCGCGCTGCAGCAGCAGGGCTGCGACCGCATCCTGCTGCTGCCGCTTTATCCGCAATACGCCGCCGCCACGACCGCCACCGCCAACGACCAGGCCTTCCGCACATTGATGAAGATGCGCTGGCAGCCGGCCGTCCGCTGCGCACCGCCCTATCACGATGACCCTGCCTACATCGAGGCGCTGGCCAAGTCGATGCGCGCCAGTCTCACCAGGCTCGATTTCGAGCCGGAACGCATCATGGCGAGTTTCCACGGCATGCCGCAGGAATACTTCGACAAGGGCGATCCCTACCACTGCGCCTGCCAGAAGACCTCGCGCCTGCTGCGCGAAAAGCTCGACTGGCCGGCCGAGCGTTGGCTGACGACGTTCCAGTCGCGCTTCGGCTCCGACCCCTGGCTGCAGCCCTACACCGACAAGACCGTCGAGCGGCTGGCCAAGGAAGGCATCAAGTCCCTCGCGCTCGTCGCCCCGGGCTTCTCCGCCGACTGCCTGGAGACCCTGGAGGAACTCGACGTCGAGAACCGCCACATCTTCACCGGCAATGGCGGCGAACGCTTCGCCTACCTGCCGGCCCTGAACGACAGCGACGAGGGCATCGACACCATCGAAGCCGTCGTCCGCCGCGAGCTACAGGGCTGGCTCTGAGCGGCTGTGAAAAAGCTTGCGGCGGTGCTCCCTCAAATGGCCCGGATCTACAAACGCGCCGCTTGTTGCTAGCGTGATCCGCCCACCACTTGGGTCATCCTCGGGCTCGTCCCGAGGATCCCGGGCTCAGCCAGCGCGGCAAGTCATTGTTGGGCGGTCGGCTCGCAACAACGACCCGCCGAACGTGTAGATGGCGGGATCCTCGGAACAAGTCCGAGGATGACATTTGTTGCGAACGTGTGGCGCACGAAGGCGATGTGGCGTTTCCGGAAAAGTGCGTGGCGGTGGCGAGCGGCGCGGCCAAGATTGATCCCAAGACCAGTAACCCTCTCCACGCGTCGCCCTTACAACTCATGAATTAGCGCGAATGAAAACATAGTTTCGCGGTAGTTTTCTTGGCGTTTTGCTCAACGAGGTGAGCGGCGCTGTCGGGCGTTATTGGAGAATGGCGATGTTTGGTGGCTTTGAAGTTTTTGGCCTGCTGTTGATTGCCCTCACGGTGGCCGTGCTCTGGAACACCGTGAAGATCGTGCCTCAGGGCTACAACTACACGGTCGAAAGCTTCGGCAAGTACACGCGCACGCTGACGCCCGGCCTGCACATCCTGGTGCCCGTGGTCGAGCGCGTGGGCCATCGCATCAACGTCAAGGAGCAGGTGATCGACATCCCCAGCCAGGACGTCATCACGCGCGACAACGCCATGGTCCGCGTCGACGGCGTGGCCTTCTTCCAGGTGCTCAACGCCGCCAAGTCCGCCTACGAGGTGGAACAGCTGGAGCATGCTACTGTCAACCTGACGATGACCAACATCCGTACCGTCATGGGTTCCATGGATTTGGACGAACTGCTCTCCAACCGCGACAAGATCAACGCCCAGTTGCTGCACGTCGTCGACGCCGCCACCGAGGCATGGGGCGTGAAAGTCACGCGCATCGAAATCAAGGACATCGCCCCGCCGCGTGATCTCATCGACAGCATGGCGCGCCAGATGAAGGCCGAGCGCGAGAAGCGCGCGCAGATCCTGGAATCGGAAGGCTTGCGCCAGGCCGCCATCCTCAAGGCCGAAGGCGCCAAGCAGGCCGTCGTGCTCGAAGCCGAAGGCCGCCGCGAGGCCGCCTTCAAGGACGCCGAGGCCCGCGAACGCTCCGCCGAGGCTGAAGCCAAGGCGACGACCATGGTCTCCGACGCCATCGCCAACGGTAGCGTCCAGGCCATCAACTACTTCGTCGCCAACAACTACGTGAAGGCGCTGGAAGCGCTCGCCACCGCGCCCAACCAGAAGGTCATCATGATGCCGCTGGAGGCCTCCTCGGTCATCGGCTCGCTGGCCGGTCTGGCGCAGATCACGGGCGAAGCCTTCGGCGGTGGCGCACCGACCGGTGGCGGTACGCCCGCGCCCAAGGCTCCGCCACGGCCATCAGGCCGTAGCGGCGGCACCGTTCCGCAGATCTAGGGGAGACCAGGCTGATGCCTTTGATCGATTTTCTCGCCAGCCTCGGTGTGTGGAACTGGGTGTTCCTCGGCCTGGCGCTGGGCGCCCTGGAAATGCTGGTGCCTGGCGTGCACTTCCTCTGGTTCGGCCTGTCGGCGCTGGTCATCGGTCTGCTGACGATGATTGCCGAAAGTCTGGGCGTCCACATCGGCTGGCCGATTCAACTGGTGCTGTTCGCGTTACTCTCCGTCGCCGCCGTCTATGGCGTGCGCCGCTACGCCCCACCCGATGAAAAGAGCGACATTCCCGACCTTAACGCCCGCGGCGCGCAGCTGATCGGCCGCACCGCCGTCGTCGAAAGCGCCATCGTCGGCGGCCGCGGCCGGGTCCGCATCGGCGACACGCTCTGGCCCGCCAAGGGGCCCGAGCTGCCGTCGGGATCTTCGGTCCGCATCATCGGCGCCGATGACACCGTCCTGCTGGTCGATCGCGCTTAGAGCGCTTCCGGAAAGTGTGAAGCGGTTTTCCGATAAGAAGCGCGACAAACTAAAACTTTATCCCGCCAGCACGCCGCCGCCGCAGCGCACGCCGTGCACCCGCACGTCGACTTCACCGAGCCGGATGCCCAGCGACGTCAGGACCGTATACAGCACCTGATCGAGCGGCGCCGTCACGCCGGCCAGGATCGTGCGCACCAGGGGGTCCAGGGTGATGCTGAGTCCGATCGGCGTCACGCTGACCGAGAGGCCCGACACCAGTGAGGTGACCAGCGTCTGCGTGAAGTTGCGCGTCGACGCGCGCTTGATGACGCCGGTGTTGATGTCCGTCTGGCTGAAGACGAGGTTGGTCGCGGTCGTATTCGTCACGCTCGTCGAGGCCGATCCGTAGACGGCAACGCCGACCGGCGGCAGCAGCGGCAGAGGCGGTAAGGAGACCTCGACGATCTTCGCTGGGCTGGCGGGTGGCACGGCTCCGAAGTTCTGCAGTTCCGCATCCGAGACGTTGCCGATGGCGGCCGACGCGAGGCCCGGTTTGGCGGCGATCGTAACGGCGCCGGTGCCGTCGGCGGCACAGGCAATGTTCGTCAGTGTCCCGTCCGCCGTGGCCGAGTTGATGTAGATCGGCAGCCGCACCTGGACCGCGCTGAGCAGCCCCGAGCCACCGATCTTTGCTTCAAGCCGCACGCGCATCTGCGCCGTGTGCAACGTCGCGCCTGGCTGGCCGACCGCGACCCAACCCGACTGCTGCGCCGGTTCGCCGATGGCCACCGACAGGACCACGCTGGCGACGCCCGGGATCGAGGCGCCGAGATTGACGTTCACCATCTTGCCGCCGTTGGCGATCGTTGCCGCCGCCGACACGATGTCCATGATGCTGATCTGCGGATTGCTCGAGGGCGTCTCCGACGATCCGTTCGTACCGACCGGTCCCAGGCTCAAAAGCTTGGACAGGTTGATCGGCGTGGTGCTGGCATGCGACTGCAGCTGCATGGCCTTGATCGCCGCGTTTGCCGTCGTATTGCCGTTGGCCTGCGTGACCGATGCCAGCGCGTTGAGCACGTTGCCCACCGTCGCATTCGCCGCCAGAACGTCGTTGTAGGACGCCCCGGTCAGGTTCAGCTCGACCGCCAGGGCCTTCGCAAAATCGAACAGCCCCACGTTCGTCGACAGCAGCGCGTTATAGTCCATCAGCGACAGATTGACGTTGCCGCCCAAGAGGCCGCCCAGCAGCCCGTTGATGGCGCCGCCGCTCAGCGCCGCCAGGCGACTGCCCAGCGAGAACGTCGCCAGCTGCGCGTTGGCCGCCATGCCCGTGACGGTCATGTCGCAGCAGTTTTCTTCCGTGAAGGTCTTGGCGAAAAAGATCTGTCCCGGCTTCGTCAGCGTCACGCGCGCCGCGTTCAGCGGCAACACGCCTGCCTGGAAGCGTGAGGCGACGGCCGTGCCGACATCGGGCGTATAGTGGCCGAGCACGACGTTCACCGTAGCTTTGCTCAGGTCGACGTTGTTGGCGATCAGCGTGGCCCGCGCCGCCGCTTCCGCGTGCGCCAGGTCGCCGGCGGCGGCCATGGCCGCCAGATCGGTGACGCCCTGCGCCCGGCGCTTTTCCAGATACAGAGAGCCCACATCGATCGCCAGCGCCGAGGCGCCGATGGCGACCATGAAGAAGGCGCAGGAGATGATGGCGATGCCGCCGCGGTCGTCCCGCCGGAACGCCGCGAGCCGGGCTCGCGCGGCCGCAATGCGATTGCTCGGGTGCATCAGTAGCCACCCCGCTTGACGATGGCCGACTGCACGATGGTCGAAGAGGGCAGCGGCAGGAACGGCGTGAAGCTCCAGATCGGCAGGTCGACCGCGTTGTAGCTGACCGCGACGCGGAACTCGGTCGCATCACCCGCCAGCGGCGCGGCGACCACCGTCACCTTGGTCGCATCCAGGATCATACCGTAGCTGGCGGCGTTCTTCGCCACCGTGGCTTTGGCAATGTTGGAGCGTTCGGTGTCCGTCAGGCCGGCAACCGATGCGCGCGCGGCTTCCGCCGCCAGCTGCGCGGTGCCGTGGGCTGCCGCAAAATAGATTCCGTAAGCCAGGATGCCCAAGAGCAGTACGAGAAAGATTGGCAGCACGAGCGCAAATTCGATTGCCGCCGTCCCGTCGTCCTTGCGCTTGAACATGCGAAGGAAGGAGCATGTCATAGCCGAATACCACTTTAAAAATTGTCGTGATGAAAATCGTAAAAGGCGTCCGAAACTAATATCTCCCTGTTTAGCTCAAGGCGATTAATACGGCCTTGCTCTGCTCACGGCTTTGGCGAACTTGGTTGAGAAAGCGTTGACGCATCGGCACCGCATGTTCGCATACGGACTAGAATCGCGCGGTATTGTCGCGCAACCCCTTCCCCCCGTGACCGTTGTCTTAACGAGGCGCCTGCGCGCGCCCCCGGTAGTCGCCGCAAGAAGCTGGCGGCTGCCTAAGAGAAGAAGGAGGCAACATGCAACGGATTCCAAGCATCGCATTGGCGCTGGCAACGGCGCTCACAGCCGTGTCGTTCGCCGGCGCGGCAGAAGCCAAGGATCGTGGCGGTCACCATTGGCACGGCGGCCATCATCACGGTCACCACGGCCACCACTATGGATGGGGTGGTGTCGGTGTGAACCTCATCGATCCCGGTTATGACGACAATTATTACACCTCGTATTACGACGACGACGACCTGGACGATTAGAATTGGAAATTAGGCCCCGGTCGTAGGACCGGGGCCCGTTCGCCATCGACGGATCTCACCGCACGCCGGCCATCTGCCGGCGCAGCCATGGCGTCAGCACCAGCATCGCGGCTGCGGCCGCGCCGCCAAAGCCGGCAAACCACGCAAAGAATAGCGCCAGGCCCGTGCTGTCGTCCGCCGTGAAACCCGTTCCAAACACACCCGCCAGCTTGTTACCGAACGCCGCCGCCAGGAACCACACGCCCAGCATCAGCCCGACCAGCCGCGGCGGCGCCAGCTTCGTCATCGCGCTCAAGCCCACGGGGCTGAGGCACAACTCGCCCATCGTGATCAGCAGAAAATAGACGACGAGCCAGGCCGGACTGGCCTGCCCGCCGGTCGAGGCCAGCGCCGCCGGCACCATCACCAGAAATGACAGCGCCAGCAGCGCGAGGCTGACGGCAAACTTGATCGGCGTCGACGGCTGGCGCGCGCCCAGCCGCGTCCACCCCATCACGAACAGCGGCGCCAGCAGGATGACGAACAGCGGATTGAGTGACTGGTACCAAGCCGACGGAATCGTCCAGCCCAGCATCGCGTTGTTCGTCAGCCGGTCGGCGAACAGCGCGATCGACAGACCCGCCTGCTCGAAGGCCGACCAGAACACCATGGCTGCCACGAACAAGACGAAGATCGCCGCGATCCGCCCCGCCTCCAGGTCGTCGCGCCGCCCAAAGTACGCGATGGCCGCCAGCGGCAGCACGATCAGGCTGTACCGCAGCCACTCCAGTCCCGGCTGGTCCGACACGAGCAGCAGCACCAGCAGCACGCAGCTCGCCGCGAACATGGCGAAAACCTCGCGCCATCCCGCGGTCGGCGTCAGCGGAGCTCCGCCGAGGCCCGCGAACATGCCCGCCCGCAGCGCAAACAGACCAACGGCAATCGTCATCCCCACGCCCGCCGAACCGAACCCCCAGTGCCAGCTCAGCAGCGGATCGAAGCCCTGTGCCGCCAGCCAGGCCTTGAACTCTGCGCTCTGCGCCAGGAAGCCCGTGACGAACGGCGCCAGAAAGCCGCCGATGTTGACGCCCATGTAGAAGAACGTGAAACCGGCATCGCGCCTGGGATCGTCCGGCCGGTAGAGCGCCCCCACCAGCGCCGAGATGTTGGGTTTGAACAGCCCCGTTCCGAGCGTAATCAGCACGACGCCGGCATAAAAGACGCCGGCTCCGCCACCCGGCAGCGCCTCGCCGACGGCCGACGCTCCCGCGAAGGCAAGTGCGAAGTGCCCAAGCGCGATGACGATCCCGCCCGCCATCACCGCGAGCCGCGCACCCAGGAAGTGATCGGCGACGAAGCCGCCAGGCAGCGCCAGCAGATAGACCGCCATCGTGTAGTTGCCGTAGAGCAGCGCGGCATCGACCGTCGACAGTCCCAGCCCGCCCTCCGTGATCGGCGCCACCATGTAGAACACCAGGATGGCGCGCATGCCGTAGTACGAGAAGCGCTCCCACAGCTCCACGAAGAACAGCGTGGTGAGGCCCCTGGGCTGGGCGGTATCCGAGGTTTGCAGCGGCTTATCCTCAAGCGTCGCGACGGCCTGAGACGGCCGCCACGGAACTCTCCGGCGGCAGGCCGCTGTCGGCAAGCGCAATTTCGTCGTTTCACCGAGCGTGCAAGATCACGGCACCACGCTCTGGATGACGTAGCCGCCCGACTTCTCGTCCAGCTCGAGTTTGATGGAGCCGCGCGCCTGCGCCTCCTCGAGGAGCTCGTTGAACGATGGAAAACCGTAGAATGTTTCGCTGAACCCGGGATGCCGCCGCTTGAGCGTCTGCTTGATCATCGACCCCCAGAGCTTGGCCGCGTCGCCCCGTTCCGCCGCCAGCGCCATCGTCGTCTCCAGGACTAGATCGATCGCCTCCTGCTTGCGGTCCTTGCCGGGCTTCGCCGCCTTCGTCGCCGGCGCGCGACGCGCCGGCTTGCTCTCCCGGCGTGCCGTCGGCAACTCTCTGACCAGGTCATCATAGTAGATGAACTCGTCGCAATTGCTGATCAGCAGGTCCGACGTCGAGTTCTTGACGCCGACTCCGATGACCGTCTTGGCGTTCTCGCGCAGCTTGCTCACCAGCGGCGAGAAGTCGGAATCGCCAGAGATGATGACGAACGTGTCGATGTGCTCTTTGGTGTAGCAGAGGTCGAGCGCGTCCACGACCATTCGGATATCCGCCGAGTTCTTGCCCGACTGCCGCACGTGCGGGATCTCGATCAGTTCGAACGCGGCTTCGTGCATGGCCGTCTTGTAGCCCTTGTACCGCTCCCAGTCGCAGTAGGCCTTCTTCACCACGATGCTGCCCTTGACGAGCAACTTCTGCACCACGAGCCGCATGTCGAAATCGGCATACTTGCTGTCGCGCACGCCGAGCGCGACGTTCTCGAAGTCGCAGAACAGCGCCAGGTTCCTGTCGCCATTGGCGACGATTGCGTCCTGTCCGGCTGGCATTAGGTCACCCCCTCATCGACGCTTCTAATCCGGCGGCCTGGCCACCGCCGCGCAACGGGAGCAATCGCCCCGCACTTGCTGATTCGAGTCATAGCACCGGCAACGCCGTTCGAGCTTCGAATAGAGGCAGGACCGCTTCGGGCGCGGTCACGAAAACCACGACCGCGACGGCAACAGGATCCACAGAATGCTATGAAATATCAATGGTGTCTCGGTGGGCTGCGACGTTGGCAAGGTATTCGGCCCGCCATGGCGGTCCAATGCGTCCGGTCGTCTGCCATTGAGCAGTGCGTCCTCATTGCCGAGGGCGCAACCGGCTACGCCGGAATTTGCACGTGCCTATGCGCCCGCGCGGGCGCCTGCGAGGCACCGCTGGCAGTCTTCAACCGACCGCCAAGCGGTGCGGTCGGGCTCGGGAGCCAGGCGGAAATTGCGTCTGCGACAGGATCCGGTGCTTACAAGTTTCGGGGAAATGCAGCCCCGCGCGCAGGGTCGGCCGGACGCCTTTGCAAGCTCGCGTCGTAGCATTCAAGCCGCGCCGCGTCGTCATCCACATGACTGCAGGCTTCGGGCGTCGTCGCGACGTTCGCCGTTGCTGGTCGCTCGCGCGATGGCGCGAAGGTGACCAGCGCCTGCAGCACGATGATCGCCGTGAGGAACAGGATCCAACGCGCAACACGTGTCCGCAATGAATCGGGAATGGTCACTTTTTAATCTGGTCTTGTGAACTGAGGTTGTGCTTTTCGTTCGGCTTTCCCGCAGCCTTCGGTTGTTTGACCGGGTCCTTGCCTCGCGTTCCCTTGTTGGCAACGGCAATCGCTGCCTTGGCGATAATCGGTATCATCACGGGTCTCCACAAATCACTGAGACCCGTAGACTTCGAACCTGTCGCGTAAAGTTGCGAGGCGGAAAGCCAGCCAAAGTCATAAAGCCGGCATAAGGAATGCCCTTTTGCGCCGCCCGGCCGCGTCGTCTGTTCGTGTCCTAGAGCGAAAGGGCGCGACGCTCCAAAGGAGCCGTCCAAATGCCAGCATCCAAATCCCGCGAATGACGCGGCATCGCCTTGAAATCATTGGCTGGGGCGGGAGGGTTCGAACCTCCGCATGGTGGAATCAAAATCCACTGCCTTACCACTTGGCTACGCCCCAACGACCGCTGGCTTCTAGCGCCTAACGCGGGCGCGGGCAAGGCATTGCGCAGCCTGCAAACAGGCTCGCAACGCTCCCCCTAAACCTCGCGCGCAGACAGGAAAATCGCCGCTTGTGTCGGTCGCAAGACTTGCCCTTGCGGCGCGGGGGTCGCGCGGCTATAAAGCGGCCTCGCTCGCATCCCGCCACGCGCGGAGGCGAGCCGATCCCATTCAAAACGGGATGGAAACGGTCGGGCGGAGCGTAGCGCAGCCTGGTAGCGCACTTGCTTCGGGAGCAAGGGGTCGGGAGTTCGAATCTCCCCGCTCCGACCAATTCTTTCAGGTTTGCCGGCCGGCCGGCGCCGATCACTCCTCAACACGCGAGACCCCCGTCCCCGCTCAACAGCGTTTGCCGCCAGGCGGCGGGTCGGCCAAGATGCGGGCCCAGATCAGCAAACTCGAGATCTGCGATCCTGAGAGGACCGCCCCGCGACCATGCCCGATACCGCACTCCCCGAGACGCTCCGGCCCTACGACGCACGCATGCTGTCCGTCGGCGACGGCCACTGGCTGTATGTCGAGGAGGTCGGACGTCGCGACGGCTATCCCGCGCTCTTCCTGCACGGCGGCCCCGGCAGCGGCGCCCAGCACATGCATCGCCGCATCTTCGATCCCGAGCGCCACCGCGCCATCCTGTTCGATCAGCGCGGCGCTGGCCGCAGCCATCCGTATCTGTCGCTCACCGCCAACACCACCGACCACCTCATCGACGACATCGAGCGCATCCGCACGCACTTCGCCATCGACAAATGGCTCGTCGCCGGCGGCTCGTGGGGCTCGACCCTGGCGCTGGCCTACGCCGAGCGCTATCCGCAGCGCGTCGCCGGTCTCGTGCTGCGCGCCGTCTTTCTCGGCACGGCCGAGGAGGTCGACTGGGCCTTCATCACGGGCCCGAAGACGTTCCGGCCCGATCTCTACGCCGACTTCGTCGCCATGCTGCCCGGCCCCGAGCAGCGCGATCCCCTGATCTCCTACATCCGCCGCATCCTGCATCCCGATCGCGCCGTGCATTTCGCCGCCGTCCAGGCATGGTACGAGTATGAGCGCGCGCTGTCGCAATTGGCTCCCGCCGCCACGCGCCTATCCGTGCCGGCGACCTGTACGCAAGGCCGCCTGCCGCCGACGCCGATCATCGAGGCGCATTACATCCGCAACAATTTCTTTCTCGCGCCCGGCCAGCTCCTGGCCCAGGCGGACCGGCTCGCCGGCATTCCCGGCGCCATCGTCCAGGGCCGCTATGATCTGTTGTGTCCGCCGCTGGTCGCCCACACCCTGGCGCAAGCCTGGCCCGGCAGCGAGGTGACGTTCGTGGAGGCGGCCGGCCACGCCATGACGGAAGCCGACGTCACGGACCGTATGCGTCAGGCCGTGACGGATCTGACGCCCCGTTGACGGCGGCACCGCTGACCGCGGCCCGCGTCTCCGCCGCCAGCTGCAATGACCCGTTCTCGAAAATCGGCGCATCGGCGAACTGCTCGGCGAGCGCCCGGTCCTCTTCCGACCGCACCGTCCAGGTGAAGAGCGGCATGCCGAGGTCCCGTACCCGCTGCGGCGCCGCCGTTTGCAGGGCCTGCACCTCGTAGGCGTAGAAATCCGGGCTTGCCGCTTCGCTCTCTTCTAGGTCGCGCAGGCGCGCGGCGCGCTGCGCATCGATGCGGTCGCCCCACCAGCCCTCGCCCGCGAACGATCCCGAGATGATGCCGCGCGGCACCTGCGGGGCATATTGCTTCGCCAATTCCACCACGGCCGGATCGAACGACATCAGCGCGATCGGCCCCTCGTAGTAGGCGGCCATGCGGCAGACGCGAAACAGGAAGCTGTGATCGGGCGGCTCCCACTCGCTTTTGATCTCCACCAGCAGCGGCACGCGCCCCGCGACCAGGTCCAGGAGTTCGGTAAAGCTGAGGATCGTGTCGTCATGTCCGCGGTACTTGAGCTGCGCCAGATCCGCCTCGGTCAGGTCCGCCACCGGCCCATTGCCGTCGATCAGCCGGTCGACGACGTCATCGTGGAACACGACGGGCACCCCGCCGGCCGCCGGCCGCACGTCGCACTCGATGCCGAGATCGGCATCGATCGCCGCCTGGAACGCCGCGCGCGAGTTCTCGACGCGCCCGGCCGCCGGATCGAACAGGCCGCGATGCGCAATGGGAACGAGAAAGATCGCTCGGTCTAGTCGCGGCATGTCCGCCTCACGTCACGCTGAAGATGGCGTCGACCTCGACCGCCGCACCGGCCGGAAGCCCGGAGACACCGACGGCCGCGCGCGTATGCCGGCCCTTGTCGCCCAGCACCGCGACCATCAGGTCGGAGGCGCCGTTGATAATCTTGGGATGATCGGTGAAGTCCGGCCCGGCATTGACGAAGCCGGTCAGCCGCACGACCTGGCTGATGCGGTCGAGATTTCCCAAGGCCGCCTGTGCCTGCGCCAACAGGTTTAAGGCGCACACCTTCGCCGCTCCGACGCCGTCCTCTACGCTCAGCGTATCGCCGACGCGCCCCGCGATCAACGTTCCGTCGCCCGCTTTGGAGATCTGGCCGGAGATGAACAGCAGATTGCCCGACACGAGAAACGGAACATAGTTTGCCACGGGGCTGGGGGCCGGCGGGAGCACCAATCCGAGGTCCCGCAGCCGCGCCGCAATCTCGCCACTCATACGTACTCCTTGAACGCGTTACCGGAGAACACGCCTCCCTGGGCCGCCTCGCCGGCGGCCTGTCCCAGTCGAGCTGGCAAATTGATCCGGCCAGCGGCATTTTGCAATGCCTTCCGGATCGCCGATCTCAGGCGTGGGCTTTGTGCTACACTTCTTCTCCGCGCCGGATTTGAACCATATGGCTCGTTCGGGGTTTGACGCAGCCGGCTTCGGCCGAATTTGGACAACGAATGACACGCGATCTCGCCAAGCACCTCGCTGCCGCTGCAGCGTTCGCCCTGATCCTGGGCGCCGCCGCTCAAGCCATCGCCCAGCCGGTCAAGTTCGCCCCGCATCGCGCCGTGTACGACATTGCGCTCGCGCGCACGGGCGCCGCCTCCGGCGTCAACGAGCTGGACGGCCGTCTCGTCTATGAACTGAAGGGCAGCGCCTGCGAAGGCTACGAGCAGGCGATGCGCTTTGTCACCCGCACCTCCTCGCAGGACGGCGAATTGCAGGTGACCGATCTGCGCACGACGAGTTGGGAGGATGCCCCGGCCAAGCGCCTGCGGTTTACCTCGCGCAATTACCAGAACGCCAAGCTCAGCGAGGAAACGCAGGGCGACGCCAAGCGTTCCGATAGCGCCAGCCCCGCCACCGTGGAGATCATGAAGCCCTCGCGCGCCGAGAGCGGTCTGCCCGCCAACGTCTACTTCCCGATCCAGCACTCGATCGCCGTCATCGAAGCCGCCCGCAAGGGCAATCTGATGCTCTCGGCCGACCTCTATGACGGCTCCGACAGCGGCCGCAAGATCTACTCCACGAGCACCGTCATCGGCTTCGAACGCAAGCCCGGAAGCATGAAGTTTCCCGCACTTGCGGCGAACGGCGAACGCCTGACGCAGACCGCGTCATGGCCGGTCTCGATCAGCTATTTCGACAAGAAGCCCGGCAAGGGCGACGCCGTACCGAGCTACGAGATGGCCTATCGTTTCCACGAGAACGGCGTCACCAGCGAACTGACGATCGACCACGGCGAGTTCGCCTTCAAGGGCAAGCTGAAGGAACTAACCTTCCTGCCCGAGACGCCGTGCAGTCCGAAATAGCGACTCCGAAACCGCCGATCACACCGCCGCGCCCGGCGGATCGGCGTGCGTTCCGCCTGCCGAGGCCACGCCCCACAGCCAGGCCGCGCCGCGCACCCCGCCGGCATCGCCCCACACCGGTGGCTTGATCGTCACCGACGGGCGGTCCGACAGGATCCACGGGGCCATCTGGCCCGGCAGCACGTCGTAGAGGTGCGTCAGCCGTGACAGCCCACCGCCCAGTACGATCACGTCGGGATCGGTGATGTTGACGATCAGCGCCAGCCCGCGTGCCAGCCGCGACGCATGCCGCTCCAGTGTCGCCGTCGCCGCCGCATCGCCCGCCTGCGCCTTCGCCGCGATGTCGGTTGCCTTCAGCGTCTCGCCCGTCGCCCGTGTATGATCGGCCTCCAGCGAAGGCCCCGCCACCCAGCGTTCCATGCAGCCGCGCCGGCCGCAGAAGCACAGCTCGCCGGGATGCTCGCCGGGCTCCGACCACGGCAGCGGCATGTGCCCCCACTCGCCGCCGGTACCGTTCGGCCCATCGACGATGTGCCGGTTGACGACGAGCCCGCCGCCCGTCCCCGTTCCCAAAATGACGCCGAACACGGTCCCCGCGCCCGCCCCCGCGCCGTCGACCGCTTCCGACAGCGCAAAGCAATTCGCATCGTTGGCAACCCGCACGGGCCGCATCAGCGCCGCCGCCAGATCCACCGCGAATGGCTTCCCGTTGAGCCACGTGGAATTGGCGTTCTGCCCCAGTCCGGTGCGCGGCGAGATCGACCCGGGCATTCCGAGCCCGACGGTTGCGCTGACGCCGCTTTCGGTCTCCAGGTGTTCCACCAGCCCGCGCAGCTCCAGCAGCGTTGCGTGATAGTCCCGCGGCGTCTTGATGCGCTGTCGCGTCAGTTCCCGGCCATCGTGCCCGATGACGAGGCCCTCGATCTTGGTACCGCCCAGATCGATGCCGATACGGCCGGTTGCCTCCGTCCCTTTGCGGCTCAAAGCCAGTCTCCTGCGTTGCTGTTTCCCGAAATAAGCCGGCGCGCCTCCTCGATCCGCTCGGGCGCCACACCCGCCGCGCTTGCAAACACGAGCAGCAGCGATTGGTCGCCCATCAGGTGATCGAGGACCGCCATTAACGTCTCAGCCTCCCCTGCCCGTGCCCGAAGAGCACCAGGTTCAATTCCTGTGAGCTGCAGAAAGCGCTCCAGCCGGGGTCCGTCGTTCGCCAAAAAAGCCAATGCTGTCAATGCCAAAGCGTCCGCGTCCTCGCGTCTCAATGATTGCTTAGCTATGCCCACCCTGCTGACCTCGACACTGCTGGAATCCGGACCGTCTTAAGGAGTTACTTAAGCCTTTGCGCCTAGATTTTCTCCTGATCATCGATCGCAGAATCGGTGCATCAAGACTGAGAACATGGGGCGGCGGGCGTCACTCGATGACCTACCAAGAGACCAGGATGGCAACCGATGGCGGCGCGCGACCCACGCGGTCCGGCGTGAAAAGCGTGCTGATTGTGGAAGACAACGAGCTCAACATGAAGCTCTTCCACGACTTGCTCAACGCGCACGGCTACGAGACGATCCTCACGCGCCACGGCCTCGACGCCATTTCCCTGGCGCGCACACACCGTCCGAACCTCATTTTGATGGATATCCAGCTGCCGGAGATCTCGGGCCTCGAGGTCACGCGCTGGCTGAAGGAAGACGACGATCTCAAAAGCATTCCGGTCGTCGCCGTCACCGCTTACGCGATGAAGGGCGACGAAGAACGCATTCGCTCCGGCGGCTGCGAAGCCTACGTATCCAAGCCCATTTCCGTCAGCATGTTCCTGGAAACCGTACGCCGGTTCATCGGGGACGCGAACTGAACAGAATTTTTGTATTGAGTTGGTGAGTTGAGATGACCGCCCGCATTCTTGTAGTCGACGATTTGCTCGTCAACGTTAAGCTGCTCGAGGCACGCCTCAGCGCTGAGTACTACGATGTTCTCACCGCCCACAGCGGCCATGAAGCCCTCGAAATTTGCGCCCGCGAACGCGTCGACATCATTCTCCTCGACGTCATGATGCCCGGCCTCGACGGCTTCGAGACCTGCCGCCGCCTGAAATCTGACCCGGCCACGCAGCATATTCCCGTGATCATGGTCACGGCCCTCGACCAGGCATCGGACCGCGTTCGCTGCCTCGAGTTCGGCGCCGACGACTTCCTGACCAAACCCGTCGACGACCTCGCCCTGATTACGCGTGTCCGCAATCTCACGCGCCTCAAGATGCTCAACGACGAAATGCTCATGCGCGCATCCACGCGCCGCGCCATGGGCCTCGTCGATCAGGTGGCCCTTGAAGCGGCCCTACAGCAGAGCCGCGGCCGCATCATCGTCGTCGACGACCATCAGCGCTCCGCCAGCCGCCTGCATGAAGTCCTCAGTATTCAGCACGAGGTGACCGTCGAGAGCAACGCCGACGCCGCCAACGCCAAGATCACCGAAGACCGCTTCGATCTCGCCATCGTCTCGATGAGCCTGATGAGCTCGGACGGCATGCGCCTGTGTTCCCAGCTTCGCACCCGCGAAAGCACGCGCCACCTGCCCATCATCATGCTGGTCGAGCCGCAGAACGAGGCGCGCCTGCTGCGGGGCCTTGATCTCGGCGTCACGGATTACCTCATCCGCCCGATCGACCGCCAGGAACTGCTGGCCCGCGTGCAGACCCAGATCCGGCGCAAGCGCTACTCGGACTACTTGCGCAAACGGCTCGAGTCCTGCTTCGAACTGTCGATCATGGATCCCCTGACGCAGCTGCACAATCGCCGCTATCTCGACGGCCATCTCAATACGCTCGTCAGCGAAGCGAAGGCCAACGCCAAGCCTCTCAGCGTTCTCATGATCGACATCGACCACTTCAAGACGGTCAACGACACCTACGGCCACGACGCCGGCGATATCATCCTGCGCGAGTGCGCCGCCCGGCTGCGGCAGAATACGCGCGGCGTCGATCTGGCGGCCCGCGTCGGCGGCGAAGAGTTCGTCATCGTCATGCCGGACACCGATCGCGTTCGCGCCGCTTCGATCGGCGAGCGCCTGCGCGCCAGCATTGCCGAGCAGCCATTCAAGGTGAACGACGACATCACGTTGCGCGTGACGGCAAGCGTAGGGTTGGGCAGTCTCGACGAGATCGAGGACACGCCTGAAACCCTGCTCAAGCGTGCCGACAAAGCTCTGTACGCTGCAAAGCGTCATGGCCGCAATCGCGTTTCCGCAGACGCCGCCTGATCCCGGGCAACCACGCATAAAAAGTGTAAAGGATTGATCGCGAACCAGGATTTGGCGCGTGTCTTGAGTCGGGCGAGAAAGCCGCTTACCGAATCAAGCCTGTCAATAGGCAACTTGCAACACGCAGCCAGTTCTGTCAGATTGTGTGTCCTGCACCCACGATTGTTGAGTGGACTTGGGCGCGGGCGGCCTCTGATGCGGTAGGCCGGTTTTGAAATTTGAACGCTTGAGCCAAGCAGCAGAATCTGGGCTTGGAATTTTTGGTTTCCCGCGACCCGTTGGGTTCGCCGCATCTCCTGATGGAGCGGGGAAATCGTGGTTGGGTCCTAGCGGCTGAAGAGACCTCCTCGTTTAAGCTGCACTAGACCGGCTACGACACCAAATGGGAAGTCAACGCCCTCTTTGACAACCTGTTTGGTCACTAGGCCAGGGTCCGTGGTTCACTCGGAATGCTTACCCCGCTGCCGAGCGATTGCGGACCCTGGTCAAGTCTCTCTGCAACGGAGAGCTTGATCGATCTCAAAGTATCCAGTCTTAAAAATCCCAGCCTCAAAACATCAAAGGCATGCCGTCCGTGATCGCGTGTGCGCAATCACCGTGAGCGTGTGTGCAAAAGTGAGCGAGCAGGCAGCATCAGTTCATAACTGAACTGGCTTACTTGATTTTGGTTTCCTTGAACTCGACGTGCTTGCGCACGACGGGATCGTACTTCTTGAAAACGATCTTCTCCGTCGACGTGCGCGGGTTCTTCTTCGTGACATAGAAGAAGCCGGTGCCGGCGGTCGAAAGCAGTTTGATCTTCTGCGTGATCTGCTTGGCCATTTGAGAATTTAACCTTGAATGTCTTGGTTGCGCGCACAAGGCACGCTTGCGTTCGGCGCAACATAGCGGCGCGCGCCCCGGTGTCAAGAACGTGCAGCGGGAAGCGACAATTCTGCGCGATGCATCACGTCGTTGTGTTCAAAATGGAATGGGACGCGCCTGTCCGCAGCCGGTTTCAGGCCGTCTTTCACCAGCGATTGCAGCTCCTGAATGACGACCCGCGTGATGGAGGGAACGTCTAACGCCGCCAAGGAACGAAAGTCGAACCAGTCCAGCTCCGACAGCTCGTCATCCATGGGCGTGCCCTGGTGCGCAATGTCTGCCGCATCGACCAGGAAAAAGCGCGTGTCGTAGCGGCGCAGCCGCTTGGTCGGCGTGATGGCACGCAGGAAGAACTGCGGGCTGCTCAGCTTCGGCATAACGCCGGTGGCCAGAAACGGCCGCCACGGTTCAGGTGCCTTGGCGGCTGCGGGAGCCGTGCCAGCCGCCAAGCCGCCCACAATGCCGACGGCAAGTCCCGTCTCTTCGAACGTCTCGCGCAGCGCAGCCAGCGGCAGGCTGCGCACGAACCCGGCGGAGTAGGGCGCATGTCCCGCGCGCGGGATCGACAGCAGCGCGGCCTCGGCCTCTGGCACGTCGTCGGCGCTAGGTGCAGCGGCATCGTCATCGTCGACGCGCCCGCCGGGAAACACGAACACGTTGGGCAGGAATACCTGCGTCGCCCGCCGGCGGCCCATCAGGACGCGCGGCCCCGCGCCACTGCGGTCGACGATGACGAGCGTCGCCGCGTCGCGAATGGGCGGATCGGCGCTCTTATCGGCCATGGCGATGCGGCGCTAGGCCGTCCTGTGTTCGACGGGTGCCGGCGCGACGTCCACTTCCTTTTCGACGCCACCGAAGCCGTGCATGCGCAGCGCCCACTGCAAGCCCACCAGCGCACCCTTGACCCGCGGCAGCAGCCACAGGCTCATGATCAGCAGCGCCGGCAACGCCACTGACAAGTGAACCCAGGTCGGCGGCGCCCACAGCCGTTCCGCGATCAAGATGCCGCCGACGATGACGTGCCCGGTGATCATCATCACGAAATACGGCGGGGCGTCATCGGCGCGATGATGATGCAGCTCCTCGCCACACGTGCCGCACGTGTCGACGACCTTCAGATACTTGCGATACAGCGCCCCCTCGCCGCAAGCGGGACACGTCTGCTTGTAGCCGCGCAGCATGGCTTGCGGAACGGCGCGGGGAGCGGTGTCATCGGTCGCCATCATGGCCCTCGGCTGGCAGGGAGTAGCTGCCATAGAATTAGGCAATCGCCCCCCAAAATCAAACCGGCGGATAGTCGCGGTCCGGAGCAAATGCCGCGATCGGGAGCCTCTATCGCCCCGCCTCCGCACGAATGGAAAGATTGCCTGAGCTATCGTGGGGTCAACCCAGTATCCTGGCGATGTCGCCCAGCGTCGCTCTTGAACATGCTGGCGTGAGTCTACGGCTTCTCCCGATCATAATAGTCTACCGTCGCCTCCGCTCGGAAGATCTTGTGCAGCCCGCGTTCGCCGCGCTTGCCGGCCACGATCGACACCTTCTGCGAGTCCGGATACTCGCACGTCTCCACCTCGACGAGGTTCGACAGCGCCAGGTAGCGCATCGTCACCGTGCCGGTATTGATGATCTGATGTGCCACCTCGGGTCCGCCCGTCGGGCAGGCGATCACATCGTGACGGCGGATCGGGTAACGCTTGTCGCCGAACCGCAGTTCGCCCTCCCCCTCGAGGATGAGGAACATCTCCTCCTCGCCGTGATGGTTGTGGAACGGACACTGCACCTTGCCCGGCGGCAGGACGGTGAGATTGTAACCCAGCTTCTTCGCGCCGATGCGCTCGCTGAACAGCGCCCGGCTGGACGTATAGACGCCGTTCTCCTCCACGTCGTCGAACTCGACCTCATCGAGGTTTATGATCGGCTTCATTGCGAGGTCCTTTGTGTCTTCTCCTTCTCCCCGTCATTACGGGGTGAAGGTCGGGATGAGGGACAGCCGCTTGCTCCGAAGCGAGATCCGCCCTCTCATCCTAACCCTCTCCCCATAAGCATGGGGAGAGGGGATCGCCGATCGATCGTGTCGCCCACGCAAACTAGGTCGGCATGCGCTTGCCGGTCTCCAGCAGCGACTTGAGATCGCTGAGCATCCATGGCCAGCCGCCACCACCCTGCGCCGGATCGCCGCCGCCGGGCACCATGCGGGCGACCAGCGGCGCGCCCGTGACGTCGTGGGTGAGCGTGACCGTGCAGACGCCGCTCGAACTCTCCACGATCTCATACGTCAGGCGCGTCGGCGGCTCCGCGATCATCTCCGGAGAAAAATGCGGGTGCCACGTCTGCACCAGCTTGCGCGGCGGATCGCTTTCGAGAACCTCGCCGACGATGATGATGTCCTGCAGTCCGACAGCCTTCATCTCGGCGCTCGCCTCATGATGATACTTGCCGCCAGTCTTCAGCTCGTAGACCGCGCGGCCGCCGTACGCATAGCGTTCGGACCATTCGGGTTTGGTGATCGCGTCCCAGATCGCCTGCGCGCTGGCATTGATGACGATGCGGTAGACCAGCGTGGTGGAGGGCTTGTCCGTCATGATGGCTCAATCCTTTTTCTCGAGTTGGGCCTTCAGCGCCAGCAGCGCGGAGACCTCTCGTTCCCTGTACTTGTCGATCCAGCGGTCGTGGATCATCCGAATGGGCACCGCATTGAGGAAATGCAGCTTCTCCCGGCCGGACCGGCGCGTGACGACGAGACCGGCGTCCTCCAGGATCTTCAGGTGCTTCATGACGCCGAAACGCGTCATCTCAAGCCCGGACTCCAGCTCTTTCAGCGTGCGGCCATCGCGCTGAAACAGCAGATCCAGGAGGAAGCGACGCGTCGGGTCGGCAAGCGCCTTGAATACGAGGTCATCGTCCGTCACCTCCGGACAATAGGTGACCGAAAGGTCACCTGTCAACCCGGCCCAATATCTGCTCCCGTGCGAGCGTGTTTGCCCCCGCGCGGGGAGAAGGTCGGAATGAGGGCAGGGTCTTTGGCGCCTGCTGGCAAGTGCGATCAGTGACGATGCCGGCGATGCTTGCCGTAGCGACGGCCAATGTAATCGAACCGCGACGACGGCGAGTTCCAGCCATTGTTATAGCCGCACCCGTAGGCACATCCGTACTTGAACGGCTCGTACGACGCCCCGCCCGCCCCGTACTTGTAGTAGTTGCCCTTGCCATGACACCGCTTCGGCCCATGACAATGGTAGTAGGGCCGGTAGTCGACGCGGGTGAGGTTTGACGTTCCCGAGACAGCCGCCGCACCGCGCGAAATTGATGCCGCGCTTGCCGTGCCAGTTATCGATAGCAATGCGATGCAGAACACTGCAGCGAGCCCTTTGCGGATTGTCATGGAGCCTCTTCTCTCAGGTATCCCGCCCTATACCCTGGTCGGACCGGGCGAACAACTAGTTGGCGAGCTTGGAGCGGGACACATCACAAGACTTTACGCGAATGAGATCAGGCGTTTCCGTCAACGTGTCGGCAGGCACACAGGCCGGCAGTCCAGCCTTGCGCGCGCCACCGACGAACAGCTCGGCCGCGCCATCTTCAAATCCGCCGGAGTCGCTGAGGTAGCGTTCCGCCGTCCAGGAAGGATCAAGTTTCATCGCCTTGGCGGCTGCGGCCGCGGCATCCCCAGTGCGGTCAAGGTAGGCGTGGGCCATCGCCAGGAAAGCAAAATCAAGGCTCAAGGGCTGCTTCACGAGCAACCTGTATTTGATGGACACATCGTACCTCTTGCCGAAGAAGTAGACGTAACTCAGTCCCTGATTGTACCAGTCGGGATAATGCGGGTTCAGCGTCAGCGCCCGCTCCATGAGTTGCACGGCGTGTTCCGACTGCCCGAGCATAGGTAGCGACCAGCCAATGCAGACGAGCATGTCGGCGTCCGAAGGGGAGAGCGTCTGTGCCCGGGCGAATTCCGCGGCGGCCTGCTCCCGCTTCCCATTGTAAAGCTGCGCCAGCCCCAAAGCGTAATGCGTCTTGCCGTCATTGGCATCGAGCCTCACGCCCATTTCGCCCGCCGCCAACATCTTCGCCAACGCATCCGGGACCGACGGCGCCAGGCCGAGATCGATCAGGTAGAACTGCACGTCGACCAGCCCGACGTGGGCGCGCGCCAGTTGCGGATCGAGCTCCAGAGCCTTGTTGAACAGGCGTTCGGCTTCGAGAAGGCCATCCTTGGTGACCGTGTGCTTCGCCTCCATGCCGAGCAGGTACGTGTCGAACGCAGTGAGGCTCGCCGGTGGCTTGCGCCTCAGCAGGCTCCGCTCCGCCTCCGCAACCGCCCCCTCATAACCCGCCAGCGTCGCGGCGATCCTCTGCGTGACGTTGTTCTGCACGTCGAATAGGTCATCGGCGGGCCGGTCGTATCGCTCCGACCAGACATGACTGCCGGACGCGACCCCGATGAGCTGGGCCGTCACGCGAATACGCCCTGCGATCGGCTGGATGCTGCCTTCAAGCACGTACTTTACGTTGAGGTCTCGGCCGACTTTGCGGATGTCGACGGGCTTGTGTTTGTAGACCTCGCCGGAATTGCGGGCGATGACCACGAGATCCTTGGAGTGCGAGAGGTCGGTTATGATGTCTTCCGTCATCCCATCCGCGAGCCGCCCCCACACCGCGTCGCCTCCGATGTTGCTGAACGGCAGCACGGCGATCGACGGCTTGTCGGGCAGCGTCGGATGGTCTCGCCCGCCCATGATCCCCCATACTGCCAGCGCTCCGATCAGCGACAACGCCCCTGCAAGAAGTGCCGGCCGCTTCCAGACCCGCGCGTCGGTCTGAACGAGACTTGCAGCGCTCGCGGGCCCATGTCCGTTCGCCGCGACCGGCGCAAGCGTCTCCTCCCCGCGCACCTCGATCGTGGGCGTATAGCTGCCCTTGGGCAGGTCGATGCGCACGTGGTCGCTTTTGCCCTCGTCCTGATAGAATTCGCGCAACCGGTCGCGCACGCGACCCGCCTCCATGCGCACGAGGGGATCGGCATTGGCATCGAACGTGGCCGGCCGGTCGAACACCTCCAGCGCGATGGAGTAGCCTTTGAGCCGCTCGCCACGCCCGGCCAGGGTCTCGTTGACGACGTACTCCAGGAACCGGCGCCTGCGCTGCGACTGCTGGAACGGTGCACTGTTGAGGATGCGATCGAGCTGCGCGCGAACGATGGTCTCGCTCGACGAGTTCGTGCTCTCGACCGAACCACTGTCAGCGGCGTCCGTCATGGATCACCCGGAACCAGCCGGAACGTGGCAATTCACGCCGGCATCTGGGCCGTCAGATACCGTAACATACTACGATTGATTGCCCCATCCTGTCACGCTTCGGCTCCTGCCACGCTTACGGAAGAAGGGGGCGAGATGTCGATCACCGCTCGCTCCCGTCTCAAGAGCCCGCGGCGCACACGCGCCGTGGTTCCCGGCAGCCCATTGCGTAAAGGAGAGATCTGATGCTCAAATTTGTTGCAGTCGCTATGCCGTTGCTCGCGCTTGGCCCCGCCGCGGCCATCGCCGGACAGTCCATCGATCAGGCCGGCACCCTGACATGCGTGAATGACAAGTGGGACGAAACCGAACCCGAGAAAGGCCACAAGCTGGTGGTCTACGCCGGCCGCTGCGTCATCGTCTACAACGACGCCAGCGCGGCAAGTGCCGTTGAAGACTGCGCCGGAAATTATGAGTACATGCCGGACGGAAAGTGGAAGGGCAACGGCATCTGCACTGTCAGCTTCAAGGGCGGCAGCGATACGCTTTCGGTAACCTGGGAGGAGGGCGACGCCCTCAAGGACTATTTGTTTTCGGTCACTGGCGGCACCGGAAAGTACAAAGGTGCCAAGGGCGGCGGCACCTACAAGACCGAAGAGCTGACCCCCACCCTCTACGCCGGCCGCAAGAAGGGCAAGATCGACTTGCCCTGACGGATCACGCAGCGGGGTAGGCCTGCCCCGGTCACGGGTTTCCTCCCCTGGTGCCAACCGCGGGCAGGCCGGCATCCGCACGTCCCGACGCTCACTCCAGAACCTCCTGCACAATCGGGTTCACCACGTCCGGGTGGCTCAGCGGGGCCATGTGGCCGCCGCGCGGGATGGCACGCATCGTCCACTGCGTTCCGTGCTCGAACAGGCGCACGATCTCCCGGATCGGTCGCACGGTGTTGGCGTCGTAGAGAACCGTGGTCGCGCGCGGAAGCGCGGCGTTCCACTCGCTGAGCGTCGTCGTTTCGTCCATGATGGCATCCCATTCTTGGAAATTCGGTCGCAAGGCTTGGGCGAACGCCGCGCGCCGCTCGTCGTCCATCGCCGCCCACGAGCCCGCCCCTCCCCAATAGTCGGCAAAGCGCGCGGCGGCCGGCAGCCAATCGTTCGCCGCACCGTAGGTCTTGATGGTATGCCGTAGCGATTGGATCTCCTGGTAGGCCTCGTCGCGGCCGGCTTGATGCAGCAGATCGAATGGATTGGGCTCGAACAGCACGAGACGCCGCACGCGCTCGCCGAGACGGGCCGCCGCCTTCATCGCCACCGCTCCGCCGAACGAATGCCCGACCAGATCGACGCGACCGGCCGCGTCGCCGACGACGGCTTCGATGAGTGTCGCCTGATCCGCCAGTGTTTGCTTTCGCGACGCTTCCCACGCCGGTGTCGCGCCGTAGCCAAAGAGCTGGACCGCCTTGACGTGATGCGATCCCTTAAGCACATCGATCAGCTTCCGCCACTGCCGCGCCCCGGCCACGCTGGAATGTACCAGCACGACCAGAGGTCCGGATCCGGCTTCCACTACGTCGACAGGCACGGCCATTGCAGACATTTCACGCACCGAAACAGCGCATTTGGACTAGTCGCGGAAGGTCGGCACCGCGCTTTGAAACGGCGGCAACGCGTCGGGTGCACCGACCCCCCTATACCAATATTCGACATAGAAGCGGGCAGCAGCGAGCTCGTGCCAGCTGTTGATCGCCACTTCGAGGCTCGACGTGTTGACCCCGTTCGCGGTGATGTATGCTCCGAACCCGATGCCGGAGACGCCCGGCTCGTCGAGCCGATGGGGGACGTCGCGCGGCGGCGGCAGGTGTTGATATCTCCACGTATTGCCCACCTGGACCCGCTCGACGAGACGCAGCGCGACGTCGGTCACGATACATCCCGGCAGAGTAACTCCCGGATAGAACACGTCCCGGTATTTGCCCCCCGTTCGCCCGCCAATGACCTGGCCGCCGAAGTGCACTACGATCGGGGTGAAACCGTAGCGGTCGACGGGCCCGGGTGTGCCCGACGCGCGCCGAATCTTGATCGACGGAGCGAACTCGAGCTGTGTGTAGGTGTCCACGGCCGAGGTGATGGTCGTCTCTGCCCTGTCCGAGCCGGGAGTCGGTGGCTTGGTCATGGTGATGACGATGCCCTCGGCATTCTCGCTGCGCTGGGGTTGCGTCGCCCGGACCAGCCCGACGAGGCGCTGAGAACCGGGCTTGCGCACCATCACCATCACGTCGTCGACGGTTTCTCCGGGCGGCAGGGTTTCCCCCCGGTAGAAGACGTGGTCGCCATTCGGCACGTCGAGCTTGAACCATCCGCGGGTCCAGCGCGGCGTCACGTCGATGCGGTCGAATGCCCAAGCGATCTCCTGGATCTCGCGGCCGTCGAAGTGGTCGACAGTTGGGCCGGGTTGCGGCGATGGCTGCCAGTCGATTCCCTGCGCGCCGACAGTGGCGAGGTCACGCGCCACGAAGAACGCCCCGTACATCACATCGCGGAACTGCGACCATGGCGTCAGGCGTTTTGTGACTGTCTCGAAGACGACGCGGATGAGGCGCGCGCGGCCGATGCCGGCGTGTCCGCTACCAGCTTCTCCCGAGTAGAGCAAAGCCAGCGCGCGCATCAGAATGTAACCGTTGCTGTGCGCCGAAGCGGTCGGATCGAACTGGTTGTAGGACAGCAGCGGAGCCGTGCCGCCCGTCGGCGTCAGGGACTTGAAGCTGTCGATCGTCGCCGCAGTCGGTGTCTGGAACAGCAACCGACCGATCACCTCGGCGAGCCCCTCATCCACGGCCGCCGTCTCCTCGAGGTACTCGAGCTTGGCGCCGGTCGCCCCGCCGTTGTTCAGCAGATGCGTCGCCTCGTGGCCGACGAGGTCCATCGAGACCTTGCCCGTGGCGAAGATGATCCGGGCCGGTGTCGTCTTGGGGTCGGAAGACCCGACATTGTTCCTGAAGGTAACGTCGATGAATGCGTCAGCGCCGCCGCCGCTGTCGTCCCAGCCGTTGCGCCCGCACGCGCGGCAGAACGTGTTGAACAGGTCGAGCATCGTGTGGCAGCCGCGCGCCTCTGCGTCCAGGTCCCCCTCGGCCACTTGCGGGGCGCCGTCGACCAGCTGTAGAGCGGCGCCACTGAGGTAGTCATCGACCTCGTAGACCGTGCCGCTGTTGTTCAGTAGCTGCCGATGGCGCTGGTTGCTGTCGAAGACGCGCAGCTGTGGCCGTGTCGAAGGAATCCGCAACACCACCGCGCTCGCTTCCGTCGAGACAAAAATCGCCTCGTCGTAGAAGTCGTAGCGCCAGGCGAGCGCGTTCGTCCCGCTGGCCCTGATCAGCGCTAACGGCACGATACAGAGCGTCGCGCTCGCGGCATCGGGCATGGCTGCCACTTGCGGCTGGCGGCCGCCACCGCGCCACGCCGCGATGGCCGTCTCGAGGCAGTGGGTGGCGCCGAGTCGCGGCGTTGGCGATACGTCCGGATCGCGCAGGAACGGCCCATTGATCGTGACGACCGCCAGCGCCGTCGAAAGATGCACGCGCAGCTCGACACCATGGATCGGCACGCCCGCCACCACCTGTGCGAACACGACCGTTGAGCCGAACCCGATGCGCGCTGTATCGGTGAGTATGCACTGCAGCTGCAACTGCCGGTCGGGGTTGCCTGTGCCGAACAGGGCCGGATAGCGCTTGAAGAACGCCCGCGCGACCGTCTCCGGATCGCCACTCGTCGCCTCGGGCAGAAGAATGCCGGTCGGTCCGAAGTCGACGAGGTCGGGCGCGCCGGTGCGATCATTGAGGTGATAGAGAGGCAGCGGCGACCGCGGCGGCAAACCAGCGGGCCGCGCGCCGATGGAGACGATCTGTTCGCCATCGGGCGAGACCAGCACCGTGCCTGGCCCGTCCTCGCTCGGCCGCTCGAACCGATACATGAGTGCGAGCCGGCGATCGGGCGTCGGGGTCTCAAACACGACCGCCGTCGCCGCGCCGAGCGCGAGCGTCTTCGGATCAACGAACTCGCTGCGTGCGCCGAGCGCGGCGATCGCAGCGTCGGCAGATTTAGGCGACTTGGTAAGCTTCGGCGTCGGCGGTAGCAGGACGTGCAGCGCCCGCAGCGTCTTGGCGTCCGCAAAGGTCAAGCTGACCCCGGCTCCGAGTGGTGCCGGCGCGGTCTGGTCGATCTCGAAATCAACTTCGACAGAGCCGTCATAGGGGTTGTGCCGCTCGCCAGTCGTGCGCAACGTGGCGGGATCGACCGGCAGGTTGATCAGTGCCGACCAAGTTGCCAGGAACGCGCTTGCTTCCTTAGCTAAGTCACCGCCATTCGTCGCAAAGGAACCTTGCAAAGCGACCAAACTGCCACCGTCGAATACCGCGGCGATCTTGGCTTGCGAGGTTTGGGCTAGATCGGCAAGCTGTTGCTTCTGCTGCTTCGAATGAACGCCGCTTACGAACATTTTTCAAATCCGCTGAGCAATAAACAAAGTGGTGCATGAACTAATGAGTTCGTCGAAAAATGCGCATCATTGTAAGCATCATCGTTGCGCAGCGATGTTGCCACGAGAATCTGCCCGGACCACCCAAAATCAGGTCCCTCAAATAATCATACCTGGCGCCGATCCACTTGCAACTCTTGGCAGAACGAGTGATCGACAGCCACTAGTGGCTCGCCACGTCGGCTACTGCCGGTCGGGTTCTGACCGGCGCGACGATTGCCCGTCCGCACTGTGAGGTGACGCGGTCAATGCTCGGATGGTCATCCGACGGCCGATCTCATCATTGCCTGAAACTCGGCTAGCAGACTAGTGAGACCACCGGCACGGTCGCCTGCGAACGTCCACTCAGGGTCAGTAGCCGACGCCGCGCCGGGAGCTCCGCCTGCAGCAGCTCGCCCCGCGCCGCCGCTACCGCCTCCGCCCCCTTCCAAACCTCTTAGGCCCCGGCCCACGCTTGTTCCCCGCCACCAATGGCCCATGCTTGCCCACCGTCAGCATCTCGAACCGCAGCGCGCCCGCCGTCGGCACGGCTTCCACCAGCCGCACCTCCACATCATCACCGAGCCGATACGCCTGCCCCGTGCGGCTGCCCACCAGCGCGCGTGCTTCTTCGACGTGGTTGAAGTAATCATTCCCCAGCGTCGAGATCGGCACGAAGCCGTCAGCGCCGGTGTCCTTCAGCTTCACGAACAGCCCCGAGCGCGTCACGCCCGCGATGCGTCCCATGAACGTCGCGCCAACCTTGTCGGCGAGGTGCGTGGCGATCAGCCGGTCGGTCGTCTCGCGTTCCGCCGCCATGGCGCGGCGTTCCGCTTCCGAGATCTGCCGCGCCACGTCGGCCAGCGTCGGCTTCTCCTCGTCCGTCAGGCCGCCGGCGCCCAGATCGAGCGCCCGCACTAGCGCGCGATGCACGAGCAGGTCGGCGTAGCGCCGGATCGGCGAGGTGAAGTGCGCGTAGCGCGCCAGGTTGAGGCCGAAGTGCCCGATGTTGGCAATGTTGTATTCCGCTTGCGCCTGGCTGCGCAGCACCACCTCGTTGATCAGGTCCGGCGTCGTCGTCGACTTGGCCTTTTCCAGCACGCGATTGAACGCGCCCGCTTTCAACTCGCCCGCGTGCGGCACCGCCATGTCCAGCGTCTCGAGGAAATCCTTGAGGCTCTTCAGCTTCTCTTTCGACGGCTGGTCGTGGATGCGATAGACGACCGGCGTCTTTTTCTTCTCCAGCATCTGCGCGGCGGCGACGTTCGCCTGGATCATCATCTCTTCGATCAGCCGGTGCGCGGCCAGCCGCTCCGGCACCACCACGCGGTCGACGCGGCCTTGCTTGTCGAGCAGGATCTTGCGCTCCGGCAGGTCGAGGTCGAGTGGCTCGCGCCGGTCGCGCGCCGCCGCCAGCGCGGCATACGCCGCCCACAGCGGGCGCAGCGCGCTCTCCAGGAACGGCTTGGCCTTGTCGGACGGAGTGCCG
This sequence comes from Hyphomicrobiaceae bacterium, assembly GCA_965279065.1. Lineage (GTDB taxonomy): Bacteria > Pseudomonadota > Alphaproteobacteria > Rhizobiales > Hyphomicrobiaceae > JAKAXS01. The sequence goes on from OZ257134.1 coordinate 873,981, forward strand.
TCGATCGCCGCTTGCGCCTCCTGGTACGACAGCTTCACCGCCGAGCGCATCATCGCTCGCAGAAAGGTGTGCCCGCGCTTCTCGCCCGTCTTGTCGAAGATCATGCGCACCGCCAGGCACGCGCGATCCTCGCCCTCGCGCAGCGAGCACAGGTCGTTGGAGATGCGCTCCGGCAGCATCGGCACGACGCGATCGGAGAAGTAGACCGAGTTGCCACGCAACTGCGCCTCGCGATCGAGCCGCGAGCCCGGCCGCACGAACCACGCCACGTCCGCGATCGCCACCGTCACGATGAAGCCGCCGGGATTGCGCGCATCCGTATCGGCCTCGGCATGCACCGCGTCGTCATGGTCGCGCGCGTCCGGCGGGTCGATCGTCAGCAACGGCACGCCGCGCAGATCGACGCGCCCGCCCTCCATCGTCGGCGGCGTCAGCCGTTCGCTTTCCTCGATCACGCTCTCGGGAAAATCGTCCGGAATGCCGTGCGCATGAATGGCGATGAGGCTGATCTTGCGCTGGTCGTCCGGATTGCCCAACGTCTCGACGACGCGCGCCTGCGGGATCGACATCCGCCCCTTCTTGTTGAGGTCGTAGCGCACGAGGTCGCCACTCTTGGCCTCGCCTTCGTCGCCCTTCTGGATCGTCCAGGCCTTCAACTCCTTGCGGTCGATCGGCTCGATCACGCCGCCGCCGCGCGGATGCTCGCGGTAGATGCCGAGCATGCGCCGCTTCTCGCGCGGCAGCCGCTTGATCGGCACCGCCTCGAAGCGGAAGCCTTCGACGTCGGCCTGCTCCAGCTTGGTCACGCGCGCCAGCACCTTGTCGCCGACGCCGATCGGCGGCTCGTCACTGCCCAGCGGCTTTTCGCGCGCCAGGATCAGCACGCTCGGCCGTTCGCCGTCGGCGGCCGCGTCCCACACCGCCGGCTTGCCGATCAGATCGCCGTCGTCGTCCCGTCCGGTCACCTCCAGCACCGCCACCGGCGGCACCGATCCGGGCTCGTGCATCTCGCGCCGGTTGCCGATCAGCGTGCCGTCGCTCGCCATCTCTGCCAGCAGCTTCTTCAGCCCGACCTTGGCCCCGCCCTTGATGCCGAACGCCTGCGCGATCTCCCGCTTGCCGACTTTCTCCTGCGCCGTGGCAATAAACTGCAGGATCGCATCCTTCGTCGGCAACTGCCCCGCTTCGCGTACTGCCTCACCAGGCTCGCGGCGAAGGCCCGGTTTTGATCCACGTGGCCCTCCTGGTCTGTGAGCCTTGTCCGCCCTTGCGGGCTTCCCGATCTTTCGCGCCATCTGAAAATAACTCTGTGGGAGTCCGCCAATCGAACCGCGACCAATTGCTTGGTAGCCGACCTAACAGCCCACGTCACGCGGGGCGGCGAAGTTCGCCGCCCCGCTTCGCAAATGTCCGCATGGGGACGCAGCACAACGCCATTGTCCGGCCGATGGTCCCACGGAACCCGCGCAGGATTCCGTCGACCAACAAACGAAGCCGTCGTTCCCTCGCGAACTCGGGATGTCGCGCTTCAAATTCTAATTTTTGGCGAAATCTCGATAGCCGATTGGATAGCTTGGTTGTGGCGTAAGGTTTGACAGCCACTCAAGTCTCGTGTCGGCCCGGCCGCGCAAATGCGTTCTCATCAGAACGACCTCCGCGTAAAGTATAAGGCGGCATTGGTCCTGCCAAGGCGACCCGACCTTTTGCGCCTGTTTAGCCACGTCGGCCGCTTTTTCTAGCGTTACCTCTTCGGTCTTGACTGCGCACTCCTCAGCCTTCTGTGCCCGGCCGTCCGCCAGCTTGATCGACCGGCGTCCGATGCAATCACTCCGCTGGTCGATGTCACTGGTCAAATTTTCACAAGAGCGCCAAATCAGATCAGAAGCCTGTATGAACGCATTTTCGTTTGGAATGATCCACTCACTGTACGGAGCGGCAACATTGGAAAGATAGTCCTTCCACTGGGCGAGGTCGCCCGCTCCTTTCCGCCACAGCGCATGTCCGGTCCTCCAAGCAGCGCATGTGTCTGGCAGCTCGTCTGAAGACCCGTAGAAATTATCTATTGCCCACTCCTCAGAGGGTGTTAAGTCGCGGTGCACATAACGATTGGTTCGCGTCAGATTGGGATCGTTATTTTCGCTGGGCGTAATGTAATCCGGAAATCTTGTGCGAGATTTCGCTGCGCACATTGTGTCCAATGAAGCGACGACGGTCACCATTTGTAGTTCAATTGAATCTCGATAGAGGGCGCCAAGTCTCCGGCCCTGAAAATATGCCATTTGGCCGGCCTGGACAACGGACTTGATAAGCTGCGCCGCATTGATCGCCAATTCTCCGGTGCTCGTAACTGCGTCAACGAGTTTCGTCAGAGAATCAACGGCCTTTAACAGCGGAAAGGTTTTCGACGCCTGTTTGCTTATCGCCTCGAATAGCTCCTCATCTTCCTTGTCGCTGAGAACCGCCACTAGTAGCCGCAGCGCAGCAACCTCGGCTTCAGCCATTCGCTCGTCGAAGTAGACGCATCTGCCCGGCTGCATATAGGCGCAGTAGTAGGCATCGCTCACCACTTGGACCGCCACGTTGACGTGCTTAACTATCAGCTCTCGTTCGGACGGGTACTTCGTCTGCGCCATCCGCGCAATCGAACCGATAAGCACGTATGCGCGAAGCACGCGCATCTGTTTTGTGTCCGCGACCATCCATTTGTGGTCGAGTTTCGCATCCAGCCAGCCACCGTGATTATTGAGTTCGGAACCACACCCTGGAAGAACGAGAATGGACACCATCATCAATGGGCCGATGAGAAGAAGCCGCAAAAATACGGCGCGCGAAATGATCGCGCGGGGAATGTACGCAAACATGTTAAACACCCGCATCAACGCAATTACAAAAACGCAACATAAGGGACGTTTTCTGAACTGTTAATCTATTTATCGCCACGCGATCACGCGGCGTAATGCGGTGTGACGTTCTGGCAACGAATAAAAACTTCAGACGTTTGCTTGGTGAGACCCGCTACAGCAAAATAGCGGCTGCTATCATTGATTTGGACAGCGGTTTTGATTTGTTGCTGCGCTTCCTTGCGTGCAGTGCGGAACGTGCGGCGCTCCGGCGCTGCAGCCACAGGGGTGGCCCGCCAGCAGCGGCCGCGAAGTCACGGTCTCCGATGCTGCGACGGATATCACAGCCCGTCACCGTTACTCCGATGCTGTCGCGGACGCGGCGCATATCAAAAACAGGATTGGAGATGATCTGATGAAGGCAAAAGCCTTAGGCCTTGCACTCGCCCTGAGCTGCGGACTGCTCGCGACCTCCGCGCTCACCGCATCCGCCGCCCCCCTCGGCGCCAGCACGCTGACCGGCGCCGGCGTCTCGAACTCGGCCGTCGAACTCGCCCAGTTCAAGAAGAAGCGCTACAACCAGGGCTACAAGAACGGCTACCGCGCCGGCTCGCGTCACTCGCGCGCCCCGCGCAATTGGCGCCGCTACGGCGCGCGTCCCGGCGATTGGCGCACGCGCGGCTGCATCATCGTCGGCCCGATCTGGTACTGCCCGTAACAGGTCCTGCCCGTAACGCGGCACGCGCCTCGCCACGCACCGACCCGCGGCGTCCCGGTCTCGCACCTGGACGCCGCGTTGCATTTGTCCCGGAAGCCGCGCGCACCGCGACCCATTCCCGGTGAAGCACGGGGAGAGGGAATTCCTCCATACAGGCTCGCGAAACGGCACCATCGCCGCCGCACTGCCGCCGTTTCAGGCAACCGCGCCCACCTGATGCAGCCGCGCCGCCCACCGTGTGAAATCGCTCCGCATTGAGTCGCTGCCCCATGCCAGCCGGGCGCGCGCCATGCCATGGTCGCCTCCGTCTCGCCCGCCGACGATCGCGCCGCCTATTGCGCGCGCACGATCGCGCCACACACCCGCGTTGAGGAAAGCCCGATGTTGAACCGCCCGCTCCTGCACAAACTGCCGCTGCTGCTCGCCGTCCTCGCCGCGACCGCACTCGGCGCCGGCCTGACCGCAGGCCCGGCCTCCGCCAAATCCTGTTTCAAGAAGGCCGGCGTCGGCAACGCCCTGACCGAGGGCCTGGCCCAGTTCCAGGTCGACGCCATGCTGCTGCAGGCGACCGACTGGTCGATCTACTTCACCTACATCTCCGGCAACGGCACGCCCGGCTACACCTTCGGCCCGCGCACCTACAAGTGCCACGCCGAAACCGTCGGCTGGCAGTGCCACGGCCAGGCCACGATGTGCAAACTGGATTGATGGACGAGTGAGTGAGTAGTGAGGTAGCCAGTAGGCAGTGGAATTCTTCAGGCTGATGGGCGAGACTGCCAAACTACTATAACCTGCTCCCCCACTCACTACTGCCTATCTCCCTACTCACTACTGCCCCCTCTTCTCCAGGAACCCCCGCCATTTCCACCCGCGACATCGCCCTCGCTGCAGCCTTCGTCATCGGCCTGATCGCCTGGTTCGGCCTGACCCTCGGCATCGGCTATCTGGCACCCGGCAAGCACCCTGCGCCCGGCTCGCCCGAGTTCGCCGCCTACGCCCAGCCCCACGTCGACGACTGCGTGAAGAAGCGCCAGGCGAGCGCGGCCGCGACCTCCGGCGCGCAAGCGACCGACACCGCCCAGCTGCAAGCCGATTGCCTCGCCCTCTTCATCAAGACCCGCCCGAAGTAGCCCGCCCGTGCGGTCTCCGCCCCCGGCCCGCGCGCTCAACGCCGTGCATACACCGAGAACACGTAGTCGTTCTTCTCCACGACCGTGTGGCACGCAAACCCGCACTTGGCGTCGTTCTCCTGCGGCGGCTGATCGTCCGTCGTGAACGGCCGCCACGAATCCTTCGCCGCGTCATAGCGGAAGGCGCCGTAGCCCCATCCGCCGCTGTCGGCGAACCGGGCACTGTCCTTCACCATGAAGTCGACGTCGTCGAGGTCTCCCGTGACCTTCGGCTGACCGGGCGCCTCTTCGTTCACCTTCTGCTTCCAGTGCACCTTCGCCATCTTGGCGCCATCGGGGAACGGGCGGCCGTTGCCGGGGATGCCCGCCTTGAAGCTGTCGATCATCAGCTGATTGCCGAGGATCACCGCCAGCCGATCCGCCTGGCTGAGCGAGATCACTTCCCATTTTTCGTAGCCGGCGAATTCGGAAAACTTCAGGCCACCGGGAACTTCCACCGAGCCCTTGTTGTCCGCCGAAACCGCGTGCCCGGTCACGACGACCAGACAAATAGGAACAACGATTGTCAGGAATTTATGAAACGCCTTCATGCCCCACCTCGCAAATGAATGACAAACGGGACTAAGCACGCAATTTTACAGTCACGGCAGCAATTAAAGAATGCCGATTATTCAATAGGCGAAACTTTGCGTATATCCGAAGCCCTTTTCCGCAGCGCTGCCGTAGGGATGCGTGCACACCGTACCGGTGGCCACGCGACTCCCGATGCTTCCACCCACCACCGTCATCCCCGCGTAGGCGGGGACCCACGACACGCCACAACGGCGGTGCGGTAGCAGAACCTCGTTCTTCCGGCGACGCGAGGTCCTGAAGCCACACCCGCGCGGAACCTTGCGTGGGTCCCGTGCCGAGCACGGGATGACGTTTTCAGGAGGATAGCGATCAGCTTCCCTCTCCCCGTCCTTACGGGGAGGGGGTCAGGGTGAGGGGCAGGTTCTAGGCGAGCGGCATGACGGCGCCGACAGCAACGTAGTGCGACTCGCACCACGATGGCGCGATGCTCGCCCTCATTCTCCATGGCAGGGCTTGACCCTGCCATCCAGGGCCGCGCATTCGACGTTCCACCCGGAACCCCTGGATGGCCGCCTCGAGGGCGGCCATGGAGAATATGGAGGCGGGTCTATCACGCCCACACACCGCCAATCTCCACGGAGTCTCAGGGCTGCCCAAGCGCACCACCCGTAGGTTGGGTCAAGGGCATTACGAAGGCTCCGGTGGATGACCCAGGCTCACTTAGCAAAATCCACCAATGACAATATTGCAGTCGCCACTCGAATCATGCCGGATGGGCGAAGGCTTGTGGGCAGACTTGTGATCGTGTTTCGCGATCTATGACACCAATGTTAGGGGCACTGCCCTTATCGGACTTTCAGGTTTGCTGCTCGGTAAACCTCACGGCAGAGGAGTGCCCACAAGCTCCTATATTTTGGATCGCAAGATGTCGACGCTCGAAAAAGTCCGAGCTGCCAAAAACCGCTCAGAGCTAGCGAAGATTTTGGGCTTCGTCCCAAAGGGGCTAACTTATACTCTCTTCGCCATCCCCGACGCAGCGAAGTACCATCAGTTCACCATTCCCAAGAGGTCGGGTGGTGAAAGGTCTATCTCCGCACCCAATGAACATCTGAAGTTACTGCAGCGCCACCTCGCGACGCGATTGTACGAATGCGTCCGTGAGATTGAAGAGGCGCAGCCAAACCGGAAGCTTATTACGCACGGCTTCCAGAAGGGGCGTTCGATCATCACGAATGCCGACCGGCACCGAAATCGGCGTCACATCTTTAACATCGACATCCAGGACTTTTTCGGAGCAATCAATTTTGGCCGAGTTCGAGGTTTCTTCATCAAAGACCGTGCCTTTATGTTGCAGAATGAAGTCGCCACTACGATTGCACAGATCGCTTGTTGGCAGAATGGGCTTCCCCAAGGGGCTCCTTGTTCGCCAGTAATATCAAACTTGGTCGCCCACATCCTTGACGTTCAATTGTTACGCATGGCTAAGGAATGCCGAGCTCGCTATACGCGCTACGCGGATGATATCACCTTCTCGACAAATGAACGAGAGTTTCCGACAAAATTGGCCGTGCGAGATATCGAAAGGCCTTCAGTCTGGACGGCCTCCCCCGAGCTTTCCGCGACCATCCGTCGTGCCGGATTTGAGATTAATCCCGCAAAAACGCGCATGCAGATATTTCAGTCTCGGCAAGTCGCGACCGGGCTGATAGTCAATAAAAAGGTCAATGTTAAGCCAGAGTATCACAAGCTCCTCAGAGCGATGTGCCATGAACTTTTTAAGACGGGAGAATATACTTTGCGTCTACCGTCGGGAGAAAAAATACAATCGAAAGAGATCGACATAATTGAGGGACGTTTGGCTTTCGTGTATTCGGTGAAGGCTCGTACCGATTTAAGCGTCAAAGACAAGACGGATAGGCATTTTGCACCACCCCCAAAGGTGACGCACCTCTATCGCAAATTCCTATTTTACAAGAACTTCGTTGCCAACGAAATCCCCATAATCATTACTGAAGGACCATCTGACATAATTTATTTGCGTGCAGCTTTAGCGGCCCGGTCTAAGAAAGTGCCTTACCTATATGCCGCTAAGCGGGAGGCAAAATACCCGGTGAGATTCCTCAAGCATTCCAGGACAGTACGAGACGTACTGGGGCTCGGTGAAGGTGTCGGAGGCATGGGAAAACTCATTAGTACGTACCACACCGACTTGAGTTCAATGGGCAAATTGCCTACAGCTCCAGTCATCATACTCGTTGATAACGATGACGGGAGTAAGGGGTCAGTATTTAAGCCGGCTAAGGACGCGGCAAAGAAGATAACGAAACAGAACTTAGAAATTTCCGTCGAGTCTGAAGATATTTGGTATCATCTAGGCGGAAATCTGTATCTGATCAAAGTTCCGCACGGCGGTTCGAAATCTGCAAAAGTTATTGAACAACTTTTGCCGTCGCGCTGGTTAGATCACGCTGTGGAAGGAAAGATATTTAATCCGAAAAAAAAGCACGGTGATCATTCGGCCCTCGGCAAGATGGCATTCGCAAAGAAGGTCGTCGAGGCAAATGCGACAAAAATTGACTTCAGTGGATTTGATTCGCTGCTGCTTTTGATCGAAGGTGCCGTGAGGCACTTTCACGAAATGTCCAGGGAGGAAGAAATTCAGAAGACTGTCGCCGCCCGTAAGGCAAACGCCGACAAGGCTCGGGAGTTTTTCATGCGCAAGCCAGCCTCCAAAGGTTCATAACTGCCCTCTTTCGTCATTCTAGACGCCAACCTTTGTCGCTGCCTTCCCCTTAGCCGCCGTCTTCTTCGCGGCAGGCGCCTTCTTCACCCCCGGCTTCTTCGCCGCCACCTTCTTCACCGTCGCGTCCTCATCCCCACCAGCATCAGCCGTCTTCGCCTTCCCAGCAGCCTTCTTCGCCGGCGCCTTGCCCCCAGCCTTCGCCTTCTTCTTCCCCCCGCCCTTCGCCACGCGTTCCGCCAGCAGTTGCACCGCCTCGTCCACCGTCACGTCTTCCGGCTTGGTGCCGCGCGGCACCGTCGCGTACACCTTGTTGTGCGAGATGTACGGGCCGTAGCGCCCGTCGAGAACTTCCATCTTGCCGCCCTCGATCGGATGCTCGCCGAGGTCCTTCAGCACCACCTTCTGCGGCGCGGCGCGGCCGAAGCGGCCGCCGCCCTTGCCGGCGCGCTTGTCGGCCAGCAGCGTCACGGCGCGGTTGAGGCCGATCGAGAACACCTCCTCGATGCCCTCCACGTTGGCGTAGGTGCCGTCGTGCAGAATGAACGGTCCGTAGCGCCCGAGCCCCGCCGTGATCGGCGTGCCGGTCTCCGGATGGATGCCCACCTCGCGCGGCAGCCGCAACAGCTGCAGCGCCTTGTCGAGGTCGATCGTCGCCGCGTCGATGCCCTTGGGGATCGACGAGCGCTTCGGCTTGGGATCGGCTTCCGTCGCCTCCCCCAGCTGCACGTAGGGCCCGAAGCGGCCGGTGCGCAGCGTCACCATCAATCCGGTTTCCGGATCGAGGCCGAGCTCGCGGCCGTCCTGCACGCCGTCCGTGTTGCCGCTGTCGGAGAGCTGCCGCGTGTAGCGGCACTCCGGATAATTGCCGCAGCCGATGAAGGCGCCGAACTTGCCGGAGATCTTCAACGACAGCTTGCCTGTGCCGCAGCTGGGGCAGATGCGCCCGTCGCTGCCGTCCTCCTTCGGCGGGAAGACGTGCGGGCCTAACAGCTCGTTCAGCGCGTCGAGAACCTCGGACACGCGCAGGTCCTTGATCTCGTGGATGGCGCCGGTGAAGTCCTTCCAGAAATCGCGCAACACCTGCCGCCACTCCAGATCGCCGTTGGAAATGAGGTCGAGCTTTTCTTCCAGGTCCGCCGTGAAGTCGAACTCCACGTAGCGCTTGAAGAAGCTTTCCAGGAAGGCGATGACCAGGCGGCCCTTGTCCTCCGGCACCAGCCGCTTCTTGTCGATGCGCACGTAGTCGCGCTCCACCAGCACCGCCATCGTCGAGGCGTAGGTGGACGGCCGGCCGATGCCGAGTTCCTCCATGCGCTTCACCAGCGTCGCTTCCGAATAGCGCGGCGGCGGCTGCGTGAAGTGCTGGTCGGCGGCGATGTCCTTGTCGGTGAGCTTGTCGCCCTGGGCGAGCGGGGGAAGGCGGCGGTTGTCGTCCTCTTCGCCCTCGGCCGGGTCGTCCTTGCCCTTGGCCGCATGCTGGCGCTCGTCGCGGCCTTCGACGTAGACCTTGAGGAAGCCGTCGAAGGTGATGACCGAGCCGTTGGCGCGCAGCTGATAAGCCTTGCCGTCGCGGCCTTTGACGTCGATGTCGACGCTGGTCTGGTCCATCTCGGCCGAGGCCATCTGGCTGGCGATCGTGCGCTTCCAGATGAGATCGTAGAGCGCGGCCTGGTCCTTCTCCAGATACTTGCGCACCGCGTCCGGCGTGCGCGTGGGGTCGGTCGGGCGGATGGCCTCGTGCGCTTCCTGCGCGTTCTTGGCCTTGGTCTTGTACTCGCGGATGAAGGGCGCGACGTAGCGGCCCGAGTAGGCGCTGGCGATGTGCGAGCGGATGGCGCTGATCGCCTCGGGCACGATGGTGATGCCGTCGGTTCGCATGTAGGTGATGAGGCCGGTCGTCTCGCCGCCGATGTCGACGCCTTCATAGAGCCGCTGCGCGATGTTCATCGTCTGCTTGGCCGAGAAGCCGAGCTTGCGCGAGGCGTCCATCTGCAGGGTCGATGTGGCGAACGGCGGATACGGGTTGCGCTTGGCGGCCTTCTTCTCGACCGCGCCGACGGTGAAGTTGCCCTTCTCGATCGCCGCCTTGATGGCGAGCGCGGACGCCTCATCCTTGATGTCGAGCTTCTTGAGCGTCGTGCCGGAGATGCCGACGAGGCGCGCCTTGACGTCTTCCTTCTTCGCGGTCTCCAGCTGGGCTTCGATGGTCCAGTACTCGTCGGTCTTGAACGCTTCGATCTCCGCCTCGCGATCGCACACGAGCCGCAGCGCCACCGACTGCACGCGACCGGCCGAGCGCGCGCCCGGCAGCTTGCGCCACAACACGGGAGACAGCGTGAAGCCGACGAGATAGTCGAGCGCGCGTCGCGCGAGGTACGCGGAGACCAGCGGCTGGTCGATCTCGCGCGGTTCCGACAGGGCTGCCAGGATCGCCGACTTGGTGACGGCGTTGAACGCGACGCGCTCGACCGTGGTGTCCTTCTTCAGCACCTTCTTCTGCTGCAAAATCTGCAGGATGTGCCAGGAGATCGCCTCGCCTTCGCGATCGGGGTCGGTCGCCAGGATCAGCTTGTCGGCGCCCTTCACGGCCTCCGCGATCTCTTTCATGATCTTGGCCGACTTGCCGTCGACATCCCAGTGCATTTCGAAGTCCTTGTCGGGCTCCACCGAGCCGTCCTTCGAAGGCAGGTCGCGCACATGGCCGTACGAGGCCAGCACCTTGAAATTGGGTCCGAGGTACTTGTTGATGGTCTTGGCCTTGGCGGCCGATTCCACGATCACGACGTTCATCTGCAACTTTCGTTAGGGCCGCGCCGGACCCGAGAGGCTCAGTGGGATGATCTCGCGATGATCCAGCGAACTTTTGGGAGTGCTGCACCGCACCGCGAGAGGCGGCAGAACATGGGGAAGGAAAGGTGCGCTGTCAAACGCCAGCCAAAAGACAAAGGTCTAAGGCAGGGATCTTCAAGTCTTTTCAAGACTTAAAACAAATAAGGGCGGCCCAGTTCATGAGCCACCCTATGTATCTGAAGTGATTGCCTGAGTTTAGTTGCCGATCGCTGCGCTCAAATCTTTCAAAGTGGCGCCGGCTTCCGAGAATTTCGAGCCCTGGCACTGCTCATCAAGCTTGGTCAGCAGCTCTTCGACCTTGGCCGTCTTGGTGTCATCCAGCTTCTTGTCTTCAGCCTTTTGGGCGAGTTCGGCACCCTGATTGTTGCACTCATCGGCATTCGCCGGCGCGTTCTGCGCCAACGCAACGCTCGAAAAGCCCACAACGAGCGCCGCAGCGAGGGCAAGGCGTTTCAGCATCTTGGTCGTCCTTCCTTGAAAAACGCGAGCGCGTAACTGACGCCTGCATCAGATCGTCTGCGATTGTGGCTCTATCGGGGCCGAAATGCTGAAGGCGGAGACAAGGTCCTTGGTCCGATTGCGATGGGTCACGCCGCTGCGAACCGTTGTACCAGGCTTTCGATGGCCGGGAGTAACTCATCGTAGTGCGAGATCAGCGCATCGGGCCCCATCCCTGCCATCGGCCGATCGGAATAGCCGAAAGTGACGCCAATCACCGGTACACCGGCGGCTCGCGCCGTCGCCACGTCGACGGCCGTATCCCCAACCATGATGGCGCGCTCCGCATGACCGCCGGCCAGGCGGATCGTCTCTGTCAAATGCTCCGGATGCGGCTTCGATTTCTTCACCGAGTCCCGCCCGACCACGGCATGGACCAGATCGTTGAGCCCCAGGGCGCCGATCAACGCATTGGAAAGATGCGACCGCTTGTTCGTGCAGATGCCGAGCCTCGCGCCTTGCGCCTTGAGCGTCGTCAGCGTCTCGACAGCGCCCGGATATGGACGGCTCTGGTTGGCGATGTTCGCGAGGTAATAGTCGAGAAACAGCTTCAACAGCCGGTCCACTTCCGACTCCGGAAGTTGCTGTCCGCTGTGCTTCAAACCGTCCAGGATCATGAAACGCGCGCCGAGTGCGATTGCCGGGGCCAGCACGTACCCGGGTACGGGTGCCAGACCAGTATCGCTGAGCGCATGATTGGCAGCCGCGATCAAGTCCGGCGCGGTGTCGACCAGAGTTCCGTCCAGATCGAAGATGACAGTCAAATCGCGCATTCGAACGGCCGCGCCTCGTAAAAGAGTAGACTGAACTGCGCCGCAAGGACGGCGTTCCTGGTGTCGATAGCTTGAAAGCCACGCTAAGCCAGCCTAGACAAAGGGTGAACTCCGGGAAAACCCCGTGGACACGCATGGCTGGGCTGAAAACGCGAGATAGCCCATGTCGGTCCCATCTGCCAGATCACGCGAGACATCATGGACAAAAATGTCATCACGCTGCTGAAAACGCAGGCCTACATCGACGGCAAATGGGTCGGTGAGCCTTCGTTTCCGGTCCTGGACAAGGCGACGGGAACCGAAATCGCCAAGGTCGCCGACCTCGGAGCCAGTGAAACCCGTGCTGCCATCGAAGCCGCGCATCGGTCTATGCCGGCCTGGGCAAAGCTGACCGGCAAGGAGCGTTCCGTTATCCTGCGCCGCTGGTTCGACCTCATCATCGCCCACGTCGACGAACTCGCTCTCATCCTGACGCGCGAGCAGGGCAAACCGCTTGCCGAAGCGCGCGGCGAGATCATTTACGGCGCCTCGTTCGTCGAGTTCTTCGCCGAGGAAGCCAAGCGCGTCTACGGCGAGACGATCGCCAGTCCCAAGGCCGACGCCCGCATCCTTGTCTTGCGGCAGCCGATCGGCGTTGTCGCCGCCATCACCCCGTGGAATTTCCCCACCGCCATGATCACCCGCAAGGTGTCTGCTGCGCTCGCCGTGGGATGCACCGCCGTCGTCAAACCCGCGGAAGACACGCCACTGTCCGCTCTGGCGCTGGCCGAACTTTCAGCCCAGGCCGGCATCCCGCCCGGCGTGCTCAACATCGTGACGACATCGAACCCTGAGCCGGTCGGACGCGAACTCACCGAGAGCCCGCTGGTCCGCATGGTGACGTTCACCGGCTCCACCGAAGTCGGCAAGATTCTCATCCGCCAGGCCACGGGCACGGTGAAGCGCGTCGGCATGGAACTGGGCGGCAACGCCCCCTTCATCGTTTTCGACGACGCCGATCTCGACCAGGCCGTCGCGGGCGCCATGGCCTCGAAGTATCGCAACGCCGGCCAGACCTGCGTCTGTGCCAACCGCATCTACGTACAGTCCGCCATCGCCAAGGAGTTCGCCAAGCGGTTGGCGGCCGAGGTCGGCAAGCTCAAGGTCGGTCCCGGAACGGAATCCGGCGTGACCCAGGGGCCGCTCATCAATGCTGACGCAGTAAAGAAGGTGGAGCAGCATGTGCAGGATGCGCTGGCGCACGGCGCCGAACTGCTCGCCGGCGGCAAACGCCACGCGCTGGGTGGCAATTTCTACGAGCCGACCGTACTCGCTGGCGTCACCAGCAAGATGTTAATTACCCGCGAGGAGACTTTCGGTCCCGTCGCCCCGCTGATCACCTTCGAGACTGAAGCTGACGTCATTCACGCGGCCAACGACACGCCGTTTGGCTTGGCCGCCTACTTCTATGCTCGCGACCTCGGCCGCGTCTGGCGCGTGGCCGAAGCGCTCGAATTCGGCATTGTCGGTGTCAACGAAGGCGTCGTCTCCAACGAGGTGGCGCCCTTCGGTGGCGTCAAGCAGTCCGGTCTCGGCCGCGAGGGATCGCATCACGGCATCGAGGAGTTCCTGGAAATGAAGTACGTCATGATGGGCGGTCTCGCGGGCTGACCGCCGCCTTTCTGCGCCGATCCTCAAGGAGAACAGATGAGTTCCGATGCACTGAAGCTGGCTGCGGCCGAGCGTGCCCTGCAATTCGTCGAGCCAAAGATGCGACTCGGCCTTGGCACCGGGTCGACCGCCGCCAAGTTCGTCGAGCTTCTCGGCGCACGCGTGCGCGAGGGCCTCGATATCATCGCCGTGCCGACATCGGAGGCGACGCGTGCGCAGGCCGCTGCATTGGGAATTCCGTTGTCGACGCTCGATGAAACGCCGCTGCTCGATCTAACGATCGATGGTGCCGACGAACTCGACGATGAACTGCGCCTCATCAAGGGTGGCGGCGGCGCGCTGTTGCGCGAAAAGATCGTTGCCGCCGCCTCCGACCGCATGATCGTCATCGCCGACGCGACCAAGCGCGTCGTCACGCTCGGTACATTCCCGCTGCCGGTCGAGATCGTCCGCTTCGGCGCCACCGCCACCCGGAACATGATCGAAATGCTGGCCGGTGACGTCGGCTGCCACGGCAAGATCACCGTGCGCCAGCTGAAGGACGGCACGCCCTTCCTGACTGATGGCGGAAATTTGATCGTCGACTGCGCTTTCGGCCGCATTGATGATCCCGAAGGTCTCGACGACATGCTGAAGGTCGTCCCCGGGGTCGTCGAGAATGGTTTGTTCCTCGGCCTAGCCGATGCAGCCATCCTTGCAGGCCCGAACGGTATAGAGGTCATCGAAGCCAACTACGACGACATGCTTCCCGACGAAGTTTAGTGATAGGCGGCATCCGATCGGCCGCGGCGTTATTTTCAGCACAGAGGTAATCGAATGCTCGCCGGTGCAATGCGTTTCACCCTCACGGCAATCCTGGCGCTTTTCATGGCTGTCGCAGGTCATGCACAGACGGCGCCTGATCCCGAGCGCCAGGCCGCGGCGAAAGATCTGATGGCGGCGATGAACGTTCAGGAGCAGTTCCACAAGACGCTGACGTCGGTTCAGAACTTGCTCTCCCAGCAGATGAAGACGCAGCCCGGTGGAGAAAAGGCCATCGCCCTTATCGGCAAGATCTTCGACCCGGAAAGCCAGGACGTGAAGACGTACCTGACCGACGCTGAAGCCGCGCTTCTGACGTTCTATACCGAGCGCTTCACCACTGAAGAGCTGAAGGAGATCGCTGCATTCCAGCGCTCGGGCGCCGGCAAGAAGCTACAGGCTTCCATTCCCGACATGATCGGCGCGCTCGGTCCCCCGCTCGGCAAGTTCCAGGAGAGCGTGAAGAAGCAGCTTGTCGACGAACTCAGCACGAAGCCGAAGCAATAGGCGCATCGATGGCGTCGCACGACTTCGATCTCTTCGTCATCGGTGGTGGGTCAGGCGGCGTCCGGGCGGCACGCATTGCTGCCGGCTATGGTGCGCGCGTGGGCGTGGCGGAGGAATATCGCTACGGCGGCACCTGCGTCATCCGCGGCTGCGTCCCCAAGAAGCTGCTCGTCTACGCCAGCCGCTTTCGCGACGACTTTGAGGATGCGCCCGGTTTCGGTTGGACCGTCCCCGATGCCACGTTCGACTGGCCGGCGTTGATCGCCGCCAAGGACAAGGAGATCGGCCGGCTCGAGGCGGCGTATCAAGGCACGCTGCAGCGTGCCGGCGTCACCATGTTCTCCGACCGTGCGGAGCTGACGTCACCAACCAAAATCAAGCTCAAGGCCGCCGGACGCACGATCTCCGCGGCGAAAATCCTGATCGCCACCGGCGGCACGCCTTCCCTTGGCGAGCCGATCCCGGGTCTCGATCACGTCATTACTTCGAACGAGGCGTTTCATCTGAAAGAGCTGCCGCGCCGCATCGTCATCTACGGCGGCGGCTACATCGCCATCGAATTCGCCGGCATCTTCGCCGGCCTCGGCGCGGAGACGACGATCGTCTATCGCAGCGAGAAGATCCTGCGCGGCTTCGATGAGGATCTGCGCGACGGCCTCACGGAGGCGATGCAGAAACGCGGCATCCGCATCGTCACCAACGCCCGCATCACGGCGGTCGAGAAGACATCTGACGGCCTGGTAACCAGCCTGAGTGCGGGGGTGAACCTTGTGTCCGATCAGGTAATGTTCGCCATCGGCCGCATGCCCAACGTCGAAGGCATGGGCCTTGGCGATCTCGGCATCGAGCGCGGCTGGAATGGCCACATCGTCGTCGATGAGTTTTCGCGGTCGTCCGTCGAGAATATCTTCGCGGTCGGCGACGTGACAGACCGCGTCAACCTCACGCCCGTGGCGATCCGCGAGGGACACGCATTCGCCGACACCGAGTTCGGCAGCAAGCCCTGGTCGGTCGATCACGAATTGATTCCGACCGCCGTCTTCTCCACGCCCGAGATCGGCACCATCGGCCAGTCCGAGCACACCGCCCGCGAGCGCCACGAGAAGGTCGACATCTACAAGACCCGCTTTCGCCCGATGCGCAACGTGCTGGCCGGTCGCGACGAACGCACGCTCATGAAGCTCATCGTCTGCGGCGACAGCGGCAAGATCCTGGGCTGCCACGTGCTGGGTCCCGACGCGGCCGAAATCGTGCAGATGGCCGCCGTCGCCATCCGCCTTGGCGCCACCAAGACCGATTTCGACAAGACCATGGCCCTGCACCCGAGTGCCGGCGAAGAGCTGCTGACGATGCGCGACAAGTGGGTCGACCCCAGCTGAAAAGGGGGCAGACCTCGGTCTGCTCTCAACCTTTGTCATCCCCGGGCTTGTCCCGGGGGATCCCGCCATCCCGAGTGCGACGGATTGTATGTTGCTCTCGGGAGGACTACCGCACGTGTCCAGCCGGCGGAACTCGGGATGCCCGGAACAAGTCCGGGCATGACATCTATCAGAAGCGCGACACTTCCGGCCCCCGGCGTCGCACCCTGTTGCACTCGGCCGACCCTGGTGCTTAGGTCGCGCCGAATTTACCCCGAAGGTCCATATGCAACGTTTGGCAGGAAAGATCGCGCTCGTAACGGGAGCGGGCGCCGGCATCGGCTTGGCGACGGCTGGCGTCTTCGCCGCCGAGGGCGCCCACGTCTACGTCACCGACGTCAACGGCCAAGCCGCAGCTGAGGCCGTGGCAGAATTGACCGCTAAGGGTCATGCCGCGACCGCGGCCACGATGGACGTCTCGCGCGGCCAGGACGTCACCGCCATGATGCGCTCGATCGCCACCACGCATGGCAAGCTCGACATCCTCGTCAACAACGCCGGCCTCAATGTGAGGGGCGACTTCCGCCACATGTCGGACGCCGACTGGACGACGATCCGCGAAGTCAATCTCGATGGCGTCGTCCGTGTCGCCCGCGACGCGTTCGATCTCTTGCGCGCCTCGGGCAACGCCTCACTGATCAATGTCGCCTCCATCATGGGGCATCGCGGCCTGCGTCAGCTTGCGGGCTACTCCGCCACCAAGGGCGCGGTGCTGGCGCTGTCTCGCGCGCTCGCCGTTGAGTACGCACCGTTTAACATCCGCGTGAACGCCCTGTGCCCCGGTTTCGTCGAGACGGCTTTGACGGAGCGTGTGCTAGGGAACCCCCACTTCAACAAGGCGTTGATCGACCGCACGTTGATGAAGCGCTTCGGCACGGGCGAGGACATTGCGCTGGCAGCGTTGTTCCTCGCCTCCGACGACAGTCGCTACGTCACCGGAACGGAGTTGGTCGTCGACGGCGGCATGACAGCTGGCGTTTGATCCCGCGTCACACTTGCGACATGTCGGCGTGATGTTGCACCAGACGACACCGGAACCTCGGAGTACGAGCCGAATGGACGTCACGTCAACGATCCGCGCGACAATGCTGATGCTTGCTGGCCTGGCGAGCACTGCAGGTCCCGCCACGGCCGATGTGTATGCGATCGACAAGGATCACACCGAAGTCCGCTTCACCTGGGATCACGTAGGCATAACCCGGCAGGGTGGCCGTTTTCGCGATGTCTCCGGCACGTTGAACTTCGATCCCGTAACTCCGGGCAACAGCTCCGTCGACGTCAGCATCAAGGTTGCCAGCATCTCGACGGGAGTCGCCAAGCTCGATGAGCACCTGATCCGCTCCGGCGAATTCTTCGACGCTCAGGCGTTTCCGACAATTACGTTCCGCTCGACGTCGGTTGCGCCCTCGACGGGGAAGACAGCGCAAGTGACGGGTAACCTCAGCATGAATGGCGTGACGAAACCCGTCATCCTGAAGGTGAGATGGAACTTCTCCGGCGCCCACCCGCTCGGTGGCATCAACCCCGTCTACAAGGAGATCTACGTTTCCGGATTCTCCGCAACGACACAGATCCTGCGCAGTGACTGGGGCCTGTCGCGGACTGTGCCGTTCATTTCCGATGAGCTGCGCATTACCATCGAGACGGAGATGCATCGCAAGCAGATCACCTCGCCGCAGTTGCCGCCTGAGGCGACCGGCCCGGCTGGCGGGCTGCAACCTCCTGGTTCACCTGCAGGGGGTGCTGCTTCAGGCCCTGCGCTCGAAGTCCCGGCACCCGGATCGCCGGCGCCGCTGCCCCCGGTCGAAGGCGGACCGCCTCACGCCACCACGATGCCGCCGCCGGCAGGCGCGACGCCGCCCGGGGCCGAGCCACCGCTCGACGACGCCTTGGCGCCGTCGCCTCTGCCCGACGATTCCCTGCCTGAGCCCGCCGAGCCCCCGGCCACGCGCGGAGAGCCGCTAAACCCCGTCGACGGTCTCGACAACTAGCAGATCCACGACCTCGCGCAGCGCGACCTCCTTGCTGGCTCCCCTGTCGAGTGCCGCCTGGTAGGCCGCGACCTGCCGGTCCGCGCCGGTACCGCGGCGCACGATCTCGCGTGCATTGGCGATCTCCGCCTCGCAGCCGAGCGCCGCCGCGTCCGGCGCCAGCAGTGCCAGCAGCTCATCGATCAGGTCAGCGAATGGGATGAGATCACCCTTGCCGAAGTCGAACAGCGTGTCCTTCACGCCGTAGCGCTGGGCCCGCCAGCGGTTCTCTTCCAGCAGCAGCAGCGGATAGCCGCGCCAGCGCAGGTTGAGGCTGCGCAGCCGGAACAGCATGCGCGCTAGGCAGACGTAGAGCGCGGCGATCGTCATCGCATCGTCGAGCCGCGGGCACACGTCGGTGATGCGCAGCTCCAGTGTCGGGAACCGCGCCGACGGCCGCACGTCCCACCAGATCTTGGTCGCGTCTTCGATGACGCCGCCGCGCACCAGCACGTCGACGGTGCGTTGGAATTCGCCATAGCTGTCGAATTTGCCCGGCAATCCCGACCGCGGCATCTCATCAAAGACGCTGAGGCGATAGCACTTGAGCCCCGTGTCCTCGCCCTGCCAGAACGGCGACGATGTCGACAGCATCAGCAGATGCGGCAGGAAATATCGCATCTGGTTCATGATATCGATGCGCAGCTCGTCGTCCTCGATACCGACGTGGACGTGCATGCCGCAGATCGCCAACCGCCGCCCAATTCCCGCCAGGTCTCGCGCCAGCTTCTGGTAGCGTTCTTTGTCCGTCGTCTGCAGCTGCCCCACCTGGGCGAACGGATGCGTCGAGGCCGCGATCGGTGCCAGCCCATGCGAACGGGCGGCCTTCGCGATCTCCCGTCGCAATCCCGCCAGCTCCGCGCGCGCGGCAGCAAAGTCGTGGGCGACATCCGTCCCGATTTCCACCTGAGATTTCAGGAACTCGGGGCTGACCCTGCGCCCGAGCCTGTCCTCGAGCCCGCGCATCATGGCCTCTGGCGCCGAGGCCAGATCGCGCGTTTCAACGTCGACGAGGTGGTACTCCTCCTCGATTCCGAAGCTGAAGCTGGGTTCTTTGATGCTCATGTCAGCGGTGTCGCATGCGCTGGCCCAAACGCAAAGTCGTCGTCGCCGTCCGCTGTGTGCGGATGGCCCCTTGGCGAAACCTGTGCGGCTCCCCACTTGGCTGACGTAAACGATTGGCAACGAAACCTGTTCTGGTCGTTTGCGAAACTTACTAGGCTGCCCTATAAGCCCCATGGAACTTATCGGGTCCGCAGGGCCGGACTAGCCGATGCAACTGGCGCCAGTTCAGGCGACATTCCAATCCGAATAGGAAAGGCACGATCAGACCTATGCCTTGGAGCAATCAAAGCGGCGGTGGTGGCAGCGGCAATGGCGGCGGAGGCGGCTGGAAAGGCGGCGGCGGTGGCGGACCGTGGGGCCAGGGTCCGAGCGGCGGCGGTGGCGGCGGAGGTCAGCCCCCCGATCTTGAGGAAATGCTGAAGCGCAGCCAGGACCGCATGAAGCAGGTCATGGGCGGCTCGGGCCTGCCCGGTCCGCTGCTGTTCCTGGCCGGTGCCGCAGCGCTGGCCGTCATTGTCTGGAACGCATTCTTCTTCCAGGTCGGCACGCAGGAGCAGGGCATCGTCCTCCGCTTCGGCGAATACAACCGTTTCGCCGGCCCCGGTCTTCACTTCCGCCTCCCTTATCCGGTCGAGGAAGTCATGAAGCCGAAGGTCGAGCAGGCCAACATCGTCTCGATCGGCGTATCGACCGACGCCAACATCTCGCAGCGCACGGCGGGCTCCATACCTCGCGACGCGCGCGAAGAAGGCCTGATGCTCACCGGTGACGAGAACATGGTCGACATCGGCTTCGTGGTGATCTGGAAGATTGCCGACGCCGAGAAGTATCTTTTCAAGATCCAGAACCCCGACTCGACGGTGAAGGAAGTCGCCGAGAGCGCCATGCGCGAGATCGTCGGCAAGTCCAACATCCAGCCGATCCTCACCGAGGCGCGTCAAAAGACCGAAGAGGCCGTCCGTGCCCTGATGCAGCAGATCCTCGATAAGTACGAGGCCGGCATCAACGTCACGCAGGTTCAGATGCAGAAGGTCGACCCGCCCGCCGAGGTCATCGACGCCTTCCGCGACGTCCAGGCCGCCCGCGCCGACAAGGAGCGCCTGCAGAACGAAGCCTTCGCCTACGCCAACAAGGTCGTCCCGGAAGCCCGCGGTGAAGCCGAGCGCATCCTCCAGGCGTCAGAAGGCTACAAGACACAGACGGTCGCTGAGGCCAACGGTCAAACGGTGCGCTTCCTGAAGGTCTTCGACGAATACAAAAAGGCCCCCGAAGTCACCCGCAAACGCATGTTTCTGGAAACGATGGAACGTGTGTTCAGCGGCACCGACAAGATCATCCTCGACAGCAAATCCGGCGGCTCGGGCGTCGTGCCCTACCTTCCACTCGATCAGCTGAAGCGCAGCAAACCGGCGGAGGGCAACTGAGCCATGCGCGTTTTTCTTTCACTCCTGGTCATCCTGATCGGCGCTGCCGCCGCTGCAGTCTATAGCTCCGCCTTTATCGTGCAGCAGAGCCAGCAGGCCCTCGTCCTGCGCTTCGGCCAGCCCCAGGATCCCCTGCGCGACAAGCCGGGCCTGCATTGGAAGATGCCGCTGGTCGATACCGTCGAGTACTTCGACAAGCGCATCCTCGATATCGAGCCGGCCACCAAGGAAGTCATTGCATCGGATCAGAAGCGCCTGATCGTCAACGCCTTCGCGCGCTATCGCATCGTTGATCCGCTGCTCGTCTATCAGCGTGTTGGCGGCCAGATCGGCATCAACTCACGCCTCGATCCCATCATCGAGTCCGCGCTACGCCGCGTGCTTGGCTCGCACACCTTCTCCGATGTTGTTCGCGACAAGCGCGAAGAGCTGATGAAGGAGATCGCCGGCCAGGTGAATGCCGAGGGCAAGAACTACGGCCTTGAGGTCGTCGACGTTCGCATCAAGCGCGCCGACCTGCCCGAGCAGAACTCCAAGAGCGTGTTCGACCGCATGCGCGCCGAGCGTCAGCGCGAGAGCGCCGAGTTCCGCGCCCAGGGTTCTGCCGAGGCCAACCGCATCCGCGCCACGGCCGAACGCGAAGCGACCGTCATCAAGGCCGAAGCCACGCGCAAGGGCGAAACCCTGCGCGGTGAAGGCGACGCCGACCGCAACCGCATCTTCGCCGATGCATTCGGTCAGGATCCTGACTTCTTCGGCTTCTACCGGTCGATGCAGGCTTACGAAGCGGGCCTGAAGTCGGACGGAACGCGGCTCGTGATCTCGCCGGATTCTGAGTTTTTCAAGTACTTCCAGAGCCCGGGCGGCGTAACGGCAACCCCGCCCACCTCGCCGAAACCATGACGTACGCCGTCATCGCCATCGGCCTGATTTTCGTGGTGGAGGGCCTGATCTGGGCCCTCGCCCCGAGCTTCATGGTCGAGACGCTGGCGGCAGCAAGGCACGCGAGCTTGCGCATCTACGGCTGGATCGTGGCAGCTGCGGGAGTGGCAATCATCGGCTTCCTGCGGTGTCCTGGGGCGCAATGAGGTCATGAACGACCTGATCGTCGGGCTCGGATTGGTCTTCGTCATCGAGGGTCTGCTTTGGGCCCTGGCGCCGCGGCTGGGCATTGAAATGCTGGAGGCCGCGTCCCGCACGCCTTTGAATACGTTGCGTACGTATGGATGTGGGGCGGTTGCAGCCGGTGCCGCGATCGTCTGGTTCATACGCGGCTAAGTGCACGACGTCGAAGCGGTCTCCGGCAGAATGCGCTGCTATATGGCGCGCCCGGGCGTTGACACCTGCCGCGCAATCCCCACAGTTTGCCGCAAAAGTCGGCGAGACAGCGCCCAACCGGAGAGAATGCAGAAGATGGGAATGTTGCCGCTTGCCACGAGCCGGGCTCCCAGGATCACTCGGGCCGCTCTGGCCGCCGCCGTGTTGATCACTCTGGCCGCGAGCGTGCTTCCCGCCGCGGCGCAGCGGACACCGGCCGGGCTTCCCTCGGTCGCCGGGCTAGCCGAAAGCCTGACAGACGCAGTCGTCAACATCTCCACCACGCAGATCGCCAAGGGACCCGAAGGCGTTCCGCTGCCAAAGGTCCCCAAGGGCTCGCCGTTCGAGGATCTCTTTGAGGACTTCTTCTCCAAGCGCGGCGGATCGCCTTCCGAACGTAAGGTCTCCTCGCTCGGCTCCGGCTTCGTTGTCGATGGCAAGGAAGGGCTGATCGTCACCAACAACCACGTCATCGACGGCGCCGACGAGATCTACGTCAATTTTCACGACGGCTCGAAGTTGAAGGTCGACAAGGTGCTCGGTACCGACACCAAGACCGACCTCGCCCTCCTCAAGGTGACGCCGAAGTCGCCGCTGGCCGCCGTCCCGTTCGGCTCCTCTGAAGGCCTGAAGGTCGGTGATTGGGTGATGGCGATCGGCAACCCGTTTGGCCTCGGCGGCTCGGTCACGGTAGGCATCATTTCAGCCAAGCAACGCGATATCAATGCCGGCCCCTACGACGAATTCCTGCAGACGGACGCCGCCATCAACAAGGGCAACTCGGGCGGCCCACTGTTCAACATGAGCGGTGAAGTCATTGGTGTGAACACGGCGATCATCTCGCCAACTGGCGGCTCCATCGGCATTGGCTTCGCCATTCCTTCCGACACGGTGACGTCGATCATCAGCCAGTTGAAGGAGTTCGGTCAGGCCCGTCGCGGCTGGCTTGGCGTGCAGATCCAGACCATCAACGAAGACGTGGCCGAGCGCCTGCAGGTCGAGGCCAACGTCGGCGCGCTCGTCTCCGCCGTCACGGCCGAGAGCCCCGCCGCCAAGGGCGGCCTGGAGCGTGGCGACATCATCATGAAGTTCGACGGCAAGTCCGTGACTGCAATGCGCGGCCTGCCACGTCTCGTGGCGCAAACGCCGGTCGGCAAGACCATCGACGTCGAGGTGAAACGCAAGGGCGAGACCAAGACGCTGCAGGTTGCCATCGGGCGCCTGGAGGAGGACGACGCAAAGTCCGACGATAAGCCGAGCCTGGCGGCGCCTAAAGGAGAGGAGCCCCCGGAGAAGCCACCGGGCTCGAAGCGCAATCAGGACGGCAGCCTGGCGACGCAGGGCATACTCGGCCTCAAGCTGGCACCGGTCACGGAAGACGTGCGCGAGCAGTTTGGTCTGCGCCCTGAGGCTAAGGGCCTCGTCGTCACGGAAATCGACGCCAAGAGCCCGGCTGCGGACAAGAACATTCGCGTAGGCGATGTCATCGTCGAGGCCCAAGAGATGCAGATCCGGACGGCGGACGATCTGGCGGAGCGCATCGACGACATCAAGAAGTCCGGTGGCAATACCGTGCTGCTGCTTGTCGAGGATGCCAGAGGCGAAGTGCGCACCATCTCGGTCCCGTTTTCGCCCTGAGCGGGCGCGGGGCTGATACGCCCCTTGCGTCAAGTTCGACGCCGGAACAGGCTTGCACGCGGCCCTGTGGCCTGTGCCTTTGGAGCGGGCTATAACTGCTCACCTGCCCCAAGCCGAAAAAGAGGGTATTTCCTTGTCAGACCGCACGAGCCTTCTCGACACCATCACCGACTTCATCACACCGGTGCACCGCGAAGGTACACCCTTCATCGCCGCCGGCGCCGTGGCGACCTTGCTGTTTCTTTGGCTGTGGCCGCCGTTGGGCTGGATCGCCGCCATCCTGACGCTCTACATCGTCTACTTTTTCCGCGACCCCGACCGCGTCACGCCACTGCGTGATGGCCTCATTGTCTCTCCGGCTGACGGCAAGGTGTCCGCCATCGAAACCGTGAAGCCGCCGGCCGAACTGGGCCTCGGCGATGAACCGCGAGTCCGCGTTTCGGTTTTCCTGTCGGTGTTCGACGTGCACATCAACCGCGCTCCGGTCGCCGGCCGCATCACCCGATCGCACTACTTCCCTGGCGCTTTCATGAACGCCGCCCTCGACAAGGCCAGCGAGGAGAACGAACGCCGGTCCCTCATCATCGAGACGGCATCCGGCACCCAGATCGGCGTCGTGCAGATTGCTGGCCTCGTTGCCCGCCGCATTGTGACGTTCGCGCGCGAAGGCGACAGCGTCGGCATCGGCGAGCGCTTCGGCTTGATCCGCTTCGGTTCGCGCGTCGACACCTATCTGCCGCCGGGCCGCACGGCCCTTGTCGCCGTCGGCCAGGTAGCGATCGGCGGCGAAACCATTCTCGCCGATCTGAAGTCCGACGAAGCCGAACGCGAAGCCCGCCGCAACTGAATTTCTTGTGGCCGCCGCCGCCGCCGCTGCGACGCGTAGGTTGGGTCAAGAGCAAGCGCGGCCCAAACCAGGCGCCTCGTCCCCCGATCGCGCCACAACGAAAAAGCGGCCCCCTGAGGGGCCGCTTTCTTTCGTGCGGTGCAGCTTGGGAGGTGGTGATCAGAACTTGATGTTCATACCGCCCCACACCGTCCGGCCCTGGCCCGGCTTGATGCCGTCCTCACGGTCGGAGATGTAGAGTTCGTCAGTGAGGTTCTCGCCGTGCACGAACACCGTCGCCTTGGTGTTCGGGATCTTGAAGCTCGCCCGGGCCGACAGCAGCCAGATATCCGGCACGCCGCCATCTTCACCCTCGGGATCGCCACCGTAGGGCGTATTGCCCTCGTCGGTGAAGAAGAAGCCGCGGTACGTGTAAGTGGCGCTCATGTCGAAGCCAATGGCGTGAGCGAAGCCCAGCGTCAGCGCCGCGACGTGACGTGGAACTTCAGGCACGCGGTTACCGTCGAAAACATCGCCGCTCTCGGGATCGAAGCCCTTCTTGATGATCGAGTCCGAGAACGTATAGATGCCTTCGCCGTAGACGTTCCAGGGGCCGCCGGTGAAGGGGCGACTTTCCAGGCGACCCTCGAGTTCGACGCCGCGGATGCGAACCTCGTCTGCCGTCGAAAACACGTTGTTGCCGTCGACGTTAGTGGACGAACCCTTGATCTGATAGTCGTCGATAATGCTGTAGAAACCCGCGACGTCGAACGTCAATCCGCGGATGGCCTTGGAGCGGAAACCGAGCTGGAAGTTGTCGCCGATTTCTTCGCCGGGCGGAATGCGCTCTTCACGCAACACGTGCATGGTCAGGCCTTGATGGTAGCCGCCATACACCGTGCTCTTGTTCAAACCGCTCCAAGCAAAGGAGAGGTGCGGCAGCACGTTGGTGCGATTGAAGCTCTCGGAGTTGAATGGCGTGCTGAAGCCCTCAATTTCTGTGCACTCGCCGTTGATTCCCGGATCGGGACAGGGATCATTTTCTTCTCCCTCGCCTTCCTCTTCCGTCAGCGCGCGAGTGAACCGGCTGATGCGGTAGTGCTCCACCCGCACGCCCGGCACCACCTTCAAGTCCTGAGTCACATGCACGACCGTCTGCAGGAACGCTGACATCGCGTGCGCATCGTACTCGCGGTCGAAGATATACGTACCGCTCTTGTCGCCATCCTCCAGAATTTCACCGGACGTTCCGAAGAAGTTCCGGTTGGTGAAGTCGTTGAACTCGTATTTCGCGCCGATCTGGATGTCCTGCCTCATGCCGCCGAAGAATGCCCGGTTGGCGAACTCCGCGCGCGATTCCGCACCGAAGGTCTTGTACGTGCGCAGGCGTCCGAGCATCGTCCCTTCCGGCACGAACACATCGTCACCGTCGATGACGACCTCCTGCCCTGGTGGCTCGTCCAGATCGCTCGGATCGCCCTCGAAGTTCTGGTAGCGGTCGCGGCGGTGATACGTGCCGTAGAGACGCGAGGTCAGTGTCGTGTCGGCGTCGAAGTAATAGTTGTGAACGCCCTGCAACCGTACGATGTCGGCATTGTAGGTATTGAAGCGCGAGCCGGGATTGAAGCACGACTTGCAGTGCCCGATCTCGTTGAAGAATTCCTTCTCGATCGCACCGGGTGGGTCGCCGTCCTCGCCCTCCAGATTGCCTTCGTCGTAGTCGTCGCGCTGGCGATTGTAGACGCCGGAGAACGTGAAGTCCTGATCCACGCCCTTCCAGCCGATGGCGCCGTAGAAGTCGTTGTAGCGCAGGCGTTCCGTGTCCCAGGTTCCGTCGGCGTTGGCACCGCTGTACGAGGCGACCACACCGACGTTGTTGAACATCTGCCGCGTGTGCGCGTGCCGCGTGTTCGAGCCACCGGTGCCGAAGCTGAACTCCAGTTCGCTCTCGGTCGGGCCGAACGGCGACAGGTTCACGAAGTTGACGACGCCGTGGTTGTTGTTGGGGCCATACGCGGCATTGGCACCGCGCAGAACCTCAACGCTCTGCACGCGATCGCGTGGCGGGATGTAGTGCGTCGACGGGTCGATATAGAGGCTCATGTTGACGGGGAAGCCGTCTTCCAGCACGAGCACCTTGCGCGAGCGGCGGGCGGGCGAGCCGCGAATGCCGATGCCGCCGTGACGGGCAAAGCCGTCGTCGTTGACGATCGACACGCCGGGGACGCGTTCCAGAATATCGTTCGTGGTGCGGGGCCGCTGGTCGTCGATCGACGCGTTGTCGACTCTGGTCGCCGCGCCCGGATATCTGTCGAGATTGCCTGGGACGATGCCGCGTGACGGATCGACCGGAGAAAGCGCGCCGTCCTGGGCACGAGCGGCCGCACCCTGGCCGCCAGCCGGATACTGTGCTGCGTTCGCTGAAGCGGGTCCGCTATCGAACGGCTCGGCGATCTCGTCCTGTGGAACCGGCTCTGCGACGGGCGCCGACTTGGCCACCGCCTTCTTATTCGCGACGGCCTTTTTGGCAGCCGTCGCCTTTGCTTTCGGCTTCTGCACCACCTCGACCGGCGGAATATTTTCGCCGGCCGCCGGCGGCGCCGGCTCGGCCGCCTGCTGCGCGATGGCAGGTGCTTGAAGGATGGCAAGGCCGACCAGAACAGTGCCGATCCTCAGCGATTTTCGGTACATCGTATATCCCCCGGGAAAATCAGTTTCACGAGCTGCCGAATTCTTGAGGGTTCGGCTTTTCGTCACCGGGAGAAGTAAACGCTAGAGCGCGAAACGAGCGCCACCTCTACAAAGTAAAATTGAGTAGAAAGAACCGCCGCAGTGTTGGCGTTGCATCATAAAATTAGAGATATATTAGTCGACAGTTATGACGGCGTGAGAAGTGAATGATGATGTTCTTATTTATTAGAAGATCCTCATAAACCGCCATTGACGAGCCAGCGACGCGGGACAATCAGGTTGCCTGCCCAGCACGGGCAAAATAAGCAACGCTATAACGCACGAAGATTTGCTGGCGAAGCCAAGTGTTTCGGCGGCTTGGCTGCGCGGCTCACCTTGACGAAGCCATGGTCTCAATGCACCTTCGGCAAATCAAGCGGGCTGAAAGGATTGAAAAAGTGCCTCCGGACGGCACAAATCTCACGCAAAATGAGATGAAGACACCAAGTCTTGATAAGATTTGTCACAGGAAGATCTGGAAATTCGCCGCACTCGGCAGATCTACGGGGGGCACACGCTCGGTCAGGCTGGCGGGCCGGGCGCAACAAAGATAAGTAGGCGCGCGGCAAATCCGGCCGCGTTCCAGCAAACGCCCGCCACGAGGCGGCGCGCCAAGGAGGCTATGTTGCAACGAACACTACGCGATGCTGTGACGTCACTGGCAAATGTGGTCACTCGTCTGGCCCCGGTCGCCGCCGCGGCCGTCGTCATGTCGGCCTATGGCAGCCTGACCGCCGCCGCCGATCCGGCCAAGCACGTTACGTTAGAGCTCAATAAGCTCGAGACCCAGGACAAGAGCTGCCGCGCCTATCTCGTCGTCACCAACGAGGGCCCGACGGTCTATCAGAGCTTCAAGCTCGATCTCGTGATGTTCCAGCCCGACGCTGTCATCGGCAAGCGCTTCGCCCTCGATCTCGCACCCATCAAGGCCGAGAAGAAGTCCGTAAAGCTGTTCGATCTTGATGGCGTCGCTTGCGACAAGGTCGGCAGCTTTCTCGTCAACGACATCATGGAATGCAAATCCGACGGAGCCCCCGCCGACGACTGCCTGTCGCGGCTGACGCTATCGTCTCTCGGCCAAGTAAAAATCACCAAGTAACCCAAAGCGTAGGAAATTCTAAAGTGGATCCCCAAGCCGCAGCCGCCGCCATCGACCAGGCCGGTCATATGTCCATCATGCCGCTGATCATGAACGCCGACCCCGTGGTCAAGGCGGTGATGATCGGCTTGGCCGTGGCATCGGTCGCCTGTTGGGCGATCATCCTGGAGAAGGTCATCAGGCTTCTGCGCCTAGGGAGCGATGTCCGCAAATTGGAAGCCACCGCGAACGGCGGTTCGCTGCCAACTCGCGGCCTCGTTCGCAAACTCCTCACGGCGGCCGAGGACGAACAGTCTCACGGCTCGCCGGGGGAGGGCCGCACCGAGACGCGCGGCCGCCTGGAACGTGCCATGCGCACGGCCATGCGCTCCGAACTGCATCGCTTGGAGGTCGGTCTGCCGTTTCTCGCCACGATTGGCTCGGCCGGCCCCTTCATCGGTCTGTTCGGCACCGTCTGGGGCATCATGCATTCTTTCACCGCGATCGCCCACCAGAAGGACACCAGCCTGGCCGTCGTCGCCCCCGGCATTGCCGAGGCGTTGTTCGCCACGGCATTGGGCCTGGCGGCCGCCATTCCCGCCGTCGTCGCCTACAACGCCATTTCCGTCGCGCTCGGTCGCGCGTCCAATCGCGGCTCCACGGCGATTACGGGTCTGGCGAAGTTGTTCGTCAACGGCGACCGGCCGCGCGCCGCAGCGGGAGTAGCCTGATATGGCGATGGGCGTAGCGGGCGCCGGCCCCGGCGGCGATGACGACGAAACCGTCTACAAGCCGGTCGCCGAGATCAATATCACGCCGATGGTGGACGTGATGCTGGTGCTGCTGATCATTTTCATGGTTGCTGCCCCGCTGATGGTCGCCGGCGTGCCGATTGAGCTGCCGAATACCTCGGCCGCAAAGGTGAGTCAGACCAAGAAGCCGATGGTTGTCTCGTTGACGGCCGAAGGCGAACTCTTCGTCCGCGATGAGCAGGTGTCGCGCAATGCGCTCGTCGGCCGCCTGCAGGCGCTGCGCGCTGCCGAGGGCGACACAGTCGTCTACGTCCGCGCCGACAAGCGCAGTCCCTACGGCGAGGTGATGGAATTACTCGGCCGCGTCGGAGAGGGCGGCTATCCCCGCGTGTCGCTACTGTCCCAGCCCAAACAAACCGCGGAGGCTCCGAGTAAGTAGCCGATGTTGAGAGCCGCGACCTTTGCGATGTCATTTTTGGTGCACGGGCTCCTGGCCTACGTGTCCCTGTCCAGTCAACTGTTGCCGGACAACAACCTGGCGCTGGAGCAGGGCACCGGTGACGACGCGTTCCGCATTGAGCAGGGGATCGGCATCGAAGGCTTCATGCAGGAGGGCGAGGCCGTCGAGACGGTGGAAGCCAACGAGACGCCGACGCAGATGAGCGAGGCGCGCCCGCAGATCGACGAGGTAAAGCCGGTCGAGGAGAAGACCGAGGTCATCCAGTCCGAGAACGGTCCTCAGCCTGAAGACGTCCCTGTGGAACAGCCCAAGGAGACCCCGCAGCAGGCACCGCAGATGGCGACA
Organism: Hyphomicrobiaceae bacterium; assembly: GCA_965279065.1. Classification (GTDB taxonomy): domain Bacteria; phylum Pseudomonadota; class Alphaproteobacteria; order Rhizobiales; family Hyphomicrobiaceae; genus JAKAXS01. The sequence goes on from OZ257134.1 coordinate 904,147, forward strand.
GTGGAACAGCTGGAGGAGCAATCGATCGTCGAAGAGCAGAAGAGCGCCGGCGAAAAGCAGGAAGGTGGCGATGCCGGCGTGAAGCGTGCCTATCTCGGCAAGGTCCACAGCAAGCTGAAGACGAGCAAGGTCAACCCGCACTCGCGCGCGACCGGAACCGTTCTCGTCCGTTTCGCCGTCGCCCCCTCGGGCGCCTTGCTGTCGCGCGAAATCATCAATAGCTCCGGTTCGCAGATCCTCGACAACGCGGCGCTTGCGGCCGTCGAGAAGGCCGCGCCCTTTCCGGCGTTCCCCGAGACCCTAAAGGTCGACAAGATCGTCGAAGTCGTCCCCTACCGCTTCTCGGTGCGCTAGACGCAGGAGCGCTTCAGGAAAAGTGTGAAGCGGTTTTCCGATAAGCGCGACAAGCAAACGTCTACAGCGGCACCGAAATGATCGCGCGCAGGCCGCCCATCGAGCTTTCACCCAGAGCGATGTCGCCGCCGTGGCTCTTGGCAATGTCCTTGGCGATGGCGAGGCCGAGACCGCTGTTGCCGCCATCCTGGTTGCGTGACCGGTCGATGCGGTAGAACGGCCGGAATACGTTGTCGCGTTCCGCCAACGGAATGCCAGGTCCGTCGTCGTCGACTTCGACACGCAGCCACGTGCCCTCGGTCGCCGCTCGGATGACGATGCGCTCGCCGTAGCGGGCCGCATTGGAAACGAGGTTGGTAATCGCCCGCTTGAAGGCCTGGCGCTTGAGCGGCAGCACGAGGTCGTTGCGCCGCTTGCGCAGCCGCAATTCCACCTGCTTGCCGTAGATTTCCGAGTCGTCCTGCACTTCCTCGAGCAACTCGCGCAGATTGGTCGCGGCCGCCACCTCGCCGCCATCGCCGCGCGCGAACGCGAGATAGTCCTCCAGCATGTGCTGCATCTCGATAACGTCGGACTTCATCGACTGCACCTCGGCGCCATCGCCGAGCAGCTCCAGTTCGAGCTTGAAGCGGGTCAGCACGGTGCGCAGATCGTGGCTGACGCCCGCCAGCATCGTCGTGCGCTGATCGACGTGCGTGGTGATGCGATCGCGCATTTCCGCGAATGCCATCGCCGCCTGCCGCACCTCCCGCGCACCGCGCGGCCTGAAGCCCTCCGGCACGGGGCGCCCCTTGCCGAATGCATCGGCAGCCTCCGCCAGCTTTAGGATGGGCCGGATCTGGTTGCGCAGGAACATGATGGCGACGGTGAGCAGGATCACCGACGAGCCCACCATCCAGTAGAGGAAGATGTGAGACTTGGAGGCGTACGTTTGGCTGCGCGTGGCGATGAAGCGCAGGACTCCGGTTTCGTGCTTGACGCGGATCTCGACATGCCGGGATTTGCCCACCGTGTCGATCCAGAAGGGCCGGCGCACGTACTTGGCGATCTCTCGCGATAACGCCTTGTCGAGAAAATCGAAGAACGGTTTCGGCCGGGTCGCCGGCAGCTCGCCCGCCGGCAGCACCTGCATCGACAGGTTCAGTTTCTCGCGCGCCATGTCGGTCAGGCGCGTCAGCTCCTTCTCGTTATGCGCCGTGTCGTAGACCTCGATCAGGGCCGCGATGTCGCGTGCCGTGGCTTCCGACAGGCGCCGTGTCACCGCCTCCCAGTGACGTTCCATGAATACGAAGGCGATCACGCCTTCCAGCACGACGATCGGCGCGATGATGATGATGAGCGCGCGGGCATACAGTCCCTTCGGCAACAGGTCGGCAAACCACGACGCCAGAATCAGCCAGCCTTCGCGCGCGAGCTGCAGCCCGCGACTGAGCGCGCCGATGGCCGCCCGGGTATCGATGTCACGTGCCGCAACCATGCGTGTCGATGCCTACTGTCTAGTCGGTGTAGAGGATGTAGCCCTTGCCGCGCACGGTTTGCAGGTAGACCGGGTTCGACGGGTCGCTCTCGATCTTGCGCCGCAATCTGTTGATCTGCACATCGATGGCGCGCTCGCTTCCCGTATTCTCGTCGTTGGCAAGTTCGTGACGCTGCACGGGCATGCCACGACGCTGTGCGAACAGGCGCAGCAGGTCGCGCTCGCGTTCCGTCAGCTTGATTGTCTCTTCATCGCGTTTCAGCTCGCCACGCGAGATGTAGAATACGTAGGGGCCCATGCGGGCCTCGTCGGCCGAACCCTGGCTGTCCTGGCCGCGACGCAGGATGTTGCGCAGCCGCAGCGACAGCTCCCGTGGTTCGAACGGCTTTGCGATGTAGTCGTCGACGCCGATCTCCAGGCCTTCGATGCGTTGCTCGGCCTCGGACCGCGCCGTCAGCATGCAGATCGGCACCCGCGTCGTGGCCTTAAGTTCGCGCGCCAGATCCAGCCCGCTCTCGCCCGGCATCATGACGTCGAGTAGGATGATGTCGAACGACAGTCCGCGCATGGCGGCCCGCGCGGCTGCCGCATCCTCCGCGGTGGTGACCCGAAACCCTTGTTCAAATAGGTACCGCGCCAGGAGGTCCCGGATCTTGTGATCGTCATCGACGATCAGCAGATGCGGCGCATCGTCCGGAAGCGCCTCGCGCGGTGATTTTGCCAGCACGTTCATGAACTGCCGTCCCCTCAAACCGGGTTTTTGGGCGCCTCATTGTCGGAAATGCCGATCAATGCTTCAACCCAGGGCTGATCCGGCTCTGCGATCATGGCCAAAAGAAAGCGGCGCGTGGCAACCTCCGCGTCGGGGCCGGACTTTGCGAAAGCCTGCTCGATGCGTTTGACCTGCAGTGCCGTCAGCTTTTCCGTCAGCCGACCGCCCTTGGCTGTCACGTGCAGCAGGCGCTCGCGCCGGTCGGCCGCCCCCTCGCGCTGGGCGATAAACCCTTCGTCCACCAGCTGCTTCAGCACGCGCGCCAGGCTCTGTTTCGTGATCTTAAGGATATCGAGTAATTGGGCGACGCGCAGGCCCGGATTGCGCGCCACGAAGTGCAGGACGCGATGGTGCGCCCGCCCGAAACCGTACTCCTCGAGAACCGCGTCGGCATCGCCGGTGAAGTCGCGATAGGCGAAGAACAGAAGCTCGACGCAGGCGACCGCGTCGGCGCGCACTGCCGCCGGCTTGCCGTTGCCTGCCGCCGCCGCCGGATCGACCGTGGCGGCGGTAGGCAACGGCTGGGTGTTTATGTCAGTCATGTTGACTTATTTGCCGCCGATTGATAGTCGTGGCAAGTCATTTTGCGCTTGAGATTGAGTGTCTTCGCGCCCCGACGGCGTTGTCTCTGCCATCGTCTCGCTCGCGCCCAAGATCTTCTGAAGGAGACGTCCATGGCCGACGCCAGACCCTATCATGACCGCGACGGCTTCATCTGGATGGACGGCGGGCTCGTCCCCTGGCGCGAAGCCAAGATCCACGTCCTGACGCACGGCCTGCACTACGCCAGCGGGGTATTCGAGGGTGAGCGCTCATACGGCGGCGAGATCTTCAAGCTGTCTGAACACACTGCTCGCCTGATCGAGGGCGCGCGCACGATGGATTTCGAGATCCCCTATTCCGCTGCCGAGATCGATGCCGCCTGCCGCGAGGTCGTCAAGGCGAACAATCTGTCCGATGGTTACGTTCGCCCCATCGCATTCAGGGGAAGCGAGATGATGGGCGTCTCCGCGCAGAACAACAAGATCCACCTCAGCATCGCCGCCTGGGACTGGGGTTCCTACTTCCCGATGGAGCAGCGCCTGAAGGGTATCCGCGTGACGCGCGCCCAGTATCGCCGTCCCGATCCCGCGACGGCGCCGTGCAAGGCGAAGGCGGCCGGCCTGTACATGATCTGCACGCTCGAGAAGCATCGCGCTGAACGCGCCGGCTACGCCGATGCGTTGATGCTCGACTATCGCGGCCAGGTCGCGGAGTGCACGGGTGCCAACGTCTTCTTCGTCAAGGACGGTGCCATCCACACGCCGATCCCCGACTGCTTCCTCGACGGCATCACCCGCCGCACTGTCATCGGCCTCGCCAAGGCGCGCGGCTTCGACGTGATCGAGCGCGTTATCATGCCGGACGAACTGCCCTCGTTCTCGGAATGCTTCCTGACTGGCACGGCCGCGGAGGTAACGCCTGTATCCGAGATCGGAGAGGCGACCTACAAGCCGTCCAAGATCTGCGAGCAGCTGATGCACGACTACATGGACCACGTGCAGCCGAAATCGCAGCAAGCCGCCGAGTAGTCAGCTTCGCGCAAGTCAACTCAAGGTCGCGCTTTAGCGCGTGCAGACGTGCATCACTCCGGCGCCCGGAATGCCTGCGGCAGCAGCGGGTTGACCGGTGTGTTGCTGTGATATGTCAGGTACGCGCCAACGAAATCACAGTCGCGCTAACGCAGGCTGGCGCCTGTTAAGAATCTGTTAACTGCTTTGCATGCCCAATCGTGATGGCTCCGCAATTCAAAGAACGGAGCAGCCTTGGGGATGAGGAAAAGCCCGCCACGGTTCTTCCAGCAGGGGACGCAGATGGCGCAGATTTTGGATTTTCCGGCCTCGCACTCGCGGGCCAGCAGTAATGCCCACACGATGTCGGGCGTTCCCGGCGAGATCGTGATGTTCCCAGGCGTCCGTTATGAGCGTATCGACGACGTCGCCCCGACGAAATCCAGGAAGCGTCCTGGCACGCGCCGTGATCTGCTCGAGTTGGAAGACTGATCACCACCCAGGCGTTCGCTGCGCCGTCAACGCGCTGCAGCCAACTTGCCCTTGACGCCGCACAGGCTGCGTTTCAATTCCGTTTCGTTGATCGCCCGATAGGCGATGCCCTGATCGGGGGCCCGCAAGATCGCCACGCCGCGTTTGGCCGATAGCGATAGCGACCGATCTTCCTTGGTGGACCGCCCCGTCGCCTCTGGCGTCAGCCCGGCGAATTTCTCATCCGACGTAACCAGCACCAGCGAAATCTCCGTCCGCCGCCCGGGTTGCGCCACCGCGGTGTAGAGACTGTCGCCCTTGTCTGAGAACACCGACATGCTCCAGCCGGCGCCTGGCAGGCTCGCCGTGATCTGCACCGGCCCCTTGGTGCTGTCGAAGCGGCACATGGCGTAGCGCGAATCCGGTCCCATGAACGGCAGCGGCTGCGCCCCAGGCGCTATTGCCGGAAGGATCTGCATGGCATTGAGCGGCAGTAGGTCGGCCAGCCGCCCGTAAGCTGATGAAGGCGCCAGCCGCGGCGCCGCCAGCGTTGCCAGAATGTGCAGGATAAGCACCGCGAACAGTGCCGTCGCCAGCACCCGGAATTTGACGCGCGGCACGCGTGCCAGGATGTCGGATAGGGTCATCGGCAGGCCACCTGCTCGATCGACGGAATGGGGTTCTTCTCTTCCTCGCGATCCTTCTCCGAGGAGCCTAGACCCAGGTCGACGATCGTCAGCACCAGGGCGAGGCGCCCCGCGCCCCCCGTCGGCAGCCAGTTTCCCGGCCGTGCGTCACGCGCCAGCGTCACGGCATAGTCACCGCCCGGCTTCAGCGCGATCGTATCGCTGGTGAACGCGTAGCGTTCCGCCGGATTGGAAATGACGCGACCGTCGTCGTCGAACACGGCCAGGCTCCACCAGCTGCCGGCGATATCATGCCCCTTGATGGCATACTCGCACGAAGAATGCAGCCGGCTGCCGTTGTCGTCGTAGCGCGAGACCAGCGTCTGCGCCACTTCGGTGCTCATCGGCAGTGTTCCCATGCGCGCGAAGTGCGCGCGCGTGTAGGGGTCCGCGTCCGGTCGTGCCGCCGAAAGCCACGTCACCCACGGCCCCACACGTTCGGTCGTCAACGCCGACCCGGTATCGACCATGTACCAGGACGAGCCGATCCCCGCGATCAGCACGAAGCCGATAAACATCGCGTAGTCCGCCGCCCGATTGATGACGACCGCCACGCGCTTCTTCAGCTGATGCAGGAAGAAATTCATGTTGAGCCGCATCAGCGTGGGACCGCCGCACTTGGCCGCTCGCTTGCGGGCGGCTGGCCCAAAGCGGCCCGATTGTCCTTCTTGGCGGGCGCCGGTGGCCCAGGAGCCGCTGGTGCCGGATCGGCGATGCCGCCGGCCTTTCGCATCGACGCTGCGATCTTGCGCAATGTGTCGCGCGCCACGTCCGGCATCAGACTGGTTGCCTTCTGATCCCCCGCGGCCGCCTGCGCGGCGTAGTTGGGGTCGCTCTCCTTGAGCTGCGCGATGCGCTCCTGCTCCGCGACCTGCGTGGGATGCGGCTTGAGTCCCGGAATCGTCGGAATATCCATGTTCGTGTGCGCGACCGACATGATTGTGTGCCACAACGGCGCCGCCATGTGGCCGCCCGTCGTGCCGCTCTGCATCGGGCGGTTGTCGTCGTTGCCGAGCCACACCACGCCGACGTATTTGCCGGTGAATCCGACGAACCACACGTCGTTCGGGCCGGTACTCGTCCCGGTCTTGCCGACGACGTTGGTGAAGTCAAGAGCGGCCGCTTTGCCGGTGCCGTCCGTGATGACCTTCTCCAGCATCTGGTTCATCATCTCGGCGACTTTGGGTTCGACGATCTGCTGCGCCGGCTGCTCGTCGTGTTCGCGGCTGTAAACGAGTTCGCCCTTTGAGTTGAACACTTCCAGAACGGCATACGGCGTGGCGCTCTTCCCGTTGTTGGCGAACGTGGCGATGCCACCGGCATGCTCCAGCGGCGTAATACCGTAGTCGCCGAGCGCCATCGAGCAGCTCTTGCGAATTCCGCTGATCCCGAGCCGCTTGGTCATCTCGATGACTTTTTCGCGACCCACGGCGAACGATAGCTCTGCCGCAACAGTGTTGAGCGAGTCGGCGAGAGCCTTCCATAGCGGCATGCGTCCGCCACCGCCGTGACTGCCGTTATAGTTCTGCGGATGCCAGCGCCCGCACGAGCGCGACGAATCCCGTACCGACGTATTCGGCGTGTAGCCATTCTCCAGTGCAGTCGCATACACGTATACCTTGAACGACGACCCAGGCTGCCGTTTGGCGTGCGTTGCTCGGTTGAACTGGCTCTCGCCGTAGTCCGGCCCCCCCACCATCGCCCGCACGGCACCGTCGGTTTCCAGCGCGACGAAGGCGCCCGATTTGTAGCGGCTGGCCCGCCCCTGATCCCGGATATTGGCGGTCACCGCCTCATCGGCCTGCCGCTGCAGCGTGGAATCGACAGTCGTCCGCACTGTCAGCACGTACTGGTGCTTACCTTCCATGACGCGCTGAACCTCTTCGAATGCCCAGTCCAGATACCAATCTGGGCTGGACGTCGCGCGCGTCTCGATGATCTTGGCCGGATGCAATCGGGCCTCGTGCACCTGGGCCGGCGTGTAGAAGCCGCTTTCGACCAGGTTCGACAGCACCTCGTTGGTCCGCGCTCGTGACGCCGGCAGGTTGACGTGGGGTGCAAACTTCGTAGGCGCTTTGTAGAGCCCCGCCAGCATTGCCGACTCCGCCAGGTTGACCTCCCGGATCGACTTGCCGAAGTAATACTGCGCCGCCGCCTCGACGCCGAACGCGCCACCGCCCATGTAGGCATGATCCAGATACATCTTCAGAATCTCACGCTTGGTGAAGCGCGATTCCAGAAGGAACGACAGAAAGACTTCCTTGATTTTTCGCTGTAGCGAACGCTCCGACGACAGGAACAGGTTCTTGGCCAGCTGCTGCGTCAGCGACGAGCCGCCCTGGACGACGTCGTTGGCGCGCAGGTTTTCGATCAACGCGCGCATCGTGCCGAGAACGTCGATGCCGTAGTGCTCGAAGAAGCGCCGGTCTTCCGTGGCCAGCGTCGCCTTGATGACGGAATCCGGAATCTCCTCCAGTGGCACGGCGTCGTTATGCAGGATACCACGTTGGCCGATTTCGTTGCCGGCCTTGTCAAGGAACTTCACGGAATATCGGCCCGTGAGGAACTTGTTCTCGTCGAATTCCAGCAACGCCGGCAGGGCCAAGGCGTACAGCACGACGAAACCACCGACTCCGAGCGTGAAGGCTTCTGATGCGAATTCGTTCAGTAGACGACGCCAGCCGTAAAGCCGAAAACGTGCAAAAAAGCTTGACCCTGCGTTCCAGTAGTCCTTGCACAGCGCCCAAGTGTCGGCGATGGTCGAGTCGATCTTGGCGTCGATTCCGAGCCAGTTGATGACTTTGTCGCGGTCGCCCTGCTTGAAGAACCAGTCGCTCAAAGCGTAAAGCTCCGTCTCAAAGCGTAAGTTATGTCGGGTGGCCACCCCGGCCGGAACGGGGCGGGGTTCGGCCGGAATCAACCGACCATCAGATTGTGGTTATTTATAACCTTTGCACGCAGCGCGCGAGAGGCGAGTTTGGCCGAAGAAGCAAAGCCGTTCTGGGAAGTAAAGACCCTGGAGGAAATGTCCCCTGAAGAATGGGACATGCTGTGCGATGGCTGCGGCCGCTGCTGCCTGATCAAGCTGGAGGACGAGGATACCGACGAGGTCTACACGACGCGTCTGGCCTGCTCCCTGCTCGACGTGGGGTCCTGCCGGTGCCGCGACTACAAGAACCGCCACAAGGTCATGCACGATTGCCTGACCATCGATCCCGAGAGTCTGAAGGCGCTGGACTGGCTGCCGGACAGCTGCGCCTATCGTCGCCTGGCTGACGGCCGCAGCCTCGCCTGGTGGCACCCGCTCATCTCCGGCAGCCCCGAGACCGTGCACGAAGCCGGTATCTCCGTCCGCAGCTTTGCCCGCAGCGAGCGCGGCATCAAGAAGACGTCCTTCCACCGCTACATCATCCAGGATCTGGCAGAGTAGCCAGGCTCGGCCAACCACTGCTCAGTCGGTGTGCACTAGACTGGGCGCTTGCGGCGGCTCGCAGACGAGATTCCAGACCTTGCGGCACACTTCGCCCTCTTTCCAATAGTCCATGTGCCCGCCGCGGCCCAATTGCCTGTTATCGATCCCTTCGAGGAAGTTGACGTCCTGCCCGATCGGATCGTCGATGCGCCACATGTTGGACCAGCTGCCGACCTTTCGCATCAGCGTGTGAGGCTTTGAGCCACCCGGTTGTGCCTCGTAGTCGGCAAAATAATAGCGGTAGAGATGCGTCAGTGGTGAGCCGACGGTGACGACATCGATACGCTGCACGTCGTACAGGCTCTGCCGATCTTCGTGCGACTTGTTGACGAGGTTGTCGTGGTTGTCGAGGTAGTCGTGCATGATCACCGTGCCCTGGCTATGCGCCAGGAAGATCAGCCTGCCGATCTGCTGTTGCGCGATGACCTCGTCGATCAGGGCTTCCAGCCGCCGCTGAATTCGCCGCCGGCGCCGGTAGGCCTTGAAGCTTTCCGCCGTCGTCGCGGCCTCCTCCTTCTCCGGCGGCAGCAGCCAGGTCGCCAACGGCCGGTAACTCGCTCCATACTGGTGGTCGACGAGATCTCGCCCGATATGCACATAGCTGTTCGACATCTCGATCAGCCTTTGCACGAAGAAGACGAGCACGACGAGCCCGAGCGCGCTGGCACCGACGCCGATCGAACCGTCGAGGTGCGCCGGCAGGATCTGCTGGTGCCGCCCGGGCGTGAAGGCCAAGACGGCGTTGACGCAGGCGACGGCGAAAAGTGTCGCGACGATCCATGAGCTGGTGATCAGTCGCGGCAGCGACAACTTCCTCTCCCACTTCAGCAATTCGGATGTGCGCGCGATCGATCCGCGGACAGCCAGCAACACGGCCACGACGATGCAGATCGCCACAATGGCCCCCGCATTGAGAAGGCTGACCTTGACCAGGAACTCCTTGACCCACGACAGCTGACACACCGAGTCCACCTTCACGATCGTGAAGGGGTCAACCGTCGCTGCATCGGGGCAGGTGCCCGCATTGACCATGCCGCGCCGTGCCGCGGATTTATCCAGGTTGGACTGGAACAGCAGGTTGATCGTCAAGACCCCGACCAACGGCAGAACCAGCTTCCAGACCATGCCAAGCAGCAGATTGAGCGAAATGGCCAGTGAAGCCCGCGCCAGCGGTGGCTTGCCTGCGCCCGGTAGAACCAGGCGCTTGAGCGCAACCAGAGTGACAAGGCCTGCCGCCGCAACGGTCGACAACGTCCAGAAATACCAGGCGATCATCAGCAGCAGGAAGCCGAACACGAGATAGGCGTTTGGGTTTTCCAGCGCCGTGCTTGGGGCCGTGAACGCATAGATGCCGACCGCCACGATCAGCAGGAACGAAAACAGTGCCGTCGACAACGACAAGTCTGCCAGGCCCACTTTGCGATGCGCTGTCTGCCGGAAGAACGCGAAGGCCATGACGGAAATCACGCCCAGGATTGCCGCGACCGTCGCCGGCAGCCGTTCGATTGGCAGCAGTTGCTGCACGGCGAGCACGGCGAAGGCTGTTAGAAAGACAGGTAGCGTAAGGCCCGCGATCGGCCAGCGCATCAGCCAGTTGGAGATGCTGATCAGCCGCGCGATGACCCAGTGAACGCCGTGCTCGGAGCCTTTGAGCAGGCTCTCACCCAGCACGAATGGCGACTCCAGAAATAGCTGCACGATCGCCGACGACCGCGACATGTTCGTGTAGCCGATCTTCGACATATCCGCCCAGTAAAGTTCGGATACGATCACCTCGCGGTCGTCCAACTCGCACCGCCTGGTGAACGACGCCCACGTCGACGTCTGCTCCGAGCTTTCCGGATCGCGAACATGATTGACCTCGCTCGTGGGGTTGAACGCGATGCAGCAAGGCACCTGCGCTGCCTTCAGTTCGGTCAACAGTTTTGCGGCCTTGGTTTCATCCAACACACCCCGCAGCGCCCCCCACAGCGCGTCGCGATTTTTCTTCCGCGCCGCCGCGGTCTTGAACAGCTCGTCGTCAGCCAAGGCTTCGCTCGCTACAACCCGGCACGCATTGCGGAAATCGTCGTCGTGCTCCAGCCCGATCGCGATGAATTTGTTGTCTTCGGTTCTCGCCACGAGCAGCAGGTCGCTTGTCTGCGGGCGACGCTCCGTGCCGTTGACGTTGTCGTACGCGCGGAATGTCTCAAGCTGCGGAACGAGATAGCTGTCGATCCAGCCCTCGGTCGTCTCACCGACGCCATGGATGACGATGACGCCAACCTTTTCGCGTGCCGGTTGATCGTCCTGCATGAGCACCCCTCCCCAAGTTCACCCAAACGGTGCCAGGCGCGCGCATCCCTCAATTTCTCGTTGCGCGAGGCCTCGGCCCCGCGCTTAGCAGTTTCTTCTTCGCAATTCTGGCCATGGCAGCAAACGTGCGCAGCATGTCCTCGCGGCCGCCAAAACTCAATCGGCGTGCGCCAACTGTGGCAGGCGGGTACCTATCAATCCCGATCGATAAGAAAGTTGTCGCCCTGCGCCGGTCCGGTGACTTCAGCAGGCGCGTCGGCCTCATCCTTTAGGTTGACACCCGACAGCTTGCGGCTGCGCGCCTCCGTCATGAGGTAACCCAGCTTGTGCGCCGCGCCGACGTAGCTCAGGCCTTCCTTGCGCACGTTGGAGATGCAGTTTCGGCTTTCGTCCGTCATGCCGACGCGCGGGCCGTAGGTCAGGTAGATGCCCATGCTGTCTGGCGACGACAGGCCCGGCCGCTCGCCGATCAGCACCACCACCATCTGCGCGCCCAGGATCTGCCCCACCTCATCGCCGACGGCGACGCGGGCCTCCTTGACGACGATGAGCGGGGCGACGTTCCAGCCGTGTTCCTTCAGCTTCGGCAGCATGACGTCGAGAAACGCTGCCGCATTCTCTTCAATCGCAAATGACGACAAGCCGTCGCCGATGACGAACGCAACATCGTAAGGCGTCGCAGGCTTTCCAAGCGATTCCAACTTCGCCTTGCTGTCGTCGTCCAGGCGGCGTCCCTTATCGGGTCGCTGCAGATAGACCGGCCTGTTTCCTGCTGCGCTATGCAGCAGCTCGAACCTCAAACCCCGTTTGTCCAGCGCCTCCTGCAGCCCGAACGTGTCCAGTTCGTGATGCACCGCATTGCGCGCCCGGGCATGCGCGAGCTGGAACTCGAGATGCGGTTTCGTCGGCAGGCTCGTTCCCGACCGCCCGAGCGCGATCCGCGCCGGAGTATACTGCCTCAACTTCCCCCATGGGTTGGCGACGACGATCGGGCGGTTGTCATTGCTCATGGAGATCTCCGTAGGCCGAGGTAGATTGCATTCATCATAGCCTCGCGCTCACGGGGCCGCCACCACTTCAGCTGGCTTACGCTCCCTGGCGACGACGGGTGCCGGCAGGGGCCGCACCGCCATCGAATCCTGCTCATGGTCCTGCGGCGCCCCCCAGAAAGCGCTGACGCTTGGTCCGGCCGCGACCCGGCGGTCGCGGAACAGGAAGCAGCCTACCTCGTGTAGCCACACCCGCCGGCCCATGCGCGCATACCAGCGCATGCCGTGCCGCGCCGTCGGATCGGGATGCCACAGCGTGCGCCGCAGGGCCTTGGGCCGCGCCTGCACCAGGATCTCGATGAGCTTGATCGTCGCGAACGTGCGCCAGGCCGGCACGTGGCGGTTCGCCAGCACCTGATGCTTGTAGTCCCACCGCCGCTGATCGAGCTGGATGACACGGCGATCCTTCGCCTCGCGAAAGAAGGGCGTCCAGCGGTGCGGGGTCACATAGAGCGTCACGATCTGGTCCGGGTCGTAGACCAGCAGCTGCCTGAAGGCGCGCCAGTAGTCGCGATCCGTCTCCTCTTCGAACCCGACCACGTACGAGACGAGCGACAGAATGCCGTGCTGGCGCAGGAGCCGGATCGCCTCTCGGTCGGTCTTCGTGTCGGACCCCTTGCGCACCTTCTCCAGCGTCGCCTCGTCGGTCGTCTCCATGCCGATGAGGAAGCGCCGGAAGCCCGCCCGGCGATAGAGGTGCAGAATGTCGGCATCGCGCACGATGTCGCTGGCCCGGAATGTGCCGATCATCGTCAGGTCCGGCAGGTTCTCGGCGATGAGGGCCTCCAGGAACGCTCGCCAGATCTTTTTCGACGTCGTCGGATTTTCGTCGGCGAACGAGATCAGTTTGACCCCGTGCTGATGGTGCAGCCGCGCGATTTCCTTGGCGAAACGCACCGGGTCGCGATGCCGCCAGCGCGTCCAGAACCCGCGCTGCCCGCAGAAGCTGCACAGATGCGGACAGCCCCGCGAGAACTGGATGACCACGCCCTTCAGGCCGCCATAGTAACTGTAGCGCGCATGATCGATCAGCTCCCAGCCCACGCGATAGGCATCCAGGTCGGCGATCATCTGCGCCGGCGCGGTCGCAAACGCGTTGCCGTTCCGCCGAAAGGCGATGCCGGTGATGCGATCGAGCGGCCGTCCATCTTCCAGCGCCCGCATCAGGCGCACTGTCGTCTCCTCGCCCTCGCCGCGCACGACGGCCACGACATCGGGAATCTCGTCGAGCGCTTCCTTCCAGTGGTACGTCGGAAACACGCCGCCGTAGACGAACAGCGCCAGTGGCAGCCTCTCGCGCAGCAACGGCACAAGCGCAACCACCGTTGGATGTGCCGACGTCGAGCCATTGTGCCCGATCAAGATCGCATCCGGCGCCAGTCCGGCGGCGCGTGTGGCAATCTCCGTGAGCGCCAGGTCGTCGAGGTCGCCATCGATCAGTAGGACGTCGTGGCCATCGTCGATCAGTGGCCCGCCGATGGACAGCAGACCGAGCGGCGGCAACATCTCCCGTGGGATACGCGAACCGATGGATTGGTGCGGAGGATTGATGATGACGATGCGCATCGCCGCCCCCTCACGCCACCGGCCCGCTGCGTTCCCGCAGCAGCCGCAATCCCCAGCGGGTGAACGAGGCCCGCAGCGGCCACGTCGCCCGGCGCAGGTGCAGGGGCTCCAGCGTGACGTCTCGATCGGCGGCCTCCCGCTGCGCGAGGCAACGCGGCGGCGGCCGCCGCAGGAAGGGTTCCAGGAACAGAGGGTCGGGCATGACTGGCTCCTAAGGCTGTGAGAAGCCTCAAGGATCTGCCTGCAACCGGCATCGGGCGAGCGGATCGTTGCCGCGTGTTCCGCCGTCGCCCGGCGGTGCGCGCCTTGCCGCTGACGCGATGTGCGGATATGTCCAGTAGGGGTCCGGGATGCCGGCAGGGAATGCACGATGACGACAGACAGTAACACAGACGGTAATGGCCGCCGCACCGCGCCGTTCGACAACGACGCCTTGGCCGAGCGCGTACGCGAAGAAATCGCCCGCCGCCACCTGTCGCGCCAGGCGCTCGCAGCTGACGCCCGTATTTCACTGTCGACGTTGGAGAAGGCGTTGTCCGGCCGCCGTCCCTTCACGCTGGCGAGCATCGTTCGGCTGGAGGAGGTCTTGGGCGTTTCGCTGCGTCCCAAGCCGGGCAACGGGGCCGCGGGAAGCAACGGCGCCGGCACCGCGCCGGACGATCTCGGCAACTACGGCCGCGCGGCGGTGAACTGGTTGGAAGGTGCGTTCCTCACCTTGCGGCCCTCGCTCGGCGAACGCGGTGCCATCTATGCCTACCGCACCGACGTGACGTGGGACGAGACGACGGCGCGTCTTACCTTTACCGAGAAGGAGCGCATGGACGCCGACTTCTCGCAGTACGGCAGCGTGTCCGTGCCGCAGCAGTCGGGCCATATCTACTTCGTGACGAACCGGCACGGCCAATACCGCCTGATCCTCGTAGCACGCCCCGTGATCACCGGCGAAATGCACGGCATCATCACGACGCTGCAGGCGGGGCGCGGCTCGCACCTGTCGCCTGTCGCCATGCCGATCGTTTTCCAGCCGATCCGCAACGGCGTCGTTCCCCACTTCGGCCGCATCGCTCGCGGCCACGCCGCCTTCGCTCGCTACAGCGCGCTCTTGCGCAAGACCGTCGCCGACGATTTCGCCACGCTGCTGGATCTTTAGCACTCAACGACAAAGGGCCGGATCTTGGATCCGGCCCCGATTGAAATCTGCGGCAGTGAGGCTACTCGTCGTTGAACGGGCCGATCATGAGCATCAGGATCTTGGCAAGGTTCGCCACCTGGATCTTCGACGCCTCTGTCGCCGCGACCTTGTATGTCACCTTCGACGACGTCACCGTCTCTCCGTCCATCTTGTCGATATAGTCGATGCGGCCCGTGAAGCCCGGCACGGCGGTGTCGGAGGCAAAGAACGCATCTTCGCTGGTCGAATTGACCGGCAGGAACGCATCCGCTTCCGAGGCGATTTTCTCGTTCAGGCGCACGTTGACGTCATACCAGCCGATGCCGTTGCTCTTGCGGTTCGCGTCCTCGTTCCAGCGGATCGTGCCCGACATCCGGTCCGTGTAATCCTTGCCCTCGCTCGAGTAGTTGGCTTTCACGTCCACGTACCAGATGCCCTGTTCGGCGTCATAGTCGATGGAGCCGTTGACGCGGGTCTGCGAGTAGCCGGCCAGCGGACCCTGCGCCAGTTCGACTTTGTCGAACGTCATCGGATCGGCGTTGGCGACTTCGTGCTTGATGGATTGCCCGCCGACGTTGCGCAGGTAGACCTTGTTGACTTTCTTCGATGCCCGCGAGGCGAGACCCCAGAGGCCGGCCTGCTCGGGAACGCGCCCCTGGATTTGCCCGCCGAAGTCGGAGGTAAAGCCCGTGATCTTGCCGATGCTGTCCGTGGCGATACGCAGCTTGCCCTTGCCCTCCGGACTGTCGGCGAGGAAGTACTTGCCGTAGCCGTCGAGCCGCATGGCGCCGACCCAGCCGCCCAAGGCACGCGTCTCACTGGGGTTGGCCGGGTTCTTGACCAACGTCTTGAGATCGTAGGCGAGATGGCCGTCCTGCGCCGTGGTTCCCGTCAACTTGTTCGGCAGCCACGGCAGTCGAACGACACTGCCGCGCAGCACGACCGAGTTGAGCAGTGTCAGGTCGATCGTATAGGTGTCCTTGGCCCCGATCGCCGGCGCCCCTTTGTCATCGGTCGTCGTGCGCGTGCCGAAGTCGGCGCTCATGGTGCCGGTGATCGCTTCGGGGGCCGACTTCGGCGTCGTGAAATCCTGTGCCCAGGCATTGAGCGGCACGGCCAGGGCGAGCGCTGCCGCAAGTGTCAAAGTCTTCATTCGCGTTCCTCTTGATCGACTGCATCCGGGTGTTCATCACAATTGGGGCTCTTGTGGGCCGCGGCCGTGACATTGTGATGAGGAAACCGCGCACGCATACACGGTCGGGCCGCCCGGAGATGTTCCCTGCGGAATTGCACAGGGAGGTAACCGGCATCCTTGCCCCGACGCATCATGCGAATGGCTGATGCGTCGTCAGCCCAGATGCGCTAGCGCCTTCTGGAACGGCGGCGGTAGACCGTCGGACAGCCTCAACTCGTCGCCCGGCGCAAAGATGCCCGAGCCTTGCAGCCACTCCTCGAATTCCGGCGCGGGTTTGGAGCCCAGCACCTTGCGCGCGTAAAGCGCGTCGTGGAACGACGTCGTCTGGTAGTTGAGCATGATGTCGTCTGAACCCGGAATGCCCATGATGAAGGTGATGCCGGCGACACCGAGCAGCGTCAGCAGAACGTCCATGTCGTTCTGGTCGGCCTCGGCGTGATTCGTGTAGCAGATGTCGCAGCCCATCGGCACGCCGAGCAGCTTGCCGCAGAAATGATCTTCGAGCCCCGCGCGAATGATCTGCTTGCCGTCGTACAGATATTCCGGCCCGATGAAGCCGACGACGGTGTTGACCAGCAGCGGTTTGAACTTGCGCGCCACGGCATAGGCCCGCGCCTCCAGCGTCTGCTGGTCGACGTTGTGATGCGCGTTGGCCGACAGCGCGCTGCCCTGGCCGGTCTCGAAGTACATGGCGTTGTTGCCGACCGTGCCGCGCTTCAGGGATTGCGCGGCATCATAGCCCTCTTGCAGAATTTTGAGGTCGATGCCGAAGCTCTTGTTGGCAGCCTCCGTGCCCGCCACGGATTGGAACACGAGGTCGACGGGCGCCTTGCGGTTGATGGCCTCGATCGAGGTCGTGACGTGGGTCAGAATGCAGCTCTGCGTCGGGATGCGATAGCGTTGGATGATCTCATCCAACATCTCAATCAGCGCCGTCACCGCCGCGATGCTGTCCGTGGCAGGGTTAATGCCGATCACGGCATCGCCGTTGCCGTACATCAATCCGTCGACGATCGAGGCGGCGATGCCCGTCGGGTCGTCGGTCGGATGGTTCGGCTGCAGCCGGGTCGAAAGCCGGCCCTTGAGGCCGATGGTATTCCTGAATTTCGTCACGACGCGGCACTTCTGCGAAACCAGCACGAGGTCCTGGACCCGGCTGATCTTGGAAACCGCCGCCGCCATCTCCGGCGTCAGCCCCGGAGCCAGCGCCGTGAGCGCCGCCTCGCTCGCCACGTCCGATAGCAGCCAGTCGCGAAACGCCCCGACGGTCAGATGCGAAACCGGCTGGAACGCCCGGGCGTCATGCTCGTCGATGATGAGGCGCGTCACCTCGTCGGTCTCGTAGGGCACAACGTGGTCTTCAAGGAACGTCTTCAGCGGCACGTCGGCCAGCGCCATCTGCGCCGCGACGCGCTCCTCGTCGTCACCCGCCGCGACCCCCGCAAGGTAGTCGCCCGACCGCGCCGGGCTGGCTTTCGCCATGACCTCACGCAGGCCCTCGAAATTATAGCTGTGGCCGCCGACCGATTGCGAATAGCGCATCACGCATGTCCTCCGAAGCGTCCGATTGAGACAGTAGGGCTGCCACTCGTTGTAGCGCAAGCGGCAGCCCGCAACTTGACCTAACTCGGATCGTCTTCACCAGGCGCCGCCGCCACAAGGTGGTGCCGGCTGTAGAGCGCGAAGTATGCCACCAGCACCGCGTAGGCGATGGCCGACAGCGCCGCCACGCTGACGTTCAAGCCGCCGACCGCCATTGTCTTGTCACTGAGGAAGACCGCCACCAGCGCAATGCAGGCCAGCACCAGTGCGATCCCGGATGTCAGAACGCCACCGGGTGTCGCGTAGGGGCGCACCAGACCAGGTTCCGCCATCCGCAGCTTGATGTGCGACGCCATCATCAGGATGTACGAGATCGTCGCGCCGAACACGGCCATGAGGATCAGCTGATCACCTTGCTCCGTCAACGACAGCCCGAAGCCGATGAGGCCGGGAACGATCAGCGCCACCCACGGCGACTTCCGGGCGTTGGTGAGCGACAGCCCACGTGGCAGGTAGCCGGCACGCGACATGGCAAACACCAGCCGCGAGTACGCGTAGATGATGGAGAAGAAGCTGGCGATGAGGCCGGCGAGACCGACGAAGTTCACGAACTTCGAGACCCACGTCGGGCCGCCGTAGGTCGAGGGATGCTCGAGCGCTGCGACCAGCGGGTTGGTGTTGGTCTTCAGTGCTTCCGAGCCGACGGCTCCAGGCCCGAAAATCATGATCAGCGCGCAGAAAGCCAGCAGTACGAACATGCCGCCGATGAGGCCGCGGGGCAGGTCGCGCTTGGGATCGCTGGTTTCCTCGGCCGCCAGCGGAACGCCCTCGATGGCGAGGAAGAACCACATGGCGAACGGTATCGCGGCCCAGATCCCGAAATAGCCGAACGGCAGGAACGGCGACGCGCCGACCGCCTCCGGATTGACGGCGATGTCGAACCACTTATTGCTGTCGAAGAACGGCGCCATGGCGAAGATCCACACCACGAGCGCGATCACGGCCAGCGCCGTAATGGCGAAGATCAAACGCAACGCTTCGCCGGCGCCGTAGATGTGGATGCCGAGAAATACGGCATAGAACCCCAACGATATGATCCACTGGTCGATGTTGATTTCAAACAGCGACTTCATGTAGCCGCCGATGAACACCGCGATCGCCGCCGGCGCGATGGCGTATTCGATGAGGATCGCTGTGCCGGTCAGGAAGCCGCCCCAAGGGCCGAATGCGCGCCGCGCGAAGCCATAGCCTCCACCGGCCGTGGGCGCGATGGTCGCCAGTTCCGCCAAGGCGAAGCACATGCAGGTGTACATCAGCGCCATGAGCACCGAGGCGATCATGAGCCCGCCCCAGCCGCCTTGCTCGAGGCCGAAATTCCAGCCGGCATAGTCGCCTGAGATCACGTACGCGACCCCGAGGCCCACGAGCAGGATCCAACCCGCCGCGCCGCGCTTCAGTTGTCTATTGTCGAAGTACGCTTGATCGACCTTCTCGTATTCCACTCCCGATTGCGTTTCCATGTGCCACCCTTCGTTCTTGTTGTTTGGACAGCATAGTATTTGACCTGCCTATTTGGCGATCTGTTTTTGTGATCACAATATTGGACCTTAGGCGTGATGCCGCAACCGCAGAGCGTGCAGCCGGTGCGGCTGCAATCGCAACGCTGACCCGAGTGTTCAGACAAGCTCTGCACCTGCAGCCGGGCGCCGACCGGCGCTCGTCAAAGCTTGAAGTTATCCCCGCGATGACTTGCCGTGATATCCTCGATACTATTTGTCTGATGTAACTCAGAGTAAAAAACGCATCGCGACAATAAAAATCTGTAGACAGCGCAACGCTGCTCCTGTATGTTTTTCGTATGGCTCGAAGAGTGCGCGGGGCGCCAAACCCCACGCATCCTCTCGGGCCTTTTTCATATCCCTGATCACCACAACTGCGGGCTAGCGCATGCCGTCTGCCGACGAAGACACGTGGGCGGAGGTCGAACGCGCCTACGTCGAAACCGACGAGACGATCACCAGTATCTGCGCGCGCCTTGGGGTGCCCGCCTCGACACTGCAACGCCGCGCGGTCGTCCACGGCTGGCCGCGGCGCAAGGGCAGGGCGGGCCGGCCGGCGCAAGCAACCGGCGTCGTCACCGTGGGCAGCGTCGAGGCCGCCCGCAACGACGTCGCCCGCCGCCTCTATCGCCGAATGAGTCAGAAGCTCACAAAAATGGAGCAGGACGCGGAGACCGCGGGCCCCGAACCCGCGGCGGCCGACCCTGATGATCGCATGCTGACAGCACTGATCCGCCAATTCGAAAAACTGACCGGGCTCGATGGTCTTCGCGAGCGCGGCTCCGGCAAGCGCCAGACCTCGTCTCGCGACACGTCCCGCGCGCCCGAGCAGCAGCAGTCCGCGCCCCTCGACGCGGTCCGCATCCGCAACGAGATCGCCGAACGCCTGGAGAAGCTCCACCTCGACCGCCAACGAAAGGCCGGCTCCGAGTAAGCTCCTCTCCCGGCTTCACGGTCCGTGGGTCGAACTCGTAGGTTGGATCAAGCCCCTTGCGCGAGCCAACGCTTGGCGTTGCGCACCACGCAAGGTGTTGGGTCGCGCTCCGCTTGACCCAACCTACACGCGCCGATTGTTGACGACGCTCGAGCAAGAACCTGCCCCTCACCCTAACCCTCTCCCCGTTCTTACGGGGAGAGGGTTAGGGTGAGGGGCAGCATCCGCACAACTTGAGTCACGACGCAGCGCCGCAAAGGCCGCCGCGCGACAACCTGCGCCTCACCATCACTATCCGGAGACTGCCGAATGCCCACGCAATCGACGCGCCGGGCCAGCGCGGCTTCGCGCAACGACACGATCGCGCCCGTGCGCAAGAAGTCCCTCGGGCCCATCCGCAAGAACACGGGCCCGGACTGGCCCAAGTGCTTCAACGCAGACCGGCGCCGCCCGTATCCGCCGGGCCCGATCGTCGCCCCGGAAGTGATCGCCAAGTTGCAGCGCGAGCACCGGGCCATCCAGCTCAACCTGCTGCTCCTGAAGCGCGACCTCGCCTGGCAGGACGTGATCGACAAGGCCATCCGCATGTGCCGGCTGCTACGCCAGGCCGAGCTCGCCGAACTCGACGCCAAGTACCGGCCCGACCAGCCGCGCGTCCCCGCCGGCAATCCCGACGGCGGCCAGTGGGTGGACGCCGGCGGCGGAGACGGAACGGCCGCCGCTGGCGTCGCGGCGACAGCGCCGGCGGACGGAACCATCACCCTCGACGAGGCGGGGCGGCGAGCGGCACAGGCTGCCGACAAGCTCCGGCAGCTGCTGCAAGCCGGCGGGCGGATTGTGACCGCTGCCGGCGCCGGCACCAGCGCGGTGGCCGTAGGCATTCTCATGGCGACGGCCACCTCCACGGGCGGCACGCAGCAGGAGCAGGTCGAGACGCTGGCGGACGGCACCGTCGTCACCGTCAGCAGCTACGGCGACACGCCTGACAAAACGATCCGCGCCGAAAGCCCCGACGGCACGGTGACCTATGCCACGATTGCCATCGACAGGACCGGCAGCGTCAAAGTCCTGGGTGGCGAAGTCCATTCGCCCGGCGGCGGACGCCAGCCGATCGACCCCAATGCCTTCGCCGTCGCAGCCGGCGCCCTGATCAACGCCGCCACCGGGGGAGGCGGCGGCAAGACGAAGCCAACCTCGCCCGACAAGAGCGGCATCGCCGCGACGCTTCCGCCGGAGGATTTTGAGCCTGATGACGGCCCGTTGGGCTCGCAGGGGAGCAACAACACAGGTCGCGGCTTCGGAAATCGGGCCGACACTCCCAGCTATCGCAGCGTCAAGATAAAAATGGACCACGTCTTAGATGGCCATACCGCAGGCGGATCTAGAGCGGTCCAATCATCAATCAAGTCTGTTTTCCCTAGCCGCATGAGCCCACAGGCAATCGAGACTGCGATTCGTGACGCGTATCGCAACGCCACGCAGATTGGCGGAATTCAAAGGTCCCCATTGGGCGGCACACGTATCACGCTAGTGGGGCGCTCCCGCGGGATGACGATCCGCATGCATTACAATATCAAAGACAAGATTATTGAGTCGGCATATCCTTCGCTCTGAAAGGCACCAAATGCAGATCCGAGCGGACCCATCCGTATTTTACATCGTCGAGCCGGGAACGGTCTGGGCAAGCATATATGTCGAGCATGACGGTGTCGCGTTCCCCGAAAAGAATTGGGACGACATAGCATTCGGCGTCTTGAGTGAATGGGGCGATGCATGCTTGGGCGTGATCGAGGATGAGGGATCGCCTCAGAAGTTTAGTTTTTTGGACGGTCCAGTGTTTTTCAGTTGCGTTCGTCGAGGTGATAATCTGCATGTTGAGTGGATTCACGAAGGGATCGTTCCCTCCGTTGTGCTACGCTTCACTTCATCGGTGACGGAGTTCCTTACGTCATACATCTCGGCGTTCGATCAGCTTTATGAGACCTACAGTAAGCTTGATAGAACAACTTACAATCCCGGCTCGGAACAACTGTCGCTCGAGCTTTGCCATTACGCCCGGTCCAGAATCGCTGCCTACCTGCAATTGGGTGAAAGCGTAACGAATGAATGAATGGATCGATACGCTACTGAACGGATATTTCCATCCAGATTGGAATGGCGAGCGAACCATCCGAGGTCATCGACCAATAGGTGCCGACCATGAACCGGGAAAATATTGAACAACTCTTTGGCGGATATTTCCACGAGGACTGGAACGAAGAAGCCAGTGAACCTTCTGAAGTCGTAGACAATTTTGTCAGAACATCCGGCATGGTCGAAGCGGAATTGGAAAGCTTGGCAAAGGATCTTCAAGAGATCGCTCAGCGGCACGAAGGGCAGAAGGATAATTGGCTATTTCGCGAACTAGGCTGTTGTTTTGATCCTAGCGCCGACGGTCAAACGGATAGCGAATGGGTTCGTGATCTCGCACTGCAGTTGATTGCGAAGATGGGTCAGGCGCCACAATAAGCCTAATGTCGGCCAGTTCGCTCCTACCATTCCTTGAGTGTGCAATGACGAAATTTCTTGATATCCATCCAGAGGTCGCGGGGCATGTCGGCGAAAGCACTATCTATGACCATAGCAAGGAATACCCGCCGCGATTGTCGAACCTTGAATATGAGTTTGACGACTGGTTCGGTGATGCAATTGTCGAGTCCTTCCCGTGCTTCATCGTGACTGAACAGCTTGCAGAAGCGCTCCGTGAAAGCAAGATGACAGGTTTCGTATTCGATACCGTGTTTGTGACAAAGTCGCCAGAGTTCGACGATCTCTATCACGACAAGACTGGCCCTCTTCCAAACTTCGAGTGGCTTAAGATTGAGGGCGTGCCGTACAGGGACGACATGGGCTTAGATATGGGTACAATCGAAAATTGGCACTATCGCTTCATCGTTTCCGAGCGCGCGCTCGAGATGTTCCGGAAGTTCGGCTTTAACCAAGGCCAGATCCGTTCGACGGTTGAGGTGTGAGCCGAGATGACCGAAGCGGCACTGGTGCTCATCGTTCTGTCTCCGGATCGCTATCCAGCCGCGCATAGGATTAGCCGCGCTTCCCTGACGTCCTCGTTTGTCATCGGAGACGAGCAGTTCACCGAAATCACGAATGACGATTTCTTCGGCTTCTACGATTGGCTGCGCCCGGAGAACGGCAAAATAATCGGCCTCTATGTGCACCTGGACGAATCCGAAGGACGAGACCTGGGAGTGTCTGCGCTGCAGGGCGTTGAGACGGTCAGTCCACCCGAATGGAAGGGGGCAAAAGACCTGAGGATCTGGCTTTCTGGTCAGTCCGAGTTCGACGAACGTCTATCCTGCGACCAGGACTTCGGCGACAATGGCATCTTCCACGGCTCCAGAGGCTCTGTGGCCTTGCTCTTCAACGCGCCACCAAAAGACGACGTCATTGCGCAGAGCACCACATGACAACGCTGACGATGGTTGGATGGAAAAAGGGACTCCTGACGATCTCACTTATTCTCGCCGTTCGGGACTATTCGAGTGCAGACACGCTGACCGATGCCAAACGAGAGGTCGACCGACTCCTCGATGGTGAGCTCGTCGTTCTTGAGTTTGCCTCAGACGAGCTTAGCGACGAATTCCGACGGTTAAGCGAACCTATGGGCGTGATTTTCGAATAGCCGTGTCGGCACAGCCGCGGTCGGTCACGCCAAACTTGCGCAGGACTTTCGCGATAGCCCGACGGCGCGGATCTGATCATCGCCGCCCACATCGCTTCGCCATCCAAAAAAAACCAACGAGGCTCGATCGTTTTGCTGAGCGTGAACGCGGAACCGGCAAGGGCTGTCGATCCCGGTCCGCCGCCCGCGCCAACTCTCGCACGCGCAAGCAGCGGTCCACGTCCCGCGATGCGCTGCGGGTCCGCGACCCGGCTGCGCAACGCTTGGCGCGAATCCACGCTGAGCGGCTATGCCCGCCCCGATCTGCTTCACGTCGAAGAATTATCCCTGCAGCATCTGGCCGCCGCGCATTACGACTGGCAACTGTGGGCGCGCGACGACCAGCTGCCGCCCGAGCCTGATGATCCGGATCATCCCTGGCACGTGTGGATGATCCTCGGCGGCCGCGGTGCCGGCAAGACGCGCGCCGGCGCCGAGTGGGTTCGCGCCATGGCACTCGGCATCACGCCGTTTGCGAGCGAACCGGCCTCGCGCATCGCGCTGGTCGGAGAAACGCTGAATGACGTGCGGCGCGTGATGATCGAAGGCGTGTCCGGGCTGCTGTCCGTGCACCGCGACGACGAACGCCCGCACTTCGAAGCCTCGAAGCTGCAACTGACATGGTCCAACGGCACGGTGGCGCAGATGTTCTCGGCGGAAAATCCCGACAGCCTGCGCGGGCCGCAGTTCGCCGCCGCCTGGTGCGACGAGCTCGCCAAGTGGCGCACGCCGGAGACGACGTGGGACATGTTGCAGTTCGGCCTGCGCCTCGGCACCAATCCGCAAGTTGCGGTGACGACGACGCCGCGCCCGATCCCGATGCTGAAGTCGCTGCTGGCCGATGCCGCGACCGTGCTGACGCGCGCCTCCACGATCGACAACGAGGACAACCTCTCGCCCGGCTTCATCACCGAGATTACGCGCCGCTACGCCGGCACCGCGCTTGGCCGCCAGGAACTGATGGGAGAGATCATCGACGACATCACCGGCGCCTTGTGGCGGCGCGAGTGGATCGCCAATCATCGCGTCGTCTCCAAGCCGGACCTGGCCCACGTCGTCGTCGCCGTCGATCCGCCCGTGACGTCGACGGCGGCCTCCGACGCCTGCGGCATCGTCGTCGCCGGCGTCTCCGAGGCGGGCCACGCCTACGTCATCGCCGACCGCACCGTGCAGGGCCGCGAGCCGCACGCCTGGGCCCGCGCCGTCATCGCCACGTACCGCGAGTTCCTCGCCGACCGCGTGGTTGCCGAAGTCAATCAGGGCGGCGACCTCGTCGTCTCCGTGCTGCGCCAGATCGATCCCGCCGTCGCCGTGCGCAAGGTGCACGCCACGCGCGGCAAGTGGTTGCGCGCTGAACCGATTGCGGCCTTGTACGCCGAAGGCCGCGTCTCGCATGTGGGTGAGTTCGAGGTCCTCGAAGACCAGATGTGCCTCTTCGGCACGGGCGGCCTTCCCTCCGGCCGCAGCCCCGACCGCCTCGATGCCTTGGTCTGGGCCCTCACCGACCTGATGCTGACCCCGACGCTGTGCCCCAGCGTTAGAACATTGTGACCGCCTCTCCCTCTCCCCGTTCTTACGGGGAGAGGGTCGGGGTGAGGGGCAGCTAAGTGTCGTGAGGGGCAGCATCCGCAGAACATTAGTCACGACGCGTCGCCGCAACTTCAACTTCGCCGCGCGCGCCACCCACAAGGGTCAGACCTCGGTCTGACCCTTTTTCTTTGGAGTGACCTCAAGCATGCCGAACGCTCTCTCGCGCCTCGTCCCGTGGCTGTCGCCCGCGCGCCAAGCGTCTGCGCTGCCGCTCACGCCACCCGAGGAGAAAGCCTCGCGCGCCGGTGCCCTCATCGCCATCGAAAGCCTGCGCCGCCCGGTGTGGACACCGCGCGACTACGCCGCCTTCGCCCGCGAAGGCTACATGCAGAACGCCATCGTCTATCGCTCGGTGCGCATGGTGGCCGAGGCCGCCGCCTCCATTCCCCTGCTGCTCTATGACGGCGACAACGAGATCGAAAACCACCCGCTCCTCGATCTCATCGCCCACCCCGCCCAGCAGCAGACCGCGACCGACTTCTTCGAGGCCTGGTACGGCTACCTGCTCGTCTCCGGCAACGCCTACGCCGAAGCCGTCGCCGTCGACGGCGAACTGCGCGAGCTGCACGTCCTGCGCCCCGACCGCATGAAGGTCATCCCCGGCTCCGACGGCTGGCCCGAAGCCCACGAGTACACCGTCAACGGCGCCTCGGTCCGCTACGCCAGCGAGGTCGTCGACGGCGTCGCGCCGATCCTGCACCTGCGCCTGTTCCACCCCGCCAACGACCACTACGGCATGAGCCCGATCGAGGCCGCCTCCACCGCGATCGACATCCACAACACCGCCGCCCAGTGGAACAAGGCTCTGCTCGACAATTCCGCACGTCCCTCCGGCGCACTGGTCTACACCGGCGGTGAAGGCCGGCTGACATCCGAGCAATTCACCCGCCTGCGCGATGAACTGGAGACCGGCTTCCAGGGCGCGCGCCAGGCCGGCCGCCCGCTGCTGCTCGAAGGCGGTCTCGACTGGAAGCCGCTGGGCCTGTCGCCCAAGGACATGGACTTCATCGACGCGAAGAATTCAGCTGCCCGGGAAATCGCGCTGGCGCTGGGCGTGCCGCCGATGCTGCTCGGCATCCCCGGCGACAACACGTTTTCCAATTACCAGGAAGCCCAACGCGCCTTCTGGCGCTCCACGGTGCTGCCGCTGTTCAACCGCACCGCCAAGGCGCTCGCCGGTTGGCTGGCGCCCGCTTGGGACTCGACGCTGCAACTACGCCCCGACCTCGACCAGATCGACGCCCTGACCACCGAGCGCGAAGCCCTGTGGGCGAGATTGCAAGGCACGAGCTTCCTGACCGACGACGAAAAGCGCTCAGCCATCGGCTACGGCCCGATGCCGCTCGAAGCCCCGACGCCTGCTGCCGACTTCGACGCGCCAGGGGCGGACGACGACAAGTTCAACCCCTACCACGACGAACTCGGCCGCTTCACCACCGCTGATGATCCCGGCGGGAGCACGAGCGGCGATGTTCATCTTGCCGGAGGACGCGGCGGCCTACGTGGTGGCCGCGGTCGCCCGCCCGTAACGGAAGAAGAAGCAGGGAGCGTTCCGCCGGAGAAAAACCCAGTAGTTCGCGAGGGGATGGCCCGCGCCGATCGCTACGACGACGCGGCTGCCGATGCACACCGAACCTTTAAGGCTCTACGAAAGCTCGACCCTGACGTGCCTCGCCCCAAGAAACCGTTCGATCCAGACGATCTCAGCGAAGCCAGTACGCAGCAGCTGAAGCAATACAAGGCCGATGCTGAAGCGCGCATCAAGCAGCTGTCTCAGGGACGGCGCACCGTCATCTACGATTTTGCCGACGACGCGCCCGGAAATATCTTTACAAAGAAGAATCGACAAGGATCTCTGTCCGGCGATCCTAACCGCATGAGCGATCACGAACGAAAGATCGTGAATGAGCGCCGTGCAGACGGAGTTGATGTCCAAGTTATCTCGGAAAGGTCCGAGCGTGGGCGGGCAGGCCGGACAAACGACCTCAAGCTCAACGGCCAGAACTACGAAATCAAGGAGTCGCGAACCAAGTCGACCGATCCAAGAAATGTGTCGGCATCGATATCAGGACAAATCACTGACGCGGCCGGACAGCGGCCGCCCGGTCAATCGATCAACGTTCTTATAGACGCAAGAGGAGTTTCTGGCATGAGCAACAGCACGGCAATCAAGGCTATGCAGCGTGCTGGTGGACGTTTCGACGATCGTGGCAATAGATCGGTCGACTCGATGACCATTCTAACTCCGGAAGGCCGCGTGACAACCAGGAGGCAGAAATGATTCTTCTCAATAGATCTGAAGTAGGTGAAGGCCTAACGGCTGAGCAATATAAGGCGCGTATTACCGAACACCTGGAACATCGCAACACGCCCGTGGTGCATCTGATCTGGCGTGGCCATCTCCAGGCCGTTCTAGAGTGGGGCTTCATTGCCCAGGATACGTTCGATCAAGTCTTGCCGCTCCTTGAGACGTCGGACTACGCGGAAAGCAAATTTCCATTCTTCGCGAAATTGGAGCGCGACCCCAAGACCGGCATGGAAATAATTCCCGATACGAATGCGATCAACAAGATCATGGGGCGCAGCGTGTACAAGAATGACGACGATGATCGTGTGCAGCTTTTGTGGCGTGGTTACCTCGCCGGCCTGCAGGAACACATCGGGTTCTACGGCTTCGTGTACTCAGCACATATCAACGGGCTCGACGATCTCGGCACCGACGAGATTTGCGAAATGTTCAGCGGGTTCGAAACGGACTGACGCCAGGCCGGCCGCCCGCTGCTGCTGGAAGGCGGGCTCGACTGGAAACCGCTCGGCCTCTCGCCCAAGGACATGGACTTCATCGACGCGAAAAACTCGGCTGCCCGCGAGATCGCGCTGGCGCTGGGTGTGCCGCCGATGCTGCTGGGCATCCCCGGCGACAACACGTTCTCCAATTACCAGGAAGCCCAACGCGCCTTCTGGCGCTCGACGGTGCTACCGCTTTTCAACCGCACCGCCAAGGCGCTCGCGTCTGACGCCTAGTTCCGAACACCACCGCTCATCAAATCGCACGAGGTTTCGCATGCTTGCAGAGCTGCAGGAGCTGCGCGACGACAAACTGTGTATCGCGGCCTGGCGAATGCCGGATATCGCGACGCCGTGGTATCGATAAGAGGGAGCTCGGTTGGTGGCTATGGTTTCCGCGAGGGCAAGCCATTCGATCGAGGCCTCAAACCTAGCGATCTTGATCTGGCCGTAGTAAGTCCGACAATGTTTCGGAGGTGGCGCGGCAATGGGTCGAAGAGGCAATCGGACTAGTGGTTGAGCCTAGATACAGTGATGACCGTGGGGGAGACTATTATTTGTTCAACCGCGACGAGTCAGACGAAACGGTTAGGCTGATCACAAATTTTGAAGTGCTCGGAGACGGTCCTATCTACGAAGAATTCCAAGAGTGGAGAGTGCTCGCTCAAGTCGAGGAGGCGAACGAAAACTTTCCTACATTTGGAATCTTTAATGCTGCTGGGCAGCGGTTCAAATTACTGGAGGCTGTCAGTTACGACCCAGCCGAGGAATAAGACGGCGACTGCGATCTCGGCAGATTGTGTCTGCCGGCACAAGAGGGTTACCATTCTCCAATGCCAGTTTATGTCATGGTCGATGTCGAAGCGGACGGACCGGCGCCCGGGCTCTTCAGCATGATCGCGCTCGGTGCGGTGCTCGTCGAGCCGGCGCTCGATCGCAGCTTCTATGGCCGGTTGAAGCCGGTGTCCGAGCAATGGAACCCTGCGGCGCTTGCGGTCAGCGGCTTCTCACGCGAAGAGACGCTCGCGTTTGACGAGCCGGAGGTCGTGATGCGCAAGTTCGCGGACTGGCTTACGGACAACGTTGCCGGCCGGCCGATGTTTGTCAGCGACAACAACGGTTTTGATTGGCAGTTCGTGAACTGGTACTTCTGGCGCTTCACTGGCGCCAATCCGTTTGGCCACTCGAGCACGAACCTCGGCTCTCTCTACAAGGGCCTCGCCAAGGATGCGCGGCGCAACTTCAAGCATCTGCGCAAGACGAAACACTCGCATCATCCCGTCGACGACGCCAAGGGCAATGCCGAAGCCATGCTGGCGATGCAGGCCATGGGGCTGGCTTTCTAGCTTCGCCGGCAGCGCTAGCCTTTTCGCGCAGTACGCCAGGGGCCACCGGGCCGTCTCCGTCTGAAGCAGAGACCGCACTCCACCCTCGCTCACCAAATCGCACGAGGTTCCCATGCTGTCTGCAGAGCTGCAGGAGCTGCGCGACGACTTGTGCCAGATCGCAGCCGGGATCCGCCAGGTCGAACGCGACGTCGCCTGGAACCGCGTCATCGACAGCGCCATCCGCATGTGCCGGCTGTTGTGCAAGGCCGAACTGGCGAAACTGGACGCCAAGTACCGCGCCGACCAGCCCCGCGTCCCTGCCGGCAACCCAGACGGCGGCCAATGGACGGATGTTGGGGGTGCAAGCGACAGCGCGATAAATACCGGCGAAACACTCACGGACGCCCAACCCGACGACCTCTGGAAACCAGGCGCCGACTACGCGCAACTCGCCACGCCTCCATCATTGGAGGGAATTGGCGGAGCAGCAGACATGGTCGACACCGGAAGCCGCGTCCTTCCCGTTCCGGGCAGTGACCTCTTCGCGCCTGAAGGAAGTACGATCAAGCGCTTCAAGGTCACCAGGCTGACGAACAACAGACATTACTCCCGGCTGTTCGGTTGGGTCGACGTTACGGGGTGGACGGCGTATTATGGGCCGCCGGGCAGCAGGGTACGAGGTCACGGCAGTGAACCGCTCGATTTCGGCGACAGTGGCTTCTTACTTTTTGTCAGCCTGACCGAAGCCGCTCGATTCTCCGCCCGGCTGTGCCCATGCATTGATTGCGGAAATGAGGACTTGCCGCATGCCGTTCGCTGCGAAAGCTTCCATCGTGTTCATGACCATCGCGACGCTCCTCGCCGATGCGCAGGCTGCACCGCCAAGCACATGCTCGTTGACGCGTCCGCCTGCAGGATGGCCAGAGCCGTTAGATCGTGGAGATCCAAAGCTAGGGGAGCTGAATTTTCGCGCTGCTGCCAAAATGCGGTACGGCGAGGTCGCGGCTGCTTTGGCGATTTACGAACAGGTGCTGAAGCTCGATCCCAAGCACACCGCCGCGCTACTGGGACGCGGCGAGGCAAAGTATCGACTTGGAGACGACAGTGCCGCCCTAGAAGCCTTCGCCAATGCCTACGCCAATGTCCGGCCGTTTTGGCATGCGGATCGAAACTGCGCCGCGGCAGCCATCGGCATCGGACGCTCGGAACTTCGCCGCAAAAATATTGACGCCGCCATCGCGTCATTCAGCGGCGTGATCGCCAGGGACCGCACGAGCTATCACACCGCCTATAGTGGCCGCGCGGAAACACTGCTGGCTCTTGGACAGCCGATTGAAGCCCTAGCGGACGCCGAGCGCGCGATTTGGCTCAATCCATATTCGGTCGCGGCCTATCGTGTGCGTTCCGAAATCTACAGGATGCTCTCGCGCCCGCTGGAAGCCGCCAATGACGACTCGCGCGCCAAATTGATCGAGGCTTATGACGATCTGGCGAAGCTCGCCTATCGCACTGGCCAAGGAGTGGACGATGCGACTGCCGATACGATCGAATGGCTGGTCCCGAAACTACCGGGCGCTCCCACCGTATCGCATCGCAAGACGGTGCACCCAGCGTCGGAAGCGCGATGCAGCGACGGTGCGCGCCTGAACGTAGTGATCACGATGTCGAATGGGACGATCTCCGCGCTGCCCTTCTACTCCGGGGCCGAAGGAGAGATTAGGGTGCAGCAGAACGGCGAACGTCTGACATTTGTTCTTGGCGAGAGCGGTTGCCGCACTATGGTCGTCATCGCGAAGCCTGGCCAGAACACGTGGCCGTCAGGAAGCGACGCCACCATCCTGGTTTCGCGCGAAGCTCAGCAACGTTTCGAGCACGCCTTTTACCCCGCCGCGCCTGCAGGAGAGAATGGCCCGACCTGTGAGACTGCGGTGGTGAATGTAAGGGCATACTGGGGCGCAATCGAGGTCAGCGAAGATCGATCGATGACGCCTCGGGCATCGGTCCTGGAGGACGCAGTCCCTGAACCGATTGAACCGCACCTCTTCGGTAGCAAGGGCTGCGAGATCGAAATCACCACGTCGAAGGTCGATTGATTGCGCCATGCACTGGCAGCGATCCAGGGTGGTGAGCACCGATACCTGATCTAGCGCTAGCGGGCGCGGCGCGGTGCGCGCGGCATCGATGTTCCGGCACGACGCCAACCGGCAGATCTGCGTCTGACGCTTTCGCCTTCACCACACTCCACCCACCGCTCATCAAATCGCACGAGGTCCCCATGCTGTCTGCAGAGCTGCAGGAGCTGCGCGACGACTTGTGCACAATCGCAGCCGTACGGACTGTTAGGTACTGTTAGAATTGACGTTCAAGAAAATACTGGAAACAGCACTGTCTGCGTGTACGACATCAAAACAGGAAAGCGCGGCTTAAGCATCCAGCGAGCTGGTGAAATTGCCACCGCGGTCCAAAAAAACTATCCTGGAACTCAGAAAATTATCGTGATTGAAATCAGGCCGACGAAGTGACGACCGCTGCACAAGTTAAGACGCTACTGCAACCAGTGTTGGCAAGACATGGCGATTTGGCCCTCATCAAACGTAAGGTCATCGTTGTCCCTGTTCGCCACGTTCTTTGCGCTATCCTGATAGATGGTACAGCGGTCCCAAATGGCATCGTGCCGAGGTGGTTTGCCAATCACTTCTTTGGTCTCGGTGGCAGAACCCACATCGCTTGGGGTGGACTCCTGCAAAGCCGGCAAACAGAATGGGATGTCCGTCATCCTCAAATACAGACCGATCTTCTGGAGGTCATAGAGTCGGAAGCGCTGGGCAGGGTTAGAGCGCTGCGCGACCTCAATGCATTCGTAAACTTCGTTTCGAAGCATGTTTCGCGGCATCTATTGTTGGACGACCCCAAAGAGGTGGTCATTGTCAACGCTGCCCTAGGCAACCTCGACGTGGCTCGCTTAGCCGCCCGGTCGCCGCGCCTCGAAAGCTATAGCGAAGCTGCAGGTCTCGACGACGAAGACTTGGATCACTTGCAAAAAGTTCAAGAACTTTGTCGGCTTCTCGAAGCCGACGACCTTCCGGGCATGGCGACGCATCTGCACGCCTGGGAAGCCGAGAACGTGCGCAAGAACAAACTTGAGCACCTGTGGAAGCCCTCGCCGTTCCCGCTTGAAGACCTGATCTAGCGTCATAGCAGCAGAGGCAAACGCCAGCTGTGCGCCGACCACCTGAATAAACTCCTCCCTTCTCGGAGACCTCCATGCCCATCATTCAGAAACGCCAGGTGCCTCGGCACCCGGCGAATTCGGTCGCGTCCGCGTTCACTGCGGTCTCCACTGACGGCGCGTTCGAAGGCTACGCCAGCCTGTTCAATCGCCAGGACATGGGCCGCGACGTCGTCGCTCCCGGCGCCTTCTCCGAGAGCCTGGCGCGGCGCGGCGCGCGAGGCATCAAGATGCTGTTCCAGCACGATGCCAACCAGCCGATCGGCGTCTGGGATACGATCCGCGAGGACAGCCGCGGCCTCTACGTCACCGGCCGTTTGATCCCGGAGGTCACCAAGGCCCGCGAGGTGCTGGCGATGATGCGCGCCGGCGCCATCGACGGCCTGTCGATCGGTTTTCGCGCGCTGGCCGGCAGGCGTGATCGCGGCTCGGGCGTGCGTCGCTTAGCCAAGATCGACCTGTGGGAAATCTCCGTCGTGACATTCCCGATGCTGCCCGACGCCCGCGTCACCGCCGTAAAGGGCCGCCCGCGCGCCCGTGCGTCGCCGGTGATTGACGCTCCCGTGCATCACGACGACGCGGCCCTCCTCGCCGCCCGCATCCGCTCGTTCGCCCACCGGCTCGCATCTTCTCCTTCTCCCCGTCCTTACGGGGAGAAGGTCGGGATGAGGGGCAGCGACTTGCGCTGACGCAAGCGTCTGCCGCCGATCCCCTCGCGCACGCCCTCGGGCGCGTCTCACCCAGCTTCTGCCCCTCACCCTAACCCTCTCCCCGTGAAGAACGGGGAGAGGGAATGACGGCCCGCATCAAAAACATTGTCCCTCTTCCGCAAAGGATCCCCCATGACCCCTGAAACGCACCTTGAAATCAAAGCCGATCTGGAATCCAAGGCCTCCGTTGCCGACGTCGGCGGCGCCTTCGACGAACTGATGACCACGTTCGAAGGCTTCCGCGAAACCAACGACCAGGCCGACGTGCAGCTCCAGAAGAGCGGCAGCGTCGATCCGATTACCGCCGACCAGCTGTCGCGCCTCAACAAGGCGGTCTCCGAGAACAAGCGCCGCGTCGACGAACTGCAGCTGAAGGGCCTGCGCCCGCACAAGGGCGGCCAGGACCTGCATCGTGCGCCGCGCTCGCCCGCGAGCCTGCAGCACAAGGCGGCATTCCACGGCTACGTGCGCCAGGGCGAAAGCGGCAACCTGCGCCAGCTCGAAGCCAAGGCGTTGTCGGTCGGCTCCGATCCCGACGGCGGCTATCTCGTGCCCGACGAGACCGAAGCCGTCATCAACACCGCCGTACGCGACATCTCGCCGATCCGCGCCATCGCCGGCATCCGCCAGGTGTCCGGCTCGGTCTACAAGCAACCCTTCTCGATTACTGGCGCGGCCACCGGCTGGGTGGGTGAGACGGCAGCCCGCCCTCAGACCAATGCGCCGACGCTGGCCGAGCTGTCGTTCCCGACGATGGAGCTCTACGCCATGCCGGCGGCGACCTCGAGCCTGCTCGACGACAGCGCCGTCAACATCGACGAGTGGCTGGCCGAGGAAGTCCGCGTCGCCTTCGCCGAACAGGAAGGCGCCGCCTTCGTCAACGGCGACGGCGTCAACAAGCCGCGCGGCTTCCTCGATTACCCGGCGGTCGCCAATGCCTCCTGGAGCTGGGGCAATCTGGGCTTCATCGCCACGGGTGTCTCCGGTGCCTTCCCCGCGACCGACCCGGCCGACAAGCTGATCGATCTCATCTACTCGGTGAAGTCCGGCTATCGCGCCAACGGCACCTTCGTCATGAACCGCGCCACCGAGACCGTGGTGCGCAAGATGAAGGACGCCGACGGCAACTACCTCTGGCAACCAGCCAGCAAGCCGGGCGAGGCGTCGACGCTGATGGGCTTCCCCGTCGCCGAGAGCGAGGACATGCCCAACATCGGCGCCGCCGCCGATGCGATTGCCTTCGGCGACTTCCGTCGCGGCTACCTCATCGTCGATCGCGTCGGCATCCGCGTGCTGCGCGACCCCTACTCCGCCAAGCCCTACGTGCTGTTCTACACGACCAAGCGCGTCGGCGGCGGCGTCCAGGACTTCGGCGCCATCAAGCTCCTCCGCTTCGCCGTGTGACTTGGGCTCCCTCTCCCCATAGCCCTGCACTCGCTATGGGGAGAGGGAACCGCAAACAAATTTCATTTCGCATCACAGTCCCCTCGCGGGTTCCCCTCCCGCCCGCGAGCACCTGGCGGGGTCATGCCGCGCCACGCCACCACCGGCGTGACCCCGCCCCCTTCACTCAACGAAAGAAAGAGATCGCATGGCCCTCGTTCTGACGAGTGGGCCCGCCCTGGAGCCGGTAACGGTCGCCGAGGCGAAGGCCCATGCACGCATCGACGACAGCGTGGAAGACGTGTTGATCGCCTCACTGATATTGACCTCGCGCCTGCACATCGAGACCGCGCTGGGCCTGGCGCTGATCTCGCAGGCCTGGACGCTGAGCCTGGATCGCTGGCCTAAGGCTGGCCCGGTGGAGCTGCCGCTGCGGCCGGTGCAGACCGTCTCCGCCGTGCGGCTCATCGCGCGAGACGGCACCCCGCACGGGCTCGACAGCGGCAGCTACCGCCTCGACGCCGCCGGTACGCCGCCGCGGCTCATTCCGCAGCACGACACTTGGCCGGCACCCGAGCGGCGCCACGCCGGCATCGAGATCGACATCACCGCCGGCTACGGCGACGAGGCCGAGGACGTGCCGCAGCCGATCCGGCACGCGCTGCTGTGCCTCGTCGCCCACTGGTACGAGCATCGCGATCCCTTCCAGATGGGCCCGCGCGAAACCGCCGTGCCGCCCGCGATCGGCGAATTGCTGAAGCCCTATCAGGTCCCGCGGCTATGAGCGCGCGCATCGGCACGATGCGGCATCGCCTGCATCTGGAGATGCCGCAATCCGCCCCCGACGGCGCCGGCGGCGCCGACGTGACCTGGCTGCCGGTCGCCAGCGTGTGGGGGTCGCTGCGCCCGCTGGCGGCCAACGAGGGCGAAAGCGGCGACGGCATCGCCAGCCGTGTCACGCACGAGATAGTCGTCCGCCACCGCGATGGCGTAACCGCCGCCATGCGCTTTGTGCGAGGCGCCCGCGTCTTTTCGATCCGCTCGGTCGTCGACCCGTTCGAGACCGGCGTCTGGCTCAAGTGTCTAGTGGAGGAGAAAACGATATGAGTGACGGAGTCCGCATCATGGCCCAGGCCTCGACGACACCCCCGCGCGACCCAGCCGAGCTGCGGGCACGCGCCCGCGACCTGCTGCGCGCACGGCTCGAAGAGCTTTGGGCGGATCTGCGCTCCAGGCCGCGCTTGGCCGATCCCAAGCAATCCACGGAACCAAGCGAAGGCTAGGGGTTGAGCGATGGCAAGCCCAGGCTACGAACTGCAGAAGGCGATCTTCGCCAGCCTCACCGCCGATACCATCTTGACGGTATTGCTCGGCGGAGTCCGCATCTACGACAACGTGCCTCGCGGCGCGGAATATCCCTATGTGACGTTCGGCCAGACCTCGTCCCGTGACTGGTCGACGGGCACCGAGGACGGCGAAGAGCACAGTATTACCCTTCACGTCTGGTCGGACGCGCCCGGTCATCGCCAGACACAGCTCATCGTCGCCGCGCTACGGACGCGACTGCATGATGCCGCTCTCAGCCTGACCGGCCACCGCCTGATCAATCTCCGGCACGAGTATTCCGAAGCCCGACGCCAGGCCGGCGGCGAAAGCCACCGCGGCATCGTCCGCTTCCGCGCCGTCACCGAGCCCACGGCCTAGGCCGTCATCAGCCACCGCAACACGAGAACAGGTCCGGCCGGCACTGCCTGTCGGGGCGCGCTTGCGTCCCACGTTCAGGCGGCCGCGCCGGACCGGTGAGATTGAGCCCCAACAGAGAGCACCCAGATGGCAGCACAAAAAGGCAAGGACCTTCTCTTGAAGGTCGACAGCACCGGCGCCGGCGCATTCACGACGATCGCGGGCCTGCGCTCGCGCTCCCTGTCGTTCAACGCCGAGACCGTCGACATCACGCACCAGGAAAGCGTCGGCCAGTGGCGCGAACTCCTGGCCGGCGCCGGCGCTCGCAGCGCCCGCCTGTCCGGCTCCGGCATCTTCAAGGATGCCGCCTCCGACGCGCTGGTGCGCAGCTACGTCTTCGACGGCACGATCCGCGAGTGGCAGGCCGTGATCCCCGACTTCGGCACGGTGCAAGGCCTTTTCCAGATCTCCTCGTTCGAACTCAGCGGCCGCCACGATGGCGAAGTCGCCTTCGAGCTGACAATGGACTCGGCCGGCCCGCTCACCTTCGAAGCCGCGTGAGGCAACGATGGCCAACACCCACCGCGGCGAGATCGACGCCGAACTCGATGGCAAGACGTTCCGCCTCTGCCTGACGCTCGGAGCGCTCGCCGAATTGGAATCGGCATTCGGCGAGACGGACATGCTGGCGCTTGCCGGACGCTTTGAGACCGGCCGCATCGCCGCCCGCGAAGTGCGCACCATCATCGGCGCCGGTCTGCGTGGCGCCGGCTACGATATCACCGACACCGACGTCGGCCAGATGCAGACGGAACGCGGCGCCGCCGGCTTCGTCGATATCGTCGCCCGCCTGCTGTCGGCCACGTTCGGCGGCAGCGAAGCGGCAGCAGAGGAGGGGCAGCGCGAGCCGGTCCCTTTCCCTGGGCAGACGTGATGGCTGCCGGCTTTGGCCTGCTCGGCCTGTCGCCGCAAGCCTTCTGGGCGATGACGATGAAGGAACTGGAAGCCGCCGTTCGCGGCCGGCTGGGTCTGCAATCTCACCACGGCGCGCTCTCGCGTGCTGACCTCGCTGACCTCCAGCGCCGCTTCCCGGACAAAACGGAGATCGCAAATCCATGATCGATCGCGAAACGTCAAGCTCTTCACTCGATATCAACTCGACGATAACAGCTGACACCAGGGACTACGACGACAAGATCAAGCGCGCTGAGCTCCTCGGACGGCAGTTCGGCAGCACGTTGACGAATGCCTTCGTTGGCATCGCCATCAAGGGCAAGAGCCTCGGCGACACCTTGCGCGGGCTCGCCCTGCAACTCTCGAACCTGGTCCTGAAGTCGGCCCTGAAGCCACTCGAGTCCGGTCTCAGCACAATGTTCGGCAACCTCTTCAAGGGCGGCCTTGCCTTCGCCAAGGGTGGCGCCATCCAACGCGGCCTGCCGATCCCGTTCGCCCAGGGCGGCGTCATCCAGAGTCCCACCACGTTTCCGATGGCCGGCGGGCGCCTCGGCCTTGCCGGCGAACGCGGGCCAGAAGCCATCATGCCGCTGACGCGCGGCCCGGACGGCCGCCTCGGCGTCGCAACCAGCGGCGGGGCCGGTGGCATGAACGTCACCTTCAATATTTCGACGCCCGACGCCGACAGCTTCCGCCGTTCCGAAACGCAGGTCGCCGCGCTGTTGACGCGCGCCGTCTCGCTCGGTCAGCGCAATTTGTAAGCGCATGCGCGCGCAACACCAATCCCGGATGGCATCATGGCCTTTCACGAGATCCGCTTCCCGACCGCGATTTCGCGCGGTGCCACCGGCGGGCCGGAGCGCCGCACCGACGTCGTGGTGCTTGGCTCCGGCTTCGAGGAACGCAACAGCCGCTGGGCGGATTCGCGCCGCGCCTACGACGCCGGCTACGGCATCAAGTCGCTCGACGAGCTGCACGCCGTCATCGCCTTCTTCGAGGAACGCCGCGGTCGCTTGCACGGCTTCCGCTGGCGCGATCACGCCGACTGGAAGTCGTGCTCGCCCGAGCAGACGCCGACGGCATTCGATCAGCCGGTCGCGATCGGCAACGGTTCGCTGTCCGCCTTCGCCTTGAAGAAAGTCTACGGCAGCGCCCACGCGCCGTACGCGCGCACCATTGCCAAGCCCGTGACCGGAACCGTGAAGGTCGCCGTCGCCGGCGTCGAGCGCGTGCCCGGCACGCACTTCACCGCCAGCGCGACCACCGGCATCGTGCAATTCCTCCCAGGCTTCACGCCGGGCAACGGTGAGGCCATCACCGCCGGCTTCGAATTCGACGTGCCCGTGCGCTTCGATACCGACCGGCTGGAGATCAGCGTCTCCGGTTTCCAGCACGGTGCCGTCCCCCGCATTCCCATCGTCGAGGTGCGTCTGTGAAAGCTTTGCCCCCCGCCCTGACCGCGCACTTGGAGTCCGGCGCGACCACCCTGTGCTGGTGCTGGCGCCTGACGCGCCGCGACGGCATCGTCCAGGGCTTCACCGACCACGACCGCCTGCTGTCGTTCGACGGCACGGATTTCGAGGCGGCCGCCGGCTTCACCGCCAGCGAGATGAAGGACCAGCTCGGCCTCGGCGTCGACAACGTCGAGGTATCGGGCGCGATCTCGTCGGACAGGCTCGCCGAGGCTGACCTCAAGGCCGGCCTCTATGACGATGCCAAGGTCGAGATCTTTCGCGTCAACTGGCAGGCGACCGCGCAACGCGTGCTGATGCGCTGCGGCTCGCTGGGCGAAGTACGCCGCGCCGGCATCGCCTTTACCGCCGAAGTCCGCGGCCTGACGCACTACCTGCAGCAGCCGAAGGGCCGCCTGTTCCAGTACGCCTGCGACGCCGATCTCGGCGACGCGCGCTGCGGCGTGGACCTCGATACGCCGGCGCTCAAGGGCACGGGCGCCATTGCAGCCGTGCTGAGCGACCGTTCGTTCACCGCGACGGGCCTGGCCACGTTTGCCACCGAGTGGTTCGCGCGTGGTCTCGTCCGCTTCACGTCGGGTGCCGCTAGCGGCCAGGCCGTCGAGGTCAAGGCGCATCGCCGAACCGTCGACGCCGTCACCTTCGAGTTGTGGCAGGCCGCCCGCTTGCCGCTGGTGCCCGGCCAGACCTTCACGGTGACGGCCGGTTGCGACAAGGCGCTCGGCACCTGCCGCAGCAAGTTCGCCAACACCGTCAACTTCCGCGGCTTCCCGCACATGCCGGGCAACGACTTCGTCATGGCGGTCGCCCGCCCCGGCCAGGCGACGAGTTAGGATTTAAGATGCATTGCGACCGGCAGCACACGCGTGGCGACGTCGTGCGCATCGCCCGCACATGGCTGGGCACGCCGTATCATCACCAGGCGAGCCTGAAGGGCGTCGGCACCGACTGCCTCGGCCTCGTGCGCGGCGTCTACTTCGAGCTGTATGGCAGCCACGCCGAGGAGCCGCCGGCCTACTCCCGCGACTGGGCCGAGGCGAGCGGCATCGAGACGATGCTCGCAGGCGCGCGTCGTCACCTGATCGAACTGGCCGCCGCCGACGCCGCCGAGGGTGATGTCGTCATCTTCCGCTGGAGGCCGGGCTGCCCGGCCAAGCACTCCGCCATCCTGAGCGGCGGCGGCCGCATGATTCATGCGTCCGAAGGCGCTCGCCCCGCCGAGGTCAGCTACTGCGCCTGGTGGCAGCGCCACCTTGCCGGCGCCTTCTCATTTCCGGGGACGATACGCTAATGGCAACCTTGGCTTTGGCTGTCGTCGGCGCCGCCGCCGGCAGCGCGATCTTGCCTGCCGGCTTCTCGGTGCTGGGCGCCACGCTGTCGGGCGCGGCGATCGGCTCGCAGATCGGCGCGTTTGCAGGCTCCTACATCGATCAGGCGTTGTTCGGCGGCTCCGGCGCCTCGCGCACCGTGCAGGGCCCGCGCCTGTCCGATCTGCACGTCACTGCATCGACCGAGGGTGCGCCGATTCCGCGCGTCTATGGCCGCGTGCGCATCGGCGGCCAGGTCATCTGGACGTCCGGCATCGCCGAACAGGTGGTGAAAAGCACGCAGAGCACCGGTGGCGGCGGTGGCAAGGGATCGCGCGGACGCGGCGGCGGTGGCGGCAGCACGACGACGATCGAGTACCGCTATTCGGCAAGCTTCGCCGTGGCCTTGTCGGACGGCGTGCTGACCGGCCTCGGCCGCGTCTGGGCCGACAACAAGGAGATCAGCCTCGGCAATCTCACCTATCGCTTCTATCCGGGTGACGAGACACAGGACCCCGACCCGGTGATCGCCGCCGCACTCGGTGCCGACAACGCCCCTGCGTTCCGCGGTACGGCCTACGTCCTTTTCGAGGCGATGCCGCTGGCGGCCTACGGCAATCGCATCCCGCAGCTGTCCTTCGAGGTCTCGCGCGCGCTCGATCCCTTGGCCGATCAGGTCAAGGCCGTCGTCATGATCCCGGGATCGGGAGAATTCGTCTACGCCACCGAGGCCGTGCAGCATCTTCTCGGGCCCGGCAACGAAGAGAACCTCAACGTCCACACGCGCCGCGGCGTCGCCGACTGGACGGCTTCACTTGACCAGATGGCCGCCGAGTTGCCGAACGTCGGTTCCGTCTCGCTGATCGTGAGCTGGTTCGGCACCGATCTGCGCGCCGCGGACTGCCAGCTGCGGCCCGGCGTCGAACTGCGCGACAAGAAGACCAAGCCGTTGACGTGGGGCGTGTCCGGCGAGTCGCGCGCCACCGCGCATCTGACCAGCCAGCGCGACGGCCGTCCCGCTTATGGCGGCACGCCCTCCGATACCACCGTGATCGCCGCGATCCAGGACCTGAAGACGCGCGGCTTCTCCGTCACGCTGACGCCTTTCATTATGATGGACGTGCCGGACGACAACACGCTGCCGGATCCCTATTCGAGTTCGCCCTCCCAGCCGTCCTATCCCTGGCGCGGACGCATCACCTGCAATCCCGCGCCGGGCCGCCCCGGCACCGTCGACAAGACCGCGGCCGCCGCCACGCAGATCGACGCCTTCGTCGGCACGGTGACGGCCGCCAACTTCTCGATCGTCGGCGGCGAAGTCGTCTACGCCGGGCCGGCCCAGTGGTCGCTGCGTCGCATGGTGCTGCACATGGCGCACCTCGCCAAGGCGGCGGGCGGCGTCGACGCCTTCGTTCTCGGCAGCGAACTGCGCGGCCTGAGCCAGGTCCGCAGCGGCGCCGGCACGTTTCCCTTTGTCGCCGCCCTGGCAACGCTCGCGGCCGACGTGAAGGCCGTCCTCGGTCCGGCGACGAAAATCATCTACGCCGCCGACTGGTCGGAATATTTCGGCTACCAGCCGCCTGACGGCACTGGTGACGTCTATTTCCACCTCGACCCGCTGTGGGCGTCAGCGGACATCGATGCCATCGGTATCGACGTCTACTGGCCGCTGTCCGATTGGCGCGATGGTGCCGGCCACCTCGATTTCCAGCAGGGCGTGCGCACGATCTACGATCTGGACTACCTGCGCGGCAATCTCCAGGCTGGTGAGGGCTACGACTTCTATTACGCGTCAGACGCCGATCGCCAGGCGCAGGTGCGTTCGCCGATCACCGACGGCTTGGGCAAGCCGTGGATCTATCGTTACAAGGACATCAAGTCCTGGTGGCTGAACCAGCACTTCGATCGCCCCGGCGGCGTCGAGAACCTGAGCCCGACGGCATGGGTGCCGCAGTCCAAGCCCTTCTGGCTGATGGAGATCGGCTGCGCCGCCGTCGACAAGAGCTCCAACCAGCCCAACGTCTTCGTCGACCCGAAAAGTTCGGAAAGTTTCCTGCCGTACTTCTCGACCGGCGTGCGCGATGACTTCATGCAGCGCCGCTTCCTGCGCGCCTTCATCGAGGGCTTCGATCCGACGAGCCCAAACTATGTGACCGGACTGAATCCGGTGTCGTCGGTCTTCGGTGGCCGCATGGTCGATACGGCGCGCATCCACGTCTACGCCTGGGATGCGCGGCCTTACCCGGCATTTCCTTTCGACACGGCGCTGTGGATCGACGGCGACAACTGGCGCTTCGGGCACTGGCTGAACGGCCGCCTCACGGGCGTGCCGCTCGACAGTGCGGTCGGCACGATCCTGCAGGACTTCGACTTCGCTGACTTCGA
Source organism: Hyphomicrobiaceae bacterium (assembly GCA_965279065.1). Classification (GTDB taxonomy): domain Bacteria; phylum Pseudomonadota; class Alphaproteobacteria; order Rhizobiales; family Hyphomicrobiaceae; genus JAKAXS01. The sequence continues at coordinate 946,786 of OZ257134.1, forward strand.
CACCAGTGGCATCAACGGCATGGTACAGGGCTTCGTCATCGACCGGGTGATGTCCGCGCGCGAGGCCATGCAGCCGCTCGAACTCGCCTACTTCTTCGACGCCCTGGAATCCGGCGCCAAAGTCGTGTTCCGTCACCGCGGCGGCGAGCCTTCCGTCGCCACGTTCGCGCTGGCCGACCTCGTCGAGGCCAAGCCCGACAGCGCCTTGCTGAGCCTGACGCGGGGTCAGGAAACCGAACTGCCAGCGTCCGCCAAGGTCACCTTTGTCCGCGCCGACGGCGACTATCGCCAGGCTGTCGTCGAGGCGCGGCGGCTGGCCGGCGCCAGCGGCCGCGTCGCGCAGGCCGAGCTTCCGCTCGTGCTCGAGGCCGAGCGTGCCGGCGCCATCGCCGAGAGCTGGCTGTACGAGACCTGGGCGGCGCGCGAGCGTGCCGGTTTCACCCTGCCGCCGAGCGCGCTGGCGTTGGAGCCGGGCGACGTCGTCACGCTGGCCGCGGACGGCAGCGAAAATCTTGTCAACATCCGCGAAATCAGCGACCACGGCGCCCGCGAGATCGACGGACGGTCCATCGATCCCCAGGTCTACGCCGCCGTGACCGTGCCGGGCCGGACCGTGGACTCCAGCCCACCCGTTTCCACCGGCGCACCCGAGTTCGAGTTCCTCGACCTGCCGCTGCTGCGCGGCGACGAACGGCCCGAGCAAGGCTACATCGCCGCTGCCAAGGAACCCTGGCCCGGCTCCATCGCCGTGTTCGGCTCGCCGACAGAGGCCGGCTTCACGCTGAAGGGCCTCGCGCCCTTCGCGTCCGTCCTCGGCGAAACGCTCGATGCCTTTCCGCCCGGCCCCGTCGGCGTCTTCGATCGCGCCACGCGCTGTCGCGTCGAGATCGGCGCTGGCGAACTGACGTCGGCGACGCAGGCGGCCCTGTTCTCCGGCGCCAACACGGCAGCGATCCGCAACGCCGACGGCGCCTGGGAAGTCTTCCAGTACGTGGCAGCCACGCTGACGGCCGAGCGGACCTATGAGTTGTCCGGCCTGCTGCGCTGCCAGGGTGGAACCGAGCCGGCCATGACGGCGACACTGCCCGTCGGCACGCGCGTCGTCTTCCTGTCCGAAGCACTGGCCCCGATCGACGTCTCCCTCGCCGACACGCGATTGCCCTTGAACTGGCGCGTCGGCCCGGCGGTCTACGATATCGGGCACGAGAGCTACGTGGCGCGCACGCACACCTTCCAGGGTATCGGCCTGCGGCCGTTATCTCCCGTCCATGTGCGCGGCGCGCGCAATGCTGGCGACCTGGCGATCACCTGGGTCCGGCGCACGCGCATCGGCGGCGACAACTGGGAGCCGCCGGACGTTCCGCTCAGCGAAGAGCAAGAGCGCTACGAGATCGACGTTCTCGACGGCGCCATCGTGAAGCGGACCCTGACGGCGACGGCACCGGCGGTGACCTACACGTCGGCACAGCAAGTGACGGACTTCGGCGCGCCGCAAGCCAGCGTCGCCGTCGCGATCTACCAGATGAGCGCCGCTTACGGTCGTGGCGCCGCCGCACGCGCCACGCTCTGAGCATCGCCAATCGAGGAGACGACGATGAACCAGCCCGCATGGCTTACGGAGGCATGGGCGGAATTCGGCCAGGCCGAACGTGCCGGCTCCGCCCACAATCCGCGCATCGTCAAGCTCTACGCCGATGCCGGCCACCCGTCCGTCCGCAACGACGAAGTCGCCTGGTGCGCCGCCTTCCTCGGCGCCTGCCTGGAGCGCAGCGGCATCCGCGCCACGCGCTCGCTGATGGCGCGCTCCTATGCGGCCTGGGGCAATCCCGCCGATGCGCCCGAATACGGCGCCATCGCCGTTCTCACGCGCACGGCCGATCCGACGCTGGGTCACGTCGGATTCGTCGTGGGCGCGACGACTGACACGCTGTTCCTTCTCGGCGGCAACCAGTCCGACGCCGTGACCGTCGCCGCGTTTCCCATGTCGCGGCTCGTCGCCGTGCGATGGCCTTCGACCGCCGCGTCCACGACACCGACGCCCACAGCGCCGAATCCCGCCATCGACATTTTCGAACGCGCCCTGGCTCACGTCCTCGAAATGGAAGGCGGCTTCAGCGACGATCCTTACGATCCCGGTGGCGCAACCAACCGGGGTATCACGCTGGCGACCTACGCGGCATGGAAGGGTCGGCCGCTCAACGCCGCGACGTCGCCCGCATTGCTGGCAGCACTCAAATCGATCACGCCGGAAGAGGTGCGCGAGATTTATCTCAAGCGCTATTGGCGCGTTTCCGGCTGCCCGCAACTCCAGCGGGCCCTTGCCATCATGCAGTTCGATACCGGCGTCAACCACGGCCCGGGCACCGCGATCCGCATTCTGCAGCAGGTCGTTGGCGCCGATGTCGATGGCGAGATCGGCCCGCAGACGCTCGCCGCGATTGCCGCCCGGCCGGTGCCGAAAATTCTCGACACCTACGCCGCCAACCGCCGCGAGCGCTACCGCGCCATGCCGCACTTCTGGCGCTTCGGCCGCGGCTGGCTCGCGCGCGTCGACAAGACCCTCACGCTGGCCCGTTCGATAGCCGGCGACACCTCGAACTCTCGGACCAGCAAAGGAGACGCAACGATGATTGAAACGACGAACGGCACTGGAAAATGGTGGGGCAATTCGATGACGATCTGGGGCGCGCTGACGACGGGTCTCGCCGCGATCCTGCCCGTGTTCGGTCCGCTGTTCGGGCTCGACCTCACCGGCGAACTGATCGGCCAGCTCGGCTCTGAGGCCGTGGCCGCCGGCCAGGCTGTCGTGGCCCTCGTCGGCACGCTGCTCACGATCACCGGCCGCTCGCGCGCCACGCAACCCATCGAACGCCGCATCTTCAACGTTCGCCTGTAGCGCACAATCGGCCGCTCCACCTGCGTCGGGGCGGCCGCTGCCGGGCGCGAATGCGCAACATTCATTGCCCATTCACGCCCGGCGCACTAGGTTCAGCCTCGAAGCGAGGTATGATGCGCCGTCCGGTTTTTGTTGTCACCGCCCTGGTCCTCGCCAGCGCGCCTGCGCAGGCGGCGAGCCGCTGCATCAACGACTGGTCGGAGGCCGCGCCCATCGTTCGCAGTGAGGGCCTTTACACCGTTGAAAAATTGACGGCCGAGGCGCGCCAGCACATCAAGGGCAGCATTATCAAGACGACGCTGTGCCAGGACGACGCCACCTGGGTTTTTCGCCTGATCGTCCGTGTTAAGGGCAACCTCAAAATGATGACGGTGGATGCTAAAAACCCATTCCCGCGCTAGCGCATGGCTTCTTTGCGCACCTATAATCCCGGTCTGTGCTTTCTAATACAACCCGAGCCATAGCGAGACCCCCGTGCGCATTCTCGTCGTCGAAGATGACAAGGACCTCAACCGCCAGCTCTGCTCCGCGCTAACCGACAGCGGTTACGCGGTCGACAGCGCCGCCGACGGCGAGGAGGGATACTTTCTCGGCGACACCGAACCCTACGACGTCGTCATCCTCGACATCGGCCTGCCCAAGATGGACGGCATCTCGGTGCTGGAGCAGTGGCGCCGCGCCAACCGCGTCATGCCTGTCATTATCCTCACGGCGCGCGACCGCTGGAGCGACAAGGTCGCCGGCATGGATGCCGGCGCCGACGACTACGTCGCCAAGCCCTTTCACATGGAGGAGTTGCTGGCCCGCGTCCGCGCCCAGGTGCGCCGCGCGACGGGCCACGCCAAGAGCGAGATCGAGTGCGGTCCCGTGCGCCTCGACACCAAGGCCGCGCGCGTGACCTTCGACGGCCAGCAGGTGAAGCTCACCTCGCATGAGTACCGACTTCTCGCTTACCTCATGCATCACAACGGCCGCGTCGTCTCGCGCACGGAACTGGTCGAGCACCTCTACGATCAGGACTTCGATCGCGACAGCAATACCATCGAGGTGTTCATTGGCCGCCTGCGCAAGAAGATTCCCTCCGACATGATCGAGACGGTGCGCGGCCTGGGCTATCGCATGCAGGCAAAGACGGAGCCGCAAAAGTCCGATGAGGTTTAACTCCCTCGCGTTTCGCCTGTTCGCGACGTCGGCGGCGTGGACCCTTTTCGTGCTGCCGCTGGCCGGCATCATTATTTTCCAGCTCTATCGCGATGACGTGCAGGCGAGCTTCGACGGCCGTATCGAAAAGCTCGTCAATGCCATCGCCGTCGACAGCTTGAGTTCCGGCGGCAACGAGCCGGTGGCGCCGGTCAACCGCTACGAACCGCTATTCGAGGAGACGCACTCGGGCTGGTATTGGCAGATCCGCCCGCTTGATGACGTTACGGGCAACCGCCTCGTCTCCGCCTCGCTCGCCACCGCAACGCTGCCCTCCCCCCTCGAAGAGAAAGTCGCGCCCGACCCCAACGGCGCGCGCTGGCTCAACACCACCGGACCCGTGGGCGAGACCATCCGCATGGTCGAAGTCGTAGACACCAACAATCACGTCGAGAACGCCGGCCGCTACTCCGTCATCGTCGCCGGCCCCGTCGACTGGCTGGAGAGCCGCAACACCAACTTCCTGACGCGCCTGACGATTGCCCTGGCGTTGTCGGGGCTTGGCCTGCTCGCCGTGACGCTGTTCCAGATCCGCTTCGGCCTGCTGCCGTTGCGCGCCATCGAGCACGGCCTGTCCGATATCCGTTCGGGCAAGTCCTCCAAGCTCGAAGGCGAACTCCCCACCGAGATCGAGCCGCTGCAGTCGGAACTCAATGCCCTGTTGCGTTCAAATCAGGAGATCGTCGAGCGCGCCCGCACTCAGGTCGGCAACCTTGCCCACGCGCTGAAGACGCCGCTTGCCGTCATTACCAATGAGGCCCGCGAGGACAAGACGCCGCTGGGCACCAAGGTGGCGGAGCAGGCGGCGCTGATGCGCGATCAGGTGTCTCACTATCTCGACCGCGCCCGCATGGCGGCCCGCGTCTCCGTCATCGGCCGCCTGACCGATGTCCAGAGCGTCGTCGATCCGCTGCGCCGCGCCCTTGAGCGCATTCATCGCGATCGCGGCGTGGAGATCACGGTGAATTGTCCGCCCGGTCTGCGCTTCCAGGGCGAGCGCCACGATCTGGAAGAGATCCTGGGCAACGTGTTGGACAACGCCTGCAAGTGGGCCCGGTCCAACGTCTATCTCGATGTCGCCAAACAGGTTTCGGGACAGGTGCGCACCGGCCCCAGCCGCATCGTCATCACCGTGGAGGACGATGGCCCCGGTCTCACCGAGGATCAGCGCAAGCGCATCGGCAAACGCGGCCTGCGGCTGGACGAGACCAAGCCCGGCTCCGGCCTCGGCCTGTCGATCGTCACCGACCTGGTGCAACTCTACCACGGAGATTTTTCACTCGATCAATCCGCCCACGGCGGCCTGTCGGTAAGGCTTGAACTGCCTGGAATGTAGCCATGGGGCGTGGGAAGACTGCGCGCTAAGCCGCCATCCCGAAAAGATTTCCAGCGTGCACTCTGGCCACAGGAGCCGAATTTTTGCCCGAATCCACATGGTAATGACTGCTAGAGGGTAGATAGTCTGGCCTAGAGTTCGGCAAGGTGCTGACGTGCATGCAGCGGCGCGACTCGCGCCGACCTCGCAGACTTCCTGGAGATGGAATGAAAAAGACTAATCAGAACAAGCATTTCATCGCCGCCGTCATGATCCCCTTGGGGATGGCGGTAGGCCTGTCGGCTTGTGCGAATAATCAGGACTCGGGCCTTGCCGTAGGCGCCGTTGCCGGTGGCCTCATCGGCAACCAGTTCGGCGGCGGAGGCGGCAAAGTCGCCGCGACCATCGCCGGCGCCGTGATCGGCGGCATCGTCGGCAGCGAAATCGGCCGCTCCATGGACGAGCAGGATCGCCGCTACGCCCAGCAGGCCGAATATGATGCGTTCGAGCGCGGCCAGTCCGGCCAGGTCACGCATTGGAAGAACCCAGACAACGGCCGTTACGGCGAAGTTGTCCCGAGCCGTCCCTACAAGCGCAACGCCATGGATTGCCGCGATTACACGCATAAAGTCTATATCGACGGGCGTCCGCAGGCCATGCGCGGCACCGCCTGCCGCAATCCCGACGGCACCTGGTCCAGCGTAAGCTGATCACACGGGCTTCAACGGTTCAATTCGATGCGGCGTCCCAGGCAACTGGGGCGCCGCATTTCTTTGTATTTAATGGCTTTAATTTAGCAGCACGGGGTCCCAGGCCTTGCCACCGCCCCCTCTCGCACTTATTCCAACCGCTCAGGCTGAAGGTGATCGGGAACCTCGATGCTTCTGTGGGTGTGTTTTGCGCTGATGACGGTGGTCGTGATGGCCGCTTTGCTGCGGCCTTTGTGGCGCCCTGAAGCCAAGGCCCTGGCCCCTGCCGAAGCCGACCTCGCCGTCTATCGCGACCAGCTGTCCGAGATCGATTCCGATCGCGAGCGCGGCCTGATCGCCGATGCTGAAGCCGCCAGCGCCAAGACCGAAGTCGCCCGCCGCATGCTGGAACGCGCTGCCGGATCCGATCGGGCGGAACACACCGCAGCGCTTTCCCCGTCCTCCCGCTCACAATGGATTTCGCGCGCAGCCGCGGCTCTCGTCCCGGTCGTCACCGTGGCCATCTACCTGTGGGTCGGATCGCCCTCGACGCCGGGCGCGCCCCTTGAAGCGCGCCGCAACGTTTCCCCCGAGAACGCCACCGTCGCCGAACTCATCGGCAAGGTCGAAGCCCGCCTCGCTGCCAAGCCGGACGATGGCCAGGGCTGGGCCGTGATCGCGCCCGTCTACATGCGCGTGAACCGTTTTGCCGATGCCGCCAATGCCTTCAGCCGTGCCAACGCGCTGTTGGGCGAAAAGCCGGCCTGGGTGATGGGATTTGCCGAAGCGACGATGCTCGACAACGACGGCATGGTGACGGAGCCGGCCCGCAAGGCGTTCCGTCGCGTGCTGGAACTCGAACCCAGCCGCATGGAGGCGAAATTCGCGTTGTCGCTGGCCAAGGAACAGGATGGCGACATCGCCGGCGCCCTGGCCGACTACAAGACCATGTTGGCCGCCGCTCCTGCCGACGCCGCTTGGAAGCCGGCGTTGGAAACCCGCATCAAGGTGCTGGACGATCGCCTCGCGGGCCGCGCACCTACGCCCGAGCCGCCGGCCGGCGCCCCTTCAGCGGCCGCACCTCAAACTCCCTCCCCTGCCGATGTTGCCACCATGAAGCCCGAAGATCAGGCCAGGATGATCGAGGGCATGGTGCAACGCTTGGCCGATCGGCTGAAAACCAACGGCAAGGATCTGCCAGGCTGGCTGCAACTCATCCGCGCCTATTCCGTACTGGGCCGCAGCAGCGACGTCGACGCAGCACTTACTGAGGCCCGCCGCAATTTCGCCGATGACACCGCAGCCCTGGGTGAAATCGACGCGCTGCAGAAGTCCGTGAAGCAAGGCTCGTAAGGGTTACGATAGACTGCCGCACTGAAAAGCCGGTCCGCAAAGAGCCCGGCACGCAGAACGAGACCTAGGGAAGACAAACGGGAATGACGCGCAAACAGAGACGCGGAATTTTGATTGGCGCAAGCGTGGCGATCCTGTCGCTTGCCGCGATCCTGGTGATGTTCGCGTTCCGCTCGTCGATCGTCTTCTTCCACACACCGAGCGATATCGCCTCGAGCAAGGTTCCCCCGGGCCAGCGCATCCGCCTCGGCGGCCTCGTCGAGAAGGGTTCGGTCGTCCGCGGCCAGGGCACGCACGTATCGTTCGCCGTGACCGACACGCTGAAGACCATCCCGGTCAGCTACTCGGGCATCCTCCCCGATCTCTTCCGCGAAGGCCAAGGCGTCGTCGCCGAAGGCCGCATCGAAGCGGACGGCCATTTCGCCGCCGACAGCGTGCTGGCCAAGCACGACGAAACCTACATGCCGCCGGAAGTCGCCAAGGCGCTCAAGGAGAAGGGCGTCAAGCTGGGCGAAGGCGCCACGCATCAGGAGAGCAGGGCAGCCGGGGAGACCGCATCGCCGTGATCACCGAACTCGGACATTTCGCTCTGATCCTCGCCGTCATGGTGGCCGTCGTGCAAATGACGCTGCCTGCCTGGGGTGCCTATCGACGCGACACGCGTCTGATGTCGATCGCCGAGCCCGCGGCGTTGAGCCAGCTGACGCTGCTGACGTTCGCCTTCCTCGCGCTGATGCATGCCTATGTGACGTCCGACTTCTCCGTCGCCAACGTGGCGGAGAACTCGCACTCGACGAAGCCGCTGCTCTATAAGATCTCCGGCGTCTGGGGCAACCACGAAGGCTCCATGCTGTTGTGGGTGCTGATCCTCGCCATCTTCGGCGGCGCCGTCGCCCTGTTCGGCACCAACCTGCCCGCGACGCTGCGCGCCAACGTGCTCTCCGTGCAGGCCTCGATCGCCGTCGCGTTCGGTCTCTTCATCCTGCTGACGTCGAACCCCTTCGAGCGGCTCGATCCCGCTCCGTTCGACGGACGCGGCCTCAATCCGATCCTGCAGGATCCGGCCCTGTCGTTCCACCCGCCGTTCCTCTACATGGGCTACGTCGGCTTCTCGATGGCGTTTTCGTTCGCCGTCGCCGCCTTGATCGAAGGCCGCACCGACGCCGCCTGGGCGCGCTGGGTGCGCCCGTGGACGCTGCTCGCCTGGATGTGCCTGACCATCGGCATCGCCATGGGCTCGTGGTGGGCCTACTACGAACTCGGCTGGGGCGGCTGGTGGTTCTGGGACCCCGTCGAGAACGCCTCGTTCATGCCCTGGCTCGCCGGCACCGCGCTGCTGCATTCCGCGCTCGTGATGGAAAAGCGCGACGCGCTGAAGGTCTGGACCGTCCTACTCGCCATCCTCACCTTCTCGCTGAGCCTGATGGGCACCTTCCTCGTTCGCTCCGGCGTGCTGTCGTCCGTGCATGCCTTCGCCGTCGATCCCGCCCGCGGCGTCTTCGTGCTGGCGATCATGGTGTTCTTCACCGGCGGCGCCCTGACCCTCTTCGCCTATCGCGCCAGCGGCCTGCGCCAGGGCGGCATCTTTGCCCCGATCTCGCGCGAAGGCAGTCTCGTCCTCAACAACATCCTGCTGACGGTGGCCTGCGCCACCGTCCTTGTCGGCACGCTCTACCCGCTCGTCACCGATGCCTTCGGCCTCAAGATCTCCGTCGGCGCCCCCTACTTCAACATGACGTTCGGCCCGCTGATGCTGCCGTTGCTGTTCGCCATGCCGTTCGGGCCCTACCTCGCCTGGAAGCGCGGCGACATCTACGCCGCCGCGCAGCGCCTGTTCGTGGCGGCTATCCTGGCCATCTGCGTCATCGCCGCAACGTTCGCCGTGACCAAGCCGGGACCCTGGCTCGCGCCGTTCGGCATCGCGCTGGGCGTCTGGATCATGGCCGGCGCCGTCTCCGAGCTGCTGTTCCGCGCCAAGGCCGGCAATGCCGGTCTCGACGAAGTCCTGCGCCGCCTGCGCAATCTGCCTCGTTCCGTCTACGGCTCCGCACTCGCCCACTTCGGCGTCGGCATGATGGTCATCGGCATCATCGCCACCAGCGCCTATCAGAGCGAACGCGTGCTACTGATGAAGGTCGGCGAGAAGGTCGACATCGCCGGCTACGAACTGACCTTCAACGGCGCCAACGCCGGGCAGGGACCGAACTACAAGGAACAGATCGGTACCTTTACGGTGACGCGGGACGGCACGCCGGTGACGACGCTGCACCCGGAAAAACGCCTCTATGACGCGCCGCCGCAGCCGACCACCGAAGCCGGAATCTACAACGCCTGGACCGGCGATCTCTACGTTGTGCTGGGTGATCAGCAGACGAGCGGCGGCTGGGCCGTGCGCGCCTACTTCCATCCCTTCGTCCGCTTCATCTGGCTCGGCGCGCTGGTGATGTTCATCGCCGGCGCCATCTCGCTGACGGACCGTCGCCTGCGCGTCGGCGCCCCGCAGCGCGCACGTCGCCCGGTTGCGGTGCCCGCCGAATGACGCGCCTCTCAGCACGTTTGCGCAGCGCGCTCCTGCTCCTGGCGATGCTGTTGGCCGTCGGGACGCCCGCGCTGGCCGTACAGCCCGACGAGATCTTGCCCGACGCAGCCTTGGAAGCACGCGCCCGTGACATTTCACACGGCCTGCGCTGCCTCGTCTGCCAGAACCAATCCATCGACGACAGCGACGCCCCGCTGGCCAAGGACCTGCGTCTGCTTGTGCGCGAACGCCTGAAAGCCGGCGACAGCGATGGCCAGGTCCGAGACTTCCTCGTCGCCCGCTATGGCGAGTTCGTGCTGCTCAAGCCGCCGGTTGCCTGGTCGACGATCGTTCTGTGGGCCGCACCGCTTCTCATCCTGCTCGGCGCCGCAGCCTTCGTCTGGCGCAATATCTTCGCCGAGCAGAGGCGAACCGCCGCCTCCTCGCCGGCCGCCGAACTGACTCCCGCCGAACGCCAAGCGCTGGATAAACTGCTCGCCGAGCGAACGGATGAGATAAAGGGCGGCTAGCTCAGCGCTCGCGTCGCGCCTTTTGCCCGCGCGAGATCAGGCCCTTGCCCTCGATCTTCAGCGTTGCCGCCGGGTTCACAGCGGCTCCGGCCACCACGCTCAAGCGCTGCAGCAGCGCCACCGTGGCCAGGCCCGTGACGGGCCGATTTTCTTCCCGTTCGAACGCTTCGATCGCGCTGTGCAGCTGCGGCCCGTAGGTCCCGTCGGCCTTAGCGGCGTAGAGCCCCCGCGAGGCCAGCAACAGCTGCAGCTGCTTGATGTCGTCCGGTCGCGCCAGGATCTCGGCGCGCTGGAATGCGTCGAGCTTGCCGGCAAACGCCGACGTCGAAACGCCGGTATTGGCGACCGTATCGGCCTTGAAGCGCTTGACGACCTCGCCGTTCTGCATCAGCACGCGCGACTGCACGTAGGTGCCGACGTTGATGCCGACCACTTCCGGGCCCTGGGCGCCATCCGTCAGCAGGGGCGAACCCGACGATGCGCCGCCCGTATCGCAGGTGTGCAGCACCAGGTGGTTGGCCTCGGTGAAATCGCGCGCGATGTTGGCCCAGGGTGCCTTGTCGAAGTCGCGCCGCACCTCGCACGCCGCGCCATACGCCAGTTTCCAGTTGGCGAAATCGCGGTGGTAGGCGACCTGGTACACCCGCTTGGCGTTGGCGAGCTGCATCAACTCGTCCGGCGACCGTCGCGTCAGCCGCAACACACCCTTGCTGCAGATCGGCTTGGACAGCTTCAGCAGCGCCCAGTCGCGGCTGGCATCGATGGGCGGGCGTGTGTTGATGCGCATGGCGCCCGACAGCACGTTCTGCGAGCCGCCGCCGTTCGCCGTTCCCGCGATCGGCGAGGAGGCCTCCGGCTTCAGGCCGCGCAGGCGGAACAGAAAGCCGCCGAGCGGCGGCGCCTTTTCCTCGCTGGTGCGAAAGACGCAGTGTCCTGCCGTGGCGATGACGCGTTCGCCGACGCAGAATGCCGTGCACACCGATCGCGTGCGCCGGTCGTAGAGCAGCCCGATCCTGGACTCGAGGCTGGCAAGTGCGGTCGGCAATGCCACCCGGTCGTCGCGGCCGAACACGGCAATGGACTGCACGAGCGGCGTCACCGCCGGGCGCGCTGGCAATAGCGGCTCGGCCAGCGCCGGTGATCCGACGCAAGCTGCGGAAAGCACGAGATATTTCGCAACCGCAAAGGTCGCCCGCGCCGGGCGCAGCGTCATCTGTGAAGTCCCTCGAAGATCCGTCACCCGCGAATATTACCAACTGTTAAGGCGGCCGAAAGGCGCCCGTAAGGCCCCTTCTTGTAAGCCCGATACTTGAAAACTTTGCTCGTGACGATCCCCATGGAGGTTTTGAATGCTTGAGTGGCCCCAAACGCGCGGCGCGCGCGAAGACGCTGCCGACCTGAAGCGTGGAGTGCGCCGTACGGGCGCCAAGGCGTTGCTCGCAGCCGGCCTGCTCGCAGCAGCTTCCGTTCCCATGGTCGTGCCCGCCTACGCCCAGTTGAAGCCGGATGCACCGAGCGTCGAGACGCCGTTCGGCCGCGCGCCGATCACCTTCGCCGACATCATCGCCAAGGTGAAGCCCTCAGTCGTGTCGATCTCGGTCGTCGGCGGCAAGAAGGGTGCTGCGGTGGCCGGCGGACAGCCGTTCCAGATGCCGGATATTCCCGACGACATTCCCCCGCAGCTGAAAGAGTTCTTCAAGAACTTTAAGGGCATGCCCGGCCAGGGCGGCCCCAAGGAGCCGCAGCGCCCGACGCAGGCACAGGGCTCCGGCTTCGTCATCACCAATGACGGCTATGTCGTCACCAACAATCACGTCATCGACGGCGCCAGCAAGATCCAGGTGAGCTTCGACGACCAGGAGAAGATCGACGCCGACCTCGTCGGCACCGATCCGCGCACCGATCTGGCTCTCCTCAAGATCAAGGGCAGCAAGACCGACTATCCGCACGTCAAGTTCTCGACGAAGGAGCCGCGCGTTGGCGACTGGGCGTTGGCTGTCGGCAATCCGTTCGGCCTCGGCGGCACCGTGACGGCCGGCATCGTCTCCGCGCTCGCCCGTGACATCGGCTCGGGTCCCTACGACTACATGCAGATCGATGCGGCCGTGAACCGCGGCAACTCGGGCGGCCCCACCTTCAACCTCGAAGGTGAAGTCGTCGGCATCAATACGGCGATCTTCTCTCCGTCCGGCGGCAACGTCGGCATCGCCTTCGCCGTGCCGGCACGGACCGCCACGCCCGTGATTGAAGCCTTGAAGACCAAGGGCACCGTTGCCCGCGGCTGGCTCGGCGTGAAGATCCAGAACATGGACGAGGACGCGGCCTCCAGCCTCGGCCTGACGGAAGCCAAGGGCGCGCTCGTTGGCGAGGTTCTGCCCAACAGCCCGGCCGGTGCCGCTGGCATCAAACGCCAGGACGTCATCGTCTCGGTCAACGGTCAGAAGATCAACAACAGCCGCGAGCTGTCGCTGAAGATCGCCGAGATCGATCCCAACACCTCCGTCGACGTCAAGTTCTGGCGCGGCGGCAAGGAAGACAGCCTGAAGGTCAAGCTCGGCACCTTCCCGTCGAAGGAAGACGAGATTGCAGGCGGCCCCAAGTCTGATCCGGACGAAGCCCCGGTCGCAGCCGCCAAGGAGATCGAGGGCCTCGGCCTGAAGCTCTCCTCCGACCGCGGCGGTGCCAGCGACGGCGTGGCGATTGCCGAAGTCGACGACGACAGCAACGCTGCCCAGAAGGGCTTGAAGCCGGGCGACATCATCCTCGAAGTCAACGGCGAAGCCGTCTCCTCGCCGGGCCAGGTCCAGGAACAGGTGAAGAAGGTGAAAGACGCCGGACGCTCCGCCGTGATGCTCTACGTGCAGTCGGGCGAGCAGAAGGTACAACTCGCCGTGCCCTTCACCAAGAAAGGTTAAGCCTCCTCCCAAGGCCCACGCAGCGAGGCGGTTCACCCTTGAAACGGTGGCCGCCTCGACCTTTATGTCAGCCCGTGCACTATGAGCTGAGTGACAAAGCGGGAAAGAAAGACCTCGAAGCCATGCGCGTCCTGGTGATTGAAGACGACCGCGAAACCGCCGGCTTCCTTCAGAAGGCCCTGAAGGAGAGCGGTCACGCAGCCGACCTCGCCGCCGACGGCGAGACCGGCCTCGCCATGGCCAAGGAAGACATCTACGACGTCCTGATCGTCGACCGCATGCTGCCCAAACTGGACGGCTTGACGGTCGTGAAGACCTTGCGCACCGACGGTCAGCGCACACCGGTGCTCATCCTCTCCGCGCTGGGCGAAGTCGACGATCGCGTCAAGGGACTGCGCGCTGGCGGCGACGACTACCTCACCAAGCCCTACGCCTATTCCGAACTCCTCGCCCGCATCGAGGCGCTGTCGCGCCGCGCCGTACCCGAAGAGCAGGAGACGCGCTACGCCGTCGGCGACTTGGTGCTGGACCGCCTATCGCATCGCGTCTCCCGCAACGGCGACAACATCATCCTGCAGCCGCGCGAATATCGCTTGCTCGAATATCTGATGAAGAACGCTGGGCAGGTCGTCACGCGCACGATGCTGCTGGAGCACGTCTGGGATTATCACTTCGACCCACAAACCAACGTGATCGACGTGCACGTGTCGCGCTTGCGCTCCAAGATCGACAAGGGCTTCGACAAGCCTCTTCTGCACACCGTGCGCGGCGCTGGATACATGATCCGTGATGGCGCTGGCTGACGTCACACCCCGTCTGTTTGGAACGTCGGCATTTCGCCTTGCCGCGATAACGGTGGCTGGCTTTCTCGCGGCCGCCGCGCTGATCGTCGTCGTGCTGCTGTCGCAGGTGAACGGTGTGCTGACGGAGCAGGTGCTTTCGGCTCTCGATGCCGAGAAGGCGGAGATCGAAAGCCACGCCGGCGACGCGGCAGCGTTGACCGAGACCGTCAAGAATCGCAGCCGCCCCGAGGGCCCCGCTCTCTATTTCCTGGGCGGCGCCGACGGCCGCAAGCTGGCCGGCAACTTGAACCGCATGCCCCCCGAGATCGCCGGCAGCGCGTCCGGCGGCACGTTCCACTACGAGGCGGCGCTGCCGCGCGAACGGTTGGGCGTCGCCATTCCCGTCAACGTCAAGAACGGGCTGAGCCTCGTCATCGGCCGCGACATCGAAGACCAGCGCGTCATCGCCGATCGCATCCGCCGCGGCGTGCTGTTTGGCTTTGCGCTGCTGTCGCTGATGGCGCTGGGCGGCGCCGTCTTGGCGTCGCGCATGCTGTTGCGCCGGGTGGAGACCATCAATCAGACCAGCCGCTCCATCATGGCGGGTGACCTGTCGCGTCGCATTCCGCTGACCGGTTCCGGCGACGAGTTCGACGATCTCTCCGCCCACCTCAACGCCATGATCGAACGCATCGAGCTGTTGATGAGTTCGCTGCGCGAAGTGTCCGACAACATCGCCCACGATCTGAAGACACCGCTGAACCGGCTGCGCAATCGAGCCGAGGCTGCCCTGATTGAATCGAAGGGCTCCGACGGCTATCGCGAAGGCTTGGAGCGCACGATCGACGAGGCCGACGAACTCATCAAGACCTTCAACGCCCTCTTGCTGATCGCCCGCCTCGAAGCCGGCGCCTTCGACGACAGCAAGGAGACGTTCGACATCGGCGCCCTGGTGCGCGACGCCGCCGAATTGTACGAGCCGGTCGCGGAAGAAGCCGGCGTCGCGCTGACCTCGTCCATTGCCGACGGCCCCGCGATCGTCGCCAACCGCCAGCTCGTCAGCCAGGCCGTCATCAATCTCATTGAGAATGCCTTGAAGTACGGCCGCAGCAGCGAGGCGAACGGCAGCATCGCCATTGCCGTCGCCAACGGCGGAGCCAACGTCGAGATCTCCGTCGCCGACCACGGTTGCGGCATCGCCGCGGCCGATCGCGAACGCGTGCTGAAGCGCTTCGTCCGCCTGGAGGAGTGCCGCACGCCGCCCGGCACCGGCCTCGGCCTCAGTCTCGTCGCCGCCGTCGCGCGCCTGCATGAAGGCCGCGTGCGGCTGGAGGACAATGCCCCCGGATTGCGCGCCGTCCTCGTTCTGCCGGTTCACAAGACCAACGGAACCGTCTAAGCCCCTGGCAAAAGACTGCAGGGGAGAAACGCCGGCATGCCGACGTTGGCAGATGCAATCAACAGCGCACCGCGGGTGCACGACCAGGCCCGCGCCGATCAGGTTATGGCCGATCTCGAAGCCGCGGCGGCATCCGCGTCAGCCGATCGCTTGACGACGGCCCTGGCGGCACCGACCATTCGCGCCCTGCTGCAGGGCGTCGCCAGCGGTTCCCCGTATCTGACAACGTTGATGACGCGAGATGCCGCGCGCCTCGAACGCGTGTTGCTGACCGACCCCGCCGCCCGGCTCGTCGCGATGTCGGGCGAACTCGCGGAAAATCTCGCCAAGGCAACGACCATCGCCGAGGCCATGCGTGACCTGCGCCGCTACAAGACGGAAGCGGCACTCCTGATCGGGCTGGCCGACCTCGGCGGCGTCTGGCCCGTGATGCAGGTGACGCGCGCATTGTCAGAGACGGCCGACGCCGCATTGCAGGGCGCGGTCCGCTACCTGTTCCGCCAGGCGGCGGCCAAGGGCGACTGGATCGCCAAGGATGCGGCGGCGCCCGAGCTGGGCTCCGGCTACATCGTCCTCGGCATGGGCAAGTATGGCGCCTTCGAGCTGAACTACTCCAGCGACATCGACCTCATCGTGTTCTACGACCTCGATCGCGTCAGCCTGCGTGACGGCGTCGAACCGGCAACCTTCTTCGTCCGTCTGACGCGCGACCTCGTGCGCCTCATCGACGAGCGCACGGCCGACGGCTACGTCTTCCGCGTCGACCTTCGCCTGCGCCCGGACGCCGGTGCTACACAGGTGGCGCTCACCACTGAAGCGGCCTTGATCTACTACGAAAGCTTCGGCCAGAACTGGGAACGCGCAGCCCTGATCAAGGCCCGCCCCGTCGCCGGAGACATCGAAGCCGGCGACATGCTGCTGGCTGATCTCGCGCCCTTCGTCTGGCGCAAGTATCTTGACTTCGCCGCCATCGCCGACGTGCATGCCATGAAGCGGCAGATCAATGCCTTCCGCGGCCTCGGCGGCATTGGTGTAGCTGGCCACAACGTGAAGCTTGGCCGCGGCGGCATCCGCGAGATCGAGTTTTTCGCTCAGACGCAACAGCTGATCGCCGGGGGCCGCCAGAAGGAGCTGCGTGTCCGCCCGACGCTGGACGCGCTGAAGACGCTCGTCGCGCGCGGCTGGATCGAGGAAGTGGTCCGCAAGGATCTCGAAGTCGCATACCTCTACCTTCGCGAGATCGAGCATCGCATCCAGATGGTCGCCGACGAGCAGACACACACGCTGCCCGACGGCGGCGACCGCCTCGAAAGCTTCGCCCGTTTCGCCGGCTACGCCAGCCTCGAGGCGTTCTCCAAGGACCTGGTCTCGTTCCTGTCGACGGTGCAGCGCCACTACGCCGTCCTGTTCGAAGACATGCCCGAGCTGACGAATGCCGGCGCCAATATGGTCTTCGCCGGCGAGGACGATGACCCCGCGACCGTCGAAGCGCTGAAGGCTCTGGGCTACAGCCAGCCCGGCCAGATCCTTGCCACCGTTCGCGGCTGGCACCACGGTCGCTACGCTGCCGTCCGCTCCGCCCCCTCGCGCGAACGTCTCACCGAGGTACAGCCCCTCCTGATTGCCGCGCTCGCCGACACCGCCGATCCCGATCGCGCCTTTGCCAGCTTCGATCGCTTCGTCTCCGAGCTGCCCACCGGCATCCAGCTCTTCTCGCTGCTGCGCGCCAATCCCGGGCTGCTGCGGCTGGTCGCCGACATCATGGGGTCCGCACCCCGCCTCGCCCGCATCCTGTCGCGCCGTCGCCGGCTCCTCGACGCCGTGCTCGATCCCCGCACCCTCGACGCACGCGCTAGTGCCGATGAACTGGACCGCATCATCACCGCCGAGCTGGCCGGGGCTGCCGACATGCAGGAAGTTCTCGATCGGGCCCGCGTCATCGGCAGCGAGCAGATCTTCCTCATTGGCGTGCGCGTGCTCTCCGGCATGATCGACGCCAGCCAGGCGGGCGACGCCTACGCGTTGCTGGCCGAACGCCTGATCGGTGCACTGCAGGGTGCGGTCGAAGACGAACTCGTCCGCACCAACGGCCGGTTGCCAGGCGGCGCTGCCACCGTTTTGGCGATGGGCAAGCTCGGCGGCTGCGAGATGACCGCCAATTCCGATCTGGACCTGATCGTCATCTACGACTTTGCCGACGGGTGCACGTCCTCGGTGGGCGAACGCGGGTTGTCGCCCAACCAGTACTACTCGCGCCTGACGCAACGTTTGATCGCCGCGCTCTCCTCGCCGACGGCAGAGGGCACGCTCTACGAGGTCGACATGCGTCTGCGGCCGTCGGGCCTCAAGGGTCCGGTGGCAACCCAGCTGTCCAGCTTCGTCGATTACCAGGACAAGGAAGCCTGGACATGGGAGCGACTGGCCCTCACGCGCGCCCGCGCCATCACGGGGCCACCCGAGTTTCGGGCCAAGGTCGAGGCGGCGGTCCATGCCGCCCTGGTCAAGCCGCGCGACCGCGCCCAGACCACCAAGGACGTGCTGGAGATGCGCGCCCTGATGTGGAAGGAGAAGAAGACCGAGAATGTCTGGGACCTGAAGCAGGTGCGCGGCGGTCTCGTCGATCTGGAGTTCATCGCTCAGTACCTGCAACTCGTTCACGCCGCCGACCACCCCGAGATCCTCGATCAGAACACCATCCGCGCTTACGAAAAGCTGCGCGATGCCGGCCTGCTCGCCCAGGCCGATGCCGCCGTCCTGATCGCCGCGGCCCGCCTGATCCACAACCTGACGCAGGTGCTCCGCCTCTGCCTAGACGGCGCCTTCGACCCCGCGGCCGCACCCCGCGGCCTGAAGGATCTGCTGGCCAGCGCCGGCGACGCCCCGAGCTTCGACAGCCTGCAGGCCGAGCTGCGCCGCAGCCTGGACGCCGTATCCGGACTATTCGACAAACTCGTTGCCTGAGCCCGCGACGGAATCCGCCGCACGCTTCCGTTTTGACCAGTGAACGGCCGTCACCGGCCGGTCATGGTGCGCCCGGAGTGCATTGCTGATCTGTTATGCTAATGAGGCAGACCAACTCACTTGGATCCAGGTCGAGGTCGCATCACGTGGCGGCGAAAATGACGGAGCCGGGCCCTCGCGAGGCCAAAGCACGCGCGGAGGACGATGCGGTCGATGCCGCGCTCGTCGGCCGCCTGCGTTCCGGCGACGCCACGGCGTTTCGCGAACTGGTTGGCCGCCACATCGGGGTGGTCGCTGGCATCGCCCGCCGCATGCTGAAGGACGAGGCCGAAGCCGAGGACATCGCCCAGGAGGCCATGCTTCGTCTGTGGCGCTCGGCCGGTGGCCTTGAACTGGGCCCAGGCGGGCTGCGGCCGTGGTTGCGTCGCGTAACATCGAATTTGTGCATCGACCGCGTGCGGTCGGGCCAGCGGACCGTAGTCACCGACGAGGTGCCGGAAGTGGCCGAACCCGCGACTCAGGTTACGAATTTGGAAGGCCGGGAATTGGCGGCCCGGGTCGCGGCCGCCATGCAGGCCCTGCCGGATCGTCAAAGGTTGGCCCTCACCCTTTTCCACCATGAGGGCTTGAGCCAGGTCGAGGTGGGGCAGGCCATGGGCATATCCGACGAGGCGGTCGAATCCCTGCTGGCGCGGGCGCGCAGGGCCCTCAAGGCCAGCCTGGCCGCCGAGTGGAAAGAACTTTTAGAGAACGACGGTTGAGGCAGGTCCCGACCGTTATGTAGTAGATGAGTTGAAGACGGCTCAGCCGGAAACGAGAGTGTCATGAAGCAGGCGACAGAATTGGCGGCATTGGTGAATCGGCTGGAGATCTCCGGCGCCGATCGCACGCGCTGGCCTGCGCAGGAGCGGTTGCGGTTCGCCCCGCTCATCTCCGGCAATGCAGAGGCGCAGCGTCTGGTCGCCGAGGCCGCCGCCCTGGATCGTCTGCTCGACAAGATTCCCGCGGCAGACCCAGCCAATCTGCATGGCTTGATCGACCGCATCGTCGCCGCCGCCGAGGCCGAAGGCCAGCCGCGGACGGACAACGTCGTCTCCATTTCCGCGGCGCGCCGCACACCCGCAGCCGCCGCGAAGCGACCGCCTATTCACCAGCGCAGCACATGGCAGGCGGCCGCCTTGCTGGCCGCCTCCCTGTTCGTTGGCGCTTTCGTCGGCAAGTCCGGCCTCTTGAACTCGGCCGTTCCCTCGCTCGGAGCCCAGTATGACGTCGCCGAAGCCGACGCGACCGAACTGGTCATCGACGGCAATCGCTCCAGCCTGATCGAGGAGGACACCCTGTGAGCCTCGATCCAGTTCCACACACGGAAAACAGCGGCTGGTCCAGGTCGCGGCTGCGCACGGCTCTGCTGTGCTCGCTGGCCGTCAACCTGCTCGGCGTCGGCCTGATCGCCGGCGCCATCTTTGCCGGGCCGCCCCACGTATCCCGTGGCGAGTTCGGCCTGAAGGGCTTCTCCTATACGCTGCCCAACGATCGCGGCGAGATGCTGCGCCAGTCGTTCCAGCAGCATCGTCCCAAGATCCGCGAGCTGCGCGAGGCGGCACGCGCCGCCCGCCTGGAAGCCACCAGCGTTCTCGTGGCCGATCCCTACGACAAGGCCAAGCTGCGCGCGTCGCTGACTGGCGTCGACGAGGCCGAGTCCAAGTTGCGCTCGCTTGTGTCGGACTATTTCATCGACGCCGCCGAGACGTTGACGCCGCAGGAACGGGTCGCGCTGGCGGAGTGGTGGAAGAAGCGCCAGCCGCGACTTTTTTGGCGCGATGCCGATCCCGACAAGGCTCGGACCGACTCGTCCCCGGCAGGCACCGGCACAGGCAGCAAGCCCCAGTAGGGCGCACGCCGCATCAGCTCGGCATATGCGTCTCGAGCTTGCGCCGCGGCTGCCAACCCATTGGCACGCTGCCCGCTGCGAAGAAGTCCTGCTGCGCCGCCCGGCCGACGACAGTGACCGCCCGCCATTCGCCGTCTTTCTCGATCTCGATCAGCCTGGCCCCTTGCAGCTCCAGCAGCACCCGCGCCATGCAGACGTGCAAGGAGGCTTCCTGGCTGCCGGCCTTGACCGTTTCCGCCCGCGCCGTCACCTGCACGATCACGAACTCGTCCTCGCAACTGGCCGATATCTTCAGCCCGCCGTCCGTACCTGAGCGTAGTCGTCCCTCGGAAATGAGGTTGACCAGCGCCTGCCGCAGGCCGCGCGCCTCGCCGATCACGTCGAGGCAGTCGTCGATCTCGATGTCGAGAAAAGCCGCCCCGGCAGCGCGCGCCGCCTCGGCCGTCAGCGTCTCCAGGTTGATCGCATCGCTCGCGCCGGCACGGTCGGCGCCCAGTAGCGAGGTAATCGCCAAAGTATCTTCCGCCGATTTGAGCAGTTCCCGCCCGCTGTCGCGGATGTGGGCGATGTAGTCGCGATAGCGCTGGTCGCCCACCGGCCCGAACAGCTCCGACCCCATCACATCGGAGAAGCCGATCACGGCATTGAGTGGCGTGCGCAGATCGTGGCTGACGCGCGCCATGAGGTCGCCCCAGGCCTCGCCGCTCAGCGATTGGGCCGCCGTCTGCCGGGCCCGCTCGGACCCATGCTGGGCGGCAAGCTGCAGCACGATTTCGGATTGCAGACCCTCGTGGCGATCGAACCTCTGTTCCGGTGTGGAGACGGCAGCCGGCACGTCCGCGCGCCGCCACGCCGCAAGCGCCATCAGCAGCGCGCCACCCAGAAGCAGGAAGGAGGTGGGCCTTCCCCCCAGCCAGATTTCGAAGGCGGCGCAGGCCGTGAGAAGCATCGACGTGATGAGCTGAGCGAGCCGCAAGGCTCGTGGATCGATTGCCGCCCCGGCCCACTCGCCGATCCGGCAAACGCCCGCCACGAGAGCCTGCGCAAGCGCAAAGCTTCCCCGTGGAGAGGCTGGCATCGCCCGCTCCATTGTCTCACCCTTTGAATGTAAGTAGTGCCGCCCGCCGCTCCGAAGGGATACGCGCCTTCGAATCGCATGAATTCACTTCAACTGATTTGCCCAGGTGAGTCGAGAGTGAACGAAGTGGGTTGCAAGAGGAATTTTCGCAATTCCTACGGCTCCAGCATTTTTGACACAATTTCGTAAACATCCCTGGAGGTTTTTTGAGCCTTTGCAACTCGTTGCAAAGCTTTGCGCGCAAGGGATCTCCGCTTGGGTTCCAGCGCCCTGAAAGCCCTGAAAGCACCGAGGATCCGCGCCGCGATCTGTGGGTTGAACTGGTCCAGCGCGATCACCTGGGTGACCACGAAATCGTAGCCTGCACCGTCCGGCCGGTTGAACTGCACCGGATTGCCGACCGCGAAGTTGCCGATCAGCGCTCGCACCTTGTTCGGCGCTGTCAGCGCGAACAGCGGATGCCGCGCCAGAGCCGCGATCTCGGGGAACGCCCGCGGCGACGGCGACTGGGCTTGCGCGGCAAACCACGTGTCGATCACCAGGTGGTCCAGCTTCCAGCGATCGTAGAACCGGTCGAGCGCCGTCGCCCGCTCCGGCATGTCGCTGGCGGCCAGCAGGAACAGGGCGTAAGCCTCGTCCGTCATGTTGCTGGCCTTGAAGAAGTGGTCGGCGAGCCGGGCCTGATCCACTGGCTTGCCCCGCGCGGTCAGGAGCGTAAGGGCGGCGTTGCGCAGCGATCGACGCCCGGCACTGTCGGCGTCCGGCGAGAACCCCGGCTTTTTCGGCGTCATCTGCCGGTAGAGCGCCTCAAGCGTCGGGCCCAGCACCGTCCCGACGTGCCGCAGCAACTGGCGGTGCGCCCGGTAGACGTGCTCCGGATCGACGTTCTGGCCGATCTCGCGAGCCACGTCCGACTGGCTCGGCAGGCGCAGCAGTTCAGCTCGGTAGGCAGGCTCCAGGCTGTCGTCGGCGATTGTGTGCCCGAGTGCCTTGGCGAAGCCCGCGCCGCGCGTGGATCGCTTGCCCTCGCCGAGCGCGCCCGCGATCTGCATGAGTGTGCGCGTTGCGTACGTATTGGCCGCCTGCCAGCGATTGAACGGATCGCTGTCGTGCGCCATGAGGAATTCCAGATCACGGTCGCTCAGATCCAGCGTGATGTTGACCGGCGCCGAGAACCCCCTCAGCAGGGACGGCACGGGCCGGGACCCGACATTTTTCAGCTCGAAGGTCTGTTTGCGCTTGGTGACGTGCAGAACGCCGTCGTCAACTGCACCCTCGCCGGCGAGTTCGACGGCCATGTCGGCCCCGTTGTGATTGACCAGGCCGATCTTCAACGGGATATGCAACGCTGCCTTCTTCGGCTGGCCGGGCGTCGCCCGCAGCACCTGCTCGACCGTCAGCTTGGCCGACTTCGCCGCCTTGTTCCAATCCAGCGAGCAGACCAATTCCGGCGTGCCCGCCTGCCCATACCACAGGGCGAAATGCGACAGGTCCCGGCCGCAGGCTTCCTCGAAGCACGCGATGAAGTCCTCGATGGTTGCCGCGTCCCCGTCATGCCGCTCGAAATACAGGTCCATGCCGGCGCGGAAGCCGTCTTCGCCCAGGATGGTCTGGATCATGCGCACGAGTTCGGCGCCCTTCTCGTAGACCGTCGCCGTATAGAAGTTGTTGATCTCGATGTAGGTCTCTGGCCGCACCGGATGCGCCAGCGGCCCCGCATCCTCGGGAAATTGCATGGCCTTCAACTGCCGCACGTCGGTGATGCGTTGCACCGAGCGAGAACGCTCGTCACCGGTGAACTCCTGGTCGCGAAACACCGTCAGCCCTTCCTTCAGACACAACTGGAACCAGTCGCGGCAGGTGATGCGGTTGCCCGTCCAGTTGTGGAAGTACTCGTGCGCCACGACGCTCTCGATGGCCTCGAAGATCGAGTCCGTCGCCGTCTCGGGCGAGGCCAGGATCAGGCGGTCGTTGAAGATGTTGAGGCCCTTGTTCTCCATCGCCCCCATATTGAAGTCCGACACGGCGACGATGTTGAACACGTCGAGATCGTATTCGCGCCCGAAGCGCTTTTCGTCCCACGCCATCGAGCGCTTCAGGGCGTCCATGGCCCATTCGGCCCGCGCCTCCTTGCCGTGCTCGACATGGATATTCAACCCGACCTCGCGGCCCGACATCGTCTTGAAGGTCGAGGACACGTAACCGAGGTCGCCGCCGACGAGTGCGAACAGGTAGCAGGGCTTGGCGAACGGGTCGTGCCACTCCGAGAAGTGCCGGTTGCCCGGCAGGTTGCCGCGTTTGCCGGGATTGCCGTTACCCAGCAGCACGGGCACCTGGTCTCGATCGGCTTCGATGCGCGTCGTATAGGTCGACAGCACGTCCGGCCGGTCGAGGAAGTAGGTGATGCGCCGGAACCCCTGGGCCTCGCACTGCGAGCAATAGATGCCGCGCGAACGATAGATCCCCTGCAGGGCCTTGTTGTCGTCCGGATCGACCAAGGTGTCGATCTCGAGCTTGAACGGCTTGGCGGGCGTCTTGTGCAGGGTGAGGGAGGTTGCCGATATCTCGTAGGCGCTGACCGGCAACTTCGCGCCGTCGAGCCGGACGTCACCGAGCGTCATCTGCTCGCCGTCCAGCACCAGCGACGTATGGCCGGATGCCGCCGGATTCGGCTTGATCGTCAGGCGCGAGACCACCCGCGTTCCGCGCGGCGCCAGCGAGACATTAAGCTGCACGTGGTCGATGAGGTGGGACGGTGGCCGATAGTCCTTGAGACGGATGGTGCGAGGTTTTTCGGATTTCATGAAGCTTTCTGCCGGGCTGAACGGGCGGCAAAGGCGCCGTGTCACTGCACGTATCGAAGTCGGCGCGACGATCGCAGTTTAGGCCGGGGAGCCCCATCCGTCATCCCGTTACGCAATAAAATTGGCGCTGAATATGCAAATGCCAAAACCGCGGGAGACGCCCGGCCGTATCAACCCCAGGAGCACACCTTGGCGTCGTCTGCCACCACGCCGAGGTCTGCGTCTCCTAGTCCTGCCCGGCCTCGCGGCCGGGCTTTTTTGCCCCGCGCCCCAAGATTTCGTTGCATGCGGGATCCTTTCCGCGCCCCTGACGTAGTATCCCTGTGAAACTGCATGATGGGCCATCTTCAATGACGATCGCATCGTTGATCTTCGTGAATCTGCTATTTTTCGCAGCTGCTTATTTTGTCGCCTCGCGTTTGGCCGGCGGCGACGTCCCAAAGCCCGCTCGCGCGCGCGGCGACTCCAGTCGCCGAGGGCCGGCCTAGATGGCTTATCTCGCAGGCTACGTCGCAGCCTTCGTCGTCTTCGGCATTATCGATGGAGCCTGGCTCTATCTGATGGGCAGCCAGCTTTACAAGCCCGTGCTCGGCGACGTCCTGGAGCCCAACATCAGGCTGGCGCCGGCCCTGGTCTTTTATCTGCTGTTCCCGCTTGGCATTACGATCTTCGCCATCGACCCGGCGATCAAGGCCGGCGCGGTCGGCACGGCGCTGCTGTATGGCGCGCTGTTCGGCCTTTTCGCCTACGCCACCTACGATCTCACCAACTTCGCGACGTTGCGCAATTGGACACTGCAGATCACCCTGATCGACATCGCCTACGGTGCGGTCGTCAGCGGCCTTGCCGCGGCGGCCGGCTACTGGGCATCGACTCTGTCGCGCTAGCCGCCGCGCAGCGCCAAACGCGGCCCTCGCCGGGGGAACGTTCACGAAAGTTTACGCGATCTTAAGATTAAGAGCGGCTTAATCAAGCTGCTCACGTTGTGTATCGCGTTCGTGACAGGATCTACGATGGCCACCAGTGCCTGGCGCAAGCCGCCCACCCGGACTACAAGCCAAACCGCAGCCCATATGCCGCTCCGTGCTGCCGGCCCGGCCCCTCTCCCATCCAACCCGATCATCGTTCCGATCGAAAGCCTGCGCCCGACCCAGGTTGCCGTTGGCATGCGCGCCGTGGCCGCCAAGCGCAAACGATTGGCCACCCGCAAGCGTCGTAAGATGGGCCGGTACCTGGCGAGCCGCCCCATCCCGGCGGTCTACGGACCGAACCAGGAACTCTACATCGTCGATCACCACCATCTGAGTCTGGCCCTGCTGCAGAGCCGCGTGGAAACGGCCTTCGTCAGGATCATCGACGACTATTCCGACCTGACGCCCAAGCAGTTCTGGGTCGCGATGGAAAAGCAGGGCCTCGTCTATCCCTTCGACGAGACCGGCAGCCGCGTTTCGTTGTCGCGCATGCCCCAGGCCATCGACAGCCTCAAGGCTGACGTCTATCGCGATCTGGCCTGGTCGGTGCGCGAAGCCGGCGGTTTCAGGAAGACCCGCGCCCCATATTCGGAGTTCCGCTGGGCCGAGTTCTTCCGCACGACGATCCCCAAGCGCCTCGTGACCGAGTGCTATGACGAGGCCATCATATTGGGTCGCAAGCTGGCCCGGTCGGCGGCCGCGGCCGGTTTGCCCGGCTATGTCGGGCGCTGATCACGCGCGGACGGGGCGCAGCCGGTAGTGGCTGACGCCCCAGGGTGTGCCGCCGCGATAGCCGAACAGCCCCGCCGTCGCCAGGAAGAACAGCCGCCAGCGCCGCTGCCACAGCACCGCATCGGCGCCATAGACGCCTCCAAGCGCCTGAAGGATCGCCAGCTGATTGGCATCAAAGTTTTTCAGCCAGTCGCGTGCCGTCTTGGCATAGTGCTCCCCGCTCCAGCGCCATTGCTCCTCTACGGCAAAGCTCTCGGGAAATTGCCTGATCAGATCGTGGCTCGGCATGATGCCGCCGGTGAAAAAGTGTTGGGCGATGAAGTCTGCCGCGTTGCCGGAATCGAAACGATACGGCGCCACGTCATGTGAAAACACGTGCAGGAACAGCCGCCCCTCCGGCGTCAACCAGTTCCGCAGCCGCTCCAGGATCGCGCTCCAGTTGGAAAGATGCTCGAACATCTCCACGGACACGATGCGATCGAACACCTGATCGGGCTTGAACACATTGATGTCGGCCGTCACGACTTTGAGGTTTGAAAGTCCGCGATCCCGGGCTTCCGCTTCGATGTAGGCCCGCTGCGATGCCGAGTTCGAAACCGCCGTGATGCGCGCCCCGGGGTAGTGTTCAGCCATCCACAGGGACAACGAGCCCCAGCCGCAGCCCAGTTCCAGTATTTGCTGTCCGTCGCGCAGGTCCGCATGCGCGGCGGTGAGTGCCAGGGCGCGCGCCTCGGCGTCCCCTAAGGGGTCACCATCTTCGTAGAAGCAGGAGGAATACTTCATGTGCGGGCCCAGCACGTGCCGGAAGAAGCCCGCCGGCACTTCGTAGTGCTGGGCATTGGCGGCATCCGTGTGTTCGGCGATGGCGAAGCCCGGCATGGCGCGCGCGAAGTCCCGCGTCGCCGTGCCGTCCAGGGCGCGCAACCCACGGTCGGTGCGCCCCACGAGATACGCGATGGCGGCCCGGGTCACGACGTCGGGCAGGGGCACACGCTGGGCCAGCGCCACGGCAGCTGAGATCATGGTCGTGTCCCCGCGCTGGCGGAGCGTCCGGGTGGCCACGGAAAGAACGCGCTGGTGCGCTCCTGGTAGCGCCGGAATGCATCGCCACGCGTGCGCAGCATGTGCGCTTCCAGCGGCGGGATGCCGGAGATCTGCGTCAGCAGCCAATAGATCGCGGCAGGCCCGGCGATGGCGAGCCAGCCGGCGGGCGAAGGTCCAATGGCCAGCAGCGCGAACCCCACCCACATCAGCCACTCGCAGAAATAGTTGGGATGCCGCGACCACGCCCACAGCCCCTCGTCGCACACGGCCGTACGCTGCGGATGAGCGACCCTGAACCGCCGCAGCTGATGGTCCGCCAGGGCTTCGCCCGCGGCCGCCACGAGAAACAGGGCCACGGCCGCTACGTCGAGCACACGCCACAGTGGCTGCGCGGTGTGCGCCGCCAGGAACAGCGTCATCGACAGCGGGATCGAAACCAGCGCCTGCTTCTGCAACAGCATGAACATCTGCCGCCGCGCATCCGCGCCCCAGCCGGCGATGAGCGCTGCATAGCGCGGATCGTCCTGGATGCCCGACGATCGGTGCGCGATGTACCCGCCGAGCCGCAGCGCCCACATGGCGATGAGACCTGCGACCAGCCACTGGCGGCCGTTGCCCTCGGCGGCATCCGGCCACAACGCGGCCGTCACGCCGATCACGCCGAGGCCGAAGGTCCAGATGGTGTCGACCCAGCCCGAATTTCCGGTGCGCTGCTGCACGACCCAGGCCAACGTCATCACCAGTGACAGCCCTATCGACAGTGCGAGGACGGCGGCAATCAGCGTGGCGGGCGAGAGGCTCACAAATTTTCCAACCCTAGAGTCGCACGAAGGGCTGCAGCAGCCGGCCAAGCAGTCCCTTCAGCCGCAACTGGCCATCCATGGCCACGAGGCAGATGCAGGTCTCACCCTCGTCGACCATCGGCTGATGCTCGACGCTGGAATCCGCTTCTTCCAGATCCCCAGGCCCGAACCGGCCACCCACGTGCGAGAACGCGCCACGCATGACCAGCGTCAGCTCCGTGCCGCTGTGCGTATGCTCTGGCAGGCTGGTGCCCGGCGCCGCCTTCAGCAGAAACAGACGCGCCTCGCCCTTGGCAGCCTGGGTCAACGAGCGAAAGTGCACGCCTGGTCCGAGCCACCGCCACGGTCCTTCGTCGAACGTCGTCAGCACGGTCCGCAGGTCGACTTCGGCCACGCGCTGTACCGCGGAGCGGCGCGACGCATCCGCGCCATGCAGCACCATGTCCAGCATCTTGTCGCCCGCCGCCATCGACAGCGGCGCCGGCTCGAGATCTTCCAGGATGACGCCGCCTGCCTCCTCGAAGCGGCGATAGTGCGCCTGGCACTTGGGGCAGCGGTGCACATGCGCAGCCACGACGAAGGCGCGCGCCTTGTCGAGCGTCCCGAACGCGAACGAGCCGAGCGTCGCGATGTCGGGATGATGGGTGATCATCATTTGAGATCCTCCAGGATCTCACGCAGCAGCATCATGCTCCGCCGCAGGCGCGACTTGACGGTGCCTAAAGGAATGTTGAGCGTCTTGGCGATCTCGGGATGCGGCCTGTCCTCGAAAAACGACAGTCGCACCAGATCGAGTTGATCCGAGCTGAGGCCGCTGAGTGCGGCCCGCAACCGGTCGGCGCGCTGTATCGTCTGAAGCACGTCGTCCGGCCGCTCGATATCCTCCTCGAGCGTTTCCAGCTGGGCCTGCGCGTTCGCCGCGAGCTTTTCCCGCCGCACGCCGTCGATCCGCAGGTTGCGCGCGATCGTGAAGATCCACGTGGAGGCGCTGGCGCGGCTGGCGTCGAAAGTGTGCGCTTTGCGCCAGACCGTTAGCAGCGTCTCCTGCGCCAGTTCCTCGGCATACGCATCGCTCGCGCCCGATCGCATCATGAACGCCTTGATGCGCGGACCGAAGAACGCGAACAGCAGCATGAAGGCATGCCGGTCCTGCGTGGCGGCGACGCGTTCGATCAGTCGCGAATGGCTTGTCGTCACGTTGTCAGCCATTGGAGCGTGTCGCCGACGCGCCCGAAGTGGTGCCGCGGAGTCCGAACACAGCATGAAACGTTCCGCCTCTAACCGTCGCACTCTCCCAACGAGGATCGCGCATCAATCTCGTCACTCCGTTTGCCAATCATACGTCCCTTGATAGAGTTCGGATCACGCGATCCAATAGCAATGTTGGTCCGTATGCCAGTAGGTTGATAGGCGATGCGTGGGGGAAAACGTCTCGCGCGCCCGGGAGCATCGAGGTCGTCAGATTAAGGATTACCAGCAAAGCTTGCCGGGCCGCAGGTTGAAAATCGCGGTTGCGGGCTCCGGTATCTCTGGCTTGTCCGCGGCGTGGCTGCTCAGCCGCGGCCATGACGTGACGGTCTTCGAACGCAGCGCCCGTATCGGCGGTCACACCAATACCGCCATCGTGCACACGCCTGCAGGATCGATTCCGGTCGACACCGGCTTTATCGTCTACAACACGGGGGCCTATCCCAATCTCACCGCGCTTTTCGCCCACCTGGGCGTCGCCACGCGGGCCTCCGAGATGTCGTTTGCCGTCTCGCTGAACGGCGGCGAATTGGAGTACTCCGGCACCGACGTCAACGGCCTCTTTGCGCAGCGCCGCAACCTCGTCAGCCCGCGTTTCTGGAGCATGCTGCGCGACATCCGCCGCTTCTACCGGGAAGCACCGGCGCACGGACCGCGCCTCGCCGACGAGACGACACTCGGCGACTATCTGGCGTCGGGTGGCTATGGCGAGGCGTTCCGCGACGATCACCTGCTCCCCATGGCGGCCGCCATCTGGTCGGCGCCGCCGGCCACGATGTTGGCCTATCCGGCACGCGGCTTCATCGCCTTCTGCGCCAACCATGGCCTGCTCCAGATGACGCGCCGCCCGGTCTGGCGCACCGTCGAGGGGGGCAGCTACGCTTACGTCGACAAACTGATCGAGCCATTCCGCAGCCGCATCAGGACATCATGCGGGGCGGCCGCGGTGCGGCGCGTTGCAGACGGTATCGAGCTGCGCGACACGGACGGCGTGATGACGCGCTTCGACCACGTCGTGCTTGCCTGCCACGCCGACGAAGCGCTCGAGCTCCTGACCGACGCCGACCCGAGTGAACGCGACGTGCTCGGCGCCTTTGGCTACGCGCGCAACGAAGCCGTGCTGCATTCCGATGCAGGCGTCATGCCCAAGTGCCGTGCGGCCTGGTCCAGTTGGAACTACACCGGCGAAACCAGGCGGCTCTCCGTCACGTATTGGATGAACCGGTTGCAGGGCCTGCCGGCTCACACCCCGCTGTTCGTGACCCTCAACCCCGAACGAGATCCCGCTCCCGATACCGTGCATCTGACCGAGACGTATACCCACCCGATCTTTGATCCCGCCGCACTCGCCGCGCAGCGGCGCCTGTGGACCTTGCAGGGCGTGCGCAACACGTGGTTCTGCGGTGCCTACTTCGGGGCGGGCTTTCACGAGGACGGGCTGCAGGCAGGACTGGCCGTCGCCGAGGCGCTGTCCGGCGCGCGGCGCCCCTGGCAGCTGCCGCAACCTTCGAACCGAATTTTTCTGCCCGACCGCACGGATGGCGGCGACTTCCGACGGCGCGAGGCCGTCGCATGATCGTCGCCGCGCCATCGGCCTCCGCCGTCTACATCGGTTCCGTCGCGCATCGCCGCATGAAACCGCGTGTCCACGCGTTCCGCTACAACGCCTACTGGCTGTTGGTGGACATTGATGAACTGCCGACTCTGCATCGGCGTCTCCGGCTGTTCTCTCACAATCGTTGGAACGTCTTCAGCTTTCGCGATGGCGATCATGCGAGCGGCGCGGCCACGCCGCTGCGTCCTCAGATCGAGCGACACCTGCAGCAGTCCGGCATCGATCTGCAAGGCGGCGCCATCCGCATCCTGTGCATGCCGCGCGTCCTCGGCTTCGTGTTCAATCCCTTGAGTGTGCACTTCTGCTTCGACCGCGACGGGACGCTGAAGGCACTGCTCTACGAGGTGCACAACACTTTCAACCAGCGCCACAGCTATCTGATCGGCGTGCCGCCGCAGGCGCGGACGGAGGCGGCAGTGGAGCAAACGTGCGCCAAACGCTTTTATGTCTCTCCCTTCATGGAGATGGACATGTCGTATCGCTTCCGGGTGACCCCGCCCGGCGCATCGGTCGGCGTCGTCATCTGCGGCGACGATGCCGGCGGACCGGTCATTGCCGCCACCCTGGCTGGCGAACGGCACGCCTTGACGGACAGGACTTTGCTGCGTGTCCTCTTGGCCATGCCGCTCGTCACGCTGAAGGTCGTGGCGGCCATCCACTGGGAAGCCTTGAGGCTCTGGCTGAAGGGCCTTCGGCTGGTGCCGCGTCCCGCTCCGCCGCCCGATCCGGTTTCGGCAACATCCGCAAAGGAGATGACCGTTGCACAGTGAGATCGCCGAAACCCTGCGGCCCACGGCGGGACTGCTGCGACGCGGTGTATTGGGCTGGCTCGTCCGCCGCCTCGCCGGCAGCGACGCCGGCCGCATCGTCATCAAGATGCCGTCCGGCACGTCCTGGGTCCATCAGGGCGACAGGCCCGGCCCCGACGCGCGCATCATCATCCGCCGCTGGAGCGCGCTGCGCCGTCTCGTCACTGGCGGCGACATCGGCTTTGCCGAGGCCTATCGCGCCGGCGACTGGTGGAGCCCGGACCTCGTCGCCTTCTTCACCTGGGTCACAAGCAACGAGGCAGCCCTTGCCATGGCCTGGCGCGGCTCGAGCGTGGCGCGCTTGCTGGACCGGTTTCGTCACGCCAGCCGGGCCAATACCCGCGTCGGCAGCCGTCGCAACATCTCGGCGCACTACGATCTCGGCAACAACTTCTACGCTGCCTGGCTCGACGCCGAGCTCAACTATTCATCGGGCCTCTATCGTCGGCAGGACGAGACGCTGGAGGCGGCTCAACGCAACAAGCTCGACTGCGTGATCGCCCATCTCCGCACCGACCCGGGAGACAGGGTCTTGGAAATCGGCTGCGGCTGGGGCGCATTGGTGCAACGGCTTGCCGCGACGGCAGGTTGCCACGTGACCGGCATTACCTTGTCGGCCGAGCAGCTCCGCTTTGCGCAACACCGCCTCGCGCTGGCCGATCCCTCGCGAAATTCCAGTCTGCGCCTGGCGGACTACCGGGACATGACCGGCACCTTCGACCGCATCGTATCAATCGAGATGCTCGAAGCCGTCGGCGAGGACTACTGGCCGGTCTATTTCGCCAAGCTGCGCAGCCTGTTGCGGCCAGGCGGCCGGGCCGTCGTGCAAGTCATTACCATCGCCGAGGGCCGCTTCGAGAGCTACCGCTCGCGGCCAGACTTCATCCAGCGCTACATATTTCCCGGCGGCATGCTTCCCACCAAGACCCTGATGGGCGAGCTTGCCTCGCGGGCAGGGTTTCGCCTGGTCGAAACCGAATATTTCGGCGACAGCTACGCGACGACCCTGTCGACCTGGCGCGCTAGGTTTCAGGCCGCGTGGCCTCAGCTGAAGGCCATGGGCTACGATGACGACTTCCGTCGGTTGTGGGAGTACTACCTGTCGTATTGCGAAACCGGCTTTCGGCTCGGCACCCTCGACGTCGGGCTCTACGTCCTAGAGTAGAAACCGGCCCTAGCCTTCTGTCGCGTTCAGCCGTGCTGTGAAGAATGTGCGAAGCTCGTCAATTTCAGATCTCGGGTCGATATCTGGAAATAGGATTGAGCGCATGTAGACGCCATCGAGAAACGTCGCCATGAACGTCGTCGTTTGTTCGACATCGATATCTGAAATTCGCGCTTCCGCAACGCAACGATTGAGTGCGTCATGCAGCATGCCGCGCGTTTCGCTGTGAAAACTGGCAATGGCTTCGTCGACGTTTCGATGCCGTTCGGGCGTCGACGCATAACACAAGGAAATGCGCAGCAGCTGCGTCACCGTTTCGAATTCCGTTTCGTGACAGTCGAGCCAATCGTTCACGAAGCGCGTTGCCTCGAGTTTTTTGGCCCCAAGCGCGCGAAATCGCTTGATCGCATGCTGCACCGCGAGCAGCACCGTGCGTCGAAACAGTTCTTCCTTGCTGCCGAAATAGTAATAGATCAGCGCGGTATTGAGCTCGGCTGCGGAAGCGATGTCTTTGGTGGAAACGGCGGCGTAACTCATCGACGCAAACAACGGCAACGCCGCATTCGCGATGACATCTTGCGCGTCTCTCGTGACCGTCCCTGCCTTTGGCCGGCCGACCCTATTTGCCTTGCGCTTCGCAGGCCCTTTCTTGACCGCGCGCGCAGCTTTCGGAGAGCTTCTGGCGTCAATACGTGGCTTTATAATTTTCACGAATCCCTGCCGTTCGTGAGGGCAATATAACGTCAAATGACATAGCGAAGCGAAAGGATGATCCGCAAGCCGCTTGTGTCAAGAAATCTAGCATAAGTAGCATAAACTGATTGTGAGTATAAGGCGGAACTCACGCGTGGCGCCAGCAGCAGCACACGAAAGCAACGACGCATGGCGGCTTTGAGGCACATGTGCAACACAATCCGTTTTCCCGCTGATCCGTGCGCGGGACCCCGTGCCTCGTCTCGCATTGGCCGAACTGCACCTCTAATTTGCGCCACCATCGGAGGACATCGGGCATGAGAATCGCTTGCGGCATCGGCTTGGCAACCATGCTGTTCCTGACGTGCCCCTTGCGGGCACAATCGATCAGTCCGGAAGACGCAAAGCCCGGCGCGGCGGAGAGCGAGACACCGGCTGCAACGGACGCGGCACCCGCTGCGCCGGCGGCAACGGTACCGGCACCTGCGGCGGACGCAAGCGAAGCCGCCGCCGCGCTCCGGCGCGCCATTGCCGCGCTCGGCCCCGAGGCCAGTGACGAGGACCGCAACGAGCGTGCCGCCATCGTCGCGTTCTATGCAGCCCGCGCCAACGAGCCCCTGTTTATCGGGCCCAACGGCGCCACGCCCGCGGTTATGGCCGCCGTCGCGGAATTCGCCAACGCCGACGCCTGGGGACTGGAGCCGCGCGCCTTCGCCATGCCGCCCGTCGAGCCGGCCAGGGACGGCGCCCCGCCGCTGGCCGTCGATGCCCGCGCCGATGCCGAACTCAAGTTCGCGCTGACGCTGCAGCTTTATGCCCGCTATGCGCGCGGCGGCCGCATCATCCATCCGGCCGGCCAGCTCAACTCCAACCTCGACCGCCGTCCGCAATTCGCCAAGCCCGCCGAGGTCATCGCCAATTTCGCTGGCGCGCCTGACGCCGCCGTCTACCTGCGCGGACTGCATCCCCAGCATGGGCAGTTCGAGAAGCTGCGCCAGCGTTACCTTGTGGCCAAGGGCAATGCGCGCTCCGTGGCAAAGCTTCCCAACGGCACTGAACTGGCCCCCGGCGCCTCCAGCGACCAGATCCCGCTCCTGCGTCAGCGCCTCGGCCTGACGGCGGGGCTCTCCGATCCCAAGACGTACGATGAGTCCTTGAAGACGGCCGTCGTCTTCTTCCAGAAGGATCGCGGGTTGTCGCGCAGCGACGGGGTCGTCGACGATGCCACCCGCGCCGCATTGAACAAGCCCGAGCCCGCCGATGCCCGCCGCTTGCTCGCCAACATGGAAGAGTGGCGCTGGATGCCGGCCAACCTCGGCGAACTGTACCTCATCGCCAACGTGCCCGAGTTCATGATCAACCTTTACAAGAATGACGAGGTGCTCTTCACCGAACGCATCGTCGCTGGCGAGATCGGCAAGCAGACGACGATCTTTTCCCGCCCGCTGCGCCATATCGTGCTGCGCCCGAAGTGGCGTGTACCGGAATCGATCAAGGTCAAGGAGCTGTGGCCGAGCCTGCGCCACGGCGGCGGGCTCATGACGCAGTATGGCCTGCAGCTGGAGACCAAGGACGGCAAGGATCTGAACTGGCGCTCCATGGATTGGAGCAAGGAAGATATCCGCAGTTACGAGGTCACGCAGCCGCCCGGCCGCATCAGCGTGCTCGGCCACGTCAAGTTCTCATTTCCCTCTCCGCACACGATCTTCATGCACGACACGCCCGACAAGTACATGTTCAACGCTTCTCAGCGCACGCTGAGCCACGGCTGCCTGCGTCTGCGCAATCCCATGCAGCTGGTCGAGATCCTTCTCCGGGAGGACAAGGGCTGGGATCGCGAAAAAATCGACGAGCTGTCGGCTTCAGGCCCCCTCAACAATGAGGTGGCGATGGACAAGCGCATCATGATGCATCTCACGTATTTCACGGCCTGGGTCGGCGACGACGGCAAGCTGAAGCTCTACGGTGACGTCTACGGCCACGAGAAGCGCATCACCCAGGCGCTCGAAGGCAAGTGGACGCAGATCGCCAAGGGCCGTGACCATCTCGCCCCGCCGACACCCGACTTTTCCAAGCCGACACGCACCGCTCGCTCAAAAGGACCAGAGAAATCGACCGGAGACGTCATCGGTTCCGCCCTGGGTGGCCTGTTCTAGCCGGCACAGCTTGATCTCAGACACCGATGCAAGCGGGCCCGCGATGTCGCCATCGCGGGCCCGGTCCGTTCGAGATATGCAAGCCCGAAGGGCTTACACCTTGATCTTGTCGCCGGTCGGCAGGTTGCGCAGGCGTTGCCCGCTCGCCACGAACACCGCGTTGGCAAACGCTGGCGCGAAGGGGGGCACCCCTGGTTCGCCGATGCCGCCGGCGTGATGGCCTTCCTTCGGCTCGACGATGTGGACGTTTACCTTCCTGGGGAAGTTCGCCATCGTCGCGACCTGGAAGTCGCCGTAGTTCGACTGCTCCACGGCGCCGCCCTTGAACGTGATCGCACTGTAGGCGGCCGACGACATGCCCATCACCGCGGCACCCTCCATCTGCGACCGGATGCGCTCAGGATTGACATAGAAACCGCAGTCGACCGCCGACGTGACCTCTGGCACTCGGATCGTGCCGTCTTTGTCGATCGTCACGTGCACGACGGTTGCCACATAGCTGGCAAAGGCGCGGTGCACGGCAATGCCCATGCCCTCACCTGCCGGCAGCTTCTTGCCCCAGCCGGCCTTGTCCGCCGCCAGGTTCACGACGCCCTTCAAGCGCGCCACGTTGATCGGGAACTCCGGATACGGTTCCCCGTAGTTCCAGAAGTCCTCCGGGAACCCGGACGCCTTCGGGTCGATGACGCGATCCGATCCGAGGAGTTCCAAGAGCATGTCCTTGGGATCTCGCCCAAGCTTGTGCGCCAGCTCCGCCACCGCCGACTGCACCGCGAACGCCCGCGGCAGGTTCGACACGGAACGGAACCAGCCGATGCGCGCGTGCGCCTTGGCCTCGCCGTTCTCGCAGCGGATGTTCGCGATCTCGAACGGCATGTCGACAAAGCCCATGCCGTACTCGATGTTGAATTGGTATCCGCTGTCCGGCGCGAATGTCGACACGATTGACGGCGCCACGCTGCGATGCCGCCAGCCCGTCACTTTGCCCTTGCCGTCGATCGCCATCTCGATGCGTTCCACGGACGTCGTGTGATAGAACGCGTGCTGGAGGTCGTCTTCACGCGACCACTGCAGCTTCACCGGCGCGCCACCGATCTTCTCGGAGATGCGCACCGCCTCCAGCATCCAATCCCACTTCGACTTGCGCCCGAAACCGCCGCCGAGCAGCGTGACGTGGATTGTCACGTCCTCGATCGGGATCTTGAGAGCTTCGGCGATGTCTTTGCGGGCGCCGAACGGGCTCTGCACCGGCGCCCACACTTCCACCTTGCCATCCACGATCCGTGCCGTTGCCACCAGCGGCTCCATCGGCGCCTGCGCCAGGTGTGCCGCATGATATTCGGCAACGAACGTGTCCTTAGCCTCGGCGAACGCCTTGTCGACATCGCCTTGGTTGCGGATGACTTTGCCCGGCTTGCTCGCCGTCTCGTGCATGGCCTTGTTGTAGGCCTCGGTGTCGTAGACCGAGTTGGCGCCGTGATCCCACTCGACCTCGAGTGCCTCGCGGCCCTTCAAAGCGGCATAAGTGGAATTGGCCACCACGGCCACGCCGCCCACCATCGCGAACTTGTAGGGTGGGGCGTCCGGTCCGGCAAACTCGAACACGCCCTCGACACCGGGCACCTTCTTCGCCGCCTCGCTGTTGACCGACTTGATCTTGCCGCCGACGACAGGCGGGCGCGCCATGACGGCATACTTCATGCCGGGCAAACGGATGTCGGCACCGTAGATTGCCTTGCCGACAGTGATGTCGTGCAGGTCGTAGATCTTGGCCTCGCCCTTTCGCATGTAGCGGAACTCGTCCAGGCTCTTGAACTTGAGCGTTTCGAGCGCCGGCACCGGCAGCGCCATCGCTGCCTGAGCCAGTTGCCCGTAGCCGAGCTTTTCGCCGGACTCGGTGTTCACCACCTCGTGCAGTTGCGCCTTGCATTGGCCGACATCGCAGTTCCACTTCGCAGCCGCCGCTGCCTCCAGCATCTGCCGCATGGCCGCACCGCATTGACGCATCGGCTGGATGAAGTGCCGCATGGAGCGCGATCCGTCGGTGTCCTGGTTGCCGTACTTCGGCTCGTCACCAGGCGCCTGCTCGATCTTCACGCGCTTCCAGTCGGCTTCCATTTCATCCGCGACGACCAGCGGCAGACTGGTGCGGATGCCCGTGCCCATCTCGGAGCGGTGCGTGATGATCGTCACATCGCCCTTGTCGTTGATGGCAATGAAGATCTTGGGATCGGCAATCACGCCATGCGGCATGCCGAGCCCGCCCGTGGGATACGCCTTCAGCGCCTCGCGCGCGCCGGCCGGCGCCACGTTGACCGCCAGCACGAAGCCCGAAACGGTCAGCGCGCCGCCAAGGAAGCCCCGGCGGCTTACGTTTTCGATCACGGTCCGCGGTGCGGGCGTGCCCGATTTCAGATCTTTTTCCAGGTAATGCAGCATGATCATACGCCTCCCGCAGCCAAACGCACGGCGCTGTGAATGCGCTCGTAGCAGCCACATCTACAGATGTTGCCGGCCATCTCCGTCGTGATCTCATCGTCGCTCGGCGAGGGGTTCTTGCTCAGCAGCGATGCGGCCTGCATGATCTGGCCGGCCTGGCAGTAGCCGCACTGCGGCACGGACAGTTCGCGCCAGGCCTTCTGCACGGCGTGATCGCCGGTCGGATGCAGGCCCTCGATAGTCGTCACGTTCTTGCCTTCGACTGCCGAAACGGGTGTCACGCAGGCACGCACGGCCTCGCCGTCGACGTGCGCCGTGCAAGCGCCGCAGATACCGGCCCCGCAGCCGAACTTGGTGCCTATCAGCCCGAGTTCGTCCCGCAAATACCAAAGCAGTGGCATGTCGCCGTCGCCGTCGAACTTGCGGCTTTCTCCGTTGATGGTGAAGGTAGGCATGTTTCGTCTCCCGAATAAGCGCCGGCCTTCGCTGGCCGCCGCGAACGTCTAGATCCCGACTTCTGCGCCCCGCGTCTGTTCGACGTCTGAAGGCGCGATACATGTGAAAATGGAGGTCGTGCGGTCAAAGGTAGGGGCACGAGTGGTGCCTGCTGCGCGCCGATCCGCAGCGGAAAGCTACAATTCGAGTCTGCGACAGCGAGCGGCTGATCGCAAAGACAAAAAGACGTCAATAAGGGCCACGTGAGTGGCATGGCTGTATTGCGCTGATTGCACCTCCTCATGCTTGCGCCTCGACCAGAACGATGTGCAGAGACTTCGGCCCATGCGCCGGTCGCACCACGACCTGCGCCACGTCGGCCGTGCGCGACGGCGCCGAGATGATGTTGACGGCGCGCGGCCAGACCGGCAGCGCGCGAACCCTCGGCCAGATATCTTCCAGATGGTGCACGATGTCGTTCGTGCGCAGCACGGCAATGTGCAGGTCCGGCAGGAAGTTGAGGCTCGCTGGCCGCTCGGCGTCCGAGCAGATGACAAGGCTGCCCGTCTCCGCGATCCCGGCCACAGCGTCGGTGACGCTGACGGCCTCCACCAAGCGCCCCTTGCCGAAGTTTACCGTCCACGAGTCCGGCCACGCCATGCCGCGAAGCGACGGGGCAATGCTGAGATCTAGGCTTGCCCCGCGGTCCCGCAGCTGCCTGTCGACGGCGCCGACAACGTCGTTCATCGTCGCAACGCGTTCCACGCTGCAATAGCTTGCCTCGGCTTTCGCGATGAAGCGTGCCGTGTCGTCACCCGCGAACGCAGGTCGCGTCCACGCGGGCAGGTCGTTGCGTCCTTGAACACCCGTCAGACTTGCCGCGTTGCGCTCGCTGCCGAGCGCCGTGCGAATGCGGTCCATGACGATATCGCGAGAGGAGGGGATCATGAGCCACCCCTCCGCGCCCACTGGTCGCTGAACGTCGGCCCCTGCGGTGCCGGCATGTCGCGTCCGTCCGTCCAGCCCGAACCGAGCGGCAGCCAGCGGAACGAGCCACGGTGCCGTCCTAACCGGCCGAGCACACCCATCGCGAGACGCGTTGCAACGCGATAGAGGCGCGGACGCTGCGCGAACCAGGCCCAGGCCGCGATGCCCCAACGCGTCGTGCCGGAAACCAGTTTCTGCTCCCACTGTTCATGCCGCAGGCGCCGCAGCAGATCGGGCAACGGGATCTTGACGGGGCAAACACTCTGGCACCGCCCGTTCAGGGTACAGGCATGCGGCAGTTCTCCGGCCGCCTCGTGCCCCGCGATCATCGGCGTCAGCACCGCGCCCATCGGCCCGGGATAGACCGAACCGTAGGCATGCCCGCCGATCGACATGTACACCGGACAGTGGTTCATGCAGGCCCCGCACCGGATGCAGCGCAGCATCTCGCGGAAGGCGCCGGCCAGCATGTTGGAGCGGCCGTTGTCGATCAGAACGACATGATACTGCTCGGGCCCGTCGAGATCGCCAGGGCGCCGCGGACCGGTCGACAGCGTCGTGTAGCTGGTGATTTCGCTGCCGAGCGCACTACGCGCCAGCAGTCGCAGCATCACGCTCAAATCTTCCAGCGTCGGCACCACCTTCTCGATGCCGGTCGTCACGATATGCACGCGCGCCAGCGTCGATGTCAGGTCGCCGTTGCCCTCATTGGTGACGATGATGTTCGAGCCGGTCTCTGCGACCAGGAAGTTGGCGCCGGTGATGCCGACGTCGGCTTTGAAGTACTTCTCCCGAAGCACACTGCGCACCTGCCCGATCAGTTCCGCCGCATCCAGCGTCCGTTCCGCGAACCCGTGTTTGGCATGATGCGTCAGGAACAGATCGGCGATCTGTTCCGTCGTCTTGTGCACCGTCGGCATAACGATGTGGCTCGGCATTTCGCCGCCGAGCTGCAGGATGTATTCCCCCGCGTCGGTCTCGACCACCTCTAGCCCATCGGCTTCGAGCGCGGCATTGAGCGCGATCTCCTCCGACACCATCGACTTACCCTTGGTGACGGTCCGCGCACCGGCTTGCCTGCAGATCTCCCGCACGATGTCGCGCGCCTCCGCCGCATCGCGCGCCCAGTGCACGTGGCCGCCATGCTCGATGACCTTTGCCTCGTAGCGCTCCAGGTAGACGTCGAGGTTGGCGAGCGTGTGGTCCTTGATGGCCCGGCCATCCTCGCGCAACGCTTCGAACTCAGGCAGCGCGGTGACGGCACGCCCACGCGCGGCGACGAACGTACCCTTGAGCCCGAGCAGCGAGCGCTGCAGGTCGCGATCGCCGAGGCCCGATATGACACGCCTGTCGAAATTCAGTGCGTGCGCCGTCATGGCCCGGCCTCCGCCTCGCCGATCGCCGCACCATTCGCCATGCCGGCGAGCACCTCGGCGATATGGAAGACGCGCGCCGTCTTGCCGAGACGCCTCAGACGCCCCGCCATATTGAGCAGGCAACCCAAGTCGCCTCCCAGCAGCACGTCGGCCCCGGTCGCGTCGACGTTGGCGGTCTTGTCGCTTACCATCTTGACCGAGATGTCGGGATACTTGACGCAGAACGTGCCACCGAAGCCGCAGCACACGTCGCAGTCCTGCATCTCGATCAGCTTCAGATCGCGTACGCCGGCCAGCAAATCGCGCGGCTGCTGCTTGATGCCGAGCGAGCGCATGCCCGAGCAGCTATCGTGATACGTCGCCGTCGCCCGCATTGAGGCAGGCAGGGGCGTCGCCCGCAACACGTCGCGCAGAAACGACGTCAGCTCGTGCGCGCGCCCTGCCAGCTCTTGCGCGCGAGCCAGCCACACTGGGTCGCCCTCGAACAGCGCGGAATAGTCCTTGCGAATGGTTGCCATGCACGAGCCCGACGGTCCAACGACGTAATCGTAGCCCTCGAAGGCGGCGATCACCTGCTTGGCGATGCGCTGCGCCGACGCGAAGTCGCCGCTGTTGTACGCCGGCTGCCCACAGCACACCTGTGCGCGTGGAACCTCCACACGGCAGCCGGCATTTTCGAGCAGCTTGACGGCTGCAAAGCCGACGTTCGGCCGCATGAGATCGACGAGGCACGTGACGAACAACGCGACGCGGCGGCCCCCGGCATCGGAGCCGCTCGCTTTCGGTCTGTCATCAAGTTGCGTCACGTGACCTCAAACGGTGTTTAAGGAGCAAGCAGTGTCATGGGCCAGAGGTATGCCTGGCCCAGAACGAACAGGCCCATCAGCACCGCCAGCGCGACGCTGTGGAAGAAGACGAAGCGCAGAATGGAGCCTTCGTGGCCGTACCATTTGGTGGCCGTCGAGGCGACGACGATGGACTGGGCGTCGATCATCTTGCCCATGACGCCACCGGAGCTGTTGGCGGCAGCCATCAACACGGGATTGAGCCCGAGCTGTTCCGCCGTGACTTTCTGCAGGCCGCCGAACAGCACGTTGGACGACGTGTCCGAGCCTGTCAGCGCCACGCCCAGCCAGCCGATCAGCGTGCCGAAGAAGGGATAGGTCCACCCGGTATTGGCCATCGCCAGGCCCAGCGTGGCATCGGTCCCCGAGTACTTGGTGACGAAGCCGATCGCCATCATGCAGGAGATCGTCATCAGTGAGTAGCGGACAGTATAGAGCGTGCGC
Organism: Hyphomicrobiaceae bacterium; assembly: GCA_965279065.1. GTDB lineage: Bacteria > Pseudomonadota > Alphaproteobacteria > Rhizobiales > Hyphomicrobiaceae > JAKAXS01. The sequence goes on from OZ257134.1 coordinate 988,879, forward strand.
GCGTACGCCCGTGCCAGCCCCAGCGGCGTGTAGCCCAGCAGCAGTCCGGCAACGAGGGCCGAAAGGAATATCCCGGTCCCGGTCGCGGAGAGGAGGTTGAGCTTGAGAACGGCCTTCTCCGGCACGGGGGCAGCCACCACGGGCGGCACCTTCTGCACCTGCTCGTGCAGCCCGGCGACCTTGTACTCCGTCGTCCAGACGCCATCGGCGGCGGCACGCATCTGCGGCGTACCCCAGGCGAACACGAAGACGCTGAGAATGAGCCACGGCATCCACGCGCGGCGCACGGCCGAGGGTGGATCGACGATGTTCGCGGCGGTGCTGGCTACGCCGCCGGGCACGACCGTCATCGCATTCGCCGGATGCCAGACCTTCAGGAATAGGGCGAGACACGCCATCGACACGATGGCCGCCACCACGTCGACGAGCCACGGCCCGTGAAAATTCGAGACGAGATACTGCGGGATCGCGAACGAAATGCCGGCCACGAGAATGGGCGGCCAGACTTCGATCGTCTTGCGCAAGCCGACAAAGGCCCAGATCAGCCAGAACGGCACCAGCACGGCGAAGAAGGGCAGCTGCCGCCCGATCATCCCCGACAGTTCCAGCAGGTCGAGCCCCGTCACCGCCTGCAGGGCGATGATCGGCGTCCCCAGGCCGCCGAAGGCGACCGGCGCCGTGTTGGCGATTAACGACAGGCCTGAGGCCTGCAGGGGTCGGAAGCCGAGCCCCATGAGAATGGCCGCGGTGACGGCGACCGGCGTGCCGAACCCGGCCGCGCCTTCGAAGAACGCCCCGAGCGAAAACGCAATGAACAGCAACTGCAGCCGCCGGTCGTTGCTGATCGTACTGATGCTGCGCTGCAGAACGTCGAAGACGCCTTTGTCGCTCGTCAGCTGATAGAGGAAAATAACGTTGAGGATGATCCAGCCGATCGGCAGCAGCCCAAATGCCGCGCCGTATCCGGCTGCTGCCGCGGCCATCGGCGCGGGCATGCCAAAGGCGAGAATAGCGACGGCCAAGGCCGCGACGAGGCCAAGGAGCGCAGCGATATGCGCTCTGATTTCGAACAGGCCGATGGCACCAAGCAGCACGACGATCGGAATGGCCGCCACCAGCGTTGACAGCACCATACTTCCGAAGGGATCATAGACTTGCGACCACACGAAACTCCCCCTTGCCCGTCTCTGATGCTGAAAGTAGGCGGGCTTTGCCGCCGCAAGTTGGCCGTTGACCCAGAATTCTTACCAGTTGTCTTCTCTGGTTAGTAAAGTATACCAGTATCGTCAATCCACAATCAGTAGGATAGGATTGTCAGCTTCGTAGGCCCAAACCGTTGAACATGATCCGTACGCAAAAGGTGTGCGACGCCATCGTCTGCCACCTTGAGAAGTTGATCCTCGAGGGCGCCCTGCGCCCTGGCGAGAAGCTGGCCGGTGAGCGGGAACTGGCACAACGCTTCGATGTCTCGCGCCCGTCGCTGCGCGACGCCATCGAGAAGTTGACGGCCCGCGGCCTGCTCCGCGTTACCCGCAACGGCACTTACGTCGCCGACTTCCTGACACCGATGATGCAGCCGCTGGCGAGCCTGCTGACCAACAATCCTCGCGCTTCGGCCGACTATTTCGAGTTCCGTCAGGTCGTCGAGGCACAAGCCGCCCGCATCGCCGCGATCAATGCCACGAGCGTCGACAAGCAGACGATCCGCGCCCACATGGCGCGCATGATCGAGGCACAGAAAGAGGGTGATCCCGATCTGGAGGCCCAGGCCGACGTCAGCTTCCACCTCGCCATCTACGAGGCGGGCCATAACGTCGTTTTCCTTCATGTGATGCGAGCGCTGGGCGACCTGCTACGCAACAACATCTTCTACAACCGCAAGAATCTCTATGAGCGGCCCGGCGTGCGCGAGAAGCTGCTGGAACAGCACGCGGTGATCGCCGAGGCCGTGATCAAGGGTGACGCCGATGCGGCTGAAGCGGCGGCAGCCGACCACATCTCCTACACGTTCGGTCAAGTCGAAGACATCGAGCGCGACAGCAAGCGCCTGGAAGTCTCGCTGTTGCGGGTCGGTCGCAACGACTTGCTGGCGAACTAGCGCTACCCCATATTCGTCGCGCGACGGGAGGACCCGGCCATGACAATCGAATTTCAGCGCATCACTCCGGGCGTCAATCTCCTCGACGAGGACGATGTTCTACCCATGCTGCAAGCCTGGCGCCGCCAGGGCCTGCGCACTGCGCTGGTCACGCTGGTCGGCGTCGAAGGCGGTGCCCCGCGCCAGCCCGGCGCGCAGATGGCCGTCGCCGAGGACGGCAGCTACGCCGGGTACCTGTCCGGCGGCTGCCTGGAACAGGCTGTGGCTTTGGAGGCCAAGGCCGTCATCGCCGCCGGAACCAACCGCCTCGTGCGCTACGGCAAGGGTTCCCCGTACTTCGACATCCGCCTGCCGTGTGGCAGCGGCATGGACCTCTACTTCGATCAGGGCCTGACCGACGCGCAGCTCTCCGCAGTATTCGAACATCGCGCGCACCGCCGCCCCTGCGTCCTGCGCACCACGCTCTCGGATGGCGGCAACGCGGTCGCCGCAACGGCGGCAAGTCCTCTATTGGCCAGCCACCGCGACGGCGACACGTTCACGCGCGTCTACCCCGCATCGATCCGGTTGGCGCTGTTCGGCAACGGACCGGCGTTGACGGCGATCGCCACGCTGGCGCAAGCCACCGGCCTCGACCTCGTCATATGGTCGACGGACGAGGTGACACGTGATCAGTTGCGCACGGCGAACCTGCAGGCGAGCTTCAGCGATGACGATCTCGACCGCGCGATATCGTCTCTCGATGAGACCAGCGCGGCGGTCGTGGTTTTCCACGATCACGAGGCCGAGCCGCGCATCTTGCAAAAGCTGCTGCAGACGCCGTGCTTCTATCTCGGCGTCCTCGGCAATCGCGCCGTCCATCGCGCGCGTGTCGAGGCACTGCAGGATCTGGGAGTCGACGCGGATACCCTGGCCCGTCTGCACGCACCCGTCGGCTCGATTCCCAATGCCAAGAGCAAGGCCACCTTCGCCTTCGGCGTCCTCGCCGAAATGCTCGCGGAGGCCAAGGCACGCAACATCGTCGCCTGAGCCCTTCTTTGGCCGCTGGTGCTCCTCAAGTCGGCGGTGCGACGTCTGCCATCCAGCGCAGGCTGTCGGCCGTGGTGGTCCGCGGCCGGTACTCGCAGCCGACCCAGCCCGCATAGCCGATGCGGTCGAGATGCGATAAAATAAACGGGTAGTGAATTTCGCCGGTCCCAGGTTCGTTGCGTCCCGGCGTATCGGCGACCTGGATGTGCGCAATGCTCGGCAGGTGCCTGTCGATGGTCGCCGTCAGGTCACCCTCCATGATCTGCATGTGATAGCAGTCGTACTGCAGGAAGATGTTGCCGGCACCGGCCTCTGAGATGAGGTCGATCGCCTGCTGCGTGCGGTTCAGGAAGTATCCGGGCATGTCTCGCGTGCTGATCGGCTCGATCAGCACGTTGATGCCGTGATCGGAGAACTCTCGTGCCGCCAAGCGCACGTTCTCCAGATAGGTCTCACGCGCAGTTGCGGCATCGGTCCCTGCGGGCACGATGCCGGCCATGCAATGCACGTTGCGGCAGCCAAGCGCCTGGGCATACTGCGCCGCGCGTGTCACGCCCTCACGAAACTCTGCTACGCGGTCGGGCAGCGCCGCCAGACCCCGCTCTCCCGCCGCCCAATCCCCGGGCGGCATGTTGAACAGCACTTGGCTGAGACCGTGCGCCTTCAGGCGATCGGCGATCTCGCCAGGTTCATACTCGTAAGGGAACAAATACTCGACACCCGCGAAGCCGGCCGCGGCCGCCGCCTCGAACCGGTCGAGGAACGGCAGCTCCGTGAACAGCATGGAGAGGTTGGCGCAGAACCGCGGCATCTGAAGTTCGCTCAGATCTTCTGATTGTACTCGCCGACTTCCGCAAACTTTGCCAGCCGCGCCTCGATATCGCGGAAAATCGCCACCTTGTTTGCCTCTGAAACGGGGCTCTCGACCACGATCACAAGTTCCGGCTTGTTCGACGACGCCCGCACCAGACCCCAAGTCCCGTCCGCCAGCGTCACGCGCACGCCGTTCACCGTCACGAGATCTCGGATCTTCTGTCCGGCGATCTGCTGGCCCGATTTTTCCGCGTCCTGGAACTGCGCGACGATCTTGTCGACGATGCCGTACTTGGCTTCGTCCGCACAGTGCGGTGACATCGTCGGCGACTGATAGGTCTTTGGCAGCGCGCGCCTCAGATCGGCGATCGACTTGTCCGGCGCCCGTTCGAGCATGTCGCAGACCGCGAGCGCCGCGACCAGGCCGTCGTCGTAGCCCCGGCCCAGCGGCGGCTGGAAGAAGAAATGGCCACTTTTTTCGAAACCGACGAGCGCCTTCTGCTCGAAGGTGTAGCGCTTCATGTAGGAGTGACCCGTCTTCCAATAGAGCGTCTTGGCGCCGTTGGCCTGCAGCACCGGATCGGTAACGAACAGCCCTGTCGACTTCACGTCCGCCACGAACACCGCGTTCGGATGCAACGCCGAGAGATCCCGCGCCAGCATCACGCCGACCGTGTCGGCAAAGATCTCGTGCCCTTCGTTGTCGACGACGCCGCAGCGATCTCCGTCGCCGTCAAATCCAAAGCCGACGTCCGCCTTGTGCTCCACGACCGCTGCGGCGATGGCATGCAGCATCTTCATGTCTTCTGGATTGGGATTGTAGCGCGGGAACGAGTGATCAAGCTCCGCATCGAGCGGGACAACTTCGCAGCCGATGGCCGCGAGAACCTGCGGCGCAAACGCGCCCGCGGTCCCGTTGCCGCACGCCGCGATCACCTTCAGCTTGCGCTTGAGCTTGGGCCGGTCCGCCAGCGCCGCGATGTATTTGTCGCCGAAGTTCTCGACGAAATGGTAGCTGCCGCCGCCGCGCGTCTTGGCCGAGCCGGCCAGAACGATCTCTTTCAGTGCCGTCATCTCGTCCGGTCCGAACGTCAGCGGCCGGTTCATGCCCATCTTGATGCCGGTCCAGCCGTTGTCGTTGTGGCTGGCCGTCACCATCGCCACGCCCTCGACGTCGAGCGCGAACTGCGCGAAGTACGCCATCGGCGACAATGCCAGGCCAATGTCGTGCACCTCCATACCGCCCGCGAGCAGACCGGTGATGAGCGCCTGCTTCACCGAACCCGAGTACCAGCGATAGTCGTGGCCGACGACGATGCGCTTCTTGACGCCCCGGTCCTCGAACAGTTGTGCCATGCCGAGCCCCACGGCGTTGAGGCCCATGAGGTTGATCTCTTCTGGGAACAGCCATCGCGCGTCGTACTCGCGAAACCCCGTGGGCTTGACGAGCGGGATGCGTTCGAAATCAGCCGTGTTCGGCTTCAAGTCCGCGCGGGGCTTGGGCAGCATGGGATGTCCTTTGGCGGGAAGTCGTCGGGAATGAATGGGGTGGCATATAGCAACGGGACACGGCGCCCCGCGGTTCCGCCTTTATGGCAGCGAACGTGTCAAAGCAATGACGCATTTTCGCGTCGGACCTGGCAGTCAGGTCACGAATTAGTTCTTAAGGATCATCATTCCGTCACGCATGTCCACGCGCTCCAGGCGGCTAAGGAAACTCATGCCCAGCAGGGTCACTCTCAACAGGCCCCGTTCGGCCACGGCAGCCTGAACACTGCGCACCGTGACGTCTCCGATGCTGATGCGGTCCAGGATGACGGGGGCCACGCGGCTGGTGCCGTTGGCGGTCGAGACCGGCTGCGTGAAATCCGTAGGCTTCACGAAGACGCCGGCGGCCTGCGCGTCCTCATAGGTCAGCACGACGAGCGATGCGCCCGTGTCCACCATCACCGGCAGGGCGCGCCCGTTGATGTCGGCGCGCGCCTGGTAGTGGCCGTTGCTGCTCGCCTTCAACTCGACCGTGTCGTCGGACGGCGAGGTTCGAGTGACCTCCGGCCGGGGAGCGGGTGTGCTGATCGCGATCTGCTCGGCATGTTGGCCCAGCACGGTCTGCACCATGGTCCGGACGCTGTCGTAATTGAGAAATACGGCCAGGGCCAAGCCCGCCACGGCGGTCCAGGAACTGATCTGGATCAGGAAGGATTTCGCGCCGGTACTGAGATCCACAGGACAACACCTAGACAAGCGCTGCTTTCAGGAGCCTGACTGGGTATCAGCCCCTGAGCGTCATGAAATTTCCATCCACCCCATATGACTTCAGACGATTTAAGAAACTCATACCAAGCAAGCTCTCGTTGAGACTGCCGGGCTTGGCCACCAGCGCCTCGACGCTGTCGATCACGATCTGCCCGATGGCGACCTCGCGCAGCCGGACGGGCGCCGCGTAGGCCGTACCGTTGGCCGTCTGCACCGGCACGGTGAACGACAGGCCCGCCACGTCGATGCCGGCGCGCTCGGCGTCGGCCGCCTTCAGCACCACGGTCGATGCCCCCGTGTCGACCAGCAGCCGCACGTCGCTGCCGTTGACGTGCCCTTGTGCAATAAAATGCCCACCGCCGTCGCTGCGGATCTTGACGGCCTTTTCCCCGCTCGTGCCTGTGTCGACAGTGATCACGTGCCCCGGCGGTAGCACCTCGCCGGCGACGCGGTAGACGACTGTCTGCAATTCGCCGCGATAGCTGTATCCCGCCAGCAGACCGAAAAAGATCAGACCCCACACTGCCGCGTGCCGCAGCCCCTGCAGGCTGCGGCCGCGATAGTCGAATGAGATCGAGACGACGTACAGCAGGCCGAGTGCCCCCAGGACGATCGCATAGAGGATGCGTCCGCCTTCCATGCCGCTGCCCGAGTTGAGAAAGAAGAAGATCGCCACGAGGGCGATCAGAATGGCCGCGAGCCAACCCAGCATCCGAGGTCTCCGCTTGTCCCGGTAAATTCGCGGCGCACTGTACACAAACTGACGTGGCCGTTACAGGGCAGGGCAGCCCGAGCTATGCGGAGATGCGCTGGGCGCCCTTGGGTCGGTGGCCGCGGGGCGGGTGGTCGCCGCCATCCTTGTGACGGTGCCGTTCCTGCCCCAGAGGCTGCAGCGGCGGTACGGCCGCAAGCACGCGCGGCGCCGGCAGCAGCACGATGGCCTCCGTGCCCTTGCGCAACTCGGATTTGAGTTCCAGCGTTCCGCCGTGGAGTTCGATCAGATTTTTGACGATCGGCAACCCAAGCCCGGTGCCGCCTTCCGCTGATTCATGCGCCAGCGAACCTTGTCCGAAGGCTTGCAAGACCTTTGGAATTTCATCCGCCGGAATTCCCGGCCCGTTGTCGCGAACGGAGAAGATCTGGCCGCCGTCTGGCCGGCTCGCCACGGTCAGCACGATGCGCCCGCCACGCGGCGTGAACTTCAACGCGTTCGACATGAGATTGAGGCAGATCTGGCGCATGGCCCGCTGATCGGCCCACACCTGCGGCAGGTCGTCCTCGTACTGCTCCACAACGTCCAGACCCTTGGCCTGCACCCTGAGCTTCAACAGCCGGTAGCAGTCGTCGGCGATGTCGGAGATCCGCACCGGCTCTTCGCTGAGGTCGTACTTGCCCGCCTCGATGCGCGACAGATCCAGGATCTCGTTGATCAAGTTCAGCAGGTGCTGGCCGCTGTCGTGGATGTTCTTGGAGTACTCGCGGTACAGCGGGTTCTCCAGCGGGCCCAGGACTTCGTCGCGCATGACCTCGGAGAAGCCCATGATGGCGTTCAGCGGCGTGCGCAGTTCGTGGCTCATCGTTGCAAGGAAGCGCGATTTGGCCTTGTTCGCCCCTTCGGCCCGGCGCCGGGCTTCGTCGGACATCAGCTTCTCTTCTTCAAGCTCGGAGATCAGCAGGTCCTTCTGCGCGCGGAAGGCGATCATCGCCTGTGCCGTCGAGTTCAGCCCCTTGGCCAGCGAAATGAAATAGGCATGCACGCCGGCCGCCATGGCGGCAAGCGCCAGTGAAAATGGATCGCCCACCATGATCAGGCGCGCCACGACGGCGATCGTCATCGGCAGCGTGCCGACGTACAACACGGCGAGCACTGGGCTCGCGAATGTCATGCGGATGGCCAGCACGACCATCAGCGTGGCAAACAGGAACACGTGGGATGCGAACACGGCTTCGTTGGCGACCGGATTTAACACGCCGATCAGTGCGAACCCGGCCCAGGTCAGACCGCTGATGAGCTCTGCCAGAATGAAGCGACGGCGCCACAGCCGGACATCGACCTCGCCCGGATCGAGCATGTTAAACTGCCGGCAGATCTCGAGAAGGACGACCTTCGAGACGATGACCATGATCAGCCAGAGCGCGGCTTCGGCTTTCGGCGCCCAGAACATCGACGCCAGCGAAAAGATGACCGCCAGCGCCCAGATGGTCGGCGCCGCGCTGCGTTCGTTGCGCACGAACATCGCCAGCATTTCGTAATCGAGTTCCGGCGTTGCCGTGCCGCGCGTCAGCTTCAGCCGGGCCGCTTTCATGTCGTGTGACGCGCGCAGGCGCGCATGGCGTGCCTGGCGCGCTGTCATTTCAGACGATTTGTCGAAATGCGTCATTCTTGGGCCGGTAGGGTGCCGCGGAACATGTCAGAGTTCCCCAAGGCCTTTGGGAAATGGCATGATTTTGCGGCACGATTGCGCAGAATAGTGTGAGTTGAATTGTCTAATTCAACGTTATCGATAGGAAATACCAGGTTAAGAAATTGGTATGAAATGCGATCCTGGCACTGGCAAGACACACTTCGGCGCAACCGCTGGTTAGCGACGGCATTGCTGATCGGCGCGCTTCTGGCACTGCAGTGGGTGCAACAATCCCTCAACCGGACCGGCGGTCCCATCCCGGCCAATGGCGTATCCGGCCGGCCCAATCTGGTCGATGGCGATAGTTTTCGCCTCGGCAACGAGGAGGTGCGGCTGGTCGGCATCGATGCGCCGGAGGGCCGCCAGACGTGCAGCCGAGCATCGGCAACCTGGGCGTGCGGCGAGGAGTCGCGGCGAACGCTCGCGCGCCTGATCGGCGGCCGTCCAATCTCCTGTAGAGCCGCGGAGCGCGATCAGCACGGCCGTCTACTTGCTGTCTGCTCGGTTGACGGCCGTGACCTCAATCGCGAAATGGTGGCATCCGGCATGGCCCTGGCGTACGGAAACTATGAGCGTGAGGAGGCGGCCGCCCGGGCTGCCAAGCGCGGCTTGTGGTCGGGCGAATTCGAACGGCCGCGGGAATGGCGCCGGCAACATGGCCGTGGCCGGGACTGAGGGGCTGTTACACAGGGAACAGCCCGGCCTGCCGGCTCTGTTACACAAGGAACTCAAGACATTGCGGTGGGTGGACAGATTTTCTGGGGCGCAAGAAAATTAATGAAAGGTCGGCCATGAAACTGACGGTCGTCGGCTGCAGCGACGCCTTTGGCTCAGGCGGGCGCCTGCAGACCTGCTTTCATGTTGCCGCATGGGGCACGGAGTTCCTCATCGACTGCGGAGCCACGGCCCTGATCGGTTTCAACCGCTTTGGCCTCGATCCCAATCGTGTTTCCACGATTTTCGTCACGCATCTGCATGCTGACCACTTCGGCGGTTTGATCTGGTGGCTCATCCACGCCAATCACGTTGCCGCGCGCACCACGCCTCTGACTGTCGTCGGCCCTGTCGGCATCGAGCCTCGCTTCACGGCGGCCGCCGAAGCCCTCTATCCCGGTTCCACCACGACGCCGCGTCGCTTCGATCTGTCGTTCGTCGAACTCGCCGATCGCACACCGCTCGACGTCGGCGGCGTGCGCGTCACGCCGTTCGAAGTCGTGCATCCCTCCGGTGCCCCGCCCTATGCCCTGCGCCTCGAGGTCGAAGGCAAGGTCGTCGCCTTCTCCGGCGACACCGAATGGGTGGAAAGCCTGATCCCGGCTGCCGGCAACGCCGACCTGTTCATTGCCGAATGCTATGGCTTCGAGCGCCAGGCGCGGCATCACATGGACTGGCGCACCATCGAGAAAAATCTGCCTCGGCTGACCGCGCGGCAGATCATGATTACCCACATGGGGAACGAGATGCTGGCCAATGCCGCAGCCGTCACGGATCGCCGCGTCATTGCTGCCTGGGACGGGCTGACGCTGAACATCTGAAGGCCCAAGTCCGCAAAGGATCGCAATGCCCTCGGCGCTTGACCGGCTGGTCACCGAAATTCGCAGCTGCCGTGTCTGCCGCGATACCCCGACCGGGCGCCCCCTGTCTCACGAGCCACGGCCTATTCTCCGCGTCAGCAGCACGGCGCGCCTTGCCATCGCTGGGCAGGCGCTAGGCACGCGCGTCCATGCCTCCGGCACGCCGTTCACCGATCCCTCCGGCGACCGTCTTCGCACCTGGATGGACGTGACGCCCGACGAGTTCTACGACGTCAGCCGGATCGCCATCGTTCCGATGAGTTTCTGTTTTCCGGGTCTCGATGCTGCTGGTGGCGATCTTCCACCGCGGCGCGAGTGCGCTCCGCTCTGGCGCGCCCGCCTGATGGCCCTGATGCCGAGGGTGGAATTGATCCTGCTCGTCGGCCTTTATGCGCAGAGGTGGCACATTGCGTCGACGGCCAGCCTCACTGAAACGGTCGGCAATTGGCGCCAGATCGCCGATCGTCCAGGCAAGCCGCGCTGCTTGCCGTTGCCACATCCGTCCTGGCGCAACAACGCGTGGATCAAGAAAAATCCTTGGTTTGAGCAGGACCTGCTGCCGGAACTACGCGGCGAAGTTCGAGCCCTGATTGGCCCCAGCCGATGACGGCTGTCAGGCCGCGTGGGCCGCGCCTTGCGCGGCCGGCTCGCTGACGTTGCTGCCCGCCGCGACGTCTTTTGACCAGCGTGCGCGATCGGCCTGCTTGTCGAGATCGTCCCGCAGAAACCCGAAGTCGAGACCCGCGGCTTTCAACGCTGCCAAAACCTCGCCAACCGGCGCACCCCGCGCGGCAGCCGCCGCCCAGGCGATCGCCGACCGCTGTCCCGACTTGCAGTGCGCCAGCACCGGTCCATCCTGCGCGGCCAGTACGTCGGCCATCTGCCCGACGACATCGTCGGTGAAAATGTCATGCTTCGTCGCAGGAATGTGCACATAGCTGAGACCGTGCTCGGCCGCGGCCGCTCTGCCCTCGGCAGCGCTGAGCTGGCCTCGCTCTTCGCCATCCGGCCGGTTATTGATGATCGTTCGGTATCCCAGGGCCGCGGCCTGCGCGAAGTCGTCCTGGGACAGCTGCCCTGCAATTGCAAAGCGGGGCGTGATTTGGGTGATCTTGCTCATGAGGGGGAGGGGGCTTTCATTGAGGCAATACCGTACGCCCATTATCTCGTGATCCGCGCCCCGGCCGCAATGGCAGAATCCCGAAAAAGTAGAAAAAAATACCACAAGACTGCTTGACGGCGGCTTTCGGCAAAACGATTATCGCCCCATCGAGGCCATAACGAAACAGATTTCTCAAGAGCGGCAGATGCTGGATGAAATGGACGTCAAGATCCTGCGGATCCTTCAGGAGGATTGCACCCGCCCAGTGGCGGATATCGGCAAGGAGGTCGGCCTGTCGACCACGCCGTGTTGGCGCCGCATCCAGAAATTGGAGGAGGCTGGCGTCATTCGCCGCCGGGTCGCCGTGCTCGATCCGGAACGTGTGAATGCCGGCGTCGCCGTCTTCGTCTCGATCAAGACCGACCAGCACAATCTGGCCTGGCTGGAGAAATTCCACAAAGCCGTCTCCGAATTCCCGGAGGTCGTGGAGTTTTATCGCATGGCTGGAGAGGTCGACTATCTGCTGCGTGTTGTCGTGCCCGACATCGCTGCCTTTGACGCCTTCTACAAGAAGCTAATCACCAGGATCGAGATTACCAAGGTCTCGTCGTCATTTGCCATGGAGCAGATGAAATACACGACCGCCTTGCCGCTGGAGTTTGCCCGGCAGGCAGCTTCCGCGAAGTCGTAGGAGATGTCGCAATCTGCCGCAGGCCACGGCGTCCGGTGGGGCCGTACCCCTCTGCCATTATCCAAGACGGCGAAGGGGCCGATCTGCTAGGTTCCGCCCAATTCTTGTGGTTTACGGTGCACCATGGCTGACACACGCTTCTATAGGAGGGCGGGCCCGTTCTCGCTTGCACAGGTCGCTGCGTCCGTCGACGCAGAACCTGTCAGTCCGAACAATGCGCCGTTTCTTCTGCAGGATATCGCCACGCTGGAAGACGCGCGGCCGGACGAACTGACGGTTTTTACCGACATCCGCTACCTCGACCAGCTCGCCCGGAGCGAGGCTGGCGCTATCCTCACGAGTGACTCGCTTATTCACCACGTGTCCGATCAGCGACGCATTCTACGCGTCAACAATCCCCGACTGGCCTTTGCCAAGGCCGGATACATGTTCTACCCGCAGACCGCGCCCACGCCGGGCATTGCCGCTTCCGCAGTCGTCCATTCCACCGCCAAGGTCGGTGAAGGATCACAGATCGACGCGGGCGCCGTTCTCGAAGCGGACGTCGAAGTCGGGCAAGGCTGCGTCGTCGGCTACAATTCGGTTCTGCGGCAGGGCGTCCGGATCGGCAACAATGTCAAGATCGGCTCGAACTGCAGCATCAGTCATTCCGTTCTGGGTGACCGTGTCGAGGTGGCCAGTGGCGTCACGATAGGCTCGGAGGGCTTCGGCTTCGTGCCCGGACCGACCGGGCTGCTGCGAATGCTCCAGATCGGCGTCGTGATCATCGAGAACGACGTCAAGCTCGGTGCCAACTGCACCATCGACCGCGGCGCCACGACAGAGACCCGCATCGGCGCAGGCTCCGTGCTCGATAACCAGGTCCACATCGCCCACAATGTGAAAATTGGCCGGAACTGTGTGCTCTGCGGCCAGGTTGGTATCGCCGGCAGCACGGTCGTCGGAGACGGTGTCATGATCGGCGGCCAGGCCGGCATCGCTGATCATCTGTCGATCGGCGAAGGCGCGCAGATCTCGGCAAAATGCGGCGTGATCCGCGATGTTGCGAAGAACACGGCCGTTGCGGGCTATCCGGCAATCCCCGTCAAGGCATGGCACCGGCAAACGCTAGGGCTCGCTAAGCTGTTCGGCTCCCGCGCCGCCGGCGTGCTCCGCCGCACCACCCAGGCCCACATCCTGCTCGGCGCGATCCTCATCGGGGTATAGTATTTGCCGCGGCAGGGGTCGACGGACGCTGCTGCCTACGGTTTACGCGCAAACTTGACCGGCTCACCCTCTGCCGGCTCGCCGGCGCTTTCCTCTTCTGCGCGCCGTGCCCGTTCCTGCATCATCGCCGTCACCACGGTCTTGACGCCGTCCAGGTCTCGCAGATGCACGTCATGCTGTGAGTGCGCGATCTCAATGCCGTTCTCGCGAAACGCCTTCAGGATACGAATGCGCAGGTCCGTCTGGGCCGCTCCCGCGCGCGAGATTTCCGGCACGACGCCGCTCAACGAGAACTCCAGTGCATTGGGACCGAAGTTGTCGAAGCCGACGCCGGGCGCCGGAATCTGCATCACCATCGGGCACTCGCGCGCCACCGTCTGCAGGATGCTGCGCACCTGCTCCGGATCGGATTTGTAGGAGACGCCGACCTTCACCAGAACCCGCGCCAGTGGATTGCGGTGCGTCCAGTTCGTCACGGTGCTGCTGATGAACTCGGAGTTCGGCACGATCAGGCTGGCGCGATCTCCCGTTTCGATCTCGGTCGACCGCACCGAGATGCGCCGCACATGCCCTTCCAGGCCCTTGATGTTCACCAGATCGCCGACCTTGATTGGCCGTTCCACAAGGATGATCAGGCCGGACACGAAGTTGTTGACGATCGATTGTAGACCAAGACCCACGCCGACCGACAAGGCACCGGCCACGATCGCGAAATTCGTGATGTCGAGGCCGGCATAGGACAGCGCCGTCAGCACGGCAAAGCCGATGCCGAGATAGCCGACGAACGTGTGGATCGAGTCTGCGATGCCCTGCTCCACGACGCGTGGCGGCCGCGACATGCGCGACGCCAGCCAGCGTTGCACTAGCCGGGTGACGATCAGCAGCACGATGAACAGGCCGATGGCGATCAGGATCTGCGCCAGCGAGATCTGGAACGAGCCGATGCGGAAGCCGAACACGACATTGCGCACCCACTCCAGCGCGTCGGCCTGCGTGAAGCCCCACGTCAGCAGCACCAGGGGCAGCGCGACCAGAGCCAGCGCCACGTTGAGCAGAATGCTGGCGCCCCGACCGAGTACGTGACGATGCGTGTCGTCCAGGCCCAGTCGCTCATCGAAGACCGTGCGGAAGCGTTCCGCCTCGTGCCCCGGCTCGCCGATCACGGCGCGGATGGCAAGATGCAACAGCAGCACCAGCACGATGACGCTGCCCGTCACCACCATCTGGCCCGCCATGAAGCGTCCGAGCGCGATGTAGCCCGACAGCGAGGCCGCCATGATTGCCAGCGCGACGACGAGCAGTGGCAGCTTCAACAGCACGGGCCGCAGGAACGAGAAACGGCTCCGCGTCGCGGGTTCGGCATCGCTTGCTGCGTCGGCCGCGGACGCGGTGGTCGGCGGAGCGGAGTCGGCCGAGGGCTGCGGTGCCGGCGGCGGCAGACTGCCTTCGCCGCTCACGAACGGCGTCGCCGGCGTGAAATCGGTCCGCACCAGACGGATGAGCAAGAGTGCGATCGCAATGCTGCCGATCGACGCGACGGCAATCGACACCGACAGCGGCAGATACAGGATCCGGATCAGTTCCTTGAGCACCAGATCCAGCGAATAGACGCCCGCGATCCAGCTGACGGTGGTGGCGATCTTGCGCGCCGGACCGTCGGCCAGGTCGACCAGCCGCCAGCGAGCGCGCTTCGGCGCCATCACCGCGCGCGCCAGTGCCGAGACGGCAATGAAGATCAGGAACGCCGGAAGCGCCGTCTCCGTCAGCCGTTCGATCTGGTAGGGCAACAGCTGCAGGCTGTAGAGTCCGAAGACGAGCAGCAACGCCGATGCCGCCGGCGGCAGCGCGAGAGCCGGCGCGGCCCAGCCGGCCGCCCCCGCCCGCTGAAAATATCCCGGTCGTTCACCGCCGTCGGGCAACGCCGTCCTGATGAGGAAGACCACGCAGGTCTTCAACAGCACGTAGAGGCTGGCGACGGCTGCGATCAGCGCCGCCAGCATGAGCGGCTGTTGGCTTGCCGAACTCCACCAGGAATGCGCAATCCGGCCGATGTCACGCGACATTCCCGGCAGCTCGCTCGCCATCTGCTGCCAGATCGTCGGCATCAGCGGCGACTGTGATCGCCGCAGCACCTGCTTCGCAAACAGCGCCTGCCGCAGCTCCTGCACGCGCTGGGTGACGTTGGCGGCACGCACAGAGACGACATCGGTCGTCTTGATGCCACCGTCGAAACTGGATTTCAGGCCGTCGAGGCGCGCCCGTTCGGTGGCCACTTCCTGCGCTTCCGGTGGCTGGCCCGCCTCAGGCGGCTTGCCGAGCTTGTCGATCTGCGATTGCACCTCGTTGAGCTTCGGCCGGATGCTGTCGGCGATGCGCTGCGCCTCGCTATTGGCATCGTCGACGTCGCGGCGCAGGCTTGAGAGCTGGTCGTCGCTGAGGTTGTCGCGCGCCACCTGATTCTCGAGCGATTCCACCTTGGCTTGCAGCGATGAGATCGGCCGCTGCAGTTCCTCGGGCAGCTGCACTGCGACGGGAGCGGCGGGGGCCGCCGCCGGTGGTGCTGGCTGATTAGCCGCTGCGTCTTTGCCGGCTTCCGGCGCGCCGGGCACTGCTGCGTCCGCGGCGAGTTTCGCAGGCGCTTGCGCCGCCGCCGGCCAGGCGGCGAAGCCCAGCATCAGCGGCAGCAGGCCCAGCATCAGCAGCAGCAGGTATGTCAGCGAACGAATGGTCTTCATGTCGGTCCTTGAGAGAGCACCTGGCGCGCCGGATGTCGCGCGGTCCTTCAGGCGCCCAATGTTGGCGTATGCCGCTCGTAGGGTTCGTCCGTAAGCTCGGCCAGGACGTCGTCGCGCACCGGATTAGGTGCCGATTGCGGCACGATGCCGGTTTCGATCACCACATCAACAGGCCCCCCGGTCATAATGAGGTGTTCCACATCGTCGCGCCGCAGCAGGATGAGCCGCCGTTTGCCGTCGACGCTCACGTGATCCACCACGCCGATGCGCCGATAGGGCTTTGGTCCGAATAATCCGAAAGAGGGCGAGCTGCCGCCCCCACCCAGTTGTTTTTTCGCCACAAACAGCAGTCCGAAAACCGCCAGGGCGAGCAGCAGTACCACCCCCAGATAGTAAACCGCATCGAACATGCTTGCGCAACACGGGCCCACCCGCGCTCCCTTTCGGCGATGGGTCCGCCCGCCTCGGCCCAACAAACCTGGGAGCTATAGCGCGGAATTCATCCCAATTTAACTCTAATGATCCATCACTTGTGGACGCGCAGCTGAGTGTCCGGATGCCGTCCGGCATCAACAAAAGGCCCCGGCTGCGCGTGTGAGCCAAATCGGACTCATGTGTTGCGTTCGCGTTGTTAGAGTAATCCAATATGCAGTCGCCTGACGCCGTCACTCCTCAGAATCAGATAGCATTTCCATTCATGAGCGAGGGCGAGACAGGCAATCCCGGCGCCATAGCGGCCGCCGAAAGGCGTGGTTTCGTGGCCGTACCTGACAACGCGGGCGTCTGGCCCATCGCGGGAGTCATGGGCGCCGCGAGCGTTGCGATCTTGTCCCTCTTCGCCAGCGGCGGGGCAGAACCCTTCCTTCTGACCGTCCTGGCTGCCCTGGCGATGCTCGGCGTGTTCTTCGCGGCCGCATTGGCGCTGGGCCACATCCGCTTCGCCGACAAGGGCAACGTGTCCGACCTCGTCAACGCTGTTTGCGCGGATGTGAACGTCGGCCTGCTCGTCACCGCCCAGGATGGCACGATCGCGTATGCCAACGCGCGCCTCCAGGCCATGTCGCCCAACAGCGGGCCCGGCCGTCTCGTCGACCTCGAATCGATCTTCGCCGGTGACGCCAAGGCCGGTGAGGCACTGTTTCGCCTGCATCGTGCCGCGACGCGCGGCGAGGCGGGGCTCGAAGAGCTGGATCACATCCCGCCCGGCCGTATCGGGGAAAAGCGCCAGATCCGCGTCACCTGTCGCCCGCTCGCCGCACCCTCGCGTCCCGACACCGCCACCCCGCTCACGCTCTGGACGCTGACCGATATTACCGACGAGCGTGCCATCGACCAGGATCGCGTGCAGGCGTTGGAGAACGCACTCGCCCTCACCGACACCGCACCCGTCGGGCTCATCGCCACGCAGGTCGACGGCAGCGTGCGCTACATCAACGCGACGTTTGCCAACTGGCTGGGCATTCCCCGCGGCGGCAAGCGCAACGCCGATATGAACCTCGTCGATATCATCTCGATCGGCGGCAACGCGCTGCTGCAGGGTGCCCTGCGCCGCACCAACGGCACCGCCGCCAACATCGACCTCGACGTGACCTGCGACGACGGTCGCGTGCTGCCGATGCGCTTCGTCGCCCGCAAGACGCACGACGGCATGCTGATCGCAGCCTCCAGCCGCGACAAGGACGGCACCGCCGGCCTCAGCGGCGTTTCCACCGACCAGCGCGCGGCTCGCTTTTTCCAGTCGGCCCCCTTTGGCATCGCCACGATCGCCGCCGACGGCCGCATCGCCAACGCCAATGCTGCGTTCGCCCGCATCGTCAGCGAAGGCGGCAACGGCATCTCCGGCCTCGTGACCGACATTCTGGGCCGCACGGCGGAAGTCGAGCCGCGCGCCGAATTCGACGCTGCCATCCGTGATGCGCTGCTCGGCCGCGCCAGTTCGCCCGTCGAACTCACGATCGGCGACGACAAGAAGGCGACCGTCCGCGTCTACGTCAGCCCGCTCAACGCCCGTGAAGGCGCCCGTGAGGCGGCCATCCTCTACGTCATCGACGCCACGGAGGAAAAGGCGCTCGAAGCCAAGTTCGCTCAGAGTTCCAAGATGGAAGCGGTCGGCAACCTTGCCGGCGGCATCGCCCACGATTTCAACAACGTGCTGACGGCAATCATCGGCTTCTCCGACCTTCTGCTGCAGACGCATCGGCCAACCGACGCCGCCTACAAGGACATCAACAACATCCGCTCCAGTGCCGTGCGTGCGGCGGGCCTTGTCGCCAAGCTGCTCGCCTTCTCGCGCCGCCAGACGTTCCAGAGCGAACCGCTGCACATGGGCGAAGTGCTCTCCGACATGTCCAACCTTCTGCGCCGCACGCTGGGCGAGAAGATCGACCTCAAGACGCCGCCTGCCCGCGACCTCTGGTACGTCAAGGCCGACAAGACGCAGATCGACCAGGTGCTGATCAACCTCACGGTCAACGCCAAGGACGCGATGCCCGACGGAGGCACCGTCACCATCGTCACGCGCAACGTCACCGAGCGCGACAGCCAGCGCGAAAGCCAGCGTCCCGGCCAGGAGAGTCTGATCGAAGGCGAGTACATCGTCGTCGAAGTGCAGGACACCGGAACCGGCATGAGCCCCGAGGTCCGCACCAAGATCTTCGAGCCGTTCTTCACCACCAAGGGCGTTGGCAAGGGTACTGGCCTGGGCCTGGCCACCGTGTACGGCATCGTCAAGCAGTCGGGCGGCTACATCTTCGTCGACAGCGAGGAGGGCGCCGGCACCACCTTCCGCGTCTACCTCCCGCGCTTCTCGCCCGACAACGATGACGACCTGCTGCCCAACAAGGGTGCGGTGAAGAAGGAGACGCCGAAGGATCTGACGGGCTCGGGCCGCGTGCTGCTCGTCGAAGACGAAGACTTCGTCCGCTCTTTCGCCGTTCGCGCCCTGACGCGCCTCGGCTACGAAGTGCTCGAAGCCTCCACCGGCGTGGAAGCGCTGGAAGTCCTGGCCGCGAGCAAGGGTGGCGTCGACCTGGTCGTCTCCGACGTCGTCATGCCTGAGATGGATGGCCCCACGCTCCTCAAGGAGCTGCGCAAGACCAACCCGTCGCTGAGGATCATCTTCGTCTCGGGCTATCCCAACGAGGCCTTCGAAACCAGCCTCGACAAGGACCAGCAGTTCGCCTTCCTGCCCAAGCCCTTCTCAATGCCCCAACTCGCCGCCAAGGTGAAGGAAGAGATGGGGCGCTAGCCCAGCAGCCCGCCGAAGCTAGAGCGAAGGCGACGTAGATGGCCGAGGCCGGAGTCGGTGATGATATACATGCCGTTACCCGGCTGATCGACGACGCCGACGCGCTTCAGCCGGTGCAACTGCGAAACGACCGCCCCGTTGGTGTCGCTGAAGCCCTTCGCCGCGAGCGCCGTCATCAGCTGCTGCAGGGCGTAGGCACGATGGTCCTTCGCCATGACCTCCAGCAGCACCAGTTCGCGTAGCCGCGAGCGCTGGTTGCGCCCGATGTCGTCGAAGTCGTCGCCGTCCGCCTCGTCTGGCACGGGGCCGAGCGCGGCATAGCTGTCTGCCGAGCCGATCTTCGTTGCGGGCTTTGCGCCGGAGCCGGGAAACGCGTCGGCCAGCGTTTCCAGCGCATCGAGCTTCGTGCGGATCTCCGCTGTCAGCTGCTTGATCGCTGCCGGCGAGGAGCCGACGCGATCGACCATCGCCTTCAAAACGTCCTCGGCAAAGATCCGAGCGATCTGGTCCAGGTCGTCACCGCCACCGGCGCCCATTTTCGCATCTCCGACGCACAGACTTGAAATGCGCTCGCACTGCATGCCAGACGCTCCATATGATGCGTTCCATTCTGCCATTGCTCATGCATTCCGACAACGTGCATTCCATTCCATGCTTACTATTGCATTCCATGCGATATGAGCCGAGCTTCGGAAGAGGCGGTAAAAATTGAAGAATTTGAGCAGAAAATTTCATTGGATAACGAGCCGCGGCGTAGCTTGGCAGGCTGCTGCGTATCCTGCATGCAAGACTGAGCGCGCCTCGGCAATGCATTCCAGACGAGCCATCTTTTCCGATCGTCACGTGCGAACGGCAACGCTTCCTCAATCTTTGCCCTGAGGCCGGCGCTGCGGGGGCAGCATCAACCAACCGGACCTCGCACGAATGAGGGACGCGTCGTGGTGCATGCTGTGAAAGAGGTCTTCGAACGCTTCGTGTTCGATCCGAGTCTGATCGATCTCGTGGTCTGGTTTCCCTATCTCAGCTGGCACGACTTCATGATCTCCGTCGCAACCGTCATCGCATGGAGGATGATTTCAGATCGCATGTCACGCTTCGCCAGTTTCCACATCCGCCGCTCGGCCGCCAACGGCTTGCTGCGCATCGCCCTGATGCTCCGCCCGGAAGGCCCCTATGTTCCGCCAAGGGTCGCGCGGCGAAAAAATTCCGCGCCCGCCGCCCGCAACCAGCGCCCGCGCGTCTCCGTCCAGCGCGGCTACAGCGGCACGGCATTCGCATGATTGCGAAAAGGCGTGGGCATCGCGGCTCACGCCTTCTTCACCGTCTTGGCGCGTAAGCCCCGCGTCGTGTCGCGGCCGGCCCGCTTGGCCGCGACCTGCAGCTCTTCGCGGAACTCGTCGCGTCGCTCGTGTACCGAGGCGATGACCAGACCGGTCGGCACGCCGAGGCCGACCAGCGCCGCTTCTGTCAACTGCAGGCTGGCCTCGATGGTTTCCGGCACGACATCGGTGACGCCGAGATCGTACAGGTGCCGCGCGTGGTCTGCGTCGCGCGCACGCGAGACGATGACGACCTTCTCGCGCTCGGCTCGCACCACGCGCACGATGTCGTCGATCTCGGCATTGACGTGGATGGTGATGATCACGGCGGACGCTTCCTGGAAGCCGCAGCGATTGAGGAAGCCGACGTTCTTGGCATCGCCGTAGTAGACCGGCTTGCCGTCGGCACGCGCCCGCGAGACGATGTCTGGGGCCCGTTCGATGACCAGGTGCTTCACCTTGTGCCGGTCCAGCATCTCCGACACCAGGCTGCCGACGCGGCCATAGCCGATGACGATGGCGCGGACGTTTGCGTCCTCCGGCAGTTCAGAGAGCGCAGGATTGGCCAGCTGCTGCGGCAGCCACTTGGCCGTCCCCCGCCGCGCCGCATAGTCCAACAGGGGAATAAGGGCCATCGACAGCGACGTAACGGCCTGCACGAACGCGCCCGCCTCGCCACTCAGCATGTTGTACGTGATCGCCAGTCCGATGACGATGAACGCGAACTCGCCGCCCGGTCCCAGCAGCATGGCGCCCTGCAGAGCCACGTGATTGGGCGCCCCGAAGGCACGCAGCAACCCGCCGGCCACCAGAACCTTGGTGATAATCAAAGCCAGCGTTGCGCCGATGACCGGCAGCGGATTGGTCAACAGCGCCGTGATGTCGAGGCTCATGCCGACGGTGAAGAAGAACACGCCGAGCAGCAGCCCCTTGAACGGGTCGATCGTCGCCTCGATGGCCCGGCGGAACTCGGTCTCGGCGAGCAGCAGGCCAGCCACGAACGCCCCAAGCGCCATCGACAGTCCGGCCGCCGCCGTCAGCAATCCGCTGCCGACGGCCACGAATAGGGTTGCGGCCACGAACAGCTCGGTGTTGTCGCTGGAGGCGACGAGGCGGAACAGCGGTCGCAGCACCACCGTCCCTGCCACCACGATGACGGCGATGGCCAGGCCCGCCTGCGCGAACGCCAGCAACAGGCCTGCCACGATACTCTGCTGCTGGCCGGGCCCCAGGATGGTCGTCAGCAGCAGCAGCGGGACCACGGCGAGGTCTTGCGCCAGCAGCACCGCGAAACTTGCCCGTCCTGTCGCCGTGCGGAACCGGTTCTGTCGCGACAGGACCTCCACGACGATCGCCGTCGATGACAGCGCCAGGCTGAAGCCGATGATCGTCGCTGCCGCCGCATCGAACCCGAACAGCGCGGCCCCGATGCCGATCAACGCGCCCGAAATGGCGATTTGCAGGCCGCCGAGCGCAAACACTTGCCGCCGCATCGTCACGAGGCGCTTCAGCGACAGTTCCAGCCCGATCAGGAACATCAGGAAGACGACGCCGAGCTCCGCCAGCGCCGATAGGCTCTTCTCGTCGTTGATGGTGATCCAGTCGAACGCCGGCAACGCGCCCAGACCCTTTGGGCCGAGCACGATGCCCGCGAGCAGGAACCCGAGGATCGGGCTGACCTTCAGCCGCTGCACCAGCGGCACGACGACGGCGGCCGTCGTCAGCACTACCATGACGTCGCGATAGATTCCGAGATCGTGTCCTGCCGCCGCCATGAGCCTCCGGATGCGCTGAAGTTCAGCGTCATCCTATACGGAAGTCCTCACGCGACGCGAGCCGCTACGCCATTGTCGTCCACGGCAACCGCTGCAAGTGGCCCGAGTGCACTACGCCGCGCCAGCGGGCATCTGCCAAAAGTTGGGCTGAGGCTCCCCGCCGGATGATCAGGCGCCCGCGCCGAGCCGCGCCTCGATGGCCTCGAGCGCACTGCCGGCCTTGGCGCCGTCGGGGCCGCCGGCCTGCGCCATGTCGGGGCGGCCACCGCCGCCCTTGCCGCCAACGCTTTCCGAGGCGACACGCACGAGGTCGACGGCGCTGACCTTCGAGGTCAGATCTTTGGTGACCGCAACGACGATGCCCAGCTTGCCGTCCGAACCGTTGTTGGCCACGGCAACGACGCCGGACCCGACACTGGCCAGCTTCTCCTCCGCCAGCGACTTCAGGTCCTTGGTCTCCACGCCGGTGAGATTGAGCGGCAGGAAGTTGATCCCGGCAATCGACCGGACGGCCGATGCCGCTTCACCGCCTCCGGCTCCGCCACCGAGCGCCACCTGCTTCTTGGCGTCCGCCAGCTGACGTTCCAACTGCTTCCTTTCGTCCATCAGCGACTTGACGCGCTCGACGACATCCTCTGGCCGCACACGCAGGACGCTGGCGGCCTCGCGCAGCTGCTCGTCGTGCGCCGCCAGATAGGCGCGCGCGCCTTCCGCCGTCAGCGCCTCGATGCGCCGCACGCCGGCCGAGCTGCCGCCCTCGCTCGTTACCTTGACGAGGCCGATGTCGCCCGTGCGTCGCGCGTGCGTGCCGCCGCACAATTCGACTGACCACGCCTTGTTGCCCTTCGGCCCGGCGACGGGATTGCCCATCGAGACGACGCGCACCTCGTCGCCGTACTTCTCGCCGAACAGCGCCATCGCGCCGGATTGCTTGGCATCTTCGAGCGCCATGAGGTGCGTCTCGACCGGGGCGTTTTGCAATACGATTGCATTGGCGAGCGCCTCGACCTGCGCGATCTCCTCCTGGCTCATCGGCTTGGTGTGCGTGAAGTCGAAGCGCAGACGGTCGGGCGACACCAGCGAGCCCTTCTGCGCGACATGTGTTCCCAACACCTGACGTAGCGCCTCGTGCAGCAGATGCGTGGCGGAGTGGTTGGCGCGCGTTGCCGTGCGCCGGGCACTGTCGACGACCAGTTCGACGACGGCGCCTTCGCTGAGCGAACCCTTTTCCATCACGCCCGCGTGGACGAACACGTCGCCGAGCTTCTTCTGCGTGTCGGTGACTTTGAATACGGCGCCCTTGGCACCCTTGATCAGGCCCGTGTCGCCGACCTGTCCGCCGGATTCGCCGTAGAACGGGGTCTGGTTGACCACGACTTGCGCCTCGTCGCCCGCCTTCAGCGACTTGACCGGTTTGCCGTCGCGGACCAGCGCTGTCACGACGCCCTCGGCGCTCTCGGTGTCGTAGCCTAGGAATTCGCTCGCGCCGGCCTTGTCGCGCAGCTCGAACCAGACCGTCTCCGTCGCTGTGTCACCCGAACCCTTCCAGGCCTTGCGCGCGTCGTCCTTCTGCTTCTCCATCGCGGCATTGAAGGCGCCGGTATCGACCGTGATCTCGCGCGCCCGCAGCGCGTCCTCGGTCAGGTCCAGCGGGAAGCCATAGGTGTCGTAGAGCTTGAACGCCACGTCGCCGGGAAACACGGCGCCCGTCGTCATGCCCTGCGAGGCTTCGCTCAACAGGCGCAGGCCGTTGCCCAGCGTCTTCTTGAAGCGGCTCTCTTCAAGCTTCAGCGTCTCCGTGATCAGCCCCTGCGCGCGCCCAAGCTCCGGGAACGCGTCGCCCATCTCGCGCACTAGCGAAGGAACCAGGCGGTACATGAGCGGATCGACGCAGCCGAGCAGGTGGGCGTACCGCATTGCGCGCCGCATGATGCGGCGCAGAACGTAGCCGCGCCCTTCGTTGGACGGCAGCACGCCGTCGGCAATGAGGAAACTCGTGGCGCGCAGGTGGTCGGCGATGATGCGTCGCGCCGCTTTGACAAACTCGGGCCCGCCTTCGACGCCCGCCTCGTCCGCGCCCGCCTTCTGCGCCTCGACGCGAATACTCTGAATGAGGTTGCGGAACAGGTCGATCTCGTAGTTGTCGTGCGTGCCCTGCAGCACGGCCGAGATGCGCTCCAGTCCCATGCCGGTGTCGATCGACGGCTTCGGCAGCGGCACACGCTCGCCGCCCGGCAGTTGCTCGAACTGCATGAACACGAGATTCCAGATCTCGATGAAGCGGTCGCCGTCCGCGTCCGCCGAGCCGGGCGGGCCGCCAGGGATCTTCGGTCCGTGATCGAAGAAGATCTCCGAGCAAGGCCCGCACGGACCCGTGTCGCCCATCTGCCAGAAGTTGTCCGACGTGGCGATGCGGATCAGCTTGTCGTCGCCAAAGCCCGTCAGCTTCTTCCAGATGGCGTGCGCCTCGTCGTCCTCGTGATACACGGTGACTGACAGCCGCTTCTTGTCGAGCCCGTACGTCTTGGTGATCAGCTCCCAGGCGAGCAGGATCGCCCGCTCCTTGAAGTAGTCGCCGAACGAGAAGTTGCCGAGCATCTCGAAGAACGTGTGGTGCCGCGCTGTGTAGCCGACGTTGTCGAGATCGTTGTGCTTGCCGCCGGCGCGCACGCACTTCTGCGACGACGCCGCCCGCGTGTAGGGCCGCGTCTCCTGTCCCGTGAAGACGTTCTTGAACTGCACCATGCCCGCGTTGGTGAACATCAACGTCGGGTCGTTGCGTGGCACGAGCGGCGAGGAGGGCACGGCCTCGTGCCCATTCTTGACGAAGAAGTCGAGGAAGGTCGAACGGATGTCGTTGACGCCGGTCATGCGATGGGGCTCACGGAAGAGGGCTTGGCGGGCGCCGAACGGCGCGCGATGGGTTCGGCGCGTTTGTAACGACGCCCCCGTCCCGTGTCCAGAAACCCAAAGAACGGCGGTTCGGGGGTGTCTCCCGAACGGGGCGCGGGGCCGTGCCCCCGCTGGCGCAGCCAATCTCCGCTCCGCGAGCGGGCTACCGCCCACACCCGCCTGGGAGGAGACCTCCCAGGCTTGCCCTTCTTATGCTACCGCCGCTTGCCGGCAGCCTTCCGTGCGCCGGCATCTTCCGTGTCCGGCAGGACGCCATCCTCGTCGGGCTCCTCCGCAGCACTACCGCTGACGATGGGATCGACCAGCATCTTGTCGACGATCAGGCCGGCGTTGGCGCGCACGGCCTTTTCGAGCGCGTCTGCGATTTTGGGATTTTCCGTCAGGAACGCCTTGGCGTTCTCTCGGCCCTGGCCGATGCGCTGGCCGTCATAGGAGATCCAGGCGCCTGATTTCTCAACGATCCCGACTTTGACACCGAGGTCGACCAGTTCGCCCGTCTTGGAGATGCCCTGTCCATACATGATGTCGAACTCGACCTGCTTGAACGGCGGCGCCACCTTGTTCTTGACGACCTTGACGCGTGTCTGGTTGCCGACGACATCGTCGCGCTCTTTGATCTGGCCGATACGGCGAATGTCGAGGCGGACGGAGGCATAAAACTTCAGCGCATTGCCGCCCGTCGTCGTTTCCGGGTTGCCGAACATCACGCCGATCTTCATGCGGATCTGGTTGATAAAGATCACCATGGTATTCGACTTGGAGATCGATCCCGTCAGCTTGCGCAGCGCCTTGCTCATCAGGCGCGCCTGCATTCCCGGCTGCATGTCGCCCATGTCGCCCTCGAGCTCCGCCTTGGGCGTCAGCGCGGCGACGGAGTCGACCACAAGCACGTCAATCGCGCCGGACCGGACCAGGGTGTCGGTAATCTCCAGGGCTTCCTCGCCGCTATCGGGTTGCGAGATCAGAAGATCGTCCACCTTCACGCCGAGCTTCCGCGCATAAGCCGGATCGACCGCGTGTTCCGCGTCGACGAAGGCGCAGATGCCGCCCTTCTTCTGGGCCTCCGCGATCACCTGCAACGCCAGCGTCGTCTTGCCGGAACTCTCTGGCCCGTAAATCTCGATGATGCGCCCACGTGGCAACCCGCCGATGCCAAGCGCGATATCTAGCCCCAGCGAGCCGGTGGAAATTGCTTCAATGTCGTAGGACCGGTCATTTGCGCCCAGACGCATGACCGAGCCCTTGCCGAAGTTCTTGTCGATCTGCGCGAGTGCAGCCTCGAGCGCCTTGTGCTTGTCCATATTTCCCCCTTCGACCACATGCAGCTCGGGCTTCATCGGATCCACCTTATGTCACGCGTTGTAGAATCAGCAATTAACTAGATGTACATGATATGTTCTCTTTTGTCAATTCCGCGTAACTAACTGAATAAAAAGATAGAAGGGGCATTTGATCGTGATATGTTCCCGTTGATGATTCGGGTACGGACCGACTTCGTGCGCTCGCTACCTCAAGCTCGCACACAACAATTGACTGAGCGGCTGTTGATAGCGCCCCTACTCCGCGGGAGCTGCGCTGACGGCAGTCCTCAACTCCGTGAAGGCGTGTCGGATCACAACCCAAGACCCTTGCAGCGCCAGCGCGGCCATGATCGTGGCGACTATGATATCTGGCCAGCCTGTACCCGTTCCAAATACGCCCAAGGCCGCGATCAAAACCGCGAGGTTGCCGACGACGTCGTTGCGCGTGCAAATCCAAGCTGAGCGCATGTTGGAATCGCCACCACGATAGGCCCACAGCAACCCGAACGACGCCGCATTGGCAATCAGCGCTGCGATCCCGACAGCGCCCATGGTGTAGGCCTCCGGCAAGGTTCCCGACCAGACATGCCACGCCGTTATTCCGAGCACCCAAAGACCAAACAAGCCCATGGTGAAGCCCTTGGCGAGCGCTGCCTTCGCCCGATACGTCAGAGCCATGCCGACCACGAAAAGCGATATCGCGTAGTTCGCCGCGTCGCCAAGGAAGTCGAGGGCGTCTGCTTGCAGGGACGCCGAGCCGGATGCGAAGCCAGCGCCGACTTCAACGGCAAACATGACCGCGTTGATGCCGAGCACAGCCCACAGGACTCGCCAATGGGAGGCGCTGACCTCAGACGGCTCTGACGGACATGACGAGCAGCAATCTGCACTCATCAGGGATATCTCCGGGCTTACCGCCAAGCATATCACACGCCGTGATATCGGAGCACGCCTGAGCCAATCCGCAATAATCTCGAACTGATACACGACCCCGCACACGCCGTTCCTCCGGCCAGCAAAAAGCCGGAAGCACCGTCACCGATGCTCCCGGCTGATCCGTGAATGACCGTCTGGCCGCTACCCCTTCAGCCGCGCGTTGCACTGGCTGTAGTAGCCGCCGCCCTTTTGGATCCACTTCAAGCCGCCGTTGCCGTTGCCGGCCTTGTTGGCGTTGTACTGTTCCAGGCAGGTATGGAAGCGCTGCTTCGCCGGGGTCTCGCTTGAGAACTTTGCAGAGATCGCGGTGGGGAATACCGCGCCGCCGCTGGCCGCCGGTTTCGGCGCGGCCGCCGGCTTGTCGGGGGCCTTGGCCGCCTGCTTCTTGTCGGCAGGCACCGTCGCCGCTGCCGGTGCATCGTCGGCACCACATTCGTCCTTGCGGAACTGGTTCCAGTTCTTGCCGCCGAGCGTGCCCGCGTCCTTGGCCGCCTGGTACTTCGTGCTGCATTCCTTGGTGCTGAGCGCCGTGGCCGATCCCGTGGACACAGCGAGCATGACGGCAAAAGCGCCGGCACCGGCCGCGAGGGTTCCTAATGCTTTGATCATTGACGTCTCCTTGGTGGAGCTAAAGGCATCTTCCCCGTACGGTTGTTCTACTGCGAAGTTCTGACGGCGGAAAGCTGGCACATCCGGTAAAAAACGCGGATCGCCGTTAACCTTGCCGCCGCCTTGAAGCCCGCCTAACGTGCGCCATCTGTCGTGACCCGGAGATCATTCATGGCCCGCCCAAGCTCGACCTTTTTCCGCACTTTCGTCGTATTGGGCGGACTTGCGGTCTGCGCTGCCGCACCCGCGAGCGCCCAGGAGGCCAACGTGAAGGCCGGCCTTCTGAAGTGCTACGTGTCGGGCGGCGCCGGCTTCATCATCGGCTCCACCAAGGACCTCGACTGCAAGTACGAAGGCCTCGACGGCAGCCGCGACAGCTACCGCGGCGAGATCTCCAAGTACGGCCTCGACATCGGCGCCACCGGCAAGGGTGTGATGTACTGGACGGTGCTCGCTCCCACCGGCAAGCTCGGACCGCGGGCACTCGCCGGCGGTTACGGCGGCGTCACGGCTGGTGCCGCGGTCGGCGTCGGTGCGGGCGCCAACGCAATGCTCGGCGGCTCCAACAAGACCGTCACGTTGCAGCCGCTGAGCGGCCAGGTGGAGGAAGGCCTCAACCTCGCCGTTGGCATCGCCGAGATGAAGCTGTTCTAGGACCCCGCGCGAGGCCTCGCCAGCGGCGCGATGCGATCGATGCGGTTGGTCCAGATCCCGCCGGAGAAGCCTGTAGGGAGGCGATGGAACAGGTCCGCTTCGTCGATGCCGGACGTGCCCGGGTCGCCGCCTGACAATGGTCCCGTCACGTAGACATCCGTGCCCGCGCTCTGCATGCGGGCCAGGAAGCGATTGGGCCATCCCCAGACCATCGGCGCGTAGTTCACCGGGAGCAGGACGATCGTGTTCCTGCAGGCGGCGGGCACAGCGCCGCTCCAGCCGAGGCCGAGATAGCGAAACGCACACGATTTCAGGGATGCGCGCGACATCGTCTTGACGCCAACCTTGTCGCGCAATGCGGTCATCGGTGCATCGCCGCCGTAGACCGCGAGCTGCGCCAGGCGCTCTGGCGGCAGCCGACGCAAGACCTCGGCAAGCTTCTCGCCTTCGCCTGCGTCGTTGCTCTTCACGTTGATGAGCAGCCTCCGGTCTGAAAAGGCGGTCAATACCTCATCGAGGGATGGCATCAGTCCGACGCCCTGTCCGCGAAAGGGGTACGTCTTGCCACCGTCAGCCGTATAGCCAAAGCCGACATCGAGCGCTTTGAGGTCCGCCAGCGGGTGCTCGCGCGTGACGCCCTTGCCGTTCGTCCGGCAATCGAGCGTCCAGTCGTGGAATACGGCGAAGTGCCCGTCGGTCGTCGGGTGCACATCGAACTCCACGATGTCCGCGCCGGCGTCGAACGCCGCGCGCATGCTCGCAAGCGTATTCTCCAGATAGGCGTGCTCCGGCTGATGAATGCGCGTCGCCGTGCACGTCTCGCTGGTCAGTCCTTCGCGGTGGAAGGTTTGCGCCAGTCCGCGATGTGCAAGCAGCCGAGGTTTCCCAGTCAGCGGCTCGCCCAGCATGTTCGTATTCAGCGCGAACGCCACCACCGAGAATAGCGCGGCAACCACCGCCGGCCATTTTGCAATCCGCCACATCGGTCCGCCACCTCATTGCCAAACCGTGGCCGTGAGCGAATTTTGCGGCGTCGTTAGGGCAGCGGCCGTTGCCCCCAGAATATCGCGATGATGATCGAGATCACCGAGAAGATCAGGCCGGCGATCGACATGCCGAACGTCCACCAGAACGTGTTGAGCCTGAGACGCATGTACTCGGAGCGCAGCGCCTCCATCTCGGGATTGCGCCCACGTCCGCCGCCGCCACCTGCGGGGGGCTCTTCCTTCAGGAATGCCATGAACCCGCCAGAGAGCGCCCAATAGCGGCCGGCGTTGGTGAGCGCGATTTCCGTGCGGCCGTCGTCGGCAAACTTTGCCAATTTGCTGCGCACAAGTAGATCGGCACCGGCCTTGAGCGCCGCTAACTGCTCGGCGTTTCCGCCGTCAGCCTGCTCAAAGACCGCCAAAGGAGACGAGACATAGGCCGACTCCAGCAGAACGGACGCGGTTGCCTCAGGTGAACCCGCTGCCTCCACGTGACGGTCTCCCTAAGCGGCAGCCTTCGCCATCGCCGCCTTGAGATTGGCGTCCACCTTGTCCAGGAAGCCCGTCGTCGACAGCCATTTCTGATCCGCGCCGACGAGCAGCGCCAGATCCTTCGTCATGAAGCCGGCCTCGACCGTGTCGACGCACACCCTCTCCAGCGTCGCTGCGAACTTCGCCAGCTGATCGTTGCCGTCCAGCTTGGCGCGATGCGCCAGTCCCCGCGTCCAGGCGAAGATCGAGGCGATGGAGTTGGTCGAGGTCTCCTTGCCCTTCTGGTGCTCGCGGTAGTGACGGGTCACGGTGCCGTGCGCGGCTTCGGCTTCCACCGTCCGGCCGTCCGGCGTCATCAGCACCGACGTCATAAGGCCCAGCGAGCCGAAACCCTGCGCCACCGTGTCGGACTGCACGTCGCCGTCGTAGTTCTTGCACGCCCACACGTAGCCGCCCGACCATTTCATCGCCGACGCCACCATGTCGTCGATCAGGCGGTGTTCGTAGATCAGTTTGCGCTTGTCGAACTCGGCCTTGAACTCAGCCTCGAACACCTCCTGGAACAGATCCTTGAAGCGGCCGTCGTACGCCTTGAGGATCGTGTTCTTGGTCGACAGGTAGACCGGATAATTACGTGCCAGGCCGTAGTTCAGCGAGGCGCGCGCGAACTCGCGGATCGAGTCGTCGAGATTGTACATCGCCATGGCAACGCCCGCGTCCGGCGCCTTGAACACCTCGCGCTCAATCACCGTGCCGTCCTCGCCGACGAACTTGATCGTCAGCGTGCCCTTGCCCGGAAACTTGAAGTCCGTGGCGCGATACTGGTCGCCGAAGGCGTGACGGCCGATGATGATCGGCTGCGTCCAGCCTGGCACCAGCCGCGGCACGTTGCGGGCGATGATGGGCTCGCGGAAAATGACGCCGCCGAGAATGTTGCGGATCGTGCCGTTGGGCGATTTCCACATTTCCTTGAGATTGAATTCTTTGACACGCGCTTCGTCCGGCGTGATCGTCGCGCACTTGACGCCGACGCCGTGCTTCTTGATCGCGTTGGCCGCGTCGATCGTTACCTGGTCCTTGGTCTTGTCACGGTGTTCGACGCCGAGGTCGTAGTACTCCAGGTTCACGTCGAGGTACGGCGTAACCAGCTTGTCCTTGATCAACTGCCAGATGATGCGCGTCATCTCATCGCCGTCGAGCTCAACGACGGTGCCGGTGACCTTGATCTTCGTCATGGGAAAAGAACCTCGGGATGGTGTCGGAATACTTAATTTGCCCGCACCATAGCGGCGCTATTGCGCTGCAACAAGTTGTCTTAGTGCGGAGACGCGGTGCTATTTCCCGCACACATCGGGGCTTTTGGCCTAGAACGCGAAAATCGCGCACACGCCACTGGACCGCTTGATGAAAATCGAACTCCGCCCGGCTGACGGGCAGTTGACTCCCATGCTAGCAGCAACGGCGCATCCGCTCGCCGAAATCGTTCATGCCTGCCATGAGCGAACGATCGACCAGGGCATCGAGCGGCTTGCCATCCCGGGCCTTGATCGCGACACGCTGGAGCCGATCCTCACCTATTGCGCCGAGCTGCGTTGCGAGGCCGACAATGCGACCTGTCCCGGCTGCAAGCGACGCACCGAAGCGCAGGGCATCACCTCGATCGACGAGTTCATCGCCCGCCATCACGAGATCGTCGTCGGCGATGGGCAGGTCCGCCTCATGGGACAGGGCGAAGCGACCCTCCACACGTCGGCACTGTCGGCGCTTGAGAAGACCTGGTCCGGCCAGAACTATTGGTTCTGGGCCCGCCGCGTCATCCGCAAGCTGCGCCACGGCGTCCGCCGCGCCCACATCCAGGGCAGCGCCGTCGCCGCCCAGGGAGAGACGCCGGCGATCATCCTGGTCGAACCCCAACTTGCCGACAACATCGGCATGGTGGCGCGTGCCATGGCGAATTTCGGCCTCGACGAACTTCGCCTGGTGGCTCCGCGGGATGGCTGGCCCAACGACAAGGCCCGCATCGCCGCGTCCGGTGCCAACTACGTGATCGATGACGCCCAAGCCTATGCAACATTTGAGGATTCAATCGCCGATCTGAACTGGGTCGCCGCCACCACGGCGCGCCAGCGCGATCTGCGCAAACCCATCCTGACGCCTGAGGCCACGATCGCCGAGATCAAGTCCCGAACCGCCCGCGGCGAGCGTTGCGGCATTCTCTTCGGGCGCGAGCGCAACGGCCTGGAGACGGGCGAAATCGCCAACGCCGACGCCATCGTCATGATCCCGGTGAACTCTCGATTCGCCTCTTTGAACCTCGCGCAGGCCACTCTGCTGCTGGGCTACGAGTGGATGCGCACCAGTGACGAGGCGAGCCTCGGGCGCGTCACGACCTACGAACAGCCGGTCCAAACCGGTCTTTACCTCAATCAGGATCGGCCCGCGACGAAGGCCGAAATGGATGCTCTTTATTCACATCTAGAAGCTGAGCTGGAGCGGCTAGGCTTTTTCAATCCGCCACATAAACGCCCGACGGTGGTGCGAAATATCCGCACGATGTTGGGGCGAATGCAGGCGACAGAGCAGGAGGTTCGGACGCTCCGTGGCATTGTTGCCACGCTTGCACAGGGCAAGGGACACGGCCGCAAGTCGCCCTTGTAGTGCGCCATGCTTTGGCCAAGTTTTAAGCCGAGCGATGCCCGTCAGAACAGCAGGGAACTACCCCGCATGCAGCGTCGGTTTCGGCAATCTGCGGGAGCACAACAACAATTGGCAATAACGGCCTCCGGAAGCAACCGGGCGCTCGGGATTTGGGACATAGGTTTGGAGATGCGGATGATGAGGATGGCGGGGACCAAATGCATCGGCGCCGCGGCAGCGCTACTGGCTTTTCTGCCGGGCCCTGCCAGTGCCCAGGAAGAGATGAGCGAAAAGAGCGTCCGAACCGTCATGGAATACGCTTGGCTGCAGCTGCCGGCGCAATACACCACCAAGGACGGCAAGACGATCATCACCGACAAGAAGAACCGCGATGCGGCGGTAGTGCCGCTGGAAGAAGCGCGGGAAGTGATCAAGGTCGGTTATCGTTCGGCCCACGCCCAGATTTGCGAGTTGAAGGAGGACCAGATCCTCAACCGCAACTCGCTCGTCCGCCGCGAGGCGGAAAAGAAGAAGTGGTCCGACCAGCAGATGCTGTACATCCAGCAGCTGCACCTCACCACGGTCATGCTGATGACGGGCACCGTTAAGGTCGTCGAAAAGATCGATGGCAAGGACGTCGTGACCGATGAGAAACCTGGCGCCAAGGGCGGCTGCACCGAAGAGCAGCGTGCCAAGGTCAGGGAAGCCATCGCCACTTACGTCAAGACCGGCCCCGCGGTGGCATTGACGGCGGGCGCCCCGACGGCAACCGGCTCGGTGACGCCGGCTCCGGCCGCCGACAAGCAGTAGGCGGACCCCGAAATGCCCCGCGCTTGACGCCGGGGCCTGGGAGGGCTATCAGAACGCCAGAAATGCGGGCCTAGCGGCCCGTTTTTCATTTTGCGCACCCGCGGCGGGCCCGATTAGTGGCTTTGCCTGTCGGCTGGAGAGATCCGGCAGAGGAGGGGGCGCTCCAGCAACTTTAAGCACATGGAGTGCCTGACTATGACGAAGCGCATCCGCGCCAAGCACAAGATCGACCGCCGCCTGGGTGAAAACATCTGGGGCCGTCCCAAGAGCCCGCTCAACAAGCGCGAAAGCCGCCCCGGCCAGCACGGCGAACGCCGCGTCTCCAAGACGTCGGACTTCGGCCAGCAGCTCAAGGCCAAGCAGAAGCTGAAGGGCTACTACGGCTCGATCTCCGAGCGCCAGTTCATCAAGGTCTACAAGGAAGCCGCCCGCCTCAAGGGCTCGACGTCCGAGCACCTGATCGGCCTTCTCGAACGCCGCCTCGACGCCGTCGTCTACCGCGCCAAGTTCGTGCCGACCGTGTTCGCCGCCCGTCAGTTCGTTTCGCACGGCCACGTCACCGTCAACGGCCGCCGCGTGACCGTGCCGTCCTTCCGCTGCCGCATCGGCGACGTGATCGAGGTCAAGGAGAAGGCACGTCAGCTTCCCCTCGTTCTCGAAGCCATCAAGTCGGCTGAACGCGACGTGCCCGACTACGTCGAAACCGATCACAACAAGATGACCGCCAAGCTGTCGCGCATCCCGGCTTTGTCCGATGTGCCGTACCCGGTCACCATGGAGCCCAATCTGGTCGTCGAATTCTACTCGCGCTAATCGCGCAGTATCTTCGAATGCGAAAAGGCCGCCCTTTCGGGGCGGCCTTTTCTGTATGGACCGATCCTGCGTATCGTTACGCCGCGCGCACGCGTGCCAGGAAGCCGTTCACCTCGCTCTGCAGCGTCCGCGACTGGTCGGACAGGTCCGCCGCCGTCGCAAGTACCTGCGAGGCTGCGGCTCCGGTCTCGTTCGTGGCTCTGTTGACGCCGTTGATGCTCTGCGCCGCGTCGTCCGTGCCGCGTGCAGCTTCGTGCACGTTGCGCGAGATTTCCTGCGTCGCCGCTCCCTGCTGCTCCACCGCCGCCGCGATCGACTGCGAGATAGCACTCATGTCCTTGATGGTGGCGCTGATCGCGTGGATGGCCTCGGCCGACCCGGCCGTTGCTTCCTGGATCGTAGCGATCTGCGCCGAGATGTCCTCCGTCGCCTTCGCCGTCTGGTTGGCGAGCGACTTCACCTCGCTGGCCACCACCGCGAACCCCTTGCCCGCATCGCCCGCACGTGCGGCCTCGATGGTGGCATTGAGCGCCAGCAGGTTGGTCTGCTCCGCGATCGCCTGGATGAGCGTCACCACCTCGCCGACCTTCTGTGCAGAAGATACGAGGCTCTGAATGCGCCCGTCCGTCTCCCGGGCCTTCTCCACGGCCTGCACCGCGATGGCGCTGGACTGCGTCACCTGGCCGGAGATTTCGCTGATCGAACTCGCCAGCTGTCCACTGGCCGAGGCGACCACGTGCACGTTCTTGGCTGCTTCCTCGGTCGCGCTGGCAACGGAGGCCGACTGCCGCGCGGCCTCGTCCGCCGTGGCCGTCAGGGCCTGCGCTGCCGACTGCATCTGGGAGGCGGCCGACGACACTTTGCCGACGACCCCGCCGATGGCGATCTCGAACTCGTTGGCCAGCAGGTCCATGGCATTGCGACGATCGCTTTCGGCTTTGGCGCGCATCGCCGTCTCCGTCTCTGCGTCCTTGGCCGCTTTGGCCTTGAGGGCCTCGCGGAAGTTCACGATGGCCTGGCCGATGCTGCCGACTTCGTCCGCGCGGGTAGCCTCCGGCACAGCTGCGTCGTAGTTGCCCTCCGCCATGCGCTGCACCGTACGGCCGAGCGACAGCAGCGGCGCGCCGACCAGCACTCGCATCAGGCCGTAGAGGATGGCAGCGCACATCAGCGTGCTGACGGCCGCCTGCGTGATCACGTTCCACTTCGCATGGCTGACCGCGGCGGAAAGCGTCGCATCTGGCACAGCGACGACCGCAGCCCACTTGTCGATCGTTTGACCTGCTGCAATCGGCACGGCCATGTAGCGCCACATCGTCTGGTCGGGGCCTTGTGCCTCGAACTGGATGCTCTTGTCGGCGGCGATCGCGTCTGTGGCGGCCTTGGCGACGGCGGTGTCAAATTCGCTGACTTTCTTGCCGCTGGCCTTCTCATTCGGATGCGCGACTGCGACGCCGGAGCCGGACACGATGCTGATGTAGCCCGTTTCGAATGGCTTCACCTTGCCCATATCGGCGTTGATGTCGCCGAGTGCGATATCGATGCCGCCGACGCCGGCGAATTTGCCGTCGATCTTGATCGGCACGGACAGCGACATGATGACCTGGTCCTTGCCGGAGATCGGGTAGACGTACGGTTCGATCGCCACCGCACGGTCGAGCTTCTTGGGGTTCAGGTAATAGTCTCCCTCACCTGGTTTGTCGTAGCCGATGAGGACTTCGCGCTTGATCGCGCCGCCGCTGCGGACCCAGTACGGCACGAAGCGTCCTGTGGCATCCCAGGTGGGCTTACCGGCGAACTCGGTGTCGCGCCCATCGAGAGCATCGGGCTCCCAGCCGGTCCACACCCCAAGGATGCTGGGATTGAGCTCCAGCGTGTTCCTCAGAACCGCGTCGTAAGCCGCGCGGTCGGCGACGCCGCTGTTGCGCATCCCCGTTGCCATGGCGACGACGCCGTCTGCCGTTTTTCGGGCCATGTCGAGACGGGCCCGCACGTCGGCCGCGTACCGAGCCGTAGTCTCGGACTGAATCAGTTGCGTTTCCTGCGCGATAGTGGTGCCGATGCGATCCAGGAGGATCACGGTGCCGGCGGCGAACACGACCGCCACGGCGGCGCCGCCCAACAGGGAAACCTTCAAAGGTAGTGACTTGATTTGCATTGCCCGCCCGCCAGATACAAGAATTGAGGTAAGCAAAGAAATAGCGGACAGCCGTAGATATATGATTAACAACGAATTTATCAGCTATCTGATAGCGACTACAGAACGTTAAATCTCACGTTCTGATCTACGCCTGCGGCCGCGGCATCGGCCCGTTGGCTATTTTCCTGGGTGTCGGCAGGGGCATCGGCACCGGCTCTACGGCGCGCGCGGACTGCGGAACGGTATTCGCCCAGCCGTAGGCGAACATCGTCATGATGGCGCTGGCGGCGAAGAAATAGACGCCGGGGAGCACGTCAGCCTCCGTATAGCCGGACGAGTTCACGTAGAAGATCAATAGCGCCAGCACCATGACGTCGGTCATCGAGTATCGGCCGAGCCACTCCATCGTCGAAATGGAGCGGGTTCGAAATTCGGCCGGCAGGTCGGGCGAGGTCAGCAGCGTCAGCAGGTAGAACAGCTTCAGGAATGGAAACAGGATCGAGAACAGGAACAGCACGACGGTCAGAAAATATTCCTCGTTCTCGAAAAGGGCCCAGATGATCGTCGCGATCGAGTGTTCCCGGCTCCACACGTACACGGTCGTAAAGCGGATGACCGGCAAAATGACGCCGAGCGCGAAGAACACGGTCGCCAGGATGATGAGGAAGCTCAGCACGAAGTTGCGGACGCTCGTGAACTTCGGCTTGGGGCCGCTTGCCGTTGGCGCGACGGGTTGCGGCACGACGATCGGCTGAGCCGCCTTCGGCAGCGCGGCCAGCCCTTCGAGCCGCAGCCAGGAGTAGGACAGGATCATCAGCAATACGGCCGCGGTGAAGAAGTAGACCCCCGTCAGACTGGCGGCGTCATAGACGCCCTGGCTCTTGATGAAGAAGATCGTCAGCGACAGCACGAGCACGTCGTGCATCGACCACTTGCCGAGCCACTCGAGCGCCCTGAGCCGCTTGTGCTGTCGCGTCAGCTCGCTCGCCGGCAGCGTCGAGACCAGCAGGAGGTACAGTAGCTTCGTGATCGGTAGAACGATCGAGAAGATCAGGATCGTGCCGCCGAGGAAGCTCTGCCCGTCATGGATCAGCACCCAGACGGTCGAGAGCAAAGAATGGTCGGTGCTGAAGATGAAGTACTTGGTCAGCCGGATGATGGGCAGGCTGATGCCGAGCGCCAGGCAGACGCTGGCGGCAATGATGCAGATGCTCAACAGAAACCGCCGCCCGCCGAGCCGCATGACGCCCGTAAACTCCCAATTCCCAACCCAGCCGATGAAAGCGGCGGCGCACGGCGAAACTGAGGCTGGCGGCCCGAAGCTGACATCTGCCCATTGGAACAGCGAGTCGGCGACGTGAAAAGACCGGCTCGCGAGGAGCCGGCCGAAGTTGCGAGGGTCGTGGCAATGCGCTGGGAGTGCCTTGTTCGTTACGTCCGGCGCGCGCGGGCAATCGTGTAGTTCAACTGCGACTGCGCCTGGCGGATCTGACCGCGCTCGTAAGGCGTCACACGGCCGTCGGCACGGGCCCGGCGCTGCACCAGGGCGACCTTGAGCTTGGCGCGGGCAATGGCGATGTGTTCGAACGGCGTGACCTTGCCGGCCGCGTAGCCCGGCTTGCCATGATAGTGATTGTACTTGGGGGCGGCAGATGCCGCGCTTGCAGTCAAGACGAGGGCAGCTGCAGCAACGAATAGGGCTTTCATGATCATCTCCTGTTTTCTCTCCGGCGCCGCGTCGCGTTGTGCGTCTTCGTGCCGGTATGAGAAGAGAACGGGGGATGCCCGCACGCTCCGTTGCTTAAAAAGTAGAAATGTTTTTAGTGGCTTAGATGAACGGCCATTCAGCTGCCGAGGCCGGCCGACAAAATGAAAACGGGAGCGGCGAAGGCCACTCCCGTTCGAATTCCGATCGCTCGATACTCAAGCGTGCGTGGTGTGGGCAATGCCCTTGTCGTGGATGAGCGAATGCAGTTCGCCCTCCTGGAACATCTCGCGCACGATATCGCAGCCGCCGACGAACTCGCCCTTGACGTAGAGCTGCGGGATCGTCGGCCAATTCGTATAAGCCTTGATGCCGTCGCGAATGCTCATGTCCTCAAGCACGTTGACGTCCTTGTAGGGCACGCCCAAGTGGTCGAGAATCTTGGCGACCTGCGCCGAAAATCCGCACTGCGGAAACTGTTTCGTGCCCTTCATGAAGAGCACCACGTCGTTGTCCGCAACCGTCTTGCGAATCCAGTCTTGTACGGCTTGCGCATCGCTCATTGTAGTGTCCTTGACCCGGGACGGCTCATTGGAACCGCCAAATTCCTGCGGAGGATGTGGTCACCCTCCGCGGAATGTCAATGTGGGGGCGTTGAGCCCGCCGCGCCCGAACAAGGGGCACGGCGCAACAGGCCTATTAAGCGGCCTGGATCGTGCTGACGGCGGTCTTGCCGGAGCGGCGATCGATTTCGGTTTCGAACGAAACCTTCTGGCCTTCGCGCAGGCCGCTCATGCCAGCGCGCTCAAGAGCCGTAGCGTGAACGAATACGTCGTTGCCGCCTTCTTCCGGCTGGATGAAGCCGAAGCCCTTTTGGTCGTTGTAGAACTTAACAGTACCGACTTTCATAGATGTAGTCCTTCCAGGGAGACCGTCGAACGCATGCGCGTTGTCAAAGCCATTCCGCGAGTTTGTTGTTTCAGGATGCCGCAGATGGCCAATGTCGACCCGTTTGCAGACCGGCCTCTTGTATCGGCGGAGTGCAGCGAACGCAAGGCGAACCGCAGTCAATTAAGCGTCAACGCCGCAGTCTTTCGTCCAGGCGCATGCAACACGCCAGATTACCGACGCCCGTGCTTGCGCTTAGAGGCCCGACCGCTCGGGACGTGATTGCCGAAGTCGAATTTGGCATCTGCCAGGCTCGAGTCAGCAAGTTGCGGGAGTATTACAGCAGCAGGTTACTTCGGATTGCAAAGTTAGTGTAACACGGGAAGCGCTTTCTTAGAGGTTACTTAGAATCTCCACCGCGTTGCCGGCCCCGAGGGGGCGCGTCTGAAGAAATTCCGGTTGTACTGGGAACAGTCGACCACATTGCTGAGTTTACACCGCGTTCGGCAGCAATGGAGAAAACGCAATGAAGAAAATTGTTCTCTCAGCACTTATCGCCATCGCTCCCCTCAGCTTCGCGTTGGCCGGAGAAGAGGCTGCCGACAAGAAGGCGGACGCCGCAGCCTCGTCCAATGGCGCAGCCGCCGCCGAGTTCCCGTCCTGGGACACGCGCAAGGCCGGCGAGTCAGTAGACCTGGGCGACTCCAAGTCGAAGGATGCCGCCGAGAAGTAATCGCAATTGGATCGCCGTTACGGAAGCCGCCCGAAAGGGCGGCTTCTTCGTTGCGACGGCTCTATTCAGCGCTGTCCTTCGGCACCGCCGTCGTCAACGCCAGTGCATGCAACACGCCGCCCATGCGGCCCTGCAGCGCCTCGTAGACCATCTGATGCTGCTGCACGCGCGATTTGCCCGCGAACGCCTTGCTGATCACATGCGCCGCGAAATGATCGCCGTCCCCGGCAAGATCCTTGATGTCGACGATCGCGTCCGGGAAACTCTGCTTGATCAGGCGTTCGATGTCGCCCGCATCCATTGGCATGGTTGTGTTCCTTCAGTTCGTATGCGGCGCGCTCATGTAGCTCGGCAGCCAGCCCTCGTGTGCCGACCTCAGATCGGACAGCGTCAGTTCCGCCTCGCCTTTCAAAGTTATCGCGCTACCGCCGACACGGCCGACGATGCGGGCCGGCAGTTCCAGCAGCCTCGCCCGCTCCAGAACCTCCTCGGCCCGCTGCGGCGTCACGCTGAGGATATAGCGGCCTTGGTCTTCTCCGAACCAGATGGCATGCGCCGGCAATCGCCCGGTATACGGAAACAGCTCGACGCCAAGCCCACCCGCCAGCGCCATTTCCGCCAAGCCGACGAGCAGCCCGCCGTCCGACAGATCATGCACCGCCGACACCGCAGCTTCACGGATCAGCGAGCGCACGAGACGCCCTGCCTTGATCTCGTCCTGGAGATCCACCGGCGGAGGAGCACCTTCCAGCTTGCCCGCCACCATCTCCTGATAGAGCGACTGCCCAAGCCACCCACGTTCGTCGCCGATGACGAGCAGCAGGTCGCCCTCGCGCTTCAACGCGATGTCGGCGATCTTCGACGTGTCCGGAATCAGCCCCACGCCGCCGATCGCCGGCGTCGGCGGAATGCCCACGCCGTTGGTCTCGTTGTAGAGCGACACGTTGCCGGACACGACGGGATAGTCGAGCGCCTTGCAGGCTTCCGCCATGCCCTGGCACGAGCCGACGAACTGCCCCATGATTTCCGGTCGCTCCGGATTGGCGAAGTTCATGTTGTCGGTGATCGCCAGCGGATCGGCGCCAACCGCAATCAGGTTGCGCCACGTCTCCACCACGGCCTGCTTGGTGCCCATCGCCGGATCGGCAGTGACGTAGCGCGGGGTGACGTCGCACGTCGCCGCCAGACCCTTGGTCGTCCCGTGGATGCGCACGACCGCGGCGTCGCCACCGGGCCGCCCGATCGTGTCGCCCATCACCATGTGGTCGTACTGCTGCCAGATCCAGCGCCGCGAACACAGCGCCGGCGAGCCCATCAGCGACGTCAGCGCCCCGAGCACGGCATTCGGCGCCGGTACCCATTCCGGCAGGATCGGCTGCGGCGGCACCGTCGCCACCCACGGCCGCTCGTACATCGGCGCGGAGTTCGCCAGCACCGGCACCGGCAGGTCGGCTTCCACCTTGCCTTTGTGCGTGATGATCATGCGCCCCGTGTCGGTCGTCGTGCCGATCA
The DNA here is from genome assembly GCA_965279065.1 of Hyphomicrobiaceae bacterium. GTDB lineage: Bacteria > Pseudomonadota > Alphaproteobacteria > Rhizobiales > Hyphomicrobiaceae > JAKAXS01. Next base: position 1,030,258 of record OZ257134.1, read on the forward strand.
CCGCGAAATCCAGTCCCCACTTGACGAAGATCGCTTCGGCCTCCGGCTCCGCGCCGGGCTTCAGGATCATGAGCATGCGCTCCTGGCTCTCCGAGAGCATCATCTCGTAGGCGGTCATGCCCTCTTCGCGCTGCGGCACGTGATCGAGGTTGAGTTCGATGCCGACCTCGCCCTTGTCCGCCATCTCCGATGTCGACGACGTGAGCCCGGCCGCTCCCATGTCCTGGATGGCGATGATCACGTCTTTCGACATCAATTCGAGGCACGCCTCGATCAGCAGCTTTTCGGTGAACGGGTCGCCGACCTGCACGGTCGGCCGCTTCTCGTCCGACTTGTCGTCGAACTCGGCCGACGCCATCGTCGCGCCATGGATGCCGTCGCGCCCCGTCTTCGAGCCGACGTAGACGACCGGCAGGCCGACGCCCTTGGCCGCCGAATAGAAGATCTTGTCGGTGCGCGCCAAGCCCACGCACATGGCGTTGACCAGGATGTTGTTGTTGTAGCCCTTGTCGAAGTTCACCTCGCCGCCGACCGTCGGCACGCCGACGCAGTTGCCATAGCCGCCGATGCCGGAGACGACGCCATCCACCAGGTGCCTTGTCTTGTGATGCTCCGGCGCGCCGAAGCGCAGCGCGTTGAGGTTCATCACCGGCCGCGCGCCCATCGTGAACACGTCGCGCATGATGCCGCCCACGCCCGTCGCCGCCCCCTGGTAGGGCTCGATGTACGAGGGATGGTTGTGGCTCTCCATCTTGAACACGACGCAGTCGCCGTCGCCCAGATCGACGACGCCGGCATTCTCGCCCGGCCCCTGGATGACTTGCTTGCCCGTGGTTGGCAGCGTCTTCAGCCACACGCGCGAGGATTTGTACGAGCAGTGCTCGCTCCACATCACGGAAAAGATGCCGAGCTCCGTAAACGACGGCACCCGCCCGAGAATTTCGAGCAGCCGTTCGTACTCGTCGGGCTTCAGTCCATGACTGGCGACGATTTCGGGCGTGATGGCTGCGGCAGTGTCCTGCATAGCTAATAAATTGTCCGTTCGTTTGCGGTCGGCCTGCTTATAACGTCTGAATCCGCCCTTGTCCCGTGCAGGGGACGTCGCACGCTGGCCTACAGTTTTCCCCTGATTCGCCCCCCATTCGGCGCCGTCCCCAATCCCAAACTCACCGTCATCCCGACGTAGGTCGGGACCCACGCAAGTCTAACCAATTCCAGGCCCGCAGGACCTCGTTCTGCCGTGCCACGAGGTCCCGCCACGTCCCCAAAGCGGAGATTGGCGTGGATCCCGTGCCGAGCACGGGATGACGGTGTTGGGGGGATTATCGCATCACCACCGTTAGGGCTCCCGAATCCCAACAATCAGCACGAGGTTGCGCAGGAAGCCCTCGAAGTTGTTGACCGTCCACTCGCGCTTCGGGGAATCGCTGACCAGCGAGACGCTCTTGTCGGGCCCGATGAGCCGCGCTTCGATGGTTGAGGTGTGGCTGCCGTCGTCCCAATCGACGTCGCGGAAGATCTGCAGCACGCGTATGCCGTCGACCGTCCGTTCCGTCGGCTCCGTGATCGCGACGGCGCGAATGCGACCGCTGTTGCGGTTGGCCTCTGCGAGCGCCTGATGATGCTTCTCGAACATCGCCAGGGTGAGCTCGGGCCGGTGCGGCTGGAACTTGTAGCTGACCACCGAGCCGGCGGCGCAAATCGAACTGGCACATCGGAAAGTGACGATACCGTCCTTCCCATCGGTCTGCTGCCAGCCCTCGATCGCGAGCGCGACGGCCTCCTGCGCCACGGCCGGTCCGGCAAGCGGCAGCCAGGCAGCACAGGCGAGCAGTGCGATTGAACGGCGCCCACGCATCGCTAAGGTCCTAGGTCATCGCCGCCGTCACGCTCACCAGCGCACTCTCGAACACGCGCCGGCCGTCCGTACCGCCCAACGCCGTTTCGAACAGCCGCTCCGGATGCGGCATCATCCCGAGGATGCGGCCGGTCTTGTCGGTCACGCCGGCGATGTTGCGCTGGGCGCCGTTGAGGTTCGTCGCAGCCGAAACGGTGCCCTCCGCGTCGCAGTAGCGGAACGCCACCTGGCCCTCGCCTTCCAGCCGGTCCAGCGTCTCGGTATCGGCGAAGAAGTTGCCCTCCGCGTGCGCGACCGGAACCCGGATCACTTCGTCCTTGCGGTAGCATTGCGTGAAGAACGTCTTATCGGTCTCGCAGCGCAGGTGCACGTCGCGGCAGATGAACTTCAGCGACGCGTTGCGCATCAGCACGCCGGGCAGCAGCCCGCTCTCGCACAGCACCTGGAAGCCATTGCAGATGCCCAGCACCGGCGTGCCGGCCTTCGCCTTGGCGATCACGTCGCGCATGATCGGCGAGTGCGCCGCCATCGCCCCGCAGCGCAGGTAGTCGCCGTAGGAGAACCCGCCCGGTAGCACGATCAGGTCCGACGCCGGCACCGAGGCGTCGCCGTGCCAGACCATCTGCACCGGAAAGCCGGTGACCTTCTCCAGTGCGACCTTCACGTCGCGATCGCAGTTCGATCCGGGAAAGACGATGACGCTCGCGCGCAGCATGGATACCTCGGTTCGTCTCAGGGTGTGCCGCCCAGCGGCGACTGCTGTTGCTTCTGTCGTTCGACGTCTTGCCGCGACGCGTTCGTGAGTTCGCTGTCGCGCGCCTTCATTCCGCTCATGAGACTTGCGAATGCGGCTTGGTCGCCGTAGCCGCAGCCTTTGCTCTGTGCCGTCCAGACGCCCGTGACCTGCTTGCGGAACGTACGCAGCGTGATGGCCGGATGCTCGGGCTGACCAGGAGCGGTAAAGGCGAACTCCACCGTCCAGACGTCCGGCTCTCCGGCGGCGACCTGATCGAAGCGCCCGTCAGACCCCGTGTTGGCTCCAGGCATCGATAGGGCCGCTTGGCGCAACGCCTCGAAGCCGCGGCTGCAGTCGAGATCGGGAGGGATCGCTTGCGCGTCGGCCACGACGGGCACAAGTGCCACAACCAGGCCGAATGCAGTGCAGCGGACGCCCATTCTTCTAGGCCACCAGTTCGTAACTGTAGTTCTCGATCACGGTGTTCGCGAGCAGGTCCTTGCACATCTTCTCGACGGCCGCCTTGGCCTTGGCCTCGTCGGTCTCGGCCAGCGCCACCTCGATGTACTTGCCCTGACGCACGTCTTCCACGCCGGGAAAACCCAACCCGCCGAGTGCATGCTGGATCGCCTTGCCTTGCGGATCGAGCACGCCGTTCTTCAACGTGATGCGGATGCGAGCTTTCATGTGCCCCTGCAACATTATGACCGGATTGGCCTGTAGTTACGGGATGCCGGGCGCGAGTGCAAGGCGGAGGGCGTCGCAGTCCCCGGCCAAGCCGTGACGCTCGACACAAAACCAGCAACACCTGTCGAAAGACGTCCCGGCGGCTCGTCGGTGCTACAGAACATCGAAAAGGAGCCCGCCATGTCCAAACTCCGCGTCAACTGCTTCTCCATCTCCCTGGACGGCTACGGCGCCGGCCCCGATCAGAGCCTGGAAAATCCCCTCGGCGTCGGGGGCCCAGCCCTGCACGCCTGGTTGCTGCCGACGAGAACACTTCGCCGCCACCTCTTTGGCGCGGACAATGGTGCTACCGGCGTCGACGACGATTTCGCTGCCCGCGGGTTCGACAATGTCGGTGCCTGGATCCTCGGCCGCAACATGTTCGGCCCCATTCGCGGCGCGTGGCCCGACTCCAGCTGGAAGGGCTGGTGGGGTGACAACCCGCCCTATCACAGCGACGTCTTCGTCCTGACCCACCACGCCCGCGCTCCCATCGAGATGGAGGGTGGTACGACGTTTCATTTCGTGACGGGCGGCATCGAGGAGGCGCTCCGGCTCGCGAAGGCGTCGGCAAACGGCAAGGATGTGCGCCTCGGCGGCGGTGCCGGCACCGTCCGTCAGTACCTGAGGGCCAGGCTGATCGACGAAATGCACCTCGCTATCAGTCCCGTCATCCTCGGCCGCGGCGAGCACCTCTTCGCCGACCTCGACCTGCCGGCGCTGGGCTACGTCTGCACGCAGCATGTGAGGTCGCCCGAGGCCACCCACGTCGTCATCTCGCGCAGTCCATAGCTTTCGTCGTCCGAATCGCTCGCACATCGGCCCGAAAAGCTCATATAACGCTGCCGACCACGACGGTCGTGAGCCACAGCGAGCAAAGCCATGTTTCCGTTGTCGACAATGCTGCGGTCGTTCATCCGCGTCGGGCGGCTGACGGTGATCGACGCCGAGGGGCAGTCACACGTCTTCGGCGGCGGCGCGGCGCCCGCGGGCACCACGGCCCCCAACGTGACGATGAAGCTGACCGACCCCAAGCTCTACCGCACCCTGTTCTTCAACCCGGAACTGCACGCCGGCGAAGCCTACATGGATGGTCGCATGAGCTTTCCCGGCTCCAGCTTGCGCGACTTCCTGACGTTGTTTTCGCTGAACCGCCGGGCCCTGAAGTCCTTCCCGATGCAGAAGGTCTTCCAGCGCGTCTCGCGCGGACTGAAGCGCTTCCAGCAGGCCAATCCCGTCGGCAAGGCGCAAGCCAACGTCGCCCACCACTACGATATCGGCAATGCCTTCTATCAGCTGTTCCTTGATGCCGGCCTGTTCTACTCCTGCGCCTATTTCCGCGAGGAGGGCGAAAGCCTGGAGGCCGCGCAGATCAACAAGTGCCGTCTGATCGCCTCCAAGCTGCAGTTGAAGCCCGGCATGACCGTCCTCGACATCGGCTCGGGCTGGGGCGGGCTCGCCCTGTACCTGGCGTCCGTTGCCGATGTGACGGTCGTCGGCGTCACCCTGTCGAAAGAGCAGCACGCCCTGGCCGAGGCCCGCGCCGCCGCCGCCGGCCTCTCCGATCGCGTGCGCTTCCACCTGACGGACTATCGCGACCTCGACCGCAAGTTCGACCGCATCGTCTCCGTCGGCATGTTCGAGCACGTCGGCGTTGCCCACTACGGCGAGTTCTTCGCCAAGATCAACGACCTCATGACCGACGACGGCGTCATGCTGCTCCACTCGATCGGCAAGATGAGCCCGCCAGGGACCGCCAGCCCGTGGCTGCGCAAATACATCTTCCCCGGCGCCTACTCGCCCGCCCTGTCGGAAGTGTTTCCCGCCGTCGAGAGCAACAGTCTGTGGGTCACGGACCTCGAATTCCTGCGCGTCCACTACGCCACCACCCTCAAGCACTGGCACGAGCGCTTCGAGGCCAATCGCGCCAAGGTCGCCGCCATGTACGACGAGCGCTTCTGCCGCATGTGGGAATTCTACCTGATCAGCGCCGAGATGATGTTCCGCACCGGCGCGCAGGAGGTGTTCCACATGCAGCTCGCCCGCAAGCGCGATGCCGCGCCGATCGTTCGCGACTATATCGTCGATACGCAACGCGCCCTGCTCGCCAACGGCGATCGCAGCGTCTAGCTTCGCATTGGCACGCCTCGCCCGTCCTAACCGAGGGAGATCAGAATGCTCGACGGCCTGTTGCGATCGGCGGGGGCGTTCCTCAAGAGCCTGGTGATCGTCGCCGGCGGCAGCGATGCGGCGAACGCCGCACCGTCGCTGCCCCACGCCACACCGGGAGCGATACAGGAGATCGACGCCGGCGACGGACCCCGCTGGGGCACCCTGTCCGGGCTCACGGCCCATCCGACCGACCCCAGCCGCCTCTTTGCGGTGACCGACGGCAATTCCGCGCCTCTGCGCATTATCGAGTTATCTGTTTCGTCAGGCGCGGCGCCGAGGGTCGTCCGCCAGATCGAGATCCAGGCGGATGATCTGGACGACCTCGACCCCGAGGCCATTGTCGCCAAGCCGGAAGGCGGATTCTGGATCGCCTCCGAAGGCGCCAAGAACGACGAACCGGCCAACCGCCTGATCGAGATCGATGCCACAGGACACGTGCAGAACGTCATTGGCTTGCCCGAGGCGATCTCCTACCGCATGCGCAAGAAGGGCCTTGAAGGCATCGCTCTTGTCGATGCGGCCGGCAGTCGGCGGCTGTACGTGAGTTTCCAGGCCGCCATCAGGAAGGACGATGACGACCTCGCCCGTATTGGCGAACTGGACCTGGGCTCCGGCGCATGGCGCTTCTATGCCTACCCGCTGCAGCAATTGGGCGACGGAACCTACACGGGATTGAGCGAAATCGTGCACGTCCGCGACCGCGTGTTCGCCCTCATCGAGCGTGATGGAGAGCAGGGCCCCGGCGCCGTCAAACTCATCTCGACGGTCGATCTCGGCACGTCGGCAGGAGGCGCGCCCGGCAGCGACCCGCCCGTTCTTTCCAAGCGTCTGGCGGTCGATCTCGTGCCGCTCTTCACCAGCAGCGGCCGCGAGGTCGAAAAGGAGGTCGAAGGGCTGGCGATCGCGGCGGACGGCCAAGTCTACGCCATCACCGATAACGACAACGAGCGCCCGACACTACTCCTGCGCCTCGGAACGTCGGCGGACCTGTTCGGCAGCTGACCCGAACAACAAAAAAAGGGCCAGACCTCGGTCTGACCCCTTGTCTCGTCGCAGCGGCCCACTCAGTTCGGCTTGCCGCTGCTGCCGTTGATCGTATTCGACGCCACCAGCACGGGCCCGGCGCCCTTCGGCGGCCGGTTCTCGGTCAGCACGCCGAGACGCTTGGCGACTTCCTGATAGGCTTCCAGCACGCCGCCCAGATCCTTGCGGAAGCGGTCCTTGTCGAGCTTCTCGGCCGAATGGACGTCCCACAGGCGGCAGCAGTCCGGGCTGATCTCGTCAGCCAGCACGATACGCATCTGCTCGTTGTCCCACAGGCGGCCGAACTCAACCTTGAAGTCCACGAGGCGGATGCCGATGCCGAGGAACAGCCCCACGAGGAAGTCGTTGATGCGCAGCGCCAGCTGCATCACCTCGTCGATCTCCTGCGGCGTGGCCCAGCCGAACGCCGTGATGTGCTCTTCCGAGACCAGCGGATCGTTCAGCTTGTCGGCCTTGTAGTAGAACTCGATGATCGAGCGCGGCAGCTGCATGCCCTCTTCGAGGCCCAGCCGCTCCGACAGCGAACCCGCTGCGATGTTGCGCACCACGACCTCAAGTGGAATGATCTCCACTTCGCGGATCAACTGCTCACGCATGTTGAGCCGCTTCATGAAGTGCGTCGGCACGCCGATCTCGCCGAGCCGCTGGAAGATGTACTCAGAGATGCGATTATTGAGGACGCCCTTGCCCTCGATCAGCGCATGCTTCTTCGCATTGAACGCAGTTGCGTCATCCTTGAAATGCTGGATGAGCGTACCCGGCTCCGGGCCCTCATAGAGCACCTTCGCTTTGCCTTCGTAGATCCGACGCCGCTTGTTCATGGATCCTGGTCCTTTGACGATCACGCTCATGCTCTTTTTCGACGCTACCCGTTACACGTCCCGTTGCGCGGCACATTGATCTTACTGAGTCTTTTTGCTTGGAGAGGTATTAGGCCAAGGCCTGCCGACGGCGACTTTTTTCAAGCCTGAGACTAGCCGAACCGGCCCTCGGAAACAATCTTAACGACGGTGGAACGGGGGTATTGGTTCACGGTTGAACCAAGCCGTTGATTTGTCGACCGGTCCGGGTTAGGCGTCACACGAATAGAGTTGCGGGCATCCGACATGCAACCCGATGTCGCGGTGCAACAAAGCAAGAACGGCAGGGTCTGGGAGATCGCAATGACGACGTATGACAATCGCGAAAAAGCTTTTGAAAACAAGTTCGCACGCGATGCGGACCTGAAGTTCAAAGCCGAATCGCGACGGAACAAAGCTTTGGCCGAGTGGGCCGCGGGCAAGCTGGGCATCACGGGCGACGCAGTCGCCGACTACGTGAAGGCCGTGCGCAAGGCCGACCTCGAAGAGAAAGGTGACGACGACGTCATCCGCAAGGTGCAGAAGGACTTCGCCGAGAAGGGCGTGACCGTCTCCGACGCCGAGATCAAGGACAAGATGATCGAGTTTCTGGCCAAGGCCGTGAACGACATCGAGTCGGCCGGCTAAGCGGACGTCGGTCGCAGTTCACAAATCCAAAGGCGGTGCCGCAGAGCGGCGCCGCCTTTCATGTAACATGTCACGAAACGGAGAGGCCGCGCAGGAAGCCGCCGAACCGCAGCAGGCCATCGGGCCAAGGCCCGTGCCCAGACGCCGTGTTGATGTGTCCTTGCTCCCCCGCATCCACGAAGCCCGCGGCCCATGCATCTGCCATGGCTTGCGCGCGCGCCAGCGAACAATAGGGATCGTTCGACGAAGCGACCACCAGTGCCGGAAACGGCAGAGGGTTGAGCGGCAACGGAACAAATCCGGCATCTTCTGCTGGCAACGTCTCGCCGTCCGTCAACGGCCAGCGCGATGCATTGTCGACGTCCGCTGGCGCCACCAGCAGCGCGCCCGCCACCAGGCCGCGTGGCAGCTTCGCAGCGGCATGCACCACCGCCGCCACGCCCAGGCTGTGTGCGACCAGCACCGGTGGCAGCGTTGCCTCCGCCACCGCGGCGACGATCCGCCCCGTCCACTGCTCGCGCTCCGGCTCGCGCCAGTGCTGCTGCTCGACGCGCCGCGCCGTCTTGAGACTGCGCTCCCACCGCGACTGCCAATGATCGGGGCCCGAGCCCGACCACCCGGGCACCATCAGGATTTCGACTTCGGATGTGCGCATGAAACCTTCGGAACTCGTTTTCGCGATGCAATCGTGCAGCCGCTGCATGTAGCGCACGAAGCGTACGATCCCAAGTGGGAGCGACATCTCCGCGTTCACCTGCCCGCGCCGCGTGCCGCCTCCGCGATCTTGAGCGCGACCAACGTGGCGATCACCAGCAGGCCGCCATCCGTGGCGATCGCGCCAGTCGCGCCGGTGGAACCGAGAAGGCTGCCGGCCACCGTGATCGCCACGAGCGTCACGGCGATCAGCACGCTTTGGCCGCGCGACAGCGGATGGCTGCTGCGCCGCTGATGCAGGAACACGAAGAGGCAGATGAGGGTCGAGCTGACGACGATCCAAGCCGGATGGCCTGGCGCGGCGTACGACAGGATCGGCGACACCAGGTCGGTCGACATCGAGATTGACACAAAGGTGAGGGCGAACAACGCCAAGCCGATCGCGAGCGGAGCCAGCAGCGGCGGCCAAAGCAGCGCCTCGCCACGATCGGAGCTGGGCAGGATGCGATACAGGAAGACCACCGCGGCGATCGACAAAACCGTATATGAAGCCAGAGGCAGCAGCGCGTAGGCACTCATCGCGCCCGTCCGTAGCAACTGCACGACCATAGGCACGGCCGGCGCAAGATCGGCAATCGGGAGCGCGGCGAACAAAAGCCATACGCCGCTGCCCAGCCCATGCCGTGTGATCTCAGTCGCAAGCCACCAGAATAGCGCCGTGCTGGCCGTCAGCGTCGCGACGCAGACAATGCGGAACATGGGGCCCGGCTGCGGCACGAGAGGATGGGAGGAACTGCCAGCCTGCTCCAGCGCGACGGCGACGTTCGCTGCCTGTACCACCGCAAATGCCAGTGCGAGCCACAGCACCCACCACGGCGCCATATCCGATCGCGGCTCGGTGAGAAACCTCGGCCCAATCAGCCGCACTGCCTCTGCGAGGGTCAGCGCCGACACGATGGGAACGACACTCAACGCACCGATTGACAGGCGGGCCAGCGACCGCGGCATGCCGCCCATCACCGACGCGGTCGCGACCTGGTCGATGCCATGCAGCGGAATATAGAGCGCGATAAGCCAGACGCAGAGCGCGCCCAGCGTCACCACCAGCCTGCGCAGGAAGTCGGGAGACTTGAGATCGAACGTCACGCGCCGATGCCACGGTAGATCTCCGCCAGCGGCAGCGAGATGGCCAGTGCATCGAGCGTGATCTCCCGCTCCCGGCCCGCGATTTCCGTCGGCTCCGCCGGGAATTCGCGCGAAACCTTGTCCCGCTGCCAGATCCAGACGATTGGCTCGTCCTGGCTGGCGACAATGTAGGCTTCGAGCGATGGGAGGCCGAGATATTCGCCGTGCTTGTCGCGCATGTCGCGCCCGACAGACGAGGGTGACAACACCTCGACCAGAAGGGTGGGACGTGATGTCGAAGGCGAAGAGCCATCATCCAAGAGACGCTCGACGACGACGTCGGGGTATCGAATGTCATCGCCGATTTCGATTGCAGCATCCGAGGCGGCCACTGCCCAAGTGTCAATGTCCAGCCGGGTTGCAAGGGCGATGACGAATTTCGCCGACAAGCGCGCATGTCGGATCGTCGAACCTGCATGCACGATAATTTCCCCGTCTTTCAGCTCGTAGCGGCCACCCTCGCGCGTCTTCAGCCACGCGAAGAACGCGGCCTTGTCCATGCGGGCCGAATAGCTGGCGCGGGGTTCTTCCGAAAAACCTGTCATGGCGAAATGCTAATCTAAAATCGCGTCCAGCCCAAGAGGCGTACACGCTTCACGCCGCCCCGAACACGCGTGCGAAGATCGTGTCGGCGTGCTTCAGGTGGTAGCCGAGGTCGAACATCTCTTCCAGCGCCTTGGCCGGCACCTTAGACGTCACGTCCTTGTCGGCCTTGAGCGAGGCCAGGAAGTCGGCGCCCGTTTCCCAGGTCTTCATGGCGTTGCGCTGGACGAGCGCGTAGGCGTCCTCGCGTGAGGCCCCAGCCTGGGTCAGCGCCAGCAGGACGCGCTGCGAATTGTGCAGGCCGCCGAGCTTGTCCAGGTTCTTCTTCATGTTGTCGGGATAGATCACGAGCTTCTCGATGACGCCCGCCAGCCGCACCAGCGCGAAGTCCAGGGTCACCGTGGCGTCGGGTCCGATCATGCGCTCCACCGATGAGTGCGAGATGTCCCGCTCGTGCCACAGCGCCACGTTCTCCATTGCCGGCAGCGCGTAGGCCCGCACCATGCGGGCGAGGCCCGTCAGGTTTTCCGTCAGCACCGGGTTGCGCTTGTGCGGCATCGCCGACGAGCCCTTCTGACCCGCCGAGAAGAACTCTTCCGCTTCCAGCACCTCGGTGCGCTGCAGGTGGCGGATCTCGATCGCCAGCCGCTCGACCGACGACGCCACCACGCCCAGCGTCGCGAAATACATCGCGTGCCGGTCGCGCGGGATCACCTGCGTCGACACCGGCTCCGGTACCAGGCCGAGTTTTTCAGCAACGTAGACTTCGACACGTGGATCGATGTTGGCGAACGTCCCCACCGCCCCGGAGATGGCGCAGGTCGCCACCTCGCGACGAGCCGCCACCAATCGCTCGCGCGCCCGCTGGAACTCGGCGTAGGCGAACGCCAGCTTGATGCCGAACGTCGTTGGCTCGGCGTGGATGCCGTGGCTGCGCCCGATGGTCGGTGTCGTCTTATGCTCAAGCGCCCGCACCTTGAGCGCCGCCAGCAGCCGGTCGACATCGGCGATGAGGATGTCGGCGGCGCGTACGAGTTGCACGTTGAGGCAGGTGTCGAGCACGTCCGACGACGTCATGCCCTGGTGCACGAAGCGCGCGTCCGGGCCGACATGCTCGGCCAGATGCGTCAGGAACGCGATGACGTCGTGCTTCGTCACCGCCTCGATGGCGTCGATCTTGGCGACGTCGAACGTGGCCTTCGAGCCCTTGTCCCAGATGACCTTGGCGGCCTCCTTCGGGATCATGCCGATCTCGGCCATGGCCGCTGCCGCGTGCGCCTCGATCTCGAACCAGATGCGGAAGCGCGTTTCCGGCTCCCAGATCTTCGTCATTTCGGGGCGGCTGTAGCGGGGGATCATCACGGGCCTCGTAGCGAAAATAGAAACCAAAAGTTCCAATAAAGGAAAGTCGCCGGAGGCCTAGCAGACGCGCCACGCCGCAGCAATGCGCCCGCTTCGCCGACCTCAAACGCGGTGAATATCACCCTGCAGGATGATGGGCCGCGCGCCGGCCTCGCAGGCGACCTGCGTCCACCGGAATTGCCCGCCGGCGTGGTCGCAACGCCATTCCAGCAGCAACAGTGCGCCGCCGCCGCCGAGGATCGCGATCGCCAAGATGGACAGGATGAGGGTTCGAAGTGGCCTTCGTGACATTAGGACCGGTCTCCAAACGCGGTTGCATAGTCGGGCGGGCCGACCCAACCCTGAGGGCAGGGAGCGGCCCTATGGACACCGAGGGCAATGGCCCGCGCCAGCACGTTGGCGGCATGTGCGCCCAATTCTGCCAGCGCGAACACCGGGTCGGCAAGCGGCACGTCCCCCGTTGCTAGCGCGAACACCACGTCTCCGTCGAGCGGCGTGTGCACCGGATAGATTGCTCGCGCCATCCCGGTTTGCGCCATGACCGCCAGCCGATGGGCCTGCGACTTCGTCAGCCGCGCGTTCGTCGCGATGACGGCGATCGTCGTGCTGGCTCCGGAAAGGCCCTTCAGTTTGATGTCCGTGGCGCCAGGAATCGCGCCACGCGGCAGTCCCGCACTACCAAACTCTGCGTTCTGTTCGAAGGGTGCCGCCCAGAAGTGCCGCGACGTCCCAATCGTGACGGACCCAGCGGCATTGACGGCCACCAGGGCGCCAACGACCAGCCCACCTTCGAGGACCTGCGACGCACTGCCGAGCCCGCCGCGCAGCGTCGCCGTCGTCGCCCCGAACCCGGCACCCGCCGAACCTAATTCAAGAGCAGTCCCGGCTGCCGCGCAGGCCTCACCGGCTAGGCGTTCGTAGGCTGACGCAACGGCGACAGTCTTATCTCCGCCGTTCAACAGATCGAACAGGATCGCCTGGGGGACGATCGGTACCCGGGCCGCGCCTATCGCAAATCCCACGCCGCGGGCCGCCAGAAAGGCCTGGACGCCGCTCGCCGCCGATAGTCCGAATGCCGAACCGCCGGACAGGACAATTCCATGAACCTCCTCGACGGTGCCGCTCAGTCCAATGGCATCGGTCTCCCGGGTGCCCGGTCCGCCGCCACGCACGTCAACCGCAGCTACCGCCGGCCGATTCGGCAGGACGACCGTCACGCCGGACCGGATTGCATCGTCATGAGCATTGCCCACCCGCAGCCCAGGCACGTCCGTTATCAGGTTGCGACAATGTGTCATTGGAAAAGGGGCATAGCCGTTCAGCCTCCATTTAACTTCGAAAGCCCAGAGTTTACGGCATACGAGACGGCGCCACAAAAGCATCGCAGAAGCGTCGCGAACTCTTCGCAGTGCGGTGTCAATCGGCGCACATTTCGAAATTACTGAATGATGGTCAGAGAAGTTACAGTGGTGCGATGCAACCGTGGCGCAATCGCAACGCACCAAGTCAGCCGAGGGATGTCGCCAAGATCGAGCCACATTCGAGGTGCTATTGCGACCCCTCTTTCAAGGCTGCACAAAGAACAGCCACTGATGTGACTGTGGGATTTGGACAACAGCGTCAACCAACCCACGGAAGATGCCTTGTATTTCTAAAGTTTGGTAGCACACTTACTTTAATAGCGCGGTGTTTCGCGGGGCACAGTCTCCGGGACCGCAGAAGACTAGAAGCAACTGCCAGTGAAGGCAGTCCATATGGAAACGAATTGAGGGTCACGTAATGTCCGAGCAAATGCAGAGCGAAATTGCTCAGTTGAGCGGCCAGCTTGATCAGATTGATGATCCGCGTGAGGGCTACGCTCTGGTTCAGGAAAGAATCCGCACGCTTCGCTCGACAGGCGACCAAGTTCCGGACGCACTGAGCCTGATGGAACGCGCGCTTCGTCTCGACTGCCTGGCACAGTCCCAAGGTCGCTAGGCGACATCGCCGCCGAAACGGCGGCGAACCGGAATTCCAGCGTCAGGGTCGCGGGATCTTGTCCGCCTCTGACGCTGCCACCGGCCTCCACGCGCCATCCCTCCAGGCGCAGACCAAATACGAGGGAACCACCGCATCGCCCTTCGCGTCGAATGTGATCCGCCCGAGCGCGGGATCGTCATAGGCGATGTTTGCGATAGCCGCGCCAGGGTTGGCGCCATTTGCTTTGGTTGCCGATTGCCACACCCCAACCGCCGCCGAAGCCCAGACAGCGGCGCTCTGTTGGTCCGTCGAGACCAGCACGCGAACCTCGTCCATAGTCGCGGTGACCATCGCACCAAGTTCTTCTGTGGCAAGAGCGTCGACGCCCAGGAACGGTGCCGTTACGCCACGCGCACGTAGGGTTTTCAGGACGACGATCGCCTCGGCCGGAAAACCGGCAAAAAAGACAGCTCCTACCGCCTCCGGCTTTTCCGCAAATGCGGTCACTTTCGCGACGAGTGCATCGTAATTCAGCTCGCTGGCCACGAAAGGAAACTGCATCACCTTATGCAATGGTGGCTTTCCGCTGGGTCCCGTCAGCGCCGCTGTTGCCTCCGCGGCTATCGTGCTCATCTCAAACGTTCGATCGTGCAGGATCGCGATGGGTCGCCCTCCGCTGGCGTGTGCCAGGAATGCTGCAGCATCCGCGCCCTGGCGGTCGTCGCGACCGCTCAGCCTGAACACGAGCGGACCGGCCCGCTTGTCGGTCAAGTCGCCATACCTCGCGCCGGTCGCAACGAAGGGGATCTGTGCCGCGGCGTAGATTGGCGCCGCCGCGATCGCTGCGCTGGAGCAGGGATGGCCAATGACGATACTGGGCTTCATCGCCACGACCCAACGCGCGACTTCGATCGCGCCGTCCGCCTGGCAACGATCGTCGGTGACGATCAGGGGAGCCAACTCCTTCAGACGCGTCGCAGTGGCGTGGCGCATGGCAATACCGGTGGCGGCGTAGGCACCGCTCATGGGTCCGGCGAGCACAATGCCGCCGTCCGCCATGGCCCCGCACGCCTGCGCTGTCATGCTGCAGACGAGCGCAACGACGCTTAGCCGAACCCGCGCCCGGACAGCCGGTCGCATTAGTTCTCGACGTAGCCGAATGAGCCGTCCTGCTGCTTCTTCCACGTGTACATGATGTAGTCGACGCGGGTGATGTCGCCCTTCTTGTCGAAGCTGAGGTCGCCGATCACGGTCTTGAACACTTTGCCGGAGTGGATCACTTCGGCCACCTTCTGTGGGTCGAGTGACTTGATCGCCTCGGCCGCCTGCGCGATCACCTGCACCGAAGCGTAACTGTAGAGCGTGTACGCCTCCGGCTTGTAGTTCTTCGCCAGGAACTTCTGCACCACGGCCGCCGCCTCCGGCCGCTTCTGCGGGTCCGGACCGAACGTCATCAGCGTACCTTCGACACCAGCACCCGCGAGCGAGGCAAACTCCTGCGTGACGATGCCGTCACCGCCGATGAACTGCGCCGTCACGCCCTGGTCGCGCAGCTGGCGCAGCAGGCCTCCGCCTTCGGTGTGGACGCCGCCCCAGTAGACGACTTCGGCGCCAGACTGCTTGATCTTGGACACGAGTGCCGAGTAGTCGCGCTCGCCCTTGTTGACGCCTTCGTAGAGCACCTCGTTGATGCCGAGCGAGTTGACCGTCTTCTTCGTCTCGTCGGCCAGGCCCTTGCCGTACGTCGTCTTGTCGTGGACGACCGCCAGCTTCTTGCCGGCCAGGTTTTTGACGATGTACTCGCCCGCTACCTTGCCCTGCTGGTCGTCGCGTCCGCAGGTGCGGAACACGTTCCAGTAGCTGCGTTCGGTAATTCTCGGGTTGGTCGAGCCGGGCGTGATCATCAACAGCCCGCTCTCGAAATAGCGATCCGAAGCCGGCTCCGTCACGCCCGAGTTGAAGTGCCCGACGACGAACGAAACGCCCTCGCCGATGAACTGGTTGGCGACCGAGACGCCTTGCTTGGGATCGCCGACGTCGTCGCCCGTGAGGAGCTCGATCTTCTGGCCGAGAATGCCGCCGGCCTCGTTGATGTCGGCCACCGCCTGTTCGACACCGTTTTTGAGCTGTCCGCCGAACGCTGCGTCCGACCCGGTCATCGGCCCCGCCACGCCGAACTTCAGCTTCTGCTCCCCGCCGCCGCACGAGGCCACAAGTCCCGCCAGAATAATGACGGAAATCAATTTGATGAAACGCATTCTGGGTCGATCCTCGGGTTCTGCCTGACGTCAATCCGGGCGCATGTTGGTCCGGATCTCGGCAAAAGTCACCCGCCAACGCTGTCGCGCACAGCGCTGGTCCGTTCAGACCTTCGTCCGGCAGCTGACCGGCGTCGTCTTGTCGTAGAGCCAGGGGTATTGCCGCGCCATTTGCGTGGCACGCCGCATGCGGTAGCCGAGAAACGCCAGCGCCAGCAGGATGGCGGTATCAATCAGGTAGCTCGGCAGCGACAGCAGTGGCTGATTGAATAGCGAATACTGGATGAACCGCGCGGCCAGCCCCAGCAGCGCCGCGTACAGCACGACGAAGCGGACATCGCCCCATCCATCTGCCACCGCGCGTCCCGCGGCCAGCGCTGCGGCGCCGCCAAGCACCAGCGTCACCAGCACGAACACCCAGAAGCCGTTGAGCCCGTACGTCTGATACAGTCCGAAAAACAATCCGGATTCGCTGCTCAATGCCGGCCTCCTTCCAGGTAGGCCTGCCGCACCTCGGGGTTGGCGAGCAATTCCTTGCCGCCGCCGGTCAGCGTGATGGCCCCGTTGACGAGCACGTAGGCGCGATGCGCCAGCTTCAGCGCGTGATACGCGTTCTGCTCGACGAGAAAAACGGTCAGGCCCTCGCGCGCGTTGAGGTCGGCGATGACGGAAAAGATCTGCTTCACGATCAGCGGCGCCAGGCCCAGCGACGGCTCGTCAAGCATCAGCAGCTTGGGCCGGCTCATCAATGCGCGCGCGATCGCGAGCATCTGCTGCTCGCCGCCCGACAATGTGCCCCCGCGCTGATTGATACGTTCCTTGAGGCGCGGAAAGATCGTCAGCACCTTCTCCAGGTCTTGCGCGAAGTGGGTCGCATCCAGCACGGTACCCATCTGCAAGTTTTCGCGAACGCTCATGCGCTGGAAAATGCGCCGTCCCTCGGGCGCTTGCGCAATGCCGAGTCGCGCCACCTCGTGCGTCTCCAGCTGCGTGATGTCCTGGCCATCGAACGTGATGCGGCCGTCGCTCGCGCGCGGCGCGCCGAACACGGTCATCATCGTCGTCGATTTGCCGGCACCATTCGAGCCAATGAGCGTGACGATCTCGCCCTTGTTGATGACGAGATCGATGCCTTTCAGCGCCTTGACGCTGCCGTAGTACGCCGTGACGCCCTGCAGGCTGAGAAGCGCGCCGCTCATGCGCCCGCCTCCACCACGGCAACCGCCGTCTCCGCATCCTCGACGCCGAGATAGGCGGCGATCACTTTTGCATCGCTCTTGACCTCGTCCGGCGTGCCGTCTGCGATCTTGCAGCCGTATTCGATCACGACGACATGGTCCGAGATTTCCATCACCACCGACATGTCGTGCTCGATCAGCAGCACGGAGGTGCCGGTCTCATCGCGAATGGCGCGGATGAGGCGCGTGAGGTCCGCGCTCTCGCGCGGGTTGAGGCCGGCCGCCGGCTCGTCGAGGCAGAGCAGGATCGGCTGCGTGCACATGGCGCGCGCAATCTCCAGCCGCCGCTGCGCGCCGTACGGCAGGTCGCCGGCCGGCTCATCGGCACGATCGACCAGCCCCGTCTTCTCCAGCCAAAGCCGCGCTCGCTGAACGGCTTGCTCTTCGGCCGCGCGGTAGCCCTTGGTGGAAAGCAGCCCGGCGATCGAGAATCGCGACGCTTTCATCAGCTCGCGATGCTGCGCCACAATCAGGTTTTCCAGCACCGTCATCGCCGGAAACAGCCGGATGTTCTGGAATGTGCGGGCGACGCGCGCCTTGGCGGCGATCTCGTGATCCTGCATCCGCTCCAGCAGGAACAGCCCGCCGCACGCATGGTGATCGTAGCGCCGGCCCGACGCCGTCAGCGCCGCCAGCTCTTGGTCCTGAACCGGCCCGCGATGCGCCAGCGCCATGCGCCCGCCCGTCGGCTGGTAGAACCCCGTGATGCAGTTGAACACCGTCGTCTTGCCCGCGCCGTTCGGGCCAATCAGCGCCGTGATCTCCCCGCGTCCCACCTCGAACGTCAAGGCATTGATGGCGACAAGCCCGCCGAAGCGCATCGTCAGGCGGTCGACCGTCAGCAGGGGATCGGCGATCGGCTGCATCAGGCCTGCCTTTCCGTCTGCCGCCCACCGAGCGTGATCGAGGGGTCGCGGTGCGTGATGAAGCCGCGCGGCCGCACCACCATCAGCAGCACCATGGCGAAGCCGAATATGAGCATGCGGTACTTGCCCGGATCGAACTCCGGTCCGAATACTGCCTTCAGCCAGCCGAGCTCGCGCAGCAGTTCCGTGCCGCCGATCATCACGACGGCGGCGATTGCCACACCCAGCTGGCTGCCAAGCCCGCCCAGCACGACGATGGCCAGGATCATCGCGCTTTCCATGAACACGAAGGACGATGGCGAGACGATGCCTTGGCGCGCCGCGAACAGCGGTCCGGCGATGCCGCCGAAAAACGCGCCTGTTGCGAACGCCGACAGCTTGGTCGTCACCGTGTTGATGCCGAGCGACCGGCAGGCGATCTCGTCTTCGCGCATGGCCTCCCAGGCGCGGCCTAGCGGC
Organism: Hyphomicrobiaceae bacterium; assembly: GCA_965279065.1. GTDB lineage: Bacteria > Pseudomonadota > Alphaproteobacteria > Rhizobiales > Hyphomicrobiaceae > JAKAXS01. The sequence goes on from OZ257134.1 coordinate 1,048,805, forward strand.
AGGCCACGCATCTTTGTGGCGACCCAGTTCACCAGAAGGGCGAGCACGAGCACGAGATAGAACAGGAAGATGACGCGGTAGAGCGGCGACGGCGCCAATCCCAACAGCGACGGCAGGCTGTCCGGCCCGGGCGACAGCGAGTAGCCGAAAATCGTCGGCCGCGGGATGCCGGAGATCCCCGCATATCCTCCGGTGACATCCACCCAGTTTACTGCGACCCGCTGCACGATTTCGGCGAAGGCTAGGGTCACGATGGCGAGGTAGTCGCCGCGCAATCGGAGAACGGGAAAGCCGATCATCAGGCCGTACATCGCCGCAAAGACACCCGCGAGCGGCAGACACAGCCAGAAGGATACGCCGAAGTTCTTGGCGAGCAGCGCCGAGCTGTAGGCTCCGACCGCATAGAACGCGACGTAGCCCAGGTCGAGCAGGCCGGCGAGACCGACGACGATGTTCAGCCCCCACGCGAGCAGGATGTAGATCAGGATCTGCGTGCCGTAATTGTCGATCCATTTGATCGAGCCCGCCGTTCCCGCCGCCGCGATAGAAATGAACGGGAAGAAGATCAACAGCAGCAGGCCGACAATCGCGATGCGCCGCCTGACGTCCGCACTCAATTTTGCGCGCGGCGCAATGGCGCGGCGCTGCTCGCGCGGCAGTGCGCGCCACATGAGGTAGGCAAAGCGCCCGGCGAAGGCGATGGCGACGAAGGCCGCGACGTAGTTCCACCACGAGACCAGCGTCAGCTTGCTCGCGATATCCAGCTGGGTTTCCCAGGCGACGATGGGAAAGCACAGGCCGAGCACGACCAGGGCCGTCAGCAGAGCGCTCTTCAAGGCGCCGGGCAGCGCGGCGGACAGTTGCGATTGCGGGCCCGCCGCGTCAGCCGCCATCGCCTCAAACCTTCTCGACGTCTGGTCGGCCGAACAGGCCCGACGGCATGAAGACCAAGACGACGATGAGGATCAGCAGGGCCGCGACGTCCTTGTAGTCGAGCGAGAAGTACGCCGACCACAGCGTCTCGATCAGGCCGATCAGAATGCCGCCCAGCACCGCGCCCTGCAGCGAGCCGATGCCGCCCAGCACCGCCGCCGTAAACGCCTTGACGCCCGGCACGTAGCCATCGGCAAAATTCACCTGGCTGTAGTTGACGACCCATAACAGTCCCGCGACGGCCGCCAGCGCGGCCCCGATCACGAACGTCAGCGAGATCGTGCGGTCGACGTCGACGCCCAGGATCGACGCCATCTTGCGGTCCTGCTCGCAGGCGCGCTGCGCCCGGCCCAACGGCGTCTTCTGCACCAGGTACCACAGCGCCATCAGCAGCACAGCCGTCGTCACCATGATGGTGATCTGCTTCCAGTTCAGCGTGATCGAGCCGGCCCCGAGCGGGATCGTGATAATCTCGGTCGGCACCATTTCTAGCGGTTTGTTGTTCGGTCCCTGCGCCCACTGCACGAAGTTCGACAAGAAAATCGACATGCCGATCGCCGAAATCATCGGCGCCAGCCGGAACGAGCCTCGCAACGGTCGATAGGCTACCCGCTCGATCGTCCACGCCCACAGTGCTGTTAGCGCCATGCCCGCAATCAGGACGATAAGCAGCGCCAGCGCCAGATTGATCGTGCCGAACAGCTGCGACAGCGCCAGGAAAATGATCAGCGCGATGAACGCCGACAGCATGAAGACATCGCCGTGCGCGAAGTTCACCATGCCGATGATGCCGAACACCATCGTGTAGCCGATGGCGATGAGACCGTAGATGGAACCCAACGTCAGGCCATTGATGACCTGTTGGATAAGATAATCCATGCCTCCCCCGGCAATCGGCTTGCGAATATCACTGGGACACGATCATAAGTGCCTGCGGTCGCGAGGGAAGCGCCTTTTTCGGCTTCGATGCCACAGCTGTGGCCTAAACTCACAGGTTATGCCTCACAGCATATTGTGCGTGCCGTCGCAGTAGGGCGGATCGTCGGTGGCCTTGCAGCCGCACAGATTGAACATGCCGCTCTCCTCCACCGTGAAGCGTAGCGGCTCGATCCCCGTGTCCTTGTGCGTGCCGTCGCAGAACGGTTGCTTCGATGAGCGCCCGCAGCGACAGAAGAAATAGGGCTTGTTGGCCGTCAGCTCGACGGAATACGGGCCCTTCTGGGCGATCACTGAATCGTCTGACATGCAACTGCTCCCGACGTGTTTTGGCCCATCGATACTGGGCCCGGCCCGCCGGGACAAGCGCTTTGCCTCAGGCGCCCGTGACGTTGAGCGTCACCGTTTCGATGGTCGTGACGCCCTGGTCGTCCACCCACGTCAGCTCCAACTGACCCGGCCCCGGCACCTTCAGCGGAATGGCGAACGACGGATTCGACGAAATCCCCGGTCCGAAAGCGCCTTCGAAGAACGTCTGACCGGCGAACTTGGCGACGAACGTGTGGATGATGTCGCGCGGAACGACTTGCCCTTGCGCATCCTTGCGATTGCCCGTCTCCATCGGGTGCTGGATGATGGCTCGGATCTCGATCAGCTCGCCCACCTTGCAGCTATCGGGAACCTTGATGCGCGGCTTCGCCATGCTCCGCTCCTAGATCCCACAACCGCTGATGGTCACCTGCACCGTCTTGCTGGCGATCAGAAAGCGTCCGTCCGACAGTTCGGCCAGCGCCACGACCTCCTGCGTCTTGGCGAGCCGCATACGCCCGGAAACCCGCGCCTCTCCCGATAGCAGCGATGGCTTGAATGTCGCCACATGGCCTTGCGGGTTCTGCGTCGACAGCAGATGCAGCGCCTTGACGTGCTCGGCTTCCGTCATCGGGCTCTCGGCATTGAGCTTGAACAGCACCATGTTGCCATTCTCCGCCAGCTCCGGAAGTTCCATGGTCAAGCCACCCGCTTCCGGTGTGCGATCGCCGACGATCCGCGCGTACGCCTCCTGGAAGCTGCGCGAACGCTCCCCGGCCAGTTCCGCCAGGGCCGGCCGGGCCAGAGCGCGAGCAACCAGCACTGCCGCGGCTCCAGCGACGACAGTCCGGCGGCTGATCTTCAGAAGTTGTCTTGACTTTCGCACCAGGCTGCTCCGGGCATGCCGCGAGGGCGCTTCAAACGGCAGCTGTCGACTGCTAGCATAGTGCACCAGACCCGTCCAATCCGGCGGCGTTTGGGTGGCCATCGGGAGTACCAATATTGCAAGTCACGCTGCGCCCCTGGATCTTGGCCGCCTTCGCCGCGAGCCTCTTCTGCCTCTTTACAGCCTCGACCTCGGCCCACGCTGCGGGCGGCGTCCGCCTGATCATGGTCGAGCGCGACGGGTGCAAATACTGCATCGACTGGAATCGCGAGATCGCCCCCAAATATCCCAAGAGCGCTGAAGGCCGCTTCGCCCCGCTGCAGCGGGTCAAGAGTGGCGACAGCGCGTTGAAAGGCTTCAACCCGGTCATCTACACACCGACGTTTCTGGTTGTCCGCAACGGCGAGGAGATCGGCCGCGTTACCGGCTATGCCGGCCAGATGTATTTCTACGAAGAGTTGGACGAACAGCTTGTCAAAGCCGGCTTCCAGCCCGACTGGAGCATCCCCGAACTCGACAAGACAGGCGCCCCCGCTTACGACAGGCACGCCCTGCCGACGATCCAGGCCATGGGCGAACGGAGCCTCTCCCATGCAGCAAATTAACCGCCGCGCCGTTGTCGCGGGCCTCGGTGCCTCGGGTCTGGGCGGTGTGGCGGCGACGGTCATCGGCGGCCGGCGCACATTCGCGGCCGGCTCGCCTGCATCAGCCAAGATCGTCGTCATCGGCGGCGGCCCGGGCGGCGCCACGCTTGCCAACGCGTTGAAGAAGCTCGAACCCAACATCTCCGTCACGCTGATCGAGCCGAAGCAGGCTTACACCACTTGCTTCTTCTCAAATTATTACATCGGCGGGTTTCGCACCTTCGACAACATCACCCACAGCTATCGCGGCCTGAAGGCGCTGGGCATCAACGTCGTCACCGACACCGCCTCCGCCATCGACACCAACGCCCGCACCGTCACCACGGCCAGCGGCGAGACGTTTCCTTACGACCGGCTCGTGGTCGCACCCGGCATCGACTTCAAGTTCGACGGCATCGAGGGCTATTCGGAATCCACCGCCGAAACGATGCCACATGCCTGGAGGGGCGGCGTGCAGACCCAGCTGCTGCGCAACCAGCTCGAGCAGATGGAAGACGGCGGCACGGTGCTGCTGGCGCCGCCGCGTGCGCCCTATCGCTGTCCGCCGGGCCCCTACGAGCGCGCCTGCGTCATCGCCAACTACCTGAAATCGTCGAAGCCCAAGTCCAAACTGGTCATCGTCGATCCCAAGATGGCGTTCTCCAAGCAGCCCGTGTTCCAGGAAGCCTTCGACAAATACTACAACGGCATCGTCGACTTGCACCTCACCAACGACATCGACGATTTCTCCCTGGCAAAGGTCGACGTCGACACCCGCGAGATCACGACCAAATCCGGTCTGAAGGTGACGGCATCGGTCGCCAACATCGTGCCCGATCAGAAGGCCGGCAGCATTGCCTTCAAGGCCGGGCTGACCGCGGGTGACTGGTGTCCAATCGATCCAAAGAATTTCAAGTCGACGTTGGCGCAGAACGTCTATGTCATTGGCGACGCGGCCATCGCGACCGACATGCCGAAGTCGGCCTACTCCGCCAACAGCCAGGCCCATGCCGTCACGGGTGACATCCTGGCCGACCTGTCCGGCAAGCCGCCGCCACCGGCCACGTACTACAACATCTGCTGGTCGTTCGTGGCGCCCAACGACACTGTCAAGATCGGTGCCGACTACCGCCCCGGCGATTTCGGCGGCAAGTTCGCGCTCGCGCCGACCAACGCTTTCGTTTCCAAGCCCGGCGAGTCCGCCGAGCTGCGCAAAGCTAACTTCGACGAGAGCGCCGCCTGGTACGACACCCTCGTCATGGACATTTTCGTGAACACCTTGATGGGGCAGGACGCGGCGACGGCGCCAGACAAAAAGAAGAAGAAATAGGCTCAAAGCATTCATCAGGCCGAGTTTTGTGCGGACCCGAGCAAAAGCCTCGCCTCGAGGCCGTGCCGGGTCTATGGTTACCCGCATGCGTCTGGACCCCTGCGCCCTCGCCCAAAAACCCCCTGAATACGGGCGATCACGTGCTTTTGAGCTTGACGTATACGTCAACTTGTGTTTGTTACGCCGGGCGTCAGTTTGGGCGTAATCTGCCCATGCAATGAATTCACCCGCGAGCGCCGTGACATCGCGCGCCGCATGACTATTTTGAATGTCGACATCCGATCGACAGAACGTTGGGAGGCCTAACGCGCCATGGCAACGACCGTCTTTCTTCTGCTTGTCTTTATCGCTGCGATGGGTCTTGCCATGTGGCGGGCCCCCATCTGGGTCTGGGCTCTCGGCGTCGCACTTGCGACCCTGGTCTGGCAGACGCCACTGGCTCACGGCGCTGGCTATGTGCCGTCCTCGACCTTCCTGCGCGTCCTGGCCTGGTTGCCCGCGCTGCTGCTCGGCGCACTGTCCATACCGGCCCTGCGACGCTCGCTGCTCGTCGAGCCGGCCTTCCGCGCGGTAAAGAAGATCCTTCCCAAAGTTTCCGACACCGAGCAGCAGGCGCTCGACGCCGGCACGGTTGGCTTCGACGCCGAGTTGTTTTCCGGCACGCCCGACTGGGCCAAGCTGCGCTCCGTGCCGCCGATCATCTTGTCGCCGGAAGAGCAGGCCTTCCTCGACGGTCCGACCGACGAACTCTGCCGCATGATCAGCGACTGGCAGGTGCGCCACGCCGAACGCGAGATCCCCGAACCGATCTGGGCCTTCGTCAAGAAGCACGGGTTCCTCGGCATGCTCATTTCCAAGGAGCACGGCGGACTGGGCTTCAGCGCCCAGGCGCAGTCGCTCATCCTCGGCAAGATCGCCTCGCGCTCGCCCGACGTCGTCACCATCGTCATGGTCCCCAACTCGCTCGGGCCAGGCGAACTCATCGAAAAGTACGGTACCGACGAGCAGAAGCACTACTACCTGCCGCGCCTTGCCCGCGGTGACGAAGTGCCTTGCTTCTCGCTGACCGGACCGACGTCAGGCTCCGACGCCGCCACCATGCGCGACATCGGCACCGTCACGAAGGGCATGCACAACGGCCAGGAAGTCCTTGGCATTCGCTTGTCGTGGGACAAGCGCTACATCACCCTCGGCCCCAAGGCGACGCTCGTCGGCCTTGCCTTCCGCCTGTTCGATCCCGACAAGCTGCTCGCCAAGGGCGAGGACATCGGCATCACCGTGGCGCTGATCCCCGCCAACCATCCCGGCGTCAACATCGGCCGCCGCCACTTGCCCTCTGGCGCCGCCTTCCCGAACGGCCCGAATTGGGGCGAGAACGTCTTCATCCCGATGGAATACATCATCGGCGGCGAGAAGATGCTCGGACAGGGTTGGCGCATGCTGATGGAATGCCTGGCTGCCGGCCGCGCCATCTCGCTGCCGTCCTCCGCCACCGCCGGCGCCAAGTCGATGCTGCGCGTGTCGACGGCCTACGGCCGCATCCGCAAGCAGTTCGGCCTGCCCGTCTCCCGCATGGAAGGCATCGAGGAGCCGCTCGCGCGCATGGTCGAGACGGCCTACGTCAACGAAGCCGGCCGCGCCGTTACGGCGGCCATGGTCAGCCGCGGCGAGAAACCGTCCGTCATTTCCGCGCTTATGAAGTACCAGACCACCGAACGCCTGCGCAAAAGCGTCGACGACGCCATGGACATCCACGGCGGCCGCGCCATCTGCGACGGCCCCACCAACTATTTGCAGTCCGCCTACCTGATGGTCCCGGTCGGGATCACGGTGGAAGGCGCCAATATTCTGACGCGCACGCTCATCACGTTCGCGCAAGGCGCGTTGCGCGCGCACCCCTACCTCTACAAGGAAGTCCAGGCCGTCCAGAACCCGGATAGCGAGAAGGGCTTCGAGCAGTTCGAGGATGCCTTCCTCAACCACCTGGGCTTCTCGCTCTCCAACGTGGCCGGCGCTTTCTTCCACAACATCACGCTGGGCTTCTTCGGCGCCGTGCCGGAGAACGCGCGTGGAACCGAGAAGATCTATCGCCAGCTCTGGCGCCAGTCGCGCAACTTTGCCCTGGTGTCGGATTTGACCGTTGCCGTGCTCGGCGGCGGCCTGAAAACCAACCAGAAGATAACGGGCCGCCTCGCCGACGCGCTGTCCGAACTTTATCTGCTGTCGTGTGTGATGAAGCGCTTCGAGGACGACGGCAAGCCCGTCGCCGATCGTCCCATCGTCGCGCTGTGCGCCTGCAACAGCCTCTATCGCTTCGAGCTGGCGCTACGCGGCGCCGTCGACAACTTCCCCAACACCTTCGCACGCGGCCTAATGCGCGTCCTCGTCTTCCCCTTCGGCAGACATTACTACCCCGCCTCCGATCGTCTCGGTTCCAAGGCCGTGCGCCTGGCGTGCGAGCCCGGCGAAGTCCGCGATCGCCTGACGCGCCACATCTTCATCTCCAACGATGTGAACGACCCGACCGGCATCCTCGAAGTCACTCTGAAGAAGGTCATCGCTTCCGAGGAAGCCGAGAAGAAGCTCGATCGCGCCATCCGCGCCGGCACCATCCGCCGCTACCACGGCATCGACTGGTTCGCCGACGCCGTCGCCAAGGGTGTCCTGACCGACGCCGAAGCCGCCCAACTGCGCGAAGTCGAGAGCCTGGTTGCCCGCGTGATCGCCGTCGATCATTTCGACCCCATTGAACTGAAGCCGAACTACATGACGCCTGGCCACAACGCTCAGGCCGCCATTGCCACGCCTACCGGCGCCCCCCGCGCCGGCCAGGCCGCGGCAGAGTAAGAGTAGGGAGACCCCAATGTCTGAAGCATCCCTGACGACGCCCGCCCTCGCCCTGAAGGATTGGCGCTACGAAATCGACAATGAAGGCATCGCCTGGGCCACGTTCGATCGCGAAGGCGCTTCCGCCAACGCGCTCGGCCGCCGTCCCATCGAAGAGCTGGAACGCATCGTCTCGGCGGTGGAGCAGGGCGCGCGCGACAAGTCCGTGCGCGGCCTCGTCATCATGTCCGGCAAGGAAAAGGGCTTCATCGTCGGCGCTGACATCAATGAGTTCGAAGCCTTCCAGACCGAGGCCCAGGTGACGGAGAACATCCGTCCCGTCAACGTCATGCTCGATCGCATCGAAAAGATGCCGGTGCCGGTTGTCGCTGCCATCCACGGCGTCTGCGTTGGCGGCGGCTTCGAACTGGTGCTCGCCTGTCACTACCGCATCGCCACGCGCGACGACGACACCCGCGTCGGCTTCCCCGAAGTCAAACTCGGAATCTTCCCCGGCTTCAACGGCACCGCCCGATCGATCCGTTCCGGCGGCGCCATGGCCGCCATGACCAATATGCTGACCGGCGGCATGATCCGCGCGTCGGCGGCTCGCGGCATGGGCTTCATCGACGAACTCGTCGCCTCCAAGGGCGCGCTCCACTGGGCCGCCCGCAAGGCCGTGCTGCAGAAGCGCAAATCCAAGCCCGCGGGCGCCCCCAAGTCGTTCGCCGCCATGTGGCCCGCTCGCGCGCTTCTCGCCCGCAAGATGCGCGAGGAGACCCGCAAGAAAGCCCGCGAGGATCACTACCCCGCCCCATTCCGCCTCATCGACCTGTTCGAGAAGTACGGCGGCGACTACGAAGGCATGAAAGCTGCCGAGACGCGCTACTTCGCGCCCCTGATGGTATCGGACACCTCGCGCAACCTGCGCCGCGTCTTCAAGCTCTCGGAAGAGCTCAAGGCACAGGCACCCAAGGGCCTGGGCTGGAAACCGGTGCGCGTGCACGTCATCGGCGCCGGCACCATGGGCGCCGACATCGCCGGCGTCTGTGTCGCCTCCGGCATGGAGGTGACGCTGCAGGACCTGTCCGCCGAGCAGTTGGCCAAGGGCATCGCCTCGCAAGGCAAGCTCTTCGCTCGCAAGTTCAAGACGCGCGCTACCCGCGCCGCCGCCAAGACGCGCCTGATCTCCGACCCGACGGGGCAGGGCATTTCGCGCGCCGACGTCGTCATCGAGGCCATCGTCGAAAAGCTCGAGGTCAAGCAGAAGCTGTTCGCCGACCTCGAAACCAAGATGAAGCCCGGCGCCGTCATGGCCACCAACACCTCCTCGCTGATGATCGAGGACATCGCCCAGCCGCTGAAGGATCCCGGCCGTCTCGTCGGCATCCACTTCTTCTCGCCCGTCCCGCAGATGCCGCTCGTCGAAGTGGTGCGTGGCAAGCAATCGCGGGAGGAGGACGTCAATAAGGCCGCGTCGTTCGTCACCGCCATCGGCAAGTTCCCGCTCATCGCCAAGAGCGTGCCGGGCTTCCTGGTAAACCGCCTGCTCGCTCCCTACATGCTGGCCGCCATGGCGCGTCTGGAAAAGGGCGAGGAGAAGGAGAAGATCGACGAAGCCGCCCGCGTGTTCGGCATGCCCATGGGCCCGATCGAACTGGCCGACAACGTCGGCCTGGACGTCTGCGCCCATGTCGGCAAGATCCTTGGGCTCTCGCCGGAAGGCTCGCGCCTCGACGCGCTCGTGCAGTCCGGCCGCCTCGGCAAGAAGACCGGCGAAGGCTTCTACAAGTGGAAGGACGGCCGCGCCGAGAAGGGCGAAAAGACCTACGACAAGCGCGAGCTTGAAGCGCTTGGCAAGGAACTGGTGGAGCCACTGATTGCCGAAGCCCAACGCGCCCTTGACGAACGCGTGGTGGAAACCGCCGACCTCGTCGACGCCGGCGTCATCTTCGGCACCGGTTTCGCCCCGTTCCGCGGCGGTCCCTTGCACTACCGCGCCACGCACCAGATCGAACCGCCACGCATCGGCCTCGCCGCTGAATAGAGTCCTCGCCGCCGAGGAGGCGGCAACGGCACGAATTTCAACTTGCACACCCGCTGGCATCGCGGGGCCTTGATCTCTGGAGTTGTCATGAACCAGCCAACCATTCGCCGCGTCGCCATCGTCGGCGGCGTCCGCATTCCCTTCTGCCGCTCCAACACGCTCTACGCTGACCTGTCGAACCTCGACATGATGAGCGCCGCCCTTAACGGCCTCGTCGACAAGTACAAGCTGAAGGGCGTGCACATCGACGAGGTCGTCGGCGGCGCCGTCGTCTCGCACTCGAAGGATTTCAACATCGCCCGTGAGGCCGTTCTCAACACCAAGCTCGCGACCTCGACGCCGGGCATCACGCTGGTTCAGGCCTGCGGTACGTCCCTGCAGGCGGCCATGGGTATCGGCGCCAAGATCGCCACCGGCGAGATCGAAAGCGGCATCGCCGTCGGCTCCGACACCACGTCGGACCCGCCGATCGTCTTCTCCAAGAAGTTCGCCGGCCGCCTCAATCAGGTGGGCCAGGCAAAAACGCCGATGGACAAGCTGAAGGTGTTCAAGGGCTTCTCGCCCGCCGAACTGACACCCCAGCCCCCGAGTGTTTCCGAACCCCGCACTGGCCTGTCGATGGGCCAGCATTGCGAGCTGATGGCCCAGCAGTGGCACATCTCGCGCGCCGACCAGGACCAGTTGGCCTTCGAAAGCCACCGCAAGGCCGCCGAAGCCTATCGCTCCGGCTACATGGACGACCTGATCGTGCCCTGCGCTGGCGTCTACAAGGACAACAACATGCGCGAGGACATCAGCCTCGACAAACTCGCGACCTTGAAGAACGCCTTCGAGAAGTCCGATCGCGGCACGCTGTCGGCTGCCAACTCCACGCCGCTGACCGATGGTGCCTCCTGCGTACTGCTCTGCTCGGAAGAATGGGCCACCCAACACGGCCTGGCCGTGCAGGCCTACCTGACGTTCGCCCAGACCGCCGCCAACGATTTCGTCGCCGGCGAAGGCCTGCTGATGGCCCCCACCATCGCCGTCTCCAAGATGCTCGACCGTGCAGGGCTCAAGCTGCAGGACTTCGACTTCTACGAGATCCACGAAGCATTCGCCGCTCAGGTTCTCGCCACGCTGAAGGCCTGGGAAGACCCCGAGTACTGCAAGAAGTATCTCGGCAAGGACCAGCCGCTCGGCTCCATCGACCGCGCCAAGATGAACGTGAAGGGCTCCTCCATCGCCTTCGGCCATCCCTTCGCCGCCACCGGCGCCCGCATCGTCGCCAACCTCGCCAAGCTGCTCTCTGAACATGGCGGCCGTGGCCTCATCTCTGTCTGCACGGCAGGCGGCATGGGCGTCGCTGCCATCCTCGAAAGCGCCAAGGCCGCCGACGTGAGAATGGCCGCTTAGGACGCTGCTGGGGTCAGGCTTCGGTCTGACCCCGTCCCCCGCGTTGCGACTTTCAACGACTTTCAACGCCTTGCCACCCGCGCCACCCTGTGCTGCAAGTGCGCCGTGAATATCGGCAGGTCGAGGGCCATGACGCAGCAACAAGACGAAGCACGGCTCCACGCCGCCAAATCGCTCGTGCGGGATCTAAGCCAGCAGCTCGATCTCAACGCCTCTGTACGTCTGTGGGACGGCTCGCGCGAGCCGCTCGGCCGCAACGTCACGAGCCCATTCGAAATCTCCATCGCCAACGCCGGCATCATCGGCTCGATCGTCCGCTCGCCCCGGCTTGATACCGTCTTGCGCCACTACATCGACAAGGGGCTGGACTTCACCGGCGGCAGCCTGATCGACTTCGGCCGCGAGCTGAACCGCGAAGGCCGCAAGGGCTCGACCAAGCTCACCCCGCTGAAGACGCTGCAGCTCGCCTACAAGCTGAAGCCCTTCTTCCGCGCCAGGCCCGAGGACGCGCGCGACGAGCAGGGCTTCGCAGGCGACATTATCGGCGACAAGCAGCGCAACAACACCGACTACATCTCGTTCCACTACGACCTTTCGAACGAATTCTATGCGCTCTTCCTCGACCCCGAGATGGTCTACTCCTGCGCCTACTTCGCCGACTGGAACAACACGCTGGAGCAGGCCCAGTTCGACAAGCTGGAGATGGTCTGCCGCAAGCTGCGCCTGAAGCCGGGCGAGCGCTTCCTCGATATCGGCTCCGGCTGGGGCGCGCTCGTCTGTCATGCCGCCAGGCATCACGGCGTCAAGGCGCACGGCATCTCGCTGTCGAAGGAGCAGCTGGCCTATGCGCAGGAGAAGGTCGCCCGCCTCGGGCTGCAGAACCAGGTCACGTTCGAGTTCATCGACTATGCCAATCTGAAGGGCACCTTCGACAAGATCGCCTCCGTCGGCATGTACGAGCACATCGGCCTGAAGAACATCCCGCATTACATGAAGAAGGTGCGCTCGCTGCTGAGCGACGACGGCCTGTTCCTCAACCACGCCATCGCCCGGCGCGCCAAGAAGCCCGGCGGCTGGTTGCCTGAACGCGTGCGGCCCGAGCGCCGCGCCATCGTCAAGTACATCTTCCCCGGCGGCGCGCTCGACGACATCGGCCACACCGTCGCCGAGATGGAACGGGCCGGCATGGAGGTGCACGACGTCGAGGGCTGGCGCCTGCACTACGCCGAGACGACCCGGATCTGGCACGACCGCCTCATTGCCCGCAAGGACGAAGCCATCGCCCTCGTCGGCGAGGAGAAGTACCGCATCTACGTCGCCTACCTGGCCGGTGTCTCGCTCTCCTTCAGCCGCGGCACCCTGCGCCTGTTCCAGGCCCTCGCCTCCAAAAGCGCCAAACGCCCGCCGCTGATCCCGCCGTCGCGTAGGGACCTCTATCGCTAGCCAGAGGCGTTGCTTGCCACGCGCGATCACCCTGTCATCCCCGGGCTTGTCCCGGGGATCCCGCCATTGGCTTGGGTGGCATGTGCTTGAACCTGCCGCGTCAACGAGAATGCCGTTCCCGTTGTGACCGGGATCCCCGGGACAAGCCCGGCGATGACGTGCGGTGGTCGGTCAACCCGCGTGCCACAGCCTACCGCGGCGCCGCCGCGCGCGTCAGCCGGTCGTTGATGGCCTCGCCGAGGCCTTGCTCGGGTATCGGCGTCACTGCGATCGACGCGACACCCTCGGCGTCGAGCTTGCGCAGCGCCGCAAACAAATTCGCGGCCGCCTCGAGCAAGTCTCCCCGCTCGCTCAAGTTGAAGAACGGCCCGGTGACCGGCCGGTGCCGCGAAACCTCGAACGGCCCGAATGCGAGCACCGCCTCGCCGGTTGCAAACCCGTGCGTTACGTTCAGCCGAACCTTTGCCCGCGGCGCGTAGTGACTGGCGAGCTGACCCGACGCCTTGGGCCTGAAGCCTTCGGCCTGCAGCGAGCGCACCAGTTTGATGCCCGTCGCTTGTTCGATCGCCAGCCCCGGTGTCGAGCCCGAGCGCAGCATCACGTGCCGCTCGCTCGACGCTTCGATGATCGTGCTCTCGATGCCGAACGCCGTCGCCCCTCCGTCCAGTACCATGGCGACGCGGTCCCCCAGGTCGTCGGCAACGTGCTGCGCCTGCGTCGGGCTGACGTGCCCCGAACGGTTGGCCGAAGGCGCCGCCAGCGGTCGGCCCGTCGCAACGAGAAGGCTACGCGCGATCGGATGGTCCGGCATGCGCAAGGCCACGCTGTCGAGCCCCGCCGACACGAGATCCGACAAACCGCTGTCGGGCCGCCGCTTGACCACGAGGGTGACGGGGCCGGGCCAGAACGCCTCGGCGATACGCAGCGCTCCGTCGGGAAGGTACGCCAGCCGGTGCGCCACCGTGAGATCGGCCACATGCACGATCAGCGGATTGAACTGCGGCCGACCTTTCGCCTCGAACACGGCCGCGACAGCCTCGCCGTTGGTCGCGTCAGCCCCCAGCCCGTACACCGTTTCGGTGGGAAACGCGACGAGCGCGCCCGACTGCAGTAGGGCAGCCGCCTCGCTGATGGCATCGGGGGTGGCCGCAACAACTGACATGGGTTCTGGCATTCCTCTTTCGGCTTTGCCGCGCTGCGCGCTCAGCCTAAAGTTCGTCGCAACTTTGCCGCACTCAGTAATCGAAGCAACGGCAACGCGTGAACGCCCCGATCAACGAGGGCTCACCCAAACGAGGAACGCCATGGCTTATGCCGCTCCAGTAGACGACATCGTGTTCGCGCTCAAGACGGCCGTTGGTCTCGACGACCTGATCTCCTCAGGCATCTACGAAGGCCTCGATGAAGATACCGTTCGCGCCGTCATAGAGGAGGCCGGAAAATTCGGCGCCGAGGTTCTCGATCCCCTGAATAAGGTGGGCGACAAGACCGCCTCGAAGCTGGTGGACGGCAAGGTCAGCACGCCCCCGGGGTGGAAGGAGGCCTATGGTCAGTTCGCCGCTGGCGGCTGGAGCTCGCTGCCGTGCCCGGAAGAATTCGGCGGCCAGGGCCTGCCGAGCGTCGTGTCCATGGCGGCGTGCGAGATCTGGAACGCCTCGAACCTGTCGTTCGGCCTATGCCCGTTGCTGACGCAAGGCGCCATCGACGCGCTTCATGCCGATGGCTCCGATACGTTGAAGGCCGCCTACCTGCCGAGAATGATCTCCGGCGAGTGGACCGGCACGATGAATCTCACCGAGCCGCAGGCAGGCTCCGATCTCGCCGCGGTAAAAACCAAGGCCGTGCCACAGGGGGATGGCACCTACCGCCTGTTCGGCACCAAGATCTTCATCACCTACGGCGAGCACGAAATGGCCGGCAACATCATCCACATGGTGCTCGCCCGTCTGCCAGATGCACCCGCCGGCACCAAGGGCATCTCGCTCTTCCTCGTGCCGAAATACCTTCTGAACGGCGATGGCACACCGGGCACGCGCAATGACGTCGTTTGCGCCGGCCTCGAACACAAGCTTGGCATCCACGCCAGCCCCACGTGCGTCATGAAGTTCGGCGAGAAGGACGGCGCTATAGGCTATCTCGTCGGCCAGGAGAACCGCGGCCTCAACACCATGTTCATCATGATGAACGCCGCCCGCCTCGCCGTCGGCGTGCAGGGTGTCGCGGTGGCCGAGCGCGCCACGCAACACGCAGTCACCTACGCCCACGATCGCAAGCAGGGCCGCACCGCGTCGTCGAAGCCCGGCGAGATGGGCCCGATCGTCGAGCATGCCGACATTCGCCGTTCCTTGATGACGATGAAGGCGCTGACCCAGGCCGCGCGCTGCATCTGCCTCGTCACCGCGCGCGAAATCGATATCTCGCATCGTGCAGCGACCGATCGGGAAAAGCAGGCCGCCGCCGCCAAGGCCGCCCTCCTGACGCCCATCGCCAAGGCCTTCTCCACCGACATCGGCTGCGAGGTAGCCTCTCTGGGCGTGCAGATCCACGGCGGCATGGGCTTCATCGAGGAGACCGGCGCGGCGCAGTACTATCGCGACGCCCGCATCCTGCCGATCTACGAGGGCACCAACGGCATCCAGTCGATCGACCTCGTCGTGCGCAAGCTGCCGCTCGGCAACGGCGCCGTCGTGAAGGCCTACCTCGCCGAGCTGCGCGAGACCGTTAGCGAGGTGCAGAAATCCAACCGCCCTGAGTTCGGCCGCATGGGCGAACGCATGGCCGATACGCTGAAGGCTCTGGAAAGCGCCACCGCCTTCATGGGCCAGGCGTTGGCCAGCGGCAAAATGGAAACGGCACTGGCTGGGGCCACGCCCTACCTGCGCCTGTTCGGATTGGCATCGGGCGGCCACTATCTCGCCCAGGGGGCGTTGGCGGCGGTCCGCGATGCCGACGGCACCGGCGGCAATGCCGTGGCGCTGGCGCGCTTCTTTGCTGAAAACATTACCACCGCCGGGCCCGGCCTGGCGGAGACCGTAACCTCCGGCGCCGACAGCATCCTCGACTTTGAACCGGCGCGGTTGACCGCTTAACCCAACCTACACAACAACCCATCCGGTAGGCGATCAACAAAGGCACAAAGCCCCATGACCGATGACGTGCAGATCTCGCTGGCAGACGGCGTGCAGACCATCCGCCTCAACCGCGCCGCCAAGAAGAATGCCCTGACCGCGGCCATGTATGCCGCGATCTGCGACGCCATCGAAGACGGCGACGGCAGTCCCGCCGTCGCCGCTCACGTCATCCTCGGCTCGGGCGGCGTATTCTCCTCCGGCAACGACATCAACGATTTCTTGGCGACCGCTCAAGGCGCCAGCGTCCCGCCGCACGTCCTGCGCTTCATCCGCCTGCTGCCACGCATCGCTAAGCCGGTCATCGCCGGCGTCGATGGCCCCGCCGTCGGCATCGGCACGACGCTGCTGTTCCACTGCGATCTCGTCTACGCCACGCCCGCCGCCGTCTTCGCCACGCCGTTCCTTGACCTCGGTCTCGTGCCGGAAGCCGCCTCCAGCCTGCTGATCCCAGCCCGCATGGGTTACGCGCGCGCCTTCGAAATGCTGGTGTTGGGCGCGCCGTTCCCCGCCACCCGCATGCTGGAAGCCGGCGTCCTCAACGCCATAGTGCCGGCCGGCGACCTCGAAGCCAAAGTTCTGGAAGCCGCGGTCGCGCTCGCCGCCAAGCCACCGGAGGCCTTGAAAGCCGCCCGCCGCCTGATGCGCGGCGATCCCTCCGAAATCATCAAGCGCACGGACGCCGAGGCAGTCACGTTCGCCGAGCGTCTGGTCTCTCCCGAGGCCCGCGAAGCCTTCCAGGCCTTCCTCGAAAAACGCCCGCCCAACTTCGCCAAGCTGAAGAAGACGAGTTGACCGAACGATGATGGCCCGGTGCTTCTGGCTGACCTGTGTCGCGCTCGTCGCGTGCTTGGCCGCAACCTCGCAGCCCACCCACGCCGGCTGGTTCACCAAGATCCTGCGTGAGGCCGGCGACGCGGCGGAGGGCGCCGGCAAGCGCGCGCATCTGCCGGACGGCTTCGGCGCGCTGGGAGATGCGGCCCAGCACATCAAGGGCATCGCCGCCATCACCAAGGGCCTGCCGCTGGCCGCCCACGTCACGCCCGAGGGCCATTGGAAGTTCGCCAACAAGAATGGCGACGTCTTCACCGCCGCCAGCGCCACCGAG
This sequence comes from Hyphomicrobiaceae bacterium, assembly GCA_965279065.1. Classification (GTDB taxonomy): domain Bacteria; phylum Pseudomonadota; class Alphaproteobacteria; order Rhizobiales; family Hyphomicrobiaceae; genus JAKAXS01. Next base: position 1,065,769 of record OZ257134.1, read on the forward strand.
ATGCAACGCGTCACGCAGGCCTTGGCGCCGAACGCCGCTGCCGACACGAAGCTGTCGCTCTACCTCTCCGACGACACGGTGTTCGAAGGTCGCGCGTTGCTGAAGGATCTACCGCCTGAGGCCGATCTCTATTTCGTCGACGGCAAGACCAGCTACCCCCTGACACGCCGCGCGTCAGCCGGCAGTGACGTGCTGTTCGCCACGCTGCGCCCCAACATCGCCGTCGAGGTCGCCGACCGGCTCATGTTCAGCGAAGCCGTGTTCCAGTTGAACCGGCCGCTCAACAAATCCAACATCCGTATCCTGGCGCTGGAGCAGGGCGGACCGAAGCGTCTGTCGTCGGTGCCGGGCATCGATCCCGCAACCAAGACGGCCCTCGTCGACGCCATCGATCCGTTGCAGATCGACGGTGCATTCTCAGCCGTGCGTGGCCAGTCCGTCGTCGTCACCGGCCGGGTGGAGGGCGGCATCCTCCACGCCGGCGACAGCGAAATCCCGATGACGACGTTGACGCGCGCCGCCGCGGCCAACGACGTCAATCTCGTCGTGCTGCAATCCTCCGCGACACGCCAGCCCGGTGGCCGCAACTGGCTGTGGCAGAAAGTCGAAGTCTCGGGTCTCGACGATGCGATGAAGCGTGCGACGTTCGCCGACTTCCTCAATGCCCTGGGCGCGACGCGCGGCGAACTCGCCGTTACCGCCACACCGGCAGGCCAAGGGCGCATCACGCTGCGGGCACTGCCGACAGGCGACGTGGCTGATCAGGTGACCGGCCAGCTGAGCAACTGGTGGGGCGAAGCCATCAGCAGCGTGACAGGCGAAGTCGTCACCCGGGCACTCGAAGTGCACGCACGCGATGAGGAGACCCAGAAGGAGCAGGACGCGCGCATCGTGTCTTGGTTACCGGCAGCGGTGCATGTGATCTACCTGGCCGCGTTCGTGTCCGGCCTGATCTGCATTCCCGTGACCCGCGGCTGGTGGCAGCACGTCTGGCCACGCGAGACCCGCACCGACTACAAGGGCGCGCTGGGCTATTGGGCCGCCCGCGCCGCCCGCGGCGCGGCCTACGTCCTGCTGTTCATGCCGCTCGCATCGCTGCCGGCTTTCCCGGTCATGTTGTGGCGCGTCGTCTGGGGCTATCTGACCCTGCCGGGCCGGATATTCCGCTGGTTGTTCGGCCGGTCTGAGGTCAAAGCCACGTGATGGCCTTTACCCCGGTTTCCGTTTTACACTGGCCATCCAACGCTGCCGGTCGGCCGAACCTGGACCGGATGCGGCGAGTAAAAGCCAGCCATCAAGCCGGCGAAGGCACGAGGGAGTAGACGTCCGATGGCGAGCCTCAAAGGCAAGACACTCTTCATCACTGGCGCCAGCCGCGGCATCGGCCTGGCAATCGCGCTGCGGGCCGCGCGCGACGGCGCCAACGTCGCGATCGCCGCCAAGACGGCCGACCCCCATCCCAAGCTCGAAGGCACCATCCACACGGCGGCGGCCGAGATCGAGAAAGCCGGCGGCAAGGCCCTGCCGATCATGTGCGACATCCGTTACGAGGAGCAGGTCGAGGCGGCTGTCGCCAAGACGGTCGACACATTTGGCGGCATCGATATCTGCGTCAACAACGCCTCCGCCATCTCGCTCACGCCGATCGACAAGCAGGACTTCAAGCGCGTCGATCTGATGTTCGGCATCAATACGCGCGGCACGCTGCTGACGTCGAAGGTCTGCCTGCCGCATCTTCGCAAGGCCGGGAATCCGCACATCCTCATGCTGTCACCGCCACTGGATATGCAAGCCAAGTGGTTTGCCGGCCACGTCGCCTATTCGATCGCCAAGTACGGCATGAGCCTCAGTGTGCTGGGCTTGGCCGAGGAGCTGAAGAAGGACGGCGTCGCCGTCAACGCCTTGTGGCCGCGCACCACCATCGCGACGGCCGCTCTCGCCAATATTCCAGGCGGCGGCGGCGACAAGCTCACCCGCATGAGCCGCTCGCCGGAGATCCTGGCGGACGCCGCGCATCTGATCTTCACGCAGCCGGCCAAGAGCTTCACCGGTCATTTCCTGATCGATGATACGTTCCTGCACAAGACCGGGGGCGTGACCGACTTCGAGAAATACCGGCTCGATCCGGCTATGCCTCTGGCGCCGGATTTCTTCGTTCCCGCCGACAGCCTGCCTCCGCCCGGCGTGCAACTCGCCCGTCTTTCCATGCTCAAGTAGGGCTCACGCCGCATGACAACGCTTCTTTTGACGCATCCGTCCTTCGTCAATCACGACACGGGACCCGGACACCCTGAGCGCGCGGACCGCATGCGCGCCATCGACAAGGTGCTGAGCCACGACCTGTTCGGCAGCCTCAAGCGCGCCGAGGCGCCGCTGCGCGACGACGTCGAGCAGCAGATCCAGCTGGCGCATCCCAAGGAGCATCTGGAGCGCGTACGCGCGGTCGCGGCGGCAAAAGGCAACCTGCCGTCGCACATGGATCCGGACACCGTTATGTCCCCCGGCACCTGGGAGGCGGCGCTGCGCGCCGTGGGTGCGGGTATCGAGGCCGTCGATCAGGTCATGTCCGGCGAGGTCGCCAATGCCTTCGCCCAGGTACGGCCGCCAGGCCACCATGCCGAGACCGATCGCGTCATGGGCTTCTGCTTCTTCTCCAACGCCGCGATCGCCGGCCTCTACGCCCGCCAGAAACATGGCGCCGAACGCGTTGCCGTCGTCGATTTCGACGTCCACCATGGCAACGGCACGCAGGACATCTTCTGGTCCGACAAGGATCTGTTTTACGGCTCGACCCATCAGATGCCGCTGTTCCCCGGTACGGGCGCGGTTCGCGAGACAGGCGTCGGCAACATCTGGAACGCGCCACTGCGCGCCGGCGATGGCGGCGACACCTTCCGCGAGGCCTTCGAGGATCGCATCTTGAAGGCGCTGCGCAACCACGCGCCCGATCTCGTCGTCATTTCCGCCGGCTTTGACGCCCACCGCCGCGATCCGCTGGGAGGCTTGCAACTGGTCGAGGACGACTTCGGCTGGGCCACGGAAGAGTTGGCCAAGATCGCCGCCAAGCACGCCAAGGGCCGAATCGTCTCTATGCTGGAAGGCGGCTACGACCTGGAGGGCCTCTCCAAATCAGTCGGCGTCCACGTCAAAAAGCTCATGGACGCAGGCGCCTGACGCCGGCGGGGTGACAAGCCCGGCGGGACGGGCTAGGCACACGACGCAAGCCGCGAGGACGTAAGAAAATGAGCAACGGCAAACCCGCACCTAACCACGCCGATATCAAGGACATGAGCTTCGAGCGTGCCTTGAAGGAGCTGGAGGCGATCGTCGGCCGCCTGGAACGGGGCGACGTCGAACTGGAAGAGAGTATCGCCATCTACGAACGCGGCGAGCAGTTGCGCGACCATTGCGATCGCCTTCTGAAGCAGGCGGAGGCCAAAGTCGAGAAGTTGACTTTTGCTGCCGACGGGTCACCGAGCGGCACCGCCAAGCTCGATCCCGACCGATAGTTTGGCGCGCCGCAGCATGAATCATGGTTGCGGAAAATAGTCAGGTAATTCGTCATGCTCGCCCTCAGGTCGTTCAAATTGCCCGCAGATTAGCGCTGCGGCAGAACACACTGGTGCGCCAAGAGCACGCCTCCCGCCCGCAAATCTCCTGTTTGCAATCCCGAATTGATTCACCGCCAACCGTCATGTGTGATACATGCCAGCCGCCCAATTCCGGGCGATTGCGTCAGCGTCGGCGGCTGGCTGTGGACAAAGGGAGCTACATTTGGAGCGCGCAACATCTGCCGCACGACTTACGCAGCGCGATCTGGTACTCCAGCTGCCGGCCACGATCTTTCTCGGTGTCATGCACGCGCTGGCACTCGCATGCCTGCCATACCTCTACTTCTATGGCGCCGATTCCCCTGAGATCGTCTATCACGTCATTGCCTATTTCCTGGGCGGCTTCGGCATCACGGCGCTGTACCATCGCGCCTGGACCCACAACGCGGTGCAGTTCGCCCGGTCCGTGGAATACGTTCTGGCAGTGTGCTCGACGCTCGTCGTGCAGATGCCCGCCCGCCAGTGGATCTCCACGCACATCAAGCATCACGCCCACACCGACAGCGATGACGATCCACACAACATCGAGGAAGGGTTCTGGTGGGCCCACTACGAGTGGATCATCCTCGCGCCGTTACCCAAGATCGAACTGCCGGCACGCCTCGAAGACCATCCCGTCATTGCCTGGCAGGAGCGTTGGTACTGGCCGCTGAGCTTCACGCTGAATATCGCCATTCCTGTAGCCATCAGCGTCTGGTGCGGCGCGCCCTGGTGGGGCGGCCTGCTCCTCTCCGGCCTGCGGCTGACGATCACCAGCCACATGGTCTACGCGGTCAACTCGGTGTGTCACGTCTGGGGCAAGCGTCCCTGGACGAAAGACGTCACCGCCCGCGACGTGTGGTGGTTTCCCTTCACGCTGGGCGAGCAGTATCACAACTATCATCACGCCTTCCCGCGCGACTACCGCCACGGCGTCGGCAAGTTTGACTTCGATCCGACCAAGTGGCTGATTGCCGGCCTTGCCAAGATCGGTCTGGCACGCAACCTGTTCGCAATGCCCGACCGGCGCATCGCCGAGACGCGGAAGATGATGTCGGAAGGCGTCATCGAGGAGAAGGTGCCGGCGCCGGCCGAATAGGAGTGCTTCCGGAAAAGTGTGAAGCGGTTTTCCGAGAAGAAGCACGACAAAACAGGCGAGTGCTTCCGGAAAAGTGTGAAGCGGTTTTCCGAGAAGAAGCACGACAAAACATTCGATCGGTGGCTGGCTCTCACTCGAACTTGTATTCCACGTCGTAGAACAGATCGTCAGTCGTCACGTCGGCTGGCGGTGACGGCAGCTTGGCAGTCTTGGCCGCGTCCAGCGCCAGCTTGTCGAGATCCTCGCGGCCGCTGGAGCCTGTCACTTTCGCCGTGCGCACGCCGCCGCCGAACGCGACGACGACCGTCACGGTCACGCTGCCTTTGATCCCGGCGGCACTGGGCTTGGCCTTGGCGAGGGCCGCGACGACCTCTTTGGCGAACTTGCTCACCTGACCGGACTTTGCCAGTGCCGGCGTACTGGCGTCGCGTGGCGGCGCAGCCTTGGCCGACGGCTGAGCGGCCGGAGCCTGTGGCGCGACCGACCTTTGCGGCGGAGGACGCTGCGGCTGGGGCGGCCGCGGCTTGGCTTGTGTCTGCTCCGGCTTGGCGGGTTGGGTGCGGTCAACCTGCTTCAGCGTCTCCTCGGGCGGCTTCGTCTCCGGTCGCTCAGTCTTGGCCTTTGGCGGGGCTGCAGGGTCCTCGCCCTCGAAAGCCGGCAAAGTCTTGGGAGGTTTCGCGGCGGGCTTGGGCGGTTCTTCGGCCTTCGGCGCCGGCTGTGCCGCAACGGCAGGCGCAGGTGGTGGTGACGGTGGCACAGCCTGCTGCGGCCTCTGGGGCGCGCCAGGCGGCGCTTGCGCCGGCGGCGAGGGCTGGGGCGGCGGCGAGGCGGTTGCCGGCCGCGATGGCGGGGTCTGATCCTTGCCCTCCAGCACGGCTTTGTCGACCAGTTCGACGGCGATTGCTTCCGTCAGCACGCCCTCCCCCAACGGATCGGGCTGCCCCAGATAGACGAACGGCAAGAGGTGCGCCAGAAGCGCGGCACCCGCGCCGATCCACAGCAACCGATCGGAACTCGCGGCGCGTGGCAACGGTTCGCGCCGGTCGTCGACCAGTTCCGCCGACGGAGCGTCTCCCGTCACGTCCGCAACCGCTTCCGCGGTGCTTTCCAGATCGTTTTCACCCACTGACTACTGGTCCTTGGCGTCCCGCTGGCCGCAACGCTGCGCCGCAGCTGCCATTCCTGCATAAATCTTGGTCTGGACGAGGATTGGCGCTAGGTTGTGACACCTGTCGCCCGGAGGATAACTTTACTGTGAGCAAAACGCCGCTGCTCGATGGCGTAAAGACGCCGGAAGACCTTCGGTTGCTGCCCGAACAGGATCTTCGCCAACTTGCCGACGAACTGCGAACCGAAACCATCGATGCCGTATCCGTGACGGGCGGGCATCTGGGCGCCGGCCTGGGCGTGGTCGAGCTGACCGTGGCCCTGCACTGGGTCTTCGACACGCCGCGCGACCGTCTGATCTGGGACGTCGGCCACCAGGCCTACCCCCACAAGATCCTGACCGGCCGTCGCGACCGCATTCGCACCCTGCGCACCGGCGGTGGCCTGTCCGGTTTCACCCGTCGCTCCGAAAGCGAGTACGACCCTTTCGGCGCCGCGCACTCGTCCACGTCGATCTCCGCCGGCCTCGGCATGGCTGTCGCCCGCGATCTTTCTGAGGGCGATAACAACGTCATCGCCGTGATCGGCGACGGCGCCATGAGCGCAGGCATGGCCTACGAGGCCATGAATAACGCCGGCGCCCGCAACGAGCGCCTGATCGTTATCCTCAACGACAACGACATGTCGATCGCGCCACCCACTGGCGCGCTGTCGGCCTATCTCGCTCGTGTTACCTCGAGCGGCACGTACCTCTACATGCGCGATTTCGCCAAGCAGCTGGCGCGGCGCCTGCCCAAGAGCTGGGAACGGCGCGCCGCCCGCATGGAGGAATACACGCGTCACTTGTGGCAGGGCGGCGCCTGGTTCGAGGAACTGGGATTTTACTACGTCGGACCGATCGACGGCCACGACTTCAATCACCTGTTGCCGGTGCTGAAGAACGTGCGCGACACCAAGCAGGGCCCCATCCTGGTCCACGTCGTCACCAAGAAAGGCAAGGGCTACGGCCCGGCCGAAGCCTCTGACGACAAGTATCACGGTGTCGCCAAGTTCAACGTTATCACCGGCGCCCAGGTGAAGCCCAAGCCCAACGCGCCGACGTACACGCGCGTCTTCGCCGACAGTCTGATCGCGGAAGCCCGCAAGGACAAGAAGATCGTCGCCATCACGGCCGCCATGCCGGACGGCACGGGGCTTGACGTGTTCGCCAAAGAGTTCCCGGATCGCACCTTCGACGTCGGCATCGCCGAGCAGCATGCCGTGACGTTCGCCGCCGGCCTCGCGACCGAGGGCTTGAAGCCGTTCGCGGCGATCTACTCCACGTTCCTGCAGCGCGCCTACGACCAGGTCATCCACGACGTGGCGATCCAGAAGCTGCCCGTGCGCTTTGCCATCGATCGCGCCGGTCTCGTCGGCGCCGACGGCGCCACCCACGCCGGCTCGTTCGACCTGGCTTATCTGGGCTGCCTGCCGGAGTTCGTCATCATGGCGGCCGCCGACGAGGCCGAGCTGAAACACATGGTCGCGACGGCCGCATCGATCGACGACCGTCCTTGCGCCTTCCGCTACCCGCGCGGCGAGGGATTTGGCGTCGAACTTCCGACCGAAGGCGTACCGCTAGCGATCGGCAAGGGTCGCGTGCTGCGTGAAGGCACAGCCGTCGCTCTCCTGTCGATCGGCACGCGGCTCGGCGAATGCCTCGCGGCCGCCGATCAGCTCGCGACGTTCGGCTTGTCGGCCACGGTCGCCGACGCACGCTTCATGAAGCCACTCGACGCCGATCTCGTCCGCCGCCTGGCCCTCAACCACGAGGTGCTGATCACCATCGAGGAAGGCTCGATTGGAGGATTTGGCAGCCACGTCCTCCAATATCTTGCACAAGCAGGTCTGCTGGATCGCGGCCTCAAGGTGCGCCCCATGGTTCTTCCTGATGTCTTCATCGATCATGACAAGCCCGAGCGCATGTACGAGCTTGCGGGCCTGGGCTCCGCCGGTATTGTGAACCAGGCTCTTGCCGCCTTGGGACGCGACGTTCGCAAACCTGAAGCGAGCCGCGCCTAGAGTGCATCCGTTCCGGCAAGGAGCGCGACAACACAACCGTCTGCCAGGACAACTCAACCGTCTGCCAGGGAAGGAATACCATGTCGAGCCAACACGCTCTCATCAGCCTTGTCGCACGCGTTCTCTTGTCGGCGATCTTCATATCTGCCGGTTACCAGAAGATCATCGGCTACGACGGCACCATGCAATACATGGCGAGCCAGGGCGTTCCTGGGTTCATGCTGCCGGCCGTGATCGCATTGGAACTGGGCGGCGGCCTGGCGATCTTGCTTGGCCTGTTCTCGCGCTGGGCGGCACTCGGGCTGGCCATTTTCAGCGTCGCCGCCGCGCTGATCTTCCACTCCAATTTCGCCGACCAGATGCAGGCGGTCTCTTTCATGAAGAACCTGGCCATCGCCGGCGGACTATTGCTGCTGTTCGCCAACGGGCCCGGCGCCTGGTCGGTTCGTGACTGACTATGGCGGACCAGCTCGCTGACGTCCTGAGCGCACTCGAGGCGAATTCGGATGCGGCGCTGACGCGCCTGTTCGAATTGTTGCGCATTCCCAGTATCTCCACCGATCCCGCCTACGCCCAGCACTGCCTGACGGCGGCCGAATGGTGCGCCGAGGAGCTGCGCGAACTTGGCTTCGACGCCTCCGTGCGCCCGACCACCGGCCACCCAATGGTCGTGGCGCATGACCCCCTTGCACCCGACGGCACGCCGCACGTTCTGTTCTATGGCCACTACGACGTACAGCCGCCCGACCCGCTGGAGCTGTGGGAGGCGCCACCGTTCGAGCCGCATATCGTCACCGAGAAGGCCAACGGCCCCGTCATCGTCGCCCGGGGCGCCCAGGACAACAAGGGCCAGCTCTCCACCTTCTTCGAAGCCGTTCGCGCCTGGCGAGAGGTCGCTGGCACGCTGCCCTTGAAGGTCTCGGTGATGCTGGAAGGCGAAGAGGAAAGCGGTTCGCCCTCGCTGCCCGCGTTTCTCGACGAGGCCGGCGACGAACTGAAGGCCGATCTCGTCCTCGTCTGCGACACTGGCCAATGGGACAAGGACACCCCGGCCATCACCACAATGCTGCGCGGACTTGCGTCCACGGAGGTGATCGTCACCGGCCCCTCGCGCGATTTGCATTCCGGCATGTACGGCGGCCCCGCCATCAATCCGATTCGTGCCCTGGCAAAGATCCTGGCCGCCATGCACGACGACGATGGGCGCATTGCCGTTCCCGGCTTTTACGACGGTATCGTGCCACTGCCGCCCGATCAGGCCCAGCAGTGGGCCTCGCTGGAAAGTGCTGCGGCGCCGTTCCTTGCCTCCGTTGGCCTGACCACGCCCGCGGGGGAGAAGGGCTGCACGGTAATCGAGCAGCTGTGGTCGCGTCCGACGATTGAATTCAACGGTATCGCTGGCGGCTATCAGGGAGCCGGCTCCAAGACCGTCATTCCATCTAAGGCCTCGGTCAAGATCACATGCCGCCTTGTGCCGGGCCAAGATCCAGAGAAAGTGGTGGAAGCGATTCAGGCCTTCGTCACAGCCCAACTGCCGAACGACTGCACGGCGGAGTTCATTGGCGTTCGCGCCAGCGCCGCGATCGGCTTCGACACCACGGCCAGCGCCGTGCTGGCGGCAAGCCAGGCGCTCCAGGACGAATGGCAGCGACCAGCGGTCCTGATGGGCTGCGGCGGCTCGATTCCGATCGTAACGTCGTTCAAGGATGTCCTGGGCGTGGACAGTCTGCTCGTAGGCTTTGGCCTGGACGATGACCGCATTCACTCGCCAAACGAAAAATATAATATCTCCTCGTTCAAAAAAGGCGCACGCAGCTGGGCGAGAATACTGTCGGCCTTGGCGAGATCTAAATGATGTCGTTTAGAGTACAGCCAATGAATGCTAACGCATTTGATTCGAATAAGTAACGTCCGGGCCAAGTTTGCAGAATGCAATTCTGAATTCCACGGGCACGCCTTCTAACGTTTTGGCGATGCGTTCCAACTTCAATAATGGCATGCCAGATTTGATGTCCAAGTATTTGGCTTTTTCTTGATCTGCGAAAATGAGTTGGAGTCGTTCCGCGCTTGGGCCGATGAGCAGGCCATAGCGTCTCGCCAGAATTGCAATCGGCAAATCCTGCCCGTCACCATCGGCCGCCAGGCCAGCAAACCGCTCTTCCGGCAAGGTCGAGTACTCCAATACTTCGGTCGCCGCGGTTGCGTCCCGCATCAGACGACGTAGGCGAACGACACGCGTGCCCGGGTCAACGTCGAGAGCGCTTGCCTCGATCTGTGTCGATTGCCCCGAACTTAGATCTTTAGATATTACAGTCCACTGCAGAGGTTCGTTGGCGTTCGTCCGCAGATTGTCGAGCGGCGTCGCGTCCATTGCCTCGGCTGCTGCCACGAAGGATCCGCGACCTTGCCGCCGTGTGAGAAGACCCTGCTCCGTCAGGGTTTGCAGCGCCTTACGCATGGTCCCGACGCTGACCCCGAAGTCGCGCGCGAGTTCGACTTCGTTGGGGATCATGGCTCCTGGTTGCCATTGGCCTTTGACGATAAAGCCCATAAGCTGACCGTGAACCTGGAGATAAAGCGGCCGTGTTTCAAACGCCGGCGTGACATGGGAAGATTTCATGACGTTCATTATTTTTGAGCCAAAACAACTGTTGGAATAAATTTTAATCTCTGTACGAATGTGCGCAGACTCGATATCTCGATCTTTGAAGTAATAGCTGCAGAGATTCTCTTCTGCTCGTTCGTGTCGGCATAAGTGCTGGGCTGAAACGGCATAAAGGGATTGGGCGATGGAAACGATTTTCGCAGCCAATCAGTTTCATCCAAGAGATCGCCTGGATCGCTGGTATGACGTCGCCAGCCACGTTTATGTCGGGCATCGCTGCTCTCTTGGAAAGGGCCAAGAATTTCATGCCTCTATTGAGGCGGGCGAACTTGCCGACATTGCCGTATCGTACCTTGACAGCAGCCCGATACGCTTTGTGCGAACCCCGCGCCACGTCGCCGTTGAAGCGAGCCATCACGTGTTCCTTTGTGTCCTGCAGAGGGGCCATGCCATCTGGTTGCAGGACGGACGCGAAGATGAGGCCCACCCTGGCGACATTGCGATGTTGGACGCTCAAAGGCCCTACGAGCTGGCATTTACCCAACCAAGCCGCCTTTTGGTCTTCAAGGTGCCGATGCGCACCATGGAGCAGCGTATGGGGCCGACCATCGGATTGACGGCCATCACAGTCTCGGGCTCGGATACGCTGGGCGGTCTCGCCGGCGGTTTCTTGGGACTGTTGGCTGAACGGCTTCCGATCGTGCAACAAAGCGTTGCAATCCAGATGGCGGACCATGCGCTTGATCTGGCTGTGACGGCTCTCCTGGCTTCGACGCGAGGCGGCCGGCCGATATTGTCGTCAGCGAGAGAAGTTGCTGTCGCGGCACTCCACGCGGCTATCAACCGGAATCTCGGTGACGCAAACTTGGACACCGAACTCGTAGCGAAGTCCGCCGGAATCAGCGTCCGCTACGCGAGCCGGTTGCTAGCCGAGCAAGGCACGTCGATCAGCCGTTGCGTCATGGAAAGGCGGCTGGAGCAATGCCGCAGGCTGTTAGCCGACCCCGAACAAGCCCACCGCTCGATAACGGAGATCGCCTTGTCATGGGGCTTTTCCGATCCCTCGCACTTCGGACGGCGATTCAAGCAGGCCTACGGCTTGTCGCCTCGAGACTATCGGCCCGCCACTGCAAAGATGCGCGACTGAGACGTTCGGACAATCGATCGAGATTGATCAGCCGTTCCGCCAACCTTGCCGCATCTGGATCCAAACGCTTGGCGCGGATGTTGGTGCTATGCCATCCGCATCGGCACACCGGCGGCCGCCATATGCGCCTTCGCCTCCCCAATGGTGTAGGTCCCGAAGTGGAAAATCGACGCCGCCAGAACGGCACTGGCGTGTCCCTTGACGACGCCGTCGACGAGATGGTCCAGCGTGCCGACGCCGCCCGAGGCAATGACGGGCACGCCGACCGCGTCGGCAATCGCGCGCGTCAGGCCAATGTCGAACCCGGCCTTCGTCCCGTCGCGATCCATCGACGTCAGCAACAGCTCCCCGGCGCCTAGGCTGACGACCTCGCGTGCGTAGGCGATGGCATCCAAGCCCGTCGCATTTCGCCCCCCATGCGTGAAGATCTCCCAGCGATCTGCCGTGCCCGCAGCGGAGACTTTCTTCGCATCGATGGCGACGACGATGCATTGCGCGCCGAATTTCTCCGAGCCTTCCCGCACAAACGCACGGCGGTTGACGGCAGCCGTGTTGATGGAGACCTTGTCGGCCCCGGCTTCCAGCAGTTTGCGGATGTCGTCGACGGTGCGCACGCCCCCTCCGACCGTCAGTGGCATGAAGCAGCGCTCGGCCGTGCGTTCCACGATGTCGAAGATCGTATCGCGATTTTCGTGGCTTGCGGTGATGTCGAGGAAGCAGAGTTCGTCGGCGCCCGCCGCGTCGTAGGCTGCAGCCGCCTCGACCGGATCGCCGGCATCGATCAGTCCGACGAAGTTCACGCCCTTGACGACGCGGCCGTCCTTGACGTCGAGGCAGGGAATGATGCGGTTCTTCAGCATGTCGATCCGGATTTCGGGCAGGTCAAGCCGCCGCCAGCACGCGCAGCGCTTGCGCGGCATCTATACGCCCATCGTAGAGCGCGCGGCCCGAGATTGCACCTTCGAGGATGCGATACTCCGGCCGTGTCAGCGCCTCGATATCGGCCATTGAGGCCAGGCCGCCGGAGGCGATGACCGGGATCTGCGTGGCACGCGCCAGTTCGGCCGTCGACGGCAGGTTGAGGCCCTTCAGCACGCCGTCGCGATCGATGTCGGTGTAGATGATGGCGGCTACGCCCGCGTCCTCGAAGCGGCGGGCGAGATCGATCGCCGTCAGCTCGCTGGTTTCCGCCCAGCCTTCGACGGCGACCTTGCCACCGCGTGCGTCGATGCCGACCGCGACATGTCCCGGAAATCTCGCGCAGGCCTCACGCACCAATCCCGGATCGCGCACCGCGATCGTGCCGAGGATGACGCGCCGTATGCCCTTGTCGAGCCATGTTTCGATTGTCGCCAGATCGCGGATGCCGCCGCCGAGCTGTGCGGGAATGTCGATGGCCTTGAGGATCGCCTCGACGGCCGGCGCATTGGCTGGCTTGCCCGCAAACGCACCGTTGAGATCGACGATGTGCAGGTACTGAAAACCCTGGTCCTGGAACGTGCGCGCCTGCGCGGCCGGATCATCGTTGAACACCGTAGCCTGGCTCATCTCGCCGAGCTTCAGGCGAACGCATTGGCCGTCTTTCAGGTCGATGGCGGGAAACAGGATCAAGGAAGGGCCTCGGCTGGGCCGCGCGCGGCCATCAGATTGCTAATATTTCGAGCGATCAATCGTCTTTCGCGCGGTGCGTCAAGTGCCGCGCCGCAGTCACCGATGAGTTTGCCGTGCTGAGTTCCATGTCTGAAGAGGGCGCGACCCTCCGCCGTGCCGCACCGCGCCGGCTGACCGAGGTCGACGCCATCGACATATGGATCGCCCGCTGGCTCCGTATCCGCCGTATAGACCTCATTCGCCGCTACCGCTGCGACCCGCGCCGCATCTACGAGATCTGGGAGGAGCGCCGGTTTGCAGGGACGCGGGAGAAGGCCCTTGCCCTCTTTTCGGTTCGCTATCCAACCTTGCTGGATCGCGTCGATTGTGGCCCTCACCGCCGCATTTCGCATGCGCCGGACCCTGGCCAATTGAGCTTTTTCGAGCCCATTGAATAATTTCCGCGGTGTCCTCGGCAACCACCGACACCAAGTCTCCGCACTTGCTCCACGCCGTGAACAAAAATGGAACTGATACTGGACTCACGCGAACGAGTCAGTCATGTTCCTCGTATGTTCTCGCTCGCATCCCCCTGAGCTTCGTGCCCCAAACCCAGCCGCGGAGACCCCCCATGCGCACCTACCTGATCTCCTACGACCTCGCCAAGCCGCACCTCGACAAGCACGTCGTTGCCCAGGCCATCATGACGCTCGGCACCAGCTGGGCCCGCCCCTTGGAGCAGACCTGGTACGTCCGCTCCGACGAGGCCGAAGAGACGATCGCGTCTGGTCTTTGGGGCCTGCTCGACGACAACGACGGCCTCCTGATCCAGGCAGTGAAGGACGAAGCGGTCCTCATGAACACCTCGCTGCGCTGGTTCCGCAAGCGTCGCCCCGGCATCGACGTCGATGGATCCGCCAACATCATCGCCTTCCCCTCGGCCAACCCGCCGGCGGCGCAGAGCGAGTTCCCGTTTGCGGAAGCCTGCTGACCTAGGGGTCTGTCGTTAGCGATCGGGCGGGTGAGGCTGGCGTCTCACCCGCATTTTTCGTTGGCGGCACCGTCCTCTTCGTCCTCGCTGTCATCGGCAGCGGGCAATAGGACCACCGCTGTACCGGCTTGCAGGTCGATACTGGGCACGTACGCGTCACTGAAGGGAACGAGTTCGCTTGCGCGCTGTCCCTCGACGTGGACTTCGATGATGTCGCCCGCACCGTAGTTGTGAACGGCGACGATCTTTCCGAACGCCTTCTGCTCCTGATCGACGGCCGTCAGGCCAACCAGGTCCATGAAGTAGAAGGCGTCGTCCTCCGCCGGCGGCAGGGCGGCGCGGTCGACGTAGAGCTTGGTCCCCCGCAGCCGTTCGGCGGCCGTACGGTCGTTGATCCCAGCAATGCGCGCAACGACACCCTTGGGCCCGGAGCGAACGGGAGTGATGTCATACAGGCTGGTCCCGGCCGCATCGCTCAGGCTGCCGTACGCCGCGATGTCCTCTGGGTCCGCCGTGTAGGAGCGGATGATCACATCGCCCTTGATGCCGTGGACGCCGACGATTTCACCGAGCAGCACGCGGGACGGCGCAGTCATTGCGAGGACGTGCCCGACATCGGCTTCAATGGATCAGGCAAGGGACCGACGTAGCCGACGTCGACGCCAACGAACTGACCGGCCACCTCGACATGAAAATGCAATCCTGAGGCCGTCATCGTCGGCACGCCACGAAGTCTTACGCTCAACCCCTCAGGCCCGGCGCGAAGTCCGGTGATAAGCTCGCCGTTCGGCGGCAGGCTGATGTAGCCCTCGAAAAGTCCCGGCCGGCCCGTGTCGTCCGGCAGGAATTGACCGGCAAACAATCCGCCGGCTTTGTCAGACCCCATGACTTCGTTCTTCCTGACGATGGCCAATCCGCCGGCCTCGGCCGTTTCGCTTGTCGCGCAACGGTACGCCAAACTGTAGATGCCATCGAGGAGTTCAGAACGCATCAGGCCAATTCAAGCCGATGCCCCTTAATATCCGGTTGAGCCGTGCCCTTAGAACAATCTTAGGAGGCCCGGGATGGCTATTGAAGCTTGTCGATGCGATGGCTAATCGCCGTGGCGTAGCGCCAGAGCCGGTACTCGCGATCCGACCACAGCTCGCGATTAGGTTTGATCGTCAACAAGTTAGTACTGGCCCTCAGGGCATGAGCGCGCTTGCTCCATAGGGCGACTGCAACCGGTGAGGTGTGGGGATTGGGAATCATCAGCACGGGCAACCTATTCGCGCGTTATATGGTGCACAACTCCTATATCTGTTACGTCACAAAACATGACGGGCAAGCAATTGCACGTAGTTTTTTAGTTGCTATACGGTTAGTCGCTACACGGTAAGAATATTAAGTTTTGCCCTGTCCGACAAAAATTGGTGACCCAAAAATCTGCCGGACAGGCGCCGGATGTCACATCAGGATGCGTCAGCAGCAGCACCCGCAGCCTCGGACGCCTTTGCTTCCGCGGCGGCAGCACGCTCCTGGGCCTTCTTCTTCGGCTTGGCCTTCTCGGGATTGTTGGAGCCCTTGCGCTTCATCAGGCCCGCTGCATCCAGGAACCGGGCGACCCGGTCCGTCGGCTGCGCGCCAACAGACAGCCAATGCTTCGCGCGGTCTGCGTTGAGGCGCACGCGCTCAGGATTGTCCTTCTTGAGCATGGGATCGAACGTGCCGATCTGCTCGATGTAGCGGCCGTCGCGCGGCGAGGTCGAGTGCGCGACCACGATGTAGTAGTATGGGCGCTTCTTGGCGCCGCCGCGAGACAGGCGAATCTTGGCTGACATGGCAGTGTTCCTTTCAGGGTGATCTTTGTCTGTTGGTTGAGGTGTCTATTTCTTTCGTCCGGGCAGACCCGGAAAACGTGGTCCTCCAAGTCCCGGCAATCCGCTGCCGAGTCCCGGGAGTTTCGGGAGAGCGCCACCGCCGCCGAGGCCCTGCAGGCCCTTCGGCAGCGTGTCTTTGAGATCGGCAGGCAGCTGCTGCAGCGCCTTGGGATCCATTTTCGCCAGTTCGTCCTGCATGCGGGCGAGATCGTCCTGGCTGGGCGCCGCGCCTCCGCCGCCCATCATGCGCGCCATCAGGCCCTTGTTGCGGCCCATGGTCTTCATCATGTCGGCCATCTGCCGATGCATCTTGATGAGCTTGTTGATCTCTTCGACCTTGGTGCCTGAGCCCGCCGCAATGCGCCGTTTGCGCTTGGCGTCGAGGATCTTCGGCGCGCGGCGCTCCTTCTTCGTCATCGACGTGATGATTGCGTGCTGGCGCTTCAGGATGCCGTCGTCGAGACGGGCGTCGGCCATCTGCGATTTGATCTTCCCCATGCCGGGCAGCATGCTCATCATTCCCGACATGCCGCCGATGCGCTGCATCTGTTTGAGTTGATCGGCAAGATCGTCGAGATCGAACTCGCCCTTCTTCATCTTCTGGGCGATCGCCGTCGCCTTTTCGATGTCGATGTTCTGCGCGGCCTTTTCGACCAGCGAGACGACATCGCCCATGCCGAGGATACGGCTGGCGACACGCGAGGGATGGAAGTCTTCCAGCGCGTCCCACTTCTCGCCGACGCCGAGCAGCTTGATCGGCTTGCCGGTCACTGCGCGCATCGACAGCGCCGCGCCGCCGCGCCCGTCGCCGTCGGCGCGTGTCAGCACGATGCCGGTGATGCCGACGCGGCCGTCGAACGCCTTGGCAGTGGTCACGGCGTCCTGGCCCGTCAGGCTGTCGGCGACGAGCAGGACTTCATGCGGGTTGGTGCCGGCCTTGACCTCGGCCACCTCGTCCATCAGTTCTTCGTCGATGGTGACGCGGCCCGCGGTGTCGAGCAGCACGACGTCGTAGCCGCCGAGGCGTCCCGCTTCCATGGCGCGCTTTGCGATCTGTTGCGGCGTCTGCCCGGCGACGATCGGCAACGTTGGCGTCTGCGTCTGTTCGCCCAGAACCTTCAGCTGTTCCTGCGCCGCCGGCCGCCGCGTGTCGAGCGACGCCATCAGCACTTTTTTCTTGTCGCGATTGGCAAGGCGCCAGGCGATCTTCGCCGTCGTCGTCGTCTTGCCCGAGCCCTGCAGCCCGACCATCAGAATCGCGACCGGCGGCGTCGCCGCCAGATCGATGGGTTCGGCATCCGAGCCCAGCATCGCCACCAGTTCGTCGTGCACGATCTTGACGACCATCTGCCCCGGCGTCACCGACTTCACGACGTCCTGGCCGATCGCCTTGGCGCGAACCTTCTCGGTGAAGTCCTTGACGACGTCGAGCGCGACGTCGGCTTCCAGCAGCGCCCGGCGCACTTCGCGCATGGCTTCGCTGACGTCGCTGTCGGTCAGCGCGCCGCGGCGGGTCAGCTTGTCGAGCACGCCGGAAAGGCGATCGCTCAGCGATTGAAACATCGAACCATCCTGTGAGGGCGCAAGAGAGTGCCCGCTCATGTGGTGCCGTCCACGCAAACGACAAACGCACCCGAGGGCGCAACGCGCTGTCGGGTGTGGACCTCGCCGCTGGACCTGAGGGCGCAGTGCCCAGGCCTGGACGGGAGGCGGCTCGTCGTTCACGGGCCGGATTTGGCGCGGACCATCTCAAATGGCCGATCGGGTGTCAACCAGGGCAAAACCGGCATTCTGCGGCATTCGGGCCCGGCCTGTGGCCGCACGGCCCTGTTTACCCGGGCAAATTAGCCGTGGAGGCCGCAATAGCAGTGATTTGCCTCATTTGGCTGCTGTGTTACTTCGCAGGAAGAGCCAGCGCCAACGCTGCGGAAAAGAACCGGGAGGAGATACGGCATGCTGAAGGCGACGCGCCAACGTGCGCTTGGCCTGTGCCTGATGATGGCCAGCGCGGCCGGGCTGGCCGCCTGCGGCGGCGGCTCGGGTCTGGGCGGCGGCTTCTCCAACCCGTTTTCCCAAGGCACCTCCGACTTCGACATGACGTTCCTCACCGCGTCCAGCACGTGGGACTTGAACAAGGACGGCACCGTCACCTGCGATGAATGGAAACAATACGCCACGGAGATTTTCCGCGGTGCCGATCTCGACAAGGACGGCTCCCTCACGGTCTCGGAGTGGAGCGGCATGACCAGCGTCGACAAATTGTTCGTCACGGCCAACCACGATTACTACGATGCCAACAACGACGGCAAAGTCTCGCTCGAGGAGCTGACCGGCAAGCGCAACCAGGCCTTCATCCTGCTCGACAAGAACAATGATTGCCAGCTTGGCCACGACGAGAAGGCGAGCGTCTACTCCGTCGTCAAGCCGAAGGAGAAGGAAGTCGACCAGTCCAGTCCCGGCGGCATGGGACGCTGACGCAGCTCCGGCGGCCCGGGTAGAGCGGCATCGGTCGACTAGCCAGGCGACAGGCGCAGCAGCTTGCCGTCCTGGTCGTCGGTGAGCACCCACAGTGCGCCGTCCGGACCCTGCCGGACGTCGCGAATGCGGTCGCCGCCGTCCTTCAGCAAGATCTCGGTGTTAACGACCGCGCCGTCCTTGAGGACGAGGCGCTGTAGCTGTGTCGCCTTCAACCCGCCGACGAAAAGATTGCCCTTCCAATCGGGAAACAGATCGCCTGTGTAGAACGTCAATCCCGAGGTCGCGATCGACGGCACCCAGTAGTAGACCGCCTGTTCCATGCCGTCCTTGGCCTTGCCCTCGCCGATCTTGGCGCCGGAGTAATCGACGCCGTACGTGATAACCGGCCAGCCGTAGTTCTTTCCCGCCTGCGGCTTGTTCAGCTCGTCCCCGCCCTTGGCGCCGTGCTCGACGGTCCAAAGCTCGCCGGTCGCGGGATCGAGCGCGGCGCCCTGAACATTGCGATGCCCGATCGACCAGATTTCCGGCGCCCAGCCGGGCAGTTTTGGATTGTTGGCCGCTGGCGAGCCGTCGGCATTGATATGCACGATCTTGCCGATGTCGTTGGCTGGGTTTTGCGCCTCCGCCTTCAGGAAGTTGCGCTCCCCAAGCGTCACGAACAACGTGCCGTCGGCCGCGATGACGATGCGCGAGCCGAAATGATAGCCGCTGGCGTACGCCGGTTCCTGGCGGAAGATCACCTGCACGTCCTCCAGCTTGCCGCCCTTGCCCTCCAGCACCAGCTTGGCGCTGGCGACGCTCGTGCCGTTCTTGTTGCCGTCGCGCGCCTCGGCAAACGAGAGATAGATCCGGCCGCTCGATGCAAAGTCGGGTGCCAGCCTCACGTCCAGCAACCCGCCCTGATCGATATCGACGACCTTGGGCGGACCCGCGATCGCATCCGACATCGTGCCGTCTTTCCCCACGATGCGCAGCGTCCCCGGTTTCTCGGTAATCAACGCGCGCCCGTCCGGCAGGAACTGCAGGCCCCACGGATTGGAGAGGCCCTCCACGATCGTCTCGACTTTGATGCTGCTCGCTTTTTGCGGCGCCGGAGCATTTGTCTGCTCCGCGCTTACTGGGCCGGCCAACATTAGGGCGAGCAGGGTGGACGTCGTAAGGCGGCGCGGCATCGGGATCCTCGTGGGCTCTTGAATGTTGCGCCGTACATGTAGGCGCCGGTGCCGCGGATGCCAGCCGTTGCGCGGCATCTGGTGACATTTCGGCGCCTCTCGCCATATATGGGCCATGAGCACGTCCGCAGCACTTCCATTTGTCCGCATGAACGGCCTCGGCAACGAGATCGTCGTCATGGATTTTCGTGGCTCCTCCAAGGTGTTGAGTGCAGCGGATGCGCGAGCCATCGCCGCGGCGCCGCGCTCCGGCTTCGATCAGCTGATGGCGCTCCACGATCCGCGCACGCCCGGAACGAGCGCCTTCGTTCGCATCTACAACACCGACGGCTCGGAGAGCTCGGCCTGTGGCAACGGCACGCGCTGTATCGCCTGGCTGGAAGCCCAGGCGACCGGCCGCAATGCCCTGAAGTTCGAGACCAAGGCCGGCGTCCTGCAGACCAGTGTCGCCGATATCGACCACATCACCGTCGACATGGGCGAGCCGCACTTCGCCTGGAACGAGATTCCGCTTTCGGAGGCCTTCCACGATACCCGGGGGATCGAACTCCAGATCGGTCCCATCGACGCGCCCATCCTGCATTCCCCTTCGGTCGTGAATGTCGGCAACCCCCATGCGATCTTCTGGGTGGACGACGATCCGGCGAACTATGATCTTGGCCGTTTCGGCCCGATGCTGGAGAACCACCCGCTGTTTCCAGAGCGCGCGAATATCTCGCTCGCCCAGGTCCTGTCTCCCGAAGCTATCAATGTGCGCACATGGGAGCGCGGCGCGGGTTTGACGCGTGCTTGCGGCACCGCCGCCTGCGCCACCGCCGTCTCGGCGGCCCGCAAGCGCCTGACGGGCCGGAAAGTCACGGTGAACGTACCGGGCGGCCCGCTGATCATCGAATGGACACCCGAAAATCGTATTCTCAAGACCGGACCCGTCGAAGTCGAGTATGAGGATCGCGTCGCCCTGACCGGCCATCCTGCCGCAGCGCTCTAGCGGAGGGCTGGTCTGTCCGGTAACAAGCACGCATTCCGCACGAAGGCTGCAACTGAACCGAAACGCGCAAACGCCAGGAACATGTCCGAGCCCGTTGTCATCACGCTAGGCTGCCGCCTCAACGCCTTCGAGTCCGAGGTGATGCGCCGCCATGCGGATGCCGCCAACCTCGGCGAGTGCGTGATCATCAATACCTGCGCCGTCACCGCCGAGGCCGTACGCCAGGCCGCCCAGACCATTCGCCGCACGCGCCGCGAGCGGCCCGGTGCCCGCATCATCGTCACGGGCTGCGCCGCGCAGGTCGAGCCGGAGCGTTTTGCCGACATGGCCGAGGTCGACCACGTCATCGGCAATGCGGAAAAGATGCAAGCCGAGACCTTCCTCTCGCTCTCCGTCGCCGGGTCCGAACGTGTTGCCGTCAACGACATCATGAGCGTGCGCGAGACGGCCCCACACATGATCGATGGCTTTGGCACCCGTGCCCGCGCCTACGTGCAGATTCAGAACGGCTGCGACCATCGCTGCACCTTCTGCATCATCCCTTACGGCCGCGGCCCCTCGCGGTCCGTGCCGGCCGGCGAGGTCGTGGCGCAGGTCGAGCGTCTCGTCGACACGGGCTACCGCGAAGTCGTGCTGACCGGCGTCGACATCACCTCCTATGGCGCCGATCTTCCCGGCGCGACGTCGCTCGGCCGTCTGGTGCGCCAGGTGCTGCGTCACGTGCCACGGCTCGATCGCCTGCGCCTGTCGTCGATCGATCAGGTCGAAGCCGATCAGCACCTGCTCGACGCCTTGGCCGAGGAGCCTCGCCTGATGCCGCACTTGCACCTGTCCATGCAGGCCGGCGACGATCTCATCTTGAAGCGCATGAAGCGCCGCCACCTCCGCGCCGACGCCATCGCCTTCTGCTCTGAGGCGCGGCGCAGGCGTCCCGACGTCGTGTTCGGCGCCGATCTCATCGCCGGCTTCCCCACCGAGACCGACGAAATGTTCGCCAACACGCTGCGCCTCGTCGACGACTGCGAACTGACCTACCTGCATGTTTTCCCGTTTTCCCCCCGCAAGGGCACGCCGGCCGCGCGCATGCCGCAAGTCGCCCGCCCCATCGTCAAGGAGCGCGCCGCCCGCCTGCGCGCCAAAAGTGAAGGCATCATCGCCAGCTACCTCGCCACGCGCCGCGGCGCCAATGTCGAGCTGTTGATGGAAAGCGACGACATCGGCCGAACACCGCATTTCGCCGAGGTGAAGCTCGCCACGCCGAGGCCCGCCGGCACCATCGTCCACGCCCACGTCACCGGTCACGACGGACGCCGCCTGACGGCTCAGCTGTTGTCGGCCGGCGAGGTCGCAGCGTGAGCGGATCCCAGCCGAAGAAAAGCTTGATGGGACGCCTGTTCGGCAAGAGCGATGCCGAAGCGGCGCCGGACACGACTCCATCGCCCGCAGCGATCGGCGAAGACGCGACGTCCTCAGTGCCGGCGGACGTATCCGTGCCTGCAGCGCCGGCTCCTGTCACCGAAGTATCAGCGGCTCCGGACAAGAAGGGCTGGTTCCAGCGCCTCAGCGACGGGCTGACCAAGACGTCGTCGCGTCTCACCACAGGCATCACCGGCCTCTTCACCAAGCGCAAGCTCGACGATGCGATGCTCGAGGAACTCGAGGATCTGCTGATCGGCGCCGACCTCGGCGTCGAGACCGCGTCCCGCATTACGAGTGCCCTGCGCAAGGGCCGCTTCGACAAGGAGATCGCTCCCGACGAAGTCCGTGAAGTCCTGGCCCAGGAGGTAGAGCGTGTGCTCGCCCCCGTCGCCAAGCCGTTGCAGATCGACCCGTCGCATAAACCCCACGTCGTGCTCGTCGTCGGCGTCAACGGCACCGGCAAGACGACGACGATCGGCAAGCTCGCGGCCCGCCTCAAGCGGGATGGCAAGTCGGTGATGCTGGCCGCAGGCGACACCTTCCGCGCCGCGGCGATCGACCAGCTGAAGATCTGGGGCGACCGCACCGGGGCGCCGGTCATTGCCAGCGCCGTGGGCGCCGACGCCGCCGGCCTCGCCTACACCGCGCTGCAGACAGCCCAGACTGAAGGCCGCGACGTTCTCTTGCTCGATACCGCCGGACGCCTGCAGAACAAGGCCGCTCTGATGGAGGAACTGCAAAAAGTGGTACGTGTCCTCCGCAAGCTCGATCCATCGGCGCCGCACGACGTTTTGCTGGTACTCGACGCGACGACAGGACAAAACGCCATGATGCAGGTGGAAGCCTTCAAGGCGACGGCGGGCGTCACCGGACTGGTCATGACGAAGCTGGACGGCACGGCACGCGGGGGCATTCTCGTCGCCATCGCCGCCAAACACGCCATTCCCGTGCACGCGATCGGTGTGGGCGAGGGTGTGGAGGATTTTCAACCCTTCGAGGCAAAGGAGTTTGCCAGGGCGATTGCGGGTCGCTAGAGCGCTAGACAATCGAACCGAGTCGAAATGGCGTTAGTGGCGCCAACCCCACAGCATTTAACCAATGATCGCCCTGCAGATCCCAGTCGCAGTGGCGCCACATTAACAGGATGACGTCCCCGAAATGAGCGTGCGCAAGCGGATCTATCCTTTCAACGCCGAGCAAACCGTCAAC
Source organism: Hyphomicrobiaceae bacterium (assembly GCA_965279065.1). Lineage (GTDB taxonomy): Bacteria > Pseudomonadota > Alphaproteobacteria > Rhizobiales > Hyphomicrobiaceae > JAKAXS01. Next base: position 1,089,084 of record OZ257134.1, read on the forward strand.
ATCCTGAGCGAATTCGGCCCGCTCGTTACGATGTTCGTCGTCAATGCGATGTATGGCATCGCCGCCGGCACCTGGGCGCTCATGATCTCCACCGTGGTGGCGATCGCGGCCATGCTGCTGGTGTTGAAGCGGCTGCCGGTCTTTCCCCTGATCGCCTCCTCGGTCACCATTGTGTTCGGCGCGCTGACGCTGATCACCGGCAATCCGATGTGGGTGCAGATCAAGGTGACGATCTTCAACGCCATGTTTGCGGCGTTCCTGTTCCTCGGCCTGAAGCTCGACCGCAACTTCTTCCAGTATGTTTTCGAGAAGACGTTCCACTACACCAAGGAGGGCTGGGACACGTTCACCCGCAGCTTCGCCTGGTTTTTCGTCTTCACCGCCGTGGCCAACGAGGTCGTGCGCCGGACCTTTGCCGACGACCACGTCTATAATGTCCTCGGTTATGCGATGGACGGCGTGAACATCTGGATCCTGTTCAAGATCGCCTTCATCATGCCGCTCAGCGGCTTCTATGCCTGGTTGCTGACACGGTGGATGCATCGCCACCAGATCCCCGATCCGAGCCTGGCCTCCGCCGAGCCCATCATCGCCGGCGACGCCCCACGCAGCGATCAACGCCAGCCCATCTCTCCCTCGGGTGGTGCCGGTCGTGCCGATCTGCGAGCCTGATGCCGAAGATAGATACGCCCTGCGCCGCGACTGGCCGGCAGGACACAGCGCAAAGACGAAAGCAACTGCCCATGACAAGTCCAGACAGTACGCAACCGGCAAGCGAGCCGCAGACCGCCAATCAGCTGCTCAAGCTCTTTGTGGAGTTTGGTCCTCTGCTGGTGTTCTTCGCCACCAACGCCATGAAAGGCATCTATTGGGGCACCGCGCTGTTCGTGGCGGCGACCCTGATCTCCCTCGTCGCATCGCGCCTGCTGTTCGGCCGCATCCCCATCATGCCGCTCGTCTCGGGGTTCTTCGTCGTCGTGTTTGGCGGCCTGACCCTCTACCTGCACGACGACGTCTTCATTAAGTTGAAGCCGACAATCGTCAATTCGCTTTTTGCTGCCATTCTGTTCGGCGGGTTGATGGTAAACCGCCCACTTTTGAGGCACCTTTTCGGCGAGGAATTTAGATTGTCAGACGAAGGCTGGCGTAAACTGACGTTCCGCTGGGCCTGTTTCTTTGTTGTACTCGCTATCCTCAACGAAATAGTTTGGAGGACGATGTCAAATGATAGCTGGGTTGCCTTCAAGGCTTTTGGCATACTTCCCCTTACGCTGATCTTTGCCATATCTCAGATCGGGCTGCTCAAGCGCTTCGAATTGCAAGATAAATAGTATTTCCGCGGCATGGGCTAATATATGCAAGCAACAAGTCATATAGACGTTATAGTACTTATGCTTCATTTAGTGTGTACCTAAAAATTATTGTGATTTTTTTGTGGACGCGAGCCTCAAATCCCGTATTTTCCCGCTCGGTAAATAGTATTCGCCACACACACTAAGGGCGCTACGGCTTCCACCTATTGTCAGCCGGCGCCTTGTCAATGGGAAGAGCAGAGAAAGTCCGAGCCCGTCATGGTTAGAGAAACCCCGCGCGAAGCTCCTACCGCCCGTCTGGAAAAATCTCCAATCCACTTGCTACACCGTGCAGGCCAGTGCGCCGGCGACATTTTCCAGACTGAAATGGGTGGCGGAGACCTCACACCACGTCAGTACGCAGTGTTGCTGACCGTTTCTCTTAACGAAGGTCTGAGCCAAACGCATCTGGTCGAAAAGACCGGCATCGACCGCTCGACCCTCGCCGACATCGTCCGTCGCATGCTGAAGAAGGGTCTTCTGCAGCGCCGGCGCACCAAGGAAGATGCCCGCGCCTACGCCGTTAAATTGACGGACGAAGGTTGGAAGGCATTGAAGGCGGCCGATCCCGTGGCCAAGCGCGTCGACGAACGCATCCTGACGGTGCTTCCCGGCCAGCCGCAGCGCGACCGCTTTATGCAGGATCTCAATATGATCGTCGAAGCGCTCGGCAGCATCGAGCCGCAGGATAAGATCCTGAAATAGCCGATCGTCTTTGCATTCATCAAAAGGCCCTCGCGACATCGATCGCGAGGGCCTTTTTTCAGTTCGAGTAGAGTTAGGTGTTAGGCCGCTGACTTCACCAGTTTCTGGCTGATCATCGCCTCGGCGATCTGCACCGTGTTCAGTGCAGCGCCCTTCAGCAGGTTGTCAGACACGCACCACAGCACCAGGCCGTTCTCGACCGTATTGTCCTCGCGGATGCGGCTGACATAAGTGTCGAACTCACCCGCGGCCTCGATCGGCGTCACATAACCGCCCGACTCGCGCTTGTCGACGACGGCGACACCGGGCGCATCGCGCAGGATTTCGCGTGCTTCCTCCGCCGTGATCGGCTTCTCGAATTCGATGGTGACGGCTTCCGAGTGTCCCACGAATACCGGCACGCGCACGCACGTCGCCGTCAACTTGATCTTGGGGTCGAGAATTTTCTTGGTCTCGACAAGCATCTTCCATTCCTCTTTCGTGTATCCGTCTTCCATGAAGACGTCGATTTGAGGAATGACGTTGAACGCGATTTCCTTCGGGAACTTCGAGGATTCCACCTCGGAGCCGGGCACGTACTTGCCCTTGGTCTGCTGCCACAGCTCGTCCATGGCTTCCTTGCCGGCGCCCGAGACCGACTGGTACGTCGACACCACGACGCGCTTGATCTTCGCCACATCGTGCAGCGGCTTCAGCACGACGACGAGCTGCGCCGTCGAACAGTTGGGATTGGCGATGATGTTCTTCTTGGTGTAGCCGGCGATCGCCTCCGGGTTCACCTCCGGCACCACCAGCGGCACGTCCTGGTCATAGCGCCAGCACGATGAGTTATCGATCACGATGCAGCCCGTGGCGCCGATACGCGGCGACCATTCCTTCGAAACCGTCGACCCGGCCGACATCAGGCAGAAGTCGGCCTTGGAGAAATCGAACTGATCGAGCGCGAGGCATTTGAGCGTCCGGTCGCCGAACGACACTTCCGTGCCGAGCGAACGGCGCGAAGCGATCGGGAAAATCTCGTCGACCGGAAAATTCCGTTCGGCGAGCACATTCAGCATTTCGCGGCCCACGTTGCCCGTGGCGCCCACGACGGCGACCTTGTAGCCCATGTGACGATGTCCAGTATTTGAGGTGACGAAACGCGGCGTGGCGCCGCAATCAGCGTGTGCGCGGAGACTTAACTGCCGCCGACCCGGCTTTCAAGGCTTCTTTCATGCCGCAGCCGTGCGGCTAATCCCCGTCACAATGGCGTGCAAGTCATGTCGCCGGCGGTTTGCCGACCATCCGCCTGGAGCTTGTCCGATGTCGCGTTTGCTGATGCCGTCCCGGGCGTTTACCCTGCTCGCCTTGGTTCCGGCCCTCTTTTTGGCCGTGTCCCCCGTTCTGGCGCTGTCCGACCTGAGTTGGATGAGCGAAAGCGCACTCAATCGGGCCTTTTCCGGCAAGACCATCGAGGGCCACTACGCCGACGGCGCCAAATTCGTCGAGCGCTATGACGGTGACGGCCACCTCAACTATAAGGACGACAAGCGCGAAACGCAGGGCCGCTGGTCGCTGCAGGCCGGTACGTTCTGCACGATCTACGATCTGGACCCCACCGGTGGCTGCTACCGCGTGCATAAGGTCAGCGACAACTGCTTTGAATTCTACTTCGCCGCCCGCACCGTGGAGCAGGCTCAGAACAGCCCGAACGATAAACCGTCATGGACGGCCCGCGGCTGGGTCAGGGGCGAGACGTCCACCTGTGCCGAGAATGTGGGCGTGTAGCAACAAGTTAGCGCACGGCTCGGCTCACAGGATGATTTCCGTGAGCCGGCTTTTGGTCTAAACATTTGACCAGCGCAGCCTCACCTACGACCAAGGTCCAATGCCCAACATTCGCCGTCTGCTCGTTGCCAACCGCTCCGAGATCGCCATCCGTGTATTTCGCGCCGCGACCGAGCTCGATATCGAGACGATCGCCGTCTACGCGGAGGAGGACAAACTTTCCCTCCACCGCTTCAAGTCGGACGAGGCCTACCTGATTGGCCGCGGCCCGCATCTGGAGCGTCCTCTCGGCCCACTCGAATCCTATCTCTCCATTCCCGAGATCATCCGCGTCGCCAAGTCTGCCAGGGCCGACGCGATCCATCCCGGCTACGGCTTTCTCTCCGAAAGCCCGGAATTCGCCGAGGCCTGCGCCGACGCCGGTATCATCTTCATCGGCCCGGCTCCCAAGACGCTGCGCACACTCGGCAACAAGGTCGACGCCCGCAACCTCGCCATCTCCATTGATGTGCCCGTGATGCCGGCCACGGACCCACTGCCGGATGACCCCAAGATCATCAAGGAACTGGCTAAAAAGGTCGGCTACCCGGTGATGCTCAAGGCCTCCTGGGGCGGCGGCGGACGCGGCATGCGCCCGATCGAGGACGAGAGCACACTTATCGACAGCGTCACCTCCGCCAAGCGCGAAGCAAAATCCGCCTTCGGCAAGGATGACGTCTATCTCGAAAAGCTGGTGCGCCGCGCCCGCCACGTCGAGGTCCAGATTCTCGGCGACCGCGCCGGCACGATCGTCCACCTGTTCGAGCGCGACTGCACCATCCAGCGCCGCAACCAGAAAGTCGTCGAACGCGCACCCGCCCCCTATCTCGACAGCAACCAGCGCCAGGAGCTGTGCGACGCCGCCATCCGCATCGGCAAGGCGACGAACTACGTGGGCGCCGGCACCGTCGAGTTTCTGATGGATGCCGATGACGGCAAGTTCTATTTCATCGAGGTCAACCCGCGCATCCAGGTCGAACATACGGTGACCGAAGTTGTCACCGGCCTCGACATCGTCAAAGCGCAGATCCGCATCGCCGAGGGCGGCCGCATCGGCAAGAAGGGCGAGACGGGGATCCCGGCCCAGAAGCAGATCACGCTCAACGGCCACGCTCTGCAGTGCCGCATCACCACGGAAAATCCCGAAAACAACTTCATGCCGGACTATGGCCGCATCACCGCCTATCGCGGCGCCATGGGCTTCGGCATCCGTGTCGACGGCGGCACCGCCTATTCGGGCGCCGTCGTGACGCGCTTCTACGATCCGATGCTGGAGAAGGTCACGGCCTGGGCGCCGACCTCGGGCGAAGCCATCGATCGCATGCGTCGCGCCCTGGAGGAGTACCGCATCCGTGGCGTCGCCACGAACCTGCCGTTTCTCGAAGCCGTGCTCGCCCACTCCAAGTTCCGCGCCAACGAGGCGACGACCCGTTTCATCGACGACACGCCGGAACTGTTCGCCTTCACCAAGCGCCGCGACCGCGCGACGAAGCTGCTGGCGTGGATCGCCGACGTCACGGTCAACGGCCACCCCGAAACCAAGGGCCGGTCTGCACCGCCGAACTCTTCGCTGCCGCTGACCCCGCCGCTGTTCCGCCGCGAACCGGCTGAAGGCACGCGCCAGCTGCTGACCAAGCTAGGCCCGAAGAAGTTCGCCGCCTGGATGAAGGACCAGAAGCGCGTCCTCATCACCGACACGACCATGCGCGACGCGCACCAGTCGCTTCTCGCCACGCGCTGCCGCACGTACGACATCGTCGCCGCCGCTGATGCCTACAGCCGCGGCACGCCCGAACTGTTCTCGCTGGAGTGCTGGGGCGGCGCCACCTTCGACGTGGCCATGCGCTTCCTGTCCGAAGATCCCTGGGAGCGCCTGGCGGAAATCCGCGAGGCCGTACCCAACATCATGACGCAGATGCTGGTGCGCGGCGCCAACGGCGTCGGCTACACCACCTATCCCGACAACGTTGTCCGTTACTTCATCGAGCAGGCGGCTACCGCCGGCATGGACCTGTTCCGCGTCTTCGACTGTCTGAATTGGGTCGAGCAGATGCGCGTGTCGATCGACGCCATCCTCGACAACGGTAAGCTGTGCGAAGGCGCCCTCTGCTATACAGGCGACATCCTCGATCCCGATCGCGCCAAGTACAATTTGAAATACTACGTCGGCCTCGCCAAGGAACTAGAGCAGGCGGGCGTCCACATCATCGGCATCAAGGACATGGCGGGCCTCCTCAAGCCCGCCGCCGCCCGCGTGCTGGTCAAGGCCCTGAAAGAGGCGACAGACCTGCCGCTGCATTTCCACACGCACGACACGTCCGGCATGGCCGGGGCATCTCTGCTCGCCGCCGTCGAGGCCGGCGTCGACGCCGTCGACGCAGCAATGGACGCGATGTCCGGCACCACCTCCCAGCCCTGCCTCGGCTCGCTCGTGGAGGCGCTGCGCCACACCGATCGCGACACCGGGCTTGATCCCGACGCCATCCGCCGCATCTCGTTCTACTGGGAAGCGGTGCGCGCGCGCTATTCCGGCTTCGACAGCGACCAGAAAAGCGGCGCGTCCGAAGTCTACCTGCACGAAATGCCAGGCGGACAGTTCACCAACCTCAAGGAGCAGGCGCGTGCGCTAGGCCTGGAAGCGCGCTGGGAAGACGTCGCCCGTTCCTATCGCGAGGCCAACGACCTGTTCGGCGACATCATCAAGGTGACGCCGTCATCCAAGGTCGTCGGCGACATGGCCCTGATGATGGTCAGCCAGAACATCACCGCCAAGGACGTCATGGACCCCGCACGCGACGTGGCCTTTCCGGCCAGCGTCGTCGAGATGATGCGCGGCGAACTTGGCCAGCCGCCTGGTGGTTGGCCGCGGGACGTTCAGGCCAAGGTACTGGGCGACGAAAAGCCGATCGAGGGCCGTCCCGGCGCCTTGCTGGAACCGGCCAACCTCGTCGCCGTGCGCGCCGAAGCCGAGAAGAAGTGCGGACGCCGCATCACCGAGCAGGAACTCGCCAGCTATTTGATGTACCCGCGCATCTTCACCGAGTTCGCCGCCATTTCGCGCAAGTTCGGTCCCGTGTCGGTCCTCCCCACGAAGGTATTCTTCTATGGCATGGGGCCAGGTGACGAGATCACTGTCGAGCTGGAAGCCGGCAAGACACTCGTCATCCAGTTGCAGACCATCGGCGAGACCGACGACGAGGGCCAGGTGCGTGTCTTCTTCGAATTGAACGGCCAGCCGCGTGTCATCAAGGTCCCCAACCGCGCCGTCGCCGCCAAGACCCAGGCCCGCCGCAAGGCCGACGAAGGCAACGAGGCCCACCTCGCCGCACCCTTCCCTGGTACCGTCTCGACGGTCGCCGTCAAGCAGAGCCAGCGCGTCCGCTCCGGCGACGTCCTGATGACGCTCGAAGCCATGAAGATGGAAACCGCGCTCCGCTCGCCGCGCGACGGCATCGTCAAGGAAATCCTCGTCAACCCCGGCAACATCATCGACGCCAAAGACCTGCTGATGGTCGTCGAAGCGGGATAACAAATCTCCCTTCAGAACATGAATCCGGAGACGGCCCGCCTATGAGAGCGAGCGCTACCCAATGATTACCGGGCATGTCTTCATTGCCACCAGTCTGGATGGCTTCATCGCCAGGAAGAATGGGACTATCGACTGGCTGCTCAGCCGCGATGACCCAGATGAAGACCACGGCTACCAGGACTTCATCAAGGACATCGACGGATTGGTGATGGGGCGCGGCAGCTTCGAAGGCGTAGCGGCGTCAGATCCCTGGCCATATGACAAGTCCGTCGTCGTGCTATCGAAAACCTTGGCATCATCGCCGGTTCCGAACCACCTGACGGGTCGCGTTCGCTTCGTCGACATGACACCCAAGGCGACGATGGAGATGCTGGAGAGGGAAGGTTGGCAGCGGGTCTACGTCGACGGCGGCCAGATCGTGCAATCCTTCCTCCGCGGAGGCTTGATTGCCGACATGGTGGTGACGCAGGTTCCGGTCCTCATCGGCGAAGGTCGCCCGCTCTTCGGCCTGATTGACAACGACATCCCGCTGACCCATGTGATGACGAAGGCGTTCCCATCCGGGCTGGTGCAATCCCTCTACCGACTCTAGGCCGGACCTCGATTGCCTACTCCACCGCCAGCAGCCGTCTCACGCACGTCTCCGCGCCGTCCTGCCAGTCGGGCAGCGAAATGCCGAACGATCGCTCTAGCTTCGCGCAATCCAGTGCCGCGTTGACCGGCCGTTTCGCCGGCGTCGGATACTCCGCCGAGGTGATAGCCCGCACCGGAACGCTCGGGCCGCCAAGCTTGCCCGACACGGCCATCACCTCGCTGGCAAGACCATGCCACGTCGTCACTCCGGTGCCTGCGGCGTGATAGATCCCCCACCCGCCGAAATCCTCTGCCTGGCCCGTCACCTGCCGCGCGATTTCCAGGATGGCGCCGCACAGGTGCGGCGCGTAAGTCGGGTTGCCACTCTGGTCGCCGACGACGCGTAGCTCATCCTGCTCGCCGGCGCGCCTCAGGACCGTCCGCACGAAATTGTTGCCGCCGGGACTGTGCACCCAGGCCGTCCGCACGATCACGTGGCGCGGATTGGCAGCGCGGACCGCATCCTCACCCTCCAACTTCGATCGGCCGAACACGGTAACCGGCCGGGTCGCGTCGGCCTCGACGTACGGCGTCGGCTTGTCGCCGTCGAACACGTAGTCGGTCGAGATGTGGATGATCGGCACGCCCGCCCGCGCCGCCGCCGCCGCCAGCGCGCCGGCGCCATCGCGGTTCATCCGGAACGCCTGGTCTTGGTCGCTTTCCGCTTTATCGACGGCGGTGTACGCGGCGGAATTGATCACCACGTCGGGCCGCGTTTGCACCATCGCCCGTTCGATGGTTTTCGCCTCGCAGATGTCGACGGCCGCCCGGCCCACGGTACACGCCGTAACGTCTGGCGCGCCCGGCGCCATCTCCACCAGGCCGCGCGCCACCTGCCCCTGCCACCCCGCAATCAGCAATCGCATGGCATCCCCGCATCGACATCCCAGCCTAAAGGTCCGATGCGGCTTTGAATAGAGACCGGCCCACCCAAGGAAAGCGGGCATGTCGCCCCAGAATCGCCCTGAAATTTGAACAGCAACGCGCTAGAACGTTGCCGCCGCGCATGCCGCGTGGTCCTGCATCGGAACGGAGCCCTGACTTGGGGAAGCAACGCCGCATACCCGTACTCCTCCTGCTGTTGTGGCCGCTCATCGTCTGCGGCGCGCCGAGCGCACGCGCGGATGCCGCGTTCCGCACATTTCTCGACGGACTCTGGCCCGAGGCTCAGGCACAAGGCGTCAGCCGCGCCACGTTCGACAAGCAGCTCGCCAACCTGCAGCCCGACCTCAAGCTTCCGGATCTCGAGATCCCCGGTCGCGCGCAATCCGCCGATAAGGGGCAGGCGGAGTTCACACGGCCACCGTCCGAGTACATCAAGCGCGACTACATCATCAACCTCGCCGCGCAGGGCCGCGCGCTGGCTACCAAGTACGATGTCGCGCTGGGCAAGATCGAGCAGGAGTTCGGCGTCGATCGCTATTCCGTTCTGGCGATCTGGGGTCGCGAAACCGCGTTCGGGCAGCACAAACTGCCACACGACGCGATCACCGTCCTCGCCACGCTGGCCTGCTACGGTCGCCGCAAGGAAATGTTTCGCAATGAGCTGATCATGGCTCTCAAGATGATCGAGGTCGGCGTGCCGCGCGCCCGCATGAAGTCGTCGTGGGCCGGCGCCATGGGGCTGACCCAGTTCATGCCGAGCGAGTACTTCGTCCACACCCACGACATGGATGGCGACGGCAAGATCGACATCTTCAACTCGGTGCCCGACGCGCTGGCGTCAGCCGCGCGCCAGTTGCACGGCAAGGGCTGGGTGCGCGGCCAGACGTGGGGCTACGAGGTGCGCGTCCCCCCGACCGCCGACTGCGCCTTGGAGGGCCCGACGCAGGCCCGCCCGCTGTCTGAGTGGGCAAAGCTCGGTTTCACGCGCGCCGCCGGCCGCAAGTGGTCCGCCGATCAGCTGGCGCAGGAGGCCTATCTGATGATGCCGGCGGGCGGCTACGGACCCGCGTTCCTTGTACTGGAAAACTACAAGGTCATCCGGCGCTACAACACATCGGATCTCTACGCCGTCTTCGTCGGCCATCTTGCCGATCGAATCGCCGGCGGCGGCGATTTCGAAACGCCCTGGGGAGCCGCCGCCCCGCAGAAGACCGCCACCATCCAGGAAATCCAGACCCGGCTGAAGTCGGCAGGCTACGAAGTCGAGAAAATCGACGGAAAAGTCGGCTCGAACACGCGTAAGATCATCGGCAGCTACCAGCGAACTGCTAAGATCAAAGTGGATTGCTGGCCCACCGACGCCGTCCTCGCGCATTTGCGCCAGACGGCGTCACGCTAGATCGAAGGACGGACGCTTCAACGCATGCGCGCCAATTTTCGCATGACATCGTTGACGGGCTGGCGGCGCGTCGTCGCCGTCGCCGCGGTTACACTTGCCGCATTGGCAAGTGCCGCCACCTCGCCGGCCATGGCCCAGGACGACGGCGGCGGCAGCTACATCACGCCGTTTCCGCAAGGCGATATCTATCGTCTCATTGTGCTCGGCGATGATCTGGCCGACGGGCTGCTTGCCGGCGTAGTCGACGCGCTGGGCACCGACAACAGGCTGCAGATCGATAAGAAAGTTGTTTCGATCAACGGCCTCAACCGCGCCGACTTCCCCGAGAAGCTGCAGGCCATCGAGGAACTGCTGACCCAGAGCCAGCCGCACATCGCGGTCGTCATGATGGGCGCCTGGGATCGCGTATCGATGAAGGGCACCGGCAAGCGCACCACCTTCGGCACGCCGGAGTGGAAAGCCGAATACGCCGCGCGCGCCGACCGCGTGATGAAGGCGCTGAAACGCAAGAATATCGCCGTCTACTGGGTTGGCCTGCCGAACGTCCGCCGCGCCGACATGAGCGAAGATGTGCAGATGATGAACCAGATCCTGCGCGACCGCATCTATCTCAACGGCATGAAGTACATCGACGCCTACGCCGGCTTTGCCGACGAGACCGGGGAATACAGCTCCTACGGTCCCGACGTCACCGGCAAGATGCGCCTGCTGCGTGACGGCGACGGCGTGTATTTCACCGTTGCCGGCTATCGCAAGCTCGCCCACTTCGTCGAACGCGATCTGAAGCGCGACCTGACCCAGGCCAAGGGCGAGCGCGCCATTCCGCTGGCCGGCACGGAAGCGGAGCAGGCCAAGATCAATCCGGAACGCGCCGCCCAGAAGAAGGCGGAAGAGGATGCCGCCGCAGCCGCCAAGCTTGCCGCCGACAACGCCGCCGCCGGCAACGTCGCAACGACGCCTGCCGTCCCCGCCGGCGCCGCCGATGGCGATCAGAAATCCGACAACGGCCGTATCGTGTTGAAGAGTGTGGGCGTCGGCGGCCGCGAAGAGAGCGTGACGGTCGACATCGTCCGGCCGCAGATTCCCGCCTCCGTCATCGCGCTGGTCACCCGCAAGGAAAGTCCGGACCGGCTGTCGCAGATGGGCGAACAGATCGTCGATCCGCTGGCCGGCGGCCTCAGCGTCATGAATTCCATCACGCCGGCCGCAGGCGGCTCAGGCGGCGGGCAGCGTCGCATGTCGACGGTTCAGACGCCGTACTATCGCGTCTTCATCAAGGGCGAGCGCCTGTCGCCGCGCCGCGGCCGCGCCGACGATTTCGCCTGGCCCCGGCCCGAACCGCCTCCTCCTCCGGCAGCGCTGCTAGAGCCTCCGGTCGAGACAACAGCGCCTGCACTGGAAACCGGTAGCGCCTCCCCAGGCGGCAGCCGGCGCGCACGCCGCACGGCCACCGAGCGATAAGCGACGGGTCCGGCTAGGACACCGCGCCGACCTGCGCGAGCGTGTCGCTTCCGGCAGGAAACAGCATGAAATGCGAGTTAGCGCGCACCGTCGGCGCTCCACCGGGGGCGGCGCTATAGGTGAATTGCGGGATGAACGTGCCGGCCGCATTGCAGCGCACGACACCCTTGACGAAGACGTGCACGTTCTCCGTTGCCACCGTATTGGCCGCCGTCACCACGAGTGCCGTCGCGCCCGTCCCGAAAATCTGCTGCACGGCCGACAGCACGTTGCCGGTCGGATTCGAGACCTGCGCGAGATAGCCGATGCTTGTCAGCGTGGCCGTTCCCCCGAAACCGATTGCCGTCGTATGCGAGGTCGCACCGGCCGCCCGGCTGAGCGAAAGCACGCCCTGAAACACGTAGGTCGTGGCCGCGCTCAAGGCGAACTCGTCATCACCCGCTCCGAACCAGGCCTGCGCGGTGGCGACGTTGGCCTTTGCCAGGTCGGCAGAAAGTACTGACGCCGAAATCGACGGGATCGCTCCGGCTTGCCGGCCCTTGGCCAGGCCGGTGGTCCGGTTGATCGTCAGCGCCTCGGTCCACGTCGACCCGTCCGGGCTGACCTTGAAGTGAAAATCGTCATCCCCCGTGGTCCCCATCTCGGCTCGTCCCGAGAACCCCGTCTGGAACAGGAAACTTGCGGTGTCTCCCGCCCCGTTCTTGTTCAGCTTGGCCTGATGTCCGTTGCCAACATGATTGAACAGGCTGGCCGTCGACGAGACGCTCAGTCGGTTTGTGGTATCTGCGGTCGCGTTGATGCCCAGCAATGCCACGCTCGACGAACTCGAGACGGCGTTCCAGGCACTGCCGCTATAGACGATGAGAATTCCCTCGTCCGCGACATACGCGACCCAGCCCGCCTTGGGCGCATAGAACATCCACGCGCCGTCCTGCCACGCCGCGATTTTTCCCGCGTGGCCCGACCACGCGCCCGACGGCGACGACGCGACGAGATAGCGATGGCCTTCGACCGGCGAGCCCGGCGGCACCGACAGGTCCCTGTCGACGACACTGATCTGCACGATCGCATCCAGCCCCCGGATGGCTTCGTTGTGCGTGATGTGTTTCTGCGCTTGCGCAGCCTGGATGTAGGGCAGGACGAGATTGGGCGTATTGTCCATGGGGCACCGTAGCGGGAGGATGAAGTTTCCGCGATTGTGCCGTTGCCCCCAGGAGCGGGGATAAGTTTTCAGCTCGCCGCCCGCGTCACCTTGGCAACGTCGTCTTGCCCATCAGGAACTTGTCGATCGAGTGCGCGGCCTGGCGGCCCTCGCGGATCGCCCAGACGACGAGCGACTGACCGCGGCGGATGTCGCCGGCGGCGAATACTTTTTTGCCGGCGCCCGCTACCTTGTAGTCCTTCTCGTTGGCGTCGAGACCCTTGAAACGGCCGCGCGGCACGACCGTGAGGCCGAGATCCGGCACCACGTCATTCTCCATCGGACCGTCGAAGCCCATGGCGAACAGCACAAGGTCTGCCGGAAACTCTCCTTCGGAGCCCGCGACTGGCTGCATCTTGCCGTCGAGCTTGGTGTAGGTCAGCGCGGTGACCTTGCCGTCCTTGCCCTTGAACCCGGTCGTCGAGATCGAGAACTCCGTCTTGGCGCCCTCCGCCTGGCTGGACGAGATGCGCAGCTTCAGCGGCCAGTGCGGCCACGACAGCGCCTTCACTTCCTTCTCCGGCGGCTTCGGCATGATCTCCAACTGCGTCACGGATTTGGCGCCCTGCCGGAACGATGTGCCGATGCAGTCCGAGCCCGTGTCGCCGCCACCGATGACGATGACGTTTTTGCCCTTGGCCGAGATCTCGCGCGCGCCGTTGACTTGCGGTTCGCCGGCATTGCGGCGGTTCTGCTGCGGCAGGAAATCCATGGCGTAGTGGATGCCATCCAGATCGCGGCCTGGCGACTTGGCGAAGAAGTCGAACGGGTGTTCCGAACCGCCGGCAAGCAACAGCGCGTCGTGCGTCGCCTCAAGCTCCTTCGCAGTCACGTCCCGGCCGACATGCACGTTGCAATGGAACGTCACGCCCTCGGCTTCCATCTGCTTCACGCGGCGCTCGATAACGCCCTTTTCCATCTTGAAGTCGGGAATGCCGTACACCAGCAACCCGCCCGGCTTCGGCGCTTTCTCATAGACATGCACGTCGTGCCCTGCGCGCCCGAGCTGCTGCGCGGCCGCCAGCCCAGCCGGCCCCGAGCCGACGATGGCGATCTTTTTGCCAGTCTTGGTCTCCGGCGGCAGCGGAACGATCCAGCCTTCGGCCCACGCGCGATCTGCGATCGAGCACTCAATCGACTTGATCGTCACGGGCACGTCGTCAATGTTGAGTGTGCACGACGCTTCGCACGGCGCCGGACAGATCCTGCCTGTCACTTCCGGGAAGTTATTCGTCGAGTGCAGGTTGTCGGCCGCGATCTTCCAGTCGGCGTGATAGACGAGATCGTTCCAGTCCGGGATCTGGTTGTTCACCGGGCAGCCGTTATGGCAGTAGGGAATGCCGCAGTCCATGCAGCGCGCGGCTTGCTCGCGCACCTCCGGCTCCGCCAGCGGCACGACGAACTCTTTCCAGTGCTGCACGCGCTCGTCGACCGGCTTGTACTTGCGGTCGGCGCGATCAATCTCAAGAAACCCGGTCGGCTTACCCATCTTCGTTCCGTTCTGGTCTGTTACCGGCGTGGACCGGAGTATGCGCGCTCAACACGCGCCACGCGAACCCGATATGTTTCGTACCAGCGCTCGCTGCCCAACGTCTGCGCCACAAGGTGACGCGCGTTTTCCTTCCAGGCCTCTACCGCTGCGGCATCGCGCCAGTACGACACCGTGATGCCAACGCCGTTGCCGCCACGTGCACTGTCGTGACCGAGGTAGCCATCCTGTTCCGCCGCCAGCGCGTCCATGGCATCGGCCATGCTTCCATACCCAGCGTCGCCCGCAGTTCGCAGCGACGTGAATACGACCGCATAGTAGGGCGGCTCCGGGGTGTGGCTGATCGATTGATCCATCGTCAGGCCCGTTTCGCCTTCGGCTCCTCGACGGACCCGGCCTCGGCAGCCTTGGCCAGGTCGGCAAGAGCACGGCGGTACTCCGTCGGCATCACCTTGCGGAACTTCGGCAGGTAGGCCTCCCAATTCGCCAGGATCTTCTGTGCCGTCTTCGAGTTGGTGTAGTGCGCATGCCGCGTGATCAGCGCATGCAGCCGTTCCACGTCGCCTTCGCGCATGTCGGCCAACACGCTTTCCAGGCCGACCGCCACATCGCCCTTGCTCTGTTCGAGCTTCTTCAGCGTCCCGGGATCGGCAGACAACGTCTCGAGCTGCACCATCTCCTTGTTGAGACGCCCCTCGAAGTCGCCGGCTTCGTCGAGCACGTAGGCGATGCCGCCCGACATGCCGGCGGCAAAGTTGCGGCCCGTCGGACCCAGCACGACGACCACGCCGCCCGTCATGTACTCGCAGCCGTGATCGCCCGTACCTTCAACGACGGCGGCAGCGCCCGAATTGCGCACGGCAAAGCGTTCGCCTGCGATGCCGCGGAAATAGCACTCGCCGGTGATTGCGCCGTACATCACCGTGTTGCCGACGATGATGCTTTCCTCGGGCGTGATGCCCGAAGCCGGGTTCGGCCGCACGATGATCTTGCCGCCGGACAGTCCCTTGCCGACGTAGTCGTTGCCTTCGCCGACGAGATCAAGCGTCAGGCCGCGCGCCGCCCAGGCGCCGAACGCCTGGCCCGCCGTGCCATGCATCGTCATCCAGATCGTATCTTCCGGCAGGCCGGCATGGCCGTAGCGCTTGGCGATCTCGCCTGACAGCATGGCGCCGGTCGAGCGATCGACGTTGCGGATGATCACGTCTTCCATCACCGGCTTGCGGCTTTCTAGCGCCGGCTTGGCGAATGCGATCAGCTTGTTGTCGAGCACCTTCTCCAGGCCGTGATCTTGCGCTTCGCAGTGGTGCGTCGCCACCGATTTGGGCACGTGCGGCTTGTGGAACATGCGCGAGAAATCGAGTCCGCGCGCCTTCCAGTGGTTGATGACGCGATCCTTGTCGAGCGCGTCGGTGTTGCCGATCATCTCGGCGAGGCGGCGATAGCCCATCGCTGCCATCAACTCGCGTACCTCTTCAGCAACGAAGAAGAAGTAGTTGATGACGTGCTCGGGCTTGCCCGTGAACTTGGCGCGCAGCACCGGGTCCTGCGTGGCAACGCCCACCGGGCAGGTGTTGAGGTGGCACTTGCGCATCATGATGCAGCCGGCCGCGATCAGCGGCGCCGTGGCGAAACCGAATTCGTCGGCTCCCAGCAGCGCACCGATGATGACGTCTCGCCCCGTGCGCAGCCCACCGTCCACCTGCACGGCAATACGTCCGCGCAGGCGATTGATCACCAGCGTCTGATGCGTTTCCGCCAGGCCGATCTCCCACGGGCTGCCCGCGTGCTTGATCGACGTCAGCGGCGAGGCGCCGGTACCGCCTTCAAAACCCGAGATCGTCACGTGGTCGGCGCGCGCCTTGGCGACACCCGCCGCGACGGTTCCCACGCCGATTTCCGACACGAGCTTCACCGACACGGCAGCCGCGGGGTTGGTATTCTTCAAGTCGAAGATCAGCTGTGCCAGGTCTTCGATCGAATAGATGTCGTGATGCGGCGGCGGCGAGATCAGCCCGACGCCCGGCGTCGAATGCCGCACCTTGGCGATCGTTGCGTCCACCTTGTGGCCGGGCAGCTGTCCGCCCTCGCCGGGCTTGGCACCC
This sequence comes from Hyphomicrobiaceae bacterium, assembly GCA_965279065.1. GTDB lineage: Bacteria > Pseudomonadota > Alphaproteobacteria > Rhizobiales > Hyphomicrobiaceae > JAKAXS01. The sequence goes on from OZ257134.1 coordinate 1,105,649, forward strand.
TGCGCCATCTTGATCTGGATCATGTCGGAGTTGACGAGATACTCCGTCGTCACGCCGAAGCGGCCCGAGGCCACCTGCTTGATGGCCGAGCGCATGCTGTCGCCGTTCGCCATCGGCTTGTAGCGATCCGATTCCTCGCCGCCTTCGCCGGTGTTCGACTTGCCGCCGATGCGGTTCATGGCGATCGCCAGCGTGGTGTGCGCCTCGCGCGAGATCGAGCCGTAGCTCATGGCGCCGGTCGCGAACCGCTTGACGATCTCGACGGCCGGCTCGACCTCGTCCAGCGGCACGGGCTCGCGTCCCATCTCCTCAGCCAAGCGGATGCGGAACATGCCGCGCATCGTCATCAACTGCTCGGACTGGTCGTCGATCGCCTTGGAGAAGTCGCGGAATTTCTGCGGCACCTTGCCGGCCATGGCTTCGGCCGTCTCGGCGCCGCGCACTGCATGCTGCAGGTCGGCCACCACGCCGGGCCGCCACATGTGGGCCTCGCCGCGAATGCGGAAGGCATACTCACCGCCCACTTCAAGCGAGTTGGCCAGCACCGGCACGTTGCCGAAGGCAGCCGTATGCCGCTCGACAGTCTCGCGCGCGATCTCGCGCAGACCCACGCCTTCGATCTGCGTGTGCGTGCCGGTGAAGTACTTCCTGATGAAGCTCGACTTCAGGCCGACGGCGTCGAAAATCTGCGCGCCGCAATACGACTGGTAGGTGGAGATGCCCATCTTGGCCATCACCTTCATGATCGCCTTGCCGATGGCCTTGATGTACTTCTTCTTCAGCTCTTCCGGATCGGCCTTATCGCCGAGGTCTGGCGCCATCTGCTCCAGCGTCTCGAATGCCAGATACGGGTTGATCGCCTCGGCGCCGAAACCCGCCAGCGTGCAGAACTGATGCACCTCATTGGCCTCGCCCGTCTCGACGACGAGACCGACCGACGTGCGCAAGCCCTGCTTGATCAGGTGATGATGCACGGCCGACGTCGCCAGCAGTGACGGGATCGGGATGCGATCCGGCCCGCAGGCGCGATCCGACAGGATGATGATATTGTAGTCGTGCGAGCGCACGGCCTCTTCCGCTTCCGCGCACACGCAGTCGAGTGCCGGGCCCATGCCGGCGGGCCCCTTGTCGGCGGAATACGTGATGTCGAGTGTGATCGACGAGAAGTGGTTGTCGCGCACCTTGCCGATCTGGCGCACGCGCTCCAGGTCTTCGTTAGTCAGGATCGGTTGGTAGACCTCCAGCCGCTTCACCTTCGAGGTGCCTTCCAGGTCGAGGATGTTCGGCCGCGGGCCGATGAACGAGACCAGGCTCATCACCAGCTCTTCGCGGATGGAATCGATCGGCGGGTTCGTCACCTGCGCGAAGTTCTGCTTGAAGTAGGTGTGCAGCAGCTTCGACTTCGACGATAGCGCCGAGATCGGCGTGTCCGTGCCCATCGAGCCGGTGGCTTCCATGCCCGTCGTCGCCATCGGCGACATCAGGATCTTCAGGCTCTCCTGCGAATAGCCGAACGCCTGCTGCAGATCGAGCAGAGACACGTTCGACTTCTTGTCGAGCTTCTTCGCCAGCGGCAGGTCGGAGACCATGATCTGCGTGCTCTTCACCCACGACTCGTAAGGGTGCTTCGCCGTCAGCTCCGCCTTCAACTCGTCGTCGGAGACGATGCAACCCTTCTCGAGGTCGATCAGCAGCATCTTGCCCGGCTGCAGGCGCCACTTGCGCACGATGTTCTCTTCGGCCACCGGCAGCACGCCGGATTCCGACGACATGATCACCACGTCGTCCTTGGTCACGAGGTACCGCGCCGGGCGCAGGCCGTTACGGTCCAGCGTGGCACCGATCTGGCGCCCGTCGGTGAAGGCCATCGCCGCTGGGCCGTCCCACGGCTCCATCAGGCAGGCGTGGTATTCGTAGAACGCGCGGCGATTGGAATCCATCTGCGGGTTGCCGGCCCAGGCTTCCGGGATCAGCATCATCGCCGCGTGCGACAGCGAATAGCCACCCATCACCAGGAATTCGAGCGCGTTGTCGAAACACGCGGTGTCAGACTGGCCCTCGTACGAGATCGGCCACAGCTTGGAGATGTCGTTGCCGTAAAGCGGCGACGACACCGATGCCTGCCGCGCCGCCATCCAGTTGACGTTGCCGCGCAGCGTGTTGATCTCGCCGTTGTGCGCCACCATGCGATACGGGTGCGCCAGCTTCCACGACGGAAACGTGTTGGTCGAGAACCGCTGATGCACGAGCGCCAGCGCGGAGATGCAGCGCGGGTCCGACAGGTCCTTGTAGTAGGCCTTCACCTGGTACGACAGGAACATGCCCTTGTAGACCAGCGTGCGGCTCGACAGGCTCACCATGTAGTGGCCGATGTCGCGCCCCTTGTAGGCATTGTGGATGGCGTTGGAGACGACCTTGCGCGCGAGGTAGAGCTTCCGCTCGAACTCGTCCTGGCTCATGCCCTTCGGCCGCGCGATGAAGATCTGGCGATGCACCGGCTCCGTCGCCGTCACCAGGTCCGACATCGACGAGCGATCGACCGGCACCGAGCGCCAGCCAAGAAGCTGCAGGCTTTCTTCGCGCAGGATGCGCGCCCACACGTTCTCGCAATGCGCGCGCAAGCGATCGTCTTGCGGCATGAAGCAGTGACCCGCCGCATACTCGTTCGGTTCAGGCAGCGTAAAGCCCAGCGTCTTGCACTCGGCCGCAAGGAACTCGTGTGGAATCTGAATCAGGATTCCGGCGCCGTCGCCCGACAGCGGGTCGGCGCCCACGGCGCCACGGTGCTCGAGATTCTCCAGAATGTGCAGCGCATCGGAAACGATCTTGTGCGACTTGCGGCCCTTCATGTCAGCGATGAAGCCGACACCGCACGCGTCGCGCTCGAACGCCGGGTCAAACAGACCCTCAGCCTCCGGGCGCTCGTAAACCGTCGTGCTTTGCCGCTTGTCACTCATCGTCGACCTCAAGATGCCTTGAACGCGCAATTATGGCGTATGTGTCTGATGCGGCAGCAGATTTGCAAAGCTCTTGCGCCGCAACGGTCCCGTGCCGTCGCGCATAAAGGACAGGATTGCTGACCTTTCCGCTGAATTTCGCAGATTTTTTCAGCAGACACAAGGTGCTTTGACAAGCACCGGCCGAGCAAAAGCGGGCGGCTGCTCGTCGCAACCGCCCGCACAAAGCCACGATGGGCAGCCCGGGATTAGCTGCCGAGCTGCTTCGTCTCGGTGTTGCCGTTGCTAATGGCGATCGTACGCGGCTTCATCCGCTCGGGAATGTTGCGCTGCAGATCGACGCTGAGCAGGCCGTCCTTGAGGCCCGCGCCCTTGACTTCGACGAAGTCGGCGAGCTGGAAGCGCCGCTCAAACGAACGGCCGGCGATGCCGCGATGCAGGTACTGGCGCTCGGCGTCCTCGGCCTTTTTCTCGCCTTTGACGAGCAGCGAGGTGTCCTTCACCTCGATGTTGATCTCGTCTTCGGTAAAGCCGGCGACGGCCATCGTGATGCGGTACTCGTTCTCAGCGACGCGCTCGATGTTGTAGGGCGGGTAGCCGCCTTCGGACTCAAACCCCGCCGCGCTGTCGAACAGCTGCGCAAGCCGGTCGAAGCCGATCGTCGAGCGATAGAGGGGAGCAAAATCAAAGTGTCGCATGGGACATATCCTCCGTGAGAAGCGACATGGAAGGTCCGCCCTTGCCGAAAGATTTCGGGCCGGACCGGCAACGTTCGCGCACCCATCATTGGCGTGCGCAAACAAGATTTAGGAGTGCTCCGACTGCGTTCAAGGGCTCCCGCGCCGGCCAAATGCGGCGCAAATCCGGCGATGCTCCGTAGGCTTGCCGCGCTGATGCTGGTGCGCCACAAGTCTCTGGCCGGACACATGAAACCAATCTCCTTCATGCGCCGTTCATGTCGGCGGGACCACGATCGGTCCCGGCTCGCGACGTGATGGGTTGGCACGGTTTCGCGAACAACTCTGAGGAGGACTATCCATGTCAGCGCGTACGTTGGCGGCAGCTGCTTTTGCCGCGATGTCCCTGGCCGGCGCTTCGCCGTTGGCCGCGGCAGATTACGACTACCCTGATCAGCACACCTACACCGAGACCGAGCGCTATTCTGAGCGTGTCGTGCACGAGCGCGGCGACCGTAACGACGGCTATCGCGATGAAGCGGGCTACTACGACGATCGCGGCGGTTGCCTGCCGCGCCAGGCCATACGTCAGCGCCTGCGCGATGACGGCTGGCGCGACATCCAGCGCGTGGACGTTCGTGGCGGCAGCGTGATCCTGACGGCAGAGCGACCGAACGGCCAGCTGTTCAATCTCAAGGTCGATCGGTGCAACGGCGAGATCATCGACGCTCGCAAGACGAACGACGGCATCTATGGCGAATATCGGCCACGCGACCGCTACTATCGCGACTGATCGCCGGCTCACAGGCAACCTTTGGTGCGGCCGCGGGCCATGATACCCTGCACGGCAGGGGAATCATGGGCGCGGCCGTGCCGCGTTCGCGGGGAGGGCGCCGGCAGGTGGAAGCGCGATGGATCTGATTTCGCTGGCCAAGAATCCCGTTCCCGGCGGCGCCTTCGTCGGCGAGATGAAGAGTTATGACGGCCGCATCCTGCGCTTCGCGCGCTGGGGCGCGACGCGCGGTCCCCGTCGCGGCACGGTCTGCCTGTTCCAGGGCCGCGGCGAGTACATCGAAAAATACTTCGAGGTTATCTCTGATCTGCGCCGCCGTGGCTTCGCGGTCGCCACGCTGGATTGGCGCGGGCAGGGCGGATCTGCGCGCCTCATCAATCACCCCTACAAGGGCCACATCTGGGACTTCGCGGAGTTCGACAAGGACGTCACCCGCTTCATGAAGGATATCGTCCTGCCCGACTGTCCGCCGCCCTTCGTGGCCCTGGCGCACTCGATGGGCGGCGCCATTCTTCTGCGCAACGCTGGCCAACGCGGCTCCTGGTTCGAGCGCATGGTCCTGGTCGCGCCGATGATCGCCATCGACGATCGCAAGGCCGGATACCCGGAATTCGTCGTGCGCGCCTACGCCGAGACTGCCGCTCTGGTGGGCCTCGGCACCGCATATATTCCCGGTGGCAACGACCTTCCGGCCGAGCGTCAGAGCTTCGAAACCAACGAACTGACGTCGGACAGGGAACGCTTCACCCGCAACAAGTCGGTGCTGGAAGTCGCGCCAAATCTTGGCCTCGGCTCCGCGACCATCGGCTGGCTGCGTGCCGCTTACCGTGCCACCGCACGTCTCCGCGATCCCGAATTCGCCGCCCGCGTCGAAGTCCCGATGCTGCTTCTGGCCGCCGGCAATGACCGGATCGTCTCCACTCGCGCCATCGAGGAGTTCGGCGTCCGCCTCAAGGTCGGCACGCACATTCTGCTTCCCGGATCACGCCACGAAATCCTGCAGGAAACCGATCCCATTCGGCAGCGCTTCTGGGCCGCCTTCGACGCCTACCTCGGCGTGAGCGAGGCGGCGGCCTCGGCCTGAGTCCGACCAGGCAGCCGTCTTACTTTTTCGCCAGCAGCTTCAGCACCTGCTCGTGCACGCGCGGATCGCCGCTGGCGACGATGCGTCCGCCGTCCGTTGCCGGCGCCCCTTCCCACGTGGTGATCACGCCACCCGCCCGCTGGATGATCGGGATGAGGGCCACGACGTCATACGTCTTCAGGCCCGCCTCGATGATGATGTCCACGAACCCGGACGCCAGCAGGCAGTAATTGTAGCAGTCGCCGCCGAAGCGGGTCATGCGCGCGGCGGCGCTGACCCGGCCGAAGGCATCCTCGTTTCCCTTGAGCATGTTCGGCGCCGTCGACGCGAGAATGGCATCGCCAAGCTTCAGTCCGGTCCGGCTTTTGATCTTGCGCGAGTTGCCGTCCGCACGCCGCCAGAAGGCGCCCGCGGAACTGCCCCAGAACCGCTCCTGCGTGAACGGCTGCGCCATCAAACCCACCGCAGGCCGCTCGCCGTCGATGAGCCCGATCAGCGTGCCCCACAGCGGCTGCCCCATGATGAACGCGCGCGTGCCGTCGACAGGGTCGAGAACCCAGCGATAGCGGGCTCCCTCATTGCGTGATCCGAACTCCTCCCCGATCAGCCCGTGCTCGGGATAGTGCTTGCTGATCAGCTTCGACATGACCCGTTCCGCATTGCGGTCGGCCAGTGTCACGGGGTCGAAGTCGTCCTTGGAGCCCTTGTCCTGGATCGGGATGACTTTGCGGAAGTGGGGAAGTGTGGCCTTTGCTGCCGCATCCGCCAGTAGTTGAGCGAAGTCGATCAGTGCTTTCTCTGTCGGACGCGAGTGGTTTGCTTTCAGCATGTTCTTCGACTTTTGGAGAAGTTCGTGGTGAACGAGGTGAATAGACGTCGCATTGATACAGTCAACTAGAGCAAATGCTATAGGTGACCTAAGGTAGATGTGGCGACTGCGCACCATATCCACTTCAATTTGATTGATATGTCAGCTGTGTGAATTGCTCATGCGTCCGAACAGGCGCATACCTTGTGTGCAGTTGCGGTGACGCTTCATCTCAACTGCAGCCCATACGGGCGTTTCCTCCCTAGACTTGGGCCGTTCGCTCGCGAGCGGCCTCTTTTATTCGACCACCGTTAACCGATCAGCCCAAAGAAAGCTCTTTGGCACAGGCTGTTTTAGCAGCGGGTGGTCTGGAAAATTTACCTCATCCTCCCGGTTCTAGCTGCATTGCAAAAAATGCAATTGAGATTTGTGCGACGCACGCGCTATTGTTGCGGTGCGACATCGGCGACTAGCTCGTCGATCTCGCAGCCCTCCTTGGGCGTTTCCTCCCTAGACTTGGGCCGTCCAGACTCCTGGATGGCCCTTTTTTCTTATGGCGTCTTCGTGAACGCCTATTCGGCCGCGGCCCGCCGCTCGATCAGCCTGGGCATCTCGCTGAAGATCTGTACGACCAGGTCCATGAGGTCCGAGCGCAAATTTGCGAAGCCGGCGGTCGGGACGATGCTGGCTTCGTCGAGGTAGAGGCCCCGGTTGATCTCGATCTGGATGGCGTGCACGCCGCGCGCCGGACGACCGTAGTATTCCGTGATGAAACCGCCCGCGTAGGGCCGATTGGCCTGCGAGTCGTACCCGACCCCGCCGATTGCCTCGCGCAGGCACCGCACTAGGCGCGGATCGCACGACGAGCCATAGCGGTCGCCGATCACGAAGTCCGGCCGTGCCGAGCCCGGCTGCGCCAGCAGCGTGGACGGCATCGAGTGGCAGTCGATCAGGATGGCGTATCCGAACCGCCGCCTTGTGTTTTCGATCAGCGAGGCCAGCATGGCGTGGAACGGCTTGTACAGCCGGTCGATCCGGTCCAGGGCCTCGCTGAGCGCGATCCGCTTGGCATAGATGTCTTCCCCGTCGGCCACGATGCGCGGAATGGTCCCGAGACCGCCGACGACGCGGGCGGTCTGCGCATTGGCATAGTCGGGCAGCGCGTCTGTGAACAGCGTCGGATCGAGCTCGAACGGCTCGCGGTTGGCATCGATGAAGGCGCGGGGAAAACGTGCCGCCAGCAGCGGAGCGCCCATCTCGGCTACCCCTGCAAACAGCTCGTCGACGAAGCCGTCCTCGCTCTTGCGGAGCGACAGGGCATCCAGCCGTGATTGCGCCAGGAAGGAGGTCGGATAGATGCGTCCCGAGTGCGGCGAGCAGAACACGAATGGCGCCGTTTGCTCATGCGGCGCCCTCAGTTCGAAGGGCGGCAGCAGTTCCTCGAGCGGATCTACGGGACGTATGGCCATCAGGTTCGGCTTAAACTCTCGATGTGGGGCCCGAAGCTTGTCGGCGACGTGCCAGGAGCTTGTCGGCACAATAGTGCCAACGCGAAAGGTCAAAGTCCACGCTGCGGCGAGCCGCCGCGCAGATGACTGTCGAGCGACATGGCACCTTGGCACCAGTGCCGCGGTGACGCACAATCGCCAGAAAATACTCCGGATAGATTATACTTCACCGTCCATTTACTAAAGTCGCGTCAGAATCCAGTGGCAGCCTCCGGCCGTCCAGCTAATGTATAACGGTAAGTAACCCTATGACTGCCAAGCCGTCACGAGTTCCGATGTACCGCATCCTCCTCGCCGAAGACGACGATTCGATGCGGGGGTTTCTAGAACGCGCCCTGGGCAAGGCGGGTTTTGACGTCATTGCCTTCGATAACGGCGCCGAGGCGTACGAGCGCCTGAAGGAAGAGCCGTTTACCCTTCTTCTGACCGATATCGTCATGCCTCAGATGGATGGGATCGAACTGGCCCGGCGTGCCAGTGAACTCGATCCGGACCTCAAGATCATGTTCATCACAGGCTTTGCCGCCGTCGTTCTCAACAACGACGTAGCCGCTCCGAAAGATGCCCGCGTGCTCTCCAAGCCCTTCCATCTGAAGGATCTTGTGCGCGAGGTCGAACGTCTCTTGGCCGCTTGATCTTGGTCCCACCAAGGGCGCTTGCGTCGGCGGAACGATGCCAGTATAGGAGGCTCTCTTTTCCGCTCCGTGGACGGGAAGGGCACTTAGCTCAGCGGTAGAGCACTACCTTGACATGGTAGGGGTCACAGGTTCGATCCCTGTAGTGCCCACCATCGGACCGGCTGACGGCCGCCGGTGGCAGCACCTGACGAAATCCACCACTTTGCTGCGGCCTTGGCGTCCGCGCTCGTCCGATGAAATCGCTTTCTTGACCGCAGAACGGCGGTCGAACCCGCCTTTTGGGACTTGTCGCGCATCCCGGCCGCGGGTATACACCCGGCATGAAATTGGCAGGGCGCAGCCCCGGACGGTTCGTTCGGCGGCGCGCTCCACGTTTACGAATGGCACGGAAATGAAAGTCAAGAATTCCCTGAAGTCGCTGCGTTCGCGCCACCGCGACAACCGCGTGGTCCGCCGCAAGGGCCGCCTGTACGTCATCAACAAGACGCACCGCCGCTTCAAGGCACGCCAGGGCTAACGCTCGGCGGTTGAGCCCGTTGCGGGCCCCTTTGACGGTGGCATGGCCTGCGCCTATCTTAGGTGCATGACAAGATCCAGAATTTACGTGTCCGTCGCGGTGGCCGCAGCATGCGCCGCTGCGTCCGCGTTTGCACAATCGGCCGGCAAGGAGATGATGGCCCCGCCTGGGCCGAACGCCGCCCCCGCCACGCCCGACCAGATCGACAAGATGCTGGCGGATATGCACGGCAAGCTCGCGGCCGCGCCTGATGCGGAAACGGCGGCGAAAATCGCCAGCAGCATCGAGCGCCTGTGGGCGCATGCCGGCACCGACACCTCGATGGTGCTGATGGAGCGCTCCGCCACGGCGATGGCGCAGAACAAGAACGACCTCGCGCTCAAGTTCCTGACCGTTGCTGTCGAACTTCAGCCAGACTTCGCCGAGGCCTGGAACCGCCGCGCCGTCATCTTCTACACGACCAACCAGATCGAACGCGCCGTGGGAGACCTGCGCCGCGTCCTCGCGCTCGACCCCCAGCACTTCAAGGCGCTGGAAGGTCTGGCCAACATCCTCCGCGAGCAGGGGCAGAAGAAGGCTGCGCTGACGGCGTTGAAGAAGCTGCTTGAGGTTTACCCCCTCGCCCCCGGCGTCCAGCAGGCCCACGACGAACTCGTCCGCGAAGTCGAAGGGCAGGGGATCTAGCGGCTACCTTGCGTCAGAACCTGCGTGACATGCCAACGAACACGTTGAGGTCGTCGGCGGCATCCGTCGCGCCGACGTTGATGCCGGTATCGAGCTGCAGGTTGTCCGTGACGGCATAGGTCAGCCCGGCATCGAGCGTCACCACGGTCTCTGCGCCATCTTCGGCACTCCGCTCCACGAACACCTCTGTGTAGAGGCCGAGTTTTTTCGTCAGCTCGAAGCTCACCGTGGCGGAATTGATGAAGGTCGGCGCGTAGCCGCTGCCGTCGCCATCGCGCAGGATATCCACCTCGGTCATTAACCCGAGGCCCATGCCGTGCCCAAGATCGATCGCCAGCGGCACGATGATGCCGCCTTCGACATCGTCGTTGGCCTCCGCGAACGAGTTCGTCGGGATCTTGACGAACGGCATCACGCCGAACGCCGTCTTGCCCCCGTCGTTGCCCCAGATGTTGCGCTTGTAGCGGATGATGAGATCGCCGGTCCCGCTCTCGCTATCCGTGAATCCGTCCGGTCCGTCCACGCGAACCCGGCTGAAGCTGCCGTACACGAACTGCAGGTCGGAATCGTTCGTCAGTCCGATCTTGAAATTGAACGGCACGACGTCGAGCGTCTCGGTCGTGACGCCGTCGTCCTTGTCGCGCGTGTAGGCGACAAGGTCCGTCTCGATCTGGATGTGCCCGGCGTCGACGGTATAGGGGCTCTCCGTCTTGTCTGGTCGGTCCGTCGACATGTCGCGCAGCGAGCTGTCCGGCGTCGGCTTCAGAAGCCAATAACCGGACTTGCCGGCGGGAGCATCGTTGGCGACGGCTCCATCCGCCATGACCAGACACACCGCCGCTACCGCTATCCCGCTGACGGCGTGTGCAACCTTGGGTCTGGCGAAAATCATCAATTACGGCTCCAAACAATTCGCAAAAGCACAGCAGACCTAACGCGCAGTTGCAACTAATTTGCAACTGCAAGAAGCGTTTCTAGTTTGAGCGAGATGCAGCCAGGCCACGCCTTGCAGAGCGGGGAACACGTGCCCGCGATCCGCTTCAACACACGGGTGGCTTGATCAGCGGACTGCATACCCGCCAGCGAGCGCATCGTCCGCCGATGATGTCAGTTGGATTGCGCGCGACGTCCCGGTGCCCGCCGGATGGGCCCCTCGGACGTATGCCCGTCCGGCAGGCCGTCCTCATTGAGGTAGGCGATGCGGATCATGTTCGTGGCGCCCGGCGAGCCCAACGGCACGCCGGCGGTGATCACCATGCCCTGGCCCGCCTTCACGAAGCCTTCATCGAACGAGATGCGGCACGCCTTGCGCACCATGTCGGCCAGGTCCTTCGGGTCGCCAGTCAGCACCGTCTGGATGCCCCAGACCATCGACAGCCGCTGCGCCGTCTCCTCGATCGGCGTCAGGCCGATGACGGTGACGCCCGGACGTTCGCGCGCCACGCGCAGCGCCGTAGAGCCGGTGGCCGTGTAGCAGACGATCGCACCCAGCTCCAGCGTGTCGGCGATTGCGTGCGAGGCGGCCGCAATGGCGTCGGCGCCGGTCGGCAGCGGCGCCAGATCCACGGCGTGCACCATGGCGTCGTAGCTGTCGTCGTTCTCCACCTCGATGGCGATGCGGTTCATCACCTCGATGGCTTCCACGGGATACTGGCCGACGGCGGACTCAGCCGACAGCATGACCGCGTCGGCACCGTCGAATACGGCGGTTGCCACGTCGGAGACTTCCGCGCGCGTCGGCACGGGTGAGGAGATCATGCTCTCCAGCATCTGCGTGGCAACGACCACCGGCTTGCCGGCCGCCCGCGCCTGGCGCACGATCGTCTTCTGCAGGCTGGGAACGCGTTCGACCGGAAGTTCGACGCCCAGGTCGCCGCGCGCCACCATGAAGCCGTCGCCGGCCGCGATGATCTTCTCCAGGTCGTCGATCGCCGAGGGTTTCTCGATCTTCACCATGATGGCGGCGCGGCCGTCGACAATCTTCTTCACTTCGTCCACGTCCTCGTGCCGCTGCACGAACGACAGGGCGATCCAGTCGGCCTTGATGTTCAGCGCGCAGTCGAGATCGAGCCGGTCCTTCTCCGTCAAGGGGCCGACCGGCAGAATCGTCTCTGGCATGGAGATGCCCTTGCGGCTGGCGAGCGCGCCGCCGGTCAGCACCTGGGCCGAGATGCGGTCCTTCTTCGTCTCGATCACTCGCATGCGGATCTTGCCGTCGTCGAGCAGCAGCAGGTGTCCCGGCTTCACCGCATCGAAAATTTGCGGATGCGGCAGGAACACGCGCTCGGCGTTGCCGAGGCTTTCCTCCCGGTCAAAATGGAAGATGGCGCTGTCGTTGACGAAGACGCGCCCGGAATGGAATTCGCCAAGCCGGAACTTCGGACCCTGCAGATCCGCCAGCACGCCGATGGCGTGGCGGTGCTTCTTGCCGACGGCGCGCACGGAATTGCACAGCTCGGTCGCAAGCTCGTGCGAGGAATGGCTCATGTTGATGCGGAATACGTCCACACCGGCGATAAAGAGGCGTTCCATCATGTCGGGCGGTTGCGAGGCGGGCCCGAGCGTCGCCACCAGCTTCATGCGTCTATTGCGTTTCATCCGCCTTACGGCTCCCATCTCCCGGATCGGTCAAGCGGATCGTCCACTCGTTCGCCTCTCCTGTATCGACTTGAAAAAATCCGGTTCGCTTATAGCCACGTTTGGGGCAGTCCTGCACCCCCCGGATTGCGAACGACTTGTCGGTGGTGCACATGAAACTCTCGCCGGCCCATTCGCCGCCGCGATCGTAGTCTACCGCATGCACATAAAGGTATCGGCTAGGCACCGAGCCTTTCAAAAGGGTTTCGCACGTGTGCGACGCGATGTTCCACCAACCCTCGGTGGCCCATCCGTTCACGTCCTGATAGCCGATGGCCACGCCGATGCGGCTGGATGTTGAATTGCACAGCCGCAAATCGGCGTGCGCGGTGGTGGCACTCAGCATGAGTGTCAGCGCGCACGAGGGCAGACAGGCCCATCGCCGGTTGAGACGCGCTGGACGGATTGGACTTTGCTTAGGCATTCACGTCCGATTGAGCTGCGAACGGCACCCCACCACGCACTGCCTGAGCCTACCGGCTTTCCCGCAAGTCCGGAATGCTCATGGTCAAGGGTCGACCAAAATGACGCGGAAGTCGTTGACGTTGGTTTGCGTTGGTCCACACTCGAGCAGATCGCCGAGCTGACGGAAGAACCCCGTCGAGTCGTTGTTGGCCAACAAAGCGGCGGCATTGAGATTGAGCGCATTGGCCCGCGCCAGCGTGTCCGGCATGACGATCGCGCCGGCCGGATCGTCCGCATTCCCACCGCCGCCGTCGATGCCATCGGTGTCGCCGGCCAGCGCGGCAATGCCACTCGCTCCACCGAGCGCGATCGCCAGCCCCATGGCATACTCCTGGTTCGGGCCGCCGGCTCCGTTGCCCCGCACCGTCACCGTGAATTCGCCGCCCGACAGGATGGCAAGCCGCTCGCCGCGCGCCTTGGCGTCCAGCGCCAGCTTGGCGTGCGCCGCGCCGACGTCGCGAGCCTCGCCCTCCAGGCTGTCGCCCAGCACCTCGACCCGGTAGCCTTCCGCACGCGCCAGCTCCGCCGCCGCTTCGATCGACATGCGCGGCGTGGCCGTCATGACGTAGCTGCTCGCGGCCAGCTCCGGCGATCCGGGCTTCACCGTCTCGTTCTGCGCCTGTGCCAGCGCCGCCATCACCGAGGACGGCGGAGAGATCTTGTACGTCTGCAGCACGGCGAGCGCATCGGCCAGCGTCGTCGGATCGCCGACCGTCGGACCCGAACCGATCGCATCGGGATCGTCGCCCGGCACGTCCGAGATCGCCAGCGTGAGGAGCTTTGCCGGATACGACGCTGCGGCCAGCCGCCCGCCCTTGATGCGCGAGAGATGCTTGCGCACGCAGTTCATCTCCGAAATCCGCGCGCCGGACTTCAAGAGCTGCTTCGTCAGTGCCGCCTTGTCGGCGAACGACACGCCGTCGACGGGCGCCGACCACAATGCCGATGCGCCGCCCGACAGCAGGCACAGCACGAGATCGTTCGGTCCCGCCGTCTTGGCCAGCGACACCGCAAGCTTGGCCGAGGCGATCGAGTTGGCGTCGGGCACCGGGTGACCCGCCTCGATGATCGGCAGGATCTCCGTTGGCAGTCCGTAGCCGTGGCGCGTCGTGATCGCGCCCGTGATGCGCAGGGCCTCGCCCTTGCTGCTGTAGTGCCGTTCGGCCGCCTGGGCCATGGCCGCCGACGCCTTGCCGGCACCGACGATAATGATGCGCCCGTCCTCGGGAACGGCCGGCAGGTGCGGCGGAACGCACGTCGCGGGATGGGCAGCGGAGACGGCCTTGTCGTACATGGCGCGCATCAGTTGGCGCTGGCGGGTCGGATCGAGGCTGGCCATGTTGCGGCAATGCTCCCTAGGCATATTGTTCTTGAGTGTGGTTTGCGGGATGGGCGGTACGCGGTCAAGCGCCTCCTTGCCACGCCGCTGGCCGGACGCCGCGTCGCCCGCTATAAGTCTGGCAATGCAGAAACATTTCGTTCAGCGGGCGGCGGACGCCGGATCTGTGCCAATTGTCGCATTCGATCGCACCGAGGCCTTCACGGTTCTGCCTGGCTCGATCGGCTCCGGCGTGCTGCTGCTATGCGACCACGCCGCCAGTGCCTTCCCGCCGGGCTACGGCACGTTGGGCCTGCCCGAAGCAGAGCTGCAGCGGCACATCGCCTATGACATCGGCGCCCTGTCTGTGACGCAGCACTTGGCCGAGGCGCTGGGCGCGCCCGCCATCCACACCCATTATTCGCGCCTTCTCATCGATCCCAACCGCGGCGCTGACGATCCGACCCTGATCATGCGCCTCTCCGACGGCGCCGTCATTCCCGGCAATCGCATTCTCGATCCCGCTGAACGCCACAAGCGCATGGCGACCTATTACCGGCCGTACCACGATCGCATCAACGGCCTGATCGAAACCTTCCTCGCCGCCGGCGTGCCCCCCGTCCTCGTGTCGATGCACTCCTTCACCGACAACTGGAAAGGCGTGCCCCGCCCCTGGCACGTCAGTGTGCTGTGGGACAAGGATCCGCGCTTCGCCATGCCGCTGCTCCAGGCCCTGTCGGCCGAGGGCGATCTCATCGTCGGCGACAACGAGCCCTATCACGGCGCGCTGGAAGGCGACTGCATGTGGCAGCACGGCACGATGCGCGGCTTGGCGCACGCCATCATCGAGGTGCGTCAGGACCTGATCGGCGATGCGGCGGGGCAGGCGGCCTGGGGCGCCCGGCTGTCACGCATCATCTCCGCCATCCTTGCGCGCGACGACCTGCGCGCCGATCTAAGGCATGTACGGCACGACTGAACGTGCGCGCAGCTACACACGAGGACGATCGCGATGTCTCAATTCGATCAACAGACGCAAACCGAGCTGGAGGCCGCCGCCTTCCGTCGTCTCTTGGAGCACCTGCGCAGCCGCACCGATGTGCAGAACATCGACATGATGAATTTGTCCGGCTTCTGCCGGAACTGCCTGTCCAACTGGTACCAGCAGGCGGCCGAAATGCGCGGCTTGAGCGTCACGCAGGATCAGTCCCGCGAGTTCGTCTACGGCATGCCGTTCGCCGAGTGGAAGGCAAAGTACCAGACCGACGCGACCCCGGCCCAGCAAGCGTCATTCGCCAAGTCCCAATCCCACGAGCATTGAGCGACTCTAAGTTCAACAGTGGCTCAAATACCTCTGGATGGTTCTTTGCTGGCCTTGCTGGCCTCTCGGCCCGTCGCTAGCGTTTGCCCAGACGCGCCGAGAAGGCGCCCGGTCACACGTGGGGTATACAAGATGACGACGCTCCAGGCTTCGGCCCAGAACCAGTTGCGCCAGTTGGTCGAGCAGATCGAACGGCTGGAAGAAGAGAAGAAGGCACTCGCCTCCGACATCCGCGACAAGTACCTGGAGGCCAAGGGCGTGGGCTTCGACGTCAAGGCCCTGCGCGAGATCGTGCGCCTGCGTAAGAAGAGCCAGTCCGAGCGCGAAGAGGAAGACGGCATCCTCGAAGTCTACATGCACGCCCTTGGCATGTTGAACGACAACGTCGCCCACATGGCAGGCGGCGACAGCGCCCCCCACCACATCATCGCGGCGGAATAACCCAAAGTAACAACGCCCCAGGCTCGTTCGGCGGCGAGCCCGGGGCGCTACATTGGCAAGTTCGGGTTGCCCCTTACTCGGCCGCAGTTCTGTGGGGTTCGACCGGCACCGCGACACCCATGCGCTTGGCGACGCCCGTGCCGTAGGCCGGATCGGCTCGCGTGAAGTGCACCACCTGCCGTTCGACGATTTCCTTTGGCACGCCCTGCATGGCCGCGGCGATGTTGTCCATCAGCCGCTCCTTGGCGTCCGGCTTCATCAGCCGGAACAGGTTGCCCGGCTGCGTGTAGTCGTCGTTGCCGTCGCGATGATTGTAGCGGTCGGCCGTACCGTCCAGTGCCAGCGCGGGCTCCGCGAATTGCGGCGCCTGCACCGGCCCATCGAACGAGTTCGGCTCGTAGTAGGCGTTGGCATTGCCGGTGTCGTTGGCGAAGAAGCGCATCGCGCCGTCCTTGTGATAGTGATGCATCGGGCACTTCGGCGCGTTGACCGGCAGCGCCTCATAGTGCGTGCCGAGCCGATAGCGATGCGCATCGGCATAAGAGAAGATACGCGCCTGCAGCATCTTGTCGGGTGAGAAGCCGATGCCCGGGACGATATTCTTCGGCGACAGGGCCAGCTGCTCGATCTCCGCGAAATAGTTGTCCGCATTGCGGTTCAGCGCGAACTCGCCGACCTCGATCAGCGGAAACTCGCTGTGCGGCCACACCTTGGTGATGTCGAACGGATTGTAGCTCGTGTGCTTGGCCTGCTCTTCGCTCATCACCTGCACGAACAACTTCCACCTCGGGAAATGGCCGGCTTCGATGGCGCCGTAAAGATCTTCCTGCGTCGACTCGCGCGTGCGCCCGACGATCTCGGCCGCCTCCGCGTTGGTCCAGTGCTTGTGGCCCTGCTGGGTCTTGAAGTGGAACTTCACCCAGTGCCGCTCGTTGGCCGCGTTGAGGAACGAGTACGTGTGCGAGCCGAACCCGTCGACGTGGCGCACGTCCGTCGGCAGGCCACGATCCGACATCAGGATCGTCACCTGATGCAGGCTTTCCGGCGACAGCGACCAGAAATCCCACATCGCTGTCGGCGAGCGCATGTTGGTACGCGGATGCCGCTTCTGCGTATGGATGAAATCCGGGAACTTCAACGGATCCCGCACGAAGAAGACCGGCGTGTTGTTGCCGACGAGGTCCCAGTTGCCTTCCTCGGTATAGAATTTCAGCGCGAAACCGCGCACGTCGCGCTCTGCGTCGGCCGCGCCCATCTCGCCGGCAACGGTCGAGAAGCGCGCGATCATTTGAGTGGCCTTGCCCACCTTGGAGAAGATGGCGGCCTTGGTGTACCGCGAGATATCGTGCGTGACGGTAAAGGTGCCATGCGCACCCCATCCTTTGGCGTGCACCGTCCGCTCAGGAATCCGCTCGCGGTTCTGATGCGCGAGTTTTTCCAGCAGTTGATAGTCCTGCAGCAGCACGGGCCCCCGTGGCCCAGCTGATAGAGAATTCTGGTTGTCTGCGATTGGCGCACCTGCGCTCGTCGTCAGCATCTTTTTTGTCATCGTTCGCCACTCCCGATTGCTTCTGTGGGCGGATCACCAAAGCCGGAAAGTGCGATAAGGGGAAATTATAATTTATTGGATTGGCAATTAGATTTACTTAAAAAGATGCCCCGGACCGTTTCGGCGCACGGTCCGGGGCGCCTAGACGGCAGCGCGGTTGCCCGTTCTGCCGGTATCGCCTAGGCCTCGCCGCCCGGAGGCGTTGACGAAGCCGTGATGTGCCAAATCTACAGGCAGGGTGTAGTAAGGCCCAATCGTATTTTATTGCCCCATAGATCAGGTTGTCTGATGACCCATGTCACCATCAAGCAGCTTCGATATTTCGATGCTCTGGCGCGAGAACTCCATTTTGGCCGCGCCGCCGATAGCTGTTCGGTCACCCAGCCGGCGCTTTCCATGCAGATCCACGAACTGGAGCAGAGCCTTGGTCTGATGCTCGTTGAGCGGACCCGTTCCGGCGTCCAATTGACCGCCAAGGGCGAGGAGATCGCCCAGCGTTCGGCCCGCATCCTCGGCGACGTGCGCGACCTCATTTCCTTCGCCCAGCACGCCAACAAGGTGCTGGCCGGCGTGCTGCGCGTCGGCGTGATCCCCTCGGTCGCGCCCTATATGCTGCCGCCGCTGCTGCCATTGCTGCGCGAGGCCTATCCCGAGCTCGAGCTGCACGTGCGCGAAACGCAGACCCAGATTCTCGTCGATGAATTGATCGAGGGCAAACTCGACGTCCTGCTGCTGGCGCTGCCGGTCAAGCACCCCGATCTGGAATCCATCCCCCTGTTCGACGATCGCTTTGTTCTGGCGCTACCCAAGGAGCGCAGGCTGTCGGGCCGCGTCCGCGCCACGAAGGAACTGATCGAACACGAACACCTGCTTCTGCTGGAGGAGGGCCATTGCCTGCGCGATCAGGCCTTGACCTACTGCAGCCTGCAGCAGGTCGACGCGGTCAATACCTTCGGCGCCTCGAGCCTGTCGACGATCATCGAAATGGTCGCGGCGGGCTTCGGTATCACGCTGCTGCCGGAGATTTGCCTCGGCGTCGAAAGCCGCGGTCGCGACCTGAGCCTCGTCCGCTTCATCGATCCCGAACCCTTCCGCACCCTAGGTCTCGTGTGGCGCTCCACGTCGCCGCGCAAGCCTGATTTCATGGAACTGGGTCGCCTCGTGACGCGCGCCTGGGAAGATGGCCTGCTGGATGCCTCGGCACGCATGCCCGGCAAGCAGAAGAAGCACAACGCCCTCAGCGCACAGTCGTCGTGACGCTGCGTTCGTTAAGCCCCTTGGGAACGTTGACCGCGTCGGCGTCCGCTTCCGCCGGCATGCGGCTGACGACGGATCCTTGGAACTGCTGCGACCACATCGCCTGCGCCACCTTTTCTCTCGGCCGCAGTCGCATCGGCGCGACGGCGCCGCCGTCGTCCATGAGGTCGAGCGTGCGCCCCACGTCGAGCGGCTGCAGCTCCGCCAGCTTGGGATCGTCGGCCTTGGCCGACATCATCGGCTCCAACGGAAACGGCCGGTAGGCGAGCTCCTCGGGGTGATCCTCGTCATAGTCAGGTGCGCGCACGAAGCTCGATCCCCAGCCGAACCGGCCCGTCGCCTCGTCGGCCTCCGCGCTTGTCCTGGCCTCCGCCAGTCGCGCCAGAGCCGCGCGATCGGACGCCATCGTCGCGGCTTCCTCGGCCATCGCTTCGGCATTGCGCGAGGGAGCGTTGGGGATGGGCGTTGGACTGGCCTGTTGCGGTGGGCGTTCCGGCGTCTGCACGCCTGGTTTGAACTTCTCCAGTGACGCCAGCGTCACCAATTGTTCCATCTGCTGCCTGTCGCGTTTGTCGCGCGGCTCGCGCTTGAAGCTGGCCGGACGCTCCGCCGCCCGCGGTTCCGCAACCAGTTTCGGCGCATCGCCGCCGGGGCGTTTCACTGGCAAGGGTGCCGGTGGCG
Organism: Hyphomicrobiaceae bacterium; assembly: GCA_965279065.1. Lineage (GTDB taxonomy): Bacteria > Pseudomonadota > Alphaproteobacteria > Rhizobiales > Hyphomicrobiaceae > JAKAXS01. The sequence continues at coordinate 1,124,984 of OZ257134.1, forward strand.
GTGTCAGCGCCGCCACGACAGGCGCCGGCTTCTTCGCCGGACGCGCGGCAGACTTCGGCTCGGGTACCGGCTCTGCGAGTGCCAGCATCGTGTCCTTCTTGGGCCGACTGCGAAGCTCGAAGAAGGCTGCAACCTGCTGGGCCAGTTCCTTCTGCTTGGCCCGCGCGCTGCGCACGTCGTCCGGCGTGATCGGTCCGCCGCTCGAAGGGTTGTGCTGGCTGTGCCCCGAGGGGAACAGCAGCGCCAACTCGTCGCGGCCCATGCGCGGCCAGTGGCGGACCCGCGAGGTGTCGACGTGCACGAACGGGATCGCCGATGTTGGGTAGTAGCCGACGCCGCCGCGCTCGCGGATCATCGCCGAGTAGCGCAGCTGCTTGGCGGGGATGTCGGGAAACGCCACGTCGATGGCCTTGCCCGTCATGTGCTGGCTCTGGCTCGCCTGCCCGCCACGCGTCCGGCGCAACATCTGGTTTGTGGCCGGCGCGCGGTAGCCGCAGATCACGTGGATCGGTTCCCGCGATCCCAACTCCGTGTGCATCTCCCACAGCAGATCGACCGTGTTGGGATCGATCGCAATCTCCTGGTTGAGGCGCCAGTCGCGCATCAGGTGATTGATCTGTTTCAGCGCGTCAGGAACGAACTTGCCGTTCTTCTTGTAGGTGATGGTCAGCGTCTCGTTGGTATGGATGTGGAAGAAGCTGATCGTGCGCGTATCGCCCGGACGCGCCGCCAGATGCGACGCGCTGAGCCACGCGAGAATGAGCGCAAGGCCGGCGACGGCTTTTCTTGCCCGGTGAACCAAGTGAACTTCCCTGTAACGGCGACGCCAATGGCTGAAAAACGCCAACGACCGCGCGCGCGGTCAGCATGCGTCAACAACCTTTAACCCCCGGTAATTGCCCCATTAGACCGGGGGGCCAAGGCCAAAACAGGGCGGGAAGTATCGTGGATTTACGTGAAAAGCAGGGGCACGCTGCCCACTTACGGTAATTTAGAGGCCGTCGCGGGGTCGAAATACCCGCGACGGCCTGGAACGACTGCGTCGGGAGATCAGTCCTTGCCCCACAATTCGACGGTTGCCTGGCCCTTGAAGCTGGGCTTGCTCTTGTATACGAGTTCCACGCGCTTGATGAAGCGGTCGCCGCCCTTGAGGTCGATGGCCCGCGTCTCGCCGCCGGCGCGAATGCGGTTGCGAACCGGCACGTCGTCCCGGGCGCCATTGCCGTAGACGACCGTCACGCTCTTGAACTCGACCTCGTTGTCCTTGACGATAAGTTTGATTTTGGAGAAGTCGCCGTCCTGGCGGCCCACCTGGATGACGTCCTTGTCGGCGATGAAGCCGACCTTCTGCGAGCCCAGAAGTTCCCAATTCCGCTTTCCGCCGTGGCGTGCTTCCGCGTCGCCGACAGCCATGGTCAATCCCATGACGCCGGCCAGTGCCGCGATGAGGCTGGTCTTGAACATTGCAGTATTTCCTCCGTGTGATCTCACCGGTGATGCGGACGCCTGTCGCGTCTGCTGGTTCCGTAACGGGGCTAGACTCCCAACCCGTCGGTCCGTTCCCTCGTAATGCTCCCGCCGTTGCTATTGCGACACTCGGCGGCATGGGATAACAGGTTGGCGACAGGAGATTTTTTGATGCAGGACACGACTAGATCCGCGGCGACGAAGAACCTTATCCCCGGCGCGACAGGTGACTGGGAAGTGATCGTCGGCCTGGAAGTGCACGCTCAGGTAGCGTCCAAGTCGAAGCTTTTCTCCGGCTCCTCGACCGCCTTCGGCGCCGAGCCCAACAGCCACGTCTCGCTCGTCGATGCGGCCATGCCCGGCATGTTGCCCGTCATCAATGCCGAGTGCGTGGCCCAGGCCGTGCGCACCGGGCTTGGACTCAAGGCCGGCATCAATCTGAAAAGCGTTTTCGACCGCAAGAACTACTTCTATCCCGACCTGCCGCAGGGTTACCAGATCAGCCAGTACAAGCAGCCGATCGTCGGCGAGGGCGAAGTCGAGATCGACGCCGACGGCGAGACCATCACGGTCGGCATCGAGCGCCTGCATCTGGAACAGGACGCCGGCAAGTCGATCCACGACCAGCATCCCGAATACTCCTACGTCGATTTGAACCGCTCCGGCGTCGCCTTGATGGAGATTGTCTCCAAGCCGGACTTGCGCTCCGCCAAGCAGGCGCAGGCCTACGTCACCAAACTGCGCACCATCCTGCGCTACCTCGGCACCTGCGACGGCGACATGGACAAGGGCAACCTGCGCGCCGACGTCAACGTTTCGGTCCGCAAACCTGGCGCACCCTTCGGCACGCGCTGCGAAATCAAGAACGTCAACTCCATCCGCTTCATCGGCCAGGCCGTCGACGTCGAGGCGCGCCGTCAGATCGACATTCTGGAGGACGGCGGCAAGATCGACCAGGAAACGCGCCTGTTCGATCCCGGCCGCGGCGAAACTCGCTCCATGCGCTCCAAGGAAGAAGCCCACGACTATCGCTACTTCCCCGATCCCGACCTGCTGCCGCTGGAGTTCACGCAGGCCTACGTCGACGATCTGGCGCAGCACCTGCCCGAGTTGCCCGACGAAAAGCGGGCGCGCTTCATCAAGAGCTACGGCCTGTCGGCCTACGACGCGTCCGTCCTGGTCGCCGAACGCGAGAACGCCGACTTCTTCGAAGCCGTTGCCAAGGGCCGCGACGGCAAGTCCGCCGCCAACTGGGTGATCAACGAACTGTTCGGCCGTCTCAACAAGGAAGGCCGCGACGTCTCGCAGTCGCCAATGTCCGCGGCGCAGCTTGGTGCCATCGTCGATCTCATCACCAGTGGCACCATTTCCGGCAAGATCGCCAAGGACCTGTTCGAGATCGTCTGGACGGAAGGCGGCGACCCCGCCGACATCGTCGAGAAACGCGGCATGAAGCAGGTGACCGACACCGGCGCTATTGAGAAAGCCATCGACGAAATCATCGCCGCCAACCCCGACAAGGCCGAGCAGGCCAAGCTCAAGCCCAACCTGCTGGGCTGGTTCGTCGGCCAGGTGATGAAGTCCTCCGGCGGCAAAGCCAACCCGGCAGCAGTGAATGAGATCCTGAAGGCAAAGCTGGGCATCTGACGCCAGTTGCAGGGTCAGACCGAGGTCTGACCCGCATTCAACGTCAAAGCTCCTTCGTCAAAAACTGCGCGCGTCCGAGCCCGAATGACCAGTCCTCGTCGGTGCAGGTCACGAAGTTCATCATCACGTCGCTCGGCGCCACGCCGCAGACCTTGTCGAGCTGTTCGGCCATGAGCTTGTAGAACTGCTCCTTCATCTCGCGCGTGCGTGGCCGGGTCGTCACCTGGATCATGACGAAGTTCCGGGTGCGCGGAATGTTGAGGCCGGTGTCCTCCATGATCATGCGCGACGGCCGGTGCTCGCTGACGATCTGATAGCGGTCGCGCTCGGGGACCTTGAACGCCGCGAGCATCACCGCGTGAATGGTATCGAGCAGCTTGCCCAGTTCATCGTCGCTCCGGCCTTCGTATAGATCGATGCGCAGTAACGGCATGGTGCTCTCCTCAACGGCATGGATATCGTCGGCCCGGGCAGGGCCGGGCAGTTGGCTGGCGATAGCAACGGCTGCAGCTGCCGCGATAGCCTCGCGTCGCGTGGGTGTGAAGGTCGACAAGGCAGGCACCTCGAATTTTGAATCAGACCCCTGGATCTGACCCTATTTCGACGCGACCTATTCCACAACACGCACGCCGCCCGTACAGGAGGGCGAGGTGCCGGCGCCGTCGAGGTCTGTGGCGGGCTAGATGCCCGGATCGTCGACTTCGAACTCGACGGCAACGCCTGCCGCGCGCAGCAGCAGCGCTGCCTCGTTGGCGCGGCGGTTGAATTCGGCCTGCGATTTGACGTCCGAGCCGAGGTCCGAATTGAGCCCGCGTTCCAGCAGCCGCCGCGTCAGGATGAAGGCATCGGGACGCCCTGTCGTGGCCGCCGCCGTGCTGCTGGCCGCCGTGACGATGCCGCCCGCGACCGACGCGCCGGTCACGGCATCGACAACCATGAAGTTGCCGGTCTCTGGCGCATCGCTGAAGGCATCCAGCGCCGTGGCCCGGCCGAGCGCAATGTGGGCAATGGCGATGTCGTTGACGCCGCAACCCGTCGCCGGATGCGCCGCCAGTGTTTCCAGGTCGAGCAGCGACCGGATCTCCAGAGCCGAGATCGGCACCAGGTCGGTCGATGTCCGCAACAGATAGCTCTTGCGGGGCTGAAACTCGTCTTCGCTGAGCCAGACGAGGCGCGCGTCGAGCGTACGCGTGATCGTCGGCAGGTGACCGGGCTTCGCCATCACCGCACCGCGCGCGATGTCCAGATCCGTGTCGAGCTGGATGGCGACCGCCTGACCCTGGCTCGCCCTCTGCAGATCGCCGTCGAACGTCGCGATGCGCTGCACCTTCGCCGACTTGCCGCTAACCGCATCCGTGATGCGATCGCCGACGTCGACCGAGCCGGACGTTACTGTGCCGGCGAGCCCGCGGAAGTCGCTGGCCGCGTCACGCAGCGCCGTCTGCACGGGAAAACGAAAATGCCCCGTCGCCGCAGTACCACGGCTCGGAATTTCGTCGAGATGTTCCACCAGCGTCGGCCCCGTGTACCAGGGCATGTTGCTGCTCTTGACCGCGATGTTGTCGCCGCCGACGGCGGATGCCGGAATGGCGATCGCCTCCCAGAAGGCGAAGCGCCACATCAGCGTGCGAAAGTCGGCCTCGATCTTGCGGAACTTGTCTTCCGACCAGTCCACCAGGTCCATCTTGTTCACGGCCAGGATCACGCGTTTCACGCCCATGAGGTCGAGGATCGCTGCGTGCCGCCGGGTCTGCCGCTTGATGCCGTGGCGCGCATCGATCAGCATGATGGCGACATCGGCATGCGAGGCGCCCGACGCCATGTTGCGCGTGTACTGTTCGTGGCCGGGGCTGTCGATGATCACGATGCGGCGGCTCGCCGTGTCGAAGTAGCGCCAGGCAATGTCGATTGTGATGCCTTGCTCGCGCTCGGCGACGAGGCCGTCGAGCAGCAGCGAAAAGTCCGGATGCCCCGAACTCGTGCGCGATCGCTCGATGTTGGCCCGTGTATCCTCCGGCAGGTCCGCGACGTCCCACAGCACGCGACCGATTAGCGTCGACTTGCCGTCGTCGACCGAGCCGCACGTCAACACGCGCAGTAAGCCGTTCAGCTCATGGCCCAGAGCTTGCTCGACCAGCGGCGCGGCAACGCTCACCGGCTCCTTGATGGCCGTAAGTGCCGTCATCAGAAGTATCCCTCTTGCTTTTTCTTCTCCATGGCGCCGGCCTGATCGTGGTCTATCAGGCGCCCCTCGCGCTCGGAGGTCGTGGAGGTAAGCGTCTCGGCGACCGCGCTCTCCAGCGTATCGGCATCGGACTCGATGGCGGCCGTCAGCGGATAGCAGCCCAGCGTGCGGAAGCGGATCTTGCGCATCTGCGGCTTCTCGCCGGCCTTCAGCGGGAAGCGCTCGTCGTCGAGCATGATGATCTGCCCGTTGCGGATCACCGTTGGACGCTCCTTGGCGATGTACAGCGGCACGACATCCAGCTTTTCGCGCAGGATGTAGCGCCAGACGTCTTTCTCGGTCCAGTTCGATAGCGGGAAAACGCGAACGGTTTCCCCTGAACCAAGCCGGCCGTTGAGCAGATGCCACATCTCCGGCCGCTGCTTGCGTGGGTCCCAGCGATGCCCTTCGGCGCGGAACGAGAATACGCGCTCCTTGGCGCGCGAGGCTTCCTCGTCGCGCCGCGCGCCGCCGAAGCCGGCGTCGAACTGATATTTGTCGAGCCCCTGCTTCAGCGCCACGGTCTTCATCACGTCGGTATAGATGGACGGGGCGTAGTCGATCGGGTTGATGCCGCGATCGCGCCCGTCCTCGTTCGTATGCACGATGAGGTCGAGACCGAACTCCTTCGCCGTCTTGTCGCGGAAGGCGATCATCTCGCGGAACTTCCACGTCGTATCGATGTGCATCAGCGGGAAGGGCAGCTTTGCGGGATAGAATGCCTTGCGCGCCAGATGCAGCAAGACGGTCGAGTCTTTGCCGATGGAGTACAACAGAACCGGCCGCCGGAACTGGGCGGCCGCCTCGCGGAAGATATGGATGCTTTCCGCCTCGAGCAGGTCGAGGTGGGAGATAGGTGCGGTCATGCGGTCACTACCGTTTCGTCACTGTCTGGGGGCCACAGTCTCGGCAGCCGAGGAGGCCGCCTGCGGAGTCAAACTTGCCGGCCCGACATGCAGGCCGCATTCCTGTCCGTTTTCTTTCGCTTCCCACCACCAGCGGCCGGCGCGAACGTCTTCGCCGGGTCGGATGGCACGGGTGCACGGCTGGCAGCCGATCGACGGGAAGCCCTGCGCGTGCAGCGCATTGATCGGAATGGCGTTGTCGGCAACGAACGTTTCGAGCTGCTCGAGCGTCCAGTCGGCGATCGGGTTCACCTTGATCAGTTGATGCTCGTCATCCCACGCCGCGAACGGGACCTCGGCGCGCCCGATAGACTGTTCGCGCCGCAGGCCTGTGATCCACCCCTTGGCACCCACGAGTGCGCGATTGAGCGGCCGCACCTTGCGGATGTCGCAGCAGGCCTTGCGGTTGTCGACGGAGTTGCGGAAGCCGAAGATGCCGTCGCGCGCCACGAGGTCTTCAACCTCCCGGGCATCGGGAAACATGACGCGGATCTTGATGCCGTAGACGTTCTCGCTGTCTTCCAGCGTCTGCAGCGTCTCGGGAAAATGCCGTCCGGTATCGAGTGTAAAGACGTCGAAGTCCACAGCCGTCTTGGCGATGCCGTGCAGCACCGCCTGATCCTCGATGCCCAGGCTCGTCGAAAACGTCACGCGACCCGGGATCGCCTCGGCAACGGCGCGCAGACGGTCGTCCAGCGCGGCCAGATTGGCCAGGCGCTCATTGAGGGCCCGTGCGGCCTCAGGCCCCGGCGCGGGTTGCGCAGACGATGACTTTGTCGCCCGCGCAGACGCGGCGTCGACTGTTCCCGTCAGTGACATGGCTGGTGGCTCCTATCGGTGGCCGGAAAATAAGGAAAAACCATTCCGGATTGAAGGGGGTCTTCCAAATAAGAATAGGATGGCGTTTCAGGACGACCCAGTAGTGGGAAAATAATGCCCAAACTGGCCGCTTGGAAAGATTTTCTTGCGGGGTCCTCATGCGACGGGGTCGGCATGCTCAACCGGCGTGTCCTTCCCTTCAATATATGCCGCCAGGCCCATCGCCGCCACGAACCCCGTGGAAAAGCAACCCTGGAGCAGATAACCGCCTGTCGGCGCATCCCAGTCCAGCATCTCGCCGGCAACGAAAACGCCGGGAAGCGACCGGATCATGAAGCGGTCATCGAGCGCGCTGAACGGCACGCCGCCGGCCGTCGAAATGGCTCGGTCCACACCCGCAAACCCGGTCACGCGGAGTGGCACTGCCTTCGTGAGGGCGGCCAATGCTTCGGCGCTCTGGGGCAGCTTTCCCTTGCTCGACTCGTTCAGCAGCGTGACGGCCGCCGGCGTCACTCGGATGCACTTGCGCAGGAAATTCGACATCGACTGCTTGCCACGTGGTTCGCGCAACCGCTCGGTCAGTTCCTCCACCGACGCGTCGGGCCGCAGATCCACATGGACGGTGGCCTCCGACCCAGTGGCGAAGGCCCGGCGCAGATCCGGCGCCAACGCATAGACGGCACCGCCCTCCAGACCGGCTTTGGTAATGATAGCTTCCCCGCGCTGGGACTTGCCGCCCAAACTCATGGCAATCCGCTTCAGCGGCTCGCCCTCCTGCCGCGCCATATGCTGTGACCAGGCGATGGTCACGCCGCAGTTCGACGGCTGAAGCGGCAAGACGGGTACGTCCCGGTCACGCAGCAACGAAACCCAGCCCCCGTCTGAGCCGAGCCGGGGCCAACTGCCCCCGCCAAGTGCCAGCAGGATCGCGTCATGGCGCGCCGTCGCCTCGCCGGCGGGCGTCGCAAACGCCAGCATGCCGTCGCCAGACCAGCCGCCCCAACGATGGTTCAGCTTGAAAGCGACTCCCAGCCCCTCCAGTCGCGCCAACCAGCTGCGCAGCAGCGGCGAGGCCTTCATCGCCTTGGGAAACACCCGGCCGCTCGTTCCCACGAACGTCGCCTGCCCCAGGGCCTGGACCCAGGCCACCAGCCGATGCGGCGGAAACCCGCGAACGGCTTCGAGCAGCTTCGGATCGGCATCCGCGTAGCGCGTGAGAAAGGCGGCCAGCGGCTCACTATGGGTGATATTGAGCCCGCCGCGCCCCGCCATCAGTAATTTGCGCGCTGGCGAGGGCATGCGGTCATAGACGGTGACGGCGACGCCCGCCTGGGCAAGGCGTTCCGCCGCGATCAGCCCAGCCGGTCCAGCCCCGATAATGCCGACAGATTTCTGTACCCTCACCAGGCACCCGTGTTGGCCATCGACGCCCATGGCTCCTGTTTCGGCAACGATCCACCCTTCTGCAGCAGCTCGATGGAGATGTTGTCGGGTGAGCGGACGAACGCCATGTGGCCGTCGCGCGGCGGGCGGTTGATGACGACACCCTCGGCCACCAACTTGGCACACGTGGCGTAGATATCATCCACCTCGAACGCCAGATGTCCGAAATTGCGCCCCGAGCCATAGTCTTCGGGATCCCAGTTGAACGTCAGCTCCAGCAGAGGCGCCTTGCTCTGGCGAGAGCTCGCCTCGTCGGCTGGCGCGGACAGGAAGACCAGGGTGAACCGCCCGCCCGGATTGTCGATCCGTCGCGTCTCCACCATGCCCAATTTCCGGCAGTAGAAATCCAAGCTCGCCTCGATGTTGCTGATGCGCACCATCGTATGCAGATAACGCATGCGAATCTCCGGTGTAAGGCCCGCGGCTGCCACGCGGGCTGACGCACCAACAGGCTGTTTTAATTGCTGGTTTTGGCAAGGGTCACGCCGCTGTCGTGCACCCTGTAACCCGATTGCTTTGCCGCCTGGGGATAACCTGCATCGGGTGCGTCGGCAACCACGATCCTGCCGCGATTGCGCGACATCCCTGTTTGCGCCGCAAACTCGACGAGAATCACGGATTGAAGCAACGGGTGTGGCCGCCGCAGTAATCGTGTGGAAATCGTAGCGTCACGCGAGATTACACAGACATCTGGGGCAGGGTTCTCAAAACCGCGGGAGGTGAGGAACGTCAATAGATTTCAAGCGTTAACCGATATCAACTCATGTGGGTATCTCGGGTTTTCGCAGGTCGTGGCTGGCAATCTTGGAATTTTGTCGCTGGCGACCTAAGTGCCCAATGATATTCTCGGCGTCGTTGCAGAGGTTGGACAGTCTCGAGAGGGCAATCGGGGCGGTCCAACAGAAGCAAGGGCGAAGAACACAAGGTTACAAGAACAGTATAGCGGGGTGTAGAAGATGGGGGACTCCAAGTTATCTCCGGAGTATCCGGGCTATGATTTGGCCATCGAGAGTGATCTGCAGAAATTGCAGGAAGCTGGTCTCGAGGTAATCGAGATTGCTGGTTTCATTAAATGGTTCGACGTTTCGAAGGGTTACGGCTTCATTGTGCCGGACAACGGCCTGCCGGACGTTCTGCTTCACGTAACGTGCCTGCGCGCTGGTGGCTTCCAGACCGCCTATGAAGGCGCCCGGGTTCACTGCCAGGTTCTGCAGCGTCCGAAAGGCATGCAGGCATTTCGCATCCTGTCGATGGACGAATCGACGGCGATCCACCCCGCATTGCTGCCGCAACGCACGCACGTTCAGGTCACGCCGGAAAGCCAGTGGGAACGCGCCGTCTGCAAGTGGTTCAATCGTGTCCGCGGTTTTGGCTTCTTGACGCGGGGCGACGGAACGCCTGATGTGTTCGTCCATATGGAAACGCTGCGGCGCTTCGGGTTCACCGAACTGCGGCCGGGCCAGATTGTTCAAGTCCGCTGGGGCTACGGTTCCAAGGGCTGCATGGCTGCCGAGCTGCGGCCCGATGGCAATCCTGGTCTGCCGGGCGCGCACTGACTTCGGGTAGCGGGCTGATGCAAGTCTCACGAGTTCTAGCAGGGGCCGCCGTCTTGGTGGCCCTATTGCTTTTGGCGGTCTTTGGCGCCTCATGGACCGGATACGGTAGCGGTTCGCCGGCCGCCGGGAGCGAGGCATCGACGCCCTTGTCTGTTGAGACTTTGGAAATCACGACCTCTGCCGGCGTCCGCACCTTCCAGATCGAGGTCGCCCGCACGCAGGAACAGCAGGCCAAGGGCCTGATGTTCCGCACCGCCCTGCCAGACGATCACGGCATGCTGTTCCCACACGACAAACCGCGCGAAGTGACAATGTGGATGCGCAACACGTACATCCCCCTCGACATGGTCTTCATCAACGCCGACGGCAAAATCCGTCGCATCGCTGAGCGTACTGAACCCCTTTCTGAAAAGATCATCAGTTCGCAGGGCGAGGTTGCGGCCGTGCTTGAACTTGCGGGGGGCGCCGCTGAACGCCTTGGCGTAAAGCCGGGCGACACGGTACGCCACGCCGTGTTCGGAAGCCGCTAACGCTCGAAGCGACGCTCTTGCAACTAATCTGCACAGAAACCATTCGTTATCGTCATATCATTATAGTCCGCACTCGCAGCAACGTGCGTGAGTGCTTCTATGCGTTTCCATTTCCGCCGCTATCAATGCGATCGTAACGGCAATGTCGCGATTTCGTTCGCCTTGGTTGTCAGCGTCCTTCTTCTCATAGTCGGGATCGCTATCGATTACGCCCGCGGCGCCCTGGCTCATCGTCAGCTTCAGCACGCCACAGATACGGCGGCAATGGCCGTCGCCACGAGAAAGTTGCCGCTGGCTTCCTCGAAGATCGTTGCGCAGGCGATGCTCAGTACGAATGCTAAGTTCACGCCAACCATAACACAGCTGGAGATCCCGAATGCGGACTCCACTTTTACAACGCGCCTGGGCACGCACTACAGTTTGCCGACGACCTTGCTGCAGATGTTCGGAAGGCCGACGATCGAGGTCGAGGCATTCGCCGAGGTGACGTTGAGGCCTCGGAAGACGCACGTCGCGATGGTCCTCGATAACTCCGGTTCGATGGACGCCGGCAATCGTATGTCATCCTTGATTTCAGCTGCAAAACTTGTCGTGACCACCGTCGGCCAGAGTGATGGCGATGTCGAGTTCGCCCTCGTGCCGTTCGCGAACTTCGTCAACGTTGGTGCGCAATACAAGACGGCCAATTGGATCAATGACGCCGCGCCGTCGCCCCACCTGAAGGCTGCGACGAGGAAGGACGGCACCCAGAGCAGCACCAAACGCTTTGAATTGTTTGCAGCCCTTAAGTCCGAATGGACCGGATGCGTGGAAGCCCGGGCCAGTGGCCTGGATGTAACCGATGCGCCCCCCACGTCGGACGACTCTACAAAGTTCGTCCCATTGTTTCAGCCGGACGATCCTGGTCCACTTCCGCAATTGCCACCAAGGTACTTCCAGCCGGCTTACAACAGCTACAATTCCTTCGTGAATCATTACGTCGACGACGATGGAGATTGCAAAATCTCGTCGGCATCCCTCGACGTCGCGACGAAGCAGGATCGCACGTGCAAGTATTATACGAAGTCCGTGAACTCTTCCATCAGGTCGTCCTACAACGTCACGAATCCCATGGGTGCAAACTTGCTCTGCTCGACGCTGCCGCTGACCCGGCTGACAAGTAACGCGACTGTTGTGAAAGCTGCTATCGATGCCATGCGGCCGAGCGGCGGCACGAACATCGCCGAGGGAGTGGCCTGGGGCTTTCGCGTGCTGTCGAAGAACGCGCCATTCGCCGACGGCATGACGGATGCGGAAGTCAACGCCGGTGGCCGCCGTGTGATGATCGTGATGACCGACGGTATGAATGAGTTGCTAGGCATCAATAACCTGAATGGCTCACCCTATTCGGCCTATGGGTTCAAGAACGACACGCCAGCACGCATTACCGGCCTTGGGACTGGCACGAACGCCGAGAATATCGGCGCAGCGTCTATCGACGCAAAAATGCTCGCCGCCTGCAAGAATGCGCGCGATGCCGGAATTCAAATCTACACAATCGGTCTCGACATTCCCGCCGCATCGCAAAAGGCAATGCAGGATTGCGCGAGCAAGCCTCAGAACGCCTTCATTGCTGCCTCGGGCAGCGAGTTGCAAAAAGCCTTCGCAGCGATCGCCAACGACATCGCATCACCCTATTTCTCGCAATAGGACGCGAAAGGGCTTCGTCGGATGGAGGACCCTGATATGCTTCCAGGGTCCACTGAGCCGTCGAGGCCCCGATGCCTAAACCCGCCTCCGATCCCGTCGTCATCGTCTCCGGCGCACGCACCCCGATGGGCTCGTTCCAGGGCGTGTTTGCCGACGTTACCGCACCCGACTTGGGCGCGAGCGCCATCGCTGAGGCGCTGCGGCGCAGCGGCGTCGCCTCCGACGAGATCGCTGATGTCGTCATGGGTTGCGTCCTGCCGGCCGGCATCGGCCAGGCACCGGCCCGTCAGGCGGCCCTGAAAGCTGGCCTGCCAGACAGCGTGCCTGCCACCACCGTCAACAAGATGTGCGGCTCCGGCATGAAGGCCGTGATGCTGGCAGCTGATGCACTGGCCGCTCGCCCGCGCGACGTCATCGTCGCCGGCGGCATGGAGAGCATGACCAACGCGCCCTACATCCTGCCGAAGATGCGCCGCGGCGCCCGCCTCGGCCACGCCGAGGTCAAGGACCACATGTTCCTCGACGGCCTGGAGGACAGCTTCGGCACCGGGCGCCTGATGGGCAGCTTCGCCGAAGACACCGCTGAAGCCTACCAGATGACCCGCGCCATGCAGGACGCCTTTGCCACCGAAAGCCTCAGGCGCGCGCAGCGCGCGGCGGCCGACGGCAGCTTCGCCGGCGAGATCGTTCCCGTCGCGGTCACGTCGCGCAAAGGCACGCTGCAGGTCGCGCAGGACGAGCAGCCGCAAACCGCCGATGCCGCAAAAATTCCAACGCTGAAGCCCGCCTTCCGCAAGGACGGCACGGTGACACCGGCCAACTCCAGTTCGATTTCCGACGGCGCCGCAGCCCTCGTCCTGATGCGCGCGTCCGAGGCTAAGCGGCGCAAGCTCCAGCCGCGCGCGCACATCGTCGCCACGTCCACCCACGCGCGCGAGCCGGCCGGCTTTACCCTTGCGCCCATCGGCGCGATTGAAAAAGTGCTCGCTGCCGCTGGGTGGGACGTCAAGGACGTTAGCCTGTTCGAGATCAACGAGGCCTTTGCCGTCGTTGCCTTGGCGGCGATGCGCGATCTGCATCTCCCGCACGAGAAAGTGAATGTTCACGGCGGAGCCTGCGCGCTGGGCCACCCCGTCGGCGCCTCCGGCGCGCGCATCCTCGTCACACTTTTGGCCGCAATGGAGAAATACGACGTCCGCCGTGGCGTCGCCGCGCTGTGCATCGGCGGCGGCGAGGCGACCGCCGTCGCGATCGAGCGCGCGGCGTGAACGGGGACCAACGCGTCATGACCTTCAAGACATTGCTTATCGGCCTGGCGGCCGCCACGTCACTTGTCGCCGCAATCACACCGGCTGAGGCCGCCCCCAGGGGCTTCGGTTGCTTCCTCGTCACCGCCACGGAAGTCAACATCCGCGACCGGCCCCACTCGGATGCCACGATCGTCGGCACGGCCGTGAAGGGTGACATTCTCATCAAGCGCAAGCTGCTCTGCACCCTGCGGGGCTACTGGTGCGCCATAAGGGCTGGCGCGGTCGATGGCTACGTCGACAAGGCATTCATGGAAAAGATCACCTGCCCGTGACTCCCGCCCAGCCCTCGCGCGATGACATCTCCTCCGACACCCGTCACCATATCGCCGCCACGCTGGCCGACGTGGCGCGCGAGCATAGGGTGCGCATCCTCTTTGCCGCCGAGTCCGGCAGCCGCGCCTGGGGCTTCGGCTCACCCGACAGCGACTACGACGTGCGCTTCATCTATGCCCACGAACCCACCTGGTATCTCGGCCTCACTGACCAGCGCGACGTGATCGAGCGCCCGCTCGACGAGCGCCTCATCGACCTCGCCGGCTGGGACGTGCGCAAGGCGCTAAGGCTGCTGCTCAAGTCCAATCCCGCGCTCTACGAGTGGTTCGTGTCCCCCGTTGTCTATGCCGACGACGGCGCCTTCCGCGCCGCTGCCTGCCCGCTATTCGAAAGCCACGCCAGCCCACGCGCACTCGCCGCCCACTATTGGTCGATCGCCCGCGGACAATGGGCGAGCGAGATCGATGGCCGCGATCAGGTGAAGCTCAAGAAATACTTCTACGTCGTCCGCCCGTTGCTCTCGCTGCTGTTCGTCATCGACCACGGCAAGGCGCCGCCGATGGACATCGATCATCTGCTCGACGCCACGCCCCTGCCGCATGAGTTGAGACGCGCCATCGACGACCTCTTGGCGATCAAGCGCCACACCCTCGAGCTCGGACTCGGGCGTCGTATCGCCGCCATAGACGCGTGGGCTTCGGACGTCATTGCGCGCTACGCTCCCGAAAACTCGTCGCTGCCGGACACCGCGCGCAGAGATAGTCGTGAGCAAGCCGGCCGGTTATTCCGGCATACGATCGGCTTGGGAGACCTTTGATGTTTTTCCTGGCGTCCAAGATCCTGACGTTCCTCGTCCAGCCGTCGACATTTTTGCTGCTGTTGATCGTCGCCGGCCTCTGGCTGCAGCGCTCGCAGACGCGCCGTCGGCTAGGCATCAAGCTGATTGCCGCCGGCGCGGCCGGCTATTTCGCCATTGGTGTCCTGCCGCTCGGCAATGTCCTGATCCTGCCTCTGGAACAGCGCTACGCCGGAGCAACCCCGCCCGCGGCCGACGACAAGATCGCCGGCATCATTCTCCTCGGCGGCTTCGAGGATGGTTGGGTCAGCAAGGGCCGCGGCGGCCTCGCCCTGAACGAAGCCGGCGAACGTCTGACCGAGGGCGCCCGCCTCGCCTTGAAGCATCCCGAGGCCAAGGTGGTGTTCACCGGCGGCGTCGGCGGCCTGATCTCCGGCGGCACCGACGCCGCGACTCCCGTTGGCGCGATCCTTCGCGATTGGGGCATCGCGGCCGATCGCATCGTGCTCGAGGACCGGTCGCGCAACACGGCGGAGAACGCCGCGTTCACGCGCGCCCTTGTCGATCCCAAACCGGATGAGCGCTGGCTGCTCGTCACGTCCGCCTATCACATGCCGCGTGCCATCGGTGTCTTCCGTCACGCCGGGTTCGTCGTGGAGCCCTACCCGGTCGATTTCCGCACGCACGGGCCGGTCGACATGACGCGATTGTTCGAATCCGTAGGTGACGGCCTGAAGCGCACCGACATCGCCGCCAAGGAATGGGCCGGCTTGCTGATCTATTGGCTGACGGGCCGGTCCGACGAGCTGTTCCCGGGACCTTGAGCACTATGTGCTGCCGCGGTCGCCTGGTGCACCTGGGCCCCCGCTGCATCCGGGTGCAGTTCGGCCTGCAGGTCGAGCGTCTTGCACTTCTTGGCGGCAAGCTGCTGATTGTAGGCATCCAGCTGCGCCAAGTCCCGCGCCGCCTCGGACGTCGGACTGGTGCCGTAGGTCGGGCCGCCCCAGATTTTGACCGCGCCGCTCTGCATGGTACGCGCTACCAGCGTGCCGTCCGTTTGCCCGGAACGCATCTGCAGAATGCGAACCTTCATGCTCCCGGTCAGTTGCTTGCAGTTCATTTTCAGCTCTTTCTCACTGAGCTGATAGGCAGGAGCAGCAGATGCCGTCTCAACAGTTGGTGCCAGCGTTGCACTGGTCTGCAACTCGGGCGATGCGCTGCACGCCCCAAGGCCACCGCCGAGGAGCACGAACGAAACGAGGTGCAGGAGGTTACGGCTCATGTCGGCTACCGGTTTGGCACGTCATGATTTACTGCTGCGGCGACTGAACTGTCGATAAGAATGCCGCCGGGTGTCGACAGCCGGGCGCCGGATCGCGATGATTGTGGCCTTCGGGCATCAGGGATTGACAAACGATGACCCTACACCTCGTGAAGCTGTGTGTCGGTGCCGCCTCGATCGAGGATCTCGCCGAATGGCAAGCCGGCCGCTTGAAAGCTCTGAAGAAGGCCAAGCAAACGCCGCGACTGTTCCACACCACGTTCCAGGCTCCCAAGCGGCAGGCTGATCTCCTGGACGGCGGATCATTGTATTGGGTCATCAAGGGTGTCATCCAGGCGCGTCAACGCCTGCTGGGGTTCGAGGACGGCCACAAGGACGATGGCTCGCCCTGCTGTCTTTTGCTCCTCGACGTTCCCATTGTGCCCGTACGCCCGGTGCCCCGCCGCGCTTTCCAGGGCTGGCGGTACCTGGACGCCAAAGATGCGCCGAAAGACCTGAAGCCAGGGACGCATGACGGCCTAGCGTCGATGCCGCCAAAAATGCGCAAGGAGTTGGCTGACCTCGGCTTGATCTGAGGGCGCTTCGATGGCACACGGCTTGAGGGCATGCCGGTCTCCGGAGCCTTGCCGATCCGGAGGTCGTACACGTGGCTCGCTCGCTGATCACCCCGGTGTTCGACCTGATGCCCCCAACGGTCCCGTTCGTAGGGCCCGAGGCACAGGAGCGCGCGCGCGGCCGCCCCTTCCGTGCCCGCCTCGGCGCCAACGAAAGCCTGTTCGGCCCCAGTCCCAAGGCGATCGCTGCCATGACCGAAGCCGTCCAGGGCAGCTGGATGTACTCGGATCCCGAAAACCTCGCGCTGCGCGACGCCATCGCTGACCTCCACGGCGTCGCTCGCGACAATGTCGTGATCGGTGAGGGCATCGATGGCCTGCTCGGCTGCGCCGTGCGTCTGGTCTGCGCGCCGGGCGAGCACGTCGTCATGGCCGACGGGGCCTATCCGACGTTTGCGTTCCACGTCGCCGGACAGGGCGCGACCTTGAGCAAGGTTGCGTTTAGGGCCGACCGCGAAGACCTCGATGCCTTGCTCGCTGCCGCCACGACGAAGGCAGCGCGCATTCTCTACGTGTCCAATCCCAACAATCCCATGGGCACCTGGTGGGATGCCGCTGGGCTCAATGCTTTGATGTCCCGCCTGCCGCCCGGCTTGGTTCTGCTCCTCGACGAAGCCTATTGCGATACCGCCCCGCCCGGAACCGTGCCGCCAATCGATACGTCCAATCCCCAGGTTCTGCGCTTCCGCACGTTCTCCAAAGCCTACGGCCTTGCCGGCGCGCGCATCGGCTATGCGCTGGGCGAGGCCGGTATGATCGCGGCCTTCGAGAAGGTGCGCAACCACTACGGCATCAATCGCGTCGGCCAGATCGGCGCCCTGGCCGCAGTGAACGATCAAGCCTACCTAGCGACCGCAGTCGCTCGGATAGCCGCCGCCCGCGATCGCATTTCTGCCATCGCCACCGCCAATGGCCTGCAGCCGATTGCCTCCGCCGCCAATTTCGTGACGATCGATTGCCGCCGGGACGGGGCCTTTGCACGGCGTGTATTGGACCAACTGCTGCTGCGTGATGTTTTCGTCCGCAAGCCGGGTGTACCGCCACTGGACCGCTGCATCCGCGTCAGCTGCGGCCGACCCGAGGAGCTGGATATTCTGGAGGCGGAGCTTCCGGCCGCGCTAGAAGCGGCACGGTCTGCGCAACCTTAGTTCAGCTGGTGTCGCGCAAGAAAACCTCGGCCCAAATCGCGGACGAACTGTGCCGTTCATCTCTGCCACCGGATACCGGGATGCAGTGATGATTCCCGAACGCTTCCAGCATCTTCCCGTGGTCCGCAAGCCGTTGAGCCCCACCTCGCTGGCGCAGGCGCTGGCGGGTGTGCTCGCCGGGCCACGCTAGAAACCATCTGTCGGTCAAATTTTCCGTCCGTCGTGTCGATCCCCCACACCTCTGATCGTCTTAGTCTCGCCTGCAACTGATGGCGGCGTGTTTTTTCGGCCAGCCCGGCCCTAAAGACTCCTACTTTACCCTTAGGTTAGCTTCTGCGACAACGCGTGCCGGCTTCGGCATGGTTGCCGGAAGAAGGGTTGCGGCGAGGGGTGGCCCCGCGCAGCCAAACTCGGCGAGGACGCGATGTTGAGACAGATGACAGCTTGGTTGGCCGTTCTGGTCGCCATTGCAGGGATCTCGGTGGCCTTCGGCTACCACAAGTACGCCGAGATCGAAGCCGCGAAGGCCGCCGCTGCGGCAATGCCCGAACCTGCAGAAGCCGTGGCTACCGGCCGCGCTCGCGAAGGCACGTGGTCGCCCAGCACGCGCGCCATCGGCACCATCGTCGCCAAGCGCCAGCTTGAAATCCGCAACGAAATCGCCGGCACGATCGCCGAGATGGGCTTCACGTCCGGCAGTACCGTCGAAGCCGGCCAGTTGCTCGTTCAGTTCGACGTGCGCCAGGAGCACGAGGCGCTGGCCGCCGCCGAGGCCGATGCACGTCTGGCCAAGCTCACCTTCGAACGCCGCGAGGGCCTGCGCGACAGCGCCGCCTTCTCGCAGCAGGAGTTCGACAAGGCGCGCGAGGAGTACGCCGCCGCGACCGCGCGGTCCAAAAACCTGCAAGTCGCTATCGACAAGAAGCGGATTGCGGCGCCGTTCCGCGCGCGCATCGGCATCACCAACCTGCAGCCGGGCGCCTACCTCGATGTCGGCACGCGCATCGCCACCTTGCAGGGCGTCGACACCGACGCCTTCGTTGACTTTTCGCTTCCTCAGGACAGCGCTTTGCAACTGCGTACGGGCAGCACGGTCATGATCCAGAGTGGCGGCATTCCAAACGGGGCGGAAGCCAAGATCGTGGCAGAGGATGACAGCGTCGACCGCGCCAACCGCACCGTGCGCTTCCGCGCCGTTGCAGCCGGTCTCGGCGAGACGGTACGGCCCGGCATCTTCGTCGATGTCATCGCCACCACCGACAAGGAACACAAGGTGGTGCTCGTCCCGCTCAACGCCGTCCGCCGCTCGCCCTACGGCCAGCACGTTTTCGTCCTGACCCAGGAGGAGGGCAAGCTGCGCGCCCGCCAGCGCGTGGTCGAAACGGGCCCCATCGTCGGCGACGACATCGCCGTATCGAAGGGCTTGGCCGTAGGTGAACTCCTGGCCACGTCCGGCTCGTTCAAGCTGCGCGACGGGGCGCTGGTGCAGGAGGAGGCGCCTGTCGCCGAGAATCCCAACGCAGTCAGCACGAACTAGGACGAAGCCATGCGCAGTATCGAAATCTTCGTCCGTCGCCCGGTGTTGGCGATCGTCATCAACCTCGCGCTGGTCTTCCTGGGACTGCGCGCGGCGACCCAGCTGCCGATCCAACAATACCCGCGCATCGAAAGCTCGTCGGTCATCATCACGACGATCTACGTTGGCGCCCCCGCCGACGTCATCCGCGGCTTCGTCACGACTCCGATCGAACGCGCCGTCGCCTCCCTGACCGGCATCGACTACGTCGAGTCGAGCAGCGTTGCCGGTCTCAGCACCGTCACCGCGCGCCTGAAGCTCAACCAGCCAAGCATCGCCGCACTCGCCGAGGTCGGCAACAAACTGAGCCAGATCCGCAGCGAACTGCCGCTGGAAATCGAATCTCCCGTCGTCGAGGTGCAACGCGCCGATCGGCCATACGCGACGTTCTACGTCAGCGTCGTCTCCGACAGCATGACGCCGGCGCAGCTCACCGACTACCTGACGCGCAACATCCAGCCGCGCCTCAGTACGCTCGCCGACGTGCAGCGCGTCGGCCTCGAAGGCGCGCGTCCGCAGGCCATGCGCATCTGGCTCGACAGCGAACGCCTCGCCGCCTTCAATCTCAGTCCTGCCGACGTCGAGGCAGCGCTGACCCGCAACAACTTCCTCGCTGCCGTCGGCCGCGCCAAGGGCCGCGAGGTGCAGGTCGATCTCCTCGCCAATACCGACTTGCGCAGCGCCGAAGAGTTCGAGCGCCTGATTGTACGCGAGGATGGCGCCCAGGATCAGATGATCCGGCTGTCGGATATCGGCCGCGTCGAACTGGGTGCGGAGGAGGAGACATCCAACGTCCGCCATAACGGCAAGGACGGTGTCTATCTCGCCGTCTGGCCCTTGCCTGGCGCCAACGAGATCAGCGTCGCCTACGCGCTCCGCGCCGAGCTCGAGAAGATAAAACCGACCCTGCCACCGCAAACTGAGATTGCCCTGGCGTTCGACGGCACCGTCTACATGGAAAATTCCATCAAGGAGATCGCCGTCACCTTTACCGAGACAGTGGCCATCGTCGGCATCATCGTCTTCCTGTTCCTGGGCTCTGCCCGCAGCGCGCTCGTGCCGCTCGTCACCATCCCGATTTCGCTGATCGGCGCCATCGCCGCGATGATGGCCATGGGCTTTTCGCTGAACCTCTTGACCTTGCTTGCCATCGTTCTCTCGGTCGGCCTCGTCGTCGACGACGCCATCGTCGTCGTCGAGAACGTCTCGCGCTACATGCGACAGGGCATGAAACCGGTCCAGGCGGCATTGCTCTCGACGCGCCAGCTCTTCTCGCCGATCGTCGCCATGACGATCACGCTGGCGGCCGTCTACGCCCCCATCGGCTTCCTTTCCGGCCTGACGGGCGTGCTGTTCAAGGAATTTGCCTTCACCTTGGCCATCGCCGTCATCGTGTCGGGCTTCGTGGCCATCACGTTGTCGCCGATCATGAGCGCCTACACCGCCCCGCGTGGCGGAGAGGAGGGCGCATACACCCGTTTCGTCGGTCGCGTTTTCGACAAGGTCGCCGACATCTACGGCCGCATGCTCGAAGTCGTGCTGCACCTGAAGGCTCAGGTCATTGCCTTCGGCCTGTTCATCTGCCTGCTCGCCGCACCGCTGTACATGTTTTCCGGTCAGGAGCTGGCACCCGTCGAGGATGAGGGCTTCATCTTCATGATGGTCAACTCGGCACCCGACGCCTCGCTGGCTTACACCTCCGGCAACTTGCGAAAGGTCTATGAACTCGGCAAGACGTTCCCGGAATTCGACGCCATGTTCGAAGTCGTGTTCCCCTCGAACGGCTTTGCCGGCTATCTCTTCAAGAACTGGCACGACCGCAAGCGCAGCGCCCACGAGATCTTTCCCGAGATCTTCGCCGGCGTCTCCCAGGTCAAGGAACTGCAGGTTTTCCCGATGATGCCCGCGCCACTGCCAGGCGCCGGCAATTTCGACGTCGAACTCGTCCTCAAGGGTCCCGGTACCGCCGAGCAGATGGCCGATTACGCCGGCAAGCTGGTCGGCACGGCATTCGGCAGCGGCAAGTTCCTGTTCGCCGATACGGACTTGAAGCTCGACCTGCCGCAGGTGCGCGTTACCATCAATCGCGAACGCGTGGCCGATCTGGGCCTGGACCTCGCCGAGGTCGGCCGACAGCTCGGCTTGCTGTTGGCCGGCAACTACGTCAACCGCTTCACGCTGGAGGGTCGCGCCTACAAGGTCATTCCCCAGGTCGGCATCGATGCGCGCCAGGCCGCCGAACGGCTGCTCGACTACAAGGTCCGCACCCGCGACGGCACACAGGTGCCGGTCTCGTCCTTCGCCACCCTGGAAACGTTTACCGCGCCCCGCACGCTCGCCCGCTTCCAGCAGAGCGACAGCTTCCGTGTGTACGGCGGCGTCAAGCCCGGCATCACCAAGTCGGAAGCTCTGACCGTTCTGGAGGACGCCGCAAAGCAGATCCTGCCGTCCAGCTATACCATCGACTACGCCGGCGAGTCGCGCCAGCTGCGCCAGGAAGGCACGACGTTGGCCGGCACGCTCGGCTTCGCCGTCGTGCTGATCTATCTCGTGCTCGTCGCCCAGTTCGGCAGCTTCCGCGACCCCTTGGTCGTGCTGCTGGGCTCGGTACCCTTGGCGCTGTCGTCGGCGCTCGTGTTCACCTACTTCGGCTTCACGACCATCAACATCTACAGCCAGATCGGCCTGATCACGCTCGTCGGCCTCATCGCCAAGAACGGCATCCTCATCGTCTCGTTCGCCAATGAGCTGCAGCGCGCCGGCAAGGAGAAGCTCGACGCCATCCGCGAGGCCTCCATCACGCGCCTGCGCCCCATCCTGATGACGACGGCAGCCACCGTCTTCGGCCACCTGCCACTCGTCTTCGTCACCGGCGCGGGCGCCGAGGCGCGCAACTCCATCGGCATCATGCTCGTCTCAGGTATGGCCATCGGCACGCTGTTCACGCTCTTCATCCTGCCGGTGATCTACCTCGTCCTCGCCTCGCGCCACAGCCCGGAGGAGCTGATCGAGGTCGAAGACGCGCCGCTGCCGGGTACGCAGCCTGCGATGTGACGTGGCTAGCGGGCCCGGCCGAGCCAGGCCCGCCAGCCGCCGAACTGCGTGATCTCTTCCGCGCCCGCGATCGCGTGTGCTTCGCACACGAAGCCCTTCACCTGGCTGCCGTCGTCGAGCTTCACAGTGCCGATGCCGAGCGGCGCCGGGATCAGCGCCACGAACGAGCCGAACGCCGCGGCATCCATGTCCCAGATCTCGACTTCGATGTTTCCGGCACCTTGGCCGTCGTAGACGAGCCCCGGCTTCGCTGGCGTGGTCCCGGCCAGCGCAAAGAAGCGATAACCTGCTGCGGTTCGTGTCGTCCTGAGGAGTCGCGCGTTGCGTTCCTGCAGCTGGCCGTTCAGCGGCTGGCCGCTGAGATGGGCGCCGACGACAGCCACCGCGATGCGGTCCGCATCGGGCGACGCGACGACCGGCCGTGTTTCGGCTAGCGGCTTGCTCGTGCCGCCGAGTTTCAGATCGTCGAGCGTGCGATGCACGGCATCGCCGAGTGCCGCCAGCCGGCCGTCGTCGAACGCCCGGCCGATCAGCGTCACGCCGAACGGAAGCCCGTTCGGCCGGAACCCGGCCGGCACGGCCAGCGCCGACAGATCCATCAGGTTCACGAAGTTCGTGTAGGCGCCAAGGTTGGAATTCAGCTGCACCGGATTGGCGAGCACGTCGGCGATCTTGTACGTCGTGCCCGTCGTCGGCAGCAGCATGACGTCCATCGTCTGCCATTGTGCTTCCGCGGCCCGCGTCAGCTCGGCCAGGCGATAGAAGCTATCGAACGCGTCGACCGTCGCCAGTCCCTTGGCGACGAGAACGATGCTACCGACGGTCTTGTCCAGGGCCTCCGGTTGCGTCGTGGCGAACGCGCGAATAGCAGCATACCGCTCCGCCACCCAAGGCCCGGCGTACAGCAGCTGCGCCGCATCGCGAAACGGCGTGATGTCGAAGTCAACGATCGTCGCGCCAAGATCCCTCAGGCGCTCCACGCTAGCCCGGTACAGCGTCTCCGCCTCCGCATCGCCGAAGAACTCGAGCCCGGAAGCCGGCACGCCCACGCGCAAAGCCGTGTCGACACGTTCGACACGGAACGGCTTGGTCGGCCGCGCGTACGCGTCCTCCGCATCGTACGCGGCCACAACCGCCATCACTCTGGCCGCATCCGCAACCGTCAGTCCGAAAATCGAGACCGCATCCTGCGTCCGGCACGCCGGCACAACGCCACGCGTGCTGATCCAGCCTTTCGTGGGCTTCAGCCCGACAATGTTGTTGAACGCCGCCGGCACGCGCCCGGAGCCGGCCGTGTCGGTGCCCAGGGCGAACGACACTAGGCCGCCCGCCACCGTCACCGCCGAGCCCGAACTGGAGCCGCCGGAGATGTAGTCAGCGTTGAACACGCTTGCCGGAATGCCATAGGGCGAGCGCACCCCGACCAGCCCCGTCGCGAACTGGTCGAGGTTGGTCTTGCCGATGACGATCGCCCCGGCGGCCTCAAGCCTTTCGACGACAGTGGCCGAACGCTCCGGCGCATAGGCGAACTCCGGACAGGCGCACGTCGTCGGCAGACCTGCAACGTCGATGTTGTCCTTGACCGCGAACGGGATGCCATACAGCGGACCTTTCGCGGCAGCGACCACCCTTGCCAGTGTCGCGTCCTTGGGTGCCAACGTAATCCAGGTTGGCCGCTCGCCAGCCGCGGCGATACGGCGGTACACCTCGCCGATCACGTCCTGCGGCGTGAAGGTGCCATCGGCGTAGCTCTGGCTCAGCGTTTCGATGTCGAACGAGAGATCGTGCAGTGCGCCCTCTTTGTCCTGGGCTGTCATTGCGCCGCCTCCGCCGCGGCTTCCAGCAGCAACAACAACGTCTGCCCAAGTGCCACAGGCCGGCCCTCCGCGCATCGCACCTCGCTGACGACACCGGCCGCCGGTGCATGCACCGGCATCTCCATCTTCATGGACTCAACGATGACGAGCACGTCGCCCTCCGCAACCCGCGTGCCTTTCGAGACCTCGATCTTCCACACCGCGCCTGGAACGGGGCTCGCCACGGCGACGACACCGGGCCCGAGGTCATCGGCGGCATCATCCTGTGGCTCGGTATCACTGGTCGCGGCACCGGACTGGTCGCTCGCCTGCCAGCGCGAACGCTCCGCCTCGAACGCCTCCTGCTGCCGCGCCTTGAAACTGCCGATGTCGACCGCGTTGTCGCTGAGGAACTGGCGATACTCCGACAGCTTGAACGTCGTCGGTTCGATCTGGAGGCCCACCTTGCCCTGCAGGAAGCCGTCGCGGAACACCAGGAGCTCGTCGGCCGAAACCGGATAGAAACGGATCTGATCGAAGAAGCGCAGCAGCCACGGCTTGTCCGCGTCGAATTCCGGAGTCAAGTGATAGGTGTTCCACACCTGCGCCGTCCGCCCGATGAACTGATATCCGCCCGGTCCCTCCATGCCGTAAATGCACATGTAGGCACCGCCGATACCGACGGCATTCTCCGGCGTCCACGTGCGCGCCGGATTGTATTTTGTCGTCACCAGGCGATGCCGCGGATCGAGCGGTGTCGCCACGGGCGCGCCCAGGTATACGTCGCCCAGTCCGAGCACGAGATAGCTCGCGCCGTACGCGATGGCCTTGACGTCGTCGATGCTGTCGAGCCCGTTGATGCGCCGGATGAACTCAATGTTCGACGGACACCACGGCGCGTCGGCCCGCACCGATTGCATGTATTTCGCGATAGCCAGCTGCGTCGCCGCGTCGTCCCACGACAGCGGCATGTGCACGATGCGGCTCGGCACCTCGATGTCGCCGATGTCCCCCATGCTGTCTTCGATGTCGCGCAGCTCGTCCAGCAGGGACGCGAGCGAAACGACGCGGCTGTCGTAGTGGATCTGCAGCGAGCGGATGCCCGGCGTCAAATCGATGATGCCGGCAACCGTGCGTTCCTGCAGACGGCTCATTAGCACGTGGGCGCGGAACCGCAGTTCGAAGTCGAGAACGATCGGCCCATACTCGACCAGCAGATACTTGTCGCCCGCCCGCCGGTAGACGACCCGTGGCAAAGCTCCCTCTGCCGCACGCGTGGCGACGATGCAATCGTCGGCGCCGAGTTCGCCGCCATCCACAGTCACCGCGTCCGGAACCGCAACGAGCGTTGCAATAGACTGATCCTGCTGGCGCTCCCGTGCCGCTGCCTCGGCAGGTGTCAGCCGCACGAAGCGAACTTTGTCGCCCGGCCGCAGTTGCCCCATCTTCCACAGATCCGCCTGCACGATCGTGACGGGACAGACGAATCCGCCCAGCGATGGCCCGTCGGGGCCGAGGATGACGGGCATGTCGCCCGTGAAATCCACCGCGCCGATGGCGTAGGCGTTGTCGTGAATGTTGCTGGGATGCAGCCCGGCCTCGCCGCCGTCGCTGCGCGCCCAATCCGGCTTCGGCCCGATCAGGCGGACGCCCGTACGGTTCGAATTGTAGTGCACCTCCCAGTTCGCCGCGAAGAACGCGGTGATGTCGCCGTCGGTAAAGAACTCCGGCGCGCCGTGCGGCCCGTAGAGCACGCCGAGTTCCCACGCGCGGGCGATTGCGGGAACGAGCGCAGCAGGCAGCGCTCGCGCCGGCGCGGCATCCTGTGTTTTTCCCCTCACATGCAGAACATCGCCCGTCAGCAGCGCCCGTCCGCCGTGGCCGCCGAACTTTCCGAGCGTGAATGTGGCGGCACTTTCCAGATACGCAGGCACGTCGAAGCCGCCACGAACCGCGAGATAACTACGCGCCCCCGCGCCCGTAACGCCACGAACCTTCAGCACATCACCCGCCGACACGGCCACCGGTTGCCAGAACGGCACGCCGCTGTCGCCAATTTTGGCGTCCATAGCCGCGCCGCCGAGACAGATCACGGCGTCGCAGTTGAACTGCAGCGTCGGCCCCGACAAGGTGATCTCCAGTGCCGGGGTGCCCTCATCGTTGCCGACGACGCGATTGGCTAGCCGGAACGACAGATGGTCCATAGGCCCCGAGGGCGGCACGCCGACCGCCCAGTATCCCGTTCGCCCCGGCCAGTCCTGGATCGTCGTCTGCGTGCCCGGAGCCAGCACCTCGATGGTACTCGCGCGATAGGGGAATGTCGCCAGCGTGCGCGTCAGCACCTCGCCCTTGGCCAGCACCTCGGAAGCCGCTAGCTGCCGCAGGTAGTCGAGGTTGGTCTCTAGCCCGCCGATTTCCGTCGCGCCCAGCGACCGCTGCAACTTCAGGAGGGCCTCGTCGCGTGAGGGCGCTGCGACGATGAGCTTGGCAATCATCGGATCGTAGAACGGCGACACCTCGGCCCCGCTTTCGACCCACGTTTCGACGCGCGTCTCAGCCGGCCAGGCCACGTGCGTCAGCAACCCGGAGCTGGGCCGGAAATCGCGTCCCGGATCCTCGGCGTAGAGCCGAACCTGGATCGACGCGCCGCGCGGCGCGATGCGATCCTGGTCGAGGCCGAGGTCCTCGCCCGCCGCCTGGCGGATCATCCATTCCACCAGGTCGATACCCGTCACCTCCTCGGTGACGCCATGCTCGACCTGCAGGCGTGTGTTGACCTCGAGAAAGTAGAACGCACTCGTATCGCTGTCGTAGAGGAACTCGACGGTGCCCGCGCTCTCGTAGGCGACGGACTTGCCGAGGTCCCGCGCCGTCTTCCACAGCGCCGCCCGCGCCGCATCGGTCAGCCCCGGCGCCGGCGTTTCCTCGATGACTTTCTGATTGCGTCGCTGCGCCGAGCAGTCGCGCTCGCCGAGCGCCACGACGCCTCCCCTGCCGTCCCCGAAGATCTGCACCTCGATATGCCGGCCGCGCGCGATGTACTTCTCCAGGAACAGCCCTGGATCCTTGAAGTTGTTGCGCGCCAGCCGCTCCACGCGCTCGTAGAGCGGCTCCAGCTCGGTGTCGGACGAGACCAGCTGCAGACCGATGCCGCCACCCCCCGCCGTGCTCTTCAGCATCACCGGATAACCGATGCGCTCGGCCTCTGCCCGCGCGTCGCCGAGATTGTCGATGAGGTCGGAACCGGGCGCCAGCGGCACACCGGCCGTAAGCGCCAACTCGCGCGCCCGATGCTTCAATCCGAACGCCCGCATGTGCTCGGGTCGCGGCCCGATGAAGACGATGCCGGCTTGAGCACACGCCTCCGCGAAATCCGGGTTCTCCGACAGGAAGCCGTAACCCGGATGGATGGCCTCCGCGCCCGTCGCCTTCGCCGCCGCGAGGATCGCGTCCCCCCGCAGATAGCTTTGCGCCGCAGCCGCCGAGCCGATGGCCACGGCCTCGCCAGCTCTGGCGACATGCATGGCATGCCGGTCGGCTTCGGAGTAAACGGCGACGCTGGCCACGCCCATGCGGTCGAGGGTGCGGATGATGCGGCAGGCAATGGCGCCGCGATTGGCGATCAGGACCTTCTTGAACACGTCAGCGGTCCTCCGGCCAGATGAGCACTTCGATGGGCGTGGGGTTGTAGGCATTGCAGGGATTGTTGAGCTGCGGGCAGTTGGAGATCAGGACGATGACGTTCATCTCCGCGCGCATCTCCACGTATTTGCCCGGCCCCGAGACGCCGTCGGCAAACGTCAGGCCGCCGTCCGGCGTCACCGGTACGTTCATGAAAAAGTTGATGTTGTGGGCGATGTCGCGCTTGCCGAGCCCGTACTGCTCGTTCTCGACGACCGCCAGCAGATAGCTGTCGCGGCACGCGTGCATGCTCTTCTTGTCCAGCGCATAGCGCACGGTGTTGCTCTCCGTGGCACACGCCCCGCCGAGCGTGTCGTGCCGCCCGACGGTATCGGCCGTGATCGTCATCAGCGGCCGGCAGAGGTCCGACAGCAGCACAGTTCCCGCGCCGAGATAGACGTTGGCCTGCTCGCGCACCGTGTCGCAGGCCGAGTAGCGTTCGTGCGGATCATCGGCGTTGAAGAACAGGGTGTCGGCCGCCTGATTGCCTTCGACGTCGACGATGCGCAGCGTCTCGCCGCGCTTGACGACGTGCATCCAGTAGTCGCCGGCACGTACGATTTCGCGAGTGCTAGCGTCACCTGCCTTAAGGGGGCTTTCCTTGATCATTGTGGAGCCCTCAGCAGCAGCCGGCGTGGAACAGGCGATTGTTCTCGAAACCGCGCTTGTTCTCGGCCGCCGACAGGCGGCAGGCGTCATCGGCCGCCGCGGCCGATCCCTCACCCAGGTCGAAACGCACCGGCTTGCGCGGATACGTGGCACTGGGGTTCATCGGGTGGGGGCACGTGTGCAGCAGCACCAGCGTGTCCATCTCGAAGCGCAGCTCGACCGCGGCGCCGGCCTTCGCCGAACCGGCATCGAAACGCATCGCTCCATCTTCCGCCGTCGCGACCTTGCTGAACCAGTTCACGTTGGCTGCAAGGTCGCGCAGTGTCATGCCGTACTTCGCGGCCTCGACCAGGAAACTGTCACGGCCGTTCTGCTGCCAGTCGTTGCGGCTTGTCTGATAGTCGGACTGCCCCCATCGCGCCGCGACCATGGCCTTGCTGCTGCTGCCGCAGACGGTGTCGTGCCAGCCGTGCGTGTCGGCCACGATCGAGCAGAACACGCGTCCCATGTCCGAGTAGAGACAGTGCCCCGTCGTAAGCTTGAATGTGTGCTGACACTTCAGCGTGTCGGGCGCATTGTAGCGCTCCAGCAAATTCTGCGGATTGTAGAACAGCATCCCGACGTTGGCGCCGCCCTCGACGTCCGTCAGCCGCAGGCGCGTATTGCGCCGCATGATCATCGACCAATGCTTGCCGCCCGGCAGGGTGTCGCTGTAGATCGCCTCGCTCACGTTGCTCTCCTCTGCCGGCTTTTCTGGTGCCGGCTTGCTGATCCGGGTCGTCCCGGTGGGAAAGGCACCGCGCGCGGGGTCGTCCCCGCGGCGGAATTTCACGCGCTAGTGCAACGCCTTCTCGGTCGCCGCCGGTAACGGCAGTTCCGGTTGTGGCTCCGAGGTCGATGCACCGTTGAGATCGGCAGCGATCTTGCGCGGCCAAACCTCGAAGTCCTGGGTAATGCTCGCTCCCGGTTGCGGTATCGGCACCGCCGGCGGCACCGGCAGGTCGCCGCCGAGCGTTGCGCCGTACCGCTCCAACTCCTCCGGTCGGTTGCGCGGGCGCTCGAAGGCGATCACGCGCGTGCCCAGGCGAAACGCCTCGCTCAGGTCGTGCGTCACCATCACGACGGTGAGGTTGTTCTGGTTCCAGATGCGCCGGATGAGCACGTGAATGTCGGCGCGGATGCCGGGATCGAGCGCCCCGAACGGCTCGTCGAGCAGCAAGATCTTCGGTCGGCGGTTAAGCGCCTGCGCCAGCGCGAGGCGCTGCTGCATGCCGCCCGACAGCGACGCCGGATACTTGCTCTCGTGCCCCGCAAGTCCCACCTCGTGCAGGAGCTTCGCGGCTTCCTCGCGTGCCGCCGCCCGCTTTGCGCCGAACAGCTTGCCGAGCAGTCGCGATCTCTCGAACTCGCGGCCGAGCATCACGTTCTGCAACACCGTCAGATGCGGAAACACCGAGTAGCGCTGGAACACGACGCCGCGATCGCTATCGGGCTCCGCCTTGAGCGGCGCCCCGTCGACCAGGATGTGCCCGCGCGTGGCCGTCTCCTCGCCGAGCAGCATGCGCAGGAACGTCGTCTTGCCGCAGCCGGACGGGCCGACGAGCGCCACGAACGATCGCGGCGCGATCTGCAGACTGATGCGTTCCAGCACGACATGGTCGCCGTACTCTTTCCAGACCTTGTCGAAGACGATGGCCGTCATGTCGCGCGCGCCCCCGCAAACCAGGGGAAGGCCTTGCGCTGCAACAGTCGCAGCGCGTAGTCCATCAGGAACGCGAGCAACGTGATCCACAGGACGTAGGGGATGATGACGTCCATCGACAGATAGCGGCGGACGAGGAAGATGCGGTAGCCGAGCCCCGAGTCGGCGGCGATGGCTTCCGCCGCGATCAGGAACAGCCACGCCGGCCCGATCTCCAGCCGCAGCGCATCCAGCAGCCGCGGCAGCGTCTGCGGCGTCACCACCCGCAACGCGATCTGCCACGTCGAGGCGCCCAGCGTCTGCGCCTTGATCAACTGCTCGCGCGGGATCTCTTCGACGCGTAATGCCAGGTCGCGAATGAGCTTCAGCGTCGTGCCGACGACGATCAGCGTGATCTTGGAGGCCTCGCCGAGCCCCATGACGATGAACAGGATCGGCAGCAGCGCCAGTGGCGGCACCATCGACGCCACCGAGATGAACGGCCCAAGCGCCGATCGTGCCAGCGGCAGCATGCCCGTGACGATGCCGAAGACCAGCGCGATCGCCGCCGAGATCGCCAGCGCCGACAGCAAGCGAAACAGGCTGGCCGCCGTGTCCGACCAGAGCAGGTAGATGCCGGTGCGGGCGTCGGGGATCACCGCGTGGAGCCGCAGGGCCTCCATTATCGTGCCGAGGCCCGGCAACAGTTTGTCGTTCGGGTTGGCCGTTAGCCGGGCATCCGAGCTGAAGGCATAGGCGGCGGCCAGCGCGATAAACGGGAGGCAGGCGAGCACCACGTGCCAGCCGAAATTCGGCTTCATGTTGATTGCGCGCATATGCTCCCGCTTTCGCTGACTGCCGCCGAATTGCCTCTCGCTACAGCTTGCCGTCGGCCGCCGCCTGCATGAACGTCGCGTCGTACCGCAGCTTCACGTTGCCCTTGTCGCCGTAGATCGAGCCGTCGGGAAACGCGACGCCGATCGCCTCCGGCGACTTCGCGTCCTTGCCGAGCAGTGACTTGTCGAACAGGAAGGTGGAGACAAGGCCGGTCGTCTTCTTGAGGTCGGCCCCCGTGGTGAAGGCCACCGCATCTTTCGGTGCGGCAAACAGCTTGGTGGTGGCGAGCTGCTCGTCGAAGCCCTTGACGTCGGTGCCCGAGGCCTTGGCCATCGCCTCTTTCGCAGCCGGATCTTTGCCCAGGGCCGTCATCGTGTCGTACCAGATGCCCGCCAGTGCCTTGGCGAACTTCGGATTGTCCTTCACCACCTCGGTGTTGGCGACCATCAGGTCGATGATCTCGCCGGGGATCTGCGAGCTGTCGAACACCTTCTTGGCGTCCGGCGATTCCAGGATCGTCGAAACGATCGGCTTCCACGTCACCACCGCCGTGACATCTGCGGTCTTGTAGGCGGCGGCCATGTCCGCGTCGGACGTGTTGACGACCTTGAGATCCTTCTCGACTAGCGATGCGCTTTCAAGAGCGCGCGCCAGTAGGTAGTGCGACACGGAGAACTCGACGAGGTTGACGTTCTGTCCCTTGATATCTGCGAGCTTGCCTTTGCCCTTGAGGATCACGGCGTCGTTGCCGTTCGAGAAGTCGCCGACGATGATGGCGGTCGTGTCAACGCCCCCTGCCGCCGGGATCGACACGGCGTCCATATTGGTCAGCGTGACGGCATCGAAGGCGCCTGCGGTGTACTGGTTGATCGATTCAACGTAGTCGTTGAACTGCTTGACTTCGATGCTGATGCCGTACTTGTCGGCCCACTTTTTTACGATGCCGCTGTCTGCTGCATATCCCCACGGCATCCAGCCGACGTAGATCGACCACGCGACCTTGAAGTCCTTCTTTTCGGCGGCCTGAGCCGCGGGAGAGCCAAGAGCCAGGCCCGCCGCGACCGCCAAGGCGACCCGGAAGGACTTCGACAGCGACCATTTCATGAAGCACCCCTATGCTGACCACTAAGCTTGCGGCGCAAGGGCTTCGGATGAACGGAGGGCGGCGCACACGCGGATGGAGGCCTTCCGTTCGAGAGCCGAAGCTCCTTGCGGTATAGGTCTCCCGGGCTTTTATCCCGCCGTGGCTTCACCCGGATTGCGTTGGGCGAGAGCGCCTCTCTTGGACCAGCATCGCGATGGCGACCGGAACCCTAGAGGCATTATGCAGCTGTTAACTGCACGAGCCGTGCCAGTCGCGAAACGCTTGAAAAGTCACGCTCAGACGGCCGCTATGCCGGTCGCAGCTGGCGTTATTTTGCGCTGTTGCTGGAAAATTCAGCAAAACGAACGAGCCGGCGCAGTGCTGCGCCGGCTCCTTTTCAGTGCAGCCGCGAGTTAGTTCGTTACCGCCACCGCATGAACCTGGAGATCGTCCGCGTCGCGGGTGATCTCAACGCGGGCGGGAGCAGTACCAGGCTCCGCTGGCGTGGAGAGCACGACGCTCTGCCCAAGCCCAAGCGTGGCCTCCAGCCGAACCGGCTTGCCGTTCTCCTGGCCGAGCGTAGCGACAACCCGGAAGCCGCCGTTCTCGACGGTGTAGTAGGCAACACCATTAACGGTGCCGAGGTCGATGCTGTGACCACGGGCCGGCGCGAGCTCTTGCGCAATCGCCGGGCCTGCGAGGCCAGCGGTTGCCAGGGAGGCTGCCAATACAATCGTGCGAATGTTCATGTCGATCTCCTGATCTCTAAATCGAGGCCAGTGCGCGGATGCGCTGGTCTGTTGCAACGGAAGATGATACGAGAGGCTATATTAGTCCAATAGATCGCATCAATAGTGCCAATCGATCACATCAATTTAGCCGGCGTGGACCTCAACCTGCTCGTCGCCCTCGACGCGCTGCTGGCCGAGCGAAGCGTCACGAAGGCGGCAGCCCGCATCGGCATCGGCCAGTCGGCGATGAGCCACAATCTGGCGCGCTTGCGCGACCTGTTCGGCGATGACCTGATGACCCGTGGCCCGGACGGCATGCGGCCGACGCCGCGGGCCCTGGCGCTCGCGGACCCCATCCGCATCGCCTTGGCGCAGATTGAGACGCTGGTCTCGCGCGACGTGACGTTCGATCCCCGCACGGCTGAGCGCGTCTTTCGCATCGGTCTGCCCGATAGCGTGGAAATCCTCGTCGGGCCGGCGCTCCTGGCGCACGTGTGCGAACACGCGCCCGGCATTCGCTTCCGCTTCTATTCCACCGACGGCCCCGGCATGCTCGACGAACTCGATGCCGATCACCTGGATCTCGGCATCGGCATCGGCACCTTCCCGGGCGGCCAGGTGCACCACAAGCGCCGTGTGTTGGCATCCGACAGCTATCTGGTGATGTTCAACGCCGACAAGGTCGGGCTGCAGCCACCCATCTCCCTGGAAGATTACGTGCGCCTGCCACATATCCTGACCAGCCTGCGCCGCGGCGAGCGCGGCGTGGTGGACGAGGCACTCGAGAAGCTGGGGCTAAGCCGCAAGATCGCGCTCGTGACCCCCCGCTTCGTCGCCGTCCCGTTCCTGGTGGCGGGCGCTGCCGTGGTGACCACCATGCATGACCGGCTGGCACGCTATTTCGCCGAGGAACTGGGCCTCAGCCTCAGCCCACCGCCGGTGGACTTGCCGAAGGTGACGATTTCGCTGATGTGGCACGCGTCCTATGACAAGGACCCCGCGCACGAGTGGTTGCGCCAGACCATCGTTCGCGTGTCGGCTCAGGCTGAAGCCAAGGGCGAAACAGCCATAACCGTTCGGCGTCGTCGCTAACCAAGTATCGTGCTCAATACCCACTGGGACAGGGCTAAGCCGGAACTTTGCCTCGCCCCGTTCATTATATTCGGCTTAACGCCCATCAGGCGTATCGCTTTAAAACGCCGATCGGGCACACGATATGTGTGCCTTGGCGATCGGAGAATTCGCATGAACAAGCTTGGCAATCCGGCAGTCCGGACGCGGTTGCTCGCGGTGTCTGCGCTGCTGGCACTGACGGCCGCTTTGCCGGCCAGTGCCCAATCCGGCGGGTCGACGACGCGTGGAACGACAGGCGGAAATGTTTATTCGCCGTCGACCGGTTCCGGCGTGCCCCAGAGGCCGCCCGTGATCCGGGACAACTCGCCCCCCATTCAGGCCCCGTCTGTCGACACCAATCCAGGGGGCATGTATCGCGGCCAGTCCATGTATCCGCCCAGGGCAACCACGCAGGACAGATGACGAGGTGAGGTCCGGACCTCGCTCGGTTCACAATGTCAGACGAGCGCCAGCCAATGCCCTACGGTGTCGATTGCAAAGGCAACGAGGGTAGCCATGGCGGCCGCCAGCCCCAGCCAACGTGCCTTCATGCGAACCCGCAGGGACGGCGGTGGTCCGGAGGTCAGCGCCTTGAGCTGTCTGTCGACTGAGCGTTTGACGTGAGCCGAATGCCGGCACGTCCGGCTCTCTAGGGCCGCCGACACGCTTTGCAGGGTCTCGACGTCGTAGCAGAACTCCTCGGCCAGGCTTTCAAGCTGCCGCGTCGTGCACAGTTCCATTTTCGAGTAGCGGCGGGGACCTGAAGTACGCACGACGAGCCCTCAACTTGAGCAGGAGCTGATCATACAAGATTGTGCGCCATGACGGTAGAGCGTACATCCGGAAATCCACGCCAATGGCGACCGGAGTTTGGATTGGCACGCGATCTGCGAGACGAGACCCCATATGCTTTCAGTTGACCCGAAATCGGACAATGAACGGGAGAGGACCGTGGCCCACCGGTCGGTATTCGTAACCGCCTGCGTTGCCATCGTGTGGGTGTTGGCACTGGCGTTGACCCAGCTGTCCCACACCGCGCTTGCTCCCGATACCGTTGCAAGCACGATGGACGATTATCGTTGATCTGCGGGCCGCCCCTGGCTGGTGCGCGTTAGCGAATGCCGCTCCCGGTGGATCCGTCCAAGGACGGCCGGTCGCGATCCCCCATTTCGAGATAGCGGCGCGCCAGGATTGCACATGCGATCAGTTGCAGCTGGTGGAACACCATCAGCGGAATGACGATAATGCCCACCGCGTGCCCGGCGAACAGCACGTTCGCCATCGGCAGCCCGACGATAAGGCTCTTCTTCGAACCACAGAACACCGTCGCGATCTCGTCTTCCCGACTGAACCCAAGCTGCCGCGCGAGCTGTCGCGTCAAGATGAGCACAAGTCCCAGCAGAATGGCATCGACGACGATGACGATCGCCAGGTCGCCGAGCGCCAGCTGATCCCGCAGTCCCCCGAGGAACGCCGCGCTGAACGCCACGTAGACCATCGCCACCACCGAGCCGCGATCCATCAGCGTCAGTGACGCCTTGTTGCGATCGGCCCATCCGGCCAGCCACGGCCGCGCCAGCTGTCCCGCAGCAAAGGGCAGCAGCAGTTGAACCACGATCGCTTCGATCGAGGCGATGTTGATTGGCGCGGCGTGCTTGCCCAGCAGCAATGCCACCAGCAGAGGCGTCAGGAAAACCCCGAGCAGATTGGACAGCGAGGCGCTGCAGATCGCGCCGGCGACGTTGCCGCGCGCGATCGACGTGAAGACCACGGACGCCTGCAGCGTCGAAGGCAGCACTGATAGAAAGACGATCCCGGTATAAAGGTCCCGCGCCAGCACGCTCGGGACCAGCACGACCGAACCGAGCGCCAGCAACGGGAACAGCACGAACGTGCAGAACGTGATCATCGCGTGGAGACGCCAGTTCGCAAGGTTCTCGACCACCAGCTCCCGCGGCAGGCGCGCACCATAGGTGAAGAAGAGCAGGGCGATGATGAGTTTCACAGCGACGCTACCCGCTACGGCCGCCTGACCCGAAAGCGGCAGCACGGACGCCACAAGCACCGCCGTCACGATGGCCAGCGTAAACGGATCGAGATAGCGAAACGTCAGGGCCTTGCTCATTGTGTGGGAGCTCCGCAAAGAATCTGCCTGGCAGACTACGCGAGTTCCGACCATTGTGAAGGTGCCGGACCAGGAAAGCCGCGGCCAGAACGCGGCGGTGCAATCACGTGGCGAGGTGCAACATGAGCTCCGATGTTCCGTACTTCGTCTCGGCCCTCGCGTGGGATGAGGTCGCCCGCCGACTTCGGAACGGCGCGACGGCAATACTCCCGGTTGGGGCAGGCGCCAAACAGCACGGCCTGCATCTGCCGATGGGCACCGATCAGATCCAGGCGGAGTGGTTCGCCGCCCGCCTCGCCGCCAGAGCCAATGCACTCATCTGGCCGACACTGACCTACGGCACCTACCCGGCGTTCGCGGCCTACGCGGGAAGCGCGTCGCTATCGGCGCGAACATTCGAAAGCCTCGTCGGCGACATCGTCGAACGGCTGGTGGCGTACGGCGCGCGCGACGTTCTCGTCCTCAATACTGGCATCAGCACGATCGCTCCGATCGAGGCCGCAATCCGCAGCACTGGCGGCACGGACCGGGTACGCCATTGCTGCATCTATACCGGAGCCCGCTACCTCGCCGCCGCCGCCGGTCTCCGACAGCAATCCTACGGCAGCCACGCCGACGAAATGGAGACATCGGTGATGCTTCAGGTGGCACCTGATCTCGTGCAGGTGGCCCGCGCCGAAGCGTCCCCGCCCTCCAACAACGGCCCGGTAGACGGGCCCTTGACGCCACATGATCCGTCGTCCCCGAACTATTCACCGAGTGGCAGCTTCGGCGATCCGACGAAGGCCTCCCCCGAGAAGGGCAGGGTTCTCGTGGCCGCCATCCTCGAAGACCTTTTCGCCGTTGCGAACGAGTTGCGCGTCTGAAGCACCGAGACGCTGCACGTTCGCGGCAAAGTCAGACCGATCGTGTAGGATCGCGGGGCGAATGACCTGGGAGGCCTCGATGCGTCGGCGAACTTTTCTCAAGGGCGGAACGGTCCTGGTGGCGACCGCATTGGTGGGAGCGGAAGGTGCCGGTGCGCGTCCCTCGCCCGCGACGCCCGATGATGCGCGCTTCATGGAGCTTGCCGTCGCCGAGGCGGCGCAAGCCGCGTTTCCCTTCGGCGCCGTGATCGTCAAGGATGGCGAGGTTCTGGCGCGCGGCCACAACCGCACCGGGATCGATCGCGACCCGACCGCCCACGGCGAAATGGTCGCGATCCGTGCGTGTCTCGCCGCGCACGGGCCCGGCGCACTCAAGGGCGCCACGCTCTATACGTCGGCCGAGCCCTGCTGCATGTGCATGGGCGCAATCATCTGGTGCGAGATTGCGCGTCTCGTCTATGCCGCCTCGCTGGCACAGATCGCCGGCAAATTCGATCAGATCATGCTGTCGGCAGAAGATATTGCTGCCAAGGCACCCTTCGCACCCATCGACGTCGCCGGCGGCGTGTTGAGCGGCGAAGCGCTGAAGCTGTTCAAGTGAACGACACCGTTACGTGGCGCTGTGCGGTCGGGTCTATGGCTTGACGTCTTCGCCGCTGCGCGCGGAGATGTATTTGCGAACCTCGCATTTGCTGAAGCCGTCGTCGCTGAACGTATTCTTCGCCGCCTGGCGCGCGGCCTCGGCGGAGGAGCCCACGCCGATCGCGCAGCTGAACCTCGGCTTTTGGCAGCACATCAGTGAGAAGACGTCGTCACGCTGGTCTGTCCAGGCCGGTCGCGTGGCGCAGGTCTTGGAGATCTTTTTGCAGCCCCGCAGCGCGCCTTCCTTGGCGGCGTCTTGCGTATCCGCCCAGTACACCGGGCCGCTCTCTTCGTTGTTCGGAGAAACCGATGCGTACCACCCCTTGGTGTTTGAGTTCACCTGGCCGTTGGAGTCCGAGTCCGAACTCGTCGTCTCGGTATCTTTTGCTTCTGCGACTTTAGCGTCGTCCTCGTCGACGCCCATCTTGCGCTTGAAGGCGCTGTTCAGCGGCAACTCGCTCAAGGGCAGATCCCCCTTGATGAAGCGCTGGGCTCGCTCTTCCCCGCCCTCTTTCAGAATGAACGCGCAATGCGCATTGCCCGAGACCTTGTATTTCATGCATTGGCCGTAGCTGAAGTGCGGCTCACCGAAATAGACCAGCAGACGCTTTTCCTTCTTCAGGTTTAATTCATCGCCCTTCTTGGAGGCGACGTCCATGGAGAGGTCCAGCAGCGTCTGCGCCCTATCCGAGTCGCACTGCAGGGTGAACGCGTCGCCGTCTTTTCGGCCCTGCGTGTCGACGACCGCGACCGATGCCGAGACCGCATTCTCGATGCACGCCTTCAAGGCATCATGCAAAGCGCTTGCGGCAACGGCCTTGCTGCTCATCGGCAAGAGAGCGAGGGAGATAATCATCAGGTGCTTGATCATTGTGCCACCATTTTCAAGTCTTCAACAAAAGGCAAAGCAGTCGGCAATTGATGCGGTGCGGTTGTAGCCCTGCAAACAGGCTAGGGGGAAGGCGCGGAGGATTTTGAGCCGCGTTCTTGCTCTGTCAAATCGTTCGAGTCATGCCCTTGCTCCGTCAATACGAAAGAGTCGAAGAACGCCTGCACCTGCGCGCTGTCTTCAGACCCGTTAGGCCCGGTGTAGATGGCTTGGTAGAGAGTTGCGCCGGCCACAACGAACCTTTGCGAGTTGCGCATTTTTCCCCCAGGTAGGTCGACAACGATGTGGCGTGCCTCGTTGCCGTCCATCTTCATTTTGACTTCGCTGCGCAGTCTTCCCTTTACATTCTTGATGGCGCCGTCGCGGGCATTGTCGAGCAGCAGCTTGCGCGGCGTCCTGTCGATATGCGCCTTGGGAAACACGCTGCTGATGGCCAGGAAGGCCCGCGGCTCGTCCGCGTGAATGGCCATGTGCATGGTGATCTTTCCGACGTCGGTCGGAATGTCCTGCTTTTCCGTCACCCAGGCGCCAGGAAACACAAGCCGAAATCCCACGCCTTGAGGCGCATAGACCTTCGGATCCGCCGCGGTCGCGCTGACGGCGCAGGCAAGGACCATAAAAGCTACAATTAAAAGCTGTTTCATTCTCAAAATGCCCCCAGGGAATTTGGCGGACGAACGCCCCGTCCACCCGCTGCTATTCCCATGCTCCAATCCAGCCGTGGAACCTCCAAGCCGTCGCGGGCCGCGGATCTGCATTGCAGGTTAGATCACTCTGTGTATTGCGCGCTAGCGAGGGCTGCAAACTAGGCGTGGAGGACGCCGTCGCGCTGTAGAACGGTCACACCCCGCGGCTTTGGCGGGCGACGGCGAGCCTGGAACCAACTGCAGGCTTCAAGCGATACGCTATGAGCTGAAGCGATCGGCCAGCCAGAGAGAACGATGGTCGGCTCACCCGTCCCCAGGAAGCCGGCAAAGGAGGTCGTTAGCCCTGTTTTGACATGGACCTTGTCGAGTGCGGGCATCATTGTGACCATTGAGGAATGATCGAAGGAGACGTGACGTGGACGTTCGGATGTTCTGTGCGGTCTTGGGTGCTGCCATGATCGCCATCATGGGATTGCAGCTCTATGTCGTGCACCACCACGGCATCGGTCCGGCCCACATTGCCGTTGCCACTCCCTAGATTTGGTCCGGGTTTACTCGCGAGCCTCCCAAGGTCAGGCTTGCCCGTAAATCTCACGGGCAAGCCTTTGACATGAGGTGACGTCTGGCATTCACCGGCTCGAAGCGGCGCTAAGTCGAAGCGTGACATCCAAACGCCGCCCGAAGGTGCGCATCCCGCAGCCAGAGGCTAAGCCAGGCCAGGGCCGCTAAAGCAACCGCGATGAACTGAGGCGGTGATCCGATCTCGCCGACCCTGAGGTGCGTGCAGATCGCTCCACCGGCAAACGCCGTGATGAGAATGGCACCGATGGCGGCGGTTCTCGGTATCGCAAAAAGGATCGCGCACAACAGGATAATTCCGCCGAGCAGTGTCGAGAGGTCGGCAGGAAACCCCACCTGGGCTTGCACATTGGCGAGCAGGTGTGGGGCAAACAGATTGACGGCGGCGTCCGCCACGAGAAACAGGACGATCAGTGCCGACAGTCCAAAGCTGATCCGGAGCGCCGCGCGCCCGGAAGTGACATTTGCCATTTCAAGTCTCCGTAAGAGGTGTCCTGCTCAGATCGCCCACGAAGGCATCGCCCGTGGACCTGAGCAGGTGTGCCGATAACAGTCTTGAGGTGGCTCGGCCTGTTCCGCGCGGCACGCCTTGCTGGCTGATCCGCAACCATCCAAATCCTGATCCGCTCGGGCATTGATCGGGCACAGCGTTTGATGGCAAATTGCGCGAGCCGACTGAGACCGTAGCGGCGTGCGGTTTGGCGGCCGAATACCCGCGAAGTCGCCAACAGCAACAGTAGGGACGCTTATGATCGGTCATCGCACGTGCGCTGTCGTTCTGACGGCTGTTACCGCAAGTCTGTGTGTGTCGCCACCCGCAATGGCGGCCAACTATGATGGAAGCTGGAGCATGGTCGCAGTGACGACACGCGGCCATTGCGGAACCGTCGACATCGGTCTCGGCGTGCGCCGGGGCCGCTTGTATTCCACCGGCGGCTCTTTTGCCTTCTACCCCATCACGATGAGCGGACATGTGTCCGGTTCCGGACACGTCCGCATGACCGCCATTGCGGGTCCACGCACGGCGCACGGCACCGGCCGATTCAACCGTAGCCAGGCCGGCGGGACATGGAAGGGGAACGGTCCGTCCGGCGTTTGTTCGGGCTACTGGCGCGCCAGCCGTTCCTGACGCGTCAAGCATCCGGAGCCCCTGGCAGCACCGCAACGCTTTCTCTCCCCTACCTGTCGTGTCAACAGTGCGCTACGATTGCGGAGTAGGGGGAGAGGGGCGATGGCGGATACAGATTTTTCCCGCGCAGTACTCGTTGCGGGCGTGCCGGGATGGCTACGAGCGCTCTTGCTCGCCGCGGCTATTCTCGAACTGGTAGGCGGCGTACGCGACCTCCCCATTCTGTTTGGCGACACGTCGCAAATTCCGGGACCGGGCTTGGGCGGGGGCATCATTAAAGCCAAGATTGCGCTTCACCCGATTGTCGCACTCGCTGCTGTCGCGTTCGCCGCGACCAACAAGCTGCGCTATGCGCTGATCGCCATGGCGGTGCTGGCGTTGTTGGGTTGGGCAAACTACCTGCCGTCGATTGCAATTCACGGGTTGAATGTGGGGGACGGAGCCCTCGGCCTCCTGACGGCATTCCAAGTAGTACTGGTACCGATATTCGCCGGCATCATCATCGTGCTGGCAATCAGAGGCCAACGGTTGGTGCTTGCGACGGCGTTGTCGATTCTACCAACCTTGGTGGGAGTAATAGGTGTGCTGGCTTTCGCAATTGCTGTCGGTATCTGGGGTTTCTGAATTTCTGGCGAAATGCCCGGATGAAAGGCGTCGAACGCGATCGCATATTACTGCGGCGCAGGCAAAAGCGAACGAGACCCTCAATCTCGATCTTGGCCGAAGACGTCGACGACAACCCGCGCTTTAGCCTTTGGAAGGGACCACTTTCCCGAAGGCGGTGTCGGCGACGTCATGGCGCACGTCCCCGTCGGGACGTGATCGCGAACAACCTTGCAGTGACCAGCGATGCGTATTTTCAGGAGACAGTTGCGCTGGTGTCGATGAGCTCCGGAAACACACGGTAGCGGTCCTTCAAAGCCGGCCACGACGCTGCTTGCCGTACTTTGTCGGACTGTCTTGCGCAACGTTCCTCAGCGGCAATGCCGTTTTGAACTTTACTTGCTGCAACGCGAAGCTCGAGCGGATATTGGAGACGCCCGGCACCTTGGACAGTCGATCGACGATGAAATGCTGTACAGCCGGCACGTCGGAGACGACGACGCGCAACATGTAGTCGCTATCGCCGGTCATCAGATAACACTCCATCACTTCGGGCATGGCGGCAATCGCGCTTTGAAACAGGTCGAGGCTCGGCCCGACCTGCTTTTCAAGGCTTACCTGGATGAAGACGCTGACGTTGAGGCCAAGTTTGACCGGATCGAGCAGGGTCACATATTTCGCGATCAGGCCAGCCTCCTCCAGCGCGCGCACGCGCGCCAGGCACGGCGACGGCGATAGGCCCACGCACTCTGCCA
Organism: Hyphomicrobiaceae bacterium; assembly: GCA_965279065.1. GTDB lineage: Bacteria > Pseudomonadota > Alphaproteobacteria > Rhizobiales > Hyphomicrobiaceae > JAKAXS01. Next base: position 1,167,084 of record OZ257134.1, read on the forward strand.
ACTCCACATTGCTGAGGCGTGCATTCTCCTGGAGCTCGACAAGGATTCGCGTATCGATTTGGTCCACGACAATTGATCCCACAACAGCATGAAAAGCTTCAAACTGAATAGATTAACGCACAACGTGCCGCAATATCCCATAAGCAAAGTGTCTTAAGCAGGTTGTGCCGAGCGACCTTGGTTAAGGTCCCACAACCGTTTCGGATCAGGCCAGGGACACCGCCATGGGACCGTTTAAGCACCGCATCACCTTTTCCCCGCACTCTGACACGGGCCGCGATGCTGATCCCGTCGAGACCAGCGAATGGCTGGACTCGCTTCAGTCCCTCGTCCGCCACGCTGGCTGCGCCCGCGCCAAGTTCGTGCTCGAGCGCCTGGACGAGACCGCTGAAAGCCTCGGTGTGTTTCCCGAGGTCGCACCATTCTCGCCTTACCGCAACACCATTCCCTTCAAGTCGGAGCCACCATATCCCGGCGACCTCGACGTCGAAGAGCGGCTGACGTCCATCATCCGTTGGAACGCTCTCGTCATGGTGATGCGCGCCAACGCAGTCCATGGCGATCTCGGCGGCCACATCGCCAGCTACGCTTCCGCGGCCGAGATATTCGAAACAGGTTTCAATCACTTCTTCCGAGGTCCGGATGCGGCCGAAGGTGGCGACCTCGTCTTCTTCCAGCCGCACTCAGCACCCGGTGTCTACGCGCGTGCCTACCTGGAAGGCCGCCTCGGCGAACAGCACATCAGCCACTATCGCCAGGAGATCGGCGGCGCGCCGCACGGCCTCAGCTCCTATCCCCACCCCTGGCTGATGCCGGACTTCTGGCAGTTCCCCACCGGCTCCATGGGCCTGGGACCGATCAGTGCCATCTATCAGGCGCGCTTCATGCGCTACCTGCGTGATCGAGGGCTCGCGGCCACCGATCAGCGTCATGTCTGGGGCGTGTTCGGTGACGGCGAGATGGACGAGCCCGAGAGTATCGGTGCTCTGTCGCTTGCCGCGCGCGAAGGCCTCGACAACCTGACCTTCGTCATCAATTGCAATCTGCAACGGCTCGACGGTCCCGTCCGCGGTAACGGCCAGGTCATCCAGGAATTGGAATCGATCTTCCGCGGCGCGGGCTGGAACGTCATCAAGGTCCTGTGGGGCTCGGACTGGGACCACCTGTTCGAGCGCGACACCAAGCATGCGCTGCTGAAGCGCTTCGCCGCCACCGTCGACGGCAAGTATCAGACGCTTGGGGCTAAGGACGGAACCTACAATCTCACGCACTTCTTTGCCGAGGACAAAGACGTGGAAGCCCTGGTCGCCAACATGTCCGCGGACGAGATTGACGCGCTGAAGCGCGGTGGCCACGACGTCCGCAAACTCTACGCTGCCTTCGGCGCAGCCAAGGCGCACCGCGATCGCCCAACCGTGATTCTCGCCAAAACCAAGAAGGGGTACGGCATGGGCGGCGCGGGCGAGAGCCGCATGACTGCGCATCAGGCCAAGAAACTTGACATAGACGCCCTCAAGGGCTTCCGCGACCGCTTCGCCTTGCCGCTGAGCGATGAGGACGTCGCCAACTTGAGCTTCTACCGCCCGGATGAGGCGAGCCGTGAGCTGCAGTATCTGAAGGCCCGTCGCGCTGTCCTCGGCGGCTCCCTGCCGCAACGCAAGGCCGTCGCAGCGCCCGTCGCGATGCCGCCGCTCGCCAGCTACGCAGACTTTGCCATCAATGCCCACGGCAAGGAAATGTCGACGACGATGGCGCTTGTGCGGCTGTTCGGCAATCTGCTGCGCGACAGGACTTTAGGCCCCCGCATCGTCCCCATCGTCGCCGACGAGGCGCGCACCTTCGGCATGGCCAACCTGTTTCGCCAGATCGGCATCTATTCGCCGGTCGGCCAGCTCTACGAGCCTGAGGACCAAGGCTCTATGCTCAGCTACATCGAGCGCACCGACGGCCAATTGCTGGAGGAGGGCATCACAGAAGCCGGCGCGCTGTCCTCATGGATCGCCGCCTCCACCGCCTACAGCGTGCACGGAACCGTGCTACTGCCGATGTATATCTACTACTCGATGTTCGGATTCCAACGTGTTGGCGACCTCATCTGGGCGGCCGCCGACCAGCGCGTTCGCGGTTTCCTGTTCGGTGCCACGGCCGGCCGCACCACGCTCGGCGGTGAGGGTCTGCAACACCAGGACGGCTCCAGCCATCTTATCGCTGCAACCATTCCTAACTGCCGCGCATACGATCCCGCCTTCGCCGGCGAGCTGGCCGTCATCGTCGACTATGGCGCTCGCCAGATGCTGAGTGGCGCCGAGGACGCGTTCTACTATGTCACCGTGATGAATGAGAACTACTCCCAGCCGACGTTAGACCCAGCCGCTGCCGATGCCATCATCAAAGGCATGTACCGCTTTGCGGCGCGCGAACCTACTGCCGCGCCCGTGCCGCCAGCGTCTATTGGATCACAATCTGGCACTAACGACCGCCCAATATCGTCTCCGCGCGTGCGCCTCCTCGGCTCCGGCGCAATCCTGCGCGAAGTAATCGCCGCTGGCGACCTACTGAGTACCGACTGGGGCGTCGCCAGCGACATCTACTCCGTGACGAGCTTTTCTGAGCTAGCCCGCGACGCCCGCGACGCGATGCGATGGAATCGCCTGCACCCGCTGCATCCGCCCCGTGTCAGTTACGTCGCCTCCGAGTTACCCGGAACGACGCCCGTCATCGCCGCAACCGACTACGTCTCGGCGCTGCCCCACTTGATCGCGCCTTACATCGACGCGCGCCTCATTGCCCTGGGCACTGACGGCTTCGGCCGCAGCGACACCCGCTCCGCCCTGCGCTGCTTTTTCGAGGTCGACCGCCACTACATCGTCCTCGCCGCACTCGACGCCCTCTCTGCATCTGGCACCATCCCGCGCGCGAACCTGGCCTCCGCCATCACCCGCTACGGAATCTGTCCCGACGCCGCAGCACCTTGGACGGTCTAGGTCGCGCGCGCCGATTTCGTTGTGAGGTTGGGCAGAATTGTCCGAGCGGCCGGTTTCCACGGCATGCTTAAGTCAGCCGTAACGCGAGTGTTCGACATGTTGGTGGTCTGGTCCCGAGAGGTGATCGTCTGGAACCCACCAGGCCCTGCCGCGGGCGTGGTCGAACCAAGTGCTATCTAAACACCGCATTGCATTTCGAATGCGGAATGCTCCACGAAGCCATTCTTGGTTTACCGAAAGCTTCACTGTAGGTCGAATGACGTTGAGTCCCGGTTTCGAAAAGCCACGCAACGGGCAGGGCTATTACCTACGTGAAACGGATAAGACTGAGTGCAACTCATTCTACGGTATGCGACACATGTCGCATAACCCGCGACATATGTCGCATTTTTTCCAAACGTTTTGCTGAGCGCAGTTCCAGTCACTCAATATCAAAAACTTCTTAAGTTGCTGGTCAGCAACGTTCGCTTGCTGAAATGACGCCTTTTTGCACTTGGCACAAGTTATTCCCGAGCTAGTCTATCGCTATAACAGTCAAAAGATTCAATGAGATAATCAATCTTACAAAGCATTATTCCGTCGCCTGGCCTGTAGTGCCGGCAAGCCTCATTCCCTCGAAACTGGCCCGCGCCTTGCTAGTTGAATGCCGGCTCTGAATTGAAGGCCAATGGGATGCAGCGTTCTTTCGTCTCCATCCTGGCCAGATCGATGAACCGAGAATTGGCGTTCGAAATGGGGGACGACGATTCATCCGAACAGTAACGGGTATGGGATACGGGTTTTATCACTAGCAACAGAAAGAAAGGGAAACCCAAATGCATGGGGGTTTGAAACTCAAAGCCGGGGCGCTCGCTGTCGCGGTTGCCAGCGCGATGCTGATTGGGGGAGGCGCCTCGGCAGCCGATCTCGGGGGGAATTGCTGCGCCGATTTGGAAGAGCGCATAGCAGAACTCGAAGCCACAACAGCTCGCAAGGGCAACCGCAAGGTCTCCCTGACGGTCTCCGGTTGGGTTGCCGAGCAGGTGATGTACTGGGATGACGGCGAAGAGGCCAACATCTACGTCGGTGGTATCGGCGCCACGCTGGCTTCGCACGTGAAGTTCACGGGCCAGGCCACGATCTCGCCGGGCTGGACCGCAGGCTACGTTCTGCAGATCGAAGCGACCGGTAACGAAAACCTGCTGCAGAATCAGGACAACGACAACGCCGCTGGACTGCTTTGCGGTGGCAGTGTCTGCTTGATGCAATCCTACTGGTTCTTGAAGTCCGACCATCTCGGCAAGGTCAACATTGGCACGCAGTCGATGGCTGCGGACAACGCTGCTGTCCTTGTCGACGGATCGGGTTCGCTCGTTCCGGCCAACTGGGTGGTGTTCGATGTCCTCGGCTTTGGCCGTTCGGCTCTGAACCCCGGCGCCACTAACCCGAACAGTATTCCGTTTTTTGACATGCAGAACTGCCGTGATGGCGGCGCGGTCGGTGACTGCTTCGGCGTGCCTCGGAACTCTGTCCGCTACGATTCACCGACGTTCGGTGGGTTCTCGTTCTCGGCCTCTTGGGGTGCGGATGATCTCTGGGATGTCGCCGCTCGGTATGCCGGTGAGTTTAGCGGATTTAAGCTGGCAGGAACGGTGTCCTACGCTGAGGGCACCAACGCGGACAACACCACCGGAAATGACCATTCTGAGTATTTGCAGATTGGTGCATATATTCAGCACGTTCCGACCGGTCTGTTCGTTTATGGTGCTTATGGTGACAACGAGATCGACGATGACGTCAACCTCGGCGGAAATTCCGAGCAGGATACCTACTACATCAAGGCCGGTATCCGTCAGCGCTGGACGCCGCTTGGTCACACGGTTCTCTACGGCGAATACCTGAACAACCAGGTCGATTTTGATGGCCCGAACGGTGCCTTTGCCGGAGTGAATGGTTCGGTTGAGTTGGAATGGTGGGGCTTGGGCGTCGTGCAGGAAATCGATGCTGCTGCCATGTCGCTTTGGTTGTCCTATCGTCACTACGAGGCTGATACCGATGGCTTAACCCATACTGCCACGGGTAGCACCGAGTTCGACGACTTCGATATGATCAAGTTCGGCGCTCTGATCAACTTCTGAACCCCAAAATGACCATAGCGGCGTCTTTGCACTGCGTCGCCTTGGCCTAGAGGGAACGGTGACTGGCTTAACGCTCCCGTCGAGTCATCATCGTTCCCTTGACCTGTTTGAGGATTGCGGGCGTCTCGAGAAGCGCCTTCGCGCCGCACCATGTTGATTAGGCGCACAGCGAATTCTCGTCAGTGTTTCTCTGATGAACACATTTCGGTCGCGGGACGTAATTGGCGCTACCCACAACGGCCATTTGTGAGTTGGCACGACAGTTGCCATTGCCTTCGTATCTGTAAGGCGTCCGATCTTGAGGATTGGAGGGAGGGGCACGTCCCATTGACAGGGCAACATATGGCGATCGAGCTGTTGCACCCGACGATTTAACGAGACGGATGTAGATGCTCGCGCGACCAAACAGCATGTCGAGATTGATGGACGACGTCACCCGAGCGTCGTGGCGTCGCTGCGCGGAGACTTACGGGCTTGAGCGTGGCCAGCGGCCGATGTTCGTGCAGGTCGACAACGTCGCCCTTCAAGACAGTCTCGACGCTATGGGAGATGGCCTAGCAGAAGCTGCTGCCATCATCGAAAATGCGCGTCGCGTTGCTAGGGATACGGGCTTCCACATACTCTTGAGCGATCCTACCGCAACGGTAGTCAAAAGTTTCGCGGACACAAGCGGCGGCGCGGACCTTGTCGCAAAGGGGCTCGTCCCCGGATCGATCTGGCAGGAGCGCCTGGTGGGCACAAATGGGCTGGGCACTTGTGCCAGCATACGGGATGCCGTGACGATAACGGGGCCATCCCATTTCTGCGAAGCCCTTGCTGCGTACACTTGCTCGGCGGCACCGATACTAGCACCCGATGGAGAGCTATGGGGTGTATTCAACCTGACAAGCCTCGTCGAGGCACATCGGGTTCAGAGCCACTTTGCCCACGAGTTCTCATTGACGATTGCCGATCAGATAAGCGGAGTGCTCTTCCGTCTGCGCCACAGAGAAAATTGCGTGATTGCGCTATCGGATAACCCGGCTGTGCCTTTATCTCTAAGTAGCCTTGTTGCGATTGATCGCTCGGGCGTGGTCGTCGGAGTAACGACAAGTGGACTCGAGCTCTTAGGCGCAAAAACATTCTCCGATGCGCTGGGTCGTCCCCTGAAGGCATTGCTGGCCTTTGACGGTCGAGACGGCGAAGCGCTTTTGACGGCCACCAAAAAAGCCACCGCACAAGAGCGGGAGATCTATGTGACGCCGTTTGCGGTGTCTCGCAGTCACAGAACTGAAGGCAGGACATCTGCAGTGGCGGTCCCCCGTACCAGGGCGTGCGAAGACAGCCGCCCCCTTGATCGACTTGCCGGTTCTGATCCACGCTTGAGCAGGCAGGTCGCAGTGTGCCGCCGACTGCTCGACCACGATCTTCCGCTGCTGCTCCTCGGCGAAACCGGAGTAGGCAAGGACACATTTGCCCGCGCTTTTCACGCCGAGAGCCAGCGCGGCGACAAGCCCTACGTCGCGGTAAATTGCGCGGCTATACCCGAGGGATTGCTTGCCAGCGAATTGTTCGGATATGCGCCGGGAACGTTCACAGGCGGATTGAAGCGCGGCAAGGAAGGAAAGATCGCCGCCAGCAACGGCGGGACACTCTTTCTCGATGAAATCGGGGATATGCCGCTCGAGCTTCAGGCCCACTTACTGCGTGTCCTTGAAGATCGCCTTGTTAGCCCGCTTGGCTCTACAGACTCGATAAGCGTCGATATTCGCATCATTTGTGCGACACACTGTAACCTCGCTGAACTGATTGCGAAAAATGCCTTCCGCAAGGATCTCTATTTCCGCATCAAGGGGGCACAAATCAACCTTCCCCCATTGCGAGAACGGGATGACCTCGTCGAGTTGCTGAACCGTATAATCGCAGATGAAGTGGGCCCTGACGCTGCTGCGCGGATTACCGTAACCCAACCCGTAATCGACATCTTCCAGCAATATCGCTGGCCCGGGAATGTGCGTGAGCTCAAAAGCATCGTCCGCTACATACTCACCGTTTGCTCGGAAGATATAGTGACGATCGACGATCTTCCTGAGGAACTTCGCGACCCAGACGCGAGACATCTTCCGGTCTCTGACGCACCATTCCATGACGCCGAGACAAGCCAGTCTTCATCTGGATTGGACCAACTTCAGATGGAGCAGAAGCAAAGGATTGTCGGGACACTTCGCAAGAACAAATGGAACATCACCAAGACGGCCGAGCAGCTGGAAATCAGCCGCGCAACGCTTCATCGGAAAATATTGAGACTTAAGATCGTGTCGCCAAACACTCGCGGATAACGCGACGCGTTCCAGGATAGCAAGGACAGAGTGCTGTGGAGCAAGACAACTCAACATCAAACGACCGCAACGAACGCGAGCGCGCAAAGACGGTGATTGATTACTGGTCGGGCGAGTGTTTGACGCCACGGGAAAGAGCGGTGCTCTCGTTGCTGGCTGAAGGACAGTGCAACAAGATGATCGCGCATAACATTAATGTCTCAGTGACGACCGTTAAAAGCTACATATCAAATATCTTTAAAAAGCTTGGGTGCGGCAATCGTGTTCAGGCTGCCTTGATTGCCTTCTGCGTGGAAAATGACCTTAGGGCCGAGCTCAATCGGTTCCCCAACAAATTCGCATTGCAGAAGAAATTTACAAAATAAGCACGTCGGACTGACCGTTTGTTTGGCCTACCAAGGCACACTCGAGGGAAAGAAAATGTTTGGGCGCAGTTCGGTCAATGACGAGCTTATGGACATTCTTGGCGGCCATGCCGGAGTAGGCCTCTGGGATGCGATATTGCATGATGGGGACCCGATGCATGTCAAGAGTCGATGGACGTGGTCGCAAGAATTCCGGCGCTTGCTCGGCTTTACTACAAGTGAGTGTTTTCCAAACGTTGTGAATTCGTGGTCCGACCGACTCCATCCCGACGACGCGCCCACGACCTTTGCTGCCTTCGGCAAAGCTTTAAGCGAAGGTTCCAGGTATGACGTTGTTTACCGTCTTAGGATGAGCGATCAGACCTATCGTTGGTTCAGAGCCACGGGTGGCGTTGTCAAAGATGCACATGGCGTTGCTAGGCGTGCTTGCGGCTCCCTTGTCGATGTTCATGATGGTGTGATCGCCAGGCAAATTAGCGAGCAACGCGTGCTTGCTGTCGACAGGCTGGTGCAGGAGTTCAGTAGCAGCGTCTCCGGACTGACATCAACCTTGGCGTCCGCAGCTTTGGAGATGGAAAGCACCGCAAATTCCATGAACTCGATTGCTAATCGAACAAATTCCAGATCGGCAGGCGTGGCTAAGGCTGCACTACATGCATCGACCAATGTGCAGGCTGTAGCTACGGCTGCAGAACAACTGACAGCAACCATTCGCGACCTCGACATGCGGATCCTGAAGTCGAGTGAGCTCGCCAACCAAGCCGTCGAAGCGGCAACCCGCACTGACACGGTCGTCCAGGCACTGTCCACCTGCGCGAACAGGATCGGCGATGTTGTGAGCCTCATCAACCGCATTGCCGGGCAAACGACATTGCTTGCTCTCAATGCCACCATAGAAGCGGCCAGGGCTGGAGAGGCTGGCCGCGGCTTTGCCGTCGTCGCGTCCGCGGTCAAAGCTTTGGCCGGCCAAACGACGCAAGCGACAGGAGAGATTGCTTCTCAGGTATCGGAAATCCAATGTGCTACGGCCGAAGCCGTATCATCCATCCAGGAAATTCTGCGCATGATCAAAGAACTGCGCGATGTCGCGGCTGACATCAGCAGGGCAGTCGGCGAGCAAAGCGCGGCCACTTGCGAGATATCAGCGAATGTCCAGCAAGCTGCGTCCGGCACCCAGGACGTAACCGGGCACATATTGGAAGTGAAGGAGGGCGCGGGAGCGACCGGAGAGGCTGCTGCTAAGGTTCTGCAATCTGCACGCACATGCTCCTCGCGCTCCGAGCAGCTAAATGTCGAGATCAAAGCCTTTTTGCAGGAAGTTATAGCTGCCTGAACCGAAAGAAATAACGGTTGGCACCGCCATCGGTACCCCGACTCTTGAAGAGGCCGTAAGCAATCAGCAGCAATCCGCACAACTCGATGTCGTAGTGCCGACGAGCCTGGGTATGTGGAGTTGTTGTGCGGGTTACTGCTTTTGTGGCGGCAGGTCGGTGCAGACGCCTTCGAACACTTCGGCGGCCATGCCGATCGATTCCGACAGCGTGGGATGGGGATGGATGGTCTTGCCGATGTCGACGGCGTCGGCCCCCATCTCGATGGCAAGGCAAATCTCGCTGATCAGATCGCCGGCGTGCGTGCCGACGATGCCGCCGCCGATGACGCGATGCGTATCAGCGTCGAACAACAGCTTCGTGAAGCCTTCGTCGCGGCCGTTGGCGATGGCGCGGCCGGACGCGGCCCATGGGAATACGGCCTTGGAAAACTTCAAGCCCTGATCCTTGGCCTGGTCCTCGGTCACGCCGGCCCAGGCGATCTCCGGATCGGTGTAGGCGACGGAGGGGATCTGGCGCGCGTCGAAGTACGCGGCCTTGCCGGCGGCGTTCTCGGCTGCGACGTGTCCCTCGTGCACGGCCTTGTGCGCCAGCATGGGCTGGCCGGCGATATCGCCGATGGCGAAGATGTGCGGCACGTTGGTGCGCATCTGCTTGTCGGCGGTCACGAAGCCGCGATCGCTGACGGTGACGCCGGCCTTGTCGGCGGCGATGAGCTTGCCGTTGGGCGAGCGGCCGACGGCGACCAGCACCATGTCGTAGCGCACGGCGTCCGTCGGGGCCTTCTCGCCTTCGAAGCGAACGTAGATGCCGTCCTTCTTGGCCTCGACGGCGACTGTCTTGGTTTTCAGCATGGTGGCGTCGAAGCGTGAAGCGTTCTTCTTTTCCCACACCTTGACCAGGTCGCGGTCGGCGCCCGGCATCAGGCCGTCGAGCATTTCGACGACCTCGAGCCGCGTGCCGAGCGTGGAATAAACCGTCGCCATTTCCAGGCCGATGATGCCGCCGCCGATGACGAGCATCTTCTTGGGGATCTCGCGCAACTCCAGGGCGCCGGTGGAATCGACGATGCGCGGGTCGTCGGGAATGAAGGGCAGCTTCACGGCTTCGGAGCCGGCGGCGATGATCGCTTTCTCGAAGCGCACCACCTGCGTCTTGCCGGCGGTGTCGACTTCGACGTGGTTGGGATCGAGGAAACGGCCGGTACCTTGCACGACAGTCACCTTGCGCTGCTTGGCCATGCCGGTGAGGCCGGTCGTGAGCTTGCCGACGACCTTGTCCTTATGCGCGCGCAGGCCGGCGAGATCGATCTTGGGCTTGCCGAACGTGATGCCGTGGGCGCCGAGTGCCGCGGCTTCGTCGATGATGGCGGCTGTGTGCAACAGCGCTTTGGAGGGGATGCAGCCGACGTTGAGGCAAACGCCGCCGAGAACGGGCCAGCGCTCGACGAGCACGGTGGTCATGCCGAGATCGGCGGCGCGGAAGGCGGCGGAATAGCCGCCGGGGCCGGCGCCGAGGACGAGCACCTGGCATTGGATGTCGGCGGGGCCGGCGTGCTTGCCGGCGGCGGGGGCCGGCGTTGCGGGAGCGCTGGAGGCGGCGGGAGCCGCGGCGGCTTTCGTGGGCGCCGCGGCAGCCGCAGCTGCGGCCGTGGGAGCAGCGGCAGCGCCGTCGCCTTCGAACACGGCGATGAGCGAGCCTTGGCTCACCTTGTCGCCGAGCTTGACCTTCAGCTCCTTGATCGTTCCGGCCTTCGGCGCGGGGACGTCGAGCGTCGCCTTGTCGCTCTCCAGGGTGATCAGCGGATCTTCCGCCTTCACCTGCGCGCCCGGCTTCACGTGCACTTCGATGACGGGAATGTCTTTGAAGTCCCCGATGTCCGGGACGCGGATCTCGTTGCTCATGGTGATCTCCGCGGCCTACAGCACGAGTTCGCGTACGTCGGACAGGATGTCCGCCAGCCGCTTGGTGAAGCGTGCGGCGGAGGCGCCGTCGATCACGCGATGGTCGTAGGAGAGGCACAGCGGCAGCATGAGGCGCGGCTGGAAGGCCTTGCCGTCCCACACGGGCTTCATGACGGAGCGCACGACGCCGAGAATGGCGACTTCCGGCGCGTTGACGATGGGCGTGACGTTGGTGCCGCCGATGCCGCCGAGGCTGGAGATCGAGAAGGTGCCGCCGGAGATGTCGGCGGGCTGGATCTTGCCCTCGCGCATGCGGGCTGAAACGGAGGCCAGTTCCTGGCTGAGCTCGATGATGCCCTTGCGGTCGACCTCCTTGATGACGGGGACGACGAGGCCGTCCGGCGTGTCGACGGCGACGCCGATGTTGTAATACTTCTTGAGGATCAGGGCGTCCTTGGCCGGCGACAGCGAGGAATTGAACTCGGGCGCATCCTTGAGTGCGGAGACGCTGGCCTTCAGCAGGAACGCCAGCATCGTGACGCGATAGCCCTTCTCCTTGCCGGCGTCGTCGAGCTGTTTGCGGTAGGCTTCGAGCTCGGTGATGTCGGCTTCGTCGGTGTGGGTGACGTGCGGAACGTTGAGCCACGAGCGGTGCAGATGCGGACCCGACAGCTTCCTGAGGCGGGAGAGCTTCTTTTCCTCGATCGGGCCGAACTTGGCGAAGTCCTGCGCCGGGATTTCCGGAATGCCGGAGCCGGACGACGTGCCGCCGCCCGCGCCGAGCGCGCGTTTCACATCGTCGGTCGTGATGCGGCCCTTGTCGCCGCTGCCCTTGATCGTCGTCAGATCGATGCCGAGTTCGCGGGCGATGCGGCGCACGGAGGGGCTGGCGTGCGCGTTGCCGAAGTCGACCGGCGGCGGCAGGCCGCTGCGCCCTACGGTCGACGGTTGCTGCTCGCCTGCCGCTTGTTTGGCTTCGACGGCTTTGGCGGGGCCTGCATCCGGTTTTGGCGCGGCTTGCTCGCCAGCCTTGCCGGGCGCCGGGGCTTGCGTCTTTGGGGTGCCACCAGCCGCGGCATTCTCCATCTTGACGATGGCCGAGCCCATGCTCACCTTGTCGCCGATCTTGACCAGGATCTCGGCGATCTTGCCGGCTTGTGGTGCCGGTACGTCGAGCGTTGCCTTGTCGCTTTCCAGCGTGATCAGCGGGTCATCGGCCTTCACGTCGTCGCCGGGCTTCACGGCGATCTCGATAACGGGAATGTTCTTGAAGTCGCCGATGTCCGGCACCTTCACGTCGATCAGCGACATACGTCCTCCGAAAAGCGTCAGCGCTTACGTGCGCGTGGGATTGTTTTTTTCGGGATCGATCCCGTACTGCTTGATGGCCTCGGCAACCTTGGTCGAGGGCACCTTGTTCTCATCGGCAAGGGCCTTCAGGGCGGCGACGGCGACGAAGTGGCGGTCGACCTCGAAGAACGAGCGCAGGGCCTTGCGGTAGTCTGAGCGGCCGAAACCGTCGGTGCCAAGCACGCGGTACTTCGCCGGCACGAAGGGGCGGATCTGGTCGGCGAACAGTTTCATGTAGTCGGTCGAGGCGATCACAGGGTCGTCACCGCGTTCAGCCAGCTTCTGGGTGACGTAGGGGACGCGTTCGGGCTCGCCGGGGTGCAGCATGTTCCAGCGCTCGCAATCGTGCGCCTCGCGCTTCAGCTCGGTAAAGCTCGTCACGCTCCAGATGTCGGCGGAGATGCCGAAGTCCTTCTCCAAGAGGTCGGCGCCGGCAATCACCTCGCGCAGGATGGCGCCGCAGCCCATGAGCTGGACGCGGCGGCCCTTGGCCTTCGGATCGGCGGCGCGGATCAGATGCATGCCCTTGATGATGCCGTCCTCGGCGCCCTCGGGCATGGCCGGGTGGGCGTAGTTCTCGTTCAAGAGCGTCAGATAATAGAAGACGTCCTCCTGGTCGGTCAGCATGCGCTTCATGCCGTTCTGGATGATCACCGCCAGCTCGTAGGCGTAGGTCGGATCGTAGCTGATGCAGTTGGGGATGGTCTGCGAGATGATGTGGCTGTGGCCGTCCTCGTGCTGCAGGCCCTCGCCGTTGAGCGTGGTGCGGCCCGAGGTGCCGCCGAGGAGGAAGCCGCGGGCGCGCATGTCGCCTGCGGCCCAGGCGAGGTCGCCGACGCGCTGGAAGCCGAACATCGAGTAGTAGATGTAGAACGGGATCATCGGGCAGTTGGACGTGGAGTAGCTGGTGCCCGCGGCGATCCAGGACGCCATGGCGCCCGGCTCGTTGATGCCTTCCTGCAGGATCTGGCCGTTGCGATCCTCCTTGTAGAACATCAGCTGATCGGCATCCTGGGGCTTATAGAGCTGGCCGACCTGGCTGAAGATGCCGAACTGGCGGAACATGCCTTCCATGCCGAAGGTGCGGCTTTCGTCGGGAACGATCGGCACGACGCGCTTGCCGATGTCCTTGTCGCGCAGCAGCGTGTTGAGGATGCGCACGAAGGCCATGGTGGTGGAGACCTCGCGATCCTCGGTCGACTTCAGCTGGCCCTCGAAGGCGCTGAGCGGGGGAACGGCGAGCGTCTCGGACGATTTCTCGCGGCGCTGCGGCAGGTAGCCGCCGAGCGCCTTGCGGCGGGCGCGCAGGTAGCTCATCTCCTCGCTGCCTTCGGGGAAGGTGATGAACGGCAGCTCTTCGAGCTGGTCGTCTGCCAACGGCACCTGGAAGCGGTCGCGGAACTGCTTCAGCGGCTCCAGCGGCATCTTCTTGGCCTGATGGCTGATCATCTGGCCTTCGCCGGCCGAGCCCATGCCGTAGCCCTTGACGGTCTTGGCGAGGATGAGGCTCGGCTGGCCTTTGTGCTCGCTGGCGGCCTTATAGGCGGCGTAGACCTTCTGCGGATCATGGCCGCCGCGCGTCAGCTTCCAGATCTTCTCGTCCGGCCAGTCGGCGATGAGGGCCGCCGTTTCGGGATAGCGGCCGAAGAAGTTCTCGCGGATGTAGGCGCCGTTCTTCGACTTGAAGTTCTGGTATTCGCCGTCGACGCACTCCTCCATCAGCTGGCGCAGTTTGCCGGACGTGTCGCGCGCCAGCAGTTCGTCCCACTGCGAGCCCCACACGACCTTGATCACGTTCCAGCCGGAACCGCGGAAGTCGCCCTCCAGCTCCTGGATGATCTTGCCGTTGCCGCGCACGGGGCCGTCGAGCCGCTGCAGGTTGCAGTTGATGACGAAGATCAGGTTGTCGAGCTTCTCGCGTCCGGCCAGCGAAATGGCGCCGAGGCTTTCAGGCTCGTCCATCTCGCCGTCGCCGCAGAAGACCCAGACCTTGCGCTGTTCGGTGTCGGCCAGGCCGCGGGCGTGGAGATACTTCAGGAAGCGGGCCTGATAGATCGCCATCAGGGGCCCGAGGCCCATGGACACCGTGGGGAACTGCCAGAAGTCCGGCATCAGCCAGGGGTGAGGGTAGGACGGGATGCCCTTGCCGCCGACTTCCTGGCGGAAATTGAGGAGTTGTTCCTCGCTCAGCCGGCCCTCAAGGAACGCGCGGGCGTAAATGCCGGGCGAGGAGTGGCCCTGCACCAGCACCAGGTCGCCGCCGTGCGTCTCGTTGGGCGCGTGCCAGAAATGCATGAAGCCGGTATCGTAGAGGGTCGCCGCCGACTGGAAGCTCGCCAGGTGGCCGCCCAGTTCGGACGAGTGCTTGTTGGCCTTGAGTACGATCGCCATCGCATTCCAGCGGATGACGGAGCGAATGCGGTGCTCGATCGCGCGCGTGCCGGGATGATGCGGCTCCTGGTCCGGCGGGATGGTATTGATGTAGGCGGTATTGGCGGCGAAGGGCACCTTGGCCCCGTTGCGGCGGGCCGTATCGACAACCTGGGTCAGAATGCGATCGGCCGCCTCGGTTCCCTCAAAGGCGATGACCGAAGCAATGGCCTCATCCCATTCTTGCATTTGCGAGGACACGTCCTGGTGATCTTCCTGCATTCTCGGGCCGTCCATGGTTCGCGGCTTGGGTACCCTGTGAACATGCCGGTCGATGGCGCGCGGCGGCGACCAGCTCCACTGGGCATAAAAAAGCGGCCAGAGCTTTGATGGCTCCGGCCGCAAGTTTTAAGACCTAATCAGCGGGATGCCGTTGTGGTCTTGAGCAGTTTGAATGTCCAGGTCATGGCGCCTTGGTTGAAGTGAGCCACCGTCTTGGCGACTTCGCCGCCCCACAGCGGAACCGCGCCACCCCAGCCGGACACGACGGAGACGTACTGTTCGCCGTCTTGTTCCCACGTGATGGGCGAGCCAACGATGCCCGAGCCCGTGTTGAACTGCCAAAGCTCCTTGCCGGATTTGGCGTCGATGGCTTTCAGCGTGCCCTCGGGCGTGCCGTAGAATACGAGGCCGCCCGCGGTGGTCAGCACGCCGCCCCAAAGCGGCGCCTTGTTCTTGACGCTCCAGACGATCTTTCCGGTCTTCGGATCGAGGGCCTTCAGAGCACCGATGTGGTCGTCAAAAATCGGCTTGATGGTGAAGCCAGCGCCGAGATAGGCGGCGCCCTTCTTGTAGGTGATCGGCTCGTTCCACAGGTCCATGCCCCATTCGTTGGACGGGATGTAGAACAGCTTGGTCTGCGGGCTGTAGGCCATCGGCATCCAGTTCTTGCCGCCGAGGAAGCTCGGGATCGCGAAGATCGAGCTGCCCTTCTTGCCGTCTTCCGACTTTGCCGGGTCGCTCGGACGGAAGTTGTCGTCGAAGATCGGCCGGCCGTTCTTGTCGATGCCCTTGGCCCAGTTGATCTTCTCAACGAACGGTGCCGCCGAGATGAACTTGCCGTTCTCACGATCAAGCACATAGAAGAAGCCGTTGCGGTCAGCGGTGGCGGCGACCTTCTTGCCGTCCATCTCGAAAGAAACGACCTCGTTGGTGCCGTCATAGTCCCAGCCGTCGTGCGGGGTCGTCTGATAGCCCCACTTGATCTCGCCGGTTTCCGGATCGATGGCGATGCGTGAGCAGCCCCATTTGTTGTCGCCGGGCCGGGTGTGGCTGTTCCACGGGCCGGGGTTGCCGACGCCCATGAAGATGGTCTTGGTCTCGGGATCGTAGGTGCCGCCGAGCCAGGGTGCGCCGCCGCCGGTCTTCCACATGTCGCCAGGCCAGGACTCGTTGACCTTGCCGGTCATGGTTCCAGGTTGGCCATTCAGGGTCCCGACGTTGCCTTCGATGGTCGGCCGGGTCCAGACGAGGTCGCCGTTGTCGACCTTACGGGCTTCGACGCGCCCGACGATGCCGAACTCGCTGCCCGACACGCCGGTCACGATCAGCGGTCCGTGCGCCTTCGATGGAACGATCAGAGGTGCGGCTGTGGCCGTGTGACCTGCGGTCGGATCGTCAATTTCCTTGGCCCAGACGACCTTGCCGGTCTTCTTGTCGAGAGCGACGACCTTGGCGTCGAGCGTCATGAAGTAGACCTTGTCGCCAAACAGGGCGGCGCCGCGATTGATGACGTCGCAGCACGTCAGCAGGCCTTCAGGAAGGCGTGCGGCGTATTCCCAGAGCTTGCCGCCGGTCTTGACGTCGATGGCGAACATGCGGCTGTAGGAACCCGTGACGTACATGACGCCGTCGTCCACCAGCGGTTGGGTTTCCTGCCCACGCATTTTTTCGCCGCCGAACGAGAAGGCCCAGGCGGGAACCAGACGGGAGACGTTTTCGGTGGTGATGTCTTTCAATGGGCTGAAGCGCTGGGCATGCCAGCCGAGCCCATTCATCAAAACGTTGTCGGTACTGTCGGCGTCCTTGGCGAGATCGTCGATCGTGACGTCGCCAGCCATGGCGCCCTGTGTTGATAAAACGGAGATTGCGAGAGCACTGGCCCCGAGCAACGCTTTCCAACACCTTGCGGAACGGTTATCCGGTCTGCGGATTTCACCCACGCTCGGCATGCTTATCCTCCCTGGTTTTGCTTTTGCGCAGTTGCGCAGTCGTTATGTCCGCAACCTCCATGCCATCGATGACGCCGCTGAAAACATTCGGCTATCGTTACTGCGGTGGTCGACTAGTGTTCACATTGCGAACATCGGTACAGGTTGAGTGTGAACGCACGCAACGAGCTGCGATGCACCGACTCGATGTTGGACGTGTGTTTTATTTTTCGGCAGGATTCAGCGCGCGATAGACTGTGTTGCGACAAACCCCAAGCCGGCGTGCCGTTTCGCTGATGTTGCCGCCGGTTTCCCTGTAGACGCTGAGCAGTTGCTCGCGTTGCAGTTCGCGCAGGGAATGTGCGCCGGAAGCTTGCGCTGCAGTCGGTGGTAGCAGGACTACTTCGGTCAAAGCTTCATCGATGACGTTGGCATTGTCTCCTGCGGCCAACGACATGCGGGCCAAAGTACCGCGTAGCTCCCGGATATTTCCGTTCCACGGCTGCAAGGCCAGGGCTGCGATCGCTTTCTCCGTGATCTTAGTTTCAGGGCTAACGCACGCCAAGAGATGCCGCGCGATCTCCGGGAAGTCGCCACGCTCGCGGAGCGCCGGCAACGTGACATGCATCGTGTTCAGTCGATAAAGCAGGTCCGGGCGGAACTTGCGGCTGGTGACCGCCTGGCCCAAATCGACGTTGGTGGCGGAGACGAGGAGGACGTCAACCTTGCGCGGCTGGCCGCCGATCGGCCTCACCGTGTAATCATCAAGGAAACGCAATAAAACCGACTGAAGTATGAATGGCATGTCGCCAATTTCGTCCAGAAACAGCGTTCCACCGTCGGCTTCGCGCGCAAGGCCGGGTGTGCCACCGCGCCGGGCGCCGGTGAAGGCGCCGTCGGCATAGCCGAACAATTCGGCTTCGACGAGCGTCTCTGGGAGCGCGGAGCAATTGACCGGCACGAAGGCGCCCTTGCGGCCGCTGCTGGTGTGGGCGTAACGCGCCAGCATCTCCTTGCCGGTGCCGGTCTGCCCGCAGATCAGCACAGGCATGTGGAGTCGCGCGGCCGAGGCAACGTTCTTGCAGATCTGCTTCACCCTGCGATCGGCAGCAACGAACGGAACCGCACTCGCAGTGTCGTCATGGGTTGCAAGCTGCGGCCGGTCCGGTCGCATGCGGTTTGAAATGTCGGCGGACCGAGGCCCCGGTGCGATGTAGGGTTGATCGATCGACTCGTGCGCGGCGTCGCTGTGCCCCAGCCGCCGGCGCTTGCCAACCGGCGTCGGCGGCGCACGATACGATGTCGGGAACACGATGATGGCACCCAGTTCATCGTCGCCGTCCTGCACCAGAACCGTGCGCATGTTGACGACCCGCTTGCCCAAATCGTCGGGCCAATGATCGAATGGCAGGGAGCGAAGATATGACAGATCGTCCGTCTCGGACTGCGACAGGTGCTTGGCAAACTTTCGCAAAGCATTCGGCGAGGCGTGGACGATGCCGCCGCGGCGATCGATGGCCAGGAGGTCGTGGCTGGCCCATTTGCGCTGCTTCTCTTGGAAACAGGTCATCAGCCGTTCGTGCTGATCCTTGATGGTTTGCGAAATCAAGCCTTCCATGTGCCCGGCAATCGAGACCGCCAGGGCCAGGCTTTGCGAACTGAATGTCTTCGGCGGCCCGGAGATATCGATAACGCCCAGCAGTTCGTGGTCGATCGGGTGAAAAATGGGTGCTGCCGCGCAGGTCCATTGCTGCACGCGCTCGCAAAAATGTTCGGCGGCGTGAATCTGCACTGGTAGCTTCGCGGCCAATGCCGTGCCGATCGCGTTGGTGCCGATCTTGTCCTCGGTCCAGCATCCGCCATCCTGCAGATGGACTTCGCGACCTTCCTCGATGGTGCGGCGGTCGCCCAGCGTTTCGATGATGTGACCGGAGCCATCGGTCAGAATGAGCATGGAGGATGCATCGACCAGGATATGCGCGGCGCGCTCCATTGCCTGGCGTGTCGAAGCGGACAGCAGGGCGCTGTCGGCGCGGCGGCGATAAAGCTCCGCTTCCGAAAGTACCGGTGCTGCGCGGCTGGAAACATCGACGTTAAAGCCCTTGCTGCGTTGCCAAGAGCCTGCGACCGCCGATCGAACTGTCCTGGGCTCATCGCCATCGCCGACAAAGCGCACCCAGGCATCCCGAATGTCGCATTCGTTCATTGGCCGTCCCTACCCGAACAAAACGTTTCTTTGCAGATTTCTATATGCGCTCTTCGCGTAGCGCTCAATATCTCCAAGCCGTTCGGCTCTGCCTACCTCGCTAAATCAGTAGAGTAGTCACGAGAAGACGCTGCTTAACCTTACGGCCACGTAGAAGGCTCCACATCCCTCGTAGGAGTCGAACTGGGTATTGCGACTAACGTCAAGTCGCGACAACGCACCATTGCGATTTGTTTACCAGTGACCGCATGCAACCGGTCTGGAATGCTCTACTGCAACATTCAACAATCCGGGAAAGTTCGATAAGCCGACCGGCATCCCTGTGCGTCGCATCATTGTTGACAAATGTACCAATTGTCATCTGAGGCGATAACTCAACGAACAAGACGTGCACCGAGGCGCACACAATTATCTCAGAAGACTCCGCGAGTTAACAAACTGGCACGCGTGTTGCGAACGTCTGTCTCCGCCGATCCGACAAAGGACCGGACTAGGGGATGGAAAGGTCACACGCATGAAGGCGGCGGTACTGCATCGCTATGACGAGAAGCTGTCTGGCCCAGAGTTCGTCACGTACCAGGACGTAGAGGATCCGAAGATCCAAACGCCGAGCGACGTCATCGTGCGTATCGGTGGCGCCGGCGTCTGCCGCACCGATCTCCATATCGTCGAAGGCATCTGGCGCGAGAAGTCCAACGTCGCGCTGCCCTACATCATGGGACACGAGAACGCCGGCTGGGTCGAGGCCATCGGCGCCGGCGTCGACGGCATCAAGGTCGGCGACCCCATCATCTGCCATCCGCTGGTAACGAGCGGTCACTGCCTGGCCTGCCGCCGCGGCAATGACATGCATGCGGACGGCAGCAGCTTTCCAGGCATCAACGCCAACGGCGGTTATGCGCAGTACTTGCGGACGTCGCTGAGGTCACTGATCAAGCTGCCGAAGACGCTGGCGCCCAAGGACGTCGCACCCTACACGGACGCCGGATTGACGGCCTACCGCGCAGCGAAGAAGGCGTCGCGTCATCTGTTGCCGGGTCAGTTTGCCGTCGTCATCGGCTGCGGCGGGCTTGGACACATCGGCATACAGGTCTTGAAGGCGCTGTGCGCGGCGACGGTGATCGCCGTCGACCGGTCGATGGGCTCGCTCGACCTGGCGCGCTCCTGCGGTGCCGATCTTGCCATTAAGGCGGACGGCAACGAGGTCGACGCCATCAAGGAGTTGACCGGCGGACATGGCGCCGAAGCCGTCATCGATTTCGTCGGTGAAGGCGACTCCGTTGCCAACGGGATCGCGGCGACGCGCAACGACGGCTTCTACTACATCGTCGGCTACGGCGGGAAGGTCGAGATCCCGACCCTGGACATGATCGCCTCGGAGAAGACGATCGTCGGCAATCTCGTCGGCACCTACGCGGAACTGGTGGAGCTGATGGCGCTGGCGGATAACGGCCGCGTCAATCTCAGGACAAAGGAATACCGGTTGAGCGAGGCCAACCAGGCCTTGCTCGATCTGCATCACGGCAAGGTACACGGCCGCGCGGTGCTGATCCCGTGACGGCAATAGCTTCGACATCCGAAAGCAACAAGCGCGACGTGACCCGCCTATGGCTCGAAGAATCGCGGGCCGAATTCGATGGGATCCCGCCGGAAAGCGGGCCGAAGGCGGGCATAGGGAGAAGGATGACCATGATCCAGACACAGGAAACGGCGCCCGAGCTCAGCGAAGAGGATCGTTCGAAGGACGACTTCTTCCAGGAGATCGGCGACGTGGCCGAGCGCATGACCACGGCGCACGGCAAGGATTTTGCCATGGGTGTCCTCATTTTGGCGGCGCGCTTCGTCGCCGAGGGCAAGCCTTTGGTGAGGCCGAGGTGAGCCTCGGAGAATTCGGCAATCTCTAACTAGAATTCAACTCAGGAGTTTTCAATGGCAGCGAGCTTAACGCTCAATAAGATCACGGCGCAGAAGGGCATCAGCATTGCTGAGGCGACGTCACGCGTCGCCGATCTCGGCTGGACGCCGACATATGTGCAGGAAGCCGAGACATTTCCCACCGACTACAAGATCTCCAAGGTTCCGCGCGATCCGATGAAGCAGGTGTTGCGCTCCTATTTCCCCATGCAGGAGGAAAAGGACAACCGCGTCTACGGTGCGCTGGATGCGGCTTTGCGTGGCGACATGTTCCGCAACGTGGAGCCGCGCTGGGTCGAGTGGATGAAGCTGTTCCTGGCCATCATCCCGTTCCCGGAGATCTCGGCCGCACGCTCGATGGCGATGGTGGCGCGGCTGGCGCCGGGTGAAGAGCTGCGCACCGGCTTCACCATGCAGATGGTGGACGAGTTCCGTCACTCCACGATTCAGATGAACCTGAAGAAGTGGTACATGGAGAACTACATCGACCCGGCCGGCTTCGACATCACCGAGAAGGCGTTCGGCAAGTGCTATGCGTCGACGATCGGACGCCAGTTCGGCGAAGGCTTCATCTGCGGCGACGCCATTACGTCGGCCAACGTCTACCTGACCGTGGTGGCCGAGACGGCCTTCACCAACACGCTGTTCGTCGCCATGCCGTCGGAAGCCGCGCGCAACGGCGACTACGCCCTGCCGACCGTGTTCCTGTCCGTACAGTCGGATGAATCGCGTCACGTCGGCAACGGCCACTCGATGCTGATGGCGATGATCAACGATCCGTCGAACCACCTGCTGCTCGAGCGCGATCTCAAGTACGCCTTCTGGCAGAACCACGCCATCGTCGACGCGGCGATCGGTACCTTCATCGAGTACGGCACGACGAACCGCGACAAGAACAAGGAGTCGTACGTCGAACTGTGGCACCGCTGGATCTACGAGGACTACTACCGCACGTACATGCTGCCGCTCGAAAAGTACGGCATCAAGATTCATCATGACGACGTTGCGGCCGCCTGGGACCGGCTGGTCAAGAAGAACTACGTGCACAAGGTGGCACAGTTCTTCGCGGTCGGCTGGCCGGTGAACTTCTGGCGCATCGAAGCCCAGACGGAGAAGGACTTCGAGTGGTTCGAGCACAAATATCCGGGCTGGTATGCCGAGTTCGGCGACTTCTGGAAGTGGTATGCGCGCAAGAGCGTGCCGGGCCAGACGAACATCCTGTTCGACCAGGAGAACGGCTACGTCTACCCGCATCGCTGCTGGAGCTGCATGGTGCCGGCGCTGATCCGCGAAGACTTCTGCGTCGGTGAAGTCGACGGCAAGCTCTACACGTACTGCTCCGAGCAGTGCAAATGGACGCACACCGTCGCGTTCCAGGCGGAGTACGAGGGCCGTCCGACGCCGGCGATGGGCCGCTTCAAGGGCCAGCGCATCTGGGAAGATTGCTACCACGGCTGGGATCTGGCCGACGCCATCAAGGATCTCGGCTTCGTGCGGCCCGACGGCAAGACGATCACGGCGCAACCGCATCTGCGCTTTGACCAGAAGGACATGTGGACGCTCGATCACGTCAAGGGCCACACGCTCCAGAGCCCGCTGGTGTTGATCCGCGACATGAGCCCTGCCGATCGCGAGAAACACATCGCGGAGTATCGCGCCGGCTTCAAGATCAAGTCGTGCAACTGCGGCAACGGTCACCATCATCACTGATGTTCACGTCAGGGGCCGGCGTCGGTTCGGCCCCTGACCTTCCCAGTTTTCAACAATCCTTTCCGAGCGGCGGCACGGATCCAAATGACGACATACAAAGTGACGCTCGAGCCTGTCGGCATCGAGATGGACGTAGACGAAGGTGAGACGGTTCTCGATGCGGCCTTCCGGCAGGGCATCGCCCTGATGCATGGCTGCAAGGAGGGTCAATGCTCCAGCTGCAAATCGAAGCTGATCGACGGGGACATCGATCTGCTGAAGTACTCGACGTTTGCACTGCCGGACCACGAGCGCGACGAGAATTACATCCTGCTCTGCCGGACGCATGCGTTCAGCGATCTCACGGTCGAACTGACGAACTTCGACGAAGAAATGCTCAGCCGGTCGATCCCGGTGAAGGACTTCAAGGGCACGGTCGCCGGGGTCCGGGACCTGACGCACGACATCCGGTTGCTGGAGATCGACCTCGAAGAGCCGATCAAGTTCTGGGCCGGGCAGTATGTCGACATCACCATTCCCAGCAAGGGCGTGACGCGGTCCTACTCGATGGCCAATCCGCCGAGCGAGGGTCGAAAGCTGCAGTTCATCATCAAGAAGTATCCCAACGGCGAGTTTTCGGCGCTGTTGGACGGGGGGCTGAAGCCCGGTACGGAAATCACGGCGAAGGGACCATACGGCGGCTGTTTTCGCCGGGAAGGACGGCCTGGCCCCATCGTGCTGATCGGCGGTGGATCAGGCATGTCGCCGCTGTGGTCCATTCTCAACGACCACATCGAAAGCGGGGAACAGCGGCCCATCCGGTTCTTCTACGGCGCCCGCAGCGAAAAGGACCTGTTCTATCTCGACGAGTTCGCCAGCATCTCGAGCAAGCTGCCGGACTTCAAGTTCATCCCCGCGCTTTCGGACAACAACGGCGGCGCGTGGAGCGGCGAGACCGGTTTCGTGCACGACGTCGTGCAGCGGCGCTTGCGCGAGGAAGCGCTGCCCGGACAGATCGATGCCTATTCGTGCGGGCCGCCCCCGATGATCGACGCCGTCATGCCGGTGCTGTTCGGGATCGGCGTGGAGCCGAACCACTTCTACTACGACAAGTTCACGCAGCCCGTGAAAAAGGACTGACGGTCTCGACCCAACAACACGCGGCAGGAATGCCGCCGATCTAGTGGAGGATTAGATGGAAGGCAATGCATCGCCGGTCAAATCGGGAGCTGCGGGCGCGGCGACGTTTCCGGGGTCGGACAGCCGCAAGTTCAACTACTACGAACCGAAGGGGCGCAAGCCGACGCACTACGAAGACATGACGCTCGACGTGCAACCCGATCCTGACCGCTATCTGCTGCAGGATTGGATCATCAACTTTCCGGACGGCACGCCGACGTATTCGAAGGACTGGACGCGCGCCAAGTCGGCTGACTGGCACATATACCGGGCTGTCGACCAGGAGTGGGAGAAGACGCACTACCAGCGGCAGTCGACGATCTGCGGCACGATCCAGTCGGTGATCGAGAACGGCCGGCGCTCGGGCGCAGCCACCCGCTTCGACAAGTCGTGGGTGAAGGTGCTGCAGGATCACGTTGGGGCCTACAAGCACGCTGAATTCGGCCTCGGCACGTCGCTGATGCAGGCGCAGCGCTACGGCTTCACGCAGATGATCAACAACGCGATCCTGACCAACTCGTCCTACAAGCTCCGCTTCTCGCAGGATCTGACGCTCTACCTGGGCGAGGTCGGTCTCGATATCGAAGGCGGGATCGACAAGGACGCCGGCAAGACGCACTGGATGGAAGATCCGATCTGGCAGGGTACGCGGCGTGCCATCGAAGAGATCATGGCCAGCAGCGATTATCTGGAACAGTACGTTGCCATCAATTTTGTGTTCGAGCCGCTTGTGGGAGAACTTTTCCGTAGCGGCTTCGTCCTGCAGATGGCAGCGGCGCACAACGACTTCATCACGCCCAGCGTGGTCTCGGCCGCCGAAGGCGACTACGAGCGAAACCTGGCAAACACCGTCGAACTCGTCCACACGCTGCTCAACGACCGCGACTACTCGCTGCACAACAAGGTGATCATCGGCACGTGGATCGAAAAGCACGCCAAACTCGCGCATGCGGCCGCGGCGCAGTTGCAACCGATCTGGTCGCTGCCGCGTGTGAAGGTGACGAGCTTCACGGAGAGTTTCGAACTGGCGCGGAACCGCTTCAACAACGTGCTCCAGCAGTGCGGACTGCCCGTACCTGCCGTCACGGCCTGACGGGCGAATTGAACATCGAGATAGGACGGCGAAGATGAGTGACCATAGTGCAAATATTTTCCAGTCGATGGACAAGCTGAAATTCGATGGAACGATCTCGCATCAGTGCGGCGTGACGATGAACGACAGTGTCGAGGCGCGCGCCATCGCTGAAGTGATGGCCGAGAAACCGAACATCACCGTCACGTACATGCCGGCAATGATCCGCATCGACGGTCAAGGCAAGATCGAGTTCAAGATGAGCGAGATCAGCGAGGCGCTCGGGCGTCCGATGACCACGAACATCTTTGAGATCTCCACGTCTACCCACTACGGGCGGATGGTGATGATCGACGAAGACAACGTCGTCCTGTTCGGGAACATGGAAGACGCCATGAAGTACATCTAGGCGTCGGGTCGGCCGCGTCTCGCCAATCAAGTCAGGCACTACAGTCCGATTGCCGGGCTGGCATCGTCAACGTGATGCAGGGGATCTATCCATGTATGTGACGAAAAAGGGCGAAGAGATCTTCGTCATCGACGGACACACGCACTTCTGGGACGGCAGTCCGGCCAACCAGCGCAACATCCACGGTAAGCAGTTCATCGACTGCTTCTTCAACTACCACACCGGGCTCAGCCCCAAGGAAGAGCTGTGGCCCAAGGAGAAGTTCGAGAAGTACGACGCCGAAACCATGCACGACGACCTCTTCGTCAAGGGGTACGTGGACATGGCAATCCTGCAGCCGACGTATCTGACGGACTTCTACGTCAACGGCTTCAACACGACCGAGCAGAACAGCAAAATGGCCGAGGCTTACCCCGGTCGCTACATCTGCAACGGCTCCTTCGACCCGCGCGACGGCGCCAAGGGTATCGAATACCTGCACAAGCAGAAGGAACAGTACGGCATCAAGGGCGTGAAGCTCTACACGGCGGAGTGGCGCGGTGACTCGAGGGGCTACAAGCTGACCGACACGGCGTGTTATGAATACCTACGCTGGTGCGACAAGCTCGGCATCAAGAACATCCACGTCCACAAGGGCCCGACGATCCTTCCGCTCAATCGTGATGCTTTCGATGTCGCCGACGTCGATGACGTCGCGACATCGTTCCAGAACCTCAACTTCATCGTCGAGCACTGCGGTCTGCCGCGCCTGGACGACTTCTGCTGGATCGCCACGCAAGAGACCAACGTCTATGCGGGCCTGGCCGTGGCCATACCCTTCATTCACAGCCGCCCCGCCTACTTCGCGCACATCATCTCCGAGCTGCTGTTCTGGGTCGGGGAGGACAAGATCCTGTTCGGCAGCGACTACGGCATTTGGACGCCGAAGTGGATCATCGACAAGTTCATGGCCTTCGAGATGCCGAAGGATGTCGCAGCCGAGACCGGCACGTCGCTGACGCTGGAGGGCAAAAGGAAAATTCTCGGGCTCAATGCGGCGCGGCTCTACGGCGTCGATGTCGCGGCGCAGAAGCAGAAGTTCGCGCCGTCGGCCCGGCAGAAGGTCGCCGCGGGCGGAGGCTGGTTCCGATGAATGCGGTGAGTTTCCCCAAGGTCACCATGGATCGGATGCGCGAAGACGTGTGGTTGCAGCTTGCACGCGTGACCGATCCGGAACTCGATGAGGCCGTCACCGACATGGGCTTCATCGAGTCCTACGAGGTTCGCGACGGCGGCCATGTCCATGTCGCGTTTCGCCTGCCGACATATTGGTGTTCGCCGAACTTCGCGTTCCTGATGGGCCACGACATGCGCAAGTCGATCATGGCGTTGCCCTGGGTGACCGGGGTCGACGTGGTTCTCGGCGATCATATGTATGTCGATCAGATCAATCGCGGCGTGAACGGCGGGCTGAGTTTTCAGCAGACGTTCGGTGATGCCGCCGACGGTGACCTGGACGACATCCGCCGGACGTTCCTGCGCAAGGCGTTCCAGTGGCGCCAGGAGGCGCTGATCACGCACCTGCTGGCGACCGGTGTCGCGGCGGAGGCGTTGGTCGATTGGACGGTCGATCGCCTGCGCGAGACAGCCGAGGCCGACATCGCACGGCATCTGATCACGCGCTACCTGGAACGGCGTGAGGTTGGCGGCGGGTTCGGCGGCGGAGATCTGGCGTTCGTTTCGCTTGAGGGCACGCGGCTGGATGCCGGCACCCTGTCCGACCACCTGCGTGCCATTCGCCGTGTTCGAACCAATGCCGAGTTCAACGGCGCGTTGTGCCGCCGCTTGCTCGACGAACGCTTCAGCACCGAGCCACTCGCCCTCTGCCAACCCGGACGCCACGCGCCCCAATAGAGAACCCCTAAGGAAACGACCCTATGCCCAAGATGATGCTTCACGACGACGATGCCCGCGATGCCCTGGCCCGTGGTGTCCACAAGCTCGCCCGCGCGGTCGCCGGAACGCTCGGTCCGCGCGGCATGAATGCGGTGATGGATCGGCCCGTCGGCACGCCCATCATCTCGCGGGACGGCGTGACGATCGCCTCCGAGATCGAGCTGGAGTGCCCGTTCGAGAACATGGGCGCGCAGATCGTGCGCGAGGTGTCCAAGCAGACGAACGACGTCGCCGGCGACGGCACGACGACAGCCACCGTGCTTGCCGATGCGTTGGTGCAAGGCGGGATCAAGGCCGTGGCGGCGGGCGCCAATGCCGTCGAGCTGGTGCAGGGTCTGGAGCTGGCAGCCAACGACGTCATCGCCGCGCTGAAGGAGCTCGCGAAGCCCGTTACGGGTCCCGATACAGTGCGCGCCGTGGCCACGATCGCCGCCAACGACGAGGCGCTCGGCCGCATCGTGAGTGAGGCGTTCGAGAAGGCCGGCCTGCACGGTATCGTGGATGTCCAGTACGGCATCGGCATGGAGGCGGAGCTGGAGTTCATCGAAGGCATGACCTTCGATCGCGGGTATCTGTCGCATCATATGGGAACGGATCCCGAGACGATGGAGGCCGAGCTCGACAATCCGCTCGTCCTGATCACCGACCACAAGATCCAGACCGCAGCCGAGCTGACGACAGTCTACGGCCTGGCGCTGAAGGCCAAGCGGCCGTTGCTGGTGATCGCGGAAGAGATCTCACCGGCCTGCGTGATGGACATGCTGCGCCAGCGGGAGAAGACCGGACTGCCGATCGTGGCAGTCAATCCACCCGAATATGGACATTGGCGCAAGGCGATGCTGGAGGATATCGCCATCGTCACGGGCGGGCGCGTCATCGCGCGGGACTTGGGCGGAAAGGTCGAGGCGTGCGACCGGGACGACCTCGGCGGCGCGCAAAAGGCCATGATCTCGGCGACACGGACAGCGATTGCCGTCGGTGGAGGCAGTGCGGCGACGATCGCGTCGCGGCGCGAACAGGTTAAGCGCCAGCACGAAGCCGCCCCGGAGAACGTCGAGCGTGACAAGTTCAAGGACCGCTTGGCCAAATTGTCGGGCGGAACGGCGATCATCTTCGCCGGCGGCGCAACGCCAGTGGAACTGAAACGCAAGGCGCAATTGATCGACGATGCCGTCTGTGCGGCACGCGCGGCTCTCGAAGAAGGTGTCGTTCCGGGCGGCGGCACGGCGCTGCTGCGCGTTGCGTCCACACTGGACAAGCTGGCGAAGACAGCGAAAGGCGATGTCGGACGGGGCATCGCTCTGGTGCGCGAATGCCTGCAAAAGCCGCTCGAACGCATTGCGCTGAATGGCGGCTTCGACGCCCAGGAGAAGGTGCGGCTGGTCCTTGCGGCCAAGGGGGCGTCGGGGCTCGACGCGCGGTCCGGCGAGATCGTCGACCTCGTGAAATCGGGGATCGTCGATCCCGTGAAGGTCGTGCACAGCGCCATACGCAATGCGGCCTCGGTCGCCGGCCTCATCCTGACGACACACACGCTCGTCGCCAAGCGGCCCGACGACTACGACCCGACAAAGGAGCCTGCACGCGGCGGTGGCGCCGAGCTTCTCGGCCGCACCCCGCCGCAAATCAAACTCGTCAACTAGGACCCAATCGTAGCATCACTTCAACATAGGTAGAACCCAATCCATGAATCGATACCTGGCAGAGTTTCTCGGCACCGCGACGCTCGTGTTCGTTGGATGCGCAGCAATTACCATGGGTGGACTCGGTGCGGCGTTGTCCGCGCCACAAGAAGGGTCGGCCCTGGCACTCCTACCGATCGCGGCAGCGTTCGGCCTTACCGTGGCCGCCCTCGCCTATGGCATTGGGCCAATCTCCGGCTGTCACATCAATCCAGCGGTCTCCATCGGTGCATGGGCCGCGGGACGACTGCCGGGGTCTGATCTTCCCGGCTACATCATTGCCCAGGTTCTTGGCGGGATTGCCGGCGCCGCGTTGCTCTATTTCGTTCTATCCGGCAAGACCGGGGGCTATGATATCGCCGCCGCTGGGTTGGGCGAAAATCGGTGGTCGGGTCTCGCGGTGACGCAGGCTTTCGTCGTTGAATTTGTGGCGACATTCATATTCGTCGTGGTCATCCTGGGGGCAACGTCACGTTCCGGAATGACGCCGGCCGCGGGCCTCGCCATCGGCCTTGCGTTGCTGGTGATGCATCTGGCCTTCATCCGGGCAACTGGAGCTTCGCTGAATCCGGCACGCTCTCTGGGCCCGGCGCTTCTAGTTGGCGGCGACGCTCTGTCCGACGTTTGGCTCTATCTCACGGCTCCGCCGCTGGGGGCGTTGCTGGCCGGCCTGCTATTCAAGAGTTCACTTCTGGAGGCGCGACCCTCTGGAGCTTAACAGGTGCCGGCTTGGCCGGCGCCCCGTCTTCATCCTGCTGCAAGCACACGACGTACCCCGATGCCCGTATGCACAGGAGAGAAGCTTTGACACCGATGCTATCAACCTGAGCAAACGGCAAGAGCGGTCGCTGTATTGCGATCGCTCTTGCCTTTGGCATCGCGACACGGCTCGGTGGCGATGAATTTGCGTTACTGATTGATGACTCGAACCCGGAGGTTGGTCGGGAGTTCGTCTTTGAGGCACTTCAGGAGGCAATGAAGGAGCCGCTGGAGATCGGAGGCATCAGCCGACATTGCTCCTTGAGCCTGGGAGCCGCGCTTTTTCCAAATGATGCAGTGGGAGCGAGCGAGCTGCTCAAGCGTGTGCAAACGAGTTGGGCCGCGACCGCATCGTAACAGTCGCTCAAGAGCTAGGTCGACCTGCCATGGCAGCGCTCGAGAGAGATGAATTCATCCTGTACTACCAGCCGGTAGTGTCGGCCGACCCTGAAAAGCCGATATCGTTTGAAGCCTTGCTCCGGTGGAACCACCCTTCGAGGGGCCTGATTGCGCCAGGGGCGTTGATCAGATCTTCGGGCATGAACCGTTTCTGGCTCGGTTGCACCGTCCCTTGCCCGTCTCCGGCCGGTGTACCCTCATCAACTTTGCTCTGGCCGACTTCGTGGTCCATAGTAGTAAAAGTCGGTCTTGAGGCGTTAGCACGCAGGCTTGCTCCCGAAGGAGCACGCTGCCCTGAGGCCGGTGAAAATGGAGTTTGTCGGATGCCCACCATACGACATGTTCTCAGTGGTAAGGGTCGAGAGGTTCGCCATATTCATCCCGACGCGTCTGTGCTCGACGCGCTCAAGCTCATGGCAGAGCGCAACATCGGAGCCTTGGTCGTTCTGGACGACGAAACGCTTGTCGGCATTATCTCCGAACGGGACTACGCACGAAAGATCGTGCTGAAGGGCAAAACGTCCCTGGGAACTCCGGTCAGGGATATCATGTCAACGCGCGTCGTCTGCGCTACTCTTGATCAGTCCGTTGAGGAGTGCTTGGCGGTCATGACGGCAAAAGCCGTGCGTCATCTTCCGATTCTCGAACACAAAAGGCTCGTCGGCATCGTGTCGATAGGCGACTTGGTCAAATGCGTTATTGCCGACCAGAAGTTCACAATCGAACAGCTCGAACATTATGTGCAGGGTGGACGGTGACTTACTGCAGCCATATCGACAGATTGCGACGACCTTTGGAACAGATGCTTGCAGCCGACGTTGGTTAAACTGAGCAAACGTCACGATGGATTTGCTCAAACCAATCTAAACATGCAAGGAGTGCTTTCCATGACCAAGATTGGACTTACGGCAATGCTGGCTGTGTTCGCCAGTATGAGCGGGCCAGTACTGGCGCAGAACGCGCCAGCCAACGCCACGAAGCTGAGCAAAGCTGATTGCCAAGGCATTTGGTCTACGGCCGACAGCTCCGGCGCGGGCTCACTCACGTCCGCACAAGCTCAGCCCTTTGTAACGAACTTCAAAGCCGTCGACGCCAACGGTGACGGAAAGTTGTCGAGCGAGGAGTTCATGGCGGGCTGCCAGAAGGGCCTTGCGCATGACTCCGCCACCAGCGGTGCAAGTTCTGGCGGGTCAGGAACGGATCGCTCGCCGCCTCCATCCCAGAAATACTAACGACTGTGTTAGGCCAAGGGGGCTGTCTGTGCGCTCTCTTGGCCTACCAACGCGCTATTTGGCCAGACTGTGCAGATCTCGTGGCCATCGTGTTCAAACGCGCTCGCTGAACCTGTACCTCGTGGGTCCTCTCTCGGCTGGCGCCATGCTCGCTCCATCGCCCTCCGCGGCGAGCGTCCTCACAACCAGTAATTCGGGCGAACTTTAGAGAAAGCGCCACGGATTTGTGGGTTCGCAGAAACGACCGTTGCGGCGCATGTTTTAGCAGGATGGGCGGTGGGCTCGGTGACATGCAATCATGGCACCAACGACGGAGGTCGGCCATGAAAGTCAAAGACGCGATGCACCAGGTCTTATCGGAGACTGCTTAGCCGCCGCCAATGACGTCGCAGATCTCAATTGGCCCACTACCACCGATGCACGAGCAAATCGCACCGTGGTCAACCCCGGCGTCCGGCGACCGTCCTGCCAGAAGCGAGCGGCGAGCGGACGCGCTAAGTTGAGGCATGGCGAGTTCCGACTTCAGCCACTCCCAACTTGGCAGGGTGGCCGGATCTGATGCCAGAAATACACAGGCGTGCAGCTGACCATCCCGGATGATCGCCGCGCGATAACGGCTCTGAGCCTCGTCGTTCAATTCAATCAATCCATCGCAGGTCCCTAGTAGTTCGCGAGCCAGACTGGACCGCTGAGACGGCAATTCGGTGGTCGTCATTCGATAGCCAAATCCGCCCTTAACCACCGATCTTGCCCACCATGTTCCGGACGGAAACTTGAGGTCGGCACGTGAGAGCACAAAACCGTGCGTCGCGAATACGAAGGGGGCCAAGCTTGCGGCGGTTGCCTTAAGTTCAGGCTGGCCAGAGATTGGGTCGCAAGCTGCCTGTACCAACGCGCCCACTCGTCCGTCGGACGAGTTCTCGGCGCTCCAATGGATAGGGGCGAATACTTCTCCGATCCGCTGATCGGACGACTCGCGCACTCTCAGGACCGTCGTTCCGTGCATCGTCGTGATGCGCGCAAAGCCGCCGTTTGCAAGCGAGAAGCGGGCGACGTCAATCGGATGAACGGATACAAAGGGTTCGTCGGCATATGCGCTCAGCCGTGGTGACTTTCCCGATCGGGTCATAGTATGCCACTGATCGCGAACGCGCCCCGTATTGAGCAGCAAGGGAAGCCCAGGTCGAGTTGCGTCAGAGAATTCGACGTCCCTGATGGCAATGAATCGCGCACGGCGATCGGACGCGCTGAAATCCCGGTTTGCGAAGACGCGCTTTGCGCCTGGATGCGCCCGTCGGCGCACCGGCCACTGGATCGGCTCCAACTCGGCGTAGGCGTCATCCGAAAGGTCGGCTAATCCAGAAAGATCGAGAGTGCGTGTTCCGTTGTTCTCGAACGCAGTGAGTGCTGCGTGCTCGCGAAAAACATCGCTGGCCGAGTTGAAATCAAATGCACTTTCAAAACCCATTCGCTTGGCGACTTGCGCGACAATCCACCAGTCCGGCTTGGCATCCGCGGCAGCAAGCGTGAACGCGCGCTGGCGCGAAATCCGGCGCTCGGAATTGGTCACCGTCCCGTCCTTTTCACCCCAGGCAGCAGCTGGCAGACATACATCGGCATTCGCTGAAATGGTGTCCGTACGAGCAACCACATCAGACACTACGAGAAGCTCGAGATTTTTGAGCGCAGCGCGAACGGTATCGGCGCGCGGCAAGCTCACTGCAGGATTTGTCGCCATGATCCACAGTGCTTTGATCCGCCCCTGTGCCACGGCATCGAAGAGCCCGACGGCCTCCAGCCCTGGCTTGTCCGCCAAGTTTGGCGCCCCCCAAAACCGGCGCACTCGCTCAAGGCTTTCGGTGTCGAAGTCCATATGGGCTGCAAGTTGGCTGGCAAAACCGCCAACCTCGCGACCACCCATCGCGTTCGGTTGGCCCGTTAGCGAGAAGGGACCGCTGCCTGGCTGCCCGATGCGCCCCATTGCCAAATGGCAATTGATGATGGCGTTGACTTTATCGGTGCCTTGCGCGGATTGGTTGATGCCCTGCGAGAACAAGGTGACCGTCTTAGCCGTCCCTGCGAACCAGGAATAGAATGTTGCCACGCAATCGAGAGATACTTGGCAGCGGTCCGCAACCGCTTCAACATCTGGTGCCAGATGGCGGGCTCGCGCGAGGGTCTCGGAAAATCCTGAGGTATGCTTGCAAATGTAGTCGCGATCGATGGCGTTCTGTGCGGCTAGATGAGAGAGCAGGCCCGAAAACAATATTCCGTCGGTGCCGGGAGCAATCTGCAGGAACAAATCCGCATCTCGAGCGGTCGTGGTCGCCCGTGGATCGATCACCACGATCTTGGCACCACGATCGCTGCGATTCTGTAACATGCGCTGGTGCAACACCGGGTGGCACCAAGCCGCATTTGAGCCGGCCAGAACCAGAAGATCGGCTTCGTCGAGATCTTCGTAGTTGCCCGGAACAGTGTCGCTGCCGAACGCCCTGCGATAACCTGAAACTGTGGATGCCATGCAAAGTCGAGAATTGCTATCAATGTTCCCGCTGCCGATGAAGCCTTTCATCAGCTTGTTGGCGACGTAGTAATCCTCTGTCAGCAATTGTCCCGAAACATAGAACGCGACCGAGTCCGGGCCATAGCGTTTGATCGCGTTGAGGAACCCGTTGGCGACGCGATCCAGTGCATAGTCCCATGATGTGGCCGCGACTTGACCATCGACGGCCTTGACCATCGGTTGTAGCAAGCGGCCTTCAAGGGACAGAGTTTCGGCGAGCGCGGAGCCTTTCGAGCAAAGCAAACCGAAGTTTGCCGGGTGATCAGGGTCTCCCAAGATCTGCACCCCGCCAGAACCGTCGGGTTTTGCAATGATGCCGCAGCCAACACCGCAATACGGACACGTCGTGCGGACCGGAGCGCACTCTGGGCTGGCGGGCTGCGATTTAGGCGACATTCGTCTGGATTTTCTGCTGGGCAAATGCCCTGCCAAAGATCATCCCGTCGCTCAGCGCCGCGATAGAACTCTGCTTCCGGATCAATTCGAGATACCAGAGGGCATCACCGGTATCGCCGATCAGCACGGCCCCAGTTAACTGACCGTCCGCAACAACGAGCTTGCGATAGGCACCTCGGCCCGGGTCGCTGAGAACAGTGGTCTGCGATCCGGGAGCTCCCAATACGTCTCCAGCAGAAAATACATCAATGCCCGGAATGTTCAGATGTGTCGTAGGCACACTGCCTTCGTAGCGCGTCACTTGGCCTGACAGCCGTTGTGCCAGCACATCGGCCTGGTCGTAGGCTGGCTCGACGCGGCCATAGCAAGTTCCGCGGTGTTCGGCACAGTCGCCGATTGCAAAAATGTTTGGATCGCTTGTTCGCAGGTCATCATCAACGACAATGCCATGATTGACCTCAAGTTCGGCGCCGCGTGCAAGTCGAACATTTGGCTCGGTACCCACTGCCATCACGATCAGATCAGCCGGAAGAGTCGCCCCACTCTTAAGACGAAGACCCATCACCTTCCGGCGTCCATGAATTGCAACGCTCTCCGAATCCAGCAGCACCCTGATCCCGCAAGCCTCCAACTTCCACTGGAGCAGCGCAGCTGCGCGCGCATCGATCTGGCGTTCCATGAGGCGGTCCATCAAGTGCAGGACTGAGACATTGGCGCCGGCTTTGGCCAAAGCGTGAGCCGTCTCCAAGCCCAGCACACCGCCACCGATGACAACTGCTCGCGTGCCGGGCCGGGCGCGCGCCAGAATTTGCTCGACGTCATGCAACTGTCGGAATGTCACGACACCAGACAGATTTGCTCCAGGTAGCGGAAGCCGAATTGGTTGCGATCCTGTTGCGAAGACCAATTTGGAGTAGCTCAGTTTCGCACCACCTCGCAGCCGCACGACGGACGCTCTTCTGTCAACCGCGACAGCGGGACGCCCGTACGTCAGCGTGATGCCGCGGTCACACCACCACTGTTCAGTCTTCAGTTCCACAGTTGTGCTGTCCATCCCTCCCGCAAGTACAGAGGTTAGCAGAACGCGATTGTAAGCCAGTGATGGCTCGTCTCCGACAACCGCAATCGAATAGCGGTCCGGTGCGAGCGACGAGAGTTTTTCGACAAGACGTGTAGCGGCCATCCCGTTGCCGATAATGACGAGCTGTTCGCCCATGGTCACATCGGAGCCTTATGCCGCGTCCACGTAGCGGTGACGTTCGTGAAGGAACTTGAGCACCAACTCGCGCGCCCGAATGTAGCGTGGGTCGGAGATGAGCTGCAGACGGTGACGCGGCCGCGGCAGATCGATCTCAAGAATTTCGCCGATTCGCGCGGACGGACCGTTGGTCATCATTACAATGCGATCCGAAAGGAGTACGGCTTCGTCAACATCATGCGTAATCATGATGGCGGTATTGCCGAGTCGCCCGTGGATCTGCATCACCTCGTCTTGCAAATGGGCGCGTGTCAAAGCATCGAGCGCACCGAATGGCTCGTCCATCAATAGGACCTTCGGCTCCATCGCCAGCGCCCGCGCAATGCCGACGCGCTGCTTCATGCCGCCCGAGATTTCAGCAGGTCGCTTGTCCTTGGCGTGCCCCATCTGCACGAGGTCGAGGTTGGCGAGGGTCCACTCATGCCGTTCTGCCTTCGATTTGAATTGGCGAAACACCTTGTCGACAGCGATTCTGACGTTGTCGTACACGGTGAGCCAGGGCAGCAGAGAGTGGTTTTGGAACACGACTGCACGCTCAGGCCCCGGGTCCCTCACCTCTTTGTCCTCCAGCAGCACGACGCCGCTCGAGACCTGCGTCAAGCCCGCCACAAGATTGAGCAGCGTGGACTTGCCGCAGCCGGAGTGCCCAATGATCGACACGAACTCGCCTTTGGAAACGGAGAGGCTGATGTCATTGAGGACCTCGGTCTCGACAGCGCCACGCCGGAAGTTCTTCGAAACGTGATCAATCTGCAGGAATGGCCGGCCCGGCTTGGTCGGGATGCTGGCCGTGTGCGAATGGGGATTGAGGGGCGCGATCATCGGACTATCCTTGTTTTCTGACTCAGCTGTTTGTTGTTCCGTGTGTCACGACGCGGCCGGCGAACGCCACGAGACGATCGAGCATGAAGCCAGTGATGCCGATGTAGGCGAGCGCCACGATGATGTCCGGGAGTCGGGAGGAGTTCCACGCGTCCCAGATGAAGAAGCCGATACCGACTCCACCGGTCAGCATTTCCGCCGCGACGATTGCGAGCCACGACAGACCGATGCCAATACGTAGACCCGTAAAAATGAAGGGCGCGGCAGCCGGCAGCATGATGTGCCAGAAGTACTCGACCGAGTTTAGCCGCAGTACTTCCGCGACGTTGCGGTAGTCCTGCGGAATGTTGCGAATGCCGACGGCCGTGTTGATGATTACCGGCCAGACAGCCGTGATGAAAATAACGAACACCGCCGAGGGACCGCTGTCCCTGAAGGCGGCGAGTGCAATGGGCAGCCACGCCAGCGGCGGCACGGTGCGCAGCACCTGGAAGATCGGGTCCAACCCGCGCATCATCCATATGCTCTGCCCGATCAGCGCGCCGAGAGCGATGCCGACGACAGCGGCCAGGCCGAACCCGTAGGCCACGCGTTCCAGGCTGGTCAGAACGCGCCAACCAAGGCCGACGTCCTGTGGACCGTTGAAGAAGAACGGAGAGACGATGAGATCGTTCGCATCAGCCCAAATACGCGTCGGCGAAGGCAGCGCTGCCAGGGGCGAAGTGGCAAGGCTTTGCCAGATGAAAAGCAGAATCGCGAGCACCATCACCGGCGGAATAACGGTTGCGGCGATTTCCGCTGCGTGCGCCTTTAGCCGGCTGGCTTTGCCGGCTTTGGTCGGCTTGAGCTGGATCACGTTCACCTCGCCGAGGTGGCTGGCCGCGACCGCCGCAGGCAAACTGCCTGCAGCGGTCGGAACGAGGGGTTTTGCCGAGATTGCATTCATCAGATCGATCTCCCGACGTCAGGCAGCCATACGCTTGATCGCCAGCGAGGCGAGGTAAGCCGTCGGGTTGTTGGGGTCGAAGACTTTGCCGTCGAAGAATGTTTCAGGACCGCGGGACGTCGAGCTGGGGGCGGCCGTGCCGAGGGCTTTGGCCGCTTCACGCCAGATGTCTTCGCGATTGACCTTGTCGACTAGGCCTTTGACATCGGTGGCAGGATCAAACTTGCCCCAACGCATGCCTTCGGTGACAAACCAGGCATCATGGCTCTTGAACGGATACGAAACCGTGCCGTCCTCCCAGAATTTCATGAACAGATTGGTGCCCCGCTCGATGCGTCCGCGCCCGTAGTTGATGTCACCCTTGAGACGACCAATGACGTCGTCCGGCGGAACGTTGAACCACTGACGTCTGCCAAGGATGTCGGCCATCTCGACTTTATTTTCGGGCTTGTCACACCACTGCTGTGCTTCCATTACGGCCATCAGCAGGGCCTTGGCTGATTGCGGATTTGCATCAAGCCAATCGGTGCGCATGCTGAGCGCCTTCTCTGGATGACGGAACCAGAGTTCGCCCGTGGTGCAAGCCGTGAATCCGATGTCCTGATGCACGAGTTGTTCGTTCCAGGGCTCTCCGACACAGAACGCGTCCATCGTGCCGACCTTCATGTTCGCAACCATCTGCGGAGGCGGCACGACGATCGTCGCCACGTCTTTGTCGGGGTCAATACCGCCGGCCGCCAGCCAGTAGCGCATCCACAAATCGTGGGTGCCTCCAGGGAAGGTCACCGCAACCTTGACTTCCTTGCCTGCGGCTCGCTTCTTGGCGAACGCCTCCTTGAGGGCTGAGCTGTCGGTGCCGAGCTTCAGGTCGGCATACTCCTTTGCGACCGAGATGCCCTGACAATCGAAATTCAACCGGGCGAGAATGCTCATCGGCACCGGAATGTTGTTCTGGGTTACCTTTCCGGCCGACATCAGATAGGGCAGCGGCGACAAGATGTGAGCACCGTCGATGCCGTTCGAAGCCGACCCCAGAACAAGGTTGTCTCGCGTCGCCCCCCACGAGGCCTGCTTGAGGACGTCGACATTGGTCATCCCGTACTTCGCGTACAGACCCTTCTCCTTCGCTATGATGAGGGGTGCCGAGTCGGTCAAAGCGATGTAGCCGAGTGCGGCCTTGTTGGTTTCGGGACCTGCGGCCCACGCCACATGGGCACCACCCGGAACGAGCGTCTTGGCCGCTGCGAGAAGCGCTGCTGTCGCACTTCCGCGTAGCAGGGTCCGCCGGCTGAGTTCTGTTTCAGCCGTCACTGACGGCGACTTTGACTTGCCCTTGCTGAGACGTGCCATCGATCCTCCAAAAACAGAAAAAGCGCGCCTACGCACCGAACCCGCATAAGTTGCGAGGTTCGAGTTGCGAAAGGCAGCGCTGCCAAAATGACCCGCCGTTGGGTCCGGTTGCGAAATGGGTTCAACCCATCACCGCGATGCACGCGACAACTCAACTTCTGTGCCAATTCAAATAAAGGAAGATATCTTAGGCAATATCAATCTATTGCGCGGTCTTCACTCAGACGGCTCTACGTCGAGTGTGCGCAGCAATTGTGCAGCGCAATGAACTGATTGTTTATTTGCTCGGCACTTGCATTCGACAAAGGACAATGAAATCCGACAGCTGCGATCTCTTAAACTCGACATGCGAGTGCGCGGAGTTTGTCGGCGCGTGATGAACGATCAACGCCTGCGTCGTCACCAAGCAATCGTGCCTCGGACGTCGGGGAGTTGCCGGTGTTTCGACGACAACGACGAAGTAGGCAAGGCCGGCCCCTGGGCACTCGCGGACATTCGCGAACTCCGCGGAGCCGACCGCTCGGCTGGCTGTTTGCCACTGCCCGGAGCGGCACTCTTCGTGTTCAACGTGGTGCAGCCGGCCGATTCGCCGACGGCTGGCTAAGGGCGCAAGCAATTGGCCCCAACAGATCATCGCATCCCAATCCCCTCAGACGGATAGGATGAAACCCTTCAAATTAGTCATTGGCGCAGAACCCACGTGACGGCCCCATTGAGGTTGTCAGCGACGCAATGGGGAGCGAATCCCAATTCGCATTCGTCGCCCGGGCGATACTTTCCCGTCCGGACCAAAATACCCTTCAAACCGGCGGCCATTGCACCTCCGACATCGGCTTCGACATCGTCGCCGATCATCGCGACCTCGCCCCGCCCACAGCCGAGGCTGTCGACGGCCAAACTGAAGAACTCCAGCGACGGCTTGCCAAGCAGTATGGCCTTTCGCTTGCTTGCAAACTCCAGTGCGGCGACAAAGGCGCCAGCATCTAAACTCAATTCGCCGTCTCCGTCTCTGAACGTCCGGTTCCGGGCTAAGGCCAGGAGCTCTGCGCCTGCAGAAATTTTGCGGTAGGCACAATTGAGACGATCGTAAGTGAAGTACTCGCCTGCATCCCCGACCACGACGGCCTCCGGCCGGCCTGGCGCGAGACCTGCGAAATCCTCCTCGAGATTAGGATGCACCACAAGGAAGGGTGAAAGTGCATGCGACTCCAGGAACGCCCGCGCCATCAGGGCCGGCGTCAACAGTTCGTCGTCCGAGACGCGCAGACCCATCCGGCTCAGATCCGCGATCACCTGACGCCGGGAGCGCCGTGTCGTATTCGTCAAGAATCGCAGTGGGTGTCCGGCTTCGCGCAGCCGCTGCACCGCGGCAAGCGCCCCTTCAATCACAGAGCTGCCGACGTAGATAATGCCCCCCAGGTCGAGAAGAACACCTCGCACGGTGAGTGAACTGATTGCGCCTTGTTGCACGTTGGTTCTTTCGCATCTTCGATCGACCCAATGAAATTGGGTGGTTGATCAGCTGACACTGGAGCCTGTTGCGCCCGCGGGACTAGATCAGTCGTGACGGCGCGTCTGCCCTACGGGGCAAGAGCTGCTCAGGATGAACGCTTTCGTCTTTCCGGTGGAGTGGCAAGAGCTCTTTGCGAACATCTTCCAGCGCGCGACCGAACTCGCTGAGCCTCCTTTGATCATCAATACTCGACTCTAGCTGCGGTTCGATGCCTCGTTTGCAAAACGCCCCGAGGCTTACGCCGCCGAGTTTCACCTGTTGCGGAACCGATGTGCGCGGCGCCAATTGGCCTTACCAGTCAAGGGTGCCCGTCTCAGCGGGGCATCCGGCAGGGCTTGTCAAACTCTGGACCGCCTCGTACGGGCATCCGCGAAGGATGAGGTGCGGCGACATCAATTTGCTCGCCGTTTGGCCTCATGTCATCGGACCTCTAGCCATGTAGACGTAAAATTCTAGAGAGGCGTCGGCTCGACACTTGACGATTCTTACGGTGACCCCAACTGCAAATATCATCTTCTTTCAACTTTTAGCAACGTGTGATTGTATTATCGCAGCTCTGACCAAAGGAGTTTCAGCGAGCACGCCCTCGCTTGCCAAGCTGTTGAGCCGGCGCTAGTCAGTACTCTGGCTTTAAATGATTTCGCGGGTTGATCGGTCGCGGGAGCAAATGCGCTTGCCATATCATATTTGACCGGTAGCAATGCCGTTAGGGGCAAAGTTTAATGTGCGGCATTTCCGGTTTGATTCAGCTCGACGCGTCACCAGTCAAAGACATCGAACACCGTCTTAATGTGATGAGTCGCCTTCTTGCGCACCGAGGGCCAAATGGCAAAGGCACTTGGGTTGCATCGGGCAAAAGCTGTGGCTTAGCGCATCGTCGGCTTAGCATCCTGGACCTGTCGCAGGCGGGAGCGCAACCCATGAGTGCGCCCTCGGGCCACTGTGTCACGCATAATGGCGAAGTTTATAATTTCATCGAAGTGCGTGAGCAGTTGTCGCCAGGCTGGGTGTTTCGCAGCCAGTCAGACACAGAAGTTATTCTGGCGGCCTATGATCGCTGGGGGATCGATTGTCTCGACCGACTGCAGGGCATGTTCGCCTTCGCGGTTTGGGATGAACGAAACCGTCGCCTGTTTTGTGCACGCGACCGGTTTGGCATAAAGCCCTTTTATTACACCGTCGTCGACGGGATTCTGTATTTCGCCTCCGAAGCAAAGGCGTTACTGCCCTTTGTGCCGGAGATCGCAACTGACCAGGGAGCATTTGCCGAGTACCTGACATTCCAGTACTGCATTGGCGAGAATACCCTGTTCAAGGGTATCAAAGAATTGCCAGCCGGCCACATGTTGCTCGTCGAGAACGGGTCCATCTCGGTACGACGTTATTGGGACGTAAGTTACGAGATCGATCACGATCACAGCCCAGCGTGGTTCACGCGTCGACTGCGTGAGATTCTTGAGGACTCAGCGCGGCTTCATATGCGCAGCGATGTCCCCGTCGGCGCATATATTTCAGGCGGCTTGGACTCAACCTTGATCAGCATTCTCGCTTCGCGTCACGATAGTGTGCAAAAGACTGCTTTCCACGGCCGTTTCACAGAGTACCCCGGCTACGACGAAAGTGGGTACGCTCACACGGCGGCTGCTGCCACCGGTGCTGAACTCCATGTCTTAGATATAACTCACGAGGACTTTAGCAAACATATTCGGGACGTGATTTATCACCTCGATTTCCCAGTGGGTGGGCCAGGATCATTCCCGCAGTACATGGTCTCAGCGCTCGCGAGCCGCCATGTACGCGTTGTGTTAGGCGGGCAGGGTGGCGATGAAATCTTCGGAGGTTATGCTCGCTATCTTGTTGCGTACTTCGAGCAGTGCATAAAGGCGGCGATAAACGGCACTTATCAGGACGGTCAATTCCTAGTCACGATTGAATCGATAGTGCCCAATTTGGGTGTGTTACGTGAGTATCAGCCCTTGATCCAAGAGTTTTGGCGCGACGGCTTGTTCGAAGACATGGATCATCGCTATTTCCGTCTCATCAATCGCGCTACCGACATGCGAGAAGAGATTGATTGGGCAGAGGTCGATTTGGCCCCCGTCGGCGAGGCATTTAGATCGATCTTCAACAGCGCGCGAAACGTGAGAAAGCAGGCGTACTTTGACGCCATGACCCATTTCGATTTCAAATGCCTCCTCCCTGCGCTGCTTACGGTCGAAGATCGGATGAGCATGGCGCACGGGCTGGAGAGCCGTGTTCCGCTTCTCGATCAGTCTCTTGTCGAGTTTGCAGCTAGTGTGCCACCCGATCTCAAATTTTCTGGCGGACGCTTGAAACAGCTGCTTCGAGATGTTTTTGACGATGTCGTGCCGAAGGACATCATCGAGCGCAGAGACAAAATGGGATTTCCCGTTCCAATTAGGGAATGGCTGGAGGGGCCTCTCAACGGCATGGTGGCCGAGATCTTCCGCACGATGAAAGAGCGACATCGGCCCTATTTCCACGCGGACGCGGTCTTGCGAAACTTCGATCATGCTCAGCCATTCTCGCGCAAGACGTGGGGGCTGTTGTGCCTGGAGTTGTGGCACCAAACTTTCCATGATCGTGCAAGTCACTATAAGGGGCTACTCCGCAAGGAAATCGTTCGGTCGGATGTGGAGTTGACCGCATAGGCGAGCGTTGCCAGAATTTGGGTTGGTCGAAAGCTCCGGCCGAAGTGCTCTGTGGAGGTTTAAAAGCGGTGCCGGCGGCGATATCTGCGCGCTGCCGTGACATTCGATCGTTTAGCGCTGTGCGCTGAAGAGGTTCTCGGGATTGAGAATAATAAGGATGGAATCGTCCGAGTCTCTCTTGGCGTTGTTAGCGTACCGGATCCTGTGCAAATCGGAGGTTTCTTCTATTCTTCTATCGACCTTGCGCAGTCAGATCGGTTCAGTGGATACATGGTTAGGGTTGTCGAGGGTGGAAAGCAGAATCGCTTGATTCCGATCGATATCTGCTGAGAGCAAGAACAAGCCACATGAGGATCCGCTGCTCGGCTCGTCCGCGAGGTGAGTCGGAGTGGTATGGAAAGGGAGTGTCTCACATTCCGCAAGAGGTCATCTTCACTGGCTG
Organism: Hyphomicrobiaceae bacterium; assembly: GCA_965279065.1. Classification (GTDB taxonomy): domain Bacteria; phylum Pseudomonadota; class Alphaproteobacteria; order Rhizobiales; family Hyphomicrobiaceae; genus JAKAXS01. The sequence goes on from OZ257134.1 coordinate 1,210,474, forward strand.
ATGCAAGTGCTACTTGAGCAATGCAGAATCTGCGCATTGCGGAAATTCTGCGCTGATATTCGTTAGCAAGCTTGGAAGGCGCCTTGATTGGAAAGTCTATGATTTGAGGGCCATTGACCGTAGGGTCCATACGGCGGTCGAGGTAAATCGGGACACCACGTATAATGCTCCGTCGCTCGGCATTGTGTATCATTGCGGCATGAAATCGTTGCTGGACGGAAGTGGTGAGTATGAGAAATCCGACCGTACAGTCGGCGTTGTCTCTGCGCTCGAAGTCTTTGCCGGCGCGGGTTCTACTATGGGGCAAAAATCGCCCAAACGTACGAGGCAACCGCCGAGTTGCTATCAAGCTATCGGTAGGTGAGTTTTGTTAGACCGGCGTCCCTTGATTGCTTCTTGCGACGGCGAATGCTGGCCTCGCCTCGCGTCTGTCAATGGGTTCCGCTCGCAATTCCGTCGTTCCACAGAACCGGTGCGTTAAGGAAAAATCGGAACCGTTCCAAGCCGAATTTGAAAGAATAAGTGATGTTCCCGACTAAGCGTCAGAGCGATGTGGCTCCGTTCAACTTGAGCCGACAGGTCAGCCAGTCGGCCCATGTCTTGATGTTCGCGATGGACAGGCACATTGACAGGCGGATAGCGCTTGTTGCCGAGACGCTGATGGCAAATGGGCTCACCACACGCTTATTCGCGCCTGGCGATCGGTCGCCGAAGGGGGATCCCGACTGGGTCGAACGGTTCTCCGGGCGAGGAGAAGGTCCCTACGCCGCTGGGTTTAGAATTCATCGCTTTGTACGAGATCGACTGCCTTTTCTAAGTGGAACACTGCGGCGCATAGCGTGGAAAGTTGTGCAGCGACCCGAGAACGCGTTTCAATCATTGTTCGCATCCGTGATCGAGCGGGCGGCGGCAAAAGTATATGTAGCGCATGATCTCCCGATGCTTCCGGTGGCGCTTGCAGCAAAGCGCCTTCATGGCGGGAAGGTAGTACTCGACTGCCACGAGCTCTATCCAGAGCAGGAATTCTCAGTTCGTGAGCGCCAGCTGTGGCGAGGGGTGCAAGCCCGCTACATCGGGCAGGCTGATGCGGTCATTACGATTAATCCTTCGATCGCGCGGGAACTTACTCAGCGGCATGGGATCGACGAAGTTGTTGTCGTGAGCAACGCAGACCGTTTCGTTCCCGCCAGCGCGCAAGGCGGTGAAAACCGGCTGAACGAGGTGATCGGCAATGTCCAGGCTGCGCCGGTCGTTCTCTACCAGGGCGGACTCTCTATGGGGCGGAACCTTGAGACCCTGGTCGCCGCGATCAGCCGCATGCGTCGAGGCGATACCAAGTTGGTATTTCTCGGCGACGGCCCCGCCGAGCCGCTGCTACGAATGACAGCGCGTCAACTTGGCATTGGTGATCGGGTACATTTTCTTGCTCGGGTGCCGCAAGCCGAGTTGATCGACATGGCGAGAGGAGCCGACTTTGGCGTCATCCCCTACCTGGGGAACTGCCTCAACAACAAGCTTTGCACGCCGAACAAGCTATTTGAGTTCATTATGGCACGCTTGCCCATTGTAGCGAACGATCTTCCCGAGATCCGGCGGATCGTCGCTGGCTATCAGATCGGTCTTCTCGGCGATACCAGATCTCCGACTGAGTTCGCTCAACTCATCGATGCTGCGATCGAAGCCAAATCAAGTCACAGTGTAGTATGGCGAGCCGGCCTGGAGCGAGCTGCGAACGAACTCTGCTGGGAGCGCGAAGGCGCCAAGTATCTCTCGGTTGTGCGCAGACTCGGTCGCGCGTCCGAACTCCGCAAGTAACGAGGACTTAGTCATTGGTGCAGAGGACACCAAGGCTGATCTGTGTGCATCTTCGCCAAGCAAAATACTCTAAACGCAGCAAATAAAGCCGTTCCCGTACCTTGCATCATGGGAATCAAAGCGGGTGTCCGGTTGGAACTTCGTACCTGTGAGTTTGACGAAAGTCATAAGCCGGACCTCAAAATTGCGTGGCTTCCAGCTGTCTAAGGGCTTCCCCGGATCGTCGACTTGCATGCAGACGAGGAGGATCTCGTCACGCACTGTTTCGTAGATGCCGTAAGGTACAATAAGTCGATCGTAGAGGTCATTCTCGAAGCGGGTGGTGACAAGAACGCGCTTTGCGATCGCACTAGCAAGAATCGACTCGAAATCCAGGCGCCGCATTCCAACGGCTTCCCTTTTCGACACTCCAAATACGGCCTTCTGCATGACCGGTATCCTTCATGATGAAAATTTGGAATGCAGTATGCCCGAGTCGCAGGCTGTGACAGCGCTTGCAAGACACCGTTCTGAGTTGCCTGTGGACATCGTGACTGCCGGTCGAACGCCACAAACATCAAATCCCGCATCCGCGGCGCATCGCGTCAGCGACACTCGAAGCAGTCGGCCGGCCGTTGGAAACTGCGACAGCCAGTTTTCCGTCGATCGTCGCCGACTTCGCGTAACCTCACAACCGTCTCGGCATCGCTACCTTCCGCCAGGTCGTGGCTGTGAAAGTAGTCGCAAATGACGAGCATCTGCGTAAGCATCTATTCGGGGCTTTCTGGCGAATACGCGGCGAGCTCCTGCTCGTAGGTGTGAATGAGGAAGCCGGCGTCGGAGCAGACCTGCTGAGCGTTGTTGGCCAGCAGCCCCACCATCGCGCCGTCGACATCCTGCGACTTTGGATCGAGGCCCCGCAGGGCTATCGCTCGCTCATCCGCCAGTTTCTGGATCCGCAGACATTCTCGAATGGCGACGGCAGTCTCTTGGATTTTAGACATTGGCGGCCCCCTCTTGTGACGCGACTTGCGGGATCACCGGAGTGCCGTTTTGGCCGGAAGCGGCACGCCAGATGCTGATCATAAGTTTGGCGGTCGGGTCTTTGCAGTCCTCATAAAACTGCTCGGTACCTCGCTTTGACTGCGGTCCCGCATGGTCGAACAGGACGCTGGCCAAGGCTGCGATACCATCAAGCGTCGTAGGCACCATGTCAGTCATGGCGTGGAAGATGGCCCACTCGCGGGCGTAAGCAGCATTTGCCTCGGGAAATTCGCCCGGGTCACAGCCCGTCCGTTTGCGAGCGTGGCCCAGCGACACCATTCTTGCCTGCAGAACAGCCATTCGCGATAGAGGGGCAACACGGCGTCGTCACCTGTGCCTGCGAGGGCTGTGCTCGGCACCGTGATCGCCGGAGCTGCTGCTACGGCGATCACGGTGCGGCGATCGAGGGTTGGTTCCGTCATAGCGGCCCCTTCCGTCATTGAGACGGCTGGAGTGGATCTCCCGCGATACCCGACTGACCACGTTTTGGATGTGCTCTGCTTTCCGTGCCAGCTCGCGCTCGACCCACTGCAAGCCCTCATGCATCCCGCCGCCGCACATGCCGGTTGTCCCGCCGTCGCCGTAGGACATGCACCACAGGGCATCGGCCATGCCCTTGAGATCGAGTGCCGTGACGTTCGACAAGTCATCGAGATCCTTCAGCACCTCATCTGAGAATTTGTAGGCGGGATGCTCGGCGATCGACGCATCGAGCCGGGCATTCAAACTTCGTGATGCTGCTGGCTTTGCAGCGTTGGACTTCGTCTGAACAACTGACATGACGCTAACTCTCATAACGCTTGCTTACGCTTGCGAACAATTGCAGCAATTTGATTGCTGTGTCAATTGCGTCCGCTTACAAACGCTTGCATGAAGGCGAAGAAGAAGTTGGAAACAGTGACCATCCGCATCGATCCAGATGTGAAGATTGCCATCGAACAAGAGGCAGAGCGCGAGAACCATTCGTTCTCGTCCTTGGTCGGGCTGGTTTTGAAGCGGTACGCCGAGACGCTGAGCAAAACTCGAAAGTGAACACAGACTCTCCTGGATGATCAATTGCATCCTCAGAGATCACCTGAAGATAGCCGCGCCGAAGTTGACGAAGTCAAAGTGACCGCGTGGGAGCAGTCTGTGAACTGGCGTGAAGTAATGCGTTTTAAGGACAACGCCGATCTGGACTGGTCCAGTTGCATGTCCGAAATTTCAGGGGAACGGCGATGAGCGAACGTCAGCGTGATTGGCAGATTATGAAGTTTGCGCCGGTCAGAGGAACGACGTGACGGAGCGTAAGCGCCCCCGCCATCGAGCAGGCCGCTATCGATCGTGTTCCCGTCGCAGGGTCACGTGCCACGCTGCTGGATATGTCGAGCACTCCTAAGATCGTTTCCGGTGCCCCATCCTGACAATGTGCGTGACGAACCTACGAGGATTGGCGTGTCCAGCCTATGACAGATGTCCGAACGGATATTCAGGCGCTGCGCGGAATCGCGGTTGGAGTGGTGTTGCTCGACCATTTCAAAATCGGTCCCTTCCATCAAGGTTATCTTGGCGTCGATATTTTCTTTGTGATCTCGGGTTTCCTAATCACGCGGATTCTTGTCAGAGAGATCGATGCCGGGACGTTCTCATTTGCCGATTTTTACTCGCGACGAGCCAAGCGTATTTTACCAGCCGCATATGCTGTAATTCTTCTCACCTCGATAGCCTCTGCCTGGCTCCTCGATTCAATCGAGATGGCGTCGTTAACGAAGCAGGTCTGGGGTGCTGTCACGTACACTATTAACTTCGTCCTATGGTCGCAGGTCGGTTACTTCGACGTATCTGCCGGCCTTAAGCCCCTTCTTCACCTATGGTCCCTCGCAGTTGAGGAGCAATTCTATATCTTGTTCCCGATGCTGTTGGTGGTCGTGCCCAAGAAACTTCGGCTGCCGGCCATCGCCGCTCTAGCCGTACTAAGCTTTGCGGCATGCCTCTATGTGGCATCAGAGAGCCCAACGACTGCGTTCTATTTGCTACCCATGCGAGCATGGGAATTGATGATCGGAGCGTTTGGAGCCACGATCCTCAGCCGCCCACGTTGGCTATTCGTAACTTTCTGGCCTTCGCTAATAACGATTGCCACCCTTACAGTCGTGGGCACTGGCATGCCTCACCCTGGAATTGATGCGGCATTGACCTGCCTCGCAACGCTGCTCATCATTTTGGCGAACAACCAACGCGCTTTCGAATCGCATGCAGGGCGAGCCCTCGGCAAATTGGGCGATGTTTCCTATCCGCTGTATCTTGTGCACTGGCCAATCGTTGTCTTCCTGAATAACGCTTTCGGAATTAACGCTGCGAGCAAGGTTTATATTCTAGGTGCCGCAGTTTCCATATTTCTTGCGATCGGCATTCACCTCGCTGTTGAACAGCCTTGCCGAAAGCTAGATTGGCAGTGGTCGCGGCTAGCTGCCGCCACCATTACGTTCGGCGGGTTGATTGGGGCGTTCCAAACCGCTGTCCAATACATTTCTGACGGAAACCGTGATTTGGCTTATTTGAGAAGGCCAAATCACGGACTGAACGCCTCATGTGATAGCCACCGATTTCGCAACTTGTCTAAGTGTCGAACCTCTGAGCGACCAACCACCCTGGTTTGGGGAGATTCATACGCAATGATGGTAGCGTCCGGCGCGCAGTACCACCTTAAAGAGGGGATGACGCAGGCGACGCAAAGTGCTTGCCCACCGTTTATTGCTTACGCACCTTATGGATCACGATTTGCCAATCCAGAGGGTCCCGCCAAATCTTGCATGACTTTCAATGACAGCGTCCTAGCGTTCATTTCGCAAAACGAGTCGCTGCAAACAGTGGTTCTTGCGGCATCGTTCTGGCAGTACACGGTCCCTCAATTCAAGATGTTCCGACGAGCCGAGGACGGAAGCCTCAGTGTCGAAGCTTCTTCGCTGGATGTTGCGAAGGACAAACTCTCAAAGTTGATCGTCAGGTTACGTGCGGCGGGGAAACGGGTCATAGTCGTCGAACCCCCTCCAGGAGTTAGCGAGAACAACCTAGCCTGCAGCGAGCGGTTAGCGCTGTCCGACAATGACTGCACCGAATCCGCCGACTTTTTTCAAGAGTTCATGGCGCCGGTGGAGGATCTAATGGAGACGGCCGCCGCCGCCGGCGCGAAGATTGTGAGGTTATCCGATGCACTGTGCAGCAAGAAAGTGTGTCGGACAATAATGGATGGCGTGATGCTATACCGGGATAGCGGCCACCTGAGCTATAGCGGGGCCAAAGTGACCTTCGACGTTCTTAGCAAACAAAACAAATTGCCTCCGCCGTTTCACTGAACTCAAGTCTGCCTGCGACTGCAAACTCGTAGCTGTTGGCTGCCACGCCGGCTAAAGAGATCGGCGTCGACATGCCAAGACAGACGCAAGGCAAAGCTGGCGCGACCCGGCCGCGTCGCCAATTACTTGGAGAAAGGTAGCCAAGCGCTAAAAAGGGAGCGGCGTCTTAAAGGTTGGTCGTCAGCTTGGCCTCGGAACTGGAATTTCAGTGATCCTGAACTGCAGCTAACGCTTTTTCGTTGAAGTGCTACGCGCACAATGTGCCAAGTTCAGATCATTTAAAAGGCGGTTGTTGGTCTCAGCGCTGCGTATTCTTCCTCCGAACTCAATCCCCTGGTCTGCAATCTCGTTAAAGTAGGTGATTTCTGGAAAAGTGTTGTTCACAAACGCCATCCCATATAGCATCGGCCCACCCCGGCCTGCTTCATCTGTCTGCACATCGTTGCGTGGAAGGTTCACTAGCTGATTTTCGTGGTTTTGGCACAGAGCTGACCACAGATGATTGCCGTGAAGGGTTCCCTCAATGAGAAATAATCGGACATCGCCATAAATAAAGCTTCCTATTGTGTAAATGGAGCCTTCCGCTGGATTCCTGGACCATACCGTTTCGGGCGTACTCCACTCTTTGCCGTCATAGGAAACGGTTCGATACACAGATCCTGATGTATTATCGGCGACGACATAATATAGCTTGAGCAATCCGCTATTATCGATGATTAAAAGCGGATCCAGTGCCCGGACGCCGGAAAGTACCACATGGGGAACTTGCCAGTGCCACCCATCATCGGATGTCGTCAGAAACAGTCCGTCATACCCCGTACCAGGGTTAGTCTCGCCGGAAAACACCATAACGAAATTGCCGGCGGGAATTTGCGCAACAGTCGGAAACGCATAGTTTCCCATAATAGGAAAATCGACGCTCTCAGAAAAAACTTGCCCCTGTCGGTGCCATTCCGCCCCATTGGAACTCGTGGCGAGTTTGATCCGCCATCGCCGGTCAACGCCGAACGCGGAATAATATAGCAGTAACCCGTCCGGTCCCGTGACAACCGCCGGATACTCAACGTGCACAGCATCCTGAGACGACGGCAACACGTCCAGTACGGTCCGCCTTTGTCCCAAGAGGCCAGAGCCAGCCAGCGACATAACACAAGAGCACCCAACGGCCACCAGCGTTAGGAGCACCAGTCCGGGTCGGTAAATGGAAGCACCAACAATTCTCGCCCGCCGACGGAAAATAATTACCCACCTTGGCCAACTGGTTGCTAGTTGGCCCCCTCTTGAATACATCGCGAGGACATCTGTCCATGCGCGCGTACGCCGGTAGCGTCGGACGTTCATCTTGTCAATCGGCAACAGGAGCCCAAAATCGACCTCATCTTGCGAAACACAGCATTCCGCGCGGAAGACAGTTCTGCTATTGCCCGCTTGCTTAGCGTGTTCTGGGCTGAAGACGGACAATACGTCGGCGGGCAAGCAATGAAGACAAGCTGCGTAGCGCAGGACGCTCGCACGCCTTTGGGATGGTCACCCCTGGAAGCGAGTGCGCTCGAGCGACGGCGCGCACACCACCGCCGACGGGCTCGTCTCGCGCATATTGGTGACGTTCCCGGCGACGACGATCGGCACGCGGCTGCACCACGATCCTTTGCGCGCCGTGACCTTCTGCAAGCTGCCGTATGGCGTGGCTACGGCTTCGGTGACTACTCGGCTGTTTGGCTACCTTCACTGCAAGCATCTGGAGCTTTGCCGAAGTAACTCATGATCAATGCAGTTTCGTGAACTCGGTTGGCTGGATTGGCTCTCAATACGCCGATGCAAGCCACTAACGAAATGAGAACGATGATCGCGCGCATGGAAAGCCTCGAAGCAAAACGGTGACTGGTGACCCCAAGAAAAGTCTTCGGTTCGGAGCAGGTCGGGTCCTTCGAGTCCCAGTTGCAAAACCGGCGCGCCTCGTCTAGGCACACACGCCATATTCGCATCGGCATTCAATTACTCGGGCATTCTGAGAATGCACTATTTACTCAGGCAAACTCTTTCGTTAGCGATACGAAGCAGAGTTATAGTGGTCATTGATTTAGCTTCAGGGCGATTCACGATCGTGTCAGCTTGTAGCATCAGTAACTGTTTGTTCAACGGTGACGCTTGACCAGAGCACGCGTACTTGTTCTGTCGAATATGTATCCTCGAACTAGTTATCCGACGGGGGGCATTTTCGTTCATGAACAGGTATTAGCCCTGCAGCGCAGGGGCGTTCAAGTCGCTGTTCTATCTGGCGAACCATTTTGGATCAAATCATATAGGCCGAGCACTGTGTCACATGCTTTACAGACCTGGCACAGGTCGACCCATCGCTGGACGCGCTGGAATGAAGTGCCTGTCATGTACTTCCCGTATTGTGTCGGTGGCATTTTCCGTAATGCGCTGTGCTCCACCAGTTACTTGGCTGGCGCCCTGCGGGCTATCGAGATAGTTCGTCAAAAGTTTCCCTTTAATCTAGTCCACGCGCACACGTCGTTTCTCGATGGTTATGCGGGCGCGACGATTAGCAGCCGTTTCAAATGTCCGCTCGTGCTAACCGAGCACATGGGGCCGTTCTCAACGCAGACACGCAACCTTGTTTATCGGCACCACACAAGAACAGCCGTCACTAGCGCCAATCGAGTACTAGCCGTTAGTCACGCTCTTCGTCGCGACATGATCAACGAACTTGGAAATTGCGCCGAACGTGTCGAAGTCCTCGGAAACGGGTTCGATCCGAGCGTATTTCGGCCATCTAAGCGCCTAAGCGATCAGTTGCGTCCACGCCATGCGCTTTGGGTCGGTGATTCTCACCCGATCAAGGGCGCAGACCGGCTCATTGAAGCATTCGCGCAGGTTGTAAGCGAAGATGCAAATTTCAACCTCATGTTAATGTGCAATCATAGCAGCGCCGACGTCTTAATGGAGTTGGCACGTGCAAGGGGTGTCGATCACCGAATATATACGTTGCCAAGCGGAAACCGCGAGGCAGTTGCCGCCGCGATGGAGGCCGCAGAGTTTGTTGTGGTATCGAGCAAAACGGAAACATTCAGCCTAGTCGCTCTTGAGGCACTTGCGAGCGGGCGCCCTGTACTCACCACCGCGTGCGGTGGTCCGGAGGACTTTGTGATTGATGGCAAGAGCGGCCTCGTGGTTCCGAATTCCACAGACGGACTAACCGCCGGCCTTCGAAAAATGATCCAAACACATGGGTCGTTCGAGATGACCGAAATCGCCGCCGAGGTTCACCGCACACGAACATGGAACGATGTAGCTGAAAGTCTGGAAGAGGTATACTCGAACGAATTATTAGATAACAGAATGCCGACCGCTGCTGCGTCCTGTTCCAATGCGCGACGCATCCTCATGATTACCACCGACCACCTGATGATCGATCGACGTATCGTGCAAGAGGCACGTAGTCTAAAACGGGCCGGATATGAAGTGGAAATTTTGGCGGGTTTCGAATGCGCAAATACAGAGCAGTACACTCTAGAGGGCATAAAAGTTTCGCGCTTTGTTTTTGACTGGAATGACGCGAGAGCTCAACGAGTTCTTCGATATTTCCAGTTTCGGCAAAACCGACTTTGGCCCATAATCTGGAAAACGACTTGCCGCTTGGTATCAGCGGCAACCGGGCTGACTAGTTTTGAAGTTTTCGTGCTTAATCAAATCCGAGAGCGAAAATTTGACGTCCTGCATGTTCACGACTTCCCTCTTCTCAACGTCGGCGTGGCCGCGAAAACAGAACTAAATTGTCAGTTAGTATACGATGCACATGAGCTTTACCACGCCCAGGCCACTTTGCGACCTGCAATACAACGTCAGTACCGGCGCAGGGAAAGGCGCCTAATTCATAAAGCTGATGAGTCAATAACAGTTAATCCTTACATCGCAGGGATCATGGCGCGCGATTATCGTTGTCGCCCGCCTCGTGTCATACTCAACGCAGCGCCGCGCGTACCCGATATTGCTGCCGCTGGCAAATTTCGCTCGCGCAATTCTTTGCGTTCCGAGGCACGCATCGTTCTCTATCAAGGATGGATGTCCCCCGAACGCGGCATAGATAATTTGGTGCGTGCCGCCGCTCAGTTTATAGACGGTGTTCATCTAGTCTTGATCGGGTACGGCGAGTGTGAAGAACAATTGAAGCGCATCAGTGCCGACCAGGGGACGAACAACGGCAAGGTCCTTTTTTTGGGACGAATCGAACCCGATGAGCTCACAGCTATCACGCGTGAAGCTGATTTAGGTGTCATTCCCTACCACCCTGTAGATCTCAATCACCTTTACTGCAGTCCCAACAAATTATTTGAGTTCGCTTCAGCTTGTGTACCATTTCTCGCTAACGATCTTCCATTCTTGCGGGATATCGCTGATGAGCATGGGTTCGGCGTCATTGCCGACCTCAGTCAGCCAGCGTCGATAGCGTCGGCAGTGAACCAGGTGATGACTGACCTATCAAGATTGGCCGCGCTCAAAAGTGCAGCGGCTTCGGCGCGCGACAAACTCAACTGGGAGCTAGAGGAGCTGAAACTGCTAGATCTCTACGCGGGGTTACATAAGCCGGACGCTCGCGCACCACCGTGAGTTCTTGTTCCCAATGTTTGCTATTTCGAAGCTCTTTCAAAGTTACGGGGGTCGTATTGGAACGCTGTGCACAAGTTGGTCAGGCTCAAAACCAAAGCGCTTCCATTGCCCGCCTACATGGCGCGCTTAGATGTCCGAGGCATCTTTGATGAACAATCGACCGGCAAGCAGCTGGGGACCTTTTACCCTATTATGGGAGTATCGATCAGTTCTTTGGGCCACGCTAATCCATGATTTAAGACAACGATACGGAGCGAGTGTCTTTGGACTGGCATGGACGGTGTTATTTCCGATCCTTTTTCTCGGGCTTTACAGCTTGGTATTCAACTTGATACTTCAGGTCCGAATTCCTGGCAAAAGTTCTCTTGAGTATACACTCATAATATTTTCTGGACTAATCCCCTTCCTAGGGTTCAGCGAGGCGCTGAGCTCTGGAGTATCTAGCCTCGTAGACAATAGATCACTACTTAAGGGTTCAGTATTCCCGGTAGAATTGATTGCCGTCAAAACGGTTCTTGTTTCATCCGTTACAATGCTCACTGGTCTGGCGATTCTACTATGTGTCGTGATGTTGAAAGGAGAGGGTTCGCTATCCCAACTTGCCTTGCCTTTTGCATTCTTTGTTCAGTTCATTTTTAGCGTTGGCCTAGTGTGGACGCTTTCGATTTTTGCGGTGTTTTTTCGAGACATCATAAACGTGGTGTCTCCGGTTATATTGTTCCTAATGCTCGTTTCTCCGATAGGATACACTGAAGAAATGATACCGGCGCAAATGATGCCTATAATGGCATTGAACCCACTATATTACATGATATCGATCTATCGGGACATCATACACGGCGGCCAAGTTCCTTGGACAAGCCTCCTCTCATTCGGGGCTTTTTCATGCGTTTTATACATTGTTGGGTATCGCCTATTTCGACGCCTTAAAGTGGTGGCGGCAGATTATGTCTGATCCTGTAATTGAGCTGCGCGACATCAATAAGCAATACCGATTGTTCAAATCGAAAGGGTGGCGACTGCTTGACGCGTTAGGTATCCCGGTTCCGCGAGAGGCGGCTTGGGATTTTTGGGCGCTCAGAAACGTTTCGCTCTCAATACAGCGCGGTGAGCGCGTAGGTCTAATCGGGCGGAACGGAGCCGGTAAGAGCACTCTGCTGAAGCTTATTGCTGGCCTAATTCGAGAGACGTCAGGGTCCGTTCGGATATCGGGGCGCGTCACGGCGCTAATGGAACTGGGCACCGGTTTTCATCCCGACCTCACGGGATTGCAGAATCTGCGCGCGTCACTTGCATATTTGGGTGTGACGGGTCGTTCGGCGAAGAAAAAGATCGATGAGGTTCTAGAATTTGCTGAGCTTGGAGATTTTATAGACCATCCTTTTCGAGTCTATTCTGCTGGGATGCAGGCGCGACTCACATTTACCGTGGCGACGAGCGTGGAGCCGGAGATCCTAATCGTAGACGAAATCCTTGGCGCGGGCGATGCATATTTCGCGATGAAGGCGGCTACGAGGATGCGTGACCTCACACGTGCCGGGGCAACACTTCTTCTTGTTTCACATGATCTGGCTTCAGTTCAAATGATGTGCGATCGGTGCATTTGGGTCGACCGCGGACGGATCGCCGGCGTGGGGGACACGCTCACCATAAGCAAATCCTACATGGGCGCGGTGCGTCGACAAGAGGATATGCGGCTGAGGCTTTCGGAGTCTCAAGTCGGCGCGTCGCCTCGTATCGATCCGACATCTGCTGTGACTGGCCGCTTCGTTGTAGGAGAACCGACGGCACCTCGCAGAAGCCACCGTATCCGTTCCCTGACCCTCAAATTAGAAGGGCAGACATTCTCAACCGTGCATTTAGGAGATGCCCGAGACAATGATCCTTCCGAAGACCTGTATTTGATCGACATTCCAGGCTTCACAAACTGGTCCGCAGCCAAAGAAGGAGGGGTGGGAATTTCAGTTTGGAGAGAGTTCCGAGATGAGGGTGGGAGATACTTTCATGCACCTTTCGCTATAAAGGTCGATTTGTCGTGCTACAGCAACGTTGAGATCGAGATTGTGCATCAAGCTGCGGTAGGCGAAGAGGTTCGGCTAGAGTTCGCGGTCGGAGACAAATACTACTCCAGCGGCGCGCTAACACCCTCTGATGGCGACGCGTGGAGGACTGAATCGTTCGCTCTCCCAGCGGAGTTGCTGGGTGCAGCCAAGGGCGAACCAGCTCTGGCAGAAGATACAGATGATCACATCGTCGCCGGGGACTCATATGGAGACAGCAGCGCGGAAATCACGAGCACTGAGTTTCGTGACCCGGATGACGCAGTAGGGGGGGCACGGCGAACTTTCATCTGCGGGGAAGCGCTCGAAATACAGATCAAATGGAACGCTGCAATTGCTATCGATCATTGCAGACTTGTAACTGCCTTCTATAGGATTGACGGTCGTTGCGCAGCTCAGATAGTAAGTCCGGTGACCGCGCGGCTTGCTGGAGAACATCATGACCAGGCGATACTTAGACCACTCAGGCTGGGTCCAGGGGAGTACATCGTGTCAGTGGGGATCTTTCGAGATTTGCACGACACCCATCGTCATGGCGTCAATCCCATCCATGTGCTCGACCGTCGCTTTCGGTTAAAAGTGATTGCGCCGCCTCATCAAGCGACCGAGACCGGGGAGTTCCTTCATGACGTCGATTGGCAAGTTTTCAGCTGACGCGCGGTGGGCATGACTGACAACTCCTACTACCAGCAGAGAGAACTTTGGAAGTTTGAGCCGGACGCTTCCGCGACCGCTGTACGTGATGTCGTGCTCGAAATGATCCCCGCTGAGGCGTGCAGCATACTTGATACCGGCTGTGGTAACGGCGCGATCACTAATTACCTGCCGGCCGATCGCCGCGTTGTAGCTTGCGATGTCTCTGCCGAGGCGATGAGACAGGTCAAGTTTCCTACATGTATCGCCGACCTCAAAGCTTTGCCGTTTCGAGACGGCGAGTTCGATCTGGTATTAGCGACTGACGTCTTGGAACATGTACGGGATGCGAGCTACAGTCAGGTATTAGAAGAGCTTTACCGAGTGTCGGCTCGGTGGCTCTTGATCGCAGTTCCTTATCGAGAGCTTCTTGACGTCGCTTCAGTCGATTGTGCGAATTGCGAAACGCGGTTTCATGTCCATTGGCATCAGCGCTCGTATTCCGCCAAGGACCTAAGTCGTCTCTGGGAAGGTAGAGCTGCAGTCTCTCAGTATAAATACTGCGGCGCCAGGTGGAAGTGGAGTTCGCCAGAGGTCGTTTCTCTAATGCACCTTTGTAAGGGACGTGTGTACGATTTCGCTCACGCCATATGTCCTAGCTGCGGGGCTCAATATCTGCCGACATCACCTATCGAGGCCGATCGCATTGACGCTAAGCTAGAGGCATTGCATTACACCCTTGGTCTAGTCGGTCGCATTCCGTGGCCGACCCGCTCTGAGATGGTGATGTTATTCGATAAAGAAGACCTTCAAGGCCGAGAGCCGCAAGAAGACGTCTCCCTTCCTCCTCCACTTTTATCCAGCGTAGCCACAACCGAGCTCGACGTTGTGAGAGATCCTGACAATTACGCGACGGAGATCCGGCAACTTGACTGCCCGAAGTATTCGTTATTGTTGCCTCGCTTACCGAAGCGCATGCGTTGCTCTTCGAGCGTGGGCCCGGTGATTTACGATCCCTTGCTTCGACAGGACGTCCCGCTGCTTGAGGTATCAAATGGGTGGTTTGAACTCCCCAGGGTTTGCGCATCACGATATGGATATCTGCTTCGCTTCAACACTCAAGTTAAGCCGCACGCCATTGAATTCGAGGGCGAAACCGATCCAATAATTACATGGGCAGCTCCGCATTCTTTCCCAACTATGAGTCTCCTTCAGCCGCTTATCGATAAGCTTGAGTTTGTAGAACATCAGCGGGCGGCTGGTGACGAACGAATTTCGTCGCTTCTTAAGTTGAGCGAAGACTTGGAAAATCGGCGGTCACTTGCGGAATCACAAATTCATAATTTACTCAATAAATCCTCTGCGCTCGAAGCAGATCGGGCGGCTGGCGAAATACGCGTCGCCGAGCTCTTGGAGCTTTCTAATAATTTGGAGCAGCATCGCGCGGCGGCAGAATCTCGTATTCAAGAGCTTTTATTGTTGATGGCTGACATTGAAAACAAGCGCGCAGAGGCCGAGAACAAAATCGCGAACTTTATGAAAACTTGATAAGACATAGATCAGCGTCGGGAGACCGCTGAAAGAAGGCGCAAAGAGGCTCGCGCCTTCTCGACCAAATAAGCGTTGGACGATAAAGGCCCAGCATGAGACCTATTATGAATAGAAGGTCTGGACTTTTCGGCCACATGAGAACTGCGGAGCACCGCGTAGTATGCCGAGCTCGCAACTCCGTCATCGCCGCTCTGCATCAAGTGGAGGCAGCGCCAGAGATCCAATAGCGCAATGAAGCAAATTTCGATTGATGGCACTCTTCCTGCAAGCACATCGATAGAGCACATAGAAAATCTCGACATGCTTCGTGTCGTGTCGTGTGTCGCGGTGGTAATGCTTCACGTTAGCGCGAGGACTATATACCTATACGACGAAGTCACTCCGACGATTTGGAATATTGCAAATGTTATAAGTTCTTCGACTAGGTGGTGTGTCCCTGAGTTTGTCATGATCAGCGGTGCGTTATTGCTACGAAGGGCAATTGATGATCCGATGCGCTTTATTAAGCGCCGTTTCGCTAGGATTTTCGTTCCGATAATATTTTGGAGCGGGGTTTATCTCCTGTGGCGCGCTTGGAATCAGCCAATCGCACTTCCTTATGCTGCTGGCGAACTGTTTCGAGGGACCCCATATTACCACCTCTATTTTCTTTTTGTAATCGCCGGGCTGTATGCCTTCACGCCCGCGATTGCAGCCGCAGTACAACGTCTGCCCCATCGACAAGGCATTATATACGCATGCACAGCACTGATTATTGCTGGCATCACTATGACTGTCCAAGGTCTTAATGGAAACGCGTTCACTCGATTTATTCCCTACATCGGCTACTTTGTGTTGGGGGCTTTACTACTCGAGGTTAGAGTCCCGCAATGGATATCTGCGACGCTATTCCTTTGTGGTGTCGTTTCGACAGCGGCACTGACAAATTGGACCGCTTCGCGTGCCGGTATCGGTGGACCTTGGAGCATGTATTTCTATAGCTATTTCAATCCGACGGTACTTGTCATGGCACCGGCGCTTTTCTGTTGTGTCATCTCGATGAGCATGCCGGCCTGGCTCTCTAAAATTGTGCGCGATTTGGCTCCCGCAACTTTTGGCATTTTTCTTATTCATCCACTCATATTAGAGACGCTTCGCAACATATACGCCCAGGTTGCGCCAATACTTCTCTGGCCGCCGTTGGATTGGCCGGTAACAGGTCTGTTAACGCTGTTGATTTCCGGGGTATTGGTAGTGGTCATGCGGCGGATGCCAGGCGTCCGACGAGTTGTGTAAAACTACCTTTGAGGAATAGTCGCGGCTTCGCCAGGAATCGGTCTGGAACGGGATCAGCGCGAAGCTCAGGCCCGCCAGGATCGCGCGAAGCGTGCGCGCCATCCGTTCAAATCTGGGGTTAAACGTCCAGTCTGACGATCGCGCGGAAACGCTTCAGGACCGCGTGAAAACCTTTGAACGCCGGCGGGGCGGCGCCGTGGCTGTTCTGGTGTTAGCCGGAGTAGCGGATTCGTCGGATCGCGAGAGCGAACAGGCAAAGCTTGCCGCAAGCAAAGAAATTTTAGACCGCGCCTACGGCAGGCCGACGCAGACCTTAGCCAGCGACCCGGATGCCTCGCTCTTCCCGACTGAGATCATTTGGACGGCAGTCAGCCCGGATGCAAGCAGAGAGGTCATCAAGCAAGAACGAGCGATGCGCCGCCCACTCCAACCTAGTCCGCAATCCCACTGAGGCGCCAATGGGAACACGTCGACCAAAGCCGGGAAGCCACCGAAACGGCGGCCGGCAAAAGGGCACCCGCAACCGGCGGACCCAAGCTATGATCGCGGCGGAGACGGAAACCGGCATCAGCCCACTCGACTACCTGCTCCAGGTGATGCGCGACCCCTCTGGAGATTCCGGCGCCCGCCTCGAGGCAGCCAAGGCGGCTGCGCCCTACGTGCACCCCAAGCTGTCGGCAATCGAGCACTCGACGGATCCGGCCAAATCCCCTGGCCATTACGTTCCAGACCAGACAGGCCGTTCTGCAGGAAATCATGGACGCGATCGACGGGAGCGGTCGCGGCCTGCCGAGCGCCGCTGATTTTGCCGACCTGCTGCTAAGATATTGAAAATAATGGTGGGCGCAGAAGGACTCGAACCTTCGACCCGCTGATTAAGAGTCAGCTGCTCTACCAACTGAGCTATGCGCCCGCTGTCCTTGCGCGCAAGGACGGCAAAAGGGCCCAACCGGGCCCTGAGAAGGCAGCGTCTAACACCCTGAAACGGTCCTGTCCAGCCTCAACGCAAATTCCTGACAGCTCAATTGCTTGGGCCCGTCCCGCGTTGTGGCGACGGGCCCTGATACCGTCAATTGGCGCCTACAGGCAGCCGATCACGGGCTGGCCGCAGACATAAAGGCCCAGTTCGTGGCTGACGCAGCACGGCACGTCCGCCTTGCACTTCCAAGATTTCACTTTCCCGGTCGACGGAACTTTGGACTTGCACACTTTCAGCCCGCTCTTTGCATGCGCGGCTCCATCCGGCAGCAGCGACGGCGCAGCCAGGGTGAGGGCGACCGCAAGCGCGAGGGCGTTCAAGACTTTCAACATGGCGAACTCTCCCAAATGACATGAGCAACAGGGACGAGTATGCCGCGCAACTCGATCGCCCGCAGTCACCCGGACGCCTCAACCGCCGCGCAACTTTTGTCATGGCGCCCGCACGCCACTCCGCTGGGCCGGCGCCGTGCACCCAAATATTCTCGATAATTCAGGGCCAATATTGCACTTGAGGCACCTTTGCGGCTATCAGCGCCGGATGGATGACACGACGCAGCAGCCCAGGCCCCCGCGCGGCGGCATCGATCGCGGCGAGATCCCTGATCTCGTGGCGCGCGTGCGTGCCGGCGAGCGCCGCGCCATCGCCTCCGCCGTCACCGAGCTGGAGCGCATGTCGCGTTTCGCGCCGGACCTGCTGAAGGCGCTGCAACCGCATCTGGGTCACGGCCTTGTCGTGGGCTTCACCGGTCCGCCTGGTGCCGGCAAGTCGACCCTGGTCAATTGCGTCATCGCCCATGCGCGCGCCTCCGGCCAGCGCATCGGCGTCATCGCGGTCGATCCGTCGAGCCCGATTTCCGGCGGCGCCATTCTCGGCGACCGCATCCGCATGACGGCGGCCCTCGATGACGACAGCGTCTTCGTGCGCTCGCTCGCCTCTCGCGGCTACCTCGGCGGCCTGTCGCCGGCGGCGGTGCGCATCGTCGATGCCTTCGACGCCGCCGGCTTCGACCTGATCCTGTTGGAGACGGTCGGCACCGGCCAGAACGAGATCGACGTGGCCGAGGTCGCCGACGTCCGCGTCGTGATTTCCGCCCCCGGTCTCGGCGACGACATCCAGGCCATGAAATCCGGCCTGCTCGAAATCGCCGACATCCTTGTCGTCAACAAGGGTGATCGCCCCGGTGCGGAACAGACGCTGCAGCAGCTCGCCGGCGCACTGTCCATTCGCGCTGGGATTGCCGTGAAGCCGCCGGTCATCAAGACCACCGCCACCAGCGGAGACGGCGTGGCTGCCCTGATGCAGGCGATCTCCGTCATCGGCGAGCGCGTCACGGCACAGGGCACGGATGTGCGCCGCCGCCGTCGCGCCCGCTATCTGATCGCCCGCGCCGCCGCCGACCTCGTCGCCGAACGCATCAAAGCCGGGCGGGGCGCGCAGCTGGATAAGCTCGCCGACGCCGTTCTCGCCGGCGACATGGCCCCCAGCGAGGCCGCGGCCACGCTGCTGAAGACCTGAGCCTACTTCAAGCGTTCGACGATGATGTCGGCCACCGGCTCGTACTTGCCGTCGAAGTGGTGCCCGCCCGGCCGCTCCACCCGTGTCGCACCGTCGAGTTCGCGGGCGACGCAGGCCGTCTCCTCCGCCTTCACCTCATACGACCCGTAGAAACACACGGTCTTGTCTTTGGGCAGTCCCGCCAGGTACGGGTGCACCTCGATGTCGTTGGAATCCTTGATGCCGAGGAAGCCCGTCACCGACACCTGCAGGTCGGCCGTGGTCTCCAGGCCTAGCAATGCGATGAGCTTGGTGCGCGCCTGCGCGTCCTTCGGCAGGTACGGCCAGGCCAACGGGATGACGTCCGCGCCGAACGAATAGCCGCCGATGCCGACCGCCTCCAGTTTCCACGTTTCCAGATAGTGCGTGATGATGCGGTTGAGATCGCTGGCGATCTGCTTGGGTTCGCGCCGGCTCCAGAAATACCGCAGCGAGTCGACCCCGATCACGGAGACGCCGTTGTTGGACAGGTACTCGCCGATCTGCTTGTCGATATCGCGCCACCCGCCGTCGCCGGAGATAAGGATGAACAGCGACTTCGGAGTGCCGTCGGCCGGCAGCTCGGTTAGCGGCAGGTCGGCCAGCCCTCCCACGCTCTTTGGCGCCATCGCAAACAGCGCGTCGACGGCGGCGGCAAACCGCTTGGCGTCGTCGCCGTCGATGACGTCGATGCGCGAGCCCTCTGCCTCTTCCTGGAACGCCTGCACGTCCGCCGTCACGGCGGCGGGCGCGATCAGCACCCAGGGGCCTGGTACGTCGTCGAATGGCTTGTAGCCGATCACGCCGTTGGCGTGGCTGACCATCGGCGCGCCGGGACAGAGCGGAAGGTTGCCCTTGAGCTGCGGCGCAAATCCGATGCTCACTGCCCCGCCCGAGGTATTGTCGGGGGCCTGCGCCAGCATCAGGTACGACAGCGTGCCGCCGTCGCCCACGCCAAACATCATGGGCCAGCGCCACTCCGTCATGCCGAGCTGACGCTGCGCGGTACGCGCCAGATCCTCAATGTCGCCGAAGACGTAATAGCACTCCTCATCCTTCGCCGCGGCCAGCTTCTCCTGCACCTTTGGCAGGTCGAGAATGGCGACGGCAGCGCCTCGGGCCACGATCGCGTCGATCTCGCTCTGGCGCTGCGGCGTCAACCCATCGTGGTCGGTGATGTAGGCGACGAACCGGTCAGGTTGCGTTTCCGGCGCCATGACCGTGATCGCGCCGAGTGCCTCGTTCACAACGGAGATCGAGCGCGCGGCCGCCCAAGCTGCGTGGGATGGAAACAGTCCAGCCAGAAAGACAATCGTCAGGGCCGCAAGTGCACGCATCATGTCTCTCCCGCACCTTCCGCCCGCTGCGGCGAGGCCGCGATGAGCGAGGTGATGTCTACCAGTACCTGCGGCAGGCGCAGGCCACCCGGATAGGCCAGATACTTCGGCCGCCATTCGGGATGAAACTTGTTCTTGTAGGCCCGCAGGCCTTCGAAATTGTAGAACCGGTCGCCGGTGCGCGAAACGAAGCGCGCCAGCCTGGTCCACAGTGGCGCCAGCCGGTGTTGCGGTAGCCCAGACAGCGGCGACATGCCCAGGTTGAACCACTGGTAGCCGTCTTTCTTCGCCAGCTCCATCAGCGAGATGAACAGCAGATCCATCACACCCTGCGGCGCGTCTGGCCGCGACCGCATCAGGTCGACGGAGTACTGCTCGACGCCGGCGCCGCGCCAGATGTTGGCGAACGCCACGGCCTGCTCGCCGAGCCGGATCACCGCCATGTCGAACTGCGCCAGATAGCTCTCTGACCAGAAGCCGAGCGAGAATCCCTTCTCGCGCTGCTCGCGATCCAACAGCCAGGCATCCGAGACAACTTTCAGTTCTGGCAGCAGGGCAGGGACGTCGCGCGCCGGAACGATCTGCAACACCATGCCGGATTTCTCCGCCTTCGCCTTGGCTTGACGCAACTTGCGCCCCTCGCCGCCCTCAAGCGTGAACTTCGCCAGATCGACCCATGCTTCCTCGCCGAGCTTCACGAGCGAGAAACCAGCGTCCAGATAAGCCGGCAGGAAGTTCCGTGTCACCTGATAGAAGACCGGTATCCCGGCATGCAGGTCCACCAGCTCCTTGAATTGCCACACGAGGTCGAGCCGTGCCTCCTCCTCGGTGACGACCGGATCGCCCATCGCGATCCAGCTCGATCCCTGGATGCCGTACATGACGAAGCCGCGGTTCTTTTCGTCGAACAGGAAGCGCTTATCACCGAGCAGCGCCAGCCGGTCTTCGGTATTCGGCGACGTGTCGAGAATGCCGCGCGCCCGGTCCATCTCCTGGGGATCGACGACGTCGACAAGCTGCGACGGCCGGTGCAGCACTTCGTAGGCGAGCACCAGCAGCGCCGTCACGGCGACACCAAGCGAGGCGCGCAAGAAGCGGGGGGCGTCGTCGCGATAGGCGAAATCCCACCACAGCGTGTCCGTGTAGGAAACACCGCGGTACGTCAGCATGCCGATCCAGATCGAGATGCCGAGCGCGATGGCGATCGCCAGCAGCTCCGCGGCGCTGGGCGCACGCGCGAACAGCCCGCCCTGGCGATAGAAGCGATGCCGGCTGGCCACCAGCAGTGCAATGACGAACAGGCACACCAGCGCCTCTTCGTAGTCGAAGCCCTTCGCCAATGAGAACAGCGCACCCAGTCCCAGCAACGCCACCGCCGCCCGCCACGCCGACTCCAGTCGCCGCGCCAAACCGTGCGCGATGATCAGCAGCAGCGCGCCGGCCACGCTGGCGATGAAGTGCGAGGCCTCGACGAACGGTAGCGGCACGCTGTGACGCAGCAGCGCCATGCGATCGTGTTCCGCAGGCAGCGCGCCGGAGACCAGCAGCACGAAGCCGCCCAGGAACACCATGATGGCGGCGACCGTCGGGATCAGCGGGGCGATGATCGAGCCGAAGGCGACGGCACCCTTCGTCACGGGTGCCGCCTTGGCGCGCAGCTCGAACAGCGCGAACAGGCCGGCGGCGACCGCCATCGGGATCAAATAATAGATGACGCGAAATGCCAGCAGCGACGCCAATAACGCGCCATGCTCGACGCCGGCGAGCCCGAGGAACAGCGTGCCTTCGAATACGCCCAGGCCACCCGGGATGCTGCTGATCACGCCGAACGTCGCCGCTGCCGCGAAGACGACGAGAAACGGCAGGAAACCGAGCGGCGTCTCGGGCGGCAGCAGCACGTAAAGTGCCGCCGCCGATGCAACGAGATCGCCTGCGCCGATCAGTACCGCCAGTGCCGAAGTCGACGTCGACGGCACGGCCACCGCAGCATCAGCGGGTGCCGTCTCGCTTCGCCAGGAATAAAGCAGCCACGCGCCGACCGCCGCCAGAATTGCTGCGCCGGTTGCCGTCGCCCAGCCGGCTTGCAGCCCGGCCACGCGCGTCGCGACGTCTGGCGCCGCAATTAGCGCCAGGGCGGTCACGACGATCAATCCAAGCCAGAAGCCCGCGCTCGCCAACAGACTGGTCGCGACGATCTGTTCGCCCGACAACCCGGCCGACCCGTACAGCCGCATCCGCACCGCGCCGCCGGTCAGCACGCCGAAGCCAAGATTGAACGTGAACGTCTGGCTGATGAACGACGTCAGCGCCACGAGCCACGCCGGTACCGTGCGTACGCCCAGGTGCCGCAGGGCCAGGAAGTCATACCCTGCGAGCGCGGCGTATGACGCGGCCGTGGCGGCGACCGCCAGCGCGATATGCCCCCAGCTGATGCGCGCGGTAGCCGCGCGGATGTCGACCCACGTTACCGTCTGGATCTGATGATAGAGGAACACGGTGACGGCTGCGAACAGCGCCAGCGCCAGCAGCGACTTCAGGATCGTCCAACCGCTGCGCCCGATCAGGCTCTCCGCGCGTTCCTGCAGCGTCTCCCGGCTGCGCACGCCGTCGATGATGCCATCGTCTGTGCCGTGCACGCCGTGCGCGATTTCGGGCTCGTCCGTATCGGTCGTCATGATTGAAATGCTGATCCCATGAATGCGCGCCTCTTACACCCGGCCCGAATGTCGAACAACCGTCGCGGGCTCTACGTGTCGATGTTCCGCAGACGGTGTGGCCGCCGGCTAGCTGGTCCAGCCGTAGCGCCGGGGAACCGCGCTCAGGAACGTCCGCAGCCGCTCGGAATCCTCATGTGCCACATTGAAGCGGAACCAGATGCTCTCTGGCGGCGAAACATGGAAGAAATCACCCGGCGCCAGCACCAGGCCGTCTTTCAAAGCGTCCTCCGCGATCAGCCGCGCGTTGCACGTTTCGCTGGGTGGCACCTGCCAGCCGGCGCTGAGAAACATCCCGCCGTCCGGCGCTGCCAGCACAGACAGCCCGGCCGCCTCCAATACAATCTGATAGGCCTCACGCGCCGCCGTCATGCGCGTGCGAATGCGCTCGACCGAGCGGCGGTGATTGGGATCGGCGAGAACCTCCAGCACGATGCGCTCGCTGATTTCTGACGTCGTGAGTCCGGTCACCATCTTCGTGCGCAGGATATCCTGCACCAGCTTGGCGCTGCAGGCGAGGTAGCCGGCGCGCAGCGACGGTGCGATCGTCTTGGAATAGCCATTGACCGAGATCACGCGTTGCATGCCGTCCAGCGCCGCCAGGCACGGATCGAAATCGTTGCCGAAGCTGCGGCAGATATCGTCTTCAACGATCAGGAAGTCGAACTTCTCTGCCAGCGCCAGCAGGCGATAGGCATCCGTCGGCCGCAGCGTCGTGCCGAGCGGGTTGTGCAGCACCGTTGTCACGAACATCGCTTTTGGCCGATGCGTCTGCGCCAGCTGTGCCGCCGCCTCCAGGTCGAGGCCGTTGGCGCCCCTTGAGACGGGCAGCAGCTTGCAGCCGTGACGCGCGATCAGCCCGTTGAGATTGGAATAGCCCGGGCTCTCCACCAGCACGGCATCGCCCGGCTGCAGGCAGGTGCGCACCACGAGATCCAGCGCGTGCGTCACGCCATGCGTCAGCACGATCTGGTCGGGCGAAACCGCAAACAGGCGCTCGCTGAGATCGCGCGCGATGTGTTGGCGCAGACGGCCAAAACCCGCCGGATGCCCATAGTTGACCAGCTGCTCCGCCTTTGATCGTGCCACGCGGCGGATGGCGTCGCTGATGATGGTGCGATCCGAATACCAGTCCGACGGCAGCCACCCGCAACCCGGCGACGCCAGCATGCGACCGTGCGTGAACACGTCAGACGACAGCCAGAAATCGCTGATGCCGGTCGCTTCGGCCTGCGCCGGCTCCGTCACGGCCGCGGTCGACGTCGTGCCGCGGTTGAGCACGAAGTAGCCCGCTCCCCGTCGCGCCGCGACGACATAGCGTGCCGTCAACAGGTCGTAGGCGCCCGCCACGGTAAAGGTGCTGACACCCAGCTGCCGTGCCATGTCCCGCACCGAAGGCAATTTGGCACCCGCCGCCAGCCGACCGGCCGCGGCGGCATCTGCAATCGTCCGCGCAATCTGCTCGACCAGGCCGACGTCGCTGTCGCGATCAACCGCAAGCTCTGCGAGCGCTGTGGTCCGTGCGTCTGCCCGAGGCAGATCCTTGAGCTGGTTCATGGTGGGTCTCTGTGTTGGCGAATGAACCTATACACACAACGGCTTCTGGCAATACAGTTTGCCGCAATTATGGTTGGTGTATTGGTCAACTGTATTGGCTAGACCCCGGCCAAGCCAGTATCTCTGCGCAGGGGTTTGCTGCGCGTGCTGCGCGCCTGCTCCTTAAGTCGCAAATCCAAATGAGGGCGTCGCGATGCTGGTCGGTGTTCCGAAAGAAATCAAAGTCCGTGAATACCGCGTCGGTCTCGTGCCCGCGAACGTGCGTGAATTGACCGAGCGCGGCCACAAGGTCATCGTCGAGACCCAGGCCGGCGCCGGCATCGGCGCCACCGACGATCTCTACGAGGCCGCCGGCGCCACCATCGTCCAGACCGCCGCCGAAATCTTCGCCAAGTCGGAGATGGTCGTGAAGGTCAAGGAACCTCAAGCTGTCGAGCGCAAGCAGCTGCGCCCCGGCCAGATCCTCTTCACCTACCTGCACCTGGCACCCGATCCCGAGCAGACCAACGACCTCATTGCCAGCGGCGCCACCTGCGTCGCCTATGAGACCGTCACGTCCGCCCAGGGCACGCTGCCCTTGCTCGCGCCGATGTCGGAAGTCGCAGGCCGCCTGTCGATCCAGGCCGGCGCCTACTTCCTCGAGAAGGCTCACGGCGGCCTCGGCACGCTGCTCGGTGGCGTTCCCGGCGTCGATCCGGCCAAGGTCGTCGTCATCGGCGGCGGCGTCGTCGGCACGCACGCCATCCACATCGCGCTCGGCATGGCCGCCGAGGTCTGGTGCATCGACCGCAACGTCGACGTCCTGCGCAATCTGTGGAAACAGTTCGGCCGTCCGCTCAACACGGTCTTCTCGACGCGCGATGCCATTGAGCAGCACTGCACCTCGGCCGACCTCGTTATCGGCGGCGTGCTGCTGCCGGGCGCTGCCGCGCCCAAACTGATCACACGTGAGATCGTGCGCCGCATGAAGCCCGGCTCGGTCATCGTCGACGTCGCCATCGACCAGGGCGGCTGCTGCGAGACGTCCCGCCCCACGACACACGACAATCCCACCTACATCGTCGACGACGTCATCCACTACTGCGTCGCCAACATGCCGGGCGCGGTGCCGCGCACGTCGGCCTATGCGCTCAACAACGCCACGCTGCCGTTCGTCCTCGCTCTCGCCAAGAACGGCGTTGAGGCTCTCAAGCGCGACCCGCATCTGCTGAACGGCCTGAATGTCCACAAGGGCATGGTGACGAACGAGCCGGTGGCGCTCGCCCTCAATCATCCCTACGTCGATCCCTTGACCGCGCTCGCCGCCTGATAACGAACGGAACAGTCTCGTGAACATGCAGCTCCACAATTCCGGCGTCACCGAAGGCCTGCAGCGCTACTGGCTGCCCTTTACTGCCAATCGCTACTTCAAGCAGAACCCCAAGCTCCTGGCGTCGGCCAAGGGCGCCTATTTCACCATGACCGACGGCCGCAAACTGTTCGACTGTCTGTCGGGTCTGTGGTGCTGCCCGCTCGGCCACGGCCATCCTCATATCGCCGAAGCCCTGAAGCGTCAGGCCGAAAGCCTCGACTATTCAACGGCGTTCCAGATCAGCAACCCCGTCACGCTCAGCTTCGCCGCGCGCGTGTCGGCCATGGCACCCGCCGGCCTCGGCCAGGTGTTCTTCACCAACTCCGGCTCTGAATCCGTCGATACCGCCATCAAGATCGCCGTCGGCTATCATCGCGTCCGCGGCGAGGGCCAGCGCTTCCGCATCATCGGCCGCGAGCGTGGCTATCACGGCGTCGGCATCGGCGGCATCTCCGTCGGCGGCATGGTCGCCAACCGCAAGATGTTTGCTCCGCTCATGATGCCGGGCGTCGACCATCTGCCGCACACCTACAGCCACGCCGACATGGCCTTCTCGCGCGGCCAGCCCACCTGGGGCGCACACCTCGCCGACGACCTGGAACGCCTTGTCGCCCTCCACGACGCTGCCACCATCGCCGCCGTCATCGTCGAGCCGATGGCCGGCTCCACCGGCGTCGTCGTGCCGCCCGTCGGCTATCTGGAGAAGCTGCGCCAGATCTGCACGAAGCACGGCATCCTGCTGATCTTCGACGAGGTCATCTGCGGCTTCGGCCGTCTCGGCGAGAACTTCGGCGCACAGCGCCTGAACGTCACGCCCGACCTGCTGACCTTCGCCAAGGGCGTCACCAACGGCACCATCCCCATGGGCGGGGTGCTGGCGACGAACGAAATCTACGAGGCCTTCATGAGCGGCCAGGACGAGGCGGTGGAGTTCTTCCACGGCTACACCTATTCCGGCCACCCGATGGCCGCTGCCGCCGGCCACGCCACCTTGGACATCATGGAGAAGGACGGTCTGATCGCCCGCGCCCGCGCCCTCGAACCAGTCTTGGAGACCGCGATCCACGAGTTGAAAGGCACGCCCGGCATCCGCGACATCCGCAACTTCGGCCTCGCGGCGGCCGTCGAACTGGAAGCCTTCGATGGCCGCCCCGGCGTGCGTGGCCTGCGCGTGTTCGAACGCGCCCTCGACAACGGCCTGTTGCTCCGCTTCTCAGGCGACACCATCGCCATGGGCCCCCCGTTCATTTCCACCGAAGCCGAAATCAAGACCATGTGTGCCACGCTTGGCGACGTCATCGCGGCTGTGACCAGCCCCGATCCCTGAGCAAAGGCGACGCCTGAGCGCGATCGAAAGGATACGACCATGACAGAGCTGGAAAACACCGCCTCGTCCAACGATAGCGTCGACGACAATCGCGACGTTCAATCAGGCTACGAGGTGCCCCACTACATCAACGGCGGCCGCGTCGCCTCGCGCTCCGGCCGCACCGCCGACGTCTTCAACCCGGCCCTCGGCACCGCCGCAGGCCGTGTCCATCTGGCCGGCGCCGAAGAGATCGAACTCGCGGTTGCGGCCGCCAAGTCCGCGTTCCCGTCCTGGTCGCAGGAACCGCCACTGGCCCGCGCCCGCATCATGTTCCGCTTCCTCGAACTCCTACAGCAACGCCGCAGCGAGCTGGCCAAGCACATCGTCCGCGAGCACGGCAAGGTCTTGTCCGATGCGCTGGGCGAGGTCGCCCGTGCCATCGACGTCGTGGAGTTCGCCACCGGCATCCCGCAGCTCCTGAAGGGCGAATACACCGAGCAGATCTCGCGCGGCATGGACGCCTGGTCCATCCGCCAGCCGCTCGGCGTCTGCGTCGGCATCACGCCGTTCAACTTCCCGGCCATGGTGCCGATGTGGATGGCGCCCATCGCTATCGCCACCGGCAACACCTTCATCCTGAAGCCGTCCGAACGCGATCCCTCGCCCAGCCTGATGATCGCCGACCTGCTGAAGGAAGCCGGCCTGCCCGACGGAGTCTTCAACGTGATCCAGGGCGACAAGTTCGCCGTCGATGCCTTCCTGAAGCACCCGGATGTCGAGGCCGTCAGCTTCGTCGGCTCCACGCCGATCGCCGAATACATCTACGCTACGGGCACGGCGCACGGCAAACGCGTGCAGGCGCTGGGTGGCGCCAAGAACCACATGGTCATCATGCCCGACGCCGACATCGACCAGTGCTGTGACGCGCTGATGGGTGCCGCCTACGGCTCGGCTGGCGAACGCTGCATGGCGATCTCGGTCGCGGTCGCCGTCGGCAACGTCGGCGATGAACTCGTCGCCAAGCTCAAGGATCGCGTCAAGACCATCAAGGTCGCCGAAGGCAACGTCGCCGACGCCGAGATGGGCCCCGTCGTCACCGCCGCCGCCAAACAGCGCATCGAGAGCCTGATCGCCGCCGGCGTGAAGGAGAAGGCGACGCTCGTCGTCGACGGCCGCAATCACAAGGTCAAGGGTTTCGAGAAGGGCTTTTTCTGTGGCGGCTCGCTGTTCGATAACGTCACGCCCGAGATGACCATCTACAAGGAGGAGATCTTTGGCCCGGTGCTCTGCGTCGTCCGCGCGCCCGACCTGAAGACCGCTGTCGAAATCATCGAAGGCAACGAGTACGGCAACGGCGTCGCCATTTACACCCGCGACGGCGGTGTGGCCCGCGAGTTCACGCGCAACATCAACGTCGGCATGGTTGGCGTCAACGTGCCGCTTCCCGTGCCGATGGCCTTCAACTCGTTCGGCGGCTGGAAGCGCAGCCTGTTCGGTGACCAGCACGTCTACGGCCCCGAAGGCGTGCGCTTCTACACGCGCCACAAGGCCGTCATGCAGCGCTGGCCCGACAGCATCGCCAAAGGCGCCGAATTCGCCTTCCCGCAAATGAAGTGACCTTGCGAATGGGGTCAGACCCATGGGTCTGACCCAAGCGACCGGTTCAATCTACAATCTCTGTTATGCAACGTCTCTGCGAAGAGCGATGCGACAACCACCCACCACCGTCATGACGTTACGGGAGATTGCAGCGTCGCGATTCCGATGACGGCGCGTTGAGAACGCCGGCTACGCCTTGCACCCTGCCGCCCGCCCCAGCAGCAACTCGCGCTCCCGCGAATTCTTCGTCAGCCCCGCGGCCCGCTCGTACTCCGCGCGGGCTTCATCCAGTCGTCCCAGCTTCTGCAGGAAATCCGCGCGAACGCTCGGCAGCAGGTGGTACGCCTTCAGCGACGGCTCGCCGACCAGCGTGTCCGCCAGCGCCAAACCCTCGGCCGGCCCGTACGCCATCGCCAGCGCCACCGCACGGTTGAGCTCAACGATAGGTGAGGGCGCCCGCTCCGCTAGCTCCTGGTACAGCGTCGCGATCGCCACCCAGTCCGTCTCCGCCGCAGTTCGCGCCCGCGCGTGGCACGCCGCGATCGCCGCCTGCATCGTGTAGCTGCCGCGCGGCGCCGCCAGCTCCTCAGCCTTCTCCAGTGCCGCCAGCCCGCGCCGGATCAGCAGCTGATCCCACCGCGCGCGGTTCTGGTCCATCAGCAGCACCGGCTCGCCTTTGGCATCCGTGCGTGCCCCAAACCGCGACGCCTGGATCTCCATCAGCGCCACCAGCCCGTGCACCTCCGCCTCGTCCGGCGCCAGCCCCGCCAGCACACGCCCCAGCCGCATGGCGTCCTGGCACAGCTGCGGCCGGATCCAGTCCTCGCCAGCGGTTGCCGAATAGCCCTCGTTGAAGATCAGGTAGACGACCTGCAGCACCGATGCGACACGCGCCTCACGCTCCGCCCCGCGCGGCACCTCGAACGGCACCTTCGCCTCCGCCAGCGTCCGTTTCGCACGCACGATGCGCTGCGCCACCGTCGGCTCCGGCACGAGAAACGCCCGCGCGATCTCTTCCGTCGTCAGCCCGCCCAGCATGCGCAGCGTCATCGCCACGCGCGCTTCCATCGACAGCACGGGATGGCAGGACGTGAACACCAGCCGCAGCAGGTCGTCACCGACGTCGTCATCGAGCGCCTCATCGAGATCCGGCACGTTGAGCTGCTGGTCGATCTCCAGGTCGCGGCCGATTTCCTCGTGCTTGCGCCGGAGCAGCTTGTTGCGGCGAATGTGATCGATCGCCCGGTTCTTGGCCGCCGTCATCAGCCAGGCAGCGGGCTTGTCGGGAACGCCTGCCTTCGGCCATTGCTGCAGCGCCGTCACCAGCGCGTCCTGCGCCAGCTCTTCGGCAAGCCCCACGTCGCGCACGATCCGCGTCACGCTGGCGATGAGCTTCGGCTGCTCCATGCGCCAGACCGTCTCGATGGTGCGATGTATGTCCGTAGCCATTGCAAGCTACCGCTTAGTCCATGTCAGCCGCCGCAGGCAAGCCCTTGTCCCTTCCGGCAGACCGGCCGCGCGGACGCGCGGCGGCATCGTGATGTCGCCGAAGTGTCATGGCACGTCGCTAGAATTCGTTGTCTTCCCCGTCTGGATGACGCAACTGACTTGTATGCGTTGGACTGAGGAGTGTCCCCCCGGGCGCTCTTCAGCTCGCATCAACCACCGAGGCGGGTTGGGCGATGGCCCTGGAACTGGAGCGAAAATTTCTGGTGGTTGGCGACGACTGGCGGGCATTGACGCGCGCCAGCCGCACCATTCGCCAGGGATATCTTTCTCAGGGCGCCATCAGCATCCGCATCCGGCTGACCGACGACCGGGCGGCCGTGCTGACGATCAAGGCGGCTGACCAGGGCATCGCGCGCAAGGAATTCGAGTACGATGTGCCGCTGGCCGATGCGACGGAACTGCTATCTCTGTGCGCCGATGGGCAAGTCGAAAAAACGCGCTACGAAATACCGGCTGGACCAGTCACCTGGGAAATCGACGAGTTCGCGGGGCGCAATGCGGGTTTGATCATCGCTGAGATCGAACTCGATCACGCGTCCCAGGCCTTCGCAATGCCCAACTGGCTCGGGCGCGAAGTGACGAGCGAGCAGCGCTACTACAACGCTTCACTCAGCACCAAGCCGTTCCACGACTGGTGACGGCGGCAGCAGCCCAATGCTTGCTCATGCCCCCGCCACGCGTCCGTCTCACCCTTCGGCCTTTGTCTTCATGGCAGCGAGCCCTTTTTCGAATTCGCCGCCCACCATCTTGTCCATGTTGAAGAACAGGCACATCACCTTGTTCATCAACGGCGCCGGACCGTACATGGCCCAGGTGACGTTCGTGCCGCCCGCATCCGGTACGAGGGTGAACTCGGCCTTGTTCTTCGCCTCGAACGGCGTCTTGAAGTGCATGTCGAGTTTCAGTTTTGACGGCGCCGTCACTTCCGACATGACCATCTCGCCTGAGCCGATCTCTTTGTTGCCGTCCCAGGCATAGCGCGCTCCCTGCCCGCTCGCAGGCTCGCTGTAGGTCCGCTTCATGTTGGGATCCTTGTGCTCCCACGGCGACCAGGCACCCCAGGCCTTGTAGTCGCTGATGAGCGGAAAGATCTTCTCCGGCGGCGCCTTGATCACCAGCGAACGCTGCACGCGGAACTCGTTGGGCTGCGTCGCAGCCGCGTAGGCGACGAGCGCCGCAGCTGCGGCAACCACGACGCCGATGGCGATAAGAAGTGTCTTCAACATTGTCTGTCTCCCAAGCCTAGTGTTCTAGTTGGCTGAAACGGATGCTTACTGGATTTTGGCGAACACCTGCTCGCGCATCTGATCTACGGCCGCGCTCGGACCGAAGTCTTCCAGTTCGAACAGCTGGCGAACCTCGATGTGGCAGTCCTCCGTGCCGTGCGGGTTCGGGAACCGCTTCGCCCATTCGATCGCCTCGTCTTTCGACTTCACCTGGATCAGGGTGTAGCCGGCGATCAGTTCCTTCGACTCCGTGAAAGGCCCGTCGATCACCAAGGGCTTGCCACCGGAGTACTGCACGCGGAAACCGCTCGAAGTCGGCCGCAGCCCACTGGCGTCGAGCAGCACTCCGGACTTTACCAGCTCCTCATGGAACTCCCCCATGACCTGCAGCATGGACTCCTCCGGCATGACGCCGGCCTCCGTATCCTTGTTGGCCTTGACGATGATCATGAACCGCATACGCGTCTCCAATTCTTGTGTTGCCGCTGAGCGTGAACCGGAGATTACCGCCTGGCCGAAGCGGCGCGCAGCTCCGCTTCCTTGGCCTGCAACTCGGGTGTGAAGCTCTCGCCGAAGTCCGCCGCTTCGAATATCTGCCGGATCTCGATTTCGGCATCGCCCTTGAGCGGGCTGGGGCACTTCTTGACCCAGTCGATCGCTTCCTGCAGCGACTTCGTCTCGAAAATCCAGAATCCCGCGATCAGCTCCTTGGTCTCCGCGAACGGCCCGTCGATGACGTTCCGGGTCGATCCCTTGAAGGCCACGCGTGCCCCTTTCGAGCTCGGCTGCAGCCCTTCGCCGGCCACCATGACGCCGGCGTTCACCAACTCCTCGTTATACGCCATCATCGAGGCGATCATGGCTTCGTCCGGCAGCTCTCCGGCTTCCGTATGCTTGTCCGCCTTGAGTAAGATCATGAACTTCATTGGTAATCTCCCTGCCTCATGTCTGGCGGGCTGGTTTCAGCCGCGCTCTGTCAAAACGACGAGCGGTCCTGCCCGGGATCGACATCACGTCGTCGAGAAATCTGCAAAGGCTTGGTGCGGCAACCCTGGTCACCATTCCAATTAGCAATTTGCGGCACCTTGCGCCGGCGTTGTAACAATGCGCCACACTCCGCCGTATGTGTGACTGGAGCGCCTCGGTTGTCCAACGCAGCTCGTGACAAAGTCTGGAGCGACCAGATGCGCGCCGCCATCGCCGGCGACGAGGCGTCGTATCGTAAGCTGCTTGCCGCGCTCGCACCGGTTGTGCGTTCGGCTTGCCGCGCTGGGTTCGCCCGGTTTGGCGCGCCAGGCAACGACGTGGAGGATGTGGTGCAGGAGACATTGCTGGCGATCCACCTGAAGCGTCACACCTGGCTTCAGAGCGAACCCCTGACGCCCTGGGTGTTGGCTATCGCCCGCAACAAGCTGATCGATCACCTGCGCCGCGGCGGCAAGGCGATCAAGGTGCCGATCGAGGACGTGATCGAAACGCTGGAGGCCGAAACGCCCGAGCAGCCCTTGGACCACCAGGAAGTGACGGCGATGCTCGAAGCCCTGCCGGAACGCCAGCGTCAGATCGTCCGCATGATTACGCTGGAAGGCCAGGCGATCAAGGACGTCGCCAGCTGCATGGCCATGAAGGAAGTCGCGGTGCGCGTCGCCCTGCATCGCAGCCTGAAGGCGATGGCACAATTCTACCGGAGCAACTTGGCGTGAAGACGGATGACCTCATAAAGGCTCTCGCAGCCGATACGCCGATGCGGCGGTGGCCTCTCGCGCCGGTGTTCGCCATGGCCCTTCTGGCGGGGCTGGCCGTTGCGGTCACTTACTTCGAGGTCCGTCTGGGCGCGCGCGGCAACGCGATCGACTCCCTCGCTACGATCCGGTTCCCCTTCAAGTTCGTCGTGACGCTGTCGCTCGCCCTGCCGGCGATCTACGCCACGTACCGCTTGTCGCGGCCGGACGGCGAACTGGGCAAGATGTGGTTGGCCTTGCTGGCGGCCCCTGTCCTGCTCGCGCTTGGCGTGGCCCTGGAACTGATCAACGTTCCGGCCGACCTCTGGAAGACGCGGTTGATCGGACAGAATTCGCATCCCTGCATGTACCTCATTCCCATCATGGCATTCGGCCCGCTGGCCGCGATGATCGGTGTCCTGCGCTACGGCGCCGTCACAAAGCCCCGGCTCGCCGCGCTGTCGGCTGGCCTAGCCGCCGCTGGGCTTGGAGCCACGCTGTATGCCGCGCATTGCCCCGACGACAGCCCGCTCTTCGTCGCGACCTGGTACACCATTGCCACCGGCATCGTCGTGCTCGTCAGCTTGCTGGTCGCCCCGCGCCTCGTGCGCTGGTGACCGCGTCGAGGAGGGTCAGACCCACGGGTTCCGACCCCAAATGAAGCGGTCTATCCCCTTCGGCTGTAACTTCCGCCGCCCCGCTGCGTACCGTCTGCAGAAACCTCGGAGGACGACGCACCATGGACGCCATCAAGAGCCTGCTCATCACCGGCCCGGCACGGCTCAGCGCCGTCTTCTATTGGTTGCCGCCCCTGTTCGCCCGCATCGTCGTCGGCTGGGTCTTCATGTGGAGCGGCTGGACCAAGCTGAACAACCTTTATCCCAGCGGCGATTTCCCCGGCATGATCGCCAACTTCGCCTCTTGGGGCATCCCTGCGCCACACATCATGGCGCCCTTCGTGTCGGGCGTGGAGTTCTTTGGCGGCATCCTGCTGCTGCTCGGCCTCTTTACCCGCATCGCCGCGACGCCCCTCGTCATCGTCATGCTCGTTGCCATCATCAGCGCCAAGGCCGCCCAGATCGACAGCCTGGAAACGCTCCTTGGTTTCGAGGAGGTCGCCTACATGGCCCTGTTCGGCTGGCTTGCCGTCAACGGCCCCGGCCCCGTCTCGCTGGACTATCTCCTGGCGGGCCGGGCAAGTCTTGGCGCCGGCCAGCCGGCAGAGGCCTAGCCGAACTGTCGCCAGCGCCATCCTGAGGAACTAGAGTGGCGCTGGATCTTGCAAGCGACAGGCACCCCCGTGAACCACACCAAGAACATTGAGCTTTGGCTCGAGCGCTTTCCCAAGTTGGCCTCCCTGCAGGCGGATCACCTCGAACTTGCCGCCAGTGTGGTTCAGTTTCCCGTCCTTGAACCGGGCGCGGTCGCCTATCGCGAGGAATGGCCTTGCCCGAACTACGTGATGTGCGTCGACGGCCGCACGCGCGTGTTCAAGCTATCGGATACCGCCCGCGAACTTCTGATCTATCAGGTCCAGTCTGGGGGCACGTGCGTGCTGACCACGCAGTGCCTGCTCAGCGGTGGCAACTTTCCAGCCGAGAGCATCGCGGAGACGCGCACGACATTGGCCGCCATCCCCAAGGCAAGCTTCCACACGCTGATGGAGCAATCCCCGGAGTTTCGCGATCTGGTCCTGACCGATTACGCCAAGCTCCTGTCGCAACTGGTGTCCCTGGTCGACGAGGTGGCCTTTTCCACCACGAGCCGGCGCCTTGCCCGGCGCCTCCTTGCGGACGGAGGCGATCATGGCCAAGTACTTAAGACCCATCAGCAGCTTGCGGGCGACGTCGGCTCGGTCCGCGAGGTCGTCAGCCGCACTCTGTCCGAATGGGAGCAGGCGGGCTGGATCACGACCGGTCGCGGCGAAATCAACGTGACCGACCGGGACGCCCTGGCCCGTGTTCGTTGATTCGCCCGTGTTTTAAGGGAATAGCGCTGTTTAGCGTGACCAAAGTCACCGACGCGCGCTATACTGGAAGTAACCTGACAGGCTTGATGGCCATCAGCCGTCCAACAATCTCGGCAACGAGAAGGAACCGGTTCCATGACGAGGTCTTCGCTTTATAAATCGATCGCTGCGCTCTTGGCCCTTGCCGGAGCCGTGGCGTTCTCGCTTCCCGCACAGGCCGAATACGAAGACATCTGGCCCGACCTGAAGTCATCGGTCTTCGGCGCCACGGATGTCGTCGACGCCGACGGCATCATCACGCTTGAGGCACCCGTTCGCGCCGAAGATGCAGCACTCGTGCCCATCACCATCCGCATGCCCGCCGCCACCGCTGCCAAGGTCAAGAAGGTGACGTTGGTCGTGGACAAGAACCCCGCACCCGTCGCCGCCACGTTCGCGTTCGGCAACGGTGCTGGCGCTGGCGACCGCATGCTGTCGACACGCATCCGCGTCAACCGCTACACGTTCGTGCGTGCCGTCGCGGAAACCGACGACGGCAAGCTGCATATGGCCGTGAAGTTCGTGAAGGCCGCCGGCGGCTGCTCGGCTCCTTTCGGCAAGGACTACGAGACGGCACTCGAAGGCCTCGGCACCACCAAGGTCAAGAGCGTCCCGGCATCCATCGCCGGAACCCACGAAGCCCAGGTCATGATCCGTCATCCCAGCTTCACCGGTATGCAGATCGACCCGATGACCCGCGTCACGCCTCCGGCACGTTTCGTCGAGGACCTTGAGGTCAAGTCGGGCGGCGAGACCGTGTTCCGCATGGAAGGCGGCATCACCATCTCGGAGGATCCGAACTTCCGCTTCACCTATACGCCCGCCGCCAACGGCCTGATCGAAGTGTCGGGCAAGGATACGGCCGGCGTGGAGTTCAGCGGCAAGTCGACGACTGACGGATCCTGATCGGCCGAGCCCTGCTGGCACAGTCGCCATGACAGGGTCGGACAACGGCAATGACGAGTCTGAGCACGCGGCGGGCGGAGGTCTTCTCCACCGCCGCGCTTTGTTACGGCAAGGCCTGATCCTCGCCACGGCCACCGCCCCCGCCTTCGCCGCGGCCCCCGCCATCGCTCAGACGCCGCCTCCTACCGCCGACCCGCTCGATCCCAATCCCGCGACGCTCACCACTCCGGGCGCGCCCTTCAGCACCTACGGCCAGCCCTCCGATTTCGAACGCCGCGTCATGCGCGCCATCGGTGCCAACGCCGACGTTCCCGGCAACGGCGTTTCATGGACACCTCTGGAATCGCTTGAAGGCATCATCACGCCGAGCGGCCTGCACTTCGAGCGTCATCACAACGGTGTCCCGGTCATCGATCCCAAGCAGCATCGCCTGATGTTGCACGGCCTCGTCAGGCAGCCGCTGACGTTCTCCGTCGAGAGCCTGCTGCGCTACCCCATGCGCTCGCATCTGATCTTTCTGGAGTGCGGCGGCAACAGTAACGCCGGCTGGCACAGCGAACCGATCCAACGCCCGGTCGGCTCCTTTCACGGCATGGTCTCGTGCAGCGAATGGACCGGCGTCCCGGTGTCCGTCCTACTCGACGAGGCGGGGGTCGACGCTTCCGCAAGCTGGGCGATCCTCGAAGGTGCCGACGCCGGCGCCTTGAACGTCAGCCTGCCGCTGCACAAGCTGCGCGAAGACTGCATCGTCGCGCTCTTCCAGAACGGCGAGCGCATACGGCCCGAGCAGGGCTATCCGCTGCGCCTCATCGTTCCCGGCTGGGAGGGCATCGTCAACGTCAAGTGGCTGCGTCGCCTGGAACTGTCCAAAGAGCCGGCGATGACGCGCGATGAAACGGCCAAGTATACCGAGCTGCAGCCGGACGGAAAGGCACGGCAGTTCACCTACGTCATGGAAGCCAAATCGGTCATCACCTCGCCCTCGGCGATGCAGCGCCTGAAGGAACCTGCTGTCTACGAGATCAAGGGACTCGCCTGGAGCGGACGTGGGCGCATCGCGCGCGTCGATGTTTCAGCGGACGGTGGCAAGACATGGGCGGAGGCGGCCCTCCAGGATCCCGTGCTGCCGCGCTGCCTGACCCGCTTCCGGTCAGCGTGGCAGTGGAGCGGCAAGCCCGCCATCCTCAAGAGCCGCGCCACCGACGAGACCGGCTACGTCCAGCCCGAACGCGAGGTGCTCGTCGCTGAGCGTGGCCGCCGCGGTTACTTCCACTACAACGCGATCGTGTCCTGGGCCGTCGACGAAGACGGCAGCGTAAGCCATGTCTATGCGTAGCACCCGGTCATGCATCATGCTGCTGCTGGCCATGATGGCCGGCAGTGAAGCCGCGTCGGCGGAAGCGCCGAGACTAGGCGTGCCGGCCGTCCCGGCAATCGTTGCCAAATGGAACACGACCATCTTTCCCGACGGCCGCGGCCTGCCGCCAGGCGCCGGCACGGCCGAGCAGGGCAGGGTGATCTACGACGCCAAATGCTCCAATTGCCATGGTCCGGAGGGCCGCGGCGAAACCGCCGAAGAGCTGTCCGGCAACGAGACGCCGCTGACCGATCCCGACACGTCTCAGACCATCGGTTCGTACTGGCCGTATGCGACGACCTTGTTCGACTACACCCGCCGCGCCATGCCGATGGACAAGCCGGGCTCGCTGACGGTCGATGAGGTCTACGCCGTCTCCGCCTACCTGCTGCAGATCAACGGCGTCATCGGCGCCGCCGAAGAAATGAACGCGGCGACGCTTCCCAAAATCCGCATGCCCAACCGTGACGGCTTCACGCCGATCGACGCCAAATAGCAAGTGCACGTTGCCGCCGCGTTCAGGCCGCCGCGAACGCCATGTGCACGCGGGTGCCCGGCGCGTTGTCGTGGATCGCGACTTCGCACTCCAGCGACATCGCCATCGTCCGCACGATCTTCATGCCCAGGCCCGTTCCCGACGGCCGCGCGCCGGCTGCCGGCGGCTTGATGCCGCCACCATTGTCGCTGACCTCCAGGCGCAGCGACCCCCCGGCTTCGCGCGCCAGCTTGATGAAGACCGGTCCCGGCTTCTCCAGCGAATACGCGTACTTGAATGCGTTGGTCACCAGCTCCGTGATGATGACGCCGATCGCGACCGCCTTGTCCGGCGGCAGGCTGACGGGATCGGCTTCAAGTCGCAGGTGCGTCGTCGTGTCGGTACGCGTCAGCGACTGCTCCAGATCCTGCACGATGCGCGACAAGTACTCCGTCATCGATACCGAGCTGACATTGTCGGACGTGTAGAGGCTGCGATGCACTTGGGCGATGGCGCTGATGCGGTTCTGCGTCTCGGCCAGCGCAAAGCGCGCCGCCGGGTCCTGCACCGAGGCCTCCTGCAGGTGCACGAGGCTCGCCACCATCGCCAGGCTGTTGGCGACGCGGTGATTGACCTCGCGCAGCAGCAACTCCGCCTTGTCGCGCGCGACGCGCACCTCGTGCTCGGCTCGGGCTTTGGCGCGCCGCGTCTCCTCGTGCAGCACGGCCTGCTCGATGATCGAACTCAACAGCGACAGGAACTCGCCCGCCACATCCTTGACGACGTAGTCGGCCGCTCCCGCCTTGAGCGCGGCGACCGCTATGCGGCTGTCTTCGCTGCCGGTGACGTAGATGACGGGTGGCGCGTCGGGCAGCGCACGAATGTCGGGCAACACGTCCAGGCCGAGTTTTTCCGGCATGAAATGATCGAGCGCCACAGCGTCGAAAGACGTCTCTCGCAGCATTTCCAGCGCGCGTTGGGCTTGCGTCGCCACCTCGACGACGAACCCGTCGCGTCGCAGATGCTTGGCCACGAGCATGGCCAGCGCCTCGTCGTCGTCGACGTACAGCACGCGTCGCGGGGGATGTATTCCGGCCTCGGTCATTCGGGGTCTGGCACCTGCATGACGGAAAGGAAGAGGCCAAGCTGGCGGATCGCCGCCGCGAATGTCTCATACTCGACGGGCTTGGTGATGTACACGTTGCAGCCGAGATCGTAGCAGCGCTGGATCTCCACTTTGTCGTCCGTCGTCGTCAGCACGATGACGGGCGCGCGATGCAACTTTTCGTCGGCCTTGATCTTTTCCAGGATGTCCGTGCCGCTCATATCCGGCAGGTTGAGATCGAGCAGGATCAGCAGTGGCGTGGCATGCGACTTGGTGCCGATCAGAAAGTCCATGGCGGCGCCGCCATAATCGAAATGCTTGATCTCGTTGGTGACACCGGCGCGGCGGATGTTTTTTTCGATCAATCGGGCATGACCGCTGTCGTCCTCGATCATGATGATGGTGACGGGTTCAGCCATTGGCATTGCTCCGGCTCAGTTGAAGCTTGTTGGGAAACTTGAGGGCGAAGGTCGTGCCCTTGCCGATTTCCGATTGGACCGAGATCGAGCCGCTGAGCCGCCGCACGGCGGCGCGCACGAATGCCAGCCCGAGCCCTTCGCCGGGCTGGTCCTGGCGTCCTGCGCGACGGAACAGTTCGAAGATTCGTTCCAGGTCCTTGTCGTCGATGCCGCGGCCGTTGTCGCTGATCGTATAGTGCACTTGCCGCCCATCGGCATGGCCTTCGATCTCGACCACCGGCGCCCGTCCGTCGTCGATGTATTTCACCGCGTTCTCGATGAGGTTGCTGAACACCTGCTCGACGGCGAGCTTGTCGGTGACGAGCGCCGGCAGCTTCCCGACTTTGATCTCGCCTCCCGCCGCATCCACCTGATGCTTGAGGCTGCCGGCAATACTGGTAACGAGCGCCGTCATATCGACGTTGACCGGGCTGAGCACGCGCCGGCCTTCGCGCGACAGCCCGAGAATGGCATTGATCAGCCGGTCCATCTTGGCCGTGGACGTGCGGATGAACCCAATCGCCTCGGGCAGCTCTTCCTTCACGGCCTCGGGTGTATCCTGCAGAACCAGGTCGGGCGCATGTTCCGCCAGGGCCTCGTACTGCCGTCCCACCATCTTGCCGATCGCCTCCAACTCGCTGGTAAAGCCCATGATATTTACCAGCGGAGCGCGCAGGTCGTGGCTGACGATGTAGGCGAAGCGCTGGATTTCCTCGTTGGCCCGCACGATGTCGGCCGTACGTTCGTCGACCATGCGTTCCAGCCCCGTATTGACCTCCTGCAGTTCGCCTTGCGCCGATTCCAGATCGCGGATGAACCGCAAGACGATGGCGGCCGTGGTGGCCGCGAGGGCCACGATGAAAACCAGCGTCGCCAGATTGATGAACCGGGCCCAGGCCTCCGACCTGGCGAGGTTGGCGATGCCCGCCTGGATGAATTCGTCCTGCCGCGCCGTCAGATTGGCCACCACGGCGCGAAGCTGATCCATGGCCCTTTTGCCGCCGCCGGCGTTGAGCTGGTCCATCGACGCATCGCGCCGGCCCGCGCGAACGTTCTCGACGGACGTCGTGATGAAGGCCATGCGGCGCGCAACGAGGGTGTGCAATTCGCCGAGGCTGTTTTTGAGAACGTCGTGTTTCTCGGCCATGCTGTCGAGATCGCCCAGATGTCGCGGCAAGTCGGCCAGCGCCGACTGATAGGGTTCCAGGTAACGTTCTTCGCCTGTCAGCAGGTATCCCCGCTGCCCTGTTTCCGCGTCCTGTGTCGCGCTCAGAACGCCGGTCAAGCTCGTCTTCACGGCCTGGTCCGTTACCGTATCTGCGATGAACGTCGAGGTGCGCGAGCCAACCCAGAGCGAAAACAATGCGTTTGCGATAAGCACCGTAAAGCCAGCCGCAAGGAGACCGATGACCTTCTGACGGGTGTTAGCGAGAATAGCCGTCTCCCGAAGGTGTTGTGGCAGTGCCGCCTGAGAAATATGAATGGCGCGACATCAGCCCATGTCCTGGAAAATGTCTACAGGAATGAGAAACAACGATTATTCCGTTGTCGTCCTACCTGGACGCGCGCCCTGTAACGACCCTTAAGCAGTATTTAACCGAACTCTCATCCCAGCTCGCTGAGTATTTGCTACAATTGATGTTCGGGCTATCGTCTGTCACGAGCAATTAACGTAATTCAGTGTAACTTCCGCTGACCTTCGGAAAGCGGCAGAAAAAGTCGGATTTTTTACTTATGGATGCTCGCGTTACAGATCTTCAACCATTGTCTCGCAGCGTTTGCGTCGATCTGGACGGCACCCTTTTGGCGACCGATACCCTGGCCGAAGGCGTCATGCGGCTGGTCCGCGCCAATCCTCTGATGGTGTTGATGCTGCCGTACTGGTGGCTATGCGGGAAGGCTCGCCTCAAGGCCGAAGTCGCCACGCGGACGCACCTCGACGTCGAACTGCTGCCCTACCGCCAGTCCGTCCTCGACGCCTTGAAACGTCAGAAGGCGGACGGCGCCCAGCTGTTTCTCACGACCGGCGCGCATCGCCGGGTGGCCGAAGCCGTGGCCAGTCATCTCGGCATCTTCGATGGGATTTTCTTCACTGAGGGCGACGTCAACCTGACATCGCACGCCAAGCGCGAACTGCTGGTCGCCAAGTTCGGCGAGAAAGGGTTCGATTACTTCGGCAATAGCCGCGATGATATCGAGATATTCGAGCACGCGCGGGATGTGACCGTTGTGGCACCAGATGCTGCAGCCAAAAAATGGTCCAAGCAAAGGACAGCCGGCATGATCGAAGGCGATCGGGTTTCGGCGAGAACCTATTTCAAGGCCATTCGCATCCACCAATGGCTGAAGAACTCTTTGGTCTTCGCACCTCTGTTTCTCTCACAGTTGGAGTATCAACCCGCTGCCGTGGTGCAGGCCTTCCTCGCGTTTTTCGCCTTCAGTTTTGCCGCCTCCGCCGTCTATGTCCTGAACGACCTGATCGATCTGCCGTCTGATCGCCAGCACGCCACCAAACGCAATCGTCCGTTCGCCTCCGGCGTCCTGTCCATTGCCACGGGCGTGAAGTTGGCCGTGACCTTGGCGCTCGCATCGGGCGCGTTGGCCTTGCTGCTGCCGTCGGCGTTCGGTGCCTGCCTTCTGATCTACGCCGTGATCACGACCGCCTACTCGTTCTGGCTCAAGAAGAAGCTGCTGCTCGACGTGTTCACGCTGGCTGGCCTCTATAGCCTGCGCGTCATTGCCGGCGCCGCCGCGATCGGTACCGACAACTCGTTCTGGCTGCTGGCGTTCTCGATGTTCTTCTTCCTCGGCCTCGCCCTGGTGAAGCGCCAGGTGGAACTGGCAGCCGTGACCTTGCCGACGCACGCCTCGCTGAGCGGCCGCGGCTATCGTGCCTCCGACCTCCAGGTCATTGCCATGAGCGGTCTGTGCGCGGCCTTCGCCTCCGTGCTGGTTCTGGCGCTGTATATCGACAGCCCGGAAGTCAGCCGCCACTACAACCAGCCCTGGCTACTCTGGCCGCTGTGCCCGATGACCCTGTATCTGACCATCCGTATCTGGGTGTTGGCCTCGCGCGGCGAGATGAAGGAAGACCCGGTACAGTTCCTCATGCTCGACTGGCGCAGCCAGCTTGTGATTGCCGCGGGCGCCGTGCTGGTCATGCTGGCCACCCTCATATGACGATCGACACACAAAGCTGGGGGCGGCTCGCCGCCCCGGCGCAGCGCGTGGTGTCCTCTGAACGGTGGCGCGAAACGCCCGGCCAACTGCTGGCGTTCGGCAACGGTCGCAGCTACGGCGACAGCTGTCACAACAGCGCCGGCTCACTGATCGAAACGCGCCGCCGCGACCGCATCCTGTCATTCGACCCAGCAACCGGCATCATGCGCTGCGAACCCAGCGTGATGTTGACCGAGATCATCGCCACCGGCGCCAGGCATGGCTACTTCATCCCCGTGACGCCCGGAACCCGCTTCGTGACGATCGCCGGCGCAGTCGCCAACGACGTCCACGGCAAGAACCATCACTTGCGCGGCACAATAGGCTGCCACGTCAAGGCGATCGGCCTGGAGCGCTCGGATGCCGGTGAGCTGCATTGTACGTCGGGAGAGAACCCCGAGCTGTTCTCCGCCACGATCGGCGGTATGGGGCTGACCGGCCTCATCACCTATGTGGATCTTGCCCTCGCGCGCGTTCCCTCCCTTCGCATCAGCGAGACGCGTCACAGGTTCCAGCGGCTGTCTGAGTTCTTCATCCTGTCGGCCGAGAACGATGCGGCGTACGAATTCTCCGTCGCCTGGATCGACCAGTTGGCCAAGGGCTCCAGCTTCGGTCGCGGCATTCTGTTGCTGGGCAATTTCAGCGAGGAGGGCGGGTACGATGCCGAACCGGCCAAGCCGCTGTTTCGCGTTCCCCTCACACCTCCCGTCAGCCTCCTCAACCGCCTGTCGTTGACGGCCTTCAACGCGCTCTACTACTGGCGCGCCGGCGAGCCGCGCACAGGCGCCAGCGTCCCCTGGGACAGTTTCTTCTATCCCCTGGACCGCATCGGCGGATGGAACCGTCTCTACGGCCCGAAGGGCTTGATGCAGCATCAGTCTGTCGTGCCTGTCGACGGCGGCGAAGAAAAGGTTGCCGCGTTGCTGGCCTGCGCCGCGCGCCACAGGCAGGGATCGTTCCTGACGGTCCTGAAGAAATTCGGCGACATCGGATCGCCCGGACTTTTGTCGTTCCCCCGGTCCGGCTACACCCTCACGCTCGATTTCCCGTTTCTGGGTGAGCCGACGCTGCGGCTGCTGGCGGACCTCGATCGCATCGCGGTCGAGGCCGGCGGCGCCGTCAATCCTTACAAGGACGCCCGCATGTCGGCCGCCACATTTGCCGCGTCCTTCCCCAATTGGGCCCAATTGGAGCGCCTCCGCGATCCTCGGTTCATGTCGGATTTCTGGGCCCGCACGGCCATGCGGCTTTGAGCAACGGCTGGGCCCGTCCCCTTTCCCGTTAGGACAGTGTATCGGGCTGATACAAAATGTAGTTGGTTCTTGGCCTAGTTCTGGCAGGCTCGCGTGATGTGATGATACGGCGCATCGGTTTCGAGCCGCGTGTGCCAATGAGGGAATGCTATTTTCATCTATCTTAGATCAACTACCGATAAGCCGGTGATGCGGGCGTGGGCACCAAATCGGTGCATCCGCAATTGTTGAATTTCAGACCCGAACAGGGTCGCCCAGGGTGAGTGCAGGGAGTGTTGTATGCTTGATACCGTCGACCAGAAGCGGGTTGAGGTTGCGGACGGCCCAAAGCTGTTGAGCGTCGACGACGCCAAGTCCATGGACGTGGCGCGGATGGCCGAGCTGTTTCGCGACCATATCAATCCCGGTCAGCTGCACTTCATGCGTCTGCTTGGCTTCAATAAGGTCAAGGTCGAGCGCGCCGAAGGCATGTACTACTACGATCAGAACGGTCGTAAGATTCTCGACTTTTTCGGCGGCTTCGGCTCGCTGGCGCTGGGCCATAACCATCCGCGCATCCTCGAAGTGCGTCGCAAGTTCGCCGAAGAGAAGCGCCACGAGATC
The DNA here is from genome assembly GCA_965279065.1 of Hyphomicrobiaceae bacterium. Taxonomy (GTDB): domain Bacteria; phylum Pseudomonadota; class Alphaproteobacteria; order Rhizobiales; family Hyphomicrobiaceae; genus JAKAXS01. The sequence continues at coordinate 1,255,002 of OZ257134.1, forward strand.
GCCATCGCCTTCCTGTCGCAGTACGCTTCCGCCCTCGCATACAACCTGGCGCAGATCTCCCCCGGCGATCTCGACATGGTGTTCTTCGGGTCTTCCGGTTCCGAAGCCATGGAGGCCGCGATCAAGCTGGCCGAGCGTGCCGCCGGACCGAAGCGCTCCAAGATCGCTTACGCGCAGAATTCCTTCCACGGCAAGACGCGTGGCGCACTGGCATTGACGGACTCGCCTCTGTATCGCGCCACTTTCCGCCTCAACGATCATACGCGCTGTGTTCCCTTCGGCGACATCGAAGCCATCCGTCGCGCTTTCGAGGAGGATCGCGAGATCGGCGTCATCGTCCTGGAAACCATCCAGGGCGGCGCCGGCATCATCGAAGCGCCTGAGGGTTTCTGGAAGGCCCTGCGCGCGCTATGCGACAAGCACGACGTGATCTGGGTGGCGGACGAGGTCCAGTGCGGCGTCGGCCGTTCCGGCAAATTCTATGCCTTCCAGTACGAAGACGTCGTGCCGGATATCACGGCCCTTGCGAAATCGCTGGGCGGCGGCAAGAGCGCCATGGCGGCGATGATCGCCAGCCGTGACATCTACATGAAGGCCTATGGGTCGCCGGCAACAGCAATGATCCATGCCCAGGCCACCTTCGGCGGTATCGGCGAAGCCTGCGTGACGGCGATCGAAACGCTCAATGTCCTTTATGAGGAAGGCCTCATCGAGAACTCCGCCAAGCAGGGCGCCTACCTCCTGCAGCGTCTGAAGGACCTGCAGCAAAAGTACCCGAAGTTCATCAAGGACGTCCGCGGCCGCGGCCTTTATGTCGGCTTGGAATTCCAGGACCTTTCCAATACGCTCCCGCTCGTGCTGAAACCGATGGTCGCGGCCCTCGACGACAAGCTCAAGGGCTCGATCTCCGGCTTCATCGGTAGTCTGCTGCTGAAGGATCATGGCGTGTTGGTTGCGTTCACCGAATACAATCGCAACGTCATCCGCCTCGAGCCGCCACTGATCTGTGCTTCCGAGCACGTCGATGAATTCATCACGGCCCTCGACGAAGTTCTGTCGCGCGGCATCACCGGTATCGTTAAGGATTTCATCGTCTCGAAGGCGCAATCATAGTCTTCGCCGGCGGAAGGGGACGACGCTGTCGTCCCCTTGCAGCTAAGCATCGCAACAGGTTCTGAAAGATTGCGTGAACAATTCACTACACCGTAATGACGCAGCAACTTGCCTCGGTGAAATGTTGGATTCGACTAAGGGCTGGGTACTCGCCTTTGTCGCGCTGACCATTTTCTTTGCGGTTGTAAGCGTCACAAATCACAATGAAGCAATCGACGCGGTGCTCTATGGCGCCTCGGCGGAAGCCTATCCGCGTTGGCATCCGCACAACACCCGCGCGATCCTGTTCTTCTACTCCTACCGCTTCATATACTTCCTCGTCGCGGGGCTTGGCCTCAATCTGAGCGGCTACACGATCCTGTGCGGCGTGACCGTCTTGTGCGCTGCCGGTGCCGTATTGCTGTTTTATCGGTTGCTGCGCCGTGGCCTGCAGCTCTCGGAGTCATCGAGCGTCTTCGGCTCGCTGTTGCTGATGTCGAGCTATGGCTTCCTGCGCTACGCCAACGAGATCGAGATTTATATCCCGTCGATCTTCCTCGTGCTCGCGGTCGTGAACGCGCTTTTCGACGCCGAACGCGCTCGCCAGCTCACACTTGTCAGGAGCGCCGTCATCGGATTCTTCGGCGGTCTGGTGGTCGCCTTCTACCAACCGAACGCCTTGCCGCTGTTCTTTGCCGGCTCCGTGCTGTTCTACCGGCGGGAAGATTGGCCGGCTTACATCGCCTACGGCGCATCGGGCGTCACCGCTTTCGTGTTGTGCGTCGGCTGGGTGTACTGGGCCGACCAGGGCAGTGTGCCGACGCTGTCTCTGATGATGGATTACGTCGCTCCTGATGAAGGTACGTTCTTCACCTCCGGCTTCAAGCTCGAGGTCTTCATCAAGGCGGCCCTGGCGATCCTGCACAATTTCGCGTCTATCAATTGGGCTTATGGCTGGCCCAGCGTTGACGGCATTGTCGCGAAGTATCAGCCCCGCCACTACTATTTTGCCCGTGAGATTTTCTTCGCCGCCAAGAGCTACGGCTGGCTGAACTACGTGGCAACGTTCACCTTCGCCGCGACGATCGTTGGTTGGCTGTTTCTCCTGGTCAAGGCCTGCCGGCAGCATGTGAGCCAGCCCCGGAACAGCAGGCTGGCGTTCGTCCTTATCTGGCTCGCCCTCAATGCCGGCACGTCGCTCTATCTCAATCCGGGCGAACGCGAGGTTTGGATTACGACGATCCCGCCGGCCGCCGCTCTGCTGTCGCTCTACGTATTCGAGTCCTTGCGCGGCAATCGCCAGCTTGTGGCGGCTATGATCGCCCTGTTGTTCGTCCACAACGTGTTGGGCGGTCTCGGCATGTACCGCTCCAGTTCCGGAGACCTATACGGTGGCTCCACCGCCTGGATCAGGGACAACGGCGCGCGCGGCGACTGGGTCGTGACGAGCGGCGCTGAGCACGTCTGGTACAACAAGATGAAGCTGCTCTACTACCCGATCGCCCGCAAGTCCGACGCCACGATCGCCGATGAGTTCTTCAACTACGCGCACTTCGACGGCAAGCACGGTCAGATTCTGCATTGGTTGGACGGTCATGACAAGCTCATGCCGGTTCAAGAGCTGCTGCAGACGCTGGCGACGTCGCCGAACCGCGTCTTCCTAACCGATGACGTCGTCAAGCCCCGCCATCTTCCGGACCGCTTCGATGACGGCGACCGGTCTGACCACCTCACACAGCTGGGCGCCTTCCTCGCTAAGAGCGCGACGGTGGTGGACGATGGGCCGTTCGGCAAAACCTATGAGCTCGACAAGGCACGGCTCGCCGCCGCCATCGCCGCAGGTGGACCGGCGCCCTAAGCGCTTCCGGAAAAGTGTGCAGCGGTTTTCCGACAAGAAGCGCGCCAAGCAGAGCGCTTCCGGAAAAGTGTGCAGCGGTTTTCCGACAAGAAGCGCGCCAAGCAGAGCGCTTCCGGAAAAGTGTGCAGCGGTTTTCCGACAAGAAGCGCGCCCTCTCATCTTGTCATCCTCGGGCTCGTCCCGAGGATCCCGCCATCGGCCGGGGTGACACCCAGCCGGTGACGCTCGACCTCGCGGCACGCCGGGATCCCCGGAACGAGTCCGGGAATGACGTTGCGGGGAAGTAGCCGGGGCACACATGACATCCGCCGAACAACCCCGGTATCACGTCGGCACGGCGGCCGTCGCGATCAGCCCGCGGCGTCGTCTTGATGCTGGGGAAAGTAAGTCCCGGAGGCCGCGACCAGCAACGCGAAAGCCAGGCACAGCGGCGCAAACAGTGCCTCTTCCTGAAAAATGGAATTCGTCAGGATGAACAGCATCGCCAACGTTCCGAACGCCGCCATCGGATCGCGCGTCGCGACGAAACGCTTCCAGAACCGGCTCGCCACCCAGCCGTAGAAGGCGAGCACGCCCGCTCCCGCGATGCCCATCTGATACAAGAGCACGCCGACGCCGCTTTCCAGCGCCGTATCCGTGAAGCCCTGGTGCTGGAACGTCTGCCACTGTTCGAGCGTCAAGCTGCTGTTGAGGTTGCCGCCCGCGCCGATGCCGTAGCCCAGCGGGTTGCTCATGAAGCCCTTCAAGCTGCCGATCAGGCCGAGGACATGGAAGTCCGCGTCGTTGCGGCCGACGATGAAGAGCGCTGCGCCATAGACCGCAGCTAGGCCGACCGCCGACCAGATCACCAGTTTCGGATTGAACCGCTGCGCCGCCCAGATGAAGAAAGCGCAGAATAGGAAGTAGGCCACGGCGCCCTTCGATCCGGCAAACACCATGAGCGGGAAGAACAGCGCCATCAGCATATAGCGTCCGCGCAGGATGCACAGCAAAGCGAAAGTTGACAGCGCGTAGGCGACGCTGATGGGATGAATGTTGGGGCCCCTCAGCCGGAGCATGTTGCCGAGGTCGCCGAATAGGCTCGTATTAAAGATGCGCGCCGTGAATTGCTCGTCGGCAGCTGCCGTCGGATCCACGGTGCCGCCCGCCGCACTGTAGTTGTCGATATTCATGAGCTGCAGGAAATCGACGCCGAAGATGACTTCGACATAGCAGTAGGCAAGGAACGCCACCACGATCCAGGTTGGAAAATGCGCAACGCCGCCGCCATAGCGCGACGCTGTGATCCCGATCTGCAGGCACACGAGGGGGATGATCAGGTTACGCAGGTAGATAATGGCGCCCGAGCCGTTCTTCGCCACGCCATACGCGAAGTACACGCCCATCACGCCCAGCACGACGAATGTCGCCTTCATGATCGTCGCGTTGTCGTCCTCGGCAGGGTAGCGCAGGTACAGCGTCAGGCACATGCCCCAGACGGTCATGCACAGCAGGAAGTTGGTCGCCTTGGCGACTGTCGCTCCGTCGAACGTTCCGATTGCCCCGCCGATCACTGCGATCATCACGTTCTGAAACAGGAACGCGAAGATGACGAGTTCGATCGAGCGTGAGACCGACAGCAGCAACACAGTTGCCACCGTCATCACGCAGACCGCAAGTCCTAGCCCCGGAAACAGCCAGTTCGCGCAGACCGACAGCAGCAGTCCGACCACGCAGACGATTGGCAGAACAATGCGCTCCCCCACGGCCTTCCGGAGCAGGAAGTCGGGATTGCCGGATAGTGCGCCGATGTTCTGGCCTGACGTCATGACCGCGATCAGCCGGTCACTTTGCGGCCAGCACGAAGGGCGGCATCCATGTCGTTAGGGACGGGAGCCACCGGAGCCACGGGCACCGGTTTGGTTGGTCCCGTCAGCGTGGCGAGCGTCCGCGCGATGATCGGCTGCGGCCCCGATGCGGCGGCGGCCTTCACCACTTCGTAGGCGACGACGCCGGAGATCGGCAGCAGGCAAAGTGCCAAAGCCGCGGCGAACAGTAGAACCGGTACGGGCCAGACGGGCTTGAACGGAATCGTCGGCGACTGCACGATCTGAATGCTCGACAGATTGTTCGTGTTCATGGCGTGCGTCAGCTGCTCGTCGAGCGCGCGCTTCGTATAGGCCTTCACGCGCTGGTTGGCTGCATCCACGGCCAGCTTCAGTTTCTCGAACTGGGCAGCCTGGTCTGCAAGGCCATTGAGGTTCGTATCAAGCCCCTTGAGCTGCTCTGCCTGGCTTTGTTCGAGCGCGACGAGGCCGTCGAGGTCGGTATGCAGCTTGACGAGATTGGCGATCGTATCCTGGTACACTTTGACAAGCAGGATCGGTGGGTCGTTGGCCAGGCGGTCGATGCGATCGCCTGCAGCACCAGTGTCGGCCTTGGGCGGCATCACCAGCGTCGCGGATTGTCCACCACTCGGCTGCTGCGTCAGGCCGATGACCTGCGGCAGACGGCCGACCACCTTCATCTGCGCCAGCTGCCTGGGAATAGATTCCTTCTCGGCACGCTTCTGGTTGATCGCGCCCTGCGTTCCGCTCAGCGCCCCTGCAACCTTGCTGCGCTGTGCCAGCAGCAGCCGCTGTTGTTCTTCGATCCGGTACACCTGGTTGTCGGCGGCGTATTTTGCCAGTTCACCGGAGGCTTGGGCAAAGTCGCTCGCCGCCTGCGTCCGCTGCTCCTGGAAGAACGTCACTGTGCCGGCGTTCTGGTAGATCTCGTAGTAGCGCGCGGAGAACTTTCCGATCAGGATGCGCACGAACTCCGCCGCGACCGCCGGGTCATTGTGCCGGAATGATACGCGAATGAGATCAGTCAGCGGTTCGAGTTCCACGTTCAGCCCGCGACGCGCCAGCACGTAGGCCTGGTCTTCCGGCTTCAGCGTGCTGCGCAGGTTGTTTTCGGTATAGAGCTTCGAGATGCCGATCTGCTCGATCGCGCTGCGGATCACGTCTTCGCTTTCGAACAGCGGGATCTGCGACCGCGCCGTCCGGTCAGCCCGCGCATCCGACGCGCCCTGGCCCGCAGCCGAATTGTAGAGGTCCGCCCGCACAAGGACGAGGGCGTTCGATGAGTAGACCTTGTCCGCCCGCATGACGTACGCCAGCGTCAGAGCCATGAGTAGGCAGACGAATGAGGCGTAGGCCACCACATTGCGAAACGTAAGGTAGGCGGACAGATTTTTCACGGCGATACTCTTTACGGTTTGACGCGCCAGATTTTAGTTTAATAGGACTAACGTAAGTCTAAGTATTTGCAACGATCCCCAGGCTCGACCGTTAACAAGCAAAGATCATGCCGAATAGCGCGCGAGCAGGTAGATTGCATGCGGATTGGTCACGGCGTAGCGCCAGAACAGGCGGCGAGGCTCTTCCTTGATCCGATAGAGCCACTCGAGGCCGGCACGCTGCAGCCATTCCGGCGCACGTTTGCGGGTGCCTGACAGAAAATTGAACAAACCGCCGCATGTTTGGATCACACCGACGTTGTTGAGCGACTTGCCGTATTTCAGGCAGAACTCCTGTTGACCGGGCACCCCTAATGCCACCCACAGGACGTCGGGTTTGAGGGCGTTGATCTCTGCAACCCGGGCATCGAGTTCGGCCGTCGACAGGTAGCCATGAATCCCGCCGAGCAGCTTGATGGAAGGGTAGAGCGCGCGCACGCGCTCCTGCGCCTTGATGTTCTCCTCCGGGCTGGCGCCCAGCATGTAGTGGGTCAGGCCCTGACCCAGCCCCAGGCGCACCACGTCATGAAAGAAATCCGTCGTCGCTACGCGCTCGGGGAGCGGCCGGTCGCAGAACAGCCGCGAGGCGAACACCAGCGACTGGCCGTCGGCGTTAATGATATCCATCTCCCGGTGCAGATCGGCGATCCGCGCATCCGCGGCGCACCTGGAAATGACTTCGCCATTGGCCGAAGCGATGGTGACCGGCTCACTTTCGCCGCGTCGCGCCGTCGCCAGGGCCACCACCAGGTCGGCGGTCGCCGCGCGATCGAGCGCCAGCATCTCGATGCCGCCGACCACGCTCTTGGGCGAATCCACCAGTTCCTTGATGCGCTGCCGCGCGGCAACGTGCGGCTTTCCCCGTTCAACCATCATCCCACCTGCTGCGCGAGTCGATACAACCGTCAGATCTGAAACATTGCCCATCCAGCTATCAAACTCCGCGCCAGTTGTAGGACTGTCGCATCGGGCAAACCCGGCTGCAGCCTAGTGCGATTGCGTTAACAGGGCATCTGTGACGCCCGTATCCAGGGTGCGGCCATCCGCGCCGACGAAACCGAATCCGTCCAGCAGTTCCCAGTGCGCCCAACCCATGCAGTTGCTTTCGGCCCCCTCGCGTACGGACCGCAGCCAGTTGTGCCGGCTGTCCGCCGGCGCCCCACCCTTATAGGCCCCGAATTCATTAATGATGACATGGACGCCGTTGGCCTTTGCCCAGTCGCCCAGTTTGCCGAGGTCACCCGCCACGCGTTCCGTGGTCCATCCGCCTTCATAATCCTTCGCCAACGCATCTCGCGACGCGGTCTGGCGTGCGGCGACCAGGTCGTCCTCGATCTTTTTGAGCCGCGCATCGTCGGCCGGCGCCGGAAACGGCACACCGCGCAGATGCACCATCGGCGTTCCCGTCAGCCACGTTGCGCCCTGGTGCGTAAAGGTCATCGGGTCGTAGTAATGCACCGCATAGACGACGTTCTTGAACGGCAACGGGCCTTCGGCCATCAGCGGCTCGTAGCGTTGGTAGGGCGCGTCGCCGAAGACCATTGTCCGATCCGGGTCCACCGCGCGCAGGGCCTCGATCAGTTTGGCCGCATGTTGGCGCCACAAGGCGCCATCGATCTGCGGTTCGTTCCACAGTTCGAAAAACACTTTCTCGCGGTTTCTCATTTTGACACGATCGGCAATCGTCGTCCAAACGCGAAGCAGCCTCTGATAACCCTCATCGGGCTTTTCTTCATAACCTTCGGTGAATTGCGGCCCAGGATGATTGTCCAATGACACTGTGAATCCCAGCCCAATCAGCTGATCGAGCGCGGCATCGAGTTCGGTAAGGAAACTCTTTTCAAAATTTGAGAACAGCAGTTGTGGCGCAAAGGGCAGGCGCACGTGCGTGAAGCCCATTCGGGCCAGCGAGGCGAGCAGCTGCGGATCTGGCCGCCGTGGCCGCGATTGATCGAGCCAGCCTGGCAGGTTGAAACCGCGCCTCAAGCTCGCAATTACCGGAGCCGGCGTTCCGCCGACCGCATCTGCGCGACACGATGTATTAACGGGTGTATCGGCTCGTGCCGGTGGGCTTGATACCGACAGGCCGGCAAGCAGCGCCATCGCGCCGATTGCGGCGCCCGTGCCCGCGCGTGATCGGGAACGACGCGGCGCATCGCACATTCTGACCTCTAACGTTCTGTTTGCGTCTCCGGCCCGTCCTGGTAAATTCGGACCAACGGCATGACGCTTGCATTCGCTCATCCAAATCAAGTTAAGGTTTCCTTGATCGATTATGTGGCTGATGCGCGCGCATGCTAAATTGCGTAAATGTCTTCGCTTTCTCAAGGTAGCGTCATGTCGCACGGACTTTGTATAGGTTTCCGTCGCACACGAGCGGCAATTGCGTTGGCGGGCATTTATCTTGGGCTCGTCGCATTACTGCAGTCTGGCGTCGCGGCGAACGCTGTCGCTCAGGAGCCCGATCGCGTCGGGTTGTTGGGCTCGAGCGACGACAGGCTGGGGCCTGACTTGCGTTCCAGCACACCCGGCAACACCGTGACGGAGCCGATGACGGCGCCACCTTCACTCGGCGACGGCGTCTACAAGCTCGGCCGCGGCGACCGCCTCAGGGTTCGCGTCTACGATCGCGAGGATTTCAGCTGGGACGTGATGGTGCGCGAAGATGGCAACGTGCAGATTCCATACCTCGGCAAGTTCGAGGTCAGCGGTCGCACGACGGCCGAGTTCGAAGAGCTGCTTTCCGCCGCGCTGCGCACGCGCTTGAATCGCGCCACGTCCGTCGCCGTCGACGTGATGGAGCGGCGGCCTTTCTTTATCGTCGGCGTCGTCACCAAGCCGGGCTCCTACCAGTTCCAGCCCGGCATGATCGTGCTGCATGCGGTGGCCCTCGCCGGCGGCGTTGTCCGTTCCGAGACCGGCAGCTTCCTCGCCGCCGACGCATCGCGCGAGGCGGCCAGGCTGCAGACATCGGGCGAGGAATTGAAGCGGACGCTCGTGGCACGCGCCCGGCTCGCCGCCGAACGCAAGGGCCAGACCGAAATCACCTCCGTACCCGAACTGGTAGAGCTTACGGGCGATACCGAAGCCAAGCGCCTCGTTATCGCGGAGAACGAGATCCTCAAATTCGGCTTGGAAACGACGGAGCGCGAGCGCAAGGCGCTGAAGGCCTCGATCGAATTGAGCGACAAGGAGATCGCCGCGCTTGAACAGCAGCTCGGCGAGATCAAGGTCCAGCGAACGTTGCGCGACAAGCAGCTGACCGAATTCCAGGCGTTGATCAGTCGAGGCCTGACGACGCAGCAGCGCGTCATCGAATCCCAGCTCGCCATTTCGCTGCTGGAGCGCGACAACCTCGAAGCCAACGCCAACATCGCCCGCGCCAAGCAGACTCGGCAGAAGGCCATGCGCGATCTCGACATGCTGACCCTCGACCGCAAGTCGAAGATCGAGCAGGAGATCGTCAAGCTTGATGAGCAGGTCGAGAAGTCCAGGGTGGCAATCCGCTCCTCGCGCAAGATCATCCAGCAGATCACCGGCCTGCCGGCCAGCATGCAGACGCCCACCGGGGCTGAACCCGTCCTCGCCTATCAGCTCATGCGCAAGAAGCCGGACGGCTCGATTGAAACCATTGCGGCGGAGGAACAGTCGCTGATCGAGCCGGGCGATATCCTGAAAGTGACGCCACGGGTCAATCAGATATCGACGGGATCAAATCGCTAGCGGCCAGATCGTCGCTGCGCTGACGGATCGTGCGCCCGGCCGCAACGGTTGCGTCTTATGTCGCGCCGCTGCTACCTAGACCGAATGCCCACACATCACGTCAGCCCTCCTGCCTTCCGCGCGCTTATGCGCAACGTGCCCGGGCAAGTCATGATCGTCGCCACCGGCCAGCCGGGCCACCGCAAGGGCCTGACGGCGACGGCTGTCTGCGCACTCAGTGACGATCCGCCGACTGTCCTCGTCTGCGTTAACCGTCTCGTTGGTGCCCACGATACGATCATCGAGAACGGCGTCTTCAGCATCAACGCGCTTTCTGCCGGGCAGGACGCCATCGCCGTGATGTTCTCCGGTCGTCCTGGCGTGAAGGGCGAGCACCGCTTCAAGTCGGGCGACTGGAGCGTCGGTCTCTCTGGGGCGCCGGTCCTCGCCGGCACGGTCTGCACATTGGAATGCCGCTTATCGGACTATCGGCCGGCCGCCTCGCACACGATTTTCTTCGGCGAGGTCACATCGGGAAATGCGATTGATACGCTTTGCCCCCTGATCTATCTGCGCGGCCATTACAGCGCTCTCAGATAGATCAGTTGTTCGCTCACAACTCCCTGCGTCATTGAATCGCTCGTCAGATAAGGAGACGTGACTAGCCCAATCGTAAATTGATGGTAAAGTTCTGGTGCGTGTTGCGGGGACTTTGACCCAAAATGCAACACATTATTTCTGGCAAGACTTATGCAAGGCCGCTGCTGTTCGAGTACGGACGACTGCGGCAAGAGGTAGGCAGCGGACCAAGGGTGGTTCCGAAGTTAGCAGATCGCCGCAGTAGATTTTTTCCGCGAGTGAAGGTTTCCAATGAGTGCAGCCGAAACATATCCTCGGTCGAGGGTAACCCTCAGTCGCCTGACTTTCTCGCTTTTCGCTATCCTAGCAGAGTCATTCGCTATTGTGACCGTGTCGGTCCTGGCCGGCGCCGTTTACTCCTCTATGCGCTACGGGTCGACCGGTGAGGTCGTGCACTATCTCATGGTCGGGTGCCTCGCCGCATGGGCTTTCGCATTACCCTCCGTGCTGCGCGAAGACTATCGCGCCGAAGCCATTCTCGAAGGTCGCCGCAACGCCAAGCGCCTGCTGACCATCTGGACGTGTGCCTTCCTCGCGCTCGCCGTCATTGGTTTCCTCACCAAGAGTTCGGCGCTGTTCTCGCGCGGCTGGATGGTGACGTTCTTCCTGCTCGGCTTCGTCGTCGTCCTGTCGGTCAACTTTCTCATTCGCCAGGCTCTACTGGTCGCGATCGACTCCGGTCTCATCACCCGCCGCAAGTTGATGGTCGTCAGCGTCGACCAGGACGTGCGCATGACTGCGCGTGATCTGATGGGCCGGAATTCGTGTGCCGAGGTCACCGCAGTGGTGAAGCTCGACACCCGCCCCGGCCGGGAGGACTTCAAGCCCTCCGACCTGGAGAACGCGGTGTCGTGGGCGCGTTCGCTCAATATCGACGACATCGTCGTCCTGGCCGACTGGTCGCGCTCCAGCAACATCGATCAGATCGTCAGCGCCTTCTCGGTTCTGCCGGCCGCCATCCATGTCGGCGCCGCCAGCGTCGTTGGCAAGTTCTCCCGTCCCCATATCAGCCGCGTCGGCGACACCTGCGTCCTGTCGCTCCGGGGCCGTCCGCTCGAGCCCGGCCAGGCCGTCGTCAAGCGCGCCTTCGACGTTGCCGCCGCCGGCCTCGCGTTGGTCTTGCTGGCTCCGGTGTTTGCGGCCGTGATGCTGGCCATCCGCTTCGACAGCAAAGGCCCTGCACTGTTCCTGCAGCGTCGCCGCGGCTACAACCAGCGCGTCTTCCAGATATGGAAGTTTCGCACCATGACCGTGATGGACGATGGCGATAACATCGTCCAGGCGCAGCGCAACGACGTCCGCGTCACGCGCGTCGGCCGCGTCCTGCGCCGCTACAACATCGACGAGCTGCCGCAGCTCGTGAACGTGCTGCGCGGCGAGATGTCTCTCGTCGGCCCGCGGCCGCACGCCGTCGCGCACGACCGCATGTACGAGACCAGCATCATGCAGTACCCGCGTCGCCTCAACATGCGTCCGGGTATCACCGGCTGGGCCCAGGTCAACGGCCTGCGCGGCCAGACCGAGACCGAACGCGCCATGGCGCAACGGCTCGAATACGATTTGCATTACATCGACAACTGGTCGCTGGGCCTGGACTTCTACATCATCCTGATGACCGTGCTGTCACCGCGCGCCTATCGCAACGCGCACTAGCTGGAAGCGCCTGCTACTCCAAGGTTGGCAGGTTCAGTTCCAGCATCTCACCATAGTCGAAGCGTCGGTCGAGGCAGCGCTCCAGCGTCATGCCTCGCGTGGCGGCATAGAGGCAGCGCATCGGCCCCGCGTGCGTGATCCACAGTTGCCGCTCGCGGCCGGCCGCAGCCTCTCCCAAGACCTGTCCTACCCGCTCGGCCAACTCGCTCACCGTCTCGCCGCCGCCTGGCCGATATCCGAGCGGATCCCTCGCCCAGGCGTCGATCTCCTCGCGCCCGATTGCCGCCCACGCCACGCCTTCCCAACGACCGAAGCTCATCTCGCTCAGCCGCGGCTCGACCGCAACAGCGAGCCCCAGGCTGTCCGCGATCGCCTCTGCCAGGTCGCGTGCCCTTTGCAGCGGGCTCGTCACGACCCGGGCAAAAGGCTCCGGTCCGAGGCGCCCCGCCAGCTCAAGCGCCGCCTCCGCCACAGGCACGGCCAGGGCCACGTCCAACCGGCCATAGCAGACGCTCGCATCGATCGCTGGTCGCGGATGGCGCACCGCGACGATCATCGTTTCGTGCCGCCCTGCGGTTGGAGGTTGAAAGGCGCGATCAAATGCAGCATCGGTACTGCTCCCGTCGGGCCGGTGCCGCAGATCGTCATCGCCGGCGGCGCGCCAGACCTCTGGCGCGCCTCAACACTATGCCGCGCGTGCACGCTGTGATGCAAAGTTTCCTCTTTCTGCTGGCTCTCGCCCTCGCCGTCGAGGCCGCCGCCGGCTATCCGCCGGCGATCTACCAGCGCCTCGGCCACCCTGTCACCTGGATTGGCGCCGGGATCGCCGCGTTTGAGGCGCGCACCAATTCGCCTGCGCTGCCCGATACCACGCGCCGTCGCAATGGCGTGCTGACGCTCCTCGCGCTTCTCGCCCTTTGCGGTCTGGTGGCCTGGCTGATTCAGCTGGTCTTGTTGCCGTTGGGCTGGCCCGGCTTGGTCCTGCTCGCCGTCCTGGCATCGAGCCTTATCGCCCAACGCAGCCTGCACGACCATGTCGCGCGCGTCGCCGATGCCTTGGAGCAGGGGGGGCTGACTGCCGGCCGCGCGGCCGTGTCCCAAATCGTCGGCCGCAATCCCGACTGGCTCGACGAACCGGGCGTCGCCCGCGCCGCCATCGAGAGCCTCGCGGAAAACTTCGCCGACGGCGTCGTGGCGCCGGCCTTCTGGCTCGGCGTCGGCGGCCTGCCCGGCGGCGTTCTCTACAAGGCGATCAACACCGCCGACAGCATGATCGGTCACAAGAACGAACGCTACCTGCAGTTCGGCTGGGCCGCGGCCCGCCTCGATGACCTCGTCAACCTGCCGGCGTCGCGTCTTGCCGCGCTGTGGCTCACGCTGTCCGCCGCGATCATGCCGTCCGCGTCCGCACCCGGCGCCGTCCGCTGCGTCATACGCGATGCGCGCCATCACCGCTCGCCGAATGCCGGCTGGCCGGAAGCAGCAATGGCCGGCGCCCTCGGCCTGAAGCTCAACGGCCCGCGCGTTTATGGCGAAACCCGCATTGACGACGCCTATATGGGCGAGGGTCGCGTCGACGCCACCGCCTCCGACATCCGCGCCGCGCTCGCGCTCTATCGCCGTGCCTGTTTGCTTCAATGGCTTGCCGTCGCGTCCATCCTTGCGCTCGTCACGGCTTGCGCCTGAAGCCGCAACGTGGGTCGGTAACCTCGACCTCAGCGTGCCAGCCGCAACAGCCCATCGAGATCGATATGGTCCACCACGTGCGCCGCCAGCGCGTCGAGTGTCCGCTCGATCGTCTCGTCGTACTGCAAGCTTGAGACGCCCGCTCCGATCGACGTGAGCCAGGCGGCGCGCAACGCATCGCTGCCGAACAGGCCATGCACGTAGCAGCCGGCCACACGATCGTCGGCGGACGTCGCGCCGTCCAGCCTGCCGTCCGCGAACCGCAGATAGGGCCGCGCCCGATCCGGCCCCTCCGTTTCGCCGACGTGCATCTCATAGCCGGCGAACGCTGCGGTCTCGTCGCCTGTCAGCCAGCCCGTCACCTCGGCCAGACGTTTGTTGCCTGTCATGCGCGTTTCGACATCCAGCAGCCCAAGCCCAGGCATCTCTCCCGGCGCGCCCTCGATCCCGTCGGGATCGGCGATCGTCCGCCCCAGCATCTGATACCCGCCGCAGATACCGAGCACACGCCCGCCGCCGCGCACGTGCGCGGCAATGTCGATGTCCCAGCCCTGGCGGCGCAGATCCGCCAGATCGCTCAGCGTCGCTTTCGACCCCGGAAGCAGCACGACATCGGCATCGCGCGGGATGGTTTGCCCCGCGCGCACCATCACCAGCCGCACTCCAGGCTCCATCTTGAGCGGATCGAGATCGTCGAAGTTCGAGATGCTCGGCAGCACCGGCACGGCGATCGTGACTTGCCCCGCTCGCCCCGCAGGATCTTCGCCACCGCGCTCCGCCAGCGCCGTCGCATCCTCGGCCGGCAACAGTCTCGCATTCTTGAAGTACGGGATCAGCCCGAATCCCGGCAAGCCGCTCAGCTGCTCGATCTGGCGCATGCCTTCGGCAAACAGCGCCGGATCGCCACGGAATTTGTTGATCAGGAAGCCGTGCAGCATCGCCCGGTCAGCTGCATCAATGACGGTCGTCGTGCCCACAATCTGCGCGATCACGCCGCCGCGATCGATATCGCCGATCAGCACCACCGGCACGTCGGCCGCGCGCGCGAAACCCATGTTGGCGATGTCGTGGGCTCGCAGGTTGATCTCCGCGGCAGACCCCGCCCCCTCCACCAGCACGAGATCCGCGGCCTCCTTCAGTCGTGCAAAGCTCTCCAGCACGGCCGCCATCAGCGACGGCTTCAGCAGCTGATACTCCTGCGCGCGCGCGTTGCCCGCGACGCGGCCATGCACGACGACTTGTGCACCGACGTCACTCTGCGGCTTCAGCAGCACGGGGTTCATGTCCACGCTGGGCCGCACGCCGCAGGCCCGCGCCTGCAGCGCCTGCGCCCGGCCGATCTCGCCGCCGTCGATCGTCACGGCGGCGTTGTTCGACATGTTCTGCGGCTTGAACGGCAGCACCTTCAGCCCGCGCTGCGTATAGGCCCGCGCCAGTCCGGCGACGATCAGCGACTTGCCGACGTCCGACCCCGTGCCTTGAAACATCAGCGCCTTCGCCGGTCTGCGGTCGTCGGGCATCAGAACTCGATGCCCGCTTGAGCCTTCACGCCGTCTTTGAAGTGGTGCTTCACCAGCGTCATCTCGGTCACGAGGTCCGCCGCCTCGATCAACGCCGGCTTGGCATTGCGCCCCGTCACGATGACGTGGAGATCGCTACGCCTTGCGCTCAAGACAGACACAACCTCGTCAAGCGGCAGATAGTCGTAGCGCAGCGCGATGTTCAGCTCGTCCAGTACGACGAGCCTGAGCGCAGCGTCCGCCATCAGCTCTCGCGACTTGGCCCATGCCGCCTGCGCCGCAGCGATGTCGCGCGCCTTGTCCTGCGTTTCCCAGGTGAAGCCTTCGCCGAGGGCGTGAAACTGCACTTGGTCACCGAACTTTTCCAGCGCACGCCGCTCGCCTGTATCCCACGCGCCCTTGATGAATTGCACGATGCCGACGTTCCAGCCATGCCCCAGTGCGCGCAGCACCAGCCCGAACGCCGCCGTGGACTTGCCTTTGCCGGGGCCGGTATTGACGATCAGCAATCCCTTCGCGGCGATGGCTTTGGACGCGACTTCCGCGTCCTGCACCGCCTTGCGCTTCTTCATCTTCTCGGCGTGACGTTGCGTGTCGGTGTCGATATCCGTCATGGCAGCCTCATTTCACGATCATTGGCAGCCCCGCCACCATGAAGACCACGCGGTCGGCAATCCTGGCAAGCTGCTGGTTCACGCGCCCGGCCTCGTCGCGAAAGCGCCGCGCCAGGGGATCGAGAGGTACGATGCCGAGCCCCACCTCGTTGCCGACCAGAACCGTCTGGGCTTGCCGCCGAAGCAAGGCCTGCCCCAGGACCTCGCACGCCGCTGCAACATCATGCTCCGCGTGCATGAGGTTGCTCACCCATAACGTCAGGCAGTCCACCAGCACGGGGCTGTCGCCGGCCTCGGCGAGTGCCTCGGCCAGTTGCACAGGGACATCGCGCGTGTCCCAATCGGGGCCGCGCCGCGCCTGATGCTCCAAGATCCTCTCGCGCATCTCCTCGTCGCCGGCAGCCCCGGTCGCCAGATAGACCCAAGGTGCTGGCAGCATCGACACCAGCTCCTCCGCGTAGCGGCTCTTGCCCGACCGCGCGCCGCCGAGCACCAGTGTTACAGACATTCAGCCTCCCGAGCCGTGGCGGGCTTCATACGTTTGTGAACCTGGGCATCGGCTACCAATAGCAACGTTTACGGCCTATCCGCAAAAGACAGAACTCATGCGTCCATCCCGCGGGCAGCCGCCTTTGTCAAACGCGCGTAACGATATTCATTGATGTCGCGCGATGCGCCACTCCCGATTGTTCGCGGCGTTTGCTCCGGATTGCCCCATTCGGCGTCGCCCTGGCGATGGCCGGTGCACCGAGTTCCACGTCGGCCCGCACGTCGTCACCATGGATCTGGGCGTGCAGTTCGGGCTGACCGACCCTGCAATCGACACCGACGCCAAAGTCATCCTCGGCACGTTGTTCTGAGGCCGGAGTTCTGGAGCCGGAAAGCGGCCTGTTCGCCATTGACAGACGCCCCGCACCGCCGCATGACTGAACCCGGATGGTCCAGGTTCGGCGCAAGTCGAACCCGGTAAAAAGGGAATCCGGCACGGCTGTGGGCCCAGGGTGGGCAGGTGGCCAGATCCGGAGCTGCCCCCGCAACTGTCGGCGGTGAGCGAGAGCCAAGAGCCACTGAGCAAGGCGTTGATTTGCTTGGGAAGGCGGTTCGAGCGCCAGAAACCGCGAGCCAGGAAACCTGCCGTCCAGAGAAACTTCAATGCGCCGCCGGGCGGGCGGTACGGGAGAACGCACATGACGGCACTGAACACCACCGTGACCCAGGCTTCGGCCACCGAGCGCCTGACGGCTGCTCTTATCGCTGCCGCCCTCGGCCTGACGCTGATCTATACGGCCGGCTTCGCCAACGCCAGCACGCTGCACAACGCCGCGCACGACTGGCGCCACGCCCACAACTTCCCCTGCCACTGACGGCGAACCGGGAGTTACACAACATGCTGACGCGGCTCCTCGCTGCGGCGCTGTTCGCCGGGCTGGTTTCCGGCCTGCTCGTCGCCGGCCTGCAGAACTATTTCGTGACGCCCATGATCCTGAAGGCCGAGACCTTCGAGAAGTCGGACGGCGCCGCCCACACGCACGAGCACGCTCCTGGCGAAGCCGCGCACGAGCATAGCCACGACGCGGCCCCCGCTGCCGAGGGCCATTCCCACGACGCCAATGAGTGGCAGCCCGCCGACGGCTTCGAACGCTTCGCCTACTCGGCTTTGGCGACCGTCGCCACCGCCGTCGGCTACGGCCTCGTCCTGCTTGCGCTGATGACGCTGACAGGCGCCGCCTTCACGATCGAGAGCTTCCTGAAATGGGCGCTCGGCGCCTTCATCGCGACGACCCTGGCGCCCGGCTTCGGTCTCGCTCCGGTATTGCCCGGCATGGGTGAGACCGCACTCGCGCCACGCCAGATCTGGTGGATCGCGACGGCGCTGTCGACCGGCGCCGGTCTCTATGTGGTCACGCATTATTCGCGCAATCTGCTGGCTATCGTCGGTGGTATCGCGCTGCTCGCCGTTCCGCACATCTGGGGCGCGCCTCCGGCCGACCTTGCGGCAACGGCCGTACCGGCCCGCCTCGCAGCCCAGTTCGCCGCGAGCACGATGACGCTGTCGTTCATTCTCTGGACCGTGCTGGCGCTGGGTCTCGGCCTGGCCTTAGCCCGCCTAGGCAACCCCGTTGCGGGCGGACAAACCGCCTAAGTTCGCGCAGGCGAACAAGCAACAGGTTCGCGCAGGCGAACAAACCAACCAGTTCGCGCGCTCTTCGGCGCTGCAGAAAGTGACGAGCATGACGGCCCTCGACAAAGTCCCCTGTACCATCCTCACCGGCTTCCTCGGCGCCGGCAAGACGACGCTACTGCGTCACGTCCTTGCCAACGCCAACGGCCGCCGCCTTGCGATCATCGTCAATGAGTTCGGCGACGTCGGCATCGACGGTGAGATCCTCAAGGGCTGCGGTATCGAAACCTGCACCGAGGACAACGTCGTCGAACTGGCCAACGGCTGCATCTGCTGCACCGTCGCCGACGACTTCGTGCCCGCGCTCGAGGGCCTGCTGAGCCGCGGACAGCGCCCCGATCACATCATCATCGAGACCTCAGGCCTCGCGCTTCCCAAGCCGCTGGTGAAAGCCTTCAACTGGCCCGCCATCCGCTCGCGCGTAACCGTCGACGGCGTCATCGCCGTCGTCGATGCCGCAGCCGTTGCCGCCGGCCGTTTCGCCGACGACCCGGCGGCAGTCGCCAGACAGCGCGCCGAAGATCCCTCGCTCGATCACGACAACCCGCTGGAAGAGGTCTACGAAGACCAGCTCCTCTGCGCCGACCTCATCGTCCTGAACAAGATCGATCTCGTGGCTGATGCAGAGCTCGATCGCGTCACCGGCGAGGTCAAGGCCACGGTGCCGCGCGCCGTAAAGGTCGTTCGCGCCGCCTCCGGCAATGTCGACCCGGCCATCCTCCTCGGCCTCGGCGCCGCCGCCGAGTCCGATCTCGACGCCCGCCCCTCGCATCACGACGCCGAGGAGGAGCACGACCACGACGACTTCGAGAGTTTCGTCGTCGAAATCCCGCAACTTGCCGACCCCGTGCCCCTGCTGCAGCGCCTGGAAACCGCCACGCGCGACCACGACGTGCTGCGCATCAAGGGTTTCGTGCCGGTCGAAGGCCGCCCCTTAAGGCTGCTCGTACAAGGCGTTGGCGCGCGCTTCCAACACCATTACGATCGTCCCTGGCGCGACGGTGAAGCCCGCACCGGTCGCCTCGTGGTCATCGGCCAGAAGGGCCTCGACCAGGCCCGCATCAGAGACGCCATCACGGGCTGACGGCGCCGCGCGTGCTCCCGCGAGGCCGTGACACACTGCGCATGGACGCACGACAGTCAGGGAGCTGGGACCTCGTCCGCGTCGCGGATGAGGGCATCAGGCAAGCGTAGGCAATGCACCTCCTCGTCCGGCAAAACGTTTCGATCGACGAGGCCGACCAGGCCATCGATCTCGGCCAGACGCCGGGTGAGGTCGTTGTGCTGTCGTTCACCGACAGCGATCTCTCCGCGCTGGCCGCCGCCTGGGCGCCACTGAAGCAGGACCTGCCGTCGCTGCGCCTCGCCAGCCTGCAGCGCCTGCGCCACCCAATGTCGGCCGATCTCTACATCGACGACGTCGCAGCTCATGCCCGCTATGTCATCGTCCGCCTGCTCGGCGGCGCCGACTACTGGCGCTACGGCCTCGACCAGATCACCGCCGTCTGTCGCCGCAATGATATCGCGCTCGCTGTCGTCCCCGGTGACGGCCGCGCCGACGATCGCCTGGCCGCCGCCTCGACGATCCCCGCCGCTGACCTCGCCCGTATCGACGCCTGGCTCGCCAACGGCGGCAACGCCAACCTGTCGAGCCTCCTCGGCTTCGTCGCCACGAAGCTCGGCCGCAACGCCGCCTGGCACGAGCCTCAACCGGTGCCTGCTGCCGGTGAGTACATGCCTCACTCTCCAGGGGCGACGCCGTTAGGGAGTCACACCCATGAGTCTGACCCCATGCTTGACGGCAGCAAAAATAGGTCTGCCCCCACGCACGACGGTAGCAATCCAGCTGACAATACTGCCGCTCTCCTCCCCACACCGTCATCCCGGCGAAGGCCGGGACCCACGCAAGTACCCGCAGGCGCCACGCCCGAAGGACCTCGCGTCACAGGTGCAACCTCGTCCTTCCACGCCGAGCTCGTTGATGCTGGCGTGGGTCCCGGCCTTCGCCGGGATGACGACAATGGGAACGTCGGGCGCGCCGGGAATGCTGCGCAAGGCGAGACCAGCGCAGCCGAAACAGCCGCGTCGGCGCTTGGGGGTCAGACCCATGGGTCTGACCCCATGTTCGACAACAGCGCGCTCATCATCTTCTACCGCTCGGCCTACCTCGCCGCCGACACGCACCCTGTCGACGCGCTGATGCATGCCTTGCGCGCGCGTGGCCTCGTCCCCGTCGCGCTGTTCGTCACCAGCCTCAAGGATCCCGCCGCCGCCGCGATCGTCGCCGAAGCCATCGCGAAGCACGCACCGCGTGTCATCATCAACGCCACCGCCTTCTCCGCGCAGTGCCAGGACGGCTCGACCATCCTCGACGCCGCCGACTGCCCGGTGCTGCAGGTCGCCACCGCCGGATTGCCACGCGATGTCTGGTCAGCCTCCGAGCGCGGCCTCGGCGCCGCCGACCTCGCCATGCACGTCGTGCTGCCCGAAGTCGACGGCCGTATCTTCACCCGCGCCATCTCGTTCAAGGCTGAAGCGGCAACGACGCCCGAACTGGAATTCGCCCCGCTCGTCCATCGCGCCGTCGACGACCGCATCGCCCACGTCGCCGATGCGGCGCACGCCTGGGCCAATCTCTCCGCAACGTCCCGTGGAGATCGCCGCATAGCCGTCGTCCTCTCCGACTATCCGGGACGCGGCGGCCGCGCCGGCTACGCGCTGGGCCTCGACACACCCGTCAGCCTTCGCGCAATCGTCACGGCTTTGACGCAGGCCGGCTATGCCACCGGCGACCTCCCGGCCAGCGACGTCGAGCTCATGCACGCCTTGAGCGTTGGCATCCCCACCATGCATGTCAGCGGTGACGATTACGCCGCAGCACTCGCCAGCTGGCCACCGACCGCCCGCGCCGCGGTCGAGGCAGCCTGGCCCTCAGCCGATCACCAAAGCGGCTTCGGCTTCCGCATCCTCCAGCTCGGCAATCTCGTCATCGCCCTGCAGCCCGACCGCGGCGACACCGGTGATCGCAAGTCCGCCTATCACGACACGGCGCTACCGCCCGCACCCGCCTACATCGCCTTCTATCACTGGCTGCGCCACGCCTTTCGCGCCGATGCCATGATCCACCTCGGCACGCATGGCACGCTCGAATGGCTGCCCGGCAAGGCCGTCGCCTTGTCGGCCGCTTGCTATCCCGAACTCGTGCTCGGTGCGCTGCCTGTCATTTATCCCTACATCGTCAACGATCCGGGCGAGGCAGCCCAGGCCAAGCGGCGCATCTCGGCCGTCACCATCGGCCACCTCAGCCCGCCGCTCGCCACCGCCGGCATGCACGGTGCCGCCGCCGAGATCGGCGCCCTCGTCGACGAGTACGGCACCGCCGACGGCCTCGACCGCCGCCGCTCGCGCTTGCTGCGCGAGGAAATCCTCGAACGCGCCCGCGCCACCGGTCTCGCCGAGGAATGCGGCATCACCGACGTGACCGACCCGGAGCAGGCGCTCGTCCGCCTCGATGCCTGGCTCTGTGATCTCAAGGAACTCGCCATCCGCGACGGCCTGCACGTCTTCGGCCGCAGCCCTGGCGACGATGTCCGCGCCCGGCACATGGCCGATCTCGCCGGCGCGACGGACGCGGGCAATCTTCTCGCCGCCTGCGGTCCCTCCGAACTCGCAGCCCTCGTCACCGCTCTCGACGGCCGGCGCGTTGCGCCCGGCCCGTCCGGCGCGCTGTCGCGTGGCCGGCTCGACGTGCTGCCCACCGGCCGCAATCTGACGACGATTGACCCGCGCTCCATCCCCACGCGCACCGCCGCCGCCATCGGCGCCCGCGCCGCCAAGGAATTTCTGCGCCAGTACCAGCAGGACCACGGCGCCTGGCCGCAACGTGTCGTGCTCGACGTCTGGGCTTCCGCCAACATGCGCACCGGCGGCGACGACCTCGCCCACGCCATGCAGCTCATGGGCGTGCGCCCGACGTGGGACCACGCCTCCGCCCGCGTCTCCGGTTTCGAGGTGTTGCCGCTCGCCATGCTCGACGGCCCCCGTATCGACGTCACGCTGCGTGTCTCCGGCCTGTTCCGCGACGTCTTTCCCGAGCAGATGCGCGTCTTCCAGCAGGCGGTGCACGCCGTCGCCGGCCGCGACGAGGAGGATGCCCTGAACCCGCTCGCCGCCGCCCGCCGCGCCGGCGAAGACCTCGACCGCATCTTCAGCGGCGCGCCCGGCACCTACGGCACCGGCGTCGCCAGCCGCGCCCTCGACGGCAATTGGACAACCCGCAGCGACCTCGCCGACACCTACCTGCAAACCGGCACGTGGAGCTTCGGCGCCGATCTCGAAGCCAAGTCCAACCCGCAAGGCTTCCGCGCCCGCGTCGGCTCCGCCGATGCTCTGCTTCACACCCAGGACGATAACGAGCGCGACCTGCTCGACGGCGACGGCGCCGCCGACTATCTCGGCGGCTTCGCCGCTGCCTCTGAAAGCCTTGGCGGCGACGCGCAGCTGTTCCACCTCGATACGTCCGATCCCAACGCACCCAAGGTTCGCACCTTGCAGGCCGCCGTCGCCCGCATCGTGCGTGGCCGCCTCACCAATCCGCGCTGGATCGCCGGCCAGATGCGCCACGGCTATCGTGGCGCCGCCGAGTTGGCGCAAGCCGTCGACGCGCTCTACGCCTTCGCCGCCACCACCGATGCCGTGCGCGGCGACCAGTTCGAGGCCGCCTTCGACGCCATGCTCGGCACCCCGGCCGTTTTCGACTTCATGCGCACCAACAACCCGGCCGCCGCCGAAGCCCTGGCCCAACGCTTCGACGACGCCATCCGCCGCGGCTTCTGGCAACCCCGCCGCAACTCTGTCACGACGCTCCTCGCCGAAGCTCGCGGGGTAACGTCATGACCGCGTCGCCAACATCGCGCACGCGCGGCTGGTGTCCTGGCGCATTGCGTCCGATGCAGAGCGGCGACGGCCTGCTCGTCCGCATCAAGCCGTCGTGCGGAATTCTGTCGCTTGAGCAGACCGAGGCGATCGCGAAGCTGGCCGCCGATCACGGCAACGGCCTCATCGAACTGACCTCGCGCGGCAATCTGCAGCTGCGCGGCGTTCGCAGCGAAACGCTGGATGCACTGACCTCGGCACTCGACGCGCTGGGTCTGCTCGACGCCACGCCGGAGGCGGAGGCGGTCCGCAATGTCATCTCCTCCCCGCTCGCCGGCGTCGACGCGACGGCCGTCGACACACGGCCCGTCGTCAAGGCGCTCGAACACGAACTCGCGTCCGACACGTCGCTTGCCGCCTTGTCCGACAAGTTCGGCTTCCTCATCGACGGCGGCGGCACATTGCCCCTGACGGACATCGAAGCCGATATTCGCTTCGTCTGGCGCGACGGCCGCTTCGCCATCGGCCTTGCCCGCGAGACGGGCTGCGATTGGATTGGCGCATGCGCACCCGACGATGTGCCGGGCGTCGCGATCGCGCTGACCCGTGCAGTCGTTGCAAACCCGAGCGGAGCTCGCCGCATCCGTCACCTATCCGATGAAGCGTTGCAGAAAGTTTTCGTGACAGCTGGCCTTGAGAAACTCGAACCGACCCTTGAATCGGCCCTGTCGCCCAGCGTCGCGCTGAGCGGTCAGAGCCCGGTCGGTATCATCGAAGCCCGCGCCGGTATCTGGGTGAGCGGCATCGGACTGCCCTTCGGCGGCACGACCTCGGACGCATTGCTTAGCCTCATAACCCTCGCCCACCGCATCGGCGCCACCGAACTGCGCCTGACACCGTGGCGCGCCATCCTCATCCCCGTCCCCAGCCGCGAAACGGCGGCCGCACTCCTGACCGCCGCCGCCACCCTCGGCTTCATTACCGACCCCGCCGACCCCCGCCGCGCCATCGCTGCGTGCCCGGGTTCCCCCGCCTGCGCCAGTGGCACGACCCCCGTTCGCGCCGACGCCGATCTGTTCGCGACCGCCGCCGCAACGCTCCTGGCCGGCGGCGCGACGCTCCACGTCTCCGGCTGCGCCAAGGGCTGCGCCCGTCGCCAGGCGGCCGCCCTGACGCTGGTCGCCGAAGCCGGTCGCTACGGCCTGGTGGTTAACGGCACCTCCGCCGGCCCGGCCTGCGGACATTTCACCGCCCAGGAAATCGCCGAAACACTTGCGCGCGTGGCCCCCGCGATGACACAAGCCGGGGACGCGTCCCCCACCGGCAGGTTCGCAATCGGGCCCGCCGCCATCGCGGCGGCGCTGAAGGAGATCAAGGCGGCATGACCGCGACTTACGACTACGTGCGCGAAGGTGCCGAAATCTATCGCCGGTCCTTCGCCATCATCCGCGCCGAGTCCAACCTCGCCCGCTTCTCGGCCGCGGAAGAGCCCGTCGTCGTGCGCATGGTGCACGCCTGCGGTCTGGTCGAACTCGCCGACGATGTGGAGATGTCGCCGGACTTCGCCATAGCTGCCCGCACCGCCCTCCAGGCGGGCGCCCCCGTACTGTGTGATAGCAAGATGGTCGCCAACGGCATCACCAAGGCACGCCTGCCCACCGCAAACGAGATCCTATGCACCCTCGACGATCCGCGCGTGCCGGACCTCGCCACCGCGATCGGCAATACCCGTTCCGCCGCTGCCATGGACCTGTGGGCCGACAAGCTCGCCGGCAGCATCGTCGCCATCGGCAACGCCCCGACGGCGCTGTTCCATCTGCTCGAAATGCTCGACGCCGGCGCCCCCAAGCCCGCCGCAGTCATCGGCCTGCCGGTCGGTTTCGTCGG
The DNA here is from genome assembly GCA_965279065.1 of Hyphomicrobiaceae bacterium. Taxonomy (GTDB): domain Bacteria; phylum Pseudomonadota; class Alphaproteobacteria; order Rhizobiales; family Hyphomicrobiaceae; genus JAKAXS01. Next base: position 1,279,972 of record OZ257134.1, read on the forward strand.
CGCGGCTGAATCCAAGGAGGCGCTCGCCGCCGACAAGCGCGTGCCCTATCTCATCGTGCGCGGCCGCAAGGGCGGCAGCGCCATGGCCGTGGCCGCCGTCAACGCGCTCGCGAGTGCCAAAGAATGACGCCGCGCCCCGTCCTCAAAGGCACCCTGTACGGCGTCGGCGTCGGCCCCGGAGATCCCGAGCTGCTGACGTTGCGCGCCCACAAGGTGCTGGCCGAGGCAGACATCATCGCCTACTTCGCCAAGGAGGGCCGCCGCGGCACCTCGCGCACCATCGTCGACAGCCTGATTGGAGAAGGCCGCAACGAGCTACCGATGTACTATCCCTTCACCACCGAGCGTCATGTCACCGACCCGGTCTACGTCAAGGAAACGTACGACTTCTACGAAGCCTCCCGCGCCACGCTCGATACGCACCTGCGCGACGGCAAATGCGTCGCCGTGCTGGCCGAAGGCGACCCGTTCTTCTTCGGCTCGTTCATGCACCTGTGGCGCCGCCTCGTGCCGCCGCACACCTGCGAGATCGTGCCCGGCATCACCGGCATGGCCGGTTGCTGGTCGCGCGCCAATGCCCCCATGACCTTCGGCGACGACATCATGACCGTGCTGCCGGCCACGTTACCCGCCGACAAGCTCGCCGAACGCCTCGCCGACACCGACGCCGCCGTCATCATGAAAATCGGCCGACACCTCGGCAAGGTCCGCGCCGCTCTGACATCCGCTGGCCGCATCGGCCAAGCCATCTACGTCGAGCGCGGCACCATGAGCGGCGAGCACATCATGCCGCTCGCCGACAAGACCGGCGACGATGCCCCGTATTTCTCGCTCGTTCTGCTCCCCGGCAACGGACGCCGCATATGACCGGCAGCCTTACCATCGTCGGCATCGGTCCCGGCAGCGCCGCTTTGATGGCGCCCGCCGCCACACAGGCCTTGGCCGCCGCCACTGATCTCGTCGGCTACGGTCCCTACCTCGACCGCGTGCCGCCGGGCCACGCCACACAGCGCCGCCACGCCTCCGACAATCGCGTCGAGCTGCAGCGCGCCCGCGAAGCCCTGGCGCTCGCCGCTTCCGGCAACCGCGTCGCCGTCGTCTCGGGCGGTGATCCCGGCATCTTCGCCATGGCGGCCGCCGTCCTCGAAGCCGTCGAGGCCGGCGACCCCGCCTGGCGCGCGCTCGCCATCGACGTCGTCCCCGGCATTTCCGCCATGCAGGCCGCCTCCGCCCAGGTCGGAGCACTGCTGGGCCACGACTTCTGCGCCATTTCGCTGTCCGACAACCTGAAGCCGCGCGACGTCATTGCCCGCCGCCTCACCGCAGCTTTGCAAGCAGACTTCGTCATTGCCCTCTATAATCCCATCTCGAAAGCGCGGCCGGACGGTCTTGGCGCGGCACTGGATCTGGCCCGCGGCATTCGCGCGGCCACCACGCCAGTCGTCTTCGCCCGCGCCGTCAGCCGCGCCGACGAAAGCATTCGCATCGTCACGCTGGCAGAGGCTGAGGCCGCCATGGCCGACATGCAGACCGTCGTCATCATCGGGTCCTCGCAGACGCGCCTGATCGCCAAGGCCGATGGCAGCGCCTGGGTGTTGACGCCGCGCAGCTACGAGGCCGCATCATGAGTGGCCCGCAACGCCTCCAGCCAGGCCAGCACCGCGTCCGCGTCGTGCAGCTCGCCCTCGACGGCCGCGCGCGGACGCTTGACCATCACCACCGGCAATCTGAGTTCGCGCGCCGCCGCGATTTTGCCGTACGTGGCCGCGCCGCCGGAATTCTTGCTGACGACCACATCGATCGCGGCGTCTCGCATCAGCTCCAACTCGGCGACGGCATCGAACGGACCCCGCGCCAGGACGACCCGCGCGCCCTTCGGCAGCAGCTCGGCATCAACGGCGTCGACCATCCGCGCCACGTAGCGATGCGCCACGCCGCCGCGGAACGCCGCCAGCTCCTGACGTCCGACGGTGAGAAAAACCGAGCGCGGCACTTCTCCAAGCGCGACCGCTGCGGCCTCGAAGCCATCGACCTCGATCCAGTCGTCGCCTTCAACGCGCCTCCAGGCCGGCCGCGTCAGCACCACCAGCGGAAGGTGAACCTTTCCGCACGCCGTCGCCGCGTTGGCCGACATGCGCATGGCGAACGGATGCGTCGCATCGACGACGGCCGCGAACCGGTGCTCGCGCAGGAAGGCCGCCAAGCCTTCGACGCCGCCAAAACCGCCGACGCGATGTGGAATGCGCGGCAACCGCAGCGCCTCGGTCCGTCCGGCGAAAGACATCAGCGGCGCATAATCGTCTATGCCCGCCAGCCGTTCGGCCAGCTGCATGGCTTCGCTGGTGCCGCCAAGGATCAGGACAGGGAAGGGGGACGGCAATGAGCGGTCTCTCGTTACAGGGTCTGGGCGCCACGCATCATGCCGCTCCCCACCGTTGGCTGTCCATCGTCGGCATTGGCGAGGATGGCCTGGACGGTGTCAGTGCGACCGGCCGCCGCCTTATCGCCGACGCCGACCTCGTCATCGGCGGCAAGCGTCAGCTCGCCATGGCCGCCGAACTGATCAAGACGCCCATGATCTGGCCGAGCCCGCTGCTCAACGCCGTGCCGCACATTCTGGCGCAGCGCGGCCGCGCCGTCTGCATTTTGGCGACCGGCGATCCCTTCAGCTACGGTATCGGCGCCACGCTGTCCGCCCACATCGCCGCCGACGAGATCGTCTGTCTGCCTGCACCCTCCGCCTTCAGCCTGGCGGCAGCGCGCCTGGCCTGGCCGCTGCAGACGACGACCTGCCTCAGCGTTCACGGCCGTCCGCTCGAACTCCTCATTCCGCATCTGCAACCTGGCACTCGTCTGCTGGCGCTGTCGTGGGATGCACGCACGCCCGCCGACGTCGCCGAGCTCTTGATCGCACGCGGCATGAGTGCCTCACGCATCACCGTGCTGGAACGCATGGGAGGCCCGCACGAGCGCATTCGCACCAGCGACGCCGTGTCGGCAGCCTTCACCGACGTCGATGCCCTGAACACGCTGGCCATCGAGGTCGCGGCCGTTCCCGGCGCCCGCATCGTGGCGTTGAGCCAGGGCCTTGCCGACGACCTCTTCGAACACACCGGTCAGATCACCAAGCGCGAAGTCCGCGCCGTCACGCTGTCCTCGCTCGCCCCGCTGCGTGGCGAGCTGTTGTGGGACATCGGCGCCGGCTCCGGCTCCGTCGGCATCGAGTGGATGCTCGCGCACCCGGAGAACCGCGCCATCGCCATAGAACCGCGCGCTGACCGCATCGCGCTTTGCGCCCGCAACGCCGCCGCGCTGGGCGTACCGGACCTGCGCATCGTCGCCGGTCGCGCGCCCGAGGCGCTCGCCGATCTACCGCAACCCCACGCCATCTTCATCGGCGGCGGTGGCGATGACGATGTCCTCGACGCCGCGATCGCCGCTCTGCCCGTCAACGGCCGCCTCGTCGCAAATGCCGTCACGCTGGAAACCGAAGCGCGCCTCGTCGCCCACCACGCGTCTCTCGGCGGCACGCTCACCCGCATCGAGATCTCGCGCGCCGAAGCTGTCGGCGGCTTCACCGGCTGGCGGGCCGCGATGCCAGTCACGCAATGGCTCTGGGTGAAGCCATGATCGTCGCCGGTATAGGAACTCGCAAAGGTGTCGACGCCGCCGAAGTCGTGGCCCTGATTGAACGTGCACTCGCCGAGGCCCAAATCGATCGCTCGCGGCTGACCGCCATCGCGACTGCCGCCGGCAAGGTCGAGGAGCCGGGCATCGTTTCGGCTGCCGCGCAGCTCGGACTTCCGCTGTTGCCGATGTCCAACGATGCCATGCAGGCCGAGCTGGGCGGCGTCACCGAGTCCTCCTGCTCCGCTCGAATCTTCGGCGTGTCCTCCGTCTCCGAAGCCTCCGCCTTGGCCGCGGCCGGGCAGGGCAGCGAACTCATTCTGCCTCGCATCAAATCCGCCCGCACGACCTGCGCACTGGCAAGAAGCGTAACCGTCGATCGACCGGATCAGACCCATGGGTCTGACCTCATCCGCGACACGTCAGAGAACGGCGGCCCACGATGACCGTCCACTTCATCGGCGCCGGCCCTGGCGCGCCTGATCTCATCACCGTGCGTGGCCGCGATCTCATCGCTCGCTGCCCGGTCTGCCTCTACGCCGGCTCGCTCGTGCCAGCCGCGCTTCTCGACTATTGTCCGCCGAATGCCCGCATCGTCGATACCGCGCCGCTGTCGCTGGATGAAATCGTCGCCGAATTTCTGACGGCCCACGCCGCCGGTCACGACATCGCCCGCCTCCATTCCGGTGACATCTCGATCTGGAGCGCCGCGGGCGAGCAGATGCGCCGCCTGCGCGATCTCGACATTCCTTACACGATGACGCCCGGTGTGCCCGCGTTCGCCGCCGCAGCCTCCGCGCTGGGCCGCGAACTGACGCTGCCGGAAGTCTCGCAAAGCCTGGTGCTGACTCGCACCGGCGGTCGCGCCTCGTCCATGCCGCCGGGCGAAACGCTCGAAGCCTTCGCCCGCACCGGTGCGACGCTGGCCGTGCACCTGTCCATCCACGCTCTCGACCGTGTCGTCAGCGAACTCGTGCCGCACTACGGCGAAGACTGTGCCTGCGCCATCGTCTTCCGCGCCAGCTGGCCGGACGAACGCATCCTGCGCGGCACGCTCGCCACCATCGGCCAATCGATCGCCGCCGCCCCCATGGAGCGCACCGCCCTGATCCTCGTCGGCCGCGTGCTTGCAGCCGAAGACTTCCGCGAAAGCGCGCTTTACGACGTCGACTATCGCCGCCGCTACCGTGGAGGCGAACAGTGAAGAAGGGCAAGATCCATCCTGAGTTCGAGCCGGGAACCGTATGGCTCACCGGCGCCGGCCCGGGCGATCCCGGTCTCCTGACGCTGCACGCTCTGCATGCCCTGCAGAATGCCGACATCATCGTCTATGACGCGCTCGTCTCCGAAGCCGTCCTCGCCTTCGCTCGCGACGGCGTCACGCTCGAATACGCCGGCAAACGCGGCGGCCGCCCTTCGGCCAAGCAGACCGACATCTCGCTGCGGCTCGTCGAGCTTGCGCGCGAAGGCAAGCGTGTCCTGCGCCTCAAGGGCGGCGACCCATTCGTTTTCGGCCGCGGTGGCGAGGAAGCCTTGGTGCTCACGGACGCCGGCATTCCCTTCCGCGTCATTCCCGGCATCACCTCGGGTCTCGCCGCGCTGACCATGGCCGGCATCCCCGCCACGACACGCACGACGAACCACGCCGTCATTCTCGCCACCGGCCATCCCGCCGACGCCGACCACCCGGCCGATTGGGCCGCACTCGCACGTAGCGGCCAGCCGCTTGTCCTCTACATGGCGCGCCGCAACCTGGCACAGATCGCCGAAGTGCTGATCGCCAACGGCCTGGCCGCCGAGACGCCCGTCGCCGTCATCGTCGAAGCCACCACGCCGCGCGCGCGCATCATCGAGACGCACCTGGCCGAAGCCGCCGGCGACATGACGGCCGCCGACATCGACACGCCCGCCATCGTCGCCATCGGCAGTATCGTCGGACTTCGTGCCCAGCTCGCGCCCCAGCTGCAGACCAACTGGCCGGCGACGGAGAGCGAGACATGAGCGCGACCGTAAGCGCCAAGGGGTTCCTCATCGCCGCCCCCCGCTCCGGCAGCGGCAAGACCGTCGTGACGCTGGGTCTGATGCGCGCCCTGACACAGCGCGGCCTCGCAGTCGCGGGCGCCAAGTGCGGTCCCGACTACATCGACCCCGCCTTCCACGAAGCCGCAACCGGCCGCCAAAGCCTCAACCTAGACAGCTGGGCCATGTCGCCCGCTCTGCTGCAATCCTTGGCCGCCGCCACGGCCCGGTCCGCGTCCCACGTGCTCGTTGAAGCCCACATGGGCCTGTTTGACGGCGTCCCGGGCGCGCCTGGCGCCACCGGATCGAGCGCCGACATCGCCGCCGTCCTCAGCCTGCCGGTTCTGCTGGTGCTCGACGTCAGCGGCCAGTCGCAGACCGCCGGCGCCGTTGCACTTGGCTGCGCCACTTTTGACAAGCGCCTGACGGTGGCCGGCGTCATCCTCAACAAGTGCGGCAGCGATCGCCACATCCGCCTGTCCACACAGGCCATCGAGCAGGTCGGCTTGCCGGTCGTCGGCGCCATACCGCGCACCGAAGGCCTCAACATGATGGAGCGACATCTGGGTTTGGTGCAGGCCCGCGAAGTCGGCTCCCTCGATGCGCGGCTCGATCATCTGGCCGGCATCATCGCCAGGCATGTCGACATCGACCGCGTGATCGAACTGTCGCGTCCCTTGCTGCTCGCGCCGTCGCAGACGGTCGACGCCGCGTTGCCGCCACCCGGCCAGCGCATCGCACTCGCCGACGATGCGGCGTTCTCCTTCATCTATCCGCATGTGCTGAACGGCTGGCGCGCGGCTGGCGCCGAGATCCACGCCTTCTCGCCTCTGCAGGACGATGCTCCGTCCGAGTCGGCCGACGTCTGCTGGCTGCCCGGCGGCTATCCCGAACTCTACGCCGCCGAATTGGCCGCTCGCCCACGCTTCCTCGACAGCCTGCGCGCCTTTGCGCAGACGCGTCCGGTGCATGGCGAGTGCGGCGGCTACATGGTGCTTGGCGAAGCCCTCCAGACCGCCGACGGCGAGACCCACCGGATGGCCGGCCTGCTGGGCCACGCCACCAGCTTCGCCAAACGCAAGCTTCACCTCGGCTACCGCGACATCACCTTGTCGGCGCCAGGGCCCCTCGGCACGCCCGGCACGCATCTGCGCGGCCACGAGTTCCACTACGCCAGCGTCACGGCACTCGGCGACGATGCGCCGTTTGCCACCGCGATCGACGCCTACGGCAACGATGTCGGTAACGTCGGCGGCCGGCGTGGCAACGTCTCCGGCAGCTTCTTTCACGCCATCGCTCGGGCCGCAGCGGGAGTGGCCGCGCCATGAGCGGCAAGACTGGCGCCTTCGATCCCGACTTCGCCGCCGACCTGACGCGCCTGTTCGCCTGGCGGCGCGACGTGCGCCGCTTTCGCACGGAGCCTGTTGCGCGCGAAATTCTCGATGAGTGCCTCGCCGCGGCCGAGCTGGCACCCTCGGTCGGCAACAGCCAGCCCTGGCGCTGGGTGGACGTCCAATCCGCCGCCGCGCGCCAGGCCGTGCGCGACAGCTTCGCGGCCTGCAACGCCGACGCGCTGCGCGGCTACGCCGGCGCGCAGGCCGAACTTTACGCCGGCCTCAAGCTGGAGGGCCTCGACGCCGCTCCGGTCCAACTCGCAGTATTCTGTGACCGCGCCACGCAACAGGGCTCCGGACTCGGTCGCCGCACGATGCCCGAGATGCTCGACTATTCCACCGTTACCGCCGTACACACCTTCTGGCTCGCAGCCCGCGCCCGTGGCGTTGGTGTTGGCTGGGTCTCGATCCTGGACCCTGCCGCGGTTACCGCCGCCCTTGCCGTTCCCGACACGTGGAGCCTGGTGGCGTATCTCTGCGTCGGCTGGCCATCGGAAGAGCATCTCGATCCCGAGCTGGAGCGTCACGGCTGGCAGCCACGATCGGCTGCGCCCGATCGCTTGCTGAAGCGCTAGATCGATCCCGGATAGGACGGATCGATCGTGCTTGAGACGCCGCAAAGCTTCGTCACGACGCCACGGCTGTCGCGCACGACGTCGGCCCGCAGGTCGAGCCAGTGCACGCTGCCGTCAGCCCAGAGGACGCGGCACGCCAGGCTGAAGTCTTCGCCGTTATCCGCCGCCTTCGTGACGCTGGCGCGAAGCGCCTCGCGGTCTTCCGGATGCAGCTGGTTGATGAACTCGCCGTAGCTGAAGCGGCCGTCGCGCGCGCGCCCCATCTGTTGCTTGAAGATCAGCGATGTCGAAAACTCGCAGCTCGCGGTATCGAGTGTCCAAGCGCCGACGCCGCCGACCTCGTGCGCCCGCAGCGCCCGCACTTCGGCGTGCACGAGCATCGACCGCATGTGCACCATGCTCACGACAGGGATGGTCACGCGCGCTAACAGCTCGAGCAGACCGAGCGTCTCGCAGTCGAACGTGCGCTTCGTCGACCAGTAGGCGCCGATCGCTCCCATCGGCTCGGCCCCAATCGGCACCATCACCAGGCTGCGCACGAACGTCGGTTCGTACGCCGCGACCGGAATGCGCGGATCGGCATAGACATCCGGCACGATCGCCGTCGTCGCGTTCAACATCGACCAGCCAGAGATGCACGCGCTCATCGGAAAGCGCTGGCCCTTCCACAGCGGACCGATGGCATCTTCCTCGACGTAGTGGCACTGCCCGCCCTCGCGCAGCACGAACGCGACGCCATCGGCGCCCACGAGAGAACGGGCCGCTTGCGCCACGTAGGCAGCAACTTCGCTGAAATCTTCTGCCGTCGACAGCCTCTCGACGACGTGACTGATCTCCAGCCAGCGGGCATCGGCCGCCGCCTCCTGACGGTCGCCATCTTTCCGTAGGGTGGAAGACAGGTAGGACATGGCAATGATCGGATGAAAATCTATAGATCTGCCACAGGGTCTCGCGGACCGCGCCGCGCGTCAAACAACCCGCCGTTGCACCGTTAAATGCTCCACGGCTTGCAGGGGTAAAGACGCAATTAATCTGTTGCCGACCGCTCGGGCGATCAGCCGTTGAGCCGCTTCAAGCCCGCCTCGATGTCCGCCTTCAAGTCCCGCACGTCGTCCAGCCCGATGTGGAAGCGCAGCGCCTGCCCCTCGTCCTGCCATTGTGTTGCAGTGCGATAGGAGCTTGGATTGAAAGGGACCACCAGGCTCTCATAGCCGCCCCACGAATAGCCCATGCCGAACAGCTCCAGCCCGTCGAGCATCGCCGCGACCGCCTTGGCATCCTTCGTCTTGAGCACGACAGAGAAGAGGCCCGACGCCCCGAGGAAATCGCGTCGCCATAGCTCGTGTCCCGGATCGCCCGGCAGCGCCGGATACATCACGCGCGCAACCTCCGGGCGCTGCGCCAGCCACAGGGCGATATCCAGCGCCGACTTCTGATGCCGTTCCAACCGCACGTCCAGCGTCCGCAGCCCGCGCAGGCCCAGGTACGTCTCCTCCGATCCCGGGCACGTCCCGAGCGTCTCTTTCGCCCGGTCGATGAACTTCGCCGCCCGCTCGTTCGCCGTGATGGCCCCCAGCATCGCGTCGGCGTGCCCGACGATGTACTTCGTCGCTGCCTGGATCGACACGTCGACCCCATGCACGAATGGTTTGAACAGCAGCGGGCTCGCCCACGTATTGTCCATCAGCAGCCAAAGCTTGTGCTGCCGCGCCACCTTGGCGATCGCCGGGATGTCCTGCACCTCCAGCGTTTGCGATCCGGGGCTCTCGGTGAAGATCAGCCGCGTGTTCGGCCGCACGAGCGCTGCGATGCCCGCGCCGATCAGCGGATCGTAGTACTCAGTCTCCACGCCGAGCTTCTTCAGCATGTAGTCGCAGAACGCCCGCGTCGGCTGATACACGCTGTCGACCATCAGGATGTGGTCGCCGCTCTCAACGAACGCCAGGATCGCGGTCGTCACGGCCTGGTAGCCAGACGCCGTCAGCGTCGTCACGGCCCCGCCCTCGATCGCCGCGATCGCCTCCTCGAGCGCCTTTACCGTCGGTGTGCTGCGTCGCCCGTAGGTATAAGGCTGGCGCCGCGCGAACAGCTCCTCCACCGTGGGGAACAGCACCGTCGACCCGCGATACACTGGCGGATTGACGAACCCGTGCTGCGCCTGCGGATCCCGGCCGCCGTGCACGACCTCCGTCGCCGCGTGGCGTTTGCCCTTGTCGGTCTTGTCGGAGCGGCTCATCGTTAAGTCCTTTGTGGTGACGCAGGTCGCTGTGACCCCAGGCGCTGTGACCTATGTTGCGTCGCGGGTCAAGGCTTGACCCCGCGCAGTCGCCGGCTGCAACGTCACCGGGCGCGGTGAGCCTAGCAATGCAGGCTGACGATCGGTGCCGCGATCAAGCGATAGCTCCGGGCCTGCGTCAATTCGCTAGGTTCCCGAGACACTTAATGACGGCACGGTAGGGAAGGGGACCGCATGCAGCAAGGTTTTGCGATCGACGGCACGCTAGGGCTTCTGCTGCTCGCCCTGCCGATCGCGTTGGCGGCCCTCGCGGCAATATGGGCGGCTCGCCAATCGCGCACACCACGATCCGCCGCGGCGCCGCCGCAGCGCCTGACGACAGAGGGCACAATCGACATGCAACGCGCGCTATCCCCGGTGCCGGCTGGTCCGGCGCCTGACACGGCTGCCGCTTCTCCGGTCGGTCCGCGCCCAATCCCGGCCAAGCTGCTGACTGAACCGCAGCTGCAGCCTGTGCCGACTCCGGAAACCGCCGCGAACGACCCGGATGCGATGGCCGCAGCCATCGCCCGCTCCGAGGCCGGGGGCGACAACAACGAGATCGCACACCTCTATATCAAGCAGGCGGTCGCCTACATCGCGGCCGGCAGGCGCGAGGAAGCAGCGTCCCGCCTGCGCGATGCCATTCGTGTCGCAGCCCTCAACCGCCTGGCCGAACCGCACGCCCTCGCGCGCCTGGAACTGGGCGATCTCTATCTCAGCAACGGCGACCCGACCACGGCCTGCGAACAGTGGCAGATCGCCCGCAACCTGTTCCATGATCTGTCCCGCCCCGCCGACCGTGATGACGTCGACAAGCGCATGCTCGGCAATGGCTGTCCCTCCGACTGGGTGCTGACCGACTTCTGACGCGGCCGGCCTATTCCATCAGCACTTCGATTTCCTGCTGCGCACCATCGTCGAGCGAGAACTCGCGCCTGAACACCTTGCCGGCATGCTTGGCGACGGCGACATACTTGCCCGGCGCCAGCATGTGCGTGGGAAACGCGCCGGCGTTTTCCTTGACGAGTTGCCCCGATGCCGTCTCCACCCGCCACTGCGTGTCGGCCGTCGCGTCGCCGCCGGGGCGTGCCACCAGCTTGAACGTGGCGCGCGCCGCGGCATGCTTCAGCACTGCCTCCGTCAGCTTGCCCGCTTCCACCGTCACGTCGGTGCGCACGGTGGCGTTGGCGTCGCCGTAGGTGGATTCGATCTGGTAGATGCCGGCGTTGAGCCGCACCACCACGCCCGGCTTCGCCCCCATCATGATGGTGCGCCGGTTGTCCTGCTGGTCCCGATCCGAATAGATGTTGAAGCGCACCGTGTTGCCCGGCGCATCCGCGTCGCCAACTTTTGCCATCACGCGCAGGCCGCCGGCATTTAGCACGAACTGCTCGACCGTCGCCGTCCCCGGCTTCAACGAGATCTTGCGCGTCAGGTAGGCCCGGCCGAAGGCGGCGTTGATCACGTACTCGCCGGGCTTCAGTGTCAGTCGCGGGCTCGGCTCCTCGTGCGTGCTCAAGAGCCTCGCCTTGCCCTTCTCGGGCCCTGGAGCATAGACGCGCCAGATGATCCCTTGCTCGATCTTTTGTCCGTCGGCCGTCAGCAGCGCCACCAGCTGCAGCTGGTCCGGCCCCGAGGGATCGATCGCCGTCGTCTGTGGCGGGCCGCCTTCGCTGCGCGGAATGATCGTGGTGTTGGTGCCGTCCGGCGTTGCCGGTCCTTCCGGTACGGGCGGTGACGTGCCGCCCGGCTCGCTGGTGCCCGCGCCATCGATCATGTCCTGCTGGGCCGCCGCCGGCAGTGTGCTTGAGGCCAGAACTACGGCAGCTACCGCCGCACGCCACGTCCAGGATTTTCGCGCTCTCGTCTGCATCATTCTCGCTCAAACGCAGTGTCTGCCGCTCACCGTTGCGCACCTCGAACGATTTCTGCACGCCGGTCCTGGTGCGATAGGAATATCGACCGGGCGCCAGCAGCGCCGTCGCGGTCTCGCCCGCTCCCGCATGCCACACGACGCTCCCGCTCTCGTCCTCCACCTCGATGATCGTCTCCTCGCCGCCCACGCCGCCACGGTCCAGGCGCACCTGGCCGGCGGGGATGTCTAATGTCAGCTGCCCGTCCTTGCCGGCCAGCAATTCCGTATCGGCGACCGCCTTGGCGTTCTCGGAACCAAACTTCGCCTCCACGCGGTAGCGCCCCGCCGGCAGCGTCAGCACTGGCGACTGTGCAGCCGATCGGGCCACCTCGCGCTCGCCCTCGTCCAATCGGACGACACGGAAGTTGAGCGCCGGTCCGTGCGGCGATAGTGAGGCATTGGCCCGCGCCGCCAGCGTCAGCCGTGACAATGCGAGCACCATGGTTTGCTTGACCGTGGTTCCCCCCGAGATTGCCAGGCGTTGCCGGGCCTCGACCTGCTTGGAACGCGCCGTCACGTAGTACGTGCCGGCGGGTAGCGTGAAGTCTGGACGCGGCGCCGCCGAGCGCGCGACTTCGCGGCGGCCCTGCGGCGCATCTGGGTCGTCTTTTTCGATGGCGTAGGTCACCGCCTCGATCGGCGGCCCGTTCTCGCTGCCCACGGCATCCAATTCCAATCGGCCGGAGGCCGGCGGGCGCGCCGCGCTGACGTCGGCCCCGGCAGCGACCGCGACTTTGACCAGCGCCTGCGCCAGGCCATCCTCGAGTTGGATTTCATAGCTGCCGGCTGGCACCACCAGCGGTGTCGTCGGCGCGCGTCCCACGAACACCGGTTCCCGCTTGGCCTCGGCGCGCGTCAAGGTGATGAGCGCGCCGCCGGCGCTGCCGTCGGCGGCCGTCGGCGGCATGATCAGCCGGCCGGCGTTCAGATCGAAGCGCGCGACGGTCGGCTTGCCCTCGGCGATATCGATGGTTTGCTTCGCCGTCGCCAGTCCCAGGCGCGCCTCCACGTTATAGCGTCCGGCCGGCAGCGCCTTCACCAGCTCCGCGGCCACGATCTCGATGACGCCCTCGACGCCGCCATTCTCCTTGGCGATGCGCCAGCGCACCGGCTCGGCCACCGGCTCTCCGCTCGAAGTCAGGCCGGCGGTGAGAACCAGCCCGGCCTCGGAAAGTCTTGCCTCGGGTCCCGCATCGGGCCGCACGGCCGGCTTGGGCGCCGGCACCGACGCATCGAGACCCGCAAGCGTCATGACCTCGCCCAATGCCGCGGTGAGGCCGGCCTCGTCGTTGACCTCGAACTGCCGTCCGCCCGTCGCGCTTGCCACGCAGGCCATCGCCGCCCGCGTCTGCGGCCTGATGCCGAGCGTGATGACATGGATGGGAACAGCCGGATTGCTCTTGGCGATGGCAGTCGCCGCCGCGCACGCATCCTGGTTGCAGTTATCGGGATCGTCATGCAGCAGGATGATCGAACGGTGCGGACCGACGCCCAGGCCTTGCGCCGCCTGCCGCAGCGCTTGCACCAGCGGGCCCTTGCCCGTCGTTTCGATAGCGGGCAGGGCGGCGATCGTCTTTTCGAGACTGCCTGCCTCCGGCGCCACGATGGCTTCGACGTCACCGCAGTTGCCCTTGCGCCGATGGCCGAAGGCGACGAGCCCGACCGCCGCCGTCGGCGGAGCCTTGGCAAGCGCGGGCCCGAGAGCGGCACGCACCATGTCCATCTTGCTCGCCTTGGCGCCGTCCAGCCAGCCCGCCATCGAGCCCGAGCCGTCCAGCACGATCGTCGCCGCCGGCTGCTGCGCTGCCGCCGGCCCTGCAAGGGACAGGCAGCCGACGACGAAGCCGGCCATCATCCCGGCAATCCTAGAAATCACCCTGCGGTGCATGTGACGTTTCCCGAGGCGCTTCTTGCATTGGTCCAGCCAAGTCGGCCGCATTGTAACAGATAGAGAATTGGGCTAGAGCGCTTCCGGAAAAGTGTGAAGCGGTTTTCCGACAAGAAGCGCGACAAAACAGAAGCTTAGAGCGGATGAACTCTTCAAAGAAGAGCGAACCCGCGCTAGCGAGACCTGTCCCCAACATCCTGGAATCCTGAAGTCGATGCACCAACCGACCCTGGACTTGCTCGCCCGCCGCCGATCCGTCAAGCCTGACAAACTCGTCGAGCCCGGACCGGATGCGGCGCAGCTGGACCGCATCCTGACGATCGCCGCCCGCGTTCCCGATCACAAGAAGCTGGTTCCGTGGCGCTTTGTTGTCTTTTCGGGCGACTCCCGCGCGGCCTTCGGCGAGAAGATCGCCGCCGCCTGCCAGGCTGAGGAAAAGGAGCCACCGTCCCAGTTCCGCCTGGACACGGAACGCAAGCGCTTCTCGCGCGCGCCGCTCGTCGTCGCCGTAGTCTCCCGCATCATCGCCAAGCCCGGCGCTCCCGAGTGGGAGCAGATCCTGTCGGCGGGCGCCGCCTGCTACAACCTGTGCCTCGCCGCCAACGCCTCGGGCTTTGCCACCAACTGGCTGACCGAATGGATCGCCTACAGCCCCGCCATCCGCTCGGCCCTGGGCCTCGGCGACAACGAACGTATCGCCGGCTTCATCTACATCGGCACGAAGTCTGAGGACCCCGAAGAGCGCGAGAGGCCCGTGCTAGCGGATATCGTCTCGCACTGGACAGAATAACAGCGAGATCATTCGTAGGTTGGGTCAAGCGTAGCGCGACCCAACAGCTTCCGCGAAGCACCCCTGTGTTGGGTCGCGCAAGATGGCTTGACCCAACCTACGCGTCGAGCCCAGGCCCAACATCAATACCTGAACTGCTCCGCCAGCACGCGTTCGTCGAGGCTGTGGTCGGGGTCGAACATCATGTAGAGGTCGACGCTCCACGCCTGTTCGATCTCCACCCGCACGACCTTGCGCATTTCCACGTGATCGGCCACCGCGCTCACCGGCCGCTTGTCATGCTCCAGCACGTCGACGACGATCTTCGCCTTGTGCGACAGCAGCGCCCCGCGCCAGCGTCGCGGCCGGAACGGGCTGATCGGCGTAAGCGCTAGGAGCTGCGCGTTGATCGGCAGGATCGGTCCATGCGCCGACAGGTTATAGGCCGTGGAGCCGGCAGGCGTCGCCACCAGCACGCCGTCGCATACGAGTTCCTCCAGCCGCACCGTCCCGTCGACGGAAATCTTGAGCTTCGCCGCTTGGAACGTTTCGCGGAACAGCGACACTTCGTTGATCGCCAGCGCCGCGTGCGGCCGCCCGGCGAGGTCGAATGCCTTGAGCGACAGCGGATGCACGGTGCTGACGTCCGCCTTCTTCAGCCGCGCGATCAGGTCGTCCTCATGATATTCGTTCATGAGAAAGCCCACCGACCCGCGGTTCATGCCGTAGATCGGGATGTGATCGTTGAGGTGGCGATGCAGCGTCTGCAGCATCAGGCCGTCGCCGCCAAGCGCGACGATCGCGTCGGCTTCCTTCGGCTTGACGTTGCCGTAGCGCTCCGCCAGCCGCATCAGGGCTTCGCGCGCTTCCGACCCGTCGCTGGCGACGAAGGCGATCTTTTCGAATTTGCCCGGTTTCCTGGTCATGCTGATGCTGAGATCGCCTCGCAGAGTTAGAGTGCTTCCGGAAAAGTGTGCAGCGGTTTTCCGACAAGAAGCACGGCAGACCTTAGTGTTCGCCTAAACGCCCAGGCAAAGTTCGCGGAGGCTCGCCCAGATGGAGCAAAACGACAAGCTCGTTCTCGTCTACGCCACGTTCCCCTCGGTGGAGGAGGCCGCGGCCGTCGGCGAGGAACTGGTTAAGGCGCGTCTGGCCGCCTGCATCAACATCCTGCAGGGCATGGTGTCGATCTACGAGTGGGAAGGGCAACTGCAGCGCGATGCCGAAGCCGTGGCCATCGTCAAGACGCGCGCGGCGTTGGCCGAAGCCGTCGTCGCCGTCCTCAGGGCCAGGCACAGTTACGAAAACCCCGCGCTGCTAGTGCTGCCGATCGAGGGCGGCTCGGCGTCGTTCCTGGATTGGATCACGGCCCAGACACGTCCAGGGCCCCAGTCTGAGACGCCACCTGCCGGTTAGCCGGACGCTACATCCGCCCGAGAGGATGCTGGAACATCACCTGCACGTTCCGCCCGTTCCAGCGCCGAGCGTACTTCTGCTTTGCCGGCTTGCCGCGCGCGGCCTTGCGATAGGGACGCCCGCCGGTTGCCTTGCGTGGCGCCTCGAATGCCGGCGTCTCTGCCGCAGCCCGGGTCAGCCCCGTGCCGTCGCCCGTCCCGTTGTCGGCCGTTGACGCCTCCAGGCTGGCCTGTTGTTGCCCCGACGGTGGCTGCGGAATAGCTGGTGACTGCCGCACGAGGCGCGGCTGCGGCACCTGCGTCAGTCCGACCGGACGATCCAGCGTCTGCTCGCGCGGCCGATCCTGCGTCGCCGTCGCCGTGCCGATGAAGTTATCCCACCAGCTCTTTTCCGGCGGCAGAACGCTGGCGCTCGCCGTCCCCGGACCGCCCACCGTCATGCGTCCCGGCAGGGGGGCCGCCCGCGGTGCTCGCGTGGCCACGTGGACCGGAGGCTGCGGCGGCGGCAGCGTCGCCGCCGTGGGCTTCATCTCGTTGATGGTCAAGGTCGTCGTGAACGGCTTTGTCACCAGCGTGTTCTGCGCCAGTGTCTCGGTTGCCTTGCGCTTGGTCTTGGCAATGATCGCAGCCGGCAGGCACCGGCCGTCGCCGTCCATCGCCTGGCCGCTGGGGCAGGACGCCCCGCAGGCCATCGCCTGGTGGTTGCGCACGAGGTTCAGCAGGACGACATCGGGCTCCTGCGCGGGCAGGCTGGCGTTGACCCGCTCCATGAACGTGCCCATTGCCGACCGCGTTGTCCGGTCCCACTCGCTGTCGATGCGGCCGTCATAGCAGCCGACCCGCCGCAACTCGCGCTTGATGCGCCGGACCATCGTTTCCCGGTTGGACGTGTCATCCGCAGGCGCCTGCACCATCGTGGTCGTGACGGCCGGTGCCGGCGGGTCGATCGCGATCGCCTGTGGCAGCGTCGGACGCGACAGCTCCGCGACGACCGGGACGATCGCGGCGGCGGGTTTAGCCTGGCCTGCGCCAGTCTCGACCGCCGGCCTCGGCGCCGCATCGGAATCGATTGCAAAGTTTCGCTTAAGTCGCAGAGCCGGCCGGGCATCCAGGGCCACCGCGTGCCCCGATTCGTGTGTTGCCACCGGCCTCGAAACGTCGAATTTGCTGGGACTGTAGGCGTGGAAGACGAACGCCAGTCCTGCCGTCAGGAGAGCGAAGCCCGCAAACTTCATGATACGCCACTCCACATCCCCGAGGCAAAATCCCGGAGCGCCGTTCAGCCGACATCCTCACGCGGCGATCACATTGAAGGCCGCGTGGTATCAATGATTTAATCATAAACGAAAAGTGCGCCGGGGCCAATATTCGCCGATCGCAAATGTAAGACTTTCTGCACGCCGGGCGGCAATCGCGCGGGCAGGGCGCGTCCGTCATCCAGGCCGTGGAATGTGCGCAAGACCTATCCGTGAGCCGGCCCGTGTGTGCAAAACCTGAGTGCGAGTTGTGCGCAATACGCGTGCCGCAAAATGCGCCAAACCACTGCTCTTTCGCGCGCAAATCACTGATGCAGAGATAGCGCACTGAAATTCTTAATAGAACTTAACACCCCAAAGCGACTCAAGTAGCGTCGACGCTCGAGGGGGCATGTATTGCGTAAGAATCTTGTTGTTCCGCTCTTGTGAATTAAGTTCTGCACAGTTCGAAATCCAGCGGCGATGACGACTGTGCATAACCTGCTCACACGAGCGAGCTCCGGCTCTCATCGCGTCAATTGGTGATGTCAAAGCTTGTCTGGCGAACACCTTGGGGAAGGTCGTTCGCAAGCTCAACAGGCGGCAGTGAAATCATCGACCAACGCGACAGTCTTAGCGTCGAGCCCGGTCAGGTCCTAAAAACCCAACCCTCTCAAGGATCTGCAAGATGACGCGGTCGTTTCGAGCACTTCGGCTCGTTCGGCCCAACAGAGGGCTAGGACTATGAGGCACCTTCTAGGCATATTGGGGGTACTGGCGGCAGGCGTTCTACTTGCCGTGTCAGCTGCCATGAACTGGCGTTTCGGATTATCGCTCGGACGGACCGAGATGGACGGGCAGATCTATGGTGCGGCATCCGCCGCAGCTGACTGCTTGAAAGCTCTTGTCCCGTTCTTCTTCTTTGCCGCCATGAGAAACCGGATGTGGTCGCAGGCAGCTGCGTCCGCCGTCGTTTGGCTTGTCGTCACGTCATACTCGATGACGTCGGCGCTGGGTCACGCGGCCTTGAACCGGTTCGACACCGCTGGTCAGCGCACGCTGGCTGCGGACAACCACAAGGACCTCCGCGCCGATCTCGATCGTGCGAAGGAACAGCTGAGCTGGATCCCGCAACATCGCCCGGCTTCGACCGTGCAAGGCGAGATCGACCGTGTGAAGACCCAGAAAGCCTGGACCTTCACCAGCGGCTGCACGGAGATAACAGGAAAGCAGGGCCGTGATTTCTGCCAAGGATATCACAGCCTCAACGCAGAGTTGGCCTCGGGCACGGAAGCCAGAGGTCTTGAGACCCGCATCGCCACGATCCAGTCCAAACTCGAAGCCGAGGGCGGCGGACATGCAGTTGGCGTGATGGCGGAAGCAGACCCGCAGGCAGCGGTGCTTGCCAAGCTAACCGGCCTTGACCTTGAAAAAGTTCAGATGGCGATGACCATTTTCATCGCGCTACTGATCGAGGTCGGCTCCGGCTTTGGCATGTATGTAGCCTTCAGCCAGTGGCGTCTGAACGACCGTAAGGCCCCGTCCGCACCGATGATGGTGCCGACGTCCAGCACCGCAGCGGTAGCGGTGGCGGCAGAGCACCCGGTTCTCCAACCGGCACCTGCTCCCGTGGCGATCACAAAACCGCGTTCCGGTGCCAACGACAACCGTTCGGCCCCGGCAGCACGACTCATGGCTCCGGAGACAGACGTGGAGCGCTACTACAAGGAGAAAGTGGAAACACAAGACGGTTCGAGTCTCACTGCAACATCTCTCTATGAGGATTACTGCGCTTGGTGTGAAGAACAGCAGAAGGAGCCGTTGGCTCTACCCACCTTCGGGCGTGAGTTCGGAGAACTGGGAGTTCAAAAAGCGAAAGTTGCAGGCCGCGTCCGCTACATCGGTATCGCACTGAAGTCGGACAAAGAGCTCGAGGAGGATAAGAACGTGCCGGCCCTGAGCTCGGCAGCCGCCTAACATAGGCGGACGTTCACGGAAGGGCCGCCGCAAGGCGGCCTTTTCTGCGTTTAGAGAGTGCTTCTGGACAAAGTGTGAAGCGGTTTTCCGATCAGAAGCACGACAAGACCAAGGGGTGGCGCAAGCCGCCCCTTTTGCGTTCTGTGAGCAGTTTGCCTCGCCGTCAGTTCCGGGCGGTACACCCGTCTTCGCGCCATTGATCGATCGTTGTATCGTGCAGACTGTTCCGCGCGAGGAGCGACATGAACAACGAAGGCGCAAAGTTCCTGGCTCTTGTTCACGTCGTGATCGCCGCCGTCGGCTTCAACTACTTCCAGAGCCTTGAGAGCCGGCCCCTCCCATGGTCGACGATCGTCTTCGGTCTCGTATGCGCGTGGCCGCCGATTCTGGCAGCGTACGGCGGTGCCAGGATCACCGCGGGACCGAGGTCCGAGGGGCTCCTCTTTCTCGGCATCGCAATCGCCGTCGCCATCGCGCTCCTGGCCTGCATTTCCGTCGTCACGGCGACGGGTGAACCCCTTGCGGCATTGCTCCTGATATTCGTGACACTCGGCCAGATCATCGCTTTCCCGATCTGGTTGGCACTTGTCTGGTCGGTCGCGCGCCGCGAACGCGCAGCTCTGACCTCGCCGCGCTAGGGATTCAACCGCTTCATTTCTGCAATCGCAGACCACGACTCGATGAAGTCCTTGGGACACGTGTCTATGGCCGTCTTTAGCGCGGCTTCGGCGTCCGCTTTGTTGCCTTTGAGAACATGCCACTCGCCGACATAGTAGTGCGCCTCGCATTTTTGATCGGGCTTGTCCGGCAAATCGCTCGTAGCGTCGGCCGACCGCTTTCCCAGATATAGCTCGATTACGGCATACGGCCATTCCTTGGTCTTCAAGCGAGTCGCATTGGCTTCGAGGTCCGCCTCGGCGCTCTCTCCGGCTCGTGCTTTGGCCAGATAGCGAAACAGCATCGCATAGATGTTGTCCTTGAGCTCGATCGATCGCAAAAGGTCTGAGGACGCACCCTTGAAGTCGCCGCTATTGAACCGAGCCAGACCGAGGTCCATCAAACGGGCATCCGTGGCATCGAGTTCGGCCGCCTTGGTGTAATCGGCGATCGCTCGGACCGAGTCACCCTTTCTTTCATAGGCAATGCCTCGCCGGCCATAGGCTTCGGCGAATTCCGGGCCGAGTTCTATCGCCTTGGTGAAGTCGGCAATCGCCTGATCGAGGTCGTTCTTGAGAATGTGGGCCCTGCCGCGATCGTCGTAAGCATCGGCTTGACTAGGGTCGAGTTCGATAGACTTCGACAGGTCGGCCAACGCTCGGTCCAGGTCATTCGCGACAATGTAGGCTTTGCCGCGCCCCGCGTAAGCGTCGGCATAGTCTGGATCAATCTCAATGGCCTTGGCGAAATTGGCGATCGGCTGATCAACGTCGCCCTTGGCACTCTGGGCTTCGCCGAGGCACTTGTAGGCCAAAGCGAATTTCGGATCGAACTCGATGGACTTACTGAAGTCCGCAATCGCGAGATCAAGGTCGCCCTTAGCTGTCATTGCAATCCCGCGATTCGTGTAAGCGAGTGCGAATTTCGGATCTAGGTCGATGGCCCGGCTCAAGTCGGCGATCGCGCGGTCGGCGTCGCCCTTGGAGCCATAGGTGTTGCCACGGCCGTTGTAAGCGCCCGCATCATTCGGTTCGAGGTCGATGACCTTTGAGTAGTCGGCGATAGCCCGGTCGAGATCGCCCTTTTGCTTATGAGCGAGCGCTCGGTTGAAATAGGCGTTCGTCAATTTTGGATCGAGGTTGATCGCCTTCGTGTAGTCCGACAGCGCTTCGTCAATGTTACCCTGCGCTATTCCGCGAGCATTGTACGCGGCCGCATTGCGCGGCTCTTGTCGGATCACTTGGTTGCAAGCGCTGACCGCCTCCGCCCCGCTTTTCTTCACGCAATCGGATTTCGCGTCCGCCCGCGCTGTCATCACGCCGACTGCCATCGACAAGACAGCAGCTAACGCTCCGCATATAGGCGCGCCCCCAATCACGGCTACACACTCCTGCTTTCGAGACAGCGTCAGACAGTATTACCGAAACCGGCGCCGAAGGAAAATGCACTTTTCAGGTTCGGCAGGGGGCAAGGGCCAAATGCAGTCCCCTCTGGTCGTTCGTCACGCCGACAAAGCTGCACAGTTTTTGCCCAACCTCACTTACGCGCAACGGCGGCTCAAGCTATTGAGAAGACCCTCGAAGGAGATTTGCAGCATGGCGAAGCTCGTCTTTGGAATGAACCAGTCCCTGGACGGCTACGTCGACCACGAGAAAATGTCGGCGGGCCCCGAGCTCTTTCGCCACTGGACTGAGCACGTGCGCGACCTGACGGGCAGCGTGTATGGCCGCCGCATGTACGAGGCCATGCGCTATTGGGATGAAGACCATCCTGAGTGGAATGCGGAAAAACACCAGTTTGCCGCGGCGTGGCGGCGCCAGCCGAAGTGGGTCGTGTCGCGCTCGTTGAAATCGGTCGGCCCCAACGCCACACTTGTCGAGGATGACATCGAGGCGGTGATCCGTGGCCTCAAGGCTCGGCTCGATGGGGAGATGACCGTTTCCGGACCAGACCTGGCGCAAAGCCTGACCGACCTTGGTCTCATCGACGAGTATCGGCTCTATCTCCACCCCGTCGTGCTCGGTCGCGGCAAGCCGTTCTTCGCCGGTCCTCGACCGCCGCTCCGACTTGTTGCCACAGATCGCGTCGGCGAGGACGTGATTAGGTTGACGTACGTTCCTGCCTAAACGCGCGGCTCGCCCGGCGGATTGCGCCAACGCCCCAGGTCCCCTTTGGGTCAGAGGCCATCATGGAGCGGCGCCGCCAACGAAGTTAGACAAGCAGACGGAGCGGCGCCAACGCGGATGCGGGGCCACTCATGTTCGCAATATGACCTGCAGCTCAGGCCACGGAGAGCCTCGCCCAGTTGCATCATCCAGCAAATATACAGGTGTTTAATTAACCGTTTCTCGACAGCTCTCTGACATTCTTCTCAGAAAAGAAGGGGTGTGTGCAATGAAGGGCGTGGTGTTCACCGAATTTCTCGACTTTGTCGCGATTGAGTTCGGCGAAGACGTCGTCGATGACATCATTGTAGACAGCCAGATTCCCAGCCGTGGCGCATACACGTCGGTGGGCACCTATGATCACGGCGAGATGGCAAGCCTCGTAGGAGCATTGGCAAAACGTACGGGTGGATCAGCACCTGAGGCCCTATCAAAATTCGGACGGCACTTGTGCCACCGCTTTTCCGTCAGCCACCCGGATTTCTTCCTGCGCGCCCAAGATCTTTTTGATTTCCTGGAAAGTGTTCATCACCACATCCATGTCGAAGTTAAAAAGTTGTACCCGGATGCTGAGCTGCCAAGCTTCGAAACACATTCACGGGCAGCGGAATTGCTCGAACTGAACTATCGGAGCTGCCGGCCGCTTGCAGCACTGGCCGAAGGCTTGGTTTTGGGCGCAGCTGACCGTTACGGCGAACGCGTAAACGTTGTCCTCTCGCCATGCGCCGATGATTTGGGCAGCTATGTGCGCCTGTCTATACACCGAGTTGCGGGCTGATGAGCATTGCCGCGAGAGACTCTGACCGCGTTGCCCGGCTCGAAGCACGTCTGGAGCGGGAGAGATGCGCGCGCCGCGAAGCAGAACAACTGCTTGAAGTAAAATCACGTGAGCTTTACGACGCCAACATTTCCCTTCTGACGTCTGCGGGTCAGTTAGAGCTTCGTGTCAAAGAACGTACCGAGGAGCTGATAGCGGCGCATCAGCGAGCCATCGACTTGGTCGAGCACGACCACCTGACCGGCCTCATGAGCCGCGGCCGGTTCATGCGCATTGGGCAGGAGGTCATTGAAGATTGCCGATCCAGAAACGGGCGCGCGATCTTTCTAATGATTGATGTCGATCACTTCAAAGACATTAACGACATGTTTGGCCATGAGGCGGGTGACACGGTGTTGAAGTCCGTGGCTGGACAACTGAAAGCTCTGGCAGAACCTCAAGATGTGCTGGCGCGAGTTGGCGGGGACGAATTTGCCATGATCGTTTTGGATGATGACAAAACTATTGCCACTACTCGCTTTGCGGACCAGGTCAGCCGCGCCATGCTTGCCCCTATCTCCCATCGAGACAAACCGATCTTCGCCGGAGCCTCGATGGGCTACGCGGTTTTTCCTGATGACGGGGATACCCTTGATGAGGTGCTCCGGCATGCAGATCTAGCCCTGTATGCCTCAAAAAGTTTGGGAAGAGGTCTTTGCACTGGCTTTGATCAGAAAATGCGGGAGGACCTCTCCGCGCAATTGGCTCTCGAGCAGAATATTCGGCTTGCAGTGGTTCGCCGCGAACTGGAGCCGTGGTTTCAGCCGATTGTGAACGCCCACGATTGCGGCGCCATTGGCGCGGAAGCACTGGTGAGATGGCGCAAGCCTGATGGCAGCATCGTGCCACCAGCAGCGTTTCTGTCCGCTGCAGAATCCTGCGGCCTGATGTCATCCATTTTCTCGATTGTGCTAAGAGCCAGCTTTGAAGCTCTCCGGCCACTCGTGATGCGTGGGCTTCTCAAATATGTATCCGTCAACATCTCTCCCTCGCAATTCAGATTCGATACCCTGATCGGCGACGTCGAAGCAGCCCTGGCCGAATTTGACTTTCCACCGGAAGCCCTGGTCCTCGAAATCACCGAAGAAGTGTTACTTACCGATTTTGATCTGGCGCGATCGCAGATGTGTGAATTGTCCCGGCGTGGGATTAGAATCGCGCTTGACGATTTCGGCAGTGGCTATGCCAACGTCGGCTACCTTCGCCGCTTGCCCATTCACATACTCAAGCTCGATCGATCGCTTACCGTCGATGTTGTCCAGGATGCCAAAGCCATGGCCATCGTTCAGGGTGTTGCCGGCATGGCCAAGTCCCTTGACCTTGTAACAGTCGCGGAAGGGATCGAGGTTAGGGAGCAGGCCCGGGCACTGGCCGAGGCTGGTTGCCAGCATCAGCAGGGCTATTTGTACGCCCGTCCGATGCCGGCTCCGGAATTTGCGGAGTACTTGATGCAATCCCTCTGGCGACAAGATTTGGCTTAATCGCCAACTGACGCGAAGGATGCCTGGCCCGGGGCATGTCCGCCTCGGGTCATTGCACGCCCTAATCGCCACAGCGCGGACGTTACGTCCGCACCCCTCCGGGCAGGGCAATCTTCAGCGCAAACGCGTAGTCGACCGCAACCTCCTTCAAATGCTCAAACCGCCCCGATGCGCCGCCGTGACCCGCTGCCATGTTTGTCTTCAGCAGCAACAGGTTCTTGGATGTGTTGAGGGCCCTTAGCCGCGCGACCCACTTCGCCGGCTCCCAGTACGTCACGCGCGGGTCGGTCAGACCGCCGACCGCCAGGATGTGCGGATAGGCCTTGGCAGCGACGTTGTCGTAGGGGCTGTAGCTGCGGATCTTCTCGAAGTCGGCCTTGCTCGCGATGGGGTTGCCCCACTCCAGCCACTCCGGCGGCGTCAGCGGCAGCGTGTCGTCCAGCATCGTGTTCAGCACGTCGACGAACGGGACGTTGGCGACGATGCCGAGGAACAGGTCCGGCGCCATGTTGGCCACCGCCCCCATCAGCATCCCGCCCGCCGATCCGCCGTTGCCGACGATGCGCCCACGCGCCGTGTAGCCGTTGGCGGCCAGGTGTTCTCCCGCCGCGATGAAGTCGGAGAACGTATTCGTCTTCTTCTTCAGCTTGCCGTCCGTGTACCAGGCATAGCCCTTGTCCTTGCCGCCGCGGATATGGGCGATGGCATAGACGAACCCCCGGTCGACGAGCGACAGCCTCACGGTCGAGAACGACGCCGGCATGGAGATCCCGTAGGCGCCATAGCCGTACAGCAGCAGCGGCGCCGAGCCGTCGAGCGGCGTGTCCCGCCGGTAGAGCAGCGAGATCGGCACCTGTTCGCCGTCAGGCGCGGTGGCGTAAAGCCGCCGGGTCACGTAGTCGGCCGCGTCGTGTCCGCTGGGGACTTCCTGGCGCTTGCGCAGCTTGCGCTTACGCGTGTCCAGGTCGTAGTCGAACGTCTCCGTCGGCGTCGTCATCGACGAATAGCTGAAGCGCAGCGTCGTCGTATCGAATTCGTAGCCGGCGCTGATGCCCAGCGAATACGCTTCCTCGTCGAACGCGATCGTATGCTCGCGGCCGTCCTTGAAGCGGCGGATGACGATGCGTGGCAGGCCGTTCTCGCGCTCCAGGCGCGCTAGGTGGTGGCGGTAGACGACGGTATCGATGATCAGCCGACCTGAGACGTGCGGGATCAGTTCCTCCCAGTTCGCCATCCCCGGATCGTCCACCGGCGCCTCGACGATGCGGAAGTCGACCGCCTTCTCCGAGTTCGTGGTGATGATCAGCTTCTTCTTGCGATGCTCGACCGAGTACTGGTGCCCCTTCCGGCGTTTGGCGACAAGACGCGGCTTGTCCGCCGGCGCGTCCGCGTCGATGAGGTAGACTTCGTTGCTCTGGTGGTCGTGCGAGTCGATCAGGATGAAGCGGGCCGACTGCGTCTTGTCGAGACCGACGTAGTACCCGGTGTGTTTCTCCTCGAAGACCAGCTCGTCGTCCTCGACCGGCGTCCCAAGCGTATGGCGGTAGACGAACAGCGGGCGATGGTTCTCATCCAACCGCACGTAGAACACGGTCTGCGAGTCGTTGGCCCAGATCACGTCGCCGCGCGTATCGGCGATGACGTCCGGCAGATCCTCGCCCGACTTCAGGTCGCGGAATCGCAGCGTGTAGAGTTCCGAGCCCTTGGCGTCGATCGAGTAGGCCATCAGCTTGTGGTCGGGGCTGTGTTCGCTGCCACCGAGATCCCAGTATTTGTGACCCTTGGCCTCGACATTGCCGTCGAACAGCACCGCGTGCTTGCGGCCGTCGCGCTTCTTGCGGCACACCAGCGGATACTGGCCGCCGGCCACGTAGCTCGTGAAATACTCGTACCCGCCGTCCGCCGCCGGCACCGTGCTGTCGTCCTGCTTCAGCCGCGCCTTCATTTCCTCAAACAGCGTCTTCTGCAGCGGCACCGTGTCGGCCAGTTGCGCCGCCGTATAGGCGTTCTCCGCTTCCAGGTAGGCACGGATGTCGGCGGCGAGCGCTTTCGGGTTCCGCATCACCTCCTGCCAATTTTCCGCTCGCAGCCAGGCGTAGTCGTCCTCCAGCCTCGCGCCGTGCATGGTTACCGACCGGGGCTGCTTGGCCGCGACGGGCGGAGTGGCGCGGACCGCGCGCGGCACGGGAGCATTCATGGAGTGACCTCGGGATAATGAGACGTTGAGTGGGATTAAGGCAGGATGATCTCGTCTTATACTTGAGACGGGCTGCCCTAGGCCCTTCTATCGGGCCCTTATTCCGGTCGCAAGTTCCGCGAGGCTGCGACAGCAGCATCCTGACAGTCTTGTCAAGCGCGCAAATAAATCCCAACGTCGGATGCTAACCATAACGAGATCAACCAACAAAACCGCGCTGTATTGCCGCCTCAACTTGGCAAGTCTCGACGAAATTAGACTTGACGCAATTACACTGATCGGCCAAATGCTCTGTCAGAGATCATGCGTGAGAGGATAGTATCCTATGGATGGTGGTGCTCAGTCGGAACTCGTAGAGCTTACCGCAAAGATCGTTTCTGCTTATGTCAGCAACAACGAGATCGGAGCCAACGACCTCCCGCACCTTATCAATGAAACCCATGCAGCGTTGTCGCGCGCCACGGGAAACACTTCGCTTCCGGAGCGCGAAGAACTGCGTCCGCGCGTTCCCGTCAAGAAGTCAGTCATGCCGGACCACATCGTTTGTCTGGAAGACGGTAAAAAGTTCAAATCGCTGAAGCGGCATCTTCGGACCCACTACAATTTGTCTCCGGAAGAGTATCGCGAGAAGTGGGGCCTGCCCCACGACTATCCGATGGTTGCCCCAAACTACGCCCGCGCCCGCTCTGATCTCGCTAAAAAGATGGGCCTCGGAACCCGCCGCGAGAAGTAATTCTCTAGTCTCATCACCTGATCATCTGGACGTTTGTTGGCCGTTCGCTTCGCACGTGCCGGCTAACGCCCCTGCCGTCTCGGCACGATAGGCCAGCAGCAGGCAGCGGTGGCGCGCCAGATCATAGGTCCAGTGCCCGGCCAATCCGCGTTGCCGTTCCGCCCGCAGCGCCCGCCGCAACTTGCTGAGCAACAGCATGCGACCGACCTTGCTCCGGTCAGCCACCTCGGCGGGCCACAACGCCACCAGCTTCGGCAGGTCCCGTTCCCGGTCATAGCCCCGCCGATCTGGTCGAGCGCTCATCCGGTCCTTGCGATCCGACATTGTGTAGGTCTCCACTACCTGTGGAGACCATGTTCGCCCCGCCTGGCCGGCCGGGGACAAACCGGCAGCCGGACTTATCCCCCACGTTCATCCATCCGCTACTTTTGCATTCAGCATCGTTGGTAGATCTGTACAGTGACCAGCAGTGCACTGAATTAGAATTGGGCCAGTAGTACTTGGGAGGCTAATCAGTTGCTTCACGTCGCACCCTTTGCCCCTCAGCAGCTTTTCCAATCGCTCGAAGATCCGCGGGCTGCCACCGTCGCGGTCGCCGTCGTCGCCCAGGTGTTCGCGCTTCCGCCGGACGACCTGTTGCGCACGACCCGAGGCCGCGCCGGCGTCGCCTTGGCCCGCCAGATAGCCATGTATCTGGCCCATGTCGTCGGCGGCCAGACGCTCACCGACATCGGTCAGCATTTCCGCCGCGACCGCACCACCGTCGCTCATGCCTGTCGTCTCGTCGAAGCCAGGCGCGACGATCCGAGCTTCGACCGTGTCGTCGAACTCCTGGAATGGATTGTGCCGGTCTTCGCTGACCGCAGAGCAGCCATGGCTGCGCGCCAGCTCTGAGGAGACCGTTATGCGTTCCAAGTCGTCCCGGGCCCGCTCGCGGGCCGCGGCCCTCCCGCGCGTCAATCTCGACGAAAGCCCGCTCGCCTGGCTTGCCCGGCGCCGTGACAAGGCGGGCGAGCCGCTGATCTCGCCGGCGCAACTTTTGGCCGGTGAACAGCTGCGTTCTGATTTCACGTTTGCGCATATGGCGCCGCGGGTCACCACCAACTACAGCGACGTGCCGATCTCCGCCTCTGCACGTCGAGCCGCTCCGGGAAGCGGCGTCGACCTCGCCGATGGCGTCGTCGCTGCCGCCGAGCGCGTCAAACGCGCCTTGCGCGCGGTCGGCCCGGAACTGTCGGGCGTCCTGATCGACGTCTGCTGCCACCTCAAAGGATTGGAGGAGGCCGAACGCGAGGCTGCCTGGCCGCAGCGCGCCGGCAAGGTCGTGCTCCAGCTGGCTTTGACGCGCCTCGCGCGCCACTACTGTCTGGATGGTGCAAGAGGGTCGCGCAGGATGAGCCATTGGGGCGCGGACGGCTACCGGCCGCAGCTGCCGGACCCGGACGTAACGGTATAACGAATTTTGAGCCTAACCTTTTACTCCGACGAAGGAAAAGTTATCCGCTGGCGTCATGTTCCTGACACGCTGACGTGCCAAAACTTTCGTCACTGACGCTGACGGCGCAAATGCCCCGGCGCTTCGGACATGAGACCAACTTATCTCCGGGACAAACCCGGCAAGGAGGGAGCATGACGTCCAGCGACCCGCGCGCGCGTTCGATACCGGCCATTCTCGAACGCCCACGCAATCTGCCGTCCGACATCATTCATGCACGTGAAGTGCAATGGCTGGGCGAACTCCAGTCGCGCCTGGCGGCGGTGCAAGCCTGGCGTGGGTTCAGCGCGCATCACGCATCGCGTCCGGTCGATGGCGCCAGCATCAACACTCAGAAATAATAGTCTTCGCTCTCAGGGTGGCGGTGACCTCAGCTCGTCGCCGTAGCATTCGCGGCGGCGCGCGCGTCGCTGCGAATGCGTTCCACCATGGATGCAAATCCATTGGAACGCTGCGGCGTGAGGTGATCCTTCAGGCCGAGGGAGGCGAACTCTTTCTCCGCGTCGACCTTGAGAATGTCCTCGACGTCGCGGCCGTCGAACATGGCGAACAGAACCGCGATCAACCCGCGCACGATCAACGCGTCGCTATCGCCCTTGAAATGTAAAACCGGCCCGCCGCCATTCACCGGGGCCTTGACGTCGGTCAACAGCCACACCTGGCTGGCGCATCCGCGAACCTTGTTGGCCTCGACCTTGGCGCGGCTTTCCAGCGGCGGCAGTTCGCGGCCGATCTCTATCAGATAGCGATAGCGATCCTCCCAGTCGTCCAAGAGGGCGAAGTTGGATCGGATGTCGTTGAGGGTCATAAGGTCGAGGATCTCGCTGTTCATGGCGGTCAGTGTACATGAGACATAGGCGTGCCGGGGGCGGCGGCGCAAGTGATGCGCCGACAGGTTAGCGATGCGTTAAGCCGCGCCCCGGATAATCCGCACGTCAGCGGTCCGGAGCCAGGGATGTCACCGCGCGGATTCAAACTCGGATTGGCGCTCTTCGTTGCGATGAGCGGCCTGTTCGCCGCAAAACTGTCGATGACCGGCCCCGGCGGCTTGCGCACGCCGTGGCGGAGCCTTGATACGACTGCTTCGCTTGGTCATGGATCGACACGTGGCCCAGCCTTGGCGGCCCCCGCCCCCCGCAGCGAAACCAAGTCACCTGCAGCCCCGGCGCCAGAGGAAGCCGAGTTGGCCAAGGCGGCCGAAAGCGCGGCTCATACGGCTCCGCCTCTCTCCGAGACCGATAAAGCACTCGTCTCTGCCATTCGTCTCGAACTCAAGACGCGCGGCTACGCCGCAGGCTCAAGCTCCGGCGGCCTCGATCTTGAGACCCGCGCTGCCATCATCGCCTTTGAGGCCGACAACGACATGCGGCTGACCGCCGAGGCCAGCCAGGCGCTCCTCCATCGGTTGCTGCTCGGTGCCACTGGAGCGGAAGCCAACAGCGGCTCGCCGCCCGCCCCGCGCGCCGAGGAGGTGATCCGCACCCTCCAGGCGGACTTGAAGCGCGCCGGCCATCCGGACTTGAAGACCGACGGCCAGATGTCCCGCGACACCGTCGAAACCATCCGTGCCTTCGAGCGCTCGCACAATATGAAGGTGACCGGGCGCGTGTCCGGCGAGCTTGTCGCCCAGCTGCGGCTTGTGGCAAAAGACGGCATGGCGGTCGCCGGCCGCTAGGCCTGATCGTAAAGATGCGAGCCCACTCGCGCTTGGATCGGCGCGCTCTAAGCGGCACGCTCAGCACCCACGGAGCCCGAATGCGTCTGAAGGCCGAAATCTGGGTCAAAGCCTACGTGCGCCGCTGCGCGGTGGAAGGCGTCAACGCCGTTGTCGTCCGCCATGGCGATGACGATGCCGGTGCGATCTTCATCCGCATCAATCGCCTGGATGGATCCTCGCTGCTGTTCGGTCCCGCGCCTGCCGGCCTCGACGGTGCGGACAGCGATCGCATGTGGGTGGCGCACTATCCGATGCCCGGCGTTGCCGACGAGAAGGTCGATGACCGCCTCGCGCGCGAGTACAATTTCGACCGCGACCTGTGGTTGATCGAGGTCGAAGACCGTGCCGGCCGCAACTTCCTGGAGAACTGGATGGCGCCCGCACACTGATGCAATGCCGTGTGCATAAAACTCAGGCGCGACCAGACAAAGACTTGCCCAATCATTGAGCGCCCGCGCGCGCGGACCCCATGATAGCGTGTTTGCCGCCATGGGGATGTGGCGGCTCTTGTGTGACTCCGGGGGAATTCGACAATGCTTGCGCGCTTGCTGTTGATAATCTTGCAGATTGCTGCCGGCTGGTTCGGTGCCAACGCCGTGATGCCGTTCGTGCAGATCGGCGAATACCAGCTGTTCGTCTTTGGCCTCATCGCCGCGATCTTCGTGTGGATCGTCGGCCTTCTGGCGTCTCTCGTCTTGCGCTACATCGGCCGGCCGGGCGGTGGCACTCTGGCCTTCACGGTCGTTTTCGCGCTTCTGGCGGCCGCTCTGGCGACCTGGGGACCGCAGTTGTTGCCCACGATTCCGTGGGGACGCATCGACGCCTATTACCTGACGCTCGCCGGTGCCATCATCGGCTACATCATGAAAAAGTGAGCGATGACCCGATCCTGAATTGACGAAGGCGCGAGATGATCTCGCGCCCTCATCTTGCGTCTTCTTGTGACCCCGTCCCGGGCGTTTTGCCTCGGTGCGTGTCGGAGCCGGCTGAGCGGGTCTCCGACCAGGGCGTTCCCTCGATTACTCTGTCAAACCATCCCCAGAACGATTGCAGCAAGGAAGCCGAAAGACAGAACCATGCCGAGCACGTTCAGTCGCATCGCTAGTTGCATGAGGTGCCTCTCTAGTGGGGCAGCGAATTCGCAGTGGTGAACTCGCTTGGTAACCAAGACTAGGTTGGAAAGTTTCGGGCTGCCAAGCGAAAACCATATTGCGCTGCCGAGTACGCGTTGTGCTTCAAGACGTTGCTCGGCGATGCAATGCGCGCCCAAAACCGCACCGCCACAGCGACTGTGGCCAGGACGCCTAAGATTGGGCAAATCGGACATAATCCCGTCCGAAAAGGGCCATCAGGCGTTGACGCGCGGCGAACCGCAAAAATCGCGCTGTCGCGCGCGTCAAGCTGCGCCGCACAACTGTGCATAACCGGCCACGAATTGCTGCAGTGCGAGACTACTTTTTCGCCGCCTCGGTGGCCTTGCCCGAAGGGAAAAGTTGTTTGCGCATGAGAATTTCCGCTTCACCAGTCTCGATAACATCCGGCAGCATCGCGGCGTCGCTGAAGCCTTGCTGGGCGTACAATGCGCGCGCCGCAGTGTTGAAATGCGAGACGCAAACCCAGGCGTTACGATCCTGACCCGCCCGCGCCTCGGCAACGAACCAATCGACGACCGACGTGCCGATGCCGCGGCCCTGGTGTGCAGGCAGGACGCCGAGGAAATGCAGATACGGGCCACTGAGCCACTTGGGTTCGACGCAAACGAATCCGGAGAGCGCGCCGCCGGTTCGGATCGCAAATCTGGCGCTGCCGGCGTCCTGCGCGGCAAAGAATTCTGCCAGCCGCTCGGCGGCAAAGCCAAGCCGGCGCCATGGATCGATGACGGCGAAGGCGGCTCCGAGTGCTCGTGCTTCTGCGGCCGGGAACGGCTCCAGGCTGACACCATCTTGGAGGGCATGCACGTCGCAGCGAAAAACGCTGGCCGGCGTCATTGCGAGGCCGCAGCCTTGCGGGTCGCGTTGCGATGCGACAGCAGGGGCATGTCATATTTGTCCGTATCGCCGGGGCGGCTATCGTAGCAGGACTGGACGACCTCGGGCGTGCCGGCGGCCAGAAGTTCGCTCAGCGTGACGAACTGGAAGCCTTTGGCTTTCAGCTGCGGCAATCCGAGAGGCAACGCCTCGCCGGTATGATAGCCGCGGCCGTTGGCGTGCATCACCACGATGGAGCCCGGCTTCACCTGCTGCAGCGACTGCGCGATCGCCCGTGCCGATTGCCCGGGCGATGGATCGCCCGTCGAAAGATCCCACTGGATGGCCAGCAGACCGGCGTCGTTGACGGCATTGAGCGCCGGCGCGTTGCACGCCCCATAGGGAAAGCGGAACAGCGACAGCCTGGGCGCCACGTGTGCCACCAGCGACGCGTGCTGCGCCACGCACTGCCCCTGGCCGAAGTCCTCGCGCAGCGCTTCATAGGATCGTTGCGGCCCGGCGATCTCTTCGCTCAGGGCAGCGCCGGACAGCAGCCGCAGATTGCGATGCGCCTCGGAATGACTGCCGATCTCGAACAGCGGATCGCTCATCAGCTGCCTTGCTCGCTCCGCGTGCGAGCGCATCCACTTGCCGCCGGCAAAGAACGTCGCTTTGATGCCGTTGGCTCTGAGATAGTCGACGATTGCGCCGTCATAGCCGGCGATCTCGCCCGGCTGCTCGCAAAGATCAAAGGTGAGCGCAATCAGCTTCGGGCTGCCCTTTGGCAGGTTCACCCTCCGTATTGCGCCGCGCAGTGGCTGGGGCACCGGGGTGAACGACGCCAGCGCGCGCGCCGGGGCCGGCTTGTCGAACTCGCGCAGATGCTTGACGGGCAGCTTCTCTCCGGGACGCGCCGCAAGCTCGGCCGGGGCGTAGCACATGGCGCGCAAGCCGCCGCCCGCACCATCGGCCGCCGACGCCGGCGGCGCGCCGGCAGCAGCGAAAATCGCCGCGAGGGTGAGGGCCAGAAACGGGACCGCAACGGGGGCAGGGGACTGTCGCATGCGCAACGCCTTGTCATGCCCGCCGCCATCTGTCGAGTGGTCTGCCGCCACAGTTCGACTTGAGGTCAGCTTGACGCCGACGTCTTGCTCGATACTGTGACGAAAAAGCGCGGGGGGACGCAATGCAAACGAACCAAGGCCGATCCGGGGCCATCGAGGCAGACCCGGATTATGTGCGGCTGGTGCGCAGCCGAACCCGGTTCTCGATCATTCTGACGGCGTTGACCCTCGCCATCTACTTCGGCTTCATCCTGCTCATCGCCTTTGCACCCCACGTCCTGGGGCACTCGCTTTCGGGTGGCGCGACGACCGTCGGCATACCCTTGGGCGTCGGCGTCATTGTCGCCGCTTTCGTGCTGACGGGTATCTACGTCCGTCGCGCCAACAGCGAATTCGACACCCTGACGCATCAGCTTCTCGAGCGCCACAAATGACCAGGCAATCCCTTTGGCGGGCCACCGCCGCGATGCTGCTGCTGACCGCGTGCGCGTCCATCGCGCTCGCGGCACCGGCGATCGAAGGCGGCGAGCGCCAGGCGCTCAACGTCGAAGCCATCATCATGTTCGTCATCTTCGTCTTAGCGACGCTCGGCATCACCAAGTGGGCGGCCTCGCGCACCAAGTCGGCGGCCGACTTCTACGCCGCGGGCGGCGGCATCACCGGTTTCCAGAACGGCCTTGCCATCGCCGGCGACTACATGTCGGCGGCCTCGTTCCTCGGCATCTCCGGTCTGGTGTTCGCGTCCGGTTTCGACGGCCTCATCTATTCGATCGGCTTCCTCGTCGGCTGGCCGATCGTGATGTTCCTCATTGCCGAGCGTCTGCGCAACCTTGGCCGCTACACGTTCGCCGACGTTGCCGCCTATCGTCTCGCCGCCACGCCGATCCGCATCATCTCCGCGCTGGGCTCGCTGACCGTCGTCGCCTTCTACCTGATCGCGCAGATGGTCGGTGCCGGAAAGCTGATCGAACTGTTGTTCGGTCTCGACTACCTCTACGCCGTCATCGCCGTCGGCACCTTGATGACGGTCTACGTCGCCTTCGGCGGCATGGTCGCCACTACGTGGGTGCAGATCATCAAGGCGTGCTTGCTGCTGGGTGGCGCCACCTTCATGGCCTTCGTCGTGATGATGAGTTTCAACTTCTCGCCCGAGGCGATGTTCGCCCGCGCCGTCGAAGTGCATCCAGGATCGCAATCGATCATGGCGCCCGGCAAGATGGTGTCCGATCCGATATCGGCGATCTCTCTCGGCATCGCCCTGATGTTCGGCACCGCCGGCCTACCGCACATCCTGATGCGCTTCTTCACGGTGTCCGACGCCAAGGCGGCCCGCAAATCCGTCCTCATCGCCACCGGCCTGATCGGCTACTTCTACATCCTGACGTTCATCATCGGCTTCGGCGCCATCACCTTCCTGATGAATGACCCGACCTATTTCAAAGCCGCCGCCAACGGTGGCTCGTACGACAAGATCAAGGATCTGCTGGGCGGCACCAACATGGCCGCCGTCCATCTCGCCAAGGCGGTCGGCGGGTCGCTGTTCCTCGGCTTCATCTCCGCCGTCGCCTTCGCCACCATCCTGGCCGTCGTCGCCGGTCTGACGCTGGCCGGCGCCACCGCCATCAGCCACGACCTCTACGCCTCCGTCATCGCCAAGGGCCGCGCCAGCGAAGCCTCTGAAGTGCGCCTATCGAAGATCACGGCCATCATCATCGGCCTCGTGGCGATCGTGCTGGGCTACATCTTCGAACAGCAGAACGTCGCGTTCATGGTCGGCCTCGCCTTCGCGGTGGCCGCCAGCTGCAACTTCCCCGTCCTGCTGATGTCGATCCTCTGGCGCGGAACCACCACGCGCGGCGCTTTCTGGGGCGGCCTAGCCGGCCTACTCAGCGCGCTAGTGATGGTGTGCCTCGGGCCGGCCGTCTGGGAAGACACGCTACACCACGCCAAGGGCTCGGCTCCGTTTCCCTACGCCAACCCCGCGCTGTTCTCCATGACGCTGGCGTTCGTGTCGATCTGGCTCATCTCCAAACTCGACCGCTCGGCCCGCGCCGACAGCGAGCGCGCCGCCTTCGACGCGCAGTACGTCAGATCCGAAACCGGCCTGGGCGCCTCAGGCGCGGCGGCCCACTAGCACTCAATCCCTATTACCGGAACCGGCCGCCGCGCTGCAGCACTTCGATCTTGTAGCCGTCGGGGTCGGCGATGAAGAAGAAGCGGCCGAACGGTGCGCCGTCGTGCGTCATCTGCTTGATGTCGCCCGGCGTCAGGCCGGCTGCGAGAATACGCGCATGCTCTGCCGCCAGGTCGTTGACCACGAACGCCACGTGGCCGTAGCCGTCGCCGAGATTGTAGGCTTCGCTGCGGCCCTTGTTGACCGTCAGCTCCACCTCGAAGTCGTTCTCCGCGTTGCGCAGGTAGATCAGCGTGAAGCTGTCGAAATCGACGCGATCGGCGATCTCCAGCCCGAATGCCCGGCTGTAGAAGTCGAGCGAGCGCGCCTCGTCCAGAACGCGCACCATCATGTGAACGGCTTTGGCCATGTCGTCTCTCCGATGCGGGTCGCGGGTAAAAAATAAAGACTACAGCCAGGGCCGTGACGACGCCGCGCCTTTCTCGAACGCCTGGATCGATGTTTCCTTTTCCAGCGTCAGGCCGATGTTGTCGAGGCCGTTCAGCAGGCAATGCTTGCGGAACGGATCGATGTCGAACCTGATCACCCCGCCGTCGGGCCCGCGGATTTCCTGCGCCTCCAGGTTGATCGTCAACGTCGCGTTGGCGCCGCGTTGCGCATCGTCCATCAGCCGGTCGACGTCGGCTTGCGGCAACCGGATCGGCAGGATGCCGTTCTGGAAGCAGTTGTTGTAGAAGATGTCGGCGAAGTCCGGCGCGATCACGCAACGGATGCCGAAGTCCAGTAGCGCCCACGGCGCATGTTCGCGCGACGAGCCGCAGCCGAAGTTGTCGCCCGTCACCAGGATCTGGGCGTGGCGGTAGGCCGTCTTGTTCAGCACGAACTCCGGAATTTCCCGGCCCTCCTGATCGAAGCGCATCTCGAAGAACAGCGATTTGCCCAGCCCCGTGCGCTGGATCGTCTTCAGGAACTGCTTCGGAATGATCATGTCGGTATCGATATTGCGCAGCGGCAGCGGAGCCGCGACCCCCGTCAGCGTCGTGAATTTGTCCATCGTCGAAGCGTCCTGTTCCCGAATATGAGCCCGATCGTTTGAGATGCGAGGAGTACTGCTCGCACCGAAGACGTGAATCAGACTCCAAATCAAAGTCCCGTCAGGCGCTGAGGCCATCCGCCAGCGCCCGGAAGTAGCCTTCCGCAGCCGTCAACCTGTCGATCTGGAGACGTATCGCCTGCGCACCGCCGAGCGCGTCGCGACTGGGGTCTTCCAGCTGTTCGAGCCGCCTTTTAACGCCAGCGAGCTTTCTCCCGTCAAGATGGTGCCGCATCACATCGACGATCGTTTCGATATATCCGCTGATGCGGCCGAATTCGCGGACCCCCGCCGACAGGGCCTGCGCATCACGGGGGTCGGCCTCCAGCCGCTGCAGGGCGGTCGCCGCCCGGGCCAGCGTCTCGGCGATCTGCAGCGAGAACCGCGCGATCTTCTCCCGCCGCACCTGATCCAGCGCGGAGGCCGATGCAACCCAGCCGTTCAGCGTTTCCGCGATCGCGAGCAGTTTCTTGGCATAGTCGGCAAAGCGCATGCGCCACGATAGAAGCGGCTTTTAGAGCGGGGATAAATCCCAGTCTTCAAGATTAGCGGACCGTCGGGTCGGCGTAGCATTTGCGCATGTACTCGCAGCGGTGCGAGCCCGAGAAGTGCATGCTGTCGCCCTTGGCCGGCGAGATGAACTTGCAAACCTCATCCAGGCCCTCCGGCGTCAGCCAGCCTTGCCGGCGCCCGCGCTGCACAGCGAAGCAATCCGCCGTCTCCTCGTCCGGGCCCCGGAACTGGTGCCCGCACTCATGCGAATAGATCCACATCTTCACCGGCGTGGAGACCTTGCCCAAGAGCCGCGGGTTCATGATGAGGAAGCCCGGATACGCCGCGCCGTAGTCGTCGAGCTGGCTGTCTTCCACCGTCGGCCGCGTGCCGCACGACATTTTGTTGCCGTCGACCGTGAATTCCGAATGCGGCACGATCTTCGCGTCGCCGCCGACGTGCGCGACATACTCTTCGGGTGTCGGCGTATCCGCGGGCCCGGCGATGGCCGGCGTCGCCAGCGCCACGGCGAGCCCCATGACGAGGACGGTCCAGCTACGCGCAATGATCATGCGTGGATGCTCTCGGAAACGTGGCGTTCGACGGCGGCGTCCGGAAACCGCAGCTTCGCGCGAAATCATAAGGATGACAAGCGGTTCGGGGTCGTTCGCAGGCGTTTTCCCTCACCCTGTGGCCTGCGCTTCGATGTCTTCCATATCGTCGTCGGAAAAGCCGAAATGATGGCCGATTTCGTGCACCAGCACATGTGTGACGATGTCCCCCAGCTTTTCCTCGCCCTCGCACCAGTAATCCAGGATCGGCCGGCGATAGAGGAACACCATGTCCGGGTCGCGCGGCGGATCGGTGACGCTTTTGTTGTTGAGGCTCACGCCCTGGTAGAGGCCCATCAGGTCGTAGGCGTCCTCGATGCCCATCTCATCGAGCACCTCGTCGGTCGCGAAATCGTCGATTCGGATTACAAGGTCACCGCACATCTGCCGGAAATGCGCGGGTAGGCGCTCCCACGCCAGACTTGCGAGCGCGTCGAACGCATCCAGGCTGGGCGATGTTGCATCGCGCCAGTCAATGCTCTCAGTCATTCCGGCCTGCCCCGCAATCGTTCAGTTGGCCCGTGTAGCAGTCGCACCTGTCGTGGGCAATGTGGCTTCAAGCGACGTGCGCAACGTCCAAGCGCGCCTGCCGTCGCCGGTCGTCATAGCGCGCGGCAAACTCCTGGCGCACGAATTTGGCGAACTCTTGCGCGATCGGCGTGGCATGCGTGCGGCGCAGATAGAGATTGATGTGATAATCCGG
Organism: Hyphomicrobiaceae bacterium; assembly: GCA_965279065.1. Taxonomy (GTDB): domain Bacteria; phylum Pseudomonadota; class Alphaproteobacteria; order Rhizobiales; family Hyphomicrobiaceae; genus JAKAXS01. The sequence continues at coordinate 1,318,390 of OZ257134.1, forward strand.
CAGCATCGGCAGTCCGCACCGCGGATCGAAGGCCTGCAACCCCGGCGAGAGGCTGGAACGTAGCATCGGCGCCACGGCGATGTCTGCGAGCAGGCTCGCCTTGACCGCATCGTGCGATCGCGCTTCCGACACGGGGCGCCAATCGCGACCGGCTTTCGTCAATGCCCCGAGCGCCGCGGCCCGGAATGCGCAGGATGGATCGCCGAGCGAGATCGGCAGCGGATTGCGGGCGTGCGCATCGCCGCCTGCTGCGCCCGCCCAGACCAGTGGATCGCGCAGCAGTTCCTCGGCGTGCTCCGGCACTTCCCGCTCCGTCGTGAGCGTGAGATCGAGCTCGCCGCGCTTCAACTGTTGCAACAGCTCGACGGTGATTCCCGCCACCAGGGTCACCCGGACGCGCGGCCACGTGCGGTCGAACCGCTTCAGCACCGGCGGCATGTTTGGGTTGACGATGTCCCAAGGGACCCCGACGCGCACTTCGCCCTCGTAGTCCGGTGCGCTCATCAGGCCCCAGACTTCGTCGTTCAATGCCACCAGACGCTGGGCGTGCGCTACCAGCCTCTCGCCGGCCGGCGTCGGCCGCAGCGTGCGGCTCACTCGTTCGAACAGCGCCATGCCGAACAGCTCTTCAAGCCGCTTCACCTGCTGGCTGACGGCGGCTTGCGTCAGGTTCAGCAGCACCGCCGCGCGCGTCACGCTGCCGGTTTCGATGACGGCCAGAAAGGCCCGCACCAGCGCCGTATCGATGTTCCGGTTCATTCCTTGATCCATTAGCATATGTAATGGTTACCATAATAAACATTCGATATGATTATGCAAGAACGGCCTCCATATCAGTGCCGACGCTTCAATTCGGAGACCGGCAATGCTTGCGATTCCTGTATCAACCCCCCGTCGTGTCCCCGCCCGCGAAGCGCGCCTGACGCAGCGTGTTCTCTTCGTCGTCGCGTGGTTGTCTCGCGCTCTGGCCGTCGCGCGCGAGCGCCGCGCACTCCTGCGCCTCGACGAGACCGCTCTGAAAGACATCGGCCTCAGCCGCGCCGACGCCTATGGCGAAGCCACGCGCCGCTGGTGGGACCTGCCTGCCGGCGACGACGCTGAACGTCGTTGATGTCGCGCAGCAGAGAATCGTCTAAACTTCGTTAAACAATATCCTGCGCTTGAATCCCTGTTTGTCGTGTCCGCATTAGCGAGTCCACCATAGGGAGACCCTCATATGTCCATTCGCGCGGCGTCCCGCACAACGTCGGGTTTTACGGCCTACGTTCGTAGGCCTGATCCTCTGTATATCCCGCCCGCTGAGGCCAGGAGCGGCACCGACCCCGACGATCAGGACGACAGCTCGCGCAGGGCGAGGCGCGACGTGCCGGGCCTCACCTTCTCGACCTCGACGATCGACGAGGATGATGACGACGGCACCTATTCACCGGTTCCGCCCAACACGATCCGGTCGTGAAACCGGCTACGGCTCGCTTGAATACTTTGCCAGAAATACCGTGACGCGATCGCGATAGCTTGGTCGACGGCGCCCGCGATGGCGAGCGCCGTGACAGCAGCAGTCACGCAGCCGGAGTCCCCAGCCTCAACCCCACGTCCGGATGTCGACGAAGTGGCCTTCGACGGCAGCGGCGGCGGCCATGATCGGGCTCAGCAGGTGCGTACGCCCGAGACGGCCCTGGCGGCCCTCGAAATTGCGGTTCGACGTCGAGGCGCAGCGCTGGCCCGGCTTCAACTGGTCCGGGTTCATGCCCAGGCACATCGAACAGCCCGGCTCCCGCCATTCGAAGCCCGCGTCCTTGAAGATCTTGTCGAGGCCTTCCGCTTCCGCCTGCTCCTTCACCAGTCCCGACCCCGGCACGATCATGGCGTAGGCAAGCCGCGACGAGATCTTCTTGCCGTCCACGAGCTTGGCAACCGCGCGCAGATCCTCAATGCGCCCGTTGGTGCACGAGCCGATCCACACCACGTCGAGCGGCACGTCCGTCATCTTCGTGCCCGGCGTCAGGCCCATGTAGTCGAGCGCGCGCTGCACCGAGGCACGCTTGTTTTCGTCCTGCACCTTGGCCGGGTCAGGCACCACGCCGGTGATCGCCACCACGTCTTCCGGGCTCGTGCCCCAGGTCACGATCGGCGGCAGTTCGGCCGCGTTGAGACGCACCACGCGATCGAAGTGCGCGCCCTCGTCGGTCGTCAGCGTTTCCCAATATTTTTGCGCCATGTCCCAGGCCGCACCCTTCGGCGACTTGGGACGGCCCTTCAGGAAGGCAAACGTCTTCTCGTCGGGCGCGATCATGCCGGCACGCGCGCCGCCCTCGATCGACATGTTGCAGACCGTCATGCGGCCTTCCATCGACAGCGCGCGGATGGCTTCGCCCGCGTACTCGATGACGCTGCCGGTGCCGCCGGCCGTGCCGATTTCGCCGATGATGGCGAGGATGATGTCCTTCGCGGTGACGCCGGCCGGCAACTCGCCGTCGACCTGCACCAGCATGTTCTTGGCCTTCTGCTGGATCAACGTCTGCGTGGCCAGCACGTGCTCCACTTCGCTGGTGCCGATACCGTGCGCCAATGCGCCGAACGCGCCATGCGTCGAGGTATGGCTGTCGCCGCACACGATCGTCGTGCCGGGCAGCGTGAAGCCCTGCTCGGGGCCGACGACGTGGACGATGCCCTGCCGCTTGTCCAGCTCGTTGAAATACTCGACGCCAAATTCGCGCGCGTTGTTCGCCAGCGTTTCGACCTGCGTTTTGGAATCCTGGTCGTGGATCCCCAAGCGCCGGTCCGTCGTCGGCACGTTGTGGTCGACGACGGCGAGCGTCTTCTCAGGCGCGCGCAGGCGCCGGCCCGACATGCGCAGCCCCTCGAACGCTTGCGGGCTCGTCACCTCGTGCACGAGATGGCGGTCGATATAGAGCAGGCAGGTGCCGTCGGGTTGGCGGTCGACGACGTGGTCGTCGAAAATCTTGTCGTAAAGCGTCTTCGGCATCAGGATCGTCTCCGGTTCTGGCCACTAGATAGCGCTGGCCGCGCCGATCGGCAAATGCGCCACGACAAAAAAGAACCGGACCTTTCGGCCCGGCCCATTACAGTTGGGATCCGGTAAATGGCTCCAGGCTGCCAAAGGCACCCAGGAACATGTCCCGATAGTAAGCTGCGTTACGTTATAACCGCAAGGGGCATTTGTCCGGGAAAACTTCCCGACAGCCTGAGGTTAGGTCGAGATATTGCGCGCCTTGGCGACCAGAAAGTCGCGCAGGACCTGCACCTTCTTCGACGTCTTGAGCTCCTCGGGGTAGACGAACAGAATGGGCAGCGACGGCGGGTCGACCTCCGTCAGTACCGTGACGAGATCGCCCTCGCCCTCGGTCAGGTAGTCGGGAATCATGCCGATGCCGATGCCCGCCCGGATGGCGTACTTGATCGCCACCACGCTGTTTGCCCGCAGCGCCGCCTTGCGCGGCTCATTGCCGTCGCGTCCCGCCGTTTCCAGCCAGCTGATCGCCGGCAGGTGCTGTGCCTGGCTGCCGATGTAGGAGATGATCCGGTGACGATCGAGGTCGGCCAGCGACTGCGGCGCGCCGTAGCGGCGCACGTAACTCGTCGACGCGAACGCCCGCACCTTCATTGTGAACAATGGTCGGCGGATGAGATCGTTGTTGTCGGGCTCTCGTGTCCACAGCGCCACGTCGGCGGCGCGCATCGAGATATCGATCTGATCGTCGTTGAGGATCATTTCGACGCGGATCTCCGGATAGAGATCCATGAACTCCCGCAACCGCTGCGTCAGCCAGACGGTGCCTAGCCCCACGGGCGCCGCGATCCGCAGCTCACCCGTTGGCTGCGTCGTCGTGTCGGCCAGCAGCGTCGCGGCCGTCTGCAGCTTCGTCATCACCTCCGCGACGGTGGCGTAGAGCAGTTCTCCCTGCTCGGTCAGCACCAGGCCGCGCGCATGCCGGTGGAACAGCGACAGCCCCAGATCCTTCTCCAGGGAAGAGACCTGCCGGCTGACCGCCGACTGACTCATGTGCAGCGCCTCGCCGGCGTGCGTGAAGCTGCCGGCGGCGGCGGCCGCGTGAAAGATGCGAAGCTTGTCCCAGTCCACGTTTGATCCGTCTGCGATCCGGCGCGCAAAAAAGGCCGGAGCCAGTGGCTCCGGCGGATTGACTTACTGCATCGCAGCATATCCCGTCTTTGCTGGATCGCAAATGTCGGTGGGCAATCGCTTCGTCAGTTGGCAAACAGGCCGGAAATCGCCTCGGTTAACGGGTCCGTCTGCGTCACGCGCTGCTTTTTGCGCTTGCCCGTCGCCGCTGGCGGCGCATCCGGGTCCACTTCCGCGATCTCCGGCGGCGCCTCGAAGCGGTATTGCTTGCCCGATAGGGCCGCCGCGACGCGCGATTCATAGCCGTAGACATCGGCCACCGTATTCAGCTTGCCGCTGTCGTCGACCACGGCGGTGAAGTACGTGGTGTGCACCCAGATCGGCTTGTCGATCTTGACCTCGTTGGCTCCACCCGTGAAGCGCGCGTCCACCTCGGCCGCCGACCAGCCCTTGTCCTCCGCCAGCAGCAGTTCGGCGAACTTCACCGGATTGTTGACGCGCATGCAGCCGTGGCTGTAGGCGCGCATGTTCTGCTTGAACAGCTCCTTGGCCGTGGTGTCGTGCATGTAGACGTCGTGCTTGTTGGGGAACAGGAACTTGACGATGCCAAGCACGTTCTTCGGTCCCGACGGCTGCGTGAACTGGAAGCGGCGGATATCGACGCTGTTCCAGTCGACGGAATCCGGATCGATCTGGCGGCCGTTGTACGAAACCTTGAGGTCGTGACGCTGCAGCACCCGGCTGCTGCCGCCGCCGCCACCGCCGAAGAAGCTCTCGAAGAAATCGCCTCCGCCGGCGCGCCGCAACTGTGGCATCAGCTCCTTCTGCTTGATGCCGTCCGGCACGCCCCATTCGGGATGGAACACGATCGTCTTCATCTGCGCTGAAAACACCGGCGTCGCCCACTGCGGCAGGCCAACGACGATCTTCTCTTCGTAGACCTGCTTGCCGTCCTTGAACGTGCGCGTCTTGAATTCCGGAATATTGTTCCAGACGTACGTGGCGCCGAGATCCTGCGGCAACCACCGCCAACGCTCCATGTTGTTGACGATGCGCTGGACGTCACGGCCCTTGTCCGGCTTGCTGGCCGCATCGTCACCGTTGAGCGCCAGACGCGTCGCCTGGCCAACGAAGCCGTTGGCCTTCACGCCGTTGGCCCGCTGGAACGCCATGACGGCTTCCTGCAGCGGCGCGTCATAGAGGTTTTCGTTTCCGGCCTCGGCCGTCACCTTGAGGCGGCGGCGCAGGAGCGAGACGTCCGCATGCTGGGCGCCGGGCTTGATCACCTTGCCGGGCGGCAGTTTGACCGACAGGGCCTCGTCCACGACCGGGGCCGGCTCTGACGGCCCTCTCAGTTTTAGCAGCGCCGCGCGCAGCCGCACGAACTGCTCGTGCTTGGGGTGCTGGTCACGCAGATAGCCGTCGGCATTTCCGGCCTTGGTGATCTCGTCCAGAACGATCTTCGGATCCTTGAGCGGCGGTGACATGTCGAGCCCGGGGCTCAACGCCTGCGGATTGATGCGCCCGCCCCGCGCCTCGCGCACGTACTGCAGCACGGCCATCGTCACGGTTGCCTCGGCGTCGGCCAGCGCAGCCGGCGCCGTATCGGTTCCGGCCGCCGGCAGCGTGAAGGCCGAGGTCTCCAGGCCCCACTCGTCCGCCTTGCGAACTTCGGCGATGGCTACCTCGCCCGCCGTCGTGAACCCGCCGCCAGACTTCACCCACAGCGGACCCTCGCTGCGTGCCGAGTAGAAGGCCGCGGCAGCGTCGCGATCGGCGTCGGCGGCCTTGCTGGCGAATGACTTGTCGTTGAACTTTTCGCGGACTGCCGCCACGATCGGATCGGCTGGCGGAGGCGGCGGCGCTTGTGCCTGCGTTGCGGCCGGCGTGGCTGGATCGGTCGCAGCCGGTGCGGGCGGAGTGGCCGCCGTTGCGTCCGCCGGTGCCGGCGATGTGGCGGCTGGCGGCGTCGCCGCTGGCGTTGTCGTTGGTGGCGTGGCGGCAGGCGTTTCAGCGGCTGGTGCGGGAACCCCGGGCGCGGGATCCAGCGGTGCAGCGGTCGCAGGTGCCGGCCCCGTGGGAGCCGCGGCTGCAGCAGGCGGGGAGGGGGCAGCCCCGGCCGGTGCGGCCTCCGTGGGCGTGGCCTGAGCAACGGCGGACGGCACGCAGTAACCGCCGACAGCTGAAAGCAGGACGGCCGAAAACAGGTGAGCGGCCGCGGTCCGGCGTGCCATTGTCATGGAAAATCGTCTCCTTGCGGCGAATCGCGCCGCCCATGCTAGCTGTTCGAACTATCTTTAGGCCTGCTTTCGTGGCGTTTTCGTGCCGAAGCCTGTGCGCCGGAACGAGTGTGGCGGCTTGCACACACCCGACGCAATCATTGACCACGTTTCCGCCGGAATCCGGCCGGATAGCGACGCTTTCCAACCTGAAATGGCTCGCGCGGCGAGACCAGGACCGATGCTGACATGACGCAGCTCTGTGTAACGATACCGGCGCTACCCGCCCCCCATGGGCCTCGCCTCCTGGCCGAGGCGCTGGCGACCGCGCGTGTGGCAGCCGTCGTCATCGTCCCCACAGAGGCCGGAAACATCGCGCCGGACGCCGCCCTTCCCCTAATCGCCGCTACGCAGAAGGCCAACGCCGCCGCACTGATTTATGGCGATGCGCACCTCGCCCGCACCCTCAAGGCCGACGGCGTGCATCTGCCTTGGAGCCTTGAGTGTCGCGCTGCAGCCGAAGACGCGCGCGAGATCTTGGGCCAGGGCGGCATCGTCGGCGCCGACGCCGGCCAGTCGCGGCACGACGCCATGGAACTCGGCGAACTTGGCGTCGACTACGTGGCCTTCGGCCCGGATGGCGGCATCGACCCCGCTCTGGCACGCGACGAGCGCGACGGCTTCGTTGCCTGGTGGGCCGAGATATTCGAAGTGCCTGTCGTGGCCCTCGACGTCACAGGGGCAGAGGAGGCCGCGGCCCTCGCCTCGGTCAATGCCGATTTCATCAGCGTGTCGCTCGGCCCTAACAGCGATGCCGGCAAAGCGCTCGCGGACATCGCTGCCGCCGTCAACGAACCGCGCGCCCAACCGGCCGTCTAAGATCAGGAGCCTGCTCGTGAACATGCGCTACCTCATTGCCGGTCTCGTGCTCGCCGTGTTCGCGGGCTGCGGTGCCACACTGGTGATGCTCGGCGTCGTTCCGCTACCCGGTCTCAACAGCGGTACGCCGTTCCCCGACATGCAGGTCGAGATGGCCAAGCACCCCGATGCGGTCACTCCGTCCGAGCTGCAGCGCGCCGCCTACGACGCCTTCGAGGAAGGCAAATATCTGACCGCATTGTCCTTGGCGCAGGACGCCGCCGCGAAAGGCGATCCCCAGGCCTATACGCTGATCGGCCGGATCTATGCCGAAGGCACCGGCGTCTCGCGCGATCCCGTCAAGGCGGCTGAGGCCTACGACAAGGCCGCCGCCCTCGGCGACGTGCCGGGCATGGTATCGCTCGCCGTCATGCTCGCCGCCGGCAAGGGCGTGGAAAAGAACCGCGACAAGGCAGCCGAACTATTCGAACGCGCGGCCCAGACTGGCGACCCGCTCGCCAATTACAACCTCGGTCTGTTGTTCCTGCGTGGTGACGGCAAGCCGGAGAACCCGTATCGCGCTGCCCAGCACATTCGTTATGCCGCCGAGAAGGGCATCGTCTCGGCCCAGTACGACATCGCCGGCCTCTATCAGAACGGCACCGGCGTGCCCAATGACGCATTGGAAGCCGCCAACTGGATGTCGAAAGCCGCCGCCAGCGGCATGACGGAAGCCGAGTACGATTATTCGATCATGCTGTTACGCGGGCAGGGCCTGAAGCGCGATGAGCCCAAGGCCGTCGACTACCTGCGTGCCGCAGCCGAGAAGGGCGTCGCCGGTGCCCAGAACCGCTTGGCTCACGTCTACCTTGATGGCGTGGCAGGCGTCCCACCGTCTCCCGCCGAAGCCATCAAGTGGCGGCTGATCGCCAAGGCCAACGGCATTGCCAAGGACGACAAGCTGGAACTGTTGATCTCGTCCTTTCCCCCCGACCAGGTCGCTGCCGCCCAGAAGGCCGCCGAAGACTGGCGCGAAAAGAAACAAATCCAATAGGCGCGCGACGCTGGCAGCCCTTGCCTCGCGCCGCGCAAAAGCCTAGGAAAGCCGCGGCCTAACGAAAATATATTGTTTAACAGCGCGCTAGCCGAATTCGCGAGGCAGGCGCTCAACATTCTGCTTCCAGTCCGGACCACCCAATGCCCGCCTCAGCCCTGATGAACGTCATGACCGGCGCCGCCCGCAAGGCCGGCCGCAGCCTCACCCGCGACTTCGGCGAGGTCGAGCAGCTGCAGGTGTCGGTCAAGGGTCCGGCGAACTTCGTCACCGCGGCCGATCACAAGGCCGAAGACGTCATCCTCAAGGAACTGCAGAAGGCGCGCCCCGGTTACGGCTTCCTGATGGAAGAGCGCGGCGCCATCGAAGGCGCCGACAAGACGCATCGCTGGATTGTCGATCCGCTCGACGGCACCACGAATTTCATGCACGGCATCCCGCTGTTTTCGATCTCCATCGCTCTCGAGCGGGAGGGCGAACTGATCGCCGGCGTGGTCTACAACCCGATCACCGACGAGCTCTTCACCGCCGAAAAGGGCAAGGGCGCGTATCTCAACGACAAGCGCCGCCTGCGCGTTGCCGCGCGCAAGACGCTCGGCGACGCCGTAGTTGCCACGGGCATTCCCCATCGTGGCCGCCCGGGTCACCCCGGCTTCATGGGGGAAATGCAGGCGGTGATGCATGAAGTGGCGGGCATCCGCCGCACCGGCTCGGCCGCCCTCGATCTCGCTTTCACGGCTGCGGGCCGCTTCGATGGCTATTGGGAACGCAATCTCCAGCCCTGGGACCTGGCGGCGGGAATCGTTCTGGTGCGCGAAGCCGGCGGCATGATTACCGATTGCGACGGCGGCGATGCGGTGATGAAGAAGCTCGATGTGCTGGCCGGCAACAACTCAATCGTCAAGGCCATCACGCCGCTGCTGGCCAAGTCGGCGAAGGCCTAAAGCCCGGCCTCGACCACTGCAATTCGCGAGTTGCTATGCTGCGCGGCCGTCCCGATCGCCACCGTGGCAGCGACGATGGCAACGTGGGCAACGACGAAAATGGCGGCACGGGCAAGCATGATGGGTCTCCGGTTCGCTAAACGAACGGTGTGAGTTAACGGTTCCCGTCGCCGTTCATCAGTTTCCTAGGGAACACCGCCCGCAATCTTTGTGGACTGCGTGCGCCGTGCTAGGTGCTCGACATGAGCGAACGCGCGCCATCCCTCGCAGCCCCCACGCCGGAGCTATTGCGCCAGCTGACGGACGTCGTCGGGCCAGCGCACGCCATCACCGATCCCGACGTCCAGGCCCAGTACCTGCGCGAGTGGCGTGACCGCTACGTCGGCCGCTCGCCGGTCGTCTTGCGCCCGGGCAGCACCAGCGAGGTCTCGCAAATTCTGGCTTTGGCCAACGCCGCCCGCGTCGGTGTCGTGCCCCAGGCCGGCAATACCGGCCTCGTCGGTGGGCAGATCCCCTCGGCTGACGGCCGCGAAATCGTCCTGAGCCTGATGCGCCTCAATCGCGTCAGGTCCGTCGACCCGCAGACCTCCAGCATGATCTTGGAAGCCGGCGTGACCCTCGCTGCGGCGCGCACTGCGGCCGAGGCGGCAGACCGGTTGTTCCCGCTGAGCTTGCCGTCGGAGGGTACCTGCTGCATCGGCGGCAATCTGGCGACCAACGCCGGCGGCGTCGGTGTGCTCGCCCACGGCTCCGCGCGCCAGCTGACGCTGGGTCTCGAAGCCGTCTTCGCCGACGGCCGCGTCTGGAACGGCCTCAAGGCGCTGCGCAAGGACAATACCGGCTACGACCTGCGGGATCTGTTGATCGGCTCGGAAGGTACACTTGCGGTCATCACGGCCGCCACGCTGAAACTCGTGCCCAAGCCGCGCGAGGTCGCCACGGCGTTCATCGCGCTGCCGTCCCTCGACGCCGTGCACGCGCTGTTCGAGTTGGCGTCGAACCGCGGCGGCGCATCCTTGACGGCGTTCGAATTTCTCTCGCAACGCACGCTCGCGTTCGTGACCAAGCACATCCCGGGCGCTCGGCTTCCGTTTTCGCAAGAGGCGCCGTGGAGCGTGCTGCTCGACATTTCGGCGCACGCTGCCGACGGCGCAGCCGCGGCCGCAGCCGAAGCTATTGTCGCCGCCGCGCTTGATCAGCGCCTGGCGACAGACGCCGTTCTCGCCCAATCCCTGACGCAGGCAGCCGCCCTCTGGCAGCTGCGCGAAGGCGCCTCCGAAGCTCAGAAATTCGAGGGCGGCAGCATCAAGCACGACGTCTCCGTGCCGGTCGGCGCCATCGCCCGCTTCATCACGCGTGCGGATGCCTTGCTGGAACGCCTGTGCCCGGGCACGCGCCCGGTTGCCTTCGGCCACTTCGGCGACGGCAACGTGCACTACAACGTCTCGCAGCCGCCAGGCATGGACCGCGACCGCTTTCTCGCCATGTGGCAGGAGATCTCCGACGCCGTGCACGCCCTCGTAACCGAAATGGATGGATCGATTTCCGCCGAGCATGGCATCGGCCGCATGAAGCGGCAGGCGTTGCGTGACGCCAAGAGCGCCGTCGAACTCGACGTGATGCGCTCCATCAAGGCCGCGCTCGACCCCAACGGTATCCTCAATCCAGGCAAGCTGCTGTAGCGGACGCCATCCGCCGCAAGCACCGCACTTCGTATTGGGAATTGGAGAGATACCCGGTCCCTCCACTTCTACATATGGCGCGCAAGGGCCTTGCTTCAAGGCCCCGATCCGGCAGTACAACCCTGGCCCTCATCACTAGGAATGGGAGCCACCAAATGCGCATACTCTTGACGACGTACGGATCGCGTGGCGACGTCGAACCGATCGCGGCGCTCGCGGTTCAATTGCAGGCGCTGGGCGCCGAGGTGTGCGTCTGCGCCCCCTCCGACCAGGAGTTCGCCGCGTTGCTGGCGCGTGCCGGCGTGCCTCTGGCACCGGCCTTCAAGCCGGTGCGCCATTGGGTAACCGAGGCCTGGGGAAAGGAAAAGCCGTCGCCGGCGGATTTGCCTCGGCGCGCGGCCGAGGTGCTTGCCGGGCAGTTCGACGCAATCGGCGCGGCAGCGGACGGGTGCGATGCGCTCGTGGCGACCGGTCTATTCCCGTCCGCCGCCGCCACGCGGCTGGTGGCCGAGCAGCAGGACGTCCCCTACGTCATGGCAGCCTACTGCCCGATGTTCATGCCGTCGCATCATCACAAGCCGTACGCCTACCAGGGTCGTCCCCATCCGCCGGAGGTGACGGACAACCGCGCGCTGTGGGATCTCGACATCCAGACCAAGAACGCGATTTTCGGCGAAGCCATCAATCGTCAACGAGTCATGATCGGTCTGCCGCCGGTCGACAACGTCCGCGACTACGTCTTCACCGATCACCCGTGGCTGGCATCGGATCCCATTCTGAGCCCGTGGCAGTCCACGGACCTGCGCGACGTCGTGCAGACCGGCGCCTGGATCCTGCCTGATGAGCGCCCGCTCCCGGCCGATTTGCAGTCGTTCCTGGATGCCGGCCCGCCGCCGGTGTACGTGGGCTTCGGCAGCATGCCCATGCAGTCCTTGCAGGACGCCACCCGGGCCGCCGTCGAGGCGATCCGCGCGCAGGGTCGCCGCACGCTCGTCTCCCACGGCTGGGCCGACCTGAGCCCGACAGACGATCGCGACGATTGCTTCGCTCTCGGCGACGTCAATCATCAGGCGTTGTTCAGGCGGGTGGCCGCCGTCGTGCACCACGGCGGCGCCGGCACGACGACGGCGGCCGCAAGCGCCGGCGCGCCGCAGGTGGTCGTCCCCCAGATTGCAGACCAGCCCTATTGGGCCGGGCGTATCGCGGCCCTGGGCATCGGTTCGGCGCACGACGGTCCGACACCGACCGTCGAGTCCTTGTCCGCCGCTCTGAGGACGGCGCTGACCCCAGAGACCCGCACGCGAGCGGCCACCGTAGCCGGCACGATCCGCACCGACGGAGCAGCGGCGGCGGCGAAGCTGCTGCTTGATAAGGTGATCCGGAGAGGGCAGCAGGCGTCCGCGTGAATTACGCGGATCAGCACGACTGACCACATCGAGGCAAACCCTCTCCACGAGTCATCCCGGGCTTGTCCCGGGGATCCCGATATCAGCGCGCGCGACATCGCGAGCAGCGCCGGACAGCTCTACCTGCCCGTGCCCAACGCCTGGAGAGCGGGATGCCCGGAACAAGTCCGGGCATGACCGTATATCGAGACTTTCCGTGATTAAGAAACGGAAGGCACTAGCTGCGCGTGATCTTCACTTGGCTCATGGCCTCGGCGATCTTGCCTGCCTGGCTCGGCCAGCTTGCCGAAATCCAGTCGTCGGTGCCAAACAGCCAGTACCTGATGCGATTGCGCTTCATGTAGCGTGCCGTCGTCACCTGATGCATGCGCTCGACGATGGCAGCCAGCTGCTCCAGCATCGAATTGGCGCGCGCACCCTGCTGTTCGACGATGTCGACGCGCGACACCAGTCCCGAGAGCATCGTCGTGCCCTCTTGGCGCCACGAGCTGAGCGAGCGCTGGCCTTCGGACAGTTTGACGAGCACCTCTTCGACTTCGCCGATCTCTTTGGCGTAGCTGGCCGCTGCCTGTGTCGTCGACTGCGCCCAGTCAGAGAGTGACCGTTCCAGCCGCGAGAACCGTTCGACCACACCGGCCAGCGCCTGGGAGGTACGCGCTTCGTGGCCGTCGGCCGACTGGCTGAGCTTCTCCAGACGTTCCAGCGGCGTCAGGATCGCCTTGGCGATCTCGCCGCTCTGGCGGTCGACGCGTTCCGTCAGCGGCGCCAGCAGGCCGCCGATCACCTCGTTGCGATGCTTCTCCAGCCGGCCGCCGACCTGGTCCAACTCGAGCAGCACGCTGTCATGCTGTTCGGTGGCACGCGCCTGCGTACGCGACAGCGCCTCTTCCAGTTTGGCCAGCCGCGCGGCGATCTCGGCGCTATGATCCTCCGAACGCGCGGTGATCACGTCCTCGATGGCCTCCAGCCGCTTCAGCACCGACGTCAGGTCCGAGCCCGGCTTGCTAATCAGCTTGTCCATGTAGACTTCGAGCGCGTGCAGCTTGCCGCTCGTCTCACGCCCGATCGACACCACGCGATCGTTGATCGGCGTCAGGTCGATCGACTGCGCCCGCGCCGAATGGACGGAATCGTTCAGCGCATTGAAACCGTCGATCATCTCCTCGCGCTGGGCGATGGTTTCGTGCTGCAGCTCCTGCAGCGCTGCGGCGACCGCCTTGCGGTCCGCTGAGATATCGCTGACGAGGCTGGAAATGGCCTGCTCCACGCCCTCGATCCGCGCACTGCTGGCGTGCCCGTTGCCGGAGTCCGACAGATAGTTCGGCTGCGCCGCCAACCGGTAACGGCTGCTGCGCAGGCCCTCGTTGAGATAGTTTCGGCCCTCGCTGCCCGCCGCGCGCGGCAGTTGCGGAACCGTCTCGAAGATCGGCCGCCGGGTCGAGCGCCGCGACGTCACCGAGGCGAGCAGGGCAAGGCCCGGCAGGTCCGGCTCCTCATCGAGGATGACACGGACGATGTCGTCGATGCTGGCGGCGTCGTTGCGGCGTGCCGCAAGCGCGGCCGCCAGGCGAAGCACGTCTTCCAGCTCCTGCGTCCGCCGTGGCGAGCCGACGGTCTTCGACGAGCTGGCGAGAATCTCGCTGGCGATGACGGTCGCGCTTTCGCGGCGCAGGGCAGCGACGCGGACGCCGCGCGCCTCGAGCGCTTCGGCAGCGGCATCGATGCGCGTCAGCGCATTGAGGAAATGTTCCAGGCGCACTTCGGCCGCGCCGTGCGCCAGCGCCACGTCGTAGGCGTGATTGCAGCAGGTTAGAACCGTTTCATCGACCAGGATCGGGCCGTTCAGCACGCCGCCGTGATGCGGCCGGCCGCGCAGGCCGTTGCCCTCGTTGTCGCGCCAGGAAGCAACGTCCACCGGCGGGGCCGCATGGCTTTGCGGCGTGCGCAGATCCAGATCATCTCCCCGATAACCCATGGTCCTCGTCTCCTCCCTACGCGGTTCCAACAGCGCCAGCGCGCGCCCCTCGGGCGTGCCGCCGCCGGTGCCGTTAACCCAACTGTCCTGTGTATACTCCATCGCCGACCGCCTGAGCAGCATCGATTGTTGAGAAGTTCTCTCTATCGCCGCAGCCAGAAAAACCGGCAAACGTGCCGCTGTCTTGGTTAATCTGTGATCGGCGTGCTGCCGGATCATGGACTCGAGCGTGCCTTTAGAGAAGGCGCGGCGCATCGTCGGCGAGGAGGGCCGCGCCCTCGTTGCGGACATTGCTCAGCTTGCGGCTGACTTCGCCAAATTCGAGAAAGCTGTCGCCGTTTCCTGCCTCATCGCCAATGTAGGACGCGCGACCTGCCGCGCCAACCGGCGCAAGTCCGGCCGTGCCAGCGCCCAGAATCGGTGCTAGGAGGGCCTGATCGCTCACGCAATGTCGTTGACCGCCAAAGATGCTACGCAAACACAGGCAAGTTCCCCTCGCGCTGGCGCTTCTCGTGGCGGCAGCGGGGCCGGCCATGGCCGTCGACAACAAGCCCTACGACGACCGTCTTTTCCGCCTGACCGAGATCCTCGGCGCGGTGCATTACCTGCGCGAGTTGTGCAGCGCCAACGACGGTCAGGTGTGGCGCGATCGCATGAAGGAACTGATGGACGCGGAAGGCTCCTCGGCCCTGCGCCGCGCGCGCCTGACGCGCAGCTTCAATCAGGGCTATCGCAGCTATAGCCGCACCTACACGACCTGCACGCCCTCCGCACAGACGGCTATCGGTCGCTTTCTTACCGAAGGCGCGCAAATCTCCGACGCCTTGGTGAAGAACGTCCCTTAGCGTCGGCGCAGTTCGATAGCCGGCGCAAGTTTACTGTGAATACGCGTATCGCGAGCCGCGCCATACGAGCGTGCTACGTCTATGACTAGGGGGGTCGCGCTTCAGGGCGCGCTGTTTTCAGCCTGAAGCGTTTGTGGGGAGTGGGACATGGAATTGCACGAGCTGGCCGAAAGTGACGATCCGAGCTTCGTGGCCCTGAGCCTCATTCTCGCAGCCTGGGACGAAGGCACCGAGAACGGCGTCACGCCCGAGCACATGGCCTACGCCGCCCTCTTTACCGCCCTTTCCGATCTCGTCTCGCTCTATGGCGAAGACGCCGTGGTGAAACTCACCCGTGGCCTGCAGAAGCGCGTGTCGTCCGGCGAATTCACCTTGAAGCGGACCGTGCAATAGCACCGCCGTCCAGCAGCGCGACTAGAAAATGCCCTGCCACTTGACGGCGATTTCGCCAATCAGCAGCGCGCCGAATCCCACCAGCAGTGTCCCGGCAACGCGGTTGATGACCCTGAGGCGCGCCGTGTCCAGGCGATGCCGCACGCGGCCGATCAGGTTCGACAGCAGGATCCACCAGCCCAGGCTGCCCGCCATGATCGATGCCACCATCGTCAGGGCATCGACGTTGCTGTGCAGCTCCACGAACGTACTGACGCCGCCGAAGATCGCGAACAGTCCCAGCACCGCGGCCGGATTGGTGATCGTCAGGAAAAACGTCTGGGGAATATCCCAGGCATAGTCCCGCAGCGTCGGCTCACCGACTTGGCCCGGATGGCGCGGTTCCAGCCGCGGCTTCGTGAAGTAGAGCCGCAGGCCGAAAGCGATGAGCGCAAGTCCGCCGACGATTTGGATCAGGGCGCGATGCTGCTCCACGGCGCCGGTGATCGCGCCCACGCCCATCGCCGCACATAGCGCGATGAGGCCGTCGCCCAGAACGGATCCTAGCCCCGCCGCAATGCCACCCCAGAACCCGCGCTCGATCGCGCGCTGGACACACAGCACGTTGACTGGGCCCACCGGGGCCGCGACAAGTACGCCCACGATAAGGCCCGTAGGAATGATGAGCAGGTTGGGGATCAGCTGCACGCCGGCCTCGTCGCGATCGCAGCAACGCACATCCGGGTGGGACCAGACGGTCTGTCGCCGTCAGTGCAACGCATCAGACGAAAAACGTCACGTTGGAGAGGACTGAGATGCACGCTTCGAGGCGGATTGAAATGTTTCGCAACCTGTCGCCTCGTGCTGGCTCGCACCCTCGCTACCCCTCGAAATTTATGCGCGCCCGCGGTGGTGCTGGGCCGATACGTCTCGCTGCCCCATACCTAATGCTCGTATCCGCGATTGTCTATTGCCTGGCGCTGCCTGTTGGCGCGCAGGACAAGACAAAAGACGTCGGCCGCAAGCCGGCGCCCTCAGCGAGCTGGCCGATCAGCACCGCGCTTCCGCCTGCCGCCGCCGATATGCGCGACGCCATCGAGGCGGCCATTCACGCCGGCGACATCACGGAGTTGATGGTCGCCTACGATCTGGGCGAGCTGAAAGCCGACATCTCCGATCACCCCGTGTCTGATCCCGTGGAGTTTTGGAAGGCCCAGTCCGCAGACGGCGAGGGCCGCGAAATCCTGGCGGTCCTCGCCAATCTTCTGGCCGTCGGCCCGGCCGCCGTTGCCCGCGGCCAGGACCCGGAGAACAACGCGGTATACGTCTGGCCCTATCTGGCGGAACTGCCCTTGGATAAGCTGACGCCGGCCCAGAAAGTCGACCTCCTGCGCCTCATGCCGCAGGCCGAAGCCAAGGCCCTTCTGGAGAAAAAAACCTGGACGTGGTGGAGACTTACGATCGGCGCTGACGGACTCTGGCACGCGTTCAAGAAAGGCTCATGATTTCGCACTGCTCCGCTCGCGACATTGTGACCATTTTTCATCTTCACCTGAACGGTTTCGCTCGACAGCCGCAGTCTGCTATGTAACTCCGCATGGTGCGCTGCGAGCCGGTCGTTTCCGAGGGCCGCAAGCCATCATCTGCACCGTCTTCGATCACGTGCCAGGCAAGCGGCACCACGAACGGACGAGGGACTTAAAAAGGATCATGATCATGAACGTGCGTATCGCGCTGCTGGCGCTCGCGGCCAGCTTCGTTGTGACGTCACCGGCTGTCGCTCAAGACCTCAACCCCTGGGGCGTGTGGGGCGAGGGCAGCCAGATGAAGAAGAGCAAGGCCGTCTCTGCCAAGCCGTTGCTCGGACCCGCGAACGGCCTGGGCGGAAGCGCACTGAATGGCTTCGAGCCCAGCGACATGCAGGTGAAGAAGGCCGTCGCGCTCGCCAGCGGCGGCCCCAAGCCCAGCATCTCGCCGCAGGCGCCGCAGACCGTCTCGTTCTCCGGCTACGCGCCGGGTACCGTCGTGATCGATACCGCCGGCCGCAAGCTCTACTACGTCAAGGGTGGTGGCACGGCCTATCGCTACCCGATCGCTGTCGGCAAGGCGGGCTTTGCCTGGTCGGGCACGCAGAAGGTTTCGCGCATCGCCAACTGGCCAGACTGGACGCCGCCCGCTGAAATGCGTCAGCGCAAGCCGCACCTGCCGATGAAGATGACGGGCGGCCTCAACAACCCGCTCGGCGCCAAGGCCATCTACCTCGGCAGCACGCTCTATCGCATCCACGGCACCAATGACACGGGCTCGATCGGCACCGCGTCCTCCTCGGGCTGCATCCGCATGCACAACGGCCACGTCGTGCATCTGGCCAGCCTCATCGGCACCGGAACGACCGTGAAGGTGCTGCGTGGCCTGCCCAAGAACATCGCCAAGGCCAAGGGCGGCGAGACAGGCTGAAGGTCGTTTTGGGGTCAGACCTCGGTCTGACCCCACTAACCCCAATGCTAGAAGAACCGCGCCGCCTCGCCCACCGCAGGCCGGCCCAGTTCACCCTGCCACATGACGCGGTTGCCCCGCACGAAGGTGCCGACCGGCCAGCCGGTGACGCGCGTGCCGTGATACGGCGTCCACCCGGCACGGCTCTCGATCCACGAATTGTCGATCGTCTCCGAACGCTTCAGATCCACCACCGTGAAGTCCGCGTCGTAGCCGACGGCAATGCGGCCCTTGCCGCGCATGTTGAACAGCCGTTGCGGCCCATGGCTCGTCAGGTCCACGAAGCGCTGCAGCGACAGCCGCCCGGCATTGACGTGATCCAGCATGATCGGCACCAGCGTTTGCACGCCTGTCATGCCTGAATGCGAGTCCGGATACGGGTGATCCTTTTCCTCGCGCGTATGCGGCGCGTGATCCGATCCAAGCACGTCCACCACGCCGTTCGCCAGCGCCGCCCAGATCGCATCGCGGTGGCGCGCGTCGCGCACCGGCGGGTTCATCTGCGCGTAGGTGCCGAGCCGCTCGTAGCAGTCGGGTGCCACCAGCGTCAGGTGATGCGGCGTCACCTCCACGCTCGCCCAGTCCTTGTGATCGGCCAGGAACGCCATCTCTGCCGCCGTCGAGATGTGCAGCACGTGCACGCGCCGGCCGTACTTCTCGGCCAGCCCCACGAGACGCTTCGTCGCCAGCAGTGCGGCCTCCTCGTCGCGCCATACGGGGTGCGATGCTGGATCGCCGGGAATGCGCTCGCCCTTGCGCGCGTTGAGCCGCATCTCGTCTTCCGCATGGAACGCGGCGCGCCGGCTGAGCTTGGCGATGATGCGATCCAGCGACGGATCGTCCTCGACCAGCAGGTTGCCCGTCGACGATCCCATGAACACCTTGATGCCGGCCGAACCGGGCAGCCGCTCCAGCTGTGGAATGTCGTCAACGTTCTCGCGCGTGCCGCCGACGTAGAAGGCGAAGTCGCAAAACATGCGATGCGTGGCGCGCGCCACCTTGTCGGCCAGCGTTTCAGCAGACGTCGTCAGTGGCTTGGTGTTCGGCATCTCGAACACGCAGGTGACGCCACCCATCACGGCGCCGCGGCTGCCACTTTCCAGGTCTTCCTTGTGCTCAAGTCCCGGCTCGCGAAAATGCACCTGGCTGTCGATGACGCCGGGCAGGATGTGCAACCCTTTGGCGTCGATTGTCTCGACAGCCCGTCCATCGCCAATCGCGCCGATGGCTGCGATGCGCCCGCCGCGCACGCCGATGTCGTGCTGCCCCACGCCGTCGTGGTTCACCACCGTGCCGTTTCTCAGAACGAGATCATAAATGCTGGCCATTGCGGCTCCGTGGGCTCGAGACTTGCCTTCCGGCAGTCACCCGCATACGTAACTGTCGTGCCGATGGCAACCGCAGGGCTCCCCGTGACCGTCTTCAGCTATGCGCAATTGACCGACCGCGGCGCCGTTTCGGTGAGCGGTCCCGATGCGGAAAAGCTGTTGCAGGGCCTCGTCACCAACGATCCTCCCGCCGCCGAGGGGGAGGCCACGTTTGCGGGCCTCCTGTCGCCCCAGGGCAAGATCCTGTTCGACTTCTTCATCGTCCGTGCGGCCGGCGGTTTCCTGCTCGATGTCGCGCGCGACAAGGCGGCCGACCTCGCCAAGCGCCTGACGCTCTACCGCCTTCGCTCCCAAGTGCAGATCGCCGACCGTTCGGACGATTTCGCTATCGGCACCGGCTGGGAGGCTGACGCAAACCCCGGCAACAAGCTGCCGCCGTGGATGATCGCAACTTGTCCCGACCCACGCTTGCCCGCCATGGGCCGGCGGACCATTTCGAACGCCGCGCAAACGCCCGTCCATAGCGGCAACACCGCCTGCGAAGCCGCCTACCACGCGCACCGCATCGCGCTGGGCGTTCCAGAGGGCGGCCGCGACTACAGCTACGGCGACACGTTCCCGCACGAGGCGCTGTACGATCAGCTGGGTGGCGTGTCGTTCGACAAGGGCTGCTACGTCGGCCAGGAGATCGTCGCGCGCATGCAGCACCGCGGTACGGCCCGCAAGCGCATCGTGCAGGCGACGGGGCAGGGGGCATTGCCGCCGCACGGCACGGATGTTGTGGCGGGCAGCGTCGTCATCGGCACGATCGGCTCCTCCGACGGGGTGCATGGGCTGGCTCTCGTCCGGCTCGATCGTGCGGCCGAGTTCAAGGCCAAGGGCGTCGGGCTAACGGCGGCCGGCGTGCCGATCACGCTTCATAAGCCCGCCTTTGCCACCTTCCCCATGGAACCGCAGGCGGTGCCGGCCGCGCAGACATCATGACCAAAGCCGCAGCGAAACCGGAAGGCTGTACGTGGCCCGGTCTCACCGACCCGCTCTACACGCGCTACCACGACGAAGAGTGGGGAGTGCCTAAAGACGGCGAGCGCGAGCTGTTTGAAAAGCTCGTGCTGGAAGGCTTTCAGGCCGGCCTGTCGTGGATCACGATCCTGCGCAAGCGCGAGAATTTCCGCAAAGCTTTCCACAATTTCGATCCCGAGAAGATCGCGCGCTACTCCGCCAGGGACATCGATCGCCTGATGGCGGATGCCGGCATCATTCGCAATCGCCTCAAGATCGAAGCCACGATCGACAACGCCAAGGCCTATCTCAAACTGCGCAAGACGACGACGCTCGCAGCCTTTCTCTGGAGCTTCTTGGAGAACGGCCCCATCCAGAATGCGCACACGACGATGAAGCAGCTGCCGGCCGAGACGGACCTGTCCAAGCGCATCTCGAAGGCGCTGAAGGCCGAAGGCTTCCGCTTCGTCGGCCCAACGACGATGTACGCTTTCATGCAGGCCAGCGGCATGGTCAACGATCACGTCGTCGGCTGCCCACGGCACAAGGCGTGCGCCAGGCTGCAGCGCGCCTTCAAGCCGCCACGCGCACCGGGAGCGCCTTGACATGTCGCCGCCGCACGCGCCGCCGTCACGCGCCTGGCAGCGTATGCTGTCCGGACGCCGCCTCGACCTGCTCGATCCCTCGCCCGACGACATCGCCATCGAAGATATCGCCCACGGCCTCGCGCGCGTGGCGCGCTGGAACGGCCAGACCACCGGCGTGCATGCCTTCTCCGTCGCCCAGCACGTCCTGATCGTCGAAGAGATCGCGCGCGCCCTGAACCCGGGCTGGCCGCAACAGTGGCAGCTCGCAGCCCTCCTGCACGATGCCGCCGAATACGTGGTCGGCGACCTCATCAGTCCGTTCAAGACCGCGATCGGCCTCGACTACAAGGCATTCGAGCAGCGGTTGCTCAACGCCATCTACGGCCGGTTCGGCGTGCCGCTGCCTCTTCCCGCCGACGTCGCCGCTGCGATCAAGCGAGCTGATCGCATCGCGGCTTTCTTCGAGGCCACGCGCCTAGCTGGCTTTTCGAGCGACGAAGCCCACATTTATTTCGACTACGATGAAATATTGCCCGAAGCCCTGCGATCCAAGCTGTCGGCCCTGACCGCGGACCCCGCCGATGCTGCACAAAAAACCTTCCTCGCTAGGTTCGCTGCTCTCAGAACGGCCGCATAACGATCACGATTACGGCCACAAACCCAAAAATGGCCATGATCACTGTTCTCAGTGCTGACGCGCCAAGGGGAACAAGAGATGACTGCGAACGCGGGACTGAAAAGGTCTCCCGGGCTTGCCATCCCGGAAGACCACGCTGCCGTGCCACGCGCCGAGTTGGCGACAGTGGAAATCGGCCTGAACGCGGCCATTGTTGCGGTTAACGCCGATGAGCCCATGGCGCTGATCGTGCGAGATGAGGCCGATGGAGCCGTCGACGGCCTGCCGTTCGGCCCCTTCTCTCCGGTTCAGCATCGCACGCTGGAAGGTGGCCTGCGGACCTGGGTCACCGAACAGACCGGGCTCGACCTCGGCTATGTCGAACAGCTCTACACGTTCGGCGATCGCGGGCGTCATGCCGAAGCCGGCGATGAAAGCCCGCACATCGTCTCGATCGGCTATCTCGCTCTCAGCGAGGCGTCGCAAATTCAGGAGCTGCAGCGCGGCACGTGGCGCAGCTGGTATCATTATTTTCCCTGGGAGGACTGGCGCCGCGGCCGTCCCGAGATCCTGCAGAAGGAAATCGAGCCGCGCCTGCGCGAGTGGGCGCAGCGCCCGCCGTCCCGCTCCGCGCCCGCGCGTCCGGTCAAACGCGAAGATCGTGCCCGCATGTGCTTCGGCATCGACGGCGGGACATGGGACGAGGAAAAGGTGCTCGACCGCTACGAGCTTCTCTACGAGGCCGGTCTCGTCGATGAAGCCCGCCGTGATGGCCGTGAAGCCGCCGTCGCCTGGGCCCCGCGCCCGCGCCTGGGTGCCCCGATGCGCTTCGATCATCGCCGCATCCTCGCCACCGCCATCGGCCGCGTGCGCGCCAAGATCAAGTACCGCCCCGTCATCTTCGAACTGATGACCGACGAGTTCACGCTGTACGAACTGCAGAAGACTGTCGAGGCCATCCTCGGTCCGCATCTGCACAAGCAGAATTTCCGCCGCCTCGTGGAAAGCGCCGGCCTCGTGGAACCGACAGGCGAGGTGAAAACGCGAACCGGCGGTCGCCCGGCCAAGCTGTATCGCTTCCGCCGCGAAGTCCTGTTGGAGCGCCCCGCGCCCGGCGTTCGCGTCAAGCCGGGCCGCGCGTGAGCGACCGTGTTCCTTAATGCGTTTTTAACGCAAAGGTAGCACGGTCTGACATCCGTCTTCCCGTGCCGTGGTGACGCCAATGTCAAGCTCGTCCGAAGATATACTCGTGAAGATCGAAGCGATGGCGACTGCCATTTCGCACGCGAAAGATGCTGAGAAAACGGCGCTGCAGCGCCAATACCTCGAACTCATCGGCCACTTTCTGTCTGATCAGGGTCGCGGCGGCCAGCTCTCGTTTCCACTGCTGGATCTGATCGAGCAGCTGGAGCACGCGTCCGAAGCGCAGGCACCCCAGCAGCCCGAACGCCGCAACGGCATCGCTGAAAGCAGCGACGAACTTCTCGCGAAGGTGTCAGCCGTCGTGGATGTGTTGATCTCGGCGGGCTATTCCTCGGATCACGCCTGTCAGATCGTGACGCGCCAGATGATCGCCCGCAACGTGCAGATCCCTCCCGGAGGCGATGCGCGCGCCTGGCGCAACATCCAGGCCTGGCGTCACAAGCTCATCAATTCCAAGCGCGAAGGCGCCATATGGCGCACGTACGCGGCCTTCAAGGACGAACTGCCGAAGCTGTATGGCACACGTCTTGGCGAAGCCGCAGGGCGCGAAGCGATCTGGGATCGACGGGCCCGGCGTGCCGCAACGGTCGATGCCTAACGCACATTTGATGCACCACGCAGGTGTCGGCTGCGCGCACATCCGAAAAAGATGTCATCCTCGGGCTTGTCCCGAGGATCCCGCCATCCGCGAGTTCGGAGGGTAGCCGCCACAGGCCGACGGCATCAACAATGGCGTGTCGGGGTCAAGCCCGAGGATGACATGGAGAAGACGTTGCGCATGGGCGGGGCATGGTCAGGTTCGCGCAGCCAAATATTTTCGCGAACCTCTGGTGGAAGTCGGCGTTATCACCTAGATTAACGACGTACTCGCAATGCTCCCGCAGAGCATAATAAGGGCAGCCCGCTAGCAACGACAGCTCGAATGCGATTGCACCAGCCGGCAGGTTCGTGCCGGTTTATCCAGGTCCAAGATATACTCAGCAAGAGTATATCAGGCAAGGGTGAGGAAAAGACGCGATGAACCTCTACACCGCAGTGCCCCACAGCCAAGCAGCCCCGTGCCCCGTGCCCGCGGCCAAGCCGGCGCGCACACCGTCGAAGTATGCGTTCACGCCGGCGCTCGCCCGCGAGATGGAGCCGCTCTACCAGCGCGTGAAGCACGTCGTGACGCCGATGGAATGGCTGCAGTACGCGCCGCTCGTCAAGGAGATCAACGAGCTCAAGGTCGAGCGCAACGCCGTCATCCTGGCGCACAACTACATGACGCCGGAGATTTTCCATTGTGTCGGCGATTTCCGCGGCGACAGCCTGCAGCTGGCGAAGGAAGCAGCTCGCGTCGATGCCGACGTCATCGTCCAGGCCGGCGTCCACTTCATGGCTGAAACCTCCAAGCTCATGAACCCGAACAAGACGGTCCTCATTCCCGACATGCAGGCCGGCTGTTCGCTCGCGTCCTCCATCACGGCCGAGGACGTGCGCATGCTCCGCGACGCCTACCCCGGCGTGCCGATCGTCACCTATGTCAACACCAGCGCCGCCGTGAAGGCCGAGTGCGACATCACCTGCACGTCTTCCAATGCCGTGAAGGTTGTGGAGAGCATGGGTGCCCCGCGCGTGCTGCTGATCCCCGACCAGTACCTGGCGAAATACGTCGCCACGCAGACCAAGGTCGAGATCATCACGTGGGCCGGTGCCTGCGAAGTTCACGAGCGCTTCACCGGTGCCGAGCTTGACGCCTATCGCGTCTCCGACCCCGGCATCAAGATCATCGCGCATCCGGAATGCCCGCCCGACGTCATCGCGGCGTCGGACTTCACTGGCTCCACGGCGGCCATGATCAACTGGGTGAAGGAGAAGCGGCCGAAGAAGGTCGTGCTCGTCACCGAGTGCTCGATGGCATCCAACGTGGCAGCCGAAACGCCGGACGTCGAGTTCGTGCGCCCCTGCAACCTGTGCCCGCACATGAAACGGATCAGCCTGGAAAAGATCCGCGACAGCCTGCTCTATCTGCAGCACGAAGTGCACGTCGACGCCGAAATCGCCGTGCGCGCGCGCCGCGCCGTAGAGCGGATGGTCAATCTCACCAACTGAGCCTTAACCGGCGGGCGGCTCTCACACGCCACTCGCCTATCCCAGAGGAGTGACCGATGGGAACCGTGGGCACGACAAACACCATGACGACATCGGTTGCCCCGCGCCGGGGCTCCAAGCGCAGCGGCGAGGGTGACATCGTCGTCATCGGTGCCGGCCTCGCCGGCCTGTTCACGGCGTTGCGTCTGGCACCGTTGCCGGTCACCGTCATCGCGGCTGCTCCGCTGGGCGAAGGCGCCTCCAGCGTCTGGGCCCAGGGCGGCATCGCCGCCGCCGTCGGCGAGGGTGACACACCGAGCCAGCACGCCCACGATACGATCCTCGCCGGCGCCGGCATCGTCGACGAAACCGTAGCCAAGCTCGTCGCGGAAGAGGGGCCCGACCGTATCCGCGATCTGCTCAAGTACGGCGTACCGTTCGACCGCGACCTCGCCGGCCATTTCGTGCTGTCGCGCGAGGCGGCCCATTCCCAGAAGCGCGTTGTCCGCGTCTCCGGAGACCGTGCCGGCTTCGCCATCATGCAAGCCCTGATCGCCGCCGTGCGCGCCACGCCGTCGATCCGCGTGCTCGAATACTACGAAGCCGAGGACGTCATCATGACGGACGGCCGCGTCACCGGTCTTCGCCTCATTCGCTCAGCCGAGCGCGGCAACGGCACCTACGATCTCATTCCCGCCAGTGCCGTCGTGCTGGCAACAGGCGGCATCGGCGCGCTTTATTCCGTCACCACCAACCCGACGTACGCCCGCGGCGAAGCCATTGCCTTTGCCGCGCGCGCCGGCGCCGTCATCTCTGACGCGGAGTTCGTGCAGTTTCATCCGACCGCCATGGACCTCGGCATCGATCCAGCGCCACTGGCGACAGAAGCACTGCGCGGCGAGGGCGCAACGCTGATCAATGCGGCGGGCGACCGCTTCATGACGCATCTGCACCCGGACGCTGAACTGGCCCCCCGCGACATCGTCGCCCGCGGTGTCTTCGCCGAGCTTGACGCCAGGCGCGGCGCCTTTCTCGATGCGCGCGCGGCCATCGGCGATCGCTTCGCCGAAGCTTTCCCAACCAACTACGCCGCCGCCATGTCCGCCGGCATCGATCCCGCACGCGAGCCGATCCCCGTGGCACCAGCTGCGCACTATCACATGGGCGGCGTCTCCACCGACCTGCACGGCCGCACCAGCGTCCCCGGCCTCTGGGCCGCCGGCGAGGTGGCGTCCACCGGCCTGCACGGCGCCAACCGGCTGGCGTCCAATTCGCTGCTGGAAGCCGCCGTCTTCGGCGCGCGCGTCGCCGACGACATCCGCGCCATGATGCCCGCCGGCCGCGCCAGCAACGTGCACCTGTCCGACCCGCGCCGTGTCGGCTCGGGCGGCCGCACCGCCGATCCGGTCAAGCGCACCGCAGCCGTCGCCCTTCTGCGCCAGACCATGACGCGCCACGTCGGCGTTATCCGCAACGCGCGCGGCCTGCGCAGCGCACTGGCGACGTTCACCGAGATTGAACGCGCCGCCGGCGCCGACACCGTGCTCGCCAACATGGCGCTGGCCGCCCGCCTCGTCACCGCCGCGGCCCTGATGCGCAAGGAGAGCCGTGGCGGCCACTTCCGCAGCGACTATCCCGAGGCGCTGCCGGGCCTGGCAAGGCGCAGCTTCATCACCATGGCCGATATCGAGAAGCTGTCGGCCAAAGCGTCAGCCCGTGCAGCCGCAGAACACGCGGAGCCCGCCCTCCCGCTATGAGCAAGCTGCCGCCTCCGCATCCGCCGCGTCTGCCCGGGCCACTCGTCGCGCGTGCCGTCGCCGATGCCCTGGCCGAAGACCTGGGCCTCGCTGGCGACATCACCACCGACGCGACTGTCCCGGCCGGGGCCGAAGCCAGCGCCGTCATTGCCAGCCGCAAACCCGGAGTCGTGTCGGGCCTCGATCTCGCCGAAGCGGCGTTCCGCGCGCTCGATCCCGCATTGAGCTTCGAACGCCTCCACGACGACGGTGCGAAGGTGGCGGCCAGGACCGACATTGCCCGAGTCGTAGGCAACGCACGCGCGCTTCTAACCGCAGAGCGCGTTGCCCTCAACTTCATGGGCCGCATGAGCGGCATCGCCACGTTGACGCGCGCCTACGTCGAGGCCGTCGCCGGTACCAAGGCCACGATCGTCGATACCCGCAAAACGACGCCGGGGCTGCGCGCCTTCGAGAAGTATGCCGTGCGCTGTGGCGGTGGCCGCAACCACCGCACAGGCCTGTTCGACGCCATCCTCATCAAGGACAATCACATCGTTGCCGCCGGCGGTCTGCCGCAGGCGGTGGAGGCGGCCCGCGCCCATGCCGGCCACACCGTGAAGCTCGAGGTCGAAGTCGACACGCTCGATCAGTTGCGCGACGCGCTGCGCTATGACATCGACATCGTCCTGCTCGACAACATGCCGCCGGCAACGCTCCGCGACGCCGTCGCCCTCGTCGCCGGCAAGGCCCTGACCGAGGCGTCCGGCGGCGTCGATCTGTCGACGGTGCGCGCCATCGCCGAGACGGGCGTCGATCTCATTTCGATCGGCGCGCTCACCCATTCCGCGCCTGTCCTTGATCTGGGCCTTGACTTCGAACCGTCCGGAAAGCCCAACCCTCGGAAATCCCGTTAAATTTTGCCGCAGCCCGAAGCCGCAGCTTGATTTCGCCGCACTTCAGGATCATCTGGTTGCTGCAGCGATCGTCGCTGCCGGATCAGCCGCCGGTTGATTGGCGCAGTGAGGAATGGACATGCTCGGCATCGTCATCTGGGGCACCATCGCTATCGCCTGCGGTATTCTCGGTGCGATCTTCGCCGGTTGGAAGAACCGCGACGTCTCCGCTTGGACCGCCTGGGGCTTCCTCTTTCCACCCGCCATCATTTTGCTTTTGCTCTCGCCCAAGCGCCAGGGGCCCCGTCCTCGCCGTCCCACCCTCGACGAGGAAGACCGCTTCAGCGGCGGGTTCTAGGGATTGGATGCTGCTGCCTTGTAGATCCGGATGCGTGGCTTGACCTTCGGCCACGTGGTTCGCTCGGCCAGCTTGAGATCGTGGCGGATCTGCAGGTTCATCCACATGTCGGCGCTGGTGCCAAAATACTGGCCGAGCCGCAGCGCCGTATCGGCTGTGATGGCACGATCGCCTTTGATGATGCTCGCGACGCGGCTGACGGGAACATCCAGATCTCTCGCCAACTGGTTCTGACTAATACCCAGTGGCAGCAGAAATTCCTCAAGCAAGACTTCTCCAGGTGGAATGAGATCGAGCTTAGCCACTGCAGCACCATTTAATGATAGTCGACAATTGCAACGTCGTGGGCGCCGTCCTCCCAACGGAAGCAGATGCGCCACTGATCGTTGACGCGTATTGAATGCAGTCCCCGCCGGTCTCCGGACAGTTGTTCCAGCCGATTGCCGGGAGGAACTCGCAGATCTTCCAATCTTGTCGCGGCATCAACCAGTAGCAGCTTTCTCCGAGCCTGCCGCTCGATGCCGCGGAAGCGACGAACGTCCTCATTCTCAAACAGCCGCTGCGTATCTTTGTCCGCAAAGCTTCGGATCACTCTTAGTATTCCGTCAAAAGTATTCCGTCAAGAGGAATGGCTCATTTTCCTTTGGCCCTGAGCGCCGATTGCGCCGCCGCCAGGCGCGCTACCGGCAGCCGGAACGGCGAGCACGACACGTAGTCGAGCCCGGCCCTGTCGAAGAACGCGATCGACGCCGGATCGCCGCCGTGTTCGCCGCAGATCCCAACCTTCAGCGCCCGGTTCCAGCGCCGCCCGCGTTCCATGGCGATACGCACCAGTTCGCCGACTCCATCGTGATCGAGCGTCACGAACGGTTCCGACTCGAACATTCCCCGGCCCGCGTAGTTCGCCAGGATCGGCGCCGCGTCATCGCGCGACAGCCCGATCGTCGTCTGCGTGAGATCGTTGGTGCCGAACGAGAAGAACTCCGCGCCATTCGGCTCCGCCGCGATTTCGCCGGCGCACAGCGCCGACCGCGGCACCTCGATCATCGTGCCCAGCGAATAGTCGACGTTCGCGCCCGTTTCATGCCGCACGGCGTCGGCCGTTGCCTTGATCGTGGCGGCGAGGATGTCGAATTCCTGACGCCAGGCGACCAGCGGGATCATGATCTCCGGGACCACGGCGCGCCCCGTCTTCTTCGTCACCGCGATCGCCGCCTCGAAGATGGCGCGCGACTGGATCTCGGTGATCTCCGGATAGCGGATGTGCAGCCGGCAGCCGCGAAATCCGAGCATCGGATTGAACTCCGTCAGCTCTGCGATGCGTGCCTTGATCTTGTCGAGCGTGATGCCAAGTGCTTTCGCCAGTCCCTCGATCTCCCGGTCCTGACGCGGCAGGAATTCGTGCAGCGGCGGATCGAGCAGCCGGATCGTCACCGGCGCCCCCTCCATGATCTCGAACAGTTCGATGAAGTCCTGGCGCTGCATCGGCAATATCCTCGCCAGCGCCGCGCGCCGTGTCGGTTCGTCCGGAGCGCACACCATCTCGCGCACCGCCAGGATGCGATCGGAATCGAAGAACATGTGCTCGGTCCGCGCCAGCCCGATGCCTTCGGCACCGAACGTCTTGGCTTTGAGCGCATCGCGTGGCGTATCGGCGTTGGCGCGCACCCTCAGGCGCCGCACCTTGTCGGCCCAGGAGATCAGCGTCGCGAAATCGCCCGACAGCTCCGGCATGCGCATCGGCGCCCGCCCGTTGATCACCTGCCCCGACGCCCCATCGATCGTGATGACGTCGCCCTTGACCAACCGCTTTTGCCCGACGCGCATTTCGCCGGCGTCCTCGTCGATGCGCAGCTGCCCCGCCCCCGCCACGCACGGTAGTCCCATGCCGCGGGCCACCACTGCCGCATGGCTCGTCATGCCGCCACGCGCCGTGAGGATCCCGACCGAAGACACCATGCCGTGGATGTCCTCGGGGCTCGTCTCCGTGCGCACCAGGATGACCTGCCGGCCCTGCACCTTCAGGGCTTCGGCCTCCGCAGCGTTGAACACGATCTCGCCGGCCGCCGCACCCGGCGATGCCGGCAGGCCCGTGACGAGAAGTTCGCGCAGGGCATCGGGTTCGATCGTGGGATGCAGCAGTTGTGTGAGGGATTGCGCATCGACCGACAGCAGGGCCTCGTCCTTCGTCAGCACGCCTTCCTTGACGAAGTCGACCGCGACCTTGATCGCCGCCTGCGCCGTGCGCTTGGCCGACCGCGTCTGCAGCATCCACAGCTTGCCGTTCTCGATCGTGAACTCGACATCCTGCATGTCGCGATAGCGCTTCTCCAGCTTGTCGAACACGCGCCGTAGGTCCCGCATCGCCTCCGGCATCATGGCTTCCAGCGACGCACCGGGTGTGCCGCCGGACTTCGCTGCCGCTTCCGTCAGCGGCTGCGGCGTGCGGATGCCGGCGACGACGTCTTCGCCTTGCGCTTTCGGCAGGAACTCGCCGTAGAGCTCCTTCTCGCCCGTCGACGGATTGCGCGTGAAGGCCACGCCCGTGGCCGACCGCTCGCTCATGTTGCCGAACACCATCGCCTGGACGGTGACGGCTGTGCCCCAGCTGTCGGGGATGGAATGCATGCGCCGGTAGACGATCGCGCGCGGGTTCTGCCACGAGCCGAACACCGCGGCGATGGCGCCCCAAAGCTGCTCGCTGGTGTCTTCGGGAAAGGGTGAACCGGTTTCCGCCTCGATCGCCTGCTGATAGTCCTCGATGATCTCGCGCCAGTCTTCCGCGGTGAGATCCGTGTCGAGGCTCATACCGTTGAGATTTTTGAAGTTGTCCAAGAGGTCGACGAACACCCCCTGGTCGACGCCCAGCACCACGTCGGCATACATCTCGATGAAGCGGCGATAGCTGTCGTAAGCGAAACGTTCGTCCCCCGTCTTCTTGGCCAGCGTCTTGACCGAACGTGCGTTGAGGCCGAGGTTGAGGATCGTGTCCATCATCCCCGGCATCGAAGCCCGCGAGCCGGACCGCACGGCCACCAGCAACGGATTGTCTTCATCGCCGAAAGTGCGGCCCGACGCCTTGCCGATCGCGTCGATGGCAGCCAGCACTTGCGGTCGCAGGTCTTCGGGCAGCTTCTCGTCGCCCGCGTAGTAGGCCGCGCAGACGTCGGTCGTGATCGTGAAGCCTGGCGGAACGGGAAGACCGAGGTTGGCCATCTCCGCCAGGTTGGCCCCTTTGCCGCCGAGCAGTTCGCTCATGCCGGCGTCGCCTTCCGCATCCCCGGTGCCGAACAGATAGACGCCCTTCGTCGTCGTCGCGCTGTCGCGTGCCATCGTGCCGCCTCTTAGTACGACGGGCCGGAAGATCCGGCCCGCTAGTCGCGAAAACAGTTTGGCTCTAGCAGGCCGCCGCGCAACTGGGAACAGTGCCCCACCCGCAGCCTTACTTTCTTGAAAGCCTTATTTCTTGAAAAGTGCGCAACCCACCCGGTCACCGGCACCACCGATCGGCTGCGTCAGATGGTCGTCGGGATTGGCATGGATGACGATGGCAGAGCCGTCCTCATCCTCAAGGCCGTTTTCGCCGGCGGCTTTCATGCCGGGAATGAAGATCTCCGCCAGGACCGAACCGTCCTCATGCGCCCAAATGTTGGGGAGATCCGACGGATGCGGTCCCTTGGGGTTCAGAAAACCATGTTCCGTCTTGCTGGGGTTGACGTGGCCTTTGGAATTCTTGAAACCCTCGTCCGAGCAGTCGCCGTGCTCGTGGACGTGGATGCCGTGCGCACCCGGCTTCAGCGAACCCTTCTCGAGCATCACGGTGAGAACGAGGCCATGCGGTCCTTCCTTGACGTCCATCTTGCCGATCTTGGCCATTTTCGGCCCGACGACGTCTGCCGACTGAGCCAACGCCGCACCGGGAATGCTCAGAGCAGCGAGGGCGGCGAGGAGGAATTTGCGCATGAGGCACCTTTTGCTTGAAAAGCTTCTGATAGGATCTGCTTGGCAACGCACTGTTTAATGACGAGTTCCCGGCATCGCCACTGTTGCGTACGAAGGCGTCTGGAGTGTCTAGACTGATGACTGATGCCGTTCAACCGGCCAAAGACGCGACGCGACTGGACCAGGCCCTTGTGCAGCACGGGCTGGCGTCAACGCGGTCGCGGGCGCGCGACCTCATCTTGCGCGGCGCCGTCACCGTCGACGGCAAGACGGTCGTGAAGCCTGCAGCGACGATTTCGCCGTCGGCCGAGTTATCCGTTACGGCCGAGGCCGCCGACGTGTCCCGCGGCTCCGTCAAGCTGCGCGCGGCTCTCGATGCATTCGCCTTCGATCCCGCCGGCGCCATCTGTCTCGACGTCGGCGCCTCAACCGGAGGCTTCACCCAGGCCCTGCTGGCCGCTGGCGCGGCAAAGGTCTATGCCGTCGACGTCGGTCACGGACAGCTCGCCGCTGAACTGCGCAACGATCCAAGGGTCGCGGGCCTTGAAGGCCAGGACGCCCGCGCTCTGACCGCAAACCAAATTCCCGACCGGATCGCAGCCATCGTCGCCGACGTCAGCTTCATCTCTCTGACGAAGGCGCTCGGCGTGCCGCTGTCGTTCGCCGCGCCTGGCGCCTGGCTGGCCGCACTGATCAAACCGCAGTTCGAAGCCGGCCGCGACGCCATCGGCAAGGGCGGTATCGTTCGCGACGAGGAGGCGCGCGAGGCAGCTGTCGCAAGCGTGCGCGCTTGGGTCGCCTCCCAACCGGGCTGGACGGTCGACGGCATCATCCCGTCGCCCATCGCGGGCGGCTCCGGCAACAGGGAATTCCTGCTGGGCGCGCGCTTCCATGGATGACGGCACCGAGGTGACGATCAACCGTCTGGGTGCGCAGGGCGATGGTGTCGCCGAAACGGCGACCGGCCCCGTCTACGTTCCTTTCGCGTTGCCAGGTGAGCGTTGGCAGCTGGCCGCGGGTGTACCGCCGGTCCGTCTTACGCAATCGCCGCAGCGCGTCGCCGCGCCGTGCCGCCACTTCGGCACCTGCGGCGGCTGCATCGCCCAGCACATGTCCGACGACCTCTACAACGCCTGGAAGCACGAGGTGGTCATGCAGGCCTTCGCGCATCGCGGTATCGATGCGCCGGTCGCCCCGCTACGCCGTATCGCCGCGGGCTCGCGTCGGCGCGCGTTCTTCGGTGTCGCGCGCCACGGCGATGTCATCGCGCTCGGCTTTCGCCAGGAAGCCCAGCACCGCCTCGTCGATCTCGCCGAGTGCGTCATCCTCGATCCCGCAATCGTCGCGGCCATGCCGGCCTTGCGCGAACTCGCCGGTCACATTCTTCCGCGCGATGGAGCCGGTGCCCGCTTGATCGTGACCCGGCTGGACACCGGGCTCGACGTCGCCTTCGAAACCGATGCCAAGGTGTCCGCCGAAGCCCTGCAGTATGTCGCTCGGCTCGCGACCCGTGCCGGCATCGCACGCCTGTCCATCGGTGGCGACGTCATCATGTCGGGCCAAGCGCCGACGCTGGCACTGGGCCCGGCCAATGTGGCGCCGCCTGCCGGCATCTTCCTGCAGGCCGTCCCCGAATCCGAGCGCGTCATGACTGAACTGATCCTGGCCGCTATCCCAAAAGTGAAACAGGTCGCCGACTTGTTCTGCGGCCTCGGCACCTTCACATTCGCACTCGCCCGCCGCGCCCGTGTCCTCGCCGCCGACGGCGACAAGCGCGCCATCGCCGCGCTCGCCACGGCCGCCAAAGGCGCCCAGGGCGTAAAGCCCATCACTGCGATGGTCCGCGACCTGTTTCGCGAACCGCTGGCCGCGCGCGAAATGGAGGGCATCGACGCCGTGGTCTTCGATCCGCCCCGCGCCGGTGCCCAGGCCCAGTGCGAACGCCTGGCGAAGTCGAAGGTCAAGACCGTCGTGGCGGTGTCCTGCAATCCGGCGACGCTCGCCCGCGACGCCCGCATCCTGATCGACGGCGGCTACAGGCTGGACCAGGTCACGCCGATCGACCAGTTCATCTACTCCCCCCACATCGAGGTTGTGGCCATCCTCCGACGCTGACACTCACACTCACGGATAAAGCCGCGTCCGCGTCCAGCCTTCGCCGGGGTCCTGGCGACGGAACACGATGCGGTCGTGCAGCCGGAAGGGGCGATCGTGCCAGAATTCAATTTCCAGCGGCGTGATGCGAAAACCCGACCAGTGCGGCGGCCGCGGAACCTCGCCCACGCCGAATTTGGCAGTGTACTTCGCCACCGCCTTCTCCAGCGCGAAGCGACTTTCCAGGGCCCGAGATTGGTCCGACGCCCACGCCCCGATCCGGCTGAGCCGCGGCCGCGTCGCGAAGTACGCATCGGCTTCCCCTGCCGTCACCGCCGACACGGTGCCCCGGACACGCACTTGCCGTCGCAGACTTTTCCAGTGGAACAGTAGCGCCGCCACGGGATTGCTCTGCAACTCGACGCCCTTGGCACTCTCCAGGTTCGTGTAGAAGACAAACCCTCGCTCGGCGCCGGCATCCGCGTCGTCCAAACCCTTCAGCAGGACCATGCGCACGTCGGGAACCCCGCGCGCGTCGACCGTCGCCAGCGCCATCCCGTTGGCGTCGTTGATCTCGCTCGCCGAAGCCTCGGTGAGCCAGCTTTCGAACAGCGCAAATGGCTCGCCTGCCTCGGAGAAGTCCGGAGCACCCGCCGGCTGCTCCGCCGTATCCGTCGTCATGCTGCTTCAACTCCTTGCCCGGCCGCTTGTCCGGGCTGATTGAGCCCGGCTTAGCTCAGGGCGAGGGCGGTAGCAACGCCGCAGGCCGCTCCGCCGCATCGCCTCGCGAGCCGGCCGAAAGCCCAGTTTTGGCCCGCCACTTGGCTCCGCGCCGTCGGCACTTTGCGGCTACCCCTCGAGGAGACAAATGCAGCACGCGTTCAATTGGCCATAATAACACACAAAATCAATGACTTGAAATAAGTCCTGCGTGGTCAACGGAATAATTACTTGTGGACGCTAGATATCTATTGACCCGGTCGATCTGAACATCGGCCATTCACCGAAGTCAGTTGTTGCTAGCAGCCACCAGTCTATGTCCGCCTTTCGCTTCTTGAGGAAATTCGCGGTTAGCCGCCTCCCGTCAGGTCACTTCGGCATGACTGGCAAGATGTATGCGATGTCGGTCGTTGGCCTAGCCGCCTTCGCAGTCGTGGCCGTCTACATTGCGTTCTTCACGATCCAGACCCGGAACGCGATCCAAAGGATCGGGCACGAAGCCCAGGGTCAGGCCGTGATCACGTCGGAAATCGAGGCCCTGCAAGGCGATCAGCGCGGCTTGGTTCTGGCGCTGCTGCAGACACCACAAAAAACACTGACCGACTCCGATCTTGCGATTCTCAAGCAATCGGTGGACAGGCTTCATCAGCTCAACGGCAAGGTCGAGGGCGGCGGGATCGTTGCCGAGGCTGACCTGGATAGTCTTGTCGAGTTTGCCTCCGATTTGACCCCAGTCGCGGGTTTGGGACCGCAGGACAGGCAGCCGAGCCTGACGCTGGTTTTAAAGCTGCTTGCGAGCGTCGACAGGCAGCTGCACGCAGCCGCATCGCGCCAAGCGCACGGCCTAAGCGCCAAGCTCGCCCAGATTGCTGCCATGGGCGACGAACTCGCTCGCTGCGTGGCTGTCATGGCGCTGCTGCTCATAGGCTTCATCGTGCCCCTGATGGCAATGACGATTACCCGCTTCACGCGGCGCATCAACAGCATCACGCGCACGATGCATAGCATCGCCGACTGCGAAACCGGCATCGACGTGCCCTCGGTCATCGACGTCGACGAGGTCGGCGACCTGGCCCGCGCCGTGCAGGTCTTCAAGCGCAATACCATCGCGCTCCAGCGCAACAGCAGCGAGATCCTACGCCTCAACAGCTGGTTCGACCTTGCGCTCAACAATATCCACGGCGGCCTGTCGATCTTCGATCAGAACCGTGAACTCGTCATGTGCAACGAGCGCTATCTCGAGCTCTACGGCCTGCCGAAGAGCTTCGGTCGTCCCGGAACCAGCCTCAACGTGATCCTGCAGCATTGGAAGGACAATGGACTTGCCCTGACGGCCGATGGCGGCGTGAACTTCGATGTCGACGCCGAGGTCGAGAGCTATGCAGCTTCCATCGCCGAACAGCGCGAGTTCGCGCGCATCCATGCGCTGCCGAACGGCAGAAGCGTGCTCATCTCGTGCCGCCCCTCGCTCGACGGCGGCTGGGTCGACGTGCACGAGGACGTGACCGACCGCATCGAATCCGACCAGACCATCGAGCGCCTGGCGCATAGCGACCTGCTGACGGGCCTGATGAACCGTCACAAGTTCATCAAGACCCTGTCCACCCGCGTCACCAACGTCGGCGAGAGCCCGAAGTTTGCGGTCGTTCTGGTCGACATCCCCAACTTCAAGCGCGTCAACGACACCTACGGCCACGAAACCGGCGATCAGGTCTTGAAGGTCGTCGCGGAGCGTCTGCAAGGCCTAGCCGGCACCGACGACGGCCTGGCTCGCATGGAGGGCGACGGTTTCGCCATGATCAGGGCGCAAGCCGACGCCGCCGCCGCAGCGGTTTTCGCCGCTCAATTGTGCAGTGTCGCCTCGCAGGCGATCGAGATCGACGGCCAGTCCATCGACATCGGCGTCAACGCCGGTGTCGCCCTGTCGCCCGATCATGGCGATACCGCCGGCGAGTTGCTGCAGCGGGCCGAACTTGCACTCAATCAATCCAAGGCCGCGACCGACCGCGGCTTTGCCTTGTTCGACGCCGATCATGAAATCAGCGTCCGCGAGCACGAAGCTCTGAAGAACGATCTCAAGTTGGCATTCGAACTCGGTCAGTTCGAACTGCACTATCAGCCGATCATGGACTACAAGACGCGCCAGATCACCAGCGTCGAGGCGCTGATGCGCTGGCGCCATCCCACGCGCGGCTCGGTGTCCCCGAGCGTCTTCATCTCGATCGCCGAGGAAACCGGGCTGATCAACGAACTTGGCAAGTGGGCGATCGGCCGTGCCTGCACCGATGCGCTCGCCTGGCCCAGCCACGTGCGCGTAGCCGTCAACCTGTCTGCCAACCAGTTCCGTCAGGGTGACCTGCACACCATCACCCATGCCGCTTTGCGCGCCTCCGGCTTGCCGCCCAGGCGCCTGGAATTCGAAGTTACCGAGTCGCTGCTGCTGTCCGACGAACTGCGGACGCGGCGTACGCTAAATCGCCTCAAGGCCATGGGCATTCGCATCGCCCTGGACGACTTCGGCACGGGCTACGCCTCGCTGAGCTACCTGCGGTCGTTCCCGTTCGACAAGATCAAGATCGACCAGACCTTCGTGCGCGACCTGCCGCGCGATGCCGACTGCAACGCCATCGTGCGTTCTGTCGTGCTCCTGGCCCGCATGCTCGGTATGCGCACCGTGGCGGAGGGCATCGAAACCGTCGACCACCTGAGCCAGGTCGTGGCCGCCGGTTGCGACGAGATCCAGGGCTATTACCTCAGCCGGCCCGTTCCGGCCGCCGCCGTACCCGACATCATCGCCGACTGCGAGTGCCGGCTGACCGAGGCGGCCTGACGCCCCGAACGTGCTGGTATACGGCCAATTCTGCGCTGCCAACCCGACTAAAAACCACCAGCCCTTCGCCGTTAGTCTCAGATCCCGCGAAGATTTTTCTGCTGCCAGCGTGTCTTGGAAAGACCAACCTGCTTGTCTATAGTGCCCCTGGGGTGCACGTGAGCGACAGGACCGCACAGAGCGGGGCCGGGGGCTTAGACGAGTCATGGCGCCGTGGAGCTGTTGCCCGACCGGCGTCGGGCCGCAAGGTCATGCGTACGCGGGAGTGGGAGCTTCATCACGATGAGATGCAATCCTTGGCGTTGGCTGTGGGGGGTCATTCCCATTGCGATGTTGACGTGGCTGGCCTTTACCTGGGAGCGCGAGGGCATCGAGACGGACCTGCGGTCCCGGTCGGAGGCTGCCCTGCAGGACCAAGGCTACAGCTGGGGCGAAGTGTCCGTCGAAGGCCGCGATGCCTTCCTGTCGGGTGTCGCCCCCGATGAGGCACAGCCCTACCGCGCGACCGAGACGGTCCGCAAAGTCAGGGGCGTGCGCATCGTACGCAGCCGCACCGACGGCTCGCCCGCTGCCGTAGCCGCGCCGGAGCCACCGACGGACACGCAGACCGCCGAGGCGCGACCCGTTCCCGTGCCCCAACCTGAACCCAAGTCTGAGACTGAACCCCAGGCTGAGCGCGTCGAGCCGCCACCCGCGCCGGAAGTCGCAGCCGAACCGCAGGAGGCGCCTCCTGCCGCCGCGGCATCCCGGGACCTGTCGGCAGCCGAACGCGCCGAGCTGGAAGGCAAATGGCGGGCTGCCGAGGAACACGAACGCAGTTGGCGGTCGTCGAACGGCGCCAGTGCCGCCAAGTCGCCTGATGACGGCAAGGCAGAGGAGGCCGCGCGCCTGAAGGCGGCCGAGCAGGCCAGAGCCGACGCCGAGGCGAAAGCCGCTGAGCAAGCCAGAGCCGACGCCGACGCAAAGGCTGCAGAGGAGGCCAGGGCCGCTGAGGACGCGAAGGCGGCCGAAGACAAGGCCGCTGAAGAAGCCGAACAGAAGCGTCTGGCCGACGAGCGTCGGCAGAAGGCCGCGGAAGAGGCAAAAGCTGCTGAAGAAGCCAAGGCTGCTGAAGACGCCAGGGCCGCTGAAGCAGCCAAGGCTAAGGAAGAAGCCGCAGAAGCTGAAAAGAAGCGTCTTGCCGACGAGGAACAGCGCAAGGCCGACGAGCGTGAGCAGGCCGAGTCCGAGGCCGAGGCGCAGCGCCTCGCCGACGAGCAAGCCAAGGCGGAGGAGGCTGCAGAAGCCAAGCGCAAGGCCGACGAGCAAGCCGCCGCCGCCAAGCAGGCCGAAGATGACGCGGCCGCAGAGCGCAAGCGCGAGGAGGAGACCGCCGCCGCCCGGCAGAAGGACACCGAGGAGGTGAAACGCAAGGCCGAGGCCGACCACTGCCAGGGCCTGATGCGCAGTGCCATGGCGGAAGGCGTCATCAACTTCGCGCGCGCCAAATCCGACCTGACCCGCGATAGCTTCCTGACGCTCGATCGCTTGGCGGGTATCGTCAAGGTGTGCCCGCAGGCGCGCATCAACATCGCCGGACATACCGACGGCGAAGGTGAAGTGGCGCGCAACCAGGGTCTGTCGGAACGCCGGGCCAAGGCGG
Organism: Hyphomicrobiaceae bacterium; assembly: GCA_965279065.1. GTDB lineage: Bacteria > Pseudomonadota > Alphaproteobacteria > Rhizobiales > Hyphomicrobiaceae > JAKAXS01. The sequence continues at coordinate 1,357,367 of OZ257134.1, forward strand.
TAGGCGACTACCTCATCTCCAAGGGTGTCGAGGCCTCGCGTGTCACGACGGAAGGCTTCGGCAAATCCCGTCCGATCGCACCCAATGATACACCCGAAGGCATGCGCCAGAACCGTCGCATCGAGTTCAGCGTCACGCCGAAGCCATAACAGACAGGTTTGGAGTTCCCGATGGAGTATCTGTTTTTCAAGCTGATCTGGTACGTGGCCGTGGCCTTCGCCATCGGCTTGCTGGTGGGCTGGATTTCGTGCGGACGGACGCAAGACGAGTAACGGTGCGCACGGCTTGGCGCCGTCCCGCGCGGGAGAGTTGACCGATGTACATGCTGGTACTGCAGACGTTTCTGTTGATGCTCGCGGCCTTTATCCTGGGCGCGGCGTTGGCCTGCTTCTTCAAGCGGTCCCTGCACCGCTTCGCCGCCGATGACGTTCCCGACGCAGTGCTCCACGTAGACGTGCCCCCCGCCGTGGCTCGCTCCGCCGCAGTCGCACCCGTCGCCGGCCCCCCGGTCGTCGTCACGCGCGCCGAGGCGCAACGCTTCGAACGCGCCCTGAAGGGCGACGTCGCCGACGCCGCCGTGGTTGCGGCACCGACCGTGCGCCAGGCCGGCCCGGTCATCGAGGTCCAGCCCTTGCCGGTACCACCGCCGCCCGCGCCGCCGCCGGCCAGCGTTCAAGTCCGTGAGATTCCGCTCGTTTCGCGCGACGACGATGCTGCAGCCTCCGGCCCGCAGACGCCCTACGCCTCCGAAGCCCTCGCTGTGGCCGCCGGAGCAATGGTCGCAGGCGAGACCTACAACGCCATCGCCGTCGCCAGCCACGACGGCTCGATGCTGCCGCCGCCCGCCATCGTCGAAGCCGAATTACCGCCGCCGCAGCTGCCCGAACCGCCGCCCGCACCGTTGCCGGTTCCACGCGTCGAGATTCCGACGCCGCCCCGGCCGGAAGATGCGCCCGAGCCGCCGCATGCCAACTACGTCCACGAGGCCATCGCCACAGTTGGCGAGTATGAGCCGGCACCGGAACTGCCCGCGGCCGAATTTGACCTGCCCGTTCCAGACAATCCGGACGACTTTTCGCTTCCCCCCGAGGGCGAGACTTACGCCTCGGTCGCCGTCGGCGATGCCGGGTCGGCCGCGGTCCAGCCTGCCGCCCCCGCTGCGCCGCCCGCTCCCGTCGAAGACGCCGTGGTCGAAACCAAACCGAACCATGTCGCGACGGCTCTGGCCGCTGCGGCCGGCATCGCCGCCGAACGCGCCGCTGTCGCCTTTGTCGGCGACACGACCGGCGATGCAGACGACCTGACCCGGATCCAGGGCATAGACCAGGTGATCTCCGATCGCCTCAACTACGTGGGCGTGACCCGCTTCTCCCAGATCGCCAGATGGAGCGCGGACGACGTCCGCCGCATTGACCAGACGCTCGGCTTCTTCGGCCGCATCAAGGATGAGTATTGGATCGATCAGGCCAAGTTGCTGGCCGCCGGCGCCGATGACTCAGCTCCCCCGCCCGCGCAGGCCCCTCGCCACGCGACCCCGGCCGGCGCGGCCGATATCGCTACGGCGGCCGCCGCCGCCGCCGCCGCGGCCATGGCTGCCTCCTATTCGCGGCCCGCGCCGCAGTCGGATACGCCCGCCCGTCCCGTCAAGCTGGCCGATGCCATTCGCGAAAACGCCGAACCGGCCGACGCAGACGCCGACGGCGGCCCCGACACCGGCACCCGTTCGGGATTGACGGGGTTGCGCTCCGTCCGCGCCGAGGCTCTGCTCGGCGACGACGTGGACTTCGTGCGCGGCGATTTGGAAGATCTCAAGCGCATTCGCGGCATCGGCGTGCTGATCGAGAAGAAGCTGAACTCGCTCGGCATCACCAGCTACGAGCAGGTCGCCAACTGGACCGCCGCCGACGTGGAGCGGATCAGCGAAGTCCTCGACTTCAAGGGCCGCATCGAGCGCGAGAACTGGATCGAGCAGGCGCGCATCCTCGCCTCCGGCGGCCAGACCGAGTTCTCCCGCCGCGTCGACCGCGGCGAGGTTTAGGCTCTCATTCGCGCAGCGCGCATTCTGTTGGCAAATGGCTTCTTGCCGACGACGCGCGTGAATGCGTCGATGAGCCGGTGCTCGGCGCCGGCATAGTCATCAACTGCTGCCCAGGTGACGAGTTTCGGACAGATCAGCTGCAGTAACGCTTGACCGCCGCGATGCGGCCGTCGGTCGCCATACTTGTGGCGGTAGAACTCTCTGAGCCGACGTTGAAGATGCTTCGAGCGCCCGATGTAAAGGATCTCCTCGTCGTCGATCCATTGCGCAAGGTCGATATCGTTCAAGCAGTCTAACGACGGCGGAGACCGGTCGCGAAGGCTCACGACGTAGACGCCAGGGCCGCGTTCGCTGATGGCGGTTTCCCAGGCGATAGGACCATTGTATGCGAGCCCAACGTTCTCGAAGAGATCTTTGACCCGCAACATCGTGCCACCCCTAGGCCGGAGCGTCTGCCGCCTGCGTCACTTGCGGCGCTGCCCCTGCAGCATCCAGAAAATCCCGCACCACGCCGATGCTCGCAGCATCCCGTAACAATGGCGCGTGCCCTTGACCCTTCACCACATGCGCCGAGCAGGCCGGATGCCGTCGCTTCATCTCATCGACGGTCTCCGCCGACAGGATGTCGGACGTTTCCCCGCGCAGCACTAGCAACGGTACGCGCTTCAGCGCCTCGAACTGCGGCCAGAGCGCCGGTGCCGGCTTGTCCAGCACTGAGATGGCATGCGACAGCTTCGGATCATAGCCCGGCGCCGGCCGCCCGTTGCGCTCGTTGAACCATTGCCGCGCCACCGCGTCCCACTCGCTGTCGGCGACCGAGGGAAACGCCTTGCGGCTCATGTCGGCGACGAGCTGGGCTGCTTCCTTCCAGCTGCGCGGCAGCGGCATGCGGCCGACGTAAGCCGAAATCCGCGTCAGGCCCTTGCGCTCGATCACCGGACCGATGTCGTTCAGCACGAGGCAGCCGATGAGACGCGGCTGCGCTGCCGCCATGATCATGGCGATCAACCCGCCGCGCGACGTACCGACGATCGCCGCATCGGTCAGCCCGGCGAACGTCATGAAATCGATAACGTCGAGCATCTCGATCGGCACGGCGTAATTCTTCCAGTCCTTGTCCCACTCCGACAAGCCGCGCCCGCGATAGTCGACGGTGTAGACATCGCGTGGGCTGCCGCCGTGCGCGGCAATCGCCAGCGCGAAGTCGTGGAAATCGCGTCCATTGCGCGTCAGGCCGGGGAGGCAGACCACGGCGCGGCGCCCGACGGCCGGACGCGCGGCCGGATAGTGCCGCGCGTGAAGCCTCAGTCCATCCCGAGACGTGTAGGTGATCTCCCGGAAACCATCGCCGCTTGCCATTCAGTCTCCCCCATCAAATCCTGCCGCAGGCAAACTCAGCCATCCGTCTGCGCCTCGGGCGCGCCCTTGCGCGTCCCGCCGGTGCGGCCGCGAACCAGATCCTCGGTCAGCCGCAGCGCCGGCTCCTGCCCCAGCCGCGAACGATACATCTGGATGTTGGCCAGCACCTTGCTGACGTACTCGCGTGTCTCCTGGATCGGAATGCGCTCGATCCAGTCGATCGGATCGACCTTGGGATCGCGCGGATCGCCAAACTCCTTGATCCATTGCCGCGCCCGACCCGGCCCGGCGTTGTATCCCGCGGCCCCGAGAATATAAGAACCCGAGAACTCCTGCATGCGATCGGAGATGTAGGCCGAGGCGATCATCGTATTGTACTCGATGTCCGACAGCAGCCGCGGAATATCGCACTTGATCTTGTAGTCCTTGCACACGTGCTGCGCCGTCACCGTCATCACCTGTAGGAGTCCCTTGGCGCCCGCACCCGACACCGTCAGCCGGTTGAACTCCGTCTCCTGCCGCGCGATGCCGAGCAGGTAGGCAGGCTCCGGCGGTTTGCGCAGCGGCGTGTAGGCCGGGAAGGGATGCACGGGATAAGCGTAGATCGCCAGGTTCAGGCCGCGCGCGATGGCGGCCTTACCGGTCTGCACCGCCAGCTGCGTGTCACCGATGACTTCGGCCAGGTGCGCCGTCATGGCCACCTCGGCTTCGCTGTCGAGATACGTCCGCAAGTGGATGACAAACGCCTTCATGATGCCCGGTGTCACGCCGGCCTTCTTCGCCACGCCGACGGCCTTCACCGCATCGAGCCCGATGAACTGCGCGATCTGCTCGTTGCTCGGCGACTGCGGCGGCTCGACGTTCAAGGCCAGGCGACCATCCTTCAGCTGCTGCATCGCCAGCAGGCCATGGAACGTATCGCTCTCTTTCGTGGCGGCTCGGTAGTAGCCCTGGGCCGCTGCGGCATCGCCATTGGCTTCCGCCATGCGGCCAAGCCAGTACTGCGATTTGGCGCGGCTGAGCGGTCCGTCGGCTGCTTTCGCGAACGCAATGAAATGCGGCTTGGCCAGCGCCGGATCCTTCAGATAGCGCAGCGCCAGCCACCCGGCCATGAACTGCTGTTCCTTGAGCGGGTTCACCGTCAGCGGTCCTGCCTCGCGCACGAGATCGTAGGCCAGCTTCGCCTTGCCGCGCTTCAGCGCCTCGTACGCATTGGCCCGCCGCTCCACCCACCATTCGTCCGGACTGACGATCTTCGCCGGATCGGTCGGCGCCGACAGCATCAGGCGCGCCGCCTCGTCCGTCTGACCCGCCTTGCGCAGCGACTGGATGCGCGAGAACACCAGGCCCCAATCTCCTTGACCGCCGCCGCCCTGTAGCCCCGCCGGCTGCGCCTTGCCGCCGGTCATGAACACGGCGAGCCGCGCCTCGGCCTTGCCGCGATCGGCTTCCGGCAGCAGCGCGATGACACGCCGCGCGATCGCCGCACGTTCCTTGCGATCGCCCTTCCAGCGCACGTCGTCGATGATCAGCCGGTCGAGCTTCCACTTGTGATCGGCCGCCGTCAGCAGCCCGCCGAGCCGTTGCAGAAAACGTCCCTCGAAGTTCGCCGGGATGTCCTCCTCCCGCCACGCCTTCGCCGCCAGCGCCTTCGCCTTGCCCTCGTCGCCGGCCGCCAGGTACGCCGCCGCCAGAGTCCCCATGCCCATCCCGCTCTGCGGCTTGCCGTCCTTCCAGTACGACGTGACGGTCGCCACGCTGCCGCCCTGCACGAACAGCGCCTCGTCCATCCGATCGATCAGCGTATCGCGCGACGGCCAGGCGGGGTTCTGCGCCAGGAACGACTTGAACTCCGGCGGCGCACCGTAGCCGGCGCGCAGACGCGCCCAGTCGACAAGCTTCTGCGCCACCGGATCGCTGATGCGCGCCCGAATGCCGGCAATGGCGGCGGGTTGTTCCTTGGAGATCGCCAGGAACGCGTCGCGCACGGCGGCCGCGTCTTCAGCCGAAAGCTCGTAATTGCGGATCGGTGCCAGCGCCTTGTCGAGCCGCGCGAGATATTGCGCCTCGGCTTTGGAGGGCGACGTCGGCTTGGCCAGCTTTTGCAGGGTCGGCGCCGGTGCGGCGTCCTGACCAAGAGCCGGTGCGAGACCTCCACTGGCGCATGCCAGCAGGCCTGCAGCGGCGCCCGCAATACGGGCCTTCAACGTCGCCGAGTTGAGCAATTGGCAATCCCCAATGGAAATAACCCGGGAAAGACGGCGTCGCGTCGGCTTGCGGCAGGCCAGCCAACCGCCTAATCTCCGCCCCGAATTGCCGCTTCCGGAGCAAGGTTAGGCCCGAGCAACGCGGCAAAAACAAGGATAAGCATGATCGGCCGGGGCGCCTGACGTCCCATGGACCGGGAAAATCTGAGGCTGAAAGACATGTTTACGGGCTCGTACACGGCGCTCATTACGCCGTTCAAGGGGGGTGCCCTCGACGACGCAGCATTCCGCCGCCTTGTCGAATGGCAGATCGCGGAAGGCACGCACGGTCTCGTGCCGGTCGGCACCACGGGTGAAAGCCCGACGCTCAGCCACGAGGAACACAAGCACGTCGTCGAGCTGTGCATCGACACAGCGAACGGCCGCGTCCCCGTCATCGCCGGGGCCGGCTCCAACTCCACCGACGAAGCCGTCGACTTGGCGCAACACGCCAAGAAGGCGGGCGCCGCTGCCGTTCTCATCGTTACGCCGTACTACAACAAGCCGACGCAGGACGGCATGTTCGCCCACTTTAAGGCGATCAACGATGCCGTCGACGTGCCCATCATTATCTACAACATTCCCGGCCGTTCGGTCGTGGACATGTCGGTCGCCACCATGGCGCGTTGCTTCCACGAGTTGAAGAACGTCACCGGCGTCAAGGACGCCACGTGCAATCTGCAGCGCGTCTCGCAGCAACGCGCGGCCATGGGCCCTGAGTTCAATCAGCTCTCCGGCGAAGACGGCACCGCGCTGGCGTTCAACGCCCACGGCGGCCATGGCTGCATTTCGGTGGCGTCCAACGTTGCCCCACGCCTGTGCCGCGACTTCCAGAACGCCACGCTCGCCGGCGACTACAAGACGGCGCTGGCGCTGCAGGACAAGTTGATGCCGCTGCACGACGTGCTGTTCATCGAGAGCAATCCGGGCCCGGTGAAGTACGCCGTCTCACGCTTGGGGCTCTGCGGACCGGATATGCGCCTGCCGCTCGTTCCCGTCAGCGAAGCGACTAAGCAGGCCGTCGACGCTGTGCTCGACAAGCTCGGTCTCACTGGTCCCAACGTGGCAGAAGCCCGAGCCGCCGAGTAGCGGCGCGAAGGATCGAAGGCCATGGCCGCTAAGAAACAGGACGGCCACAAGACGGTCGCCGAGAACCGCAAGGCGCGACACGAGTTCTTCATCACGGACACGTGGGAGGCCGGCATCATGCTGACCGGCACGGAGGTGAAGTCGCTGCGCTCCGGTCACGCCAACATCGCCGAGAGTTACGCCGACGCCGAGAAGGACGGGCTCTATCTCGTCAACGCCTACATCCCGACCTACCAGGATGCTGGAAGATTCTTCCAGCACGAGCCACGCCGCAAGCGCAAGCTCCTGCTGCATGCCGCCGAGATCCACAAGCTGGCGATCGCAGTCGAACGCAAGGGCATGACCATCGTGCCGCTGGAGCTCTATTTCAACGAACGCGGCAAGGCCAAGCTGAAGCTCGCACTCGCAGAGGGCAAGAAGCTCCACGACAAGCGCGAGGACGACAAGAAACGCGACTGGAACCGCGAAAAGCAGCGCATCATGCGCGACAAGGGCTGACGTGGCGGCGCCGCAAGACGACGGTGCTGCGCGCCATCTGGTGCCCGGTCTGGCCCTACCCGACATCGCGCTGCCCAGCACCCACGGCGGGTCGATCTCATTGGCCCGCGCGGCCGGCTTCAGCGTTTTCTTCGTCTACCCCTGGACCGGCCGCCCCGGATTGCCCGATCCCCCCGATTGGGATCACATCCCCGGCGCCCACGGCTCGACGCCCGAGGCTCAGGGCTTTCGCGATTTCCACGCGCAATTCTGCGCCGCCCGCATTCAGGTCTTCGGCATCAGCGGCCAGGACACTGCATATCAGCGAGAGTTCAGCGACCGCTGCAATCTGCCGTTCGCGCTCCTCAGTGATGCGGCCGGTGCGCTCCGCGCCGCACTGTCACTTCCCACATTCGAGACCGGCGATGTCCTGTACTTGAAACGGCTGACGCTCCTCGCTCAAGACGGCAAGCTCGTCCGCACTTTCTATCCGGTACAAGTTCCCGCGAACCACGCCGCAGATGTCTTGAGCGCTGCGCGAGACCGCGACGCGTAGGTTGGGTCAAGCACAGCGCGACCCCACAACTTGGCGTGATGCACCTGCCGAGCCGCAACCCTTTTCCGTAAAAGCCCGCAGTCGAAGCGACGCCCTCTCCACTTGTCATCCTCGGGCTCGTCCCGAGGATCCCGCGCTCAGCAGGTTCGACACGTTGTTATAAAAGGGTTGGCTTGCAACGGCGACCCGCCGAATACTTGGATAGCGGAATCCTCAGAACAAGTCCGAGGATGACGTCCATAATGCGGCCCGCGCGATTCAATTGGCGCTACAGCACGTCGCTTTCGACGTCGTCGACGGAGAAACCCATCTTCTCCAGTCCCTCTTCGAGGTAGTTCGATAATAGCGGCATGCCGAGCAGGTAACGCGCCGTCGCATTCATGCGTTCCGCGCGTGCCGTCTCGACCGCTTCGTCGAACTCCTCGGCTTCATATGTTCCCCGCCCCACCCACATCAGCGCGACGAGGTTGGCCTGCTCGTCGTGATTGAGCATGCGGATGAAGCCAGCGAGTTCCGCGCGGGTGGGATCGGCGGCAAAGTCTTCGAGAATGGATTCGGGATCTTCCGCGGCGTCGCCCTCCTCTGGAGAGGAATTCCACGCCCCGACCTTCGCATCGTATTCGCGCGACTTGATGATGACGTGAGCAACTTTCTCGGGCGCGATATCAAGACCCATACCGTCCTCGCTCGCATGCGGTGCCTGCGGGCGGCATCATTGCAGCGAAACAGGCTGCGAGGAAGCGGTCAAACGAGCGCGTCCGGAAAAGTGAAAAGCGGTTTACGATAAGAAGCGCAAACGAGACGAGCGCTGGTTAGATCGAGTCTAAATCTGCGCGCACGGCGGCGAACACGCTGCGGAACATGTCCGTCGTGAGCCGGCCCGTGTTGGTATTGTAGCGCGAGCAGTGATAGCTGTCGTAGATCGTCAATTGCGGCGACACGGCATGACGGGCGCCGTGCCCGAACGGGAAGGCCGCCTTGCGCACTTTCGTCGCCGTCAACGTGCTCTCATGCGCGATCCGCCCCAGCACGACGATGGCCTTGAGCCGCGTCATCGCCGCGATCCGCGCCGACAGGTAGCCACGGCACGTGTTGATCTCCGCCGGCGTCGGCTTGTTCTCGGGCGGTACGCACCGCACCGCGTTCGAAACCATACAGTCGACAAGCGTCAGGCCATCGTCGATGCGCGCATCGAACGTTCCTTTGGCGAAGCCGTAGGCGATCAGCGTCTCATAGAGCAGCGTGCCGGCATAGTCGCCAGTGAACGGCCGACCCGTACGGTTCGCGCCGCGCACGCCCGGCGCCAGGCCGACGATCAGCAGCCGCGCGTCCGGCCCGCCGAAGGAGGGCACTGCGCCGTTGAACCAGCTGGGTTCGGCGGCCTGGTTGGCGCCGCGGTAGGCCACCAGGCGAGGGCACAATCCGCAATCGGCCGGAGCTTCCGGGCTGAAGGCAGGACTGGAAACAGAGAGGCTCACGACGGCTCCCGCTGCCGGACAAACAAACGGCTCGGCAGGACGAATCCTGCCGAGCCGCTTTTAACGATCATCGACGCCGTTGTCAGACTTCTTCTGGCAGATCGTCGTTGCTGTCCTGATAAGTCGCCGGCGCGTTGTTGTCGCGGCCATACTGCGCGCCGCCACGCGACGTATAGGCCCGCACCGGCCGCTCGACGCGCGACGACTGATCGCGGCAGATGAGATTTTCCAGATCGGCAAGGTCGATGAACTGATCGGCCTGGCGCCGCAGTTCGTCGGCGACCATGGGCGGCTGCGTCTGCAGCGTGGACACGACCGAGGCGCGCTTGCCCTTCTGCTGCAAGGCGGCGATCAGCGAGCGGAAGTCGCCGTCGCCGGAGAACAGCACGACGTGGTCGAGCGTTTCGGACAGGCGCATGGCATCGACCGCCAGCTCGATGTCCATGTTGCCCTTGACCTTGCGGCGGCCGGAGGCGTCGGTGAATTCTTTCGTCGGCTTCGTGACCATCGAATAGCCGTTGTAGTCCAGCCAGTCGATGAGCGGTCGGATCGAGGAATACTCCTGATCCTCAGCCAGCGCTGTGTAGTACAGCGCCCGCACCAGCTGGGATTTTTGACGGAATAGCGACAGCAGCCGCTTGTAGTCGATATCGAACCCGAGCGCTTTCGAGGTCGCATACAGATTTGCGCCGTCGATGAAGAGAGCCACCCGCTCGTTCGCGTAGAAATGCATCCTAAGTCACCTCGAATTAGCGCCAAGCGCCGCCAAAATTGTTACGGCCCGAGCAAGTCCACCACTAGCAAGGCGCGGTACCGCGAAAAATTCGCCACCGAATCACCTGATAGTAAAAAAGGTTTCGCTTTCCGCAAACCGCTTGACGTATTGGGTAATTCACATATGCGGCGAAATCGTGTGCGTCCAGTGTTTTGCATGCTTTTTCGCACGTGAACAGTTCAAACTGTCTATGCCACGTGTACGTTCCGGCACCTGCGTTAATTTTTGCAGCATATGGTCCCAAAGTCTACCCGATTATCCTTGCCTGGCCGCGGCGGGTATGACACATGGTAACAAAGACACCGGCGGCCGCCCGCGCGATGAGCGCGAAAGCGTGGCTTGACGGCATTTTGCGCACGGTGTTCCCTGTTGGTTAACGAGGAAGAGGAGTTCGCGGATGGCGCGCGTCACCGTAGAAGATTGCGTCGACAAGGTTCCCAACCGCTTCGAACTCGTGTTGCTGGCCGCCCATCGCGCCCGCGGTATCGCCAACGGCGGCGCCATCACGATCGAACCTGAGAACGACAAGAACCCTGTCATCGCCCTGCGTGAGATCGCCGAACGCACCATGCCGCCGGAAGATCTGCGCGAGGGTCTCATCCACTCGATTCAGAAGAACACTGAGGTCGATGAGCCTGAAGCCGGCGCCGCACCCGTCGTCGTCCAGGATCGCCGTTCGCCGCTGCTTGGCCGCGACGACCAGTCCAGCGACTCGCAGGTCGACACGCTGACGGAAGAGCAGTTGCTGCGCGGTCTTGAAAGCATGACGCCGAGCGAGCCGTCGTCGAACGGCAGCGGCGGCCCGCGCGATCGCGGCCGCTGACGGCATAGGCTCGGCCTCAAGCGTGCGCTAGGGTAAAGCCGGGCTTAGCCATCTGTTTCGGATGACTGGGCGATCGCCGTTCGCTTGTGAGTAACTGTCGCAGGGCCATGCGCGGCGCAGGCTCTGCGGATAATATCGTCCGCCTGAGGAGCGTGGCGGGCCATGATGCGTCAGTACGAGCTCGTCGAAAAAGTCCAGAAGTACGACGCCACGGCCGACGAGGCGCTTCTCAACCGTGCCTACGTCTATGCCATGAAGGCGCACAACAATCAGAAGCGCGCCTCCGGCGATCCCTACTTCTCTCACCCCCTCGAAGTCGCCGCCATCCTGACGGACCTCAAGCTTGACGATGCCACCATCGCCACGGCGCTGCTGCATGACGTCATCGAGGACACCGACACCACGCGCACCGAGATCGATCACCTGTTCGGTCCCGAGATCGGCGCGCTGGTCGATGGCCTGACCAAGATCAAGCGCCTCGACCTGGTCTCCAAGCGGACAGAGCAGGCGGAGAACTTCCGCAAGCTCCTGGTGGCCATCTCCACCGACATTCGTGTGCTGCTCGTGAAGCTGGCGGACCGCCTGCACAACATGCGCACCATGGAGCACATGAAGCCGGACAGTCGCCGGCGCATTTCCGAAGAGACACTGGACATCTACGCCCCGCTCGCTGGCCGCATGGGCATGCAGGCCATGCGCGATGAGCTGGAGGATCATGCCTTCCGCTGGCTGCATCCCGAGGCCTACGCCACGGTCACCAGCAAGCTCATCGAGTTGCGCGAGCGCAGCGACGGCCTCGTCGACGAGATCGCCAAGGCGCTGGGCGAGAAGCTGGCGGGCTCCGGCATGAAGGCCGACGTTTCCGGCCGCGAGAAGAAGCCCTACGCCATCTGGCGCAAGATGGCCAACAAGCAGATCAGCCTGGAGCAGTTGTCCGACATCTATGCCTTCCGCGTGATCTGCGAGTCGATCGACGACTGCTATCGCGTGCTCGGCGTCGCCCACACGACGTGGCGCACCGTGCCCGGGCGCTTCAAGGACTACATCTCGACGCCCAAGCAGAACAACTATCAGTCGATCCACACCACGGTGGTCGGGCCGAAGAACCACCGCGTCGAGCTGCAGATCCGCACCCGCGCGATGCACCGTGTTGCCGAGTATGGCGTGGCCGCCCACGCCCTCTACAAGGACGGCCAGATGCTGAACGGCAATGGCACGGGCAAGCAGCAGGTCTACGACCGCGAGAATGGTCCCTACGCCTGGCTGCGCCGTCTGATCGACACGCTGCTGGAAGGGTCCAACCCCGAGGAATTTCTCGAGCACACCAAGCTCGAGCTGTTCCAGGATCAGGTGTTCTGCTTCAGCCCCAAGGGTCGCCTGATCGCCCTGCCGCACGGCGCGACGCCGCTCGACTTCGCCTACGCCGTCCATACCGACATCGGCAACTCCGCCGTTGGCGCCTACGTCAACGGCCGCCACGTGCCGCTGTCCACGACACTGCGCAACGGCGACGAAGTCGAGATCCAGACCGCGCGCAATCACACGCCGCCGGCCGCCTGGGAAGGCATCGTCGTCACCGGCCGCGCCCGCTCCGCCATTCGCCGCGCCGCCCGCGATGCAGAACGCCGCAAATATGCCGAGCTCGGCCGTCGCCTGCTGAAGGCCGAGTTCGAACGCGTCGGCGCTGACTATTCCGACGACCTCGTCAAGAAGGCGCTGCCCAAGATCGGCTCCAAGACACTGGACGATATGTTCGCCGCCCTCGGCCGGAACGATCTGACTGTCGAAAACGTGACCAAGGCGTCGGTTCCCGAAGCCGTGCCGGCCGACACCTATAAGCCGACGCGCCGCTTCGGCCGGGCCAAGGGGCAGGAGGGCTGGTTCAACATTGCCAACGCCATGCGCAGCCTGAAATTCCGCGGCGAGGATGTCGCCAGCCGCCTCGGCGGTGCCGGCAGCATTGCCATCAAGGGCGCCAAGTCCGACATGCCGGTGACGTTCGACGAGGGTGGCGCCGTGCCGGGCGACCGCATCGTCGGCGTGATGATGCCCGGGCAAGGCATCCGCATCTTCCAGATCCACTCGCCGAAGCTGGAAAATTACCAGCACGAGAACTGGATCGACGTCACCTGGGATGTCGACCCGGCGGCCGAGGAGCGCTTTCCCGCGCTAATCAGCGTCGCCGCGCCCAACCGCCCCGGCAGCCTGGCCCAGATCGCTCAGGTGATCGGCGAGACCGGCGGCAACATCGACAATTTGAAGATGATCCGCCGCGCGCCCGACTTCACCGAGTTGCGTATTGGCCTGGAGGTGTGGGACCTCGCGCATCTTAACCACATCATCGCCGGACTGAAATCGAAGGCCATAGTCAGCAAGGTCACGCGTGTGTTTGAATAGGCCGCGAGCCCGCCGTACGACCCACTCGAAGCCTCGCTGACGGACACCGACCAGACACCCTGAACGACATCCCCCATGCCCTACACGCCCATGACCTGCACCCCATGACCCAACACGACCATCCGGCCGACTACCTGCGCCTTGGCGTCAACATCGATCACGTGGCAACCATCCGCAACGCCCGCGGTGGACGCCACCCCGATCCCGTCAAGGCAGCCCACCTTGCCGTGGCTGCCGGCGCCGACGGCATCACCGCGCACCTGCGCGAAGATCGCCGCCACATCTCCGATGACGACATCGCGCGCCTCAAGGCCGAACTCGATCGCCCGCTCAATCTCGAGATGGCGATGACCGCCGAGATGCTGAAGATCGCCCTCGGTGCCCGGCCCAACGCCTGTTGCCTGGTGCCGGAGCGCCGCGAGGAACGCACCACCGAAGGCGGCCTAAACGTCCTGGCCAATCCCGCAGCCCTGCGCGACTTCGTATCGGCACTGCACGACGGCGGCATTCGCGTCTCGCTGTTCATCGAGCCGGACCCGCGCGCCATCGAAGCCTCCGCGTCCGCTGGTGCCGATATCGTCGAACTCCATACAGGGTCCTACTGCGAACTGGTCCTCGACGGCAACGTTGCCGCCGCCCTGACAGAGGCGCGACGCCTGGAGCAGGGCGCAGCTCGTGCCGCTTCGCTCGGATTGGAAGTCCACGCCGGCCACGGCCTCACCTACGACACCGTCGCCACGGTCGCCGTTCTGCCGCAGATGAAGGAACTCAACATCGGCCATTTCATCATCGGCGAAGCCATTGCGATGGGCCTGGAACAAGCCGTGCGACGCATGCGCGCCGCCATGGACGCCGCGCGGGCTGTGGCTCGCCCCAAATCCGCCGCGACGATTGCCGACTGAGGCCAGATGATCCTCGGCCTGGGCAGCGATCTGATCGACATCCGCCGCATCGAGGCGACCCTTGCCCGTTTCGGTGACCGCTTCCGCAGCCGCGTGTTCACCGAGACCGAGCGCCGCAAATCGGAGGGCAGGGCGCAGACCGCTGCATCCTACGCCAAACGTTTCGCTGCCAAGGAGGCATGCTCCAAGGCGCTGGGAACCGGTTTGCGGGCTGGGGTGTTCTGGCGCGACATGGGCGTCGTCAATCTGCCGTCGGGCAGGCCGACGCTACAACTCACGGGGGGCGCCCTGGCCCGTTTGGAGAGCCTAACGCCCGCCGGCTATCGGGCCAGGATCGATCTGTCGCTGACGGACGATTTCCCCCTGGCCCAGGCGATCGTCATCATTTCCGCGGAGCCGCTCGTGCCGACGAGGTTTCCGTCATAACGCGGACATAGTGGCATTCTGGCCGCGTCGGTACGGCATTTGCGCCTGGGCCCCGAAATGGCTATAGGGGGCCCGGATCTGGGATAAATTCCAGGCATGATCTGGACGGCACCGGCGCACCGGCCGCCGGCATCGGGAGCAGAAAATGAGCCTGGAAACGAAGTCCAAGGCGAAAGCAACGGGCGAAACCGGCGTTTGGGATCTGACGAAGATCCTGATCGAGGCGATCGTCATTGCCTTCCTTCTGCGCATCTTCCTGTATCAGCCGTTCACGATCCCCACCGGCTCGATGGAACGGACGTTGCTCGTCGGCGACTTCTTGTTCGTCTCCAAGCTGTCGTACGGCTACAGCCGCTATTCGTTTCCCTACGGCGTGAACCTGTTCTCCGGCCGCATCTTTGCCGGCCAGCCCAAGCGCGGCGATGTGGTGGTCTTCAAGCTGCCGTCCGACAACTCGACCGACTACATCAAGCGCGTCATCGGCCTGCCGGGTGACGAGATCCGCGTCCAGGGTGGCATCGTCTACATCAACGGCACGGCTGTCCCGCGTCGTTTCACCGGCGATGTCGCAACCTATCCGGGCGAAGGCTATTCGCTGAAGATCCCGTCGTACGAAGAGACGCTGCCGAACGGCGTCAAGTACACGGTGCTCGATGCCGACCCTCACGGGTCGTATGACGACGTCGGACCCTACAACGTGCCTGAAGGGCACTATTTCATGATGGGCGACAACCGCGACAACTCCTATGATAGCCGCGCGCGCGACAAGGTCGGCTATGTTCCCTACGAGAACTTGGTCGGCCGCGCCGACATCGTTATGTTTTCAAAACGCGACTACGGCCACTGGACGATGCCGTGGTCGTGGCCTTTCGATATTCGTTGGACACGTTTCTTTACCCTCGTTCGCTGATGATCCTCGGCCCCATGCTAAGGCCTCGTAAGTTCAAGGACCTCGAAAAGAAGCTTGGCTACAAGTTCAAGAGCCAGGAGCTTCTGGAGCGGGCGTTGACTCACGCCAGCGTGCGCGGCGGCAAGAAGGGTCGCGTCGACAACGAGCGCCTCGAATTCATCGGTGACCGCGTGCTCGGGCTGGCCATCGTCGAGGTGCTGAACGAAGATTACCCTGACGCCAACGAAGGCGAACTGGCGCGGCGTTACAATCGCCTCGTGCGCGGCGAGACCTGCGCCAAGGTCGGCCGCGAGTTGGGCCTCGGCGCCCATCTCATTCTCTCCGACAGCGAGGCCGAAAGCGGCGGACGCAACAAGGAGACGATCCTCGCCGATGCGGTGGAGGCAATCCTCGGCGCCGTTTTCGTCGACGCTGGATTCGACAAGTCTCGCGGCGTCGTCCGCCGTCTCTGGGCCGCCAGCCAGGAGCACAAGCCGGATGCGGCCTCCGACGCCAAGTCCGCGCTGCAGGAATGGGCGCAGGGCAACGGCTTGGCGCTGCCGCAGTACGTCGAGGTCGCCCGCAAGGGGCCCGACCACGCGCCTCGCTTTACATCCGAAGTTCGCATCACCGGCAAAGACCCCGCGCGCGGCGAAGGCGCCTCCAAGCGTGCCGCGGAACAGGCAGCCGCAATCGCGCTGCTCATGCGCGAAGGCGTCGTAGGAGCACCAATCGATGGCTGATGCGGCAGGCGAGAGCGCGAGGCGCTGCGGGTTCATCGCCATCATCGGCGCCACCAACGCCGGCAAGTCGACGTTGGTCAATACCCTGGTCGGTGCCAAGGTCTCGATCGTCAGCCACAAGGTGCAGACGACGCGCATGCCCATCCGCGGCATCGCCATTGAGGGCGACAGCCAGCTCGTCTTCATCGATACGCCGGGCATTTTCACGCCGAAGCGCCGGCTCGATCGCGCCATGGTTGATTCCGCCTGGGGCGGCGCCAAGGATGCCGACGTCGTGGCTTTGCTGGTCGACGCCGTGCGCGGCATCGACGAAGACGTGTCCAGCATCCTCGATCGCCTGAAGGATCGCAAATCGGCCGACATCCTCATCCTCAACAAGGTCGACCTCGTCGAGGAAAAGGACAAGCTGCTCGGCCTCGTCGCCAAGCTGACGGAGCGCATTCCCTTCAAGCAGGTCTTCATGATCTCCGCCACGCAGGGCGACGGCGTCGACGACCTGAAGCGCCATCTGGCCGGCGCCGTCCCGCCGGGTCCGTGGCACTATCCGGAAGACGACATCTCCGATGCTCCCTTGCGCCTGCTTGCCGCCGAGATCACGCGCGAGCGCATCTACAAATACCTGCATCAGGAGCTGCCCTACGCCATCACCGTCGAGACGTCCTCCTGGGAAGAATTCAAGAACAAGTCGGTCCGCATCGAGCAGACCATCTACGTCGAACGCGACGGCCAGAAGCGCATCGTCCTCGGCAAGGGAGGCGAGACCATCAAGCGCATATCCTCCGAATCCCGCAATGAGCTGTCCGGCATCGTCGGCCACCCAGTGCACCTGTTCTTGTTCGTCAAAGTGCGTTCCGGCTGGGGCTCCGATCCCGAGCGCTATCGCGAATTGGGCCTGGAATTTCCCAAAGATTGATGCTGTGCTTTGCGCACTGAAGCATCCAACCGGCGCGCTCTTGCTTCCCCGGGGCGCGAACTGACACATGCAATGGTCTGACGAAGGTGTCGTCCTGTCCGTTCGCCCGCACGGCGAAACGCAGGCCGTTGTCGAACTCTTCACGCGCTCGCATGGTCGTCATCTCGGCCTCGTCCACGGTGGCCGCTCGCGCAAGCTCCGTCCCGTGCTTCAGCTCGGCAATCACGTCGACGCGGCGTGGAAAGGCCGCCTGTCCGAGCAACTGGGCCACATCACCGTCGAGCTGCGGCGCGGCTACGCCGGCAGCATCATGAGCGACGGCGACGCTCTATCGGGTCTCACATCGCTGACGACGCTGACGCGGCTGCTGCCGGAGCGCGATCCCCATCCGGGTCTGTACGAGGTCACCTTGTTCGTCCTGAGCTTCCTGGACGACACCAGCGTCTGGCCGGCCCTGATGGTGCGCTGGGAGATGGCGCTGCTCGACGAACTGGGCTTCGGCCTCGACCTCAGCGCGTGTGCATCGACCGGCAGCACCGAGAACCTGATCTACGTTTCGCCGAAGTCGGGTCGCGCCGTTTCTGCAGAAGCCGGCGAGCCCTATCGCGACCGCCTCCTGCGCCTGCCGCCGTTCCTCGCCAAGGGCCGCCAGGGCCCCGTTACTGCCGAGGACATTCGCGACGGCTTCGCCTTGACCGGTCACTTCCTCGCAACCCGCATCCTCGCCCCCCGCGGCGAAACGCTTCCCGAGGCCCGCGGCCGCCTGACCGCCACACACGGCCGCGCGGCTTGAGTCACTCGATCTTCTGTCGCTTCGCGATCTCGACTTTGAGACCGCTGTCGCCGTCGGGCTTCAGCACGTAGACCTTGCCGTCGGCGGCATCGTAGCTGGCCTTCATCGACTTGCCGAAGAAGCCGCCGGACTTCTCGAACGTGATCGGCCCCGTCGTGCACGAGGAATGCGTGATCGCATAGTGCGGCTCGATCTTGTGGCTCTTGCCGGCGAACGTGTAGCTGATCGCTTCCTTCAGTGTGTTCGAGATCTGGAACTCCACCGCGCCGGAACTCGGCTGCCCGAACAGCTGCACCGTCACGTATTTCGGATACTGGTACGGTACCAGCGCCACGCCAACGCCAATCTCCGTGACGTTCGGCGCCAGCATGTTGGCGCGATGCCCGGGCGAATTGATCCAACCCGTCACCGCACTCGACGCCAGCGGACGCGAGGCAAAGCCCCGGCTGTCGGCCGCCATCGCCAGGTTTTCGCCGTAGCCGCAGAAGTCGTACCCCGCCGCCTTGATGCGATCGCCCGCGTTCGTCCCACCCGCTGTATGTGAGAACTCCTGCGTCTTCGCCAGCAGCGCCGCGTACTTGCGCGCCGCCGCACTCAGCTTGGCGTTGATCTTGACCTGCCCGAGCTTGTTCTCGCGCCGGAACGCATTCGTCATCTCGATGACGGCGCTCTCGACCTGCGCATAATCCGGCGTGAGTGCAGCCATTCCGGGAAGCTCGAATCTTGATGTTGGGGCGACGTTCTAGCGTAGGCGCAAAGGCGAAAATTGGACGGCACCCGCGCGCAAGGCGGACAACATCGCCTCGTCACTATCGTAGAAGCGGCGAACAAAGACGGCGCGCTTGAGAAGGGCGGTCACAACCTCGTCGAGGTCTTCACCCGCAAAAAGCCGTCTGAAGTCCGCCTCGACTTCATCAGGCACCTCTACCGAGAAATTGCTCGACATTTGCTTATAACCCTCGACGGCAATGAAGTTTATTACATATTTCGGCCCATGCAACGCGAAGCCTGTTGCTTGTGGCAGCCTCGCACTTGAGACGGCCGCCGCCAGCCGCTAAACCCGGCCCATGAGCGAAAAACCGATTCTGCCGGGCCCTGGCCCGATCGAGCCCGTGAACCTGAAGGACGCGCTCGAGGAGCGCTACCTCGCGTACGCGTTGTCCACCATCATGCACCGGGCGTTGCCGGACGTGCGTGACGGCCTGAAGCCCGTGCATCGCCGCATCCTGTTTGCCATGCGCGAACTGGGCCTCAATCCCGAGGCCGGCTACCGCAAGTGCGCCAAGATCGTCGGCGAGACGATGGGCAACTTCCACCCCCACGGCAATCAGGCCATCTACGATGCGTTGGCTCGCCTCGCGCAGAGCTTCGCCGTACGCTACCCGCTGGTCGACGGCCAGGGCAACTTCGGCAACATCGACGGCGATAACCCGGCCGCCGACCGCTATACCGAGGCCCGCCTCACCACCGTCGCCGCCGAGCTGCTGGACGGCATTGACGAGGACACCGTCGAGTTCCGCCCCAACTACGACGGCCGCGAGCAGGAGCCGTCCGTGCTGCCTGCCGCGTTTCCTAACCTGCTCGCCAACGGCTCGGCCGGCATCGCCGTGGGCATGGCCACCAACATCCCGCCGCACAACGTCGACGAACTGTGCGCCGCCCTGCTGCATCTGATCAAGCATCCCAACGCCACCATCGAGAAGCTGGTTGAGTTCATTCCCGGCCCGGATTTCCCGACCGGCGGCATCATCGTCGAGCCGCGCGATCAGATCCTGGAGGCTTACAAGACTGGCCGTGGCGGCTTCCGCCAGCGCGCCAGGTGGGAGAAGGAGGACACCGGCCGCGGCACCTACCAGATCGTCGTGACCGAGATCCCCTATCAGGTGCAGAAGGCCAAGCTGGTCGAGAAGCTGGCTGAATTGCTGACCGAAAAGAAGGTGCCGCTGCTCGGCGACGTGCGTGATGAAAGCGCCGAGGAGATCCGCCTCGTCCTGGAGCCCAAGAGCCGGACGGTCGACCCCATGCTGCTCATGGAGAGCCTGTTCCGCCTGACCGAACTTGAGGTCCGCTTCGGCCTCAACATGAACGTGCTGTCGGCCGGCCAGATCCCCAACGTCCTGTCCATCAAGGACGTGCTGAAGCAGTGGCTGGAGCACCGCATCGAGGTGCTCGTCCGCCGCTCGCAGTTCCGCCTGAAGAAGATCGAGCACCGCCTCGAAGTGCTCGACGGCTATCTCATCGCCTATCTCAACATCGACGAGGTGATCCGCATCGTCCGCTTCGAGGACGAGCCAAAGGCGAAGCTGATCGCCAAGTTCAACCTCACCGACGTCCAGGCCGAAGCCATCCTCAACCTGCGCCTGCGCTCGCTGGCCAAGCTCGAAGAGATGGAAATCAAGGCCGAGCACGACAAGCTGTCGAAGGAGCGCCGCGAGATCAAGGCGCTGCTCAAGTCCGACGACATGCAGTGGGAACGCATCACCGACGAGGTCAAGGCGACGCGCGAGCGCTATTCCAAGAAGACCGAACTTGGCCGCCGCCGCTCCGCCTTCGCCGACGCGCCCGAGATCACGATCGACCTCGATCAGGCCCTGATCGAGAAGGAGCCGATCACCGTCATCTTCTCCGAGAAGGGCTGGATCCGCGCCCTGCGCGGCCACGTCGACGATCTCGCCAAGCTTGAATTCAAGCAGGGTGACGGCCTCAAGCGTGCCGTCCAGGCCTCGACCACCGACAAACTCCTGGTGTTCGCCACCAACGGCAAGTTCTTCACGCTGGAAGGCAGCCAACTGCCCGGAGGCCGCGGCCACGGCGAACCCTTGCGCCTGATGGTCGACATGGAAGAGAACCACGACTTCGTCGATCTGTTCGTCTACGAGCCCGGCCGCAAGCTGCTCGTCGCCTCCAACAGCGGCTACGGCTTCATCGTGCCGGAGGACGACGTCGTCGCCTCCACCCGCAAGGGCAAGCAGGTCCTCAACATCTCCGAGCCCGACGAGGCCAAGCTGTGCGTGCCCGTCGACGGCGACCACGTGGCCTGCGTCAGCGACAACCGCAAGCTGCTGATCTTCCCGCTCGACGAGGTCAACGAGATGGCGCGCGGCAAGGGCGTCATCCTGCAGCGCTCGAAGGACGTGTCGCTGTCCGACATCCGCGTCTTCGCCAAAAAGGATGGCCTGACCTGGCTCGACAGCGCCGGCCGCACCTTCACGCTGACCTGGAGCGATCTGAAGGAATGGGTCGGCCAGCGCGCCCAGTCCGGCCGCCTCGTGCCCAAGGGCTTCCCGCGCTCCAACAAATTCGGCCCGGCGTTCTAGACGGCCAGTTGCGGCGATGGAAGAGCAAAGGGCCGGATCCTGCGATCCGGCCCTTTTGTAATCTAGCTCGAAAGCTCACCACTTGTACGTAGCCGTCAACATCGCCATTCGGCCTTCGCCGTAGAAGCAGGCGGCCGTTCCGTTGCATCCGCTGACGTATCTGTCGTCGAACAGGTTGGAAACCGATAGCGCGGTCAGCCAGCCATCGCGTTCGAGTGCAGCGTTGCATCCGCGATGGGGGCGCTCTCTCCGGGGGGCGGGGAATTGATGACACCGCAAGTCCAGGCGGCGCCTGCCAGATCGTTGCCACAGCCCTTGTTAAAAGTAGACGATAATAGTTAAGAACGCGGAAGTGATGAAGCGCGGCGGGTACACTGTGGGCGGGGTGGACGATTGCGATTTCCTCTTCGTGCGCCGGCGTATAGAAAGGGGTGCTGGTTGTTTCGGGGACGGTTCCAGTTCTATGAGGGCGCTTCGCACGTTGATCCTGGCCTGGACGCTGTTCGCGGGCTGGCCCGCCTACGCCCCGGCCTACGCCCAGGCGCCATCCTGTTCCAAGTCGGACTTCGAGGCTGTCGTCGACAGCGCGGCCGCGGCCCTCCGCGATCTCAACCTGAAGAATCGCCCGGTCTTCCAGGAGAAGCTGCGTGAGCTGAAGGCCAAGCGCGCCTGGAGCGACGACCAGTTCATGAAGGAGGCAGCGCCCCTCGTGAAAGACGCCAAGACGGACACGCTCGATAGCGTGTCGAGCACGATGCTGGCCAAGATCACGGCGATGGGCGAGGCAGGCGCCGCCGCCAAGTCACCGGATTGCGCCCTGATGACGGAACTCAACGGCTACATGCAGCAGCTCGTCACCGCCCAGACCGACAAGTGGACCTACCTGTTCGAAAAGCTCGCCGCCGAAATGGCGAAATAGCGATCCGGTCGGAGGTCGACGCAATAATGATGCCCGACCGCGCTACCCGCGCACCCAGCCGTTCGGGCCGAGGCGCTCCTGCGGCTGGTAGCGGGCCTTGTAGCGCATCTTGCGCGAGCCATCGATCCAGTAGCCGAGGTAGAGGTACGGCAGCCCCAGGCGCCGCGCGTAGTCGATGTGTTCCAGGATCATGTACGTGCCGAGGCTGCGCGTCTGCTCGTCCGGCTCGTAGAAGCTGTACACCATCGAGATGCCGTCGCTCAGCCGGTCGCATAGCGCCACGCCGGCCAGCGGCCAGGTCTCCGGCCGGCTGTCCAGGGCATTCTCCGGCTTCATGCGGTATTCGGTGAGGAACGTCTTGATGACGCTGTCTTCCACCATCATCGCATAGTCGAGCACGGTCATGTCGGCCATGCCGCCGTCGGAGTGCCGGCTGTCGATGTAGTCGCGAAACAGCCCGTACTGCTCCGTCGTCGCCACGGAGGAGACGCGCCGCGTGAACAGGTCCGCGTTGCGATCGACGACGCGGCGCATGGAACGTCCCGGTTCGAACTCGTCCACCAGCACGCGCACCGAGACGCAGGCGTGACAGCCTTCGCAATACGGCATGTAGGCGATGTTCTGGCTGCGACGGAAACCGCCCTTCAGCAGATTGTCGATCAGCCCCTGCGGCTTCTCATGCGTCAGGTGCGTAAAGAGCTTGCGCTCGAGCCGGCCTGGCAGATACGGGCAGGGCTGCGGGGCGGTGACGTAGAATTCTGGAAAGTGCTTCTGCTGCTCGCTCATACGCCCCGCCTAAATGACCGCCTGCTGCTGATTGCGGCAGCCATCGGTCATAACGCCCGATGATACGTGTTCGCCGGGGCAGGAATCAAGAACGTCCATTCATAATGCGCCATCAACCTAAAGGACTGCGATATATCAGCCATTGCCGCGTGTTTCGGTGGCGCCCGGCCTTGCCGAGCCTTCCAGGAAGGCAATGATCTCGCCGGCCACGTCGATGCCGGAGGCGCGCTCGACACCCTCGATGCCGGGCGAAGCGTTCACCTCGATCACGAGCGGCCCGCGATCGGACCGCAGCATGTCGACCCCGCACACGTTGAGGCCCAGAACCGCGGCGGCGCGAACGGCTGTCAGCCGCTCTTCAAACGAGATGTCGACCGCCTGTGGCACGCCGCCACGATGCAGGTTGGAGCGGAACTCGCCCGTCACGCCCACGCGTTTCATCGCCGCTACAACCCGCCCGCCGATGACGAACGCGCGGACGTCGGTGCCTTCCGCTTCGTGGATGAACTCCTGCACCAGGATGTTGACGCTGGCGGCGCTGAAAGCCTCGATCGTCGATTTCGCCGAGGCCTCTGTATCGGCAAGGATGACCCCGAGCCCCTGCGTGCCCTCCACCAGCTTGATGACGACCGGCGCGCCGCCCACCTCGCGCACCACTTCCTCGGCGGCCCGCGGCCCATGCGCGAACGCCGTCACCGGCAGCCCGATGCCGGCCCGCGCCAGCAGCTGCAGCGCCCGTAGCTTGTCGCGCGCCCGCCCGATGGCGACACTTTCGTTCAGGGGATAGACGCCCTGCATCTCGAACTGGCGCAGCACCGCCAGTCCGTAGGCCGTGACGGAGGCGCCGATGCGCGGGATCACCGCGTCGTAGCGCGGCAGCGACTGCCCGCCGTAGCGCAGCGTCGGATTGTTGGAGGTGATGTTGACGTGCACCCGCAGCGTGTTGATCACGTCGAGCGTGTGGCCGCGCGCCTCTGCCGCCTCGACCAGGCGGCGATGCGAGTAGAGCTTCGGGTTTCGCGCAAGCATGGCCAGGCGCATCGAGACGATCCGGAAAGTCGTTGCCTGCTAGCGGTCGCGTTTGGGCTCGTGACCCGTGCCCAGGATGCCGGCTGCGGCCGGCGGCGGTGGACCGCGCCTGGCGCGCCTTGGCTCGGCGGAACTTTCGGAGGAGTCAGACGTGGCTCCACCCGCCGATACCGGCGGCGCTGGCCGTTGCCGGGAAACCGGCACGGGGCCGGCATCGGGCACGTCCCCGCCGGCACTCGCGGGCGGCGGCGCACCGCGCTGCCGCGGCGTCGGAACACGCGCCGGCGCATCGGTTGAGATGTCGTCGGGTAGCTCGGCTGGGCCGGGGAGGGGATTGGGCCGCGCCGAACGGGCGCCGATTTCGCGCTCCGTCGACCAGCGGCCGATGAAGTAGCCGGCGACGATGGCCGCGATGACCACCAGTCCAAGCAACAAAAGTTGAGATCCCGTCATGTCACCGCCTCAGCCACCCGGTCTGCGCTGGCAGATCGGCCACAGCCAAGTCTAGCGATGCCACACAGCCCGCGCGAGTGACAATCGCGTCGCGTGTCGAGGGTGTGGATAGAGGCCTAGAGCCGGAAATTGACCTTGGTCGCCGTGGCCGGCGTCGTCGCCTCGCCCTCGATGGTCTGCGCGTCGAGCTGCGGATCGATGGACGCGTAGGTCAGCCAGGCCATGGCGCTGATGGCCACCGTCAGAATCGCGATGCCGATCGCCGACCGCTTGAGAACCCAGCCCAACGTAATGGGATTGAACGCAACCTGCGGCAGCTGGTCTGCCGGCGTGTCGATCGACATGAAGCCCCTCGTCGTCCGTACCTGCTGGACAGGCACATCGCTATCGTTGCTGTCGCTTATCGTTGAACGTTGCGTTTCCCCGGCGACCCACCCCGACCGCCAACCCCGTCAAATCACGTCAGACGCACTTGGATGCGGGAGACTTCATTCCGGGTCAAGCATCGAACCTCGGCCCGGACTTCGAGACGGCGTGGAATGCGGGTGAGAACCTGAAGGAAGACAGCGCCGAAGCCAAGGCGCTCTCCGACGCTCTCGACAAGCTCGACGCCAAGTGCCCGGGCGCCGCCACGGAAGGCGACAAGAAGTAATTGCCTCGACGTCCCTGAGGAACTACGGCGCTGGATCGCGAGATTCAGCGCCGTTCGTTTGTCGCCTCACGCGATCAGAACCGATACGTCAGCCCCGTCGTGATCGTCCGCCGCGCCCCCACGAAGCAGTCGAAGCGGCCGTAGCTGAAACACGTCGACAGGTATTCCTTGTCTTCCAGGTTCGACGCGTTGATCGACCAGCGCCAGTCTTTGGTGTCGTAGGCGATCGTCGCATCCACGAGGCCGACCGGCGGCGTCTTCACGATATCGAGTCCGTCGTACGACGAGCCGATGTAGCGGACGCCGGCACCGGTGGACCAACCCTTGAGCCAACCCGTATCGAAGGAGTACAGCGCCCAGAACGAGGCCAGGTGCTGCGGCACGCTCTCTACGCGGATGCCCGGCCGGTCCGTTCCCGAATACACCGCATCCGTGAACGAGTAGCTCGCGATCGTTTTGATGTTCGCCGTGACGTTGCCCGTCGCCTCGAATTCGAAGCCCCTGATCGTGACCTCGCCCGTTTGGATCGACGTGTCGCCCGGCCCCGGCGCCAGCCGGTTACTTTCGGTGATGTCGAACACCGCGCTGTTGATCATGAACGGCAGACCGGGCGGCTGATACTTGAACCCCGCCTCGTACATCTCGCCCTGCTGCGGGTCGAATGCGCCGCCGCCGGCCCGGCGGCCGATCACCGGCACGAACGACTGTGCGTAGCTCACATAAGGCGTCAGTCCGAAATTGAACTCGTACATCAACCCGGCGCGATACGTCGTGGCCTCGTTCTTCTGATCGACGAGCGCGTACTGATCCCCGGGTGCCTCCAGCGGAAAGAAGTTCGTCGTATCCTCATGCAGCCAGTCGTGGCGTACGCCGACCACGCCGATCCAGTTCCCAAGACGCATCTGATCCTGCAGATAGAGCCCGGTCTGTGTCACGCGTTGATCGGTGATCGAGTCGATTGGAACGTAGTCGAGACCGTTCTGGAAGTTGTGCGGCAGGCCATAGACCGGATTGAAGACGTCGAACAGGGTGTCGTCGACGGTCTGCCCGGACTCCTGCTGCGACCGAAAGTTGGTGTAGTCGACGCCGCCGATGAACTTGTGCTGCAACGGTCCAGTCGCGACCTTGACCTCGAGGTTCGTGTCGGTCGAGTACGACTGCGTGTCGGCATCTCCGACCGACGCAACTCGCTTGATGAGACGTTCATCCGCATCCTGGTAAGGATAGAATGGGTTTCCTGGCTCGGGCCCGCTGAAAATATTGGGATAGAAGCTGTTGTAGACATTGTGGATCTTGAGGTAGCGCGAGTTGTGCCGCAGCCGCACCGCGTCGTCGAACTTGTGATCGACGAACAGCGACACCGACTTGGTGGTGGTGTCGTAGCGATCCTCCGGCTCTCCCACGAAACGGCTTGACGGGATGAATCCGCTCTTCGTCGGGAAGCGCGTACCCTGCTGCGGCAGGAACTGCTGCGTCGAGCCGGTCTCATCGTCCTGATAGTGGCCGAGCAGCGTGATGCTCGTGCTCGCCTGCGGCCTGAACGTGAGCGAAGGCGAGAGCGCCACGTGGTCGTCGGGGACGTAGTCCACCTGCGTGTCGGCATCACGCAGCGCGCCGACGAGCCGGTAGCTCCACCGGCCATCCTGCGTCAGCGGCCCCGTCAGGTCGGTCTTGACCTGCTTGTAGTCGTTGGTGCCGTACTCGACCGTCACTTCGCGAGACGCCGTTTGCTGCGGCCGCTTCGACACCGAATTGACGATGCCGCCAACCGGCGCCTGGCCGTACAGCACCGACGGCGGCCCGCGCAGCACCTCGATGCGCTCCATGAAGTAGGGATCGATGCGATAGCTGAAGACGTAATAATTGAACGTCCGCTTCAGGCCGTCGAGGAACTCGGAGGCTTCCGTGCCGCGCACGAATGCCGTATCGGCGCGACTGTCGATGCCGTAACCGTCGGCCACGACGCCCGGCATGTAGCGCAGCGCCTCCTGCCAGTTCTTCACGCCCTGATCGCGCATCTGCTCTTGCCCGACCACGGAAATCGACTGCGGAATCTGGCGCAGCGGCGTGTCGGACTTGGCACCCGTCGTCGTTTCGGTAGCGACATAGCCCTCCACCGGACCCGTCCCCGTTCCCGGCCCAGAGCCGACCTCGGCCTGCTTCGGCGCGTCCGGTTCAGGCTGCGGCGCAGGCGCCTTCTTCGCGGCAACCGGTTTTGCCGCCGCGGGCTTCTTCGCCGCGGCTTTCTTTTTCGCATCTTTCTTCGCAGTCACCTCGAGTGCTGGCAGCGGCGTGGCATCCGCCGCGGGTTCGGGAGCCTTCGGTGGAGCCGTCTGCTGGGCCTGCCCGGATGCGACTGGCAGGAGGAACCACAGGCCGACGATCAACAAAGTCCACCGGATAAGCACAAAAACCTCCATGCCGCGTCGGGCGCGCGAGAGTGTCAGATATGAAAAGCTGTATCCGGAAAAAAACAGTCATGAATCAAGATGTCAATTAATTAGGCAATCGAACGGACACGGAGGGTGACGGGTGTTGCGCTAAAAACAACGGCATACGCACCATCGCCGTGCGACTGTTCCGTGCGCCTTGCCCCCGAAAAAAAGCCCCAGGCTTTCGCCCGGGGCCGGCATTCAAACCTTCTCGCCGAAGCTAGGACTTCGCCCGCACGTAGCTGCCCGGCGCGTCCTCGATCGCGCCGCCGACGGCACCGGGTTCGCGCGGCTCGATGCGCGGCCCGGACTGCTTGGCCAGCCACGCCGCCCAGTGCGGCCACCACGAGCCCGGATGCTCCTTGGCGAACTTCAGCCAGTCATCCAGCGTGTCGGCCGACGCCTTGTGGTTGGTCCAGTACTGGTACTTCACCTTGTCCGGCGGATTGACGACGCCGGCGATATGCCCCGACCCAGCCAGCACGAACTCCACCGGGCCGCCGAATTGCTGCGAGCCGATGAACACCGACTGTGCCGGCGCGATGTGATCCTCGCGCGTCGCCAGCTCGTACACCGGCATCTTGATGCTCTTGAGGCTGAGCTTGGTGCCGCCCATCGCCAGCTGCCCGCGCGACAGCTTGTTCTCCAGATAGAACTCGCGCAGGTAGAAGTTGTGGTTGGCGGCCGCCATGCGCGTCGAATCCTGGTTCCAGAACAGCAGGTCGAACGGAAACGGCTTCTTGCCCAGCATGTAGTTGTTGACGATGTACGGCCAGATCAGGTCGCGCGGCCGCATCATATTGAACACGTTGGCCATGCGCGAGCCGTCGAGGTAGCCGCGCTCGGCCATCATTTCTTCCAGTGCGGTCAGTTGCGCGTCGCCCGTGAACAGCAAGAGGTCGCCGGCCTTGGTGAAGTCGACCTGCGTCGTCAGGAAGGTCGCCGACTTGATCGGCGTCTCGCCGCGCGCCGCCAGGTACGCCAGCGCCGTTCCCGTCAGCGTGCCGCCGACGCAGTAGCCCAGAATGTTGATCTGCTTGACGTCCGCTTCCCGCTTGACCGCATCCGTCGCCGTCAGCACGCCCTCGGTCATGTAGTCTTCGAACGTCTTGTGCGACAGGCTGCGGTCGGGATTGACCCACGATACCAGGAACACCGTGAAGCCCTGGTCCACGGCATACTTCACGAAGCTCTTCGCCGGCGTCAGGTCGAGGATGTAGTACTTGTTGATCCACGGCGGCACGATCAGAAGGGGCACCTCGTGCACCTTCTCCGTCGTCGGCGTGTACTGGATCAGCTGCAGCACGTCGTTCTGGAACACGATCTTGCCCGGCGTCATCGCCAGGTTCTTGCCGACTTCGAACGCGCTGATATCCGTCTGGCTGATCTTTAAGAGGTCACTGGACGTCTCCATGTCGTGCGCCAGCTGCGACATGCCCTGCACCAGATTGCGCCCGTTGGTGGCGCAGGTCTCACGCACCACCTCAGGATTCAGCATCGGCATGTTGGAGGGCGACATCGCGCTGGAGATCTGCCGGAAATAGAATTCGGCCTTCTGCCGCGTGCGCTCGTCGAGACCTTCCGTCTTCTCGAGCACGTCTTCGGCCCAGTGCGTCGTCAGCAGGTAGGCCTGCTTCCAGAAATCGAAATAGGGATTGTTGGACCACTCCGGGTCCTTGAAGCGGTTGTCGGAGGGTTCCGGTTCGACGACGGGCCGCACGTCCTGACCCATCATGCGCTGCATCGTGTTGGACCACAGCTCCATGTACGAGCGCATGAGGTCGCCCTGCGCCTCCATGAGCTTGGCGGGCTCGGTCATCCAAAGCTGCGCGATGTCGGTTACGGTCTGCGCCGCGAGCGACGCCTCGCTGGCCGCCGAGTAGGGGCTCGACTTTCCGTCTTGCCGCGACAGCATGTGGTTGACGACGCGTCCGCCCTCCTCGAAGAGCTTGAACATGTTGCGTGCGAATTCTTCCGGATCGCCGACGCGATAGCTCGGTGCGGCCGTCTGGGGGTCGGATGTGGTCGAAGTCGGTCCAGCCATGGCGTCAGGCTCTTTTATGTCTGGGCATGCTGGTCGCCGGAGACACTGGAGTGGAGTGGTCCGAAGCCGCTGCCCGTTTCTCTCCCCAAGGCGCCCTGCCGATAACTGCAAAACGCCCTGGTCTTATCGAGTAAGGAACTCTCCCTCCGCAGTCAATCATCCGCGTCCTGACGCGTTGCAGGGACACATGCCGCCCCGCGCCGCTGGCCCCGCGTCGGGAAACCATTTCCCCGCACGGAGGGTCCGTCGCCACGCTTTGGCCTAGAGCGTTCGCGATGTTGACTTTTCCCTGGCTGTGCTGCACCGGCGTCAGCCTCCGCGCTAGACGAATGCTACCGGCAAGGCGTAAACAGCAACGTCGCGCATGCCCTACTATTTGCCTATCGGCGTGCACGGCAGCACAGCAGCTTTCCTTGCGAGATATAAGGCCGTGATCGAAGATTTCCACCGCATCAAGCGGTTGCCGCCCTACGTATTTGCCGAGGTCAACCGCCTGAAGGCGGCGGCTCGCGCGCGGGGTGCCGACATCATCGACCTCGGCATGGGCAATCCTGACCTGCCGACGCCCCAGCATATCGTCGACAAGCTGGTGGAGACGGTGGCGAAGCCGCGCACCCATCGCTACTCGGCCTCGAAGGGCATACCGGGTCTGCGCCGTGCGCAGGCCGCCTACTACGAACGCCGCTTCGGCGTGAAGCTCAATCCCGAGACGCAGATCGTCGCCACGCTGGGCTCCAAGGAAGGCTTCGCCAACATGGCCCAGGCCATCACGGCGCCGGGCGACGTCATCCTCGTGCCCAACCCGACGTATCCGATCCACGAGTTCGGCTTTCTGATCTCGGGCGCCGCCATGCGTCATCTCCCCGCCGGCAACGGCGACGAGTTCCTCGCCGCCGTCGACAAGGCCGTGCGCCACTCGATCCCGCGGCCGTTGGCCCTCGTGCTGTCGTATCCCTCGAACCCGACGGCCATGACCGCGAGCCTGGAGTTCTATAAGGCCGCCGTCGAGCTGGCCAAGAAGCTCGACCTCATCATCCTGTCCGACATCGCCTATGCCGAGATCTATTTCGACGGCAACCCGCCGCCATCGGTGCTGCAGGTTCCCGGTGCCATGGACGTGACGGTGGAGTTCACGTCGCTGTCCAAGACCTACAACATGCCCGGCTGGCGTATGGGCTTCGCCGTTGGCAACGAACGCCTCATCGGCGCGCTCGCCCGCGTCAAGTCGTATCTCGACTACGGCGCCTTCACGCCCATCCAGGTCGCCGCTGCCGCCGCCCTCAACGGCCCGCAGGACTGCGTCGAAGACATCCGCAAGACCTACCAGACCCGCAGAGACGTTTTGGTCGACAGCTTCGGCCGCGCCGGCTGGAAGATTCCTCCGCCGCCCGCCACCATGTTCGCCTGGTGCCCGGTGCCGGAGGCCTTCCGCACCATTGGCTCGGTGGAATTCGCCAAGCTTCTCATAGAGAAAGCCGACGTCGCGGTGTCGCCTGGCCTCGGCTTTGGTGAATATGGTGAAGGCTACGTCCGCATTGCCCTTGTCGAGAACGAGCACCGCATTAGGCAAGCCGCCCGATCCATCAAGAAGTTCCTCGCCCAGGCGCCGGAAACACTGCATAACGTCATCCCAATTCCCCAGAAAGCCAGCCGGTAAGCGCTACAACTCAATCCTATGCAAGAGCCTCTCAAACTCGGCGTCGCCGGATTAGGCACGGTCGGCTCCGGCCTGTTGCGGCTGATCGCGTCTCACGGTGACAAGCTCGCCCAAGCCGCCGGACGCCCCATCGTCGTCTCGGCCGTGTGCGCGCGCACGAAATCGAAGCCCCGCGGCCCCGAGGCGTCGAAGGCGCGCTGGTTCAGCGACGCCGTGGCGCTCGCCGCCGATCCCGGTATCGACGTCTTCGTCGAGCTCATCGGCGGCGATGACGGCGTGCCCAAGGCCTCCGTCGAAGCCGCCCTCAAGGCCGGCAAGCACGTCGTCACCGCCAATAAGGCGCTGCTCGCCAAACACGGCATCGAACTCGCTCGTCTCGCCGAGAAGAACGGCGTTGCCTTGAATTTCGAGGCCGCCGTCGCCGGCGCCATTCCCGTCATCAAGACGCTGCGCGAGTCGCTGGCCGGCAACGAGGTCCGGCGCGTCTACGGCATCCTCAACGGCACCTGCAATTACATCCTGACGCGCATGGAGGAGGAGCATCTGTCCTTCGATGTCGCGCTGAAGGAAGCCCAGGACAAGGGCTACGCCGAGAGCGACCCGACCTTCGATGTCGGCGGCTTCGACGCCGCCCACAAGCTCGCGCTGCTTACCAGCCTCGCGTTCGGCACCAAGGTCGCCTTCGAGGAAATCCACGTCGAAGGCATCCAGCAGATCACCGCCGCCGACATCAAGGCCGCCGCTGAACTCGGCTACTGCATCAAACTGCTCGGCGTCGCCACGCAGACCGAGAGCGGCATCGAGGCCCGCGTCAATCCCACGTTCGTGTCGATGGACAGCGCCATCTCCGAAGTCGACGGCGTCACCAACTGCGTCGCTCTCGATAGCGACTACGCCGGCACGTTGCTGCTCGTCGGTGCCGGCGCCGGTGCGGCAGCCACCGCCTCGTCGGTCGCCAGCGACATTCTCGACATCGCCCGCGGCATCGTCCGCCCGCCGTTCGTGCGGCCGGTCGCCAGCCTCAAGCCGCACAAGCGCGCCAAGATCGGCGCACATCAGGGCGCCTACTACATCCGCCTCGCCGTGATGGACAAGCCGGGCGCCATGGCCGGCATCACCAAGCGCATGGGCGACCGCAATGTCTCGCTCGAAAGCATCGTGCAGCGCCGCCCGCGCATTCCGCCATCCGCGGCCGGCGATCCCGCCGCAGCGCCGGCCACCGCCGCCCCTGTCATACTTGTGACGCATGAGACGACGGAGAAAGCCATCCGCGAAGCTCTGGCCGCGATCGAAAGCGACGGCAACGTCGCCGAACGCCCGCAGTTGATCCGCATCGAAGAGCTTTAACGTCGACGCCTTTGAATAGAAGACCCCAAGGAGGGGACATGGCACTGGAAACGCATAACGGTGGTCTGGAACGCGTTCTCGTTCTGGAAGTGACGCGCGTCACCGAGGCAGCCGCCATCGCCGCCGCCCGCTTCCGCGGCCGCGGCAACGAGAAGGCCGCCGACAAGGCCGCCGTCGACGCCATGCGTCGCGAATTAGCCCTGTGCGACATCCGCGGCACCGTCGTCATCGGCGAAGGTGAGATGGACGAGGCCCCGATGCTCTACATCGGCGAGAAGGTCGGCTCCGGCTCCGGCCCCGAGGTCGACATCGCCGTCGACCCGCTGGAAGGCACCACCATCTGCGCCAAGGCGATGCCGAACGCGCTCGCCGTCCTCGCCATCTCCGAGCGCGGCGGCCTGCTGCACGCTCCCGACATGTACATGAACAAGATCGCCGTTGGCCCCGGCTATCCCGACGGCGTCGTCGACCTCGACGCCCCGCACATCGAGAACATCCAGAACCTCGCCAAGGCCAAGGGCGTGCCGGTCGCCGAGATCACCGCCTGCATCCTCGATCGTCCCCGCCATGCCGCCCTTATCAAGGCGGTGCGCGACGCCGGCGCAGGCGTGCAACTGATCCCCGACGGCGACATCGCCGGCGTCATCTGGACGACGGACTCGCGCGAGACCGGCATCGACATCTACATGGGCTCGGGCGGCGCACCCGAAGGCGTGCTGGCTGCCGCCGCGCTGCGCTGCATCGGCGGCCAGATCCAGGGCCGCCTCATGCCGTCGAACGACGAGGAGACGGCGCGCGCGGCCAAGATGGGCATCGCCGACATCAACCGCAAATTCCTGCTGGAAGACATGGCGTCGGCCGACGTCATCTTCTCCGCCACCGGCATCACCGATGGCTCGCTTCTCGACGGAGTCCACTTCCGTGGCGACTTCGCCGAGACCGAAAGCGTCGTCATGCGCTCCAAGACCGGCACCGTCCGCCGCATCAAGACCTCCTTCCGCAACGTCGGCACGCGCTACATCGGATAGCCGCTTCAGGAAAGTGTCGGCGGCGTATCGTTCGAGGTGGGTGCCAACGTGCCGACAAGGCCGGCCTCGATCGCCAGCCACACGAGATGGGCGTCGTTGCGCGCGCCGATCTTGCCCTTGATGGCGTAGTGGTGGTTGCGCACCGTTTTTGGGCTGAGATGCAGCAGTTCGGCGATTTCCTCGCTCGCCATGCCATGGGCGACGAGGCGCAATATCTCAATCTCGCGTGGGCTGAGCGGATCGGTCAATCGCGTCCCGCCAGCGAGCCGGTCGGCCGCGATCGTGCGCGAGATGTCTTCGCTGAGCACGCGTTTGCCGGCAGCAACCGCGGCGATGAAACGGATCAAATCTGCCGGCGGGCTGCTTTTGGTCGCATAGCCCGACGCCCCGGCCTCGAAGGCCTTGAGCGCATAGGCAGCCCCGAGCTGCATCGTGAAAACGAGGATGCGCGCGTGAGGGTCCCACTGCCGGATATGCCGGATCGCCTCGATGCCGCCGACTCCCGGCAGATGCAGATCCATGACGACGACGTCGGGCTGCGTGTCGCGATAGGCTTGATAGGCCGCTCTCGCAGTGTCCGCCTCGGCGCAGACCGTGAAACCCGGCTGTTGTTCGAGAAGCCGGCGATAGCCTTCGCGCACGATTGGATGATCGTCGACGAGAAGGATCCTGATACCGGTCATGCCGCCGCTCCGGTCGGCCCACCCCGCAGCAGCGCCAGCGGGATCGTCGCGGCGATGCGGACCCCTCCGTTCGCGCGTGCGATCACTAGGCTGCCGCCCAACGACCCGATGCGCTCGCGAATGCCGGCAAGGCCATAGCCGGGACTGGCCCGCAGACGCCGCACGTCACCGCCACCGTCGTCTTCGACGATGACCGCGATGGTGTCGTTGTTGTCGTTGGCAACGCGCAATCTTACCTCGCTCGGGGTGCCGTGGCGGATCGCGTTCGTGATGCACTCCTGTGCGATCCTGTACACGCCGATACCCACTTGTTTCGGCACTGCGGCCAGCGATCCTCCGAGGCTGAGTTTCACCAGATTGGCGGAAACGGACTGCGTATTGCAGGTGGCGACCAGTTCGCGCAGGCTGGCTTCCAGGCCGATTTCCTCTATGTTCTGCGTGCGCAATCGCGATAGCGTCTGGCGCAGGGCCAGCATCATGCGCTGCTGCGCCCGGCAGATGGCCCGCGCGTCGTCCGCCACGTCCGGCCTCCCCGTCGACGTCTTGCTCTCGATCAGCGTCGCTAGCGCCAACGTACCCGTCAGGCATTGGCCGAATTCGTCGTGCAGGTCGCGCGCCAGCGCCGCGCGCTCGTCCTCCTGAACAGTAAACAGACGTGTCGTCAGTGCGGCTCGTTCGGCCGTGGTCCGGCGGAGTCGTTGCGCCAGCTCATTGAGCGCCCGCGCGATGTGGTTGAACTCGGCGCTGTGGAACGCCGGCAGCCGCAGATCGTAGTCGCTGGTCTGCAGTCGGCGCAGGCCGCCGATGATGCTGCGTGCCGGTGTGAGCGCGTGCCCGATCGTCAGCGCGGCCAGCAGCGCAATGGCAGCCGCCATGACGCCTGCAACGCCGACGACGATCGACACCTGCTGCCAGGCAAGGCGCAAGGCCGCCTCCCTGTCGACGGACGCATAGAAAATGACGGGATTGCTGTCGCCACGCGACAGTTCCTGCCGAACCGGAGCTGGCGAAGCGAATACCGCGTCGTTGAGCGCGCGGAACCACTCCGGCGCCGGCCTTCCGATCATGTCGACCTTGGAGCAGAGTTGCCGCGGTTGGTCGGCGTGCATGGCGAAGGTGATGCAGACCCCCGGAGAGATGATGTTGAGCGTGGGGATCGTCTCCCAATCGGACAATGGAACCAGCGAGGGCTTCGTCATGCCGTCGCGCCACACCAGCCTGTTCCAGAAAATGGTCTTGAAATGCTGGCCGACACGCTCCGCCGTCGCCGACGTCTCGGTGACGATCGTTTGATGCGCATCGACCATGACCCAGCCAGCTGCACCGGCGAGACACAGCATCACAATCGCCAGGATGCGGGCAATCAGCTTGAGAAGCAGGGTCACGGGGCGCCTCCATCGATCAGACGCTTGAGACTGCCACAGCTTCCCGCCGTTTTCCCCTGCGACGGTAAAAAGTCGGGCAAATTGCCCGGCGCCCACGTGGCTGATGCCCTTAGACCCCCGGCGGGCTCGTGAAATGCTCGCCCGAAGCCGACACGATCACGGATCGGCAGATCGGGACGACGTCCAATGTTCAAGTGCTTGCCGCTATTCGTGAGGGTCTGGTTCCTGCTCAATCTCGGCCTGGCGCTCTTCCCGCCGGTGCACTGGGCCGTCAGTGGCCCAGCCGAGGTCGCCGGCATGCCTGCCGCGCTCGTCTACATCTACGCCCTCAGCCTATCCACGGCCGCCAGCGTCGTCGTGGCCTACTTCGCCGACCAGGGGGAGGCTTGAGCCGTGCACGAGCTGTTCCTCACGTACGGCGTATTGGCGGTCTTCTTCGCCATAGTCGTGATCATTCTTCAGAAGTCCTACGTCGCCGACCGCGACTTCACCGACTTCGCCGTCGCTGGCCGCTCGTTCGGCGGCTTCTTCCAGGCCATGGCCTTTCTCAACACCTACCTCCCCGGTTTCGTCTTCCTCGGTTCGGTCGGCTTCATCGTCAAATCGGGCGTCATCGGTTTTGGCATCTGCTTCTCCACCCTGCTGGCCGCCATCGTGATGTACCTCATGGCCGGACGCGTGTGGACGTGGGGCGCGAGTCACAATCTGCGGACACAGCCCGATCTTCTCGCGCTGCGCTATGGCAGCCGCGGCGTGCGCATCGTCTCCGCACTCCTCGGAATTTTCGGCCTGTTCCCCTGGATGGTGCTCGGCATGCAGTCGCTCGGCGCCGTTTTCTACGCGCTCTCGCTTGGCCACCTCAGCTTTACGGCAGCCGTCGTACTGGGCGTCATCGTCATGTCCGTACGCCAGGTGTGGACCGTGCGCATGGGCATGCGCGGCATTGTCATCTCCGACGTCTTCCAAGGCATCATCGCCTACTTCCTCGGCAGCGCTTTGATCCTGGGTCTCATCGTCTGGCTCTACGCCGGCGGCGCAGCACTCGACCAGCTTCCCGCCGACCGCTTTGCCTTCCCGGGACCCGGCTCGCCGAAGCCGCTGCTGTTCTTCTCGATCGTCAGCCTGTCGCTGCTGAGCAGCCTGTGCTGGCCGGATCTCTTCGTGCGGCTCTACACCGGATCGGGCGTCGAGAGCGTGAAGCGCTCGTCGGCGTACTGCGGCCCCATCGCCCTCGTGTTCATGTGCGGCCTGGCCTATCTCGCACTGTTGGCCTCCGGCCGCGCCGACGTGGCCGAGAACCCAGACGCCGCCTGGTTCACCCTGGCCCTGGCCGCTGGCGGACCGCTTCTGCTGGCCTTCGCCGGACTGACCGTCTTCGCGGCCTCGATGGGCAACATCGACGCCACCGTCCAGTCGATCGGCGCCCAGGTCGCCAACGATGTGATGAACGCGTTCCGCGGCGGCGGCCGCAAACCCATGAGCGAGCGCGCCCTGATGTTCGCCTCGCAAGCTGCAATGGCCGTCACCACGGTGGTCTCAGCGTTCATCGCCAGTTTGCCGCTGCCCGCACTATTCACCATTGGCCTGTTCGCCATCCAGATCATGGTGCAGATCTCGGTTCCGCTCTATCTCGGCATCTTCACGAAGTTCGGTAATGCCCAAGGCGCCATCGGCGGCATGGTCGCCGGCGTCCTCACCGTCTGCATCTTCCAATTGACGTGGCCGCTGGGCATGCCGTGGGCCTTCGGCTTGACCACCGGAGCCGTAGGCCTCGGCGTGAACCTGCTGGTCTTTGCGTTGGCGGCCGTCCTCTTGCCGCGCAGCCGGGAGGAGCAGGAGAGGCTCGACAAGCTGTTCGCCGAGACCGGGAAGCCGTCTCAGCACCCCGGCATGCTTCCAAACCCCATTCAGCCATAACGGTGCACCATGCATGCGATGCCCCGCAATCCCTGCCGCCGCCTCGTCGTCATGGGCCTCGTCACCATCACCGTGACCACCACGGCACCAAACGGATTTCGGGCGCTGGCCGCCGACCTGACAGCCCGGGAGGTCACACAACTGCTCTTCGCCCCCGAAAAGCCGGACGCGACGCGGTTGTCTGAACGTGACTTGAGCTATCTCGATCTGAGCGGCCTTGACTTCAAGGCCGCATCCTTGCGGGGCGCCAACCTGCACGGCACGATCCTCAGCGACAGCCGGCTGACCCGGACGGACTTGCGTGGCGCCAATCTCAATCTGACGACACTGACACGCACCGACTTTACCAACGCCAATCTCGAAGGTGCCTCGCTTGTCGGCATCGCCTTCACGGCGAGCACCGAGGCGCGACCTCGCGAGACGCCCAAGTTCGCGGGCGCCAATCTCAGATCCGCGCGGCTCCACGCCCGTTTCGACTACACCGACTTCAGCGGCGCCGACCTCAGCAATGCAGTATTCGGACCGGAGTATCCGCTGGATGATCGCATGTGGGGTGCCCGTCCGGTGTTCAGCGGAGCCGACTTTTCCCGCGCCACGCTCCGCGGTGCCCGCGTCCGCAACACTCTGATGCGCTTCGCCCGCTTCAACGATGCCGACCTGCAAGGCGCCGATTTCTCGCGCAGCGACCTGTCGAAGGCCGATCTCACCGGCGCCGACGTCTCTGGCGCGGACTTCACGCGCACCAAACTCTACGGCGCACTGCTGACCGGTGTGCGCGGTCTGGACAGCGCCAAGGGCTTGGACCACGCGATCGACTTTGCCGAAACAATACGCTGAAGCCTTTGACCGCCGCTTGAAGTTCGCCACACGCTGCGTGCTATAACCCCGCGCGGATCACAGCAAAGAGGATCGCATGGAAACGCTGTACTTCGACGAACACATTGCCCTGCAGGAAGAGTTCGGCACGCGCAAGCTGGCCGATATGCTGGATCAGAAGTGGGCGCATCGCGCCATGACGCCCGACGAGCAGGCCTTCGTCGCCTCGCGCGACATGTTCTTCCTGGCCACCGTCGACAAGGAAGGCCGACCCACCGTCTCCTACAAGGGCGGCCCGCCGGGCCTCGTCAAGATCATCGACGATGAGACGCTGGCGTTCCCCGGCTTCGACGGCAACGGCATGTTCTACTCGATGGGCAACATCGTCGGCCAAAGTCACGTCGGCCTGCTGTTCATCGATTTCGAGACGCCGCACCGTTTCCGCGTCCAGGGCCGCGCCACGTTCGCGCGCCAGAGCCCGCTGCTGTCCGAGTGGCATGAAGCCAAGTACGTCGTGACCGTCGCTTGTGACCGCGTCTGGGTGAACTGCCCGCGCTACGTCCACAAGCATAAGCGCGTCGAGCAGTCGAAGTACGTGCCGGTCTGCGGCAAGGAAACGCCACTGGCGCTTTGGAAGCGCGCCGACATCGTGCAGGACGTGATCCAGCCCGGCGAGCGCGCCCAGGCGGAGAAGGAAGGCATCCTCAATCTGCAACAGTACGAAGAGAGGGTGATGCGCGGGGAAGGGTAACTCCACACTCGTTCAACTAGGCACAGTCGACCAAAGGCCCGGGATTTCCCGGGCCTTTGTCGTGATGCTATTCCTTGGGACCGGTGTCGGGTGATGCGCGACGTGCGTCGACGCACGCTTCGCCGTCCCAGTAAGAAGAAGCCCGGGATCTCTCCCGGGCTTTTTTGTTTTCCTCGTGTCGTGTTTGTCTCAGCCGCGAGTGCCTGCCACTCCGCTCGCCGCCAGGAGATTTCCTCGAATTTTTTGCGCGCAAGAGGATGCCCGATGCTCCGGGAACTATTCAGCTTAAAAAAGGGAGGAACAGCCGTGCACAATAAATAAGACCACTAGTAGTCTATGGTCTGTAAAACAGACCAGTAGTGGGTTGCGGTTCGAGCTGGTTCGAAATGGCACCGCTGCGCAAAATGTCGGGAACGCAATGTCGGAGCAAACAAAGGTCGACGATCGTCAAGGTTCCAGCGACGCAATTGACCGACGTACAGTCGTCCAACGCATCGCCATGTCGGGATGCTGTATGATCGCGTCCTCGGCGCTATACGCTTCCGCAGCGGGCGCCGAGCCTAAACGCGTCAAAGTGGAGCCAAACCAGCGCTTCGCGCACATGTCGGGAGAGAAGGAAGGCAAGCTCGTCTTGCCCGAAGACGTGCAACTCGGCAAACCGCTGTTGGCGTATCCGATGGACGCTGCCACGGACACTGTGTTCGGATCTCGGGCCAATTTGTTGCTCTTGATGCGGTTGAACGAAGCCGACATCGACGAGACGACAAAGCCGCACGCAGCTCAGGGCATCGTGGCTTACTCGGGTATCTGTACCCATGAGGGCTGCCCGATCTCGGGTGAACACGAAAACCCGCGCATGGCATTGTGCAACTGCCACGGTTCGACATTCGATCTCGGCAACAACGGGACTGTAATCAGAGGGCCAGCGACGCGCCGCCTCGCTCGACTTTCGATAGGGCTTTCCAACGGAACGCTCGTCGTAGCAGGCAAGCTCAACGGTCCGATCGGCCCGCCTGGATAAGCAGAGGCTATGGGTCGTCCTCCGCGATGCTGGCCGTGATTTCCACCTAACGTCATGTCTGCTCAGCGGCGATTTCTCGTCGCGGTGCAAGGTCATGATCCCGTTCAAGCCAGTCCAATAGAACGCACGGTTTCTCGCGTAGGCGGTGCCGCTCTAGCTCTGGAGGAACGTCAGGCGCTCAACGACGGTACGCTCGTCATCACCAATCTTGCACGTGGTTCGCTTGGGCCACGGATCACTGGAGCACGAGTCATCGTGCCCTTTGCAATCACAACTGGAGAAGACGCCATGCACGTACGAAAGTCCGTGGTAGCCCTCGCTTTGCTTGCGGCATCCGCAGCACAAGCTGCCGACTACCAGTCAGTTACCGAAGAACGCATGAAAAAGCCTGAGGCTGAGAACTGGCTTCTCACCAAGGGCAACTATGAGGGCTGGAGCTATACCCCGCTCGACCAGATCACTCCGGAAAACGTGTCGAAGTTGCGGCCGGTGTGGTCTGCGTCCACGGGCGTGAACTCTGGTCATGAAGCTCCGGCGATCGTCAATGGCAACTACATGTTCGTGGCCACGCCACATAACCAAGTGATCGCTTTCGATGCCAAAAGCGGAAAGCAGCTGTGGAAGTTTGTGCGCGAAGTTCCTGAAGGTATGGGCGCCCTGCACCGCACCAATCGTGGCGTCGCGCTTTGGGGCGACAAGGTCTACGTCGGCAGTGTCGACTGCATGTTGATTGCACTTGACGCGAAGACAGGAAAGATCGTTTGGGAGTCCGAGGTCTGCGATTGGGAAACCAAGAGCGCTTACATCACCTCTGCTCCGCTCGCCGTCAAAGGAAAGATTATCATCGGTCCGTCAGGTGGTGAGTTTGGCGTGCGCGGCTACATTAAGGCATTCGACGCCGAGACCGGGAAAGAAGTTTGGACGACGTATGCAGTTCCCGCTCCGGGAGAGCCAGGCAGCGAGACTTGGCCTGCGGACGGGAAGTGGAAGGATGCTTGGAAGAATGGCGGCGGCACAATGTGGATGCCGGGCAATTACGATTCCAAGAATGACGTGATCTACTGGGGCGTTGGCAACGGCGCGCCATGGATTGCGGACCAGCGCCCAGGAGACAATCTGTATCTGGCATCGAGCCTCGCGATCAATCCGGACACCGGAAAGATCATCAGTCACTTCCAATATCATTGGAACGACGGCTGGGACTGGGCTGCCATGAACGCGCCGACCCTCGTCGACTTCAATAAGGGCGGTAAGAAGGTCAAGGGCCTGATCAGCGCGCAGCGCAACGGCGTTCTCTACTGGCTGGAACGCGACGACAAAGGCAAAATCACCTTCGATCACGGCGAGAAGTACGTCCATAATAACGTGTTCAAAAGTATCGATCCTAAAACCGGCCGTCCTTCCTACAATGAAGACGCAATTCCGAGGACCGGCGCGGCCGCAACGTATTGCCCGACACTGTGGGGCGGCAAGGATTGGCCGTACGAAGCTTACAGCCCTAAGTCGGGAATGCTCTACATCCCATCCAACGACAACCACTGCAGCACGCTCGAGGGCATCATTCAGCCGATCAAGCCCGGCATCTGGTCAGCGGGCGTAGACATCAACAAGCTCAACATCAAGCTCGTCGATGGTTGGAAGCACATCGGCGCCATACAGGCGTGGAGCGTCGATGATCGTAAGAAAGTCTGGGAAAACAAGTTCGCGCATTCCTGGAACTGGGGTTCGATCATGACGAGCGCGGGTGGCGTCATTTTCTCTGGCGGCACTAATGATCGCATGTTCCGCGCCTATGACGAAAAGACCGGAAAGCAGCTCTGGGAGTTTCCGACACCGTCGGGCATCATTTCGCCGCCGAGCTCATTCTCGATCGACGGCAAGCAGTACATTGCCGTCGTTTCGGGTTGGGGTGTGGATTCTGCATGGGTGCAAGGCAAGATGCATGACCTCGCCGGCTGGGAAAAGGTTGTGCCCGAAGGCGGCACTGTTTGGGTCTTCGCCCTTCCGGACAAGGGTTGAGGCGACTTCCGAGGCGGCCGCGAATACCGCGCTGTGGCTGCCGCATTGAGCCGGAACTTAGTTTAGAGCGCTGAGTTTTTGCAGTGACAGAAAGCGAAGCCCGGGATTGCTCCCGGGCTTCTTCGTTTCCCTCATGTTACGTTTGGTCAAGCCGCGCTTGGCGGCCGGCTCCGCGGAGCGGAGTCGCCAAGCGCAGACTAAAGAGCACAATTCCGACGCCACGGCTGTTAGCCGACGGAGGCTGCCTGGTTGACCCTCGCCGAAAGCGCGGCTGCCGTCTCCACCCGCTCGCTGTAGCGGTCTGTCAGGTGGTGTGAAACATCGCGTGTCAGCAAGGTGAACTTCACCAGTTCCTCCATCACATCAACGACGCGATCGTAGAAAGCAGACGGCTTCATGCGGCCGGTCTCGTCAAACTCCTGGAATGCCTTCGCTACGGAGGATTGGTTCGGGATCGTCACCATGCGCATCCATCGGCCGAGAACGCGCATCTGGTTGACGGCGTTGAACGACTGCGACCCGCCGCTGACTTGCATGACGGCGAGCGTCTTGCCTTGCGTGGGACGCACGGCGCCGGCGTTGAGCGGAATCCAGTCGATCTGCGATTTTAAGATCCCGCTCATCGCCCCATGCCGCTCTGGAGAGGTCCACACGTGTCCCTCCGACCAGGCCACGAGTTCGCGCAGTTCGTGCACTTTGGCATGATGGTCTGGCGTATCGTCGGGCAATGGTAGGCCGCGTGGATCGTAGATTTGAGCCTCGGCCCCGAGGCGGTCGAGCAGCCGCGCCGCTTCATGTGTCAGAAAGCGGCTGTAGGAGCGCGGCCGAACGGAACCGTAGAGCAGCAGTATGCGTGGCTTGTGGGTGGATCGCAGCGGCGCGCCAAGCACGTCCGTGTCGGCGCGATTGAGCAAGTCGGAGCGCACATTGGGGAGTGCCGGATCGCGATCAGTCACGATTGTTGCCCCTCGGATCGCCGATGATCTCCCCGTCCTCTTTTGTAAAGGGGCCGATGTCGGGATTAGGCAAGATGGCGAGCACCGCTTCGGACGGCCGGCAGAGTCGCGTGCCGCGAGACGTCACCACGATTGGACGATTGATCAAGATCGGATGACCGAGCATCGCGTCGATTATCGCGTCGTCGTTCCTGTCGGGATTGCCGAGATCGAGCGCATCGTAAGGCGTGCCCTTCTGGCGCAACAACGCGCGCGGTGAAATGCCCATATCGCGGATGAGGGTGATCAGTTCCTCGCGGCTTGGTGGCGTCACGAGATACTCGATAATCCTGGGTTCTTCACCGCTCTGGCGGATCATCGCCAGAGTGTTACGAGACGTGCCGCATGCGGGGTTGTGATAGATCGTAATCGTCATGGCTGCGCTGCCGGTTTGGGGGTTGCATGAGGCCAACGCGGCTCGGTTGCGCCGACGAGAAACCGTACCGCCAGCAGCCCCGAGCCGGCCCCCGCGATCTGCGCCGCAACGAATAGCGGCACATCCGCTAGGCGAATTCCAGCGAATGTCTCGGAGAATGCTCTAGCAAGCGTCACGGCCGGATTGGCGAAGGATGTGGAGGCCGTGAACCAGTACGCCGCCGTGATGTAAAGCCCGACGGAAACGGCAACCGACTCTGGCCGGGAGCGCAGCGTCAGGAAGATCGTCGCCACCAGGCCGAACGTGGCAACCGCTTCGGAAATGCCCTGCGCGAGTCCGCTGCGCGCCTTCGTCGAAAGCTGCAAGAGGGAGAGATCGAACATGGCATGCGCCAAAAGCACGCCAAACATCGCGCCGGCACACTGAACGATCACGTAGGACACGGCCTCGGGCCTGGATATCTCTCCCCGCGCGAGGAATGCGGCCGTGACAACTGGATTGAGGTGAGCGCCGGAGATCGGCCCCAGCATGGTGATGAGCACCACAAGAATCGCCCCTGTCGGGAGCGTGTTCCCCAGGAGCGCGAGGGCCTGGTTGCCCCCGGCCAGACGCTCCCCCATGATGCCTGAACCGATCACAGTTGCCAGCAGCAGGCACGTGCCGAATGCCTCCGCTGAAAGTCGTTGTGTCAGTGTCGAGGTCTTCATTTCGCGGGCTCGGAGGCCGGGGCCTTGCTGCGACCGATATCGTCGAGGTGACCCTGTAGAGACAGCTTGTCGAGAGACGCAAGCGGCAGGTTCGTGAAAATGCTGATGCGCTGGTAGAGCATCCGGTGCGTATCGGCGAAGGCCAAGCGCCGCTCGGCCTCCAAGCCTTCGACAACCGAAGGGTCCGGCAGCCCCCAATGCGCGCTCATCGGCTGCCCGGGCCAAACCGGACACGTCTCGTTCGCCGCATCGTCGCAGACGGTGAACACGAAATCGAGCTGTGGCGCGTCGGGCTGTTCGAACTCCGTCCAGGACTTCGATCGCGAGATTGAGGTGTCGTAGTTGAGTTTTTGCAGGAGATCCATGGCATAGGGGTGGACCGTTCCGCTCGGCTGGCTACCAGCGCTGTAGGCCTTGAACTTTCCCACGCCCAACCGATTCATCACGGCCTCTGCGATGATCGAACGGGCGGAATTGTGGGTGCAGAGAAAGAGCACGTTCATGACTTGCCTCCCTTGCTTGCAAAGACGGATTTCGCCTTCTTGAAGATTGAGCCGCACAATTCCGGCTGGCCCTGGCAGCAATCCTCGGTGAGATACTCCAGCAGCTGGCGCATGTGGTCGACCGAGATGGCATAGCGAAT
Organism: Hyphomicrobiaceae bacterium; assembly: GCA_965279065.1. Taxonomy (GTDB): domain Bacteria; phylum Pseudomonadota; class Alphaproteobacteria; order Rhizobiales; family Hyphomicrobiaceae; genus JAKAXS01. The sequence continues at coordinate 1,402,248 of OZ257134.1, forward strand.
GTAGCGGCCCTGCCGTGTCGCGACGATGAGGCCCGCGCGGTCCAGCTCTTTAAGATGGAAGGAGGCGCCGGTTGGCGGCACGCCGACCGCCTCCGCAATGTCGGACGATGTAACGCCCGACGGGCCCGCCCGAACTAACAAACGAAAAATCCTGATGCGATGCTCATGCGCGAGCGCACTCAGCATCTCGACGGCTGCGTGATCCTTCATGCCGCGATACTACAACAATGATTGCAGTATGCAATTGAAACCGGTTGGCCGCGACGCCTCACCGGACATTGGATGTCGTCCAAGCAAAAAAGCCCAGGATCGCTCCCGGGCTTTGATACGCCGTCATGCCGTGTGGGGTGCCCGAGAGCTGCGCTTTGGCGGCAGCGCGGGATCGTCGAGCAATCCGCTTCCTTTCACGGAGCAAACCAAGTCTGCTGGACCGTATTATTGCAGTCCCACACTTGAACTTTGGCACCATTGTTGTGCTGCTCGGGCGCATGAACATCCAGGCACTTGCCGGCACCGCTGCGAATTCTCGTTCCTTCACGCCGCCACGTCTGCTGGAGCGTATTATTGCAGTCCCAGACTTGGACTTTGGCGCCATTGTTGTGCTGCTCGGGTGCATGGACATCCAGGCACTTGCCGGCGCCGCTGCGAATTCTCGTTCCCTCGAGCCGCCACGTCTGCTGGATCGCATTATTGCAGGTCCACACCTGAACTTTGGCGCCATTGTTGTGCTGCTCTGGCGCATGCACGTCCAAACACTTCCGGGCGCCGCTGATGATGATCGGGACCAACAGAGTAAGTGGGGATGCTGTGCTCGCAAGTTTGGTGCAGCAGTAGACTTTCGATCCGGTCCAGCAGCTGGAACCGCTGCTTGATCCTGACGGCGGGGTCGCTTCGACTTCATCGCTTCGGCAGCCGCCGTCACAGAAGGGAGCCGTGCCATCCCATCGGCAGGTTCTTCCGGTGCGGCAACACAGGGCCTTACTTCCTGTGACACATGTAGCGCCGAAGGGGTTTGTTCCCGGGTTGACTATTGGGGGTGTCCAATGTCCGGGCCAAGTACCTAGCCTGGTCATTTCTTCTTCGCCGCCGCCACAACTTCCGTTGCAGATCGGGGATGTTCCATCCCATCGGCATTGTGCAGACGCTTCCGAAAGGCTGGCTAGAAGCAAAATCACGGAAAACGCAAAGCCAAACAACACATGAGTATGCATGTGGGTCTCCAACGCGCACGGAATTCAAACACTAGAAAAATGCCCTCTGATACTATCTCCACTGTTGATCCGTGTAAATATCAGTAAGCGTTATTTTCAATTGAAGATTGAGAATTTGGGTCGAAGCCACGGCAAGGAAAAAGCCCGGGATCGCTCCCGGGCTTCTTCGATTCCCTCGTGTCACGCTAGTCCCAGCCGCGCTTGGCGGCCGGCTCCGCGCTGCGGAGTCGCCAAGCGCACTAGACAGGTCGACGTCACGACGGCAGAAAAAAACCCGGGATCGCTCCCGGGCTTCGTCGTTTCCCTCGTGTCACGCTAGTCCCAGCCGCGCTTGGCGGCCGGCTCCGCGCTGCGGAGTCGCCAAGCGCACTAGACAGAGTAATACATGTCGTACTCGATCGGATGCGGCGCCATCTCGTAGCGCATGTTTTCCGCCATGCGTAGTTCGATGTAGGCGTCGATCATGTCGTCGGTCATGACGCCGCCGGCCTTCAGGAACTCACGATCCTTGTCGAGGCTGTCGAGCGCTTCGCGCAACGAGCCGGCCACCGTCGGGATCTTCGCCAGCTCCGCGGGCGGCAGGTCGTACAGGTTCTTGTCCATCGGGTCGCCCGGATGGATCTTGTTGTTGATGCCGTCAAGGCCCGCCATCAGCATCGACGTGAAGGCCAGGTACGGATTGGCGCCGGGATCCGGGAAGCGGATCTCGATGCGCTTCGCCTTCGGGCTCGTCACGTGCGGAATGCGGCACGAGGCCGAGCGGTTGCGCGCCGAGTAGGCGAGCAGCACGGGGGCCTCGTAGCCGGGCACCAGGCGCTTGTATGAGTTCGTCAGCGGGTTGGTGAAGGCGTTGATGGCCTTGGCGTGCTTGAGAATGCCGCCGATGTAGAACAGACACATTTCCGAGAGGTCGGCATACTTGTTGCCGGCGAACATCGGCTGGCCGCCCTTCCAGATCGACTGGTGCACGTGCATGCCCGAGCCGTTGTCGCCGAAGATGGGCTTGGGCATGAACGTCGCCGTCTTGCCGTAGGCCTGGCACACGGAGTGCACGACGTACTTGTAGATCTGCATGTGGTCGGCCATGCGGATCATTGGGCCGAACTTGACGCCGAGTTCGTGCTGGGCCGCCGCCACTTCGTGATGGTGCTTTTCAACCGTGACGCCCATCTCGGTCATGACCGACAGCATCTCGGAACGGATATCCTGGCAGCTGTCGATCGGCGGCACCGGGAAATAGCCGCCCTTGACGCGCGGACGGTGGCCCAGGTTGCCCATCTCGTAGTCGGTGCTGGAGTTGGTCGGCAGCTCGGTGGAATCCACCTTGAAGCCGGTATTGTACATGTCGGCGGAGAACTTCACGTCGTCGAAGATGAAGAACTCGGCTTCCGGGCCGAACACGACGCTGTCGCCGATGCCCAGCGACATCATGTAGGCTTCCGCCTTCTTGGCGATACCGCGCGGGTCGCGCTCATAGAGCTGGCCGGTCGAAGGCTCCAGCACGTCGCAGAACACCGCGAGCGTCGTCTGCGCGAAGAAGGGATCGATGTGCGCCGATGCGGGATCCGGCATCAGCAGCATGTCGGAGGCTTCGATCGACTTCCAGCCGGCGATCGACGACCCGTCGAACGCGTAGCCGTCGTTGAACACGTCCGCATCGACGGTCGAGACGTCGGCGGTGACGTGCTGCATCTTGCCCTTGGTGTCCGTGAAGCGATAGTCCACGAACTTCACGTCCTTGTCCTTGATGACCTTAAGGACGTCACTGACACTCTTCATGTGCTCTCCCCTGGAACGAACGGCGCTTGTTGTCTTGACCGCGCCTCTCCGACACGGCCGCTAGACGGCTGCCGCACCCGTCTCGCCGGTGCGAATGCGAATAGCTTCTTCGACCGATGAGATAAAGATCTTGCCGTCACCAATACGGCCGGTCTTGGCGGCTTTTTGAATGGCCTCGACGGCTTTGTCGAGCATTTCATCGCCGAGCACGACTTCCAGCTTAACCTTGGGCAGGAAGTCGACGACGTATTCCGCGCCGCGATACAACTCGGTGTGGCCCTTCTGGCGGCCGAAGCCCTTGGCTTCGATGACCGTGATGCCTTGCAGGCCGATTTCTTGCAGGGCCTCTTTGACCTCGTCGAGCTTGAACGGCTTGATGATGGCCTCGATTTTTTTCATGCCCGTGGTGCTCCCAAACGAAATGGATCGCCAGCTGCCGTGCCGGACGCGGGCTGACGGTTAGCACGGGCCATGCCAGCGCGGTACGCAAAATTTAACCTATCCCCTTCAGCCGCTTACGGCAGCATTGCACAAAATCTCGGCGTCGGGGGACAAGATGTCTGCCCAAGGAGTGTGCGGTTCGCCTATTTCGCGGGCAGTTCGCGCTGCCTGCCGCCGGCCCACGAGAGATCGCTTGTCGCGAAGCGAATCCTGCGTGTTGATGGGCGGCCGCGAACAGGGAGCGCACCGTGCCGGAACTCGAACTGCTGACGAACGAAGAGATGGCCCGCGCCGACGCTCTCGCCTCTGCCGCCGGCATTCCCTCCCTGACGCTGATGGAGAACGCCGGCCGCGCCGTCGCCGATGCCGCCGAGAACATGATGCGTACGCGCGGCGCCGTCTCCGTGTTGTGCGGCCCCGGCAACAACGGCGGCGACGGCTTCGTCGCCGCCCGCCTCCTCAAGCAGCGCGGCTATGGCGTCCGCGTCTACCTGCTCGGCCATCGCGCGCAGCTGAAGGGCGATGCCGCTGAGATGGCAGCGCGCTGGGATGGCACCGTCGAACCCCTCGGTCTCGGTCAGGCGAGCTTTACCGGCGCGCAGCTGATCATCGACGCCTTGCTCGGCGCCGGCCTGTCGCGCCCGCCCGAAGGCACCACCGCCTCCGTAATCGCGGAGGCCAACGCCGCCGGCGTGCCCATCCTCGCCGTCGATGTTCCCAGCGGCCTCGACGGCACGACCGGCATGGCTCCAGGGCCGGTCATCTCGGCCCAACGCACCATTACCTTCTTCCGCTGCAAGCCCGGCCACGTGCTGCAACCGGGCCGCCGGCTGTGCGGTGCCGTCTATGTCGCCGACATCGGCTTGCCCCGCAGCGTGCTCGACGAGATCGGCGTCAAGACCTCCAGCAACCTGCCCGAGCTGTGGCGCGATGCGTTACCCACGCTGTCTGGCGAGTCACACAAGTACAAGCGCGGCCACGCTGTCGCCGTCTCCGGCCCCGTCGCCAACACCGGCGCCATCCGCCTCGCGGCGCGTGCCGCCCTGCGCGTCGGCGCCGGCCTGGTCACCATCGCCACGCCGCCCGACGCGCTGATCATCAACGCCACGCACGTCACGGCCATCATGCTGCTGCCTTTCACCGGACCGTTGGGCCTCGCCGAGGTCTTCGCCGATGTCCGCAAGAACGCCGTGCTGATCGGCCCCGGCCGCGGCGTCGGCGCGCAGACGCAGACCGAGGCCGCCACGCTGCTCGCCACCGGCGCCGCCGTCGTGCTCGACGCCGATGCCATCACGTCCTTCGCCGGTCAGCCCGATCTCCTCGCCGAACTCGTGCGCGCCAAACCCGGTCGCCCGGTGATCCTGACGCCGCACGACGGCGAGTTCGCGCGTCTGTTTCCGAACCTCAACGGCTCCAAGTTGGAGCGCGCGCGCCTGGCCGCCGCCCGTATCGGCGCCGTTGTCGTGTTGAAGGGCTCCGACACCGTCGTCGCCGCGCCCGATGGCTTGGCGTCGATCAACGCCAACGCTCCGCCGTCGCTCGCTACCGCCGGCTCCGGCGACGTGCTCGCCGGCATGGTCACCGGCCTGTTGGCCCAGGGCGTCGACCCTTTCGCCGCCGCCTCCGCCGCCGTCTGGCTGCACGGCGCCGCCGCCAATGCCTTCGGCCCCGGCCTCATATCCGAAGATTTGCCCGACCTGCTGCCCGGCGTGCTCCGCACGCTAAGTTGAGGGTGCGCGCGCTAGACTGAGCATGCTGCGCACTGACCTGATCCGACTGGCGCAGAGTGCTGCGCGATGGGAGAGGCCACGATTGCGCTCAGGCCGTCTCGGTGAAGGCTGCCAGGTTCGCCAGCGTCGACGCCAACCCCGCGTCGTGATCGTCCTTGCTGATGCCCTCCGGCACGTTCTCACACACGATGACGACCTCGGTGCCGTCCGCAGCGGGCGAAAGACTCCACGTCATCGTCATCGTGCCGGCGAACGCGGGATCGTCCGACTGGAAGTCCACCGCCTGCACGACGCGCTCGTTCTCCACGAGTTCCAGGAACCGCGCCTCGACGACGTCCGTGCCATCCGAGGTCTTGCCCTGCGGACCAGCATCAGGCGAAACATAACTGAGCACCATGCGGTAGCGTCCGCCCGGTCTCGCATCGAACGTCAGGATCTTGGCCGTCATCCCCGTCGGCGGCAGCCAGACGGCAAGAGCCTTTGGATCGACAAACGCCCGGTAAATGTCAGCTGCAGAGGCCCTGATGATGCGCGACGCCTGGTCGGTGCGTTTCCCCGGCGACGATGCCGTCATGCCTGTCTTCCCGCATTGCCTGCTCGCGGAACGGTTGTAACCCGCTGGATGAACCGGTGCAAAGCGGCGGCAACCGTTGCATTCCGCATGTGATGTTGCTGCGGCTTGGCAGCCACGTGTGGCGATGCTGGGCTTGCGCTGGACGGCCGCGCCGACTAGCAACAGGCAGCAACACGGAGCCTATTCATGTCTGATTCTACGGATCTCGCCGCCACGATCGCCCGCCTCGAGCGCGAGAACGCCCAGCTGAGCGGCCTTGTGCTCGCCACCGGCGTTCTTCTCACGCAGCTGCTGCAGTCCAACCTGAAGCGCGAACTGAACCCGTGGAAGTCCGCCACCAAGATGCTCGACGAGGCCCGCGCCGCCATCGAAGGCTTCAAGCCCGAGTCCGCCGGCGAGCAAAACCCCGCCATGAAAGCCCGCGCCCTCGAAGCCCTCGCCCAGTTCGACGAGCAGATCAAAGCCGTGCTGCCGCAGTAGGGGAGGGGGCTGGCGCTATTGGCTCTCCCTCGGAGGACGCGCGCGGCAAGACGCGTTCCGCGTGCGTTAGCGTCAAGATCGGCGCATCCCCCACACCGTCATCCCGACGCAGGTCGGGACCTACGCCGGTCTCCAACCGCTGAACGCTTCAGGACACGTTGCCCCGCCGGCCACGAGGCCACTCCACGTCACCCCCGCTCAAACTTGCGGGATCCCGTGCCGCTGCACGGGATGACGGTGCTTGGGGTTCGTTGTTTGCCAAATCCGCAGAGCCATTGGCGACCCGAGCCTCCCCCTCTCGTCATGGCCGAGCTTGACCCGGCCATCCAGGGACCGCTTGCGCGACGCGTATCCCATGCCCCCTCTCCATGGCCGCCTCGGAGGGCGGCCATGGAGAGGGGGCGCACGCAATGTATTGGTCGGCATCAATCCCGTCCGCGTCTGCGCACGCTCATCCCTTGAGAAACTGCGGCGGCACGTGATCCGTCAGCCAGACGCCGTTGTCGGCGCGCCAGAACGCGAGGCCCTGCGCGTGCATGCCCGCCGCATCGACGCGCAGCACCACCGGGCGGCCGTGCCGCTGCCCGACCTTCACCGCCGTGTCCTCGTCGAGCGACAGGTGCACCTTCCGCCGCCGCCCGGGGCGCAGCCCCTCGGCCATGATCGCCGCGACGGTGGCAGCGGCCGTGCCGTGGAACAGCATCGCCGGCGGCACCATCGGCGCGATGGCGAGATCGACCTCGACCGAGTGCCCCTGCGCCGCGCGGATGCGCGTGCCGTCATCCGACAGCGTGAAGCGCTTCTTGTCGCTCGACGCCACCACCTGCTCCAGCGTCGCCCGATCGAACCCGCGCCCCGCCGCCTGCGCCTTCGCCAGCAGTTCATCGACGTCCGCCCAGCCGTTGTCGTCGAGCTCAAGCCCGATCGCCTCCGGCTCATGCCGCAGGACGTAACTGAGAAACTTGCTGATCTCTTTCATTGCGCCACCCCCGCAGGTGCCTGCAACTTTTTGCGCGACGGCGCGTGCCGCCGTCACGCCCACTCGCCGGGCACTCCGGCAGCGGCCGCAGTTAGACGCGCGTTTATGGCTGCCGGATGACGGCGCATCGGCGGCCACAACTCACGACGCAATATCGCAGGTGCCGACGTCATCGACACGATAGGGCTGTGCGAAATTCCCCCTCCCCGTCCTTACGGGGAGAGGGTGAGGGGCAACATCCACATTCGGCTCCGATCTGACGTAGACGTTATGATTGGGACGCTGTAGTCTCAAAATAGTTAGTTTAAAACCAATATATTTGAGTTCGCACAATGATTATGATTGTTGATCAGCTAGCTACATTCATCGAGAAGTATTCAATCACTACAGTGTTTGCAGGCATCGTCGGAGCATTTCTTAAACACACTTATGAGCTGACCAAACGAAAATTAGAGTATTGGCGGCTGAAGCGTGTATTGCCCATCACGACGAACGATCCTTCATTTCTCGTCGTAACATCGCTAGTCCCGTCTTATGGGGGGTCTCCTCCGAAGACCTACAGAAACTATGTCCACTCTGGAGAGACCTTGGCGCTTGCAAAAATCATGCGCCGCACGCAGAAAAAGAAGATAACGGTGAGTTTCGAGACTTTCTATTATCAGAAATTTACCGAGCCTAGAAACTGCTTGTTCTTCGGCTCGCCGGCATGGGCGGCCGAGAAGCTGTTCAGCGTCGACAACAAGAAAATTAAAATTTTGAATTTCGGGCCCTTGCAGTACATCTCGCAGGAGGGCAAACATGACCGAATTCAAAAATTAGATGGAGACTGGCATTGGTTGCCACAAGATTTCCCGCCCTACGTATGTGATCATGCCCCGGCAACAAGTGAAATTCTCGCCAAATTCCAGAATCCTCCCGAGGATTTGCATGTCGTCACGCGCGACTACGGCGTCATAGTTAGGAAACCACTCGGTGACGGAAAAGTCGGGCTGCTGCTGTGCGGATTGCATTCGCACGGCACACAAGCAGCTGCAGAGGTCGCAATATCGGATGAATTCTACAAACGAGTGAAGCGCGCGGGTTGCAAGTATTATGCGCAGTTGGTTCGTTGTGAGGTCGAGCCGGACGGACTGACGTTAAAAAACACGCATTGGGACGACTATCCATTAATTGAATTGAGTCCGGCGTCAGTTCTACGTCGATGGGTCGGCGGTTTGTCGAACGTATTGGGATGGTTTGCTAGGAATTGGAGAAAGTAGCGATAACTACTCCGCCGCCTGCTTCTTCCCGTTCCCCTTCGCCCGCGCCCGTCTCCCCAGCAGCTCCCGCAAATACTGCCCGGTGTAGCTCTCCTTCACCTTCGCCACATCCTCCGGCGTTCCCGCCGCCACGATCCGCCCGCCGCCGTCACCACCCTCCGGCCCCAGGTCGATCACCCAGTCGGCCGTCTTGATCACTTCCAGGTTGTGCTCGATCACCGCCAACGTGTTGCCCGCGTCCGCCAGCTCGTGCAGCACCTCGAGCAGCTTGGCCACGTCGTGGAAATGCAGCCCCGTCGTCGGCTCGTCGAGAATGTACAGCGTCCGCCCCGTGGCGCGCCGCGACAGCTCCTTCGCCAGCTTGATGCGTTGCGCCTCGCCGCCCGATAGCGTCGTCGCCTGCTGGCCGACGTGGATGTAGCCCAGGCCCACGCGCGCCAACGTCTCCATCTTGTCGCGAATGGGCGGCACCGCCTTGAAGAAGTCGGCCGCCTCTTCCACCGTCATGTCGAGCACGTCGGCGATCGACTTGTCCTTGAAGCGCACCTCCAGCGTCTCGCGGTTGTAGCGCTTGCCCTTGCACTCGTCGCACGTCACGTAGACGTCGGGCAGGAAGTGCATCTCGATCTTGATGACGCCGTCGCCCTGGCACACTTCGCAGCGCCCGCCCTTGACGTTGAACGAGAAGCGGCCCGGCGCATAGCCGCGCAGCTTGGATTCCGGCAGACCGGAGAACCAGTCGCGGATCGGCGTGAAGGCGCCCGTGTACGTCGCCGGGTTGGAGCGCGGCGTGCGCCCGATCGGCGACTGGTCGATGTCGATGACCTTGTCGAAATGCTCCAGGCCCTCGATGCGGTCATGCGCGCCGGGATGCTCGCGCGCGTTGTTGAGCTTGCGCGCCACCGCCTTGTACAGCGTGTCGACCAGCAGCGTGGACTTGCCGCCGCCCGACACGCCGGTGACGCAGGTGAACACGCCGACCGGCAATTCCGCCGTGACGTTCTTCAGGTTGTTCTCGCGCGCGCCGATGACCTTGAGCGCTTTGCCTTTCGTCGGCTGCCGCCGCGTCTTCGGCACCGGCACCTCGCGCACGCCGGTGAGGTATTGCCCCGTCAGAGACTTGGCATCGGCCATGATCTCGTCGGGCGTGCCCTGCGCCACCACCTGCCCGCCGTGCACACCGGCACCCGGGCCGATGTCGACGACGTAGTCGGCCGCCAGGATCGCATCCTCGTCGTGCTCGACGACGATGACCGTGTTGCCGATGTCGCGCAGGTGCTTCAGCGTCACGAGCAGCCGTGCGTTGTCGCGCTGGTGCAGGCCGATCGACGGCTCGTCGAGCACGTAGAGCACGCCGGTCAGGCCCGAGCCGATCTGCGAGGCAAGCCGGATGCGCTGGCTCTCGCCGCCCGACAACGTGCCCGAGGCGCGCGACAGCGTCAGGTAGTCGAGGCCGACGTCGTTGAGGAACTGCAGGCGCTCGCGGATCTCCTTGAGGATGCGCGTGGCGATCTCGGTCTGCTTCTTCGTGAACGACTTCGGCACCTCGGCAAACCAGATGTTCGCCGCCTTGATCGACAGGTCGCCGACCTCGCCGATGTGCTTGCCGCCGATCTTCACGGAGAGCGCTTGCGGCTTCAGGCGATAGCCGCCGCACGCCTCGCACGGATGCGCATTCTGGTAGCGCGACAGCTCCTCGCGCACCCACTCGCTGTCGGTCTCGTTCCAGCGCCGCTCGATGTTGCCGATCACGCCCTCGAACGGCTTCGACGTTTTGTAAGTGCGCAGGCCGTCCTCGTAAGTGAACTCCACGTCCTCCTCGTCGGTGCCGTAGAGGATCGCCAGCTGCACGTGCTTGGGCAGCTTGTTCCACGGCGTCGTCGTCGACACCTTGAAGTGCTTGGCCAGCGCCGTCAGCGTCTGCTCGTAGTAGGGCGACGTGGCCCCCGTGCGCGACCAGGGATAGATCGCGCCCTTGGCCAGCGACAGGTCGGCATCGGGTACCACGAGGTCGGGCTCGAACTGCATTTCGGTGCCGAGGCCGTCGCACGTCGGGCAGGCGCCGGCCGGCGCGTTGAACGAAAACAGCCGCGGCTCGATCTCGTCGATCGTGAAGCCGGAGACGGGGCACGCAAACCGCGCCGAGAACACGATGCGCTCGTGCGTCTCGTTCTTGTTCTTCAGGACGCTCTTGGCGTCGCCCTTCTTCGCCGAAGTCTCGTCGCCGGCGTCTTCATCGTTGTCGTCGGCGGGATTGGCCTTGCCGCGGCCCTTGGACGTCGGCGCGTCGCCCTTGAGCGGCTTGTCGGCGAACTCGGCGATGACGAGCTGGTATTCCTCCGACAGCTTCAGCGCCGTCTCGATCGAATCCGCCAGTCGCGTCTTGATGTCGGCGCGCACCACCAGGCGGTCCACCACGACGTCGATGTCGTGCTTGTATTTCTTGTCGAGCTTGGGCGCGTCCGCGATCTCGTAGAAGGCGCCGTCGATCTTGACGCGCTGAAACCCCTTCTTCTGCAGCTCGGCGAGTTCCTTCTTGTATTCGCCCTTGCGCCCCTTGGCGATCGGCGCCAGCAGGTAGAGGCGTGTCGCCTCCGGCAGCTCCATCACCCGGTCGACCATCTGGCTGACGGTCTGGCTTTCGATCGGCAGGCCGGTGGCGGGCGAGTAGGGCACGCCAACGCGGGCGAACAGCAAGCGCAGGTAGTCGTAGATCTCTGTCACCGTGCCGACGGTCGAGCGCGGGTTCTTGGAGGTCGTCTTCTGCTCGATCGAGATGGCCGGCGACAGTCCGTCGATATGATCGACGTCCGGCTTCTGCATCATCTCGAGGAACTGGCGCGCGTAGGCCGACAGGCTCTCGACGTACCGCCGCTGCCCCTCGGCATAGATCGTATCGAACGCCAGCGACGACTTGCCGGAGCCAGAAAGCCCAGTAAAAACAACCAGAGCGTCGCGCGGGATCTCCAGATCGACGTTCTTGAGATTGTGCTCGCGCGCGCCACGGACGTGGATCGTCTTCATCAGGTCGGAGCGGGCGGAGGTGGGAGCGGGTCTGCCGGGCTTTTTCATGCCGCTTAGGTAATGGATGCCCGCCGAACCGGCAATGCATCCCAGTGGCGCGGTTCAGCCAAGGCGGTGGAGAGTGCGCGGCTAAGGTATTCTCAGCATGCGACGCAATCATGCAACGCTAGCGGGAATTCTTGCGTACTAGTGCAATTGCATTATGCGCACCAACCAACTTCGTCCTACGTTGACGGGCTCGCAAAAATTTGGGGCGAGCGGATCGCTCAGGCTTCAGTCGTTCTTCAAGTCGTCTCCCGCCCTCGCATTTCTAGGAGACGGTCGTGCGGAATTCCCCGCGAAATCAAGGAACGCTGAACTGAGCGATCGGCCTCACGCGCAGATGCCGATCCAGGTCAGCGATGGTTCGTCAGCGCCACGAATGTGGGGTCGTTCTGAGCGCGGCGTTCGAACATCAGGAAATCGTAGTACCCGCAGCGCCCCTCGCCGGGAAACGAGCGGCATACGGACGGCCGTGCCTTGTAGATGGTGCAGCACCGCTTCTTGGTGTCGAAGAACTGGCAGATGCGGCCATAGTGCTGATCGGCCTTGCGCCGCATGACCCATTTGCGGCCCCAGGCGGAGCGGGTGAAACGGCGCTCGGCCACGTCATAGGGCAGGGCGAAATGGCGCGCCAGCCGCTCCACGTCACGGCGTTCCAGTGCGATCAGCGGGTAAGAGCAGCAGTAGCCGGGGCATTTCTTGCAGGAGTACAAAGCTTCACGCTCCAGTGCAGGTGACGGTTCGCGCTGCTTTGCAACGCAATACAACCCGATAGCCAAAGCAGCTTCGAGGTCAAGGGCCTGGGCACCGAATTGGGTGGGTGGTCAGCGGCCGAGCGACGTTAATCCTGACAAGCGTTGCAAGCGAGCACGATTGTTGCGCGCCTCACTTTCTCCGCTATGGTCGGCGCAGTTTGCCCGCGTCAAGGGTTGCGTTGGGGGAGAAGTATGGAAATGGCTCGCGTTGCGCCGGAGGTCGAGACCCCGGTCAACCCGTATAGCCTATTGGAGGCGGTCAACAGGTCGAGCGACGCGGCCCATACCGGCTGGCTGATCTTTCTCGCCATCATGGCGTATTTCATCATCGCCACCGCCGGCGTCACGCACCGCGACCTATTGCTTGAAACGCCTGTCGAATTGCCGATCCTGCAGGTCAAGATCCAGCTGACGCAGTTCTTCCAGTTCGCGCCGATCATCCTGGCCCTGCTGCACCTCGGCCTGATGTCACAGCTGGTGCTGCTGGCCCGCGAGACCATGGAATTCGACCAGGCCATCCGCCTGCTCGAGACCACCGACAAGCGTACCCATCCCCTGCGCCTGGAGCTCAACAACTTCTTCTTCGTGCAGGCGATTGCGGGACCGCAGCGGTCCGCCGTGCTCAGCACCTTTCTGCACGGCATGTCGTGGCTGACGCTGGTGACGCTGCCGGTCGTCCTGATCCTCTATATCCAGGTCGTGTTTCTGCCCTATCACAGCGTGCCGATCACCTGGACGCAGCGCGTTGCCTTGTTGACCGATCTGGCGGCATTGACGTTGATCGGCGTCTTCATGTTGCGCACCGAGACCTCGTTCTTCCAGGCTGCGGCCGCCACCACGCGCGACAGCCCTTTCAGCTGTGCTTTCACCGGCCTGGTGCTGGGTCTCGTCGCATTCTTCTCGCTGTTCGTCGCCACCGTCCCGGGCGAGTCCCTGGACCGCTTCGTGCAATCGTTCTTCGGCGAACAGTCGGAGGATGAAACCCGGCCCCGCTACGTCTCCGGCTTCATGGCGCCGTTCTTCGTTGCCAGCGCCGACGGCAAGCTGTTCGGACTCTTCGAACGCAATCTCATCGTTCAGGACTCCGATCTCGTTGTCGACCGCGACCAGGCGCCCGGCGAGCCATCGATCACGCTGCGCGGCCGCGACCTGCGCTTCGCCAAGCTCGATCGCTCCGACATGCATCAGGCCGATCTGACAGGAGCGGACCTGCGTCGCGCCAGCCTCACCGGCACCGACCTGCGCGGCGCTTGGCTGTCTTGCGCCAATCCCGAGACGCTGTATCTCACGACCGACCGCGACGAAGCGGGCTGCACCGCAGCCATCCGCGCCGACTTCACCAAGGCCAAGCTCGACAACGCCAGTCTGCTGGGCATCGACCTGCGGCGCGGCCGGCTCGAGGAAGCCTCTCTCGTCGGCGCCAACCTGTCGAACGCCCTGCTGACGGGTGCCGACCTGACCAGCGCCCACCTCGAAAAGGCGAACCTGGAAGCGGCCGAAGCGCAGGGCGCGCAATTGCTGTTTGCCCGGCTGCAGGGCGCCAACTTGAACGGCGCACGGCTGCAGGCCGCCAATCTGTCGAGCGCCCGTCTGCAAGGTGCCTACCTGCGCCGTGCCGACCTGCGCAGCACCGATCTCGGCAACGCCGACCTCGAGGGCGCAACGCTTGAACTGGCCATGTTGCAGGGCGCTAACATGACCGATGCGCAGATCAAGGCCGCGGATTTCCGCGGTGCCGGCGTATGGCTGACGCAGCCGCCGCAGGCCGACGCGACGGGCCTGGCCGATTTCACCGGTCTCGTCATGACGGCCATTTCCGACGCCGACAACGTGGCGTTGAAGAGCGATCTCGGCCGCATCGAGCGTCCGCGCCTGCGCAAGGAGATTGAGACCGCGATGCAGCCGCTGTTCGATGCCAATGCCGTGCAGGGTTGGACAAGCTCGGCGCAGGCCCAGCAATGGCAGACGCTGATGAGCGCCTCGACCGCCTCGGCCTTCGATTATCAGGACAAGTTGACCGATTACCTGATGAAAATGACCTGTAAGATCCGCTGGGCCAACGGCGCGGTCGCGACGGGGCTTGCCCGCCGCGCCAAAACCGAGGGCTTCCGGGGCCAGATGGTTCTGCTATACGACCGGTCGCGGATGGACGACTGTCCGTCCTCGAAAACCATCGATCCCGACGTTCTGCGGGAATTCGGTGTGGCCGCCGATATGGCGCGGCCGAACTAGCGCGGGGGATCGCGCTGGGGTACGAAATCGAGCACTTGAAGGAATGGGGACATGCCGACACGCTGGGGACTGGGACTTGTGGTGATGGCGCTTCTGGCCGCCGGCCTCTGGACCGTGCGCGGCTCCGCGACCGCTGACGACAAGCAGATCGCCGCCTACGCCGGGCTCTGCCCGCGCTGGGTCAAGCTCGCCGAGGAATTGCTGACGTTCGAAGGCCAGATCCCGGAGCGGTGCGAGCACGTGTCGGGCGGCTCGATGTTCTCGTCGGGCCACCTCTATAAGGCGACCCCGAACATCGAAGTCCTTGTGTCGGCTGCCGATCCGGCGCTGGCGGTGCCCCACAGCGTCGTCATTCGCGACACGCGCAGCAAGGCATCCGTGACCTACAACGCGGAAGCCCTGGCACTGCTGAGATAAGCGCGGCGCCGGCTTGCCAGAGCAAGTCGACATCCCTATATTGAGAACATAAAGCGAACAGAATCGCACGTCAAAACACCAATTCGGTGTGGAGGACTCATCGACTAGTGCGGCGCTGGGCTATGGCGGCGGCTAGGGTGTCCGCGTTGAGTCGCCAACTTGAGCGGCAGTGGCCGGTGCTCCGGCAAAATAAGACACGAGGAGTGATGAGATGGCGGGTTCGGTGAACAAGGTGATCCTGATTGGCAATCTGGGCAAGGACCCGGAAATTCGCCGCACCCAGGACGGGCGGCCGATCGCCAATCTGCGCATCGCCACGAGCGAGAACTGGCGCGACAAGAACTCCGGCGAGCGCCGCGAGAAGACGGAGTGGCACTCCGTCGTGATCTTCAACGAGAACCTCTGCAAGGTCGTGGAGCAGTATCTGAAAAAGGGCGCCAAGGTTTACATCGAAGGCGCACTTCAAACCCGCAAGTGGACCGATCAGGCCGGCGTGGAGAAGTACTCCACGGAAGTCGTGCTGCAGGGCTTCAACGGCACGCTGACCATGCTCGACGGCCGCACCGGCGCCGGCGGCGGCATGGCCGACAGCGGGCAGTCCGACTATGGCGGCTCCGATGACTTTGGCGGCGGCAGCGGTGGTGGCGGCAGCTATGGCGAACCGCGCCGGGCTGCCCGCAGCGGCGGCAGCACCTCTGGCGGCGGCAAACCCTTCGACAAACAGATCGACGACGAAATCCCGTTCTAAACAATAAGGGGTCAGACCTCGGTCTGGCCCCACTTGCATCCGCGACGTCGCGGCGCCGCCATTGCAGCAGATGTCATCCCCGGGCTTGTCCCGGGGATCCCGCCGTCCGCGCACTCGGCGGATCACGAGCGGCACAACAATGACTTGTCGCGCTAGCTGAGCGCGGGATCCTCGGGACAAGCCCGAGGATGACAGTGAGACGGGGATATTTAGTCTCGTCAGTGCCGCCGCTTTCGCTTCCGGCCCTTGCGATTGGGTTGCCCCGGCTGTGACGCCGGTTTGGCGTGGAGCGGGGCCGGCGTGGCGGGCGGACGCGGCTCTGAAAGCACTGCATCGAGTTCCTGCTCGATATCGGGCGCCTCGGGTTCGATCTCCGGTTCCGCCATATCGTCCGGCTGCTGCCCCGTGCTGTCGTCCGGCTGTTGCATTACGACGAACACCTGGCTGATATCGGCGGCCTCCGCCTTGATGCTGCGCTCCAGCCGGGTCGTCGTCGCCTCGATGGTGCGCGCCGTCTCGCCCTCCCTGAACTGCACGTAGGCCGCCACCAACACGTCATCCGCGCCGATATGCAATGTGCGGATCTCGTGCACCGCGCTAAGCGGCCGACCCGGCCCGGTTTCCGCCTGTAGGATCGTCCGCAGACGCGACCGGAGCGCTGGGTTTGCCGCTTCGCCGACGATCAGTCTCCGCACCCGCAGGCACATGACGACGGCAACGGCCGCCATCACGAAGCCGACGCCCAATGATGCGATGGCGTCGCCGTAACGAAATCCCAGTTGATCGGTCGCCAGCAAGCCGGCGAGCGCGATCGTCACACCCGCAAGCGCCGCGAGTGTCTCGACGCTCAGCGCTGCGCGCGCCGGATCTCGTGGCACGGTGCCGGCGGCGCGATCCTTGAACAGCATGTACGCCAACACCGATTGCACCACGAGCGCCACCAGCAGCGCCCCGTAGCTGATCGCTGAAATGCTGAGGAACGGCGGGTTTTTCAGCTTCTGGATGCCTTCGTAGATGGCAACGCCGGCACCGTGCGAAAACAGCAGGATGGCCGCGATGAAGCTCCAGAAGTAGAGTTCGCGGGCGTGCCCGAAGGCATGCCGCGCATCGGCAGGACGGCTGGCCTGACCGACGCCGAAGAGCAGCAGGATCTGATGCGTGATGGCAACCAGGGAGTGAATCGCTTCCGACAGCAGCGCCGACGATCCGGTCAGCGCGTACGCTACGATCTTTCCGGCAGCAGCCAGCGCATTGCCGCCGAGAGCGGCGGCCACGAGACCCTTGGTCGTGCCAGGCGCCATCGCGAATCCCTTCGGTTGTCCGTGTTCGTGACTAGAGCGCTTCCGGAAAAGTGTGAAGCGGTTTTCCGAAAAGAAGCGCGCGAAGACAGAGGCGCTTCCGGAAAAGTGTGAAGCGGTTTTCCGTTGAGAAGCGACCAAACAGAGCGCTCCAGGAAAGCAGGCCTAACCGCGATCCACCGGCGACGCCCAAAGCCCGCCCCACGGTCATACTCGGACTTGTTCCGAGTGTCCCGCGCTCAGCAAGCGCGACAAGTCATTGTTGTGCCGCTAGCCCTCAACAGCAATCCGTCGAGCCCGTGGACCGCGGGATCCTCGGGACAAGCCCGAGGATGACATCTGGTTGGACGTCGAAGTCGACTGGCTGAGCGAATTGTTTGTCCGACAAGAGCTGTGAGCGCTTCCTGAAATGCGTAGAGGCTCGCACCAACAGAAAAGCCCCGCCGCGGTTGCGCGGCGGGGCTCGACGGTGCGTCCTCAGCCAAAAGTTAGGGCTGGGCCGGCGGCTCGGACGGCGTCTCGGTGGCTGGCGGTGTCGGCGTCGTCTCGGTGCCGGGTGCCGGAGACGGCGTGGGCTCGGGCACCGGCGTCTGATCCGGCGTCGGTGCCGGGGCGGCCTCGGGTGTCGGAGCAGGCGTGGCCTCCGGCGCAGGCGACGGTGCCGGTTCTGGTGCCGGCGAAGGTGCGGCCTCGGGCGCAGGCGCGGCCTCCGGAGCCGGCGTTGCCTCAGGTGCCGGCGCAGGCGCCGCCTCCGGTGCGGGTGTCGGCGCGGGTTCGGGGGCCGGCTCGGCAGCCGGCGGCGTCTCGGCCGGCTTGTCGCCGCTCACGGCGTCCTGCACTTTCTCCTTGGCCGCGTCGTAGGCCTCCTTGGCCTTTTCCTTCGCGTCCTCGATCGCCGGCTTGGCCTTTTCGTAGGCGTCCTTGGACGTCTCGGTCGTCTTGTCTTTCAGCTCCTGGGCCTTCTCCTTGGCGCGTTCCAGCAGTGATTTCTGCGGCACGGCGCGCTGATAGGCCGGTGTCGCCACCAGGTCTTCGTGGCTGACAGGCAGCGTCACGATCGTTTTGCCGTCCTTGTCGCTGGATGTCAGGGCGCCCAGATTGACGCCGACGCGCTTTTCGGCAAGCCCGAGGAACCCGCCGGTGCCGATGATCACGCCGACGACGGTGTTGCCGTCCGAGAGGATCAGATCCTCGATGTCACCGATGATGGTGCCGTCCTTGCCATAGACCTTGGAGCCGATCAGCGTATCCTTGGCGAGGTGCTGGTCGCTACCCTGTGCGCTCATGAATAGGCTTGAGGTGTCCTGTGCGGCTGCGGGCGTGGCCAACAGAAGCGTCGCTGCAGCGACAAGAAAAACTCTGCTCTGCATGGGCGTGATTCCTCTCTTATTGTGCCTATCGGCAAGGTCTTTCGGCGCTCTTGGCGTGGCGCTTTGACGGACGCTAACGAGACTTATTGAAGGTCCGGTGTCAAGCAGAAGTCATGATGCGGCGCGAAGGCTGGTGATGCGGGGATTCCGCCCGTTTTCGTAGCTTGCCCAATGGGGAAATCCACAGATCGAAACGTTGCATTTTTCGACGTATCTGGGCTAAGATCCGGATCGAAATCGACATATCACAAGCGGGCATGCGTCATGCGCATGGACCGCTTTTTTTGGACGTTCCAGCTTGACCGATACAAACGACGACGACCGGCCAGAGGGCCGCGAGCCCAGCGACGTGCGCCCGGTGCTGATCACCGACGAAATGAAGCGCTCATACCTTGAGTATGCGATGAGCGTCATCGTTTCGCGTGCACTGCCCGACGTGCGCGACGGTCTGAAGCCGGTGCACCGCCGCATCCTGTTCGCCATGAACGAGCTCGGTCTCGACTGGAACAAGAAGTTCGTCAAGTCCGCCCGCGTCGTCGGCGAGGTGATGGGCAAGTACCACCCGCACGGCAACCTGGCGATCTATGACGCCCTGGTCCGCCTGGCGCAGGATTTCTCCATGCGCCTGCCGCTGATTGACGGGCAAGGCAACTTCGGCTCGGTCGACGGCGACCCGGCGGCGGCCGAACGCTACACCGAATGCCGTCTCCAGAAGGTGGCGCAGTCCCTGCTGGACGACCTCGACAAGGAGACGGTCGAGTTCAAGCCCAACTACGACGACCAGCTGCAGGAGCCGAGCGTCCTGCCGGCGAAATTCCCCAACCTGCTGGTCAACGGCGCCGGCGGCATCGCCGTCGGTATGGCCACCAACATTCCGCCCCACAACCTCGGCGAAGTCATCGACGGTTGCCTGGCCCATCTCGACAATCCCGAGATCACGATCGACGAACTGACGCAGATCATCACCGGTCCGGATTTCCCTACGGGCGCCCTGATCCTCGGGCGCGGCGGCATCCTGTCGGCCTATCACAAGGGCCGCGGCTCCATCATCATGCGCTCCAAGGTGCACGTCGAGGAGATCCGCAAGGACCGCGAAGCGCTGGTCGTCACCGCCATCCCGTATCAGGTGAACAAGAAGACGCTGATCGAAAAGATCGCGGACATGGTGCGCGAAAAGAAGATCGAAGGCATCGCCGATCTTTGGGACGAGACCAACCGCGAAGGCATGCGCGTCGTCATCGAACTGAAGCGCGACGCCATTGCCGACGTGGTGCTGAACCAGCTCTGGCGCTTCTCCGACCTGCAGACCACGTTCGGCGCCAACATGCTGGCGATCAACGGCGGCCGTCCCCAGCAGCTCAACCTGCGCGACATGATCGAGGCCTTCACCGCCTTCCGCCAGGAGGTGGTGAGCCGCCGTACGAAGTTCCTGCTGACCAAGGCGCGCAACCGCGCCCACAACCTCGTCGGCCTCGCCATTGCCGTCGCCAATATCGACGAGGTGATCAAGCTCATCCGCTTCAGCCCGAGCCCCGCTGAGGCCAAGGAACAGCTGATGGCGCGCGCCTGGCCCGCCAAGGACATGGCGCCGCTGATCGCGCTCATCGCCGACCCGCGCCACGGCCTCGGCGAGGACGGCACCTACAAGCTGTCGGAAGAGCAGGCCAAGGCCATTCTCGAGCTGCGGCTCGCCCGCCTCACTGCCCTGGGCCGCGACGAAATCGGCGACGAACTGAAGAAGATCGCCGAGGAGATCAAGGACTACCTGGAGATCCTGTCGTCGCGCCAGCGCATCATCGACATCGTCAAGGGCGAACTGACCTCGATCCGCGACGAGTTCGCCACGCCGCGCAAGACCGAGATCGTCGACATCGAAGGCGAAGTCGAAGACGAGGACTTGATCCAGCGCGAAGACGTCGTCGTCACCGTCAGCCACAAGGGCTACATCAAGCGCGTTCCGCTCTCGACCTATCGCGCGCAACGCCGCGGCGGCAAGGGCCGCTCCGGCATGACGACGCGCGACGAAGATTTCGTCACCCAGATCTTCATCACCTCGACGCACACGCCCGTCTTGTTCTTCTCCTCGCGCGGCATGTGCTACCGCATGAAGGTGTGGCGCCTGCCGGCCGCCACGCCGCAGGCCGTCGGCAAGGCGCTCATCAACCTGCTGCCGCTGACCGAGGGCGAGGTCATCACCTCGATCCTGCCGCTGCCGGAAGACAGCGACACCTGGAGCAAGCTGGAACTGATGTTCGCCACGCGCTCCGGCAACGTGCGCCGCAACGCGCTGTCCGACTTCGAGAACATCAACCGCAACGGCAAGATCGCCATGAAGCTCGACGAGGGCGATCGCATCGTGCAGGTGGCGATCGCCTCGCCCGAGGACGACGTGCTGCTGACGACGGCCAACGGCCAGTGCATCCGCTTCCTCGCCAAGGACGAGGTGCGCCTGTTCAAAGGCCGTGACTCGGACGGCGTGCGCGGCATCCGCCTGGACGAAGGCGACGAGATCATCTCCATGGCGATCCTGACGCACGTCGACGCCACACCCGCCGAGCGCACGGCCTACCTCAAGCAGGCTTCCGCCCTGCGCCGCGCCACCGGCGAGGAAGAAGACGGCACCGCCACCGAGATCGAGGCCGACGAAGAAGCCGAAGGCGACGCCGAGCTGACGCCGGAACGCTTCGCCGAACTGGGCGGCAAGGAACAGTTCGTGCTGACGGTCTCCGAGAAGGGCTTCGGCAAGCGTTCGTCGTCCTACGAATACCGCACCTCCGGCCGCGGCGGCAAAGGCATCGTCGCCATGGTCGTCAACGACCGCAATGGCCGCTTGAATGCGTCATTCCCGATCGAGGAGAACGACCAGATCATGCTCGTCACCGACGGCGGCCAGCTGATCCGCTGCCCCGTCCACGACATCCGCATCGCCGGCCGCAACACCCAGGGCGTCCGCATCTTCAAGACCGACAGCGAAGAGAAAGTCGTCAGCGTCGAACGCATCTCGGACGATGGCAGCGAAGGAGAGAACGGTGAGACGGGCGAGGGCGGCGAAGCCTGATCGCCGCCTTGACAATATTGCAAAAAAGGTATAGTTGTTTCGGCGGTGGATTGGTCGGTCGAACTCCTCAATGCAGACGTCGCAGCGGAGTTGGAGGCTCAACCAGCCGATATCCGCGCGAAGTTGGTGCGTTTCTCAAATCTGGTAGCCAGCGGCGGTCTGCTTGCACTACGCGAGCCGGCCGTGAAGCACCTGAGGGGCAAACTCTGGGAGATACGGCTTTCCGGACGAGACGGTATCGCACGCGCCATCTACGTTACGGCCAGCGGCCAGCGCGTGGTGATTGTGCGCATCTTCACAAAGAAGACTGACAAGACCCCGTCGCGTGAACTGGAGCTGGCCGAAGCTCGGGCCAAGGACGTGAAATGACCAGAAAATTTATTCCAGTTTCCGAACTGCATCGTAAGTGGATGAAGGATCCTGAGTACGCTCGTGAATACGACGCCCTCGAAGATGAATTTGCACTCGCCGCAGCGCTCATTGGGGCGCGGGCGCGGGCAGACCTCACTCAGCAGCAGCTTGCCAAAAAGATGGGAACGACGCAGGCCGTCATCGCGCGTCTGGAAAGTGGGCGCATAATGCCCTCCACGCGCACGCTGGAGCGCCTCGCCAAAGCCACCGGCCATTCGCTGCGGATCAGCTTCGAGCCTGTTCCAAAAACGAAGGCGGCAAAGAAGGGGAGCCGAGCTGGGTCCGCAGCCTAATCCTTACACACCTTCGCCACCGCTCGGCACGTCCACAGCGCTCCGTCCTGCTTGCAGCTGTAGCTCGGCTTGCCGATGCGGTCGGTTTCGATCGGCCAATTGCCGGTGACCTGGCGGATGATCAGCAGCGACTCGTACTCGGCAAAGCCGCGCGTCACGCCGGTTGCCGATCCGGCCTTGGTCACGCAGCGCTCCGCCGCCTGGACCGGCCGTGCGATGGCGAGAACCGCCAGGAGCGCGGTCGCCACAGCCAACACTTGGTGCAAATGGGTCATCGTTCGTCCCCCAACTGGATTTGCCCCCGCCCGGCCAGTATGCCCACCATACGGCATTAGGAAAACCCGGGGTTTGGCCTTCCCACCCCCCATCCCCGCGTCTACAACCCTCCAATGACAAGAATCGGCTTCTATTCCGGCACCTTCGACCCCGTCACGCTCGGCCACACCGACGTCATCGCGCGGGCGGCCGGGCTCGTCGACAGGCTGGTGATCGGCATCGGCGTGCACCCCGGCAAGGCGCCGTTATTCGACGCCGCCGAGCGCAAACGCATGCTGGAAGCCGAGACCAAGCCCATCGCCAAGGCGAGCGGCACGGCCATCGACGTCGCGACTTTCGACAACCTGGTCGTGAACGCGGCCGCCGATAACAAGGCCACCGTAATCTTCCGCGGTCTGCGCGACGCCTCCGACTTCGACTACGAGATGCAGATGGCCGGCATGAACGGCGCCATGGCGGCGGCCGTGCAGACGGTTTTCCTCCCGGCGTCGCCCGGAGTGCGCCACATCACGGGCACTCTCGTGCGCCAGATTGCGCTGATGGGCGGCGATGTCTCGCCGTTTGTCTCGCCCGCCGTCGCTAAGTTGCTGAAAACTAAGGTGGCGTAAGCCAAGCGGCTTGCTCGCGGCGCTATGAGGCGCCATAACGACGTCGTCTGAGTCGCATCTCGGGAGAATGACGCATGCGGCAGTGGTTCGGTGGACTGGTCCTGGCCCTCACGTGTGGGCTGTCGCTGCTGTCCGTGACGGCCTGCAGCAGTGGTCCCCAGGCGACGATCATCGACAACACGGTCCCAGCGGCCGGCGCCGCGGGCGCCCCTGGCTCCCCGGTCACGACTGGCGCGACCCCTGTCGCGGCGGCATTTGCGGCCCAGCCGTCAGGCAACGATCCGTCGAACACGCTGATCCTGGAATTGAAGACCGGCAAGGTCACCATCCGGCTGCGCCCCGACCTCGCGCCCAAGCACGTCGAGCGCGTCAAGACCCTGGCCAAGCAGGGCTTCTACAACGGCCTGACCTTCCACCGCGTCATCCCCGGCTTCATGGCCCAGACCGGCGATCCCAAGGGCGACGGCACCGGCGGCTCCAGCCTGCCCGACGTGCCCGCCGAATTCACGCCGACCGCCTTCGAGCGCGGGACAGTGGGCGCGGCACGCTCCAACGATCCCAACAGCGCCAATAGCCAGTTCTTCATCTGCTTCAAGCATTCGCCGTTCCTCAACAGCCAGTACACGGTGTGGGGCAACGTCGTCGACGGCATGCAGTTCGTCGACACCATCGCCAAGGGCGAGCCACCGGCCGTTCCTGACAAGATCGTCAAGATGTACCTGGCGAGCGATGCCGGCTGAGACATCCGCCGCAGTCCGGGTCAACCGGGCGCGGCACAGTTCATGAGCAAAAAAGGAGTGCCGGCAATGGCCGAAATCAAGGATCCCGAAAACACCCTGTTGATCGAGACCACCAAGGGGCCGGTCGTCATCGCCATGCGCCCGGATCTCGCGCCCAAGCACGTGGAGCGCATCAAGCAACTGGTGCGTGAGAAATTCTACGACGGCATCGTCTTCCATCGCGTCATCGACGGCTTCATGGCGCAGACCGGCTGCCCCAAGGGCACGGGCACGGGCGGATCGAACTACGACAATTTGCCGGCCGAGTTCAGCGCCGAGTCGCATCAGCGCGGCGTCTGCTCCATGGCCCGCGCCTCCAGCCCCGACAGCGCCAACAGTCAGTTCTTCATCGTCTTCGATGACGCCAGCTTCCTCGACAAGAAGTATACCGTCTGGGGCAAGGTGATCTCGGGCATGGACAACGTCGACAAGATCAAGCGCGGCGAGCCCGCGCAGAACCCCGACAAGATGGTCAGCGTCAAGGTCGCCGCCGACGCGGCCTGATTTCAGCGGCCCGATTGCCAGAAAGTCGTAGCAGATGTCGCTTCCCGCGTTGGGCCTGGCCGTTCTGGCGATCATCGCGGGGGCGTTGATTTCGCTGCAAGCCCCGATCAACGTCATGGCCGGGCAGCGTCTCGGCCATGTGCTGGGCGGGGCAGCATTGTCGTTCGTGGCGGGAACGGTCTTCCTGCTCGTCGTGGCTTTGATCACGGTGCGCGATCAGATCGATCTTTCCGGATTGTCCGGGATCAGCCCAGTGCTTTTCCTCGGAGGCATTCTTGGTGCGTTCTACGTGGCAATGAGCATCTGGCTCACGCCCAAGCTTGGCGTCGGCGCCGTCATCTCGCTCGGCATCGCCGGCCAGGTGCTGGCGAGCTTGGCCCTGGATCACTTCGGACTGCTCAATCTCGCCGTGCGCGAAGTCACCCTCGGGCGCGCATCCGGTGCGGCTCTGGTGGTGGCCGGCGCGTTGATGGTGCGGTACCTCTAGGCCGTGCGCACCGATTTGTTCGATTTCGAGCTGCCTGAAAGCTGCATCGCCATGCACCCGGTCTCGCCGCGCGATGCGGCCCGGATGCTGGTCGTGCAACCGGGTGCCGCTCTGCGCGATGGGGTCGTCGGTGACCTGGTGTCTCTGCTTCGCCCCGGCGATGCGATGGTCTTCAACGACACGCGCGTGATACCGGCGGCGCTGGAAGGCGAGCGCGTGCGCGGAGACGCGAAAGCGCACGTCGCGTTCAATCTCACCAAACGTGTCGATCAGAACCGCTGGCGGGCCTTTGCGCGTCCGGCCAAGCGGCTGCAAGTGGGAGACCGCGTCCACTTGGGCGGCACGAGCGAGATGTGTTTCGCCGCTTCGCTGGACGCGACGGTCAGCGCGCGCGGCGACGCCGGCGAGGTTGAACTGGCGTTCGATCTGGCTGGCCCCGATCTCGATGCGGCGATTGCCGCGCAAGGCCAGATGCCGCTGCCGCCATACATCGCCCTGAAGCGCCCGCCCGACGAATCCGATCGCCAGAGCTACCAGACCGTATTCGCCAGGCAGGACGGCGCCGTTGCCGCGCCGACAGCTGGGTTGCACTTCACGCCCGAACTGTTGGCGGCGCTGCAAACGCGTGGCATCTCCCAGCACTATGTCACGCTGCATGTCGGCGCCGGCACGTTCCTGCCCGTCAAGGCCGACGACACTAGCGAGCACAAGATGCACGCCGAGTGGGGCGAGGTCAGCGCCGAGACGGCGGAGGCCCTCAACACGGCGCGGGCACGCGGTGGCCGCGTCGTTGCCGTCGGCACCACCTCCTTGCGGCTCCTCGAAAGTGCGGCGGCCCCAGACGGCACGCTGCGCGCCTTCAACGGCGACACGGCGATCTTCATCACGCCCGGCTACCGCTTCCGTGCCGTCGACGTGCTGATGACCAACTTCCACCTGCCGAAATCGACCTTGTTCATGCTGGTCTCCGCCTTCTCTGGACTTGAGACGATGCAGGCGGCATACGCTCACGCCATCGCCGCCGGCTATCGTTTCTACTCCTACGGCGACGCCAGCCTGCTGATGCGCCAAGACGAGGCCATCTAGCGGTCGGGCGATTGAGCGATTTGCTGACCACGTTTAGACGTCAGAAGAGAAGAGGTGCCTCATGGCCGAAACCCAACGTCCGCCACTTCCCCCGTTCACCGCCGAGACGGCCGCGCAAAAGGCCCGCCTGGCGGAGGATGCCTGGAACAGCCGTGATCCCGCCCGGGTGGCACTCGCCTACACCGTCGACTCGCGCTGGCGCAATCGCGCCGAGTTCCTGGAAGGCCGTCCGGCGATCGAACAATTCCTGACCCGCAAGTGGAACCGCGAACTCGACTATCGCCTGATTAAAGAGGTCTGGGCCTTTCACGACAATCGCATCGCAGTGCGGTTCGCCTACGAGTGGCACGACGACGGCGGTCACTGGTACCGCAGTTACGGCAATGAGAACTGGGAGTTCGACGCGCATGGCCTGATGCGCCTGCGTATTGCCAGCATCAACGACCTGCCGATCTCGGACGCGGACCGCAAGTATCACTGGCCGCTCGGCCGCCGCCCCGATGATCACCCGGGCTTGAGTGCGCTGGGGCTGTAGTCAACATTTGGACCTCAGGGGACCGATTGCCCGGACACCTAAGAGAAGCGCACATGCCCGCAACAGAGGTCATACTCGGGCTTGTCCCGAGTATCCCGCCATCGGCTGGAGTGGCAAGCGCCGAGCTTGCTGCACCTGGGATCCCCGGAACAAGTCCGGGGATGACCGTGGTGGGGAGGTGCCGGTCTCATTAAAAGAGGGAGCGCGCCCGATGCCCGAGGTTCATTGAAAGACGATTGATGACCACTGCTACAGACGCCTCAATTCTACCCGCGCCGAAAGCTCCCGCGCACTTCGGTTACCGCCTCATCGCGCAGGACGGCAGTGCCCGGCTTGGCGAGGTCGTCACGCCGCGCGGAATCATCCGCACGCCGGCGTTCATGCCCGTAGGCACGGTCGCGACCGTCAAGGCCATGTACACCGAGCAGGTCCGCGAAGCCGGAGCCGACATCCTGCTCGGCAACACCTATCACCTGATGCTGCGTCCCACCGCCGAGCGCATCGCCAAACTCGGCGGCCTGCACACCTTCATGCGCTGGGACAAGCCGATCCTGACCGACAGCGGCGGCTTCCAGGTGATGAGCCTGTCGAAGATTCGCAAGATCACGGAGGAGGGGGCCCAGTTCCAGTCGCACCTCGACGGCTCGCGTCACATGCTGACGCCGGAACGATCCATCGAGATTCAGTGCCTGCTCGGCGCCGACATCCAGATGCAGTTTGACGAATGCATCGAGCTGCCGGCCGAGCGCCGCGAGGTGGAACGCGCCATGGAACTATCGCTGCGCTGGGCGGAACGATCGCAGCAGGCCTTCCAACGCATGTCGCAACCTGGCCAGGCCCTGTTCGGCATCGTCCAGGGCGGCGTCGACGCGGAACTGCGCCGCCGCTCCGCCAAGGCTCTGGCTGCGCTGGATCTCCCGGGCTACGCCATCGGAGGCCTCGCCGTCGGTGAGGGTCACGACGCCATGCTGGCCGCCATCGAGGAAACGATGCCGGAGATGCCGACCCTCAAGCCGCGTTACCTGATGGGCGTTGGCACGCCGCTCGACCTTATCGAAAGCGTGCGCCGCGGCATCGACATGTTCGATTGCGTGATGCCGACGCGTAACGGCCGCCACGGTCACGCCTTCACGTGGGAGGGTCCGGTCAACCTGAAGAACGCCAAGCACGCCGACGATGCCCGACCGCTCGACCCGCACTCGACCTGCGCGGCGGCGCGGGACTATTCTCGAGCCTATCTGCACCACCTCGTTAAATCCGGGGAGTCGCTTGGCGGCATGATGCTGTCTTGGGTCAACACCGTGTTTTACCAGGACCTGATGGCCGCCATGCGCGCAGCCATCGCCGAAGGCCGTTTCGACGCATGGGCCGAGGAGACAAAGGCCCGCATTTCCGCCCGCACTTCTGGTCCTCACGAGGCGAGCTGACGATGCATAGACTGCGCGCTGTCTTGCTGATCCTGGTCGCCGCCGCGCCGATCGCGATGGCGCGCGAGAGCGAGACGTTGGCCCCTAAGAAGAGCAATCCAGGCGACATCCTTGTCCCCATTCCCGGCTATTCGCCCGATGTCGAGGCCAATGGCTGCAGGGCGCGATCCTCGCCGGCCGAACCCATCCCACGCAACGCGCAAGGGGCCGCGATCACGTTCTGGAAGCTCATTGACCACGTCGCCGGTCGTCACTCGGTGCGCCTCGTCGTTGACGAGCCGGCCAAATACGAAGCGAAGTTTGCAGCACTCGACCCCGACATCCGCCGGCTCGCCTATCTGCATTCGCTGGTGACTTGGCAGGGCAGGGACGGGTTGCACACCTATTTCAGGGTCGGGGCCGCGCGGGTTGCACCGCAAGTTCGCCAGGCGTTGCACGAGGCCGGAATGACGCGCGAGGCCGAACTGATGGCGAAGGCGATGGCGCTGTTCGGTGAGCCCTATCCCGTGGCAGACGAAGCGCGCGCAAAACACTACGCCCCGTCCTCCGAACCCGAGAACGCGTTCGACAAGGCTCTCCTCGCGATCGCGCAAGACTTCGGAACGGCCGATCAGTTGATCACGGAAGTCTTGGCCGCAGTCGGGCGCTCGCCCGCCTTATGGGCGCGTATCGAGAAGACTCGCGAGCACCTGGGCGACGCCGCACGCCTGCAGATCGTCCTCGATGCCTTGGCCAACCGGTTCAACGTCTACAATGCCTCGGGCCGCACCATTGCCTGGCAGGTCGGCACGACGCCGAAGCCAGAGCGCACGCTCGCAGTCATGGAAATCTTCAATAGCGAGTTCGAGAACGGCGGCATCCACCAGTTCTTCTTCAACTCCAGTGGCGCCATCGCGCCGGATCTTCCCGCCGCCATGCTCGAGCTCGGTCTTCCGCGCCAGGCCGAACTGATGCAGCAGGCGCTGGCCATGTTCCCGGATCCCTATCCGCGTGACAGAGAGGTCCGCCGGCAAAAGCCGTCAGGCGAGGGTTGGACCAATTGGGACGAGAAGCTCTCGGCGATGACCGACGCGTTCTACGCGCTCGATGGCGGCCCGTCGTCCATCGAGCTGAACGGTCAACGCGCCCTGATCGGCGGACCCGATTTCCGCCAGGCCATGCTCGCCTACGCCGTCAAGCACGGGATGCTGCCCTGCTGACCAGCTCGTCCACCCACCCGGAACTTGTCACGGCCACCCCCGACGAATTATCGTCCGGCGCCAGACCAAGATGGGCCCACCATGCATATCGTTATTCTGTTCGTACTGACCGTAGCCTTGGTTTTCGTCGCCTGGAATCTCTACACGCGCGTGCCGGGAGTCCCCAGCAACCTGTCCGGCAGCTGGGGCAGTAAGGGACATGACGATCCCCGCGTGGCGACGGCCGCCATGCTGCATGCCATCGCTAACGAGGCCGGCACCCTCACTGCAGAGAAGGAACGCGAGATCGTCGGCTTGTTGTCGAGAAAGCTGGGCATCGATCGCGGACTAGCCAAGATGTGCCTGACCGCTGGCCGCCGCCTGGACTTCAGCCTCAAGGGAAGTCTCAACGCCCGCCTCCACAAGCTCGCCGAAACCATCGAACGCCGCTGCACGCCGGAAGAGCGGAGAGACGTCGTCGAGATGCTCCGCGTCGTAGCCGGCGACGGCGCCGACCGCATCGGCAGCATCCGCGACGGCTTGGGCCGCGTCTCCGCCACCCTGCTGCACGGTTAAACGCTACCTCAGCCCGGCGGCTCCATTGCGCGGGCTCTAGGCGCCAGGTCTGAGCAAGCCAGTGCCCGGATGGCAGTTAATATATTCGTAGCGCTGCGCGACGGCATCGAACACTGACACTTCGTGATAGAGGCGCAGGTTCGGCAGTTCCGGCACTTTCTTCAGGAACATGCCGAAGATCTGCAAGTGCGTCGGATGCGATGCAGCCCAACGTTCCAGGTCCGCCAGTGAATGCCAGTGGCTGACCCCGAACGTTTTATCCACGGGGCGCCCGTTGGCGTCGATGTGCTGCACGTAGCGATTGCTGTAGCAGCCGACTTCGGCACCCTGATCGCGTAGAAAATCCATTCCGGCGCGCAGCGTCGGCTCGATGTCCTCCAGGTAGACGCGGCGCTCCTCGCCCTGCGTGTCGGTCCAGTCTTGGCCGGAGCGGATGACGCAGAGGTTCTCGTGCCCGTGCACCGTCACGCGGCCGTTGCCGTCATCGCGCCGGCTAAGCTCTCCTGTTGGAGGCATCATGTCCGTTTGCGACAGAGGGAAGCGATCGCGCATCGAGCCCCAGTAGCCGTGCTCCAAGATCTCGCCGCTCATGCCGCCCATGACGACGCCGACGCCCTCCGGGTGCTGAGCCGAGCTGTAGGCGGTCTCATACTGCACGTTGCGCGGACTTAAGACCTCGCGGAAATAGCCGACGTCGTCGCGCAGCCGCTCGTCTGAGGTCCACCATGCTTGGTTCTGCGGATTTTCGATCCAGCGCGAGAACTTCTCCGGGTCACCCCAATAGGCGACCGTGATTGCTGTGTCGTAGCCGTCGCGATCGACATAGCGGACCGTGTCGCGATGTCCTGGACCGTCGGCCAGTTTGAACAGCGCATTGACGGACGCGAAGGCTGTTTCGATCGCCGCCCCGCCGCCCCGTCGCTGCACGCCGAAATAGCCCATGACGACTTGCGTCATTGTCTGCGGCGCCCGCGCGGAGAACGCCGGATACGGCGGTTGAAAGTCATCTTCCACGCGCCGCGTCCGTGTCCGCGGACATTTCAGGTGAGCGTCGATTGCAGATTCCATTCTTTCTCTCCCGATCGCTTTTCTGATTGAGTCGACAATCCCTTTTGTCGCCGCTCCTGATGCGGTTCAGGTAGAACGTTAGGGGAGCGTCGGGAGGCCGAAGAAGAGCACGGAGCCTGATGAAGTCGGGCAATTTGCCCGAGCCCAGCCTCGACAGTGAGTCACGGGCGCTGCGGACCAGGACGCTTCGAGACTTGGCTGCAGAGCTGGCGCGGTTCATTTCCGGGCGGTGCGAAGGAGGCGCAGACGCCGGGTCGAAATTCGAAACCCGCCGCGAGGCCGTCAGCCGCGTCTCGGCGACAGTGCCGCACGCCTGACCTCAGCCCGGCGGCTCCATTGGCATCGACTTCGCGGTCGTCCGCTCGCGATGCACGAGATAGATGCCCGATGCGATGATGATGGCCGAGCCCGCCAGCGTCCACAGGTCGGGCAGGTCGCCGAACACGAGCCAACCCGCCAGCACCATCGTCACCAGCTGCAGATAAAGGAACGGCGAGATGCTCGACGCCGGTGCCAGCCGGTAGGCGTGAAGGAACAGGTAGTGCCCGGTGCCGCCGAGCACTCCAAGTCCACCCAGCAGTAGCCAGGTCGTCAGGTCCTGCGGCGCGACCCACTGCATGATCGCGAACGGTGCGGCGAACACCGTGCCGACGAACATGGAATAGAACAGCGTCACGAACGGCGGATCGTACGGCGACAGGTAGCGCGTCAGGATCATGAAGAGGGCGTACGCCAGCATTCCCGCGAGCGAATAGAGCACCGCCGGATGCACGCCGCCGAGCCCGGGCCGAACGGCCACCACCACGCCCCCGAAACCGATGAGGATGGCGACGAGGCGGCGCCAGCCCACCCATTCGCCGAGGAACGGCCCGGCCAGCAGCGCCACCACCAGCGGCGCCAGGAATACGATCGTCACGGTCTGGTCCAGCCGCAGGTACTGCAGCGCCAGGAAGTTCAGCAGCGTCGTCGCCACCATCAGCACCGAACGCACCAGCTGCAGCTTCAGCTTCGACGTTTTGAACATCGCTGGCAGGCTCATGACGCCGAACGCCGGCACCAGCACGGCGAGCCCCACGAACTGCACCACGAGACGACACCAGACGATCTGCGACACCGGCACGCCCTTGTACAGGGCGAGGTATTTCGCCGACGTATCAAGTCCCGTGAAGAACGTGCACGCGATCACCATCAGCGCGATCGCACGCATGCGATCGGCCGCCGTCGACGGGGCTGGAACCAATCTTGAGAGCTGCGTCATGGGGTGGGGTCGGCGCGGGACATCGTGCGGCGCCTGATAGCGCATGGTTGCTGCCTAAGCGAGAGGCAAATGCGCGGGGGAGGGCTGCGGCCGGGGCAGGGGTGAGTGCGCCGGAACCCGTAGTGCCGGGCGCCGTTACGCATCAGACCCCGGATCGGAGATTAGGATCAGCCTCGGTCTTGCTGGCGACATCGTTTCGCCGTTGCCGCGCCGCGACGGCTACCTACATCTGCGGCATGACCGTCGCCAAGCTGCTGCTTTCCCTTTTCGCATTCCTGTTCCTCCTCCCGCTCGGCACACATGCCGCCTGGTGGACGGCGCACAAGCACCCGGCCTCGTTTGCCGAGGCCGATTGGTCCGCATCAGGTGTGTTGCCCTCGCCGAAGTCGGAGCCCGACGCCGTCGTCCACATCCTGGCCGGCCGCACCGGACGCTGGAAGGGCATCTTCGCCCACCATAGCTGGATCGTGGTGAAGCCGCGTGGCGCGGCGCGTTACACGCGCTACGAGGTCGTCGGCTGGGGCAATCCCGTGCGCACCGATGCCTACCCGCCTGACGGCCGCTGGTACAGCGACACGCCCGTGATCATGGCGACACTGCGCGCCGATGCGGCCCAACGCGCCATCCCGCGCATCCGCGAGGCGGTGGCTCGCTACCCCTATGCCGCGCCCGGCAGCTACACCATCTGGCCCGGTCCGAACTCCAACACCTTCGTGGCGACCGTCGTGCGCGCGGTGCCCGAATTGGCGGCCGGATTGCTGCCGACGGCGCTAGGCAAAGACTACGCCGGCCGCTGGCTGTACGCCGGCAACACGCCGAGCCACACCGGCTGGCAGGTGTCATTGAACGGCGCGGCCGGCCTCAGCGTCGCCTGGGTCGAAGGCGTCGAGATCAACCTGTTCGGCCTCGTGGCAGGCCTCGACGTCCGCCGCCCGGCGCTGAAGCTGCCCGGCTGGGGCCGCGTCGGCCTCTCGGCGGGGTGAGACGGAGGCGACTTATCCCCGCACCTCCGCGTCATGCCTATTCTCGCTCATCCCACCGCACATTTCGGGCGCGCGACCATGCTGAGGTCACGCGAGCGGAGGGGAGCGTTCCGGACTGCTGGAAGGCATCAACTCATTCCAGGGTCTCGTCCAGCGTGGCGGTCGCCGGGGTAACCGGCAACGCCGCGGTGGCTCTGCCGGCGGGGCGCATCACCCCGTTCAACCTCCGAACAGATGCGCGGAGGGATGGTGGTGGTGACGGTTCGAAGAGGGGGCCCACCCCCGTTGAACGTGGCGGGGCGGCAGGGCCGCATCGCACATTCTTAGCAAGACGAGGCCAGGCTGCCCCGTCCCCACGCGCAAAAGGCCGAGGCGAGAGCCTGCGGGGCGACAACGCGCGTCGAAACGTGTGAATTCCAGCTTAGGCCGGAGCGGCCGCCTTGGCAGCGCGGGCCTTGCCGGCCTGCTTCTTCAGCATCTTACGCACGGCGGCGGTATTGCCCTGCGGACGCGAAAGCTTGGCGCGCGGAATGGCGCGGCGCGCCTTCTTCTTCTCGATTTCGACTTTGCGGTGATGCTTGGCCTTGACCGGCATAGGACTGATCCATCTTTGAATTCTGTGATTTGCCCCATCGTCTAGGCGATCTGGGCGCCCGAAGCAAGCCGATGCCCCGTCACAGACGACCTGTCACAGACCTGAAATGCGGCAGCGCTAGCGGTTCACGATTGGGAGGGCTGTGGCTCGAGTCGCATCCGTCACGCTCTCCAGGATCAATCGCCGGGGAAATATGCCGCCATGACGACGGATGTCGCGCTCGAACACACCGTAACCCTGCCCGCCAACCATCGCCTGAAGTCGGCCGTCCACCGCCACAAGGCCGCCAGCCGCCAGGGCCTGCAGGAACGGCTGTTCACGCTCGTCTTTTCCGGCCTGGTCTACCCCCAGATCTGGGAAGACCCCGCGATCGACCTGGAGGCGCTGCAACTCAAGGAGGGCGATCACCTGGTCGCCATCGCCTCGGGCGGTTGCAACGTCCTGAGCTACGTCACCGCCGCCGACGTGCACGTGACGGCCATCGACCTCAACCCGGCCCATATCGCCCTGAACAAGCTGAAGCTCGCGGCCGCCCGACGCCTGCCCGATCACGCCGCTTTCCACAGATTCTTCGCCGAAGCCAACGCCGTCCAGAACCTGGCCGTCTACCGCGAGCACCTGCAGCCGCATCTGGATGCCGCAACCCGTCGCTACTGGGAAGGCCGCGACAAGCTCGGCCGCCAGCGCATCGGCTACTTCGGCCGCAACGTCTATCGTCGCGGCCTGCTCGGCGCCTTCATCACGGCCGGGCATTTGCTGGCACGCGCCCACGGCCGCGATCCCCGTCGCATGCTGACCGCGTCCTCGCTGGCCGACCAGCGCCGCATCTACGAGAGCGAACTGGCACCGCTGTTTCGCCGCCGCCACATCCGCTGGCTGCTCGACCGCCCCGCCGCGTTGTTCGGCCTCGGCATCCCGCCCTCGCAGTTCACCGCCTTGAAGGGCACCGAGACGACCATGGCGACAGTGCTGGAACAGCGTCTTCAGCGCCTGGCCTGCGACTTCGATCTCGCCGACAACTACTTCGCCTGGCAGGCCTTCGGCCAGCGCTACGCCGGCGAGCAGGGCCCGCTCCCGCCCTACTTGCAGCGCGAGCGCTTCCAGGCACTGAAGGCGCGCGCGCAGAACGTTGCCATCGAACACGCCTCCTTCACCGAGCACCTGGCCGCACTGCCGGATGCCTCGCGCGATGCTTACGTGCTGCTCGATGCGCAGGACTGGATGACGGATGCGCAACTCACCGCGCTCTGGCGCCAGATCGTCCGCACGGCAAAGCCTGGCGCCCGCGTGATCTTCCGTACCGCCGGCGAAGACACGATCCTGCCGGGCCGCGTCTCCGAGGCGATCCTGCAGCGCTTCAGCTACGACCCCGCAGCCGGCCGTGCCTGGACCGCGCGCGACCGCTCCGCCATCTATGGCGGCTTCCACCTTTACACATTTGTGGGCTGACGCCGGTGGCCCTGCACGCCGGTGATAACGATGCCGCCCGCCATATGGACGGCATCTACCGCTACCAGCGCCACGTCTACGATGCGACGCGGAAGTTCTACCTGTTGGGCCGCGACAGGCTGCTCGACGATATGAAGCCGCCCGCTCGTGGCACCGTGCTTGAAGTCGCATGCGGCACGGGCCGCAACCTGGTCTGCGCCGCGCGCAGATATCCCGACGCGACCCTCTACGGCTTCGACATTTCGGACGAGATGCTGGCGACGGCCCGCCGCTCGCTTGCCCGGTCCGAGTTGGCGGGTCGCATCACCCTGGCCGCCGGCGATGCGTCGGACTTTTCCGGGCAGGACCTGTTCGGTGTCAAAGCCTTCGACCGCGTGTTCGTCTCGTACGCCGTCTCGATGATCCCGTGCTGGCGCGAAGCGCTGGAATGCGCCTTCGCAGCTGTCGCGCCCGGCGGCGCGCTTCACGTCGTCGACTTCGGCCAACAGGCCGGCCTGCCCGGATGGTTCCATGATGGTCTGGGCGCGTGGCTAGCGCGCTTTGACGTAACGCCCCGCGCCGACCTTGAGAGTGAACTCGGCCGCATTGCCTCCGCGAACGGGGCGAGCCTGCAGTACACGCCACTCTATCGCGACTACGCCCGCTACGCCGTGGTTCATAAACCCCGCTAGGGTGCTGCGACTGGCGGTGTTGGAGCGGCCGGCACAAGCGCGATGCCTGTGACGGCCGAGAGCCATTGCAGCAGATCTGGCAACAGCATGATCGGCAGCAGCAGGCCGACCGCCCACAGGATCGCGGAGAGTGCGCTAGCCGGCAAGAAGCGTCCGAGCGCCATTCCGTCGAGCCCGGCGATCACCGGTACCAGGCAGCGCTTCATACCCAGGAACTTGCTGGCGACGATGCCGGGCGTTCCATTGCGGGCAAGGTAGGCACGTACGTCGGCGATATCCTCAGGGTCGGCATCGATGAGACGCTGCGTCGAGAAATCGGCATGGCCCCGGGCACCCTTCTGGTAGAAGAAGATGTCTCCCAGGAACGCACCCGCCGCTCCAGCCGCCATCAGCGGAAGCACGTTGCCGCCCGAGAACGCATGCAGGGCGCCCAGGCCCAGAAAGAGCAGCAGCGACGGCACGGCGAGCAGCAGGTTCGGCACCGCGTTGATGAAGGCGATGCCGAATATCGCGACCGCCACCAGGATTTCGTGCTCGCGCAGGAACGCGGCGACATCCTGCTTGAAGCCCACGAGGAAGAAGAACGGTGCCATGACACCGACGGCCCAGATGAAGGCGCTGATCACGTTCGCCATCTGGAACGTCGATTGCTTCATCCCGAACATGCCCGCCGCCAGCGGAATGACGCCGCGGATGGGCCCGAAGAAGTGCCCCAGGAACACGCCGGCGAAGCCGTACTTGGCAAAGAAGCGTTCGCCACGCGGGATCAGCCGGGGATGCGTGCGGAACGGCCAGATGTCGCGGACGCTGTCTTTGAAATAGAGGCCAATCCAATACGACGTGGCGTAGCCGAGCGTGCCACCGAGGCCGGCCACGAAAATCGCCGGCCAGAGTTCCGCAAACTGCGTGCCCCCGGCCGCCAGAACCGACACGATCGCCGCCAGGATGAAGGTGGCCGGCAGGATGAGCGAGACGAGGCACAGGCTCTCGCCGAACGCCAGGGCAAAGACGATGGGCAAAGCCCAACCGGGATGCTCGCGCACGAAGGCGGCGAGGACATCGGCGATTTCCTGTAGCGACATGAGGCTCCCGTTTCACTGTGCCGTTGGCTCGGCACGACCCACGTTGACGTCATCGTGCCCTGAAGAGTGCCGCGAAGGGAAGGGCAAACCCGATCAGGTCTTGCCGCAGCGCTTGGCCTGTTCACGTGCCAGATCGCGGCTGACCTCGCCAGCCAGGATGACGCCGCGCGCAACTTGCGCATGCGTGAGCCGTCCGGCATTGGCACGCAGCACGGCAGGCGCCGAGTCCGCCTCGCGGCGCCCGTGGGCCAGTTCATCGCAGGTCAGGTCGCGGCGCCGCTGACGCAGCGCAAACAGGCGCACGCCTGAGGCATGCGCTGAGGCGTCCGCCGGCTGCTTGACCCAGGACTTGTTTTTGTCGGCCACCATCGAGCGCAACGCGGATTGGCGTGACGACACACATTGCGGGCTGTCGTCGACGCAATTGAGCGAACTCGTCGTCGTGAAATTCGCGTCCTGCGACGAACAGCCTGAGGCCGCCACCAGACACATGGTGCCCAGCGTCAGGGAAAGAATGGTGCTGAAGGTCCCGCTTAGTGTCATTGACGTCCTTATCTGGCCGACAGCGCTAAGCGCTTGCGGTGGCGTCCCTATGGCCCCTCAATGGCCCCCCAGTGACCCGCGTGTG
The DNA here is from genome assembly GCA_965279065.1 of Hyphomicrobiaceae bacterium. Lineage (GTDB taxonomy): Bacteria > Pseudomonadota > Alphaproteobacteria > Rhizobiales > Hyphomicrobiaceae > JAKAXS01. The sequence goes on from OZ257134.1 coordinate 1,439,539, forward strand.
GCGCCCATGAGGAGAAGAGCACTTCCGGCACCGCCAGACGTGCGGCCGCCGGCGTCAGTGTCCGCCGTCAGGGTTAGCGAAACGTTGCCGATTGTGTTTACAGACGGTTGACGCCACCCATGCCCGCGACTCGTTTGCATCATTCTAGCCCACCCAGCAAGACGGCGTTGAGGAATACGGCTCGGGATTCACCGAATATTTCCCCTGATATTTACGCAATTTATGTGACTTGAGCGCAGACTTCGGTTGCGTTCAACGGCACACGGCTGCCTGGCGCTGCGGAGGGGATCCGCAAGTCTTGCGTACTTGGGGACTGATTATGGCACGTCTGGATTTTTACTCGACCGAGATGCTGGGTGGCGCACCTGCCGCCATGGCCTCGGACGCACTTTACGAATTGGGCTTGATGTATTGCTCGGGCCGCAACGGCGACTACGACCTCGTCGAAGCGCACAAGTGGTTCAACCTGGCCGCGATGCGCGGCAGCATGGACGCCAAGCGCCTGCGTCAGGAACTCTCCCAGGAGATGACGCGCGCCGAGATCTCGCGCGCGCAGAAGCTGGCTCGCGAATGGCTGACGCGGCACTGAGCCGACACGCCTGGCTGAGCCGAGGCGGGACTCTGACGCCGAGCCTGATCGCTGAAGATGCGAGCGTTCGCTTACGCCGATCTGCTCTTGGATAGCGCGGCGCGTGCCGACGTCAGCATTTCTTGAACAGCGAGGACATGCACTCCCAGGACTTCTGGGCGGCATTGCCGATGGCACTGCCAGCATTCTCCAATCCCTGCTTGGACTTTTCCAGCACGCCAGGCTCCTCTGCCGGCGGCGGACTGCTCGAGCCGGTATCGCCGGGCGCCTGTGGCGTTGGCTCACCCGCCGGGGCGGCTGCGGGCTCGGCCGCCGTCGCCGCCGGCCTGCCCGGCGCGCCATCGAGGCCCGCCAGATCGACATCCTTCACCACGCCCAGGCACGGCGCCGTCGACGATCGGTCGATGCTGCAACTCTCATGGCCACCGCCCTTGGCGATCTGCGAGATGCATTGCAGCCACGCCCGCTGATCGGTGCCGGCACCGGTCCGTCCATCGTTCGTCATGCAGCGGTAGCGGGCATCGGGGCTGAAGCAGACAACGCAGTATTCCGACGCCTCGGCTGGCCAGGCGGCAGGAAGCGCTACGGCGGCAAGGCTCAAGGCGGCTAGACGGCGGCGCATCGCGATCCCTTCAGGCCCATTCGCGTCTGATAGACGCCGACCATGACGCCAGTTGTACACGGTGTTCGGACAGCCGTTAGGATAGTTCGCGGTCAGCTTGCCTAATCGGACACGGCCCACTATACGGGGTGCTTCGCCGAGCAGGAGACGTGGCCGAGTGGCTGAAGGCGGCGGTTTGCTAAATCGTTATACGCTCTAAAGGCGTATCGAGGGTTCGAATCCCTCCGTCTCCGCCAGGCCGCCTAATCTCGGACAATACAGGACGCTCCAGACTAGCCAGAGAGTTGCATTTTACTATGCCAATTCAACTAGTTGCCTGGGTCCATCTGGGGTTGCCCCAATAGGTCGCCAAATTACTCGTCACCGAGCACTGGTTTCACTATTGCGCCTGCTCCCGCCGCACTTCGGAAGGCGTGGCCCCATAGCGGCGGCGGAAGGCGTGGTTGAAATGCGAGAGATCGCCGAAGCCACTGGTATAGGCGATGGCGCCGATCGACTGGTGGGCGTGACGCGGGTCGAGAAGCATGCGGCGGGCGCAGGCAAGGCGCTCGCCGAGCACGAATTGCGAGAACGTGGTGCCCTCGTTTTCGAACAGCATATGGACATAGCGTGGGGTCACGCGTTGACGCAGCGCCACCATGGCGATCGAAAGATCGCGTGTCGTCAGATTGGCCGCGATGTCGGCTTTGACCGCCTTAAGCCTTGCAGCGCGCAGGCCTCGCCTGCCGGCAACTGACGCGGCATCGCGCGTGGCACCGAAAGCGAGGGCGACCAAATCGCAGATATGCAGGACCATGGCCCGCCGCAATTCATCGCTGTCGCCCTGATAGGTGCGCAACGTCGCGAGATAGCTCTTCAGCAGTCTCAACGCGTCGGCCTCCGCAGGAACCGGGAGCATGAACGCGTCCTCCAATCTTCCGATTAGAGGCTTCAGAGTAGCGCGCGGCAATTTCAGCGTGACATATTCCATGGGAAGCGCGTGCTCGACCATCGCCTTGTCCACGCATGACATGAGCACGGCCGACCCCGCATCGACGGTGGCTTCCTTACCCAGTTGCCGAAATAGGGCGGGCTTTACCGCCCATGTGACAAGGCAATCGTCGTCGGACTTGCCAAGATCGCGGCCGTTCTCATTGGGATGCGTGATGTTGCCGCCCCACATAAAGCGATGCGCGGAGTTGCTGCCCCACAAAACCCCTGCGCCGGGAAGCACGTGCCACTCGACCTCCGTCCTGCATTCCCCGCCGAGCGACGTGATGTCCAAGGCCGCACAGCGGCCAAACTCCTCACGGACCACTGCGACCCGATCGCGCTCGGGAATTTCGGCCGTTGAAAAGCGAATAACCGATGATTGGCTCGTCAAATGACCTCGCTTGCCAGGTACGGGCGACTACGTAGGGCTTCCCGAACTGGCTCGTAAGTTTCCATCCTGCTCTATTGCGTCTGCTCCCGCCGCACTTCGGAAGGCGTGGCCCCATAGCGGCGGCGGAAGGCGTGGTTGAAATGCGAGAGATCGCCGAAACCACTGGTATAGGCGATGACGCCGATCGACTGGTGAGCGTGGCGCGGGTCGAGAAGCATACGGCGGGCGCAGGCAAGGCGCTCGGCGAGCACGAATTGCGAGAACGTGGTGCCCTCGCTTTCGAACAGCATATGGACGTAGCGCGGGGTTACACGTTGGCGCCGTGCCACCGTGGCGACCGAAAGATCGCGAGTCGTCAGATTGGCAGCGATATCGGCTTTGACTGCCGTCAGCCTTGCAGCGCGCAGGCCTCGTCTGCCGGCGAGTTCGGCGACGTCACGTGTAGCACCAAGCGCCAAGGCCACGAGATCGTAAATGTGGTTGACGGCGAGACGGCGCGCGGCGGGGTCGGTCACTCTAAAATCGTCCCCCCATGCCAGGAGGGAGAGTCGCAGAAGACGCAACGCGTCGTTCGTGGACGACACAAGGTGAGTGGCAGCCTGTTCAAGATCGGGCACAAGCGGGGCCAAGATCGATCGCGGCACCATCACGGCCATGTCGTCAAGTTGTCGAAATTGAATGCTGCCGGGTTCGGCGTGGAGAATACCGACGGCTTCGCCAGGTTTGGCCTCTAGGTCCTGGCCACGTTGCGAACGCATCACCGCTCCGGCAAGCGGCATAATAAGCGCGAACGTGTCGTCACCGTCCTTCACCAGCTCGCTGGTCCGGCTCCAGCGCGCGGTCATGGGTGAAAGGCACCGGCCGATGCCCAGGCCGGGCAGTGCGAGCATGGTGGCTTCGACATCCAGCGGCCCCTCTGACAGGGGCTCGAATTCGAGACCGCACATTTTCCGGGCGAAAGCCTCCCGCCAGAAGGACGTGCGTTCGGAATCAGGAATATCGCCCGTCGAGACGCGCAGAAAAGCAACATCCGGTGACTGCTGCGCCATCGGGTAATCCCCCGCCCGCCCCTAGCGTTCGACCAGCCTATTCGACCGGTATTCGTATTCGTACGGTACCGATATGTTGATGTTAACGCCAGATTTCCCTCCCAGCCAAATCTCGCTTCGCTCCAGCCCAAGACGCCAAAGACGCCCCTCCTTACACTCCGGTATCGGGTCGTATGTGCACACCCGAAACGCACCGACTGGAAATCTAGGCGCTCTTTTCTTTGAGGTAGGTCGATGACGAAGTCTGGCGGAAACTTTGACGCCGACTTTTTTTGCATCCGCGCTCTGAACGTCGTGCACAAAAAAAAGACCTCCTCCTTGCTATTTGGCTTAGGCGCGGTTTTGTGCGTCGCGCTTTGTTCTCTGCCCGCCCACGCTGGTGATGCCACCCCGCCAACTCAGGCTTCGCCTCCTCAAACGGTCGCCCAGAACTTTCAGCCGGGCGACATCGCGGTGTCAGGTTTCGCCGGAACCAAGCTGCAAAGCGACGGACTGCCGCCCGGCGTCGATCCCGTCACCAAGACCGTCATCGATCCCGATGGCGTGACCCTGCGTGTGTTCGGCGGGCAGACCGTGGGCGCCAACAGTGCGGGTCAATTTGTTGATCTCCCCATTAATTTCACGGCCAAGGCCGGAGACATCGGGCATGTGTTCGCCCTGGCGTTCGACGATCCGCCGGACGAGGCAAGTGCTGGTCCGACACTCTACGCGGCGGCCTCGTCGGCGTTCGGCATGCAGATCCTCGGCCCCGACAAGGACGGCGACGGCCTGCCGGACCGGATCACGAAGGGCGCACCGGGCGCGACGTTTATGCCGGGTCAGTTCGGCGGCCTCCCCGCCGCCGGCCCTGGCACGATCTACAAGATCAATCCCTCTGCGGGCGCAATCAGCGTGTTCGCCAACGTGCCGAGTGGCGGCACCTCCAACCCCGGTCCCGGTCTCGGTGGGCTCGCGATCGATACGGCCAGCCGGACGCTCTTCGTTTCCGACCTCGACACCGGCCTCATCCATGCCCTGAGCCTTGCTGCCGATGCCGGCACCGAGCGCGACGTCTTCGACTACGGCCTCAAGGGACGCCCCGTGGGCAAGAAGCCCGCGCTTGCGGACGATGGCAAACGCGCCGACATCACCGCGCCGGCGTTCGACGCCACCAAGCCGGAGACATGGGGCTTCACGCCCATCGAACGGCGCATCGACGCGCTCGCCGTCCATGACGGCCGCCTCTACTTTGCCGTGGCCGAAGGCCCGCAGATCTGGTCCATCGCAATTTCCCAAGGCGGCAAATTCGACGGCGAGGCGCGATTTGAAACCGCCGCCCAAAGCCAGGAAACGTTCCCCGTCACGAGCATCGCCTTCGATAGCCAAGGGCACATGCTCGTGGCACAGCGCGGTACGCTCGAGGTCCCGCAGGATTACTCGCGCTTCGTCAAGTCAGGCGCGTCGCAGGTGCTACGTTTCTCGGCGGAAACGCCGGATGATCCCGCGACCGCGGCCCTCTGGAAGCCGGCGCCGCAGGAGTATGCCGTGAGCCATGGCAAGGAGCATCGCTTCGCCAGCGGCGGCCTGGCCCTGCAGTACGCTTATGGAGCCGATGGCGCCGCCGTCATGTCGACGTGCCGGGGTTCGGTTGTCATGTCGGCCGACTCGCTGGGACCTCAGCAGTCGGCCCACGGCCTGCAGCTGAACGGCATCGATCTCGTGCGCCCAGCGAACGTGCCGCCGAACGAGAGCGTGTTCGTGAACTGGGATCCCCGGCAGAATGATGCCGCCGTCCGCGGCATAGCTGGCGGCATCGCCGTGCTGCAGATTTGCGCCGACGATGCTGCGCAACCGGCATTGGCCGGTGCGCCGGGTGGCGAGTCGGGCGCTGGCTTGCCGGGTCAGGACGATGGCGAAGCCGGGGTACCCAGCGATGCGGCACAGGCCGGAGGTCAGGGAACGACGGAGGAGCCGATTGAGGATGGAGGCGGCGGCACGACCACGGACCCCACTGAGGAGGGGGGCGGCGGCACGACAACGCCACAGGGTTCGCTCGTCGTCGCCAAGACGGCCTCCGTCGACACATGCTCGCCGAAAGGCGGCTGTGCCTTCAACATCCAGGTCAGCAATCCCACCGCCACGGACGTGCCCGGACCCATCGTCATCGACGACCAGATCGACGCCCCCCAGGCGGCTCTGACTGGCGAGCCCAATGCACCCTGGACCTGCAACAAGGCCGCACCGTTCGCCTGCACGCATCCCGGCCCTGTGCCCGCCAACGGCACGCTCGACGATTTGCGGCTTGTCTTTGCGCCGAATACGGCCGCCGAGGTCAAACAGGTGACAAACTGTGCTGCCGTGCAGGGCGGCGGAGCGGCTGCGCCAGGCAACCCGAACAATGCCGCGTTGCCGCCGCCACCGGCCGCCACGGCCTCCAACGTCGGCGGGCTCGTCGTCGAGAAGCGCGGCCTTGCCGCGACCTGCTCGCCCGCCGCGGGCACCTGCGAGTTCGAGGTCAAGGTCACCAATGCGACCGGACAACCCATCAATCAGCAGCCGCTCAAGATTTTCGACACCATGTCGGTGGGATCGCAGACCCAGGCGAAGAATGACCTCGCCAGTCAGCAGCTCCCCGCCGGGCTGGCGTGCACGCCGGAGGGCCGCGAATTCAACTGCAGCCAGGATGCCCTGACGCTTGCGCCCGGGGCCAGCCTCAGCTTCAAGGCCGCGTTCAAGATTGATACCAGCGAGGGCGGACCAGCCGGGTTCGTGACCAACAAGGCGCTAGTCACCCTGGGTCCGCTGACCGGCGAGGCCACGGCCTCGATTGCCTTCGACAAGCCCGTCAATGTCGAATTGCCAGAGCCCGTGCCGGGCGAGCAGGCGAACGCGAACAACGGCGGCGCGGCTCAAGGCGGGGCGGCGCAGTCCTGCGCGACGATCGCACTCGATCCCAAAGCGCCCGTGCAGACTGGCCCGATCACCACCACGAAGAAGGGGCCGGCGACATGCACCGCCAAGGGACCGTGCGCCTTTACGATCACGGTCACCAACACCACAGATGCGGCGATCGCCGGCCCAATCGTCATCAACGAACAGATCGACGCGCCGCAGGCTGTACTGTCCGGCGAGCCGAACGCGCCGTGGACATGCACCAAAACCGCACCGGTCTCCACGTGCACGCATCCCGGTCCTCTCGCGGCCAAGCAATCGGTCGATCTCAACATCTCGTTCACGCCGAACACCCCGCCTGACGTGAAGGAACTGAAGAACTGCGCTGTTCCCAAGCAGCCGGCAGCCGCGAATCCACCGCCCGCCCCGAACCCGGCTCCTCAACAGAAGGGCGAGGCGCCACTCCCGTTCGGCAAGCACTCGCTTGTCAAATTCGCCAGCTTTATGCCGCCGCAATCCTTCCCGGCGCGGCGTTCCTTCACCCTGACCGGAGCCGCCGGAGGCAACATCGGCGGCATCACAAATCAATGCCGAAAGTTCACTGTGCCGCCAGCATTCAGCGTGCGTCAGTCCAATGACGTCGCGATCACGCTGGACAAGGCTTCGGCCGACGTAGGGGGGAACATGCTTGGTCGCGCCAGCATGTTCGGCTCCAAGAGTGGCGCATTCGACGGCACCATCATCGGCGATGACGTCAAATTCACCATCACCTGGCAGGACGGTACGCAAAGCAAGTTCTTCGGTTCGATCGATGAGAATGGAAATCTGAAGGGGCTTACCCGCAATCAGACGACCGGCCAGACGCTGCGCTTCAACGGGCTGCAGCCCTGGCCATGCGCCGAGGATGACCTGTGCGCCAAGTATGCGTCCGACGCGGTCGCTGCCGCCACCGAGTTCCAGTCGCTCAAGTGCGGCACGGTGGTCGCGGCGGGCCCAGGATTCTGGTCGCTCGATCAGCGGGAGCACACCAAGTGGTGCATGGCGCAGTCCCGCGGCGCCGACAGCCCGATTGCGGGCCAAACGGATGGACGAAAAGCGCAGCTCGATGCGTGTCAGACGCTCGACGCCGAGTGCACGAAAGTCGGCATCGAGGTGGCGGGCAAGAACGATGAAATGAAGGCAATAGGCTGCAAGGACGCGATCCCTTCGCTGCAGCCGGACGCGGCCAAGGCTTTCTGCCGAGCCAAGCCGATCGAAAAGGACGCTCTGGTCCCGGCCGTTCAAGGCCGGCTCGACGCCTGCAAAACGCGTCTTGCCGCCAACAACGGTGTTGACCCCGGCCCAGGCGGAGCCGGCGGTGACGCGGGTGCTGGCCAGGGCGGTGCCGAACCCGCGCCCGAGCAGTGCGTCGTCGTGCAGCTTCAGGAAGAGGCGAAGCCTAACGGCGCCAACGTCCTGATGCAGCTTACGGCACCCAATGCCGGTGCGGATGGCGTAGGCGTATGCGCGCTTAATACTCCCTGCCGCTTCGCGCTGAGTGAGGAAAGCAACGGTGTCGTCGACTTCCCCGAGAAGCCGCGCTTCGTGGCAAGTGTCCATGGTGGTGTTCCGGAAAGCCTGGCGAAGGGACCCGAAGTCAATACTTGGGGGTGCGGCCCCGCGGACGGCAAAATTGAATGCACGCATGTCGGCAACAACCTGCCGATCGGCAGCCAAGTCCCGGGCGAAGTGGTCGTGGTCGCTGGCCAAACGTGGAAGAAGAATGACACCCTGTCGTTGTGCGTCCAAGCCGTCTTCAATGACGCCAAGAACGATACGAATCCGGACGACAACAGGGTCTGCAGGGCCGTCAAGCTAGATCCCTTCAACCTCAAAGTGAAAAAGACCGGCGACCAGTCGTGCGCTCCGGGCGGATTGTGCCGATTCGAAATCGACCTCTTCAATCCCGGTCCCATCGACCACAACGCGCCGGTCGTACTGACGGACGGCATGAACGGCATCGACAACGCGGCCATCGTCTCGATTTCGGGAGACAAACCTTGGCCGTGCGCCGAGAAGCCGACGCAGATCCCGTTCAAGTGTGCGACGCCCGGCAATCACCCGCTGTCCATCGGACAGCATGAGCGTTGGACGATGACGATAAGGCTGCCGGATTCGCCCGGCGCGGCCTCGTTCACCAACTGCGCCATCCTGGAAGGCGGCGGCGAAGATGCCTCCCGCAGCGGCGGTGGGGCATCAGATGCAACGCAAACGGCGTCGTGCCATTCCGTTACGGTGAAAAAACCTCCGGCGCCGCTGGCCGAAGGAGAGGTGACCATATCGAAGGCGGCGGTGACGGACGAATGCGGTGAGGGCACCCCCTGTGCCTTCATCGTGACGATCGGCAACGACTCGGCACAGCCCATCAAGGGGCCAATTTCCTTCTCGGACGTGTTGTCCGCCGGCAGTCAACCGATGACGCAGGCCACACTTGCGATCGCCCCCGCAGCGCCGTGGACGTGCGTGGCGTCTGCCGCGCCCGGCATGCAATGCTCGCATCCCGGACCGTTGCCGCCCAATGGCTCGCTGTCGATCGCGTATGCCCTGCAGCCACAGGCCGGCTCGCTTGCTGGTGTCAGCGAACTCACCAATTGCGCGAACTACGACGGTACGCGTTCCATCCGTTCGTGCGTGAAGCTGCGCGTAAAGCAACCGTCGCCCACGCCGCCGCTTGAGGTCGTCACGCCGCCGTCAGACCGCTGCTTTGGCGGCATGGTCCTGGTCAGCGGACGGTGCCGCTGCCCGTCGGGGCAGCGCTTCAACGGGCGCACATGCGTTAGCGACGGCGATGGCGGCTGGAACGGCATCGACCCAAACGCCGGGTCACCGCCTGATGACGTGCGCCCGACTGACGTCGTCAGTCCGCCGCCCGGCCGCTGTTTCGGCGGCATGGTGCTGGTCGGCGGCCGGTGCCGTTGCCCGGCGCCGCTGCGCTTCAACCGGGGCTCGTGCGTCCGTGATAGAGACGACGATGAGTCGAAAGTCATCAGCCCGCCTCAGTGCGCAGAGGGTTGGGAATTACGTCGCGGCGTCTGCCGTCCGCGCAGACACGTCGACACGTCACCACCCCGCTGTGCCGAGGGCTGGGAATTGCGCCGCGGCGTCTGCCGTCCTCCGCGCGGAGGCCCGGACCCCAGCCATGGCGGCACCAGCGGCGTCAAGCCGGGCGACGACACGAAACGGAATTGCCCGCGCAGCGCTCCGTTCGGTGAGCCCCCAAACTGTTGCGAACGGCCGCTGCGCCGTGGCGTATGTTTGCCGCGTCGGATCGATCCTGGCGGCGGAGCCTCCGGCGTCAAGCCGGGCGACGACACGAAACGGAATTGCCCGCGCAGCGCACCGTTCGGTGAGCCCCCAAACTGTTGCGAACGGCCGCTGCGCCGTGGCGTATGCCTGAAGGGTCCAGGCAAGATCGAACCTGGCAAGACGGGGCCGACACCGACGCCGACGATTGAAGTGAAGACCTGCCCGAACGGCAAGAGGGTGTTCGGCAAGTATGCACGTTGCCCCGATACGCCGACGGTTCGGAATTGTCCGCCGGGATACCGCGTGCTCAATCGGCCGAACAAGTACGGCAGCTACTGCGAATCCGTTCTCAAGCCGACGCAGACCAAGCCGCCGCCGTCGAAGACGACGCCGCCGCCACGTCCGCCGCCCCAGAAGCGGTCGTGCTCGGGCGGCAAGGTGCCCCGCGTGGGTGACGGCGCATGCGTCTGCCCGTCTGGAACGAGGGAGCGGGGCGGGCAATGCCTCGACTCGGTGCGGTGATTGTGCGTGTCGGCATGGAGGCCGAGGAAGGGGTTGTGAGAATGGGACACAGTGGAAGACGAGACCGCCGCTAAGGAGTCTTACATGCCCACGCTACGACCCGTGCTTGCACGTCGTCGCTCTCTTGCGACGCCGGGTGCATCGCCAATTCTCATGGCTCTCGTCGTCCTTCTCGCCATGATGTTCGATGTCCCGTCCGCCGCGGCACAACGCATCAGGATCGGCATCGGGATCGGCACCGGGCTCTCCGTCCTGCAGGGCCTGTCCAAGCCGAAGTCCGACCGCTCCTACAGCCGCCGACGCTACTCCGACGATGAGGGCAGCAGCCGGCGACACAAGTCAAAGCGGCAAGCCAATAGATCTCGCGACGATGCTGATGAGGGCACCTCCAAACGCCGCAAATCTAAGCAGGCCAGGCCCAAATCGCAGGAAGATAACAAAACCGCCACCGGAGAGCAGGGGAACGAGCCTGTTGCCAAATCGTCCGATGCTGCAGCGCTGCCGAGCGCGGGCTCGAAATCTACAGAACGGCAGATCCAGCCCGACGGGGCCCCCACGGAAACGCCCAGTGGGAATGCGTCGCCTCCAAAAACGGCTGCACTTCCGTCAGGCAAGAGCTATCCGCCCGTCGATCAGGCCGCCAGGGGAACGCCCGGATCCCAGCCGATATCGACACCGGCCGAGATCGCCGCAACACAGGAGCGCTTGAGATCCCTCGGCTATGACGTGCCTTCGCCGTCAGGGCGGCTCGACCTGCGGACCAAGTTCGCAATCATGAGGTTCCAGGGTTCCTTGGGAGCCACGGCGAACGGTGTGCTGACCGTCGAGCAGTTGCAACGCCTGACCGCAATGGTCGACCAGGCCGGACACAAATAGGCTGCCAAGCAAGTGTCGAAACAAGCTGAGACCATCGACGGGGTTGTGAGAATGGGTCACCGTGCAATCGGATTGAGTGTTGTGACGGCGATTGCTCTGGTAGCGGCCGTCCCAAGCCTCGCGCGATCGGCTGGACTGGCTCTCGTCTGCGCGAAAGCCGACGTCATCCATGCCAGATGGAACGCGCCGATAAAATTCGTTTTCAACGAGGGCGCATCGCCCAGCGGCACGTTGGCCGTGTCCGGCCCGTTCGGTGACTTTTCCATCCCGGCGAAACGGGAGCCGGTGCCGGTTGAGCCCGGCGTGACGGGCCAGGCCATCGACGGGGTTGCCAAAACGCGCGTGAAGCTACCCGCGCTGGCCGAACTCAGGGCGTGCATCGCCAAGGCGAGCGGATCGGCAGCACCCGGGAGCGACGACAACCTCAACGCCCAGCAGGATTGCCTGCAGAAGCTCGATCCCACCGACGTCGAAGCCGTCGCGCAGATCAGGCTCGGCACGGTCTCGGACGGCGACCGGGCCAGCGGCGAGGACGCCTTCGTGCTTTTCAAGCTAAGGTACGAAACAGCCGATGCGGACGGCAAGATCGTCGTCGAAGCGTTTCCGGCCCAGTGCGCCGTGCAGAAATAATCGCTGCGTCAGGAAGCGGTCGACGATGACAACGCTACAGGCGCGCGTCGTCGATGAAGCGGACATCTGGCGTCGCACGCATGCGTAGGTCGCGGGTAGACCAACGATCACGTCGTTGAATGGGTCCGCCGAGGCGAGGATTGGACCCCGCAGTCCAACATGGCTAAAGTGCAAGCAAGGGAGGATTTGCGATGCAGCGCTCACTTGCCCTTGGTGCGTCGGTTCTGGCCCTCGGCGCTGGCCCGATCCTCGCCCAGACCGCCGATCACGCACCCACTAAGCCCGCCGCAGACGCGGCCGCCCGGTATGATCGCAGCTTGCAGCAGAGCGCTCCCGCAAATGCCACCGAGGGGTCGCGCGATAGCCCGTCAGGCGCGTCCACCGGGACCGACCCGTCGGCGACCGGCAACAAGAGCGCGCCTATCGGTGGCAAGTCGGATCCGCCGAATGCCAAGTCAAAGTAGGTGTCCGTTGCCCCACCCTTAATGGGCGCGACGGCAGCTACTCGAGTTCGAAGCTGCCCTCCAGAACGTCGCGGGAGTCGAGACCGAGCTGCACATTGAAGTGCCCGCTCTCGACCACTTCGCGCAAGTCTGCATTTACGAACTTGAGCTGGTCCTCGCCGATCTCGAAGCGTATGACGCGGCTCTCACCGGGTCCGAGCGTCACCTTTTGAAAGCCTTTCAGCTCCTTGACCGGGCGTGTCACGGAGGCCGTGGTGTCGCGGATGTAGAGCTGCACCACATTCGCCCCCTGATAGGGTCCCTCGTTGCGCAGCGTCGCCTCGGCCGTCAACGTCTGACCGCGTGGGACACGGTCCGCCGAGAGCTTCAGCCCCGACAGCGTGAAGCGGCTGTAGCTCAACCCGTAACCGAATGGATAGAGCGGCCCGTTCGGCTCTTCGAAATATTGCGAGGTGTAGTTGCCGAACCCGCTTTCGGGGGCGGGACGGCCAATGCGGAGATGATTGTAGTAGATCGGGATCTGCCCCACCGAGCGCGGGAAGCTGATCGGCAGCTTGGCCGAGGGATTGTGGTCGCCGAACAGCACGTCGGCAATAGCGTGCCCGCCTTCGGTCCCGGGGTACCACGTCTCAAGCATGGCGTCGGCGTTGTCCTTCTCCCAGCCGATGGCAAGAGGACGCCCATTCATCAGCACGACGACCAATGGCTTGCCGGTTGCCTTCAGGGCTTGCAGCAGCGCGCGTTGCGAGCCGGGCAGGTCGAGGCTGACGCGGCTCGAGGATTCATGCGACATGCCACGCGATTCACCGACCGCGGCGATCACGACGTCGGCCTTGCTGGCCAGCGCCACCGCCTCATCGATCAGCGCCTGCGGGCTGCGCGGATCCTGCACCACTTCCGGCCTGTCCCAGTTCAGATTGTTGAGATGCGCGACGATATGGGGATCGTCGGCTATGTTGGCACCGCGGGCCATGAGCAGGCGTGCCTTACCCTCGATGGCCTTTTCGATCCCGGCACGCAGCGTGACGGCAAGCTCCGGCACGCCCTGAGCTGACCAGGTTCCGAGAATATCGATCCCGGAATCGGCCAAGGGCCCGACGAGCGCGATGGTGCCGGTCTTTTTTAACGGCAGGGTCTGATTGCGGTTTTCCAGGAGCACGATGGTCTGGCGAGCGATTTCGCGCGCCGGCGCGCGATGCAGGCGGCTGTCGGCCTTGTCGTCTACGGGGTCATCGGCCGGCGAGCCCATGCGCAGGAACGGGTTGGCGAAGAGACCGAGATCATATTTGGCCCCCAGCACTTCGCGCACGCGGGCATCGATCTCTGCGATTGCGATCTCACCGGCGGCTATGAGGCCCGGCAACTGGGTGAGGTAGATCTGGTCGGCCATGCTTTGATCGACGCCGGCCTTGAGGGCGAGCTTGGCCGCCTCGCGCTCATTGCGTGCCACGCCATGGCGCTGCAGCTCGTCGATCGCGCCGTGATCGGAGACGGTCACGCCGCGGAAGCCCCACTGCTTGCGCAGCAGATCCTGCAGCAGCCAGACGTTTGCTGTGGCGGGCACGCCGTTGATCGAGTTGAGCGCCACCATGACGCCACCGGCCCCCGCGTCGATCGCTGCACGATAGGGCGGTAGGTAGACCTGATGCATCCGCAGCGGACTCATGTCGACGGTGTTGTAGTCGCGTCCACCCTCCACGGCGCCGTAAAGCGCGAAATGCTTGACCGTCGCCATGATGCTGTCGGAGCTGTCGAGAGCATTGCCCTGAAAGCCCCGCACGCTCGCGCGCGCGCATTCGCAGACGAGATACGGGTCTTCCCCGAAGCCCTCCGAGGTACGCCCCCAGCGGGGGTCATGACTGATGTCGACCATCGGCGCGAACGTCATGTCCAGACCGTCGGCGCAGGCCTCGATAGCCGAAAATCGCGCGACGCGTTCGACCGCGGCGATGTCGAAGCTCGCCGCCAGACCGAGCGGAAGCGGAAAGATGGTGCGGTGGCCGTGCACGATGTCATAGGCGAAGAAGATCGGGATCTTCAGCCGGCTGCGCTCGACCGCCGCGGCCTGCAGAGGGCGATTGGCCTGTCTGACGACGGTGTTGAAGGTGCCGCCGATGCGTCCGGCGGCGATTTCGTCCATCAGCTGGGCGTGCGGCATTTCCCGTCCGATGCTGATCAGACGCAGCTGGCCAACTTTCTCCTCGACGGTCATGCGCGCAATCAGGTCGTCGATGAAGGCCGTCTTCGCGTCCGAACCGGCTGACGGCTTGGCGGCTGCCGCCCCTGCCACGGCCCTATCCGCGACCACCCCTGTCGCGCAAGCCGCGGCCGACGCGATGGCGACGAGAGCTTGTCGCCGTGAAAGACCGCCTTCCGCCGTATCTGCACAGACGTTCGCCTCCCGCCCGTCGGCGGCCGGCACATCGTTTGATTTGTCCATGCTTTGTTCGTTCACCTTAATTGTGATCGCGAGAGGCGGGCGGGAGGCAGGGGGGAGATTGTTTGGCGTTCGCTCCTTGACCCCTGCATGGATGTTAGGCATCTGTGCTCGTGCGCGTGGCATCCCGCATACTAGCGGTATGCCGCAACTGCCTTATCGTTTTGGCCTTTTAAAGGAGCTTTCGCGGACTTGTCGACTCGTCTCGCACCTGGCCGCTTCGATCCGGCTCGCCACCCTCCATCCCGCTTGAGATTGTCTTGGCGCGAGCAGTGTTTTGCGCGCTTCGGCCCGGCTCTTCGGTGGCTGGCCATGGGTATGCTTTTCTTTGGCACGTCGGCGTCCGCCCAGGACCCTCCAGGCGGCTTCGGGCTGGACGACGTGATCGTCAAAGCGAAGGCGCTGGCGGATGCGCCCTATGTCGCCCCGGTCAGCATATTGCCTGACGCGTTCAGCAAGTTGCAGTTTGCCGATTATCACAAGATACAGCCGCGACGCGACCGCTTCGCATGGGCGGATCTCGACACACCGTTCAGGTTGGCATTCTACCACCAGGGGATGCAGTTCGATCGGTCCGTGAAAATCAACGAGATCGCCGACGGCACGGTGCGCGAGATCCCCTACGATCCAAGCTGTTTCGATTTCGGCGACCTGCATTTCGATCCCGATCAGACAAGCAAGCTCGGTTGGGCAGGCTTTCGCGTATTGTATCCGATCAACCAGGCCGGGAAGAACGACGAGGTCATGAGCGTGCTGGGCGCGAGCTATTTCCGCGTCATCGGCAAGGGGCAGGTCTACGGTTTGTCGGGCAGGGGGCTTGCCATCGATACCGGCCTGCCGATCGCCGAGGAGTTTCCTGCCTTCCGCGAATTCTGGATCGGCCGCCCCGGGCAGCAGGACCGGCACTTGACCTTCTATGCCCTGCTCGACTCCCCGCGTGCGGCGGGTGCCTATGAATTCACGCTGACGCTTGACGCCGATGCCCTGCTTGACGTCAAGGCGCGCGTCTTCCTTCGTGCGGGTGAGACGCCGGCGATGCTTGGCATCGCACCGTTGACCAGCATGTTTCTCTACGGCCCCAACCAGCCCCCGACGACGCCAAACTTCCGGGCCGCGATCCACGACTCCAACGGGCTGGCGATTCACACGGGGGCCGACGAATGGATTTGGCGCCCCCTCAATAATCCATCCACTGTCGCCCTCAGCAGCTTCGCCATCGAGAACCCGAAGGGCTTCGGCTTGCTGCAGCGCGCCCGGGATTTTTCGCGGTTCGAGGACCTGAAGGATCGCTACGATCTGCGCCCGAGCGCCTGGATCGAGCCGGTCAACGACTGGGGCAGGGGGCACATTCGCCTGGTCGAACTTCCCACGGCCGACGAAACCAATGACAACATCGCAGCCTTCTGGGTGCCCGAAACGACTCCGCCTCCGGGTACGCCCCTGCAATTCGATTACCGCATCCGCTGGACGACTCACGAACCCGCCATCCTGCAGGGCGGCCTGTCATACGTGTGGCAGACGATACGCACCTCGGGCGAAATCTATCGTTCAAACCTCATTCGCGCCCATGACGGTACGCTCGCCTTTCTGATCGATTTCACCGGCGACTCGCTGAGCGATCTTTCCGCCGACGCGCCGATCGCCGCGCAAGTCAGTGCCAGCGACAATGTCGAGATCGTTGGATCGGAGCTTCGGCCCAATCCTGTCATCAAGGGCTGGCGCCTCGTCTATCGGGTCAAGGTCAAGGACACGAGCAGCGTTTCTGAGCTGCGTGCTGCACTGGCGTTGCAGGGCCGCCCGCTCACTGAAACCTGGAGCTTCCAACTTCCGCCCTCGCCACCCTCTGGGACCGAAGGAAGATGAGCGATACCCATCTCCGTTCAAGGCAATAGAGTTTGTCCGGCCGAGCCGGATGGAATTTGAGATTGCAACACTGACGTCCGTCTCAAAATGATGGCAAGGTGCCGCGCTGCCAAAGACTAGCCGTGGTAGAGAGAACTGATGCGACCTCACCGCATTCTTATCGCCGCCGTCCTGTTGAGCGTTGTCGGCGCTTGCGGAGAGAAAATTCGGGTGTCGGAGGTCTGGCCCGTCGACGGACGTCTAGCCACCCGCGACGGCAAGAAGGCGCGGGATCTGAGTGGTCTCGCCTGCGACCGAGCCTTGGGTTTTCCGCGGCAATGCGTTGTCGTCGACGACGAGTCACAATCGGCTCAGGCCGTGACGCTCTACGACGGCCGCCTGGAAGCAGGCCCCGTCATTCCACTTGTTTCCGACGAGTTCGACGGCCAGCCCCTCGAACTGGACGGTGAGGGTGTTGCCTTCAGCGGCGGCAACTTCTACGTCATCGGCTCGCACGGTCATCCGCGAGACCGCAAGAAAAAGTTGGATCCGGAGCAGGACGCGGACGAAATAGCCGCGAAGATCAAGGCGAGCAGCCGTCTCCTCCGCTTCAAGGTTCCCTCTGAACGGGATGACAATCGCGAAACGTTGAAAGTCGACGTCGCCTCGTCGCGCCGCGTGCGCGAAGCGATCGCTGCTTCCCCCGCCCTATCTCCGCACATGAAGCAGAGGCTCGACCAAAACGGCTTAACTGTCGAAGGGATTACCGTGATCGGTGATCGGCTCTTTGTAGGATTCCGCGCGCCGCTCTTGGAGAGCGGCAAGGCAGCAATCATGAGCCTCGCAGTTGACGCCTTGTTCGGCTCCGGCCCTCTCGATGCCCAGGAAACGCATCTCGATCTCGGCGGCCTGGGCGTGAGAGACCTCTGTGTCCGCGACGGCAATCTGGTGATTCTGGCTGGCCCCTCCGGCGATGAGGACGGCGCACACGCCGTGTATCTTTGGGACCGCACGTTGCCGCCGATCCGGCTTGGCGACCTGCCGGACGTCGCTGCTGACGAAAAGCCCGAGGCGATACTTCCGTTGGATGATCCACCGGGGGCAATGCGGTTCCTGATCCTGTCGGACGGTGTCAAAGAAGGCGGACCGCGCGCAGTCGCCTTCAAACGCTAGCAGTGCCTCGCCTCCGAACCGACCAGCGCGGTGGCAAATCTTGACGCAAGACGTGAAGGTGGCAGACAAGTAGCGGTTCGCAAAGCGTGCGCAAAGAAGGGGGCGTTGTGAGCAGTATCGATCCGCAGCGATTGTCGGAACTTCTGGCTCACATTTACGATTGCGTTCTGCACCCGGAACGATGGGGTGTAGCTCTTGGCGCCATCTGCAGCGATCTGGACCTGCTGCACGCTGTCCTTGGATACTACGAAACGCCGACCGGCAAGCCGCTGCTGCGCATGCAATCCGGGATGCAGCGCGAGTGGTTCGACAGGATGCCTGCCTACGGGCCCGACATGGCCGCCTACTGGGGTGGCTCGGATCGCATCCGCGCATTTCCGGTCGGCGAAGTCATCGCGCATTCGATCGCGCAGCCGGACATGGACTACAGCGACAATCGCTTCGTTGCTGAATGGTGCGAGCCTCAGGGCGTCGCCGATTTGATCGGTACCACCGTCGTGTTGGATCCGACAGGCTTGGGTTCTCTGGTCCTGAGCAGCGAAACCAAGATTGCCGAAGGGCGCGAATACGTCTTGGACCTGTTGCGTTTGCTCGTGCCTCACGTGCGACGCGCCGTCACGATCAGCAAGATCCTCGACCTCAAGACCATTGAAGCCGCCGGCTTCGAGGCCGCCTTGTCCGCGCTTCCGAATGGCCTGGTCCTGCTCGATGCGGACATGCGCGTCCTCTATGCGAATGCCGCAGCGTCCAAGATGCTGGATACAAGAGACATCGTATACCTCAGTCAGGGCAAATTGCGACTTCACGACGAGGGTCCGGTCAGAACCCTGGAGGCCGCCTTGGCCTCGGCGACAGACATGCTCGAACTGGGGCAGCGCGGTATTGGTATTGGCGCGCGAAGCAGGAGTGGCGCCGGGGTGGTTCTCCACGTGCTTCCGCTGAGCCATGGGCTACTCCGCGCTTCTCTCGACTCGCGTGCCGTTGCCGCTCTGTTCATTACGTCGGCGGCAAATCCCCCGAGGCTGCCGGCAGACGCGCTGAGTTCGATCTATGATCTGACGCCTGCAGAGGTCCGCATCTGCGAACTGATCGCCCAGGGCAATGCGCCTACCGCCGTCGCGATACAGATCGGCATCGCCCCGAGCACGGCGAAGACGCATTTGCTCCGCATCTTTGCGAAAACCGGCACCAACCGGCAGGCAGACCTGGTTCGCCTGTGCGCCTCGCTGTCCATACCGACCTGAAATTGGCGGCCGCCCGCGGCCGAACAGGGAAGTCTGCCCACGGAACCTGCGTTGCTCGGCCACGGTTCTGTCTCCAGAAGCGATCGGAGGCGCACATGTCTGAAGCCAAATCGAAGCCCGAGACGCAGGTCGACAAGAAGACCGCGAAGGGCAAGGGCGAGGGCGGGTTCAGCCCGCATCCCGATAACAATGATGATTTCCAGGGCGAAGACCGCTCCAAAGAGCAGGCCCGTCAAGTGACGCCGGCCGGCAAAGCCCGGTCGAAATAGTCGCATCTAAAACCTGAGGTCGCGAGCGCCAAACGCCAGGCCTCAGAAATTGCTTGGAATAATTCAAAATTCTCAGCGCGGCGGTCGAAAGGCCGGCGCGCTTTTGTCCAATTCCACTCCTGTTCCCGATGGAACATACGGCCCGCAGCTGCCGTTCTACCTTCAACCACACCACATTAATTGTTGTTACTAAACCCGGATCCGGGTTGTCCGCGACATATCGCGAACATAAGTATGAGTGGTTCGGCCGGAGTGAGTGTAATGCATACCGTCGTTCGCGCTGAGTCATCGCCATCCGTGGAAGCCGCCGTGCTTCCGGAGGCTGCAGACGTTTCCACCGCCTCTACCCAAGAGGACACGAACACGCTCCAGCAGCGCGTTCCGACCGGTGAAGTCTTGTTTCATCCCGGACAAGAGCGCCGCCACTACCGCGTGGAAGAAGGCGCGATCTTCCATTACGTGCGCTGGGCCGATGGCGGCCACGACCTGATTGAGGTTGCCTTTCCGGGCGACATCGTCGGACTGGGCCATTTGAGCACGCACATCAGCACCGCCCAGGCGATGGTCGATTCCGTCGTCAGCCCCGTCTCTGACAGCGAGATCGAAGCGCTGCTGGATAGCGACGATCGCCTGCCGCTGCTGCTTGCCAGCGCCGGTGAGCGCGAGTTCGACTATATGCGCGACACCACGCTCAATTCCGGAAAGCGCACGCCGATCGAACGCGTCGCCAACTATCTGCTGGCTGTGGCGGACATCGATGCGCCCGGCCCAGTCGCCGTGATTGCCGATGATGTTTCGTCGGGCTATGTCGCCGACCAGCTGCAGATGAGCGTAGACACTTTGTCGGCGGCCCTTGTCGGCTTGGAGCGCAAAGGCCTCGTCGCGCCTGCAAAGGGCGGGCTTCAGATCACCGATGTCGTCGAATTGGAACGGGTCGCCAGCGCCGCTTGAGCCGGTACGCGCTGACGGTCCGACAACTGCGAGTGCCGGCAACCCGAAGCGGGGAGCACAATGGATACGTCGCTGGACCGTCCGATCTCCACTGCCGAAATCAAGGCCTTCATCACCGGCAAGCGCATTACAGGCTGTGTTGTCTGCAACCACTACGACTGGCGCATCAAGGATGACGCGACCGCCATCAGCTGCCAGTGTGGCGCCGACAGCCAGACCCAACAGTCCACGCCGATCGGCATCATCATGCTGGTTTGCCAGAACTGCGGAGCGCTGGAATTCCACGACCGCACTGTCATCGCCCGCTGGCTCGATTGCCATCGCGCGAAGTCGTCTCCGACACCTGCGCAGTAGTTAGTCGTTCTCGTCTGGATAGACGCCGCGCAACACGATCTCGAAGTGCGTGCGCACGCTCTCGTTGCACAGGCAGGAGCGAGACTGCAGCGCCTGCTTGTCGCGAACAACCAGCGCACCCCGTCCCGTTTCGATGATGCCTTCCGCCTTGAAGCTCTGAACGACGCGGCTGGCATAGCTGCGTCCGACGCCGAGCATGAACGCCAACTGCTCCTGCGTCAGGGGCAGAATGTCGTCGCCGGCGCGGTCCATGGCAGCCAGAATCCATTTTGCGGTGCGCTGCTCGATGGAGTGGATGGCATTGCAGGCCGTGGATTGCAGCACTTGCGCAAGCAGGCAGTCCGCGTAGCGCGCGAACAGATTTCGCAGGCTGGTGGATTTCAGCTTGGCCGCCTCCAGATCCGTGACCTTCAGCCGGACCGCGGGTCCGCCGAACTTGATGACGATCTTGGCATATGCCGGCAGGTTGCCGTGGCTGACGATTCCGCCGACGGCACCCTCACGCCCGACCAGTATCGTGTCGACGTCGCGCCCATCGACGTTCGTGACGAGGAACGAGACCAGCGTCGGCCCACAGGGAAAATAGACGATCTCGACGTTCTCGCCCGGCCCGTAGAGTTGGTCGTGCGGGTCGAAGGCTAGGGGCTGCAGATTTGGCTTCAGGAGTCCGTAGTCGTCAGGGTGTAGACAGCGGAGCAAATTGTTCAAAGGCCGCTCATTGCCGTCACTTCGCAATATCATGTGTTCAACCTTGCTGCATATTTTGCAGACCCAATCATAATTATTATTATTCTCCGCGTGTGTTCACTAGTGAACAGACTGGCCGAATTCCTTGTGGTGATTTGATGTCGTGACCGGCGGTGCGCCTCAACGGGCGCCGCGGCGTACAGCCGTGAAGGCAGATTGATCTGGGCGCCGGTACATGTCGGCGCGCCACGCTTTCCACCTTTAACGCGAGGACACCCATCCCATGGCATGTCAGCTGACCGCACGCGGATGGTCATCATCAGAGGGGTTGCCATTGGGCGGGACTGCATCCGGAACGGGCGCGCTGCCCGCCAGCGTGTTAGTGTTGGAAGATAACATCATCATTCTGTTGGATACCGAAGACGTTTTGAAGGACCTGGGCGTCGCCCTCGTCATGACGGCGACCAACTCAAGCGAAGCATTGGCCCTCATCGAAAGGACGCCACCAGAGCGCGCTCTGCTCGATGTCGATCTGGGTATCGAAACCTCCTTCGCGGTAGCGGCCCGGCTGGCAAGTCTCGGTATCCCCTTCGCGTTCGTCACGGGCTACGGCGACGGCCACCCCATTCCCGTGGAATTCGCTCACGTGCCGCGTGTGCTGAAACCCTACTCCCCCGACGCGCTTCTCAAGGTCCTCCAGGCGTGACGTGCATGC
The DNA here is from genome assembly GCA_965279065.1 of Hyphomicrobiaceae bacterium. Classification (GTDB taxonomy): domain Bacteria; phylum Pseudomonadota; class Alphaproteobacteria; order Rhizobiales; family Hyphomicrobiaceae; genus JAKAXS01. Next base: position 1,461,482 of record OZ257134.1, read on the forward strand.
GGCGCCGGTGGCGATGCCACCGGCGCGCTGCGTTGCTCAGTCGTCGTAGCCGTTCATGATTTCGCCCGTGGCGGGATGAACGTGCGTTTCGATCCGCAGGCCGTCCTTGCTGGTCAGTTCGACTTCGTAGGCCCCGTCATCGCTTTCGATTTCGCGTACGGTGTAGCCCTGTGCCTGCAGCTTTTCGGTGACTTGCGCAACCGACAGCCACTCGCCGCGCGGCACGTTGAGCCGATTGGCGGCATCCGCGAAGGCCACCGATGCGCTCATGGCCAGTCCTGCCGCGGCAAGCAATAGCTTCGTCTTCATGATAGTCATCTCCATGGTTTGCCGGCTTCAGAGCCGGTGTGCAAACAATCTGCCGGATGCGGCCTGACACGCCCCTGACCCCTCGCGTCAGGCAAGTGTCAGGCAGGCCGACGCACGATGCCGGAATGAAAACGATGCCGATCCACCGCCTCGCACTTCTGACACTTGCCGTCGCGATGACCGCCACTGCGCCCGCACGCGCCGACGACGACGGCGACGATCACGATCTCGCGCGGCGGCTTCTGGCCGAAGGGCAGATCCTGTCGCTGTCCGCGATCGTCGAGGAGATCAAGGGACAGGTGCCCGGAGAGATGCTCGAGGTGGAGTTCGAATCCGAGAACGGTCTCTACAAGTACGAAGTCAAGATGCTTCGTCCCGACGGCAAGGTGCAGGAGGTCGAAGTCGATGCCCGAACTGGCGCCATCCTCAAGGTCGAGGATGACGACTGATGCGACTGCTCATCGTCGAGGACGAGCCGCGCATCCGCGCCGATATCACTACCGCGCTCGAGACATTGGGGTTTGCCTGCGATACGGCAGCGGACGGAGAGGACGCGTGGTTTCGCGGTGATACGGAGAACTATGATCTCGTCGTGCTTGATCTCGGTTTGCCCACGATGGATGGCCTCGCCGTTCTGAAGCGGTGGCGCGCGGCAGGGCACAGGATGCCGATCATCATCCTGACGGCTCGGGGTGCGTGGCACGAGCGCGTGGAAGGCATCGACGCCGGCGCCGACGACTATTTGACCAAGCCGTTCCACATGGAGGAGCTTGTGGCACGCGCGCGTGCGCTGATCCGCAGGTCGGCGGGCCTCAGTCATGGCCTGATCGAGACGGGAGACCTCGTCCTCGACACGCGCCAGATGCGGATCTGGGCTGCCGGTGCGCACGTTCCCGTATCCCCGCTGGAGTACCGCTTGCTCGCTTACTTGATGCATCACAAAGGCCGTGTTGTGCCGGCCGGTGAACTGATCGAGCACCTCTATGGCGGCGACGATGCGCGCGATGCCAATGCCCTCGAAGCGTTGATCATGCGCCTGCGCAAGAAGCTCGGCGCAACCGCAATCGAGACCCGGCGTGGCTTCGGCTACGTCATTGCGGACCCGCAGGCATGATACTGTCGTCGCTACGGCTTCGCCTGTTGCTCGCCGCCGGGGTTTTCATTCTCGCAGCGTCGGCTATTGCCGCAATCGGCCTGACGGCACTGTTCGAACGCCACGTCAGAAGCTGGGCCGATGGCGAACTCGGCGCCCAAATGGACCAGTTGATCGCTGGTATCGACAAGGACGCGGACGGGAACGCGGCCGTCGTGCGCGCGCCGGGGGACGCCCGTTTCGCGCGTCCACTCTCGGGGCTCTATTGGGAGGTCCTGCTCGAACCGGCTGGCCCCATCTACCGGTCACGCTCACTGTGGGACTTCGAGATCAAGTTGCCGGAGGAAGCGCGCGTCGATGACAGCATACAGCGCCACGACGTGGCAGGCCCTGGCGGAACCCAGCTTTACCTGATCCAGCGCCGGGTCGAGTTGCCGGCCCGGCTCGGCAACCCTACCGCGCGCGTGGCTGTCGCGCTCGATGCCGCCCAGCTGTCGTCGGCGGTGAACAGGTTCGCCACGGCCCTGGTGCCGTACCTGTTGCTCATCGCGGGCCTGCTGGTTGCGGCGGCCTGGGCGCAGGTCACCGTCGGGCTGAGGCCGCTCGCCGCGATACGCGACCGCCTGGCCGCCATTGCCTCAGGTGGTGAGCGACGCCTCGGTTCCGGCTTTCCCGACGAGGTCCAGCCTCTGGTGCAGGAGATGGATGCGCTGTTGGCAGCCCGCGAACAACAGATCGACAAGGCGCGCCGGCGCGCGGCCGACCTGGCGCACGGGTTGAAGACGCCGTTGCAGGTTTTGGCAGGCGACATCGAGCGATTGCGCGCCAAAGGCGAGACCACGATCGCCGGCGAGATCGAAAAGGTCTCAACCGCGATGCAACGCCACGTCGACCGCGAGCTGGCGCGTGCTCGCCTGGCCACGGTGGATGCGAACGCAGTCGCCGACGTCGCGCACGTCGTGCAGAGCGTCGTGCGTGTGATACGCCGCTCTCCGGATGGCAGCCGGCTGGCGTGGACAGTTGCCGTGCCGGCGGGCTTGCTCGCCCGCATCGATGCAGCCGATCTCGCCGAAGCGGTCGGCAATCTGGTCGAGAATGCCGCTCGCCATGCCGTGACTCGTGTCGACGTGACGGCCGCAAAGGAGTTGCCGGAATGCGTCGTGCTGTGCGTTAGCGACGACGGGACGGGCATTCCGGAAAGCCGTCGCGATGAAATGCTGCAGCGGGGCAAGCGCCTCGACACGTCGTCGGCAGATGGCGCCGGGCTCGGCTTGTCGATCGTCGCCGATATCGTCGAGAGTTGGAACGGCGCGGTGCAGATGTCCGGCGGCGACGACGGCGCCCCGCCGTTCGGCGTCACCCTCCGCCTCCCGGCGGCCGTCTCGCGATAGCGGGCCGGCGGCGAAGTTCAGATCATTTTAACCCTGTCGCATCACAGTGGCTTCAGTCGCCGCGCGTGACGCGGTCCGTTGGTTCACTGTCGGGTTGCGTCATGTGTTTGACCAGAAAAGTTCTGCGCTGCGTTCCAGTCATCGCTGGCATGGCGCTTGTTGCATCCACTGCCGCGGCGTCCCCCCTGTCTGCGGCAGTGGAGCAAACATCCGGTGAGCGCACCCGTCACGCGCCACAATTCAAGCACGCCATCTTGAAGACCGGCCGGAGTTTTACCGATCAGGCGGCGGCGCTGGAGAGCGTTCAGATCGCGTTGTCGCGCGTCGCCGATGGCTCGATGTATATCTGGCACCGGCCCAGTGGGACCCTATCGGGGTCAGTCAAGCCGACCGCCTCGTTCCGCCGGCCCAACGGCGAGCTTTGCCGCCACCTCGTTATGGAACTCTCATCCGAATTGGACTTTCGCACCGTCGAAGGCATTGCGTGCCGGCAAGCCAACGGTGTCTGGCGATTGGAAGGCTGACGCCTTTCTCAAGTGTGCGGTCGGCGGAGCAGCGCGCGCAGCCTTCGGGCCGTGCGCGCTGCTTCCATTCGTCAAGCCGCCTTGTCGCGGACGAGCCCCTCCGCCTTCAACGCAGACTGCACGGCAGGCCGCGCTTCGACGCGGGCGAAGTAGCCTTTGAGATTGGCATAGTCGTTGGGATCGACATTCATGGGTTTGCCCCACCGCAGCACCGTGAACAGATAGGCGTCCGGAAGCGTGAAGGTCTCGCCCATCAGGTAGGCGTTGGTGGCGAAGTGCTTGTCGAGGAACGCGAAGCGATCGCGCAGCTTCTGGCGAAACAGCTCCTTCGCCGCGTCGGGCATCTGCCCATTGAACAGTGGCGAGAAGCCCTTGTGGATCTCACTCGACACGAAATTCAGCCACGACTGCATTTTGGCGCGCTCGATCGTGCCACTGGCGGGCGCCAAATTAGTCGCCCCGGCCTTATCGGCGATATACTGGACGATCGCCGGCCCCTCGGTAAGGAACGAGCCGTCGTCCAGGGCCAGCGCCGGAACGTAGCCGTTCGGGTTGACGGCCCGGTAGTCACCGCCGCCGTCGACGGTTTTGGCCTGGATGTCGGTCTTCACCAGTTCGAACGGCGTATTGGTTTCGCGCAGCACGATGTGCGGCGAGAGCGAGCAAACGCCGGGTGAGTAATACAACTTCATGGCTCTAGATCTCCTTGTCAGCGTTCTTCATCGCCCGTCCCGCGAGTTGACGTGCGCGGTGGCGGTGATTAGATGCAATTGCATACATACCGAAATTAAATGCAATTGCAAGCATTTTGCGAGGCGCCCGTGGTTTCCAAGTCCAACGACGACATTCAACTGGCTTGGGCCAACCTCGTCCGCACCGGAACCAACGTTCTGCAGCGGGTAGAAGACGACTTGAAGAAACAGGGCCACCCCCCGGTCTCCTGGTACGACGTGCTGTGGGAACTCGATAAAGCGCCAAACGGCGTGCTGCAGCAGAGCGAAGTCCAGGCGCGCGTGCTCCTGGCCCAATACAACTTTGTGCGCCTGCTGGATCGCCTGGAGCGGGCCGGATTGATCCGCCGCGTGCCCTGCAAGGTCGATGGCCGATCGAATGTCCTGCATCTGACCGAAGCAGGCCGTGACCTGAGGCGCCAGATGTGGCCTGCTTACGACGAGGCCATCGCGGCTCACGTCGGCCGGCATCTGGAGCGTGCCGAGGCCGCCGTCCTGGCTCAGCTTTTGGCTAAACTATTGCCGGATCGAACCAACTTGACCATGCGAGGGCGGCAATCCGCACAAGACGCAAAGACTTAGTCCGCTGGACCGAAAGGGCGATTTGTGTAGGATGCGCCGCCAATCATAAACCAAAACAGGGAAGTGGCCCTCATGACGGGAAACGGGGCGGGCGCGGCAGGCGCCGGCGGAACACTTATGGCCGGCAAGCGCGGGCTCATCATGGGCGTCGCCAACAATCGGTCGATAGCCTGGGGTATCGCCCAGGCGCTCGCCGCGCAGGGGGCGGAGATCGCCTTCACCTATCAGGGTGACGCCTTGAAGAAGCGCGTCGAGCCCTTGGCCGCCGAACTGGGTTCCAAAGTCGTGTTGCCGTGCGACGTGACCGACAGCGCCTCGATGGACGCTCTGTTTGCGGAGCTGCAGAAGACGTGGGGCACGATGGACTTCCTCGTCCACGCCATCGCCTTTTCCGACAAGAACGAGCTCGACGGCCGCTACGTCGACACCAGCGAAGCCAACTTCTCGCAGACCATGCTCGTCTCGTGCTTCTCGTTCACGGCTTTGGCCGCGCGCGCCGAAAAGCTGATGCCGAACGGCGGCGCGATGGTCACGCTGACCTACTACGGCGCCGAAAAGGTCATGCCGCATTACAACGTCATGGGTGTTGCGAAGGCCGCGCTCGAAGCCTCCGTTCGTTATCTCGCAGCCGACCTTGGCAAGGGCGCCATCCGCGTCAACGCCATCTCGGCGGGTCCGATCAAGACGCTGGCCGCGGCGGGCATTTCCGACTTCCGCTACATCCTGCGCTGGAACGAATACAATTCGCCGTTGCGTCGAACCGTCACCCTCGAAGACGTGGGCGGCGCCGGCGTCTATCTGCTCTCCGACCTGTCGAAGGGCGTGACGGGCGAAATCCATCACGTCGATGCCGGCTATCACGTGCAGGGCATGAAGAACGAGGACGCACCCGACATCTCGGTCGTCAAGGGCGACGGCTGATGCCGTGATGCAGCCGGGACTGACGGTGTATATCGTCCGCCACGGCGAGACGGATTGGAACAGGGACCGCCGCTACCAGGGTCAGCGAGATATCCCATTGAACGTCGTCGGCCGCGCGCAGGCCCTGCGCAATGGCGAGGCCCTGCGCGCCTTGCTTCCTGGTCTCGCCGATGCCGACTTTGTCGCAAGCCCGTTGGGCCGCGCCCGCGAGACGATGGAAATCCTGCGCGGCGCGCTAGGTCTGCCGCCCGAGACCTATCGCATCGAGGACCGCCTGAAGGAGCTGAGCTACGGCACCTGGGAAGGCCAGCTGCAGCAGGATTTGCCGTCTCTCGATCCTCAGGGTTGGGGCACGCGGGCTCAGGACCCCTATCGTTGGCGCCCTGAAGGCGGCGAGAGTTACGCCGATCTGATGCTGCGCGCCGTTGATTGGCTGGATGGTGTCACGCGCGACACGGTCGTTGCCGCCCATGGCGGTGTAATGCGCACGCTGCAGGCATACGTATGCGGGCTGGATCCCGAGCGCGTACCCGTGCTTGCGGCACCTCAGGACAAGGTTCTCATGCTGAGCGACCGCGCGATGCACTGGCTATGACGCCGCTCGCGCCGAACCGGGTGCACTGAACGGGTTGCGTTGACGGCCAGCCGACTTGATAATCGGATCCTGACGCGGCATACCGCCCATATCGCCGTGGCAGGCGCTAAAAGTGGAGTATGATAATCTTGCCAATTTCCATACGGAAAGTGCTGGGGCTCCTGCATCGCTGGGCCGGACTGTTCATAGCGGTGTTTCTGACGATCTCCGGAATAACGGGCGCGATCATTTCGTGGGACCACGAACTCGACGAATGGCTGAACCCTCATCTGTTCGACTCCAAGGCCGAGGGTGACTTCAAGCCGGCGTTGGATCTCGTTCGGATCGTCGAAGCGGCCGACCCGCGCGTGCAGGTCACATTCTTCCCGATTCAGCAGGAAAAGGGCCACAACGCCGCCATCAGCGTCGAACCCAGGATCGATCCCAAGACCGGCCAGTTGATCGATGTCAAGTACAATCAGGTGTTCGTTGATCCGGTCAGCGGGGAGATCGCCGGCAAACGGTACTGGGGCAAAATCTCGCTCAGCTCCGAGGACATTCTCCCGTTCCTCTACAAGCTTCACTACTCGATGCACATTCCGGATTTCGCCGGCATCGACCGCTGGGGCTACTGGTTCATGGGCATCATCGCCATCGTCTGGACGATCGATTGTTTCGTCGGATTCTACCTCACGCTGCCGGCACGCCGTGCGGCCAACGCCTTAGCTTTGACGGGCGCAGAGTCCGGCAGCCGCAAGACGTGGTGGGAGCGCTGGCAACCAGCCTGGAAGATCAAGCGCGGCGCCAGCTCCTATCGGCTGAACCTCGATCTGCACCGTGCCTTCGGTCTTTGGCTCTGGATCATTCTGTTCATCGTCGCCTTCTCGTCGATCTCCATGAACATGGCCGATCTCGTGGTCCGGCCGATCATCTCGACGTTCGCCACCCTGACGCCCGATCCATTTGACGATGTCATCCCGACTGATCAAACGAAACAGATCGCCCCTGATCTGTCATGGGAGCAAGCGATCGAGGTCGCCAGCAAGGACGCCCAGCGGCGTGGCTGGACCGAGCCCCCGGGCGGCGCATTCTATGGCCGGCTGCAAGGGCTCTACGGCGTCACGTTCTACAACCCCGGCGAAGAGCACGGCACCAATGGCATGACCAAGATGTTGTTTTTCGATGGCCGCGACGGCGCTGCAGCAGGCGGCCGCGTGCCGTGGGAAGGCACGCCTGCGGACGTGTTCATGCAACTGCAGTTTCCGCTGCACTCTGGCCGCATCGCCGGGCTGCCCGGCCGCATCCTGATCTCGGCCATTGGCCTCGTCGTGGCGATGCTGTCGATCACCGGAATTGTCGTCTGGGCCAAGAAGCGCTCGGCGCGTGTCGCGCGGCGCAATACCTTCGCCGCCGGCGAGCCCCAGGCCGCAGAATGATCGGCTGCGGTCCGCGAAACGAAAAAGAGCCGGAGCAGCGGCTCCGGCTCTTCCAGTGCCACGAGTTCGGGGCGATTGCTCAGATCGCCAGGAACCCCAGTTTAATTACGCAGACCGACGCACGAACACCCCGCGCAGCCACCGGCTTCGCTGGGATCGCAAACTCGGTACAGAACGTGATGCGCGTTGAGCGGCCTCCTAACCCGTCAGACGCTTCCGACGCAGCACTGCGAGTATGCTAAGTGCGTCGCGCGAGTCTGCCAACACAATTGCCCGCTGCCTGCAAGCCGCCGCTTGTAGGCACACCGCCATCACCTGGACTGTGCCGCCGGAAAGCATCGCCGCGCACGCCGGTTGACCGCGACGGGCCCGGCCGATACGTAGTTTGCCATGTCTCACAACACCTTTGGCCATCTCTTCCGCGTTACATCCTGGGGCGAGAGCCACGGCGAGGCCATCGGCTGCGTCGTCGACGGCTGCCCGCCGGGCCTGCCGATTACGGCCGCGGAGATCCAGGTGTTCCTCGATCAGCGCCGGCCGGGGCAGTCGCGATTCACGACCCAGCGGCGCGAGCCGGACACAGTCGAGATTCTGTCCGGCGTGTTCACCGACGACGAGGGTCGGCAGGTGACGACCGGCGCGCCGATCTCGTTGCTGATTCGCAACGTCGATCAGCGCTCGAAGGACTATGGAGACATCAAGGACAAGTTCCGTCCCGGTCACGCCGACATCACGTACTGGGAAAAATACGGCATCCGCGACTATCGCGGCGGCGGACGCTCGTCGGCTCGCGAAACGGCGATGCGGGTGGCGGCCGGCGCCGTGGCCCGCAAGGTGCTCCCCGGCGTCACCATCCGCGGCGCACTCGTGCAGATGGGCGAGTACAAGGTTGACCGCTCGCGCTGGGACTGGGACGCCGTCGGCTCCAATCCGTTCTTCTGTCCGGACCCGTGCATCGTTGCCGAGTGGACCACGTACCTCGACGCAATCCGCAAGGCGGGATCGTCGATCGGTGCCGTTGTCGAAGTCGTGGCCGAGGGCGTGCCGGCAGGCCTGGGCGCGCCGCTGTATGCCAAGCTCGATCAGGATCTGGCCTCCGCCATGATGAGTATCAACGCCGTGAAGGGCGTCGAGATCGGCGCCGGCATGGCGGCGGCGGAACTGACCGGCGAAGCCAACGCCGACGAGATCCGCATCGGCAACGACGGCAAGCCGCGTTTCCTGTCAAACCATGCGGGCGGCATCCTCGGCGGCATCTCGACGGGCCAGCCTGTCGTCTGCCGCTTTGCCGTCAAGCCGACCTCGTCGATCCTGTCGTCCCGCCAGACCATCGATCGCCACGGCAAGGAAACCGACATCAGCACCAAGGGCCGTCACGACCCCTGCGTCGGCATTCGCGCTGTTCCCGTTGGAGAGGCCATGATGGCGATCGTGCTGGCCGACCACGTGTTGCGCGATCGCGCCCAGTGCGGTGTGCGCTAGTCCGTTAGCCGGTCACCACCCAATGCAAGGTCCTATTGCGGCCCTTGTGGTGCCGTTGCCTCAGCACCCCAGCCGGCGTCCGCACCTTCGCTCGCCGTCGCGCCGGTATCCACGCTCCCGGTTTGCGTGGCCGGAGTTTGCGCCGGCGGCGGAGCCGCACCTTGCTGCTCGAGCGGCGGAGCCGCACCTTGCTGCTCGCGCGGCGCCGGCGGTCCTGCAGGTTGCCCAGGCTTGCTTTGTGGCGTCGAGCCGTCCGCCGGCTTGAATTCGGCGAGTTTGCACGAGCAGCCCTTCACGTACTCCTTGCGGTAGCGGAAGGCTGTGTTGAGCTTGGTATAGGGCTCGCTTGAATTGACGGCGACCATCTGGTCCACGGCTCCGCCGGGGTTCTGGTAGTAGTACAGCTCGACGGGTGCCGCGCAGCGCGACTGGCAGGCCTCCTGGTCGCGCTGGAAATGATTGGGCAGCGTCGAGAAGCTCACGGGGAAGTAATAGCCGTCGCACAGGCGCACGCACAAAGTCCGGTAGGTCGCATAGCCGAGGCTGCCGTAATTGCCGAGACCACCGCCGCCGCCTGAGCCGCCTTCACTGTCGTCTTCCCAGAACCCGAACGGACTGTTGTTCTCGCGGCGCCGCGCCTGCTGCTGGTAGCTCGCTCCGCAGTTGTTGCGGGCCAATTCGCTGATGATGTCGTCCTGATAGTTGCGCCCACCGGAGCCGACGATGTCCTGGCGTTGCGTTTCCAGATCGTGGAGGCGCCGCTTGTCGGTATCGTTCTGGCGCGCCAGTTCGCGGCATTGTCCCGTGTTGCGCAGCGATTTGGAGAACAGGAAATACTCATAGCAGCGCCGTTCGAGCTGGTCGCTGCTCTGGCGCACGACCTGGTCGAGCTGGCGGATGTCGTTTTCGAGCTGCGGCAGCACGCTGCGCGAGGCATTGCCGCGCTGCCCCTCCTGCACCAGCCGTTGCTCCAGCTGCAGGCAGATCGGATTCTTCGTCGCCCACGCGCCGCCTTGCTGCGGCGGCCCCGCGGGCGCGCCCGGCCCTTGCATGTCCTGTGGCGGCGGCACCTGCGTCGGCGGTGGGCGATAGGTGGGCTCGCGCGGCGCTGGGCGCGGCGGCGGCTCGTCGTCCTGCTCGCTCCACGGCCAGCCGAAGCCCTGCGCCGACACCACGCTGGGCGCCAAGGCAAGCAGGCACGCCGACGCCAGCACGCGCGCGATCGCGCTGCGCCGCAGCCTCGGCATCATCGACGTTTCGGCCATTGGGTCCCGCAACAACTCATTATCTCAGGCTTTTAGCCATGCTTGGAGGTAGGCGGTCAATGCGGATGAAATGCGGCGATTGACGCAGGCGGCCACGCGGTCTGCACCATCACGTCACGATGCCGACGCAAGTGGCGACTAACAGGCAACATTCCATCGTGATCGAGGGGCAATTCATGCTGAGACGGCTGTTCTCATTCATCATTTTTTTAACAGTCGTGACCGGGTGTTTCTGGTTCTATCGGACGCTGACCCTAGCCAGCCCTTACGATGAGGCTTGGACGGCCATCAACAGCCGCCTGCCCGATCCCATCCGGTCCTGGTCCTGCCAGACCGTGCGCCGCCGCCTTGTCGATCCGGGGCCGGCACCCCTTGGCTGCGAGAAGCCGGGCGACTGGTGAGATTGCGCCACCTGACTGCAGCGCTTGACGCTCCGGAACTGGCGGCTCATAACCCCGACCTTGCGGGATTTCCGCTGCAGATTTCGCGCGCGCCGACCGCGGCTTTTCTCTGATCGCGAAGAGAGACGAGACCGTCCCCGTCGGCGATGAGGGGGATGCTTGTCGCTAACACTCTACAACACGCTGACGCGCCGCAAGGAGCCGTTCCAGCCGATCGATCCCGGCAACGTGCGCATGTACGTCTGCGGGCCAACCGTCTACGACTTCGCCCACATCGGCAACGCCCGCCCCGTGATCGTCTTCGACGTGCTGTTCCGCCTGCTGCGCCACATCTATGGCGCGGGCCACGTCACCTACGTCCGCAACATCACCGACGTCGACGACAAGATCAACGCGCGCGCCGCCCAGGACTTCCCTGATCTGCCGCTCAACGACGCCATCCGCCGCGTCACCTCGCAGACCGAAAAGCAGTTCCACGACGACATCGCCGCCCTCGGCGTGCTGCCGCCTACCGTCGAGCCGCGCGCCACCGAACATATCGAGGAGATGAAGCGCCTGTGCGCCGCCTTGGTCGAGCGCGGGAATGCCTATGTCGCCGAGGGCCACGTGCTGTTCCACGTCGCCTCGATGCCCGACTATGGCCAACTGTCGAACCGCTCGCTGGAGGAGATGGAAGCCGGCGCGCGCGTCGAAGTCGCCCCCTACAAGCGCGACCCGATGGATTTCGTACTGTGGAAGCCGTCCAAGCCCGGCGAGCCCGCCTGGCCGTCACCCTGCGGCATTGATCAGCAGGGCCGGCCCGGGTGGCACATCGAGTGCTCTGCCATGGCGGAGAAACATCTGGGACCGGTGTTCGATATCCACGGCGGCGGCATCGATCTCGTCTTTCCCCACCACGAAAACGAGATCGCCCAGTCGCGCTGCGCTCACGACACGCCGGTGATGGCCAACGTGTGGATGCACAACGGTTTCCTACAGGTCGAAGGCGAGAAGATGTCGAAGAGCCTCGGCAACTTCATCACGATCCACGAACTGCTCGAAACGAAAAAATTCGGCGCCAGCGAATGGCACGGCCGCGTCGTTCGCTTCGCCATGCTCGGAACGCACTACCGTCAGCCGATCGACTGGACGGCCGAACGCCTGGTGCAGGCCCGCGCCACCTTGATCGATTTCGCCAGAATCGTGCAGGGCGCGCCGGCCGGCCAGGCCCCGCACGACGAAGTCGTGGCCGCACTCGCCGATGATTTGAACACGCCGAGCGTACTGTCGATCGTGCACGGCCTGGCCAAGTCGGCCCGGCGTAATCCGGACCAGGCCGCGCAGCTGCGCGCGACATTGCAGTTCCTCGGTGTCCTTGGCGACGAGACCCCCGAGCAGCTCAACGCTGGCGTCGTGACGGCCGACGTCGATGCGGCCAAGGTTTCGACACTGATCGAAGCGCGCTCGCTCGCCCGCAAGGCCAAGAACTTCAAGGAAAGCGACCGCATCCGCGACGAGCTGGCCGCCATGGGTGTGCAGCTCAAGGACGCGAAGGATCCCAAGACCGGCGAGATCACGACAAGCTGGGAAGTGGTATCATGAGCATCGCCCGCGCTCGTTTCCCAGGCCAGTTCATCCCCATTGGTGTCATCCTCGGGCTTGTCCCGAGGATCCCCGCCCGATGCGCGCCAGCTACAATCTGCAGCGGATGGCGAGTGCTCGGGATGAGCCCAAGCAAGGCCGTGGTCTATTTGGAGTGACCTCATGAGCGATCGCAAACCCATCCATTCCGGCGGCTGCCAGTGCGGCGCCGTGCGCTACGCGCTCTATGCCGAGCCCGCCAACGCCAGCATTTGCCACTGCCGCATGTGCCAGAAAGCGTTCGGCGCCTTCTACGCGCCGTTCGCGGGCATCTCGATGGACGACTTCGCACTGACGCGCGGCACACTGTCGATCTACAAGAGTTCGGACGCGGTCGATCGCGGCTTCTGCAACACCTGCGGCACGCCACTGACGTTCCGCTACCTGCAGGGCGGCGATGCGGATGCAGCACCCAACGAGATCAACGTCTCGATTGGCTCCCTCGATCATCCCGACCGCGTCAAGCCGACGATACAGTACGGCATCGAGGCTCGCGTTCCTTGGCTGGACGACTTGGCGCACCTACCCGGCAGGGCCACGGAAGTGTGGACCGACCCGAAGGTCCAGCAGGTGATCCGGTCATCCAACCGCCAGCACCCCGACCACGATTGAGCGCGGCGCGAATGAAAAAATCCCACTCCCTCCAGCCCTTCCTGCCGGGCGATACGATGGCCCTCGTCGACTTGTTCGCGCAGAGCATCGAGGAACTGACGGCGGAAGACTACACCGAGGAGCAGCGCCTGGCCTGGGCCAGCGCCGCAGCCGACGCCGAGGCGTTCGCCGAACGCCTTGGCTCGATGGTGACGCTGATCGTTAAGATCGACGGTCAATACGCCGGCTTCGCCTCGCTTAAGGATAACGCAACAGTGGACATGCTCTATGTTCACCCATACTTCGTCGGGCAGGGTGTAGGTTCGACGCTGGTCGACGCGCTGGAGCGCCTGGCAAAGGCACGCGGCGCGACCGCCATCACTGTCGATGCCAGCGATACGGCAGAGGAGTTTTTCGAGCGCCGCGGGTACGTCGGCCAGCAGCGAAACACCGTGCCTCGCGAAGACGAATGGCTTTCGAATACGACGATGAAGAAGAATCTGGAGACGGCAGCGCCTGCGGTCTGAACCACTTGCCCGTTTGAAATCTGAGACCAGTCATGTCCCGCGAACGTCTCTACCTCTTCGACACCACGCTGCGCGACGGGGCGCAGACGACCGGCGTCGACTTTTCCCTTGAGGACAAGCGCCGCATCGCCGCCGTCATGGACGATCTCGGCGTCGACTACATCGAGGGCGGCTATCCCGGCGCCAACGCCACCGACACGGCATTCTTCGCCGCCCCGCCCAAGCTGGCGACCGCAACGTTCACGGCCTTCGGCATGGTCAAGCGCGCCGGACGCTCCGTAAGCAATGATCCCGGTTTCCAGGCCATCCTGCAGTCGTCGGCGAGCGCCATCTGCCTCGTCGCCAAGTCTTGGGACTATCACGTGCGCGTGGCGCTGGGCATCTCCAACGAGGAGAACCTGCGTGGTATCGCCGAATCGATCAGCGCTGTCGTCGCCTCGGGACGCGAAGCGATGCTCGATTGCGAACACTTCTTCGACGGCAGCAAGGCCAACCGCGAGTACGCGCTGGCAGTGGCGCGAACTGCATTCGATGCCGGCGCCCGCTGGGTCGTCCTGTGCGATACCAACGGCGGCACGCTTCCCCACGAAATCGAACGCATCGTCGGTGAAGTCACGCAAGTCGTGCCCGGCGACCATCTTGGCATTCACACCCACAACGATACCGAGAACGCTGTCGCCAACACCCTGGCGGCCGTGCGCGCCGGCTGTCGTCAGATCCAGGGAACGTTGAATGGCCTGGGCGAGCGTTGCGGCAATGCCAATCTCACCTCCATCATCCCCACGTTGTTGCTGAAGGGCGAGTTTGCCGACAAGTTCGAGACCGGTGTGACACCGGCCCGTTTGCGCGCGCTGACCCACGCCAGCCGCGTCCTGGACGAGGTCCTGAACGAAGCCCCCAATCGCCACGCGCCCTACGTCGGTGAAAGCGCGTTCGCCACCAAGGCGGGCATCCACGCCTCGGCCATCGTCAAGGATCCCGAGACGTACGAACACGTGGTCCCCGAATCCGTAGGCAACCAGCGCAAGCTGCTCGTCTCCAAGCAGGCGGGCAAATCGAACATTCTCGCCGCACTGGAGCGCCTTGGTTTTACCATCGACAAGGACGACCAGCGCGTCGCAGGCCTCCTCGACGAAGTCAAGATCCGCGAGTCCACGGGATATTCCTATGAGAGCGCCGAAGCCTCGTTCGAACTGCTGGCCCGCCGCCATCTCGGCACCGTTCCGCAATACTTCACCGTCGACAGCTTCCGCGTGATGGTCGAGCGCCGCCACAACGCCTCCGGCGAATTGGTGACGGTGTCTGAGGCCATCGTGAAGGTCTTCGTCAACGGCGATGCCGAACCGCTGTGGTCGGTCAGCGAGGGCAACGGCCCGGTCAATGCCCTGGACTTCGCGCTCCGCAAGGACCTCGGTCGCTATCAGAAGTACATCGCCGACGTGGAATTGGTCGACTACAAGGTGCGCATTCTGACCGGAGGCACGGAAGCGGTGACCCGCGTGCTGGTCGAAAGCCACGACACGAGCACGGGCGACCGTTGGACGACCGTCGGCGTCTCGCCGAATATTATCGACGCCTCGTTCGAGGCGTTGCTCGACAGCATCAATTACAAGTTGCTCAAGGATGGCGCCGTGGCCGCCTGAGGCAGCGCGCCTAGTTGGCGTTGCGGAGGTAGTGCGTGGTCTTCTGCCGGCGCAGAAGATTGAGGCGCGGAAAGACCACGACGCTTTCCTCAATCCAGCTGTCGTCTCCGAGGCGCCGTTCCAGCGCATACTGCCACGGCTTGCCGCCGATCCTGTCGACGCGCACGCGCAGGTCACCGTCGACCGCGAGCTTGGCGTACGAAAGCGTGGCGTCGAGAGATGGCATGTCCTCGTGCCAGGCTGCGATCGCCAACGTGCAGCGGCCATCCGCCAGGATCGCGGTCACGTCCGGGCCTTCAGGGCTGCGCCGCATAACCGTGACGCTGTTACCGGCCACGACAATTCTCGCGTCCGGCCGGTCCTGCAGAGCTTTGCGCAGTTGGTGAGCGAGCATATCGACCGATAGGGTTCCCACGGACGCATTAAACCCGGGCGCAGCCTGGGGCCGCGCATTCGGGTCGGTTTTATAACCGATTGAAGGTCGAAGGGTTCGCTCAGAAGAATCGCCCATCATCAAATTACACCAGCCAATCGTAAATATTGCAATTGCACACGTTGATTGCTGCGGTGCAAGAAGTGGCCGCAAAAGGAGTATTTTCGTTTCCTATTAATAACCTCTCAAACACCGACCAGTTCGATGTCGAAATAAGAGACTGATGACGTTGAACGTTTCAGCGCGGATTCTTCAATCCAAAATTCGACATCGTTAATGCTGGCGGCGTTTTGCGATGCGAGTCAAGTCGACCAAGGTAAAATTTGCAGCGCAGCAAACTCAGTAGGCGTCTAAAGACCGTTTTACCGCGATCCGAATTGCACTGCATTTTCGATTCGCCGCGCCAGCTCCAGAAGCGTCCAGTCGTAACCGGACTGCACCAGCTCCTTATGGCGATGCCAGTCGAGAAAACCGATGTCGGCCGCAATCGGCGGCACGAGCAGAATGTCGTCGCTGCCGATATGGCGCTGATAGTCCTGCCGGTTGGCCATCAGTGAGCGCATCAAGACCGTCGCAAGGCCCGGCGCCTCCGGCAATCTCGCGCGGCGCAATGGGTTGATCGCGGCGCGCATCAACAGCGACCGCGACGGCAGGGCATCATAGTCGACGTTGAACCGTTCCATTTCCGGCAGCAGGAAGCTGACGACGACGTTTGGTCCGCTCTTCAAATCGTGCATCGCCCCGATCGGCACGTTGTCGAGCAGGGCGCCATCCACCAGCATCTCGCCCTCGGCCGTGTAGATCGGCGGCAACAGCACAGGGATCGAGGCCGAGGCCCGTACGGCGGTCCAAAGATCGCCCTGACGGTGAACGTGCAGGCGATAGCTCGAGAGGTTGGTCGACACCGCATAGAACGGCAGCCAGAGATCCTCGATGTCGATCCCGCCGAAGTACCGGCGCAGCTGGGTGTCGAAGTGCGCATGGTCCAGTAGCGAGTAACGCGGCAGCGTGTAGCGCTTCATCGCCCGATTAGCCACGAAGATGTCGTGGATGGCGTCGTCCACCTCCTCAGGAGAGCTGCCGAGGGCGAAGGCGGCAACCATTGCACTGCCCGCCGACGTGCCGCCCATGATGTCGAACTCATAGCCCCGCTCGAGCAGGGCGCGGTAGATGCCGACGTGGGACGCACAAAGTGCGCCGCCGCCGCAGGCGACCAGTCCACGCGCTTCGCCCGCGATGAAGCGGAACAGCCGCGCGAAGTCCTTTTCGTCGTTCATCGCCACGTGGTGGTGCATGGCCACGTTGCGTCCCGCAAGCCACCGGGACGTCCCGGAGACGCGCTCGCGCCGCGGATGCAGCAGGACGAGGCGGATCGCATCGGATGCCACGAACTTTGCAGCGAGTTGCTCCAGCTCGTTGATGGCATGGTCGCCGTCGTGCTGACCGACGGCGAGCACGAGATCGGCGTGTCGGATGACCTTCTCGGTCCAGGCTGTCGGTTCGGCATCGGCGAGAAACAGCACGAAGTCGGCGCCGGCTTCGAGCGCGTTGAGCGACCGCGTCGCCGCCGCGCTCTCGATGCGCGCGCCGACCTTGACGGCATCGGGTGCCGACTGGCTGTCCAGCACCAGTGTCTTGCCGGCGGTCTCGAAGATCGTCGCCATCTTGAGATAGAACGCCATCGGCTGCGGGCTGCCGCCGGCGCGGATGATGGTGATGGTCCGCGGCCGCGGATCCGGTGGCGCCGGCGCGGCAGCCGTCGTCGCCGCCAGGCGGCCCGCGAGCGTCAACGCCAGCGACCGCCAGATCATCGGGTGCTTGCGCGTCAGTTGCTCGAAGTCCTTGCGGTCGAGCCGCAGGACGATGCTGTCGCGCATGGCCGTGACTGTGGCGGTACGGCTGTTGGTATTCGTAATGAATCCGATCTCGCCGATAGGCTGATCCGGGCCAATTTCGGCGATCGGCGCCCGCCGCCCCGTCCGCGTCACGGAAAAGCGTCCCGAGACGACGATGTACAACGCATCGGCCGGCTCCCCCTGCCGGATGACCGTCTCGCCGCGCTTCAGCGACCGCGTTTCGAAGCGCGCGGCCAGTTCCGTCATTTCCGCAGCATCCAACTGGGCGAAGATCTCGATCAGCGGCAGTGCTTGCTCGGCGTGGGCTGAGGGGTCGACGTCCATCGGAACAGCCTACGGTTGCATTGTGCGCGGGATACCCCGCGGCATCAGTCTAGTCCAATGCCGACACCTTTGATGATTTGACTTGCCCCAATCGTGCGGCAATAGAAGGCGATAAGCGGTTTCGGGGTTCCGGGCAGTCTTGTTTCGGTCAGTCATGCGTGGCGTTTGGAATTATGTGGCGTTGGCTGCCGCCTGCCTCCTGACGGCGTGCGCCACCGTGCCCCTTCGCGACGCCGTGCCTGAATCCCTGGTCGTCGAGGCGACACTGCCGGGTTTGCAGGACGTCCGCATCTGGGGCGATGCCAAGATCCCAAATCTTGACCGCATGCTCGCAGCCGAAATGCCGGCCCTGAAACGGCGCATGCTCGCCCGCTCCAAGAGCCCGGGCAGCGTCTCCAACATGATCGCCATTTCCGGCGGTGCCGACGACGGCGCCTTCAGCGCCGGGCTCCTGGTCGGTTGGGGCGAAAGCGGCGCGCGGCCGGAGTTCGATCTCGTGACCGGCATCAGCGCCGGTGCCCTGGTGGCTCCGTTCGTGTTCCTCGGGCGCGACTATGACGGCGCGCTGTCGGAGATCTTCACCGCTTACGGCGCCAGCGACATCTACACCGCCGACGTGCTGGCCGGTCTGTTCGGCGGCGACGCGCTGGCGGACTCAGCGCCTTTGGCCGCGCTGATCGCCAAGTACGTCGACCGGCGCCTGCTCGACCGGGTCGCCGCCGAGCGCGCCAGCGGTCGATTGCTGTTCATTGGCACTACCAACATCGACGCGCAACGACCGGTCTACTGGGACATGGGTCGGCTGGCCCAGAGCAAGCACCCCTCGGCCGTCGAGACGTTCCGCAAGGTCCTGCTGGCGTCGGCATCGGTTCCGGGTGTGTTTCCCCCCGTCCGCTTCCCGGTGACGGCTAACGGCCGCAACTTCGAGGAGCTGCATGTCGATGGCGGGCCGACGCGTGAGGTTTTCTTCGCCCCGTCCGACTTCAGCTTCAAGGCCGTCGACAAGGCTTTTGGCCGGCCGATCCCGCGGCGGCTCTACATCATCCGCAACGGCAAACTCGGACCCGAGTTCATGGTCACCAAGGAGACGACACTGGGCATCGCCCAGCGATCGCTGGAGACCTTGACGAAGAACCAGGGGATCGGCGATCTCATCCGCATGTACACGCGGGCGCAGGACGACAAGATCGACTACAACCTCGTCGCCATTCCCGACGACTTCAAGGCGCCACGGCCCAAGCCGTTCGATCAGGGGTACATGCGCACGCTCTATGCTGCCGGGCTGGAGCTGGGCCGGCGGCCCATCACCTGGATGAAGGCGCCGCCCGGTGTACTCGCCGCCCAGTAGGGGGTACTGGCTGCGCCGTAGAGGGCCTTGGCTCTGACATTCCGCCCGGCTCGTTTCAGGCGGCGAGCAGCAGATCCGTCGAAGCGCGGACCGTCTCGCTGGCACCCAGCGACGTCGACAGCGCGAACATGAACTTCGTCGGGTTGAAGCCCCACTTCGTGTTCAGGCGCATGCGCGAGGCGACTTTCAACGTCATGCGCAGCATGCCGGAATTGTGGTCCGACACGAACTTGTTGAGGCGGCGCGAGCCCAGCACTTCGCTCAACGCGCGGATGCGCAGCAGGATGGCTGTCTTCAGTTCCCGCGACCCCTCGAAGCCCTGCCAGAACGCCTGCTCGACGGCGCGAAAGCGTTCTTCCTCGATGTTGCGCGAGGCGATCAGCGGGATGCCGGCGGACGCCAGCACGCGGACGGCCTCGCCGAGGTCCTGAGGCGTCACGATTGGCACGTCGGTCAGATCAACAGCTGCGTTTGGCACTGTGTCAGCTCCGTATTGCATCCTGCGTCAGCCCTGCGCGCTGGCTTCAGCGCTGCCACCGAATGCGGTCCAGGTCGAGCCATGCATCAAAATGATGTCCTTGGCGCGCCGTGTATCGAGCAAGAAGTCGGCGTCGAGGCCGAGGAGCTTGCCGTTCGGATTTTTGATCTCGCCCCGCGTGAAGCGGAAACGCGATCCATCGTCGGTCCTGATTACGCCGAAACCGAGGTCGTCGCGAAACTTGATGATCTGACCATGCATCACACTTCTCCTTCGTTTGTCGACCCTAGACGGGTGCGTCACGGTGGAGAAAAGATGCCAGAAGTTTCAAATCACAGCTGTTCCAGACGAAACAAGTCTCTATAAACAATAGAAAAAAAGCACAGCCCAAGAAACTGCGGCACATTTGCGCTTTCTCGCCCGGCGTGGCGCGATAACAACGCGCCCGCGGAACTGGCTGAGCCAGCGCCACGGGCGAAATTGTCGATCGCAAAGTTAACGAAGACTTGCTTGCGCAATTAAAGAGCGCGTGGGTTTGGCAGCCTCAATCCTTGCGAAAAAAGGCGTCCACACGCATGCCTGGCAACAGCGGCACGCCCTTTTCGAGATCGATCGTGACTTCCAGAACCTCGACATCGTTGGCGCGGCGCGGTCCGCGCGGGCCGATCTTGGCCTGGCCAAGCGACGATGCCGTGTTGCTGACTGTGCCCTCGAAGTCCTTGCCGGGGAAGCTCACCGAGCGGACGAACGCTTTCTGACCCACCTTGATCTTGGCGACGTCGTGCTCGTCGACTTCGGCCTTGACGCGCACCAGCGACATGTCGCCGATGACGATGAGCGGCTCCGGATTGGGCGAGACGACCTCGCCCTCTTTGCTGTTGACCTGCAGCACCGAGCCGGAAATCGGCGAGCGGATGCGGCTCTTGTCGAGTAGGGCCTCGGCCATCCGAACCTCGGTGCGTGCGGCGCTGACTGCGGATTCGGCACTGTTGGGCGCCGGAAGATTCGACTTGGACTGGGCCTTGACGAATGCCAGGCGTTCGCGATCGAGACGGCTGTTGGCGTCCTTCAGGCGCTTACGCGCGTCGGCCAGCGACTGTTCGGCGCCGGATTTTCCGGCGCGCTTTTCGGCCAGCGCGAAGTCGAACTCGAAGCGTGCGCCGGTGACGGCCCGTTCCGCCGAATAGATCGCGTCTTCCGCCTTGCGGACATCTTCGCGCCCGGAAACGAACTGCTTCTCGCGCTCTTCACGCAGGGCTTCAGCCTGTGTCTCGGCGGCGCCCAGCTTGGCGCGGGCTTCCGCATCGTCGAGGCGGATCAGCAGATCGCCTTCTTCGACCTTGTCGTCGGCCTTGACCATAACTTCGGCGACGCGGCCGAGCAGGCTGGTGCCGATGCGGATTTCACCGGACTTGGGTTCCACGCGGCCAGGGGCTGCGGCGACCCAGTTGATGACGACCGGGGTGGCGTTGTCCGCCTGCGTTCCGGAATACTGCAGCTGCGTGAAGGCGACGTAGCCGCCCGCGGCAAGTATGGCAATGACGGATGCCAATCCAATCGACTTAAGCATAGCGCTGGTTTCCATCTCTGCGGCTCGCAGCCGTTTTACGAATTGTGTACTGGGGTTCGGCAATGGCTTCCGTGGAATGGTCGTGGGCCATCTTATCGCCGGGGCGTTCGTCTGCAACGATGCGGCCATCCTCGATGCGGATGATCCGGTCGGCGAAGCTCAACGTACGGTGGTCGTGGGTCACGGCCAGCACGGCGCGCGTCGGATCCTTCGCGACCTGGGCCAGCAGTTCCATGACGGCGCGGCCGTTCTCGCTGTCGAGAGCCGCCGTCGGCTCGTCCGCCAGGATCACCGAGGGGGAGCCGGCCAGCGACCGGGCGATCGCCACGCGCTGCTTTTCACCGCCCGAAAGCTTCGAAGGATAATTGTGGGCCCGATGGCTGAGGCCCACGGCTTCCAGCGCCTTGGCGGCCGCGACATAGGGATCGACGACCTTGGCGGCGCGAACGTCGAGCGCGACCATCACGTTTTCCAGGGCCGTCATCGTCGGGAACAGGTTGTAGGACTGGAAGACGAAGCCGACGTGGCGCCGGCGCAGGTCGGCCAGCCCCTCGGCGTTGAGGCCGACAGCCTGTTCGTCCGCCACGGTCAGGTGGCCGCTGGTCGCCGTCAGGATGCACCCCAGGATCGACAGCAGCGTGGTCTTGCCCGAGCCCGAGGGGCCCATCAGCAGCGTCAGTTCCCCCGGGCGGAGATCGAGATCGACGCCCTTGAGAACCTGAAATTCGTTAGCACCCGTGCCCAGCATCTTGGTGATGCCGCGAGCCTCGAGCAGCGGCTTGACGGAAGGTTGAGGCTGGGCCCGTACGGCTCCGCTCAGCTTCTCCATGAGTGACATGACATTTCTCCCTCGACGTGATGTCGAATTGCCTTTGCGATGTCCCCACACTGCCCGGTTCATACGACATCTGCTGTTCCGGTGGGTACAAGCATGAATTTTGTGGGATTTTTGTTTCGTCGCTGTCCTCCGCAGGCGCCGCAATCGCCTCAGGCCCGCCGTATTTGCCCTCCAGCAGTCCGGCCAGGGTAGACTTGAGTGTGTTCAGTTGGGGGAGCGTGCAGCGTGGGTAATCCGGATTTTTCGTCTCACAACGATTTGGCAATGCAGGGCGGACTCAAGTCGGAGGGGGGCCTGGCGGTCGCCGCGATTTCCGGAATTGCGCTGCTGTTCTCGGGCTACAGCCTCTGGGAGACCTCACTGAAGTCCTCCGATCTGCAGATCTTTGTGCCGCCCGTCATTTACTATTCTTCGCCCTACAACAATTCCAACTTCGAGATGATCCAGATCCCCGTCACAATCGTGAACGAGGGGGCCCAGACCGGCACCGCCCTTCACTTTGATCTCGAGGTGACCGACCCGCGGACGAAGCAGACCAAGCGCTTCTATTCGGCCGAGTTCGGCGTCTGGTCGATGGAGCGGACCCGGCAGCGGGCCTACACGGGATTTGCGCCGATCTCGCTCCAGGGTCATTCGAGCCGGGCGGAATCCGTACTCTTCTACACCCGGGGCGCCGAGGAGAAGCCTGAGCAGCTCATTCACGAGGCCGGGACTTACCAGTTCAAGCTGACCCTGGTGGAAGCCGAGGGCGGAGCCGGCGGCTGGCTGTCGGGGCTGTTCGGCAAGGCCGAGCAGCCAAGCATCACGTTCGAGCGCACGCTGCCGTTCTACGATGCGCGTTCGTTCCAGGAAGGCACCATCTTCATGCACAGCTCGGATTGGGCCGCCTCCAGCAAGATGCCCCGCGTCCCGCGTCCGGACATCGCCCCGGATCCAAAGTCTGAGCCGGCCCCCAACCCGCAGTAGAGTTCCCGAACAGGGCTCCCGCCGACCGCGCTTGGCAAACGCTGCTTGCGGGTATATACCCGTATCATGAAGACAGAATGCTACTGTGGGGCGCTGCGCCTGGCGGCACGAAAGACGACGGCGATCTACGACGAGGCGCTGGCACCGGCGAAGATCAATGTCGCCCAGTTCGGCCTGCTGCGCCGGATTGAGCGCCAGGGCCCCATCTCCTTTACGGCGCTGGGCCGCCTGTCGGGGTTGGACCGCTCGACGGTTGGCCGCAACGGTAGGGTGCTTGAGCGCGTAGGCTTGATCGAGGAGGCCGAAGGCGAGGACGCGCGCGAGGCATGCGTCGTATTGACTCCCGCCGGCAGACATACGCTTCAGGAGGCGCTGCCGTTGTGGCGCCAGGCGCAGCAGAAGATCGAAGCAACGATCGGCCCGGACGCCGCCAGCCACCTGAGGTCGTTGCTTGAAGAGCTTTAGGAACCATGGCCAGAGGCATCCCACTCCATGACGCTATCGAATCGCGTTGCCGCCGCCTTGCAGGCGCGCGATATCCATTATGGCTGGGTCGTCGCCGCGACGACGTTCCTGGTGATGCTGGCGACGGCGGGCGCAATGGGGTCCGCCGGCGTGCTCATCGATCCGCTCAAGGCCGAGTTCGGGTGGACGAACGCGCAGATCTCCGCCGCATTGTCACTGCGGCTGGTGCTGTTCGGCCTGATGGGCCCGTTCGCGGCGGCATTCATGACGTATTTCGGGTTGCGCCGCGTCGTCTCGGTCGCGCTCGTCATGATCGCCAGCGGCATCCTCGCTTCGCTGTTCGTGACGCAGGTCTGGCAGCTGGTCCTGGTTTGGGGCGTGATCGTCGGCTTGGGAACAGGCATGACCGCCCTCGTACTTGGCGCCATCGTCGCCACGCGCTGGTTTGAAAAGCGCCGTGGCTTTGTCGTCGGCTTGCTGACCGCGAGCATGGCAACCGGCCAGTTGGTGTTCCTGCCGTTGCTGGCGAGCGTGACCGAGCGCATCGGCTGGCGGCCGGCCCTGTGTATCGTCATCGGCGCGTTGTTGGTCGCGCTATTGCTCATCCGACTGTTCATGCGTGATGATCCAGCCGACGTCGGCCTGGCACCGTTCGGCAGCGAAGGGAGCGCGCCGAAGCCCCATCGGCC
This sequence comes from Hyphomicrobiaceae bacterium, assembly GCA_965279065.1. Lineage (GTDB taxonomy): Bacteria > Pseudomonadota > Alphaproteobacteria > Rhizobiales > Hyphomicrobiaceae > JAKAXS01. The sequence continues at coordinate 1,485,539 of OZ257134.1, forward strand.
GGCCGATGTCGGCTTGCGCCAGATGCTCGCCTCGCCGCTCATCGCGCTGCGCGAGGCTTCCGCCAGCACGACGTTCTGGGCCTTGTTCGCGAGCTTCTTCATCTGCGGCTTCTCAACCAACGGCTTGATTCAGACGCATTGGATCTCGCTGTGCGGCGACTTCGGAATTGCACCCACGGGTGCTGCCGGCATGCTGGCGATCGTCGGTGCCTTCGATCTTGTCGGCACCATCGCGTCCGGCTGGCTATCCGACCGCTTCGACAATCGTTGGCTGTTGTTCTGGTTCTACAGCCTGCGCGGCCTGTCGCTCATGTACTTGCCGTTCAGCGACTTCTCGATTGTCGCGCTTTCGATATTCGCAATCTTCTATGGTCTGGACTGGGTGGCGACCGTCCCGCCGACGGTCAAGCTCACCGCCGAACGCTTCGGTGCCGAGCGCGCTGGCCTGGTCTTCGGATGGATCTTCAGCGGGCATCAGCTGGGCGCCGCGGCGGCGGCATATGCCGCTGGCGCATCCCGCACCGGCCTCGCCACCTACATGCCGGCGATCCTCGCCGCCGGCGTTCTGTGCATGGTCGGCGCGTTGATCGTCCTGTCTATAGGACGCAAACCCTTCCGGCCGCAGCCAGCCTGAGGTGCCGGATCGCGCTACTGACTCAACGCGCGGGTCAAGTTCCTCGGGTCGCCTTTGCCCTCACCATCGATGAAGCCGCGGAACATGCCCGCCATCCCATCAGTCATCGTGACCATGAGGTATTGCGCATTCTGAACTTTGTAGACCGAGCCGCGCTTCTTCAGGATGAAGCTGACGTTGTAGGTTTCCCCCGTTTGCAACGTCACGACGCTCTCGACCGTCGCCCCCTCCGCCGTTTCATTCTGCCCGACCATGGTGGCCTTCGCGACCGGATACTGTCCCTTATACTTCCAGGCGTATCGGGCCATCCAATTCACCATGGCGTTGTAATACGCCGGTCGATCGGCCTTGCCCAGTTTGGCGGCATAGTCTTTACCCAATGCCAAGAGACCGATCGTGGGCACATCGCCGTGGCTGCGGATGACGCTGGCCAGCGCCTGAGGCGAGACGCGGGAGGCCGCGATCAGCTCATTGGCGACACGCTGCATGAAGCCGGCCGGTGACTCGGCCAACGCTGGACGTGCATTCAGGCTGAGCAATGCTGCAGCAGCGATGAGCAGGGTGGCCGCCACTCTGCGCGCCCAGGCGTGACTCGACATCCACGTGTGTCCTTTTGTGAGGGCAAGCCGAAGCTTAACCGCCGGCGACGTGCTGTCGGTATGCGCCTTGATTGCCAAACCATTTTGACAACTAACAGCATGCCGGAAGCCATGACGTCAAAGGGGCCAGAGAGAGAAGGCAGAGGTGTGGCCAAAGCTTGTGGCCAATCGGCACTTGACATATAAAGATGTGTTTATATGTTGATTGCTGAAACGTGGAGGCAATCATGATTGGCACCTTGCCATCATCGGAGCTTGTGGCGGCGCTGAAGGCAGCGGCCGAGCCGACGCGCCTGCGCATCCTGGCACTCCTGGCCGACGCCGAACTGAACGTGAAGGATCTGACGCAGATCCTCGGTCAAAGCCAGCCGCGCATCAGTCGGCACCTCAAGCTGCTGACCGAGGCCGGCTTGATCGAGCGCTTCCGCGACGGCAGTTGGGTCTATTTCCACGTGTCCGATCGTACCGAGTGCGGGCGGCTGGCGTTGCGGGTGGCACAAAGCGTGGACGGTGCCGAGGCGGTTTTGCGCCGCGACCGCGAACGTTGCCTCGCGCTGAAGGGTGATCGAGAGGCCGAGGCTCAGGGTTACTTCGCAGCCCACGCTGCAGATTGGAATCGGATCCGATCGCTACATGTCGCCGAGCACGAGGTTGAGGCCGCGATGCTTGCCGCCTTGGGGCCCGGGCCGTTTCGATTGCTGCTCGACCTGGGCACGGGCACCGGCCGAACGCTGGAACTTTTCGCCGGACGCTACGAGCGCGGGCTGGGGCTGGACGTCAACCAGGCGATGCTCGCCTACGCAGAGGGCACGATCGCCCGCGCCCGTCTCGCCAACGCCCAGGTGCGTCACGGCGATATCTACCATCTCGCATTGCCGGACGGCTGTGCCGACGCCGTCGTGGTGCATCAGGTCCTGCACTTCCTGCCCGAGCCGGGCCTGGCGATCCGCGAAGCAGCCCGCGTCACCGCACCCGGCGGCAAGCTGCTGATCGTCGACTTCGCCCCGCACGAACACGAGTTTCTGCGCGAGGAGCACGCCCACAAGCGCCTCGGTTTCACCGGCCCTCAGATCGCGCAATGGGTCACGGATGCGGGTCTGAAGGCGGGTAGCAGCAAGCTGCTGGCTCCGCCCGCCGGCGACTCTGCCGGTCTGACAGTCTCGTTGTGGTTGGCGGAACGTCCGACGGCCAAGACAAGTGCATCCAGGCCTGCCAAGAAAATAGAAGCGACCGATTTAGAGAGGGCACGCTGATGCCACCGGAAGGCAAGGAACGCAAAAGCCGTCTCGTCGGCTCGGGCGACATCGACGTCTCCTTCGAATTCTTCCCGCCCAAGACGGAGAAGATGGAAGAGAATTTGTGGAACGCCATTCGCCGGCTCGAGCCGTTGGCCCCGGAATTCGTCTCGGTCACCTATGGCGCCGGCGGCTCGACGCGCGAGCGCACGCACAACACCGTGGCCCGCATCGTGAGCGAGACAGCTTTGCGCCCCGCTGCGCACTTGACCTGTGTCGAAGCCACGAAGTCCGAGGTCCAAGCCGTCGCCCAGGCTTATCAGGACGCCGGCGTCCGCCATGTCGTGGCCTTGCGCGGCGACGCCCCCGGCGGTGTCGGTTCCGCCTATCAGCCGCATCCTGATGGCTTCGCCAATGCCGCCGAACTTGTCGAGGGCCTGAAGAAGGTCGGCAACTTCGAGATTTCGGTGGCGGGCTATCCGGAAAAGCATCCGGACAGCCCGAGTCTCAAGGCCGACATGGACAACCTCAAGGCCAAGGTCGATGCCGGTGCCGATCGCATCATTACGCAATTCGGCTTCGACAATACGCACTTCCTACGCTTTCTGGAGCGGGCACGGGCGGCCGGCATCTGGATTCCCATCACGCCGGGCATCGTGCCGATTCACAATTTCCGCCAGGTCGCGGGCTTTGCCGTGCGTTCAGGGGCCACCGTGCCCGCATGGCTGGCGCGCCGTTTCGAGGGACTGGACGACGACGTCGCGACGAGCCATCTCGTGGCCGTGGCCGTGGCGACCGAGCAGGTGATGGATCTCGTCGACGAAGGCGTGAAGTCGTTCCACTTCTACACGCTGAACCGCGCCGACCTCGTCTACGCCATCTGTCACCTGCTGGGCCTGCGGCCCTTGAAGGCCAAGCCGCTGGAGGTGCGCAAGGCCCTGAGCGCGTAGGCGCGTGGAAGCCTGAGCGCGTAAGCGCGTGGAAACCTGAGCGATTGAAGAAGAATGCGCCACCCCCAACGTGATGGCGCCTAGGAGTATGTCATGAAGAAGCTCGCCAGCTGGGCTGCACTCGAAAAGGCTGCGTCCGAACGCATCCTGATCATCGACGGTGCCATGGGCACCATGATCCAGCGCCACAAGTTGCAGGAAGAGGACTATCGCGGCAAGCGCTTCGCCGACTGGAAGCGCGACGTGAAAGGCAACAACGACCTCCTTGTGCTGACGCAGCCGAAGATCATCGGCGAGATCCACGAACAGTATCTGGCTGCAGGCGCCGACCTGATCGAAACGAACACGTTCAACGCGCAGCGCATTTCGATGGCCGACTACGGCATGGAGGAGCTGTCGGCCGAGATCAACTTCGCGGCCGCCAAGATCGCGCGCGCCGCCGCCGACAAGTTCAACAAGTTGACGCCCGCCAAACCGCGCTTCGTCTGTGGTGCCGTCGGTCCCACGAACCGCACGGCGTCCCTTTCGCCGAGCGTCAACGATCCCGGCTACCGCAACGTCACGTTCGACGAATTGCGCGACGCCTACAAGGAGCAGGTGATCGCTCTGATCGAAGGCGGGTCGGACATCATCCTGATCGAAACGATTTTCGACACGCTGAACGCCAAGGCCGCGGGCTTCGCCACGCTCGATGCCTTCGACGAAAAGGGCGTTCAGCTGCCTATCATGATTTCCGGTACGATCACCGACCGGTCGGGACGCACCCTGTCCGGCCAGACGGCGGAAGCGTTCTGGTATTCGATGCGGCACCTGCGCCCGTTCTCCATCGGCCTCAACTGCGCGCTGGGCGCCGAGCTGATGCGCCCCTACCTCGCCGAGCTTGCGCATGTGGCGGACACCCGCGTCTCGGCCTACCCCAACGCCGGCCTGCCGAACGCCATGGGCGAATACGACGAGGGCCCAGACGAGATGGCCTGCAAGGTCGAGCCCTGGGCCGAGGAAGGTCTGCTCAACATCATCGGCGGCTGCTGCGGTTCGACACCGGAGCACATCCAGCACATCGCCGAACATGTGGCGTCCTCGAAACCGCGCGCGGTGCCGAAGCTCACGACCAAGATGCGGCTGTCCGGCCTCGAGCCGTTCGTGCACGGGTGAGTACTTGCACGCATTTCAACTCCTCGTAATCGAACCACTTCGCCAACGAAAGTCTAACGATGACCTCCGACTCCAATACTCCCGCCGCCAGCGCCGCCACCTCATTCATCAATGTCGGTGAGCGCACCAACGTCACGGGCTCGGCGAAGTTTCGCAAGCTGATCGAGGCGAACGACTACGCGGCCGCGCTGTCGATCGCGCGCGAGCAGGTGGAGAACGGCGCGCAGATCATCGACATCAACATGGACGAGGGCCTGCTCGATAGCGAGAAGGCGATGACGACGTTCCTCAACCTCATCGCCTCCGAGCCCGACATCTCGCGCGTGCCGGTGATGATCGACAGTTCCAAGTGGACCGTCATCGAGGCCGGCCTGAAGTGCGTGCAAGGTAAGGCGATCGTCAACTCGATCAGCATGAAGGAAGGTGTCGGCCCGTTCTTGGAGCAGGCGCGCAAGGTGTTGCGCTACGGCGCCGCCGTCGTCGTCATGGCGTTCGACGAGCAGGGCCAGGCCGACACCATCGAGCGCAAGGTCGACATCTGCGAACGCGCCTACAAGATCCTGACGGAAGAGGTGGGCTTCCCGCCGGAAGACATCATCTTCGATCCCAACATCTTCGCAGTCGCCACCGGCATCGAGGAGCACAACGGCTACGGCATCGCCTTCATCGAGGCAGCACGCCAGATCAAGCAGAAGATGCCCCTGGTGCATATCTCCGGCGGCGTATCGAACCTGTCGTTCGCCTTCCGCGGCAACGAGCCGGTTCGCCAGGCCATGCACTCCGTCTTCCTCTACCACGCCATCCGCGCCGGCATGGACATGGGTATCGTCAACGCCGGCCAGCTGACGCTCTACGACGACATCCCCGCCGAGCTGCGCGAGCTGTGCGAGGACGTGGTGCTCAATCGTCGCGATGACAGCACCGATCGCCTGCTCGAGGCCGCCCCTCGCTTCAAGGGCGATGGCAATACCAAGGTCAAAGAGAAGGATCTCAAGTGGCGCGACGGGCCGGTCGAAGACCGCCTCACGCATTCGCTCGTGCATGGCATCAACGACTTCATCGAGGCCGACACGGAAGAGGCGCGCCAGAAGCTGCCGAAGCCTCTGCACGTCATCGAGGGCCCGCTGATGGCCGGCATGAACGTCGTCGGCGACCTGTTTGGCGCCGGCAAGATGTTCCTGCCGCAGGTGGTGAAGTCGGCACGCGTTATGAAGCAGGCCGTCGCCTATCTGCAACCGTACCTGGAAGAAGAGAAGAAGCTGTCGGGCCTGGAGTCCATGCCCTCCGCCGGCAAGGTCGTGATGGCGACCGTGAAGGGCGACGTGCACGACATCGGCAAGAACATCGTCGGCGTCGTGCTCCAGTGCAACAACTACGAGGTGATCGATCTCGGAGTCATGGTCTCCGCGCAGAAGATCCTCGACACGGCCAAGAAGGAAAAGGCCGACATTATCGGGCTCTCCGGTCTGATCACGCCGTCGCTCGACGAGATGTGCCACGTCGCGGCCGAGATGGAACGCGAGGGCTTCTCCGTGCCCTTGCTGATCGGCGGCGCCACGACCAGCCGCGTCCACACCGCCGTCAAGATCAGCCCGAACTATCGCGCCGGTCAGGCGATCTACGTCCTCGACGCCAGCCGCGCCGTCGGCGTCGTCTCCAACCTGCTGTCCGATACGGAGCGCGCCCCTTTCATCGACGGCATCAAGGGCGAATACGTGAAAGTGCGCGAGCAACACTTGCGCAACGAGGCGAAGAAGAATCGCATTCCGGTCTCGAAGGCGCGCGCCAACAAGTTCAAGATCGACTGGCCCAACTATACTCCGCCGAAGCCGACCTTCCTCGGTACGCGCACGTTCAAGTCATATGATCTGGCCGAACTCGTGCCGTACATTGATTGGACGCCGTTCTTCCAGACCTGGGAATTGGCTGGCCGCTACCCCATGATCCTCAATGACAACAAGGTCGGCGCGGAGGCCAAAAAGCTGTTTGCCGATGCCCAGGAGCTGTTGAAGCGCATGGTGCGCGAGAAATGGATCACGGCCAACGCTGTCGTCGGCTTCTGGCCGGCAAACGGCGTTGGCGACGACATCGACGTCTTCTCCGATGACACCCGGGCCAATAAAATCGCCACGCTGTACACGCTGCGTCAGCAGATCGCGCGTGACGCCAATCGTGAGCGCGCCCATACCGCCCTTGCCGATTTCATCGCACCGAAAGAGAGCCGCGTCGCCGACTACATCGGCGCCTTCGCCGTAACCGCCGGCATCGGCGAAGACGAAGCCATCGAAAAGCATATCCCGAAGACAGACGACTATTCGCGCATCCTTGCCAAGGCACTTTCCGATCGCCTCGCCGAAGCCTTTGCCGAACGGATGCACGAACGCGTGCGCCGCGAACTCTGGGGTTATGCGGCCGCCGAAAAGCTGTCGAACGAGGATCTCATCCTGGAGAAGTACAAGGGGATCCGCCCCGCACCCGGTTATCCCGCGCAACCCGATCACACGGAAAAGAAGACCCTGTGGTCGCTGATGGATGTCGACGGCACCGCCGGTATCACGCTGACGGAGAGCTACGCCATGTGGCCTGGCGCTGCCGTCTCGGGTCTGTATTTCTCACACCCCGAAAGCCACTACTTCGGCGTCGGCAAGGTCGAGCGGGATCAGGTTGAAGACTATGCAGCCCGCAAGGGCTGGACCATCACGGAGGCAGAGCGGTGGCTGGCACCAGTGCTGAATTACGATCCCGTGTCTGCCGCCAGCGCCGATGCGGCCTAATGGGCGCCGGCCAACCTGCAGCTGGCCTCTAGATGCGCAGCCGCAGCGCGCGCGTGACGAACGTCAGGAACGCCGACGATAAGACGAAGAAGGCGAGGGCCAGTTCCGGGCCCGACGTCCATCCGGCAGCGATGCAGGCGAGGAAAATGAGGGTCGACCAGAACAACACGGGTGCAACGACGACAAACAAGAATCCGAAATGAAAGTCGAAGCGCGGGATGGCAACAGGGGCGCGGCTTAGCGTACGGCCCGATGTCGGAGCGTCATCCATTCTTGTCCCTCCCGGCACGAACTTCGAGGCAACCGTTCGCGCGCTTCAGCCAAGTCGGGGATGCTCGCTTGCGTCGATTATTTATTCGTTAAATTAACGATACGCTGCCTGACAAATAGGTGAACGCCAAGGTAGAAACGCGTTCGGAATGTGTCACAAATTGTGGAAAACTTGGGTGCAATGCAACAATGAGCCTTGACGTCGTCATCATCGGCGGCGGCCACAATGGCTTGACTGCAGCCGGCTATCTCGCCCGCACGGGCCTGAAAACACTTGTTTTGGAAAAGAATGGCGTCGTCGGCGGTGCCGCCGTGACCGAAGAGTTCTATCCCGGTTTTCGCAACTCTGTAGCATCTTACACCGTCAGCCTGCTCAATCCCAAAGTCATCGCCGATCTGGAGCTGCATCGCTTCGGTTTACGCATCGTTGAGCGGCGGGTCGGCAATTTCTGGCCAGTCGATGACGCACGCTCACTGCTGATGCCGTATGGCCTGGCCGCACGCCAGCGGGCCATCGCCGAGTTTTCGCCACGCGATGCCGAACGGCTCCCGGATTACGACGCCGCGCTCGAAACGGCCGCTGCGGTGCTTCGCGAACTCGTCCTTAAGAGTCCGCCCAACGTAGGCGGCGGCTTGCTGGAGGCCGTTCGAACGGCCGTCCTTTCGCGCCGCACCTTCGGCTTGCCGCTCGCTGGCAAGCAGGTGCTTGCCGACCTCTTCACGAAAAGCGCGGCCGCATTCCTCGACCAATGGTTCGAGAACGACGTCGTCAAGGCTAGCTTCGCCTTCGACGGCATCGTCGGCGCCTATGCGTCGCCATCGACGCCGGGCACGGCCTACGTCCTACTGCATCACTGCTTCGGCGAAGTGAACGGCAAGCCCGGCGTTTGGGGCCACGCGATCGGCGGCATGGGTGCGATCACCCAGGCGATGGCACTTTCGGCCGAGAGCGCCGGAGCCGAGATCCGTACCCATGCCGCCGTGCGCGAGGTCCTCGTCGAGAATGGTCGCGCCGCCGGCGTCGTCCTTGCCAATGGCGACATCGTTCGCGCCCGCGCCGTGGCGGCGAACGTCGGCCCGAAGCTTCTGATGCGGGACATGCTGCCAGCCACCGCGGTGGCATCACCTGTGCGGGACCGCTTCGTGCGCATGACCACCGGCTCCGGCACGTTCCGTATGAACGTCGCCCTGTCCGAGTTGCCCGACTTCACGTGTCGTCCCGGCGCCCAACTGCAGGACCATCACACCGCCGGCATCGTCATCGGACCCACCTTGGGCTATCTGGAACGTGCCTACCTGGATGCCCGACGCGACGGCTGGTCGTCCCAGCCCGTTGTCGAAATGCTCATTCCATCCACGCTGGATGACGGCCTCGCACCGCCCGGCCGGCACGTCGCCAGCCTGTTTGTTCAGCACGTGGCCCCACACCTGCCCGAACCGCGCACCTGGGTCGACCCGCATGAGAAAGAGACGTTCGCCGATCTCGTCATCGATACCGTGACGCGGCACGCGCCGAACTTCAAAGCCTCGGTTCTCGGCCGCCAGATCTTGTCGCCGCTGGATCTGGAACAGCGTTTCGGCCTCGTCGACGGCGATATCTTCCACGGTGCGCTGTCCCTGGATCAGTTGTTCTCGTTGCGGCCCGTGATGGGCTATGCCAACTACCGCATGCCCGTTCCGGGCTTGTATCTTTGCGGGTCCGGCGCCCATCCCGGCGGCGGTGTTACGGGCGCACCCGGCCACAACGCGGCGCGCGAGATCATCAAGGACCTCGGCCGGGGCAGGTCCCGCTAGGTAACGGAGCGATCATGAACTTCGGCCCGATCATCCCCGTTTTGCGCTTCTTCGACGAAGCCAAGATGCGCGAGTTCTATCTGGGTTTCCTCGGCTTCGAGACGACCTTCGAGTTCCGCTTCGAGCCGGAGACGCCGTTGTATCTCGGCGTCCAGCGTGGCAATTGCCTGCTGCATCTGTCGGAGCATCACGGCGACGGGACACCGGGCGGCAACATCCGCATCATGACCGATGCCCTCGACGCCTATCATGCCGAGCTGACGGCCAAGCGCTACAAATACTACCGGCCAGGCATCGAAATGCAGCCCTGGGGCCTGCGGGAGATGACCGTGCAGGATCCCTTCGGGACGACACTCACGTTTTTCGCGCCCAAGGACAGTTGAGCCATGCGCATCAACGACGACGTCGAGATCGACGACAAGGAACTGGAGGAACGCTTCATTCGGTCGTCGGGCCCCGGCGGTCAGAACGTCAACAAAGTCGCGACTGCTGTGGAACTACGCTTCGACGCCCGCAGCTCCCGCGCGCTGGCCGACGCTGCCTTCAGCCGCTTGAAGCGCATCGCTGGCAGCCGCATGACCGACGAGGGCGTCATCGTTATCCGCGCCGATCGCTTTCGCACCCAGGAACGCAATCGCGACGATGCCCGTGAGCGCCTGGCGACGATGATCAAGGAGGCCTTGGTGGCTCCGAAACGGCGCATCGCGACTCGTCCGACCATGGCCTCCAAGACGCGACGTCTCGACGCCAAAGTACAGCGGGGCCGCACCAAGAAGCTGAGGCAATCGAAACAGTCGTGGGACTAGTCGGTCGTCCCTACTTCAGGGTTTTCAGATAGGCGACGATGTCGGCTCGGTCGGCCTCGTTGGCGATGCCTGGAAACGCCATCTTGTTGCGCGGCACCTCGGCCTGCGAGTTGGCGAGAAATCGGTTGAGGGCCGCATCCGTCCAGATCAGGCCCTTGGTGCTGGCCGCCTGAAAGGCGTCCGAATACTCGAAGCCCGGCCTCGTTCCCGCTTTCGCGCCGGCGATGCCTTGAAAGGTCGGCCCTGAGCTCGGCTCTTCGGCGGCCGTCAGCGTGTGACAGGCAAGGCACTGATCGGCCAGTGTCTCGCCCCGGGCGGCATCCTGGGCGCGGGCCAACGGCGCGGCCGCCAACGTCAGTCCCATAACGGCAGTGAACAGCTGCAGCACGCGCATGGTGAGAGGCCCCCGTCAGCCTGGATACCGGCGCGTCCCGAGCGCCATCGCAAACCTAGCAGAGGGTCATAGGCGAGGAGAATGACAATTTTGCGCTAGCGCGACGACGACGTTGCCGTCGTAACCGACTTGCGCACCGCACCGCTGCCTTTCGCGCGCGGCGCTGGCTTGCCGAGGTCGAGACCCTTGTTCCAGTACGGATCGACGCCGAAGCCCTCGGCCAGCATGTCGAGAAAGACGCTGACCTTCGCCGGCATGAAGTCGCGTGAGGGATAGACCGCGTAGATCGCGGTATGCGATGTGCCGCGGTACTGCGGCATGACCACCTTGAGCGCGCCGGATCTGATTTCTGGCGCGACTTCCCAGGTGCCGCGCAGCCCCAGCCCCAGCCCCGACAACAGGGCGGCGTGGATCATTTCCGACGAGTTCGAATGGATATTGCCGTTGACCCGGACGCCTCTCTGGCCCTCCGGCCCCTCCAGGCGCCACAGATCCTGCGCGCCTGAGGAGAGGCAGTTGTGCGCCTGCAGGTCGTCGATCGAGACCGGCGTACCGGCCTTCTCCAGATAGGCAGGCGACGCCACGATCAACCGGTTGTCAGGGGACAGCTTGCGCGCGACCAGCGAGGAATCCTGCAACTCGCCGATACGGATTGCGAGATCGAAACCGTCGCGGATGATGTCCACGATGTGATCCGTCAGGTGCAGGTCGAGGGTGATCTCGGGAAACCGCGCGAGAAACTGCGGCAGGTGGGGTGCCACGTGCAGCCGGCAGAACGACGTCGGCGCCGTGATCTTGAGCTGGCCGCGCGGCTGCGTATTGCGCCGGCACACGAAGTCGTCGGCTTCCTCCACGAGGCTGAGGATGTCGACGACCCGCTTGAAATAGCCCTGGCCGGTTTCCGTCAGGGTGAGTTGGCGCGTCGTGCGCTGGAACAGGCGGGCGCCCAACCGGTCTTCCAGCATGCTGATGCGCTTGGAGACGACGGCCGGCGACAATCCCATGTCGCGCCCGGCGGCCGACATGTTGCCGGTGCGTGCGACGCGTGCGAAGATGTCGAGATCGCTGATGGCTGACACAGGTTCGGTTCTCGCGCGGTTGCTGGCCAATGTCTCTTTATCGCCACAAATGACCTAAGTAGGTCCGCATAAGCGAGAGAATGAACAAGTCCTGTTCCTTAGCATTAATAGTAGGAGTGGTCTGCAGGCGGCCGGGACCGTCTGCGATCGCCAGTGAGCGCCGATCGGAGGGCGCTAGCCATGGATTTTCCGCAGCCTGACCAGGGCATAATTGCCCGGCGTGAGCTGATCTTGGCCGGGTTGGCCGAGGCCGTCGGACTTGACCGCGTCATCTCCGACGAAGACGGACGGCGCGCCTACGAAACCGACGCGCTGACGGCTTACAAATGCATGCCCCTCGCCGTGGTGCTGCCCCGCTCGACACAAGAAGTGTCGGCTGTGCTGCGTTATTGCAACGCCAACGGCGTGAAGGTGGTCGCCCGCGGCGCCGGCACCTCGCTCTGCGGTGGCGCGCTACCCGCGCAGGACGCCGTCGTCGTTGCAGTGTCCAAGATGAACCGCGTCCTCGAACTTGACTTTGCCGGGCGCACCGCGCGCGTCGAGGCCGGCATCACCAATCTGGCGATCTCGGCAGCCGCCGCGCCTGAGGGCTTCTTCTATGCGCCCGACCCGTCCAGCCAGTTGGCCTGCACGTTGGCCGGCAACCTCGCGATGAATTCCGGCGGTGCCCATTGCCTGAAATACGGCGTCACCACCAACAACGTTCTGGGCGTCCGCATGGTGATGATGGACGGCGAGGTCATCGATTTCGGCGGTCCTCAGCTTGATCCGGAAGGCTACGACTTCCTGGCGCTGATCGTCGGCTCGGAGGGCCAGTTCGGCATCATCACCGAGGCCACGGTGCGCATCCTGAAGTCCGCCGAAGGCGCCAGGCCCATGATGCTGGGTTTTGATTCCGCCGCCAAAGCCGGGATGTGCGTCGCGCGCATCATTGGCGCCGGCATCATTCCCGTGGCCATCGAGTTCATGGACCGGCCGGCCATCAAGGTCTGCGAGGCCTACGCCAAGGCTGGCTATCCACTCGACGTCGAGGCGCTCCTCATCGTCGAGGTCGAAGGCTCCGAGGAGGAGATTGCCGAACGCCTGGCGCAGATCGTCGAGATCGCCCGGCCGCTCAATCCATCGAGCGTGGCGGTAGCCGACGGTGCGGAGCAGGCGGCCCGCATCTGGAAGGGTCGCAAGGCCGCCTTCGGTGCCATTGGCCGGCTGTCCGACTATCTCTGCATGGACGGCACCATTCCCCTGTCGGCGCTGGGGCAGGTGCTGGAAGACATCACGACCATCTGCAAGTCGCACGGCCTGAAAGTCGCCAACATCTTCCATGCCGGCGACGGCAACCTGCACCCGCTGATCATGTACGAGGCCAACGACCGCGAGGCGGCACATCACGCCGAACTGGCGGGCGCCGAGATTCTCAAGCTATGCGTCAGCGTTGGCGGCTGCCTGACCGGTGAGCACGGCGTCGGCGTCGAAAAACGCGACCTCATGCACGTGCAATTCACCGAATCCGACCTCGCTCTGCAGATGCGCATCAAGACGGTTTTCGACCCACAGTGGCTGCTGAACGCCGCCAAGGTCTTCCCGCTCGACGTGCGCGCGCTGGCCGAACAGCCCGACAGCAGCGCCGCCCATGCCGCTTGAGCGTAGGCACGGCTTCTCGACAACGGTATTTGAGGCGCGACCCGCGTGAACGACATCTTGAAGCCGGCGACCGACTGGGAACTGCAGGGCATGGTCAAGCAGTTGGCCGCGCGCAACTTGTCCGTCGAACTCGTGGGCAACGGCACCAAGCGCTCGGTCGGACGTCCCGTCAATGCGGCGATGGCGATGACGACTGTCGGCCTGCGCGGCATTGCGATGTACGAGCCGACGGAACTCGTCATGTCGGCCCGCACCGGCACGCCCTTGTCGCAGATCGAAGTCGAGTTGGCAGGTCGTGGCCAGATGCTGGCGTTCGAGCCGCTTGATCTGGGCCCGGCGCTGGGCAGCTACGCAGGATCGCAGACCATCGGCGCCGTCTTCGCCTGCAATCTGTCCGGCTCGCGTCGCATCCAGGCTGGCGCCGCCCGAGATCACCTGCTCGGCGTCAAAGGCGTCAACGGCCGCGCCGAGATCTTCAAGTCCGGCGGTCGCGTCATGAAGAATGTCACCGGGCTCGATGTGGCGCGCGGCCTGGCCGGCAGCTGGGGCACATTGGCGGCGATGACAGAGGTGACCTTCAAGGTCCTGCCGATGCCGGACGATACCGCGACGCTGGTGTTCACGGGATTGACCGATGACCTCGCCGTCGAACTGATGTGTGCTGCCATGGGCTCGCCCTACGAGGTGTCGGGCACGGTGCACCTGCCGCAGACGCTGGCCGCGCGCTTGCTCCATGATGATCTGCGGATGGCCGCACGATCGTTGACGGCCATCCGCCTGGAGAATTTCCCGCGCTCGGTGGCCTACCGCAAGACCAAACTGAAGGAGCGTCTGAAGGTCTATGGGCCGCCCATTGAACTTGGCCTGGAGAGCTCGCTGAAGTTCTGGGGTGAATTGCGCCGCCTGTCGGTCATGCCGTATGGCAGCCAGACATACCTCTGGAAGATATCGACGTCGCCGAAGGCTGCGCCCGCGCTCGTCAACACAATCCGCCGGCATATGGACAACGTGGAGACGATGTACGACTGGTCCGGCGGACTGGTGTGGCTCGAGATACCTGCGTCCGCTGATGCTGGTGCCGCCGACATACGCCGCGCGCTTGCCACGCACGGCGGCTATGCCACCCTGGTTCGCGCCGATCCGGCCGTGCGCGAAAGTGTCGACGTATTCCAGCCCCTCAATCCGGCAGTGGAACGGCTGTCGCGTGGATTGAAGTCGGCGTTCGATCCCACCAACGTCTTCAATCCGGGCCGCATGTACGCCACCATGTGATGCAATAGGCGTAGCGCTGGCCCGGGCGTGAGAGTAAACCTCGCTGTCCTTGCAGCGCACGATCGCGGACGCAATTTTCATGCAGACGAATTTCGAAGCCCGGCAGTTGGCCGACCCGCGCACGGCGGAGGCGGAACGCATCTTGCGCAAGTGCGTGCACTGTGGGCTGTGCACGGCCGTCTGCTCGACCTACGTCGTGCTGGGCGACGAACGCGATTCGCCGCGTGGCCGCATCTACCTGATGAAGGACATGTTCGAGAAGGGCGGCCGTCCGACGCCCCAGGTCCAGCATCACGTGGATCGCTGCCTGTCGTGCCTATCGTGCATGACCACCTGCCCGAGCGGCGTCGACTACATGCATCTCGTCGACCTTGCGCGCATCGAGATCGAGAACAAGGGTAGCCGCTCGCCGAAAGACCGGCTGATGCGCCGTCTGCTGGCGTACGTGGTGCCCTATCCAGAGCGCTTCCGCGCGGCCGTGAAGCTGGCCCCGCTCGCCCGCCCGCTCGTGCCGCTCCTGCGCCGCTTCGGTTTCAAGGAACTGGCGGCAATGCTGATGATGGCGCCGGACCAGCTGCCACCTCCCGGCATGTACGAGGGCCCGGGCACGGCAGCCACGCTGGAGGAGCGGCGGGCGCGCGTCATCTTGTCGACCGGCTGCGCCCAGCAGGTCCTGCGGCCGGACATCAACGATTCCACCATCCGCCTCCTGGCCCGCCGCGGCGTCGACGTGGTCGTGTCCGCCGGCGCGGGCTGTTGCGGCGCCCTCGTGCATCATCTCGGCAAGGAACACGAGGCTCTGGATCAGGCCCGCCGCAACGTCGATGCCTGGATGAAGGAGATCGCCAAGGAGCCGGTCGACGCCATCATCATCAACGCCTCCGGCTGCGGCACGACCGTCAAGGACTACGGCCACATGCTCAAGGGCGACCCGGCCTACGCGGAAAAGGCGCGCACCATTTCGGAGCTGACCCAGGACATCAGCGAATACCTGTCGGCATTCGAACTCGGCGCGCCCAAGCGCTGGTCGTCGCTGCGTATCGCCTACCACTCGGCATGCTCGTTGCAACATGGCCAGAGCGTCCACGACGAGCCGCGGTTGCTGTTGCGTCAGGCAGGCTTCAGCGTCTCCGCGGTGCCCGAAGGGCACATCTGCTGTGGCTCAGCCGGCACCTACAACATTCTGCAACCGGAAATCGCCACCGAACTGCGCGATCGCAAGATCAAGAACATTCGCTCCGTGAAGCCCGACATCGTGGCCGCCGGAAACATAGGCTGCATCACGCAGATCGCCGGCGGCATGGAAACCCCGGTGGTGCACACGATCGAGCTCTTGGATTGGGCCTATGGCGGACCCGTGCCGCGCGGATTGGAACACCTCGCGCGCTTTGTCACCGACGTCCCCAAGCCGAAGCGGCCGGTGGAAGAATATATCGACGCCTGAGGCTTGCGGCCGCAAAAGGGCCGGCCGGACCGAGATCAGGGTCCGAGTGCGCCGCGTTCAAGATGCGCCCTGTGGATCTCGCTATGCGCGGTCGACAGCAACGCGTCGAAGCTGACACAAGCGACGGCCAGCGCGATGGCCAACATGGGCATGAACGCTCCAAGCCGGCTCTGCGTCTTCGATACGGATTGACTGCTGTGCATGGTGGCCTCGAATTGCGGTTGCCCGGGACCGCATGTTGTCCCGGTCGCTAGGCTGCCATGCCGCCCTTTCAGTTCGTTTAAAGGGTATGCTGTATTTTTCCTTACCGCTGGTCGATCCATCGCCCCTGTGGCGACGGAGCGCGCAGGGTCCTGGCGTTTGCATCCAGGCTTTCCATGGGCTAACGAAGCTTCTATAGATCCGGCGCAGACCGGAACCGCGTTCGGCCAAGCCGTAGCGATGCGGGTGTAGCTCAATGGTAGAGCAGCAGCCTTCCAAGCTGAATACGTGGGTTCGATTCCCATCACCCGCTCCATTCCCCAACGCCCGTAGAGCCGGCCGGCGCCCCCCAAATCTTTACATGTCAGACCCGCGCAAGTGACGTGGCGTCTGGATCAGGACGGGGCGCGTCGTGGCGCTAGGTGAGGCCGTGGATCCGCGATCATGACGAGACCGACACTCAGCATCTGCATTCCGACCTACAACCGGGGCGCGTTCCTGGAGGATCTGCTGAGTCGCATCTCTGACTGGCGCTTCGATTTTCCGATCGAAGTCGTCGTCTCCGACAATGCCTCGACCGACAACACGCAAGAGATCGTCAAGGCCGCCGTCGCCAGGGGCCAGCCGATCTCCTACCACCGGCACGGGGAGAATCAGGGCGCCCTAGCCAATATCTTCAGCGCCTATCGCCGCGCCTCAGGCGAGTACGTGATGTACGTGGCAGACGACGATCTCCTGATCCCGGAGGCCGTCTGCCAGACCGTCCGCTTCCTGCAGGCCAGCCCGCGCGTCGTCGCGGCGTACGCGCCCTGGGTCATTTACGATGATGTAAAGGGCGAGGAACTGGGTCAGTTCTACAGTCTGCCGTCCGACGTCGTCTTCGAGCAGGACCAGGACGCCGAACTGCTGCAGTTCGTCGTTCAGCGCCACGTCTTTCCGGAGATCTTCATTCTTCGCGGCGATGCGGTGGGCGTGTTCACCAACGTCGGCCACTTCTCCTTCCAGCATTTCGTCGATTTCACGCGCATCTATGGCCGCGGCCCCGTCGCCTTTCTCACGCAGCCCTTTTATCGCTCCGTCACCAACAGCCGGCACCGGCGTGACCGCGAGCAAATGGGCATCGAACACGTCATGACGGAGTGGGACGACTACCGCGGTGGCCTGGAGTATTTCATCTATCATCTGCTGAAGCGCAACGGTCAGGCCTCCTCGCCCGAGGGCGGGCAAACACTGCGCACCATGATCGAGGCGTTCCTTGATGCACGCATGTCCGTGGCGCAGCGATTGTGGCTGGGCCGTCACGACTTTCTTCGAGCCTACGAGATCCTGTGCCGCAGACGCTTTCTCAACCCGGCGCTGGTCGCGGAGGAGGCAAACCAGATCGGCAATCTCCGGCAATTGGTCGTGTGGCAGATCCTGGCCCGGCTGGCCGGCATGATCGCCGGCATCGAGCGCATTGTCCTCGGCGACATCGACGTGACCAACGTCGAAGGCATGCTCCGGCAATGCGGGCTGGACCCGCGCATCGCCGTGACCGAGCCCCCGGCTGAGCCGACGGCCCATGCCTTGCAAACGACGCTGGTTTTGATCCAGCAGCAGGCGAACCGGCAGAAATACCTCGACCAGGGCTATCCGCGGGGCCTCATCGTCACCCAGGACGACTTGGCCGCGGCCCTGTAGGTCGCACCATGTTTGAGGAGGCGGCGTCAGCGCGATCGTGCTGGCGTCAGATCCGTGCCGCGCCAGGTCAGTGCCGAGCCGGCAATCGCGGTGACCCAGAGCAGCGGCAGCAGGGCGTCGCGCAAAAGCCAGGCGCCGGCCGAGCGCCGCGACAGGTGCCAGCCCGCAGCATGGGCCAGCGCGGCCTCTGTGCCGTACCAGACGGTGGTAAGCCCAAGCACATACGGCGCGGCCGATGCATCGTTGAGATGGCTCCAGGCCGTGACTGCCGCGAGCGGCGGTAGTAGACCGCCCAGGATCTCCGGCGCAAACGCGACCGGGAATGTCATGCGCCGTAGCCGCGCCCATCGCAGTTGCCGATCCCAGATCTGTCGCGCGCTGCGCGCGCCGAGCGGCTGAGCAAACGGGGCGGCCGTGAGCCGAACACGCCGCCCGCTGTCGCGCACGATCTTGGTGGCGGCGGCATCCTCGGCGAGTTCGCGGCCGAGCGCTTCGATCCCGCCGGCATCGTCGAGCAGCGCCCGGCGCCAGAGCATCGACTTGCCCTGCGCGAAGCCGACTCCCGCGCTGTCGGCGGCCAGCTGCCACCGGGCCTGATAGGTGTTGAGGAACGCCGCTTCCACCTCGGCCATGAAGGTGTCCGGCAGAGTGCCGATCGGGGGCGAGCAGACGAGACCGGTGTCCGGCTTCCAGGCGGCAAGCAGCTGCTGCAGGTAATCCGGCGGCATCAGCACGTTGCTGTCGGCCATCACGACCCAGTCAGCAGTCGGGGCGTTCCAGCCCTTAACGAGATTGTTGAGCTTCGGGTTCGGGCTGACGCGTTCGTCGCCGATGAGCAGCTTGGCCTGCACGTGCGGATAGCGTGCGATCAATTTCGATACCAGCCGTGCACCCGGATCGTGAGCATGGGCAGCACAAAAAATTATGTCGTAGGCGGGGTAATCCAGCTCGAAGGTCGAGCCGAGCGTCAGCGCATCATGCTGATCCATGCCGCACACCGGCCGCAGGACTGTGATCGGCGGCAAGCTGGAGGGGACTGTGATGTGACGTCTGCGGCAGCGGACGGCGGCAAGCAGGGCCGTCAGGACGTGCAGCCCCGTCGCAAGCGCGACGAAGAGCAAGAGCGTGTCGGCAAGATCGAGCATGCGCCATCCATCCGGAGACTCGAACGCGTCGAGAGATCAACGATGCATCGCGTGGACGGATGACAGGCCGATGACAGGCTAGCCGCGCATGACGCCGCCCCGGTATGCAGGATTTTCGAGCGGATCGTCCGCGCCGCTCTTGGGTATGGCGCGGGCGTCACTATATGTGCGCTTCTGCAACACGGGTAATCGCGCTAGACGGCACTTCTCTATTGAACTCGTCGGCGCAGGACTTTACAGGAACGGCGAAATCGCGGGTCCGGGCACGGCCCCGCGGGTCGCATCATGAGTGAGGACGAAGAGAGATGGCCAAGGCGAAATTTGAGCGGAACAAGCCGCACTGCAACGTCGGCACGATTGGTCACGTTGACCACGGCAAGACGACGTTGACGGCTGCGCTGACGAAGGTTTCGGCCGACAAGGGCTGGACGCAGACGGCGATTGCGTATGACGAAGTCGCCAAGGCCTCCGAGAGCCAGGGCCGCCGCGACCCGACGAAGATTTTGACGATCGCGACGAGCCACGTCGAGTATGCGACGGCGAACCGTCACTATGCCCACGTCGACTGCCCGGGCCACGCCGACTACGTGAAGAACATGATCACCGGTGCCGCCCAGATGGACGGCGCCATCCTGGTGGTGTCCGCGGTCGACGGCCCGATGCCGCAGACGCGCGAGCACATCCTTCTGGCCCGCCAGGTCGGCGTGCCGCAGATCGTGGTGTTCCTGAACAAGTGCGACGTGGTCGACGACGCCGAGCTTCTCGATCTGGTCGAGATGGAAGTGCGCGATCTTCTGTCGAAGTACAACTTCCCCGGCGACGACACGCCGATCATCCGTGGTGCTGCGATCAAGGCATTGAACGGCGAGAAGGGCCCGCTGGCCGACGAAGCTATCGTCAAGCTGTATGACGCTCTGGATACGTTCATCCCGCTTCCGGATCGTCCGAAGGATCAGCCGTTCCTGATGCCGATCGAAGACGTGTTCTCGATCTCGGGCCGCGGCACGGTGGTTACGGGCCGCATCGAGCGCGGCGTCATCAAGGTCGGCGAGGAAGTCGAGATCGTCGGCCTGCGCGACACGCAGAAGTCGGTGGTGACGGGCGTCGAGATGTTCCGCAAGCTCTTGGACTCCGGCGAGGCTGGCGACAACGTCGGCTGCCTGTTGCGCGGCATCGACAAGGAAAAGGTCGAGCGTGGTCAGGTCCTGGCCAAGCCCGGCTCGGTGAAGCCGCACAAGAAGTTCAAGGCCGAAGCCTACATCCTGACCAAGGATGAGGGCGGCCGTCACACGCCGTTCTTTACCAACTACCGTCCGCAGTTCTACTTCCGCACGACGGACGTCACGGGTGTCGTGACGCTTCCCGAGGGCACGGAAATGGTGATGCCGGGCGACAACATCGCGGTTGACGTCGAGCTCGTCTCGCCGATCGCGATGGAAGAGAAGGTCCGCTTTGCCATCCGCGAAGGCGGCCGCACCGTCGGCGCCGGCGTCGTCACCAAGATCGTTGAATAGCCTTCGGCGATTGCGTTTAGATCGGCGGCGCGTCATCGTTCGGTGACGCGCCGCTTTCTTTTGGAGACCCGCCATGATCGTCGTCACGACCAATGATCTGCAGGGCTACCGCGTCGTGAAGCAATTCGGCCTGGTGCGTGGGCTATCGGTGCGCTCCCGCTCCATCGTCGGCAATCTCGGAGCGGCCATCCAGATCGTCTTCGGCGGCAACATCTCCGTCTACACCAAGCTCGCCGACGAGGCCCGCGCGGAGGCCCTGCACCTGCTCGAGCAGCACGCAGAGGCGATGGGCGCCAACGCCGTCCTGGCCATGCGCTACGACGCCAACGAAATGGCCTCCGCGGTTACCGAGGTATTGGCATACGGGTCCGCCGTGGTCGTTGAAAAAGTCCCCTGACGCTCACACTTACGTCGCGAGCCACCCCGCGTGCCAAAATTTACGGTTGAGACGGTGACAACCGTCACCACATCGGCTAAGCATGCGCGCCCTAGGGCAGCGGCGCCTGCAACGGCGCGCGGAGGGGTGTAGCTCAATTGGTAGAGCGTCGGTCTCCAAAACCGAAGGCTGGGGGTTCAAGCCCCTCCGCCCCTGCCATCTGAATTTGGTAAGCCGATCCAGCAAAGGGCGCCGGATCGGCTCGTAGGCGTCGCCATGTGCGACGCTATGTCGCATGGCGCCCAGTGGGAATTTGGCTCGATGGCGAAGTATAACCCGTTCCTATTCATCCAAGAGGTGCGGCAGGAAGTCGGCAAGGTAACTTGGCCGACGTGGAAGGAAGTTTGGATCACCACCATCATGGTGCTGGTCATGGTGACGCTCGCGTCGATCTTCTTTCTTTTGGCGGATCAGATTTTGGGTTGGGTCGTCGGGCAGATTTTGGCGCTCGGCCGCTAAAGCGTGATGCGGGTTCCGCATCGCAAAAGCCGGGGCAGTGGTTGAACTTCAAATGATAGCGCAGGCAGAGACCCAGACGATGGCGAAGCGCTGGTACATTGTGCACGCCTACACGAACTTCGAGCGGAAAGTGGCCGACGCTATCAAGGAGCGCGCCAAGGCCGCCGGGTTGGCCCACCTCTTCGACGAGGTGATGGTGCCGACTGAGGAAGTCGTGGAGGTCAAGCGGGGCAAGAAGGTCCAGGCAGAACGCAAGTTCCTGCCCGGCTACGTCCTCGTGAAGATGGAGATGACGGACCCCGCGTTCGTCCTGATCAAGAACACGCCCAAGGTCACCGGCTTCCTTGGGGCCGACAACAAGCCGGTTGCGATCTCCGAGGATGAGGCCATGCGCATCCTCAACCAGGTGAAGGAGGGTGTCGAACGGCCCAAGTCCACCATCACCTTCGAGATCGGCGAGCAGGTGAAGGTTGCGGACGGTCCGTTCGCTTCGTTCTCCGGCCACGTGGAAGAGGTCGACGAGGAACGGTCGCGGCTCAAGGTTGCCGTGTCGATCTTCGGGCGCCCGACCCCTGTCGAACTGGAGTTCGGACAGGTGGAGAAGGTGCCGGCCTGACGGGCGGCAATCGCTTAAGTCGAGCGAGACGAATGACGACGAATTCCGGTCCGAAAGGCCGGAGGCCGCTGAGGGATCCGATTGGCAGTACTGCCGTGAGGAAATCGAAGCAGCAAAGTGCGGGAGGGCGCTCCGAATGACCGGAATGCCCGCTGACCGCTAACCCTGGGAGGACCATCCGGTTCCTTCCGTATGGAGTAGGGGACGCCAGATGGCGAAGAAGATAGACGGTTACATCAATCTGCAAGTGAACGCGGGGCAGGCCAATCCTTCGCCCCCGATCGGTCCTGCGCTGGGTCAGCGCGGCGTCAACATCATGGAATTCTGCAAGGCATTCAATGCCAAGACGAAGGACATGGAGCAGGGCACGCCGATCCCGGTGAAGATCACGGTCTTCTCGGATCGCTCCTTCACGTTCGAAATGCGCACGCCGCCGGCCTCGTTCTTCCTGAAGAAGGCCGCCAAGGTCGCGGGTGGCTCCAAGACGCCGGGCCGTGATGTCGCCGGTCAGGTGACGATGGATCAGGTGCGTGAGATCGCCAAAGTGAAGATGAAGGATCTCAATACCGACAACTTGGATCAGGCTGCGCGTACGATCGCCGGCTCCGCCCGCTCGATGGGCATCACGGTGGTGGAGTAAGCGACCATGGCAAAAGCAAATATCTCAGCCGAGAAGATCAAGGCAACGCGCGAAGCCGGTGGCAAGCGTATGGCGGCCATCAGCGAAGGCCACGACCGCAACAAGGCATTCGCCGTTGACGAAGCCGTGAAGCTCGTCAAGTCGAAGGCGAAATCGAAGTTCGACGAGACGGTCGAGATCTCGATGAACCTCGGCGTCGATCCCAAGCACGCCGACCAGATGGTGCGCGGCGTGTGCAATCTGCCCAACGGCTCGGGCCGCACGGCGCGCGTGGCCGTGTTCGCGCGTGGCGCCAAGGCTGAAGAAGCCAAGGCCGCGGGTGCCGACGTCGTCGGTGCCGAGGACCTGGTCGAGATCGTGTCGAAGGGTCAGATCAATTTCGACCGCTGCATCGCCACGCCCGACATGATGGGCCTCGTCGGCCGCCTCGGTAAGGTGCTGGGCCCCCGCGGCCTGATGCCGAACCCGCGCGTCGGCACGGTGACGATGGATGTCGTCGGTGCCGTCAAGGGCGCCAAGGGCGGCTCCGTCGAATTCCGCGTCGAGAAGGCGGGCATCGTGCATGCCGGCGTCGGCAAGGCCTCGTTCACCGAGCAGGCCCTGGTCGAGAACATCAAGGCGTTTGTCGACGCGGTCGTGAAGGCTCGTCCGCAGGGCGCCAAGGGCACGTATCTGAAGAAGGTTTCGATCAGCTCGACCATGGGTCCGGGCTTCAAGGTCGAAACCTCGACGGTTTCTTCGGGCCCGACGGCGTAAAGCCGGGTCCGATCACGAGCTTCCGGGCTTCTGTCGCAAGATGGAGGTCCGGGAAACCCCAGACGGGACCGCGCAAGCGCGAACGTCTGGCCTGTCCGAGATTGCAGGTGGGGCGGCGAGATACCATATCTTGCCTCCGCTTAAGCCTCTCACGAGGGCCTACATGAGACGGGAGACAACCCGGGCTTAGGCGCATTACGCGCAGATTTCCGGTTTGAACCTTCTGGGTCGGCACCGTGCCGCTGTCACCAGCGCGCGGTCAGGACAGGACTAGCGCCGCTCTTTTCGTGGTTCCCCGATTGGGGCAACTCCGGGTGAGCGGCAAGGTGCAACCCGCGGACGGCCAGATGATGGCAGTCCGTAGAATGAAGTGAGGCTTAAGTGGATAGAGCCGCGAAACGTGAGCTCGTGACATCGCTCCACGACGTGTTCAAGGACACGGGCGTGGTCGTCGTCGCCCACAACACCGGGTTGGTGGCCGCACAGTCAGCTGAATTGCGCAAGCGCGTCAAGGAAGCTGGCGGCAGTGTGAAGGTCGCCAAGAACAACCTGGTGAAGCTCGCGCTCAAGGATACCAAGGCTGAAGGCGTTACCAACCTTCTGAAAGGCCCGACCATTCTGGCCT
Source organism: Hyphomicrobiaceae bacterium (assembly GCA_965279065.1). Classification (GTDB taxonomy): domain Bacteria; phylum Pseudomonadota; class Alphaproteobacteria; order Rhizobiales; family Hyphomicrobiaceae; genus JAKAXS01. The sequence continues at coordinate 1,509,658 of OZ257134.1, forward strand.
ATTCGAAGGATCCGATCGCCGCAGCCCGGGTCGCAGTCAAGTACGCCAAGGAGAACGACAAGCTCGTCATCCTCGGCGGCGCGATGGGCGCCTCGATCCTCGACGCGAACGCCGTCAAGGCTCTCGCTGAGTTGCCTTCACTGGACGAACTGAGAGCCAAGCTCATCGGTCTCCTCAACGCGCCGGCGACCAAGATCGCCCGCACCGTTGGCGAGCCCGGCGCGAAGCTCGCCAGGGTCATTCAGGCCAAGGCATCGGCAGGCTGACAGCAATCAAGGGCGGCATCTCGGACAGAGGTGCCACGAGACTAAGAAATCCGGCAGCTGAGGCTGTCTCATAACTGGTTCAAATCGAAGGAAACTCAATCATGACCGATCTCACCAAGATCGTTGACGATCTCTCCAAGCTGACCGTTCTGGAAGCCGCTGAGCTTGCAAAGCTGCTCGAAGAGAAGTGGGGCGTTTCGGCTGCGGCTGCTGTTGCCGTCGCTGGCCCCGCCGGCCCGGCTGCTCCCGCTGCTGAAGAGCAGACAGAGTTCACCGTCATCCTGAAGGCAGGCGGCGACAAGAAGATCAACGTCATCAAGGAAGTCCGCGCCATCACGGGCCTGGGTCTCAAGGAAGCCAAGGACCTCGTCGAGGCCGGCGGCAAGACCGTGAAGGAAGGCGTCTCGAAGGACGAGGCTGCCAAGCTGAAGAAGCAGCTCGAAGACCAGGGCGCGGTCGTCGAAGTGAAGTAATCGGTTTCGGCGCCGGCCATTTGTGGCCGGCGCCGGCCTCCAACGGTTCTCCGGAGGGTCTTGCGTCGGCGAAATGCCGGCAAAAAGACCTTCCGGCGAGCCGTTTCAAGGCACGAAGGCCCGATCAAGGGCTCACGGCACGAGACGCCCTCACGGGCGAATGCACGAGCGACGCCCGAACAACGGGCGGCAAGAATTCGGAGGCGGGGAATGGCGGCCCTGCCCATCGACGTAGCAAGCGGGCCCGTCACCCCGCTGACAGAATGAAGGAGCGGACATGGCTGAGACGTTCAACGGTCGCAAGCGCATCCGTAAGACGTTCGGATCCATCCACGAAGTCGCGAAAATGCCGAACCTCATCGAGGTTCAGAAGAGTTCATACGACGACTTCCTGATGGTCAAGGAGCCGCCGGGCGGCCGCGCGGATGACCACGGCCTGCAGGCCGTCTTCAAGTCGGTGTTTCCGATCTCGGACTTCTCGGGCAAGTCCACGCTCGAGTTCGTGCGCTATGAATTCGAAGCGCCGAAGTACGACGTCGACGAATGCATGCAGCGCGACATGACGTTCTCTGCGCCGCTGAAGGTGAAACTGCGCCTGATCGTGTTTGATGTGAACGAGGAGACGGGCTCCAAGTCGATCAAGGACGTCAAGGAGCAGGACGTCTACATGGGCGACATGCCGCTCATGACCTCGAACGGCACGTTCGTGATCAACGGCACTGAGCGCGTGATCGTCTCGCAGATGCATCGCTCGCCGGGCGTGTTCTTCGACCACGATCGCGGCCGCACGCATGCCTCCGGCAAGCTGCTGTTCGCGGCCCGCATCATCCCCTACCGCGGCTCGTGGCTCGACTTCGAGTTCGACGCCAAGGACGTGGTCTACGTGCGCATCGACCGCCGCCGCAAGCTGCCGGTGACGACGCTGCTGTACGCCCTCGGCCTCGACGACGAGCAGATCCTGTCGACGTTCTACAAGCAGATTCCCATCAAGGAATCCAAGCGCGGCTGGAAGATGCCGTTCGTCGCCGAGAAGATGCGCGGCATGACCCCGCTGGCTGACCTCATGGACGCCAAGTCGGGAGACGTGGTGGCCAAGGCCGGCGAGAAGATGACCGCCCGCAAGGCGCGCGAACTCGCCGAAAGCGGTCTCAAGGAAGTGCTGGTGTCGTCGGAAGACTTGTCCGGCCGCTACCTCGCCGAGGACATCGTCGACCTGGAAACCGGACAGATCTACGCCGAAGCCGGCGCGGAGCTGGACGCGAAGCTGCTTGCCGAAATCAAGGAGCAGAAGGTCAAGGAATTCCCGATCCTCGACATCGACCACGTCAACGTCGGCGCGTTCATCCGCAACACGCTGAACATCGACAAGAACTCCAACCATCAGGAAGCCCTGATGGACATCTACCGCGTCATGCGTCCCGGTGAGCCGCCGACGATCGAAGCCGCCACGAACCTGTTCCACGGCCTGTTCTTCGATTCAGAGCGCTATGATCTCTCGGCCGTTGGCCGCGTGAAGATGAACATGCGCCTCGAACTCGACGCCGAGGACACCGTCCGCGTCCTCCGCCGCGAAGACATCATCGCGGTCATCCAGACGCTGGTCGGCTTGCGCGACGGCCGCGGTGAGATCGACGACATCGACCATCTCGGCAACCGCCGCGTGCGCTCGGTCGGCGAACTCATGGAGAACCAGTACCGCGTCGGCCTGCTTCGTATGGAGCGCGCCATCAAGGAACGCATGTCGTCCGTCGATATCGACACGGTGATGCCGCAGGATCTGATCAACGCCAAGCCGGCGGCTGCCGCCGTCCGCGAATTCTTCGGATCCTCGCAGCTGTCGCAGTTCATGGACCAGACCAACCCGCTGTCGGAAATCACCCACAAGCGCCGCCTCTCGGCGCTTGGCCCGGGTGGTCTGACGCGCGAGCGCGCGGGCTTCGAAGTCCGCGACGTGCATCCGACCCACTACGGCCGCATCTGCCCCATCGAGACGCCGGAAGGCCCGAACATCGGTCTGATCAACTCGCTGGCTACGTTCGCACGCGTCAATAAGTACGGCTTCATCGAGAGCCCGTACCGCAAGGTGAAGGACGGCAAGGTGACGGATACGGTCTCGTATCTGTCCGCCATGGAAGAGATGCGCCATCACGTCGCTCAGGCCAACGCCACGATCGACGCGAAGGGCAAGCTCACCGGTGACCTCATCACCTGCCGCTTCAACGGCGACGTTCTGCTCGTTTCGCCCGACAAGGTCGACTACATCGACGTGTCGCCCAAGCAGCTCGTGTCGGTCGCGGCCGCGCTCATCCCGTTCCTCGAGAACGACGACGCCAACCGTGCCCTCATGGGCTCGAACATGCAGCGTCAGGCCGTGCCGTTGATCAAGGCGGAAGCCCCGCTTGTCGGCACCGGCATGGAATCGGTTGTGGCGCGTGACTCGGGTGCGGCCATTGCCGCGCGCCGGTCGGGCATCGTCGACCAGGTGGACGCCACGCGTATCGTGATCCGTGCGACGGACGAGACCGACGCCTCCAAGCCGGGCGTCGACATCTATCGCCTGCGCAAGTTCCAGCGGTCCAACCAGAACACTTGCATCAACCAGCGTCCTCTCATCAACGTGGGCGATCGCGTGGAAGCCGGCGAGATCATCGCCGACGGCCCCTCGACCGACCTCGGCGATCTGGCGCTCGGCAAGAACGTGCTCGTCGCGTTCATGCCGTGGATGGGCTACAACTTCGAGGACTCGATCCTGCTCTCCGAGCGCGTCGTGTCCGACGACATCTTCACCTCGATCCACATCGAAGAGTTCGAGGTGATGGCCCGCGACACGAAGCTCGGCCCTGAGGAAATCACCCGCGATATCCCGAACGTTTCGGAAGAAGCGCTGAAGAACCTCGACGAAGCCGGCATCGTTTACATCGGTGCGGAAGTGCAGCCGGGCGACATCCTTGTCGGCAAGATCACGCCGAAGGGCGAAAGCCCGATGACGCCGGAAGAAAAGCTTCTGCGCGCCATCTTCGGCGAGAAGGCGTCCGACGTCCGCGATACCTCGTTGCGTCTGCCGCCCGGCGTCGCCGGTACCATCGTTGAAGTTCGCGTCTTCAATCGCCACGGCGTTGAGAAGGACGAGCGCGCGATGGCGATCGAGCGCGAGGAGATCGAACGCCTCGCCAAGGACCGCGACGACGAGCTGCAAATCCTCGACCGCAACGTCTACGCGCGCTTGCGCGAAGCGTTGATGGGCAAGGAAGTCTCGAAGGGCCCGAAGGGTGCGCGCAAGGGTACCAACATCGACAATGCCATCCTTGATGACATCCCGCGCAGCCAGTGGTGGGAGATCGGTCTGGCCAACGAGAAGTCGCAGGGCGAACTCGAGGCGATCAACAAGCAGTACGAAGACGCCAAGAAGAGCCTGGAACGCCGCTTCGTCGACAAGGTCGACAAGCTGCAGCGCGGCGACGAATTGCCTCCCGGCGTGATGAAGATGGTCAAGGTCTTCGTCGCCGTGAAGCGTAAGATCCAGCCGGGCGACAAGATGGCCGGCCGTCACGGCAACAAGGGCGTCGTGTCGCGCATCGTTCCCTGCGAAGACATGCCGTTCCTCGAAGACGGCACGCATGTCGACGTGGTGCTGAACCCGCTGGGCGTGCCCTCGCGCATGAACGTCGGGCAGATCCTGGAGACGCACATGGGCTGGGCCTGCCGTGGCCTGGGCCGTGTCATCGACCGGGCTCTGGAGGAGTACCATGAGAGCGGACAGGCCAAGCAGCTGCGCGAGACCATGACTCGCATCTACGGTGCCGACCAGATCAAGTCGAACCTCAAGGAGGAAGACCTGATTGCCGCCGCCGAGCAGATGAAGACCGGCGTGTCGGTTTCGACGCCGGTGTTCGACGGCGCACGTGAACCCGACATCGTCGAGATGCTGAAGGAAGCAGGCTTCGACACGTCGGGCCAGGTCAGCCTGCACGACGGCCGCACGGGCGAGCAGTTCGATCGTAAGGTCACGGTCGGCTACAAGTACGTGCTGAAGCTGCACCATCTTGTCGACGACAAGATCCACGCACGCTCGATCGGTCCCTACTCGCTCGTCACCCAGCAGCCGCTGGGCGGCAAGGCGCAGTTCGGCGGCCAGCGCTTCGGCGAAATGGAGGTCTGGGCGCTCGAAGCGTACGGTGCCGCCTACACGCTGCAGGAGATGCTGACGGTGAAGTCGGACGACGTGGCCGGCCGCACCAAGGTGTACGAGGCCATCGTGCGTGGCGACGACGCGTTCGAAGCCGGCGTGCCCGAGAGCTTCAACGTGCTCGTCAAGGAAATGCGCGCACTCGGCCTCAACGTCGAGCTGGCGAATTCCGACGTGCCGGTCGTGCCGGGTGAAGAGGTCGTCGACCATCCGGAGGTGCGGCCCCAGCTGCCGCCAGCCGCTGCCGAATAGACGCATCGACATCGGAGACGGGGCGGTTGCCGCCTCGTCTCATCTGCTTCCCCAGGGAAGCGCGAGACACCAAAGATTTCCTTGGATCGAGGTCCCTTCCTCAGGTCCGCACTGGAGAGAGCCGAATGAACGAGATCACCAACCTCTTCAAGACGCAGTCGCCGATCCCGACGTTCGACCGCATCAAGATTTCCATCGCCAGCCCGCAGGATATCCTGTCGTGGTCGTTCGGCGAGATCAAGAAGCCCGAGACGATCAACTACCGTACGTTCAAGCCCGAGCGTGACGGCCTGTTCTGCGCGCGCATCTTCGGGCCGATCAAGGACTACGAGTGCCTGTGCGGCAAGTACAAGCGCATGAAGTACAAGGGCCTGATCTGCGAAAAGTGCGGCGTGGAAGTGACGCTGGCCAAGGTGCGTCGCGAACGCATGGGCCACATCGAACTCGCAGCCCCCGTCGCCCACATCTGGTTCCTGAAGTCGCTGCCCTCGCGCATCGGCCTGCTGCTCGACATGACGCTGAAGGATCTGGAACGCGTTCTCTACTTCGAGAACTACATCGTCACGGAGCCCGGCATCTCTCCCTTCAAAGAGAAGCAGCTCCTGACGGAAGACCAGTACAACCAGGCGCTCGACGAGCATGGCCCCGATAGCTTCACCGCCGGCATCGGCGCGGAAGCCATTCGCGAGCTGCTGATCGCCATGGATCTGCCGAAGATCCGCGACGACCTGCGCCAGGAAATCGCCGAGGCGACGACGGAGCTCAAGCCAAAGAAGCTCGGCAAGCGCCTGAAGGTCATCGAGGCCTTCATCGACAGTGGCAACAAGCCGGAGTGGATGATCCTCAAGGTCGTCCCGGTGATCCCGCCGGAGCTGCGCCCGCTGGTGCCGCTCGACGGCGGCCGTTTCGCCACGTCCGACTTGAACGATCTCTACCGTCGCGTCATCAACCGCAACAACCGCCTGAAGCGGTTGATGGAACTGCGCGCGCCGGACATCATCATCCGCAACGAAAAGCGCATGCTGCAGGAGTCGGTGGACGCCCTGTTCGACAACGGCCGCCGCGGTCGCGTCATCACCGGCGCCAACAAGCGTCCGCTGAAGTCGCTCGCCGACATGCTGAAGGGTAAGCAGGGCCGCTTCCGTCAGAACCTGCTCGGCAAGCGCGTCGACTACTCCGGCCGCTCGGTCATCGTCGTTGGCCCCGAACTCAAGCTGCACCAGTGCGGCCTGCCGAAGAAGATGGCGCTCGAGCTGTTCAAGCCGTTCATCTATGCGCGCCTGCAGACGCTTGGCCAGGCGGCCACCGTCAAGCAGGCTAAGAAGCTGGTCGAAAAGGAAAAGCCGGAGGTTTGGGACGTCCTCGACGAGGTCATCCGCGAGCATCCGGTGATGCTGAACCGCGCGCCGACGCTGCATCGCCTCGGCATCCAGGCGTTCGAGCCGATGCTGATCGAAGGCAAGGCCATTCAGCTGCATCCGCTGGTCTGCGCCGCGTTCAACGCCGACTTCGACGGCGACCAGATGGCCGTGCACGTTCCGCTGTCGCTTGAAGCGCAGCTGGAAGCGCGCGTGCTCATGATGTCGACCAACAACATCCTGCATCCCGCCAACGGCTCGCCCATCATCGTGCCGTCGCAAGACATCGTGCTGGGCCTTTATTACCTCTCGATCCAACGCGAGAAGGATATCGGCGAAGGCATGATGTTCGGCTCGGTGGGTGAGATCCGTCACGCCCTCGAAGCCGGTGCCGTATCCTTGCATGCCAAGATCAAGGGCCGCTTCCGCGCGCTGGATGCGGAAGGCAACGAGGTCATCGAGATCCAGGACACGACGCCGGGCCGCATGATCCTGGGCGAAGTGCTGCCGCGTCAGCCGGGCGTGAAGTTCGCGCTCGTCAACCAGTTGCTGACGAAGAAGGCGATCTCGGGAATGATCGACGCCGTCTACCGTAACTGCGGTCAGAAGGAGACGGTGATCTTCTGCGATCGCATCATGCAGTTGGGCTTCCATCACGCGTTCAAGGCCGGCATCTCGTTCGGCAAGGACGACATGGTCATCCCGGACACCAAGCAGAAGATCGTCGATACGACGAACGACCTCGTGCGCGAGTTCGAGCAGCAGTATCAGGACGGCCTGATCACGCGTCTCGAAAAGTACAACAAGGTCGTCGACGCCTGGTCGAAGTGCACCGACCAGATCGCCAAGGAGATGATGGACCGCATCTCGACCGTGAAGAAAGACAAGAACGGTCGCGATATGCAGATCAACTCCGTCTACATGATGAGCCACTCCGGTGCGCGTGGTTCGCCAGCGCAGATGAAGCAGCTCGCCGGTATGCGCGGCCTGATGACCAAGCCCTCGGGCGAAATCATCGAGACGCCGATCATCTCGAACTTCAAGGAAGGTCTGTCGGTTCTGGAGTACTTCAACTCCACCCACGGCGCCCGTAAGGGCCTGGCCGACACCGCCTTGAAGACCGCCAACTCGGGCTACCTGACGCGCCGTCTGGTCGACGTCGCCCAGGATGCCATCATCTCTGAGGAGGATTGCGGCACCGACGCAGGCATCAACGTGCAGGCGGTCGTTGACGCCGGCCAAGTGATCGTATCGCTCGGCGCGCGTGTTCTTGGCCGTACGGCGCAGGAGGACATCATCGTCCCCGGCACCAAGGGCAAGAACGTAGAAATCCTCGTCAAGACTGGCGAGCTGATCGAAGAGCGTCACGCCGAAGCCATCGAGAAGGCGCAGGTGCAGGAAGTGCGCATCCGCTCCGTTCTCACGTGCGAGACGGAGCAAGGCGTCTGCGGCAAGTGCTATGGTCGCGACCTCGCACGCGGTACGCCTGTCAACATCGGCGAGGCTGTCGGCGTCATCGCCGCGCAGTCGATCGGCGAGCCGGGCACCCAGCTGACGATGCGTACCTTCCACATCGGCGGCACGGCCAACCTCGTCGACCAGTCGTTCGTCGAGTCGAACTTCAACGGCACGGTGAAGATCAAGAACCGCGCCATTGCCAAGAACGGCGCCGGCCAGCTCATCGCCATGGGCCGGACGATGTCGGTCATCATCGTCGACCAGTCGGGCAAGGAACTGGCGACCCACAAGGTCGCCTACGGCGCTCGCCTGCATGTTGATGAAGGCGACGAGGTCAAGCGCGGCACGCGTCTGGCCCAGTGGGATCCCTATACGCGTCCGATCCTCACCGAAGCCAACGGCAAGGTCGACTTCGAGGATCTGATCGAAGGCATCTCGGTGCGCGAGCAGACCGACGAAATGAAAGGCACGACCAACCGTGTCATCGTCGACTGGCGCGCAACGCCGCGTGGTTCGGAACTGAAGCCCGCGATCGTCATCAAGGACGGCAAGGGCAAGCCGATCAAGGTCCAGCGCGGCGGCGACGCCCGCTACCTCCTGACCGTCGAGGCCATTCTGTCGGTCGAGCCGGGGCAGGACGTGAAGGCGGGCGACGTGCTGGCACGTATCCCGCTGGCGTCGGCCAAGTCGGGCGACATCACGGGCGGTCTGCCGCGCGTGGCGGAGCTGTTCGAGGCACGCCGTCCGAAGGACCACGCGATCATCGCCGAAGCCTCCGGCACGATTGAGTTCGGCAAGGACTACAAGAACAAGCAGCGCATCTCGATCCGGCCCGACGATGAATCGGCCGAACCGGTCGAATACCTGATCCCGCGCGGCAAGAACTTGGCTGTGCAACCTGGGGACCACGTGGAGCGGGGCGACTTCATTTATGACGGCCATCCCGCGCCGCACGACATTCTGGCGATCAAGGGCGTCGAAGAACTGGCGAACTACCTGATCAACGAAATCCAGGACGTCTACCGTCTGCAGGGCGTGACTATCAACGACAAGCATATCGAAGTGATCGTCCGGCAGATGCTGCAGAAGGTCGAAGTCACCGACGTCGGCGAGACGGAGATGATCAAGGGCGAGCAGATCGACAGGCTGGAATTCGAGGAGAACAACGCCCTTGCCGAGAAGGCCGGCAAGCGCGTTGCTACAGCAACTCCAGTTCTGTTGGGCATCACCAAGGCGTCGCTGCAGACGCGCAGCTTCATCTCCGCGGCCTCGTTCCAGGAGACGACGCGCGTCCTGACCGACGCGGCGGTGATCGGCAAGTCCGACACGCTCGAGGGCCTGAAGGAGAACGTCATCGTCGGCCGCCTCATCCCGGCCGGCACGGGCGGCATGCTGCGTCGCCTGCGCAAGGTCGCCGCCAAGCGCGACGAACTGATCGACAAGGAGAAGAAGGCCGACGCTGATCGCGCGCTGGCCGGCCCGGGCGAGGGTGTGGCACGCCGCCGCCGCCGCGCGGCGGAGTAACGGTTGCCGCCGAGGTTAAGCGCACCTAAAGCGCGCTTTTCCAAGGCTTCCTGCACATGGAAGGGCCGGACCGTCAGGTTCGGCCCTTTCGCGTTGCGACTGCGAAAAAAAACGCAATCGCGCAGGTGACAGGTGTTGACCCGATTGGCGGTGAGCTATATAGCTGCGCCCACTCTCACGGTAGGTGGTAGGCCACTTCTGGTGCTTCGGCGCCCCAGCCTAAACGCTGCCGTCCAAAAGCAGAGGACATATTCGGGGCCACGATCGTCGGGACCGCAAGGTTCGGGTGATCCTCTGGTTTTTTCGTGCCAGGCCGCGCTCACGCGCAGCTCGGCAGGTTTTGTTTGGCGCATGCGCACGCATGGCTAGCTGGAATGGACGAGGCGAATGCCGACGATACAACAGCTGATCCGGAAACCCCGGACCCAGAAAGTCTACCGCGAGAAGTCTCGCCACATGGATGCATGCCCGCAGAAGCGCGGCGTATGTACCCGCGTTTACACCACGACGCCGAAGAAGCCGAACTCGGCGCTTCGTAAGGTCGCCAAGATCCGGCTGACCAACCAGCTGGAAGTCATCGGCTACATCCCGGGCGAAGGTCATAACCTTCAGGAGCACTCAGTCGTGCTGATCCGCGGCGGCCGCGTGAAGGACCTTCCCGGCGTCCGTTACCACATCATCCGCGGCGTGCTCGACACGCAGGGCGTCGCCAACCGTAAGCAGCGCCGTTCGAAGTACGGTGCGAAACGTCCGAAGTAATCGTAGGCCCCGCTTAGGCGGGGCGATGGGGCTGGGTGACCGGCCCTTTGTCGTTTGAATTGATGGAAGAAGCGAAGGGCCGAACGCATGTCCCGCCGTCACAGTGCTGAAAAGCGCGAAGTCAATCCGGATCCGAAGTTCTCGGACCTCGTTCTCACGAAGTTCATGAACGCCGTGATGAAGGAAGGCAAGAAGTCGGTCGCAGAGCGCATCGTCTATGGCGCCCTGGAGCGCATGGAAGCCAAGCAGAAGTCCGACCCGGTGCAGATGTTCCATTCCGCGCTCGAGAACGTAATGCCGACCGTCGAGGTTCGCTCGCGTCGTGTCGGCGGTGCCACCTACCAGGTTCCGGTCGAAGTCCGCACTGAGCGCCGCCAGGCTCTCGCCATTCGCTGGATCATCACTGCCGCGCGTGCCCGCAACGAGAATACGATGGTTGACCGTCTTTCGGCCGAACTGATCGACGCTGCCAACAACCGCGGTACCGCCGTGAAGAAGCGCGAAGACACCCACAAGATGGCCGATGCAAACCGCGCCTTCTCGCACTACCGCTGGTAAAGAGATCGAGAGCAGAACAAAATGGCTCGCCAATACGCTATCGAGGACTACCGCAACTTCGGCATCATGGCTCACATCGATGCTGGAAAGACGACGACGACCGAGCGGGTTCTCTATTACACCGGCAAATCGCATAAGATTGGCGAAGTGCACGACGGCGCTGCGACCATGGATTTCATGGAGCAGGAAGCCGAGCGCGGCATCACGATTACGTCCGCGGCCACGACCTGCTTCTGGCCGGGCCGCGACGGTAAGATGCGCCGCCTGAACATCATCGACACGCCAGGCCACGTCGATTTCACTATCGAAGTCGAGCGCTCGCTCCGCGTTCTCGACGGCGCTGTTTGCGTCCTCGATTCCAACCAGGGCGTCGAGCCGCAGACGGAGACCGTCTGGCGTCAGGGCGACAAGTACAACGTTCCGCGCATCATCTTCTCCAACAAGATGGACAAGACCGGCGCCGACTTCTTCATGTGCTTCGACGATATCAAGGAAAAGCTCGGCGCCCGCGCCGTGCCGATTCAGATCCCGATCGGCGCCGAAGCCGACTTCCAGGGCGTCGTCGACCTGATTCGCATGGTCGCCATCGTCTGGGACGGCGACGGCAAAGACGCAAAGATGGTCGAAAAGGAAATTCCTGCCGACCTGATGGACAAGGCGCTCGAATTCCGCGCCGCCATGATCGAGGCCGCCGTCGAGATGGACGACACGGCAATGGAAGCCTACCTCGAAGGCAAGGAGCCGGACGAGGCGACGCTTCGCAGCCTGATCCGCAAAGCCACCATCACGCGCACGTTCTATCCGATGCTGTGCGGCTCCGCGTTCAAGCACAAGGGCGTGCAGCCCATGCTCGACGCCGTCGTCGACTTCCTGCCGGCTCCGTCCGACCGCGAAGCTTACAAGTGCATCGACGCCAAGACCGGCGAAGACACATTCCGCCGTCCCATCGACACCGATCCGCTGTCGATGATCGCCTTCAAGATCATGACGTTCCCGCACGTCGGTTCGATCACGTTCTGCCGCATCTACTCGGGCAAGCTCGAAAAGGGCATGGCGCTCGCTCAGACCACGCGCGACAAGAAAGAGCGCGTCGGCATGATCTACGAGATGCACGCCGAAAAGCGCGAACCGGTCGACGTGGCCTACGCCGGCGACATCATCGCGCTGGCCGGTCTCAAGGATACCCGCACGGGCGAGACGCTGTCGGACCCCAACAAGCCGGTCATCCTTGAGAAGATGGAATTCCCCGAGCCCGTCATCGAGCGCAAGGTGGAACCCAAGACCAAGGCCGACCAGGAGAAGATGTCCCAGGTCCTGCACATGCTGGCGGTCGAGGATCCCTCGTTCCGCGTCGCTGTCGACCAGGAATCCGGCGAGACGATCATCAAGGGCATGGGCGAGCTGCATCTCGACATCAAGGTCGACATCATGCGCCGCGAACCCCACAACGTCGACGTCAATGTCGGTGCCCCGCAAGTCGCCTATCGCGAGACGTTGGCCCGCGCCACCGAGATTGACTACACGCACAAGAAGCAGACCGGCGGTACCGGCCAGTTCGCCCGCGTCAAGCTGAAGCTCGAGCCGAACGAAACCGGCAAGGGCAACGAGTTCGAGGCCACCATCGTCGGCGGCACGGTTCCCAAGGAATACATCCCCGGTGTCGAGAAGGGCGTCGAGTCCGTCTGGGACAGTGGCGTTCTGATCGGCTTCCCGATCGTCGACATGAAGGTGACGCTGTTCGACGGCGCCTTCCACGAAGTCGACTCGTCGGCGATCGCCTTCGAAATCGCGTCGCGCTCCGCCGTCAAGGAAGGCTGCGACAAGGGCGGCATGAAGCTGCTCGAGCCGATCATGGACGTGGAAGTGGTGACGCCCGGCGACTTCGTCGGCGGCGTCATCGGCGACATCAACTCGCGGCGCGGCCAGATCCGCACACAGGAGATGCGCGGCAACGCCACCGTCATTCGCGCCTATGTGCCGCTGGCCAACATGTTTGGCTACGTGAGCCAGCTGCGCTCCATGTCGACGGGGCGCGCGTCCTACACGATGCAATTTGCCCATTACGCGGACGTGCCGCGCAATGTGGCTGACGAGGTGAAGGCGAAGTACGCCTGAGCTTGAGACTTGAGCTTGGACAGAGACACCGGCGCTTCTCGTGTGAGAATGGGGCCGGGAATGATTACGAGAGACTGAAGGAGAGCCGAGATGGCCAAGGCGAAATTTGAGCGGAACAAGCCGCACTGCAACGTCGGCACGATTGGTCACGTTGACCACGGCAAGACGACGTTGACGGCTGCGCTGACGAAGGTTTCGGCCGACAAGGGCTGGACGCAGACGGCGATTGCGTATGACGAAGTCGCCAAGGCCTCCGAGAGCCAGGGCCGCCGCGACCCGACGAAGATTTTGACGATCGCGACGAGCCACGTCGAGTATGCGACGGCGAACCGTCACTATGCCCACGTCGACTGCCCGGGCCACGCCGACTACGTGAAGAACATGATCACCGGTGCCGCCCAGATGGACGGCGCCATCCTGGTGGTGTCCGCGGTCGACGGCCCGATGCCGCAGACGCGCGAGCACATCCTTCTGGCCCGCCAGGTCGGCGTGCCGCAGATCGTGGTGTTCCTGAACAAGTGCGACGTGGTCGACGACGCCGAGCTTCTCGATCTGGTCGAGATGGAAGTGCGCGATCTTCTGTCGAAGTACAACTTCCCCGGCGACGACACGCCGATCATCCGTGGTGCTGCGATCAAGGCATTGAACGGCGAGAAGGGCCCGCTGGCCGACGAAGCTATCGTCAAGCTGTATGACGCTCTGGATACGTTCATCCCGCTTCCGGATCGTCCGAAGGATCAGCCGTTCCTGATGCCGATCGAAGACGTGTTCTCGATCTCGGGCCGCGGCACGGTGGTTACGGGCCGCATCGAGCGCGGCGTCATCAAGGTCGGCGAGGAAGTCGAGATCGTCGGCCTGCGCGACACGCAGAAGTCGGTGGTGACGGGCGTCGAGATGTTCCGCAAGCTCTTGGACTCCGGCGAGGCTGGCGACAACGTCGGCTGCCTGTTGCGCGGCATCGACAAGGAAAAGGTCGAGCGTGGTCAGGTCCTGGCCAAGCCCGGCTCGGTGAAGCCGCACAAGAAGTTCAAGGCCGAAGCCTACATCCTGACCAAGGATGAGGGCGGCCGTCACACGCCGTTCTTTACCAACTACCGTCCGCAGTTCTACTTCCGCACGACGGACGTCACGGGTGTCGTGACGCTTCCCGAGGGCACGGAAATGGTGATGCCGGGCGACAACATCGCGGTTGACGTCGAGCTCGTCTCGCCGATCGCGATGGAAGAGAAGGTCCGCTTTGCCATCCGCGAAGGCGGCCGCACCGTCGGCGCCGGCGTCGTCACCAAGATCGTTGAATAAGAGGGTTGGTCAGGACGCTCGCTCAGGTGGGCGTCCTAACCTTTTGTGGGTCTGAGGAACATGAACGGCCAGAACATTCGCATCCGATTGAAAGCGTTCGACCATCGCGTGCTCGATGCGTCGACGCGGGAGATCGTGAACACGGCGAAGCGTACGGGCGCTGAGGTACGCGGGCCCATCCCGTTGCCGACGCGCATCGAGCGCTTCACGGTCAACAGGTCGCCTCACGTCGACAAGAAGAGCCGCGAGCAATTCGAAATGCGCACGCACAAGCGGCTCCTCGACATCGTCGATCCGACGCCGCAGACGGTGGACGCGCTGATGAAGCTCGACCTGGCTGCCGGTGTCGACGTGGAAATTAAGCTCTAACGGAATTGGATCCTCCGCTCGGGGTTTCCCGGCGCGATCCTGAATAGAAGGGAAGGAATGCTGATGCGTTCCGGAGTGATTGCACAGAAGGTCGGCATGACACGCATCTTCACCGATGCGGGCGAGCATGTCCCCGTCACTGTCCTGAAGCTGGAAAAGCTCCAGGTGGTGTCGCACCGTACGGCTGAAAAGAACGGCTACACCGCGCTCCAGCTCGGTGTCGGCACGCGCAAGCCCTCGCGCCTGACCAAATCAGAGCGTCAGAACTTTGCCGTGGCCAACGTCGAGCCGAAGCGCAAGCTTCAGGAATTCCGCGTCAGCCCCGAGAACCTGATCGACGTCGGATCGGAGATCACGGCCGAGCACTTCGTGCCGGGCCAGTTCGTCGATGTTACCGGCACCTCGCAGGGCAAGGGCTTCCAGGGCGCCATGAAGCGCTGGAACTTCGGCGGCCTGCGCGCCACGCACGGCGTGTCGGTCAGCCACCGTAGCCACGGTTCGACCGGCCAGCGCCAGGATCCGGGCAAGGTGTTCAAAGGCAAGAAGATGGCCGGCCACATGGGTGATGATCGCATCACCACCCAGAACCTGGTCGTCGTGAAGACGGACGCCGATCGCGGTCTCCTGATGATCCGCGGCGCCGTGCCCGGCTCGAAGGGCGGCTGGGTGATCGTGCGCGATGCGGTCAAGAAGGCCGCGCACAAGGATGCGCCCAAGCCCGGCGCCGTGCGCGCAGCCGAGAAGAAGGAAACAGCGTGATGAAACTCGACATCACCACGCTTGAGGCCAAAACGGCCGGTCAAGTTGAGCTCGCGGATGCAATCTTCGGGCTGGAGCCGCGTCAGGATCTGCTGCAGCGCATGGTTCGCTACCAGCTCCTGAAGCGCATGGCCGGCACCCATCACGCCCAGGACCGTTCCGAAGTGACGGTCACGGGCAAGAAGGTCTACAAGCAGAAGGGCACCGGCGGCGCACGTCATGGCGACAAGTCGGTTCCGCAGTGGCGCGGCGGCGGCAAGGCATTCGGCCCCAAGCCGCGCAGCCACGCCGTCGATATGCCCAAGAAGGTCCGCGCGCTGGCTCTGCGTCACGCCCTGTCGGCCAAGGCCAAGGCCGGCGAGATCGTCGTCCTCGACAAGGCTGGCGGCGACGGCAAGACGAAGTCGCTGCTGCAGAACTTCGCCAAGCTTGAACTCAACAACGCGCTGATCATCGACGGCGCCGAGTTGGAAGTGAACTTCGTGCGTGCGGCGCGCAATATCCCGAACATCGACGTGCTGCCGGTTCAGGGCATCAACGTTTATGACATCCTGCGCCGCCGCAAGCTGGTGTTGACCAAGGCCGCCCTCGACGCGCTCGGCGAGCGTTTCAAGGACGCCAAGGTTCCTGAATCCAAGGAAGGAGCCCGGTCGTGAAGCTCAGCGCATACGACGTGATCCTGTCGCCGGTCATCACCGAGAAGGCGACGCTGATCTCGGAAGCAAACCAGGTCGTCTTCAAGGTTGCCCCCAAGGCATCCAAGAAGGACATCAAGTCGGCGGTCGAAGGCCTGTTCAAAGTCAAGGTCAAGGCCGTCAACACCATCGTCCGCAAGGGCAAAGTGAAGACGTTCAAGGGGCAGCGCGCCCGGCTCAGCGATGTCAAGAAAGCCATCGTTACGCTGGAAGCGGGTCACTCCATCGACGTCACGACGGGCCTTTGAGAGGGGCACGCATAAATGGCACTGAAAACATATCGCCCAACGTCTCCCGGTCTGCGCCATCTGGTGCAGGTCGACCGTTCGAGCCTCTACAAGGGCGCTCCGGTCAAGATGCTGACCGAGGGACTGAACAAGAACGGTGGTCGTAACAACGACGGGCGCATCACGACGCGTCACATCGGTGGCGGCCACAAGCGCTCGTACCGGCTGATCGACTTCCGCCGTCGCAAGCACGACGTGTCGGCCGTCGTCGAGCGGCTGGAGTACGATCCCAACCGCACGGCCTTCATCGCCCTGATCAAGTATCAGGACGGCACTGTTTCCTACATCCTGGCGCCGCAGCGCCTGGCCGTCGGCGACAGCGTCGTCTCGGGCCAGAAGGTTGACGTCAAGCCGGGCAACGCGATGCCGCTGGCCTCGATGCCGATCGGCACGATCGTGCACAACGTCGAGATGAAGCCGGGCCGTGGCGGCCAGATGGCACGTTCGGCTGGTGCCTTCGTGCAGCTCGTCGGCCGCGACAGCGGCTGGGCCGTGCTCAAGCTGTCGTCGGGAGAGACGCGCCGCGTACCGGCCGGTTGCATGGCTTCGGTGGGCGCGGTTTCGAACCCCGACCACAACAACGAAGTGACGGGCAAGGCTGGCCGCACGCGTTGGAAGGGCACCCGCCCGACCGTGCGTTCGATCGCCATGAACCCGATCGACCACCCGAACGGTGGTCGTACCAAGGGCGGCAAGCACTGGGCGACGCCCTGGGGCAAGCCGACCAAGGGCTTCAAGACCCGCAAGAACAAGGCCACGGACAAGTACATCGTCCGCAGCCGCGCGAAGCAGAAGTAAGGCCAGAGCGCCAAGGAGACTGATAAGTGTCACGCTCAGTTTGGAAAGGCCCGTTCGTCGACGGCTACCTTCTGAAGAAGGCCGAGAAAGTGCGCTCGGGCGGCCGTAACGAGGTCATCAAGATCTGGAGCCGCCGCTCCACGATCCTGCCGCAGTTCGTCGGGCTGACGTTCGGCGTGCACAACGGCCACAAGCATGTGCCGGTCAATGTCAGCGAAGACATGATTGGTCACAAGTTCGGAGAATTTGCGCCGACGCGTCTCTTCCAGGGACATGGCGGCGACAAGAAAGCGGTGAAGAGATAATGGGCAAGCCATCCCGAGAGCGGGCGCTCCCCGACAACGAGGCGAAGGCGGTTACCCGTAACCTCCGCGTCTCGCCGCAAAAGCTCAACCTCGTCGCGGGCATGATCCGCGGCAAGAAGGTCGACCAGGCCATCGCTGACCTGCAGTTCTCGCGCAAGCGCATCGCCAACGACGTGCGCAAGTGCGTGATGTCGGCCGTCGCCAACGCCGAGAACAACCACGGCCTCGACGTCAACGACCTGATCGTTGCCGAAGCCTGGGTCGGCAAGAACCTGGTGATGCGCCGCTTCATGGCACGCGGCCGCGGCCGTGCCGCCAGTGTGACCAAGCCGTTCTCGCAGATCACGGTGATCGTGCGCCAGACCGACGAAGACGCCAAGGCCGCCAAGAAGGCGAAGAAGGCCGCATCGAAGGCCAAAGCCACGGGCGGCGACGCCAAGCCGAAGAAGGCCAAGCCCGCCGCGAAGAAGGCCGCTGAGCCGGCGAAGGAGACCGCATAATGGGTCACAAAGTTCATCCGACGAGCCTGCGTCTCGGCATCAATCGGACCTGGGACAGCCGCTGGTTCGCCTCACGTGGCGAGTACGGCAAGCTGCTGCACGAGGATCGCGCCATCCGCGCTTTCATCATGAAGCAGCAGCGTGCCGCCGGCATCTCCAAGGTCGTGATCGAGCGTCCGCACAAGAAGTGCCGCGTCACGGTTCACACCGCGCGTCCCGGCGTCCTGATCGGCAAGAAGGGCGCGGACATCGAAAAGCTGCGTTCGCAGCTGGCCCGCCTGACGTCGTCGGAAGTGCACCTCAACATCGTTGAAGTGCGCAAGCCCGACATCGATGCCGTGCTGGTGGCCGAAAACATCGCCCAGCAGCTCGAACGTCGCGTCGCGTTCCGCCGCGCGATGAAGCGCTCGGTTCAGTCTGCACTGCGCGGTGGCGCGGTCGGCATCCGTATCAACGTCGGTGGCCGTCTGGGTGGCGCCGAAATCGCGCGCACGGAATGGTACCGTGAAGGCCGCGTGCCGCTGCACACGCTTCGCGCCGACGTCGATTTCGGCTACGGCGTCGCCCGCACGGCCTACGGCATCATCGGCATCAAGGTCTGGATCTTCAAGGGCGAGATCATGGAGCACGATCCGATGGCATCGGAGCGCCGGTCCATGGATATGCAAGAAGGTGGCGGCGGCGGACGTCCGCGCCGGGAACGCCCGGATCGCGAGCAGCGCCGCGATCGCGAGCCTGCTTCCGAGCAGGCCACCTGAGAAAGCTGAGCGGGAATTACGACGATGATGCAACCTAAGAAAACGAAGTTCCGCAAGACGTTCAAGGGCCGCATCCATGGCAAGGCCAAGGGTGGCACGGACCTGAACTTCGGCTCGCATGGCCTCAAGGCCATGGGTCCGGAACGGGTAACCGCGCGCCAGATCGAGGCGGCACGCCGCGCCATCACGCGTCACATGAAGCGCGCCGGCCGCGTGTGGATCCGCGTGTTCCCGGACGTGCCGGTGACCAAGAAGCCCGCCGAAGTCCGCATGGGCTCGGGCAAGGGCGGCATCGAGCTGTGGGTGGCCCGCGTCAAGCCCGGCCGCATCATGTTCGAGCTCGACGGTGTGAATGACCAGATCGCTCGCGAAGCGCTGACGCTCGGAGCCGCCAAACTCGGCGTGCCGACGCGCATCGTCACGCGGCTCGGTTGAGATTGAGGACAGTTGAGATGAAATCCTCCGACATGAAATCGATGACGCCGGACCAGCTGGACGACCAGCTGCTCAAGCTGAAGAAGGAGCAGTTCAACCTGCGCTTTCAGCGCGCGTCGGGACAGCTCGAGAATACGTCGCGCGTGCGTCAGGTGCGCCGCGACATCGCCCGCGTGATGACGCTGTCGCGTCAGAAGCGTGCCGGTTCAACCACCAGCACCGCTAAGGGCGCATAAGGGAGTTTAGACATGCCGAAGCGCATTCTGCAGGGCACCGTCGTATCGGACAAGAACGACAAGACCATCGTGGTCGAGGTCGAACGCCGCTACACCCACCCGCTGTTCAAGAAGACCGTGCGCCGTACCAAGAAGTACCACGCCCACGACGAGACCAACGTCCACAAGATCGGCGACAAGGTCGCCATCGAGGAGACGGCACCGATTTCGCGCAACAAACGATGGATCGTCGTTGCGCAGACGACTTGAGGGCTTGAACGCCGCGGGATGATCCCGCGAACGGCAAGCGGGAACAGAGATTAGGGACTGCTCATGAGGGCAGTTACCCGGGATTAGAAGGAAGAACGCGATGATCCAGATGGAGACAAATCTCGACGTCGCCGATAATTCGGGCGCGCGCCGCGTCCAGTGCATCAAGGTGCTGGGCGGGTCGAAGCGCAAGTATGCCACCATCGGCGACACGATTGTCGTGTCGGTGCAGGAGGCTATCCCGAAGGGGCGCGTCAAGAAGGGCCAGGTCATGAAGGCCGTGGTCGTGCGTACCGCCAAGGGCGTTCGCCGCCCGGACGGATCGCTGATCCGCTTCGACCGCAATGCGGCGGTGCTGGTCAACGCCCAGGGCGAACCGGTCGGCACCCGCATCTTCGGGCCGGTCACGCGTGAGCTGCGCTCGAAGAACCACATGAAGATCGTGTCGCTTGCGCCGGAGGTTCTGTAATGGCGTCGCTTAAGATCAAGAAGGGCGATCGCGTCATCGTTCTGGCTGGCCGCGACAAGGGCAAGCAGGGCGAAGTGATTGAGATGCGCCCGAAGGAAGGCCGCGCCGTCGTGCGTGGCGTCAACGTCGTGCGCAAGCATCAACGCCAGACGGCCAAAGACGAGGGCGGCATCGTTTCGAAGGAAGCCGCCATCCAGCTTTCCAACCTCGCGCTCGAGGATCCCAAGGACGGCAAGCCGACCCGCGTCGGCTTCAAGTTCCTGGACAACGGCAAGAAGGTCCGTTTCGCGAAGCGCTCGGGCGAAGTCATTCCGGAGAAGGGCCAGTAATCATGGCTGACGAGAAAAAGGGCCCCAAGGGGGCCGCCGCCACCGCTGCAGCCGAAAAGGGCAAGCAGGCGAAGGCGCAGAAGCAGGCGAAGGCTCAGGCCGCCGCTGAGAAGAAGCCCGCGTCGCCGCGTCCGGCCGACTACAAGCCGCGCATGAAGTCGCACTACGAAAAGGTAGTGCGCGAGGCGCTGTCGCAAAAGTTCGGCTACAAGAATCACATGCAGATCCCCAAGATCGCGAAAGTGGTCTTGAACATGGGCATCGGCGAAGCCGTGAACGACCGCAAGAAGGTCGATAACGCTGCCGCCGACCTGGCGTTGATCGCCGGCCAGAAGCCGATTACCACCAAGTCGACCAAGTCGATCGCTACCTTCAAGGTGCGCGAAGGCATGACGCTCGGCGCCAAGGTGACGCTGCGCGGCGACCGCATGTATGAATTCCTCGACCGGTTCGTCACTATCGCGCTGCCGCGCGTGAAGGACTTCCGCGGTCTCAATCCCAAGAGCTTCGACGGCCGGGGCAACTACGCCTGCGGTCTCAAGGAGCACATCGTTTTCCCGGAAATCGACTATGACAAGGTCGACGAGATCTGGGGCATGGACGTGGTGGTCGTCACCACGGCCGGCACGGACGACGAGGCGCGCGAGCTGCTTCGTGGTTTCAACTTTCCTTTCCGCAGCTAGAGGACCTCGGGATCAGCCCGAAAGGCCTTTGGGAGACACGAATGGCTAAGACAAGTTCAGTTGAGAAGAACAATCGCCGGCGCAAGTTGGCCGCACAGTATGCGGGCAAACGCAAGCGGCTGAAGGAAATTGCATCGGACCTGAAGCGTCCGGCCGAGGAGCGGTTCGCCGCCCGCCTCAAGCTGGCCGAGCTGCCGCGCAACTCATCGCCCACGCGTATCCGCAACCGCTGTGAGATCACGGGCCGCGCCCGCGGCAACTATCGCAAGCTGCGGATGTGCCGCAACCAGCTGCGTGAGCAGGCCAGCCAAGGCCTGATCCCCGGCATGACGAAGTCGAGCTGGTAAGGGAGCGCGCATCAAATGGTAAACGATCCTGTTGGTGACATGCTCACGCGCATTCGCAATGCGCAGATGCGTCGCCGTCCCAAGGTGTCAACGCCCGCTTCGAACATGCGCGGCCGCGTTCTCGACGTTCTGGCCGAAGAAGGCTACATCCGCGGCTACACGCGGGTAGAGCCCAAGGGCGGCCTGCCCGAATTCGAGATCGAGCTGAAGTACTTCAACGGCACGCCGGCCATCAAGGAGATCGAGCGTATCTCCAAGCCGGGCCGCCGCGTGTACTCGCCGGTCAAGGATCTACGTACGGTCGCCAACGGTCTCGGCGTCGCCATTCTCTCCACGCCCAAGGGCGTGATGTCGGATGCGCGCGCCCGCGAAGAGAACGTCGGCGGCGAAGTTATCTGCAACATTTTCTAACGGAAGGAGCGCCGGGGTCCGGCGCCAAGCGAAGGTCAAAAGCCTATGTCGCGCATTGGAAAGAAACCGGTCGCCATTCCGTCCGCCGTTACGGCGACGGTCGACGGCCAGACGGTGAAGGTCAAGGGCGCCAAGGGCGAACTGTCCTTTACCGTGCCTGAGAACATCAAGCTGGAGAAGACCGCGGAGGGCGTGTCCGTCACGCCGCGCGACGACACCAAGGCGGCGCGTGCCATGTGGGGCATGTCGCGCACCATGATCCAGAACCTGGTTAAGGGTGTCACGGAAGGCTACTCGCACACCCTGGAGATCCAGGGCGTCGGTTTCCGTGCGACACTGAAGGGCAAGGATCAACTGACGCTGTCGGTCGGATTCAGCCACGACGTCAATCACACCATCCCCGCCGGTGTCGAAGTCAAGGTCGCCGGCGCCAAGTCGGAAGTGATCACCGTCAGCGGCATCGACAAGCAGCTTGTCGGACAGGTGGCGGCCGACATCCGCGGTTCACGCCCGCCGGAGCCCTACCAGGGCAAGGGCGTGCGGTATAAGGGCGAATACGTCTTCCGCAAGGAAGGCAAGAAGAAGTAAGGATCGGGCAGGCCAATGGCTAAGGTCGGAAATTTCGATAAGCGTAAGGCGCGCGTGCGCCGGTCGCTCAATGCTGGTCAGGGAAAGCGCCCGCGTCTGTCGGTGCACCGTTCCTCGCAGCACATCTATGCGCAAGTCATCGACGACGCCGCGGGCAAAACGCTCGCCAGCGCCTCGACGATGGAGAAGGATCTGCGCTCGGCCGGCAAGTCCGGCGCGAACAAGTCGGCGGCTGAAGCTGTCGGCAAGCTCGTGGCAGAGCGCGCACTGAAGGCCGGCGTCAAGGAGGTCGTGTTCGACCGCGGCGGCTACCTGTTTCATGGGCGCGTGAAAGCGCTCGCCGATGCTGCCCGCGAAGGCGGCCTCAGCTTCTGATGAAAGGACACTAAAGTGGCACGTGGACCCGAAAGAGGCGGACGCGGACGCGAGCGGGAGCGGGAAGAGCGCGACAGCGAATTTTCCGACAAGCTCGTTCACATCAATCGCGTCGCCAAGGTGGTGAAGGGCGGCAAGCGCTTCGGCTTTGCGGCTCTCGTCGTCGTCGGCGACCTGAAGGGCCGCGTCGGCTTCGGTCACGGCAAGGCCCGTGAAGTGCCGGAAGCGATCCGCAAGGCAACGGAAGCAGCCCGCCGCAATCTGCTGCGCGTGCCGCTCCGCGATGCCCGCACGCTGCATCATGACTCGGAAGGCCGCCACGGCGCCGGCAAAGTCGTGCTGCGCGCGGCTCCGGCCGGTACCGGCATCATCGCCGGCGGCGCCATGCGCGCCGTGTTCGAGATGCTGGGCGTGCACGACGTTGTCGCCAAGTCACTCGGCTCAACGAACCCCTACAACGTGGTTCGCGCCACGTTCGACGCCCTGAAGCATCAGGAAAACCCGCGCTCGGTTGCAGCGCGCCGCAACAAGAAAGTGTCCGAGATCGTCTCGCGGCGCCGTGACGGATCGGCGATCGCCGAAGCCGCCTCGGGCGTGGCCGACGCCGGGCTCTGAGACAGTTTTCGAAGGTGACGTGATATGGCAGGCAAGAAGACAGTAACGGTCGAGCAGATCCGCAGCGCGACGCGCCGCCCGGAGAAGCAGACGCAGACGTTGATCGGCCTCGGCCTCAACAAGCTGCATCGCCGCTCGACTCTCGAAGACACGCCGGCAGTTCGCGGCATGATCAACACC
Organism: Hyphomicrobiaceae bacterium; assembly: GCA_965279065.1. Classification (GTDB taxonomy): domain Bacteria; phylum Pseudomonadota; class Alphaproteobacteria; order Rhizobiales; family Hyphomicrobiaceae; genus JAKAXS01. The sequence goes on from OZ257134.1 coordinate 1,533,294, forward strand.
ATCAGCCACCTCGTTCGCGTCGTCGACGACGCGCCGAAGGGCTGAACGGCAGATTACCAGGAGCAGGGCCCATGCGGCTGAATGAACTGAAAGACAACGAAGGCGCGCGCAAGTTTCGCGTCCGCATCGGCCGTGGTATCGGCTCGGGCGTCGGCAAGCAGGGCGGCCGCGGCGGCAAGGGCCAGACGGCTCGCACCGGCGTCGCCATCGGCGGCTTCGAAGGCGGCCAGATGCCGTTGCATCGCCGCCTGCCCAAGCGCGGCTTCAACAAGTGGCGCCGCAAGGACTACAATGAGATCAGCCTTGGCGCGCTGCAGAAGGCCGTCGACGAGGGCAAGCTGAAGTCCGGCCAGGACGTATCGACCGCTAACCTCGTGGAGGCCGGCATTCTGCGTCGCTCCAAGGACGGTCTGCGTCTGTTGGGCTCGGGCGAACTCAAGGCAAAACTGTCGCTGACGGTCAACCACGCCACGGCATCGGCCAAGGCAGCGGTTGAAAAGGCCGGCGGGTCAATCAAGCTGATCGAAAAGAAGATCCTTGAAGCCGACGTCGCCAAGGCCAAGAAGACCGCGGCGAAGAAGGCTGCCAAGGCTGGTGGCAACGCGCCCAAGCCCGCAGCAGCAGCCGCAAAAGCAGAGTAATGACCAGATCGGCCGCAGTGGCCGATCTGCCGCAGCAGACGAAGTGGGGCCTTAGACAGGGGCGCGGATTGGCGGGAACGGTCGCTGCACCTATCTAAGGCGGCACGAAGCCCACACGGGACGGTCAGGGGACGACCTGCAGCCTTCCGGGGCCTTGCAGGGTCTGGAGAAGAACACATGGTTTCCGCTGCCGAGCAGCTTGCCTCGAACCTGAACTTTGGCGCCTTCGCCAAAGCCGAAGACCTGAAGCGCCGCATCTGGTTCACGCTGGGCGCGCTGCTGGTTTATCGTTTCGGCACGTTCATTCCGCTGCCCGGCATCAGCATCGATGCATTCAAGGCCGTCTTCGCCCAGCAGTCGTCCGGCATTCTCGGCATGGTCAACATGTTCGCCGGCGGCGCCGTCGAGCGCATGGCGATCTTTGCCCTGAACATCATGCCCTACATCTCCGCGTCGATCATCATGCAGCTGATGACGTCGGTGTCCCCGCAGCTTGAAGCCCTCAAGAAAGAGGGCGAGAGCGGCCGCAAGCAGATCAACCAGTACACGCGCTACCTCACGGTCATCCTCGCCGCGTTCCAGGCTTACGGCATCGCCATCGGCCTTGAAGGCTCGCGCGGCTCCGCCGGCGCCGTCGTCGCCGACCCGGGCTGGTTCTTCCGCATGTCGACCGTCATCACGATGGTCGGCGGCACCATGTTCCTGATGTGGCTCGGCGAGCAGATCACGCAGCGCGGCGTCGGCAACGGCATCTCGCTCATCATTTTCGCCGGCATCGTCGCCGGCTTGCCGTCCGCGATCGTGGGCCTGTTCGAGATGGCGCGGAACGGTTCGTTGAATACGGCGCTGCTCTTCGCTCTCCTGCTCATGATGCTGGCCGTGGTGGCCGCCATCGTCTTCATGGAGCGCGCACAGCGCCGCCTGCTGATCCAATATCCGAAGCGACAGGTCGGCAACCGCATGTTCCAAGGCGATGCCTCGCATCTGCCGCTGAAGCTGAACTCCGCCGGCGTTATCCCGCCGATCTTCGCCTCCTCGCTGCTGCTGCTGCCGATCACGGCGGCCCAGTTCATGAGCCAGGGCGGGCAGGTCGGTGGCGGTGAGTGGTTCAACACCGTCGTGGCAGCGCTCGGCCGCGGTCAGCCCGCCCACATCCTCGCCTACGTCGCGTTGATCGTGTTCTTCGCCTTCTTCTACACGGCCGTCGTTTTCAATCCGAAAGAGACCGCCGACAACCTGCGCAAGTACGGCGGCTTCCTCCCCGGTATCCGTCCCGGCGAAAAGACGGCCGAATACATCGACTATGTCCTGACGCGCATCACCGTGGTCGGCGCCATCTATCTGGCCGTGGTCTGCGTATTGCCCGAACTGCTTATTGCGTACGCTGCCGTTCCGTTCTACTTCGGCGGTACGTCGCTCTTGATTGCGGTCTCCGTCACCATGGACACCGTCGCTCAGATCCAAAGCCACTTGCTCGCGCACCAGTACGAGGGCTTGATCAAGAAGGCGAAACTGCGCGGCGCTACGTCCAACAAGGGGCGGCGATGATTGTCATTCTCCTTGGTCCCCCGGGGGCCGGCAAAGGCACGCAGGCACAGAACCTAGCCAAGTCGCGCGGTATCGTTCAGCTCTCGACGGGCGACATGCTGCGCGCGGCCGTCAAGGCCGGCACGGAAGTCGGCAAGCAGGCCGACAGCATCATGAAGTCGGGCGGCCTCGTTTCGGATGAGATCGTCATCCGCATCATCGCCGAACGCATTCAGCAGCCCGATTGTGCCAACGGCTTCCTGCTCGACGGTTTCCCGCGCACGCTGCCGCAGGCCGTCGGCCTCGACAAGCTGCTGCAGCAGCAGGGCAAGACGCTCGACGTTGTCATCGAGATGAAGGTCGACGATACGGCGCTGATCGAGCGCATCACGGGCCGCTTCACCTGCGCCAAGTGCGGCGCGGGTTATCACGACACCTTCAAGCCGACGAAGGTCAAGGACACGTGCGACGCCTGCGGCAGCCACGAGTTCTCGCGCCGCGCCGACGACAATGCCGAGACGGTCAAAAGCCGCCTCATGGCCTACTATCGGGAAACCGCCCCGCTCATTGGCTACTACTTCGCCAAGGGCAAGCTGAAGTCGGTCGACGGCATGGCCCAGATCGATGAGGTGGAGCGGCAACTAAACACTGTTCTGGATGCCGCTGCGGCATGATCGCAGCGTCAGCCAGCGACGCATTGACGCGAGGGGGCCGGACGCGCTACAACGCGCCCGACCTCAGAACGCATTCGTCGGGAACGGCCGCGCGATCCAAATCGCCCTGGCCGATCGCGGCGCATTTTAGCTTGTAGAAGATCAACGGGTTGGCGCACTGAGCCGGCCCCGACTGAGATGCCCGCAGGGCAAAATCGAAGCCCCGCAGGGCATAGGAGAGGGACGTCGTGGCACGTATTGCAGGTGTAAACATTCCGACCCAGAAGCGCGTTCTGATCGCGCTTCAGTACATTCATGGCATCGGCCCGAAGTACGCCAAGGACATTTGCACGAAGGTCGGCATCCCGGCCGAGCGTCGCGTCAATCAGTTGACCGACGCTGAAGTGCTCCAGATCCGCGAAGCCATCGACCGCGACTTCGTCGTCGAAGGCGATCTGCGTCGCGAAGTGGCGATGAACATCAAGCGCCTCATGGATCTCGGTTGCTACCGCGGCCTGCGTCACCGCAAGGGCCTGCCGGTCCACGGCCAGCGCACGCACACGAATGCCCGCACGCGCAAGGGCCCGGCTAAGCCGATCGCCGGCAAGAAGAAAGCCAGCTAAGGCGGCTTGAGAAGATTTGGCGCGCTCATGCCGATGACGTGGCGCGCCGTGACGGTTGAACATTACGTCCGCTAGCAGGGCGGACAGCAGGAGTTCGAGACGATGGCGAAAGAGGCGACCGCAGGCCGGGCGAAAGTCCGCAAGCGCGAGAAGAAGAACATCACGTCGGGCGTCGCCCACGTGAATGCGTCCTTCAACAATACGATGATCACGATCACCGACGCGCAGGGCAATGCGCTCGCCTGGTCGTCGTCGGGCACGATGGGCTTCAAGGGCTCGCGCAAGTCGACGCCGTTCGCGGCGCAGATGGCCGCGGAAGATGCCGGCAAGAAGGCCATGGAACACGGCATGAAGGTGCTCGAAGTCGAAGTCTGCGGCCCCGGCTCCGGCCGCGAGAGCGCGTTGCGCGCCCTGCAGTCCGTCGGCTTCCAGATCACGTCGATCCGCGACGTGACGCCGATTCCGCACAACGGCTGCCGCCCGCGCAAGCGTCGCCGCGTCTAAGACACGACTATTCGACGATCTGCTACCTGCCGGAGGTGCCATTTCGCACGCTCCGGCAGCGCTACGAAAAGACGATCCGCAAAGAACGACCCTGGTGAGACGAGCGCGGCTTTCCCTGAGCCTGGCGCTCGAACCGAATGAGGCCCCGATGACGCAAGCAAGTGTACTTCAGAAGAACTGGCAAGACCTGATCAAGCCGAACAAGCTCGACATCCAGCCCGGCCGTGAGCGCAACCGTGTCGCCACCGTCGTCGCTGAGCCCTTGGAGCGCGGCTTCGGCATGACGCTCGGCAACGCCCTGCGCCGCGTGCTGCTGTCCTCGCTGCAGGGCTCCGCCATCAAGACCGTGCAGATCGACGGCGTGTTGCACGAGTTCTCGTCGATCCCCGGCGTGCGCGAGGACGTGACCAACATTATCCTCAATATCAAGGAAATCGCTCTGCGCCTCCACTCCGATGGCGTGAAGCGCATGGTCCTGAAGAAGGAAGGCGCCGGCGCCGTGAAGGCTGGCGACATCGAGGCCGGCTCCGACGTCGAGATCCTCAACCCCGAGCACGTGATCTGCCACCTCGACCAGGGCGCGAACATCCGTATGGAGTTCACCGCCGACATGGGCAAGGGCTACGTCGCAGCTGATCGCAACCGCCCGGAAGATGCGCCCATCGGCCTGATCCCGGTCGACAGCCTGTACAGCCCGGTCAAGAAGGTCTCCTACAAGGTCGAGAACACGCGCGAAGGCCAGATCCTCGACTATGACAAGCTGACGATGCAGGTCGAGACCGATGGTTCGGTCAAGGCTGAGGACGCCGTGGCGCTCGCCGCCCGCATCCTGCAGGACCAGCTCGCCGTCTTCATCAACTTCGAGGAGCCGAAGAAGGCCGTCGAAGAGACGCGTCATCCCGAGCTTGCGTTCAATGCCGCGCTGCTCAAGAAGGTCGACGAACTCGAGCTGTCGGTCCGTTCGGCTAACTGCTTGAAGAACGACAACATCGTCTACATCGGCGACCTGATCCAGAAGACGGAAGCCGAGATGCTGCGCACGCCGAACTTCGGCCGCAAGTCGCTCAACGAAATCAAGGAAGTGTTGGCCGCCATGGGCCTCCATCTCGGCATGGACGTGCCGAACTGGCCGCCGGACAACATCGAAGAGCTGGCAAAGCGCTTCGAAGACCAATACTGAGTTTTCGCCCGGGTTTCTTTCGCCCGGGCTGTCACTACGGCGCCGGCCAAAGGCTGGCGCCGCACCAACGACGAAGGTGAGGCCATAGAACCTCCCGCGTCACCCGGAGCCGGATTGGCCGGCACGGTCCTCAACCACGTAAGGGTGAAGTCACATGCGACACGGAAAACTCGGCCGGCGATTCAGCCGGGATAGCGGCCACCGCCAGGCAATGTTCTCCAACATGGCCGCCGCACTGATCCGCCACGAGCAGATCGTCACGACGCTGCCGAAGGCGAAGGACCTGAAGCGCGTCGTCGACAAGTACATCACGCTCGCCAAGCGCGGCGACTTGAACTCGCGCCGCCTCGCCGCAGCGCGCCTGCGCGACGACGACATGGTCAAGAAGCTGTTCGATGTCCTGGCTAAGCGCTACGCCGGTCGCCCCGGCGGCTACTCGCGCGTGTTGAAGGCCGGCTTCCGCTACGGCGACAGCGCCCCGCGCGCCGTCATCGAACTGGTCGATCGCGACGTCGCCGCCAAGGGCGCCGAAGACAAGGCCCGCCACGCCGAGAAGGTCAAGGCCGACGAAGCCAACGCGTAAGCGTTGCCACTTATCTGGAATTAAAAAGGCGCCGGGTGACCGGCGCCTTTTTCATGAAACGAGACAACTCAAACCTGGTCAGCGATCACGACGCGCCCGGTAATCGCGATTTCGCTGACCGCTATGGTATCGCTCGCGCGCCTCGCAGAAGGAATTGCGCGTGCCGCTCAGGCATCCATAGCGATCCAGTAGCTCCGCATCCCGCTCGCTGACCGGCCCGCCGGCTCGCGCGTTCGCCCGTGCGGATTCGAGTTCCCAATAACTGTCCGCATGCGCCGGCAAGCTGATAGCTGCCAACGCTGCAAGTATCATGACCGTCCTCAGCATGACGTGCCTCCAATTGTTGGCAAGACCGCGCGCGAACGCGCAACCGTAACCGTATTGATCATCATACGGCGGGGAGGCCAGTAAGTTTCAAGCTTTATCAGCGGGACGGGAAGTCCCGGCGCGCCGGACCGATGTACAGCTGCCGTGGCCGGCCGATGCGCTGCTCGGGATCCTCGATCATCTCTTTCCACTGGGCGGTCCAGCCGACGGTGCGGGCTACGGCGAACAGCACGGTGAACATCGACGTCGGGAAGCCTAGGGCCCGCAGGGTGATACCGGAATAGAAGTCGATGTTGGGATAGAGCTTCTTCTCGACGAAATACGGATCCTGCAGCGCGATCTTCTCCAGCTCGATGGCGACCTTGAGCAGGGGATCGTCGTGCAGCCCGAGGGCATCGAGCACCTCGTGACAGGTCTTCTGCATCACCTTGGCGCGCGGGTCGTAGTTCTTGTAGACGCGATGCCCGAAGCCCATCAGCCGGAAGCCGGAGGTCTTGTCCTTGGCCTTGTCGATGAACTCCGGAATACGATCGACCGAACCGATCTCCTCCAGCATGTTCAGCGCCGCCTCGTTGGCGCCGCCATGCGCAGGGCCCCACAGGCAGGCGATGCCGGCCGCGACGCAAGCGAACGGGTTGGCGCCCGACGAGCCGGCGAGCCGCACGGTCGACGTCGACGCGTTCTGCTCGTGGTCGGCGTGCAGGATGAAGATGCGATCCAGCGCCCGCGCCAGCACCGGATTGACGATGTAGGGCTCGCACGGCACGGCGAAGCACATCTGCAGGAAGTTCGACGCGTAATCGAGGTCGTTGCGCGGGTAGATGAAGGGCTGGCCGATCGAGTACTTGTAGGCCATGGCGGCAATCGTCGGCATCTTCGCGATCATGCGATGCACGGCGATCATGCGCTGGTCGGGATCGGAGATGTCCGTGCTGTCGTGATAGAACGCCGATAGGGCGCCGACGACGCCGACCATCACCGCCATCGGATGCGCGTCACGCCGGAAGCCCGTGTAGAAGCGCGTCATCTGCTCGTGCACCATCGTGTGGTTCACGATCGTCTTGCGGAAGGCCACGAACTGTTCATTTGTCGGCAGCTCGCCGTGCAGCAGCAGATAGCAGGTGGCCAGGAAGTCGGAGTTCTCCGCCAGCTGGTCGATCGGGTAGCCGCGATAAAGCAGCACGCCTTCGTCGCCGTCGATGAACGTGATCCGCGACGCGCAGTTCGCCGTCGACGTAAAGCCGGGGTCGTAGGTGAAACAGCCGGTGTCCTTGTAGAGTTTGCCAATATCCATCACATCGGGACCGAGCGTCCCAGAGCGCACAGGGAGCTGCGATGTCTTATCGCCGTGCGTCATCTCGGCTGGGCCGGCAGGCGCGGCTTTCACGTTTTTCTGCTGGACGTTCATGGGCCTATCCTTCTTCGTTCCGGATCGGACGAATTGTGCACTGCGTCAACATATTATCGCATCTGCGAGAGCGCTCGCCAAGGCACGCATTGGTAGAATTTTGGGCAAGCACAGCGCCTGGAATAGGCGCTCTAGCTTTCGCCAAGTTGTCCAAATCTATCCGACGCACTGATCGGCAATGCGAGCCAGCGATTCCTCCCGACCCAGGGCCTCCATCACGTCGAACACGGGCGGTGACACGGCGCGGCCCGTCAGCGCGGCGCGTAGCGGTTGGGCGACCTTGCCAAGCTTTGCGCCGGTCCCTTCGGCAAACAATTTGACGTCGTCCTCAAGTGCGCTGGCAGTCCAGTCGGGCAGGACAGTCAGCCGTTTAGCGAGCGATGTCAATGTCGTGCGCGCATCCGCATCCAGCAGCTTCTGGGCCTTGTCGTCGAGTGCGAGGGGTCGCTCCGACGTGAGATAGGCTGCGCCGTCAATCAACTCGACCAGGGTTTTGGCGCGATCCTTGAGGCCCGGCATGGCCGCGGTCAGCCGTGCCCAGCCGTCGTTGCGGTCGAGCTTGTCAGACGTTGCGCGCCCGCCTTCGATATGCCCCAGCAGATCGCGGATACGCTTGACCAGTTCGCCGTCGTCGCTAGCGCGGATGTAGTGGCCGTTGAGCGCTTCCAGCTTCTTGAAGTCGAAGCGAGCCGCGCTCCGGCCGACGCCGTCGACGTCGAACCATTCGGTCAGTTGCTCCGTCGAAATGATCTCGTCGTCGCCGTGGCTCCAGCCCAGGCGCGCCAGATAATTGCGCAGTGCTGCCGGCAGATAGCCCATGTCGCGATAGGCCTCGACGGCCAGCGCGCCATGCCGCTTCGACAGCTTGGCGCCGTCCGCGCCATGGATCAGCGGAACGTGCGAGAACTCCGGCACGTCCCAGCCCATCGCCTTGTAGATTTGCTGCTGGCGCGCGGTGTTCGTCAGGTGGTCGACGCCGCGGATGACGTGCGTAACGCCCATGTCGTGATCGTCGACCACGACGGCGAGATTGTATGTCGGGTTGCCGTCCGATCGCAGGATGATGAGGTCGTCGAGATCCTTGTTGGGAAACGTCACCGTGCCTTGCACGTGATCGGCCACAATGGTCTCACCCTCGCGCGGCGCCTTCAGGCGGATGACGAACGGCGCGCCGGCCGGCGCCTCGGCCGGATCACGATCGCGCCACGGCGAGCGAATGGTCAACGGGCGCTTTTCAGCTTCCGCCGCGGCCCGCATGGCATCCAATTCTTCACGTGTCAGATAGCATCTGTAGGCGCTGCCGCCGCCGAGCATCGTTTCCGCGACCTCGCGATGCCGGGCGGCCCGCGAGAACTGCGACACTGGCTCACCGTCCCAATCGAGCTCCAGCCATCTCAGCCCATTCAAGATTGCATCGACTGCGGCCTCGTTGTTGCGCTCACGGTCCGTATCCTCGATGCGCAACAGGAACTTGCCGCCGCGGCCGCGGGCATAAAGCCAGTTGAACAACGCCGTCCTGGCGCCACCGATGTGCAGATAGCCGGTGGGCGAGGGGGCAAAGCGAACGACGGGCGCGCCAGTTGAATTCTTGACGTCGGTCATGACAACTTTCGATCTATGATCTTTGGACTGAGCACTGCTGCGCTGGCTCAGCGCGCCGTGTAGCATAGCCCGTTGAGACGGGTAAGGGCCGCGTCGCGCGCTGAACGCTGGGGAGACGATGCATACGCCCGTGCCGCCGACCGGCAATCACGAGATGACCGGCGTGCCCCGTGGGCCCTTAGCGCGCCTGCACGAAGCGTTGGAGAGCCAGCGCGAGCACTGGCTGGTGTTTCAGCCGGTTTTCTTCGGCATCGGCGTCGGCTTCTACTTTGCCCTGCCGCGCGAACCGACGATCTGGGCGCCTTTCGCCGTGCTCTGTCTAGCGGCGCTGGCCTATGCCGGCTCGCGCGGACTGGTTGCGATCGTTCTCGGCATGAGCGTGGTCGCGGCGGCCGGCTGCACGATGGCCAAGCTGCGCACGGAGTGGGTCCGCGCGCCGGTTCTCGAGAAACGCTTCGGGCCCGTCGAGGTCCGCGGCTACGTCGCTCTCGTCGAGCCGATGGCCAAGCGCGGCGAACGCCTGAGCCTCCACGTGACGGCCATCGACGGCATGCCTGCGGATCGCCTGCCTCGCCGCGTGCGGATCCGTACCATGACGCCGCTGCCGGGGCTGCAGCCCGGCGATGCCGTCCGCGTGCGCGCGACGCTCGCGCCGCCGTCCGGTCCGGCTTTGCCCGCCGGCTACGACTTTGCCAGGACGGCCTGGTACCACGGCCTTGGCGGCGTTGGCTTCAGCATTGCCCCGCCCCGGCGCGACCCCGATGCGGCACCTCCCGCGTTCTCGCTGCGCGCCGCCGCCGCGATCGCGCGCGTGCGCCAAGCCATCGGCGCGCGTATCGTTGCGGCTCTTCCAGGCGAGTCCGGCGCCATCGCCAACGCCCTGATCACGGGCGAGCGCGGCGGTATCTCCGAAGCCACGAATGACGCCTTCCGCGACGCGGGTCTGTATCACATCTTGTCGATCTCCGGCCTGCACATGGTCATCATGGCCGGTGCGGTGTTCGTTGCCGTGCGCTTGGCGCTGGCCTGCTTTCCCGCGGTCGCTCTCCACTATCCGATCAAGAAGTGGGCCGCTGCGGCCGCGGCAATCGCCGCCCTGGGCTATCTGCTGATTTCAGGTTCGGCCTTCGCGACGGTCCGCTCATACATCATGATTTCGATCATGTTCCTCGCGGTTCTGCTCGATCGCCCCGCGTTGGCCATGCGCAACGTCGCATTGGCGGCGCTTCTGATCCTCCTCGTCTATCCGGAGAGTTTGCTCGACGTCGGGTTCCAGATGTCGTTCGCCGCCGTGGTCGCCTTGATTGCGGCCTACGAATGGATCAGCGCAAATCGTCAGTCCGCGGCCGCCTGGCGCCGCAACGTGTTTGGCAGAATGGCCTTATTCTTCGGCGGCATCGTGCTGTCGACGATCGTTGCCGGCATCGCCGTGGCTCCGTTTGCGGCCTATCACTTCCACACCGGCCAACAGTTTGCGGTTCTCGCCAACCTCATCACCATCCCGGTCTGCAACCTGATCGTCATGCCGGCGGCGCTGCTCGCCGTGATCTTGATGCCGCTAGGTCTGGAATCGATCGCGCTGGCGATCATGGGCGCCGGCATCGACATCATGGTGTGGTGCGCCAAGTGGACCGCGGCCATGCCCGGCGCCGTGAGCCACATCCCCGCTATCCCGCTGCTGGCCTTTCTGCTCATGGTCGCCGGCGGATTGTGGCTGACGTTGTGGCCCGCGCGTGCCCGCTCCCTTGGCTTTATCGTGATCGCCGCAGGACTCGCCCTCGCGCCAATGTTGCCGCGTCCGGACGTGTTGGTCGGTCGTGACGGCGCGCTGGTGGCCGTGCGCGGCGATGCCAGCGGCCGCTACGTCGGCCTCGCCTCGCGCAGTTCGAATTACGAATTGAAGCGCTGGCTGGAGCATGATGGAGACCCGCGCGAAGTCCGTGAAGTGATGCACAGCGCCAAGGCGCCGGCCGGCGTCCGCTGCGACGGCCTCGCCTGCAATGTCGCCGTCAAGAAGCTCACACTGGCAGTGGTGCGCCACCCCGCGGCACTCCGAGACGATTGCGCTCGCGCCGATATTCTCGTGCTCGACATCCCCCGCCCGAAGGGTTGCGACCGACCGCATACGGTGATCGACTTCTTCGGTCTGCGGCGTCTTGGAACCCATGCCGTCTATCTCGAAGGTGACGGCCAGGTGCGGATCGAAACCGTTGCCCAATACCGCGGCGACCGGCCGTGGTCGAAACTGCCGGCATTGCCTGTACCGCAAGTCGACAAGCGCTTGGGCGCACCGGCGACTGCTAGGAAGACCGATGACCCCGCTTCCTTCCGTCCCGAGATCGAGAGCGAGGAGCAGGAAGAGCGCCTGGACCAGTAGTCTAAGCGCAACTTTTTAGTTGCGTGTCCGCGCATCCGCCGCTACATAAAGAGAAACCAGGAGGTTGCGCATGACGGACAGGATCGAGAAAAGCGTAGAGATTGCGGCCCCCGTGTCGCGGGTGTGGAAAGCACTGACGGATTACCGCGAGTTCGGGCAATGGTTCCGCGTGAAGCTCGACGGACCCTTCGAGACCGGGAAGGTTTCTACCGGGCACATCACCTACCCGGGCTACGAGCACCTGAAGTGGGAGGCCGTGATCAAGACGATGCAGCCGGAACGCGTGTTCGCCTTCACTTGGCATCCCTACGCCGTGGACCCGGATGTCGATTACTCCAGCGAACCCTCAACACTCGTCGAGTTCACGCTGGAACCGACCGAGACCGGTACGCGGCTGACGGCCGTCGAGAGCGGTTTTGACAAGATCCCTGTGGGGCGCCGGCCCGAGGCCCTGCGCATGAACACCGGCGGATGGGAAGAGCAGATGCAGAACATTGCCCGCCATGTCACCGGCAACCGCTAGGTCGGCAATCGCGCCCGCGCCCGCGCCGGCGCCGATCTTCGCAGCATTGGGCGATGCGACGCGCCTGCGTCTCGTCGCCAAGTTGTGCGAAACATCTCCACAATCGATTTCCGCCCTGGCGTCGGAGTCGAAGATGACGCGCCAGGCCATCAGCAAGCACTTGCGCGTGCTTGAGGGCGTCGGCTTGGTCGAGAACGTGCGGGCCGGCCGCGAAAGCCTGTTCGCCCTGCGGCCGGAGCCGATCGAAGACGCCCGCCGATATCTGGACGTCGTCGCCCGGCAGTGGGACGACGCGCTGGGCCGCCTGAAGGTCTTCGTGGAGACATGACAGCGCGAGCGGAACGCCCGTGTGGCCAGGCCGTGCCTTCGCGGCCTGACCCGCTAGGGCTCCGTGCCGTCCGGCTTGGCGAACCTCGCGATCAGGCTGGACGCATCCCAGCGACCTCCACCCATTTTCTGGATCTCGGCGAAGTAGCCGTCGACCATCTTGCCCAACGGCAGCTGCGCGCCATTATTTCCGGCTTCCGCCAGGCAGATCCCGATGTCCTTCTTCATCCAGTCGACGGCAAAGCCGAAGTCGAACGCTCGCGCGTGCATCGTCTTCCAGCGATTGTCGAGATACCAGGACTGTGCCGCGCCCTTGCCGATGGTCTCCATCACGGCCTCGACATCAAGACCGGCGCGCTCGGCGAAATGGATGGCCTCGGCCGCCCCCTGCAGCACGCCGAGGATGGCGATCTGGTTGACCATTTTTGTCAGTTGTCCGGCGCCGGACGGCCCGATCAACCGCGCCATGCGCGCGTAACAGGCGATCAGCGGTTCGGCCCGGCGGAACGGGTCCGTGTCGCCGCCCATCATAACGGTCAGCACGCCGTTCTCCGCGCCCGCCTGTCCGCCCGACACCGGCGCGTCGAGAAAGTGGAGGCCGCGGGCCGTGGCCTCTAATGCGAGCTCACGGGCAACCCCGGCCGAGGCAGTCGTGTGGTCGGTGAATACTGCCCCTGGCGGCATGGTAGAGAACGCGCCGTCCGCGCCCACCGTCACCTGCCGCAAATCGTCGTCGTTGCCGACGCAGGCGAAGACGAACTCGGCACCACGAGCCGCTTCGGCCGGTGTCGACGCCGCACGCCCCCCATTTTCGGCGGCCCAGGCCTTGGCCTTGGCGGCGGTGCGGTTATACACGGCGACGTCGTGACCGCCCTTTTTGGCCAGATGCCGCGCCATCGGCCCGCCCATCACGCCCAAACCGATCCAGGCCACCGTCGCCATGTTCGTCTCCCGTAAGGTTTCTTCATTCAGGGCATGGTTTTACGGCAAGGTTCGCGGCATACAAGGCCGCTGAAACGACGCGCGGCGGCGCGACTGCCATCAACCCGCGGTCAAAGAGCAGATATGAGCCAGCTTCCATCGACACTGCCGGTCACGCCGGACGACATCCGCAAGGCTGCCGACGTCCTGAAGGGCGCCATCATCGACACCGATTTCGACTTCAGCCGTACGCTGTCGGCCAACCTCGGCTGCGACATTTGGTTGAAGTTCGAAAACCTGCAATTTACGGCCGCCTACAAGGAGCGCGGCGCGCTCAACAAGTTGTCGTCGCTGACGGAGGAGGAGTGCGAGCGCGGCGTCATCGCCATGTCGGCCGGCAATCACGCGCAAGGCGTTGCCTATCATGCGGGACGCCTCGGTATCCCCGCGACCATCGTCATGCCGGAAGGCACGCCGACGGTGAAGGTGCGCAACACCAAGAAACTGGGGGCCAAAGTCATCCTTCACGGCCAGACGTTCGACGACGCGGCGGCCTTCGCGCTGGACCACGGCAAGACCAAGAGCCTCGTCTTCATCCACCCCTTTGACGATCCCCTGGTGATCGCAGGGCAGGGGACGGTCGCTCTGGAAATGCTGCGCGTCGCGCCGGAAATCGACACGCTGATCGTGCCGATCGGCGGTGGCGGGCTGATCTCCGGCGTCAGCATCGCGGCCAAGTCGATCAAGCCGTCGATCCAGGTCATCGGCGTCCAGGCCTCGCTCTACCCCTCGATGTACAACGTGATCAAGAACGCCAAGCTTCCCGTCCAGGGCGACACGCTGGCGGAGGGCATTGCCGTCAAGAACCCGGGCCAGATCACGCGCAAGATTGTCAAGGAGATGGTCGACGACGTCATGCTTGTCGGCGAGAACCTCATCGAAGAAGCGGTGTGTTCCCTGATCTCGATCGAAAAGACCGTCGTGGAGGGCGCCGGCGCCGCCGGCCTTGCCGCCATCATGGCCGATCCGCGCCGCTTCGCCGGCCGCAAGGTCGGCCTGATCCTATGCGGTGGCAACATCGATACGGGCCTTCTCGCCAGCGTGCTGACGCGCGATCTCGCCCGCCAGGGCCGCCTCAGCCAGCTCACACTTGACCTGCCCGACAGGCCGGGCCAGCTCGCGCGCGTCTCCGGCGCCATCGGTGAAGCGGGCGCCAACATCGTCGAGGTCTATCATCAGCGCGTATTTACGGAGCTGCCCGCTCGCGGCACCGAACTCGATCTTGTCATTGAGACGCGCGACCGCGACCACCTCGAGGCGACCGTCGCCAAGCTGGAGGCGGCCGGCTACCGCGTCGTCATCAAGGGTGCGGGCACCTGACAGCCCGCCCCAAAAGGATCTGGGCCCCACTTCCGCGAGGAAGCAGGGCCCATGGCACGACGCTAGCAGGAGGAAACTAGACCGATAAAGAGCCGACCAGGATGACTGCAGCCACCAAGAACATCACCAGAGGAACCTTGGCCCAGAGCCGGGTCGATACGCTGGGCGTCTTGGTCATGCCGGCATCCATGAGAGCCTCGCGGAGCACGCTGTCTGGTGAGAAATCCATTGCCAAAGTGGTAACCACTAACGCGGCGTTAGTCCAATCTGACGATTGAACATAGATAATTGAGAAATCTCCATTTTTACCTTTCGTTAAGGACTGTGCGTGCAGCCGCTCGCGAACCTGGGTATAGGATCGGCTCTCGGAGCGGGGTGCGGGGCGCAAGCAGCCGAATGCGTAATATCCGAAAGACAAAGTGGCAGCTTTCAGCCTCTACGCGCACCGCGCTGGCGTTGGTCGCGATGTTCCTTGCAGCCGCGCCCCTCAGACCGGTGGCCGCGCAGGAGACGGCCCCCGCCGCCGCCGCGACGCCGGTGGCGGTGCAAAGTCCGGCAGCCGGGCAGAGTCCCGCGGATCGCGCCCGGGTCATCCTCGACAGACATTGCGCCCGCTGCCATCAGTCCAGCCGCATCGAGAGCCATGGACTGGCGAGCCTGCCTCAACCTGTGCCTGCCATGGAGGATCTGCTCCGCGATGGCGTTCTCCTGAAGGCGGGCTTTCCCGACGCCTCTCGCCTTTACACCGTGATGATCTCCGGGCACGTGCCCCAGCAAGCCTATGACACCGCAAATCCTGGCCCGACGCCTGACGAGATCGATGAGCTGCGCGGCTGGATCGAGAGCCTGGCCCCGGCGACGCCGACGGCGTGCCCCGAACGTCGCCAGATCGGCCTGGCCGACGAGGGCCGTGCCCTCGAAAAGTTACGCGCTCCCGGCGGTGAAGCGTTGAAAGGCATCCGGTTCATCTCCCTGTCGGCGGACCACAATGCCTGCGCTAGTGCGGAAGCCATGGTGTCCCGGCGCCGCGCCGCAATCGAACTGATGACGGCACTGCGCACGACCCTGGTGACGATCGACCTGCCCCTGGCCGGCGACGACGTGCCGGTCTTGGCCGTTCGCCTCGGCGACCTCGGCTGGGACGTCTCGCAATGGGATGCCCTGGCAGCAGACGCCGCTGCGCCGAAGCTCACGGACGCCGCCTCCGTTGCGGCCTTCGGCACGGCATCGCCGCTGCTGAGCGTCCGCGACCTGGCCGCTGCTGCCCAGAGGTCCGCCAAGTTCCCGGGCCTGTCGTCGCTGAGCCCGGAAGCCGCGCAATTCGCCCGTGAGGGTCAGGCAAGCGTCGACCTTGGCCGGGCCGCTGCCGATGTCGGTCGTCCACCGGCGGCGCTGTTTGAGCAACTGGCAACGGTCCAAGGCAAGTTTGAGGGGTTGGCTCTTGCTTTGCGTCAGGGATCGCTTTCTGCCGCTGGATGGCGTGAACTCCGCCCCGTCGTGACCGCGGGCGCCGCCGCCACAACGCTAGCCTATATGGAAGCACCGTCCGCAACCGCCGAGCCCGGCCGCCTCGAAGTGTCGTTATGGACGGACAAGCTGTCCTACCTCCGCCAGGACCTCGTCGTGTTGACGGCCCAGGCCAACCGCGATTGCAACCTCACCGTCATCAACGTCGACACGAGCGGCGAGGCCACCGTCCTGTTTCCGAGCGACTCCGACCCGGACAACGCTGTGAAGGCCGGCAGCAAGGTGCGTATCCCGAGTGACATCGAACCCTACCAGCTACGGGCCAGCGAAGCCGGCACGGAGACCTTCATCGCCGTCTGCACCCTGAACCGAAAGCGCATGCTCGGCATCGACCAGGACTTCGAACGGCAGCGCTTCAGTGTTCTGGGGAACTGGCGGGCATTCTTGAAGACGGCAGCGACGCGCGAAAGCCTGATCGGGCGTCGCGATACGCCGCGCCAGCGCCGCGCGCGCAAGGCGGCCACGGCGGCAGCCGCCACGGCGACGCAGCCCGAACAAGAGGCGCGTGCGGCCATCTACGTCAGGATCGAGTAGCGCTCGCTGGCCTTCAAGCCGGCAACGATGCCGGACCCAATCGCAAGGGCCGTCAGCAGCGATCCGGCCGCCAGTGTCGAGACGCCGGTGATGCCTTGGCCGATGCTGCAGCCCAACGCCAGCACGCCGCCGATCCCCATCAGCAGACCTCCCGCGATGTTGCGTAGCGTGTCGCGCGTATCGACGAAGCTGGTCAGGCGAAACGTGCGATCGGCCAGCGATGCCAGTAGCGCGCCCAGCACCGTTCCGGCCACCGTCATCACACCGAAACCTGGTGCGCCCAGAGCCGTCGATCGCTTCAACCAATCCATCGTATCGGCCACAGGCTTGACGAACGTCAGCGACTGGGCCGGCACGGGCATATCCGCGAATTCGTCGAAGGCGAGCCCGGTCAGCGCCCAGCCGCCCGCCACGCATAGGCCGGCAATCAGTCCGGCGGCGACATGCGGCACTGAGCCGATGAACGTTCGATCGAGAACGCAGAACGCGAGCAGGGCCAGCGCCGCGAAGAAGCCGACAATCAATCCGGTTGCCGCGTCGAGCACGTAGGGCTGCGCCACGCTTGTCGCGCTCATGAAGGCAACGCGCAGCGGGCCAAGGATGCCGCTCAGCGTTACCGTGACGGCGACGGCGATCACGCCGAGTGTGAGCAGGGCGCGAAGGTCGCCCGACCCGGACCGAACGAGATTTCGGCTGACGCACCCGCCTGCCAGTACCATGCCGAACCCGAACATCAACCCGCCGACGATATGACCGCCGAGTGGCATTGCTCCCATGCGATAGAGCGATTGATCGAGATCAACAGTCCCGGCCGCGTGCAGTCCCTGCGCCGCGAGAACCGCCACGGCAACGGCGAGCAGCCAGGACCGAAGCCGGCGGCCGTCGCCGAACAAGGTCCAATCGGAGATGGCACCCAAGGTACAGAAGCCTGTGCGCTGGGCCATGACGCCAAACAGCAGCCCGATCGCCAGACCGCCGAAAGCCAGGCTGGTCGTTGCGTGCTCCACGATCAGTGCTTTGATGTCGATCATGCAAGTGCCTAGGCAGTGCGTCGCGCCCGTCGAGGGACAAGGCATCCCCAAAAACGCAAAGAGCAAGGCAACAGCCCTGCTCTCTGGTAAGCGACTGCACTATGACGAGATCGGACGCTTTGCGCGACTCGGTGATCTCGCAGAAGCCTTCGGCAAACGCGTCTCGTTCAAGAGACGCAATCCGTGGCTGCTTAGTTCTCCCTAGACCTGGGCGCTCGAGTCACACGCGACATGTGCTCCTGGACCCTTGCCGTTCGACGCGCGGAACATAGCTCAATGGCGTCGCTTTGTCACGGGTTTCTGCTAAGAAAAAACTTTGCTGCTCAAGGAGTTTGCAGATTGTCGATAACGTCATGTTCCATCCCGTTCGCACGGGTGCATTTCCTACCGTCATAGCGCCTAATGTAGAGAGAGTGAGCGGTCGAGCATTGCTCTTAACCAGTTTCCTGGCTATGAGCGCGCATTCGATTTTTTCGGCCTTCCGCCGCCGTTCGTGGCGTCGACAGGCGCAGCCGCGACGGGATTCAATGCTTCTCTCACGCTATTTTCTCCCGGTCCTTCGCGAAACGCCGAAGGAAGCCGAGATCATCTCGCACCAGTTGATGCTGCGGACGGGAATGATCAAGCAGTCGGCCGCCGGCATCTACTCCTGGTTGCCGCTCGGCCTGCGCGTCCTGAAGAAGATCGAAGGCATCGTGCGCGAGGAACAGAACCGCGCCGGCGCCATTGAAGTCCTGATGCCCACGATACAGTCGGCTGACCTCTGGCGGGAATCGAAGCGCTACGATGCCTACGGCAAGGAGATGCTGCGCATCACCGATCGCCACGAGCGCGATCTGCTATTCGGGCCGACCGCGGAAGAAGTGATCACGGCAATTTTCCGCGACAGCGTGAAGAGCTACAAGGACCTGCCCAAGAACCTCTACAACATCCAGTGGAAGTTCCGCGACGAGATCCGCCCGCGCTTCGGCGTCATGCGCGGTCGCGAATTTCTGATGAAGGACGCCTATTCCTTCGATCTGACACCCGATGCCGCGCGCGCCGCCTACCAGCGCATGTTCGTGGCATACCTGCGGACTTATGCGCGCATGGGGCTGCGTTCGATCCCGATGGCGGCCGACACCGGTCCGATCGGAGGCGATCTCAGCCACGAATTCATCATCCTGGCCGACACTGGCGAGAGCCAGGTATTTTGCGACAGGGACCTGATCGAAGGCGCCATCCCGCCAGCTGACACCGATTTCTTCGGCGACCTGTCGCCCATCATGACGGCTTGGACCGCCAAGTATGCAGCAACGGACGAGAAGCACGACGCCGCGCGATTCGAAAAGGAAGTGCCTGAAGCGCGCCGGGTGACGGCGCGCGGCATAGAAGTCGGGCACATCTTCTATTTCGGCACCAAGTACTCCGAGCCGATGGGTGCGCGCGTCCAGGGTCCGGATGGCCAGATGGTCACGCTGCAGATGGGATCCTACGGCGTCGGCGTCTCGCGCCTTGCCGGTGCCATTATCGAGGCGTCCCACGATGCTGCAGGTGTGATCTGGCCCGTGCCGGTGGCGCCGTTCGAGGCCGGCCTCATCAACTTGAAAGCCGGCGATGCGGCCACCGACGCGGCGTGCGGCGATGCCTATGCCAAACTTCGCACGGCCGGGATCGACGTGTTGATGGACGATACGGACGAGCGGGCAGGTGGCAAGTTCGCAACCATGGACCTGATCGGCTTACCCTATCAGCTGATCATCGGGCCCAAGGGCGTGAAGTCGGGCGAAGCCGAACTCAAGGATCGCCGTAGCGGAAACCGCGAGACTTTGCCGATCGAGGCGGCGACGGCCAAGCTGATCGACGCCGTGACGAGCCAGCGCGTGCTGGCCTGAAACCGGCACCAGGGAGACGTGAGTGAGCAGACCCGGCGATACGAGACCTTTTGCGGCGTTCGAGTGGCGCCTAGCCTCGCGCTATCTGCGCCCCCGCCGCAGCGAAGGCTTTATCTCCGTGACGGCCGGATTCTCCATCGCCGGTATCATGATCGGCGTTGCCGCATTGATTGCCGTGACGTCGGTGATGAACGGTTTCCGCTCGGAACTGTTCTCCAAGACGATGGGCCTCAACGGGCATGCGGTCGCCGTTCGCATTGGCGAGCCGTTCAAGGATTACGAGGACGCCGCCGCCAAGGTTGCAGCGGTTCCCGACGTGACTGCGGCCTTGCCCCTCATCGAGGGCCAGGTTCTGGTCTCCGGCGCAACCGGCGGTTTCGGTGCCTTCGTGCGCGGCGTATCGGAAAAAAGCGTCAAGTCCGTACCTCTGGTCTCCAACAACGTCATCGCCGGCACGCTCGACGGTTTCGATCATCAAACCGGGATCGCCGTTGGCATCGGCATCGCAAATTCGCTTGGCGTCAACGTCGGCGACAGCATCACGCTGGTGTCGCCGCGCGGATCCTCGACGCCGTTCGGTGTGACGCCGCGCGTGAAGTCATATCCGATTTCCACGGTGTTCGAACTGGGCCAGTCCGGCTACGACAAGTCGGTCATATTCATGCCCCTCGCCGAAGCGCAGCGCTTCTTCAATAAGAAGGATGAGGTGGATCTCCTTGAGATCTTCGTGACCAACCCCGACAAGGTTGACACCACCGCCATTCGCGCGGCGACCGGGGGAACGCTGCAGGTTTCCGATTGGCGCACGCGCGATTCCATGTACGCCAACATGCTGGTCGTGGAACGCAACGTGATGTTCATCATCCTATCGCTGATCGTCATTGTCGCCGTGTTCAACATCATCGCAGGGCTGTTGATGCTGGTGAAGGACAAGGGCCGCGACATCGCCGTGCTGCGCACCATGGGTGCCACCAGTGGCGCCATCATGCGCGTATTCCTCATCACCGGCGCCTCGATCGGTGCCGTCGGCGCCGTGCTCGGTTTCATCTTCGGCATCATCATAAGCTGGAACATCGAGAGCATCCGTCAGGGTCTATCGTGGATGTTCGGCATCAACCTTTACGACAAATCGATCTACCTATTGAGCAAGATGCGCGCCGACATCGACCCTATCGAAGTCGCCGTAATCGTCTTCACGGCCTTCGTGCTGGCGGTGCTGGCGACCATCTATCCATCCTGGCGGGCCTCGCGTCTCGATCCCGTCGAAGCGCTGCGTTACGAGTAAGGGAAGGGCACCACGTGTTGCAACAGACCCAACCCGTTTTGTCGCTGGAGGAGTTGCGCCGCACCTTCAAACAGGGCGAGCGCGAGATCACGGTACTGAATGGCGCATCCGCGCAAATTTGGCCTGGTCAGGCCGTGGCGCTTGTCGGCCCGTCAGGCGCCGGCAAGTCGACACTGCTACACATCGCCGGGCTGCTGGAAACGCCGACCGGCGGCCGCGTCATCATCAATGGCCGCGATTGCTCGCGCCTGGACGACGCCAACCGCACGCGCATCCGCCGTTCCGAGATGGGCTTCATCTACCAGTTCCATCAACTCCTGCCCGAGTTCTCGGCCATCGAGAACGTGGAGATGCCGCAGATCATCCAGGGCAAGCGCAAGCGCGAAGCCAAACAGCGCGCCCGCGAACTGCTGACGTCGCTCGGCCTTGCGGAACGGCTCGACCACCGTCCCGCCCAGCTGTCGGGCGGCGAGCAACAGCGCACGGCCATTTGCCGCGCTTTGGCGATCCGTCCCAAGTTGATCCTGGCCGACGAGCCGACGGGCAATCTCGACCCACACACGTCAGAGCGCGTCTTCAACGAGTTGATCCATCTGATCCACAGTCAGGGCGTGGCCGCCCTGATCGCTACGCACAATCTTGCGCTGGCCGCCCGCATGGACCGTGTTCTCCGCCTGGAGGACGGGTTGCTGAAAGAAGGCATGCCGGCGACCGTGATCTGAGTTTGCCCCTCGTTCTTGTGGCCGAACGGGCATCCGCGGCTTGAAATCGGCCGATTTGCGACGATTTCAACAATCCGTCACAGAGGGGGCCGCTTGACCCCGCCCCGGCCGGCGGTCCTGATGGGCTCATGAACGCACCGATTCAGAATCCCGGCTCCGGCACGCCTTTAAAACGCGCCATCGGCCCGCGATTCGTTCACCTCAAGGTGCACTCGGCCTACTCGCTGCTCGAAGGCGCGTTGCCGATCGGCAAGCTGGCGAAACTCGCGGCCGGCTACGATATGCCCGCCCTGGCTCTGACCGATACCAACAACCTGTTCGGCGCGCTGGAGTTTTCCGACAAGCTGGCGGCAGCGGGAATACAGCCCATCATCGGCGTTTCGCTCGCCGTCGACTTCGCGGAGAAAAAGCCGGATCGCTTCGCCGCCGCAGCCGGCGCGCTGAAGGCGCCGCCGGCACAGCGCGATGGCCTGGTGGCCTTCTACGCCATGAGTGACGCCGGCTACGCCAACCTGATGAAGCTCGTGTCGCTGGCCCATCTCGGTGTCGGCGACGCCGAGGCGCCGCACGTCACGATCGATCAGCTGACCCGTCACGCTGCCGGCCTGGTCACTTTGACCGGCGGCCCCCAGGGTCCGATCGACGGTGCCATTCGCGACGGACAGACCGCCGTGGCCCAATCTCGACTCGCTGTGCTCCAGTCCGTGTTCGGCGACCGTCTCTATGTCGAGCTGCAGCGCCATGGGATGCCCGCGGAGGCAGCGGTCGAGCCGCAGTTGATTTCGCTCGCCTACGACAACGCTCTCCCCTTGGTTGCCACCAACGAGGCCTATTTCGGCTCCCCGAGCGACTACGAGGCGCATGACGCCCTGATC
The DNA here is from genome assembly GCA_965279065.1 of Hyphomicrobiaceae bacterium. GTDB lineage: Bacteria > Pseudomonadota > Alphaproteobacteria > Rhizobiales > Hyphomicrobiaceae > JAKAXS01. The sequence continues at coordinate 1,555,718 of OZ257134.1, forward strand.
TGTATCGCCGAGGGCAGTTACGTCTCGGAAGACAACCGCCGCCGCCTTTCGCCCGAGCACTACTTCAAGTCGGCCGACGAAATGACCGCGTTGTTCTCCGATCTGCCGGAGGCACTTGCGAATACCGTCGAAGTCGCCAAGCGCTGCGCCTTCCGGCCCATGGGCCGCAAACCGATCCTGCCGCGCTTCGTCGCAACCACCGCGGGCGTTTCGGACGCCGATCAGCTCGCCGCCGAAGCCGCCGAACTCAAGAGGCAGGCGGAGGAGGGCCTCGTCGCACGCCTCGCCGTAACGCCTCTCGCAGACGGCTTTACGCGCGAAGACTACGAGAAGCGCCTCGCCTTCGAAGTCGATGTCATCACCAAGATGAAGTTTCCCGGCTACTTCCTGATCGTTGCCGACTTCATAAAATGGTCGAAGACGCACGGCGTACCGGTCGGCCCCGGTCGTGGCTCGGGCGCCGGTTCTGTCGTTGCCTGGTCACTGACGATTACCGATCTCGATCCGCTGCGCTTCGGCCTGCTCTTCGAACGCTTTCTCAATCCGGAACGCGTGTCGATGCCGGACTTCGATATCGATTTCTGCCAGGAGAAGCGCGACCAGGTCATCCGTTACGTGCAGGAGAAGTACGGCAAGGATCGCGTCGCCCAGATCATCACGCACGGAAAGCTGCAGGCGCGCGCCGTGCTGCGTGACGTCGGCCGCGTCCTCCAGATGCCGTATGGCCAGGTCGACAAGCTCTGCAAATTGGTGCCGAACAATCCGGCCAATCCCGTCACGCTGCCTGAGGCGATTGCCGGCGAGCCCAAACTGCAGGAAGCGCGCGACAGCGAGCCGATCGTGGCGCGCCTGCTCGAGATCGCCCAGAAGTTGGAAGGGCTCTACCGCCACGCCTCGACGCATGCCGCGGGTATGGTCATCGGCGACCGCCCGCTCGACGAACTGGTGCCGCTGTACCGCGACCCCAAGACCAACACACCCGTCACCCAGTTCAATTGGAAGATGGTCGAGGCCGCGGGCCTGGTGAAGTTCGACTTCCTGGGCCTCAAGACATTGACCGTCCTGCAGAAGGCGCTGGACCTCATCGAGCGCGGGCGCGGCCAGAAAATCGACCTTGCGACACTGCCTCTCGACGACAAGCGTTCCTATGAGCTGTTGGCCAGGGCCGATACCGTCGGTGTGTTCCAGCTGGAATCGACGGGCATGCGCGAGAGTTTGAAGCGCCTGAAGCCCGACCGTTTCGAAGACATCATCGCCATGGTGGCGCTGTACCGCCCCGGCCCGATGGACAACATCCCGACCTACATCAATCGCAAGCATGGCGAGGAGCCGGTCGACTGCCTGCATGCCCTGCTGGAGGGCATTCTGAAGGAAACCTACGGCGTCATCATCTACCAGGAACAGGTGATGCAGATCGCCCAGGTCATGGCCGGCTACTCGCTGGGCGACGCCGACCTTCTGCGCCGTGCCATGGGCAAGAAAGACAAGGCGGAGATGGCCAAGCAGCAGGCCCGCTTCGTCGAAGGCGCCTTGAAGAACGGCGTCGGCAAGTCCGACGCGGTTTATATCTTCGAATTGGTCGATAAGTTCGCCGGTTACGGCTTCAACAAGAGCCATGCCGCTGCCTACGCCCTCGTCAGCTATCACACGGCTTATCTCAAGGCGAACTTCCGCGAGGAGTTCCTTGCCGCATCGATGACGCTCGACATGGGCAACACCGACAAGCTCGCCATGTTCGCCGCCGAGGCCCGCAAGAGCGGCATCGTCGTCAAGCCTCCGTGCGTGAACGCGTCGGACGTGGACTTTCTCGCTGAGCCGCCCACGGCGGCCCGATCGGCCGACCCGAAAGCGCCAGAACCGCGCGGCGCCATCCGCTACTCGCTTGCGGCTCTGAAGAACATCGGTGCCTCGGCCGTCGCCACCATCGTCGCGCAGCGGGAAGCCAAAGGTCCCTACAAGTCTCTTGCCGACTTTGCAGCGCGGCTCGACCCGAAGGCGCTGAACAAGCGTGGCCTGGAAACCCTGAGCATGGCCGGCGCATTCGATGCCCTTGAGCCGAACCGCGCACTCGTCAAGGGCAACGTCGACCTGATCATGGGCGAAGCCAACCGGCGCGGCGCCGACGCAGCCATCGGCATGATGGATATGTTCGGCGGCGCCGACGTTCCCCCCCAGTTGCCATTGCGCGCAGCGCCGGCGTGGACGCCGATGGAAAAGCTGCAGGAGGAATTCGACGCCATTGGCTTCTTCCTGTCGGGGCATCCCCTGGACCAGTACGAGAAGGTGCTGGCCAAGCTGGGCGTGCGCCGCTTCACGGACTTCGAATTGCTGGCTGATCGCGGTGGCATCGCGACGTCGGGGCGGCTGGCTGGCATCGTCATTTCCGCCCGCGAACGTCGCTCGCAGAAGGGCAACAAGTTCGCCTTCGCCATGTTCTCTGACACGAGCGGGCAGTTCGAGGCGGTGATCTTCTCCGACACGCTGGCGCAGGCCGGAAATCTGCTGGACGCCGGGACGCCGTTGCTACTCACAGTGGAGGCGGAGCGCGATGGCGAGACGCTGAAAATGCGCGTCCAGGGCCTGGAGTCGCTCAATCGCGCGGCAGAGAGCGTCGGGCGTGGGCTACGGCTCGTACTGGACCCGCGCCAGATGAAGCTGGCCGAACTCAAGAAGATGCTCAAGCCTGGCACAAAAGGTGCAATTGAAATCTGGATGACGGTCCTAGGGCGCGAGGTGCCGATCAAGCTGCCAGGCAATTGGGACGTCTCGCCCGTTCAGGCCGGGAATATTTCGACGCTGCCTGGCGTCCTGGAGGTTCTCGAGATCTAGATCGTTCAAAATCGTCACGGGGGTGCACGATGACTTACGATATCCGTCTCTTCACGCAATCGACGCACGCCGTGTCGGTGCTGCAGCTTCAATCGGCGCTGGACGATTGTCGCTTCGAAGTCCTCGATGGAGAGGACGCGGTCTGGACCCAACTGCTCGTCACGTCCCTCTACGGAGACGAGATCTGCATCATCGAGCGTGCCAGCCGGCGCCTGCTGTCGAAAGAGATCGAGACCCTGCGCCACGAGCTCGACGGCTGCCGCCCGCGATCAGCAGCACTTTGGGCCGATGCCTTCATCGCCTCCTCGCGCGTGCTCTACGGCTGCCGCTACTTGTCCTTCGGCATCTCGCAAGTCTACGGCGCCGCCCCGGGTGGCGTGATGTGGGCCATCCAGTCCATCGCCGGCAGCGGCATCATCCATGCCGAAGGCCAGGGCTTCTCCAACGAGGACGGCTATCAGATCACTTGGGAGTTCTCCGATCGCGTGCAGGGGCCGCGGCAGGTGGCCGTCCTCGGTGACGGCGGTCGTTGGCAGCCCTTCGAAATGGATCTCGGCGATGCCGAGCAACGCGCCGCCTTCCGCGCCGGAGCCCGGCCTGCTGGCGCCCAATTGCTGGAATTCAACTAGCGACGGATCGGACCGGGGCCGTCCGTTGAATTGCCTGAGATCGCAGCAAGACCTGCCCGTATTTCGGACTTGCACACTGTCCGGGACGGGAGTGAAATCTCCGCATTGAGCCTATTGAGCGCCTCGTGGAGGCCTGCCGGTGACAACGTCCCGCTTCAAACTTGGAGCGACCGCCCTCTCGGGGCTTCTTGCCGTTTCCGCGCTCGTCACCATCCATCTCAACAATGCTGAGGCCGTCGGCCATAGCTGTCCCGTGGCTCTGCAGGATGCCAAGCGTCTCGTTCTCGTGACAGCGGCGTCGATGGACAGCAAGCACGGCCTGCTGCAGACCTTCGAACGCACGACGCTCCGTTCGCCCTGGCAGCCCGCGTCCGGTCCGCAGCCGGCCATGCTCGGAGACCAGGGCGTCGCCTGGGCGCAGAGCTACCGCACGTTTGCCCAGGCGGACGAACCGATCCAGGTCGAGGGCGACAACCGCTCGCCCGCCGGCATCTTTCCCCTCGGACAGACGTTCGGCTTCGACCACGCCGGCAAGCCGCTGCGCATCTCGCTCGAGAGCAACCGCCATATCTGCGTCGATGATCTCGCCTCACCGTATTACAACCAGATTGTCAGCCGCGATGTGGCTGGCCCCAGCACGCATGCCGAAGAGATGCGGTCCATCCCGACCTATCGCCGAGGCATCGTCATCGACCTGCCGACCAACCGCCAGAGCCGCACCGGCTCGTGCATCTTCCTGCACGTGTGGAACGACGCCGCCGTAGGCACCGGCGGTTGCATTGGGCTGCCGGAGAACAGCGTCGAGGAGCTTCAGGACTGGGGCGGCGACGGTCAGGCCGTGATCGCCATTCTCCCGGGACTGGCGCGCAACCGGCTGGGCCCCTGCCTGCCGCCGCTCTGATGCCCTGGGCACTTGCCCTGGGTTGCCAAGCCTCTGAATTCCCCCTATAAGCCCGCTCATCTCACACGCGAACCCATGCGCATGGCGGATTAAAAGCCCCGTCACGTGCTCCGGTGGATGGCCGAAAGGCCAATCTTCTCAAGGTTCGCGGAGGATTAACCGGAAAAGGATCTACACCTCATGACGCTTCCCGCGTTTCAGATGCGCCAGCTATTGGAAGCCGGCGTGCACTTCGGCCACCAGTCGCATCGCTGGAATCCCAAGATGGCGCCCTTCATCTATGGCGCCCGCAACAACATCCACATTGTCGACCTGACGCAGACGACGCCGCTCTTGCATCAGGCCCTGGTGAAGGTATCCGACACGGTCGCCGGCGGCGGCCGCGTGCTGTTCGTCGCCACCAAGCGCCAGGCATCTGACGCGATCGCCGACGCTGCCAAGCGCTGCGCCCAGTACTTCATCAACCACCGCTGGCTTGGCGGCACCCTGACGAACTGGAAGACTATTTCGCAGTCGATCCGCCGTCTCCGCCAGCTCGACGAGATCCTCGCCGATCCGCAGGGCCGCACGAAGAAGGAAGTGCTCAACGTCCAGCGCGAGCGCGACAAGCTCAACATGGCCCTCGGCGGCATCAAGGAAATGGGCGGCGTGCCAGACCTCCTGTTCGTGATCGACACGAACAAGGAAAGCATCGCCATCCAGGAAGCCCGCAAGCTCGGCATCCCGATCGTCGCCATCGTCGACACGAACTGCGACCCGGACGGCATCGACTTCCCGGTTCCCGGCAATGACGATGCCGGTCGTGCCATCACCCTGTACTGCGACCTCGTCGCACGCGCGGCGCTCGATGGTCTGGAACGCGGCCAGGGCGCCTCGGGCGTCGACGTCGGTGCCTCCGAGGCCCCGCCGGCCGAGAACCTGCCGGAGTTCGTGGGCATCGAAGGCGCCCGCGGCGAGGCCGACGACCTGAAGCGCATCACTGGTATCAATCCGAAACTGGAACTGCGCCTCAACGACGCCGGCGTCTATCACTACTGGCAGATTGCCGACTTTGACGCCGACACGGTCGCCGCTTTGGACCGCAAGTTGCGGCTCAAGGGGCAGATCGCCAAGGATGACTGGGTCGCACAGGCCAAGAAGTTCGTTGCAGCGTCGGCTGTCTAGAACACGTCGCGCTACTCGCTTATCTTTTAGTCGCGAAGGCCCATCGGGGCCTTCGCCAACCAATGGGCACACCCATGGCAGACGTTACCGCATCGATGGTCAAGGAACTGCGCGACAAGACCGGCGCAGGCATGATGGATTGCAAGAACGCACTGAAGGAGACCAACGGCGATCTCGAAGCCGCGGTCGATTGGCTGCGCAAGAAGGGCCTCTCGAAGGCTGCCGGCAAGGCCGACCGTATCGCCGCCCAGGGCCTCGTCGGCCTGGTGGCCAAGGGTCGCCAGGGTGCCGTTGTCGAGGTGAACTCGGAAACTGACTTCGTTGCCCGCAACGCTCAGTTCCAGGAGATGGTGACCACCATCGCCGACCTGGCGCCGAAGGCAAGCGGCGACCTCGCCAAGCTTCTCGCCATGTCGTATTCCGGCGGCAAGGAGACGGTCGAAGAACACGTCAAGGAAGCCGTCGCCACGATCGGCGAGAATATGGGTGTTCGCCGCACCGGCGCACTCACGGTGAAGGAAGGCGTCGTCGCCGACTACGTCCATGGCAAGGTGCAGGACGGCCTTGGCAAGATCGGTACGCTCGTTGCGCTGGAAAGCGCCGGCGACGAGCCCTCGCTGTTCGAGTTCGGCCGCGCGCTAGCGATGCACATCGCCGCCAGCAGCCCGCTAGCCCTCGACCTTGCCGGCGTTCCTGCCGACACGTTGGAGCGCGAAAAGGCCATCCTGCGTGACAAGAACCAGGGCAAGCCGGCCGGCGTGATCGACAAGATCATCGACAGCGGCATGAAGAGCTATGCCAAGGAATACACGCTGCTTGAGCAGACCTACATCCACGATCCGTCCAAGACGGTGGCGCAGGCCATCAAGGACGCGGAGAAAGTGGCGGGATCGGCGATCAAGGTGTCCGGCTTCCTGCGCTATGCGCTGGGTGAAGGCATCGAGAAGAAGACGGAAGACTTCGCCGCCGAAGTCGCCAAGACGGCTGCTGCCGCCGCCCGATAGTTCTGTGGGCCTGCACGAAACGTCAAAGGCGATGCCGCTCCACCGAGCCGCATCGCCTTTTTTGCACGCACCGGAGGCCAACGATGAGTGATAACGAAAATTCGGAGTATCTGGTCATCTCGCGCGGCAAGTGGGACAAGGACGCCGCGCCGGAGGCCATCCAGACGGCAATCGATTCCTTCTACCCTTGGCTTGAGAAACACATCGCCGACGGCCGCATGCGCGGCGGCTCGCGCCTGAAGCGCGAAGGGGCGACGGTCTCGCGTCAGGGCATCGTGCTCGATGGCCCCTACGGCGAGACCAAGGAACTGATCGGCGGGTACTGGACCATCGTGGCCAGCAGCCTGGAAGAGGCCGCGCGGCTCGCGGCGCAGAACCCTTGCATGCCCCTCGGCCTCTTCTACGAAATCCGCCCGCTCGATCCCGAGCAGGCCAGCGCCTTTGTCCGCGCCAACGAAACTCCCGATGCGTAGCCCGCCGCAGAAGACGTGATTGGCGCCGCGAAGGCGTGTAAGAGCATGGCGCAGCGTTGAACGGATACGAAGGCACGTGTCGCGGGGCGCACGACGTACGGATGCGGAGGCAGGAATGACGGCGGGATTGAAATACAAGCGGCTCCTGGTGAAGCTGTCCGGCGAAGCCTTGATGGGTCAGGGCAGCTTCGGCCTCGATATGCAGGTCGTCGACCGTCTGGCACGCGATGTCGCGGCCGCCGCTCAGGCGGGTTGCCAGATGTCCGTCGTGGTCGGCGGTGGCAACATCTTTCGCGGCCTCGCCGGCGCTGCCAAAGGTATGGACCGTGCCACCGGCGACTATATGGGCATGCTGGCCACCGTGATGAACGCATTGGCGTTCCAGAACGCTCTCAGCCACGCCAAGTGCGAGGCGAGGGTGCTGTCGGCCATCCCCATGCCGACGGTCTGCGAGTCCTACGTTCGGCCGAAGGCCCTCCACCATCTCGACAAGGGCCGCGTCGTGATCTTCGCCGCAGGTACCGGCAACCCATTCTTCACGACCGACACGGCCGCCACGCTACGGGCCATCGAGATGGATTGCGACGCCGTCGCCAAGGCGACCCAGGTCGACGGCGTCTACTCCGCCGATCCCAAGCTTGATCCCTCGGCCCAGCGTTACGACCGCCTGAGCTATGCCGACGTGCTGGCGCGCGACCTCAAGGTGATGGATGGTGCCGCGATCGCCCTTGCCCGCGACAATCGACTTCCGGTAATTGTCTTCTCTATCAAAGAGGAAGGCAATCTCCTCAAGGTCTTGCGCGGCGAAGCGCGAGCCACCGTGATTGAAGAACGGCGCACGGGTGCGTGACAAACGGCTGCGTGAGCGGCTCAACAACAATGAAGGCGGGAGGCCACGATGGCAGCTGCGACATTTGACGTGAATGAACTGGAAAGCCGCATGCGGGCCTCGTTCGAGGGCCTGAAGCGGGAATTCTCCGGCTTGCGCACGGGACGCGCCTCGACGCACCTGCTCGATCCCGTCAACGTGACGGTCTACGGCTCGAAGATGCCGCTCAACCAGGTCGCGACGGTGAGCACGCCCGAACCCCGCACGCTCTCGGTGCAGGTCTGGGACAAGAGCAACGTCCAGGCCGTCGAGAAAGCGATCCGTGAAGCCAACCTCGGCATCAACCCGATCATCGACGGCTCGCTGATCCGCCTGCCGATCCCCGCCCTGACTGCCGAGCGCCGCCAGGAGTTTGTGAAACTCGCCCACAAATATGCCGAACACACCCGCGTTGCCGTCCGCAACGTGCGTCGCGAAGGCATGGAAACGCTCAAAAAACTCGAAAAAGATTCGCACATGAGCGAGGACGAGCATCATAAGAATTCGACCAAGGTTCAGGAACTGACCGATAAAATCATCAAGGAGATCGACGCCGCCCTGGCCACCAAGGAAGTTGAAATTCAGAAGGTCTGACGCGAAAGGCCTTGAAGGTAACTTCGGGTTAGTTTCCTGTAGCTGCAAATTTCCAGCGAAAGCCGCCAGAATTGCTCGAAGATCCGCATGCTGAGCCTGACGATCCCGCTGCACCTATGCCGCGGCACGTCGCTATCATCATGGACGGCAATGGCCGCTGGGCGGCCGAGCGCGGCCTGCCCCGCGCCATCGGACACCGCTCCGGCGTCGACGCAGTGCGGCGCACGGTGCGCGCCGCCACCGACCTGGGCATTCCGTTTCTGACGATCTACAGCTTCTCCTCGGAGAACTGGTCGCGGCCCGCCGACGAGATCGACGACCTTATGGGCTTGATGCGCCGCTTCATCCGCCGCGACCTCGCCGAACTGCATCAGAGCAACGTGCGCATCCGCATCATCGGCGAACGCGACCGCGTCGACGCCAAGATGATGAAGATGATCGACGAGGCCGTCGAGCTGACGCAGCACAATACCGCGCTGACTTTGGTGATTGCCTTCAACTACGGTTCGCGCATCGAGATCGCCAGGGCCGCACAACGCCTCGCAGAGAATGCGGTGGCAGGACGCATACGGCCGCAGGACATCACTCCGGAACTCATCGATCAGACCCTCGATACCCGCGATATCCCCGACCCCGACCTGCTCATTCGCACCAGCGGCGAGATCAGGCTGTCGAACTTTTTGCTGTGGCAGGCGGCTTACTCCGAACTCGTGTTCGTTGACGCCTACTGGCCCGATTTCGGGCGCGAGCTGCTTGAGGAGGCGATCGGCGAGTTTCGCCGCCGTACGCGCCGCTTTGGCGGTCTGTCACAGCGAACCAGCGCATGAGGCGCAAACATGCCTGATGAATCGTCTCCGCCGGAGGGCGTCGCCATCGTGCCTGCGGGCAGGCTCGCCGATTTGAAAGTTCGCCTGGCCTCCGCCGCCGTCCTCGTGGCCGTGGCATTCGCCGCATTGGCCGGTGGTCCCTACGCCTTCGGCGCCGTCGTCACAATCGTGGCCGCGTTGATGAGCTGGGAGTGGGGCCGTGTGGTCCGCTCGGTCGAGCCCGACATGCCGATGATCGTTCACGTCGCGGCTGTGGCCCTCGCCGGCATCTTGACGATGATGCAGGCCGCCGCGTTGGGTCTGGCCGTGCTGCTCGTAGGCACTTTCCTTGTTGTCGCGCTCTTGTTCGGCAACCGGCCGACGCTGTCGGCCCTGGGCGTCCTCTACACGGGCCTTCCGGCCGTCGCGCTGATCTGGATATACGCCGACGCCCCACTTGGTATTGTCGCGATCGTCCTTTTGATCATCATCGTAGCCACGACCGACACGTTCGCATTCTTCTCCGGCCGCTTGATCGGTGGCCCGAAATTGATCCCGCGCCTGTCGCCGAACAAGACCTGGGCTGGGCTCATCGGCGGCGTGACGGCCGCTGCGATCGCCGCGGCGATCTACGGCTACGTCGTCGAAATCCCACCAGCGCGCCTGGCCGTTGACGCCGTGTTCCTCGGCCTTGTCTCGCAAGCCGGCGACCTGCTCGAATCGAGCCTGAAACGCGCCTTCGGCGTGAAGGACGCCAGCAATCTCATTCCCGGCCACGGCGGGTTCATGGATAGAATGGATGGCTTGGCTGCCGCCGCCGGTGCAGCCGGACTTGCCGCCCTTTTCCTCGATCCCTCCGCGCCCGCGCACTTGCTCCTCTACTGGCGCTGACCATGCAGGAGACGTTGTTGACCGCGAGTACGAAACTAAAGCCGGCCGGCAGCGCCGCCGTTGCGCGCGCTCCGCAACGGCTCAGCGTGTTGGGTGCCACCGGTTCGATCGGAGAGAGCACGCTTGATCTCGTGGGCCGCAATCCCGATCGTTTCGAGGTCGTCGCGCTCTCCGCCTGCCGCAACGTGACCCGCCTTGCCGAGCTCGCAATTCGTCACCGCGCCAAGACCGCCGTCATCGGCGACTCCGGCCAGTTCGCGGAACTTCGCGATTTGCTGTCGGGAACGGGTGTTCGCCCAGCCGCGGGATCGCAGGCACTGATCGAGGCGGCGCAAGAGCCGGCCGACTGCACGATGGCCGCGATCGTCGGCGCAGCAGGTTTGGCCCCAACATTTGCTGCCGCCCGGCAGGGCCAGCGCATTGCATTGGCCAACAAGGAATGCCTGGTCTCGGCAGGAGACGTCTTTCTCCGCGAGATCGACCGTGCCGGAGCCGAACTGATACCTGTCGACAGCGAACACTCCGCCGCGTTCCAGGCCCTCGCCGGTTCGGATCGCACGGCGCTGGAACGGATCGTCTTGACCGCCTCCGGCGGGCCGTTCCGCACATGGGATCTCGACCGCCTCTCCCGTGCTGCGCCGGAAGAGGCCCTGCGCCATCCCAATTGGAGCATGGGTCGCAAGATTACGATCGACAGCGCGACGATGATGAACAAGGGCCTCGAAATCATCGAGGCATTCCACCTGTTCGCCGTAACGCCTCAACAACTCGAAATCATCGTACACCCGCAGTCCGTCGTGCATTGCCTGGTCGTCTATTCTGACGGTTCCGTCCTGGCACAACTGGCGCCTCCCGACATGCGCGCACCGATCTCCTACGCGTTGTCCTGGCCCGATCGCATGGCGACCCCCGTCGAGCGCCTCGATCTTGTCAAGCTCGCCACCCTGACGTTCGAGGCCCCCGACGAAGTGCGTTTTCCCGCCATCCGCGTCGCCCGCGAAGCCCTGCATCGTGGCAGCTCGGCGCCGTGTATTCTGAACGCTGCCAACGAGATCGCTGTCGCGGCCTTCCTCGACAAGCGTATCGGCTTCCTCGATATCGCCAATAAAGTAGCTGCAACCATTGAGGCCGCCGATGTCCGTGGTATGATCAAGCCGCTGCTGTCGTTGGAAGACGTGCTGGCTGTTGACGGCGAATCGCGCAAACTGGCGCAATCTTTGCTGCAGCCCCATATGGCGAACGACTGATCGGTAACGGCCGCCGGCAAGCGGTCGAGGGTTTCGCGCAAGAGGATCCAAGCGGAAATGGCGAACGACGTTCTGCAGATATTGATGCTGCCTTTCACGAAGGTGCTGCCGTTTCTCATCGTTTTGACGGTCGTCGTCTTCATCCATGAGCTTGGCCACTTCCTCGTCGCCCGCTGGTGCGGCGTCGCCGTGCGCACATTCTCGATCGGTTTCGGCAAGGAAATCTGGGGGTTCAACGATCGCCAGGGAACGCGCTGGCGCCTCGCCTGGATCCCGTTGGGTGGCTACGTCAAGTTCATGGACGACGAGAACGCCGCAAGCGTTCCATCTCGCGAGGCCATTCAGTCGATGACCCCGGCGGAGCGGGCTGGATCCTTCCACGCCAAGCCGGTCTGGAAGCGGGCCGCCGTGGTCGCTGCGGGCCCGATTGCGAACTTCATCCTTGCCATCGCCATTTTTGCGCTGTGGTTCGGGCTTTTCGGCGTGCGCTCGACGGAAGCGCGCATTGCCAACGTGCTTCCCGATACGCCCGCCGCCGCCGCCGGCTTCATCGCCGACGACCTCATTGTCAGCGTCGACGGCGATCCGATCAAGTCCTTCGAGGACGTCCAGAAAATCGTCTCGACCCACGTTGGCCGGCCGCTTCTGTTCAAGGTTCAGCGCGGGGCCAGCGAGGTAGAACTGACGGCTACGCCGGAGTTGCGTGAGCAGACCGTGGGCAATCAGAAGATGTCGACGGTGGTGATCGGGATCCGGCGGTCCGACAATGCCGCCTCGGTCAAGCTCTACCAGCCCGGTGCGCTCGAGGCCCTGGGACTTGGTATCGACCAGACAAAGTTCATTATTACCAGCACGCTAGGCTACTTGGGCGATGTTATCGGCGGCCGTCAGAATGCTGATCAGCTGGGTGGCCCCGCCCGCATTGGTGATCTCGCCGCCAAGGTCGCCGACAAGTCGGTTATCGACCTTGTCTATCTGATCGGTTTCATTTCCGTGAGCGTGGGGTTGATCAACCTTTTCCCGATCCCGTTACTGGACGGTGGTCATTTGCTGTTTTACGCGATCGAGGCGATCAGGCGGAAGCCGCTCAGCGAGGGCGCGCAAGAGGTCGGATTCCGCATCGGCTTCGCGGTCGTCCTCATGTTGATGATCTTCGCCACTTTCAACGATTTACCCGTCATTCGTGGCTGGTTTTCGGCAGGTTAAAAAAAGCTGAGCGGTGGCGTAATCTTGCCACTTCCAGGCCTGCTTCGGAATCGTTAAAAGCATCAAGGTGTGCAAAGTCTGCCGGGGGAGATTCGCGGCCTAAAAATCCGCGACGGCAGGCTTTGATTGCTCAGTAGGCGCCCAAGACCGTGCCGAATGTCTTGGATGCTTCGTTAGGGGGATCGGCCAAAAAATGAGGACAGATCCGCGGATGTCGCAATTTCGGATCATGTCGTTGGGGGGCTGGCGCGTTCTCGCGCTTATCGCCACGTTTGTCCCCGCGGCTACTGTACTTGATGCCGCCGTATTCGAGCGGGCCGCCCTCGCGCAGGGTGTGGTCCGCGACATCCAGGTCGAGGGCAACCGCCGTGTCGAGCCCGAGACTGTTCGCTCCTATCTTCAGTTCAACGTCGGCGACGCCTACGACGGCGGCAAGGTCGATGGCTCGCTGAAAGCCCTGTACGGCACCGGCCTGTTCTCCGACGTCAACATCGACCGCGACGGCGGCACGGTGATCATCCGCGTCGTCGAGAACCCGGTCGTCAATCAGGTTGCCTTCGAAGGCAACGCCGAAGTCGAATCCGACACCCTGCGTAACGAAGTCCAGACCAAGCCGCGCTCCGTCTTTACCCGCGCCCGTGTCCAGGCCGACGTGCAGCGCATTCTCGACGTCTATCAGCGCCAGGGGCGCTTTGCCGCGTCGGTCGAGCCCAAGGTCATCGAGATCGAGCAGAACCGCGTCAACCTCGTGTTCGAAATCACCGAAGGCGGCGCTACGAAGGTCAAGGGCATCACCTTCACCGGCAACTACGCCTTCTCCGACAGCCAGCTGCGCGACATCATCTCGACGACGCAATCCGGCTGGTTCGACTTCCTCAAGGGCACCAGCATCTACGATCCCGACCGCATGTCGCTCGATCGCGAATTGCTGCGCCAGTACTATCTCAAGAACGGCTACGCCGATGCGACCGTCGTCGCCGCCCGCGCCGAACTTGACTCTGACGGTTCCGGCTTCTTCGTGAACTTCGCTATCGAAGAAGGCCAGCGCTACAACTTCGGTCCCATCTCGGTCGAGAACTCGCTCCAGGGTCTCGAGGCCAAAGGCCTCAATGCTGAAATCCTGACGGAGCAGGGCGAAATCTACAACGCCGCCGACGTCGACAAGACGGTGGAGAAGCTGACGCTTGCCGCCGCCGAGCAGGGCTTCGCCTTTGCCCGTGTTCGCCCGCGCGCCAATCCCGACGTCGCCTCGCGCACCATCAGCGTCGTCTACGCCGTCGACGAAGGCCCGCGGATCTACATCGAACGCATCAACGTCAGCGGCAACGAACGCACGAAGGACTACGTGATCCGTCGCGAATTCCGCTTGGCCGAAGGCGACGCCTTCAATCCGATGCTGGTCGACCGCGCCAAGAAGCGTCTGCAGGGCTTGGGCTTCTTCAAGGCCGTCGAAGTCAAGCGCCGCCCGGGTTCGGCCGAAGATCGCGTCGTTCTCGACGTTGAACTCGTCGAGCAGTCTACGGGCGAGCTGTCGTTCGGCGCCGGTTATTCGACCTCGGAAGGCGTCATCGGCGACGTCTCGATCACGGAGCGCAACCTGCTCGGCAACGGCCAGTTCCTTCGCCTCAAGTTCGCTGGTTCGTTCGAGCGCTTGCAGGTGGACCTGAGCTTCACCGAGCCGCGCTTCCTCGACTACAACATGTCCGCGGGCTTCGACCTCTTCCACAAGGAGATCGACCAGTCGGAAGAATCGGGCTTCAGCAGCAAGCGGACAGGTGGTGGCGTTCGTCTCGGGTTCCCACTCTCTGAGAACCTCTGGATGCAGACTGGCTACGGCCTGGACGTCTCGTCGATCGAGATCGACACCGAGAACGACAGTCGAGTGAATGCTCTCGTCGAGGAAGAGATTAACCGCAATGGCGATCAGACGATTACGTCTTCCGCCAACACGACACTCACTTACGACAAGCGCAATCATCCCAAAAATCCCACCAGCGGTTATTACCTGCAGGTCGGCGGTGAGTTCGCGGGTCTCGGCGGTGACGTTCAGTATGGCCGCCTCTCAGCTGAAGGCCGTGCCTATTACCCGATCACCGAAAAAATCACCTTCGTCGGACGCGCCATTGCGGGTCACATTGAAGGCTGGGGCAACGAGGACATTCGTCTGAACGACCTCTACTTCCGCGGCGGGGAAACCATTCGTGGCTTCGACCGCGGTGGCTTCGGTCCTCGCGATACCATCACGGGTGACTCGGTCGGCGGTCAGACGTACTGGGCAACGACGGCCGAAATCCGCTTCCCGTTCCCCTTCGTGCCTGACGAAATCGGCTTGGGTGGCGCCGTGTTCGCAGATGCCGGTTCACTGTTCGGCGCCAACGATCTCGCCAAGGAACTCAGCAAAGCTGGCGGAAACGGAACGCGCGCCTTCCACCTGGAAGACGACTCCTCGGTCCGTTCGTCCGTCGGCGGCAGTGTCCTCTGGAATTCTCCGGTCGGCCCCTTGCGCATGGATTTTGCGAAGGCGCTCACCAAAGAGAAGTACGACGAGGAACAGTTCTTCCGCTTCGGTGCGTCGACCAAGTTCTGATCGGCTGCTGGGGCCCTACGGGCCCCGGCTCTCGTTTGCCACCAGGGCTGCGCTATGCTACGAGGCCCGGTCCTTATGTGAACGGGTAATTGCCGAGCGTCGGCCGAACGAATGCCGGCCTATTCAATATTGAACTAGAGTGGTGGCGATGGAGCATCCAGGGTTCTTCGCGAAGGCTGGGCCGTTCACCTTGGCCGAGATCGCGCAGGCCACGGGTGCAGAGCTACCGCAGGGCGCCGACGCGAGTATCCGGCTGCACAACGTGACGCCGTTGTCCGAAGCCGCCCCCGATGAATTGTCCTTTGTCGACAACCGCAAGTATCTGCCGATGCTGCAAGGTTCGCGCGCCGGCGCCTGCCTGATCCAGCCGGCGCTCGCCGACAGGGTGCCCAAGGGCACACTCGCGCTCCGCACCAAGGCGCCCTATCTCGGCTTCGCCAAGGCACTGACCCTGTTTTACCCTGAGGGCATGCGCGTCAAGGCCGCAAGGCCCGGCGCCCCCGCCGTCGACCCGACAGCCATCCTGGAAGACGGTGCCGAGGTCGAGCCGGGCGCCATCATTGGCGCCGAAGCCCGCATCGGCCGGGGCACCCGCATCGCCGCCGGCGCCGTCATCGGCTACCGCGTTTGCATCGGCCGCGGCAGCTATATCGGCCCCCTGGCCACGGTGACGCATGCTCTGCTCGGCGACCGCGTCATTATCCATTCCGGCGCACGAATTGGGCAGGACGGCTTTGGCTTCGCCATGGGCCGCGAAGGACACCTGAAAGTCCCGCAAATTGGCAGGGTTATCATCCAGGACGACGTCGAGATCGGCGCCAATTCCACGATCGACCGGGGCGCCCTTAAGGATACGATTATCGGCGAAGGCACCAAAATTGATAATTTGGTGCAGATCGGGCACAACGTGGTCATCGGACGGCACTGTGTGATCGTCGCGCAGGTCGGCATCTCAGGGTCGACCGAGCTCGGCGACTTCGTGGTGATGGGCGGTCAGTCCGGATGCGCAGGTCACCTTAAGGTGGGAGCCGGCGCCCAGATCGCCGGCGCTTCCCATGCCAAGGACGACGTGCCGGCTGGCGCACGCATGGGAGGAACGCCCGCGCGCCCCCTGCGGCAATGGGCGCGTGAGATTGCAACCGTCACGCGGCTCTCAGCGCAGGGCAGCGCGGCGGACGAGCCGGAAGTGGAATGATAAGGAGTTTTTTGCGTGGCACTCAGGAAGCGCTCAGCCTTCGGTACGCCACGCGACAAAGGCAAAGCGATGGACGAGAAGAAAACAACGAAATCGAAGCTCGGCACGGCCGACATCATACGCGTGCTGCAGCTGCTGCCGCATCGCTATCCGTTCCTGATGGTGGATCGCATTTATGACATGGACGGTGACGAAAGCTGCGTCGGCGTCAAGAACGTGACGATCAACGAGCCGTTCTTCCAGGGGCACTTTCCAGCGTTTCCGGTCATGCCCGGCGTCTTAATCATCGAAGGCATCGCCCAGACGGCCGGCGCCCTGTGCGTCAGTAACATCGGCGAGAACTACCGCGCCGACCTCGTCTATTTCATGGGTATCGACAAGGCCAAGTTCCGCAAGCCGGTGCTGCCGGGCGACCAGCTGCATTTCCACATCCGCAAGGTCCGCTCGCGCGGCCGCGTCTGGCGCTTCTTCGGCGAGGCACGTGTCGACGGCAACGTGGTAGCCGAGGCCGAGATCAGCGCCATGCTGGCCGACAGCAACGAGGCACGGGCTTTGGCGGCGCAGTCGAATGGCTGAACGCCAGATCCACCCCACCGCGATCGTCGAAGACGGCGCGAAGCTCGGTGAAGGTGTCAAAGTCGGCCCCTACGCCATGGTCGGCCGAGACGTCGTGCTCGGCGACGACGTGGAAGTCATCAGCCACGCCGTCGTCGCCGGCCGCACCACGATCGGCGCGCGCACGCGCATCTTTCCGTTCGCCTCGATCGGCCATCAACCCCAAGACCTCAAGTTCAAGGGCGAGGTCTCGACGCTGACCATCGGCAGTGACTGCCTGATCCGCGAAGGCGTCACCATGAACCCCGGCACCGAGGGCGGCGGCCTGACGACTATCGTAGGCAACAATTGCGCCTTCCTGGCCAATTCCCATGTCGGCCACGATTGCCAGGTCGGCAACAACATCATTCTGTCGAACAATGTCATGCTTGCCGGCCACGTGACCGTCGGCGACTACGTCATCGTCGGCGGCGGTGCGGCCGTCATCCAGTTCGCCCGCGTCGGCAATCACGCCTTTCTCGGCGGCATGTCGGGCCTGGAGCAGGATCTCATCCCGTACGGCATGGCGCTCGGCAATCGTGCGCATCTGTCTGGGTTGAATATTGTCGGCCTTCAGCGCCGCGGCTTCTCGCGCAACGACATCCACGACCTGCGCCGCGCCTACCGCCTGATGTTTGCCGCCGAGGGCACGATTGCCGAGCGCGTCACCGACGTCTCGGCGGAGTTCTCAGGCCATCCGATTGTCGCCGAGATCGTCGAGTTCATTCGCGCCGGCGGCAAGCGCTCGCTGTGCACCCCGCGCGCCGCGCCCGAGGAATGAGCGGCTGAGAAATCATTGCCGCCGCCGCCAAGGTCTTGCCGAATGATCGACGGTCCCGCGCAACAGCCCGTGCGTCTCGGCATTCTCGCCGGTGGCGGTCGCGTACCCGAGGAGATCGCGGCGGCTGCCGTCGCGCACGGCTGGCCCGTGCACGTCGTGGGTATTGACGGTGAAATCGACGGCACGTTCCCGGGGGTCGCCGTCACGCGCGTCAACTGGGGCCAAATAGGGCGCATGATACGCGCCTTCCGCGAGAACCGCTGCTCTCACCTTGTGATCGTCGGCAAAGTCTCACGCCCGGACATGACCAGGTTGAAACCCGATTTCGGGCTCGTCCGCGCCATCCCGTCCATTCTGCGCATCATGGCCTCGGGCGGAGACGACGGCGTGCTGCGTGGCGTTATCCGCTTCTTCGAAGGCTATGGCCTGAAGGTCATCGGTCCCGCGGACGTGGCACCTGAGTTGGCCGTCGCCCGTGGCCCTCTCGGTTCCCGCAAGCCGGCAGAGGGCGATGAGGCGGATATCGCCAAGGGCTTCGGCGTCGTACGCCTGCTGGGCGCATTCGATGTCGGCCAGAGCGTCGTCGTGCGCGGTGGCGCCATCACGGCGATCGAGGGCGCCGAAGGCACCGATAGAATGCTGAGCCGGGTCAGACCGACAGCAGGGGGCCTGCATGGCGTGCTGGTCAAGCGGCCCAAGCCGCATCAGGACATGCGGGTCGATATGCCGGTGATCGGACCGGATACGGTCAGCAATACTGCGAGCGCCGGTCTTGCCGGTATCGCCGTGCTGGCCGGACAGGTCCTTGTCACGCAGCGTCCAGACGTCCTGGCCCGCGCCGAGCAGCAGGGGCTGTTTGTCGTCGGCGTCTCCGACGACGTCGTCGCGCCGCACGCCGTTCAGCTGGGCCCGGCAAGGGTCCAGGACCAGGAGGACATCGCCCGCGGCGCGGCAATCCTGGCCATACTGCAGCCGCACGTGGCCAGTCGTAGTGTTGTCGTCGCGCGCAAGTATGTGCTGGCGATCGAGAGCGGAGAAGGAGTCGAGGCGGTGTTGCAGCGGGTCGGCGGGTTGCGCCAGTGGGGCAGCCAGCATGTCAAGAAGCGGTCTGGCTTTGCTGTGCTGAATGCCGGCGAGGCGGTCACGTCCGCCCGCGTCGATCTCGCCGTGGCAGCAGGTTTGCGCGGGCTGGCCACAACGGGCTCGGGCCATGTCGACGCCGATGCGCGAGACCGTGCCGGTGCGACTGGCCTGATCCTGACGTCGGCGGACACCCATGCGGGGATATCCCAGCCATGACCTGGAGCGACGCCGCGCGGCCCTTGCGGATCGTCCTGATCGCGGGTGAACACTCCGGCGACTCCCTGGGCGCCAAGCTGATCACGGCGCTGCGATCGGCAACGGGCGGCAACGTGACATTCTCGGGTGTCGGTGGCGAGGAGATGGCCGCGCAGGGTTTCACGTCGCTGTTCCCTCTCGACGAGGTCGCCGTCATGGGCCCGATCGCCATTTTGAAGCGATTGCCCGTCCTCATCCGCCGCGTCCACGAGGCTGTCGACGCCGCCGTCACCGCGAACCCCGACGTGATGGTGATCATCGACAGTCCCGAATTCACGCACGCCATCGCCAAGCGCGTGCGGCGGCGTGCACCACAGCTGCCGATCATAAATTACGTCAGCCCCAGCGTCTGGGCATGGCGACCATGGCGCGCGCGCGCCATGCGGCCATACGTCGATCACGTGATGGCGCTTCTGCCGTTCGAGCCCGCCGCGCATGATCGCCTTGGCGGGCCTCCCTGCACCTTCGTCGGGCACCCTCTGAGCGAGCGCCTCGACGTCATCAGATCCGCCGATGCCGAAGGCCTGGCCGATCGTTTGGGAATTTCCGGCAAGCCGGTCATCGTCGTCCTGCCGGGTAGCCGGCGCTCGGAAATCGATCGGCTGATGCAGCCGTTCGGCGAGGCGCTGGAACGCTTGCGCCTGCGCGGCCACACCTTTGAAGTGGTCTTGCCGGCCATCACGTCGCAGCGCGCCTTCATCGAGGAAAAGGCGCGCGCCTGGCCCGTCACGCCGCACGTGGTCAGCGGTGAGGCAGACAAGTTCGCGGCCTTCCGCCTGGCGCGCGCCGCCCTTGCTGCTTCCGGCACTGTCACGCTGGAACTGGGTCTGGCTGGCACACCCACGATCGTCGCCTACCGCGTCGATCGGCTGGTCGCCAGCGTGCGCTTCCTGATCAAGGTGCCGTCCGTGGTGCTGACGAACCTCGTCGCGGGCGAGAACATCTATCCGGAGTTCCTGCAGGAGGCCTGCACTCCGGAAGCGCTGGCGTCGGCCCTTGCCCTCTTGCTGGAAGATAGCCCGGAGCGCAGGGCGCAACTCGCCGGTCTGGCCAAGATCCCTCAGATCATGATGAGCGCCGGCGACAGCCCCAGCGATGCTGCGGCGCGCGTCGTACTCCGCCATGCCCCGCGGCCGGCATAAGGCCGGCACGCACTAGAGTTTCAGCTTCGTCCCATCTTCGATGTGGCGGCCCGTCCAGCGCCCGTAACGCCAGGGCATCAACGGATGGCGCTCGCTGCGAATATCCGGCGCCGGATCGAAACCTGCCGAGCCAAAAGGATGGCAGCGCAACACGCGTGACAGTGTCAGCCAGAAGCCCCGCCACGGCCCGTTCCGGTCGATCGCGTCGAGACCGTATTGCGAGCACGTAGGCAGGTGCCGGCACTCCATGCCGATGAGTGGTTTGAGTGTCCAACGATAGACGTGGATCGGCAACTTGAGCAGCATGCCGGCCAGGTTCATCGCGATTCTGCCGCGACCGCCGTGCCGTTTGCAATCTGCTGCATGGCCTGCTCGACGGCATCGAACACAAGTAGCGTCGAAGCATGCCGGTGCGGATAGTCCTTCACCGGCTGCAGCAAGGCGAGATCGGCCCAGCGGCCGTCAGGAGGCGGACCCCCGTCCTTGAGCATGCGGCGCATCACGGCACCCACATGGGCAAACTCGGCAAACGAGGTGCCGACGATCTCGCGCCCGGCAATGGCCGCTGCAGCCTGACCCAGCAGGCAGGCCTTCACGTCCTGCCCGAAGTCCGAGATGCGCTCGTGGTCGGCGTTGATGTCCACCGTGATGGTCGAACCGCACAGCTTGGCGCGGACCGACGCCGTGGCATCAGGACTGCCGAGACGATCCGAGTGCGGGATGTCTGAGGCAAGCTCCAGGATCCTGAGATTGTAGACGTCGTCGAGATCAGCCATGGCAATCCAAAACAGCGCGTACGGCCCAACGCCACCACCGGTGGCCGGTTTGTGGTCGAGGCTATATATAGGGCCGAATGCGGTCAGGGTGGGAGACCCCGATGACGACAAATTCAACCCTTCCTGGAAGGCAGGCATGACCAACCCAGCAGGCGCCACGACGGCGCAAGAGGTCGAGCAGGGAACGGCTTTCACGCCCCGGTTCGACCGAGACGGCCTGATCGGCGCGATCGTGACTGACGCCCTGACGGGTCAGGTTCTGATGTTCGCCTACATGAACGCCGACGCCCTGTCCGCCACAATCGATACGCGGATGGCGCATTTCTGGTCTCGCTCCCGTGGTCGGCTTTGGCGCAAAGGCGAGGATAGCGGCAATACCCTGACGGTCGAGGAACTACGGGTAGATTGCGACCAGGATGTGCTGTGGCTGAAGGTCCGCGTGGCCGGCGCCGGTGTCGCATGCCACACCGGTGCTCGCAGCTGCTTCTATCGCTCACTTCCGCTGGGCAAGGGCCAGGATGGCCGGCTTGCCTTCGACGCACCGCAGCAAAATTCCTGAGATTGATCGGGTAGTTAAGGCTGCGCATGACTGATCTTTGCCCCGCGCAAGGCAAACGTAGTAGGAAGACTTTAATTCCGAATCTGTACCCTCCATTTGACAGAGGGATAGGCAGTCCGCCACGGCTGAAGCGCGGAACCGCGTAGAAGGTTTCACCGTTGTTATGGCAGCTTGCCGCCGGCGGCTCATGCGGAGACGAACCATGTCGACGGGGAAAATCGGTCTGGCATTGGGCGGGGGCGCCGCCCGCG
The DNA here is from genome assembly GCA_965279065.1 of Hyphomicrobiaceae bacterium. Taxonomy (GTDB): domain Bacteria; phylum Pseudomonadota; class Alphaproteobacteria; order Rhizobiales; family Hyphomicrobiaceae; genus JAKAXS01. Next base: position 1,577,553 of record OZ257134.1, read on the forward strand.
GATGGGCGCACATCGGCGTCCTGAGGGCCCTGGAAAAGGCTGGCATCAAACCGGACATCATCGCCGGCACGTCGATCGGCGCGGTCGTGGGTGGCTGTTATGCCGCCGGCCGTCTGGACGATGTCGAAGACTTTGCCCGCAGCCTGACCAAGCGGCGCATCTTCGGCTACCTTGATTTCAACTTCAAAGGCACCGGCCTGATCAACGGCCAGCGCCTTGTCGAGATGCTCGATAGACACCTCGGCAATTGCAACATCGAAGATCTGGAGACGCGTTTCACGGCGGTCGCCACCGAAATCGGCTCTGGCCATGAGGTCTGGCTGTCGCGCGGCCGCCTCGTCGACGCGGTGCGTGCATCCCATGCGCTGCCCGGCGTCTTCAAGCCGGTGAAGATCGACAACCGCTGGCTGTTCGACGGCGCCCTGGTGAATCCGATACCTGTCTCCGTCTGCCGTGCGCTGGGCGCGCGCTACGTCATCGCCGTCAACCTGAACTTCGATATCTCCAGCCGCTCGGCCGTGACCACGCATATCGAAACGTCGCTCGGCGCCGTCACCGAGGAGATCGAGCCGGAACCCGTGACCGGCAAGAACGGCATCGCCATGCGACGCCTGCTGCAGCGGCAGATCTTCGGCCAGGGCGACGACGCGCCCGGCATCACCACCGTTCTCGTCGATGCTCTCAATATCGTGCAGGATCGCATTGCACGCTCGCGGCTCGCCGGCGATCCTCCGGATGCGATGATCACGCCGAAGCTCCACGGCATCGGACTGTTCGACTTCCATCGCGCCGAAGATCTGGTCGAACGCGGCGCGACAGCGGCTCGCCGTGAGATCGAGGATCTGACGCGCGAGATCGATGCGCGCCGCGCCGTCAAGACGTTGCCCCCGGCTCGCGCCTCCCTGTGGGGCAGCGCGACGTAGACCCATTGTCTATCGCAAGAACAAAAGGCCGGAGCTATCGCTTCGGCCTTCCGCATTTCCGCATGTTGCGGGTTCACCAGTCAGCGCCAGCCGACGCCTCTAGCCCGTTGCGAGGTAGCCCCGCATTGCGGTGACTTCCATCTCGACTTCGGCGATATGGTTCTTCACGACGTCGCCGATCGACACGATGCCCACCAGTTTGTCGTCCTCGATAACGGGGAGGTGACGGAAGCGGCCCTTCGTCATCAGTTCCATCAGTTCGTCGAGTACGCTGGTTTCAGTGCAACTGATAACGGCCTTGGTCATAACTTTGCTGACCGGCTGATCGAGAGCGGCCGGACCGTGTTCAGCGATGGCCCGGATGACGTCACGTTCTGAAATGATCCCGCTGAGCTTGCCGGCCTCGCCGACGATAATGATCGCGCCGATTTTCTTTTGCGCCAGCTTTTGCGAAATCTCCAGCAAGGTCGTTTCGAGCTTAGCCGTCGCGACCGCACGCCCTTTTGATTTCAATATCGCAGCAACATTCATCTCGACGTTCCTTTCGCCTCGATGCCTGCCCGGCCTCGTTAACTCCGGCCTCCGCCCCTTGCCAGCAAGCGCTGCAGGTCTCTCGGAGTCCAACCGGCCCAGGCCAGACGTCAGACAATCACAGCCAATCGTACGAGCCGGCGACCTTCGAGATCCGCCAACTGTCTGATGGTGAGGCAATTTGACTACCGAGGCAACCGGTCAATGCAGAGTTGGTTTGCTGCCGATGTGTTCATCGTCATCTTCGACGTCCGCGCGCTGCGGTGCAGTATAGTTGTGCGTTGCGGTATCGAACAATCCGAACAGCAGGAAACCAGCAAGGTATCCGCCAGCATGCGCCTCCCAGGCGATGGTGCCTTCCGACGTTCCCGGTCCCATGCCATAGGCGCCGGCAAAGTTCAGCACGACAAGCATCGCCGTCGTCATCAGAACGCGCACGTCGGTCAACGATTGGCGCAGCGTCATCAGCGGCACGGATCGCAGGTTCTGATGAATGTTGCGCAGCGAGCCTCCACCGTTGTCGAGGGCCGGATAGAGGAAGCGCATCGATGCCCCCATCAGACCCATCACCGCGCCGGAGGCACCCACCATCGGCGCGAACAGGCCCCACCTGACGGCCAGATAGGCCAGCGCCCCGAATAGGCCGCACACCGTCGCAAAGGCGATGAAGCGCACTGAGCCGATCCGATTGGCAACGGCGCCGCCGAAGGCAAGAAGCCAGGCTGCGTTGAACATCAGGTGCAGCGCACTGCCGTGGATCAGCATATGCGTGATCCAGGACGTATAGGAAGCGTACGGCTGGCCTGGCAGACCGATCGCCTCAGGGTCTGAATAGCGGATCGGAATGAACGCTGTCGCCCCAACCACCCAGTTGTCCCAGTCTATCGGCAGCAGCGACCGGCCGACATGGATGGCAATGAGCAGCCCCAGCAGCGCCACGACGGTGCCCGGCACGTTGAAAATCGGCTGCTTGCCTTGCTCGCCCGGCCCGGTGAACACCATCGCAGTCTCCTAGTGTGCTCCCGCCGAAGCGCGAAGCGATTGCTCGATAAGAAGCGCGAAAAAACAGAAACTTAGAGTGGGTAAGTCACCCGAAGAAGCGGCCGCTCAATAGCGCCCCCAGCAGGTAGAGCTTGCGACGCTGTATGGCAACCGCAGCAGCCGAGGCTGACATGTCGCAGCAACACGACGGTACTGGCACGGAAGATGCTCCGTAGGCTTCGAGCACGGCGCCCGGCGCGTTAGCTGTCCCGATATCGTACGATACATAACCGCGAGCGAGCCCTCGAACCGATGAAAAACCGCGCAAGTCAACAGCTTTATAACTACTGGAACGAGGTGCGCGGTGACCGCCTGGCGCCGCGCCGTTTCGAGATCGAACCGGCCCGCCTGGCGTCGATCCTGCCCGACGCGTTCATCCTGGAGCGCCTCGGCGACATGGATATCCGTTACCGCCTGGCCGGCACGCGGATCATCGAGCAATTTGGCACCGATTTCCGCGGAACAAGCTTCTTCGAGGGCTTCGTGGCAACCGACAGGCGGATCATGGAACGCCAGATCCGCGACATGACGACGTACGGTGGCGGCGCGCTGTTTGACATCACCTCCACGGCTCCGTCCGGCCGTTCCGTGACGCACGAGTGTCTGCTGCTGCCCCTGATCCACATGCGCGACGTCGTCGACAGGTTCGTCGGTTGCATCAGCCTCGCGGACGCCCCTGACTGGCTGGGCGACGAACCCCTGACGGACCGAACCCTGACCGCCTACCAAGCCCTGCTAGGCGATGCCGGCCCCGGCGAAATCTTGCCGTTTCCCCAGCCGCTGGCGCTCGACAGCAATGTCCGGACAGCCCGGATCGTCCGCTCAAACCGCAGGTATTTCCGCGTCTATGAGGGCGGACTGGCCGAGGACGGAGAGAAGTCCTGAGGCGACGCCGACGTCGGGCTGAGCGTGTTCCAAAATGGCCCGTTGTTTTAGGCCTTCCTTAAGGAGGCTGACCCATACTGCATCAGTCCAAAATGCGTGTGCGGGTCGACCAGCGCCATGTCTACTCAACTTCAGGCTTCATCGGCTCGCCGGGCGCCCCTGAGTGCCGCCCGCATCGCGCCTGACCGCCGCCGCCACAAGCGCTTCAAGGTCCAGGTCGCCGGTCGGTTCATGCGTGCCGATCGCAGCGAGCACTCCTGCAAGCTGATCGACGTGTCGCCTGGCGGCATGGCCATCGCCTCTCCGGAAAGAGTGACGGTCGGTGAACGCATCATCGGCCAATTCGAACACCTGGGCAGCGTCGTCGGTTCGGTCGCACGCATTCTTCCCGACGGTTTCGCCATATCGCTCTCGTCCACCGCCCATAAGCGCGAAAAGCTCGCCGCCCAGATCACCTGGCTCATCAATCGGCATGAGTTGGCCGGCCAGTCCATCGAGCGCGAGCACGAACGTTTTGCCGTCGGCCAGAAGATCTCGACCCTCAAGCTCGACGACGACATCGTCATCGAATGCAAGGTCCTGGATGTCTCCCTGTCAGGTGCATCCGTGGGAACAGAGGCGCGGCCGCCGATCGGCCATGTTGTGGTCCTCGGCAAGCAGTTGGCACGCGTCATGCGCTACCACGACCAGGGAATAGGACTGCAATTCATGGAACCGCAGGAACGAGAAACCTTGTTGCGGGATTTTGGGTAACCGGACGTCAGACATTCCGAGGAAACGCCTAATTGCCGGGCAAATATTGGTGAACTGGTCGAGTGAAGTGAAAATCAGATGCAACGGCACCGCCTGACCAGACACCGCCCGAATTTGAGGTATAGTAAAGGAACATGTGCGGGGTCGCGTATGAAGCGTATATGCATCGTTGTGATGGCGTTGTTCGCGTTCGTGTCCGGTGCCGAGGGCGTAATCGCCGGACCAGAGCGTCAGGATTTCACGACCGTCAAGGGCTCGCCCTACATGCGGGTGTTCGGCGAGACGCAGCCGCCGTACGGTTTTGTCCGCTTCTGCGAGACAAGTCCCAAGTCGTGCAGCACCACTGAAAAGCTCTCCGAAATCCGCTTCCAGCCGTCGTTGGAACGCTTCAGCGAACTCGACGAAGTCAACCGCTCCGTCAACCACGCCATCGCGCCCGCCACCGATATGGAGATCTACGGCGTCAGCGAATATTGGACCATTCCGAAGGATCGCGGCGATTGCGAGGACTATGCTCTGCTGAAGCAGAAGCTGCTCGTCGAACGCGGCTGGCCGATGAGTTCCATGCTGCTGACCGTCGTCAAGGACGACAAGGGCGAGGGGCACGCCGTGCTCACCGCGCGCACCTCCCAGGGCGACTTCATCCTCGACAACAAGAGCGATGAAGTGCGGATCTGGTACCGCTCGGGCTACGAATTCGTGATGCGCCAGTCGTATGTCAATCCGCGCGTGTGGGTCGGCCTGGATCCGACGGAAGAGATCATGCCGGGCGCCATGGCCGGCGTTCCCAACGAGTGACGCTGGCCGTCAACCCGGATTACGAGATAAGGCGGCCGTTGGGCCGCCTTTTTCGTCTTCGGGGCCGTCACGAACCCTGGCGCTTCGTGGCCACGGCAAAGGGGTTGAAATCTGTCGTGTAGTCGAAATGATCGACACCTTCCGCAGCCTTCAGGAACGCAACGATCTTGTACGTCAACGGCGTGAAGACCACCTCGACGGCCGTCTTGGTGATGAACTGCGACAGCATCACGACCGGCAACGCATAGTTGGGAATGATGCCTGTGCCGTAGAAAGCGATCGGATAGAACAGCAAGCTGTCGACCGCCTCGCCCGCGATCGTGGAGCCGATGGTGCGCATCCATAGATGGCGCCCCGCCGTCCAGATCTTCATCTTCGCCAGCACGTAGGAGTTCACGAACTCTCCGCTGAAGTACGCGATCATCGAGGCCGCCACGACGCGCCAGGCATTGCCGAAGGCGATTTCGTAGGCCTCCTGGTGTTTCCAGAACGAGGCCGGCGGCAGCGCCACGACGATGGTCGCCATCACGGAGGCGAAGGCGAGGGCGGCAAAGCCCGTCCAGATCACGCGGCGGGCACGGGCATAGCCGTAGACTTCAGTCAGCACGTCGCCAAAGACATAGCTGATCGGGAAGAACAGAACGCCGGCGCCGAACACGTAGGGCCCCCAGCCCGGAATATCGACTTGGGCGATCTTGGCAGGACCGATCAGGTTAGAGCATACGAGAACCGTGACGAACGCCACCATGACGACATCGAAATAGCGCAGGGTCCTCGTCTCGCTGGCCATGTGAGGTGTCCCGCTTCCGTCGACGTTACAGGGGGCCCGACCTAGTGCGTGGACCTGCCGATGATCTTGCCGGTCACGTCTGGGTGCTGCTCCACGATCCCCTGATCGTAGGCCTCGTGCACCGCCGTCAGAGCTTCCTTGAACGACATCTGCCCGTCGAGCGCGACCGCGTTGGCAACGTGCACGGCAATGTCCGAGAGGAGGCGCCCCCACTCCGACACGTCGTGACTGAAGGTTTCCGGATCGAAGGTGACATGCAGCGAACCGTCGGCAATCCAAGCCCGCAGCACCTCCACGGCCTCGTCCGCACCCTGGATACCCTCCGGTGGATCCAGCTCGCTGGGCGCGTCGCTGGGAATGTCGTCTTCGGCCATGGGATGTCTCCGGACTTAACGGCGCCGCGGGTCATTCGTTGACATCGGCGCGTCCTTGCGTTTTAGGCATGGCGATCATGTATGCCGTCAAAGAGATATTCTACACCCTGCAGGGGGAAGGCGCGAATGCCGGGCGTCCAGCGGTCTTTTGCCGCTTCGCCGGCTGCAATCTGTGGTCCGGCCGCGAGGCCGACCGCGCCGACGCCGCCTGTACGTTCTGCGACACCGATTTCGTCGGCACTGATGGCCCCGGTGGCGGCCGCTTCCGCACCGGCGCGGCCCTGGCGGAGGCCTGCACACGCGCCGCGGGCGGCGCCACGCCCGGTCTGCTCGTCGTGCTGACGGGCGGAGAACCCATGCTGCAGGTCGATACCGAGTTGGCGGCCGCGCTGCATGCCGTCGGCTTCGAAATCGCCATAGAAACCAACGGCACGCTGCCCGTGGCCGACGGCATCGATTGGATATGCGTCAGCCCCAAGGCCGGGACGGCCCTCGTCCAGACCTCAGGCGACGAACTGAAGTTGGTCTATCCTCAAACGGAGTTAATGCCAGAGGCGGTGGCAAATCTCGCGTTTCGTCACCGCTACCTGCAGCCCATGGACGGACCGCAGCGGGCCGCCAATACGGCCCTGGCCGTGGCCTATTGCAAGGCGCACCCCGAGTGGCGGCTGTCGCTGCAGACACACAAGCTGATCGGCATCCCGTAACGTGTCGCGGCCACAAGGGCTTGAATGCCCGGCGCAAGATCGCCTATTGAGGCGCCATGCAGATCTACAAGGAATTCCTCTTCGAGGCGGCACACTACCTGCCGAGCGCGGAACCCGGCACGGCGAATGCGCGCATTCACGGCCATAGCTTCCGCGCGCGTATCGTCATCGAGGGCGAGCCGGATGCAGAAACCGGCTACGTCTTCCATTTCGACGAACTGGCCAAGGCCATGGCCGAAACCCAGGACGCCCTGGACCATCGCTTGCTGAATGACGTCGACGGCCTGACGAGCCCCACGCTGGAACGTATCGCCATCTGGATCTGGCATCGCCTGGCCAACCGCGTGCCCGGTCTGGCCCAAGTGCAAGTCGCGCGCGACAGCTGTGGCGAGGGCTGCGTCTACACTGGACCGCGCGCGCCAACGCGCCTTGCGGCGGAGTAGCGACAATGGGCAAGAAGGCGCCGCCACAAGTCAGCCTGCTCGGCCAGCACACTGCCGGCATTCCCGAGAGCCCCGACAAGGCCGTCCTCGACCGCGTGCCCAACCCGCATGCCGACACGAATTACGTTGCCCGCTTCACGGCGCCGGAATTCACCTCGCTGTGCCCTGTCACCGGCCAACCCGACTTCGCCCACCTTGTGATCGACTACGTGCCGGACGACTGGCTGGTGGAGAGCAAGTCGCTGAAGCTGTACCTCGCCTCGTTCCGCAACCACGGCGCCTTCCACGAGGACTGCACGGTCGCGATCGGCAAGCGGCTGGTGCTGTTGCTCGAGCCGAAATTCTTGCGCATCGGTGGCTATTGGTACCCGCGCGGCGGCATTCCCATCGACGTCTTCTGGCAGAACGGTACCCTGCCCAAGGACACGTGGTTGCCGGACCAGGGCGTCGCCCCCTACCGCGGCCGGGGCTGAGAGAGGGTCAGACCTCGGTCTCGTTAGAACTACCGCCAAACACAGGTGTCATCCTCGGGCTTGTCCCGAGGATCCCGTTCTCGGCTGGGTTCGAAATCCAGCTGCTGATGTCGCATTGGCTGCACCCGGGATCCCCGGAACAAGTCCGGGGATGACATGGTGATTGCAGACAACGATCGCACGGGGCTGCCGACAGAAATCACTCAATAGCGTCGGATCAGGCCCACCAAGCGGCCTTGAATGTCGATCTGGTCCGGCCCGAAAATTCGTGTCTTGAATTCCGGATTGGCCGCCTCCAGAGCGATCGTCGAGCCCTTCTTGCGTAGGCGCTTCAGTGTCGCCTCCTCCTGCTCGACGAGGGCCACCACGATGTCGCCGTTCTCCGCCGTATCGCAGCGCCGGATGATGACCGTATCGCCGTCGTGAATACCGGCTTCGATCATCGAGTCGCCCTTGACCTCCAACGCAAAATGCTCGCCGTTGGTCAGCAGGTCGGGCGGGCAGGCGATATCGTGACTGTGGCTCTGGATCGCGGAAATCGGCACGCCGGCGGCGATGCGGCCCATGACCGGCACCGAAACCGTGCGGCTGTCGATGACGTGCGAAGGCGGCACATCGATATTTCGCATCTTGCCGCGACTGCCCTCGATGACGCTGGGCTGGAAGCCCACGCGCTTGGGTGCACTCGCCGCCGCCTCCGAATTCTCCGGCAGCTTGATCACCTCGATGGCGCGCGCTCGGTGCGGCAGGCGGCGGATGAACCCGCGCTCGACCAGGGCGGTGATGAGGCGGTGGATCCCGGACTTCGATTTCAGATCCAGCGCGTCCTTCATCTCGTCGAACGAGGGGGGCACGCCTTCATCCTGCATGCGCTCATGAATGAACAGCAGCAGCTCTTTTTGTTTTTGTGTCAGCATCTCTCAACTCCGGTATCGGACCCATGGCCCGCTGCGCTGACGTCAGCAGCGCGGTCGGGCGTCGTCCTTACGCGGCACATCGCCATGTCACGCACATCTTGCATGGACAAAACGTGAATGTACACTACCTGTTCGCTGGATGTTCTGCAAGTGCAACAAGGCAACGGTCCGGCAGGCGATTGTCATCCGGCACCGAGGCGCAAAATTTGGACTTCCGCGCCGGCACCCAGCGCCGGGGCGCCGGCTGGCCGCACGATGAGGCAGCGGGCGGCAGCCAGCAGCGAGAGCGCAGCGCTGTCCTGTGAGGGCAGGGGGGCGACGGTGGGAAGCGCCGCGCCCCGCGGCATGAGGCTGGCACGCATGTAGTGCTGCCGGGGTCCGTTCTCTTCCAGTGCCGTCGACAGGACGGCGGATTCCAGGTCCGTCCCCGCGTCCAACCCCAGCATCGTCCGCAGCAGCGGTACGAGAAACACGCGAGCCGTCACAAGACAGGAGACGGGGTTGCCCGGCAGGCCCAGAACGCGTTGGTCGCCGCGCCGGCCGAACATCAGAGGTTTGCCCGGGCGCATGGCGATCCGCCAGAAGTCGAGGGCCGCTCCGCTCTCCGTCAGCACGGGTCCGACGAGGTCGTGGTCGCCGACGGAAGCGCCGCCGAGCGTGACGAGGATGTCCGCGCCATCCGCCTCGGCAATCTTGGCCGCGAGGTCCGCTCGCGTATCCCGCGCGATGCCGAGCAGGCGAGCCGAACCTCCTGCAGCCTCGACCATCGCAGCGATGCCGTATGAGTTGGACGACACGATCTGGTTGGCGGCAGGCGTCTCGCCCGGCTCGACCAGTTCGTCACCTGTCGCCAGGATGGCCACCACCGGCTTGCCGCGAACGGGGAGACTGCCATATCCGGCAGCGGCCGCCAGCGCGATGGCCCGCGCTTCCAGCACCCGCCCGGGCTCGATCATGGGACGTCCAGCAGCAAAGTCGAAGCCACGCCGACGGATGTGCTGGCCGGCCGAGCCGGCCTCTTTCACGACCACGCTTGCCCCGTCGCGATCGGTATCCTCCTGGATGATGACGCAGTCCGCGCCGGTCGGCACAGGCGCCCCGGTCGAGATGCGGACACACTGCCCAGCGCCGACCGTGCCGGCGAACGAATGCCCCGCCGCAGATTCTCCGATCAGCTCAAGGCGCGCAGGCACCCTAGCAACGTCGACGTAACGGACGGCAAAACCGTCCATGGCCGAACAATCGAACGGCGGCTGCGTCAGGCGGGCGGCTACCGGCGCGGCCAGGATACGGCCGTTGGCCCGCAGCAGCGGCACTTCTTCGGCGGGCGTTGTCGCGACGTCTGCGAGCACGCGCGCCAGGGCGTCGGCAACGGGGAGAAGCGCCATGGTTCAGGCCTTCGCCCGCGGCGCGGTCGAAAAAGAACCGGATTTGCCGCCGTGTTTCTCAATGAGCCGCACACCGTTGAAGCTCATCTCGCGGTCGGCGGCCTTCAGCATGTCGTAGATCGTCAGACACGCCACCGACACGGCCGTCAGCGCTTCCATTTCCACCCCCGTCTGGCCCGTGACGGCAACCGTTGCCTCGACACGAATGCCCGGCGGCGCCTGCGACGCTGTAAAATCCACCACGGCCTTGGTGATCATGAGCGGATGACAAAGCGGGATCAGCTCATGCGTCTTCTTGGCGGCCATGATGCCGGCGATGCGCGCCGTCGCCAGCACGTCGCCCTTCTTGGCCGTGCCGGTCTCGATGAGCTTCAGCGTTTCAGCCTGCATGGCGACGAAGCCCTCGGCGGTCGCGGTGCGCTGCGTCACTTCCTTGTCGCCGACGTCGACCATGCGGGCTTCGCCCTTGTCGTTGAGGTGCGTGAGCTTGCTCATGCCGCAGCTCCCGTTTCCCCACCGAGCAGTGCCCGCGTGGCAGCCGCCACGTCGGTCTGGCGCATCAGGCTTTCACCAACGAGGAATGTGTTGACGTCGACGCGCTGCAGGCGGGCGATGTCGGCCGGCGTGAAAATGCCGCTCTCGCCGATGACGATGCGATCCTTCGGCACGCGCGGCGCCAGGCGCTCGGTCGTCGCCAGCGTCGTTTCGAACGTTTTCAGGTTGCGGTTGTTGATGCCGATCAGACGACAAGGGAGGCGCATGGCGCGATCCAGTTCCTCGTCGTCGTGGACCTCGACGATCGACTCCATGTGCCAGTCGCTGGCCGCTGATGCCAGTTCCGCCGCGAGACCGTCATCCACCTCGGCCATGATGATGAGGATGCAGTCCGCGCCCCAGGCACGCGCCTCCACGACCTGATAGGGGTCGACCATGAAATCCTTGCGCAGCGCCGGCAGGCTCACGGCCTTGCGCGCGGCGATGAGATATTCCGGAGCGCCCTGGAACGATGGCGTGTCCGTCAACACGGAGAGGCATGTAGCCCCACCCGCAGCATAGGCGCGCGCCAACGACGGCGGATCGAAGTCGACGCGGATCAGGCCCTTGGAGGGCGAGGCCTTCTTGATCTCGGCGATGAGCGCCGGCCGGCCAGCCTTGTGTTGGGCTTCCAGCGCCCCGGCGAATGAGCGCACGGGGCCCGCCGAGCGCGCGTACTCGGCCATCACCTGCAGCGGATTTTCCGCCTTGGCGCGCGCGACTTCCTCAAGCTTGTAGCGCGTGATTTTTTCGAGAATGTCGGACATGGCGCGAGGTATAGCGTGCAGGCTGAGCGGTGGCTACGTTGGCTTACGTTCACGGTTGAGGGACGACCCATTTTGCGGGCAAACCCATGGGTCTGATCCCATACAACGCGTCATCAACATACTAAAAAACCTACGGTGCCAGCTGTTTTGACGACGAGCCCGATGGCGGCGGTTGCGGCACCGGCTCGGCCTCCCCGTCGACGAAAGCGTTCCCCTGCGCCGCCGGCGGCACGAAGGCGTCATCCGCGGGCTGACGCTTCTTGGCTTTCGCCTTCTTCGTCGGTTGTGCCGCAGGCTTGTCGGCGTCTGCAGCGGGCAGGTCGATCTGCGGGATCTCGAATGTTGCCTCCTCGCGCTTCTTTTTACCCTTCTTCTTCGCAGCCTTCGGAGCGGCCGCACCATCCTCGCCCGGTGCCGCACCCGCCGGCTCAGCCACTTTTGGCGGTGGCGGCAACGGGCAGCGGAAGTTGATCTGCTCCTCAACCTCGATCAAGCGCTTGATTTCGTCCAGGCGTGAGGCGGGCAGATTGGCCTTGGCCCAGTCGGGACCATGCAGCATTTCCGTCTTCAGACCCTCGGAGGCGAGGCGCTGCTGCTCGTTCTTGAGCTGGTTGCAAGCAGGCTCGTCGAGCATTCCGGCGGTGGCGATCCCGGGCACGCACAGCATCGCAGCAACGCTGGTAATGCGCACAAAACCGATCCAGCTCAGGGCCATTCCAACAGTCCTTTCGGCTTGAACGCATGCACTTATCGGCAACGTCTCGCCTGGGTCAAGCCGCACTGCTGCCCGGATGACAGCGGATTAGTCGAGTTGGCGCGCCTCACCCATAGGCGCGGATGATGCCCAGGAAATCGTCCGCTTTGAGGCTGGCGCCACCGACCAGCGCTCCGTCCACGTTCGCCACCGCCATCAACTCCTTCGCGTTGTCTGGCTTGACCGAACCTCCGTAGAGAATGCGCATGCCGCTGCCCTCAGCACCGAACCGCTTGGCGAGCGCATCGCGAATGGCAGAATGCACGACTCTCACGTCCTGTGCCGTGGGCGTTAGGCCAGTGCCGATTGCCCAGACCGGCTCGTAGGCCACGATCGTATTCGCCGACGTGGCCGCATCGGGTAGCGAATCGGCCAATTGCCTGGCCACGACGCGCAGCGTCAGGTCGGATCGGCGTTCCCCGGCGGTCTCACCGATGCAGACGATAGCAGTCAGCCCGGCCCGATGCGCTGCGTCCGCCTTGGCTCGCACGATCTTGCTGGTCTCACCATGATCGGTGCGGCGTTCCGAATGGCCGACAATCACGGCCGTGGCGCCGGCATCGCGCAGCATCTCCGCGGCAACGTCCCCCGTATGCGCACCGGAAACCTTGGCGTGGCAATCCTGGCCGCCCACGGCGACCTTCGCACCGTCAAGGGCAGCCGCCAACGCCTGTACCAGGGTCGCCGGCGGGCAGATCATCACGTCGACATTTCCGCCCCCCGCGCCCTTGACCAGGGCATCCGCCACCTTCTGCGCCTCGGCGAGGGCGGCCTTGGAGCCGTTCATCTTCCAATTGCCGGCAACGATCGGGCGGATTTGGCGGCTCGCAGTGGTCATGCATCGTCCCTTTTGCTTCGTGAGGCCGCAACATTAAGAAAAATCGCAAGTTCTGGGGGCCTTGCCGCCCTTGCAATCGCGGCCCGGCTGCGCTTCATATCACGCTGATCGCCCCCGTCACCCACGGGATCTTCATAAGCCGCGGCGGACGGGCTTTCGGCCTGCCGCGCTCGTCTGAGCGCTGCCCGCGAAACTGGATGCAATAAACGATGCTTGACGCGTTGAGACGCGGCGCCACGGGTTGGCTGGCCAAAATTCTGTTTGCCGTTCTCGTGGTGTCGTTCGCTATCTGGGGCATCCCGCATGATTTCCTCGGCGGTGGCGGAAACTACATCGCGCGTATCGGCTCGACGGTGATTTCTCCGAACGAGTACCAGCGCGCCTTCCAGCGCGAACTGAATGTGCAGCAGCAGCAGGGCCGGCGCATGTCGGCGGAGGACGCCCGCAAGGCGGGCCTTGATCGCTACGTGCTGAAGCGGCTGATGACTCAGGCAACGGTGCAGCAGCACGCCAGCGAATTGAACCTGGCCCTGCCTGATGCCGCCCTGATCGAGGACATTCGTAAGGACGAGAACCTCAAGGGCCGCGACGGCCAGTTCTCGCGCACGCGCTTTGAACAGTTCCTTGAGCAGGCCAATCTGTCCGAGGCCGGTTTCTTCCAGCTGATGCGTCAGGACAAGCTGCGCGATCAGATCGTCGGCGCCCTCTCGACATCCACTGTCGTTCCTCCTGCGCTCCTCGAAATGCAGAACGCCTTCCTGAACGAGACGCGCATCATCGAACATACCACCATCAAGCCCGACAAGGTGCCCGCGCCCACAGCCCCTGACGAGGCCAAACTCAAGGAAACCTTCGACCGCAACGCCACCGCGTTCGTGACGCCCGAGCTGCGCAAGATCGGCCTGCTGGTCCTCAGCATCGACGAGCTGAAGAAGGGCGTGGCGATCTCGGACGAGGACCTGAAGGCCGCATTCGAGGCGACCAGGCACACCTATGACGTCGCCGAGAAGCGCCGCATCGCCCAGATCACGTTCAAGGACAAGGCTGCGGCCGAGGCCGCCAAGAAAGAGATCACAGGCGGCAAGAGCTTCATCGACGTCGCCAAGGCTGCCGGCATCAAGGAAACCGACATCGACCTCGGCCTGCTGACAAAGACACAGCTGATCGAACCCAAAGTGGCCGACACCGCCTTCAGCCTGAAAAAGGACGAGGTGTCCGACGTCATCGACAGCACTTTCGGACCGGTGCTCCTACGCGTCATGGACGTTATCCCGGGCAAGGAGGGCGCGTTCGACGAGGTCAAGGAAAAGGTACGCGACCAGCTTGCGGCCGAAAAGGCCAACGCGCTGATCCAGGAGAAGACGGATCACGTCGAAGAGGCGCGCAACGCCGGCAAGACGCTGAAGGAAATCGCCAATGAACTGAAGCTGACCTATCTGGAAGCCGACACCGACGCCAGCAACCACACGGCCGATGGCAAGGAAGCCTTCGCGCTGGCGGATGCAGCGACGATCATCCCGCAGGTGTTCACCCTCCAGCAAGGTACCGAAACCTCGGCCATCGACCTGCCGGGTGGCAAGGGTTACGCATGGCCCAACATCATGGGCGTCACGGCGGCGGCGCCGAAAGCATTCGATACTGTCAAGGACCAGGTCAAGGCCCTGTACATGGAACAGGAGACGCAGCGTGGTCTGAGCCAGCTCGCAGCCAAGCTGGTCGAGCGCCTGTCCAAGGGCGAGGACCTTCTGACGGTGGCCGTCGACTCGGGCGGCGCCGCGGAAGTCACGCTGCCGGTAACGCGCATGACCTCGCCGCAGGGCCTGCCACGCGGGGCGATGACTCAAGCCTTCTCGCTACTGGCCGGACAGGCGGGCTCTGCCGAGACGAGCGACGGCAAGTCGCGCGTCGTCTTCCGCGTCAAGGAGATCAAGCCGGCGCCCGCGCCCACCAAGGAGCAAAGCGACAAGCTTTCTGCCGAGCTGCAGGAGATCCTGCGCGAGGATTACCTCAACGCCTACGTCGGCGCGTTGGAGAGCAAGTCGCCACCTCAGATCAACGACAGGGAATTCCGCCGCGTGACCGGCGCGGATCTCCAGGAGCAGTGAGGGGGCTCGCCTGAGCACGCTGGCCATGAAAACGGGTTCGCATGAGGCGCTCCCCTCGCCCGACGCGTTCGCCAAACGCTACAAGGCGGGCGAGCCGCAGGTCGTCTACACGCGCCTGATCGCCGATCTCGAGACGCCTGTTTCGGCCTACCTCAAGCTCGCGGCCGACAAGCCGATGAGCTTCCTGTTGGAATCGGTCGAAGGCGGCGCGACGCGTGGCCGCTACTCGGTCATTGGCCTGCAGCCCGATCTCGTCTGGCGCGCCCACGGCAATGAGGCGCAGGTCAACCGCACGCCCGCCTCGAAACCGAAGACCTTCAAGCGCGACGACAAGCCGACGCTGGAGTCTCTGCGCGCGCTGTTGGCGGACTCGCGTCTCAACCTGCCGCCCGAGTTGCCGCCGATGGCCGCCGGCGTCTTCGGATACATGGGCTACGATACGATCCGCCTCGTCGAGCGCTTGGAGCAGGTCAATCCCGACGATCTGGGACTGCCCGACGCCATCCTGATACGCCCGACCTTGATCGTGATCTTCGACAGCGTCCGCGACGAGCTGAGTATCGTAACGCCGGTGCGGCCGGATCCCGCCATCTCCGCCGACAAAGCCTACAAGGCCGCCTTGAAGCGCCTGAAGAGCGTTGTTTCCGATTTGGAGGCGCCGCTTCCCCATCCCGCTTCGGTCACCAGCAAGAAGCTCGCCGCGCCCGAGCCGCGTTCCAACACCAAGCCGTCCGAATATCTGAAGATGGTGGCCAAGGCGAAAGAGTACATCGCCGCCGGCGACATCTTCCAGGTCGTGTTGTCCCAGCGCTTCTCGGCGCCATTCGCGCTGCCGGCCTTCTCGCTCTACCGCGCGCTGCGCCGCTTGAATCCATCGCCGTTCCTGTTCCACCTGGAGTTCGGCGACTTCGCCCTCGTCGGCTCCAGCCCGGAAATTCTCGTGCGCGTGCGCGACGGTCAGGTCACCATCCGCCCCATCGCTGGCACCGCGCCTCGCGGCGCCACGGATCACGACGACAAGGCGCTGGGTGAAGCCCTCCTGAAGGATCCCAAGGAACGCTCCGAGCATCTGATGCTGCTCGATCTCGGCCGCAACGACATCGGTCGCGTCGCCGAGACGGGCACGGTCGACGTCACCGACCAGTTCGTCATCGAGCGCTACAGCCATGTCATGCACATCGTCTCGAACGTGGTGGGACAACTCGCCAAGACGAAGGACTCGGTCGATGCCTTGATGGCGGGTTTCCCGGCCGGCACGGTGTCGGGCGCACCCAAGGTCCGCGCCATGGAGGTCATAGATGAACTGGAAAAGTCCAAACGCGGCCCCTATGCCGGCTGCGTCGGCTACTTCACGGCCGATGGCGAGATGGACACGTGCATCGTGCTGCGCACCGCGCTCGTGAAGGACGGCATCATGCATGTCCAGGCCGGCGCCGGCATCGTCTACGACAGCCTGCCCGAGAACGAACAGCAGGAGTGCATCAACAAAGCCAAGGCGATCGTGCGCGCCGCCGAAGAAGCCGTCCGCTTCGCCACCCGCCGCCGTTCCTCCGGCAAGTCCAGCGGCAACGGCGGCCCGTTCGCCTGAATGGTCGAGCTGCCCGCTTGACAGCGTTCACCGGTCGAGGCCACCTCAGCGCATGCTTACGCTCTCTCTTCTGCGTCACGCCAAATCGAGTTGGGATGACGTGGACATCGATGATTTCGAGCGGCCGTTGTCGAAGCGCGGCGCCAATGCCGCGCCGCAGATGGGCCGCGCCATGCGCGAACTCAAGCTGAAGCCGGATCTCGTCTTGTGTTCGGCGGCGGTCCGCACGCGCGCGACGGTCGCACTGGTTCTGCTGGAGCTGGGACCGCCGGCGCCGGAAGTGCGTTACGACGAGGGCCTCTACCTGGCCTCGCCCAAGGTGATGCTGACGCACATCCGCAAGATCGAGAATACAGTGCGCAATCTCCTGATCGTCGGGCACAACCCTGGCACACACGCCCTGGCTCTGGAATTGATCGGCGCCGCTAAGCGCGAGGATATGGCCGAGCTCGCCACGAAATTTCCCACGGCAGCGCTGGCCAATATCACCTTCGAACTCGACAGCTGGCGCGACGTGAAGGCGGGGTTGGGTCACCTCGTCGTCTTCATGACCCCGCGCAATCTTCCTTGACGCTGCCGTCGCCTCGGCCCACATATCGGGTTGATCTTCCGCGGGTTAACCCGCCCGACCATGGTCCCCCGCATGCTGCTTCTGATCGACAACTACGACAGCTTTACCTACAACCTCGTCCACTTCCTGGGCGAACTGGGTGCTGCCTGCGAGGTGCATCGTAACGACCAGATCAGTACGGCCGAGGTGCTGAAGAAGAAGCCGAAGGCGATCGTCCTGTCGCCCGGACCCTGCACGCCCAACGAGGCAGGCATCTGCCTCGACCTCATCGCCAAGGCCGGACCGACGATCCCGCTGCTCGGTGTCTGTCTCGGTCATCAGGCCATCGGCCAGACATATGGCGGCAAGGTCATCCGCGCGCCCGTGCCCATGCACGGCAAGCTGTCCCAGATAACGCATACGAACGAGAGCGTGTTCAAGGGCCTCCCCGCGATGTTCGACGTGACGCGCTATCACTCGCTGATTGTCGAGCGCAAGTCGCTGCCGGACGTGCTGCACGTGACGGCGGAGACGTCCGACAAGATCATCATGGGCCTGATGCACAAGACGCATCCCGTCCATGGCGTGCAGTTCCACCCCGAGAGCATTGCCTCCGAGCAGGGGCACGCGCTCCTGGAGAACTTCCTGAAGCTCGCCGGTTTCTCCACGAAAAAGCGCAAGGCCGCCGCCTAGCTACTTCGCGTCGCTCTTGCGGAAGATCTCCGGTAGCAAATCCCGGATGCGCACTGGCGTGGCTTCAAGGAATGGCAGCGGCCGCGTCACCTCGATTGCGGCCACCCCCACACGGGCCGTCAGTGCGCCGTTGAAGACGCCTTCGCCCAGCCGCCGCGATAGCCGCCGCAGCAGATCCTGCCCCAGGAACTGACCGAGCAGGTCGTCGGTCAGCGCCAAACCGCCCGTGGCGATGATGTGTGTTACCACCATGCGCGCAAGCCGGAACGAGCCGAGGAAACCCGGACGTCCCCCGTACAGACCCGCCAGCGTCCGCAGCAGCCGCAGGTTCTCGATCAAAACGTAGATCATGGCGATCCACGCCATCGGCGACAGCGCCGTGACGACGCTGACGCGCTTGGCCGCCTTAAGAATGAGCCGGCGTGCCTCGCTGTCGAGTGGCACGATCAGCTCGCGTTCTGCAAGCGCAAGCAGATCGCCCGGATCGCGTACATCGCCCTCGTGTTCTCGCAGGCGCGCCAGGCCCCATTTTTGATCCGGGCGCGAGGAGAACAGCGACTTCAGGTCCCTGACAGCGTCGCGTTCGCCACGCGCATTGCGCTGGCGTAGCGCCACCAGGATCTCGCGGCGCAGGCGCGACAACCGGCTCAGGCGTAGAATGCCGACGACTTCGCGCAGGATGATCACGGCCAGCGACACCGTCGCGACGGCCGCCAGTGCCGTCGCCAGCCAGCCGACCCAGTCGTTGCGCGTTATCGCATCGGAAACGAAGCCGGTAAACGCCACCCCTGCCGCAAGAAGTGTCAGGCTGGCCATGGCCGAGAGAAACATCGCGCCCCAGCGCACGCCCCGCTGGACAGCGTCGCGCCGCCAGGGCGGGGCCGGTGCCACGCCCGTCGTGGCTTCATCTGTTTCGCCGACACCTGCGTCGAGTGCCTCGGCCTGCGAGCTCTCGATCGACGGGTCGTCAGGTTCGAACACTCGGGGCTTGCGTGGCGATGGTCCGGTCATGCGAGCCGGTCCCCCAGAAGGAACTGCATGGCCCTGTCGAGTCGGATGTGCGCCAGGGGCGGCGCCTCGCCGCTTGCCCCGGCCGGCGGCACTCGCGCCGGACGAAATCTGACGAACGCGGCTTCACCCATCGTTTGTCCTGCCTGCTCCAGCGCGACGCGCGGATCGGCCGGCAAGTCGCCGGGAAAGATCGCCGCTTCTTTGATGCCGTCAAACGTCTTGCCGTCGATCCGTTCGCCCGGGAGCGGCGTGCCGACAATGCACGGCAACCGCTCGCCGCCATGCTTGGCTTCCGCCTCCCGCGTTGCCCGCAGGGCGGCAAGCGCCATGACATGGACGTCGGCCCCGGCGCTCGCAGCACGCGCGATGGCGCGATCGGTGATCAGGCGAAGAATACCTTCCAGCCGGTCATGGCTCGTGTGGTGCAGATGGTCCGCCTTGGTGGCGGCGAACAGCAGCTTGTCGATCCGCCGCCCCATCAGCAGCGACAGGAAGCTGTTGGCACCTGGTCGAAACGCACGCAAAGCTGCCTCCAGCGCCCGCTGCAGATCAGCGACGGCGGCGGGCCCCTCGTTGAGGGCGGCGAGCACATCGACCAGTACGATCTGGCGGTCGAGCCGGCTGAAGTGATCGCGAAAGAACGGCCGCACGACGTGCGATTTATAGCTTTCGAAGCGACGCTCCATCATGGCTCCGAGACTGCCCCGGCGAACGCTGGCGTTAGCCGGGAGGTCGAGCGGGAAAAACGTGAGCAGGGGAGAGCCGGAGAGATCGCCCGGCATAAGGAAACGGCCTGGGCTCAAAGTCGACGTTCCGCCGCGCGAGCCACGAGCCGCATGCAGGTACTCGGTGAACACCCGCGCGCCGGCGATGGCCGCCTGTTCGTGTTCCGGAGCGTTGACGTCAAGGCTGGCGACGTGTGCGAGCCACGGGTCGGCAGCCGCAGCGCGTAAGGGCTCACGCGCAAGTCGCATCGCCTCGGCAGACCAGACGGCATAGGTCTGATCCAGCAGACCGAGGTCGATCAGCCATTCACCCGGATAATCGACGATGTCGACATTGAGTCGCGGGATGCCAATGGCGCGACGCAGTGCCGTCCCTGGCGTGAAGTCGATGGCTACTCGCAGCTCCGAGATATGCCGGGTGCCGTCGGGCCAATCTGGTGGCTCTCCAGCCAGCTTCTCGACGTGGGCTTCGTAGTCGAACCGGGGCACGGCATCGTCGGGCTGCGGTTGAAGGTGCGCCGCCGTCAGCCTGCGCTCAGCCACGGCCTCGAAAAACGGCAGCCTGCCGCCCGACACGAGATTGTGGATCAACGCCGTGATGAAAACCGTTTTGCCAGACCGCGACAGGCCCGTGACGCCAAGGCGCAGGTTCGGCGTGAAGGCGTCGTTCAGATAGGCGCCGGCGGATTGCAGCAGCGCTTCGCCGGACAGGGATGACAGGTCGGGGAAACGCAACGGGGAGACCTCGTGGACAAGGTCTCCCCTAGTTAGGCTCATGATCGGGGCGCCGCAAGTGAACGCCGCGGCGGGACTTGCCTTCAGCCGTAGAACACCACGACGACGCCGGCACCTAGAACGACAAGCCCCATGCAGATGATCGCGCCAGAGCGCAGAAATTCGACCATCGGATTATTCCTTCGAAGCTAGCGATCCAACTTGAGGACCACACTAGTCCCGCAGCTATGAATTCCGTCTGAAGACCGCCTTCATGTGGCGTTCATGTGGCGGACATGTTGCCGCTTGGTATCAGCCACATTGACGACGGCAGTTCAGATCAGTCCTTGCGGCGGGCTAGGAACGCAAGCCTCTCAAACAAATGAACATCTTGCTCGTTCTTCAGCAGCGCACCGTGCAGTGGCGGTATCAGCTTGCGCGCATCGGTCTCGCGGAGCGTTTCCGGTGAGATGTCTTCGTTGAGCAACAGTTTGATCCAATCCAGCAGCTCCGACGTCGACGGCTTCTTCTTCAGACCGGGGACATCCCGCAACTCGTAGAAAACCCGCATGGCTTCGGAAACGAGTCGCCCCTTCAAATTTGGGAAGTGGACCTCGATGATGGCCCGCATCGTCTCCTCATCGGGGAATTTGATGTAGTGGAAGAAGCAGCGGCGTAGGAATGCGTCCGGCAGCTCCTTCTCGTTGTTCGACGTGATGATGACGATCGGCCGGACGCGCGCCTTGATCGTCTCGCCGGTCTCGTAGACGTAGAACTCCATGCGATCGAGTTCCTGCAGCAGGTCGTTGGGGAACTCGATGTCCGCCTTGTCGATTTCGTCGATCAGCAGCACGGGGCGCTCCTCCATCTGGAACGCCTCCCACAGCTTGCCCCGCTTGATGTAGTTGGCGATGTGCTTGACGCGCGCGTCGCCCAGTTGACTGTCGCGCAGGCGCGAGACGGCATCGTATTCGTAGAGGCCCTGCTGGGCCTTCGTCGTCGATTTTATATGCCACTCGATGGTCGGCGCGCCCAGCGATCGTGCAACCTCCAGCGCCAGCACCGTCTTGCCAGTGCCCGGCTCGCCCTTCACGAGCAAGGGCCGCTCCAGAGCGATCGCCGCGTTGACAGCAATCTTCAGGTCGTCTGTGGCGATGTAATCCGCGGTTCCGGCGAATGCCGCTGCAGTGGGTTTGAAGTTTTCTGGGGATTTTTTCATCGGCAACTTTCTTCGGGGATCGCTGTCAAACCTTACGAGGCCGCCCCAAACGGGGCAACGGGCAGCGCCATGCGCCCTGGCGTCACGGCAGAAAATGCCGATTCGTCGCGTTCAGACTAAATGCGCGGATCTGCTTGACTTTTGCATATCGAGCCGTCAATAGGAGCCTCGAAAATCGCCGTCGCAGCACGCACGTATCGAGGGCCGAAGCGCGACGCTGAAATTAACGTGTCGCGGAGGCCGCAATGTCCAGGCGCGATCAGCAAAAGCGGCCCAAGTCCAAGGCCGGGGCGAAGCTTTCGACAAAGACCAAGGCGGCGCGGGTAACGGCCGTCAATTCAAAAAAGACGCCGGCCAAAAAGGCGGCGGCAAAATTATCCGGTGGCAAGAACGGCCGATCGCTTCCGGCCAAGGCGGTTAAGAAGCCTGCCAGGGTCGTACGCGCGTCGGCGTTGCGGGCGAAGACGGCACCGGCTAAACGGGCGCCCGTCGCGGAAGCCGTCAGCAATCAAGGCAAGAGGGTTCAGAGCAAAGTGGCTGTGTCGGTCAAATCAACGCCTATCGTTCTGCCGCCGGACTATACACCGGCGGAAAACGAGCCGTTCATGAACGAGAAGCACCGGATGTACTTCCGCAACAAGCTTCTGACATGGAAGGAAGACATCATCCGCCAGACGCGCGAGACCCTGGTCGGCCTGCACGATGATAGCACCCAGCACGCCGATATTGCCGATCGCGCGACGTCCGAGACCGATCGGGCTCTCGAACTGCGCTCTCGCGACCGGCAGCGCAAGCTGATCTCCAAGATCGACGCCGCCCTGGCACGCATAGAGGATGGCAGCTACGGCTACTGCGAGGAAACTGGCGAGCCGATCGGCCTGAAGCGGCTGGACGCACGCCCCATCGCCACGCTGTCGCTCGAGGCCCAGGAACGCCACGAACGCCGCGAGCGCGTTTACCGCGAGGATTGAGCGGGCTGAGCACGCTTCCTCCGGCACCGTCTCCCTTAGGCCGCGCGTACCGTACCGATGAATTTATCGACTTCGGACCGCAAGCTCACGCTCTCTGTCGAAAGCTTGCGGGCAGATTCCAGGACTCGCGTCGACGCACTTCCGGTCTCGTTGGCACCCACGCTGACGCTGGTAATGTTGCCCGCCACCTCAGTCGTACCCCTGGCGGCTTCCATCACGTTCCGGCTGATTTCGCGCGTGGTGGCGCCCTGTTCTTCAACTGCCGCCGCGATGGCTCCAGCGATTTCGGACATTTGACCGATGGTCTCCGTGATTTCCTTGATGGCACCGACGGCATCCGTCGTCGCCGCTTGCATGCTGGCGACTTGAGATGAGATTTCGTTGGTCGCACGCGCCGTTTGCTCTGCCAATTGCTTGACCTCTTGTGCGACGACCGCAAACCCTTTGCCGGCCTCCCCGGCCCGGGCCGCTTCGATAGTCGCATTCAAAGCCAGCAGATTGGTCTGGCCGGCGATCGTTCTGATCAAGGTGATCACATCGCCAATTCGGCTGGCTGAAGACGATAAGTCGGTGACGCGCTGATTGGTGCTTGCCGCTTGAGTGACGGCGTGTTGCGCAATTTCATTGCTATGCTGGACCTGTCGTCCAATTTCGCTGACGGTTGCCGCAAGCTGCTCCGCTGCGGCAGCGACGCCCTGAACGTTTGCTGATGTTTGTTCCGATGCCGCGGCCACGATGCCTGACTGCGCCTGGGTTGATTCTGCTGTTTTGGTCAGTGATCCGGCCGCGGTTTCCAGTTGCTTGGCTGTGGCCGAGACCGTGTCAACGATGCCGCCGACGGTATCTTGAAAGCGCTCCGCCAGCGCCTGCATCTCCGTCTTTCGCCGAGCATGGACGCGTGACTCGGCTTCAATCTGCTCTTCGCGCATGCGGTGCATAGCATCAGCATTGTCTTTGAAGACCTGTACCGTGGCGGCCATTGTCCCGATCTCGTCGCGGCGGTCGGCGCCGGGAATGGTAAGGCCTCTTTCGCCTTGGGCGAGCCGCTGCATGCAGCTCGTGATGGCAGAAAGGGGTTTGGTCACGCCAAACCAGCAGGTCCAGGCGGCGAAAACCGCGCCGCTCAGGGCCGCGACCAGCGCGAGAGTACCCGCTGTCCTGGACCAGGCGAAATTGATAGCTGACTGCGTGTGCACTTGCTGCGCCACGTCCATCTGAAGCTCGACGAGCTTACTGATGCGATCGGAGATTGGGTCAATCGCAGCGTACAGGCGGTTCTTGACGAAATCGTCCAAACCGGATTGATCCCGCGCTCGGAGAATTTCCATGAGTTCCGCTGTCGCCACATCACCCAATTTCATGCGCGCCGCGGCCTCCTCGGCCATGCCAAGCTCCTTCGCGTCCATGGCCGTGCCGGCATACGCTTTCCAGTGTTCGATGATGCCGCCTTTGGCTTGCGTGATCGCGGCGATGCCATCATCCCAAGACATCCCGCTGTTCCGTACTTTGTGGGACGCATCGACGATGTTCACGGCGTAGAAATCCGCAACGATCTTGAGGTCGCGGAGCGGCTTTACGCGGTCGAGGAACACGGTTTGAAGATCGTCCTGAGAGGACTTCGCCGCGAAGTACCCGGCACAAGCCATGACGGTGATCGCGCAGCAGAGGAGACCCAGCGACGACATGAGTTTTGATCGAATCGACCGCATGGAAGGCCCCCGGCTAGACAAAATCATGAGAAGAATCTCAGACATTACTAAATATGGGATGAATTAATCGGCATAAGGATCTAAATTCACCGCGCGGACCGGTGCGAAACTCAGCGACATTGGGCTGGAATGGTGGCCGCGCCTGGTGTAGAAGCCGCCCTCAACCCAAATTGCTCAGCTCTTCAAGGAGCTCAAGGTACGTCATGGCCACCGTTCTGCTCGTTATCCATCTCATGATCGCCGCCGGCCTCGTCGGCGTGGTCCTGCTCCAGAAGTCCGAAGGCGGCGCTCTGGGGGTCGGTGGCGGCGGCGGCGGCGGCTTTATGACGGGTCGCGGTACGGCAAACCTGCTGACCCGTGTCACGGCCGGGCTGGCAGCGGCGTTCTTCACGACAAGCATCCTACTGACGATCCTCAGCGGCCGCGGTGGTGAAGCCGGCCGCTCACTCCTTGAGAGTGTACCGGCCTCCGCGCCCGCTGGCACGACGACCGCTCCTGCGCCCGGCTCCGCGTCACCTGCGCCAGATGGTGCACCGGCCGCGACTGCCCCTGCCGCGCCTGCTCCAGGCGAGAAGCAGGCTCCCAGCAGCGGTGGCATCCTCGACAAGCTGAAATAGCCCGCACGATTTTGGCTAGACTGGCTGAAATATTGCGGTGACTGTCGCTTTGCGGTCCTCGCCAGATGGGCGATCGCTGGTCCATCGTGCCGATTGAACCTCGGAACTGGGGCACAGCGATGCCACGCCTTTCCCGTAGACCCTACGCCTGCCTCGCCGGATGCTTGTGGCTGGCGGGTTGTGCCGGGGCCGATCTGTCGACAGGCAGCATCGCCCCCTATGAGCCGGCCAACTCTTTCTATCCTTATGGCTATCAGGACACCGTAGTGGCGGAGAACCAGCACAGGATCTCGGCCACCGGATCCGCGCGGGCGTCAAAGACGCGTTTGGAGAAAATCGCCCTGACGCGCGCCGCCGAAGTCGGCGTTCAAACCAAGAAGCGCTACTTCAAGGTCAGCAACCTGGCCCACAGTGTTTCCTGCAGCAAGAAGGTCAAGGCGAACAATAAGGGCCTCGACAGTCCGGCCGCAAGCCGGCCCGTGGTCACGGTCGACGTGGTCTACGCCGACACCCCGGCGGATCCGGAGTTCCGCGAGACGGCGGCAAGTCTGGCCGAATACAAGGCCGCGTTGGATGCTGATACGGCCGGTGCCGACGCCGCGCAGGCCGAGGAACTCAAGGCCCAATGCGGCGCTTGAACGCTCGTGCGCCGCTGCAACCTGAACTACCCCGGGGATGAGGCAAAATTGCCGCTTCGAATCGTGAGCTTGCAGCATTATGTTCAAAGCCCATGCAACGGTACATCTTCATTACCGGCGGCGTGGTCTCCTCCCTTGGCAAAGGCCTAGCTTCCGCCGCCCTCGGCGCGCTTCTTCAGGCGCGCGGATATTCCGTCCGGCTTCGTAAGCTCGATCCTTACCTCAACGTCGACCCCGGCACGATGAGCCCTTACCAGCACGGTGAGGTGTTCGTGACCGATGACGGTGCGGAGACAGACCTCGACCTCGGCCATTACGAACGCTTCACCGGCGTGCCGGCGAAGAAGTCGGACAACATCACCACGGGACGCATCTACCAGGACATCCTCGCCAAGGAACGGCGCGGGGATTACCTGGGCGGCACCGTGCAGGTGATCCCGCACGTGACGGACGCCATCAAGCAGTTCGTCACCAGCGGCAACGAAGGGCTCGACTTCGTGCTCGTCGAGATCGGCGGCACCGTTGGCGACATCGAGGGTCTGCCGTTCTTCGAAGCCATCCGCCAGCTCGGCAACGAGCTGCCGCGCGGCTCGTCCGTCTTCATTCATCTCACGCTGATGCCGTACATTCCCTCGGCAGGCGAACTGAAGACCAAGCCGACGCAGCACTCGGTGAAGGAACTGCGCTCGATCGGCATTCAGCCCGACATCCTGCTGTGCCGCTCTGACCGCGAGGTCCCGCGCTCGGAACGCAAGAAGATCGCGCTGTTCTGCAACGTTCGCGAGGATGCCGTGATCCAGGCCCTCGACGTTGCCTCGATCTACGATGTCCCTCTGGCCTACCATCGCGAAGGCCTCGACGTGCAGGTGCTGGAAGCCTTTGGCATCACCGGCGCGCCCAAGCCTGATCTGACGCGCTGGGAAAACATCTCGCGCAACATCGCCACGCCCGAAGGCGAGGTGACGATCGCCATTGTCGGCAAGTACACCGGCCTCAAGGACGCCTACAAGTCGCTGATGGAAGCCTTGGTGCATGGCGGCATCGCCAATCGCGTCAAGGTGAAGTTCGAGTGGATCGAAAGCGAGATCTTCGAGCGCGAAGACCCGGCACCTTACCTCGAAGGCGTGCACGGCATTCTCGTCCCCGGCGGCTTCGGCGAGCGCGGCTCGGAAGGCAAGATTCTGGCGGCCAAGTTTGCGCGCGAGCGCCGCGTGCCCTATTTCGGTATCTGCTTCGGCATGCAGATGGCCTGCATAGAAGCGGCACGCAACCTCGCCGGCATCGCCAAGGCAAGCTCGACCGAGTTCGGACCGGCGGATGAACCCGTCGTGGGCCTGATGACGGAGTGGATGCGTGGCAACGAGCTAGAGCAACGACGCCTCGGCGGCGACCTCGGTGGCACCATGCGGCTCGGCGCCTTTCCCGCGAAGCTGGCGGCCGGCAGCCGCATCGCTGAGGTCTACGGCGATACCGCCATCTCGGAACGCCACCGCCACCGTTATGAGGTCAACACCACGTACCGGCAGACGCTGGAAAAGTCCGGGCTGCAGTTCGCGGGCCTGTCACCGGACGGCCTTCTGCCCGAGACCGTGGAGTATCCCGACCATCCCTGGTTCATCGGCGTGCAGTTCCACCCCGAGCTGAAGTCTCGCCCGTTCGAGCCGCACCCCTTGTTCCGCAGCTTCATCGAGGCGGCCGTGGAACAGAGCCGCTTGGTCTAGACGTCGAAACCAATCTGCACGAAGAGTTTTCGCTCCCGAAACCGCGTGCTAAGGTGGCAGGATGAATGTCGCCCTGAAACCTATGACGGTCGATCGTTACCTTGTCTGGCTGGAACAACAGCCGCGCGGGCGTTTCGAGCTCGTCGACGGCCAAGTTGTCGCCATGAACGCCCAGCGCGTCGAACACATCGAAACCAAAGTCTCCGTGATTTTTGCACTCAAGCAGGCGCTGAGCGGCGCGCCCTTTCACGCTCTGGGTGACGGGATGGCCATCAGGGTGGACGACCATACGGTCTACGAGCCGGATGCCGTCGTCTACGGCGGGGAAGCCCTCAAACTCGGTTCGATCATTCTCGATCGGCCGGTCCTTCTCGTCGAAATCCTGAGCCCGGGGACCAAGACGGTCGACACGACGAAAAAGCTTGAAGGCTATTTCAAGCTTGCGACCGTGAGGCATTACCTGATTGTCGATCCTGTCGCGCGCACCATCGTTCATCACGCGCGTGATGAGATTGGCCGCATCGCCACCGAAGTCGTGGAATCCGGTGAATTATCGCTCGATGCGCTTGGCGTCAGGCTGAGCGTGCGGGAACTGTTTCCGAAGGCTTAGTGCGAGGCTGCCGGCGGGCCGCACACCGTCATCACGGTCTCGCATAGCTCTTCCGTGGTCACCGGCTTCGACAGCACGGCATGCACGTTGTCACGGCGCACGAGAACGCGCGGATAGGCCGTCACGATGACGAACGGAACCTTCTTTTTGTCGAGGGCATCCTGCAGGTCTTCGCTGTTGCGATCGGCGAGCACGAAGTCGATCACCGCCGCATCGATCTTGTCGCCGCTTGCCAGATGCTCGAGTGCTTGGCTGACGAGCGGAAACGGGCCGACGATATCCGCGCCAGCGCGTTTCAGTCTGTCAGCGTGATCCAGGGCTATGAGAAGCTCATCTTCGACGAGCATGATGCGCCGGCCTGCCAGGTCGCTCATTTTCGTTTACTCCAGAAAATTTAAGCCCTTAGCAAGACTCGGGCATGCCGAGGGATAAAACCCGCTCGGCACGCAAGTGTTCCAGCTTTTTACAGATCATCCGCCCAAA
This sequence comes from Hyphomicrobiaceae bacterium, assembly GCA_965279065.1. Classification (GTDB taxonomy): domain Bacteria; phylum Pseudomonadota; class Alphaproteobacteria; order Rhizobiales; family Hyphomicrobiaceae; genus JAKAXS01. The sequence continues at coordinate 1,605,823 of OZ257134.1, forward strand.
GCTACATTTAAGCCTTGCCAGTGGACCCTCAGCAAGCGCCACGCCTCAAATTTTTGCGGTCAGAATGCGTCATATTTAAGCGCCTGGTCTGTCGATCGCCAAACGTCGGTCGGCAATCGGTGTCAACGGCTCGTCTCGCAGCGGGCGACAGGCTATAAGGCGGCCATGACCGATCAGAGCAAACTAAAGACCAAAAGCATCGTGCGGGCCGGCAGCGTGACGTTCGCCAACGACGCACCGATTGCCGTCCTCGCTGGGCCCTGCCAGATGGAGAGCAGGGCACATGCGCTGGAGATGGCTGCTGCGTTGAAAGAGATTTGCGCGCGGCTCGGGCTGGGCCTCGTCTACAAGTCCAGTTTCGACAAGGCCAACCGCACATCAATCTCCGGCAAGCGCGGCATCGGCCTGAAGGATGCGCTGCCGGTCTTCGCCGAGATCCGAGAGACGCTCAAGCTACCGGTCGTCACGGACGTGCACGAGATCGCTCACTGCGCCGAGGTAGCGCCGGTCGTCGACGTCCTGCAGATCCCGGCATTCCTGTGCCGCCAGACTGACCTGCTGATTGCGGCCGCTAAAACCGGCCGTGTCGTCAAGATCAAGAAGGGCCAGTTTCTCGCCCCCTGGGACATGCGCAACGTTCTGGCGAAGGTCGTGGATTCAGGCAATCCCAACGTCCTGCTGACCGAGCGCGGCGCCTCCTTCGGCTACAATACGCTCGTCAGCGACATGCGTGCTTTGCCGATCATGGCCGAGACCGGCGCACCGGTGATCTTCGACGCCACGCACTCCGTGCAGCAACCGGGCGGCCAGGGCACCAGTTCGGGCGGCGACCGTCGCTTCGTGCCGGTGTTGGCGCGCGCCGCCGTCGCGGTGGGCGTGGCCGGTCTTTTCATCGAAACGCACGAGGATCCTGACAACGCCCCCTCCGACGGCCCCAACATGGTGCCGCTGAAGGATTTCGAGGCCCTGATGCGTGAGCTGATGGAGATAGATCAGGTGGTTAAGCGCAAACCAGCTTGAGCCGATTACCGTCCGAAGCTGAGTAAATCGTTGAGATCGTCGGCCTTCATCGTCACGCCGACCGAGATGGCGTCAGCGCTGACGTCCGCGTCACCAACGATCGTGCCGCCAAGCGGACCGACGAGGGATTCACGATTGAATTTCGACTCCTCCAGCTCGACGTGAAGATATGACACGTTGATCGTGGTCTTTTCGCTCCAAGCGTAGCTGGCACCCAAACCGAACCAGACGCGATTGCTGTCGGGGAGCTGTATCAGCCGCGACGTCGCATCCTGGATCGGCGATTCCTCGTACGCGATGCCGGCGCGGAGCGTGAGCTTCGGCGTAACGTCATATTCGCCGCCGATCGAGTAGAACCAGCCATCTTCCCAGTTGAAGACGAGGTTGCTTGGCAACACCCCATTGGGCAGCGGTACGGGCACCACGCCCAGGACGCTCCAGTTCGTCCACTCCACGGTGCCGAGCAGCCGCATGGTGGAAGACAATTCCTGCCGCAGGCTCAACGTGACTTTATCTGGCGTCTCCAGATCGGCCTTGATCTCGCCCGAGGTGAAAAGCCCGGGGGCGTTCAGATTCTGGATGTCGCCCTCAAGGTCGTGCTCGATCCGGGAACGATAGCCAAGGCCGATCGACGTACCGCGGAACGGCGTGATGTTGATACCCGCCTGTGCCCCAACCCCGAAGTCATCCGAGTCGGATTCGTAGGCCGACGTGTTCAACGCCTTAAGGTCCATGTATTGCAGCTGAAGCCCGGCGCCGACCGAGATCTGCGGGGTCAGCTGATAGGACACGCTCGGCGACAGGTTGAACGTCGCCATCTTGCTCGTCTTGGCCAGATGCGCGCCCGACCAGTCCAGATTGTCCGGTTTGGTGGTGAGGCCAAAGGGCGCCGTCAAGCTCACCGCGAAAACGGTACGGTCATTGTACCGCCAGGCCGCATAGCTGGCAGGAATGAGCGCATCGCGGCCGATATCGACATCGTTCGTGCCGCCTGTTCCGCCGGTGACGGCGTCCACGTGCAGGTCGGCGTCCGGCAGCACCAGCGTGTAGTTGCTGTCGGTCGTAATCCCGCGGCCGACGAACGAGGAGGCGGCTGGGTTCCAGAAGATGGAGCTGAGGCTCGAGCCGCCTGCGGCGGTACCGGCGTAGGCCGTTCCCGAGAAGAACGCCGATTGCTCGCGAATCTCGAAGCCACCGGCAAAGGCGGACGAGGTTACAGCAGCGAGTAGGGTGGCAACGCCGGCGGCACGCATCGCGCACCTGTTCATCGTCGTGACCGCCATCTTGGATACCCTTCCCAGAGTTTCTTGGCGTGCGGCCCCGAACCGCGCGCGAAATGCACATCCAAGTATTGCTGAGATGAGTCGGAAGGGAAGTCACGGGACAGCCCGTGCACAGCAATGTTTTGGCGCCCCATGTGCCCGAGCGAACACGGTTCACCAATAGAAGAAGGCCGGCACACTGAGGTGCCGGCCTTCGAAATCTGAACAGCAGGAGAGTGAAGTTACTTCAGCGGTTCCGAATGACGGCTGCCGAGCAGCCAGTCAAGCTTCGTCGTCACGCCGACAGAGATGATGTCGGCGCCGTTGTCTTCTGCGCGACCCGAGAAGGTGCCGGCACCTGGACCGATGAGCGACTCGCGTTCGATATCTGCATCCTCCACCCAGACGTGGGAGTAGGCGAAGTTGAGTTTAGTGGACTCGCTATAATGATACGTTGCACCGATGCTTGCCCAGATACGGTCGGCATCGGGAAGCTGGATCAGTCGCGATGCATCATCCTGGATCGGCGATTCTTCGTAGGCGACGCCAGCACGGAGGCTCAACTTAGGTGAGTAGTCATACTCGCCACCAAGGGCGTAGAGCCAGCCGTCGTCCCAGTTTCCATTCAAGGCCGCTGGATTGAGAGCCGGAGGGGCGATAAGTGTTTGAGGAATGTTAACTGGCACCTGGCCAATCACGCTCCAATTCGTCCACTCGACAGTACCGAATACGCGAGCCGAAGGCGACAACTCCTGCCGGATGCTGAGGGTAACCTTGTCTGGGGTATCCAGCTTTACTGAGAGATCGCCGTCCGTAACGGGCACTGCGAGAGCCGTATCAAAATCACCCTTGATTTCATGCTGGATGCGCGAGCGATAACCGAGGCCGATGGAGGTGCCGCGGAATGGTGTGATGTTGATACCGGCAGTTCCGCCCACCCCGATGTCGTCGGCGTCATTGCCATTGTACAGCGACGTGCGAAGTGTCTTTAGCTCGAAATATTGGACTTGCAGGCCTGCACCCACGGTCACGCCCGGCATGACTTCATAAGATAAGCTGGGATTGAGATTGAGGCTGAAAATCTTGCTTGTCTGCGCCAGATGCCGGCCCCGCCAACCCATTTCGTCGGGCTTCGTCGTTAGGCCGTACTGACCATTCATCGCAACCGCTGCGACAAGCTTGTCGCTAATGCGGTATGCTGCGTAGCTCGCCGGGACGACTGCATCGCGTCCCAAATCGACTTCATTTGTCCCCGTAGCGACGCCGCCCGTAATGACGTCGCCCTTAACATTCATCTCCGGCAGGATCAGCGAGTAGTTGCTATCCGTCGTCACGCCATTGCCGGCGATGTAAGACGTCGCTGGATTCCAGAAGATCGAGCTGAGGCTCGAGCCGCCCGCCGCAGTACCGGCGAAGGACGTGCCCTGGAAGAACGCGGATTGTTCGCGCACCTCGAAGCCGCCGGCCAGTGCGCCGCTTGCGGTCGCAGCCAAAGCGCTGAGCGCCACGGTGCCGAGCAGCCAGGTCTTGTTGAGCGTGACGCGCATGAGTGAAATCCCTCTCCCGAACTTCATTCCCCTAGCGGCTCCATGTCGCGGCCGCTTTACCCTTAGGTCACTCTAACGAGGTTGACGGCGCCAGCTCAAGCTGTCTGGAGCATTGAGTCGCGTTCAGCGCGCGCTTCTCGGGCGGCCTGTGCCTTCGTTGCCACGAATTTGTCGCAGATGGAAAATTGCCGTTCTCGACAGGAAACAAAGGTGCGCATAGGCACAAACAAAAAAGAAAACCGGCCCGAAACGAATCGGACCGGCTTTCCTCACAGCGTCGGACGTCCCTGATCGTCCTGCGCCGTCCCCCATATTCCCCCGAATATGACCCTACAGTTGCAGACGGAAGGATGGGGCGCAAGACATCCTAAGAGCTTTCAAAGTCGCGAGATGCGCAATAGCCACAGAACGCTGCAAAGCACTGGTTTTATTGACCCCATTCGCCATCGCGACAGCGCACATTATGGTCGAGTGGGCCGTTGCCGGAACCAACGCCCAGCGTCTGTCCTGCCCGCATGGCGTCCCAGACGAACGCCTTGGCCCGTGTAACGGCCTGGTCGAGGTCGCGGCCGCGGGCGAGACCGGCCGCGATCGCCGCCGAAAGCGTGCAGCCCGTCCCGTGCGTATGGCGCGTGTCGAGGCGCGGCGCCGAATACGTCCGCGTGCCCTCAGCCGTGACGAGCACGTCGATCGCATCACCGGTCCCGTGTCCGCCTTTGACGAGAACGGCCTTGCTGCCGAGTGCGAGCAACATGGCCCCTTGACGCGCCATGCCCTCGACATCAGTGGCGGGCGCCTCGCCGCTAAGCTTTGCTGCCTCGTGCAGGTTGGGCGTGAGCAGGTCCGCCAGCGGCAGCAGGGTCGTGCGGATTGCCGCGATGGCATCCGGCTCCAGCAGCACGTCGCCGCTGGTCGCCACCATGACGGGATCGACGACGAGCGGATGCAGGTTGTGTCGCGTAATGGCGCCCGCCACGGCCTGCACCGTCGCCGTATCGCCGAGCATGCCCGTCTTCGTCGCCGCAACGGCCAAGTCGCTGGCGATCGAGGCAATCTGTTGCGTGATGAACTCCGGCGGCACGCCCATCACGCCGTCGACGCCGCGGGTGTTCTGCGCGGTGAGCGCCGTCAGCACGGCGGTGCCGTAGACCTTGAAAGCGGTGAACGTTTTCAGATCCGCCTGGATACCCGCTCCGCCCGACGGATCGGAGCCTGCGATGGAAAGGGCGATCGGTGTCGGCTGCACCATCGTCAGGCGCCCGGATGCTTCTGCTTGAGGATCTCGCCCGGCAGGGTCTCCGGTGTCAGCCAGCCTTCGACGTGCTGCAGTACCGGGAAGGTATTCAGCAGCCAGTTGCCGAACTGATTGAGCGATCCGGTGAGGAAGAGGATACCCGTGATGATCAGGACGATGCCCATCACCTTCTCGAACAGGCCAAGGTAGCGGCGATAGCGGTGCATGAACGACAGGAACGGCCCGATCGCGACGGCGGCGGCCACGAAGGGAATGCCGAGACCGAGCGAATAGACCGCCAGCAGGCGCACGCCCGCGCCCAGGCTCGCCTCGTTCGCGGCCAGCGTCAGAACCGTCGCCAGTACCGGCCCGATGCACGGCGTCCAGCCGAAAGCGAAGGCGAGCCCGATCAGATAGGCTCCTGCCAGTGTGGCGCCGCCGCCGGTTCCGGCGTGGAAGCGGGCTTCCGAGTAGAGCAGGGGAATGCGCAGGATGCCGAGGAAGTGCAAGCCGAACAGAATGATGACGGCTCCCGCCACCATCGACAGCGTTTCCTTGTAGGTTTGCATGACCTGGCCGAAGAAGGACGCGCCCGCGCCCAGTCCCACGAACACCGTGGTGAAGCCGAGCACGAACAGCAACGACGCCAGCACCACCCGTCGCCACAGCGCGCGATCTGCGACCTGCGCCGTGGTCAGTTGATCGAGTGTCGTGCCGCCGAGATAGCCGAGATAGGGCGGCACCAGCGGTAGAACGCACGGTGAGAGAAAGCTCGCCAGTCCGGCCAGTGCCACGCCGAGATACAGATGTGATTCCGCGAACATGAGGTCTCGTTCTTTCGAGGTGCCGCGCCGGAGGTATAGGCTAGGCAGGTTGCCGCGTCACGCGGACGAGTGCGTCTGGTAAACCGTCAAATCCCGGCAGCACGGCGTCAGCGCCAAAATCCGCCAGCGGTTCCTGGCAATAGCCGTGCTCCAGGAGGATCAGGGCCATACCCGCAGCGCGCGCCGCCCGGGCATCCGCGCCGCTGTCGCCAACCATGACTGACGCCGTGGGCTCGGCCGCAAGTTCCTTCAGCACCCTACGCAGCAAATCAGGAGCAGGTTTCAGCGGCTCAGCCGCAGTGCCGCCGACAACGCTGCCGAACAGGGCCGCGATTCCCAATCTGTCGAGCACGCCTTCGGTGATCTGCTGCGGCTTGTTGGTGCAGATGCCGAGCGGCACATCCTGTCCAAACAGCCAGTCGAGCGCGTCGCGGGCCCCCGGATAGAGGCGTGTGTGCACGCACGGCGCCTCGTCATAGGCCGCCAGGAACGCGTCATGCACGCCCGCGGCCAGCGCCGGCGAAGCTGCGTCGGGCGTCGCTGCCGCGATGGCACGCGCGACAAGGACCTCCGAGCCATTGCCGACCAAGTTGCGCACCGCCGCTTCCGCGAGGCCCGCAATTCCCGCCTGAGCTAGTGCAATGTTCAGCGCTGCGGCGATGTCGGGCAGGCTGTCGGCCAGCGTCCCGTCGAGGTCGAACACGACGGCCTGCAGTCGGCGGTCTTTACGCTCGGCCATTTCGGATCAGGCACGCGTGAGCGCGACGACCCCTGGCAGTTCGCGGCCTTCGAGCCATTCGAGGAAGGCCCCGCCTGCCGTCGAGACGTAGCTGAAGTCACCGGTCACGCCGGCAGCGTTCAGGGCGGCTACCGTATCACCACCGCCCGCCACGCTGATCAGCTTGCCGGCCTTCGTCAGTTCGGCCGCCGCCCTCGCCAGCGCGAAGGTACCGTCGCCGAATGGGTCGATCTCGAACGCGCCGAGCGGGCCGTTCCACAGCACCGTCCGGCAGCGGCTCATGACGTCGATGTAGTGCTTCACCGCTTCCGGCCCGACGTCGAGGATCATCTGATCGGCGGGTGCCTCCAGGGTCGGCACGACGCGCGAGGGTGCACCCGCTTCGAACTTGGCGGCAACCACGACATCCTTCGGCAGCACGATTTCGCAGCCGCGCTCCTTGGCGGCGTGCATGATTTCGAGTGCGGTTTGCGTCATGTCGGCTTCGGCCAAAGACTTGCCGATCTCCACGCCCTGCGCCAGCAGGAAGGTATTGGCCATGCCGCCGCCGATGATCAGCTTGTCGACCTTGGCCGAAAGATTGGTGAGCACGGGGATCTTGGTGGAGACCTTGGCGCCGCCGACGACCGCCGCCGTCGGCCGCTGCGGTTCTTCCACTGACGAGCGCAGGGCGGAGATCTCCTCCATCATCAGCGGGCCGGCGTACGACGGCAGCAGGTGCGTGATGCCCTCAGTCGAGGCATGTGCGCGATGCGCGGCGGAGAACGCTTCGCCGACGTAGATATCGCCCGATTTGGCTAGAGCGGCCGCAAAATCGCGATCGTTCTTCTCCTCACCCTTGTGGAAACGCAGGTTCTCGAACACGACGATCTGGCCGGGCTGAAGCGACGCGCTGGCACCCTCGGCCTCCGCGCCGACACAGTCGGGAACGAACGTCACCGGACGGCCGAGAATTTCAGCCAGCTTGTCCGAGACGGGCTTCAGGCTGAACTCGGCGCTGGGCGCACCCTTGGGTCGGCCGAAGTGCGAAATCACGATGACGCGCGCGCCGCGGTCCGCGAGTTCTGCGATGCCCGACGCGGCGCGCTCCAAGCGCGTCGCGTCAGTCACACGACCGTCCTTCAGTGGCACGTTAAGGTCGGCGCGCACGAGCACGCGCTTGCCACGGACATCGGCTTTCGAAGACGGCTTCAGGTTGTCGAAATTCATCGGCTTCCGCTTGCTGGCTCAGGGGTTTCGGCAATCCGGTCTGTTGCGGAGCGCCGACGGTCGCTTGTCAGCTGCCCGCTACAACTTTGATCTGCCGGCGGGCGACCTCGGCTATGCGCGCTGCAGTGATCCCGAAGTGTTCGTAGAGCTTCGGCGCCGGTGCGGATGCACCAAATCCGCTCATGCCCACGAACGCATCCTTGTGGCGCAACCACTCGTGCCAGCCCTGCGCCACCGCGGCCTCAATGCCGACGCGCGCCGCAGTACCAAGCACCTCATGCTGGTAGTCTTGCGACTGCTGGCGGAACAGCTCGAAGCTCGGCATCGACACGACGGCGGCCTTGACGCCGTCTTTCGCCAGCAGGTCGGCGGCTTCAACGGCAAGGCCGACTTCCGATCCCGTCGCGACCAGCGTGACATCGCGCTCGCCGCCTTCGGTGCCGCGGGCCACATAGCCACCCTTCATCGTCAGGTTCTCGTCCGTCAGGGACTTGCGCAGTTGCGTCGGCACCGCCTGGCGCGTCAGCGCCAGCACGGTGGGGCCATTGCACTTGGCAAGCGCCGCCATCCAGGCCTCCGCCGTCTCGATCGCGTCGGCGGGGCGCAACACCTGCAGGTTCGGGATCGCCCGCAGCGCCGCCAGGTGTTCCACCGGCTGATGCGTCGGTCCGTCTTCGCCAAGGCCGATACTGTCGTGTGTCATGACGTAGATGACGCGGATGCCCATCAGCGCCGACAGCCGGAGCGAGGGCCGGCAGTAGTCGGTGAAGACGAGGAACGTGCCGCCATAGGGAATGACACCACCGTGCAGGGCCATGCCGTTCATGACGGCGGCCATGCCATGCTCGCGCACGCCATAGTGCATGTAGTTGCCGGCGAAGTTGCCGGGCGCGACCGCCGCGTGATGCTTGGTCTTGGTGCCGTTGGAGCCGGTAAGGTCGGCCGAGCCGCCGATCAGTTCAGGCAGGGCCGGCACCAGGTGTTCCAGGGTCAGCTGCGACCAGACACGCGTGGCGCGCTTGGCGGTATCGGCGGCAAACTGCGTTCGCGCCGCCTCAATGGCTGCAAAGACGTCCGGTGCACGGGCGTGCGCCAGCGGCTCACCCAGCGCATTGTGCGCGTCCGCTCCCGCCTTGTCGTAACGCGCTTTCCACGCCGCCCGTTCCTTGGCGTGACGCTGACCTGTGGCACGCCACGCGTCGAGAACGTCGGCCGGTACCTCGAAGGGCTTGTAGGGCCAGCCGAGCTTTTCACGCGTCCCGGCGATCTCTTCGGCCCCAAGCGGCTCGCCATGCGTCGACGACTTGCCGGCCTTGTGCGGGGCGCCGTAACCAATGATGGTCTTGCAGGCGATCAGCCACGGCTTCGAGCCGTCGGCCTTCGCCTTCGCCAAGGCTTCCGAGATGGCCTTGGTATCGTGGCCGTCGATGCGCACCGTGTTCCAGCCCGAGGCGGCGAACCGCGCAAGCTGATCGTCGCTTTCCGACAGGCTGGTGGCGCCGTCGATCGAGATCGAATTGTCATCGAACAGCACGATGAGCTTGCCGAGCTTCAAATGGCCAGCCAGCGAGATCGCCTCGTGGCTGATGCCTTCCATCAGGCAGCCGTCGCCCGCGATCGCGTACGTGTGGTGATCGACGAGATCCTTGCCGAGGCGCGCCGACAGCAACTGCTCCGCGATCGCCATCCCGACCGCATTGGCGATGCCCTGACCGAGCGGCCCCGTCGTCGTTTCGATGCCTTCGGCGTGGCCGTACTCGGGATGGCCCGCGGTCTTGGCGCCAAGCTGCCGGAAGTTCTCGATCTGGCCGATGTCCATGCCGGGATAGCCCGTCAGGTACAACAACGAATAGAGCAGCATCGAGCCATGACCGGCCGACAGCACGAAGCGATCGCGGTTCGGCCACTTGGAATCGGTGGGGTCAAAGCGCATGGCCTCGGCGAACAGCACCGTCGCCACGTCCGCCATGCCCATGGGCATGCCGGGGTGGCCCGACTTTGCCTTCTCCACGGCATCCATCGACAGCGCGCGGATGGCATTGGCCATGTCGCGATATCCCACTGCCGGCTTGGATTTTTCCTGCGCCTTGGCCATACCCGTTTTTCCGCCCCAGCTGTCACAATTGGCTGGCACATGTAGCCGCCACTCTCCGGCGCGTCTACCCGCCAAGTGGCGGTTGCGCCCGCTTTATTCCGCGGCCGCCTTGAGTTTGGGCGGTTCCTTGGGCTTGCCGCCGTCTTTGGCAGCCTGCGCCGCAAGCTTTGCCTCTTCTTCAGCGTCCTCCGCAAACAGCCGCTCAAGCGTTGCCGCATCGCTGCGCGCGCGCGACTGCAGCTTCTCGGTGTCCGAATAATGCTTGTAGTCCTCGCTGAGGCGGCGTTCGTCGTGGGTCCTGAAGGTCTTGATGACCCGTTCCGTCTCTCGGTCCGAATAACCGAGCCCCTTCAGCACCTGGCGGCTCGTTTCCAGTGCCGAATGGAAGGTTTCGCGCTGGATCGTGGTAATGCCCAGGTCGAGCAGGCGGTGCGCATGGTTGCGGTGCCTGGCGCGCGCGAACACCAGCAAATCCGGAAATTGCGTGCGAACAAGCTCGGCGGTGCGCATCGATGCCTCGACATCGTCGATGGCGAGCACCAGCGCACGTGCCTTGCCGATTTGCGCGGCTTCGAGAATTTCCGGGCGGCTGGCGTCGCCATAGAATGCCTGCGCGCCGAACCGCTTCACCAGTTCCACCTGTTCCGGCGAAATATCGAGCGCCGTGAACGGGATCTTCTTGCCACGCAGGATACGCGCAACGATCTGGCCGTAGCGCCCGAAGCCGGCGATCACGACATGCCGGTCGTTATCGGGCAGCGCATCGTAAAGAGGCGACGGCGACGGCTTGCGCCCGTCCATCCACGTATCGATCGCCAGCAACAGAGGCGTCGCCGCCATCGTCAGGGTGACGACCACGCTCAGAAGGTCTGACGTGCCGCGCGTCATCGCTCCCACGGTCACACCGGCGGCAAACAGCACGAAGGCGAACTCACCGCCTTGGCTCAGCGACAGGCCAAGCCGGCGCGCGGGCCTTCGCTCCAACCCGTGCGCGCGGCCGACCTGGAACAGCACCAGGCTCTTTATTGCCACGAGGCCGGTGACGAGTGTCAGCACCAGCAGCGGCTGGTCGATGATGAGGCGCAGGTTCAGCGACATGCCGACCGCGGTAAAGAATAGACCGAGCAGCAGCCCCTGGAACGGCGCCAAGTCGGCTTCCAGTTCGTGCCGATAGGACGACTCAGCCAGCAGCGCGCCGGCGATGAAGGCTCCCAGCGACGCCGAGACGCCAACCGACTGCATGATAAGCGCGACGCCGACGACCGTCAGCAGAGCGACGGCAGTCATTGCTTCCTTCACGCGCGTGCGGGCAATCAACCGGATGGCGTGATCGAGCAGGAAGTAGCCAACCACGACGACGGCGGCGATGGTGGCGAGCGCGATCATCGCTGCCTTGAAGTCCATTCCGGCTGTGGCGACGCCGACTGCGAACAATGGCGCGAGCGCGATGAGCGGGATGGCGGCGAGGTCCTGGAAAAGCAGGACGGCAAACGCCAGGCGGCCATGCCGCGCCGACAGTTCGCCGTTTTCTTCCAGCACCTGCAGCGCAAACGCCGTCGACGACAGCGCCAGGGCGAGGCCTGCGAACAGCGCCGTATGCCACGGCAGCCCGAACAGCACCGCCGCTGCCCCGAGCAGCAACGCCGAGATGCCCACCTGCGCTCCACCCAGTCCGAAAATGGCGTTGCGCATGGCCCACAAGCGGCGCGGCCGCAGCTCCAGGCCGATGAGGAACAGCAGCAGGATGATGCCGAACTCGGCGACGTGCAGTAGTTCCTTGGCCTCATGCGTCGAGAACAGACTCGTCAGTCCATAGGGGCCGAGCAGCACGCCCGCGATCAGGTAGCCGAGCACGGAGCCGATACCCAGCCATCGTGCCAGCGGCGCCGCGATCGCCAAGGCCGCCAGCAGCACGGCCACGATCGGCAACGTCACGTCGGCCATGTGTTTCTTTCTCCCGGGATGCAAAGTTGTGCCGGCGTTCCTGCGGTGCAGCACGCGGCCATCATGCCCGTCAATAAAGACGCTCGCTTGGCCGTTGGCAACCGCACGAGCCGTATTGCACCGCACTGCAGCTATACTGCGCCTGCAAAACGACTCATGTAGAAATCAATAATGTTAATGGCGTGTTTACCAATCTTACCGCACAATGAAGTTTGCCGGAGACGCGATTTACTCTCCCTAAACTGTGTACCTGGCAAGCCGACCAGTACGTACAAGTCGAAGTCGAACACAGGGGCCGTTCGATGACATTAGACACCGCCTTACGCGCACTTGCCACGCTGGCCTGCGTCTACGTTGCAGGCCTGTTCATCACCGTCATGAGCCTTTCGGCTCTTGAATCCGCCACCTTCAGCACCGGACCGTTCTGCTCGGGACACAGCTGCATGACAGCTGCCAACGAGCATCAGCCTTCGGCTGCCGCACGCTATACGCCTGCCAGCGCCCGCAACGTCGTGGCGCTGCTTGGAGACGACAAGATCTGACGTCACGCGCCGTTACAGCACGACCCGTCTTAGCCATATCGAAAAGGAGCGGTTCGCCCAGGACCGCTCTTTTTTGTCTGAGCACCAGTGACGCGGACAGACGCCCTCAGGTTCGCGACGGCGTCACGTTTGGCAGGTAGGCCCGCTGCGGCCGCTCGTTCCCCTGCATCTCGTATAGGATCGTCTCCAGGAGAGCGGACAGGCGATGATACGTCTCGTCCAACGCGGCCGTAAACTGCGTCGCCCGTGCCGACTCCACGGCTTGCGCATGGCTCATGGCATAAATCCGCGACGCCTGCCGCGCGATCGCCTCGCAGAATTCCGGATTGGGGATTTGATCGCGCAGCGACCAGACCAGGGCGTGCAGGTCCTCCGCTGCCGTCAGCATGTTGGTGGCGTGGTGAGCGCTGGCGTCGATGGGATGATGGGTGCCTTGCGACAGCAGAGCGGCAGCCGCCCTGGCCAGATCATTGCGCTGGTCGGCCACGAAGCCGCGCAACCTCTCTACATCGCTGCGCAACACGCTGAGCAGGGCAGGCGGCTCGCGCAGGCTCGCCTGCAGCCGATTGACGACGTCGTCCAAGGCGTTGCTGTCGACGCGGCGTGAGCGTCGGCCATGCTCTGTCAGAAACCACCGTCCGCGCGGCGTCTCGAGCAGTGCCAGTTCGATGGCACGGTACTCCTCGTCCGCGTCACGCGGGCCGAGCACACTGGGGTCTTTCATTGTTGCAATCCGCTCGGGCAGGCCTAGACAAGCGAAAATAGCGTGATTCGCCTGCGCGGCCGTTAACGGCCATCAACCATTGTGGCGGCCGATGGCACGACGAAACGTCGAAAACGGTGACCTGGACGCGGAGGAGGCCCGCGGTTTCGCTATCCGTGTCAGCCTGTTCTACGCCGCCTTGTTCCTGATCTACGGCTTCCATGTGCCCTACCTCCCGCTCTGGCTCGGCTGGTGCGGCCTCAGCAATGCCGAAATCGCGACCGTCACGGCGCTGCCGTTCTTCCTGCGTTTGGCCGTGACGCCCACGATCGCACTCGCCGCCGATCGCGCCGGAAATCACGCCCGGTACATCGTCGTGCTGTCAGCGATCGGGTTGGTAGCGGCACTGGCGCTGGGCGCCACACATGGCTTCTGGCCCATCCTTGCCGCAAGCTTGGTCTTCGCGTTGGCGACTATGACCATCATGCCGCTCACCGAGACGGTCGCGATTGGCGGCGTGCGCGCCCATGGCCTCGACTACGGCCGCATGCGGCTGTGGGGATCGTTGACGTTCATTGTCATCGGCGCGGGCGGCGGTGCCTTGGTGACGGCGGGCGGCCCACAGGTCATCCTGCCGATCCTCGTCGTGGCTGCGGCGGCGACAGCGGCGGCTTCGCTGGCTCTTCCGAGTCCGCCGCGCAACGACGCGACGCCGACCCCTGGCACGCATTTCAACTGGCGCGATGTGCACGAGCTTCTGCGCTCGCCGCTGTTTCTCGTCTTCTTGTTCGCGGCCGGTGCGGTTCAAGGCGCACATGCCATGTTTTACACATTCGGCGCGCTGCATTGGGAAACACAAGGCATCTCCGCGACGTGGACAGGCGCGTTGTGGGCTGTCGCAGTCTCGGCCGAGGTCCTGCTGTTCGCCTATTCGGCAGCCGCGCTACGCCTCCTCGGCGGCCCGGCGCGCCTTCTGCTTCTCGGGGCTGCTGCGGCCGTCATTCGCTGGCTGGCCATGAGTGCCGACCCGCCGCTGGCGGTGCTGTTTCCGCTTCAGCTGCTGCATGCCTTCACGTATGGCGCCACGCATCTCGCGGCGATCCACTTCATCCATCGCGCCGTGCCCCCGGCGGCGGCCGGGACCGCCCAATCGCTGTATGCCACGATTGCGGCAGGCTTGATGATGGGCGCGGCCACTCTGGCCTGCGGGCCGCTGTATGCCGCTATCGGTGGCATGGCCTATCTGGCGCCCGCGGGACTGGCGACCCTTGGCTTCCTGGCGGCATTGCTCGTGTTCGCACGGTGGAACGGCGACGTACTGTGGCAGTCTGCTCGAGCCTCGCCGGATGACGCCGTCAGCCCCACAACTCCGGCAGAGGCGGTGCAATCAAACCGGCCCTGATGTCGAGGCCGTGCGACCGGTCGCGCGCCAGCAACAGCGGGCCGTCAAGATCGGCCCATTCCGCGTTCTGCGCCAGCAGCAGGGCAGGGGCCGCCGCCAGTGACGTTCCGACCATCGATCCTGCCATGATGCGAAACCCTACGGCCCGGGCCGCCCGCGACATGGCCAGCGCCTCCGTCAGCCCCCCGGCCTTGTCGAGCTTGATATTGACCGCATCATAGCGATCGCGAAGCGCGGCGAGGTCGTCGGACGTGTGCACGCTCTCGTCGGCGCAAATGGCGACGGGATGCGGCATCGCCGCCAAAGCTGCGTCATGCCCGGCCGGCAGCGGTTGTTCGATCAGTTCGAAGCCGGAGGCGCTGGCGGCAGCAAGAAACGGTTGCAGCATGTCGGGCAGCCAGGCCTCGTTCGCGTCGGCCACGAGGCGCGCATCGGGCCGTGCCTGGCGCACGGCCGCCATGCGCTCGATATCGCCGTCGCCGCCAAGCTTGAGCTTCAGCAGTTTCAGATGCGGCACAGAAGCGGCCTTGGCGGCCATGCTCTCCGGCGCACCCAGGCTCAGAGTGTAGCAGGTCAAAACTGGTCCAAGTGCCGCGAGCCCGGCGATGTCCGCGGCGCTGCGGCCGGTGCGCTTGGCTTCCAGGTCCCACAGCGCGCAGTCGATGGCATTGCGCGCGGCTCCATGCGGTAGCACCGCATGCAGTGCAAACCGGCTTGCCGTCACGTGGGCCGCGTTGATGGCCTCAGCGGTACCCTCCACGCTTTCGCCGTAGCGCGAATACGGTACGCATTCACCGCGCCCGGTCGCGACGCCGTCGCTGACCGTCGCCACCACCACGCGCGCCTCGGTCTTGGCGCCGCGCGAGATGACGAACGCATCGGCCAGCGGCCAGACCTCGATGGTAGCTTGAATGTGGAGCGATGGAGCCCGGCCCTGCACAGGTGGCGCAGGGTCAGGCAATGCGGCCGCTCGCATGCGCAAGGAACAGATAGACCCGCCCGGTATCTGACACCAGATGCGATTGCGCCATGCGGCCGGACGGATCTTTCATATCCGCTTCCTTCTGCAACCGTTCGAAGTCGTTCAGGTAGCGGCTGATGGTCGACTGCAGCTCAGGGTCGGTCTTATAGCGCCGCGAAACCTCGTCGAAGGCGGCGCGGCCGTCGGGCGAGTAGATCGAGCGCACCATGACGCCGCGCTGACCCGCGCGCAGCCTGGACCAGATGGCCGACGTCGTCGCCGGATCGATGGCGCGTGCGATCACGTCGATGTTGAGCGGGAACGAAGACGACGACTCCCAGCGCCCGGATCCGCCCTCCGCATCGCCGCCGTGGCCGTCGTCGCGCGACGCGCGCGCCAGCAGATCCCCGAGCGACCAGGCCTCGCGCGGATCCTGCCCGCTACCCGGACGCCCGCCAGGTGGTGGCATGGCCGGCGGGCGCCCACCGGGCGGCGGCAGTCCGCGATTGGGATCGATCCGCGCCTCGCTCGCATAGGCGCCAGTCAGCGATGACGACTGCAGTGGCGGCGCGACATCGCGCGCCCGGCCGCCGGCAACTCCGGAGAGATGCTCCAGTGCCTTCAGCTGTTCCTGGAGCGCAAGGCGCATAGCCGAAGCGTTCTCGCGCGTGGCGGCGGGCATCTTCTCCAATTGCTCGCGTACCCAGGCCTGCTCCGCGGCGACCTCCTGTGCGGTCTTGGCCGAACGTGCGCGCGCATCTTCCGTCGTGGCATCGACGCGCTGCTTGAGCGTGCTGAGCTGCTGGTCGACGGCGCTGGATACCGCCGAAAAACGCCGCTGCAAATCCTCGGCGGCCGAACGCGTGCGCGTTTCGGCGGTCGACAGCGTGCCCTCGATGTTGGTGGAGTAGTCTTCGACGAAACGGCCGAATTCGTCTGCTTTGCCCGACATCCGTTCCAGCGTGTGCGACAGATCCGCGTGCCGCTTCTGCAACGTGTTGTCGATCTTGAAGTTCGCCGATTCAAGCGAGTTGGCGGCCTGCAGGATCACCTGCCCCTGATGCTCGAACCTGTTCGTGACGTTGTTGACCTGCGATAGCAGGTTCTCCGACACGTTGCGCAGCATGTCGGACTGTCCGGCGAGGCCTTCGATCGCCTTCAACGACTGTCGCGTGATGTTCTCGCTGGAGCGCCGCACGGAATTGATACCGTGCAGGAGCGACTCGTCGAGTTCATGCGCCTGCCGCGTGATCGTGTCGCTGAACGTCTTCGCGTGATTGTCCAGCGCGCTGGTAAGCGCCCGCGCCTTTTCCGACACCGCGCCGTCGATGGCGAGGGTGGAGCGCATGATCGACTCGTCGAACATGCGCAGGCGTTC
The DNA here is from genome assembly GCA_965279065.1 of Hyphomicrobiaceae bacterium. Lineage (GTDB taxonomy): Bacteria > Pseudomonadota > Alphaproteobacteria > Rhizobiales > Hyphomicrobiaceae > JAKAXS01. The sequence continues at coordinate 1,622,683 of OZ257134.1, forward strand.
ATTGAATGCGGTGTCGAGCGACTTGGTGCGCTCGACCAGCTGGATATCCAGCGCCTGCGCCCGGTTCGACAGCGTCGTGTCGAGCGCCTTGGCGTATTCTTCGAACACGGTCTGCAAATTGTCGGTGCGGTTGCCCAGCGAGGTGTCGAGCGTCTGCATATAGCCCTCGAAGGCCGATTGCATCTGCTCGGTGCGTGATCCCAGTGCCGTGGACAGCGCGCTCGTATAATTCTCGAGCATCGACTGAAGCTGCTCGGTGCGGCCGCCGAGCGCGTTTTCCAGCCGCTCCGCGCTGGTGCCCATCGCGGATTCCAGCGCCGTCAGGTTGTCGCCTGCACCCTTGATGATGCCGGCGAGGTTCACCTGCTGGCCGGCCAGCTTCTCGATGAGGACCGGGATTTCCTTGCCGAGATGCGAAAGCGAGTCGCTGACTTTGTCCGACGTATCGAGCAGGGCGTGGCGCTCGCCCGTCAACTCCGTGATGAGGGCGCGGATCTTGCGCTCGTTGACCTCGTAGGACCGTTCGAGCTCGGAGACCTCGTGATGCACGAGCGCTTCCAACTCGCCGGCGCGGCCCAGCGCCCGGCTGACCGCGTCGTTCATGAACGAGACCTGGCGCCGCACAGCCTGCCCGAGAGAGGCAACGGATTGCTCCGCCATGCGATCGGGCTCTGCTAGGCGCACCGCCACCTCGGTCATGGTCGACGACCGCAGCCGCAGCTCTTCCGACCGCCACGCCAACAGGGCCAGGAACCAGAGGACGGCCATGGGCACGACGATAGCGGCCGCGGTGAGGAATGTGGTCGGCTTGGCGGCGACGTCGTAAAGGCTAGCGCCCGCGCTCAGTTCCGCCGACACAATGGCGTAGCCGAAGCCGATGGCGATGATGCCCCAGATCGCGCCGGCAATGCCGGCATACACGAATGGTTTATTCGAAGGTTTCTGCTCGAGCGCGTAGATGAGCCCGCCGATCGAGGGCGCGTCATCGTTCGCGGCGATGCGATTGCGGACAGGTCCAGCGGGACGGCGACGCGCCAGCCGGCGCTGCTCGGCCGGCTCGTCGTCACCCTGGCGAGCCGCCGGAGCGGGCACCGGCTGTGCCCGCAGCGGGCCCGCAGCGGTGGGCGTTGGAGCGGCGGCTTGCACCTTCGGCGTCGGCGGTGACAACGACGGCCCCGGCAATGTCAGCCCGGACTTGCTGGCAGCGACCTCGGCCGCGCTCGGTGGCGGCAACCCGGGAAGCGTGACGACCGGTGCCGAGCCGGCGCCCGGTATGGGTGGCGGTGTCGAATTCGACGTTGCCGCCATGCGCGAACCGAACGACGAACTCAACGTCGGAGGGTCAGCCGGCTTTGCCGGATCGACTGCAATCTTCTTGTCTTGCGCCATTCGCCCGCCCGCTGGAACCGACTCCGGTTCCTCTATTGCGTAGATACTTTACTTGCCCCATGACGCTCAAATGGCTTTTGCAGTTAATCAAGCCCATTGTTACGGCAGGCAAAGCCGCAAATCTCGGCGTTGGCGGTTTGAATCTCTTGAGCTTTCGGCGAAGTAGGGGGCTATTGGGGCCAAAACAAGTTCGCGCCACAGTAGGGCTCGGACGCTACGATCGCTGATCTTGCCAAACGGGCGATTCGCTTAGACCAGCTTTGGCCTCGAGTGATCCCGCGTGCAGAAACAAATTCCTGGTCCGATCATCATGCAATCCGAAAGCAACCCAACCACTCAAAAGCCCATCGATTTGGAGCATCTGCGGCGCTTCACGCTTGGTGATCCGGACCTCGAACAGGAGATCCTCACGCTATTTATCGACCAGGCTCCCAAGACCTTGGCGAGCCTGGCAGAAGCCGAATCGGAGCAGCAGTGGCGCGCCGCCGCCCACGGCCTGAAGGGCTCCGCCAAGGCGATCGGCGCCCATCATGTCGCAGATCTCGCCGCTGAAGCCGAGCGCGGTTTCCCGGATCAGGCGACCAGGAAGGCCGAAGTGGCCGCTGTCCGGGCGGCCCTCGAGGCGGTACGCGACTACATCGCGCAGCTCCGCGGCCCATTTGCCCCCGGCGAAGCTTGAATTCACGGGCAGCCACGTCTAAGTGTGCGCCCTCAATTCACTGGGACCGAACCGCCGAATGGCCAAAATTACGTTTATACAACCCGACGGCGCACAAGACGTGGTCGAAGCTGAGCCCGGCATGACGGTCATGGAAGCCGCCAAGCAGTCCGACATCGCCGGCATCGACGCCGAGTGCGGAGGATCGTGCGCCTGCGCCACCTGCCACGTCTACGTCGACGAGGCCTGGCGCGAGAAGGTCGGCAAGGCCGCAAACATGGAAGAGGACATGCTCGACTTCGCCTTCGACGTGCGCGAAGAGAGCCGTCTGTCATGCCAGATCCGCGTCGCGCCTGAACTCGACGGGCTGATCGTGCGCGTTCCGGCCAAACAGTTCTGAGCGACCCTTCGGGATCGCCCTGAGCTACCGCGAGATTGAAGGAAGTCGCATGTCTTCGCAGAATGGCACCATTGGACCGATCGAAACCGATGTCGTCATCATCGGCGCCGGCCCGGTTGGACTATTTGCCGTCTTCGAACTGGGTCTCGTCGACGCCAAGTGCCACGTGATCGACATCCTACCCAAGCCAGGCGGGCAGTGCGCCGAGCTCTACCCCGAAAAGCCGATCTATGACGTTCCGGGCCTCCCCGTCGTCACCGGCCAGGAACTGACCGACCGCCTGATGGAGCAGATCAAGCCCTTCGGTGCGACCATGCATCTGGGCGAGCAGCTTGAAAGCCTGCACCGCGGCGATGACGGTCGCTTCCGGCTGCGCACGGATGCGGGAACCGATTTCAACGCCAAGGTCGTGGTTATCGCCGCCGGCGGCGGCTCGTTCACGCCGAAACGCCCACCCCTCCCGGGGATTGCCGCGTACGAGGGCACCACCGTGCACTATGCCGTGCGCCGCATGGAGACGATGCGCGGCAAGGACGTCATGGTGGTCGGCGGCGGCGACAGCGCCCTCGACTGGACCCTGAACCTGGCACCGATCGCCAACTCGCTGACCCTCGTCCATCGCCGCGATGAGTTCCGCGGCGCCCCGCATTCCGTCGAGCAGATGCGCGCGCTGGTGGCATCCGGCAAGGTCCGCCTGATGATCGGCCAAATGACGGCCCTGCATGGCGAAGGCGCCGACTTGGAAGCCGTGACGGTGAAAACCGCGGACGGAGACGAGCGCGTCGTCTGCAACGCGCTGCTGCCGTTCTTTGGCCTCACCATGAAGCTCGGGCCCATCGCCGACTGGGGCATCAATCTCACCGAGAACCTGATCGCCGTCGATACCGAGCGTTTCGAGACCAGCGAGAAGGGCATCTTCGCCATCGGCGATATCAACTGGTACCCCGGCAAGCTGAAGCTGATCCTCTCGGGCTTCCACGAGGCCGCGCTGATGGCGCAGGCGGCGGCAAAAATCGTCAGCCCCGACAAGAAGGTCATCTTCCAGTACACGACGTCGTCGTCCAGCTTGCAGAAGAAGCTCGGCGTCCGCTGATCGGCCCCTGACCGTCGTGTTGCGATGCGAGCAGACTCAGACGTGTGCGATCTCAACCAGGATCAGCACGTAGAGCACCGCAACAAGGATCCACAGCAGCAGCCTGCCGCGCAACGTTGTCGCCGCCGCGTTGACGGCCAGCTGGATCGTCAGCATCGCCGCGATGGCGAAGTTGATCGCCAGCGAGCCCGCCAGGCCGAGCCCGCGCGACCCGAGCAGCGTGCCTTCGATCAGGTTTGCCCCGGCGATTCCAAACAGCGTGGCACCCAGCAGCCGCGGCCAGAACCCTGTGGGAACGACCGGCAATCCCAGCACGCGGAATGACGCGCCCGGCGCGATCATGAGCACCAACCCGATGGCGGCTTTGACCAACGCCTCGAGAAACAGGAGCTGCTGCATGTCTCCGCGGCGCTCAATCGTTCCGATTGTCGGTGGGGAACGTCTGCTTGTATTCCGACGTGCTGCTGCCGCCGCTGCCCCAGCCCGAGAAGAGGCCGCCGTCTTCCTCGACGACCGGCTTCGGCGGCGCCGGGCTGTAGTCGCCCGCAAGGTGCCGCGTCAAGTCGGCCTTGATGTCCTTGGTCTTGGTCTCGGAGCAGTAGCCCGGCTGGCCGGCGGCCGCCTTCGAGACACCAGCATAGGCGGTATCATAGGTTTTCACGACGTTGGTCTGGTCGGCACCCGGCATCTGCGTCGCCTCTGCCGCCAGGAAGTTGGAGCGCAATTTGTTGGCGTCGAAGTTATAGCCGCACTTGGTCGCCCGAGCCGCCGTGGCGCCAACCTGCAACGCCCGCGACGTCGGTGTATTGACCGGGCCGGCGGGTGCAGCCGGCTTGTCGTCACCGCCGCCGAAGATCGAAGCGGTCGACAGGCTTGGCGACCCCGAGCAGCCAGCAAGCCCGGCCGTGGCGAGCAATAGCGTCAGGACGATTGACGGCATCTTCGGCGACATGGCGCCACCCCGTTCTTGCGCAGATTGGCCGCACAATCGCCGACAAATGCGGCATTGGCAATGCGGCCGCAGCCTTGATCCCGCGCCATGCCGTAGCCAGGTCGACGGCCGACCCGAAGTGTGCCCTCAACGCATCAGTTCCCGGATGCCCCGATCCAGCCCATCCAGGGTTAATGGGTACATGCGACCCGCCATCAACCGTTGCAGGATCCGCGTCGACGGCGTCCAGTTCCAGTGCTGCTCGGGCACCGGATTGAGCCAGATGCAATGCTCGTAGATCTGGGTCAGGCGTTGTAGCCAGACGGCGCCCGCTTCCTCGTTCATGTGCTCGACGGAACCGCCGGGATGCGTGATCTCGTAGGGGCTCATCGCCCCGTCGCTGACGATGATGACCTTGTAGTCGGCCGGATAGGTGTGCAGCACATCCCATGTCGGCGTCTTCTCGGTGTACCGCCGGGTATTGTCGCGCCAGACGGTCTCATAGAGGCAGTTGTGGAAGTAGAAATACTCCAAATGCTTGAACTCGGTCCGCGCCGCCGAGAACAGCTCCTGTGCCTCCTTCACGTGCCAGTCCATCGACCCGCCGACGTCGAAGAACATCAGCACCTTGACGGCGTTACGCCGTTCCGGCCGCATGCGGATGTCGAGGTAGCCTTTGTGCGCCGTGCCGCGGATCGTGCCGTCGAGATCGAGTTCCTCGGCGGCGCCCGTCCGCGCAAACCGGCGTAGTCGGCGCAGAGCAACCTTGATGTTGCGCGTGCCGATCTCGACGTCGTCGTCGAGATCCTTGAACTCACGTTTGTCCCACACCTTGATGGCGCGCTGGTGCCGGCTCTCGTTCTGCCCGATGCGAATGCCCGCAGGATTGTAGCCGTAGGCCCCGTAGGGTGAGGTGCCACCCGTGCCAATCCACTTGTTGCCGCCGGCATGACGGCCCTTCTGCTCGGCGAGGCGCTTCTTCAGCTCCTCCATGATCTTGTCCCAGCCGCCCAGTGCCTCGATGCGCGCCTTCTCCTCGTCGCTGAGATAGAGCTTCGACATCGCCTGCAGCCAGTCCGCGGGTATTTCTGCCTCGATACCCTCTGTCATGAGGTCAAGGCCTTTGAAGACATGGCCGAACACCTGGTCGAAGCGATCGAGATGCCGCTCGTCCTTCACCAGCGCGGCACGGGCGAGGTAGTAGAACTCCTCAACGCGACGCCCGGTGACGCCGGCCTGCAACGCTTCGAGCAGTGTCAGGTACTCCTTCAAGGTGACAGGCACCTTGGCAGACCGGAGTTCGCTGAAGAACGTGAGGAACATGATGGCGGATCGTTCTGATGTCGGGGAAGCGCCGCCACTGCGACGTCGCGCTAGAGTAGCCCCGACCAATAATGGCGTCATCGAAAAGAAAAAGCCGCCCATCGCTGGGCGGCTTTCCGATTGAAGAAGGCGTTCAGATCAGAAGTTAATCAGCGCGCCGAACTTGATGAGATCGAAGTCATCCGGATTGACAGCAGCGCCGTCAATGTCGCCTTCGAAGTGCTTGTAGCTAAGCCACATCGACATTGCAGCTGCGTCGATCTCCTGCACGATACCAACGCCAATCTGTTCAAGCTCAGTATCAGCGTCGACGCCATTGAACGACACCCGGTTGTTCATGTACTCACCATACAGAACCGTGTGGCCGAGCGGCGTCCAGCGCTGACGAATACCAGCCTTGATATAGTAGGTATCCTGCTCGACATCAACCGCGATGCTGTCGTCGGTCTCGTAGTTGCCGTAGGCGCCGTACAGGAACAGGCCGGTTGCAACATGCTGAGCGTAGGCGCCAGCCTGGAAGTATTCCGAGTGATCCTGACCAGTCGTATTGTCGAGATCGGTAGACTCCGAGTAAGCAGCGGCTGCTGCCAACTTGAAGCCGCCGAACTCGCCAGCGTAGCGTGCAGCGACATCCCAGATGTCGTCTTCACCCCAAGAGGCCGAGAACGAGAACCCGCCGAAAGTCGGTGAGTCGTAACGTACTGAATTGTAGGGAACGCCGAAGCAGTCACCCGCAGCACCACCTTCACGGCAGGCTTGGAACGCGCGGAAGTTGATGTTATCCGGGTTCGCGTCTGCACCGAAGCTCAGAACATCGAACAGAACCCAGTTAGCCGGAACGAGCGAGCCCGAACCATCAACCAAGATTGCCGCGTTGTCCGAAGCCGTGGACTGCAGGCCGACGCCGACCTTGCCGAGGTGGTCGCTTTTGACGAACCAGTACGACTGCAGAAGGACCATGCCGTTGTCAGTGATGGAGTTGACACCATCACCGTTGTCGGAATCCTCGTTGATGCTCAGAGAGTTTGCGTTACGAGCTTCAAGATGCAGAACGTAGCCAGCAGTCCATCCTGGTGAGATCGTGGCCTGGCCGGTGAATTTCACGTGGCTCGACAGCGTACCGCCGATGTCACCGACGTAAACGTTCGATTCCGTGCCATCGTCCCAGGCCATCACCTGCTGGGCGACCCAACCGGAGACCGTCAGAGAAACCTTGCGGTTGCCCTTGCGTGCGGTCGTGGCTTCCAGTTCGGCAATGCGCTCCTCAAGGTCTGCGCAGCAATTCCCCCCGAGGTCAGCTGCGTTTGCGCTCGTCACGGATAGGCCACCCGCGAGGAGGCCAGCCGCCACGAGGGCACTTAGGCTATATTTCTTCATTGTGCCTTCTCCCAATCTGTAAATCGTAACTTGGAGGCTTAACTCGACGTCGCGCTTCAGACACTCGGTGCCGTTCCCTCGCCCCGTCACTGGAATGCAAAGTAGAAGGAAGGTTCGTATAGGCACAATAAGAAAGCGGACGATCGGCACAATGATTGGACACGCTGTGGCACTGATGCCACGTGCACGTCTGATTTATCCAATAAAAACAATGTAAGCAGAGGATCCGGGGAAAGACGGATTTCCACCGCCAGATATTCGATCAGCGGCCATCTTCAGGGGGCGACCCCAGATTTTCGCCCAGCCCAACGGAATCGCACCGGCCAAGACCAGCTCAAAGACGCAAAAAAAGAGGCTGCCTTTCGGCAGCCTCTCTTCGGTAGAAGGTAGCGTCAGATCAGAAGTTGATCAGAGCGCCGAACTTGATGAGATCGAAGTCTTCGAGGTTCTGCAGAGCAGCTTCGTTCGAATCGAACTCATAGTGCTTGTAGGAGAGCCAGAGCGACATGGCAGCCGCATCAACTTCCTGAACAACGCCGAGGCCCCACTGATCGAGCTCGCGATTGGCACCGTTCTCGAAGTCGCTTTCCACGTTCATGTACTCACCGTACAGAACCGTGTGGCCCAGTGGCGTCCAGCGCTGACGCAGACCGCCCTTGATGTAGTACGTGTCGGATTCCAGGTCGTTATTACCGATATTAGCGGCAATACCGTCCGTCGACGTATCGTTGTTCTCGAAGTTGCCGTAGGCACCATAGATGAACAGGCCGGTCGGAACGTGCTGAGCGTAGGCACCAACTTGGAAGTAGTCGGCGTCAGACTGGTCGAACTGACCTACGTCCGGAGCACCGATGCCTGCGTCCGTCGAGTGTGTGTAGGCAGCAGCGGCAGCCAGCTTGAAGCCACCGAACTCACCAGCGTAGCGAGCTGCGATGTCCCACATGTCGTCTTCACCCCAAGAGGTGGAGAACGAGAAGCCACCGAAGGTCGGCGAGTCGTAGCGAACGACGTTTTCTGTCAGACCGTTGCAGTCACCAGCAGCGCCGCCCATGTTCGAGCAGCCACCGAAGGTAGCGCCAACACCGCCGACGAAAGCGCCAGCGCTGTTACGGACCGAGAAGCCGTTGACGTCGAACAGCACCCAGTTGGCGGGAACAAGCGAGCCTGAGCCGTCAACCAAGATTGCCGTGTTGTCCGATGCCTGCGACTGGGTACCGATGCTGACCTTACCAAGGTGGTCAGACTTCAAGAACCAGTACGACTGCAGCAGCGAAACGTTGCCGCCAACCGTGGCGCCGGCAAGGTTTCTGCCGTTGATGATCGGAGCATTGTCGTTGACCTGGTTCTGCACCAGGTTTTCGTTGCCCGTGGCTTCAATGTGCAGAACGTAGCCTGCAGTCCAGCCCGGCGAGATCGTGGCCTGGCCGGTGAACTTCACGTGGCTGCTCAGCGTAGAGCCGATGCCGCCGACGTAAACGTTGCTCTCAATACCGTCGTCCCAGGCCATTACCTGTTCGGCGACCCAACCGGAGATCGTCAGGGAGACCTTGCGGTTGCCCTTGCGTGCGGTTGTGGCTTCCAGTTCGGCAATGCGCTCCTCAAGGTCTGCGCAGCAATTCCCCCCGAGGTCTGCTGCGTTCGCGCTGGTAACAGCCAGACCCCCGGCGAGGAGGCCAGCCGCCACGATGGCGCTTAGGCTTGCGATTTTCATTTACCTTCTCCCGTCTATTGCACTTCTGTAAGGCGCACGCGGTTACTTTGTTCGAGCGCTGATATTCAAACCCAGCGGCACCGAACTACGCATCGCCGCTCAGGAGGGATACTACGCAGATCTTACGTGCTCAGGAAATGGGCTGATGCGCGGAAGGGGTTGAATCCCACCCCCATGTAGCGGTCAAACAACCCGTTCAATGATTATTATTTATTGATATATTACAGCAAGATAGCGAAAAAATATCAGTCGGTTAGTTTGCTACGTAAACGGAGCGTCGTTCGGCTGTATGCTGTGTATCGGCTTGGTTGCAGCGATGATCCCGAATCTAGCAGATATGTAAGTACAGAGATCATACGTATGGCGATAATTTGGGCGCGCCAAGTATTCGTCTCGGATATGATCAATAGATAATCTGCACGCGTCGTGTCTCAAAACGAAAACGGCGCCACAAGGGCGCCGTCATTGGACTTACGTCGCTGAGCAGACATCATCGCTGCTTGGCCTGGATGAACCGGCGCGATCCCAACGCCAGCAGCACGACGACGAAGGCGAGCGAATGGGTCACCATCACCATCCGCGGCCGGCTGGCATAAGTGACGTTCACAAAATGCTCCATGAAGGATGGCTCGAGGCGGCCCGGCTTGCCGTACCAGAGGGCATACTGGTGGATCATGGAATCCAGCAGCACATAGGTGTTGATCAGGGCGTTGCCGTTGATCCAGCTGAACAGCGCGATGCCGGCGACCGCCATGACCTTGGCGACGCCATTCATGCTCTCGACCGCGGTGTCGTATATAAAGAGCAGGGCAAAAACCGCGATCTGGACCGTCACAAAGAACTGCCACAAGAAGTCAACCTGCTGACGCGTATCGATAATCGCCTCAATCATGGCCGCTTCGTCAATCATCGGATGCCCCCCAGGACGGATACCGGATCCCGGCAAGCACCTAGCACGAAGCCGGCGGGCTGGGCGATATGCTTGCAGCGGCGGCGAAGCGCCTCAGGCCGTGGAATTGTGTTTGCTAATGATGCGCAACAAAAAAAGTTGCCATATTCCGGTGGTAACGCAGGAGTCTTGGGGACGGGGAACTGACAGTGGCGCACCGCCGCGGCGACGCCGCCGGGTGGCTGCGTGGGAGCTGGCCAGCATGCGGACGTCCTCGATACGGCACGCAACACTAATCACGGTATGATGCTGAACGGATGACGCAGGCAAAGATCCGTGCCGGGGTAGACCGGCGCGCAATGTTGTTGGGATCGGCCGCCTGGAGCACCTTGTCGGCTATTGCGGCATTAGCAGCTACCCCGGGCGCATTCGCGCAATCGCCACCGGCAGACGCCCCGGCCCCGGCCCCCGATCCAGGCACTCCATTTCCCGCCGATTACGTCCGCAAGATTGCGGAGGGCCTGGCCAGCGCCGAGTACGTGAAGCCCAGCATCGACGTGCCGGAGCCCTTCAACAATCTCTCCTATGACCAGTACCGCGACATTCGCTTTCGCACCGACCGCGCGATCTGGCGCCCCGACCGGCTCGATTTCGAGCTGCAACTCTTGCCAATGGGCTGGCTCTACGGCGTACCGGTCGACATCTGGCTCGTAGACGGCGGCGAGGCGCGCCGGCTAAAGGCCGACAATCAGATGTTCTCGCTCGGACCGCTCGTTGAGAAAGGCCCGGACGAGGCACCGTTCGCATTTTCCGGCTTCCGCATTCACGGCCCACTCAACCGGTCCGACGTCAACGATGAGTATGTCGTGTTCCAGGGCGCCAGCTACTTCCGGGCGATTGGCCGTCACCAGCACTATGGGCTGTCGGCGCGCGGCCTGGCACTTAATACGGCACAGCCCACCGGCGAGGAATTTCCGATCTTCCGCGCTTTCTATGTCGAGAAGCCAAAGGCCGGTGCGCCGGAGATCATCGTCCATGCGTTGCTGGACAGCCCCTCGGTCGCTGGCGCCTACCGTTTCACGATCCAGCCCGGCGAAGCCACCGTGATGGAGATCGACGCCACACTTTTCCCCCGTCGCGCGCTGACGCACGTCGGTCTGGCACCGCTGACCAGCATGTACCTGCACGGTTCGGCCAATCACCGCATCAACAACGACTTCCGGCCATCCGTTTATGACAGCGAGGGCCTAGCCGTGCTCAACGGCAAGGGCGAGCGCTTGTGGCGGCCGCTGACCAATCCGAAGAAGCTGCAGATCAGCGCCTTCATGGACCGCAATCCCAAGGGCTTTGGTCTGGTACAGCGTGATCGCTCCTTTGCCGCGTTCGAAGACCTCGAGGCGCGCTACGAGCGCCGCCCCACGGCCTGGGTCGAGCCCAAGGGCGGCTGGGGCGACGGCTATGTCGAACTGATCGAGATCCCGACAGAGGAAGAGATCCACGACAACATCGTTGCCTATTGGAAGCCGGCCAAGCCTCTCGATGCCGGCATGGCCCACCGCTTCGTCTACCGCCTGCATTGGACCGAGCAGGTGCCGGCGTCGTGGACGGGCGCCTGGGTGCGCAAGACCTTCGTCGGCGGCATGAAAAAGGCCGACACACAACTCTTCGTCGTGGATTTTGAAGGGCCCTCAGTTCGGGACCTCAAAGACCTCCCGGTGGCCCAGCTGGGTGTCAGCGCCGGCAGCGTCGCCAATCTCGTGGTCCAGCGCCACCCCGACATCAACGGAGTTCGCGTCGCTTTCGAGCTCAACACGAGCGGAACCGACGTTGTGGAATTACGTTTGGGCCTGAGGATTGGCGAGCAGCTCATTTCCGAAACGTGGTTATTCAGATGGACGCAGGCATGACCGATCCGGCCGCCTCGGCCGAGGCCGCGCCGGCGCCGGTAGCGGCGAAGGATGCAAGCGATCCCGCTTTGCTGGCCTTGCCCGAACAGCGGCTGCAGATGCCGCCACAGGATTTCTCTGAAACACTGCCGTTGACACGCGAACAGAAGCGCCAGGGGTATTGGGTCCCGCGCGCGGCCGTGTTTTTCGGCGCCGCACTGCTGACGGCCGCGTTTGCCTATGAACTCTACGGTGTGCTCTCGGTCGTCCAGGTCACGCCTATCCAGATGATCTTCCTGGTTCTGTCTACAGTCTCTTTCGGCTGGATCGCGCTTGGCACCTTGAGCTGCGCCATGGGCTTCCTGCCGCTATTCGCCGGCGAGAAGGCCGACAGTGTACGCTTGGCAAAGACGATAACCACACCGGCACATCGCACGGCCCTCCTGTTTCCCGTCCATCACGAGGACCCGGCCAGCATCGCCGGCACCATTGCTGCCATCGCCGAGGAACTGGAAAGTCTCGGCCAGACCAAGGCGTTCGACATCTTCATCCTCTCCGACACGCGCGGCGAAGCGGCAGGCGCGATCGAAGAGGCAGCCTACCGCGAACTGATCGACCGCCTGAAGGATACTCTCGCCGTCTACTACCGCCGCCGTATCGAGGCGACGGCGCGCAAGGCCGGCAACATCAAGGACTGGGTCGAGCGCTTTGGCGCTGGCTACGAACAGTTCATTATCATGGACGCCGATAGCGTCATGTCGGGCGAAGCACTCATCAAGCTGTCGCTGGCCATGGACGCCGATCCCAACGCGGGTCTGATCCAGACGGTGCCGCGCATCATCGGTGGAACGACGTTGCTGCAGAAGCTGCAACAGTTCGCCTGCAACGTCTACGGCCCAGCCGTGGCAGCGGGTCTCGCGTTCTGGCATCGGGACCAGGGTAACTACTGGGGCCACAACGCCGTCATCCGCACCCGCGCCTTCGCCGAGGCCGCCGGCTTGCCCGACTTGCCCGGCCCCAAGCCGTTCGGCGGTCACATCATGAGTCACGACTTCGTGGAAGCCGTGCTGCTGCAGCGCGCCGGTTGGGGCGTGAACATGGTGCCGTCGGTTGCCGCATCGTTCGAAGGCGTTCCCCCGAGCCTGGCCGACCTGGTCGTTCGCGATCGGCGCTGGGCACAGGGCAACCTGCAGCACCTCAAGATCGTCGGGCAGCGCGGGTTGACGACGATGGGTCGCGTGCACTTGGCGATGGGGGCCTTCTCGTACCTCGTCTCGGCGATTTGGGCACTGTCGCTCTTGGTCGGCATCTTCCTGACCCTGCAGGGCCAGCAGCTCATTCCCAGCTATTTTCAGGACAGCAAAACCCTCTTTCCAATTTGGCCGGTGATTGATCCCGGCGCAGCCATGCGTCTGTTTCTCGCGACGATGGCCGTCGTGCTGCTCCCCAAGTGGCTGGGCATGGTGCTGGAAATCAAGCGTGCCTACACCGCCAGCGAGTTGTTCGGCACACCGCGGGCCGTGGCCGGCGTCATCATAGAAACCCTGTTCTCCATGCTTCTGGCGCCGATCCTGATGATGACGCAGACGGCCGCCATCGTTCAGATCTGGCTCGGGCACGACTCCGGCTGGAAAGCCCAGAGCCGCGGCGGCAGCGCCATCTCCCTGAAGGATGCCCTGCGCTGGCACTGGATGCATTCCGCGCTCGGCGCCGTCGTCGCCATCATCTGCTGGGAGACGTCGCCTGGCCTGTTGGTCTGGATGTCGCCGGTGATCCTCGGCCTGGTCCTTTCGGGTTTCGTCCACTGGCTGACGGCCCAGCCGGCCGGCCCCGTGTTCTCCGCGTTGCTGTCTACCGATGAGGAACGTCAGCCCGCACCGATCCTGCAGCGCGCCGAGCGTCATACGGACGTCTGGACCAAACGGCTCGCGGCCCTCGCTACCGCCAACGGCGACGCCTCCAAGCTGCCAAGAGCGGCTTAACTCAACTTTGCGCCCAGCCGCCCCCTCGCTCCACGAAAGCATCGCGATGTCGAGCTGCTTCTGGAACGTCCACGCCCAATACCGGCAGCAGCGTCCGCATATTGGACGCAATGAGGTCCGCGAACGCTTTCATCCCTTTGTCGCCGAGTTCTTGCAATGCGGCAGCGAGTGCGGTGGAGATCCGCCGCGAATGTTCAACGCGTATTCGGCTGCGTGCCCGTGCGCTAGAGACGCCGAGGGTTGTTAGGAAATCTTCGAACGCCCGTGTTGTGATCTCTTCGATTCTTGCAGCCGGGCCGATTTTGAATGCGAGCTCGTCGGTGAGATTGCGATCCAACCGCGTCGGGAGCAAATCATATCGTGGGGCCAGCGCTACGGACCCGGCGGCATAAAGTAACGCATGGTTCTTCGCATGGGCGTCGACGTTGCCGGTGAGGAGATCAAACAGAGTAGCGTTTATGAAGACGTCCCGCGAGACAGCCGGTTGCTTCGTCTTGTTGAGGATGCGGGCAACGCCTTCCACGTCAAATTTGCGCTGCTTCGTGCCCCTTCGCTCGTACTTCAAGGCTGCCGGCAAGCCAAGCGCCTGGGCGAAATCTTCTTGATGCACTCTGATAATCCGTCCGCGATCGTCATGAGTGCGATCGAAACGTTCGACCAGCAGAATTTCGAGATCCGCAATCCGGATAGCCACTGTTTCGGCGGTTGCAAAACCGAGCGACCGCGACAAATCCATCGTTGCGGCTTCCTGCTTCGCGTCATTGGGGTGGTCGCGATCTGGCACCTTAATGATGTGGGTGGTCGGCGCTCCCGTGCCAGGAACAGGCTGAGCAAATTGTCCATTGGGAAGCAGCGTGATAGCCAGCTTGCTCTGCACTCCCGCCAACGGGGAGGGATCATTCACGCCGTCCGGCAGACGCCGCCGCTCATAGAGTGCGCGAACAATGCGAGACAGATCCTCTTCGTTGATTGGCAAATAATCTTGGGTGAGTTCACCAGGAACTTTCACTGGAGCGGCCCCCGCCGGCAACACCGACAAAGCTCCGGGGCAGTCCTGTCCTAGATGCAGCAATAGCCCCGCAACATCGTCGCGCTCCAAGCCTTCCCGTGCCATGATATCTGTTAGAGCGCTATCACGCTCCTGAAGTAAATTGTCGAAGAACGCCCGGGCCGCAAAATCTCGATACGGTTCATTCGTTAGAGGCAATGAGAGGGATAGCGGAAAGGCGTTCGCCGCAGATAAGTGGTGCTTGGTATACGTGAAGGACAGTGCTCCCTTCTCATTACGTATGAGTTCGCCCGCCGGGTCGTCAAAGCCGTCTAGGCGGACATCGAGCGTCAGCTTCATCGTCAGCCGCGCTTTCGCGCAAACAGGTCGATGCCAGCGGCGGTGGCAACTTGCAGAACTTTGTCGAATTCCAACGTCGTCTTGCCATTTTCCAGCTCGGAAAGAAAGCGACGGCCAACACCTGCGAGATCTGAGAATGCTTGCTGTGACAGTTTCCGGGCGCGACGAGTCTCGCGAACGAGATTTCCAATGTCCTTCACAGCTGCGATCGCCGAATTGTCTGCTGAGGGAGGCTGGATGAGCGCAACACGCTTATTCAATGGCATAAAGTTTGTGGGGTCCTGCGGTAGCACGTCGATCATCGCTTTCGCAGTACGCCTTGATATTGCCGAGCGATGATCACTCAATTTTGCGCTCAAAGGACGCTGATCAAGTAGGGAACCCAGATCTCGTAGGGTCAGTATAGGGCGTATGCGCCCTGCATCAGCTGGCTCAGGGTGAGTAGGCGGTACTTTTTTCGTATGGTCTTTCATGGTCTTCGCTCCCGATCGGGAGCATGCCACGTGGCGCTGGGATACGCAAGACATTTTGCTCCCGAACGGGTGCTATATGCACATAAATGCACCCGTTCGGGGGCAAATACTGCAAAGCCCGCACCCATCAATAAAATGATCCCGATCGGGATCATTACGCCGCCCTGAACAACTGCACGGCCTCGTCACGCTCGAAGAGATAGAGGAGCGTCTTCAGCGCCTCGCCTCGCGGCGATGTTAGACGCGGATCAGTTGCCAGGATCATCCGGGCGTCGTCACGAGCCGCTTCGAGCAGGGTTTCGAATCCGGGAACGTCGGCGACACGGAATTCGGCCTCGCCGCTCTGGCGTGCGCCGAGGACCTCACCGCCGCCGCGCAACTCCAGATCCTTCTCGGCGATCTTGAAGCCGTCGTCCGTCTCGCACATCATGGTGAGGCGCTTCTCCGCCGTATCGCCGAGCTGCGGCACGTGCAGCAGCAGACAGAACGATTGGCGATCGCTACGGCCGACGCGACCGCGCAGCTGATGCAACTGAGCCAGGCCGAAGCGCTCGGCATGCTCGATCACCATGATGGTTGCGTTCGGCACGTTGACGCCGACCTCGATCACCGTCGTCGCCACCAGGACCTTGGTTTCGTTTGCGGCAAAGGCGGCCATCGTCTTGTCCTTCGCCGTGCCAGACATGCCGCCATGCAGCAGGCCGACGACGTCTTCGCCGAAAATCTGCGTCAGGTGCGCATGACGCTCCTCAGCCGCCGCCAGCTCAGATTTCTCGTTACTCTCGATCAGCGGGCAGACCCAGTAGATCTGCGCGCCTTCCGCCACGTTGGCACGGATGCGTTCGATGACGTCCGTCAGTCGATCGGTCGATGCCATTGTCGTCTTGATCGGCTTGCGGCCGGCGGGCTTCTCGGTGAGCTTGGAGACGTCGAGGTCGCCGTAGTGCGTCATCAGCAACGTGCGCGGGATGGGTGTCGCCGTCATCACCAGCACGTTGGCCCCGCCATCGCCGCCCTTGGTCTGCAACGCCAGCCGCTGATGCACCCCGAAGCGATGCTGTTCGTCGATCACCGCGAAGGCCAGATCGTGGAACGCTACATCGCTTTGAAACAGCGCGTGCGTGCCGATGAGAATGTCGATCTCGCCGCTGGCGAGACGGCTCAGCAACTCGGCGCGCGGTTTGCCTTTCTCGCGGCCCGTGAGCAGGGCAATGCGCAGGCCGGCCTTGTCCGCCAGCGGCGCCAGCGTTTCCGCATGCTGCCGCGCCAGCACTTCTGTCGGGGCCATCAATGCAGCCTGCGCCCCCGCTTCGACGGCGATCGCCATCGCCATCAGCGCGACGACGGTCTTGCCCGATCCGACGTCTCCCTGCAGCAAACGCAGCATACGGCGCGGAGCGTTCATGTCCGCCGCGATCTCGCCGATGGCGCTCTTCTGCGACGCGGTCAGCTGGAACGGCAGGGCAGCGGTGATGCGGCCGCGGATGCGCCCATCGCCGGTCACCGGCCTGCCCCGCTGTGCTTTATAATTGTCGCGCACGAGTGCCAGTGCCAGCTGGTTGGCGAGCAGCTCGTCGTACGCAAGCCGCTGCCATGGCGCGCCACCGGGGGAAACATCGCCAGCGTCCTCTGGCCGATGCAGATGCGATACGGCCGAGGCGAACGACGGCCAGCCGCGCGCAGCGATCCATGCAGGCGGTTGCCATTCCACGACGTCGGGCAGGCGCTCCAGCGCCTGGCGCGCAGCTTTGATGAGGATTTTGCCCGACAGGCCGGCGGTGAGGGGGTACACCGGCTCCAGCATCGGCAGGTCCGCACGGTTTTCCGGTGCAACGATGTAGTCTGGATGGGTCATCTGAAGAACGTCGTTGTAGCGCTCGATACGGCCGGAGATGTAGCGCGTCTCTCCGACGGGCAGTTGGCGCTCCACAAATCCCCGTTCGGCGTGAAAGAACACGAGATCGATACGTCCGCTCTCGTCCTCGCACGCCACCTTGTAGGGCGCCCGGTTGTTGCCGCGCGGCGGCGCCCGGTGCTTCAGAACGCGCACCTTCAGAGTCACGATCGTCCCCGGCACAGCTGACGCGACGTCGGGTTCGGCGCGGCGGTCGATCACCCCGGTCGGCAGATGCCATAGCATGTCGAGTACGCGCGGTTCCGCAACACCGGGCGGCAGCCGCAGAGCCTTCTTCAGCAGCACGACGAGCCGCGGACCGATGCCGGTCAGCGCCTGGGCCGAGGCGAAGAGGGGATTGAGCGCGGTTGAGCGCATTTGCCTGCCGGATTGACCTTTTGCCGATGAAATCGCCGCGCGATCCGCACGGGGCTCCCGCCCGCCGGGCCGCACCGGCCTGTGGCACCGCTAGCCCTTTGCGGATGGGCCGCACGGCGCTATATCACTCGCCCGGACGGCAGAAAACCCGCCGGTGGCCGGTGCGTCAAGCACCGAGCCCTGCGTTTATCGAATTGCGGTCTCCTGATGAGTGAAGAGTTGGACGTGCGGCGGCGTCGCGCCGCGTGGCGGGCGGCCCATCGTGGCACCAAGGAAATGGACGTGCTGCTCGGCCGCTACGCCGACGATGCGCTCCCCGCCATGGAAGCCGCGGCGCTGGCACGGTTCGAGCAGTTCCTGGCTCTGCCCGACCCTGAACTTCAGCAGTGGCTGCTGAACCCGGACGGCTCCGCACAAACCGATTTCGCGGATCTGATAACCGAGGTCCGCGCATTTCACGGCTTGGGTTGAGGAGGCCGGACCAGCGCCGCACCAAGACGGTCATCCCCGGGCTTGTCCCGGGGATCTCGGGTTCGGCGAATACGGCGCACCGACTTGAAGCACGACACTTGATAGCTGGACGCCGAATGCAGCGGATAGCGGGATCCCCGGGACAAGCCCGGGGATGACAAAGCTGAGAGGGGCGGCCAAGACCGCTGACGTCCACACAACCGGAATTGAAGAGTACGAATGAGCACGAGCGAAACGAAAGAGCGCCACGACCTGATCTTGTCCGGTGTACCGGAGGGCCTGGACGCGCTCGTCCTGTCGCAATTGGTGCGCGAGCCGCTGGCAGATGGCGCGCCCGGGCTCGTGCTGCACGTGGCACGAGACGACCGCCGTCTCGACGCGCTGGAGACGGCGCTGAAGTTCTTTGCGCCCGACGCCAAGGTCATCGCCTTCCCGGCGTGGGACACGGTCCCATACGATCGCGTCGGGCCCAATTCCGACATCGTCGCCCGCCGCATCACCGCCCTCGCCAAGCTCACGATCGCCACGCGCAAAGAGCCGGTGATCGTGCTGTCCACCGTCAATGCCGTGTTGCAGCGCATTCCGCCGCGCACTTTCATCCGCCAGTCGATGCGTCCGCTGGCCGCCGGCCAGCGCATCGACATGGGCCAACTGACGCAACGCCTTTCGCTCGCCGGCTACACGCGGACCGGCGCCGTGATGGAGCAGGGCGAGTACGCGGTGCGCGGCGGCATCCTCGACCTCTTCCCGCCAGGGCGCTCAAATCCGGTGCGTCTGGACTTTTTCGGCGACACCCTGGAAAGCATCAAGTCGTTCGACGCGCAGACCCAGCGCACGATGAAGCTCGTGCAGAAACTGGTGCTGATGCCAATCTCCGAAGTCGCCTTCGGCGAGGGTCCGACCGCGCTGTTTCGCCAACGCTACGTCGAGCTGTTCGGCGGCGCCACGAATGACGATCCGCTCTACGAGGCCGTGAGTGCCGGCCGGCGTCATCCCGGCCAGGAGCATTGGCTGCCGTTCTTCCACGAGACGCTGGAGACGTTGTTCGACTATCTGCCGGGCACCAAGGTCAGCTTCGATCATCAGTCCGACGAAGCCATCCGTCGCCGCTTCGACGAGATCACTGAACACTACGAGGCGCGCACGGAAGCACTGGAAACGTCGTCCTTCGGCGCTCCACCCTACAAGCCGGTGCCGCCCGATCGCATGTATCTCGATGGCCGCTCGTGGGGCGCGGCGCTGAAGGGTCACCCCGTTGTCCGCATGACGCCGTTCGACGAGGCGGAGGCGACGAACGTGCGTCCCATGCACGGCCGCGGCGGCCGTACCTTCGCCGTCGAACGCCAGGACGTCGACGCCAACGTGTTCGACGCCGTCGTGCGCCACGTTGCCCGCCAGCACGAAGCCAAGCGCCGCGTGATCGTCGCGGCCTGGACGCCGGGCGCCCGCGAGCGGCTGGCTTCCCTCCTGGCCGATCACGGTCTGAAGGCCGTCGTGAAGATCGAGAACTTCCCCGAGGCGCTGGCGCTGCCCGCCGGGGTGACCGGGCTGGCTGTTCTTGGCCTGGAGCAGGGCTTCGAGACGCCCGAACTCGCCGTCGTCGGCGAGCAGGACATCCTAGGCGATCGCCTCGTTCGCCCACGCCGCAAGGCCCGCCGCGCCGCTGACGTGCTGACGGAGGCGACGAGCCTGTCCGTCGGCGATCTCGTCGTGCACGCCGACCATGGCATCGGCCGCTTCGCCGGCCTGCAGACCATCACGGCGTTGGGCGCACCGCACGATTGCCTCGAACTGATTTATGCGGGGGGCGACAAGCTGTTCCTGCCGGTCGAAAACATCGAACTCCTGTCCCGCTTCGGCGCCGACGAGAGTGATGCACAACTCGACAAGCTTGGCGGAGCCGGCTGGCAGTCGCGCAAGGCAAGGCTGAAGAAGCGCCTGCGCGAGATCGCCTCCGAGCTGATCAAGATCGCGGCGCTGCGCCAGCTGAAGGAGGCGCCGGCATTGTCGCCGCCGACGGGCGCCTACGACGAATTCGTCGCCCGCTTCCCGTATGAAGAGACGGAGGATCAGGCAGCCAGCATCGACGCGGTCGTCGAAGACCTCGCATCGGGCCGCCCGATGGATCGCCTTGTCTGCGGCGACGTCGGTTTCGGCAAGACCGAGGTGGCTCTGCGCGCCTCGTTCGTAGCCGCGCTCAACGGACTGCAGGTAGCCGTCGTCGTGCCGACGACGCTTCTCGCCCGCCAGCATTTCCGCACCTTCACCGAACGCTTCAAGGGGCTGCCGGTGAAAGTCGCGCAGGCCTCGCGGCTCGTCCCGACGAAGGATCTGGGCGAGGTCAAGGACGGCCTGAAGTCCGGCACGATCGATATCGTCGTCGGTACGCATGCCTTGCTCGGCAAGCAGATCCAGTTCGCGCGCCTGGGCTTATTGATCATCGACGAAGAGCAGCACTTCGGCGTCGGCCACAAGGAGCTGCTGAAACAGCTGCGCGAGGATGTGCACGTGCTGACGCTGTCGGCCACGCCGATCCCACGCACGCTGCAACTGGCGCTGACCGGCGTCCGCGAATTGTCGCTCATTACCACGCCGCCCGTCGACCGCCTTGCGGTGCGCACCTACATTTCGCCGTTCGACCCCGTGATCCTGAAGGAAGCGTTGCGGCGCGAACGCTATCGCGGTGGCCAGACGTTCTACGTCTGTCCGCGCCTCTCGGACCTCGACGACGTGGCGGAGTTTCTGCAGGAGGTGGTGCCGGACTTCAAGGTGGCGCGCGCCCACGGCCAGCTGACCCCAACCGAACTTGAAGACATCATGACCGCTTTCTATGAGGGCAACTACGACATCCTGCTGTCGACGGCGATTGTCGAATCCGGCCTCGACGTGCCGAACGCCAACACCCTCATCGTGCACCGCGCCGACATGTTCGGCCTGGCACAGCTCTATCAGCTGCGCGGCCGCGTCGGCCGTTCCAAGACCCGCGCCTATGCCTACTTCACGACGCCGCCGGGCAAGGCTCTGACGGAAGGCGCGGAGAAGCGTTTGAAGGTGCTGCAGTCCCTCGACACATTGGGCGCCGGCTTCTCGCTTGCCTCGCACGATCTCGACATCCGCGGCGCCGGCAACCTGCTCGGCGAGGAGCAGTCCGGCCACATCCGCGAAGTCGGCTTTGAACTCTACCAGTCGATGCTGGAGGAGGCGGTCGCGGCGATGAAGGGCGGCGACCTCGGCGAGACGACCGACAAATGGAGCCCGGAGATCTCGCTCGGCACCTCCGTGCTCATTCCGGAAACCTACGTCACCGATCTACAACTCCGCCTCGGCCTCTACCGTCGCCTGTCGACGCTCGAGTCACGCGCCGACATCGACAGCTTCGCCGCCGAACTGGTCGATCGCTTCGGCGAAATGCCCTCCGAAGTGGAACACCTGCTCGACGTGATGGAGATCAAGGGCCTGTGCCGCCAGGCCAGCATCGCGCGCGTCGATGCCGGGCCCAAGGGTGCCGTCATCACCTTCCACAAGAACAACTTCGCCAACCCGGAAGGGCTGGTGCAGTTCATGCAGAAGTCGCGCGGAAACGCCAAGGTGCAGCCCGATCACAAGATCGTCTTCAAGGGTGACTGGGACCTGCCGGAGAAACGGCTGAAGGGCGTACGAACCCTGACGACGGAACTCGCCGCCATCGCGAGCAAGGGGCGCAAGGCGGCTTAGCTGTCCCTGCGTCGTGCGCCGCGCAATCGTGAGAGAGTATTGAGACCTATACAGATATTGGCGCGACCTATGTTGTTTTATTGCCACCACAATCATGACTATAATAGTATATAATTGCGCATCTTAGTTCAGCGCCTCGAAACGAGGCGCGGTTTGCGTGGGGTGGGGATGTCTACCTACAAGTCGTCGTTGCCGGCGATCGCGATGGCGATCTGTGCCGGATGGCCGGTTGCGGCCAATGCGCAGGATGCGGCAGCCGCGGAGCCGCCAAATTCGGTAACGTCAGAGGCGACCGAACTCCCGGCCATTACCGTCGAAGCGCCCGCCAAGCGCAACGTCAAGAAGGTGACGCTGCGCAAGAGCGTGCCGCAGCGCTCATCGGGACCGGCGGCAGCAGCCGCCGCCTCTGTGCCGGCCGCCGCACTCGATCAGCAGGTGGTCGAAGGCGAGAAGGTGGTGCGCACCGTGCGCGACACGACGACGAGCGTCGGCGTTGTCACAGGTCAAGCCATCGCCGAGCGCCAGATCCGCGACCTCGACGAGGCGATCGAGCAGACGGCGAACGTGGTGACGACGAAGGATTCTAATGCCGGCTTCTCCATCCGTGGCTTGAACTCGGAAGGGCAGAACGGTCTTCAGAACATTTCGAGCGTGCCGCTGATAAGCGTCATCATCGACGGCGCGACGCAGAACGCGGAGGCCATGCGGCGCGGTGCGCGCGGTCTGTGGGACGTGGAACAGGTGGAAGTGTTGCGCGGCCCGCAGTCGACGCTGCAAGGCCGCAATGCTCTGGGCGGGGCCGTCAACGTCAAGACCAACGATCCGACCTACAAGCTTGGCGCCGTCGTCGAGGGCACCATCGGCACGAACGACCTGATGTCCGGCGGCTTCGTTCTCAATGCGCCGATCGTTGCAGGACAATCCGCGTTTCGCATCTCCGGTTATGCCACGGAGCAATTTCGGGACGTCGATTACTCCGACCCCGACAACGAAGAGATGGGCTGGGACAAGTACGATACGCTGCGCGGCAAGCTGCTGATCGAGCCCGACAGCTTGCCCGGCTTCAGCGCGTTGTTCACGGTGTCGCGCGTCGACGACAGGCCGGGGAACGGCATTGTTTCGGGTCCTGACTTTCTGGCGCGAGAGCTGAATGCATCCGCCGCATTCACCGACTTCCGCGACGGACGGGCGGACAATTACATCTCCGACCTATCCTACGAATTCCGGCCCGGCGTTACCGTGCGCAGTGTTACCGCCTACGCAGAGACGGAATCGCTGATCAAGACCGCGTCGGGAGCTCAACTCGCCCGCAATGGCGACAACACCGCTGGAACGGACTTCACGCAGGATCTGCGTCTGGAACTGGCCAATCAGGGCAATGGACTAGCCGGTGTCGTCGGCCTCTTCTACGGATACTTCGAACGAGACAACTTCTCGAATTCAACGGTCAACCGGAAGTGGGTCGGTGATGCATTCGGCGTGCCCGGCCTCCCGGACGTATTCGTGCCGTACCTGACCGGGTCGACGCGCTCCGAAACCGAAAGTGCTGCTCTTTATGCCGACCTACGCTACCGTTGGAACAAGTGGTCTCTGATCGCGGGTGGCCGCCTGCTGCGCGATAACGTCATAACCGACGAAAATTCGACACAAGTGATCCAGTTCAGCCTGATCACCGGACCTCAGTATGTCCCAACAATCGGAAAAACCGAGGAGACGTTCATCGAGTTCCTACCCAAGCTTGGCGTGACGTACGACCTTACGGACAATCAAACAATCGGTCTGACCTATAACAAGGGTTACCGCGCCGGCTTCCAGCAATTGACGCTCGATGCAACGACTCAGCGGCCGATCCTGGGGTCCATCAAGCCCGAGTTCCTCGATGCCTACGAGGTGTCCTATCGATCATCGTGGTTTGGGCGAACGCTCGATATTAATGCGAATGCCTTCTACTACGACTATACCGACCACCAGGTTGCCGTACTCGATCGCTTCTTCGACGCTGAAATCGTGAACGCAGGCAACTCCCACGCGTACGGCACGGAGATCGAATCCCGTTGGCGGCCGATCCCACCTCTGCAACTCTACGCCGCCCTGGGTCTGATGCAGACGGAGTTCGACGAACTAAACGTCCGGGGCGACAACTACGCCGGTAACGAATATCCGGAAGCCCCCGCTTACACCATCTCGGCAGGCGCCATGTACCGCTCGCCCGCGGGTTGGTTCGCCGGTGCGAACATGCGACACGTTGCCGATTACTTCACGGGTCTTTCTGTCGACAACAGTTCGTCGAAGCTTGTGGATCCATACACGGTCGTCGATGCCCGCGTGGGCTGGGAATGGGAGCAATATACGCTGACCCTGTTCGCCAAGAACCTTTTCGACGAGAACTACCTCACGGCGGTCAGCCGAGATGATGGTGGGACTCTGAGTCCATCATACGGCATGGTGGGAGACTCGCGACTGGTGGGCGTGACGATGACCGGCCGCTTCTAAGTTTGGTGTGGCAGCCAGGCGAGCGAGCGGCGCTCGCCCGCTTGTGGGTCGAGACCGAACCAAATCGCCCTTGCTGCGTTGAGGAGGGCCCGCACGAGAGAATGTTGCGGGCCTTCAACCCGGGGGTCGTATCGAAATGGACGCGAAGTCGCTGCTAATTCTGGTCTTATTGGTCGCCGTCGTCGGCCTTGGCTATCTCTATTACGACAGCCAACAGCCCGGTGTGAGCATCAAGGCCCCCGGCGTAAACATCGAAGCAAAGTAAGCCGCGCGAGCAAGCGAGGGGCACGCCTAAGCGTCGGGCCCCTTGGCCGCGCGTTCCAAGCGTTTCGCCTCGTCCCACAGCGCATCCATCTCTTCCAGGTTCGACTGTGTGGGCGTGCGGCCGGCGTCGGCCAGTCGCCGCTCGATGTGCCGAAAGCGCCGGATGAACTTCTGGTTGGCGCCGCGGAGCGCCTTCTCTGGATCGACCTTGAGATGACGGCCAACGTTGGCGAGCACGAACAGGAGGTCGCCGAACTCCTCTTCGATGTGCGCGTGGCGGTCTTCGGCGCCCTTGGGTTGTGCTGCCAGGGTCGTCGGCGCCTTCTGCGCCGCAATGGCCTCCTGCAGCTCCGTCAGTTCCTCATGCAGCTTGTCGAAGACGTTGCTCAGGGTCGGCCAATCGAAACCGACCTTCGCCGCCTTGTCCTGTAGCTTGAGCGCGCGCGTCAGTCCGGGCATCGCCGGCGGAACGTCGTCGAGCAGGGAAGGGCTCTCCAGTCCCATTGTCTCGGAGCTTAGGCGGCCCCGTTCCGCGGCCTTCGCCGCTTTCTCCTCGGCCTTGATGCGCTCCCAGAAGCCCTTGGCCATTCCCGCAGATCGCGCCGTGTCGTCGCCGAAGACGTGCGGGTGGCGGCGGATCATCTTCGTCGTGATGACGTGGGCAATGTCGCCGAAGGCAAACGCACCTTGTTCCTCCGCCATCCGCGCATGATAGACGACCTGCAGCAGCAGGTCGCCCAGTTCCTCCTTCAGATCCGCAAGGTCCGCGCGGGCAATCGCGTCGGCGACTTCGTAGGCCTCCTCCAGCGTATAGGGTGCGATGGTCGCGAACGTCTGCTCCAGATCCCAAGGGCAGCCCGTGACGGGCGTCCTCAGCGCCGCCATCACTGCGATGAGATCGTCGATCGTCTTTTGCTCATCGCCAGTGTTCTCGGCAGTATTCACGGTCGATCCTCTCGGCTAGCATCGCGCAGCACGCGCGGGGGCGCGGCATCGGCGTAGCCAAGCCAGTCTTGGCCGCGCCTGGCAAGGGGGCGCGACACACATGACAGGCCAGCCATGATAGTCATCCGGATCTTTCTCAACGGCCTGATCATGGCAGCCGAGATCGCCGCCGTGGCGGCCGTGGCCGCCGCCGGCTACCTCCACCCTTTTCTCTTCGCGGCCGGTACGGCGGCCCTGGCTTTCATCGTTGGCCTTCGGCTCGAATACGCGCGCATTTCTTTCGAAATCCCATTCTATTTCGAGTTCGGCCGATCGCCTCGCCTATGGTTCGCCTGGCTGGTGGGCTTCAGCGAGTCCTTCACCAAGGCATTGCTCGCAGGCGTGGCCGCACTGTTCACCTTTGCTGGTACGGACGGCGACCGCCTTTTCTGGGTGGCGGTTGTGTTCGGTGTCTCGGTCTATCTCGGATCGGGGCTCCTGCGCTGGTTGTCGCTGCGCTATGGCGCAAAGCCCTCACGCTGGGGCTACTTCCGGCTCGCAGCGCCACTGGGCGTAGCCTTTTCCGCCGGTCTCACTTTGCTGGCCGTGCTGGGCTACATCCCCTTGCCGTCCATCAGCGACATCGGCCTCAAGGTGTTGTGGGAGCTGCCGGAGCGCCCGAGCGTGGAGCAGGTGAGCGAACTGGTGTTCCAGCTCAAGCAGGCCTTTGACGATTTCATCGTGCGCGCCATCGGCGTGTTCGTGCCGCTGGATGTGGCCCGCGGCATCGGCATTGTCCTCAGCGTCAACATGCTGACCGGTTTCGTCAGCGCACTCTATTCGTCGGTGATTGCCTCCGGGGTGAGAATGGCGGAAGATGGATTGCTGTAAGCTGTATTGCATCTCGCTGTTGAATAAGCACTATTCATAGTTTTGATTTGTCCCAACTTTTGTGTGATTCATATGGCTGTTGCCCCTGCTGCTTCTGACCAACCTCCGACCTTTTGGCGAGCCGTCTATCTGGTAGTTGCGTCTTTCTGCAGCCTCGTTGCCGTAGGGTATGTGCTGTCATCGTTTCAAGCGCACCAACGAATCCACGCGGTCAAAACTGGCGATGAACTCTTGTCGTTTCATCGACTTGTTCGACTTAGCCAGGAGACCGACGGACGCGATACGGAAATAGACGCGCAACGAGCAAAGATGCTGGGCGTCAGTGCTGAGCTGGCTACCGCCGAGGGACGTTTCAATAAAATTGCAGAAGAGCAAGATGCGCTCGAACGACAACAGGACGACCTGATCGACAAGATTGCCGATGAAATCGATAAGCCACAGTTTCGTGCCAATAAATTCAAACTGAATTATCTGGATAAGCGCAGCCTGATCAAAACGGAACTCGACAAGGCACCGACAAAGGACGGGGCGTCCTTCAAGGCTTTCTTAACGGCCGACCGATCGGACGACTTCCGAGCGTTAGAGAAACAGCGACAAGAAGCAAATCAAAACCAGGAGGTTATTGCTGCACGGGCCAAGAAACTTAGCATTGAGGCTCAAAAGCTTCTTGCCGATCGCAGGAGTTTCGGTGGATCGGTTCTCCCGAAAGACCAAAGCCGTGTCATGGATCTCGTCGACGAGATGCGTATTGGCGCCCTCTCCAGCCAGCTACTGCGTTTGCCGGAAGAAGCTTTGATCGTGTTGGTCGTAATATTTGGTGGCGTTCTTGGCAGCACGGTGTTCCTAACCTACGACTACGTCGACAATACCCCACCGCGCAGCTATTCCTACTACACGATCCGCATTCTCGTCGGTGCACTGACCGCGCTTTTACTTTTCATCGTCATTAAGGCGGGTGTCCTGCTTGCCATTGATCCGCTCGCCTCGGGACAAAAGACGGCCGATCTCAATCCCTTCTTCGTGACCTTCGTCGGAGTCGTCGGCGGTTTGATATCGACGCAGGTCGTGACCAAGATTATCAGTGCGTCGGACCGGTGGTTCCATGACGCGTCTGCCGACAAGCCACGCTACGTACTGCCCGAGGTTGTTAAAGAACTGTCCGTGGCCGATAAACAAAACGAGTTCTCTATCCTTGCCGGCGTATCTCCTGACGTCGTGAACCGTTGGCTGCACAACGGAGAACTCGTGGCCGCCGAACAACAACGATCAGTGTCGCTGTTCCTGAAAAAAGAACTCCGCGATCTATTTTCCGACATCCCCCCGCGAATGACGATAGAGAAGGTCGTAGCAACTGGGGCACAAGACTCCGTTCCAGCGCAACCACCAACCGACCCGGAGGCCGGCAAGACTGGCAGTCAACCACCGGCATGACCAGTGCGAATACTGCTTTACGTTCAAATCAGCTGGCCAGCTTCGCGACGCGATCGCGCGCCGATTGCATCGCCGCCTCGATGGCCTCCGGCGTCTTGGCCATCTCCAGCTCGCCTTCGCATTCCTGCAGGACGGTGAGCTTGTCCGATGGGCCCTTGCGTCTGACATTGATGATCATCGACCGGAGCTTCTTGAGCATCCCGGCCTTCTGCAAAACCGTCTTCTGAGTCACCGTCACGGCTCAACCTCGTCGTTCGCATAATATATATTATGGAAAATATACGATGCAGAATATGTTGTATCATTATGATACGGATTGGCTCGAAAGCGTGAGATACCGCACGAACCGGCTTAGCATCACTTCTCGCCGCGCTCGTGGTTGTCTGCCACGAACCGATCCAGCAGTCGCACGCCCCAGCCGGAACCCCAACTGGTATTGATCTCCGACCGCGGCGCGTCCATGGCCGTGCCCGCCAGATCGATGTGCGCCCACGGCGTATCTTTGATGAAGCGCTGCAGGAATGCTGCGGCCGTGCACGAGCCGGCCCAGCGGCCGCCGAGATTTTTCACGTCGGCGTTCCGGCTATCGATCATCTTGTCGTAGGCCTTGTCGAGCGGCATGCGCCAGAGCTTCTCACCCGTGGTCTTCGCCGCCTCCGACAGGTCGCCGGCGAGGCGATCGTCGTTGCAAAACAGCCCCGCGTACTCCTTGCCGAGCGCGATCATGATGGCTCCCGTCAGCGTCGCCAGATCGATCACCAGCTTCGGCTTGAAGCGTTCCTGCGCGTACCAGAGCACGTCGGCCAACACGAGGCGGCCCTCCGCGTCGGTGTTCAGCACTTCGATCGTCTGGCCCGACATCGACGTGACGATGTCGCCCGGACGCACGGCCGAGCCGGACGGCATGTTCTCGACCATGCCGATCAGCCCCACCGCATTGACGTTGGCCTTGCGCTCGCCCAGTGCATACATCAGGCCGACGACGCACGCGGCTCCCCCCATGTCGCCCTTCATGTCTTCCATACCGGCGGCGGGCTTGATGGAGATGCCGCCGGTGTCGAACGTCACGCCCTTGCCGACGAAGGCAACCGGTTTCGTCCGCTTCGACTTGGCGCCATGCCACTGCATCACCGCTACGCGTGACGGCCGCACGCTACCCTGGCCGACGCACAGCAGCGCGCCCATTTTCAGGGCACTCAACGCATCGACGTCGAGAATTTCCACGTCGACACCGACCCGCTCGAGCTCCTTGACACGCTCCGCGAATTCCACCGGCCCCAGAATGTTGGCGGGCTCGTTGACGAGGTCGCGCGCAAAGTTGACGCCGTTGGCGACAGCCTGGTGGCGCTGGAACGCAGCCTTCGCCTTGTCAGGATCGGCGCAATGAATGGTTACGCGGGCGAGACCGTTGCTGCGGCCCTCCTCGCTCTCACTTTCTTCCTTCTTCTTCTTGCTGCGGTACTTCTCGAACGCGTAGTGGCGAAGCACGATACCGAGCGCGATGTTGGCGGCCACGTCTTCCGCGGGCGTATCGCCCGTGTCGGCGACCTCGGCGATGACGCTGACCCGCTGCGCCTTGCGCGACGCGATCTGCCCCATGGTGAAGCCGCCGAGAGTCACCCAATCGAGTTCACTGAGGTCCTCCGTCTTGCCCGCGCCGATGACGAGCAGACGGTTGACGTCCAGCTTGACAGGAGCCAACAGCTCCAGCGTCGTCTTGGCCCGACCCTTGAATTCGGCCGCCTCGGCGGCTTTCAGCACACCGCCGTTGGTACGGCCGTTGAGCTGCGTTAGTACGGGTGGAAGCACGAGTTCGAGCGCCGCGTAGGCAACGGTCACCGGCTCGAGGGTGGCGGACAGCGCAGCAAAGACGATATCAGGACGATCGGTCATTCTAAGCGTGCTCCTGGGCGGCGCATGGCGCCGAACGAGTTGAAGTCGAGGTAGCGAAGCCACGCCTGGACCGTAGGGACCGGCCGGTTCGCAGCCTCGCGGGCCGTATGACGATGCTGGGGACGCTCCGCCGAGAGGGCCAGTCAGTGATTTGAATCCGCTGAAACGCGCTAAGTCGCAGGTTTCAGGATCATTTTACGGCGCGGAGATTAGCGGCTTACCCAGTCATTGCAAGTCGCTCCCGCCTTTCCACGCCAATCGGCCCCCAGCCCCTTCTAATCAGACGAATTTCTGCCACCGTGCTATGGACAGTGCCGACTTGGGGGAACTCGCAGGCGGGTCTGGTCGGCGCTGGTCGCGCTTTGGCCAGGGCCTGCGAACAAGGTAAACACAGTCGAATGCAGATCATCTCCAGGTATGTGTTTCGCCAGGCGGCGGGGGTGCTGCTGCTCATCCTTCTGTCGCTGGGTGGCATCGTCTGGATCGCCTTGGCGCTGCGCGAACTCAATGTCGTCACCAGCGGCGGACAGAACGCCTTCACCCTGCTGAAGATGACGACACTGGCCCTGCCCAACCTCCTCGGCGTCATCGCGCCGTTCGCTCTGCTGATTGCAGTCGTGCAGGTGCTGAGCCGGCTCAACGGCGACAGCGAGTTGATCGTCCTGACGGCATCCGGCGCCACCATCTGGAACGTCGCCCGACCGTTGCTGGCCTTGGCCGCCATCGTTTCGATGGCCGTCTCATTCGTCAATCACGTCGGCATGCCCTGGAGCCTACGGTCGCTGCGCGAGTTCGTCGTACAGATGCGTACCGATCTGCTGACTCAGGTGATCCAGCCTGGCCGCTTTTCCAGCCCCGAAAGCGGTCTGACATTCCACATCCGCGATCGCTCGCAGAACGGCGAGCTGCTTGGCCTGATCATGCAGGATCAGCGCAAGCCACCGCAATCGCAAGCCTTTCTCGCAAATCGCGGCGTGATCGTGAAGCAGGGCGAGGATGCCTATCTCGTGATGACCGACGGTCACATCATCAACCGCAATAAGCCAAAGGAACCGCCCCAAATCATCGTCTTCGACCGCTATGCGGTAGACCTCGACCAGTTCGAGCCGAAGACGGCCGGCACGTATATTTACAAGCCGCGCGAACGCTACTTCTCCGAGCTGATGTGGCCCGACACAACGACGGCGAGCTTCAAGAAGAGCGCGGGTTTTTTCCGCGCCGAATTGCACGAGCGCTTTGCCAACCCGCTCTACCCATTCGTGTTCGTGATGATCGCCTTGGCGACCGTGGGCCAGGCGCAGAGCACGCGACAGAACCGCGTCGCGGCGGTTATCTCCGGATTGTTCATTGCGGCGGGCGTGCGCATGGGTGGCCTTGCGCTCAACAACATCGTTGTACTTTCCGCGGCGGCGACGCCGCTCCTGTACCTTCTACCGGTGACCGCGATCATCGTCTCCATGATCGTCATCCACAGAGCAGCCCGGCCCAAACCCGGAGCCGCCTGGACGGAGCGTTTCCTGGATACCGTCATGGGAGCCGCAGGTTCAGTGTGGAGCCGTGTTGCACCGCAGCGGCGCCTCGCTCACGGAGGGCGCTAGCGGATGCGCCGCCTCACCCTACAGCTGTACCTTGGCAAGCGCTTTCTGATGGCGATCCTCGGCGCCTTCCTGTTGTGCACAGTGTTGATTTTCATCATTGATTTCGTCGAACAGCTACGTCAGGCCGGCAAAGCCGACAATGTACCTGTCAGCAAACTGGTGCAGATCACCCTGCTCCGCGTGCCTGCCTACACCGAATTCCTGCTGCCCTTTGCCGTTCTGACCGGGTCGATCGTCACGCTCCTCAATCTCGCGCGAAAAAGCGAACTGGCGGTCATGCGGGCGAGCGGCATGTCGGTCTGGCAGTTCCTGCAGCCCGGTCTTGTCGTCAGCGTCATCCTCGGCGTGTTTGCCGTGGTCGTCTACAACCCCATGGCCGCCGGCGCCCGCGCCAAGGCGGAGGCCGAAGCCGACGCCACCTTCGGGCGCGACTCCAGCGTGTTGCGCGCAACGTCCACCGGCTCTTGGTTGCGCCAGGACGGACTTGACGGCCAGTCTGTCATCAATGCCAGCCAGGCCACCAAGGGCGGCACCCAGCTTCGCAACGTTAACGCCTTCGTTTTCGACGACAAAGGCGCCTTCGTGGAGAAGATCGATGGCGCCTCCGCCGAGCTCCAGGAAGGCTACTGGTTGATCCGCGATGCGACCGTGGTCAGGGTTGGTCAGGAGCCCGAAACCTTCCAGACTTATCTGCTCTCGACGTACCTCACTCCGGAGCGAGTTGCGGATGCCCTTGGAACAGTAATTTCCCTGTCGTTCTGGGAGCTGCCCGACCTTATCGAAGTCGCTGAAAAAGCGAAACTTTCCACCGCGCCGCTGCGAATCCAGTATGAGCTTCTTTTGTCCCGTCCGCTGCTGTGTGCGGCGATGGTTCTTTTGGCGGCCACTGTGTCGTTACGGTCATTCCGCTCGGGTGGGATACAGACTATGGTCATCACAGGAATGGTTGGGGGGTTCGGATTCTTCCTAATGGCTGAAGTTTCGCGACAAATCGGCGTTGCCGGTCTGGCGCCTGCTTCGGTGGCTGTTTGGATGCCGGTCGTACTGGCCATATTCGTCACGACTACAGTTCTGTTGCACCAGGAGGACGGCTGAGTGAGGCGTGTTGCGCAAAGAATGCGAGCAACATGCGTAGGTTATACCTCGTCCGGTCTGCTCGCCCTGGCGAGTGGCGCGGCGCGATTTGGCATGCCCGTCCTCGTTGGCTTTGCGCTCCTTGCCCTGACCCAGCCTGCCGCCGCCCAAGCGCCGTTGTCGATCGAGGGCCAGTCAATGAACGGCCCGGCTTTCCCTAAGACGCCCGGCGGCATGTTCGGCGCCAAGCCGAAGCTCGACAAGACGCAACCCCTGCATCTCCAGGGCGACCAGCTGATTTACGACACCAAGGGCAACAAGGTGATTGCCCGCGGCAACGTCGAGATCTTCTACAACGACAACATCTTGCGCGCCGACGAGGTCGTCTACGACCAGAACGCAAACACGCTCTCCGCATCAGGCAACGTCGAACTCAAGGAAGCGAACGGCAATATCGTTCGCGCCGACCGCTACACCCTGACTGACGATTTCCGCGACGGCTTCGTGCAGTCGCTCAGCGTTGTTGCGAAAGACGAATCTCGCATCACGGCCGATCGCGCCACGCGCCGCGAAGGCAACGTTACCGAATTCACGAATGGCAAATATACGGCTTGTAAGCCGAAGCCGGGCGACCCGCCGCTGTGGTGCATCGGCGCCAAGAAAATCATCCACGACCAGACCGAAAAGACCATCACTTACCAGGACGCCCAGTTCGAACTGTTTGGCGTGCCGATCTTCTACGTGCCGTACTTCCAGCACGCCGACCCTACGGTAAAGCGCAAGAGCGGCTTCCTCATTCCGAACTACGGCAACTCCGGTGACCTTGGTACGTTCACCGAGGTGCCGTACTTCTTCAATCTGGCACCGAACTACGACCTGCTGTTCCACCCCTCGTACATGACCAAGCAGGGCGTGCTCTGGCAGCTCGACTGGCGCCATCGTCTCGAGAACGGCCAGTACACGGTGAAGCTGGCCGGCATCGACCAGGATTCCGACGACTTGCCGAGCGGCAATCGCGAGCTTGACGGTTGGCGAGGCAGCGTCGAGACCAAGGGCGAATTTTCGCTTGGCAGCTGGTGGAAGGCTGGTTGGGACGCCACCTTCGAAAGCGACGATACGTTCCGCCGCTTTTACAAGCTGGATAGCATCCTGCTGACGGAACGCGTGAACAGGCTCTACCTCGAAGGCATTTCCGACCGGAACTACCTCGGCGTCAACATCTATGACATGCGTGGCCTGTCGAGCTTCGACACGAGCCAGGCTGAAGCCGTCGTGCACCCGCAGATCGACCAGAACTACATCTTGGATCAGCCGGTTCTGGGCGGTGAACTCAGCTTCGCAAGTAACGCGTATAGCCTGTCGCGCGAAAATCGCGACCAGCAGACTGGAACACAAAACATCACGAAACTGACGAGCGAAGTGAAATGGCGCCGGAAGTTTACTGATGCCGTAGGTATCAGCTACACGCCGTTTGGCGAGCTGAGAGGTGACGTCTATCAGTTGAACGACTTCTTCGATCCCCTTGCCGAAGAGCTTCGCTCCAACGAGACGATCACTCGTGGTGTTGCGACGGGAGGCGTCACGGTTTCGTATCCGTGGGTGGCCAACACAGGGAATGCGAGCCACGTTGTCGAGCCGATCGGCCAAGTCGTTGCCCGCCAGGCCAGTGTGCCGCAGGAACGCCTGCCTAACGAGGACGCCAAAAGCCTCGTTTTCGACGACACGAACCTGTTCGAAACAGACAAGTTCTCGGGCTCGGATCGTGTCGAAACCGGCACGAGGGCCAACGTAGGTCTGCAATATACTTTCCAGGCAAACAGTGGCGGCTACGCCCGTGTGCTTGCTGGTCAGAGCTTCCAGCTCGGTGGCGAAAATCCGTTCAGAGATGCCGGTGTCGACCAGGATGGCGTCCCCGTCTTCTCGCCGTTCAATGGTTTGCAGCGCGACAAGTCAGATTATGTGCTGGGCTTCTACGTCGCTCCGACCGATATCTTTCGTGTGATCTCACAGACCCGGTTCGACGAAGACTCGCTTGATTTGCAACGTGCTGACGTCAGCGCCCGCTTTACGCTGGGTCCGATCATGACGCAGGCGACGTACACGTTCACCGACGCGACCCTGTACAGGGATCGCTTCGACCGCTTCGGTAACCCGCTCAACATCGACGAAGACCAACAGGACATCATCGGCTCCGCCGGCTTGCGGCTGTCCGACCGTTGGACCGTCTTTGGCGCCATGCGCTATGATCTGGACAATGGTGAACGCCTGACCGACTCCGTCCAGCTGCGCTATGGCGATGAGTGCTTCGCCCTCAGCCTCACGTATCAGGAAACATTCCTGGTTGATCCCACTCGCGACCTGACGCCGGATCAGACCGTCATGGTCCGCTTCGAGTTCAAGAATCTTGGCGAGTACAAGTACAAGACCGACGTTCTCGACCACACCTACGGCACGGACGACAAGTCGGCCTTTTAACCAATAGCGTGCCACGCCTGCGCCACGGTTCATGTGGATAACGTCCACTGCTCAAGCCATTACGCGGATATGATCAGTCCGCGCTTGAGTCGTAAGTGCTCCTCCGGGCAGGAATAATCGCGCCGAAATGCGAAGCCAACGTCACATCTATGCTGTCGTCTGCGCCTCTGGGCTCATCTGGGCTGTCGCTTGGCCGGCCGCCGCACAGGATTTCCCTTCCGGCACCTGGAATAGCCCCGGCGGCGGAGCTGCAGCTGGCCCACCGGCGTCGCCGCCCTCTCAGTTGCCGAGTCATCAGTTCCCTTCCACCGACGAAGCCGGCCCGGCGGCAAAGCCCAAAGCCAAGCCGCGCGCGGCCAAGCCGAAGCCCGACAAGACAGCCGTCGTCAAGGACGACGATGACGCCCCACGCGG
The DNA here is from genome assembly GCA_965279065.1 of Hyphomicrobiaceae bacterium. GTDB lineage: Bacteria > Pseudomonadota > Alphaproteobacteria > Rhizobiales > Hyphomicrobiaceae > JAKAXS01. The sequence goes on from OZ257134.1 coordinate 1,658,057, forward strand.
TAAAAAATCCGGCGGCAGCGAGGACGGCGCTCGCATCGTCGTGAAGGTCAACGACGACCCCATTACCGCGCGCGAGATTTCGCAACGCCAGCGCATCATGGGCGGCGCCGACATCCAGGATAAGGTGAAGGCGAATATGCAGCGCCTCATCAAGGATCCAAGTACGACAGCGCGGCTGAAAGCGATCCTGGATGAGGTCGTCAAGGCCAACGAGGGCAAGTCGCGCGATCAGATCATCTCCATCTTCGAGGGTCGCAAGAAGGCTTTTGCCATGGGCTTGCAGAAGCAGGCCATCGAGATCGCCCGCAACAGCGTCTCCCCCGCCGTGCGCAAGACCGCCAAGGACGCTCTGATCGAAGAACGCATCAAGCTGCAAGCCGCCAAGTCCGCCGGCGTCAGCGTGAGCGACGACGATGTCGACAAACAGATTCTCGTTATCGCCCAGCGCAATAAGATGACGCTGCCGGAGTTCGCCGAACATCTAAAGGGCGCAGGCATCGACATCGCCACCATGAAGGCGCGCACCAAGGCCGACATGTCGTGGATGGAAGTCGTGCGCAAGAAGTTCGGGCACCAGATCGCCATCACGTCGCGTGACGTGGATCGCATCGTGGCATCGGGCCCGGCCGTCGAAGACGGAACCGAGTTGCAGCTCCAGCGCATCTCGCTCCAGCTGTTGAACAAGGTCGACCAGGCGGCGCTGGCCAAGCGCCAACTCGAAGCCGAGGCAGCACGCGCGAATTTCACCGGCTGCCAGCAATCGGCCTCCCTTGCCAATTCCATTTCCGGCGCCCGTTTCGAAGACATTGGCGCGCGCATGCCCTCCAACATTCCCGAGCCGACGCGCAGCCTGCTGCTCTCGGCGCGTGACGGCGAGATGCTACCGCCCGCCGTCGGACCGACCGGTATCGAGCTTTGGATCGTTTGCGGTCGCAAGGCCGTCTCGGCCGATAAGCAGAAGCGCGAGGCCGCCGAAGACGAAGCCAAGCAGGCCGAATTCCAGATCCTCGCCAAGAAATATCTGCGCGACTTGCGCCAGGAAGCGACGATCGACGATCGCGAAGCCGGCGGCAGTTGATGCCACCGCGAGACGCTGTCGCGCCCCTCGCGGTGAGCATGGGTGATCCCGCCGGGATCGGGCTCGACATCACCCTCATGGCCTGGCGCGATCGTGCCGACAGAGGCCTCCCGCCGTTCGTGCTGTTCGCCTGCCCGCAAGCCGCCGCAGCGCGCGCCAGGACACTCGGCATCAGCGTGACGTTGCAGGAGGTGCAAGAGCCCGACGATGCCGCGCGCGTATTTGCAACCATCCTTCCCATTCGCAGCGTGGCACACCGCGGACCTGTCGTCGCTGGTCAGCCCTCGGCTGAGACGGCAGGGGCCACCATCGCCGCGATCGAAGCAGCGACCGCCGCCGTCGCACACGGTGAGGCCTCCGCGCTCGTCACCAACCCCATAGCAAAGTCAGTGTTGTACGGGGCCGGCTTCCCTCATCCCGGCCACACCGAATTCCTCGCCGCACTCGCCGCACGTCATTATCCCGGGCGCGCCTATCATCCCGTAATGATGCTGGCGTCGGAGCCGCTGCGCGTCGTCCCGCTGACGATCCACGTGCCGCTCGCCAGCGTGCCGGCCGCCATCACGCGACAGCTGATCTTCGAGACCGTGCGCATCACCTACGACGCGCTCGCCCACGATTTCGGCATCGAGCAGCCGCGCATCGCGATCTGTGGCCTCAATCCGCACGCCGGTGAAGACGGCAGCATCGGCCACGAGGAAATTGACGTTATCGCACCGGCCATCGCCGAACTGCGCGCCGAAGGGCTCACAGTCAGTGGACCGCATTCGGCCGACACACTTTTCCATGCCGCAGCCCGCAAGGGCTACGACGCCGCCATCTGCATGTACCACGACCAGGCGTTGATCCCGATCAAGACGCTGGCGTTCGACGAGGGCGTCAACGTCACTCTGGGTCTGCCCTTCGTACGCACCTCGCCCGATCACGGCACGGCTTTCGCGATTGCCGGCACCGGATCCGCCTCGCCGGACAGCTTTATCGCCGCCTGCAAGCTGGCGCACGAACTGAGCGCACGCCGCCGGGCCCGAGCCGAAGCACCATGATCCTGAGATCTCCATGACGGCCGCGGACGAGAAGCGCGGCACCGCCCCGAGCCCAGACGGTCTGCCGCCGCTGCGCGACGTCATTCGCGATCAAGGCATCGCCGCCAAGAAGAGCCTCGGCCAGAACTTCATCCTCGATCTCAATCTCACGCGCCGCATTGCGCGCGCCGCGGGCCGCCTTGACGGCCACACCATCATCGAAGTCGGGCCGGGACCGGGCGGCCTCACACGCGCCCTGCTGATGGAAGGCGCCGGCCGTGTCATCGCCGTGGAGCGGGACGCGCGTTGCCTGTCGGCCCTCGCCGACGTTGCCACGGCCTACCCCGGTCGCCTGACAGTGCATGAAGGCGACGCCCTGCAGGCTGATTGGCCGGCGCTGATCGGGCAAGATGCCGGCCCCGTGACGATTGCCGCCAACCTGCCCTATGGCATCGCCACGATCCTGCTGGTCGGTTGGCTTGAAACCGAACCTTGGCCGCCGTTCTGGAGCCGCATGGCACTGATGTTCCAGAAGGAGGTTGCCGAGCGCATCGTATCGGAACCCGGCAGCAAGGCCTATGGCCGTCTGGCCGTGCTGTCACAGTGGCGCGCGAAGGTCCGCATGGTCATGACCCTTCCGCCCGAAGCCTTCTCGCCACCGCCGAAGGTGTCCTCTGCCGTCGTCGAGTTCATTCCACGAACCGAAATGTCGCCGTCCTGCAGCGTGAAAGCGCTGGGCAAGGTCACGGCCGCGGCGTTCGGCCAGCGCCGCAAGATGCTGCGTCAGAGCATCAAGCAACTCGGCTGCGACGCAGAAGCCCTGCTGAGCGCTGCGGGGATCGATCCCACGTTGCGGGCCGAGCAGTTGTCCGTCAGCGACTTCGCACGCCTGGCATACGTGTGGGAACGGTTGGCTGCGACTAGGCCCTAGAGCCGGGACTGCAAATCGCGAACGAAGTCGCTGAGACCCAGCAGGCGCTCGCGCTTCAACCGCTCCGCCGTGAGGATGGCCCGAAGTCCGGCGATGCTCTCGTCAAGATGCGTGTTGACGATGACATAGTCGTACTCCGGCCAGTGGCTGATCTCGGCGGCCGCCTTCGCCATGCGCGCCTCCACGACATGTCTGGGATCCTGCGCGCGCGTGTGCAGACGCCTCTCCAGCACATCCCCCGACGGTGGCAGCACGAACACGCGCACGAGATCGCCGGCAAGTTTCTCTGAGAGCTGCTGGGCGCCTTGCCAATCGATATCGAACAACACGTCCTGGCCCCCTGCGATGGCCTGCTCCACCGCGGCCCGGGGCGTGCCGTAGCAATTGTCGAACACGCGGGCCCATTCCAGCAGGTCGCCGGCCTCGCGCAGGCGTTCGAAAGCTGCTTGGTCGATGAAATGATAGTCGCGGCCGTCGACCTCACCGGGCCGGGCCGGACGCGTCGTCACCGAAATCGACAGATGGATGCCCTTGTCACTGTCGAGCAATGCCCGCGCCAGCGTCGTCTTGCCAGCACCCGATGGCGACGACAACACGAGCAGCAGCCCGCGCCGGGCAATGCGTGGGGCATGATGCGGATCGCTACTCAAGGTTCTGCACCTGTTCGCGCATCTGATCGATCACCACTTTCAAGGCAAGACCGGCACGCGTGATCTCCGTGTCGTTGGCCTTGGAGCATAGCGTGTTGGCCTCCCGGTTGAACTCCTGGGCCAGAAAATCGAACTTGCGCCCGACAGCGCCCGGTTCAGCCAGTAGATCGCGCGCGGCCGCGAGGTGCACGCGCAGGCGTCTCAGCTCTTCTTCGACGTCAGCGCGGGTGGCCAGCAGCACCGCTTCCTGATGCAACCGGGCCGGGTCGAAAGCGTTGTCGGCCTCGAGCAGGCGGCCGACCATTTCCTTGAGACGCTTGCCGACCGCCTCGGGCGTCCGTGCCGGTGACACCTCGACGAACGACACGAGGCGCTCGATTTCTGACATCTGCTCCGCGATCACGGCATGCAGCCGCTCGCCTTCCGCAGCGCGGGCCGCAACCAAGTCCTCCAGCGCCTGGCTGAAGCTTTCCAGCATCGCCGCCTGGGCTGCCGTCACCGCCTCGGGCGTATCATTCTCGTCGGCGATTTCGAGCACGCCCTTCAAGGCGAGCAGCCCTTCGGGTCGCGGCGCCTCGCCGCCGGTCAATTCGCGAATTCGCTCGGAAGCCTTTATGACCTGCGCCAGTGCGATCTCATTGAGCCGAATTTCGTTCTGCGCACTCTGCCGCCCGACGGCGAGGTTCACGGACACGCTGCCACGTGTCAGCCGCTTGCCGGCAGCTTCCCGAACCTTGGGCTCCAGCGCCTCGTATCCCGGAGGAAAACGCAAGCGGACGTCAAGACCACGTCCGTTGACGCTGCGGACTTCCCAATGCCAAGTGGCGTTGCCCGAGGAACCCTCGCGCCGGGCAAACCCCGTCATACTTTTCAAGGTCATGCGCAGTCCTGGCGGAAGCTATTGGCGTGCGGGCAGATCTATATCGGGTTCGCCGCAGGCCAACAAGCGATGCGCATCAACGCTTCGGTTTACGAACCGGGAGCGGAACATTGGAGGCCGTGGCGGCGGCTGCGGGAACGGCGGTCGCGGCGTCCGCGGCCGGCGCGTCCTCGGCGGGTGGACTGGGCACGCCACCAGGGGTTTCGCCTGGCTTGGCCGCCGCCGTGGCCTCTGCCTTGTCGGCGGCTGCCTCCTTCGCCCTGGCGTCACGCTCCACCTTGCGCCAATTGGCCACCGCATCGTTGTGTTCGTCGAGCGTGGCGGAGAACTTGTGACCACCCGATCCATCGGCAACGAAATAGAGATCGGTCGATTTTGCCGGGTTCAGTGTCGCTTCCAGCGCCGGACGACCCGGGTTGCAGATCGGCCCCGGTGGCAGTCCGTTGATCGTATACGTGTTGTAGGCCGTCTTCTGTTCGATGTCGGCGCGCGTGATCGGCCGGCCGAGGCTGCCCTGCCCTCCGACGATCCCGTAGATGATCGTGGGATCGGACTGCAGCCGCATGGGCTTGCGCAGGCGGTTGACGAACACGGCGGCCACCCGCTGCCGCTCGTCGGCACGCCCGGTTTCCTTCTCCACGATCGAAGCGAGCGTCACGGCTTTCTCGACGGAATCGACCGGCAGGCCAGCCTGTCGGCTCTCCCACAGGCTGGCCAACAGCCGCTGCTGCTCGGCCTTCATGCGATCGAGAATCTCCTGCCGCGGCATGCCTTTGGAGAAGCGATAGGTGTCGGGCAGCAGTGTGCCTTCAGCCGGCACTTCCGTGATCTCGCCCGTGAGGTTGGGCTCCGCCTTCAGACGTTCGACGATCTGCTGACTGGTCAGACCCTCGGGCAGCGAGACTTTGTAGAGCACCGACTTGCCCTGCGCGATGATCTCCACCACCTCGCGGATGCTGGCATTCTTTTTGATCTCATATTCGCCGGCCTTCAGTTCCAGCGATTTGCGATCACGCCCGACCCAGCTCTGCATCAGATGGCTGGCAACGAAGGCCCAGCGGTTGGATATGACGCCCTCGCGCTCGAGTCGTTCGGCGATCTCGATACGCCCCTCGCCCTTGGGAATGGCGACCGTCCGCGACACCTCCAGCGGGCCTGCCTTCTCATAGAGGTGGTACAGCAGCGCTCCGGTGCCCGCGAGCGCCCCCATTGTCACCAGGGACAGCGTGAACAGGCCACTTAGAACCCGAACGAACCCGCCCACGCGGGCACTCTCGCCACGGATCTTGCCGCCTCGTGGCCGTGATGGCGCGCGTCCCGGCTCCAGGGCTTCCGACGGACTGCGCGGACGCATATTCTGACGGGCAGGAGGCAACGATGGCGGCTTGTCGCGGCGAACTGTCATGACGAACCGGCGCTCGACAATCTAACCCGCGACATGTGGTTTTCCGCTCCCCTGAACCGGCCCGGCGCGATACATCGCCAGGCGATGGCCTAAGGCTCATCAACCTACCGAAAATTATGGCAAAAGGCCGGTGGCTGCCAGCGCTTTCGACGCTGACGCCTACGCCGCGCGACGCAGAATGAGTGACGCGTTGGTGCCGCCGAAGCCAAACGAATTCGACAGCACCGTGTCGATCTTCATCTTCTTGGCCGTATGCGGCACGAGGTCGATCGCCGTGCTGACCGACGGATTGTCCAGATTCAGCGTCGGTGGGGCGACGTTGTCCCGGATGGCCAGGATGGAGAAAACCGCCTCGACGGCACCTGCTGCGCCGAGCAGATGACCGATTGCCGACTTCGTCGACGACATGGCGATCTTGGCCGCGGCGTTGCCGAACAGGCGCTCGACGGCCCCGAGCTCGATTTCATCCCCCATCGGCGTGGAGGTACCGTGCGCGTTGACGTAGTCGATGTCGCTGACGTCGATCTCGGCGCGCTTCAAGGCAGCCTTCATGCAACGGAAGGCGCCGTCGCCGGTCTCTTCCGGAGCGGTGATATGATAGGCATCGCCCGACAGGCCGTAGCCGATGACCTCGGCGTAGATCCGCGCGCCACGCGCCTTGGCGTGTTCGTAGTCTTCAAGGATGACCATGCCGGCGCCCTCGCCCATGACGAAGCCGTCGCGATCCTTGTCGTAAGGGCGTGAGGCTCGGGTGGGGTCGTCGTTGAAGTTTGTCGACAAGGCGCGGCAGGCCGCAAAACCGGCAACGGCGATGCGGCAGATCGGGCTTTCCGCACCACCAGCCACCATCACATCGGCGTCGCCCAGCGCAATAAGGCGCGCTGCGTCGCCGATCGCGTGCGAACCCGTCGAGCAGGCCGTGACGACGGCATGGTTTGGCCCCTTCAGCTTGTGCTTGATCGAGACGTGACCCGAAGCCAGATTGATCAGGCGGCCCGGAATGAAGAACGGCGACACCCGGCGCGGGCCCTTTTCCTTGAGCAGGATCGACGTGTCGGCGATACCGGACAGGCCGCCGATGCCTGACCCGATGAGTACGCCAGTACGCTCCTGCTGCTCCGGCGTTACGGCTTTGTAGCCGGAGTCGGCCAACGCCTGGTCGGCAGCGGCCACCGCAAAGATGATGAAGTCATCGACCTTGCGCTGCTCCTTCGGCTCCATCCAGTCGTCGGCATTGAACTTGCCTTCCGACGCCGGGCCGCGCGGCACGAAGCAGGCGATCTGCGCCGTCATGTCGTCGACTTGGAATTCGGTGATGCGGCGCGCACCGCTCTTGCCGGCCAGCAGGTTGGACCAGGCCGCTTCGACACCCGAGCCGACGGGCGTGACCAGCCCCAGGCCTGTAACCACCACCCGCCGCAGCTTCATTCCGATTTTCCTGCTATTTCGTTGTCAATGACGTGCTGATGCAGCGCAACGCAAATTGGTCGAACGGCGCCGCGCCCTGTTCGAGCACGACGCCGTCTTTCATCTCAAAAGAGCAGCTCGGGCTCAGGCCGCGCTGGTGGACGCGTTCTTCTCGAGGAACTTTACCGCGTCGCCAACCGTCAGGATGTGCTCGGCGGCATCATCTGGAATCTCGCAGCCGAATTCTTCTTCGAACGCCATGACCAGTTCGACCGTATCCAAGCTGTCGGCGCCAAGATCGTCGATGAAAGAGGCATTCTCGGTCACTTTTTCGGCTTCGACGCCCAAGTGCTCGATCACAATCTTCTTAACGCGCTCAGCGACGTCGCTCATCGTAAGTTCCTCGTGTCTCTTTGTATCTGATATCAAGTCGTTTTTAGTTAGCTCTACGTCTTGGCGCTAGCACTTCGAGGCGCTTCGCTTGCAACGACATTCCGGTCGGGCCACGGCCCTGGGTTCCATACCGCGTCGGCGCCTTGAGCGTTAGGGCTTTTCGTCACGCTTCGCAGCAAAAAACGTGGCTCGTTAACACACTTCTCTGGCCTTGGCCAAGCCCTTGTGGCAGCGCATCCGCTGACTGGGGCGTCGGCAGGCCTTACACCATGAGCATTCCGCCGTTGATATGCAGGGTTTGCCCCGTGATATAGCCCCCCGCATCGGACGCAAGATAAAGCGCACCAAGCGCGATATCGTCAGGTGTTCCAAAGCGTTGAGCCGGGATCATCTTGGAGATTTCCTCGGTCTGCTTCTCGTTGAGGGCGTCCGTCATCGCCGTCTTGATAAACCCCGGGGCAATGCAGTTGGCCGTAATGCCGCGCGACCCGACTTCCCGGGCGAGCGACTTCGTCATGCCGATAATGCCGGCCTTCGAGGCGGCATAATTGCCCTGTCCAGGATTGCCGATCACGCCCGACACGGACGAAATATTGATGATGCGGCCGTAGCCGGTTTTGGCGCGCATCATGGCGCGCGCGGCGGCACGCATCAGCATAAACGTCGACGTCAGGTTGACGGCGATCACGTCATCCCACTGTTCGTCCTTCATCACCATGAACAGGTTGTCCTTGGTGAGGCCGGCGTTGTTGACGAGAATGTCGACACGCCCGAGCTTGCCTGTCGCCTCGTCGATCAGCTTGCCAACCTGCGCCCGGTTGCCCAGATCGCAGGGCGTCACGTGAACCCGCTCCCCGAGCTCGCTCGCCAGCTTCTCCAGCTTGTCGACCTGACGGCCGGAGATGGCGACAGTCGCACCCGCCTTGTGCAGCGTGCGGGCGATGGCTTCGCCGATTCCACCGGTGGCCCCGGTGACGAGCGCGTTGCGGCCGTTCAGATCAAACATGTCGTGTGCTTCCTCAGGTGTTCAGGAGACCGGGCAGCACTGCGTCGAAATCCGCCGGCGTGCCGATGCTCGTTGCGTTCAAAGTCTTCTCGATGCGTTTGACCAACCCAGCGAGGACCTTACCGGTGCCGATCTCGTAGACGTCGGTCACGCCGTTGGCTGTCATGTACGACACACTCTCGCGCCAGCGCACCGTACCGGTCACCTGTTCCACGAGCCGCTTGCGGATCTCGGCCGGATCGCTGATGGCCGCCGCCAGCACGTTGCTCACGACGGGCACGACCGGCGTCTGGATGGCGACGTTGGCGAGCGCCTCGGCCATCGCATCCGCCGCGGGTTGCATCAGCGCGCAATGAAATGGTGCGGAGACAGGCAGCGGCACCGCGCGTCGCACGCCAAGCGGTTTGCCGACTTCAGGCACACGATCCAGCGCCGTCTTGTGGCCCGACAGCACGACCTGCGTCGGCTCGTTGTCGTTGGCGATCTGGCACACCTCGCCTTGCGCGGCCGCCTCGGCCACCTTCACGGCCACGTCCATGCCGACGCCGAGCAACGCATACATCGCGCCCTGACCGACGGGAACTGCGGCTTGCATGGCCTTGCCGCGTAGTTTCAGCAATTTCGCCGTATCGCTAAGCGAAAAGGCACCTGCTGCGGCCAGTGCCGAATATTCGCCGAGCGAATGTCCGGCAACCAGCGCCACGCGGTCCTTCAGTGAAAACCCCTTCTCGCGCTCCAGCACACGCATCACGGCCATCGACACCGCCATCAGAGCCGGCTGCGCATTCTCCGTCAGCGTGAGTTCGTCCTTCGGGCCATCCCACATGAGCCTGGAGAGCTTCTGGCCCAGCGCCGCGTCGACCTCGTCGAACACCTCGCGGGCGGTGGGGAACGCCTCGGCCAGCTCCCGGCCCATGCCGACATCCTGGCTGCCCTGCCCCGGAAATACGAATGCGATCGCCATCGGCCCGCCTATGGTTATTGGTTGCCGGGCAGAAACACGGGGGCGGCGACGGAGTCAAGGGTCGGAGCGCCCTCTGAAAAGCCCTGCCGACGGCGCTGGGCGTACGGCAAGCTGTGCCCGCCGGCCACAATAGTCATAAGGGTCACCCCTTGCCCCTGGGCCGAATTCCGGTATAACCGCGCCATCACCCGCTCCGGTTGGAAGCTGAACGGGGCCGCGGCAACGCGGCAGGGCGCCTCGATTGTGGCGGCCGTTCCCCGGTGTTTCCGCTCTTAAGGGTGCCTGTGGGCCTTCCGGGTCCATAAGGGGCTATGCGCCGGAGTGGTAAGTGAGACGCGTCACAACCAGGCTTCACGGCCTGGCATGCGCGTTCAACTCGAGCAAGAAGGGCCAACGCATGCCGTTATACGAGCATGTCTTCCTGGCGCGCCAGGACGTCTCGAACCAACAGGTCGAGGCAATCACCAAGGAATTCTCCGATGTCATCACCGAAGGTGGTGGCAAGATCACCAAGTCGGAATACTGGGGCCTGAAGGGCCTCGCCTTCAAGATCAAGAAGAGCCGCAAGGCCCACTACTCGCTGCTCAACATCGACAGCCCGCCGGCAGCGGTCGCTGAGATGGAACGCCGCATGGGTCTGTCGACCGACATCATCCGCTTCATCACCATCAAGGTCGAAGCACACGAAACCGAACCCAGCATCCAGATGCGCAAGCAGGATCGCGACGAGCGTGGCGACCGCGGTGATCGCGGCGGCTTCCGTGGCGGCGATCGTGGCGGCTTCCGCGGTGGCGATCGTGGCGGCTTCCGCGGCGGTGACCGTGGTGGCTCGGGCGGCGGCGGCTTCCGTGGCGACCGCGAAGGTGGTGGCGGCGGCGCCGAAGGCGGGGCATCGACGTTCCGCTCGCGTCCCCCCTCAAGCGGCGGTGGCTTCCGTGACGGCGGCGCAGGTCCCGGCGCCGGTGGCGATCGCGGGCCTCGTCCGCCCCGTCCCCCGCGTGACAGCAATCCCGGCACCGGTTCGGAGGGTGCATAATCATGGCTGAAGTCCAACAGATGTCGGGTGCCCGTCGCCCGTTCCAGCGCCGCCGCAAGACCTGCCCGTTCTCGGGCGATCAGGCGCCGAAGATCGACTATAAGGACGTCCGCACGTTGGGTCGTTACGTGTCGGAGCGCGGCAAGATCGTGCCGTCGCGCATCACGGCCGTGTCGGCCAAGAAGCAGCGTGAGCTGGCCCGCGCCATTAAGCGCGCGCGCTTCCTCGGCCTGCTGCCATACGTTCTGAAGTAAGTCGAACGAACTTCGGCGCCGGGCGACAAAGCCCGGCGCCATCCACAGTCTGGTTGGGACAGGGGCAACGCCCGTCTGCCCTAACCGCGGCAACGCGGGACAGCTTATTCGATGCGCAACGCATATCTCATCGCTGCAGGCGCCGGCTTCGTGTCGGCCTTGGCCTTCGTGTCCGCGATGATGGGCTCGCCCTTCACCTCATTTTTCCTGCTGCTGGTTGCCGCATTGCCCCTGTACGTCGCCGGCGTCGGCTGGACGTGGGCTGCGGCTTTGCTCGCCACAGCAATTGGCTCGCTCCTCCTCGTGGTCATTGGCGCTCGCGACGCCGCAATGGTCTATGCCGGCCTGATGGGCATGCCCGCGATCCTGCTCACCCAGTTCGCCGAACGCCGCCGCGCAGTAGATGACGGCAAGGGCGGCGTTAGCGCGCACTGGGCCTCGCCAGGCCTCCTGGTTCTGTTCGCGGCGGGCCTGGCAAGCGTCATCTCGGCGACGTTCGTAACCGGATTGCATGAGAACCTGCCCGCCGTTCGCGAGGCCGTTGAAAAACTCCTGAAGACAACACCCCAGCTCTCGGGGAACCAGGACCTCACGGCCGAACAGATCACGCAGATCACCGACATCGTGGTCTTCATCGTGCCGGCGGCCGCCGCGATCGTGCCCATGACAGCTGCTCTTCTCAATCTTTGGCTGGCGGGTCGCATTAGCCTGGCGGCAGGACAGCTCCAGCGTCCATGGCCGGACCTGCCGTCCATGACGTATCCGCGGGGCACGCCGTTGATCCTGGCGGCCGCGGCAGTGGGAAGTTCAACGCTGACAGGTTGGGCCGGCATGGCTGCAGTGGCCGTCTTCGGTGCATTTTTCGTCGCCTACCTTCTGCTCGGCCTCGCCGTCATCCACTACCTGACACGCGGCAAGAGTTGGCGGCCCTTCGCCCTCTCCGCCATCTACATCGGGCTGTTTCTGGTCAACGTCTGGCTGGCGATACCCATCATTCTCCTGGCTTTGGCCGACACCGTCTTTTCGCTGCGCCGGCTACCCCCGGCCGGCAGCGCCACCTGAACGTCTCAACAATCGTCAATCGCATTCCAAGATCGAAAGGAACATCACATGCAGGTCATTCTGTTGCAGCGCATCGGCCGCCTCGGCCAGATGGGCGACGTCGTCAACGTCAAGGACGGCTACGCACGCAACTTCCTGTTGCCGCAGAAGAAGGCGCTGCGCGCCACCGAAATCAATCGCAAACAGTTCGAGAGCCAGCGTGCCCAGCTCGAAGCCGACAACCTCGCTCACAAGTCGGAGGCCGACGGCGTCTCCAAGAAGCTCGAGAACCAGACGTTCACCGCCATCCGCACGGCGGGCGATACCGGCCAGTTGTACGGCTCGGTGTCCACCCGCGACATCGCCGAAGTCGTGACGGCCGGTGGCTTCACGATCAACCGCAACCAGGTCGTCCTCGATAAACCGATCAAGACCCTCGGCCTGCACGACGTCAAAGTCGCGCTGCATCCCGAAGTCGTCGTGAAGGTGATCCTCAACGTCGCCCGGTCGGAAGACGAAGCCAAGCGCCAGGCCAAGGGCGAGGATGTCACGATGGTGCGCGACGAGAAGATCGAACTGGAAACCTTCGATCCCGATTCCGTCTTCGAAGAAGGCGGACGCGAGGAAGCCCCCGCCGAGGAAGGCGAGAAGGCCTGAGACATCGGAATGGCCAGGCGAACTACCGCCTGGCCATTTCACACCATTCCGGTGGTATCGACGAGCGTGTAGGTCAAGATCCGTTTCGAGGCGACCCACGGCTCGATCAGGCTTGCGAAGCGCGCGTAGTGCTCGAGTTCGTGGTGGGCGTTGAACGCAGCCTCGCTGTCGAATACCTCGTACAGCAGGAACGAGGCCGGATCGATCGGATCCTGGCTCACGTCGAACTGTTGGCAGCCACGCTCGTTGGCCCGTGCCTCGGCCGCGTGCGCGATGAGTGCGGCGCGCATTTCGTTCGCCGCCTCCCGCTTGGCCTCCAAGAAAACCGCCACCACGAACATGTCTGATCCTCCCAACCGATCTGCCGCACGCCCGTCTTAACGGAGCGTAAACAATCCTGCGGCAGCATTTCGTTAACCGTAGCAAATCGCGCTGAAAAGTGACGTGATTCCGTGGACGATTTCGGACAGACCTATCTCACCTCCTCGCTCAACACCGTGTCGAATGACACCGGACGCGTCGCGTTCTGCGGTCCATATGTTCTGTCTGCCATCACCGGCTACCCGATCAGCAAGGTCGAAGCCGCGGTGAACGCCTACCGAAAGCTGCCACCGGACCTGCAGTACCGAGTCAAGGGGACGTACGCCGACGAGGTGGAAGCCGCCCTCGCCGTCTACGGCTACACCATGAGCCTCAAAGAGAGTTTCATGCACAAGGAGCGTAAGCAACGCCCCACCGTGTGGACCTGGATGCAGAAGCCGCGGAATGCCTGGACGCACTACATCCTGGCGATCCACAAGGGCAAGGAAGGCCACTGGATCCTGATCAAGGGCGTCAAGATGTGCGATACCTTCACCGAGGGCCGCTGGACCTTCGTCTGCGATGGTCCGCACCGCGGCGCGCGCATCATGGAAATCTTCGAGGTGCGCCGGTCGATTGACGGCTAGAGGCGTCCCAAAACCCCCGTCGCTAACCAACCCAATCAAAACACTTCGGCGGCTTAATTCCGGCTCAAAAACACAGGTGTATGCTTGTGTGCTGACATCCCACATGGGTTGCAGACAACACCATTCTGCCGGATAGCCCATGTTCTCCAATACGATCGTCCTTCTCATTCTTGCCGCCGTAACGCTCTGGCTGCGTAATAGTATTGGCGACCTGAAGACTAATCTGGCGCTCATGGCCGAGCGCCTGCGGCGCACCGAGCAGGAACTGGCGCAACTCAAGCGCGCCGGAGATGGCGAAGCAACTGTCGCGCCGGCGGCGCCTGAACCGATCGACACCACACCACCTCCCGTAGAGGAAGTCCCAGTCGCACCGGCCACGCCCGCACCGCCCGCGGCAGCGTCAGTTCCAGAAATCGCACCACAAGCGGTCGCCCCATCGGGCTCACTCGAGGAACGGCTTGGCACGCGCTGGACCGTCCTGGTCGGCGGCCTCGCCTTTGCAATTGGCGCCATCCTCATCGTCCGTCACTCTATCGAGCAGGGCTGGTTCGGTCCGGGCGCGCGAATCTTCTTCGGCGCCCTGCTCGCCTCCACTCTGATCGGCGTCGGCGAATGGGCCCGTCGCAACTCGACGAACTTCGGCCTCAACGCCGTGCCCAGCGCGCATATTCCCAGCGTGCTGACGGCGGCAGGCACGGTCGCGGCCTTCGCCACGGCCTATGCGGCACATGCCCTCTACGGCTTCATCGGCCCCGGCGCGGCGTTTGTCCTGCTCGGCATCATCGGCATCGCCACGATGCTGGCCGCGGCCCTCCATGGACCGGCCCTGGCGGGACTGGGCCTCGTGGGCTCGTTGGTCGCCCCAGCGCTCGTGACGTCCAATGCACCCAACCCGTGGCCGCTCGTGATGTATCTCGCCGTAGTCGCGGCCGCCGCCTATCTGCTGGCGCGGACACGCCGCTGGCTGTGGCTCGCCGCGACGGCCGTCGGCGGCGTCACGATCTGGGGACTGTTGCTTCTGCCCTCCGCAGCCTCCGGGCCGACCCATGAGCAATGGGCGATCGCCAGCCATGCCATATTGCAGCTAATGTTGGCAGCGGGCTTCCTTGCCATCGAGCCGCATGCCGGACGATCGGACGATGACGCGCATCCCGATTGGATCGCCTCCGCTGCTCTGGCCGTTCTCTCCGTCCTCGCGATTGCGGTCATGTCGGCCACGGGCTTCGATTTCGAAGGTTGGCTGCCGCTGACATTCACCGCCATCGCCGTGCTGGCCACCAGCGCATGGATGAGCCCGCGCGCGGCAGCGGCCTCCGTGCTGGCCGGTATCGTCGCCATCGCCGCCATCGTCATCTGGCCGAACCTCAATGCACCGGTCTGGACGGACTACAGCACGATGCCGAACTGGAAGCCGCTCGACGTCCCCGCGAACGTCGTGAGCTTCCTTTCGTGGGCTGCACTCCTGAGCGGCGTTTCCGCCGCCGCCGCGGCCGGCCGCCTCTATCTTGGCCGCAGTCTGCCGGCCACAACCGCGGCACTCTATGCCCTTGCCGCCACCGCCCCGCCGCTGGTCGCCCTGACGCTCGCCTATCTGCGCGTCACGCAATTCGACCACTCAGTGCGCTTTGCCGTCTTCGGTACGGTGCTGGCTGCCATCTACGCCTTTGTCGCCGAACGCTTCGAGCGCACCGAGGCGCCCGACTCGCCGATCGCGACCCGCACTGGCACCGCGGCGCTAGCCGCCGCTGCCATCGCCGCCTTCGCGTTCGCCCTCGTCGTCTCACTGGACCGCGGCTACCTCACCGTGGCCATTTCCCTGGCAGCATTGGGCACCGCCTACCTCGCCGCGGCAAAAAACATTCCGCTGTTGCGTTGGGCCGTTGTTGCGCTCGGCGTCGTCGTGCTTGGACGCGTCGCCTGGGACCCTGCAATCATGGGCGAAAGCGTCGGCAAGTGGCCGATCCTCAACTGGCTGCTGCTCGGCTACGGCGTGCCGGCAGCCGCCTTCGCACTGGCCGCCAAGGTTCTACGCACGCGCAGCGATGACGTCGCCGTACGTCTGATGGAAAGCCTGGCCGTACTGTTCCTGGGCCTGCTCGCGTTCTTCCAGATTCGCCATGCGATGAATGGAGGCGATCCACTCGCTGACGCCTCCGGCCACGTCGAGCAAGGACTGATGACGTTCGTGGCGCTCGGCCTGTCCTATGTCATGACGCGCCTGCATGTGCGCCGCGCCAGCGTCGTGTTCGATTGTGCATCGATAATCTTCGGCGGCCTGGCCGTGCTGACGGCTGCGCTGGGCCTTCTGCTGGCCCAGAACCCGGCCTTCACCAGCGAGCCCGTCGGCGGCGCGACGATCTTCAGCACGCTCCTGCTTGCCTACTTCCTGCCCGGCATAATGGCGCTGTTCGTAGCCCGGCACGCCCGCTTCACGCGGCCGGCCTGGTACGCGACGGCCGCAGGCGTCCTGGCGATCACGCTCATCATCGCCTACGTCACGCTCGAAGTGCGTCATGCCTTCCAGGGCGCCAATATCAGCCTCGACCTGCCGACCTCGGATGCGGAGCTCTGGGCTTACTCGGCTGCTTGGCTGTTGCTCGGCATCGCCTTCCTTGCCTATGGCATTTGGCGTGGATCGCGGGAAGCCCGTTACGCGTCTGCCGCACTGGTGACCCTGGCGACACTGAAGGTCTTCACCTACGACCTCGCCGACGTCGAAGGCATTTGGCGCGCGCTGTCATTCATCTGTCTCGGCGCGGTGTTGATCGGCATCGGCTTCGTCTATCAGCGCATCATTTTCGCCAAGCCGCCGGGGCGCAGCGACGGACCGACTGCCGGATCGAATCCTGTTTCCTGAATGGATGTTCATAAACCGACTATCAAATCGTCATATCAAACGATTATCGCAGACTGCGCTTACGCCGCATTTACACGATGGGGTGCTAGCGTATAACCACACTTGGCCGGAGGGACGGAACTTTCGGCCTTGCTCGGATGCCAATTGAGCACCACCCAGCAGTCCTGTCAGATCGCTCGGGTTTTGTGCGGGCTCTATCCGGAACGAAGACCTTCATCGACGGTTGTAGCTTAGCGCCGCGACGTCCTCCGTTAGAGACCCAATGCAAACAACTAAAAACTCGAAATCGACATTAGGTCAGGCGGCGCGTCCGCGTCCGTCGCGCGTCGGTGTCCTGCTGTTGCACGGTCTTGCCGGAACGCCTGCCGAACTGCGTTTTCTCGGCAATCGCTTGTCCGCCGCTGGCTTTGCGGTTTCTATGCCGACGCTGCCCGGGCTCGCGGGCAATACCGACATCAGCGGCCTGTCGACATGGCCCGATTGGGTGAATGAGGCCCGCAAGGCTTACGACAAATTGGCGCTTTCCTGCGACCGGATTTACGTGGGCGGGCTCTCCGCCGGCGCGCTACTCGCGCTGAAGCTTGCCGCCGAGAAACCTTTGGGTCTCGCCGGCACGATGCTGTTCGCCCCCACGCTTCGCCCCAATGGGTGGTCGATCCCGTGGACCTTCAAGTTGTTCTATCTCGTGCACTGCCGCTGGTTTGCCCGTCTTTTCCAGTTCGAAGAGCGTATGCCCTTCGGCATCAAGGACGATCGTATCCGTAGCCTGGTGCTTTCGGCCCTGCAGAAAGAACACAGCACCGACATCTTCCGCATCAACGGCGTGAAGGTGATGGAGATGCTGCGCCTTTCCCGGTCCGTCATCCGCGATCTGCCGGGCATCAGCCAGCCCTCGATCATTTTTCACCCGCGCGACGACGACCAGAGCGATCTCGGGAATTCGGCCGAGTTGCAGCGCAAGATGGCGGGCCGCGTCGAGTTGTGCGTGCTAGACGATTCCTATCACGTCGTGACTTTGGATCGCCAGCGCGGCTATGTTGCAGACCGCACCTCCAGCTTCATCGAACGCGACGTGGCGGAAACGGCGCAGAAGGTCCCGTTCGGCGAAAAGGCGATGCTGTAACCGGTTCTAGGGGGCGGTCCCCGTCCCCGAGGTTGTGACGCCGATGATCCTGACGCTCGCGCTTCGCAATTTCTCACACGACCGACTCCGGTCCCTGGTGACGATCGTCGGCATCATCTTTGCCGTCGTGCTGCTGGCGGTTCAACTCGGCCTGTATGCCGGCGCCAGCCGCATGATCACCGGCGCCGTCGACAATGCCGCCGCCGACCTGTGGGTGATGCCCTTCGGCACGCAAAGCTTCGACGAAGGCGCCCCCCTGCTCGGCCCCGCCGAGCGCCACCAGGTGCTGGCCGTGAAAGGCGTAGTCACCGCAACACCCCTTGTGGTCGGCTTCGCCGATTGGCGTCGTCCCGACAGCGTTACGTCGAGTGTGGTCATCGTCGGCGCCGACATCGAGACGAACGCATTGCTCCCGTGGACCATCGCGGCAGGGAATGTCCAAGATCTGAAGAAGCCCGACGGGGTCGGCGTCGACATCACCTACTTCAGCGATCTTGGCATCGAAGGCCTTGGCGATCTTGGACACGTCGAAGGCGAACGCGCCCGCGTCAGGCTCGTGACCGACGGCATCCGCTCATTCACCCAATCCCCCTATGTTTTCACGACCGCGCGACGCGCCCGCAACATGTTCGGCACTGGCTCACAGGCTTCCACATTTCTACTGGTACGCACGGCGCCGGACGTCGACGTGACCGCCGTTCAAGGGGACATCGCTGCCCGGCTGAAGACCGCCGAGGTCCTGACGCCGGCGGAATTCCGCGATCGCAATCTTCAGCAATGGCTATTCAATACCG
Source organism: Hyphomicrobiaceae bacterium (assembly GCA_965279065.1). Classification (GTDB taxonomy): domain Bacteria; phylum Pseudomonadota; class Alphaproteobacteria; order Rhizobiales; family Hyphomicrobiaceae; genus JAKAXS01. Next base: position 1,676,502 of record OZ257134.1, read on the forward strand.
GCGCCGGCGTCGCTCTGATCGGCGGCGCACTGTTGGGCTTGATCGTCGGCACGGTCATCGTCAGCCAGACTCTGTACTCCAGCACCAAGGATCACTTGCGCGAATACGCGACCCTGCGTGCGCTGGGTTCGCCCGCCAAGTATCTCTACAAGGTCGTCATCACCCAGGCGGCATTGTGCGCCATCATCGGTTATGTCCTGGGGATGTTCTTCGCCATGATGCTGGTGCGCGCCTCGCAAGACACGGCGATGCAGATCGTCGTCTCGCCGTTCCTCGCCGTCGGCTTGTTCGTCCTGACTGTCGGCATGGCGGCCATCGCCGCCGCAGCAGCAATCGTCAAGATCATGGACATCGATCCCGCCAGCGTCTTCGCCCGCTAGCCTCGGACGCTCGGCCAACGCATGAGTCGGCCACATGTTCCGACGATGCAAAACCGAACGATGACGACTGCTCTCGCACGCCAGCGGCCGAAGATGGCTGCCTCATAAGAATAGAACTTCTTCTTCGTAGCCGATGTCGGCCAACGCACTATGAGGTCAGGTGGGTCGCGTAGTGAACGGTCGTGGCTTGTCACGCCGTCACACTATCGCGAACTCATGATCATCGTGGGAGCGGATTATATGAGACTTTCGATACGACTATCGTCAGCAGCAATTGCTGCTGTCTTCGCGTTTGGGATCAAGTCCGCAGTCGCGGCCCCCATCGCCGCGAACGGGCTGTCGGCAAAATCGACCAGCGCAGTTGAACTCGTAGCCCATCGTGGCCACCGGCACCACCATCTGAAGTTCTGGAAGAAGCGGCATAAGCATAAGCATCACCACCGTCATCACAGGCATCGCAAGCACCACTGAGACACATGCGGACGCATGGAAGCGTGCCTTCTATGCGTCCGCGGCGACGCCCGCCTTCTTCAGCTGCCCGAGCAGGCGCTGCTTTTTCTCCGACGCCACACGCACCCGGAAGCTGATCGCACCGCTGTCTTCGTTGGCGCGCGTTTCCATCACGTCGGCGTTCTCGTGTAACCAGTTGATCAACCTGCCCTCGATCGCAGGCACTGTCAGCGACAGAACTTCGTCGGTCTTGCCCAGGCGCGCATCGATCGCCTCGAGCAGGACCTCCAGGCCTTCACCGCTGACGGCTGAGACCAGAACCGGATGCCGCTCTTCCCAGCGCGCCGACGCCGTCGCCTCCTCGCGCGTGACCGGCGACAGCAGGTCGACCTTGTTCCACACTTCCAGGATGTGATTGTCGGCCGGCACGATGTCGATGCCCAGCCCGTCGAGCACCGTCTCGACATCCTTGGCCTGCGCCTCGGTTTCGGCGTGCGATATGTCGCGCACATGCAGGATCAGATCGGCCTCGATCACCTCTTCCAGTGTGGCACGGAAGGCGGCGACCAGCATCGTCGGCAGGTCCGAAATGAAACCCACCGTATCGGACAGAATGATACGGCGCCCGCTTTTCAGTTTCACCTCGCGCATCGTCGGATCGAGCGTCGCGAACACCTGATCCATCGCCACGACGCCTGCGCCGGTGACACGATTGAACAGCGTCGACTTGCCGGCATTCGTGTAGCCGACGATGGCAACGATCGGGTACGGCACCTTGCGCCGCCCGGCGCGATGCAGCTCGCGCGTGCGCACGACGCCGGTCAGTTCCTTGCGGATGCCGTCGATGCGCTCCTGCAGGAGGCGGCGATCGAGTTCGAGCTGGGCTTCGCCGGGACCACCGAGAAAGCCACGGCCGCCACGCTGGCGTTCCAAATGCGTCCAGGCCCGCACCAGGCGGCCCTTCTGGTAGCTGAGATGCGCCAGTTCGACCTGCAGCCGACCTTCACGAGTTCGCGCGCGGCGGCCGAAGATCTCCAGGATCAGACCCGTGCGATCGAGCACCTTGGCCTTCCACGCCATCTCCAGGTTGCGCTGTTGCACGGGTGAAACGGTGTGGTCGATGATGACCAGTTCAATGGCGTCGTCTGAAACGAGCTGGCCCAGCTCCTCAACCTTGCCCTTGCCGAACAAAGTCGCGGGCTTGGGCTCCGACAACGGCACGATCATGCCGCGCATGACCGTGAGATCGATCGCTTCGGCCAGGCCCTCCGTCTCAGCCAGACGGTCCGCGGGCGAATGCAACTGAGCCTGGGCAGCCGGAGAGGCCGGCTTGGCGTGCCGCGAAAGGTCCGGCACCAGCACCAGCGCACGCGCAATGCCCTCGCGGCGCGCGGCCTTGCGGGCCGCGGCAAGCGTCGCGCCTAAGTCTTCACCTGTAACGCGGTCGTCGATGAGACCGTTATCCTGTCTGCGCTTCGGCCGTGGGGTCTACGTCCATCAGGTGGACGGGCGTGCCCGGCATGATCGTCGAGATCGCATGCTTATACACGAGCTGTGAATGCCCGTCGCGCCTTAGCAGGACGCAGAAGTTATCGAACCAGGTGACGATTCCCTGGAGCTTCACGCCGTTCACGAGGAAGATCGTAAGGGGTGTTTTGTTCTTCCGCACATAGTTCAGGAATGTGTCCTGAAGGGACTGAGTTCGCTCTGTCGCCATCTTCATTGCCTCAATGGTCTTTTGTTCGTTGCTAAAATTTTTGCTCTTGGCACGCGCCGCTGTTGCGGCCCGGTCGTGAGTGTAGATGTGTAGTCTAACGTCCATGCAAAAATCGCTCCAAGGGAGCGAGAGTGCATCGCAGCAAGATTGGCGATAACATATCTTTTTTCAATGACTTGAAAAGGTGTCATGAGGTCAGGGCCCGGGCACCATCAGCTTGTAGGGGCCACGGGCAGCAATTCCGGCGTCAGCGGCCTGAAACTTTGGCAACCTGATGAAATGACGAGCGCAATCGTCGAGTGAGCGGCCCGGGCTTGCCGTCGCCCACCTCCGCCTCGTCTATCCTGACGACCGGCATCACGGTCGCCGATGCCGAGGTCGTGAAGGCCTCGCGAGCCCCCTTCGCCTCTGCCAGCGTGAACGCCCGTTCCTCGATGCCCAGCCCCTCGCGCGCCACGAGATCGAGCAGCGTCGCCCGCGTCACGCCCGGCAGCAAATCCCGGCCGAGCTGCCGCGTCACCACCCTGCCCTCTGCCGTCACGATCCACGCGTTGCTGGACGCACCCTCCGTAACGAAGCCGTCGCGATCGATGAACCAGGCCTCGCGCGCACCCGATAGTCGGGCCGCCTCCTTGGCGAGGCACGCAGGCAGCAGCATCACCGTCTTGATGTCGCAACGTCCCCAGCGCACCTCCGGCAGCGACTTCACCCCGATCCCGGTGGCTGCCAGCGCATCGATCTTCGTCTGATTGGTCCGCCGCGCCAGGCACACGAACGTCGGAGACACGTCGGCTGGCGGTAGCGCGAAGTCGCGGGGCCCCTCCCCGCGCGTCACCTGCAGGTAGACGACCCCATCGCGCACGCGGTTGCGCGCGATGCACTGCCGCATGATGTGCCCGATCGTCCACGTCGTCGCCGGCGCTGGGATCATGAGCTCGCGCAGCGACCGTTCCAGCCGTAACAAATGCCGCTCTTCGTCGATCAGAGCGCCGGCCTTGACCTCGCAGACCTCATAGACCGCATCGGCAAACTGAAAGCCGCGGTCCTCCACGTGGACGGCCGCTTGGGCATACGGCAGGTAACGGCCGTTGACGTAGACGATGCGGGTCATGCCGGTCAGATCTGCCGCAACTCGCCGGCCCGCTGATCTGACGAAACGCCGAGAGCGCGCAGCTTGCGATGCAGGGCCGAACGCTCCATGCCGACGAATTCGGCCGTGCGCGAGATGTTGCCGCCGAAGCGGTTGATCTGTGCCAGCAGATACTCGCGTTCGAAGATTTCACGCGCCTCCCGAAGGGGCAGGCTCATCAGATGCTCAGCCCCGCCGTTGACGGGCAGCGGCACGTTGGAGCCGATCTCGTCGGGCAGCATGTCGGCGGTGATGACCGTGTTGGGGTCCCCACCGGCCAGGATCATCAGGCGCTCGATGTTGTTGCGCAGCTCGCGCACGTTGCCCGGCCAGTCGTGCGCCTGCAGCACGGCGATCGCATCCTCGCCGATGCGGCGCGGTGCCAGCCCCGAGGCATTGGCGAGTTGGCCCACGAAGAACTGGATGAGATCGGGAATGTCCTCGCGGCGTTCTGCCAGGCCCGGCACGCGCAGCGGCACTACGTTCAGCCGGTGATAGAGGTCCTCGCGGAAGCGCCCCTCCTGCATCTCGCGTTCAAGGTCGCGGCTGGTCGACGAGATGATGCGCACGTCCACCCCGACTTTCTGCGCCCCCCCCAATCGCAGGAATTTCTGCTCGACGAGCACGCGCAGCACCTTGCCCTGCGTCTCCAGCGGCATGTCCGCCACTTCGTCAATATAGAGCGTGCCCGAATGCGCTTCTTCGAGCGCACCGACTTTGCGCGCCCCACCGGTACGATCCTCCGTGCCGAACAATTCCTCTTCGACGCGATCCGGCGCCATGGCCGCCGCATTCAGCACCACGAACGGCCCGTCGGCCCGGTGTGACTTCAAATGGATGACGCGCGCCGCCAGCTCCTTGCCGGTGCCCGATGATCCACGAATGAGAATGCGGCTGTTGGTCGGCGCCACGCGATCGAGCGAGCCGCGCAGTTGGTTGATCGCTGCCGACTTGCCGACCATGTCCACCGACACGGTCGAGCGCTCGCGCAGCTCGCGCACCTCGCGCTTCAGGTTGGAGGCTTCCAGCGCGCGCAGCGTCACGAGCACCAGCCGATCACCCTTGAACGGCTTCTCGATGTAGTCGTAGGCGCCCCGCTTGATCGCCGTGACGGCAGTCTCGATGTTGCCATGGCCCGAAATGATCACCACCGGCAGGTCGGGATATGTCCGCTTGATCACCGACAGCACCTCGAGGCCGTCGAGCCGGCTGCCCTGCAGCCAGATGTCGAGAATCACCAAATGCGGGCGGCGCTGCTCGATCGCGCGCAGCGCCTCGTCGCTGTCGCGCGCCAGGCGGGTTGCATGGCCCTCGTCTTCGAGAATGCCTGCCACGAGTTCGCGGATGTCGTTCTCGTCGTCGACGACAAGGATGTCAGCAGCCATAATATTAATTCCCTCGTGACTGGTCGTTCATTTCGTCTTCACGCCGCCGGCATGACCGGAGACGCGCTGGTAGGACCATGGGCCCCGGCTTGCATACGAATGGGCAGATGGATGCGGACCTGTGCGCCACGCGCCGTCTCTTCGCCCGGCTCCAACGGCGCATCTTCTAGAAACAGCGTGCCGCCGTGTTGTTCGATGATCTTCTGCACGATGGCAAGACCCAAGCCTGTGCCCTTATGTCCCTTGGTCGTGACGTAGGGCTCGAGCAGCCGAGTCCGGTTCTGCTTGGGCAAGCCCGTGCCGTTGTCGCGCACGCGAATTTCCATGTGCTCTGGCTTGACCTCGAGCGTCAGGCCCACGCGGCCTTTGAAGCCGTCGCCCGCCGTCTCCGCGTAGGTCTCCACTGCCTCCGTCGCGTTCTTGACCAGGTTGGTCACCGCCTGCGTGATGAGACGGCGATCGAACATGCCCTTGACCTGCTTGTCCGGCAGATCGGTCCGATAGTCGACGGCAGCATGCGCTTCACGGAACAGGATGATCGGCTCCTGCACCGCCTCACGCAGATCCGCCTGCTCCATGACGGGCTTGGGGACGCGCGCGAACGACGCGAACTCGTCGACCATCGTCTTGATGTCGCCGGCCTGGCGCTCGATCGTAGCGGTGAGCTTGTCGAAGGTCTCGCGGTCTTCAGTTATGACCTTGCCGTACTTGCGGCGAATGCGTTCGGCCGAGAGGATGATCGGCGTCAGCGGGTTCTTGATCTCATGCGCGATGCGCCGCGCCACGTCCGCCCACGCCGCGGTACGCTGCGCCGACACCAGCTCCGTGATGTCATCGAACGTCACGACTGAACCGACATCGCCCTCGCCGGCTTGCTCCCGCGTAATGCGGACCGCGAAGGTCCGCTCATCGCCGGCGATCGTCAACGAAACCTCATCCTGAGCACGCAGCTTGTGCGGATTGTCGTCGCGCTTGGCCACGATTGGCCCGAACGCCGGCAGGACGTCGGCCAGTTTCTTGCCGACCACTTGGTCCTCACTGGTCGCCAGCAGCGCCTGCGCCGAGCGGCTCAGCAGCGTAACGTTGTCCTGGCTGTCCAGACCGATGACGCCAGCCGACACACCCGACAGCACGGCCTCCATGAAGCGGCGGCGGTCGGTCAGCTGTTCGTTGGTCTCCACCAGCGCGTCGCGTTGATGCTTCAGCTCGCGCGTCATGAGGTTGAAGGTGTGCGACAACCGCCGCAGATCGCCTTCTCCGCGCTTCTCGGGCAATTCGACCCTCAAGTTGCCCCGCGAAACCTGCTGTGCGCCGATGATGAGGCGGCGGATCGGCGCCACGAACCGCCCCGCGAACCAGATGCCCGTCCAGATCGCCGCCAGCAGTGCCGACAGCGAGATCATCAGGTACATCAGGCCGTGCACCAGCGTGAGATTGCCGCGCTGCTGGCGCAGGGCATCGTACTGACTGACGCCCTGCTCGGTGCGCGCCATCGCTGCCAGCACCGTGCCGCTGACTTCACGCGCGACGTAGAGGTATTGACCCGGGTATCGATCAAGCTTCTTGACCGCCACGACGCGGTTGGAATTGGCCGGCAGCAGCAACGGCACCTGCCCGGAATCCGCATGCCCCATCGTTTCCGCCGACGGCTGGATGAACGGCAGGTCGGGATCTTCCAGCGCCGTGATCAGCGGCCTGCCGTCCTTGTCGACGATGTAAACGGATGGCAGTTCGCGCAGGCCGGCCTGCGCCATCAGCAGTTGCGTGAACTGTGCCGGGTCGTTCTGCACCGTATCGAACGACGCATCGATGTCGCGCGCCATATTGACGATGTCGGTGCGGATGACCTGCCCATGCTCGTTGACGTAGGCGCGCGCTACGTCCAGCGAGTTGGCGATGATCGCCCGCGTCTTGTTCGTGAACCAGCTGTCGAGAGAAACCGAGAACGTCGTCGTCGCCGCCGCCGCCAGTAGGATCGCCGGCAGCGCCGCGATCACGCAGAACAGCGCCACGATGCGAACGTGCAGCCGCGCCCCGGGGATCTTGGCCCGCCACGCCTGCCAGAAACCGAACACCTGGTAGGCGATGATCGCCAGCATGGCGATCAGCAACACGAAGTTTATCAGGAGTGCGAACAGCACGACCTCGTCGCGCGGAACGATTGGCGTCAGGCCAGTGAGGATGAGGTAGGTGACCAGCGCCGACGTCACCGACAGCGCCATCACCACAAAGCCGGTCCAGAAGGCGCGGTCGCTGGGGTCGAGCAGAGGCGAGCCGCGTTCCAGCGTCACCAGGTCCTCTTCGCCTCGGCTTTCCGCGTCCATCGTCAACGGCAGGTCTCTCCATGCAGCGGGTTTGGCGGCAATGGCTTGCTCCGCCTGAACAAATGCCAGGATCAACAACCCAGAACGCTTGTGTCCTTGTCGCGCGGCAGTGTTGCCAGATCACATCGGACCAGCAGTGAAGCGCGGCGATCACAGAGAGAATAGGGCAACTGTGACATTCTCGCGACAAGCCTGTGCAATTTCCCACAGTTGCGCGGAGACCGACAATGGTGAGCCGGCGGGCGATGCCCGGTCAGGACATGGGAGAGCGAAACACGCGAATGTCCAAGGCTTTGATTCGGCTACGTAAAGTATTGCGGTTGAGTCCCAGGAGTTCGGCCGCCCGGATTTGATTGCCGCGCGTAGCCGCCAGGGCTGCGGTCAACAACGGCTGTTCCACCTGCCGGATCACGCGGTCATACAGGCCCGGTGGCGGCAGGTCTTTGCCGAAGCTGGCAAAATACCGGCCCATGTGGCGCTCCACCAGTTCGGAGAGATCCTTCGGCTCGCTGTCGCCTTCCGGTCCACGCGCCGGCTCGGTTTCGACCAGCTCCTGCTCGATGATCTGCTGGGTCAGTGTGTCCTGCGTGTAGAGCGCTGCCAGCCGCCGGACGAAGTTCTCGAGTTCGCGCACGTTGCCCGGCCAGTGATGCGTCTTCAGCCGCTCGATCGCCGCCGTCTCGATGGCCTTCTGCCCCAGTCCCTCGCGTGCCGCCAGCCGCAGGAAGTGCCGCACCAGGTCGCCAATGTCTTCGCCGCGCTCGCGCAACGGCGGCAGCCGCAGCGGTACGACGTTGAGCCGATAGAACAGATCCTCGCGGAACAGGCCCTGCTGAATCTGTGATTTGAGGTCGCGGTGCGTCGCAGCAATGATCCGCACATTCGTCTTGATCGGCGTACGCCCGCCGACGGTCGTGTACTCGCCCTGCTGCAGCACACGCAGCAGCCGCGTCTGCGCCTCCAACGGCATGTCGCCGATCTCGTCGAGGAACAGAGTGCCACCCTCGGCCTGCTCGAACCGTCCCTGGGTACGCGTCTGAGCGCCCGTGAACGCACCCTTCTCGTGACCGAACAGCTCGCTCTCGATCAGCTCGCGAGGGATTGCCGCCATGTTGATGGCAACGAACGGACCCTGGCGCCGTCGACCATGATCATGCAGTACGCGCGCCACGAGTTCTTTGCCGGTCCCGCTCTCGCCGTTGATCATGACCGTCAGGTCGGTCTGCGTCAGCCGTGCAAGCGCCCGGTAGATTTCCTGCATCGCCGCCGAGCGGCCGATCAGCGGCAAGTCCTCGCCGCTATCGGCTTCCTGTCCATTGCTCCGCTGCGGCGGCCGGCGTGCCGCACCGGTCAGCGCGCGCCCCACGACGGAGACGACCTCCGACAGGTCGAATGGCTTGGGCAGGTACTCGTAAGCACCTTTCTCCGCCGCCGTCAGCGCCGTCATCAGCGTGTTCTGCGCGCTCATGACGATGATCGGCAGTTCAGGCCGCAGCTTCTTGATGCGCGGAATGAGGTCGAATGCGTTCTCGTCCGGCATGATGACGTCGGTAATGACGACGTCGCCCTCGCCCTGGCTGACCCATCGCCATAGCGTCGCGGCATTGCCCGTGGCCCGCGGCGCATATCCCGCTCTCGCCAGCGCCTGGTTCAGCACCGTGCGGATGGCCGTGTCGTCATCCGCGATCAGGATCGTGCCTCGGGCCATCTCTCAACCTTTCCAAGTATTCGCGGCCGGCCGGACGATCATGCCAGGGCCGACAGTGGTTTCAACGCCGCCCGCGGCCGATCCTGCATTGGCAGCAGCACGCGGAAGACGGTACGTTTCGGTTCGCTGTCGCATTCGATGATGCCGCCGTGATCGCCGATGATTTTCGCCACCAGCGCCAGCCCCAGTCCGGTGCCGGTGCGCTTGGTAGTCACGAACGGATCAAACAGGTGCGGCTTCATGTGATCGGGGACGCCGGGGCCGTTGTCCTCGATCTGGATCATCAAGGGCAGGCTCTGGCGCTGCGTCGACCCGGGCACCGACAGGCGCACGCCGGGCCGGAACGCGGTCTGCATCACGATGCGGCCTTCATGCGAGGTATCGCTGATCGCTTCGGCCGCATTCTTGACGAGGTTGAGGAACGCCTGGACCAGCTTGTCGCGGTTGGCTGGAATTGGCGGCAGCGAGGGATCGAAATCCTCGATGAAGCGCACACCGCGCGCAAAGCCCGTCTCTGACAGCCTGCGCACATGATCCAGGACGTCGTGGATGTTGACCGGCTCCTTCGCCAGTGGCCGCTCGTCGCCGAACACCTCCATGCGATCGACGAGATTGCGGATGCGTTCGGTCTCCGAGCAGATCAGCTGGGTCAGCACCCGGTCGTCGTCAGTGGTGTTCTGCTCCAGCAGTTGCGCCGCGCCGCGAATACCCGACAGCGGGTTCTTGATCTCATGCGCCAGCACCGCCGCCATTCCCGACACCGAGCGCGCCGCGGCGCGATGCGTCAGCTGCCGCTCGATCATCTGCGCCATGGTCCGCTGCTGCAGCATCAGCACGATCATGCCCGGCTGATCCGGCAGCGGCCCCGCGTGCACATCGATCAGCTTCGGGCTGTTGAACTTGGGCGTCGTCAGTTCGACGGCATATTCATTCACCGTGGCCCCCGTCGCCCGCACCTGGTCGATCAAGGCAAGCAGCGGGCAGCCGAACGACAGCACATCGTCCAGGGGCCCACGCTTCATCATGGCGATGCCGGTGGACAGAAAGGCTTCCGCGGAAGCGTTCGCGTAGACGACACGGTTTTCGTCGGCGATGACTAGAATGGGATGCGGCAAGGCAGCAAGGAGGATGTCGTGTTCCACTGGCCGGCGGATGGCCGCGGCGCGTTCGACTTTGGATTTGCTCATGCTGCGGCCTCGTGAGCTGCCGCGTAGAACTCGCCAAGGCCTTCGAGCGCACGTTGCGCAGCCTCCTCCGTGCAGAGGCGGCGACGCCAAGCCTTGAGTTCGGGCGATCCAGCATCGAGCCCGCTCGACTCCAGATACCAGCCCATGTGCTTGCGAGCGTTGCGCAACCCCAGGAACTCACCGTAGTGCGCCAGCATCGCCTCGATATGGGTAACCGCGATACGCCCCTGCTCAACCAACGTTGGCGCCTTGTCACCGGTCGTCCCCGTCAGCTCCCGACCGATCTGCCCCGCGAGCCACGGTGCGCCGTAACTGCCGCGCCCGATCATGACGCCGTCTGCCCCAGATGCGGCGAGCGCCGATCGCGCATCCGCCACGGAGCGGATGTCACCGTTGACGATGACCGGGATCGACACCGCCTGCTTCACCCGCCTCACGTCGGCCCAGTCGGCCGTGCCCTTGAAGTACTGGCAGCGCGTGCGCCCGTGCACCGTGATGAGCTGGATGCCGGCGGCCTCTGCGCGGCGTGCCAGGTCCGGCGCATTTCGGTTCGCATCATCCCAGCCCAACCGCATCTTCAGCGTGACCGGCACGTCAACGGCACCGACCACGGCGTCGATCAGCGCGACGGCATGGTCGAGGTCGCGCATCAGCGCGCTACCCGAGAGCTTGCCCGTCACCTCGCGTGCCGGGCAGCCCATGTTGATGTCGATGATGTCGGCGCCGAGATCCCGGGCGACGCGCGCGCCCTCGCCCATCCAGCGCGCTTCGCATCCAACAAGTTGTATGACGAATGGCGACAGCTCTCGCCCGTCTGCGCGGCGCATGACGTCGGCGCGCTGACGGACCAGCTCGGCACTTGCCACCATTTCTGATACGACAAGGCCCGCGCCGAGCTGGTGCGCCAGCTGACGGAATGGCAGATCGGATACGCCGGTCATCGGAGCCAACAAAACCGCGTTAGGCAAGCGATGCCGGCCAATCTGAAGTTCGGCCCTTTGTGTCGTGCCCGTCACGTCTTATGCTCATGCTTTAGGCATATCCAAACTATGCCTATCCGTTGGGCAGGATAGGTGGCACTTTTACATTTCGCAAGCGCAAACAAATCACTCGTCCATTGCGCGAACGCCGCACCGGGGATAAGCGGAGCGCATGAAACAGCAGTGTGATTGGCCCAAGAGGTGAAGACGGCGGCAATCATCGTCGCGGCCGGCTCCGGCACGCGCGCGGCGCAAGGCTCTGACTTGCCAAAGCAATATGCCGATCTGGACGGGCGGTGCATGCTCGCCCTTTCGTTGCGGACTTTCGCGGCGCACGATGCCATCGACACGATCCTGGTCGTCATAAACTCCGAACACCGCAGCCTCTATGAGCGTGCGGCATGCCAGGCACCATCGCCGAAACTCTTGCCGCCGGTAAGCGGTGGAGCCACACGTCAGGCTTCGGTGCTCGCCGGACTGGAAGCCCTGAACGGCCAAAACCCTGACCGGATCCTCGTCCATGATGCCGCCCGTCCCTTTGTGTCGAGCGATACGATCTCCGCCGTGCTTGACGCCCTTGAGAACCATGCCGGTGCACTTGCTGCCGTCCCCCTCGCGGATACCCTGAAGCGCGCCGCCGCAAGCGATGTCGTCGCCGAAACGATCGAACGCACGGGGCTGTGGCGCGCCCAGACCCCACAGGGTTTCCGCTATTCGAAGTTGCTCGCCGCCCACCGCCGCGCCGCGGCCATCGGAACCATGACCTTCACCGACGACGCGTCGATCGCCGAATGGGCAGGCCTCACGGTAGCGCTCGTTCACGACAATGCAGCAAACGCCAAAATCACCACCGCCGAGGATCTCGCAATGGCGCAGGCATCAAGCCCGGCAATGGAGCCGCGTACCGGCACTGGATTTGACGTGCATCGCTTCGCCGCCGGCGATCACGTCTGGCTATGCGGCGTCAAAATTCCCCATTCCCATTGTCTTGAAGGCCATTCCGATGCCGACGTTGGCCTGCACGCACTCACTGACGCCCTTCTCGGTGCGCTGGGCGACGGCGACATAGGCCAGCATTTCCCCCCCACCGATCCGAAGTGGAAGGGCGCTGCCTCGCATCTGTTCCTGAGCGATGCCCGCGACCGTGTGACGACCCGTGGCGGCCGCATCGCCAACGTTGACGTCACCTTGCTCTGCGAGGTCCCAAAGATCGGCCCCCATCGCCAGGCCATGCAAGCCGCAATCGCCACGATCCTGCAGATCGACCCATCCCGGGTCGGCGTCAAAGCCACGACGACGGAGCAACTTGGTTTCACGGGGCGCCGCGAGGGAATTGCGGCAATGGCGAGTGCCACCCTCCTGGTTCCAGCGTAGGCGGACGATTGATCCGCCGTTGACCCTGACTCCAGAATCGCGGCATCAAGTGGTTGTATGAACAAAAAGCTAAGAGGGCTGGCGGGATATGAATATGATGGCAACGCACACGCTTGAGCGCTCCACGTCGGATTCCGCCAACATCACGGACATCGCAGCCAGCACGGCCGCCACCTGTTTGGCGACGCGCGTGCGTCAGCTGTCGCGCATCATCACCCGCGTTTATGACGACGCCATGCGACCGCTCGGCATCACCGCCAGCCAGTACACGCTGCTGGCCCAGCTCGCTTCGCGTGACGGCATCACCGCGGTAGAGATCGGCCACGAACTCGACATTGAGAAGTCGACCTTGTCGCGCAACTTGAAGCGCCTCCTGGCGCTGGGCCACATCATCATGGATCCGCCGGCCGGTCGTCGCGGTCGTGGCCTGCACCTGACACCGAAAGGTCAGGCCGTACTGAAAGAAGCTTATCCGATCTGGCAGGGTGCCCAGACCCGCGCGATCGCCGCAATGGGTGCCGACAGCCGCGAACGCCTCGACGATCTGCTTGGCCACGCCGTGAAGCTGGCGGCCGTCTGATCGCGGTTGCGCCGGACCAATTGCGACGTAACAATCAAGGGTGGCGCGCCGCGAGGCCGCCGCCCTTCTTATTGAGATGTCTGCATGAGTCTGTTTGCCCCCGAGCTCTTTCAAGCCGCCACAGCGCTACTCGACGATTTGGCGGCGCGCGAACTCCGCCTGGTGACCGTCGAGAGCTGCACGGGCGGCCTCGTGGCAGGATTGCTGACCGAAGTCCCCGGATCGTCACGCGTCGTCGACCGGGGCTTCGTCACGTACTCCAACGAATCCAAGAGCGACATGGTCGGAGTCGATCCCGTGCTGTTGATGGCGCACGGTGCCGTCAGCGCCCAGGTCGCCAGCGCCATGGCCGAGGGCGTCCTGGAGCACTGTGAGGCCGACGTTGCCGTTGCGATTACCGGAGTCGCCGGCCCTGACGGCGGAACGCAAGCCAAGCCGGTTGGGCTGGTCCATTTCGCCGCCGCGCGTCGTGGGATGGCAGCTATTCATCGCGAAAAGCGCTACGGCAGCATCGGTCGTCAGCAGATCAGGCTCGCCGCCGTCGCCGAGGCCCTGGATCTCGTGCGCGCGATTACGAATGGCGCCTAGCTGGTAGGCGGCGGTTGCGTCCTGGCAGCTTTTTCGGCCAGTTGCTTCAGCCGCGCCTGGTAGTCGGGCGTGACCATGCCGCCGGAGATGACGATCTTCGCCGCGTCTTCCGTGCTCATTTTCAGAAGGATGACGTCCCGGCGCGGCAGGAAGCAGATGAACCCTGTCGGCGGCACGATACCGGTCGGCATGAACACGCTGACGAGGTCGTCCTCTCCGCCCGGCCTCACCGCCGCGATTTCGCCGCCACCTTCGCCGGTCACGAACACCAGCGACCAGATGCCCTTCGACGGAAATTCGATCAGCCCGACTTTCTGCACGTTCTGTGCGGGGCCCGTGACACTGACGACGGACTCAAAGATCTGCTTCAGCGCCCGATAGACGTTGCGCACGATCGGCATGTTGTCGAGTGCCATCTCGCCGAACGAGATCAGTGATCGGCCCAGCAGGTTGGCAGCCAGCGCCCCGATCATCGTCAGGCCGAAGATGCCGAACACCAACCCGATCCCCGGCACCGCAAAGGGCAGATAGGTCTCCGGCAGATAGGCGTGCGGAACGAGTGGCTTCACCCACGTGTCGACGTAGTTGATGAACCACCAGATGATGTAGATCGTGATGGTCACGGGGCCGACGATGATGAGGCCCGTCAGGAAATAGTTGCGCAGCCTGGCGCCGATGCGCAGGCCGGCGGGATGGTCCTCCTCCGCCAACCGCTTCAAACCCTCGCTCAGAGCGGAGTGGGATGAATTGCCGTTGCCGTTGGGAATGAAGTCGGGTCCGGGTGGAGGTGTCTTCGTCATGCGCCGCATCGTGATGGGCCCGCCCATCGCCGTCAACCACCCGCCGCGTCGCCGGCGTCGCAGTGGTAACGCACGAGCCGCCCACGACAGCTGCAACTATTGGGTGACAACCTGGCAATCGTAGCCCTGCGGCTTCAACGTGGTGCAGAGCTTTCTGGGATCGTTCGCATTTGCGTAGGGACCCAGGCGCACCCGGTAGAACGTACCCATATTACCGATCACGGCTTCATCGATCTGGGCCTCGGCACCGCCGAGCTGGCTGGCGTGCGCCGACATCAGGTTCTGCACCAGGCGATCAGCCTCCTCGCGCGACCTGACGGATGCCAGCTGCAGCCGGTACTTGCCCGCGGACGCCTTCGGCCCACCGGCCTTGGACGGTGCCGTTTCGACAACTGGGGCTTGCTCCTGAGGGCTGGCCGCCGCGACCTCGTATCCGGGCGCGCGCTGCGGCTCGGATGCGGATACCTGCGCTGAAGGCCCTGCGGGTTGCGTTGCCTGCTCCGCCTTGACCCATCCGGGTCCGCCAACGGCCCCGCCAGTCGAGCCGGTCGCGGGTGGTGTGTCACTGGAACTGAACATGTTGGAGAAGAACCCGCTGATCGAATTGCCGGCATTCGCAATAGGCGCGAGCATGTCCGAACTCTGCGACGTTTGAGCCGCCGGTTGTTCAGCTGGTTCAGCTAGGCCCGCCACTGGCGCGACAGGCTGGTACGCATCAGAAGCCGGTGCCGGTGAAAGTGTGGCAACAGGTGCCGTGGGCGGCTGCGGCGCGGCGGCGTGCGGCTGGGGCGGTTCTGCTGCCGGCATCGCCATAGGTGGCGGCGGAGGGCTGTTCGGATCGGCCTGCCAGACCGGACGCTCGGCCGGGGCCGACGGCGCAGCCGTTGTAACCTCGGTCGCGAAGGGCGCCGCCATAGGCGCGGCTTCCTGTTTCGTTGCGGCGACGTCGGCAGGTGGCTGCGGAGTCGGGGCCGGAACAGCCGGCGCCGCTACAGGCGCCGGTGACGGCGCTGCGGCAACGGGTGCCGTAGGCTTGGCTGCAGCAGCAGTAGCCCCTGGGCTTGGTGTTCCAACGGCGTTCGCAATCGGCGGGGCCTGATCGCCAAGTCCCGCTTCGCGATAGACTTCGTTGCGCGCCGCCATGGCAGAGGCCCGGTCCGCGTCGCTCAAACCACCGTTGACCCAGACCGCGACCGTCAAATCGGACAGCGCCTGCGCCGGCTTCTTCTGCTTTTTGTAGGCCATGCCGCGATAATAATAGGCTTGAGCCATCTTCGGCGGCGGCAGTCCGCCGTTGGCCAGCGCCGCAGTCAGAGACTGCACGGCGGGCTCGAATTTCCCGCTGTTGTAGGCCTTGGTGCCCGTATCGAGCGCCTTGAGGGAGACGTTGGGATCTTTCTTGGCCGCAGCCTCATCGCCGGCCGGCTTTTTGACCATCTGGGCATCGGCAGCCGTGGCCGGAACGGCCAGCGCAGCGGCCATCAGCCATAAGGTCAGTTTCCGGTACCCCGGCCGCATGTTCCACCCTAGCGATTCTATAAGGCCGCGAGTCGCACCCCTACGCCCACGGAACCCCAGTCAAAGCAGGTCCAAGAGGCAAATCAAGGGCAGCCCCATTTTCGGGCACTTCCCCTGTGGCACTGTTACTCCACAGTCACGGACTTGGCGAGATTGCGCGGCTGATCGACGTCCGTGCCCATGATGACGGCCGTATGGTAAGCGATGAGTTGTGCCGGCACCGCGTAAAGCAGGGGATTGGCGAAGGCGTGGGCATCGGGCACCCGGATATGGGCAGCCAACTTACATCCGGCCTTGTCCGGATCCGCATTGGAAATCAGGATGATCTGACCGCCACGGGCCGCGACCTCCTGAAGGTTGGAGATCGACTTGTCGAACAAGTCATCCTCCGGCGCCATGACGATGACCGGCACGTTCTCGTCGATCAGGGCGATCGGCCCGTGCTTCAGCTCGCCGGCGGCATACCCTTCCGCGTGAATGTAGGAGATTTCCTTGAGCTTCAGGGCACCCTCGAGCGCCAGCGGATAGTTGATGCCCCGGCCGAGGTACAGCACGTCGCGCGCCTTCGACAGCGAGTGCGCCAACGCCTCGAACTGGCTTTCGTCGCGCAGCATGGTCGAGATCAGCCGCGGCATCTCCGTCAGCGCCGTGACCAGTTCGCGCTCTTTGGCGATATCAATCGTGCCGCGCGCCCGCCCGAGCGCGATCGCCAGGCACGCCAGTGCCGCGAGCTGGCAGGTAAATGCCTTGGTCGATGCGACACCGATCTCGGGGCCCGCCAGCGTCGGCAGCACCGCATCGGACTCGCGCGCGATCGTAGACGTCCGTACGTTGACGATGGAAGCGATGTGCTGGCCGCCCGCCCTGCAGTACCGCAGCGTCGCCAGCGTGTCCGCCGTCTCGCCCGACTGCGAAATGAACAGCGCCAGACCACCGGGAACAAGCGGCGCCTCGCGATAACGGAACTCGGACGCGATATCGATTTCGACGGGCACGCGCGCATAGCGCTCGATCCAGTACTTGCCAACGAGCCCGGCGTAGTACGCCGTACCGCAGGCCGAGATCGTCACGCGCTCGACTTTGCTCAGGTCGATCCCCATGTCCGGGAAATTCACCGTACCCGCACCCATGTCGAGATAGTTCGCCAGTGTGTGACTGATGACGTCCGGCTGCTCGTGGATCTCCTTCGCCATGAAATGACGGTGGTTGCCCTTATCAACGAGCAGCGCACTCGCGACAGACTTCACCTGCGGCCGGGTCACACTCTTCCCGGCGCGATCGAAGACGTCGACGCCGGTACGGCGCAGCACGGCCCAGTCGCCCTCGTCGAGGTAGGTAATGGTGTCGGTGAACGGCGCCAGCGCGATCGCGTCCGAACCCATATACATTTCGCCCGTACCGTGCCCAATCGCCAGCGGGCTGCCCTGACGCGCGGCAATCATCAGGTCGTCGTGACCCGCGAAAATGATGCCGAGCGCGAACGCGCCTTGCAAACGACTGAGCGCCGCTTGCACCGCCGCGATCGGCTGCTGGCCATTGTCGAGTTCGCGCGTGATGAGGTGAACCACCGCCTCGGTATCGGTATCGGTTTCGAACGTGTGGCCGGCGGCCGACAATTCCGCCTTCAGCTCCCGATAGTTCTCGATGATGCCGTTGTGGACGACCGAGACGCGCTGGGTCATGTGCGGATGAGCGTTGCGCTCTGTCGGGCGACCATGCGTCGCCCAGCGCGTATGTCCGATGCCGGCAAGCCCCGACAGCGGCTGCTCCAACAGCCGATGCTCCAGATTGCGCAGCTTGCCTTCCGCGCGCCGCCGCTCAAGGTGGCCGTTCTCCACGGTGGCGATCCCGGCGCTGTCGTAGCCGCGGTACTCTAGCCGTCGCAGCGCGTCGACCAGATCCATTGCCACCGGTTTTGAACCGAGAATACCGACGATGCCGCACATGCCGAATGGGTCCTCGTGAATCAGTTGCGCTCAAGTAAGCCAGAGCCCGCGCGCCGTTCAAATCACACTGTATTTCGCAGTTTACAGCGGTTTAGCCACTGGCCTTCGCCTTTCGCCGCTGCATCATCTGGCGAAACTTGGCGGCCCAGCCCGGCCGCTCGTCCTGCGTCGATCGCTCCAGCGCCAGGGCATCTGGCGCCACGTCCTTGGTGATGACACTGCCCGATCCGATGTAGGCCCCCTTACCGATGGTCACCGGTGCCACCAGCGAGGAGTTGGATCCGACGAACGCACCAGCCCCCACCGTCGTCTTGTGCTTGAAGAAGCCGTCGTAATTGCAAAAGATCGTGCCAGCCCCGATGTTGGCGCCCGCCCCGACGCTGCCGTCGCCCAGATAGGCCAGGTGATTGGCCTTGGCGCCGTCGCCCATTTCCATCGCCTTCAACTCGACGAAGTTGCCGACGTGAACGTCCGCGCCGAGCTTGGCCCCGGGGCGCAAGCGCGCGAACGGACCGATACGCGCCCCTCGCCCAACATGGGCGCCTTCCAGGCACGAATTGGCCTTGATCTCCACGCCATCCTCGACCGTGACGCCCGGGCCGAAAAAGACATTGGGCTCGATGATCACATCCCGGCCGATGACGGTGTCGTGACTGAACCAGACGGTTTCCGGCGCGACGAGCGTTGCCCCCTCGGCCATGGCTTTGCGCCGGGCTCGCGCCTGAAAGATCGCCTCGGCGGCGGCAAGTTGATCGCGCGCGTTGACGCCCAGCACCTCATCCTCGCTGCACGACACCGCCACGGCATTCAACCCGTCGGCGCGGGCCAGCGCGATGACATCGGTGAGATAGAATTCGCCCTTTGCATTGTTGCTGTCGATGCGCCCCAGCCGTTCGAGCAGGCCATCGCCGCGGAATGCCATGACGCCGGAGTTGCAGAGGCGGATGGCGCGCTCCTCAGCCGCTGCTTCCTTCTCCTCGCGGATCGCCTCGAGCCGGCCTCGAGCGTCGGTAATGAGCCGGCCATAGCCTGTCGGATCGCGCGCCTCGAATCCCAGCACGGCAACGCCTGCGCCATCGTCGAGCGCCCGCAGCAAACGCGCGATCGTTTCCGCTTCGATCAACGGCGTATCGGCATAGAGCACGACGACGTCGCCCGTGTGCGCCGCGATCGCGTCGCGTGCGGCCAGCACGGCGTCGGCCGTACCGCGCTGCTGCTCCTGAACGAAAACACCGGCGCCGGGTGCGGTGGCGAGCGTCGCCGCCCGCACATTGTCCATGTCGGGGCCGATGACGACCGCAAGACGGCCCGGCCCCGCCGACTGCGCCAGCGCCAGGACGTGTCCGAGCATGGAGCGCCCGGCCACGGCGTGCAGCACCTTGGGCAGCGCCGACTTCATGCGCGTGCCCTTGCCGGCGGCCAGAACGATGGTGAGAAGATCGCGGTGAGTCATGAGCCTCTAATAGCAGGTTTGGGTCAGCCCGGATTTCAGGCCCCCGGATTTCAGACTGGCCAGATTCCAGACCGGGTTGTCTGATGGAGGAATGTGTCCATCCACAGTTCTTCGTTTGCCGCAAAGCTGCCTTCGTTGACCCTCTTACGCGACTCAGTCACCGTCCGCCCCAGTCAATACGTCGCATTTTGCCTGATTGGACAAGGACTTCGCACCGCTCCGATCGGCTTAGGCGGCAAAAACTCGAAGCGAAACAAACGGACGGCTAGCAATGGCGCAGCGCCCACCCGAACTCCCGACAGACTTCCACGACGAGCCGGCGGGCGGCACATCGCGCTACCTCGCGATCTGGGCCATCATGGCCTGTGTGGCCGCACTCTACCTCGCGGCCGTGTCGATCAGGCCCGCTTTCCTTGACGGCATTTTGCCGGTGGCCGACGCCGGCGCCGCCGAAACCGCGTCGCAGGCAGCCGCCGACATCGTCAATATTCGCGACAGCATCGGCCAGCTGCAGACCGACGTCGTCAAGACCCAGACCGAATTGTCCCAGCAAACCGACACCACGCGGGCACTGAGCGACCGCGTCGCTGCTCTGGAGCAGAAGGGCCAGCCTGGCGGCGGACAACCCGCGAGCACGGACCCGCAGCAGACTGGTGCCATCCAGCCTGATGCCGCCCCCGATTCAATCGAATTCCCCAGCGGAAACCACGCCCCGGTCAAATCGGCCCCGGTCAAGGCGGCTGAAGCCAAATCGGCCGCCAAGCCGAAAGTCATCAATGGACCGATCGAGACCGGCAGCGTCGCCGACGATCCCTCTGCTCCGCCGCCTGCCGCCGCCCCGGCCAAGCCGAAACCGGCGCCGGAAAAGGTGGCTGCTTTCGGCGAGCCGAAAGTCAAGAAGGCCATCGGCATCAAGCTCGCCACCGGCGCGTCGGTCGACAACCTGCGCCTCAGCTGGGGTATCCTGTCCGAGCGTCACAGCACGGAATTGAAGCCGCTACAGCCGCGTTACTTCAATACCGTCGACGGCAACGGCATCACCTACGAACTGGTCGCCGGCCCGTTCAAGACGACGGCGGACGCCAAGAAAGTCTGCCAGACCCTGAAGGCCCAGGCCATCGACTGCCAGGTCAGCAGCTTCGGCGGCAACTCCCTGTAAGCTGGAAACCCCAAGAAACCGAAAGAGGCCGCTACGACATCTCGTAGCGGCCTCTTTCGCATTCAAAGTTCTGTGCTCGGTCAGAGATCCTGAGCGTTGAACGTATCGCAGGATTGCATCTGCCCGCTGTCGAAGCCCTGCTTGAACCAGCGCGTGCGCTGCGCCGACGACCCGTGCGTAAACGCGTCCGGCACGACACGTCCCTGCGTCTTGCGCTGGATCATGTCGTCGCCGATCTGGCTTGCCGCGTTCAGGCCCTCCTCGATATCGCCTTGCTGCAGCCGGTTCTTCATCTGGTTGTTGAGGTTGGCCCAGACGCCAGCCAGACAGTCGGCCTGCAGTTCCATGCGCACCTGCAGCGCGTTGGCCTGCCGCTCGTCGCCCGACCGTTCCTTCAGCTCCTGCACCTTCTCGGCAATACCGAGCTGCAACTGAACGTGATGTCCGACCTCGTGAGCGATGACATACGCCTGGGCGAAGTCACCCGGCGCCTTAAAGCGGCGGCTGAGTTCGTCATAGAACGCGAGGTCAACGTAGATCTTTTGGTCGATCGGGCAATAGAACGGCCCCATCGCCGACTGGCCGACGCCGCACGCCGTCCGCGTGCCACCCGTGAACAACACGAGTTGCGGGTTCGTGTACTTCTTGCCGAAACTCGCAAACACGCGAGACCAGACATCCTCGGTGTCCTTCAGAACCCGCGAGATGAAGACCTTCTGATCGTCGCTCGATTTCGGCGTCCCGGCCTGTTGCTGACCACCGGGGCTGCCCGGCAACCCCGGGATATCGTCAGCCGACGGCCGCGTCTGGCGTTCGCTACGCGGCATCTGTGGCACGTTGAACCCGCCACCATCGCCGCCAATGCCACCGCGCAAAATGTCCAGCGGGTTGATGCCGAACAGCAGCATGATGCCGCCGATGATCAGCAGCGTCGTGAGGCTCATGCCCCCGCCGATAGGAATCTGGATGCCGCCGCCGCCTCCCCCGGGGAAGCGGAAACCGCCGCCGCCCTGACCGCGGCGATCTTCAACGTTGCTGCTTTCGCTGTCTTGGTCGTCGTAGCGCATCTGGAGTTTCCGTTGCTTCGCAGGCCGTTAGCGAGGCTCCAGCCCCGCTGCCGGCGATGATATGGCGCCATAGTGCACGCCGCACAATGCGAATCAACGGCGAAACGCCTTTCCGCGGCAGCTGCCAACCGGGCCGCCTCGGGCGCTAACGACGGTCTTTGCCGTGCCCTGATGATCGGGCATCCGAAATGGCCAGAACCGGCTTGGCTGGCGCATCGGCGGCGATACCCTTGACCTTTGCCGGCGCGCGCAATAGCCCCTTCACCGCCCGTGACGCCGCCACCGTCCCGTCGTTGGCGTAGCCCTCGTGGTTGCGCTCGATCTCCTTCAGATCGTAGCGGTAGTTGACCATCACGCCGTGCGCCGCGCGCAGACCCTTTTCCGATGTATCGGCCAGCCAGTTGATGCGCTCCAGCCGCGCGCCGTTGCCTAGATGAAAGCGCGCAACGGGATCGACCGGCCTGTTGTCGGCGGACTTGCCGGCGAGGAAGTAGTGCGCCGCTTGGGCCAGCACCGCCTCCTTCAGCTCCTCGTTCTCGGTACCGACACGGTGCCAGCGCGGATCGAGAAGCGCCGTCAGGGTTTCGCGATCTTCTGCCGAGATCACCCCGCTTGGATCCGACGCGATCAGCCGGTCGAGCCAACGCGCGAAATGCGGAACCGGCGAGAGCGTCACGAACGTTTTCAGCGACGGGATCTCGCGAGCCAGATCCTCGACAACCTGCTTCAGCAGGAAATTGCCGAACGAGATGCCGCGCAATCCGGGCTGGCAGTTTGAAATCGAATAGAACACAGCCGTCGTCGGCACTTCGCCGGCCTGCAGTCTGCGCTCACCTTTGAGCAATGGCGCGATGGCGGCCGGGATCTCGGTCGTGAGTGCAACCTCCACGAAGATCAGCGGGTCGTCGATGAGCGACGGGTGGAAGAAGGCAAAGCACCGCCTGTCGACTGGATCGAGGCGCCGGCGCAGATCGTCCCAACCGCTGATTTCGTGGACGGCCTCATAGGCGATGATCTTCTCCAGAATGGAGGCCGGTGTCTGCCAGTCGATCCGCCGAAGCACCAGGAAGCCGCGATTGAACCAGGACTGGAACAGGTGCCGCAGATCCGCATCGACGCCGGAGAGGTTCAGGTCGGGCCTGGCCTGCTCGTTCAGCAGATCGTTGCGCATGGACACGATCTGCGCCGTGGCCCCCGGTGCCAGGTTGAGCCGGCGGAAAAGCTCCTGGCGCTTGCCTTCGACAGCCGCCCGCAGCTTGCCCAGGGTGGCATCTCCCGGATCGGCCAAGTAGCCCCGCGAAGCCGCCGCCACATCGCCCGCATCCGGCTGCATCGCTTCCGCCAGATAACGGAAGAATGCAGACCGCTCGTCAGGCCCAAGCATCTTGTAGCGATCGAGCAACGCCCGCGCGATGGCCACACCCGATGCTTCGCCCCGGCCGGAGATCAACGCACCCGCCAGCTCCTGGACATCATCCCGCTCGTTAGGCCCGAACAGACTCTTGGGCAGCAAGGCTCGGCCCTGCTCGGCCACGGTCGTCAGCAGTTCCTGAAAGAAGGAGACGTTCACGGTCCTCTGATCCTTCACGCTAAGGCCAACCCGGCTTCAACATAGCCTGCCTTTTGCAACAGTGAATGCGGCGAATGGCATGAGAGGTTCGGTAGGACTTGGTCGGCTTCGTCGCCAATGCCAGCGGGTTAGGCAAACCGCCGCCCTGCTTTCAGGCGAACTGCTCAATCAGCGCGGCTTGGCAGCGCTAGCCCGGCGGTGGTAAATCGAACTTGGCAATCAGACCTGGGACACGCGCATGCTTCCGCCATTTCTGCCCTTCACCAAGCGCCCCCTCCGCCGCAAGGCGGTGAAGCGTGCGGCCCCCGCGTCTCTGCTTCGCGAGCTGATTGCCGTCGAAGCCCGCTCCATCAAAGGCGAGCGTCTCAGTCTCAAGCCCGACCGCCTGCCGGCGAATGGCCGCCTGCGCGTGCTCGACCGGGGCTAGACCCGATCTAACCCGACTTTAACTCCAGGTGTGCACATTAGCGTGCACTCAGGGAGTTATGGATGACCACGACAGTCCGCAGGGAGCCCACTTTTGGCCGGCGAGGCGATGGCCCACCGCAGAGGAGCCGGCTCGTTGCCGCAGCACCCGTTGTGGCATCCTGCGCACTTTCGGCGAAGCCAAGGCCGGCCCCCACCCGGATCGCACCAAGCCCGTCAAGGATCTCGATTGCGATCGCCGCGCTTTTCAAGACGTGTACGTCAGCCACCGCAGCGGCGCTGACGCGTCTTCGCGTTGCGGCTATGGAGCCGGCTCAAAACGTAAAAACAGCTGTTGCGAACCGCCGCGCCAAGTGGGCGACCGCCAAGGCTGAGGCCCACGCCGCCAAGGTGAACGCCACGCAGCCTCTCGGGAGCGATGACCGTGCAGCGTCCACGCTCGAACTCCTGGACGAGGTCGACGCGTCCCGCTTCGATATTCTTGCGGAAATCGAAGCAACCAAATTTGCTATCGTTGCAGAGACCGCTGCCGCCGCACCTGAGGCTCAGACCGAGGCAGCAGTCGAACACTTCCACACGCCGGAATTGGCGGTTAGCCCCCCACCTACGCCACGCGATCATGCCGTCGGTGTCGACGCCGTGGCCCTTGATCTGGACCGCTCGATCTCCGACCAAGCGACCTTCGCCGCCCCGTTGGACCAAGCGAGCACCGCAGAGGCGTCCCACACCGCGACCGCTCCGACCGTCGGGGCGTTGACAACCGTGGCAGCAGTCCCCTCCGCGCTGCTCCCCGAACATTTCCCGGCCGAGCACGACTTGCAGGACGAACCCTCCGCGGCCGACGTCGACGAAGAGCGCGTTGCATGCGCAGACATCTCTGAGGACCGGATTTGGGTTCGGGCGTATTTCACGGCCTGCGCCGCGGCCTTTCCAACGGCAATTGCGTTGACAGGTTTGCTGGGTGGACCAACCAACCCCTTCGCAGGACTCGGTATCGTTCTGCAGGCCCTCTTGGCGGTTGTATCTCCGCTGCTTGGCCTCATCTTCTTCCTACCGGCGGTCGCACTCGTGCAACTCGCCAGGCGCGCCCGCCTTCCACGTGGTCTTGCATATGCCCTGACAGGAGGTCTGCTGGGTTCCGTTTGGCTGCTGCTCAACCTCTACGACGGCACGACGCCCCCCTTGGCGGCCTACTGCCTCATCGCTGGTGGCCTGGTCGGAGGCCTCGTTTTCTGGCTGACCAATCACCGCGTTGCGGCGCCTGAAGCGGCTGATGCCAAATCGTGCGACGCCTAAAGTGGCCTCCGATTCGTCACGGTCCAGCTCCAATTTTTTCCAGTGTGGATGACGGTGGTAAGGTAAGGGGTGATCTCGCTTTGAATCAGCCGGGCCGATAGCTTCCGGCGCATGGCACAGACAGCACTCACGACGACCGACCGGCTGCGTTCCGCGGTGACCACCGACGAGCCGCTGACCTTTCGGCAGGCACCCCACAACATCGAGGCCGAGCAGGCCCTGTTGGGCGCAATCCTCGTCAACAACGAAGCCCACGATCGGGTCTCCAGCTTCCTCGAAGTGCAGCACTTCTTCGATCCGCTGCACGGCGAGATCTTCGATACGTTGAGCAAACTCATCTTCGCCGGCAAGCAGGCGACGCCGGTTACCCTGAAGACGTTCTTCGAGAACGCCGAGCCGATCGATGCCAACCTCACGGTGCCGCAGTATCTGGGTCGGCTGGCCGCCAGCGCGACGACCATCATCAACGCCGCCGATTACGGGCGCACGGTCTACGATCTCGCCGTCCGGCGCAATCTGATCGGCATCGGCGAAGACCTCGTCAACGGCGCCTACGACAGCCCGGTCGATCATCCTCCAGAACAGCAGATCCAGGAAGCCGAAGGCCGCCTCTACGAGCTGGCCGAGCAAGGCAAGTACGGCCAGGGCTTCTTCGATTTCAGCACGGCTCTGACCCACGCAATCGACATGGCCTCGAGCGCCTTCCAGCGCGCCGGCCACTTGTCCGGTCTGTCGACCGGCCTTGTCGATCTCGACAATCGGATGGGTGGCCTGCAATCCTCGGACCTCATCGTGCTCGCCGGACGCCCCTCCATGGGCAAGACCGCGCTGGCAACCAACATCGCCTACAACGTCGCCAAGAACTTCAAGAGCGAGATGCAGTCGGACGGAACCGAGAAGGTGCTGGACGGCGCCATCGTCGGCTTCTTCTCGCTCGAAATGTCGGCCGAACAGCTGGCCACCCGAATTCTCTCCGAGCAGGCGGAGATCTCCTCCGAGAAAATCCGCCGCGGCATGATCAACGAAGACGAGTTCCGCAAGCTCGTCGAGGTCTCCCAGGAGATGAGCCGCATCCCGCTCTACATCGACCAGACCGGCGGCATCACCGTCGCCCAGCTGTCGGCCCGTGCGCGCAAGTTGAAGCGCCAGAAGGGCCTCGGCCTGCTGATCGTCGACTACCTCCAGCTTTTGTCCGGAACCGGCCGATCCGGCGAAAATCGCGTTCAGGAAATCACGCAGATCACCACCGGTCTCAAGGCCTTGGCCAAGGAATTGGCCGTTCCGATCATCGCCCTGTCCCAGCTGTCGCGTCAGGTAGAACAGCGCGAGGACAAGCGTCCTCAGCTCTCGGACCTGCGTGAATCGGGCTCGATCGAGCAGGACGCCGACGTTGTGATGTTCGTTTTCCGCGAAGAGTATTATGTGGAACGCAGCAAACCCGCGGAAACGAAGGTCGAAGAGTTACTGCAATGGCAACAGCAGATGATGGCCGTGCACGGCAAGGGCGAGGTGATCATCGGCAAGCAGCGCCATGGTCCCACCGGCACCGTCCAGCTCTCGTTCGAAGCCCAGTTCACTCGCTTCGGCAACCTCGCCAAGGAATTCCACTTGCCCGAGCGCATGGGCGATTGATGCGGTCATCAGAAACAGGCGTCAGACCTCGGTCTGACGCCTTGCGCGAACTCCGAAGCCACTTGGGCGCGGAGTCAGACCGAGGTCTGACTCCTTATCTCCCTGGGGCGGAGACATGAGCGCGTTGCCGGCGTCGGCGACGGGCATCGTCACCATTGATTTGCGGGCGATCCAGGATAACTGGCGAACGCTGGCGGAACGCGTGCGGCCGGCCGAATGCGGAGCCGTCGCCAAGGCCGACGCCTACGGTCTGGGTGCCGAGAGGGTTATTCCAGCCCTGGTGCGCGCTGGCTGTCGAACTTTTTTCGTCGCAACACCGCAAGAGGCCGCACAGGCGCGCCGGCTTGCCGCAACGTCCACGATCTATGTCCTCGATGGGTTGCTGCCCGGTTCCGGCGACGCGTTGATCGAGACCGCCGCCATTCCAATCCTGTCGGACGCAGCCGCCGTCCGCGAGTGGGCAGCACTTGCAGCCGCCAAAACCATACGTTTGCCGGCAGCGCTCCAACTCGACAGCGGGCTGAACCGTCTCGGTCTCGGCGAAACGGACGTGCTGAGTTTGGCAGCCGACTCCGAGTTGTTGGCCTGGTTCGATCTCAAACTGGTGATGAGCCACCTCGCCTGCGCCGACGACCCCGACGACGCAAAGAATTCAGCCCAGCTCGGCGCTTTCCGCCAGCTGGCAGCCCGCCTGCTGCCGGCGCCGCTGAGCCTGGCCGCGTCCGATGGGCTGATGCTGGGCCCTGCGTTTCATTTCGATCTCGTGCGGCCCGGTTACGCTCTCTATGGCGGCCAGGCCTTCAAGGGCGAACCGACCCCCGTCAGGCCTGTGCTGCGTGTCGAAGCCCGCGTGCTTCAGATCCGCGACGTCGGCGACGGCGAAACGGTCGGCTACTCGGCAACGTTCCGCGCCAAGGGGGCGCGCCGCATCGCCACGATCGCCGCAGGCTATGCCGATGGGCTCTTTCGACGCCTCAGCGCGGGCAACGACGAACGCGGAGGCCATGTTGGCATCAACGGTCACTTGGCCCCGATCGCCGGACGCGTCTCGATGGATCTGATCACCGTCGACGTGACGGACATCCCCGGAACTCCGCCGCAACGCGGCGACCTCGTGTGCGTCATCGGCGATGAGCTGCCGATCGAAGCCGTCGGTGCCGCCGCGGGAACCATCGGCTACGAGGTGCTGACAAGCCTCGGCCGCCGCTTCCATCGCGTCTATAGCGACGGAGAAGCCTGAGATGGCGCGCGCGTCCAAGGCCGGAAACTTCGTCTGCCAGAACTGCGGCGCCGTCTCGACGCGCTGGGCCGGGAAGTGCACGACCTGCGGCGAGTGGAACACGATTGCCGAAGAAACGGACGCGGGCCCCGCGCCGGGTTCCGGCATCACGCGCACGACCAAAGGCCGCGCCGTGACGCTGGAGACCCTGCAGGGTGGAGCCGCCGAAGCGCCGCGCTTTTCGTCCGGCATCGCCGAACTTGATCGCGTCACGGGCGGCGGCATCGTTCCGGGCTCCGCCTTGCTGATCGGTGGCGAACCTGGCATCGGCAAGTCGACGCTGCTGCTGCAGTTGACGGCCCTGCTCGCCCGCGCCGGGCGGCGCACCATCTATTTCTCCGGCGAGGAGGCCTCCGCCCAGGTTCGCCTGCGCGCCGAACGTCTGGGGCTTGCCGACGCTCCGGTGTCGCTCGCGGCCGAAACCAACCTGGCCAACATTCTCGAGACCCTGTCCGACGGCAAGCGCGCCGACCTGATCGTTATCGACTCTATCCAGACCCTGTGGTCCGACGCCCTCGATGCAGCGCCCGGCACCGTCAGCCAGGTGCGCGCCGCGACCCAATCGTTGATCCGCTACGCCAAGACCGAAGGCGTGGCACTCCTGCTCGTCGGCCACGTCACCAAGGAAGGCCAGATCGCCGGTCCGAAGGTGATCGAGCACATGGTCGACACAGTCCTGTCATTCGAAGGCGATCGCGGCCACACGTTCCGCATCCTGCGCGCGACCAAGAATCGCTTTGGTGCCACTGATGAGATCGGCGTGTTCGAAATGGGCGCGCAGGGCCTGACCGAGGTCGCCAATCCGTCAGAGCTGTTCCTTGGCGACAGGCACTCGACGGCACCCGGCAGCGCCGTGTTCGCGGGAATTGAAGGGACGCGGCCGCTGCTGGTCGAAATTCAGGCGCTGGTTGCACCCTCCAACCTCGGGCAACCGCGACGCGCCGTCGTCGGGTGGGATTCCAATCGCCTGTCGATGCTGATTGCCGTCTTGGCCGCGCGCTGCGGCGTCTCTCTTGCCAACCACGACGTCTTTTTGAACGTCGCTGGTGGATTCAAGATTGCGGAGCCCGCCGCCGACCTGGCAGCGGCCGCCGCCCTGCTGTCATCCTTCAGCAACGTGCCCCTTCCCCACGACCGCGCCTATTTCGGGGAAATATCCCTGTCAGGCGCCGTGCGGCCAAGCGCGCATACGGCGTTGCGCCTGAAAGAAGCCCAAAAGCTGGGGTTTTCCCATGCCGTCCTTCCCGCCGCCGGCGACGCGGGAGGCGGCAAGGGCAAGCTTGGCCTCACCCGCGTCAGCCACCTCAAGGAGCTTGCGGACGGCATTGGCCCGTGCGACTGAACAGCCGGGGAAGGTTAAACGCCGTGGCGACACGGCCTGAAATCCAGACGGGGACCAGCGATCATGATCGGGCCATTGACGTATCTCGACATCGGCCTCCTCGCCGTGGCCTTCATCTCCGGCATCCTGGCCATGTACCGCGGCTTCGCCCGCGAAATGCTGTCGATCATTTCCTGGGCCATCGCCGGCGCGGCCGTCCTCTACTTCGTCCTCTTCCATAAGAAATTCGCCGAGGACATGGCGGCCCAGACCGGCACCCAGGTCCCCATCGCCCAGATCGCCATCGGCGCCGTCATCTTCCTGATCGTGCTGATCGTCGTTCACCTGATTACGGCACGTATCTCCGACGCCATCCTCGACAGCCGGATCGGCATGGTCGACCGCGTTTTAGGCCTGATTTTCGGTGTGTTACGCGGCTTCCTGCTGGTCGTGATTCCGTACATGTTCTACCAGCACTTCATTCCCGACGAGACCAAGCACTTCGATTGGGTTCGCAACGCACAGTCGCTGCCCTACCTTAAGTCGACCGGACAGACCCTGCAGTCGGTGTTGGTGAACTACCTGCCGTCGTCCCTGACCGACCCGGAGACCCCGCCGGCTGCCCCGACCGGGGAGCAACAGGGCTAGGTCCATTCCTGGTCCGCGGCAATCTCACGCTGGATTTGTCATCCGGTTATCATATATGTGACACGCGGCTGGCGGTCGCGGCGCTGTAGGTGTACGCCGAACTGCTGATAAAGCTTTGTTTGAACGGGCGAACGGGTGCTTATGCGGGAGGCAACCATGACGCACGGTCCCATGACTCACGGTTCAAGCCACGACATCAAGTCTGGTGGAGCTGACGACGGCGACCTCGCCGCGGGCGACTACGGCTATTCGCGCTACGGCGACGACCGGCTGCGCGAAGAATGCGGCGTGTTTGGCGTCTTCGACCATCCCGACGCAGCTGCTCTCACGGCCCTGGGGCTGCACGCCCTGCAGCATCGCGGCCAGGAAGCGTGCGGCATCGTCGCGTTCGACGGCAAGCAATTCAATTCCGAGCGCCGCCACGGCCTCGTCGGCGACAACTTCAACAACGCAAGTGTCATCCAGCGCCTCACCGGCCGCATGGCCGTCGGCCACAACCGCTACTCCACCACCGGCGGCACCGCGCTGCGCAATATCCAGCCGCTGTTCGCCGACCTCGACACCGGTGGCTTCGCACTCGCGCACAACGGCAATCTGACGAACGCGCTGACGCTGCGCCGCGAACTGATCTCGTCGGGTGCCATCTGCCAGTCGACGTCCGACACCGAAGTCATCCTGCACCTTCTCGCCCGCTCCAAGAAGCGCCGCATTGTCGAGCGCTTCGTCGAAGCCCTGCGCCAGATCGAGGGCGCCTACGCCCTCGTCTGTCTCACCAACGACATGATGATCGGCGCCCGCGATCCGATCGGCATCCGCCCGCTGATGCTTGGCCGTCTCGGCAAATCCTATGTCCTGGCGTCGGAGACCTGCGCG
The DNA here is from genome assembly GCA_965279065.1 of Hyphomicrobiaceae bacterium. Taxonomy (GTDB): domain Bacteria; phylum Pseudomonadota; class Alphaproteobacteria; order Rhizobiales; family Hyphomicrobiaceae; genus JAKAXS01. Next base: position 1,707,292 of record OZ257134.1, read on the forward strand.
CTCGACATGGTCGGCGCCGAATTCGTACGCGAGATCGACAACGGCGAAGTCGTTGTCATCACCGATGCCGGCATCGAGAGCCATCGCCCGTTCCCGCAGCGCGCGGCCCGCCCGTGCATCTTCGAGTACATCTACTTCGCCCGTCCCGACAGCTTCATCGGCGGCCGCTCGGTCTACGACATCCGCAAGCAGATGGGCATCCAGCTTGCCAAGGAGGCGCCCGTCGAGATCGACGTTGTGGTGCCCGTACCCGACAGTGGCGTCCCCGCTGCAATCGGCTACTCGCAGCAGTCAGGGGCGCCGTTCGAACTCGGCATCATTCGCAACCACTACGTCGGCCGCACTTTCATCGAGCCGGAGCAGCGCATCCGCCAACTCGGCGTCAAGCTGAAGCACTCCGCCAATGCCGGCGTCATCCGCGGCAAACGCATCGTGTTGATCGACGACAGTATCGTGCGCGGCACCACCTCCAAGAAGATCGTGCAGATGATGTTCGAGGCCGGCGCCAAGGAGGTGCACATGCGTATCGCCTCGCCGCCGATCACGCATTCCGATTACTACGGCATCGACACGCCGAGCCGCCACGACTTGCTGGCCGCCAACATGGACCTGGAGGGGATGCGTAAGTTCATGGGTGCCAACAGCCTGGCGTTCATGTCCGTCGACGGCATCTACCGCGCCGTCGGCTACGAGGCGCGCGACGCCCACAACCCGCAGTTCACCGACCACTGCTTCACCGGCGAATACCCGACCGAACTGACCGACCACAACGGCGGCGCACCCTCCAAGCAGCTGTCCCTGCTGGCGGAAGTCGGCTAGGAAGACTACACGTCTTTCTGGCAATACTTGCCTCAAGCCGAATCGGCTAATCAGCCCGCTGAGTGGCGCAACCCGGGCGGGCAAAGATCATGTCTACTGGCGCTTCGAATCTGATCCGAGCGAACTCGGACGACGACATCGTGCAGCGATTTGCCCACGAGGCGACCGGAGTCGGTTATCAGATTGTCGACGTCGCCTGCAATATGGGCGAGCTCAGTACACGCATGCAGACGCAAACTGTCCAGATGGAAGATCTGCGACATCAGATGCATGTGCTCGGTAGCGAGAACGCACGTGTGGCCACTGGCGCCCAAACCAGTCTACTCGGCGCCGAGCGTGCAAGCAGCGAGGTCGCGCAATCGACGTTGGCTCTGCGCGCTTCGCTCGAAGGTATCGAGCATCTGCTGCAAACGGTCGCCCAGCAAGGCGCGATGCTTGAAGCGTTGCAGGACGCGTTGGGTAAAGTCTCGAAAGTCGCATCCAGCATCGAAACGATCACGCGACAGACCAACCTCCTCGCCCTCAATGCCACCATCGAAGCGGCTCGGGCCGGCGTCGCCGGCCGCGGCTTCGCCGTCGTCGCCAGCGAGGTCAAGGCCCTCGCCACCCAGACGGCCATGGCCACGAAGGAGATTACCGGCACGGTGAGCCAGCTCACGACGACGGCCCGCGAATTGATCGCGCAAGGCGCCCGCAGCGCGACGCTGGCGAAGACTGCTGGCGATGGAACAGCGATGATTTCTCGCGCCTTCGAGACGATCGACACGATGGTTCGAGACTTCGTGGGCGAGGCATCTACCATCAAGAACGCGGCGACCGAAATCGAACAGCGCCATAAGACCGTTCTTGACGCGGTCGATGGAATGTCGTCCGGACTTGCGCAATCCGCTGAGAACATCGTTCGCATCGATATGCGCTTGACCGAATTGCAGCGGTCCGCCGAGACGCTGATCACCACGAGCATCGACTCCGGGATCGAGACGGAAAATCTCAGATTCGCGCGCGAGGCAATGCGGTTGGCAAAGCTTCTATCAAACGGAATTGAGGCAGCAGTCGATCGCGGAGACATCACGATCGAACGACTGTTCGATGGTACCTACAGCAAGATTGAAGGAAGTGATCCGGAACAGTTCATTACGCAGTCCGTAGAATTTTTCGATCGCATCGCGACGCCCATCATCGATGCGACTCTTCAGTTCGATCCCAAGACCATGTTTTGCGCTCCCACGGATGTGAACGGATACATACCCACACACAACAGCCGGGTATCCAAACCGCAGGGCAGCGATCCGGCCTGGAACGCCGCAAACTGCCGAAACAGGCGCTTTTATCCGGGCGTCGGAGAAAACGCGGGTAAGAGCACCGCGCCGTTCCTCGTGCAAACCTACAAGCGCGACATGGGCGCTGGACACTTCCAACCCGCCGTCGATATCTCCGCGCCCATCATCGTCAAGGGGCGTCATTGGGGTGCACTGCGCTTGGCCTTCAAGGCTGACTCAGGCATCAAATGACCCTCGAACGGCGCTGCCACCGCCTGCGCGTAACCACAGCCGCTTAGAACGCTTGCTCCGGGACCGGATAGTACTTAGTTGACTGGCTGACTTGGTTTTCCAATTCGCCGGGGCACCAGCCGTAATGAAAAAATCCAAACGCCTGAACGGCCAACTCGCCTTCGTAAGCGGGGCGTCGCGTGGTTTGGGCCGCGCCGTCACGATAGAACTCGCCCGCGAAGGGGCGCACGTGATCGTCGCCGCGCGGTCCAGCGGCGCCCTGGAGGATCTCGACGACGAGATCCGCAGCCTCGGTGGGACGGCGACGCTTCTGGCGCTCGACCTGCGCAAGTCCGACAAGCTCGATCAGCTCGGGCCGACCATCTTTCAGCGCTGGGACAAGCTCGACATCCTGGTCGCCAACGCTGGCATCCTGGGTCCGCTGTCTCCGCTTCCGCATGTCACGGCCGACGCCTGGACGAGCGTCATCGAGACCAACCTGTCGGCCAACTGGCGCTTGATCCGCACCTTCGATCCGCTGCTGCAAAGAGCTAAAGCCGGCCGCGCCGTCTTCATCAGTTCCGGTGCCGCCTCCGCGAAAGCGGCCTACTGGGGCCCTTACGCCGTGTCCAAAGCCGGCGTCGAAGCGTTGGCCAAAACCTACGCGCACGAGAATGCCAACACATCGGTGCGCGTCAATATCGTCGACCCCGGACCGATGTCGACGGCAATGCGCGCCAAGGCGTTTCCCGGTGAAGACCCAAAGACCATCCCAACGCCGGCCGACGTCGCCGCCCTCGTGCTCGAATTGTGCCTGCCCTCGGAAAAGCGCAACGGCGAAATCGTCCGCTATCGCGAGTGGAGCAAAGCCAACGATCCGGAGCCGGCCGAAGCCGAGACCTAGTGGTCGAGGTCACCGGAAGGGCCTCTGCAGACCTGTGCACACCAACGTGCCGGCGAGCATCCTCGCCACACGTCTACCCCAATCGGGTCACCCGTCCAGCAGCTGCCGCAATTCCACCGCCAAGCCCTTCCAGCGTTTCCCCGGTCCCACGGGACGGGCCTTTTGCTGGGAGAATTTGATATGAAGACGAAAATTGCAATGGCGCTCGCAATCGCGGCCGCCATGTCGATGGCATCGGTCGCGCAGGCCAAGGAATGCAAGAGAATTGGCGCTGTCGGCTCGGGTCTGACGCAGGGCCTGGCCGAAATCATGGCCAAGGGCGGCGTCAAAACGCTGATCGACTCGCGCGGCATGACACCCGTCGGCGAGCCGAAATTGAAGTGCAAGGACGGCGGCGTGCTCACCGAGTGCCACGCCACGCAGACCGGCTGCAAGTAATCGATCCGCCGCGCACGGGCCTAGCCCGGCGCGGCGCTCTTACGTCAGCCACTGACTAGCTGCCAATCCGGCCCAGGATCGCGGCACGCGTCTTCTGCAGGTCCACGGTCCATTCCGCGACGTTCGAAGCCACCAGGTTCGCCTCTGACTTCAGGATCACGCCGTCGTCGAGAATGCGCAGGCCGTTGGCGCGCAGCGTCTCGCCTGTCGAGGTGATGTCGACGATCAGCTCGGCCGTCCCGGCTGCCGGCGTGCCCTCGGTCGCGCCGAGGCTTTCCACGATCAGGTAATTGCTGAGCCCCTTCGCGGCAAAGAACTGCCGCGTGATGTTGAGATACTTGGTGGCGACGCGCAGCGGCCGGCCATGCTCGCGGCGAAACGCAGCGGAAACCTCGTCCAGCTCGGCCATCGTCGTCACGTCGATCCAGCATGTGGGCACGGCAACGACGACGTCGGCGTGTCCGAAGCCAAGCTTGCGCTCCAGCTTGACGCGTGTGGCGGAGTCCGACATCTGCTCGCGAACTAAGTCTTCCCCGGTGATGCCGAGATGCACGCGCCCGTCCTTCAGATAGGCCGCAATCTCAGAGGCCGAGATGAAGGCGACTTCGACGTCCGGCAGTTCGGCGATCTCGCCGCGATAGCCGCGCGCATGTCCGCTCTTGCGCAATGTGAGGCCGGCGCGCGTGAAGAGATCGGAACACTGCTCCATCAAGCGGCCCTTCGACGGAACGGCGAGAATGAGCTTGCTCACAGCGCCCCTCCCCCGTTGATCGCCGCCAGCAAACGTTCGGTATGCACGGCGGCACCGACCGCAGGAACGTCACGCGGAGCACCAACGGCTTTCAAAAGGCGATCGTAACGTCCTCCGCCGGCGACCGGACTGGCGCGGCCGAGCTTGGGCAGCACCACCTCGAACACGAAGCCGGTGTAGTATTCCAGGTTGCGGCCGAACTCGGCGGAGAACTCCGCGTCTGCAAGCTTGACACCGGCCGCCTCGAACAGCCGCATCCGCTCCCTGTAGGTCTCGACCGACTTTTGCATGTCCGGCCCGGCCTGCGCCGCCAGTGCCCCCAAAGCGTCTGCGGCTTTCAGCGCGGGCGTCCGCACCGAAACATACATCTCGATGAACTCGGCCGTGTCGGCCGGCAGCGGCGGCGCCTTGGCATCGGCCGCGAGCCACAACAGGCTCTCCGTGATCTCCGCCAGCGATCGCGATCCCGCAAGCTCGATCCCTTTGCCATCAAGATAGGCTGCCACCTGCGCCTGCGATGCCTCCCGGTCGTTCTCGTCGAGCGTGAGCACGAACGCCCGCCGCTCGGCATCGAGCCCGCTGCCCGTCCCTGCAACGAGGCGCTTCAGCTCGGCACGAAACGCCTCCGGTCGCCAGAATCGATGCACCAGCATTTGCCGCCAGCGCTCGGGCATATCCACCGATTTCAACAGCGCGCGAAACACGCCGAGATCGCCGAGGCGCAGCTGCGCGCCCTTGAGGCCGGCCGCCCGCAGCGACGACAGGATGAGGGCAACAGTTTCCGCGTCCGCTGCTTCACGGTCCACGTCGCCGAAGTTCTCGATGCCCGCCTGGCGGAACTCGCGCGGGTGCGTGCTGTCGCTGCCCATCGGCTGGAAGCGGAATGCCGCGCCGTTGTAGCAGTACTTGGCCGGCAACCGCGCGTCGGCGTCGCGTTCCAGATGCAGGCGGCACGCCGGCACCGTGAGATCCGGCCGCAGACACAGCTCGTCGCCGTCGGGATCGGTGAACACGTAGGTGCGCGCCCGCAGGCTTTCGCCGATTACGTCGAGGAAATACCGCGCCGGCTGGATGACGGCAGGCGACACGGCCTCATGCCCCGCCGCGATGAACGCGGACATGAGCACCTGCGCCTGACGCTCCAGCGCGGCAAAAGCTTTGGCCGTCTCGGCTGCCATCTACGTGGCCCCGCCCTCGGACTGGCTATGGCGCGCGAGAATTTCGCGAACGGCCTGCACCAAATCAGTCTGCGGGACCGAGACCTGAGCCGGCCGGGACGCTTTCCACTCGGCGTTGTCCTTGATCGCGGCTGCAGCCTTCGCGCCCTCAATCAAATCCTTGATGACGACCTGCGGCGGCTCGGCATTGCGCTCATCACCGCCCTGGATGATGACGCAGGGGCTGCCGCGCTTGTCGGCGTATTCGAGCTGGCGGCCGAACTTCTTCGGGTTGCCGAGATACATCTCCGCGCGGATACCGGCGTTGCGCAGTTCCTGCACGAGCGACTGGTAGCGCGGGATTTCCGCCTTATCCATGACGGTGACGACGACAGGGCCGGGCGTCAGCGCGGGCAACTTGCCGATCGCGGCGAGTGCCGCCTGCAAGCGCGACACGCCGATGGCGAAACCGGTCGCGGGCACCTTTTGGCCGAGGAAGCGTTCGATGAGGCCGTCGTAACGCCCGCCACCGCCGACGGCGCCGAAGCGCACGAGCTGGCCGTCTTCGTTCTTCGTCTCCATCAGGAGCTCGGCTTCGAACACGGGACCGGTATAGTATTCGAGGCCGCGGACGACGGAGGAATCGATGCGGATCCGGTCCGCGCCATAGCCTGCGCTTTTGACAAGGCCGTTGATCGTATCGAGTTCAGAGAAGCCTTGCAGGTAGGTCTCATTCTTCTCGATAAGTTCATTCCACTTATCGGACTGCTCCTTCGGTACCCCCGAGTAAAACTGAACATTCGTGAAGACAGCAATGATGTGTTCAGCGATCGAAGGATCTAGTTCAGCACCCGCCGTGAAATCACCGCTGTCGTCTTTCCGACCTTTGCCAAGGAGCTGTCGAACACCTTCTTCCCCAAGACGATCAAACTTGTCGATGGCACGGAGTACGGTCAGCCGCTTGCCCGCGTTCTCTTCACCGCTAAGGCCGATGGCCTCCATCACGCCGTCGATCACTTTGCGGTTGTTGACCTTGATCACGTACTGCCCGCGTTCGAAACCGAGCGCTTCCATCGTATCGGCCGCGAGCATGCACATCTCGGCATCGGCGGCGATGCTGTCGGTGCCGACCGTGTCGGCGTCGAACTGGGTAAACTGGCGGAAGCGGCCGGGGCCCGGCTTCTCGTTGCGGTAGACGCTGCCGGTCGCGTAGCGGCGGAACGGCAGCGGCAGATCCTGGTAATTCTCCGCCACGTAGCGGGCGAGCGGCGCTGTGAGGTCGTAGCGCAACGACACCCACTGCTCGTCCTCTTCCTGGAACGAGAACACGCCCGCATTCGGCCGCTCCTGGTCGGGTAGGAACTTGCCGAGTGCGTCGGTGTATTCGAAGGCCGGCGTCTCCAGCGGCTCGAAGCCATAGCGCTCATAGACCGCGCGGATCTTGTCAAGCATCGCCAGGTTTTCGCGCAGCTCGGCCGGGCCGATGTCGCGCAGGCCCTTGGGCAAACGCGCCTTGGGACGCTTCGGGGCGCCGGCATTTTTCGTCTTGGACATGGGATCAACAGGTTGCAGGGCCGCCCGAAACGACGACCCTTAGGTTTGGCGGCGTTATATCCCGCCCCCGCAGCCCCGGTCGAGCCCTCTTCGTCGCAAACTGCCCTGCCCCTTCTCCCCGTTCTCACGGGGAGAAGGCTGGGATGAGGGGCGGCCGCAGACCACAGTGCCAGATCCTGGAAAGGGTAGAGCGCTCAAATCTCGCCCTTCAGGCCGCGCTCGAAGTACTTGTGGATCACCTTCTCCTGGTTCTCCAACAGCCAGTCGATCGACGGCTCGTTGTTCATTGCCTTGGTGATGGCCTTCGCCGTGCCCTCACGGTGAATGTCGAACAGCTTGCGATGATCGAGATCCTTCACGTCGACGATCGACGGCGCCAGCCACACCGAACAGATGATTCCGAGCTCGTTGGCCTTCGCCTTCGGGATCACGCCGGAGCGCACGCTATCGAGCACGCCCATCGCGATGGCATACTGCACGGTACCCATCAGGATGTTGGTGTACTTCTCGCTGACAGCCGTCACCTTGCTGACGCAGATCGTGGCCGGCCGCACCATCACGTCGGTGTTGAGCAGCGCCAGCACGCGCGTATGCCCAACGACCTGATCGCCGAGCAGCTTGGCGAACGCCGAACCGAACGGCCCGTCGAGTTCGCCAATGATCACCTCCGGCTCCGCCGCGGTACCCGGCGGACCGCCGGCAACCAGGGCCTCCCCCACGCGCATGATGATGCGATCGCTCATAGTCGTCTCCGTTTTGATTGATTGAATTGGGATGGCGCAGATTAGCCTACCCCGGAGCGATTTCGTAGCCCGCGCGTTGCGGTTTATTCCCGCTGCGACTCGCGGGGCGACAATGGTCCATGTTCATCGGCAAAGAGACAGGAGCGTTAACGATGGCGGGTCAAAGTGATGCAACGGCTGCGGAGACACCAGGTCCGCAAGATTTTGCGCGGGCTGACGGAGCTGAGCCACAAGCACGACCTTGCGCCAGCCTCGCCTAGGTTGCAGATTCACTTGGGGCCTGCTTCACGGATTTCTTCCGACTAGCGCGTCGCACCTTCTCCGCGTGTGGTCGTGCGCTCGCACGTCGCCCGCCACTCGCTCTTGGTCATGTGCGTCGTCGGATCCCAGACCGACATGCAGTCCGTCATCGAGGCACCGTATGCCGCCCGCGACGGATCGCCGGATGAGCCGGTCTCGCCCGTACTGTTGCCCGTTGTCGATCCGGCCGGACGCCCGCCACCACTCGCAGTGCCGCCGGTTACGCCACCGGTCGGATCGGTGATGTTCGGCTGGCTCGTCTGATTGTTCTGCGGGAGCGAATTGCCCCCCGCACTACCGGTCGAATTCAGCTCGGACGAATTTTGCGGATTGGCACCCGGCTGCGTGGCCGTCGCCGAACCCGCAGGACCCGTCGTGCCCGCTGCCGTACCGGAACCCGTCGCCATACCGCCGCCCGGTGTCGTCGCCGCACCTGCACCCGCTCCGGTGCTGCCGTTCTGCAGCTGGCTGTTGTCGAGAGATGGAACCGGACGCTGGCCCGTCGATGTTGTCCCGCCCGTTCCTGCCGCACCGGTCACCGGATTGATGCTGCGCCCGGGACTGGTCGATCCGGCACTGGGCGAGCCGACCGAGGTACCGGCGGCCGTACCACCGGAGCGCGCGCCACTCGAACTTCCGGCTCCACCGGAGCTGGCGGCGCCACCGCTCGATCCGCCACCCGAGCCGCCACCACCAGATTGCGCCAGCGCAGGAGCAGCCGCCATGGCAAGCACTAACCCGGCAACACCGAGCTGCTTAGAAAAAGCCCACATGCGAGCCTCCCATATCGATTGCTTGATCTTGCCTTCGAACGCGGCGGTACAGCCGTTGGTTCCCCCGGCCACCTGATCTCGGCATGGCAGGCTGATCGGCCAGGGCATTGGATTTGTTAGCGCTTAATCCTGGAGCGCTCAGGACAGTCCACGACCCTGACCGTCAGAAATAGTTGTAGCCGCGTTCACCATGCGACATGACGTCGAGACCTTCGCGCTCGTCATAGACCGGAACGCGCAGCCCGATGGTCCAGTCGATCAGCTTGTAGATGATCGCCGAACCCAAACCCGACCATAGCAGCGTGATCCCCACACCCTTGGCCTGCGCCAGCATCTGCGTGGCCATGTCGTAACCAACCACGATTTGCCCCGGCTGCGAGACGTAGTCGGCAACCCCCGTCCCCCCGAAATCGGGGTTGACCAGCAGCCCCGTACCCAACGCCCCGACAATGCCGGCGATGCAGTGCACGCCGAAAACGTCCAGACTGTCGTCGTATCCAAGCGCACCCTTGATGGTGGTGCAGAACGTGTAGCAGAACACGCTGGTGACGAAGCCGAGCACCAGGGCGCCACCGGGCGCCGCAAACCCGGAAGCCGGCGTCACCGCGACGAGACCGGCGATCGCCCCCGAGGTCGCACCCAGGATCGAAGGCCGCCGGCCCATGATGCTTTCCGTGATCAGCCAGCCCAGCGCTGCCGCAGCCGTTGCCGCGAACGTGTTGCCCATCGCCAGCGCCGCCGTGCCGTTCGCCTCGAGGTTCGAACCGCAATTGAAGCCGAACCAGCCGACCCAGAGCAGGCAGGCCCCCACCACGCTGAGCGTCAGCGAATGCGGCGGCATCGGATCCCGGCCATAGCCCGATCGCGGCCGCAGCATGATCGCCCCGACAAGACCGGCAATACCCGCGTTGATGTGGACCACCGTACCGCCGGCGAAGTCGATCGCCCCCAACTGATAGATCCACCCGCCATCGGCCAACAGCCGGTTCAGTTCGGCCTGCGCCGAAATTTTGGCATCACCGGAGGCAGCAGCCACCGCTGCGGCCGCGTTGGACAGTGCGTCCGGTCCCGGCCAGTACCAGACCATGTGCGCGATGGGGCAATAGATGAACGTCAGCCACAGGGCCATGAACGTCATCACCGCCGGAAACTTGATGCGCTCGGCGAACGAGCCAACGATAAGCGCCGGCGTGATAGCCGCGAACGTCATCTGGAAAAAGATGTAGGCGTACTCGGGCACCGTCACGCCGTGCGAGAACGTAGCGGCCTCCGAACCGGGTGTAACCCCGCTCAGAAAGAGGCGGCTGAAGCCACCGAACCACCTGCTATGCTCGCCGCCAGATGTGAACGCCAGGCTGTAGCCGTAGGCAATCCACAGCACACATACGAGGCAGACCGTGGCGAAGACATGCATGAGGACCGACAGCACGTTCTTGGTGCGCACCAGTCCGGCGTAGAACAGCGCCAGTCCGGGAATGGTCATCAACAGCACAAGTACTGTGGAGATCAGCAGAAACCCCGTATCGCCCTTGTCCGGAGCAGCCATCGCCGGCGTGGACAATGCCACCACGCAGACGCCGATACTCGCGGCGCGAAGCAACGGCGCGCAAGGTCGCCCTAGCGTCATTCCATCCTCGTTGACTGCATCCCCACGCACGCCGCCCCGCCTGCCGGCGTGCACCTATCGCCACGTCTGCATCATCCGTGCCGACCAGCCAATCACGCCGGATTGCTTGAATTCTCGCGGGCATCCGCCCAATCGCGGCCGCAAACTGCCTCAACGCGCGTCAGCGGCTGCTAACGATTGAGGCACATGTCGCGCACAGAAGATCTGGATTGATTGAAGCCGGCCGGAAGAACGTTCAGCGCCGCTCGGCCACGGCTTTCCGCGGCGCATGCGCCAGCAGGTCACGCAACATTTTGACGACCCGTAGCGCCATCTGCTTGCCGCCGCACTGAATGCTGATGCGCGCCCCCTCGAACAACAGGAACACTTCGTCGGCCAGCATCTCGGGTTTTTTGTAGTGTGCCGCCTTGAACAGTTTCACGAGTTGATCCCGCTTGCGTGCCTTATAAGCCTCGATCACAGCACGCGCCGCATGGTGCGGCTGAAGCTCGACGGCGGCATTGGCAAGCGCACAGCCCCGCTCGAAACGATTGGTCACGACATCCTCGACGTGATCGACCCATGCCGCCAGGCGCTTCTCCGGATGATTTGGGTTGGCCTGGCTGATCCGCTCCCAGACCGCATCGCCTTCGGCGGCAAGCTGGGCGCAATGCGCGACGATGAGTTCGTCCTTAGACTTGAAGTGGCGGTAGAGCGTCATCTTGTTTGTAAGCGCCGCTTCCGCGATCGCATCCACCCCCACGGGATGAATACCATGTTGGTAAAAAAGCTCGCGCGCCGCGATGAGAATTCTCTCACGCGGCGGCAGATTCGCCAGCATCGCCGGGCTCACGGCCGCGGCTGCGTCAATCGTACGGCTGATGCTGGTCGCTTTTGCGGTCATTGCCACTTGACAGATGTTGTTACCGATCGGTACCAATGCACGGTGTTACCGGTCAGTAACGTGTAACACGTCCCTTCTGCCGTTGTCACTGTCTTCGTCTCGCAGCGCAACGAGCAAATCACGACCTCGCAAGTTTGAGCCAAGGTTGGCGGTCTTCCGCTCCTTAAGGTCGCCTTAAGGCCGCTCAGCGAGACCGACACAACCGCTGTCAGCGCCGGAGGCACTATGCTGTCGCTCGTTCGTCTACTGCTTTCATCTGCCGCGATATTTGCCATTGCCGTCTCCCTTCAAGGCTGCGGCGCGGACGAAAAGGCAAAGGCTGCAGACGCTCCACCTGCGCCGCAGGTCACGGTTGCGAAACCCACCAAGAAGCTGGTTTCCGACAACGACGAATACGTCGGCCGCTTTGTCGCCCTCGATTACGTCGAAGTCCGCGCTCGCGTGTCCGGCTACCTGGACCAGATCCGGTTCCAGGACGGCCAGCTCGTCAAGAAGGGGGATCCGCTGTTCACCGTCGATCGCCGCCCCTTCCAGGCGACCCTCGACCAGAGCAAGGCCGCCATCGAGCAGGCGAAGGCCAATCTTGCATTCGCCGAAGCTGATCTGGCGCGCGGTGAGTCGCTGCAGAAGGGCACCGTCATTACGCAGCAGACACTTGATCAGCGGACTCAGGCTAAGCGCGTTGCCCAGGCCAACGTTACGGCTCAGGAAGCTGCAACCCGTTCGGCTGACCTTGACCTGCAGTTCACCGAACTCTCGGCCCCCGTCTCCGGCCGCATCGGCGATCGTCGCGTCTCCGCCGGCAATCTTGTGACCGCCAACACCACGTTGCTGGCAACGATCGCCTCCGTCGACCCGATCCGCCTCGAGTTCACGCTCGATGAAGCGTCCTATTTGCGCTACACGCGCGCCGCCGCGTCCGTCGCGGCTGCCGACAGCGCCAACCGCGGCCTCGCCTTGCCGGTGAAGCTCAAGCTGATCGACGAGAAGGATTTCACACACGAAGGCAAGATCGACTTCGTTGACAACACCATCGATCAATCGTCGGGCACCATTCGCGGCCGCGCCGAATTCCCCAATCCCGACGGCCGTCTCACGCCGGGCATGTTCGGCCGCATCCAGCTGGCGATTTCCGCGCCGGCGGAAGCCTTGCTCGTGCCTGACAACTCAATTGCAACCGAGCAGGTCCGCAAGTTCGTCTACGTCGTCGGTGCCGACAATGTCGCCACCCCGAAGTACGTCACGCCCGGCCAGCTCGTCGGCAACCTGCGCGTGATCACCGCCGGCCTCGACGCCAACGATAGCGTCATCATCAACGGCCTGATGCGCGTCCGCCCCGGAGCCAAAGTCACACCGCAACCGGCGTCCGAGGCCAAGACCGCCGATAGCGCGCCAGGCGCAGCCCCAAAAACCAACTAAGACAAAAAGGGCCGGCTCATGCGCCTGTCACACTTCTTCATCGACCGACCGATCTTTGCGAGCGTGATCTCGATCGTGTTCGTGATTCTGGGCGCCGTCTCGCTCAACCGCTTGCCGGTCGCCCAGTATCCCGAAATCGCCCCGCCCGTCGTCAACGTCACGGGGCAGTATCCCGGTGCCAGCGCCGAAGTCGTGGCCAATACCGTCGTGGCTCCGCTGGAGCAGCAGATTAACGGTGTCGAGCGCATGCTCTACATCTCGTCAAACTCGACCGGCGACGGCCGCTTCACGCTCTCCATCACCTTCGACCTCGGTACGAATCTCGATACCGCGCAGGTTCAAGTACAGAATCGCGTCGCCACGGCGACCCCGCGCCTGCCGGCCGACGTGCGCAACATCGGCGTCACTGTGGCCAAGGCCTCCCCCGACCTGATGATGGTCGTGCACATGCTCTCGCCCGACCAGTCGCGCGATACCCTCTTCATTTCCAACTACGCCAACATCAACGTCGTCGACGTGCTGAGCCGCATCGAAGGCGTCGGCTCCATTACCGTCTTCGGTGGCCGCGACTACTCCATGCGCGTGTGGCTCGATCCCGACCGCATGCAGTCGCTGGCACTGACGACGAACGACGTCGTCACCGCCCTTCAGCGCCAGAACGTACAGGTCGCCGCCGGCGTCCTCAATCAGCCGCCCATCGACCAGCCGGGCGCGTTCCAGATAGCCGTGCAGACTCAGGGACGCCTCGCCGACCCCCAGGAGTTCGGCAACATCGTCGTCAAGCAGAACGGCAACGCCGTCGTGCGCGTCAAAGACGTCGCCCGCGTCGAACTCGCCGCCCTCGACTACGGCATCAACTCCTATCTCGACAAGAACCCCGCCGTCGGCCTCGGCATATTCCAGCTGCCCGGTTCGAATGCCATCGAGACCGCCAAGAAGATCAAGGCGACGATGGAGGACGTCTCCAAGACGTTCCCGGCCGGCATCAAGTACGACATCATCTACAATCCCACCGACTTCGTGCAGCAGTCGGTTGACGCCGTCGTGCACACGATCCTCGAGGCCGTGATTCTCGTCGTCCTCGTCGTGATCCTGTTCCTGCAGACCTGGCGAGCGGCGATCATTCCCATCGTGGCGATTCCAGTGTCGTTGATCGGCACGTTCTTCCTCATGGCCATGTTCGGCTTCTCGCTGAACAACCTGTCACTGTTCGGACTCGTGCTCGCCATCGGCATCGTCGTCGACGACGCCATCGTCGTGGTGGAGAACGTCGAACGCAACATGGCCGAGGGCATGTCACCACGCGACGCCTCCTACAAGACCATGGACGAGGTCGGCACCGCCCTGATCGCCATCGCCCTGGTGCTGACGGCAGTGTTCGTACCGTCGGCCTTCATCACCGGCATCTCCGGCCAGTTCTATCGCCAGTTCGCGCTGACGATCGCCGGCGCCACGGTCATCTCTCTCATCGTCTCGCTGACCCTGTCGCCGGCGTTGTGCGCGATGCTGCTCAAACCACACGACAAGCACGGCAAACCCGCCCTGATCATGCGACCGGTGCATGCGTTCTTCCGCATCTTCAACTGGAGCTTCGACAAGCTCTCGAGCGGCTATTCCTGGATCGTCGGCAAAACCGTGCGCTTGGGGCTCATCATGCTGGTGCTCTACGCCGGCGTCATCGGCTACGGCCTCAACGAGTTCCGCAACACGCCGGTCGGCTTCATCCCGCAGCTCGACGCCGGCTACCTTATCACGGTGACGCAGCTGCCCCCAGCCGCCTCCCTCGCCCGTACCGACGAGGTGAACCGTCGCGCCGTCGAACTGGCGCTCGACGTGCCGGGCGTGGCGCACGCCGTCAATCTCGTGGGCTTCTCGGGCGCAACGCGCACCAACACGTCCAATGCAGGTGCGGTGTTCGTCGTTTTGAAAGACTTCGAAGAACGCTCCAAAGACCCCAACATGTCGGCGACCGCCATCCAGGGCGCACTGCTGAAGAAGTTTTCGACGATCCAGGACGCCCTCGTCCTCGTCGTGGCACCCCCCCCTGTGCGCGGCATCGGCAGCGCCGGCGGCTTCCGCATGATGATACAGGATCGCGGCGGCAATGGATCGGCGGCGCTGCAGGGCGCGGTCGGCGCCATGATGGCCAAGGCCAACGCGACGCCCGGCCTCAAGCAGGTGTTCTCACTGTTCGAGAACTCCACCCCGCAGCTCTATCTCGACATCGATCGCGTCAAGGCACAGATGCTCGGCGTCAATGTGTCCGACGTGTTCACCGCGCTGCAGACCTATCTTGGTTCCGCCTACGTCAACGACTTCAATCTGCTGGGACGCACCTACCGCGTCACCGCCCAGGCCGACGCGGGTTACCGCTTGAACAACAAGGACGTGCTCAAGATCCGCGTTCGCAATACGGCCGGCGATACGGTGCCTCTTGGCTCGTTCACCACCGTCAACGACATATCTGGTCCGTCACGCGTACCGCGCTACAATCTCTACCCCGCGGCCGAACTGGACGGCGCCGCAGCACCCGGCTTCTCGCAAGGTCAGGCGATCGACTTGATGCAGAAGCTCGCAGCGGAAGTCCTGCCCCAGGGCTTCAGCTACGAATGGACGGAACTCGCCTACCAGCAACAGCGCGCCGGCAACGCGGCCGTGTTCGCCTTCGCACTCGGCGTCGCCTTCGTCTTCCTCGTCCTGGCGGCCCAGTTTGAAAGCTTGACGCTGCCGTTGGCCATCATCCTCATCGTGCCGATGTCGCTGATCGCATCGATCACCGGTGTCATCATGCGAGGTCAGGACAACAACATCCTGACCCAGGTCGGCTTCATCGTGCTGATCGGTCTAGCGGCGAAAAACGCCATTCTAATCGTCGAGTTCGCCCATCAGTTGGAAACCGCCGGACGCAGCCGCTGGGATGCGGCAACCGAAGCCGCCCGCCTCAGAATGCGGCCGATCCTCATGACGTCGCTGGCCTTCATCCTGGGCGTCGTGCCGTTGGTGTGGGCCGTGGGTGCCGGCGCCGAGCTGCGCCAAGCTCTCGGCACAGCGGTGTTCGCTGGCATGATCGGCGTCACGCTATTCGGCCTCATCTTCACACCGGTGTTCTACGTGCTGTGCCGCTGGCTGGCCGAGAAGTTCACACGCAAGCCGAAGACCATTCCAGACCCCACGCCGGCGCTGGCCGCACCCGCAGAATAATACCAGGGGCTCCTAAAGGCGAAGCCCACGACCGCTGGTGCGGTCGTGGGCTTTTTCATGCCGGCCCGGCCCCCACCCAGCCGAACAACGCAGACTAGCCAAAACTTCGGCGAGCCATTCGCACTGGCTCCGGCTAGCTATGAGCTGGATGCGTACTTGAAACTCGGCTGCGCCTTCAGGCTCTCGCGCGTCTGCTCGACCACGATCTTGATCAGATTGTTGTCGCCCTTTTCGGTCCGCATCGCCGCAAACGGCACCGCTACTTTCTTCTCGCCGATCCCCAGGAACCCGCCGACGCCGATCACGACCGTCGAAACCGCGCCTGACGACGAAATGATGATGTCCTCGACTTCTCCGATATGTTCGTTGTGTTGATTATAGACGCTGGCACCGACGAGCTTGCTTGTGGCGATGTCACCCGGCGATTGGGTCAGGGTCGCCTCCTCCTTTGCCGCGTCCTTGATGACTTCGGCAGGCGTCGTAACGGACGGACTCAAGCTCGGCGTCGTTTCAACCGGGGCAGCAACGGGACTGGGCGTCAGCGGGGCCGCGGGGTCCTTCGGCGGAGCCGTGGCCGCCGGCCCGGGTTCGGTGGCCGACGGCGCCTTGCCGGCCTCTGTCGTAGGTGGGCTGACTGTCTGCGTCAAGGCAATGGAGCTCGACAGGGCAAGCACCGCCGCGGTGACGAAAGGCATCAAGCTTTTCATGATCGACGTTCCTTTAATGTCCTGCTTGGCATCGGGCCCGTGCGGACCGCACCGAAGCAACCAGGAAGTCGAATGAGTGTTCCGACTGACAAACAATCGGGTCGTCCTTGTTCCGGTCAAATGATGCCCGTACGACAGAGCAACCGCGGGTGGAAATTGCGGAAACAGCCACTTTGTCATACTGGCCCAGCTCCCTGCCCGATCATGAACTCCAATGCCCATAGGTCTCTTCAGATGGCCGGATCGCGCACCACGCCCTTCATCGTTTTCCTGATCTGTCTGATCGCCACGCCTGCGCTAGCGGGCGGAAAAGAGGCATGGAAGGCTGAGTCCCACCCCACGAATGGCGCGACGGACGAGGCGCCGTCCTACTGCGGTGCGCTTGCGGCCCTAATTGACAAGCGGCTGGACAAGTTGCGCACGATCAACGCGGCGCTGCGAAGGCAGAAAAATGCGCCACCATCAAGCGTTCTCGAATTACTCTCGGGAGACTCCTACCAGACGGATTGGGAGAAAGAACAACTGGCCACGTTGGCCAAGGGCAAGGCCGAGGCTGCCGAATTGAACGAGCGCTATAGGGGACAAAAGTGCGGCTCCATCGATATTGAGAAGGAACTGGCGCGCGCACCCGATCCTGTTCCTGTCAAACCGCTCAAGCAACCCAAGCAAAAGAAGCCAAAATTTTAGCAAGCCCGCAGCAAGGCACGACCGTCCGGTCAACCACGCTCCGTCGACCGCCGGCTCAGCCGTGCTTCACCATCACGTGGCGCACGACGGTATAATCCTCCAGCGCGTAGCCGCTGAGATCCTTGCCGTACCCCGACTGCTTGAGGCCGCCGTGCGGCATCTCGTTGACCAGCATGAAGTGGCAATTGACCCAGGTGCAGCCGTACTGCAACTGGGCGGCCGTCGCCATTGCCTTGCCCACGTCGCGCGACCAGACCGACGACGCCAGTCCATAGAGCGAGTCATTGGCCCAAGCGACCGCCTCGTCGATATCAGAGAACGGCGTGATGGAGACGACAGGACCGAACACCTCGCGCTGCACGATCTCATCGGTCTGCCTGGCGCCTGCTACGACGGTGGGCTCGTAAAAGAAGCCCTTGCCCGCACCCAGCTTGCCGCCCGCCGTGACCTGGATGTGTCCGTTCTCCACCGCCCGCTCAACGAACGAGGCGACACGGGCGCGCTGCCGGCCGGAGATGAGCGGGCCGATGTCGTTGTCGTCATCGTTGGCTTGCGCGTATTTCAACGTCGAGACTGCCGAAGACAGGTCGGCGACGAGATTGTCGTAGATCTTGCTGCTGGCATAGATGCGGCACGCCGCTGTACAATCCTGCCCCGCGTTGTAATAGCCGAACAGCTTCACACCTTCGACGACAGCTTCGATGTCGGCATCGTCGAACACGAGAACGGGTGCCTTGCCGCCGAGTTCAAGATGCGTCCGCTTGATCGACGAGGTCGCGGCCGCCAGAACCTTGCGGCCAGTGGCGATATCGCCGGTCAGCGAGATCATGGCGACGTTCGGGTGATCGATCAGCGCTTGCCCGACGCTGGCGCCACGTCCGACCACGACATTGACCACGCCTTCGGGCAACACGTCGGCGACGATGCGCGCCAGCTTCAACGCCGTCAGCGGCGTTTGCTCCGAGGGCTTGATGACGACGGTGTTGCCGGCCGCAATAGCCGGTGCGATCTTCCAGGCAGCCATCATCAGCGGGTAGTTCCACGGCGCGATGGAGGCAACCACGCCGATCGGATCGCGCCGGATCATCGACGTATGGCCGGCAAGGTATTCCCCCGCGACGGTGCCGTGTTGATTGCGGATGGCACCCGCGAAGAAGCGGAAGCAATCGACAACCGCCGGCAGTTCATCGCGCAGTACCGCATTTCGCGGCTTGCCGCAGTTCAAGGCTTCCAACGTGGCGAAGTCTTCCGACTCCGCCTCGATCCGGTCGGCCAGTTTCAGGATCAGCGCCGAGCGCTCGCCCGGCGTCATCCGCGACCACGTCACGAACGCCCGCGAAGCGCTGTCGACCGCCCAGTGCACTTGATCGGGCGAGGCCTCAGGCAGCTCGATGATTGTTTCCTCGGTCTTCGGATTGAGCACTGTCTCGGCCGTTTCCGTGCCGCTGACGAAGTTGGAGCCGATGAGCATCTCGGTGTGCATTGCTGGCCTCTTATTTTCCTGAACCGGCGGTTTCCTCGCCCTCGCGCGTCAAGTAGTACGCAGCGAGAATGGGGATCATCGTCACCGCGATGACGAGCACCGCGACGACATTGGTTACGGGCCGCTGCCGCGGCCGCACGAGTTCGTTGAGCATCCAGATCGGCAGCGTCTGCTGCTGCCCGGCCGTGAAGGTCGTAACGATCACCTCGTCGAACGACAGTGCAAAGGCCAACATGCCTCCGGCCAGAAGCGCCGTGCCGATTGACGGTAGGATGACATACCGGAAGGTCTGAAAGCCGTCGGCACCGAGATCCATCGAGGCCTCCACGAGCGACGGCGAAAGGCGGCGGAATCGCGCGACGGCATTATTGTAGACCACGACGATGCAAAACGTGGCGTGCCCCAGCACGATGGTCCAGAACGAGAAGGGAATGTCGGCCAGATTGAATGCCGCCCGCAGCGAGATGCCCGTAATGATGCCTGGTAGCGCAATCGGCAGCACCAGTAACAGCGAGATCGCCTCACGCCCGAAGAACTTCGTTCGCGCCAGGGCCGCGGCCGCCAACGTGCCTAGCACCAGCGCCATCGCGGTTGAGAGCGTCGCAACTTTCAGTGACAGTCCGATCGCATTCCAAATGTCCTGCCGTTCCCATGCCACGGCAAACCATTTCGTCGTGAAGCCGGGCGGTGGGAACTGATAGCTGCGTTCCTCTGTAGTGAAGGCGTAGAGGATGATAAATGCCAGCGGGATATGCAGGAACAGCAGCCCTGCTCCTGCCGCGATCTTCAGTCCGAGCGGCGCGCCATCAGATCGCATCGAAGGCTCCCGTCCGCTTCGCAATGGTCAGGAACACGCCCATGATGACGATCGGCACGACGGAGAATGCCGCCGCCAGCGGGATGTTGCCTGCCAGGCCCTGCTGCGCGTAGACGACCTGCCCCAGGATGAGCGACGACGGCCCGACAATCTGCGGCACGATGTAGTCGCCCAGTGTCAGCGAAAACGTGAAGATCGATCCAGCGACGACCCCGGGAAACGCTAGCGGCAGAATGACGTTGCGAAAGGTCTGCGCCGGCGACGCACCAAGATCGCCGGAGGCTTCGATCAGCGTCTTGGGAACAC
Source organism: Hyphomicrobiaceae bacterium (assembly GCA_965279065.1). GTDB lineage: Bacteria > Pseudomonadota > Alphaproteobacteria > Rhizobiales > Hyphomicrobiaceae > JAKAXS01. The sequence goes on from OZ257134.1 coordinate 1,727,351, forward strand.
GCTCCAGCGCCGCTTGCACCGGCAGCACCATGAAGGGGATCCACAGGTACAGGAACACCAGCACCATGCCGATGTAGCTGACCGACAGCGACGGCCCGCCAATCGTCGGCAGCCCCAGCACCGCGTCGAGCAGCGGCGTGGCCCCGATCGCGCTCATCGCCCAGCCGACGGCGCCTTCCTTGGCGAGCAGCAGCTTCCACGCGTAGATCTTGACGAGATAGCTCGACCACAGCGGCATCATCACCGCGAGATAGAACAGCGCCTTGGTCCGGCCGCGTGCGTAGCGGGCCGCATAGTAGGCGATCGGGAACGCTATGATCGCCGCCAGGATCGTCACGATCGTGGCCACGACGACGGTTCGGATAATGATGTCGAGGTTGGCTGGCTGGGCCAGTTCGCCGTATGTGCGCAGCGTCGGTTCGCGCACGATCGCTCCTGAGAATTCGTCGATTGAAAAAAAGCTCTGCGCCAGCAGCGCGAACAGCGATCCGAGGTAGACGATGCCCAGCCAAAGCAGTGGCGGCAACAGGAGTAGCGCGAGCAGGAGGCCATGACGCGTCACGAGTACGTCGGAGATGCGACGCAAAATTCCGTCCTGCGGTCGGGGTGCCGGCATTGCCGCGATCGTCATGGCTCCTCCATCAGATGGAGGGCGGCGCGCGGGAACGCCACACGGACGGCGGTACCGGGTGCGGGCGTCGCGCTCAGGCTGGCGGGAACCGAGGCGATAAGGCGGCCCCCGCCAGCCGTCGCGATCTCGATGCGTTTCACCGCACCTTGATAGAGCGTCTGCGTGACCGTGCCATCGGCAACGATGGTACCGTCGGCGGCAGCTGCGCCGTTGGCCAGCAGCAAGATCTTCTCGGCGCGCAGGCTGGCGGCCTTTGCCGTCCCAGCCCAGGCGTTCGTCAGAGCCGGTTCGATGACGTTCGATCCGCCGACGAAGTCGGCCACGAAGCGGGTGCGCGGACGCTCGTAGATGTCCTCTGGCGAACCGACCTGCACGATGCGGCCTTCGTTGAAGACCGCGACGCGATCAGCCATCGACAGCGCTTCGCCCTGGTCATGCGTGACGAACACGAACGATAGGCCCAGCGACCGCTGCAGCGTCTTCAACTCGACCTGCATCTCTTCGCGCAGCTTCAGGTCGAGCGCGCCCAGCGGTTCGTCGAGCAGCAGCACCTTTGGCCGAACCACGAGCGCCCGGGCAAGTGCCACGCGCTGGCGCTGACCGCCGGAGAGTTCACCCGGCTTGCGGCCTTCCATGCCTGCCAGCTTGACCATGGCGAGCGCCGCACGCCCCTGCTTCTCGCGCTCGGCACAATCCACCTTGCGGATCATCATGCCGTAGCAGACGTTCTCCAGCACACTCATGTGCGGAAACAGCGCGTAGTCCTGGAAAACGGTGTTGACCGGACGGCGATAGGACGGGACGCCTTGCATCGCCTCGCCGAAGATCTCGATGTGACCGGCGGTGGGTTGTTCGAAACCGGCGATCAGGCGCAGGCACGTCGTCTTGCCCGAACCCGAAGGCCCCAGCATGGCGAAGAACTCGCCCGGCGCAATGTCGAGGTCGACACCGTCGACGGCGCGCACGCTGCCGAAATGGCGCGCGACACCGCGAAACATAACGGCTGTGACGGATGCCGACATGCTGGACCGACCCTAGCTCCGCGCCTTCGATCGCGAAATGAAAGCGGGCGGTCCGCCAAGGCAGCACCGCCCGATCGCGCTACCTTCCGCCGATAACGGCAATGTAGTCGGTCACCCAGCGATAGTAGGGAACGCACGTCCCTTGCGAGCATTTCGAGACTGGCGTGCGCCAGAACTTGATCTTCTCGAAGTTGCCCATGCCGTTCGTCTCGCAACCGCCTTCGCCGAGCAACTCGTTGCCCTTGCAGGCATCGGGAACGGATGGGACGGAGCCGAACCACGACGCGAGATCACCCTGCACCTTGGGGCTGATGGAATGCTCCAGCCACAGGTAGGCGCAGTTGGGGTGTGCGGCCTCGGCGTGCAGCATGGTCGTATCCGCCCAGCCGGTAGCGCCTTCGCTCGGCACCGTGGAGGCGATCGGCTTCTTCTCACCCTGTAGCAGGTTGACTTGATACGGCCACGACCCGGAGGCGACCACGCCTTCATTCTTGAAGTCGTCGGTCTGCACTGTCGCGTCGTGCCAATAGCGCTGCACGAGAGTTTTCTGCTGCCGCAGCAGCCCGAGTGCAGCCTTGTACTGGTCCTCGTTGAGTTCGTACGGATCCTTGATGCCGAGCTCCGGCTTGTGCGCCATCAAGTAGAGCGCCGCGTCCGCGATATAGATGGCTCCGTCGTAGGCCTGGACACGGCCCTTGTTGGACTTGCCATCGGGCAGATTGGTCTCTTCGAAAACCACCGACCAACTCTTTGGCGCCTCCTTGAAGACGTCGGAGTTGTACATAAGGACGTTCGGCCCCCACTGATAGGGTACGCCGTAGTGCTTGCCGCCGACGGTATGCCAGGGTGCGTCTTGCAACCGCTTGTCGACCGTCTTCCAACTGGGCACGAGCGCCGTATTGATCTCCTGCACCCGCTTGCCTGCGACAAGGCGCAGGCTGGCGTCGCCCGAAGCCGTCACAAGGTCGAAGCCACCCTCGTTCATCAGGGCGACCATCTCGTCAGAGGTGCCGGCGGTCTTCACGTTGACCTTGCAGCCCGTTTTGCTCTCGAAGCTGGTGACCCAATCGTACTTCTTGTCGGTCTCGCCGCGCTCGATATAGCCGGGCCAGGCGACGATATCGACCTGCCCCTCTCCTTTTCCGATAGATGACAGTGGGCCCTCGGCCAGGGCCGGGGGAACGCCGAGTGAGGCAACGCCGATGAGCGCGAAAACGTATCTTTCGAGCATTGAAGGGCTCCTCTATATGTACTGAGGCGCCGGAGGCGGGCGCCGCGCGAGCTTGTCTGCAACCCCTAAGCCCCACCAGAACAAAGAACAGAATTAAGACATCGGAAAAATCGATGACTAACTTTCACGCAGTCGCCCGCCGCTGGCACATGCGCCCAGGCCCAAACTGAATCAGTCCCGCCACGGAGGAAGACGTCCAGCCGATGTCCCTTTCTCTGCGCCAGATCAGATATTTCGTAGCAGTGGCTGAGCACGGTTCCGTGTCCGCCACGGCGCATGCCATCTCCATCTCCCAGTCGGCGATCACCGAAAAGATCCAGGAGCTGGAAGCAGACCTCGGCTTCCGCCTGTTTGAGCGCCACTCGCGCGGCGTCGAGTTGACCCTGAAAGGTCACCAGTTCCTGCGTCACGCCCGCAAGATCTTGACCGACGTGCACGATGCCCGGCGCGCCATCCGCGGCGAAGTTGCCGAAGGTGGCGGCCGCCTCGCGCTCGGCGTCACTCCGCTGGTCGCGGGCTACGTGCTGTCCGATCTCGTGACGGGGTTCGGTGGTGCCTTTCCCGAGACGGTGGTCGACACCGTCGAGGAGAGCGGACAGCAGCTGGAGCATCTGCTGGTCGGGGGCGAACTGGATGTCGCCGTCATGGTCGTGCCGCTGAACCTCAACGCTCCCGCCCTGCATACGGAGCTAGTCCAGGTCTCGGCCTATCGCGTGTGGCTGCCGCTGGGGCACCGCGAGACCCGCAAGGTGCGTGTCAGCCTCAAGGACCTGGCGGAATCCCCGCATGTCCTGTTGACGGTCGATCACGTCGCTCAGACCGTTGAAGCCGCGTGGCGCGAGCTTGGCATCCGCCCTCAAGTCGCGCTGCGAACCAGTTCGGTGGAGGCCGTCCGTGGCCTCGTCGCCACCGGCGGCCACGTGGCCGTGATGCCGGACCTTACTTATCGCCCCTGGTCGCTTGACGGCGACAAGGTGGAGGCGCGCATGATTGCCGAGCCTCTGCCGCCCGTCGAAGTTGCCATCGCCTGGCGCCGCGGATTTCCGTTATCGTCGACGGCCACCAGCTTCGTCAGCACGGCCGCGACCCGGCATAGCGGCCGCAAGCGGTAATGGTCTCTGTGGCCCGCAATGTTCGCTCCGCAATCGCGGAAAATTCCCCACCAAAGTGTCGCACGATGCTCCGCGTTGGGTTGTCGGCAGGCCGCCGCGTTGCCATCTCCCCGCTGCCCACCCCGCCTTGAAGGAGCCCCCAATGACCACCGGTATCGCCAGCAAGAGCGGCCAGTTCGCGCTTGGAAAAACGACTGTCAATCGCCTCGGCTTCGGCGCCATGCGCATCACCGGCGACGGCATCTGGGGCGAGCCCCGGGATCGTGATGAGGCCCTGCGCACGCTGCGGCGATTGCCGGACCTCGGCATCAACCTCATCGACACGGCGGACAGCTACGGTCCCGAGATCAGCGAACGCCTGATCCGCGAAGCGCTCCACCCCTATGGCGCTATCGTCGTCGCCACCAAGGGCGGCTTGCTGCGCCCTGGCCCGAACCAATGGGTCCCCAATGGGCGCCCGGAATATCTCCGCCAGCAGGTGTTCGTTTCCATGCGCCGCCTGGGAGTAGACCAGATCACGCTTTGGCAACTTCATCGCATCGATCCGGGTGTTCCCCGAGACGAACAATTCGGAGCCATCGCCGAATTCCTGAAGGAGGGCCTGATCGCGCATGCCGGACTGAGCGAAGTCTCCGTGGACGAGATCAAAGCCGCGCAGAAAATCTTCCCCGTTGCCACAGTGCAGAACCTCTACAATCTCGCCAACCGCAAGAGCGAGGACGTGCTCGACTACTGCGACAGCCAGGGTATCGGCTTTATCCCGTGGTTCCCCCTGGCATCCGGAGACCTGGCCAAGCCGGGCTCGAAACTCACCACCATCGCCGATAAATACCAGGCAACGCCGAGCCAGATCGCGCTTGCGTGGCTGCTGCGCCGCAGCCCGAGCATGCTGCCCATTCCCGGCACAGGTAAGGTCCTGCACCTCGAACAGAACGCCGCCGCCGCCGCGATCACTCTCGACGACGTCGACTATCAGGCGCTGGCCGCTGCAAAGACCTAGCGCGCACCCCTCGCCAATTTAAACAGCACATAGACCATCCAATCGAGGAACTCCCATGTCTCTGGATACCGTCGCCAACGACAATGCCTTGAAGACCGACCTGTTCGATACGGTAAAGCTGGGGCCCTACACTCTGGCCAACCGCATCGTCATGGCGCCGTTGACGCGGTCGCGGGCCGATGACGACGGCGTCCCAGGCGATCTGCAAGCCACGTATTATTCGCAGCGCGCCTCTGCGGGACTGATCGTCTCTGAGGCAACCAACATCACCGCGCAAGGCAAGGGCTACATCAAGACGCCGGGCATCTGGTCTCCGCAGCAAGTGGAAGGCTGGAAGAAAACCACGTCGGCGGTTCATGCCAAGGGCGGCCGCATCTTCCTGCAGCTCTGGCACGTCGGCCGCGTCTCGCATCCCGACCTGCAGCCGGGCGGAGCCTTGCCCGTCGCACCGAGCGCCGTCCGCGCCGAAGGCGTACAGGCCTACACCCAGCACGGCTTCAAACCGCTGGAGACCCCTCGAGCGCTTGATCTGGACGAGATCCCCGGCATCGTTGCACAGTACGCCCACGCCGCCAGATGTGCGAAAGACGCCGGTTTCGACGGCGTCGAGATTCACGCCGCCAACGGCTATCTCTTGCAGCAATTCCTGTCCGACAAGACCAACAAGCGTACCGACCGCTATGGCGGTTCTATCGAGAACCGCACCCGCCTAGTCGTCGAAGTCGTTGATGCGGTCACGCAGGTGTGGAGTTCCGATCAGGTCGGCATCCGCCTATCGCCCCTGACGAAGTTCAGCGACATCGGCGATTCAAATCCCGAGCCGCTCTATGCCTCGCTGATCGATCAGCTGAACCCGTTCGGCCTCGCCTACATCCACGTCGTCGAGGGCGACACCGGCGGAACACGGCATCCGGCTGGCGGTTTTGACCTGCAGAAACTGCGCCGCGCCTTCAATGGTCTCTACATCGCCAACAACGGCTTCGACTTGAAGCTCGCTTTGGACGCCCGCGCCAACAACCTTGCTGACCTCGTCTGCTTCGGCCGCCCATTCATCTCCAATCCGGATCTCGTCGAGCGTCTGCGCTCCGGAGCAGCACTCGCGGAGGCCGATCAGAAGACCTTCTATGCCGGCGAGGAACACGGCTACACCGACTATCCTACGCTCTAATCAACCGACGAGCTTGGGATCTTCCGCGTCATGCGCGTGGCGCACAGCGTCTCGCAACCGGACGTCGATGGCGGCAGGGTTCACCAGAACTTTGCCGTCGTGTACCTTCACCACGGCGGACTGCGGGATGAAAAACTCTCCCCCGTTCTCAATGTAAAGCGAGAAGCCGTCACTCTTGAGCTCACGAACCGCGCCGATGCCTTCGGAGCCTTCCTTGAGGAAGACCATATTGCCCACTTCGATCGCGGCCATGAATATCTCCTATAAGCATTTTCAGACGTCTACAAACGGACCCGGCAGACCGGAGGTTCCCCACCGGCCTGCCAACACTACCACGCCGAAACGATTAATGCGCTGACAACGCCGCGCTTTCGGGAGCCAAAGCGGGTGCGCCGCCGGTGTGCTTCAAGGCCTTGTTGCCCGAGAGCCTCCGCAGCATGACGTAGAACACCGGCGTCAGGAAAATGCCGAACATCGTCACGCCGATCATGCCGGAGAAAACCGCGATGCCCATGGCCTGGCGCATCTCCGAGCCCGCACCCGTCGACGTCACAAGGGGCACCACACCCATGATGAACGCCAGCGACGTCATCAGGATGGGCCGCAACCGCAATCGGCTGGCTTCGATCGCGGCTTCCCGCGGCGTCCGCCCTGCGAACTCAAGCTCGCGTGCGAACTCCACGATCAGGATCGCGTTCTTTGCCGAGAGGCCGACGAGCACGATCAGCCCGATCTGCGTGAAGACGTTGTTGTCGCCTGCCGAAAGATAAACGCCACTGATTGCCGCGAGCAGCCCCATCGGTACGATCATGATGATCGAGATCGGCAACACGAGGCTTTCGTACTGCGCCGCCAAGACCAGGAACACCAGGAAGATCGAGAGGGGGAAAACCAGCATCGCCGAGTTGCCCGCGAGGATCTCCTGATACGTCAGCTCGGTCCATTCGTAACCGATGCCCTTGGGCAAGGTCTCGGCCGCGATGCGAGCCACCGCGTCCTGCGCCTGCCCGGACGAATAGCCGGGCGCCGCACCGCCGTTGATGTCGGCCGTGAGGAAGCCATTGTAGCGCATCGCCCGCTCTGGGCCCGAAACCTGCTTCACGTTCAACAGCGCCGACAGCGGGATCATCTCGCCCGTCTTCGAGCGCACCTTCAACTGGCCGATATCGTCCGCCCGCCCGCGATACTTCGCGTCTGCCTGCACGCGCACCGAATAGGTACGGCCAAACTTGTTGAAGTCGTTGACGTACATCGAACCGAGATAGATCTGCATCGTCTCGAACACGTCCGTCACCGCGACGCCAAGCTGACGCGCCTTGGTGCGGTCAATCTCGGCGTAGAGCTGCGGAACGTTGACCTGGAACGACGAGAACAGCCCGGCGATCTCCGGCGCCTTCGCAGCCTTCGCCAGGAAGTTGCGCGTTGCCTCGTCCAGTGCTTCGTAGCCCAAACCGGCGCGATCCTCGATCTGCAGCTTGAAGCCGCCGATAGTGCCCAGGCCCTGTACGGGCGGGGGCGGGAACATGGCGATGAACGCGTCCTTGATGCCGCCGTAGCTCTTGTTCAGAGACTGCGCGATCGCCGCGCCCGAAAGGTCCGGTGTGCGCCGCTCGTCGAACGACTTCAACGTCGCGAACACGATGCCCGCATTGGAACTGTTGGTGAAGCCATTGATCGATAGGCCCGGGAAAGCAACGGCGCTTTCCACGCCGGGCTGCTTCAGGGCGATCTCGCTCATACGCCGGATCACGTCTTCCGTGCGGTCGAGCGTGGCGCCGTCGGGCAGCTGGGCGAAGCCGACGAGATACTGCTTGTCCTGCCCCGGCACGAAACCGCCCGGAACGGCCTTGAACAGCCCCATCGTGACGCCGATCAGAACGAGGTAGACGGCGAACGCCACCGTCTTTCGCGACAGCAAGCGCGTCACGCCGCCGCTGTAGGCCGTCGAGCCGCGGCGAAACACGCGGTTGAAGCCGCGGAAGAACCAGCCCAGCGTCCGATCCATGCCCCGGGTCAGCCAGTCCTTCGGCGCGTCGTGACCCTTCAGCAGCACCGCCGCCAAAGCCGGCGACAGCGTCAGCGAATTGATCGCAGATATGACGGTGGAGATGGCGATCGTCAGCGCGAACTGCTTATAGAACTGCCCTGTCAAACCGCTGATGAACGCCAGCGGCACGAAAACGGCGATCAGCACCAGCGCAATAGCAATAATCGGGCCGGTCACCTCGCGCATGGCGCGGTAGGTCGCCTCGCGCGGCGCCAGGCCGTTCTCGATATTGCGCTCCACATTCTCAACCACGACGATGGCGTCGTCGACGACAATCCCGATGGCGAGGACCAGGCCGAACAGCGTGAGCGCATTGATCGAGAAACCGAAGACGTGCATCACCGCGAACGTGCCGATGATCGACACCGGCACCGCGACCAGTGGAATGATCGATGCCCGCCACGTCTGTAGGAACAGGATGACGACCAGCACGACCAGCGCCACCGCTTCCAGCAGCGTATGCACGACGGCCTCGATCGACGCGCGCACGAACTGTGTGGGATCGTAGACGATACTGTAGTCCACGCCTTCCGGCATATTCGCCTTCAGCTCGGCCATCGTCGCACGAACGTTGTCCGAGATCTGAATGGCATTGGAGCCTGGCGACTGGAAGATCGGAATGGCAACCGCCGACTTGTTGTCGAGCAGCGACCGCAGCGAGTATTCGGCCGCGCCCAGCTCAATACGGGCGACGTCGCGCAGGCGCGTCACCTGCCCGTTCGCACCCGACTTCACGACAATGTCGCCGAATTCGTCTTCGCTCTGTAGCCGGCCCTGGGCGTTGACCGACAATTGCAGGTCGATATCTGGCAAGCCGGGCGACGAGCCCACCACGCCGACCGCCGCCTGTACGTTCTGGGCGCGGATCTCGTTGACGATATCGCTTGCCGACAGGCCCAGCTCCGCCGTCTTAGACGGATCGAGCCAGACACGCATTGAATAGTCGCCCGAACCGAACAACTGCACTTGTCCGACGCCATCGATGCGCGCCAGCCGGTCGCGCACGTTCAGCACCGCGTAATTGCGCAGGTAGGTCATGTCGTAGCGGTCGTTCGGCGAGAGCAGATGCACCACCATCGTCAGGTCTGGCGCGCTCTTGATGGTCGTGATGCCGAGCCGACGCACTTCTTCCGGCAGCCGCGGCTCGGCTTGCGCCACCCGGTTCTGCACGAGTTGCTGCGCCTTATCGACGTCGGTGCCGAGCCGGAACGTGACGGTCAGCGTCATCAGGCCGTCGGTCGTCGCCTGGCTGCTCATGTACAGCATGTTCTCGACGCCGTTGATCTGCTCCTCGATCGGCGTCGCCACGGTCTCCGCGATCACCTTGGGATTGGCGCCCGGATACTGCGCACGCACCACCACCGATGGCGGCGCGACTTCGGGATATTCCGAGATCGGCATCACGCGTAGCGCCAGCAGGCCCGCGACAAAAATCAGCACGGACAAGACGCCGGCAAAAATCGGCCGGTCGATGAAAAACTTGGAGAAGGACATGGCGGGGCTCGTTATTGGGGATGTCGCGCAGTGTTACTGCTGCGCGACTTTGGAGGGGTCGTCAGCGACGCTGGCCTGTTTGGCCACCGGCGTACCGTCGATGGCCACGATCTCGGGGGCCACGGCATCGCCCGGCTTCACGCGCTGCAGTCCGCTCACCACGATGCGCTCGCGCGCGGCCAGGCCCTTCGTTACAATACGCAGGCTGCCGGTCATGGCACCCAGAGACACCTCGCGATAGGCCGTCTTGTTGTCGGCACCGACGATCATCACGAACTTCTTGTTCTGGTCGGTACCGATCGCGCGTTCGCTGACGGCAATGACGGGACCAGACTTTGGCTGCGCCATGCGCACGCGCACGAACTGCCCGGCCATCAGGCGGCCGCCCTTATTCGCGAACGTCGCCCGCACGCGCACGGTGCCGCTGGCGGCATCGACCTGGTTGTCGATCAGTTGCAGGTTGCCCTGGCGCCACTGGTTGTCCGCATCGGCCGTCGCAATCTCCACCGGAATGTGGGCCACGTCCGCCGCAGCATTGGCCTCAGGCGATAACGTTGCCAGCGCCCGGGCAACGACGTTCTCGTCGGCATTGAAGCTGGCGTAGATGGGGTCCACCGAGACGAGCGTCGTCAGCACCGGCGCCCCGGGCCCTGCCGCGACGAGATTGCCGACGGTCACCTCGAGGCGGCCGACGCGGCCGTCGACAGGTGCGCGCACCTGCGTGTAGCCGAGGTTCAGTCGTGCCGTTTGCACCGCGGCCTTGGCGGCGCGCAGGCTGGCCTCCGCCTCGTTATAGGCGTTGAGCCGCGTTTCGCCCTCGCGCTCCGACATCGCGTGCGTGCCCACAAGTGGTTTGCTTCGCGCCACTTCCGACTTGGTGAAGGCAACGCGGGCCTCCGCGGCGGCCACCTGCGCTTCCAGGCGATCGACCTCGGCGGCATAGGGCGCCGGATCGATGGTGACCAGCAGGTCGCCCGCCTTCACAATCGCACCCTCGCGAAAATGGATCTGCTCCACCGCGCCGGCCACGCGCGAGCGCACATCGACGCGCTCCACGGCTTCGAGCCGCCCGGAGAATTCGTCCCAGGTTGCGGGCTCTCGCGGTTCGACGATTGCAACGGAGACGGGCGTGGCGGCCCCTCCCGAATTTGGCGCGCCGTCGGCGAGCCCGGGGCGGCTGTCGAGCGTTAGCAGCACGACGCTTGCAGCGGCGGTCAGCATCAGGCTCCTGCGCGAGGCCGATTTGGAGTGGGTCATGATCCGTCCTTGATGTTGCAGCCGCAGACCACCACCTACATCGCGCAAGCACGATGAATGACGAAATCCAAAGCCGATGAATTTTCTGCAGTTTACGCTGAGCGGCCAGGTCGGCCCGATCCAAGAGCCGTCTTTAGAGACAGCGCCCGTCATCAACGTCGTCTCGAAGCGAATTCGTCATCAGCGCCTCCCGCATCGATATATATATCGAACGGTACTGATATAGAGCGACGCACCAGCCTGTCAACACTTATTTGTATCGATGAGTACGAAAAATGGAAAGCATTTTTATTGATATGCATCATCCGCTTGCGCATGAACTGTAGATGCGCGGACCCACATCCGGTCCATCCCGAGCGCTACAAGTCTCAACGGACCACGCGCTTGCTAGGGTATCGTTCACATCCCAATCACCTACCCATCGCCGACATCCGGCTCCCGGGAGGAATTCCCGCCCAATCTTGCAGTGACTTGGCAATGCCTCGCGCGGCATGAGCAGCGTTGAACAGAACGTTGCAAATTTGCGGAGGCAATTGTGAAGCTACTCCTTGCTGCACTCGGACTAGCACTGTCCGTCGCGACGCCAACGCAGGCAGCCGACTGCAAAGCGGAGGTTGATGGCGCGTTTGCGAAACTGCGCGAAGCCAAATCCTTTCGCCTGACCACCAAGATCGTGAGCCCGCAGGGCACCCTCAGCATGCAGGTCGACTACAGCCTGCCGGACCGCATGCATCAGCGCGTCAAGCTGGGCGACAGTCCGGCCGAGATGGAGACGATTGCGATTGGCGACAAAGTCTGGTCGAACCAGGGCCAGGGCTGGGCGGAAGTGCCAAAGAACTTTGCAGATGAGATCGCCAAGCAGCTCAAGCAAAGCGTTGCCGAACCCTCAAAAAGCAAAGTCGACTACGGCTGCCTCGGCGACAAAGAATTCGAAGGCAAAACCTATGCGGCTTATGCCGCCACCCTGCCTGCCGAAGAGGGCGCGAAGAACGAAGCGGCACCAAAGCCAAATATCCAAACGCTCTACGTCGACAAAGCGACAGGGTTACCAGCTCGCAATATCGTAGCTCAGGCCGACACGCCCGATAAGCGTATGTTCGACGGAACATTCTCGATGCCAACGGACATCGCTATCAAGGAACCGTCTGTCGACAAGCCGGCGCCAAATCAGTAACGCGGTATCGATTGCGTCTGGACGTTTCGGCAAGCGCTGGCATTGCACCCGCGCCGTCACCGTCCGGGGCCGATAGCTCCCGGAATGTGCTGGATCGCGATACGCATCAGCTCGGGAAGGTTGCGTGCACCCAGCTTCAGCTTGATCTGAGACGTCGTGTTAGCCACCGTTTTGTAGCTCACACCCAATTCTTCGGCGATGGCCCCGTACGACTGGCCTGACGCGATGAGTGACAGTGTCTGCAGTTCGCGCACCGTCAGTGACCGGAGAGGGTTGGCATAGTTTCGCGTTTCGTTGAACGCGATCTCCGAAGCGACGTCATGACTCAAGTACGGGCGACCCTGCCGCACTGTGTTGAACGCCTTCAGGAACTCATCTGGCGGAGCGTCCTTCAGGACGTAGCCCGTCGCTCCGCCCTCTAAAGCTCGGCGCACGATCGTCGGGTCGGAGTGCATGCTGAGCACGAGGATCGGCGTCCTCTTGTCGTGCAGCCGCAGACGCCGAACCAGCGACAGACCGCCGAGCAGCGCCTGCTTGATCGTCAGGTCGACGATGATGATGGCCGGTTTGTGCGCGCGGTACTGGCGATAGCCGTCGGCCAGGCTGCTTGCGAGCAGGACTCGCGCACCGGCATCCTCCAATGTCCGCGCACACCCCTGCAGGACGAACGGATGGTCATCGATCACCAGGACGCAGATGGGTGCGCCTGGAAAATGTTGCGGAGTTGCAGGGCTTTTCATGGCGATCACCGGCTCAGTCCCTCTCGGCTGCGCCGACGTTTGGCTCGCTCGTCATCGGCGCGCCCCATAACGTAACGTCAGGGCCTCCAGCGCCTCGCCACGACCGGTTTTATCAGATCGTAGGTTGAAATAGTGTTGGCTGACGGCGCCGAAGCCTTCCGTCTGCCCAGCTTCACCGGCGACGCGTGTGAGATCCGCAAGGATGTCTGCCGCCGTCTCCGTAACGCCCATGTCTTGCAACATGTCTTCCAGCTGAACCGCCCGATTGGCGATCATCCGCTCGCTCTCGCGATAGAGCTTGTTTGCCGCGTCAAGGTTGGCCGCGATCCGCATGACCTCGGGGTCGTGCGGCGGCTTCACCTCCGGAAGTTTGCGAGAGGCCATCCATTGCGCCGGGGAAAGCTTGCTGCCCGGCTGCAACCATTTCTCGGTGTGGGCCGCGTTTGCACTCGTCGCGTTCGGGGCGTCCTTTGTCTTCGGCTCGTCATCGCCGCAGCTTGCAAGCAAGAGTGTGCCGGCCATCAGCGTCCCGCCAGCCGTCACCCATCTCGACCAAGGCATGCTCATAGAATCCATCAGTCATTAGATGTCTCGCTGCCGACACCGCGAGATTTCGCGCTGACTGAAACCACAAGCGCGCAACCCTGCGGCATCACAATGATGTTACAATGTAACTCTTCCTGATCTACCCGAGCGCATTCGGGAATTGCTTGCCATCAATTCCCGTCGAGCTTTGCAACATGGACTAAAGACCAACCTCGGTTGACCTTCTAGCGTCCCCTCAAGGCAAACGGTCGCAATCACGCTCCACGCGGGCCTCTGACGAAACCGCGAGCCGACGCGCGGCGCAACAGCTCTGATCAACAAAAGCTGGGACCGCTGAGCCACTTCAAAGAGACGGGGCTTCAACAGGCGCGCGCTGCAACGCGGGGCGTCAATGAGGACACCTGTCTCTGCCTTGGGACGGATAACGCGAGGTTTTGGGAATGACGAATCGCCTCCAGATGGCGCTGTTTGCAACGGCATCATGCTTTGCGCTCACAGCTACGACGGCCATTGCCAACGACAAGCTCAACGAGCTGTCGAAGAGCAATGAGAACTGGATCATGCCGGGCAAGAATTACAGCTCGCAGAACTACAGCCCGAACAACAAGATCAATACCGAGAACGTCAAGAGCCTGAAGGCAGCCTGGTCGTTTTCGACCGGTTTGCTTCACGGTCATGAAGGCACACCACTCGTCGTCGACGGTGTGATGTACGTCCACACGTCGTTCCCGAACAACACGTTCGCGCTCGACCTGAACGACCCCGGCCACATCTTGTGGCAGCACAAGCCGAAGCAGGATCCGGCCGCTCGCGCCGTCGCTTGCTGCGACCTCGTCAACCGTGGTCTGGCCTATTGGCCGGGCGACGGCAAGGTGCCCGCACTAATCGTCAAGACGCAGCTCGACGGCCATCTCGTCGCCCTCAACGCCAAGACCGGAGAAGAGTACTGGAAAGTCGAGAACGGCGACATCAAGGTCGGCCAGACGCTGACGCAGGCTCCCTACATCATCAAGGACCTGGCATTGGTCGGTTCGTCCGGCGCTGAACTCGGCGTTCGTGGCCACACCACCGCTTACAACGTCAAGACCGGCGAACAGGTCTGGCGCGTGTATGCAACGGGTCCCGACGACGAAGTCGGTATCGGTCCGGACTTCAACAAGGCCAACCCGCACTACGGCACCAAGGGCCTCGGCACCGGTACGTGGGAAGGCGACGCCTGGAAGATCGGCGGCGGCACGAACTGGGGCTGGTACGCCTACGACCCCGAGACCAACCTGTTCCACTACGGCTCGGGCAACCCGGCTCCTTGGAATGAGACCATGCGTCCTGGCGACAACAAGTGGACCATGACCATCTGGGGCCGCGATGCCGATACGGGCCAAGCCAAGTTCGGCTATCAGAAGACCCCGCACGACGAGTGGGACTATGCCGGCGTCAACGTCATGCTGCTCTCCGAGCAGAAGGACAAGGATGGCAAGCTGCGCAAGCTTCTGACCCATCCGGATCGTAACGGCATCGTCTACACCCTGGACCGTGAGAACGGTGATCTCATCTCGGCCAACAAGCTGGATGACACCGTCAACTGGGTGAAGCAGGTCGACCTGAAGACCGGTCTTCCGAACCGCGATCCCGAGTTCGGTACGCGCATGGACCACAAGGGCAAAGAGATCTGCCCGTCGGCCATGGGCTACCACAACCAGGGGCACGACAGCTACGATCCCACCAAGCAGCTATTCTACATGGGCATCAACCACATCTGCATGGACTGGGAGCCCTTCATGCTTCCGTATCGTGCCGGCCAGTTCTTCGTCGGTGCGACCCTGTGGATGTATCCCGGCCCGAAGGGTGACCGCCAGAACTACCTGGGTCTCGGTCAGATCAAGGCCTACAACGCCATCTCCGGCGAGTACAAGTGGGAGAAGATGGAGCGGTTCTCCGTCTGGGGCGGCACGCTCGCCACGGCCGGCAACCTGGTGTTCTACGGAACGCTCGACGGCTTCCTCAAGGCCCGCAATTCCGACACCGGCGAGCTTCTCTGGAAGTTCAAGCTTCCTTCGGGCGTGATCGGTCACCCGATGACGTATGAGAAGGACGGCACGCAGTACGTCGCCATCATGTACGGCGTCGGCGGCTGGCCGGGCGTTGGTCTCGTGTTCGACCTGCAGGACCCGACCGCTGGTCTGGGTGCAGTGGGCGCCTTCAAGAACCTGCAGAACTACACCCAGATGGGTGGCGGTCTGATGGTGTTCTCGCTGGACGGCAAAGGCCCCTACGACAACCTCGAAACGGGCGAGTTCAAGGGCTGATCTAGCCCTCGACAAGGCAGCCGCGACGCCGATGACGGCGTCGCGGCGGTCTCTCCGACGTCTCCTGCAGCGACTGCTACCGCCGGTGTCGAAAATGACAATCTGTGCCTCAACGCTTCCGCGCTCGTCCAGTGCCGCCCTTGCTGCCAGCATTCTGGCCCTTGGCTTGGCCATAACGAGCCCCGCTCTTGCCGATGATCCCGTAGGCGACGATCCCGCGGCTAAGTCCGCGCCCGAAAAGGTTCAGGCCGCCGCTCCGGATCCCACCGTATTGCGCATCTGCGCGTCGGCCAACGAACTGCCGATGTCGAGTAGCGATGGCAGCGGTTTTGAAAACAAGGTCGCAGTAGCCGTCGCCGAGGCCATGGGCCGGACGGCGAAGTTCGTCTGGTTTTCCAAGGAATCCATCTACCTCGTCCGTGATCAGCTGGACATGAAGGCGTGCGACGTCGTGATGGGCGTTGATACCGGCGATCCGCGCGTGCTGACGTCGAAAGCGTACTACCGCGCGCCGTACGTTTTCATCCTCCGCAAGGATTCCAAACTCAACATCACCGCTTGGGACAGCCCCGACCTTGCGAAGGCCGGCAAGATCGGCTTCACGCCCGGCTCCCCACCCCAGGTGATGATGGAGAAGCTCGGGCTCTTCCGCGACAATTTCAACTACATGCACTCGCTGACAAACTTCAAGGACAAGCGCAACAAGTTCACGCGCATACCACCCGATCGCATGGTGGCGGAAGTCTCCGAAGGCACGGCCGATCTCGCCGTGAACTTCGCCCCTGAGGTCGCCCGCTACGTGAAGGCGAAGGACAACACGAAGATGGTTGTCATCCCCGACAACAACATTCGCGACGACGGGGAGAAGGTGCCACATCACTTCGATCAGTCACTCGGCGTGCGCAAGGACGATACCGAATTGCAGGCCGCCCTCAACGCAGCCCTGGATAAGGCGCGGCCCAAGATCGATGAGATCTTGAAGGACGAAGGCATACCGCTGTTGTCGCAGTCGCCGCGGTCCTGAAAAACGACAGCCAATCGAAAAGAAAAGAGCACGTGCAAAAAATGAGAGCTACGAAGCGCACCATGTTCGCCGCTGCTGCCATCGCCCTTTCCGGACCCACGGCCGTGCTGGCAGCGGAGGCTTTCCGCAACACGATCACCGGCGAGGAAATGGACGTCCTGGGAACCGCACCGGCAGAAGGTCGCGACACCCCCGCCGTCAAGCAGTTCATCGAGACGGGTGTGAACCCCTACAACGAAGTGAAGGCCTGCCTGCCAAAGGGCGAAGAGGTCTACCTGACGTCATGCTCGGGCTGCCATGGCCATCTCGGCGAGGGCAAGGTCGGTCCCGGTCTTGCCGACGACTATTGGACCTACCCCAAGAACAAGACCGACAAGGGTCTGTTCGAGACGATCTTCGGCGGCGCCCAGGGCATGATGGGTCCGCACAGCGATCTGCCGCTCGATGAAGTTCTCAAGGGCATGGCCTGGATCCGTCACCTCTACACCGGAGAAGGCGACACGGCCGAGTGGCTGACGCCCGAGCAGCAGAAGGAATTCAAGCCTTACAAGGCCCCGGCCCACGCCGCCGATCCCGCAACTGCCGACGCTGCGGCGGAAGCGGCATTGACCAAGGCTGCCGAAAACAAAGCCGCGGCCGAAGCTGGAGCCAAACCCGCTGAGGACGCATGCAAGATTTCCGGAGGCTAACCCTTCGCACCGGTGCGCCGGGCAATGGAGAGTGACGGAAGTGAGAAGGCGGGCCTACCGCTGAAGACTGAACATTATCGGAGGAACTGACCCATGATGAAGATGATTGCTTCGATTGCCGCCATTGCAGCGATCGGTATCGGCGCCAGCACCGCTGCAGTCGCTTACGACGGCACGAAGTGCAAGGCGGACGGTGTTTGCTGGGAGCCGAAGCCCGGCTATCCCGACAAGGTCGCCGGCTCCAAATACGACCCAAAGCACAGCCCCGCGGAATTGAAGAAGCAGGGCGACAGCATGAAGGCGATGGAAGAGCGCAACAAGCTGCGCGCCGCAGCCTTCAAGAAGTCCGGCAAGTGGACCTACGACGTAAAGAAAATCCAATAGTCGGCCTGACGTGATCTGAATTTCCCGCTGCCAGGCAAAAGCTTCCTTTGCCCTTCCTCACCGGGGAGTATTGGGGTGCGGCACATGCTGCACCCCCCTTTTCATCTGCAGCAAACCCGCTGCGAATGACCTCCGCAGCTCGCGTGGTCTTCGGGTTTAAAAGTCTATTCGTGAGGTCGCATGCCACTCGCCCGGGCCAATGAGGCCACGACCCGTTCAGCATCCGAACCGGTCGACCTCGCTGCGTGGCGCGAACGGGCGCTCATATTCGAATCTGAAGTCGCCAGGGCAGTCGTCGGCCAGACGCGCGCCATCCGTATGATCACGATCGCAATCTTTGCCCGCGGCCACGTCCTGCTCGAAGGCGATGTCGGCGTCGGCAAGACGACGCTACTGCGCGCCACAGCCCGCGCCCTCGGCGGCTCCTACGAGCGCATCGAGGGCACCATCGACCTCATGCCCGCCGACCTCATCTATCACACCTATCTCGGCGACGACGGCCGTCCCCGCGTCGAGCCCGGGCCCGTGCTCCGCGCCGGTGAAGATCTCGCAATCTTCTTCTTCAACGAGATCAATCGCGCCCGCCCGCAGGTGCACTCTCTGCTGTTGCGCCTGATGGCAGAACGCAGTGTCTCCGCCTTCAATCAGGAGTATCGCTTTCCGCACCTCCTGATGTTCGCCGACCGCAACCGGGTCGAGCGCGAGGAAACGTTCGAATTGCCAGCCGCCGCCCGCGACCGCTTCCTCATGGAACTCGCCATCGAGCAACCGACGGACGTCGCCGCCCGCCGCTCACTGGTCTTCGATCCCCGCTTTCACGACGCCGACGGCTTGATCGACGCCATCACACCGGGCGTGCTCGACCATCGTCAGCTCAATGCGGTGGCCCGCGCCATTCAGATCCACACCGAAACGAGCGGCACCCTTGAGCACTATGTCATCGGCCTTTGGGACGCCGTCCGCAATCCGGCATCGGTCGGGATCGAAATTGCCAACGTCGATGCCTCGCGCCTCATCATGGCCGGCGCCAGCCCCCGCGGTCTCAGCTATCTGATCCGCGCCGCCCGCGTTGCCGCCTGGCTCAACGGCCGAGGCGCCGTCGTGCCCGAAGACGTACGCGACGTCTTCTACGAGACCATGGCCCACCGCATCTTCTTCGATCCCGTCTATGAACTGCGTCGTGAAGCAATCGCCCGCGAACTCGCCGCCGCCTTGTTCAAGAAGGTTCCCGCTCCATGATCGCAACGCCCGTTGATATTCCATATCGACTGGCCTGGCGCACGCGCACTGCACGCGTTGGTGCCCACCGCAGCACCGTTGCCGGCAGCGGCGGCATGTTCCGCGATCTGACGTCTCTACTTGACGCTCGCGATCCGCGGCGGATCGACCTGCGCCAAACGCTTCGCGACCCATTCCAGGCAATCCACGTCCGTCGCTTCGAGCAGACAAGCGCCATCGCCGTCACCATGCTCGTCGACGCTTCCGCCTCGATGGCGTTCGCCGGACGTACGCGCAAGTTTGCCCTCGTGACCGAACTGGCGCAGGTGCTCTCCTCATCTGCCATCCGTAGCGGCGACACTTTCGCGCTGTTCGGCGCCGATGCGGTCGTACGCCCTGAATTGTCCCACCCCGCCAGCCGCACGCGCTCGGCGGCCTTGCGCGCCACCGAAGCATTGCGCACGTTCCAGCCACGCAACCCCGGCACCTCGGGGCTGGTCGCAGCCACTGCACTTGTCGGACCGCGCCGTGGCCTCGTGTTTCTCGTTTCTGATTTTCTGATGCCGGATACCGAACTGGAAGAGCTCCTCGCGCAGCTCACTCGCCACGACGTCATTCCCATCGCCCTCTACGACAGCGCCGAAATCGACGCGCTGCCCAATTGGGGGCTCATGGAACTCGCCGATCTCGAAACAGACCGGCGCCGTCTCATTGTGCTGCGGCCGTCCCTCAAGGACACCTGGCGCAGGAGGATTGAGGCCCGCCGGTCTGCCTTCCGCAACACCGCCCGCCGCTTCGGGCGCGAACCCTTCGAGGTCACCGACAAGATCGACTGGGAACGCTTCGCCGCACACCTGATGCATGGCGTCCGATGACGATGACCAGCCTGTGTACGGGCCTCACCCTGTTGCTCTTGTGGTCGTCCGCGGCCATGGCGCTGGCAGCCGACGCGCCGGCTGTTCACATGAGCGAGCCGCGAGGTTTCGGCCATTTCGTCGGCGACCTCATCCAGCGCACCGCGGAGATCAACGTCGCTGAAGACGAAACATTCGTCGCTGCATCGTTGCCCCAGCCCGGCCAACTCGCCTACTGGCTGGAATTGCGCGACGTGGCGACGGCCGAGCGCTCACATTCCGGTACGCGCCGCCTGAGTTTGATCCTGACCTATCAGCTCTTCTACGTACCGATCGATCCGCGGAAAGTGAAAATACCACCCGTCAACATCGAGCTGAAGCGTCCTTCAGGCACACGGTTGGCCACCATACCGGCATTGACATTCCTGATCTCTCCACTCCGTGAGATCTATCCCGAGAAGAGCGGAGAAACGACAGAAACGTTCTTGAAAGACGACGCCAGGGCCGAGCGCCTGAAGACCGCGCCTACGCGCACCGCAGCGCTATCATCCGCTTTGACCGCCGCCCTTGCCTTCCTGCTGCTGGCCTACCATCGCGCCTGGTGGCCATTCCACATGCGCCCGAACCGCCCCTTCACCGAGGCGGAGCGTACCGTTGCCGATCATCGGCAGACCTATGCAACGGCCCTGATCGCTTTGCACCGCGCCTTCGATCGATCCCAGGGCGAACGCATCCTGGCCGCGGATCTGGATGCATTCTTCAGCCGGCGCCCCGAGCAGACGCCGTTGCGCGAGACAGCCCATCGCTTCTTCGCAGCCTCGCAGACACTTTTCTTTGCGGGCGATCCCGTCGCCGCGGAAGCCAGCCTGCCCCGCTCCGCGCTGGAACGTTTCGCCGGCGAACTCGCCGCCAACGAGAGGGCCCAGCGATGAGCAATCTCGCACTGTTGTATCCGGCGCTGGCCCTGCTGCTGCCCCTTGCCCTCCTGCCATTGCTGCGGACGAGTGCCACGCCGCAAGACTACCCGTCGTTACACGAAGTCGCGGACGATCCGCTCTCCACCTCCCTCTCCTGGCTGTTGCGCATCGCCGGTGCCGCGGCGATCGCCGGTATCGTACTCGGCATCGGCGGGTTGCATATCAGGGGCCAGACCATCACCAAGACGGGTGAAGGCGCTCACATCGTTCTGGTTATTGACCGCTCATCGTCGATGGACAACAACTTCGCCGGCCGCGCCCCGGAGGGCGGCGATGAGAGCAAGTCGGCTGCCGCTCGCCGTCTCATCAAGAACTTCATCCTTGCGCGCGAGCACGATCTCGTCGGCATCGCAGCCTTCTCGACATCGCCGATGCACGTCCTTCCGCTGACCGATCACAAGGATGCCCTTCTCGCCGCGGTCGACGCCATGGACCGCCCCGGCCTCGCCTTCACCAACGTCGGTCGCGGACTTGCGATGTCGCTCGATATCCACGAGCGCGACACCTCGGCCGCCGCACGCGCCATCCTCTTGGTGTCCGACGGCGCCGCCGTCATCGATCGCAAGGTGCAGGAAAAGCTGCGTTCCGCCTTCGCCAAGCGCAAGATCAACCTCTACTGGCTGTTCCTGCGCACGGCGGGGACCCGCGGCATTTCCGATGCCCCGCCGAAGGGCGAGCCCGATACGCCGCAGGCCTTCCCGGAGCGCCACCTCGACATCTTCTTCAAGACGCTCGGAACCAATTACAAAGCCTTCGAGGCGGAAAGCCCGGCGGCCGTCGGTGAGGCCATTGCCGAAATCTCAAAGCTCGAACGCAACCCCATAACCTACATCGAGAATACGCCGCGCCGCGATCTCTCCTCGCTCGCCTATCTACTGGCATTCGTAGCGATGCTTCTGCTCGCTGCCGCCAAGGCCGCCGAAGTGCGCTTGCCCCGCGAGGTCCAGCCCGCATGAATGTTCACCTCCATACCGGGCAACTTTCGACACCCCGAACCTGGAAATACTTCGTCCACCACCTGAAACCGCTGCGCGGTCCGCTCATCGTCGCGTTGCTGATCGGCAGCCTTGCCGCGTTGGCGTTCTTCCTGTGTCAACTGCATGACCTGATTCGCCAGAACGCCGACATCGCCGCCCTCCAGGCCGGAGAGGACGCGGGTGCCGACGCGTCATCTGGCGAGGTCCGGCTGGCCCGCGCCAGCTTCCTCATCACACGCGATCGTTTTGACGAAGCGCAGGTCGTCGTCGATGCGGCCAAGCCCACTGCCAGCCCGCATGTCATGTCGCGCATGCTCTACAATCAAGGCAACGCCGACGTGCGGCGCGCCTTCGCCGCCATCGAAGGCGGCAAGCACGATGCCGCCATTCCCCTCACCAAGCTCGCCAAGGATGCCTACCGCGAAGCCCTACGCCTCGACCCTATGTTCTGGAACGCCAAGCACAACTATGACGTCGCCACCCGCCTGATGCGCGATTTCCCGGGCTACGAACAGGAGGGCGAAGAAACCCCGCCAGAGTCTGACGCCAAGTTGTGGACCGACTTGCCGGGCGTGCCCCAGGGGGCCCCATGACGAAGTGGCAAATCCACGACTGGCGATCCATCGTCCTAGCCCTCGCCCTGCTCCTCGTGGGCCTTGCCCTGGTCGTGCCGCGCGTCAGCATGGAGCGCACCGTCTACAACGTCATGGCATTCGTCGACATCACCGGCAGCATGAAGGTCCGCGACATGGGCACCACGGATGCCCCTGTTGAACGCCTCGAAGCCGCCAAATCCGCATTGCGCGCCTTGCTCGGCGCGCTGCCCTGCCAGTCGCGCCTTGGCCTGGGCGTCTTCACCGAGCGACGCGGCTTCGTCCTCTTCGACCCCATCGAGGTCTGCGAGAACTTCGCACCGGTCGAGCAGTCGATCGCCAACATCGATTGGCGCATGGGCTGGGAAGGCGACAGCTTTGTTACCAAGGGCCTGCACCACGCCATCGCCGAGACCGCGCCCTTAGACTCCGACATCCTCTTCCTGACCGATGGCCAGGAAGCCCCTCCCCTTCCGCCCGGCGGGGGATTGCCACCATTCGAAGGCGAACCGGGCAAGGTCAAAGGTGCCGTCGTCGGAGTTGGCGGTCACGAAAAGGTACCGATCCCGAAATTCGACAGTGACGGCCAGGAGACCGGCGCCTACTCCGAGCAGGACGTCGTCCAGGAAAATCGCACCGGACCACCCCCGCCGGACGCGGAGAAACGGCCTGGCTACCATCCGAAATGGGCCCCCTTCGGCAGCGAGGCGCCGACCGGTGACGAACAGCTCTCGTCCGTTCGCACCGCACATCTGACTACACTCGCCGCACAGACCGGCCTGGCCTACAGCGGTCTGAAGGAAGACAGCGATCTCCTGTCCCTCGTGGCGCATTCGGCCAAATCCCGTCCGGCCGCCGTGCAGGTCGACATCCGTCGCGTTCCCGCCGGATTGGCCCTCTTGCTGCTCGTCACCCTCTACGCCGCACCCTGGGTTGCGCGCAGCCTCACGTATCCCTTCACCAAGGACAGGAACACCCGCATGATCCCACGTCTATCTGCACTCCAGGCCTTCCTCTTCGCGCTCACCGCGTGCGCGCTTGCGACCACGCCGACTGGCGCCCACGGCCCGACGCCGCAGAAGGGCGAAGAAAAGATCACGATCGCCGCACCACCCGAGAAGGTATGGGCCCTGATCAAGGATTTTGCCGCATTTGCGCAGTGGAATCCCGCCATCACCAAGTGCGAGGCCGAAGGCGGCAACGCGCCGGGCGCGACACGCGTCATCACTCTCAAGAACGGCGGCGTTCTGACCGAGGGCCTCGACGACTACAACGACAAGGAGATGATGTACGCCTATCGCCTCGCCAAGGAGAATATCGAAGTCTTCCCTGTCAGTTTCTATTCCGCGACCATCACGGTGCGCGCCGCGGGGGAAGGCAGCGAAGTGGAATGGATCGGCCGGTTCTACCGCGCCGACACCAACAACGAGCCACCAGAAAACTTGAACGACGCCGCCGCGGTCAAGGCCATGCAGGAGTTCATGCAGGCCGGACTTGAAGGCCTCAAGGCAAAGGCGGGGGCGAAATCGTAATGCGGCTACGCCCCGGCATGGCGGCGCTGGTCTGTCTTGCGGCCACCGCGATCGCACCTCCGCTACATGCCGAGACGGTCCTCGTCCTCTGCCAGACGGCCGCGCAGCTGACGGCCGTCGACGGCGAGACCGGAGCTATTCGCGGAAGCCTGCCGCTGCCGAAGGCACCCGCCAACGTCGCGGCATCTCCGGATGGAACCCTGGCTTACGTGGCCCACTCCGACCTTGGCCAGATCAGCGTCGTCGACCTGGCCGCTTGGCGTGTGAGAGCGACTCTCCCCATCCCGGGCTCGCCCTTTGGGCTGGCTGCGTCCGCCTCCGGCAAGTTGTACGTCGGCGACTGGAGTGGCGAGAGCATCTACGAGCTCGATGCCACGAGCGGCCAGCGGCTACGATCAGCGCCGGCGGGCAAGGCACCCGCGCATCTCGCGCTGACTCCGGATGGCACACTCCTCATCGCCGTCGCCCGCGAAGCCAATACCGTCACCATATTCGACGTCGCGACATTTTCCGCCAAGGCGACGCTTGCGGTCGACCGCGCGCCGTTCGCATTGGCCGTCACCCACGACGGCAACCGCGCTATCGTTGCGAACGCGCAGGCCGGCAGCATATCGACGATTGACCTGACCAAGCTGCAGGTGACGGCGAACGTACGTGTCGGCGCCATGCCGTATGGCGTGGCAATCACCAGCGACGACTCCAAGACGCTCGTCACGAACCAACAGAGCGGCACGATCTCCGTGATTTCGGGTACCGTCGAAACCGATAGGTCAAAAGTCGGAAACTACCCTGAGGGGATCGCTGTCTCTCCCGGAGGCACCAAGGCCTACGTCGCCAACTGGTTCTCCGACGACCTGTCGATAATCGACATCGCCACCGCCACCCAGACCTGGCGCATCAAGACACCCGCCGGCCCACGCGCCATCGCTGTCGTTTCAGGGAGTTTTGGACGATGATGCTAGCACGCGGTCTCATTCTGTTGATGGCACTTGGCACCGCAGCAACGGCCGCAGCGAACGAAGAAAAAGCATGCCGCGCCGAAAGCATCCTCACCGAGCTCGACCGCAAGGATCCCCAGAACACGGCCCGCATCCTGCGCGACGCCGCCAACATCAAAAACGCCGAGGCGATGCTCTGGCGCATCGAGCGCGATGGCATTGAACCCTCGTACCTCTTCGGCACCATCCACGTCGCCGACGCCTCGCTCACGGCGCTCAGCCCCAGGACCCTCACGGCGTTGCGCGCGTCGACGACGGTTGCACTGGAGACGGCGGAAATCTCCGCCAAGATGATGCCCTACGTGATGGCCCGGGCGGGTCCTTTGATGAGTGCCCGTGGCCGGCCGCTACAGCACAAACTGGACGAACACGAACTGCGTGTCGTCGAGCGCAGCATGACCGCCGCTGGCTATCCGGCCGATTTGGCACTGGGCATTCGGCCCTGGGTTGCAACCCTGTTCCTGACCGGCGCCAATTGTCAGGCGCTGGATCCCGCGCACGGCGCCAAGCCGCTCGACCTGATCATTTCCGACGAAGCCAAGCGCAATGCGCGCAACCTCGTCGGCTTGGAAACCATGCTGGAGCAATTCGAAGCCTTGGCGGAAATCGACGATGACGTCCAGGTCGCCTGGCTCAAGGCCAGCATCGCAACCCACGATCGCGTCGACGACATCACGCACACGATGGCTGAGCTCTATCGTTTCCGCCGTATCAACGCCGTTTGGCAACTCACTAGGGAACTGGCCCCGCCTGGCCAACTGACGGATGGCGATCTCGCCGCGATCCGCTTTGGACTCGTGGGCAAGCGCAATCTCCGCCTCCTCGAGCGCAGCATTCCGCTGCTGGAATCGGGTAGCGCCTTCATCGCCGTCGGTGCCCTACATCTTTCGGCAGACGATGGTCTCGTCGAGGGCTTGCGCCGCCGTGGCTACACCCTTCACCCCATCGAGTGAGGACGACCATGCGAGCACCAACGCACCTTTCGGCCGTGGCCTTCATCGTCGTCGGATCGACGGTCCCGGCGGCGGCTGGCCAATACTGCGGCGAGCGTCTCGAAGGCGGCGCTGTTCTCAGGTCCACGGAAGAGGCTGCGCGCAAGGATGCC
The DNA here is from genome assembly GCA_965279065.1 of Hyphomicrobiaceae bacterium. GTDB lineage: Bacteria > Pseudomonadota > Alphaproteobacteria > Rhizobiales > Hyphomicrobiaceae > JAKAXS01. The sequence continues at coordinate 1,753,430 of OZ257134.1, forward strand.
GAAAGCTGGTGGGTGTCCCGCGCCGGCGCGCTTGGCAAGGGCTTCCAGGATTGGAACAAGGACAGGACAGGAAGATCGACTGCGCCAAGAAGGTCGACGGCAGCGTCCGCTGTATCGCCTCCGGAAAGCCGTGCCTGCCCGAGGGCACATTGCCGAGCGATGTTCCGAAGATTGAGATGTGAGGCACCATCCCATGCTCCGCCCCACACACGCCTACGTGACGATTGCCGCAGCGCTGCTATTGAATTCCGTCCCGGCCGCCTCTGCACCGGCTTCGGCGAAAGACAGCCTGCCGCTCCGCAAGCCGGGCCATTGGAAGATCACGACCATTGCCGCATCACTAGGCATGACGAGTATCGACGCCTGTATCGGCCCGGAAGACAGCATCGCCGCAACCACTAGTCCCGGCACCTGCACACCGCCGGCCGTTCAGCACGCCGGCGATCAGGTGATCGTTAACGTCGTCTGCACGTCGCCCGAAGGGCGTGAGACAACCAGCACGCTATTCACCGGCGACTTCACGACCTGGTACCGCGGCATTGTAAAAATCAGCGCCGATCCCCCGTCAGCGGCCCACCCAAACCTGGGCGTAACTCTGGACGCAAAATACATCGGACCTTGCCGGTGAGTTGCCAACCGCTCCCGATCAATTTGCCAGTCTTGCCATTGCCGGACAGCTCTGGCGGTGGCCGCATCAAAACCCGGCCGGACAAATTTCGCGAACAATCCCTGACCGGAAACGCATCGAACGAACGTACCTTGGGAAACACCCTCTCGGCGTGACGCTGGACGCAAACCGAATTGGAACTTGCCGGTGGGTTGCGAACCGCTCCCGGCAAATCTTGCAAGTCTTGCCATTGCCGCACAGCTGCGGCGCTGGCTGCATAGGACTCCGGCCTGGCGCATCCCCATTCGCGCCCGACCGGGCTCGAGCTAAACAAAAACGACCTAGGGAGACCAACGATGACCAAAACATGGATTGCTTGCGCGTCGGTTCTGCTGCTTTCGGCAACGGCCGCCACCGCCGCCGGCTGGGCCGACAATTTCAAAACTCTCGACACCGATGGCAACGGCTCGATCAGCCGCACGGAGTATGAGGCGGGCGTGTCGAAGCTCAAGCTAGATCCCGCGCCGACGTTTACGGCGATGGACTCGGATGTGAACAACGGCGTCGACACGGATGAATGGGCTGGGGCGGAAAAAATGGCGAAAGCCTTCCCCGTGTCATGCAAGTCCGCAACGTCATCCTGGTGTGAGAAACAGTATTGAGCCTGTCTCTCTGACACGACGACCGACCTCGAAACCCGGCGGGCAACTTCCGGGTTTCGGGCGCAAGAGCTTCAGATGTTATGGTTGCGAACGGCTTGTTGCAGCGACCCCATGACAGTCCCGTGCCACCGTTCAACGTTCTCCGGCAAAAACTTGTAACTCCGCAGGACATAAACCAGCCCGTTGTCCATGACCGTCTGCTCCGAAGTGGGCACCGCGTCGGCGACGATATACGGCATGCACGACGCCCGCCCCAGGGCCTTGTTGACGGCATTGGACGCCATGATCTCGTTCTCGCCCTCAGCCTTCTTGTTCAGGAAAGCCAACTGGTCGGACTTGGCATCACAGAAATAGCCTTCGACCTTCACACCCGTGTTGCCCGCCGACGCCGTCACGCCAAATCCAGCGAGCACGAGAAACGCGCTCCCCAGTATCGAGGTCAGAAACTTGGTTTTCAAACGGGGGGCGGGAATTGCTGCAGCACTAAACTTCGCCGTCATGGCGACCTCCAGATCGGGAAAACATGCGTGTGTGCTTGCAAGCAATCCAGATTGTGAAGGGAATTTTTCCCGAACGCTAGAGCCAACCGGCAGTTTCTAGGGAACTGTGTCAACGCTGAGCACGGCGAAACCGGGCGCCACACAGCCGGGCCCCCGAACCCAGCCCAAAAATGAACCTCGTTTAACGGCTCAATTGACCGGCCGCACGGCGGCGCCCCAAGGATACCGCCCGACTTTTATCGATTTGACCGGCTTCATCGCCTTGACGTCGACGACCGTGACGTCGTTTGAGGCGCCATTCGTCGTGAACAGCAGATCTTCTTCCGGCGTCAACGCCAGGTGCCAGACGCGCTGTCCAACCAGCAAGTACTTCGACACTACCATCGTCGCCGTATCGACCACGGCCACTCGGTTGGCCGGCCCCAAGGCGACAAATGCCGTCGCGCCATCCTTTGTCATCGTGATACCGACAGGCTGAACCGCGTCGATCGGGACGCCCGCAACTGCAAATGTGATCGTCTTCTCGACCTTGAAGGTGGCGGCGTCGATGACGGAGACCGTGCCTCCAATCTCGGACGACACCCAGACCTTCTTGCCGTCCGGCGTGAACTCCGCGTGCCGCGGCCGCGCATCGACGAGAACGTTGGCGACGGTCTCGAACGTCTTGGTATCGATGAAGTGCGCCATGTTCGTCGTTTCCGACGTCGTAACCGCCAGAGAGTTGTCGGGGGCGACCGCCATGCCCTCCGGCTCGATGCCGACGTCCACCTGTTTGACGACTTGGCGATTGCCGACATCAATGATTGTCGTGATCGCGTTGTCTTCGTTGGCGACGTATAGGCGCTTACCGTCCGGTGACAACGCAAATTGCTCGGGATCCTCGCCAGAAGGGAGGTTGTGGACCAGTGTGTCGTTGCGGGTATCGTAGACCTGCACGGCATCGTCGTCGCTGGCGCAGACGAAGAACCGCGAAAAGTCTTTCGAGAAGGTGATGCCACGCGGCCGCTTGCCGACGGCGAATGTACGAACGACTTCCAGCGTCCCGGTATCGATCACCGAGATCGTAGCGTCCTTCTCATTGGAGATATAGACCTCGCTGTTGGCCGATGCAGCCGCAGGCGATGCCAAAGCGCAGGCGCACAACATCCCCGCAAGGTGCACCCGCATGGCCGTCTCACACTCCCCATAAACCATTGCCGGTTGTTCCCGGTCTGGCGGCAGACTACACGACGCGACGACCCGGCGGATACCTGGACAATGGTACAGAGTTACGCTCAAACAAGCCGCATTTACAGACTGTTCAGCGCAAATTTCGACTAAATGACTATTTCCAGCTTGTCCAGGACACGGCATAGCTCATAGCCAACAATAATCTCAACGAATTCTACGGGAGAGAGATGCCAATGAAGGGGCGAGTGTCGTACGGCACGCGAGCGATCATCTGCGCGCTAGCGGTTGGTGCAGCGATTTTTGGTGCGAGCCAACTCGTTCTCGCCCATGGCGATGTCACGCCGCAGCCGGTCGACACGACGGGCCTCGATCCGCTCGGCGAAGAATGGCGCGCCGAAAACCCCTTCCGCGGAAACAAGACGGCGATCACGATTGGCAGCTCCGCATACAATCAGAATTGCGCCCGTTGCCATGGACTGGAAGTGATCTCCGGCGGCCTTGCGCCAGACCTGCGCGGTCTGGAAGCCGGAAAACCCGGCGACGAATGGTTTCTCGACCGCATCCGCCACGGCGCCAAGAAGCCCGACGGATCGACGATGATGCCCGCATTCGAGGGCATCCTGAACCAGGAAGCCATGTGGGCAATCCGCTCCTACATCGAAACTAGACCCGCGGATTAAGGGAAGCACGCTCATGCCGACGCCACGACTGCTGCAGATCCTACTCGCTGTCGCACTGGCCTCGGGCGTGAGTGGCGCGGCGTGTGCGCGTCCGCTGGACGAGATCGTTGAAAGCGGCACGCTCCGCGTCATTGCCTACCTCGACAACAAGCCGTTCTCCTGGGAAGCCGACGACGGAGCGCCAACCGGTATCGATGTCGATATCGCCCGTGCACTCGCCGAAGAACTGGGCGTCAAGCCCGAGGTCGTGCTGCGCATGCAGGGCGAAAAGGCCGACGACGACCTGCGTGGCAACGTCTGGCGAGGCCCACTCACCGGCGGTGGCGTGGGCGATCTTATGATGCACGTGCCCATCGACCGGGAGTTCGCGCGCCGCAACACCGAAGCGGTAATCGGCAACGCCTACTTCGAAGAGCGTGTCGCCGTCGCCGTCGACACCAACAAGGTTGCCAGGATCGATAGCTTCGACCTTTTCAAGTCGGAGAAGATCGCCGTCCAACTCGGCACCGTGGCCGACTACTTCCTCATGACCTACGCAGCGGGCGCGCTGATCGAGAACGTCAACCACTACGTCAAGCCGGCCGATGGCGTCCGACTGTTCTCCAAGAAGGAAACGCCCGCGCTAATGGGCGTGCGGTCCCACATCGAGGGACTGCTCCACGAGGCCGGCGTAAAGGCCAAGATCCTAGAACCCAACATGCCGACCATCGTACGCTCGCGCTGGCTGGTGGGTATGGCCGTAAATGAAAAGAGCCGAGATCTGCGCGACGCGATCGCGCGGGTGCTGGAAAAGCTGCGGACGTCGGGGAAGCTCGAGCAGATATTCTCCCGATATGGCGTGACCTACATCGCGCCCCCAACCTACTGAGTAGGTTTACGCGCGCGAATATCTGGCCCGCCTGCATCACACATTCACCCGACTACAACTACGGTAACAAGAGCGGCACGATTGCGTCGCGCGAGGGCGTCATCGACAGTATCGTTTGCGCCGACGACCAAGTTTGAGAAACGTCTGCGCCGGTTTCGCGTGCCTCGACTTTAGACGAATAGACCATTTGCCAATTATTCCCGCTGCGGACAGAGGATAACGTCACCTCAGGCAAGACTTCTTCCCGCGCGCATTTTTTGCGTTCGGCAGAAAAAAGAAGCGGCCGCAAAACGAAACCAAGGGGATGCCCAAATGAAGACCAGCAAGTGGCTGGCCTGCGTGAGCGTGATTGCGCTCAGCGTCGGCCTCAGCAATTCGTCGCGCGCGGACGTTACCGTTCAAGACATCGCTAACGACGCAACGACGACGAACGACGTCGTCACCAACGGCCTTGGCACCCAGGGCCAACGCTACAGCCCGATCAAGACCATCAACAAGGATAACGTCGGGTCGCTCGCACCGGCCTGGGCGATGGCGCTCGGCGGAGAGAAGATGCGTGGCCAGGAAGCCCAGCCGCTGGTCAAGGACGGCGTGATCTACATCACCGGCTCCTACAGCCGCATGTGGGCGGTGGACGCCAAGACCGGTCATGAGATCTGGCAGTATGACGCCAAGCTGCCGGAAGGCATTCTTCCTTGCTGCGACGTCGTCAACCGCGGCGCCGCATTACATGGCGACAAGGTGTTCTTCGGCACGCTCGACGCCAAGATCGTCGCTCTCGACGCCAAGACCGGCAAGGTCGTCTGGAACAAGACCATCGACGACTTCAAGGGTGGCTACTCCTACACGGCCGCTCCGCTCATCGTCGATACCACTGCGTTCGGCCCAATCATCATGACCGGCGTCTCCGGCGGTGAGTTCGGCATCGTCGGCCGTATCGAGGCCCGCAAGGTCGACAACGGCGACCTCGTCTGGTCCCGTCCCACGATCGAAGGTCACACGGGCACGCTGAACGGCAAAGAAACGACCATGACCGGCAAGGCGGGCGAGTCCTGGAAAGGTGACCTCTGGAAAACCGGCGGCGGCGCCACCTGGCTCGGCGGCACGTATGATCCCGATACCAAGCTGGCATTCTTCGGCACCGGCAACCCCGGCCCGTGGAACAGCCATATGCGTCCGGGCGACAACAAGTGGTCGTGCGCGCGCATTGCCATCGATCCGGAAACGGGCGACATCAAGTGGGGCTACCAGACCACACCGCACGATGGCTGGGACTTCGACGGTGTGAACGAACTCGTCTCGTTCGATTTGAACGGAACGAAGGCAGCCGCGACCGCCGATCGCAACGGCTTCTTCTACGTTCTGGATCGCACGAACGGCAAGTTCATCAGCGCGCATCCGTTCGTCGAGAAGATCACCTGGGCGAAGGGCATCAAGGCGGACGGCCGTCCCGACTACGTCGACTCCAACCGCCCAGGCAATCCGGCCGACAGCAAGGATGGCAAGAAGGGTGAAGTCGTCTTCGCTGTTCCCAGCTTCCTCGGCGGCAAGAATTGGATGCCGATGGCCTACAGCCCAGACACCAAGCTGTTCTATGTCCCCTCCAACGAATGGGGCATGGACATCTGGAACGAGCCCGTCACCTTCAAGAAGGGCGCGGCATATCTCGGCGCAGGCTTCACCATCAAGCCCGTGTTCGAGGACCACATCGGTGCTCTGAAGGCCGTGGACCCGGCAACGGGCAAGATCGCCTGGTCGTTCAAGAACAAGGCTCCGCTCTGGGGCGGCGTCATGACGACGGCCGGTGGCCTGGTATTCTTCGGCACGCCGGAAGGTGAGTTCAAGGCACTCGACGCGACCGACGGCAAGGAACTCTGGAGCTTCAACACAGGTTCGGGCGTCGTCGGTTCGCCAATCACGTGGGAGCAGGATGGCGAGCAGTTCATCTCGATCATGTCTGGCTGGGGTGGCGCGGTCCCGCTGTGGGGCGGCGAGGTTGCCAAAACGGTCGCGAACCTGAACCAGGGCGGCATGCTCTGGACCTTCAAACTGCCGAAGAAGTTGGCAGCGAACTAGTCACGCCATCGTTGCAAGCAGACCTGGGCGAGCCTCACGGCTCGCCCTTTTTCGTTTGCAAGCCTGGTGTGGGCGCCACATGATCCCAACAGTTTCCAACTGGTCCAAGCAATGCGGCAACGTTTCTGCAGGCTGATCGCTCTCTTGATCGCGGCAACAGCCGGCCCCGACGTCGCACAATCCGAGCCCACGGTCGACACCGCGCTAGCCGTCGCAATCGATGTCTCACAGTCCGTCGATCAGGAGCGTTATGCACTGCAAATCGAGGGCATCGCCCGCGCCCTCGAGGATCCGCAGGTCATCACCGCCATCACGTCGGGGCAACGCGCTGCCATTCTCTTCTCAATGATCGCCTGGTCGGATTCACCGGTGATCGTCGTACCGTGGGAAATGATTGCGTCAGCAGCCGACGCCTCGCGAGTCGCCGCCATGGTACGCGCCGTACCCTACCAGGGCGGCGAGTTCACCTGCCTGGCACGCATGCTCCGCACATTCTCCGACACGCAGTTGCCGACGATCCCGGTGCCAGCCGCACGTGTCGTCATCGACGTCTCAGGCGACGGTATCGACAATTGCAACGTGCGCTCTTCGATCGACGACGAACGTCGGCGGCTGGTCGATGCCGGCGTCACGATCAACGGCCTTCCGATCATGGTGCCGGGCGAAAACGATATCGTTGGCGCGGGCGCCTACCGGCAGCCCGGCTTTGGACTGAACGACGTCGGCCCCGGTACAGACGCCACGACGCTCGATGCCTACTTCAAGAATCACGTCATTGGCGGCCCAGGCGCATTCATCATGCCGGCCAACGGCTACCCCGACTTCGCACGCGCCATCGTCCGCAAATTCGTGACCGAGATCAGCAGACTAGTGCCGAAATAACGGTCCGGCCGCGGCACTGTGCATGCTGTGCTGGCTATTCCGAATGGAACCCGAAAAATCGAGCTAAGTGTTGGTCGGGGCGACAGTATTCGAAACTGCGACCCCCTGCTCCCAAAGCAGGTGCTCTACCAGGCTGAGCTACGCCCCGACGCGGTGCGCCAGTGTTTAAGCGCCACAGAAGGGACGGTCAAGCAAGCGTGTGATCCCGCAGTCAGTCAACTCTGCCGGCGATCGACTATGGGCAAGCCCCGGCCGGTCGCGGCTACGGCAGCGTGGACGGAAACACGAGCGCGACGACCAGGCGATCGCCCTTGATTGCGACAGAGCATTGCCCGCGCAACTGGCGTGCGGCCACGTCCAACAGTTTGCTGCCGAACCCCTGCGGGCCCGAATTGGCCACATCGGTCGCTTCGTCCCACCGCAAGTCGACGCCGGCGGCGCTTACAGTCCACCTGACGCTGACCTTGCCTGCATTCTGCAACGCACCGTACTTCGCCGAGTTCGTCGCCAATTCATGCAGAAACAGACAGATCGGCGTCACTTGGTCATGCCGCAGCCTGATCGAGGGCCCCTCGACATCCGCCAACAACGCGCCGACGAGGTAAGGTTGCAGCAGTCGAACGACCAGGGACCGTAGTTCCACATCGTCCGTATCGGAAATCAATGCGTCATGCGCGTTGGCCAGCGCCGTAAGCCTTGCCCCCGAACTAGTCACCAGATCGTCGATGGAGACCGCGTCTTTCGCCGACAGTTTGACCAGCGCTGCGGAGACCGCGAGCGCATTCTTCACCCGATGATGATATTCTCGCGCCAGAATGCCGTTTTCGACCGCCAGGGCCCGCGCGTGCAGCGCTTCCAGACGGAGCTCTATTTCATCCTCGACGATGGCCGCAAGTTCTGTCAGGACGGCCACGTCATGATCGCTCCAATATCGCGGTTGCCCCGCGATGGCGCAGAGCGAACCGAGCACGCGGCCGGCGCCATCTCGGACCGGCACGCCGAGATAAGCGACGACACCGAGGTCGATGACCGCACCATTGTTCGCCACGCGCGGATCGATGCGCGCGTCCGACACGACGAACGGCTGGTTCGAGGTGACGACATATTTGCAGAACGAATGCGAGTGCGGCGTCTGGCGGTTCGTGGCGTAGGGCTCCGGCAAACCACACATGCTGGCAAAGAACTGCCGCTCGGCATCGACGAGACTGAGTAACGCCGTCTCGACACCGAGAGCGCGCGTCACGAGCGCGATCACCCGATCAAGATGCGGCTCCGCCGGCACATCCATTAAGGCGGTTCGCTGCAAAGCGTTGAGACGCTCGTCCCAAGTCAGCGCGGCATCGATGGACTTTGCGTTCATGTCACTATGCTGATCAGCAACTCCATGAGTTTAATACGGAGTTTCCGCCAATTGCACAATCGCCTTGCAACCGTTTGCCAGTCCGTGGGTTTCCCTAAAAGAAGAAGGCTGAACACCCCCTATGGCATCAGACTCAGCGTTTACCGTCCTGGTCGTCGAAGACGACCTGCTGGTGCGCCTCGACCTCGTCGATGCGCTGCAGAGAAGCGGCTTCAAGACCCGTGAGGCCGGAACGGCTCGAGCTGCGATCGAGCAGATGGAACAGCACGCGGATATTCGCGCGGTCTTCACCGACATCGAGATGCCCGGCACGATGGATGGGCTGGCCCTGGCCCACTACGTGCGGTTCCGCTGGCCGCCGACGATTATCGTCATCAGCTCAGGACAGCTCAGGCCCACGCAGGAATTGCTGCCCTCCGAGGTCGACTTCCTGCCCAAGCCATACCACCGCGGCGAGCTTTCCCGCATTTGCGAGTCGATTGAAAAGCGCCTAACTACCTGACCTGACGTCAGTTCTCGCCCTCACGCCAAATTCCTCGGCGCAACGCCGGAACCCTTTCTGCTCAACGCCGTTCTTGAACGTCGAAAAGGGGAATGGTCGTGAGCCCACGCTCCCAAGAAACGTAAGCCATCCATTGACCTGAAGGCCGGCATCCGCCGGCTTTTTGTTGCGTGGACGGTCCTATTTCGTCTTGGAACGGGCAATCGTCTTGATTGGGCCGCGTGCCCGGCCGGATCGTTCGGCGATCGTGCGATCCTGCTCCTCGATCACGCCTTGCGCCGGCTCGTCACCGTCGAGGCCCCCCAGAATATCGGCGGGAACCTTACGGTTGGACGTTTGCGAGCCGTCCTCATACACGACATCGAAGAACACAAATTCTTCTTTGCCCGTAGGCTTCTTTCGGGCCATGGGTAGTTTCCTTCGATAAATACCAGGATTTGTTGCCCTGCCTACGCGCTGGTGCGCCACAAGGCAACTCAATGTGCAGCGACGCGACAAGCGGACGCAAATTCTGCGCTCTTCAGCTCTGTAGCTGGTAACTGGTCCCGAGTCGGCGCAAACCTGCGGCATGAACTATACGGTCTACATCCTCGCCTGCGCTGACGGGACCTATTACACCGGCATCGCCCGCGACGCCGCTCGCCGCGCCGGCGAACACAACGGCGTCACCGGAAAAGGTGCCCGCTACACGGCCGCACGACGTCCGGTCCGCATCGTCTACCAGGCCGGTTATGCCTCGCGTTCTGCGGCGCTGCGGGAAGAGATCCGCATCAAGAAACTCACGCGCGCACAGAAGGAGCTGCTGATCGCAGCGTTCACCGGAACGCCCGCTGTAGCGGCGTCATGAGTAGCCGATCGTGAACGCCACTCCGCGAGCCTTCGACGTCGTTATTCTCGGCGCCGGCGCAGCCGGCCTGATGTGCGCCATGACGGCCGGGCAACGCGGCCGCCGCGTGCTGCTGCTCGATCATGCCGACAAGGTCGGCGCCAAGATCCTGATCTCCGGCGGTGGCCGCTGCAATTTCACCAATCTGCGCGCCGGCCCCGACAACTTCATATCGGCCAACCCCCACTTTTGCCGTTCCGCCTTGGAGCGATACACCCAGACCGACTTCATTGCCCTGGTTCAACGCCACCGCATTGCCTTCCACGAAAAGACGCTCGGCCAGCTGTTCTGCGATGGATCCGCCCGCGCTGTCGTCGCGATGCTAATGACGGAATGCACGAACGCCGGGGTCGACGTGCGAACCGCACACCCCGTCACGGACGTCTCGCGCACGGATGTCTTTCACGTCACAACAAGCGGGGGGACCTTCACGGCACCATCCCTCGTCCTGGCGACGGGCGGGTTGTCGATCCCGAAAATGGGAGCGACGGGTTTCGCCTATGACATCGCCAGGCGCTTCGGCATTGGTATCACCCAGACGGTGCCGGGGCTCGTCCCCCTGACGGCCGATGCCGCCGCGATCGGCTTCCGCGATGAACTTGCGGGCCTGTCGTTGCCCGCGGTCGCATCATGCCGCAAGCACCGCTTCGCCGAGAGCATTCTTTTCACGCACCGCGGCCTGTCGGGACCGGCGATCCTGCAGATTTCATCATATTGGCGCCAGGGCGACACGATCGATGTCGATCTGCTGCCCAGCGTCGACGCGTCCGCAGCTCTCCTGCAGCGCAAGCGCGAACGTCCCAAGTCGGAAACCAAAGGAGCGCTCGCGGAGCTGTTGCCGGCACGCCTGGCTCAAGCCCTGACGCAGGCTCACTTGCCCCCCGGGCAAATGTCGAACGTTCCTGATCGAATCCTGTCCGAGTTCGGCTCCCACCTGCACAAATGGACGATCCGGCCAACCGGATCGGAGGGGTACGCGAAGGCGGAAGTCACAGTCGGTGGCATCGATACGCGCGACCTGTCATCGAAAACCATGGAAGCGCGCAACGTACCTGGCCTCTTCGCCATCGGCGAGGCCGTCGACGTGACGGGCTGGCTCGGCGGTTACAATTTCCAGTGGGCCTGGTCGAGCGGATGGTGCGCCGGCCAGGCCGTATGACCGCGACACAGCGCGGCCGGGCTTACGCTTACGCCCGAGCCTTATCCGGCAACTGCTGCCGCGGCGTCGTTCATCTGTGCACCCGTCTTTGGCGGGCCCATCCGGTCGAGTTCGTCGTTCTCGGCTTCCGAATAGACCCGGCTGCGCGTCAGGAAGCGGATCCCGTCGGGCGCCTCTAGCGAGAAGCCCGAACCGCGCCCCGGAACGACGTCGATGATCAGATGGGTGTGCTGCCAGTATTCCCACTGCGACTTGCCCATGTAGAATGGCTGACCGCCGATCTCACCCATGTAGACGTCCTGCTGGCCGACCTTGAAGTCGCCGCGTGGATAACACATGGGAGCGCTGCCGTCGCAACAGCCACCCGACTGATGGAAGAACAGCGGCCCATGCTGCTTCTCCAGCCGGACAATCTCCGCAAGCGCCTTCTCTGTGGCGCTGACCCGCTCGACCATGACGTCCTCCAGACTCCGTTATGCGTTGTCATTTATATAGCGACGTACAGCCGAAAAATCAGCCCTCCGTAGGCGCCCGTTGAGGCCCTTGGCCGGTCCAGTCGCGCAGGCTCGGATCGGTCCGCCGCCGCAGCGTGAAGTGCACCCGCTCCGGTCCTTCGATGGAGAAACCCACGCCAACCCCATTGGCGACATCGATGATCACCCGCGCATCGCGCCAGTAACGTTCCTCGTTGATCATCATGTAGACCGGCGTTTCACCAATTTGCCCGACCAATTCATCGCGCGCCCCAACCCGCAGTTCCTCGGCCCGCAGGCAGATCACTGACACGCCATAACTGCCGGAGACCTGCAACCTGAGAGGCCCGTGCTGCAGCGTCAGCCGGTCGATGAGATCCTGGGCAGCTGCGGTGGCGGTGACGTCCATCAGAGCCATGGCGTTCCCTCTGTCAGGCAGCGTCGAGAAGAATGAAGCGCTAGCCCGGAGCCACCTCAAGAGAGAAGCCGAGCCCGGCGACGGGTCGAGGCGAATGCTTGGCCACTGCAGGCATCACAACCACCGGCACTCCGCTGCGATGTTGCTGAAACGACGAAGGGCCGGACTTGACGTCCGGCCCCCGTTGGAAGTCTCGACTTAGAAGAAGCCCAGCGCTTTCGGGCTGTAGCTCACCAGCATGTTCTTGGTCTGCTGGTAATGATCGAGCATCATCTTGTGCGTCTCGCGGCCGATGCCGGACTGCTTGTAGCCACCGAACGCGGCATGCGCCGGATAGAGGTGGTAGCAGTTCGTCCACACGCGGCCGGCCTGGATGGCGCGACCGAAACGGTAGGCGCGTGTGCCGTTACGCGTCCACACGCCGGAGCCGAGGCCATACAGCGTGTCGTTGGCGATAGAGAGCGCCTCCTCATCGGACGAGAACTTCGTGACCGAGACGACCGGACCGAAGATTTCTTCCTGGAAAACCCGCATCTTGTTGTGGCCTTCGAGGATGGTCGGCTGCACGTAGTAGCCTTCCCACATCTCGCCGCCCATCTGCGCGCGCTCGCCGCCGGTCAGCACCTTGGCGCCTTCGTTCTTGCCGATCTGGACGTAAGACAGGATCTTTTCCATCTGATCGTTCGACGCTTGCGCCCCGATCATGGTCGAGGGATCGAGCGGGTGACCCTGCTTGATCGCCTGCACGCGCTTGACGGCGCGTTCCATGAAGCGGTCGTAGATCTTCTCATGCACCAGTGCCCGGCTCGGACAGGTGCAAACTTCGCCCTGGTTCAGCGCGAACATCGAGAAGCCTTCCAGCGCCTTATCGAAGTAGTCGTCGTCCGCGTCGGCCACGTCTTCGAAGAAGATGTTCGGCGACTTGCCGCCCAGCTCCAGCGTGCAGGGGATGATGTTCTCGGAGGCGTACTGCATGATGAGGCGGCCAGTGGTCGTCTCACCCGTGAACGCGATCTTGGCGATGCGCTTGTTCTGCGCCAGCGGCTTGCCGGCTTCCACGCCGAAACCATTGACGACGTTGAGAACGCCCGCCGGCAGGATGTCGCCGATCAGGTCCATCAGAACCATGATGCTCATCGGCGTTTGCTCGGCCGGTTTCATCACAACGCAGTTGCCTGCAGCGATTGCCGGTGCCAGCTTCCAGCACGCCATCAGCAGCGGGAAGTTCCAGGGAATGATCTGGCCGACGACGCCGAGCGGCTCGTGGAAGTGATACGCGACCGTGTCATGGTCGATTTCCGCGATCGAGCCTTCCTGCGCGCGCAGGCAGCCGGCGAAGTAGCGCCAGTGATCGATAGCCAACGGAATGTCGGCGGCCATCGTCTCGCGGATGGGCTTGCCGTTATCAAGCGTCTCGATCATGGCGATCAGCTTGAGGTTCTGCTCCATCTTGTCGGCGATCTTGTTCAGCAGGCGGGCCCGCTCTGCCGGCGCCGTCTTGCCCCACTGATCCTTAACCTTGTGGGCGGCGTCGAGCGCCAGTTCGATGTCTTCAGCCGTCGAGCGGGCGATCTCGCAGATCGGCTTGCCGGTGACGGGCGTGAGGTTGGTGAAATACTGACCTTTGACCGGCGCAACCCAGTTGCCGCCGATGAAGTTGTCGTACTTCGGACGAATCCGAATCTGCTGCGAAAGTTCGTTTAATGCCTGTTGGATCATTGGCGTCCTCCTAGGTGACACACAGAAGCAGTCAGGGCTGCGTTTGATTATTATTGTGTGGCGGAAACGTATCGCCCCCAGCGTAACTAAGCAAGCCGACCAAGCCAGTCTATTGACCTAAGGTCTAGTCCTGCACCCCACCTTTCATGAAGTTCTGACTGAATACTGCTCATCACACAAAATCGTGAAGCAAATCAGGGCAGAGCCGCCCCTGGGCAACTTGGGCTAACTGGAGCAAACCTCGAAACGATTGTTCCTCAGATCCGGCGTTCCTCGCGGAGGTCAGCCTGGAGCCTGGAGACTAGACCGCAAGAGCCCACCCGGCCTCAGGAGGCCAGGTGGGGGGCAGCTCAGACGGCGTCGTGCGCCTTGGCCGTCTTCTGGCGGCGAACCATCAGCTTGTTCAACGCCGCCACATAGGCCCGCGCCGAGGAAACGAGCGTGTCGGTATCCGCACCGCGGCCCGTCACCATGCGGCCCTCTTCTTCCAGGCGCACTGATACTTCTGCCTGCGCGTCCGTGCCCTCGGTCACCGCATGCACCTGGTACAACGCCAGCTTGGCCTCGTGCGGCACCAGCATCTTGATGGCGTTGAACGTGGCGTCCACCGGGCCGTTACCCGTGGCATGCACCGTCTGCTGGTTGCCGTCGATGTCGAGCGTCAGCGTTGCCGACTGCGGTCCGCTGGTGCCGGCGACGACCTGCAGCGCCACCACCTTCATGCGATCATTGAGATGCGCGACGTTGTCGTCGGCCAGCGCCTCGATGTCCTCGTCGTAGATGTGCTTCTTGCGGTCGGCCAGCGCCTTGAAACGATTGAACGCATCCTCGAACGCGTTGTCGCCCAACTCGTAGCCCAGTTCCTTCAGCTTGGAGCGGAAGGCGTTGCGGCCCGAGTGCTTCCCCATCACCAGCGACGTCTTGCCGACACCGACCGACTCCGGCGTCATGATCTCGTAGGTCTGCTGATGCTTCAGCATGCCGTCCTGGTGGATGCCGCTCTCGTGCGCGAACGCATTCCGGCCGACAATGGCCTTGTTGTACTGCACGGGAAAGTTGGTCACTGCCGATACCAGCTTGGAGGCCCGCGTCAGCATCGTGCTCTCCACGCGAGTCTGATATGGCATGGCATCGCCGCGCGTCTTGATCGCCATGACGATCTCTTCCAGAGCCGCATTGCCCGCGCGCTCGCCGATACCGTTCAACGTGCATTCCACCTGGCGCGCACCGCCCGCGATACCCGCCAGCGAATTGGCGACCGCCAGACCTAAGTCGTCGTGGCAGTGCACCGAGAAGATCGCCTTGTCGGAGTTCGCTACGCGCTCCCGCACCTGGCGGAACATGTCACGGTATTCGTCCGGCGTGGCGTAGCCGACGGTATCGGGCAGATTGATCGTCGTCGCACCGGCCTTGATGGCGGCATCGACGCATTGGCACAGGTAGTCTATTGACGTGCGCGTGGCATCCATCGCCGACCACTCGACGTCTTCCACCAGGTTGCGCGCCCGAGTGACCGTCGCGGTGATGATCTCCAGAACTTCGGCCTCGGTCTTCTTCATCTGATGCGCCAGATGGATCGGCGAGGTCGAGACGAACGTGTGGATGCGGCCGCGCTGCGCTCCCCGCACCGCTTCACCTGCCCGGTCGATATCCTTGTCGATGGCGCGCGCCAGGCCGGCGACGGTCGCCGTCTTAGTGCGTTTGGCGATCTCGCTCACCGCCTCGAAGTCGCCGTCCGAGGCGATCGGGAATCCGGCTTCGATGATGTCGACACCCATCTCGTCCAGGTAGCCGGCAACCTCCAGCTTCTCTTCGAACGTCATCGTGGCGCCGGGACACTGCTCCCCATCGCGCAGGGTTGTATCAAAAATGAAGACGCGTTCGGTGTTGGGTTTAGCGTAGGATGCGCCCTGTTCGGGTTTCGCAATCATGGGATCTGATCCTTGGCTCCGGGCCGGCCTCAGTCTATAGGGCCAGCAGATAATGAAAGGTTTTGGCTCGTTGCGTGATCCCCTGAGCGCGTCCGGGCGTGGACCCGGACTGTGGCGGCTCAGGGGCCGCTAAGGAGAAGGAGCGAAGCCTGAAGCGCGCATGCCAGGACCCGGCCGCGAGCAACGTCGCGATCCATCTTCGGGCCAAAACTGGTAGCCAATTGGCGCACAGACACTTTCCGCAAATCAGGTGTTGCAGAGCGAAGCTCACAATCTCGCAAACATGACCTGGATTTGCAAGCCCGTCACCCAAACCTCTTAGAACGCAACGACCATGCCATCGTAGGCCGGCTCTATATGAGCGGGCAAATCACGCCTGAGCGTCGCGTAGTCCATTTCGGCCGTCATGTGCGTCAGGATCGCCCGCTTCGGCCGCAGGCGCTCGATCCACTCCAGCGCCCGCCTGAGGTGGAAATGGCTCGGATGCGGCTGGGGCCGCAAGGCATCGACGATCCAGACGTCAAGCCCCTCCAGCAAAGGGACCGACGCCTCCGGCAGATCGCTGATATCGGGTGAATACGCCAGCTTGCCGAAACGGAAACCGAGGGAGGGGATATCGCCATGCTGCTGCAGGATCGGGAGCGCCCGCAGCATGCCACCGGCCCCGGAAACTTCGACCTCCCGCCCCGGCGTTAGTTCGAACGATCTCAGGATGGGCGAATAACTGGATCCCGGAGGCGTCTCGAAGCAATAGCCGAAGCGCGGCACCAGGCTCGCCCGCGTCGGCTCATCGAGATAGACATCGATCCGCCGTTTCATGGCGTAAGCCACCATCCGCAGGTCGTCGATGCCGTGCGTATGATCCGCGTGGTCATGCGTGTAGAGCACGCCATCCAAGGCTTCCACGCGCGCGCTGAGAAGCTGTTCGCGCAGATCCGGCGACGTGTCGACGAGCACGCTGGTCCGCCCATCCTTACCAGTCCGCTCAACGAGAACCGAGCAGCGGCGACGGCGGTTCTTTGGCTCGCTGGGATCGCAGGCACCCCATGTCGGCCCCAGCCGTGGCACGCCGCCCGAGGAACCGCAACCCAGGATGATCAGACGATGGTTCATGCAGCAGACGGCCCGGCCATGGCCCGGTCAGCTGCCACACGCGGCACCTTGGTGAAGAGGCGGTAGAAGTTCTCTGTCGTCGCCGCCGCCAGCGCTTCGGCCGTAATACCGCGCGCCGCGGCGAGAGCCGCAGCAGTATGCACGACATAGGCCGGCTCGTTCGTCTTGCCGCGATACGGTTGCGGCGCCAGATACGGTGCGTCGGTTTCCACCAGCA
The DNA here is from genome assembly GCA_965279065.1 of Hyphomicrobiaceae bacterium. GTDB lineage: Bacteria > Pseudomonadota > Alphaproteobacteria > Rhizobiales > Hyphomicrobiaceae > JAKAXS01. The sequence continues at coordinate 1,770,653 of OZ257134.1, forward strand.
ACCGATCGAGCGGAACCTCCCGTGCGATGTCACGCAGGTCCTCGGACTTCTTGAAGCTCACGACGCCCGAGAACGACACATAAAGACCTAGTTCCACCGCCCGCATCGCCAACTCGCGCCCACCCGTGAAACAGTGCAGGATCGCCGGAAACGGGCCCTTGGCATGCTCATCTTCGAGAATGGCGATGGTATCGGCATCGGCCTCGCGCGTGTGAATCTCGAGCGGCAGTCCGGTCAGGCGGGCCGCGGCAATATGATTGCGGAAACCCTCCGCCTGCGCATCCGGCGTCGAATGCTGATAATGGTAGTCGAGCCCTGCCTCGCCGATCGACACCACCTTTGCGTGCCGTGACAGCCGCACGATCTCCTCGACAGGGATGTCGAGTTCCTCATGCGCGTTGTGTGGATGCGTCCCGACCGAACAGTAGACATTGTCGTAGCGCTCGGCTACCGCGCGAACCTGGCCGAAGCGGCGAATTCGCGTCGAGATCGTCACCATCAGGCCGACACCCGCGGCCCCTGCACGCGCCACGACGCCGTCGAGATCATCGGCGAATTGCGGAAAGTCGAGATGGCAGTGGTGGTCGACAAGCATGATCCAATTCCAACGCGCGGCCGCACGCCATAACCCAGATAGGACATCTGCACCAGGACGTCACCCGGACGCACCCGACGAAACCAGCCCGGGTGCGCATAGTCTCAATCTAGGTCATCCAGCCGCGCTCGAAGAACGCGCACGGTGTCGCGCATGCTTTTCATCGTTAACTTCCGCGTCGTGGCCTTGGAACAAAGCCGCGCGTCGCACCGTTTCCGCAAAGCTCGCTTTCGGAGGTAACGACGATGACGCTCTCAACTATTCTGATCATCATCCTCATTCTCGCGTTGCTCGGAGCTTTGCCGAACTGGCCCCACAGTCGTAGTTGGGGCTATGGACCTTCCGGTCTCGTCGGCACGATCCTCATCATTCTTCTAATACTGGCGCTCCTCGGCCGGGTCTAATTCAAGTCCAATTGAAAAGAAAATGCGCCGCTATTGCGCTGCATTGCACGAAACTTCCGAGGAAGAGACACAAAAAAACGCGCCGCGGCGAAGCCTGCAGCGCGTTTCCAATTTGCGTCAGCGCTTAGTACTTCGAGGCACCGCCCGACTTTTCGTTCTTCTTATCATCGTTGGAATTGTAGGTGGACGAGCCGCTGGCACCGGCGCTGGCACCAGTCGATGAATCCGACTTGCCAGGAGCGGCCTCGGTAGCTTCATCCATGGCCTTCTGCGGCGGATGCAGCTTGTCGGTACCGCCAGGGTTCTTCATCTCCGGTACGGCCTTCTCGCTCGCAGCTCCGGCAGCCTTGTTTTGATCTGGCGTCTGTGCCAGTGCCAGCGCCGGAAGCGCCAGCGAAGCCGCAAGGCCGATAACGATGCGTCTCATGACATGTTCCTCCATGTTTTCTTGGCGTGCGCTACGAGTCAATTCGGGCGCACTGCCCAGAATCTCCGCGCCTTGGACACGGAAACCCTGTCTGGAGAACGCACACCGCAACGATCCGTTCGCAGCTCGCGAAATTGTGAGGTCGCACAAAAAAAACGCGCCGATACTCACAGCACCGGCGCGTCGGAACCAAACAATATAGGTCGATTACTTTTGCGTTGCGCCGTCAGACCCCTTGGTCTCGCCGGCACCGCCAGACTTCGCGTCGTCGGAATTCCAAGTCTTGGCAGCGCCGCTCTCACCGGAACCTGCACCGGATGCACTGTCGGACTTCTTCTCAGGCGGCGTGGCCTGATCCATGGCCTTCTGCGGAGGATGCAGCTTGTCGGTCCCGCCCGGGTTCTTCATTTCCGGCGTAGCCGAATCCATCGCCTTCTCCGGCGGATGAGCCTTGTCCGGAGCCTGCGCGAAAGCAAAGGCTGGAACCGCCGCGGCCGCAACAAGGCCGATCAAAATGCGCTTCATGATTTCCTCCATCTATCCTTGTGGACATTTCTTATTGGCTTGCATGTTCGTGCGGACCGAGGGCCGCGCATCATGTGCAACGCCGCCGGGGGCGTGTGGGAAGAACGCCAAAGTCGCGCCGAAGTTCACGATCGGGAGAATTACTTTAGACTGCGCCTAACCGCGACCCCGGTCAGACCTTGCGCCGCTTACCCCTGGTTGGCAATCTTAAGCTACTGTTATAACGTGTAACTTTTGACCCCTGCTCAATCGGCGTCATCCACCCAATGACGCACACGACAATTTCTCATAAATCCCTCATATTGCTTCTCATAATTCTCTCATCGTGCTAACGATTGCCTCATGGTTGGGCATGGTCGCGTGGCCGCGCCGATAAGCCGGGAAAGTCCGCATGCTGAGGCACATCGGCCTGATCGCTTTACTTGCTCTGGGCGCTTGCGACGAGCCCCGCTCTGAGGCGCGCGACACGGCCGACGCCAGCACCTTCAAGCCGACATCGGTTGTCCTGCAACCGGCCGAGGCTGCGCAGAAGATCGACGGCATCGCCACGCTCGTCAGCCCCGAGGGCCTGGCACAACTCAATGCCGATTTGCGTGCTGCCGAGATCGCCGCGAACTTCAGCGCCCGCGCCTTCGCCCGCTACAAGGAAACGAAGACCCTCCCCGAGCATTCGATCGACAACGCCGAACGCCAAGCGTCGACCGATTCCACGCAAGTCGCGTTGCTCAAGCTGAAGCTCCGCAACACCTGGGGCGACAAGGCACCGTTCGTCGCGTCAGGCCCGCGCCAGCAGATCGTCGACGAATTGAGTTCCGGGCGGACGACCCTCGTCCGCTTCGACTTCCCGCGCTCGGTGGAGAAAGATCTGACCAACGTCGCCGTGCAGCCCTTGAGCGGCGGATCAAGCACCCAGGTCACCGCCATCTGGGCAGCACCCTCCGGCAGCCTCGCCATGCCCGGCACATCGTTCTTTGGATTGATGCCGGCCGGACCCGGCTTGCGTCCCGGAGACCGGGCACGCGTCACAGGCGAAGGCGCAGTCCCGAACTCGGGCGTCGTCATCCCGGCATCCGCCGTCGTGGTCCACGCCGGAGCCTCCTGGTGCTACGTCGAGACGAAGCCGGGCACCTTCGAGCGCAAGCTCGTCGCCCTGGACGAGCCCGTCGCCGAAGGCTACCTCGTCAAGGACTTCGCGCCGGGCACCAAGGTCGTAGACCACGGCGCCTCCGTTCTGTTGTCGCGCGAGGCAGAGCCGGCCGGCGGCGACGATGATGACGACGGCCCCGCTCCCGCCAAAAAATCCAAACCCAAAGAGACCCCGGTCGCCAGCTCGGATCCTGATTGAGCGGACGAGCGGCAATGATGGACACCCTGATCCGCTGGTCGATCCGTTACCGTGTCCTCGTCGCGGCCCTGTCGGTTTCGTGGTTGGTCGCCGGCATTGTCTACGCCTTCACGGTTCCCCTGGACGTGTTTCCCGAATTCGTACCGCCCCAGGTCACAATCCAGACCGAGGCGCCCGGGTTCGCGCCCGAACACGTCGAGCAGATCATCACGCGGCCGATCGAGGCTGCCGTCAACGGCGCTCCCGGCGTCGAATCCATCCGCTCGGAAAGCGTCTATGGGCTGTCGGTCATCCTGCTGACCTTCGATGAGGACGTCGATCCCGTCACCACCCGTCAGGGCATATCCGAACGCCTCCAGACGCTGGCGGGAACGTTGCCGATCGGCGTCGCCCAGCCCAAGCTGACGCCGCTCACCTCAAGCACTATGGACGTCCTCAAATTCGGACTGACGTCCGACAGCGTCGACCCCTACACTTTGCGCGACATCGCCGACTGGACGCTGATGCCCCAGCTTCTGTCCCTGCCCGGCATTGCGCGAGTGACGGTGTACGGCGGCGCCATCCGCCAGGTTCAGATCCAGCCCGATCTCGACCGCCTGTCCGGGTTGGGCTTGACCGTCGCCGACGTGGCGAGCGCAGGCCGGGAGGCACTGGCCTTGCGCGGCGCCGGAACGATCGACACCAGCGCCCAGCGCATCACGATCGATGCGCCGCCACCCGCGCCCGATCCGCAGGCTCTGTCGCAGGCCCTCGTCACCATCCAGGACAACGTACCGATCCGCATCGGCGAGGTGGCGACGGTTGCCATCGGCCCCGCGGTTCCGATCGGCGATGCGACGATCATGGGCCGCCCCGGCGTGCTGGTGACGATCTCCAGCCAGTTCGGTGCCAACACCCTGAAGGCCACGCAGGCCGTCGAAACGGCTCTTGAGGAGCTCCGCCCGACCCTCGCCAAGCGCGGCATCACCATTACGATGCTGCACCGCCCGGCGTCGTTCATCGAACGCGCGCTCAGCAACCTTGAACGCGCGCTGGCACTCGGCTCGGCGCTGATCCTCATCGTGCTCTATGCGTTCCTGCGCAGCTGGCGCGCCGCCCTGATTTCCTTCCTGGCAATCCCGTTATCCCTGCTCGGCGCCATCGTCGTGCTCGACTACTTCGGGGAAACCCTCAACACGATGACCTTGGGTGGCTTTGCCCTGGCACTCGGCGTCCTCGTCGACGATGCCATCATCGACATCGAGAACATCATGCGTCGACTGCGCCTCGCCCACGCCGCCGGCGCCGCGGACGACCTAGTCACCATCGAGGATGCCTCGATCGAAATCCGCGGGTCCATGCTCTACGGCACGCTGGCCGTGATCTTCATCTTCCTGCCCGTACTGTTCGCTGGTGGCGTCCAGGGCCGCTTCATCGGACCTATGGCGCTCACGTTCATCATCGCCGTCTTGGTGTCCATGCTCGTCGCGCTCACCGTTACGCCGGCGCTCTGCGCGCTGCTTCTTACCGGCAGCGACACGAAGGAGACGCCCCACATCCTCGACAAGCTCAAGGGCATGCAGACTTGGTGCCTCGAGTTCGTGCGCAAAAGCTGGGCGCTCACGGTCGGCGCACTTGCCGCCGCCGCCGTCGCCGCGATCGCCGTCGTACCCTTCCTGCACAGCGAGTTAATCCCGCAATTCCGCGAGGGTCACTTCGTCATCCAGATGTCGGCCGCCGCCGAAGGAACCTCCGTCGCCGACATCGTCGCCACCGGCGAGCGCATCACGAAGGAACTGCTGAAGCTGCCGTTCATCAAGGTCGTCGGCCACCAGATCGGCCGCGCGGATTCTGGTGAGGACACCTGGAGCCCCGACAAGAGCGAGTTCCACGTCGAGCTGACCGCCTCGCACACGGAGACGGAAACCGAAGCCCAGGAGATGATCCGCGAAGTCCTCGAAAAATTCCCCGAGGTCCGCACCGAGGCCATGACCTTTCTCGGCGACCGCATCAGCGAGAGCCTCAGCGGCGAGACGGCCCAGGTCGTGATCAACCTCCATGGCCCGAATTTGGAAACTCTGGAGAAATCCGCCGAGGACATCGAAAAGGCAGTCAGCGGCATCCCAGGCGTTGCCGATCTGCGCATCCCGAAAACGGCCAAGGTCCCTACGCTGTCGATCCGTCTCGATCCCGCGGCCCTCACCCGCTATGGCCTCACAGCCCAGGACACCCTGGACACGGTGCAGACCGCCTTCGCCGGCACCACCATCGCCCAGACCTACGTTGGCGCCCAGACGGTCGATGTCGTCGTTATCCTCAAGGCCAGCGACCGCGGCCGCATCGAGCAGCTGTCGAATCTCCTGATCAGCAATGCCAGAACGCGCGTCCTGCTGAGCAACGTCGCCACCATCTCTCTGACGGAGGGTCGTTCCAACATCCGCCACGAGGGCGCGCTGCGCCGGGTCAACGTCAATTTCAACGGCGCGGAGGGCTATTCCCTGCGCAGCCTCGTCAACGATGCCAAGGAACGCATCGCCGAGCTGAAGCTTCCCGCCGACGTCTACGTCTCCTTCGCCGGCCAGGCCGAAGCCGAGCGCGCCGGCCAGATACGTCTCGGCGCGCTGACCGGGCTCAGCATCCTGCTCATCGTCATCGCTCTGACGCTGGCCTTCAAACGCAAGCTGTTAGCACTGGTGCTGCTGGTCAACGTGCCCTTCTCGCTCATCGGCGGCATGGCCGCCATCGTCGCCAGCGGCATCGGCTTGACACTCGGCAGCCTCGTCGGACTGGTGACCGTGTTCGGCATCGGTGCCCGCAACTCGGTAATGATGCTCGCCCACGTCGAGCACCTCGTCGACCGCGAAGGCCAGCCCTGGAACGCCGACACGATCCGGCGTGCGGCGGCCGAGCGCTTCGCACCAGTCTTCATGACGGCCCTGATGGCGGCACTCGGGCTGGTACCGCTGGCGTTGGGTTTGGGTCGCCCGGGGCACGAGATCGAGGCGCCCATGGCCATCGCCATACTCGGCGGTCTGGCGACGGCGACGTTCCTGAACCTGGTGATCCTGCCGGAAACCCTGATCCGGGCGTATGGCTGGTGGCGGGGCGAAAACACTCCTGTCGAGGCAAAGCCGGCTGCGCTTTCAGTCGCGAGCACGACGCCCTAGACAGTTCCCGACGGCACCAAAGAAAATGTCACACAATGCAATTAGGAAGCCTCCAACGACATCGGAGTGAGTCCTATGACCCAAATCGAGTCCCTGAAGACCGGCGACTGCGTCGAACTGATGTTCCGCGACGGCGCCGACACCATGCGCACCAAGTGGTACCGCGGCGAAGTCATCGTCGCCGATAACGACACCTGGCCACTGGTGAAGCTCGAAGACGGCCAACTAACGGAAGTCCGGCCATTCATGACGTGGCGGGCAACTACCGCTCAAACCGCTTGAATTTGATGCGGTGCGGCTCGACCGCCGCATCGCCAAGCCTGCGCTTCTTGTCCTCTTCGTAGTCGGCGAAGTTGCCTTCGAACCACTCCACGTGGCTGTCGCCCTCGAAGGCGAGAATGTGCGTCGCCAGGCGGTCGAGGAAGAAGCGGTCATGCGAGATGACCACGGCGCAGCCCGGAAAATCCTCCAGCGCCGATTCCAAGGCTGATAGCGTCTCGGTATCGAGATCGTTGGTCGGTTCGTCGAGCAGTAGCAGGTTGCCGCCTTCCTTCAGCATCTTGGCGAGGTGCACGCGGTTGCGCTCGCCGCCTGACAGCAGACCGACCTTCTTCTGCTGGTCGGCGCCCTTGAAGTTGAACCATCCGCAATACGCGCGGCTCGGCATCTCCTTCTTCTCGCCGAACTTCATGATGTCATTGCCGCCCGAGATCTCCTCCCACACGGTCTTCTTGTCATCCAGGTGGTCACGGCTCTGGTCGACATAGGCGAGCTTGACTGTAGATCCCAGACGGATCGAACCGCCGTCCGGCTTCTCCGCGTCGGTCAGCATCTTGAACAGCGTCGTCTTGCCCGCGCCGTTGGGGCCGATGACGCCGACGATGCCGCCCGGCGGCAGCTTGAACGACAGGCCGTCGATCAGCAGGCGGTCGCCGAACGCCTTTGACAGCCCCTCCGCTTCCACCACCATCTCGCCCAGGCGCGGACCCGGCGCGATCGAGAACGAGGCCTTGCCCACTTCCTCGCGTCCGGCCTGCTCCACCAGCTTGTCGTAGGCGCTGACGCGCGCCTTGGATTTGGCCTGGCGCGCCTTTGGCGAAGCACGGATCCACTCCAACTCGCGCGCCATCTGCTTCTGGCGGCCTTCCTCGGCCGATTTCTCCACCGTCTCGCGCTTGGCCTTCTGCTCCAGCCAGCTCGAGTAGTTGCCCTTGTAAGGCACGCCCTGGCCGCGATCCAACTCCAGCGTCCAGTCGGTGAGGTTGTCGAGGAAGTAGCGATCGTGGGTCACCAGGATCACGCAGCCCGTGTAGTCCTTCAAGAACCGTTCAAGCCAGGCGACGCTCTCGGCGTCGAGATGGTTCGTCGGCTCGTCGAGCAGCAGGATGTCGGGCTTCGACAGCAAGAGGCGGGTCAGCGCCACGCGCCGCTTCTCGCCGCCCGAGAGGTTGGCGACGCTGGCATCGCCCGGCGGGCAGCGCAGCGCGTCGAGTGCCTGCTCGACCTGCGTATCGAGGTCCCACAGATCCTGCGCGTCGATCTGGTCCTGCAGCGCCGTCATCTCGTCGGCAGTGTCTTCCGAGTAGTTGGACGCGATCTCGTTGTAGCGGTCGAGGATGGCCTTCTTCTCCGCGACCCCCTCCATGGCATTGCCCAGCACGTCCTTGTCGGGATCGAGTTGCGGTTCCTGTGGCAGGTACCCGACGCGAATGCCGTCAGCCGGCTTGGCCTCGCCCAGAAAGTCGTCGACCGTGCCGGCCATGATCTTGAGCAGCGTCGACTTGCCCGCGCCGTTCAGACCGACAACGCCGATCTTGGCGCCCGGCAGGAATGACAGCGAGATGTCTTTCAGAACCTGCTTGCCCCCCGGGTAGGTCTTGGAGAGCTTGTGCATGTGGTAGACGTACTGGTGGGCCGCAGCCATTGGGCGCCTCGTGTTCGGATCGCTGAGGGGATTGGCGCGATTTCTAGCCCATCGTCGGGCCGATCTCAATCGTCGCAATCGCCCGAATTACGGATAAATATGTGCAGGACCGGCGTCGCTTGCCTCCGGCCCTCAAGGGTTGGGAATACCCGTGAAAAAGTAATGGTTCAGCCCGACCGTGAAGACCAGCCAGCCCCACAGCGTGTGCTCGATCCACACCGCCCAGAACGAACGTGCCGTGTGGTAGCGCACGGCAAACAGTAGGCCGGTGATGCAGGTCGAGACCACCGCGAACGGCGTCCCGACCACGATATGGGCAAGCCCAAACAACGGCCCGTTGAGCAGCAGACCGAACAGGGCGAAACGCCCGAACAGCGGCCCGTAACGGTGGAAATAGAACGTGCGGTACACGATCTCCTGCGTCAGCACCGAGCCGATCGGATAAAGCAGCATGACGTGCTTCCACGTCTCCGGCCGGTTGGTTGGCATGTCCATGAACCATCCCGGATGCGTCAGCCTCACCCAGTACGTAACGGCCGCGCCGCCGATGGCGAAGATCAGCAGAATCGTCAACGCCGTGCGCCAGCCGAACCAGCGCGTCAGCTCGCGACGCAGCTGAAATGTCGGATCAAGCAGCAGAATGAACACGACGACCACGAGCACCGGCAACAGCGCGATGAACAAGGGAATGCGCTGCTGGTGCACGACAATGTCCATGCCGACAGGCACGGCCACGAACAGCAACATCAGCTCCAGCGCCAGCCAGACGCGCCGTGCCGCCGAAGCGGGCGGCTGTTGCACGGTGCCCGCCGCTCTCAATTGTCCAGCCTCAGCTGATCCCTCTGCCGCCCTCATCACATCATGTTCCCCAGCACCGCCCGCCGCCGCAGGTAGCGCCGCCGGATCTCCGCCGCGATGACCGGCGCGGAATAGAGCGGCTCATAGCCCCACGTCTGCAGCACGTCATCTGCCCGCACGACCGGCCGGGTTGCCCCATGTTCGTGCAGGCTGTGATGAAACCGCGTGAACTTGGCCGAGCCGCCACGCGGAAAAAACACATGCACCGGCCGTCCGGTCGCACAGGCCTCACCCACCATGTTGACGCTGTCGGCAGTAACAAAAAACGCATCGGCCTGCGCCAGGAACTGCGGATAGGGATTCGCGCCCACTCCGTCCCAGAAAATCCGCGCCGCGCCCCGCGTAGCGGCATCGACACGTTGCGCCAAGGCCGGCGGCGTGCGGCGTGAACAGGTGATCATCAATCCGACGGGCATTCGGGCAAGATCGCTCAGCAGGGCGATCAGACGGTCTTCATCCTCGACGCGGTAACGATAGTCGCCGTTCGGACCGCCGATCAACATGGCTATACGCGGTCCCGGCAGCGCGGCGATGTCCGCCGGCACCTCGGCACGCAGCGCCGCTAGGCGCTGCGGCGAGTAGCGATGCGGCGACGTTAGCGTCGTCACCACGTTGCCCCCCCGTCGCCTGTCGTGCTGGGGCACCCAGAACAGGTCGGCGGTATTGGCTCCCGTCTTGGGATCGAGCAGGATGATGGTATAGGTCTTCAGTCCGCTGACCTTGCGCAAGGCGCGGATGTAGGGCGTCGTCAGGCGGCCGCAGGCTATCGCCAGATCGGGCCAGGGCGGCGCAAACCGACTACCGGCTTGGCCGAAACGCTCGCTCCTGGCGACGCGACCATAAGGCGCGACCAGCCGGCTCCATCCCTGTGGATCGACGGACTTAATTTCCGCATCGACTCCAAGGGCTTCGGCAACTCCGACGCATTGCGTCAAATTCCCGGCCTTGCCGTCAGAAATAATCCAGCAGCTGGTCTGCTCAGGGAACGAAGTATGGGCTTCGAATGTTTCCACCAGCGGAATGGATATCATATTGCGCGTTGTCTGGGTTCGAAGGGGAGTTTCCGTTACCCTCTACCACAGACCACGCGAGGCAGGTGAGATGTTGCCTGCCGCCACAGCTGGGAAAGATTGGAGACCCATGCCTGTTCGTTTGGATGCCGTTGATTGGCGCATTATCAAGGAGTTGCAATCCGATGGTTCGATCACCAACGTTGCGTTGGCGAGCCGTGTCGGTCTCTCGGCGCCCCCCTGCCTGCGGCGCGTCCGCGCGCTTGAACAGGCCGGCCTGATTGCCGGCTACACGACGCTGCTCGACGAGAAGGCGCTTGGCTACGAACTGACGGCATTCGTCATGGTCGGTTTGCACGCGCAGGCCGAAAATGATCTCAGAGCTTTCGAAAATCGCGTGCTCGGCTGGCCGCTCGTGCGTGAAGCCTACATGCTGTCCGGCGAGACGGACTATATCCTGAAGTGTGTCGCAGCCGACCTGCCGGCCTTCCAGGATTTCATCCTCAAGGATCTGACCGCAGCGCCGAACGTCGCCAGCGTGAAAACCAATCTCGCCATACGCCGCGCCAAGCTGGCGCCGGGCGTGCCCATACCAAATGGCGCGTCATAGCAGCTTCAGCATCATCGGCATGACTGTCTCCTCTAGCGCCCGTCGAGACGCGAGGCTTTGCGCAGCTGCGGGAACCACCAGGCCCACAGCCCCGCCACGACGATTGCACCGAACCCGCCGAAGATCACCGCCGGCACGGTGCCGATCATCGCCGCCATCGTGCCGGCGCGAAATTCGCCAAGTTCGTTCGAGGCGCCGACGAACACCATGTTTACGGCATTGACGCGACCGCGCACGGAGTCCGGCGTAGCCAGCTGCACCAGCGTCTCGCGGATATAGACGCTAATCATGTCGGCCGCGCCAGCGCCGCCAACGCCGCAATGGACACCCATGCGATCGTCGACGCGCCGAACGCCATCGTGAAGGCGCCGAACAGTGCCACGGTGGCGAACATGATGACGCCGGCATGATCACGGATCGGATTGTTGATCAGATAGATGCTCATGGCGATGGCCCCGATGCCGGGTGCCGCCCGCAGCAGACCGAGCCCCCACGGCCCGACATCAAGGATGTCGCGCGCGAACACCGGCATCAGCGCCGTCGCCCCGCCGAGCAGCACCGCAAACAAATCGAGCGAGATCGCACCGAGCACGATAGGATTGCTCCAGACGTACCGAAAGCCCGCCGACAGCGTCTCCCACGAGGCCGGGGCGTCGACCGTCTTCTGCGGCGGCTTCGGAATGAGCAACGTCAGCAGCACCGAGGCGCACAGCATCAGGGCTGCAGCGGCATAGGCGCTGTGCGGCGAGATCCCGTAGAGCAGGCCGCCCGCCACCGGGCCGACGATCGTGCCGATTTGCCAGCTTGAGGTATTCCACGCGATCGCAGTCGCGAAGTCCTCCTTTGGCACGAGATTGACCACCAGCGACTGCACGGCCGGCGCGATGAAGGCGCGGGCGATCCCCAGCACCGCCAGGACGATGAAAATCGAGACGACGCTGAAGTAATCCTCGAAGGCCAGGACGAACAGCGACAGCGCGCAGAGCACTTCGATCGCGATGCATCCCGCCATGACGAGACGCCGGTTGTAGCGGTCAGCGACGGACCCCGTCACGAGCACCAGCGCCAGCGAGGGCAGGAACTGCACCAGCCCCACGAGCCCGAGCAGGAATGCATCCCGCGTATGATCGTAGATCTGCCAGCCGACCGCGACCGAGACGATCTGCACCGCGAAAACGGCAACGAACCGCGCCCACCAGTAGAGCGCGAAGGCGCGATGTCGGAAGGGCGATCTTGGACCGGAGGTCTCGAGTTCGGGAATCATGGGACGAGGACGCCGTTGGTGCTTCGCATCGTGACCTAGCGATCTCCGTGACGAAGATACAAGCAAGCCGCCCGCATCTCGTCCCAGCGATAGGCCCGCCGCGTTGCCGCTTCCTCGTCAGGACCCCACAGTTCGATCTGATAGTCCTCATCGATGTGGGCAGCAGCCCATGCCTCCTGTGGCGTCAAGCGTCCCCGCAGGACCGCAAGTGCGAGCAGTGCCGAGCCGGTCAACGTCGTGGCCACGTGCAGACCCGACAATTGGAACGCGTCGAGGGGCTTTACGGCCTCGGCAACGCGCTCCAGCGCTGCGGCCGGCTGCTCCACCGGCATGACACCCTCAGCCAGGATGAAACGCGCAACCAACTCGGCGGCCGCCCACTGGATGATCGGATCCCAAGCCGCACTCTGCCGAACGACAAGTGCCTCTGGTCCGGCCGCCCGATAGCAGATGAGATCGCGGCCTGCGAAAGCGACCACGTCGTCCGCGACCTCCTGCATCTGGCCCGACACGGACTCGATGGCCGTATTGGCGATGCGCGTCATCGGCATCGTGCCGGGGTCGATGACTTTGTCCTGCGCCCGCCATTCCGCCGCGACGGCTTCAGCCAGCACCTCCGATGGCAACGCCAGCGAACGTTTGCCCGGCGTCTTGATCGGGCGGCCATCGAGCAATACGGCCCATCCAGCCGGGTCTTCGCGCAACGTCACGTCTTTGTAGAACCGCTTAGGCAGGGGCGCGCGCATCGCCGCCTGCTCGCGGATGCGTTCCGGATTGGCCTGATGCGGTGGCTTCGGTTCGGTCATGATGCAGTCTCGCTCAGCGCGCGCGCATGGCGGGCAAGTTCGGTCAACAGACCGGCAGCGTCATCGACGATGCTGTCTGCTCCGGCCTCGCGCAGTGCCGCAATCGGGTGGTATCCCCAAGCCACACCGACGGCCCTGACGCCAGCATTGCGCGCCATGGCCATATCGAACGTCGTGTCGCCGACCATCGCCGTCTCGGCCTCGCTCGCGCCCGTTTCAGCCATAGCCGCAGCGATCATCGATGGATCGGGCTTCGACGGATGCGTGTCCGCCGTCTGCACGGTAGCGAAGGCATCGGCAAGGCCCTCGCGTTCCAACAGCAGCCGAACCCCACGCCGCGACTTGCCCGTGGCGATCCCAAGCGTGACGCCACCCTCGCGCAACTGCCTGATGGCCGCCTTCACCCCGGGGAACAACGGTTCCTGCGGCAACCCCGCTGCCCGCAGGTCATGAAACGCGGCTTTGTAGTCCTCGGCGATCTCGCCCGCTCGACCGTGCACCTCCGCTGGAAGCAACTCGCGCACGGCATGCTCCAACGACAACCCAATCACCTGCACCACGGCCTCGCGCGGCGGCGTGACCAGGCCGGCGACCCTGAAAGCCTCGTCCATGGCGGCAACGATCATGTGCTGGCTATCGGCGATCGTGCCGTCGCAATCGAAAATTACGAGCTGCATGGGCGGGCTTATAGCATCCCTGCCGCGAGGCGCGAGACGTCACCGCAGCGCAGCGACGCACCGTCTTGGAACTGTCGAAATCCCGGCCTAAACCCGGCCGACGCCGACACAGGGGACCAATATGTTGCGTATCCATCCAATTATCGCGGGCATCGCCTGCTACCTGTTTCTCGCCTACCCCGCCGCTGCCGAAAAGCGCGTGGCCCTCGTCGTCGGCAACTCGGCCTACGTCAACGCCAACCCGCTGCCCAACCCCGTCAACGACGCCGGCGAAATAGCCAAGGCCCTCACTGAATCCGGCTTCGAAGTCATCGTCGGTCTGAACCTCGACAAGAACGCCTTCGACCTCAAGATCCGCGACTTCGCCCGGGCCCTGGATGGCGCCGAGGTCGCCCTCTTCTTTTACGCGGGTCATGGCCTGCAGGTATCTGGCCGCAACTATCTGGTTCCGATCGACGCCAGCATGCAGAAGGAACGCGACCTCGATTTCGAGGGTATCAGCGTCGACTTCGTGCTGAAGCAGATGGAAATCGATCGCGACAACAAGACCAACGTCGTCTTCCTCGATGCTTGCCGCGACAATCCGCTGGCGCGCAATCTGGCCCGATCCATGGGCACCCGCTCCACCAGCATCGGCAAGGGTCTGGCGCAGGTGGAGACTGGTGTCGGCACATTCATCGCCTACTCGACGCAGCCCGGCAACGTCGCCCTCGATGGCGAGGGCGCCAACTCGCCCTTCACCACCGCGCTTGCCAAGGGCGTCCGCGTGCCGGGTCGCAACCTCACGGCGGTGATGGTCGACGTCCGCAAGGACGTGCTGGCAGCCACCCAGGGCAAACAGGTGCCGTGGGATCACTCCTCGCTGACGGGCGACTTCTTTTTCCATCTGGCCGCCGCGCCCGGTGCCATTCCCGGCGGTGGCGCGCCGGCCCCGGCCTCCGCTGATCTGCAGGAGCGCCTGCGCAAGCTCGAGGAGGAATTGAGCAAGAAGTCGGATCCGGAACAGACGGCAAAAGTCGTCGAGCTGGCACAGCTGAAGGAACAGGTGCGCGGCAACGTCGACGCCAACAAGCAAGATCAGGCAAAAATCTTCGAAGTTCAGATGGACCGAGGTCGCGGCGGCGCAGAGACCTCGATGGAAATCGGCAAGATCCAGTTGCGCATGGTTCGCCGCAGTCAGGAAACGGCGAAAGTGCGTGATCGCATCGCAGAGCTGGAGAAGGACCTAGGCCTACCGTCAAGTGCAGAGGCAGAGGCCGCCAAGGCGAAGTAACGCCTATGCGCCGGTAAAGCGCGTCGTCATTTGTCAGCCAGACGAGCCAGCAGCGTTTCGAGCTGCTGGTTGTGCCGCTTGGTTTCGATCAGCAGCTGTTCCAGGTAATCCATCTGGCTCATGCCGGACTTCGTTCGTCCGGCATAGGCCCGCATGTAATACACCCACACGCCGATCAGCAGCAGCATGGGCCCCCAGCTGACCAGCAACGTTATCCAGAACGGCGTCTCTTCCATGCCTAATCCTCATCGTCCGTCATGAAGCGGTTGGGGTCGAGACCGAGCAGCTCCCACGCGGCAAGCATGTGCGGCGGCAGCGGCGCGGTGACGTCGATTTTCCTGCCGTTGGTCGGATGCGGAATGATGAGCCGGCGTGCATGCAGATGCAGCTTGGCTTCGAGCCCGCTGTCGGCCATCACGCCCTCGCCCTCATACTTGTTGTCACCCACGATGGGGTGACCGATCGTCGACATATGCGCGCGCAGCTGATGCTGCCGCCCCGTCACCGGCTTCAGCGACATCCACGCCACTTTGTGCGCGACCCGGTCGATCACCGAGTAGTGCGTCGTGGCGTGCATGGCCACATCCTGCTCGCCCGGAAGCGCCTTGCGCACCCGATCGCCATCCGGACCCGCCGCCTTCACCAGCGCCGCTTCGATCTTGCCCTGCGGCGGTCGTGGCACACCCTTCACCAGGGCCCAGTACGTCTTCGCCGCTGACCGCGTCTGGAAGATCTTGCCAAGCTTGCTGGCAGCATCGCGCGTCTTAGCGACGAGCAGCACGCCTGTCGTATCCCGGTCCAGCCGATGCACGAGCCGCGGCCGGTCCCCAAAGCGATCCGCCATGCCGGCCAGGATGCCGTCGATGTGCTTCTTGGTGCCGGACCCGCCCTGCACCGCGAGTCCGAACGGCTTGTTGAGCACCAACACTTGCTCGTCCTCGTAGAGAATGGTTTTCTCGATCAGGTCGCGATCGCCCTTCGACACACCGAGCGGCGCCTTCAGCGACG
Organism: Hyphomicrobiaceae bacterium; assembly: GCA_965279065.1. GTDB lineage: Bacteria > Pseudomonadota > Alphaproteobacteria > Rhizobiales > Hyphomicrobiaceae > JAKAXS01. The sequence continues at coordinate 1,786,525 of OZ257134.1, forward strand.
GTGCTCCGGGCGGCGGCGTGCGCACGACCTTGGGAACGCGGATCTGTGCGCCAGCCTCAAGGCGATCGTTGGCCTGCACGCGCTTGGAATCGACCCGCACCTGGCCGGAGCGCAGCAGCTTCTGCAGGTATCCATAGCTGAGGTCTGGGAAGTGCACACGGAACCAGCGGTCGACGCGCAGGCCGGCCTCGTCCTTTTTCACCTGGATGGTTTCGACGCGTTCCGATGCGGCGGTCATGTCAGCGCGGCCCTGGTGATAGCGAGACCGGCGAACACGGCCGCGATGGAAATGATAACTGAAGCCGCGACATACACGAGACCAAGCGCAAGATCGCCGCGTTGTGTCAGCTGCGCGAAGTCCATCGAGAAGGCGGAGAACGTGGTGAAGCCGCCGAGAATGCCGGTGGCGAGAAACGTGCGCAATTCAAGCGAGCCGTCGAAACGCAATGTCAGCGCTTCGATCAGCACGCCCATCAGGAAGCAGCCGACGATATTGACCGTCAACGTCGCCCACGGGAATCCGCCGTCGCTCCAGCTGCCGAAGCCGACATTGACGAGATGCCGGGCGCCCGAGCCGAGGGCCCCGCCAGCGACCGCAAGTAGCAAAAGTTTCATTGATCGTGCTCCGTCCGGCAAATCGCGTCCGGGCACCTTGAACCTCGCGCCGCTATTGCGGCCGCGGCCCGGTCGATAGCGGTCCGCCGATGGCCCAGCCAAGCGCCCAGCCGATCACCAGCCCAACGAAATTGGTACCCATGAAGACAAGCGAATGCATATCGCCCACCTGATCGGGATTGTCGAATGCCATTTTGTCCACGGCCCAGCTGGCAACCGGAGACCCGACGTACAGGGTAAACACGGCTGCGACAGCAACCGCAAAGATCATGGCAACAACGTAGCGCATCGGTTTTCCTTATGCGGTCCGGACCCGGTGGCCGCGGTTAACGTCTCAGACCGGTGCGCCGTCACTTCACTTCCCAGAAGCGGATTTCACTGGCTCCGGCATAGTTGGAGTAATAGCCGAGCCACGAAAACCACTCCATCAACCATTTAGCGGACGAACGATAGCCGTTCCACACATCGACATGGTCGCCCGTGGCGGCCCCACTCTCACCCGCGCGATGCCAGTAATTCTCGATGTAGATGATGCCCGTGCGCCCGAAGATCTTCGGATAGAAGTGCGCGGCCTCGTCGCCCCGGTAGGTCTCGCGCTGGCCGACGCCGGCGATATGCGGCCCGATCGAGCTGCCGACCTGGTTGGCATTGATGAAGTGCATCTCTTCGCGACTATGCACGCCGCAGTGCGTACATCCGCCGAGCTGGGAAGGCTGCACGCCAGCGCGGCGCAGGGCGACGCCCATGCGGATGGCACATTGGTTTGAGAAGACGGGAAAGCCGGTATGGATCACCTTGCCTTCCATATTGGTCAATTCGTGCGGCGCGATGCACGGCAGCTGCACGCTCTCGTTGATAGGATGGCCGTGCCACAAATCACTGAACTGCATGCTCGACCTCGGACGCCTGGACTGGCCGCACTATAGGACGGCCCGCCCCACCGGCCAACGGGATTGGCCCGGGGGCATTTTTACTTTCCAATGAGAACGTTACCGCAATGCCGCGGCACGCCCGCTGGAGCGCCATCGGTGCAACGAATTTCCGATAGGAACCGCGCCGAAACAGGAGGTTAGCGCGCGCGAGCTCTACAAAAGCTACCCGCCCCGCTCCTTGCGCAGCCGGGACCAGTAGTCGAGCCGCTTGCGGATGTCGCGCTCGAAGCCCCGGTCGGGCGGGTCGTAGTACTGCGGGCGTTTCCGCAACTCGTCGGGGAAATAGTTCTGACCTGAAAACGCGTCCGGCGCATCGTGGTCGTAGGCGTAGCCATCGCCATAGCCCTCGTCCTCCATCAGCTTTGTCGGCGCGTTGAGGATGATCTTCGGCGGCGACAGCGAGCCATGCTCCTTGGCGGCCCGCATCGCCGCCTTGTAGGCCACGTAGGCCCCGTTCGACTTCGGCGCCGTGGCGAGGTAGATCGTCGCCTGCGCCAGTGCCAGCTCGCCCTCCGGACTGCCGAGAAAGTCGAACGTATCCTTCGCCGCCAGCGCCTGCACCAGCGCCTGTGGATCGGCCAGGCCAATGTCCTCCACCGCCATGCGCACGAGACGCCGGGCAATGAACAGCCGGTCCTCCCCGCCGTCCAGCATGCGGCAGAGCCAGTACAGCGACGCATCCGGATCCGAGCCACGCACCGACTTGTGCAAGGCACTGATGAGGTTGTAGTGCCCGTCTCGACCCTTGTCATAGAGCGGCGCGCGGCGTTGCACGAGCTTCGTCAGCCCGGCGCGGTCGATCACCTTGCCCCCGGCAGGCACGGTCGAAAACACTTCGTCGGCGAGGTTGATGACGGATCGCCCATCGCCGTCCGCCATGTTTTTCAGGCCCTCACGCGCTTCCGCATCGAGCGGCAACGCCCGGCCCTCCTCCGCCTCGGCGCGCTGGATCAGATCCTCCAGCGCAGCGTCGTCGAGGCGATGGAACGTCAGCACCGCGGCCCGGCTCAGCACGGCGGCGTTGAGTTCGAACGATGGGTTCTCGGTCGTGGCCCCGACCAGCGTGATCGTTCCGTCCTCCATGTGCGGCAGGAAGCTGTCCTGCTGCGAGCGGTTGAAACGATGAATCTCGTCGATGAACAGCAGCGTGCCCTTGCCCTGCTCGCGCCGCGCCTTGGCGCGATCGAAGGCCTTACGCAGATCCTGCACGCCCGAGAAGATCGCCGAGAGCTGTTCGAACTCCAGGCTCGTCGCATCCGCCAGCAGCCGCGCCACCGTCGTCTTGCCCGAACCCGGAGGCCCCCACAGGATCATGGAGCCGACCCGGCCGCTCCTGAGCATGCGCGTCAGCGTGCCTTCGGGACCGACGATGTGCTCCTGCCCGACGACCTCATCGAGCGTCTTCGGGCGCAAGCGATCCGCCAGCGGCCGCGGCGCGCTCTTCTCCAAGCCGGCTGCTTCAAACAGATTGCTCATTGGCCCGCGCCGACCGCACTGATCATCCCGGCACCCTGAGCTGAAGCGTCTGGCCACCGCGCTTGACCTCGACCGACCAGACGCGCGGATGCTGCTTCACGGCGTCATCGAGTTCGGCCAACGCGGTAATGGTCTGGCCGCCGACACTGACGACCACGTCGCCGCGCTGGAAGCCCAGCCGCGCCGCGATCGATCCTGGGCGAACCGACAGGATGACGACGCCCTCGTCCTCCAGGTCCAGCTCGTCGGCGAGGCCCGGCAGGATGTTCGAAACCCGCGCGCCGTCGAACGGATGTTGCCCGGCCATGTTGCGCACGTCGTTCTTGCCGGCCGCCGGCGGCGCCGAAAGCGGCAGGTTCACTGTGACCGGCTTGCCCTTGCGAACGACGCTGAGGGCTACCGTCCCGCCGATGCCCTTGGTCGTCAGGCGATAGTAGACCGACCGCGGATCCGTCACGTCGAACGCGTCCACCTTCACGATCACGTCGCCTGCCAGCAATCCGGCCTTGGCCGCCGGGCCGTTGTCGCTGATGCGCCCGACCATCGCCCCTGTCACGCGATCGAGGCTCAACCCCTCCGCGATCTCGCGCGTCACGCTCTCCAGCCTTGCACCAAGCCACGGCCGCTCGACCTTTTTGCCGCTGGCGGCCCCCTCCAGGTAGACGCGAATGAGGTTCGACGGGATCGCGAAACCGATCCCATGCGACCCGCCGGATTGTGAAAAGATCATCGTGTTGATGCCGACCAGCTTGCCGGCCATGTCGACCAGCGCGCCGCCCGAGTTGCCCGGGTTGATAGCTGCGTCCGTCTGGATGAACACCTGCGCGTCCGAATGCCCGATCTCAGTGCGCGTCTGCGCCGAGATGATACCGCTCGTCACCGTCTGACCGACACCAAACGGGTTGCCGATCGCTAGCACCAGATCGCCAACTTCCAGCGTATCGGAGTTCTCCAGTTCGATCGCGGGAAAGCGTTCGTTGCCGTTATCGATCTTCAGGATGGCGATGTCGGTCTTCTCGTCCTGGGTCAGCACCTTGGCGTCGAATTCGCGCTTGTCCGAAAGCGCGACGCGGATCTCCGTTTCGCCCCGACCCTTGACGACATGCGTGTTCGTCACGATCACGCCGTCCGGACTGACGATGACGCCCGAGCCGAGCGAACTTTGAATCCGGTCAGACGGCGGGCCGAACTGCTCGCCAAAGAAGCGGCGGAAGAACGGGTCGTCGGCGAACGGCGAATTGGCCATCTTCACGCGGCTGCGCACGTAGACGTTGACGACGGCGGGAGCCGCCGTCCGCACGATCGGCGCGAACGAGTATTGCGCCGCTTCCCGCGTCGGCGGTGGCATGCGCTGCTGCGCCGCACTTTCGACGGGCAGCCAAGCCAGCGCGCCGGCGGCGCCGAGGGCCGCTGCACCGAGCCAGATCGCAAGCTTTTTCATGCGCGGCGTGTCCATCCGGTTTGGTCTCAGAATTTGCTTCTACGCCTTGGCGAAGGCGCCCCGAACCTTCTATATCAGGGCCTTTTATATCAGGTCGGGCTGCGGGAAAAGAAAGGCTGCCGGAATGCCACGGGATGGCATTCCGGCGCACTGACAACGAGGCGGGAGCCGGAGCGAGCCTATGCGAGTCCTTTGGTTTGCCGTGTACGCACTGGCAGTCGTAGCCGTTGTGGCGATCGCCTTGACCATGTACGGCCTGTGGGTGCCGGGGCGGTCGTTTACCGGGGCGCCACCAGACCTTTCCCCTCAAGAACGCGAACTGGCCGCACGCCTCAAAACCCACATCACCCGTATTGCCAGTGTGCCGCACAACACACGCCACCCCGCAGCACTCGAGCGCTCGGCAGCCGCCGTCGAGGCAGCCTTCCGCGATGCCGGGTTCGAACCGCAGAAACAGGTGTACGAGACGGACGGCGTCTCCGTCCGCAACATCTGGGTCACGATCGAGCCTCAAGCCAAGGAAGACATCGACACCCTGGTGGTCGGCGGCCACTACGATTCCGCGGGCGACGCGCCTGGCGCCAACGACAACGCCTCCGGCACCGCCGCCACAATCGAACTCGCGCGACTGCTCAAGTCGTTCAAGCCGGCGCGAACCCGCATCTACCTCGTCGCCTTCGTGAACGAGGAGGCCCCATACTGGGGCACGCCAGACCACGGTGCGGCAAGATTTGCCGATCTACTCCTGCAAAAGGGCGAGCGCATCCGTGGCATGCTCTCATTGGAGACGCTCGGCTGGTTCAAGGACGAACCCGGCAGCCAAAGGTACCCCAAACCCTTCAACTGGATCTATCCCGACGTCGGCAACTTCGTCGCCATCGTCGGCATGCCCGGCTCACGCGCCTGGCTGCACGAGGTGATCGCATCCTTCCGCCACGCCGCGACCGTCCCCACGATCGGCGGCATCGCGCCTTCGAACATTCCTGGCATCGCCTGGTCGGACCACAAGCCCTTCGCCGACCGTGGCATCCCAGCCCTGATGCTGACCGACACCGCCCCCTTCCGCTACCCCCACTACCACCGCGCCTCCGACACGCCCGACAAAGTCGACGTCGAAACCCTCACGCGGATCACCACCGCGCTGGCCAAGACGCTTCAACGATTGTCGCGTTGAACGCAAAGGTCAGACCGTCGGATCCCCCGCCCCCGGACACCAACAATACGTCAACGGGATCGCGCCTAAGCTCGGGATTGAACAGGGCAGCCGTCGTCGACCAATTGGCGCTTGAAGATCGGGCGGCGCGAGCCGTTGGTATGTCCTTGAGGACAGCTTAGGCGTGTGCTGAAATTGCACGCGCCGATTGCGGCGCGTTTTTTATCGAAGGATATTTCAGATGCCTTTCTTCCAACCAAACCTCTCGCTTGAGAGAGACACTTCAGGCAAGCTTTTTACTCTGAAATCCGCCACGCTAGCTCCAAGCGGACACTATACAGCTGGACCCGCGGCCGAGGGGACACCGAAGGGCGTCGTCGTCGTCCCGGAGACGCTAAGCGTCGTGCTGAAGATTGCCTACAAGGGAGGCGTTGCCAGTCAGGCGGTGGTCGTCATCCCGCACAAAGTCGATCTGACGAAACTCAACCCCTCGCACAACCAAATCACCGCGTTCACTACGATTGACGACGTCGTCGTCGGCGCCGCAAGCCTGTCTGTGCCAGGCGCAAGCGAGGTTTCGCTATCTCAGAAGATGCCGTCGCTCACGGCGAGGGCAATGGACGCAAAGAAGATTCCGGCAGACGAGCAATGGTCGGCCTGGATTAACGAGATGCCGCTCTCGCCGCGAACGCTGCAGGTGAACGGCTGGGTAACGGTTCCCAATCCCGGCGTGCTGGTTTCCCTGCGTCGATCGGTGCCTCAAGGCTTCAACCCTGCGATCTTGCTGCTCGATCTCGAAACCGTTCAGCTACCGGGCATCTGGCCGACCGTGCTCATGACAAAACATGTAGCTTACGACGAGGTCCCCTACTTCGACGACCACACGCACGTCACGATCCGCTACGGAGGCGGCGCCTCGACGACTGTGCAAGTTAAGAAAGTATCGTAGCGGAGAAATCCATGGAGGGCGATCGCGACGCGAGTCCCTCCATGGAGACGATTAGTTCCGGCCCTTATCGACCAGCTTATTTTTGCCGATCCAGGGCATCATGGCGCGCAGCTTGGCGCCGACTTCCTCGATCTGGTGCTGATCGTTCATGCGGCGGGTCGCCTTGAAGCTCGGCTGCCCCGCTTTGCATTCCTGCATCCAGTCGCGCGTGAAGCGGCCCATCTGGATGTCCTTCAACACGCGGCCCATCTCAGCCTTCGTCTCCGGCGTGATGATGCGCGGGCCGGTGACGTACTCGCCGAACTCAGCGGTGTTGGAGATCGAGTAGTTCATGTTGGCGATGCCGCCTTCATAGATGAGGTCAACGATCAGCTTCACCTCGTGCAGGCACTCGAAGTACGCCATTTCCGGCGCATAGCCGGCTTCCACCAGCGTTTCGAAGCCGGCGCGGATCAGCTCCACGAGGCCGCCGCACAGCACGGCCTGCTCGCCGAACAGGTCGGTCTCGCACTCTTCGCGGAACGTCGTCTCGATCACGCCCGAGCGGCCGCCGCCGACAGCCGAGGCATACGACAGGAACAGGTCATGCGCGTTGCCGCTCTTGTCCTGATGCACGGCGATCAGACACGGCACGCCGCCGCCCTTCTGATACTCACCGCGCACGGTGTGGCCGGGACCCTTGGGCGCCACCATGCCGACGTCGAGATCCTCGCGCGGCTCGATCAGATTGAAATGCACATTGAGGCCGTGCGCGAACATCAGGGCGGCACCCTTTTTCATGTTCTCGTGGAGGTGGTCGCGATAGATATCGCCTTGCAGTTCGTCCGGCGTCAGCATCATGATGACGTCGGCCCACTTGGCGGCCTCCGCCACCTCCATGACCTTCAGCTTTTCCTTCTCTGCCTTCGCAGCCGTCGCCGAGCCCTTGCGTAGCGCCACCGCCACGTCCTTCACGCCGCTGTCGCGCAGGTTCAGCGCATGCGCGTGGCCCTGGCTGCCGTAGCCGACGATGGCCACCTTCTTGCCCTTGATGAGATTGATGTCGGCATCACGATCGTAATAAACGCGCATGGCTGTCTCTTTTCGTTTTGGACGGTTCGTTTGTCAGGAATGGCGGCGGCCCGATCGGCGCCCCGGGTGGGAAATTGCGGCGGACACTACTCCCGGTACGCCAGGAATATCAACCGCCGCAGCGTTAATGATGCCGGACGTCACATGGCGTTGGCGCCACGGCCGATCGCGGCGATGCCGGTGCGCGAGACCTCGACCAGACCGAGCTCCATCATGAGATTGATGAACGTCTCCAGCTTGGAGGGCTTGCCTGTAATCTCGAACACGAAGTGCTCGATCGACGTATCCACGACCTGCGCGCGGAATATCTCGGCCAGACGCAGCGCTTCGATACGTTTGTCGCCTTTGCCGGCAACCTTGATCAGCGCCATCTCGCGTTCCAGCGCCCGACCCTCCAGCGTGAGGTCGCGCACCCGATGCACTGGTACCAGCCGCTCGAGCTGATGCTTGATCTGCTCGATCACCGCGGGCGTGCCGCGCGTGACGATGGTGATGCGCGAGATATGCTTCTCGTGCTCGGTCTCCGTCACCGTCAAACTGTCGATGTTGTAGCCACGGCCCGAGAACAGCCCGATCACGCGCGCCAGCACACCCGGCTCGTTGTCGACGATGACCGACAGTGTGCGCGATACGACGTCTTCGCGGATGGCGGGCGCGGTGTAATGGCTCTGCGGATTGGGATTGATCATGGCTTGTCTTTTTTCTGCTCTTTGTCCTTGGCGTCGTCCGGGAGTGCGGCGTCCGGCGTTGCACCGTCTGGTATGTCCTCGAGCTTTTTCGCTTTGGCCTTGGGAAAAACGATCTCGGCGAACGGCGTAAACCCGTACTTGTCGACGAGCTTCTTGAACGCGTTGGCTTCGCTCGTCGGAATGGAATATTTGCCGAACGCACCCGCCACGCGTTGCCCCATGGCCTGCGCCAGCAGTTGCGGCGACGGTGCGCGCGCCTTTTTCAAGGCGTCCGGCGGCATGCGCGAGTAGATCGTCGCCAGCGTCTGCGTATGAATATAGTCTTGCGCGATGCAGCCCTCGAAGTAGCGCGTGTACTTGCTCGAAGCACCGTGCGTCTTGTAGCAGGCGATGATCAGTTCGAATGCCTTTGTCGCCCCTTGCCGCCGTTGCACCTTGCCGAGCTGGACCGCGGCGCTCTTGATGTTGGCAATTTGATCCCAATCGATGACCGGTGGCGGCGCAGCCGCCGATGCGGGTACTGCGGCCACCGCCGTCAGCATCGCCCACGCACCCAGCCGTGCTGCTGCAGTCCAACTCATGGCATGTTCTCCTGCAGCCGGGGCCCGCCTAGACGAGCACCTTGCCTTCTTTGCCGATGGCACGACCGACCTCTTCGTCGGTCATGCTGTCGCCGAGCAGCATCTCGTTGTGCGGCTTGCCCGACGGAATCATCGGGAAGCAGTTGGCCAGCGCCGCCACGCGGCAATCGAAGATCACCGGCTTCTTGACGTTGATCATTTCCGTGATCGCCCCGTCCAAGTCACCCGGCTTCTCGCAGCGCATGCCGACCCAACCGTAGGCCTCCGCCAGCTTGACGAAGTCCGGCAGGCTCTCAGTATAGCTGTGCGACAGGCGGTTGCCGTGCAGCAACTGCTGCCACTGGCGCACCATGCCCATGTACTGGTTGTTGAGGATGAACACCTTCACCGGCAGGTCGTACTGCACGGCCGTGGAGCACTCCTGGATGTTCATCAGGATCGAGGCGTCGCCGGCAATGTCGATGACCAGCGACTTCGGATGCGCCAGCTGCGCGCCGATGGCGGCGGGCAGGCCATAACCCATGGTGCCCAGACCGCCCGATGTCATCCAGCGGTTCGGCTCCTCGAAGTTGTAGAGCTGCGCCGCCCACATCTGATGCTGGCCGACTTCCGTCGTTATGTAAGTATCGCGGTTCTTGGTCAGCTGGTACAGCCGCTCCACCGCGTACTGCGGCATGATCACGTCGCTGGAATTCTTATACGAAAGCGACTTCTTCGCCCGCCAGCCGTCGATCTGCTTCCACCACGTCTTGTGCGCCGACTTGTCGAGCACGGCCGAGTGCGCCTTCCACAGGCGCAGCATGTCCTCCAGCACGTAGGCCACGTCGCCGATGATCGGCACGTCGACATGCACGTTCTTGTTGATCGACGACGGGTCGATGTCGATGTGGATCTTCTTGGACCCGGGCGAGAACGCATCGAGCCGGCCGGTGATGCGGTCGTCGAAGCGCGCCCCCACGCACACCATCACGTCGCAGTCGTGCATCGCCCAGTTGGCTTCATAGGTGCCGTGCATGCCGAGCATGCCCAACCACTGCTTGTCGGACGCCGGATAGGCACCCAGACCCATCAGCGTCGATGTGATCGGGAATCCGCTCAACCGCACCAGTTCGCGCAGCAACTGGCTGGCCTTCGGGCCGGAGTTGATGACGCCGCCGCCGGTGTAGAACAGCGGACGTTTGGCGTTGGCCATCAATTCGATCGCCTCGCGCACCGGACCCTGGTCCGGCTTCAGCTTCGGCCGGTAGGTCTTGTGCGCGATGTTGGACGGGCCGACGTAGTTGCCCATCGCGAACTGGATGTCCTTTGGGATGTCGACGACCACCGGGCCCGGCCGCCCCGAGCGCGCGATATGGAACGCCTCGTGCAGCACACGTGACAGGTCGTTGACGTTCTTCACCAGCCAGTTGTGCTTGGTGCACGGCCGCGTGATGCCGACCGTATCGCATTCTTGGAACGCATCGTTGCCGATGAGGTGCGTCGGCACCTGTCCGGTGATGCACACAATCGGGATCGAATCCATCAAGGCGTCCGTGAGCCCGGTCACGGCATTGGTCGCGCCCGGGCCGGACGTCACGAGCACCACGCCGACCTTGCCGGTGGACCGCGCATAGCCTTCCGCCGCATGCACCGCGCCGCCTTCCTGGCGCACCAGGATGTGCTGTACCTTGTCCTGCTGGAACAACTCGTCATAGATCGGCAGAACGGCGCCGCCGGGATATCCGAAAAGCACCTCGACACCCTGGTCACAGAGGGCCTTGATCACCATTTCGGCGCCCGTCATCGCGCGTGCCATCGTCTCGTTCCTTTGCCTTGCTGGGTGCGTGAATTGCTGCGCCGACAGGGAAATCCCCGACTGCGGAGCGGCGCACACTAACGGCGAGATATTATGGGGTCAACGGTCAACGGATAATAAATTAGAGATTAGAAAGCTCAATACTTTCCATTTCTTTCGTATTGATGGCCTTCCAAGAACGCATATTACTTCTAAGCCAGGTGAGCTGCCTTTTAGCGTACTGCCGGGTTTCCTGCGTAGCGAGTTCCACGGCCTCTTCCCTGGTCAGCTCGCCGGCCTGGAGTTGCAGCAGCGGCGCGACGCCCAGCGCCCGCATCGCCGGCAGCCCCCCGTCGAGATTGAGTTGCGCCAGCGCGGCAACTTCATCCATCGCCCCCTGCGCCATCATCAGCGCAAATCGGGAATCGCAGCGCTGATTGAGTTCGTCCCGTTCCGGCGTCACGACGATGCGAACCGTCTCGGCTTCGTCGAGAACTGGCTCACCCGGCTGATCCTGCCAGTAGGCGAGCGACCGGCCCGTTCCGTCCAGCACTTCCAGCGCCCGCGTCACGCGCTGCGGATCGGTCGACCGCAGGCGTGCGGCCATCTCCGCATCGCGGCTCGCAAGCACGGCATGGAGCGCCTCCGGCTCCAGCCGCCGCGCCTCCGCCCGCCAGTGCGCTCGGACATCGTCCGCAATCACCGGGATGGGCGACAGGCCCTGCAGCACCGCGCGGAAATAGAGCCCCGTCCCGCCGACGATGACGGCGCGGCGCCCAGCACGCCGCACCTCGGCGATCGCCACCGCTGCATCCCGCGCGTAGCGTCCCGCCGAGTAGGCCTCGGCTGCAGGCACGTGGCCGTACAGCAAATGCGGAACGCGTCCCTCGTCCTCGACCGACGGCCGCGCCGTCAGCACGCGCAGTTCGCGGTACACCTGCATGCTATCGGCGTTGATGATGCTGCCGCCGGCCTGCTCCGCCAGCCGCAGCGCCAGCGCCGACTTGCCGCTGGCGGTCGGACCTGCGATGAGGATGGCGCGCTGATCGATCATGCGCAGCCCAATACTGCAATTGCCGCCTCAGCGCGAGGATCAATGACCGTGCAAGCCATCGTCCTGACCAGCCCGCCCGGCAAGGCCGGCCTGAACGTCGGGTCTGTCGACGCCTTCGCCCTCGGCATCGGCGCCATGGTCGATTGGCTGGCGCCCCACGAAGCCGCGCACCTCGTCCTTCCCCCCGACGCCGACGTTGCCGGCACTATCGTCGACGCCAGGAAGCGTTTCTCGGACAATCCCGTCGACGTGAATGCGATAGCCGCGGTTGCCGATGGCAGCTTGCGCAGACGCCTGCTCGTTGCCGACATGGAATCCACGATTATCCAGCAGGAATGCCTGGATGAGCTGGCCGAGTACGCCGGCGTGCGCGACCGCATCGCCGCCATCACCGAACGCGCCATGCGCGGAGAACTGGATTTCGCGGCCGCGCTGCGCGAACGCGTCGGCCTGCTGTCGGGTCTCGATGCGCATATCCTGCAGGAAATCTACGACGAGCGCGTCACGCTGATGCCAGGCGCCGCTACGCTCTGCGCCACCATGCTGGCGAACGGAGCGACGTGCGCACTCGTGTCCGGCGGCTTCAGCTTCTTCACCGAGCGCATCGCGGCACGGTTGGGATTTAATACGCAGCAAGCCAACCTCCTCGACATTGCCGACGACAAGATCTCCGGCACTGTCGCCGAGCCGATCCTGGGTCGGGAGGCCAAGCGCGCCGCCCTGGAGCGGCTGGCGGTTGAGAAATCGCTCGACCTCGCTGACACGCTGGCCGTCGGAGACGGCGCCAACGATCTCGACATGTTGGCAGCCGCTGGCTTGGGCGTCGCGTTCCGAGCCAAACCCATCGTCGCGGAAAAAGCCGCTGTGTCGATTGTCCACGGCGATCTCACCGCTTTGCTCTACTTGCAGGGCTACCGGCGCGACGAATTCATCCTGTGACGCGAGCCCATGCGCGGCGCACGGCAACGCGCAGGCGCAACCATTCGAACTGCATGCGCGGCTTCAGGATATCCCAGCGCGACGAAACCCAGCTGCGCGCGGCGAGCGCCGTCTCGACGATCCCGGGCCACCAGCGCGCCACCGCCTGCTTGGCCTCCACCCGCACCGCCGTCTTGACCATGCGTCCGTAGCGCCAAACCCACGTCGCCCGAATCCTGGCGAAGATCGCCTCCTTCCACGGCACGAAGCGATCATAAAGCGCGGCGAACCAGCCAATCTGCATCAGTGCCGGCTTGACCAGAATGAAGATGCGCGCGATCAGCGCCGTCGACACGATCTTGGCGGCGATAAACAGCGCCGCCGCCGTGATGAGATAACCATTGGCCACCAGCCAGATCGCCACGAACTTCAGCGGGAACAGCAACGACGACGGCAGCGCGATCGCGGCGAGCGCGGCATACGGCGGTAAGCTGGCAATCGCCAGTTCCAGCCGCGCCCAGGGCCGGAATCGCGCGAGCCGCGCCAGCGCATCGGACAGCGGCCGCCAGCCCCACTCCTCGAACAGCACGAGCAGCGCGGCGACGATTTGCACAAGCGCAATCAACACCGGGCCTACCACGCGCCAGATCAGCGTGGCAGCCGTCTTGAGCACCTGGACCAGCAGTCGCAAGACGCCATTCATGACGGCACCATGCCACGAGTCCACCGCTTGCTAACATCCGCGCGACATCATGGTTGCCTACGCTGCCACTACGCGGCAGGCGGAACCCGGGCACCGCGCAGCGCCGCGAACTTCGGCCACAGCAGATTGAGAGCCAGACCGCTGAGCACCAGCGTCGCGGCCGCAAGCTTCCAGCCGTACAATGGCTCGCCGAGCCACAGGTAGGCCGTCGCCATGCCGAACACCGGGACGAGCAATGACATAGGCGCCACCGTCGCGGCGGGATAGCGGCCAAGCAGCCATCCCCACATGGCGTACCCAAACAACGCATTCGCTGCCGACTGGTAGAAGACGGCAGCCCATGTGGCGGGAGTCGCATTGGCAAGACCGTCGCGGATGGCCGGCCAGCCCTCCAGGATCAATGACGCCGCCAGTAGCGGCGGCACCGAGAACAGACTTGCCCACACCACGTAGGCCACCATGTTCACCCCGGGCGTCGAGCGCGCCACGACGTTTCCGCCCGCCCAGCTGAATGCCGCGACCAGCGACAGCGCCAATCCGAACGCTGTCGTCGTACCGTCGGTGTGGGCCAGGATGACGCCGACGCCGGAGAACGCCAGCAACAGCGCCAGGATCTGGAAGGGCCGCACACGCTCACCCGTAAGATAGACGACGAGGCCGATGGTGAAGAACACCTGAAGCTGCATCACCAGCGACGCCAGCCCCGGCGTGATGTGCCCGTTCATGGCGATGAACATGATGCCGAACTGGCCGAAGCCGATCAGAAAGCCGTAAGCGGCGAGTTTCGACCAGGGCACGTCCGGGCGCTTCAGAAAGAACACCGCCGGCAACAACGCGAACATGAACCGCAATGCTGCGAACAGCAGTGGCGGAAGATGGTCGAGGCCGATGCGGATCACGGTGAAATTCGTACCCCATACGGCCATGATCGTGACCGCGAGCAGCGCGTCACGCAGCGACAATGTCAGGGGAGCGGGCGTCATGACCTGGGGCCGGTGCGCGGCTTGTTCGTTTGAGTGGGCGCCGCAGGCCTATGTGGAACGGCGCTCGGTGTCCAGCCCGTCCTCGCGATCCTGCTATGCGTCCTCCTCATTGCATGGCCCACCGACTGGCCCGGAACCTAAGCTTGGGACCAATGTTCTGTCAGCAGACAAGGACCAATACTGGAGCCGAGCCATGTCGCAACGCGCATGACGCAGTCCTGAGGGTCGTCGCCGCGACCGATCCTGCGCCGGCCTTCCTCGACACCCAAGTCTGGAACTCGCTGCCAAGATCGAAACGATGAAAGTGCTGCGCGGCAAAGCCGCGGCCTAGCCGCTCGCGAATGGGGCCAGACCTCAGGCCTGACCCCGGGGCGCAACGATCACGCCCGCTTCAAATCCGGCGGCACCGCTTCGTCCTTGAGCGAGGCGACAGCCTCGTCCAGCGTCATCACGGTCTGGTCTTGACTGCCGAGACGCCGCATCGACACCTTGCGCTCCTCCGCCTCCCGCTTGCCGACGACCAGCATCACCGGGATCTTCGTCAGCGAGTGCTCACGCACCTTGTAGTTGATCTTCTCGTTGCGCAGATCGACGTCGACGCGCAGACCGGCCGCCTTCAGAGCTTCGACCACCTGCAACGCATAAGCGTCCGCATCCGAGACGATGGTGCACACCATCACCTGCAGCGGCGACAGCCACAGCGGGAAATGGCCCGCGAAGTTTTCGATCAGGATGCCGGTGAAGCGCTCCAGCGAGCCGAACATGGCGCGGTGGATCATCACCGGCGTCTTCTTGTTGGAGTGCTCGTCGATGTAGAACGCACCCAGTCGCCCCGCCAGGTTGAAGTCCACCTGCGTGGTGCCGCACTGCCACTCGCGGCCGATGGCGTCCTTGAGCACATATTCCAGCTTGGGCCCGTAGAACGCACCCTCGCCCGGCTGCAGCGCCGTCTTCACACGGCCGTTCGAACGTTTGGTGACCTCGTCGAGAACGTCCTGCAGCGCCTTCTCCGCCTTGTCCCACAGGTCGTCGGCGCCGACGCGCTTCTCCGGACGCGTCGACAGCTTGATGAAGATGTCCTCGAAGCCGAAGTCGCCATAGATCGACAACATCAGGTCGTTGATCTTCAGGCACTCGGCCATGATCTGGTCTTCGGTGCAGAAGATGTGCGCGTCGTCTTGCGTGAAGTGACGCACGCGCATCATGCCGTGCAGCGCTCCGGACGGCTCGTAGCGATGTACCTTGCCGAACTCGGCGATCTTCACCGGCAGCTGCTTGTAGCTGGTCAGCCCGTGCTTGAAGATCTGCACGTGCCCGGGGCAGTTCATCGGCTTGCAGCAGAACACCCGCTCGTCCGGCAGGACCGTGGTGAACATGTTCTCACCGTAGTTCTCCCAGTGGCCCGACAGCTCCCAGAAATGCTTCTCCATCATGTCGGGCGAGTTCACCTCGACATAACCGGCCTCGATCTGGCGGCGGCGCATGTAGTTGATCAGGTTCTGGAACAACTGCCAGCCCTTGGGGTGCCAGAACACGCTGCCCGGCGCCTCGTGCTGGAAGTGAAACAGGTCCATCACGCGGCCCACCTCGCGGTGGTCGCGTTTCTCCGCCTCCTCAAGCATCGTGAGGTACTTTTTCAAGTCCTCTTCATTTGCCCAGGCGGTGCCGTAGATGCGCTGCAGCTGCGGCTTGGTGCTGTCGCCGCGCCAGTAGGCGCCCGCGAACTTCTGCAGCTTGAACGCCTTGCCGATGTGCCCGGTAGCGGTCATATGCGGGCCGCGGCACAGGTCGAACCACTCGCCCTGCTTGTAGATCTTCAGGTCTTCGCCGGCCGGGATCGCATCGACGAGCTCGATCTTGAACTCCTCGCCCTTGTCGCGAAAGACCTGCTTGGCCTTGTCGCGATCCCAGAACTCCTTGGTGAAGGGCGCGTTCTTCGCGATGATCTCGTGCATCTTCTTTTCGATCTTTGCCAGATCGTCGGGCACGAACGGTTCGGCCTTGTAGAAGTCGTAGAAGAAGCCGTTGTCGATCACCGGGCCGATGGTCACCTGCGTGCCCGGCCACAACGCCTGCACGGCTTCGGCCATCACATGCGCGGCGTCGTGCCGGATCAGCTCCAGCGCTTCCGGATCGGTGCGCGATACGAACTTGATTTCGGCGT
Source organism: Hyphomicrobiaceae bacterium (assembly GCA_965279065.1). Taxonomy (GTDB): domain Bacteria; phylum Pseudomonadota; class Alphaproteobacteria; order Rhizobiales; family Hyphomicrobiaceae; genus JAKAXS01. The sequence goes on from OZ257134.1 coordinate 1,803,028, forward strand.
CAGCCTTGATCGGATCGTTGAGATCAGACAGCACGCCGCCCAGCACCATGGCGACGGTGCGTTTGGCGAGCGATGGCGAGATGGATTTGGCGACCTCGAGCCCGGTGGTGCCGGGGGCCATCTGGCGCTTTGCGCCGTCGGGCATGGTCAGGGTAACGTCAGACATCGTGTCGCTCCTTTCTCTCACTCACTGCATACCGCGCAGGTAAGAGGAATACGGCCGGGTGCCGGACCGCTCGGCTGGCCAGCTTTTGCACGCCGCGCACCATTCGTGTCAAGCTCACGGCGGCATAACGAAGAGCCACGTTCATGATCGAAAAGGCACCAGGCGGCTACGGACTCATTCCGCCGCAAGACCTCGCCCGGTTACCCGGCCTCGAGGTATTGCAAGGCATGCTCGCCGGACGCTATCCCATGCCGCCGATACAGGAAGCTTCCGGCTTCACCTTGGCAGAGATCGAACCGGGCCGAGCTGTCTTCACGGGCTCGCCGCAGCGGGTCTTCTACAATCCCATCGGGACCGTGCACGCCGGTTGGACGACAACCGTTCTGGACAGCGCCATGGCCTGCGCGGTGTGGTCCACGCTGGAAGCCGGACTGCTTTTCACCACGATGGAATTCAAGATCTCGCTTGTGCGCCCCGTGACGGTCGAGACGGGGGAAATTCGCGCCGAGGCAAATCTGCTGAGCCGTGGCAAACGCGCAGCGACCGCCGAGGCACGGATGACGGACCGGGGCGGCAAGCTTCTCGCCCACGCCACGACGACCTGCATTATCTATCGCAGCGATCAAGATGGCTGAAGCGGCGTGCGATGGACACGGGGGAGTGGTGGAGAGGGCTGGATTCGAACCAGCGTAGGCGAAGCCAACGGATTTACAGTCCGTCCCCTTTAGCCACTCGGGCACCTCTCCGAGGGTCCACGCGTAACGCAGACCTGAAATAAAAGCGCCCCGTGCTGCCTTGGGCCGGGGCAAGCGAACTTATGGTGACGGCCCCCTTCAATGTCAAACAGAAAAGCGCCACAGTGCGGCCAGTTCCAGCACCCCTAAAAGGATTCGGATCAGCCCATGGCCGCCCCGCGACCGCCGCGCCCCCATCGCCAGGAAAGAGAACGGAATCGGGCGCTTAAGAAGCAGACCGAGACGCGCCACGGCGACGATGACGGGCCCATCCGGCTGTTCGGCGCCCACGCCGTGGAGGCGGCCCTGCGCAACCCGGCCCGGCGCCCACTCCGCCTTGTGGTCACCGAGAACGGCGAGTTGCGTCTGCGCGATATCATCACCATGCGCGACGTCGTGAAGGAGCGCGCGACACCCCGTGACCTCGATCGCCTGCTTGGCGCCGACACCGTCCACCAGGGTATGATGCTCGAGGTCGAACCCCTGCCCGAACCGTCTTTCGACGATCTTGCCGAAGCCGCCGCCGCCGGCCGCCCCCTGCTCGCCCTCGACCAGGTCACAGATCCCCACAACGTCGGCGCGGTCTTGCGCTCCGCCGCCGTCTTCGGCGCCAGTGGGCTGATCATGACCCGCCGCCACAGCCCGCCGCTGAACGGCACGCTTGCGAAATCCGCCTCGGGTGCCCTCGAACTCGTGCCCATTCACCTCGCCCAGAACCTCGCGCGCGCCCTCGAGGCCTTGAAGGAGCGCGGCCTGACGCTCTTGGGTCTCGACGGGGAGGCTTCAGGCGCCATCGAAGACGAAAGCTTCCAGTCGCCCACGGTGCTGGTTCTGGGCGCAGAGGGCAAGGGCCTGCGCCAACTGACGCGTGACGTCTGCAACCGCCTCGTCAAGATCACCGCCAGCGGCCCGCTCGCCAGCCTCAACGTTTCGAACGCCGCTGCCGTCGCCCTGCACGTCGCGGCCCTGCGAGCGCGGAAATGAGCTGCCCCCGGGTGAAAATGAAAAGAGCGACAGGTTGCTGCCTGTCGCTCTGAAATTCAAATCCCTAACCTACGAAACCTAGTCGCAAACCGTACGCCGCCAGCACGTATAGCGGCCACGGCGGCAGACCTCTTCGCCCCACTGGTTTTCGTAGCAGCCACCGCCCCGGTAACCACATTCCTCGGGCCCCGGATAGCAGCGATCGTCATAGTCGTAATGATCGTGGGCGCGGGCATCGGCAGCCGCTCCGAGAATGCCAAGCCCGATGATGCCGGCCGCGACGCCGGCGGCAACACCGCGCCCGCGGCTGCCAGCTTCGGCCTGCGTCGCCGAAGCGGCCGCTATACCGAATACAAACGTCAGCGCAAGCAGGGCGCTCATCAATTTCTTCATTGGTGTCATCACTCTCCCCCTAAGTTGGGATCATCTCCGCCTCACCAGCCCGCACCGGAATCGACACGGAGCAGCGCGTGCCATGCCGTATAGCATGGCAGATGAATAAGGCGTGAACGCGGATGAATTTCAGCAGCTTAGCGGCAAAAACCGGGCAAGCACGCAAGGCGGCGTGTCACCAGTCGCCAAGGTAGTGCCGGTAGCCATCGCGGGCATGATATTCGCGGTTGCGATAGCCATCCACAGGATGGCCCCAAGCCGGATTGTACTGCGGATAATGAAACCGCTGCAGGGCGGCGCGCTTGCGCCAGCGCAGATAGCGCGCCGACTGCCACTGCCCCGAGTTGTAGTAGGGGTAGTAGCCACGATGGCCGGGACGATAGAAGTAAGGATCATGAATGCCGTCGCCGCGGTCCCAACCGAACGCCTGAGCGCTCTGCGGTGACACGGCCCAGCCAAGCAAGCCGGCGAAAGCGAAACCCAATAAGGCGAACCGGCGCATTCTCTGCCTCCGCAGTTTGTCGCTGAAACCTAAGCGATTCGGCTAATTTTTACAGACCGCGCTTGAACATTTGCTTAAGTCCGTTGCCCGGAAACATCGCCGCGCCGGCCGCCGGGGGCTTTGCTTGGCGGCGGCTTTGCCATACACATGCCGGCGACGCGCGCACACGCCGTCATCGCCGGCTTAGCTCAGCGGTAGAGCAGCGGTTTTGTAAACCGAAGGTCGGGAGTTCAATCCTCTCAGCCGGCACCATTCGCCCCCTCGTATCCGACTGTCGCGTTTTGAAGCAATGCACCCAGCTGTCTCGCAAGCGTCCGGTCTTGGGCCGAGAATCTTGAGACAGTTGCAGCCGCCCTGCGCAAATCCACGCCCGCGCGGCCCGAAAAATCAGCCAAATCCGGAGCCGCTGAAGTTGGCCCGCGAATTGCTTTTTTGATCATCGTTCTCCTGCTTCAAGAGTGACAAGCTCAGAGGTAAGGTTAAAGAAGGGTTTATTCCACGATCAGAATTTTATGTGTGACACATGAATGATCGGGTAACGACCCGTAAACCGTAACAGTACGCGTCAATGTAGGAGTAAACACAATGGGTTGGGCAGCTTTCGCAGCAGCTTACTGCGCACCGGTTCCTGAGTTCGACGGCCCCGCGGGCATTGCAGCCGCCGCGCTGCTGATCTCGGTTGCCGCCGTTCTTTACGACAAAATCAAGAAGTGAGACTACGCTCTCGATCCCAGGGAAATTCTGGATCGAGCACGCTTCTTGCACCCGCTGACTGCAGATGCCGGTTCGTCCCACAATTCCGACGGACCGGTTTTTCTTTGGCGGCTACGGAGACGCGACATGACTGCCTCGATCGTCGATCACGCGCCAGGCGCGGAACGGCAGACCGGCATCGGTCGCGGCGGCATCGCCGGCCGCGTCCTCCTCATCATCGCTCTCGGCCTGATTGAAGCCGCGCTCATCTCGTTCTTCTACGACACGCCGCGAAGCGAACATCCCCCGACCGTCCTCATCAGCCTGATCTGGCAGTTCGCTGCCGCAGGCGTACAGGCCGTCATCCTGGTCATCGGCGCCTTCGCCATTCTCAATTGGCATCAGCGCCGCTCCTTGCTGCAGGATTGGCACGACAGCCTGCTCACGCACAGGTTCGCCTTTTGGCTCGCCATCAACCTCGCCGTCCTGGGCGTTACCATTCTCGCCAGCATCGCCATCTCCTCGGACATGGCGACTTACACCCGCTGGCTGTGGCCCTATTTCGCCCTGCTGGCCGTACTCGGCGCCACGCTTATGCTGACGGCCGCGCCGCCCGCGTTCTGGCAGCGCATGTTGGCCGCCACCTGGATGAGCCTGGTGCTGTCGATCGCCGCGGCGCTCTTCGTCCTGGTCTTCAGCACGCTGGCGAAGGCCGGATGGGCACCCCTGGCCGGCGCGACGCTGCACGTCACCCACGCCATCCTGTCGCTGTATGAAAGCAACATCCTCGTCGACGTTGCCACCCAACGCCTCGCCGTCGGCGAATTCATGGTGGAGATCTCGCCCGCGTGCTCCGGCTACGAAGGCATCGGCCTCGTCACCGCCGTGGTCAGCTTGTATCTCTACGTCTTCCGTCGCGAACTCAGGTTCCCTCAGGCACTCTTCCTGCTGCCCATCGGCATCGTTGCCATCTGGTTGCTAAACGCCTTCCGCATCGCCGCCCTCGTCAGTCTGGGCGCTCACGTCTCGCCGCACATCGCCGTCGGCGGCTTCCATTCCCAAGCCGGCTGGATCGCCTTTCTGATCGTCAGCGTCGCCGTGATGATCCTCGGCCAGCGGGCCGCATTCTTCCGCCGGCACGCTTCACCCGCTGCTCCGGCGGCCATCACCGCACCGCAAGCCGACGTCCGCGACCGCGGTGACGCCTTGGCCTGGCTCGCGCCATTCATGGCGCTGATGACCGCCAGCATCATCGCCTCATCGTTCGTCCCCAATGACCAATGGCTCTACGGCTTGCGCGTCGTCTTCGTAGCCGCCGCACTCTGGGCCTTCCGCGCCTTTTACGCGACCATCTTTCAACGCGTCGACCCCGTCTCGATCGTTGCCGGCGTCGCTGTCGGCATTGCCTGGATCGCAACCGACCCGGATCCATCAAGCGGCGCCGAACTCGGCAAGTGGATCTTCGCTTTGCCGATGTGGGCCGCAGTCCTCTGGCTGGCCATCCGCGCCGCCGGCACCATAATCTTCGTGCCAATCGCCGAAGAGATGGCCTTCCGCGGCTTTCTCCACCGCGCCGTTGCGTCCCAGCGCATCGCCAACGCCACCCCGCTCGTCATGACCATCGCAGCCTTCGTCGTCACGTCACTGCTGTTCGGCGCCATTCACCAGCGCTGGCTGGCCGGGATGCTGGCCGGCGCCGTCTACGCTCTGGTGATGTACCGCACAAACCGCATGTCCGATCCGATCGCCGCACACATGGCTTCGAATGCCGTGATCATTGCCTGGGCGATCGCCATGCAGCAGTGGAGCCTGATCTAGTAACAAGTGCTGTGCCGGACGCCGCGGCGATCGCGCGGATGCAATCGCCGGCAGCCCTGCTATAAGGCGCGGCCTCAACCGCGCGAGCGACCATGCTGCACCAGACCCCTCCCGCCGGGCCTCCGCCCGTCCTGCATAACGCCGGCTCCCTGCTGTCGCGCTACGACGCCGTGCTGTGCGATGTCTGGGGCGTCGTACACAACGGTATCACCGCATACGACGACGCCTGCGATGCCTTGCGCGCCTATCGCAGCCAGGGTGGAACGGTCGTCCTGCTCACCAACGCTCCCGTCCCCGCGCATCGCGTCGAGGCCATGCTAGCCCTACGCAAGGTACCGAGCGACGCCTGGGACACCATCGTCTCCTCTGGTGCCATCGCCCTGCAGCACATGATCGAACAGGGCTACAGCTCGGTCTACGGCATCGGTCCGCGTGATCGCGATGCCGCCTTCTTCGAGCAGGCCACCGCCAGACTGGTCCCGCTGGCCGATGCGCAAGCCATCGTCGCGACCGGCCTTAACGACGACCGCGCCGAGACGGCCGAAGACTATCGCCCCGTGCTCGAACTTGCACTGCAGCGGCGGCTACCGTTTGTCTGCGCCAACCCCGATCTCGTCGTCGATGTCGGCGGCACGCTGTACCTTTGCGCCGGCGCCATCGCCGACGTCTACCAGCATATGGGCGGCAACGTCTTCTGGGCCGGCAAGCCGCACGCCTCCGCTTACGAAACGGCGTTGGCGGCCATCGCCCGCATTCGCGGCAAGCCACTCGCAAAAAACCGCGTCCTCGTCATCGGCGACGCCCTGCGCACCGACCTCGAAGGTGCTCGGCGCTTCGGTCTCGATGCCCTCTTCATCGCCGGTGGCATCCACCGCGATGACGTGGTGGCGAATGGACAGATCGACCCGGCCAAGCTCGCTGCGTTGTTTGCCGCCCCCGGCGCACCGGGCGCCCTCGGCGCCATGACGCATCTGGCCTGGTGATTGGCCATGGATCTCGTGTGCATCTACGTCCGCGTCATCCGCATGCTCGGGGCCGAAAAGTGGCTCGCCATTTCCATTGCCGCCGCGGCCACCCTCATCAGCGTCGTCCAGCTTGCCGAGCCGATCCTGTTCGGCCGTGTCGTCGACGCCCTGTCGCGCGGTGAAGCGGCCCTCTCCACCATCGGCACCTGGGCGGCCCTCGGCCTGTTTTCCGTCGCCGCCAGCGTCGTCGTGTCCATCATGTCCGATCGCATGGCGCACCGTCGACACCTCGCCGCCCTTGGCGACGCATTCGAGCGCGCCATCACGCTGCCCGCCGGCTATCATGCCGACCGCGGATCCGGCGCCGTCGTCCGTACCGTCCTGCAGGGCACCGACGCCTTGTTCTGGCTCTGGCTTGCCGGTCTGCGCGAACAGCTCACGGCCGTTGTCGGCATCATCCTGCTCGTGCCGACCGCGATCAGCATGGACTACCGTATGGCCGCGATCCTCGCGCTCCTGGCGGTTGCCTACGTCGGCCTGAACTCGCTCGTCATGCGCAAGACATCCGCCGGACAGGCCGCGATCGAGAGTTACAATTCCAAGGTTTACGGCCGCGTCGGCGACGTCATCGGCAACGTCACCGTCGTCCAGAGCTTCGCGCGTCTGAAAGCTGAGAGCGAGGCCATGCGCGACTTGATGGGCCAGCTCATCACCGCGCAATATCCCGTTCTGACCTGGTGGGGAATCCTCAATGTCTTGCAGCGCTCAGCGGCCACCACGGCGCTTGTCGCCGTCTTCGCCCTCGGCGCTCTCCTCGTGCGCCGTGGCGAGATGACGGTCGGCGAAATCGTATCGTTCGTCGCCTTCGCCAACCTTCTCATCGGCAAGCTCGACCAGGTCTCGTCATTCGTCACCTCCGTCTTCCGCCAGGGCCCCGTGTTGCGGTCCTATTTCGCGCTGATCGACGAACAGAATGCCATCGCCGAGGCACCCGGCGCCAAGCCCCTCGCCAACGTCAAGGGCGACGTCCGTTTCGAAAATGTGTCCTTCACCTTTCCCGCCTCGCAGCAGGGCGTCTTCGACCTCGACATCGCCGCAGCACCCGGCAAGACCGTCGCCCTCGTCGGCCCGACCGGCTCCGGCAAGACGACGACACTGTCGCTGCTGCAGCGCCTGCGCGCGCCCGACACGGGCCGCATCCTCATCGACGGCGAGGACATCGCAGGCGTGACTCTGAATTCACTGCGCTCCTCGATCGCCGTCGTGTTCCAGGATGCGGGGCTGTTCAACCGCTCAATCCGCGACAACATCGCCATCGGCCGCCCGGGCGCCACCGATGCCGAAATCACGCGCGCTGCCCAATTGGCCGAAGCCCATGACTTCATCATGCGCAAGCCCGAAGGCTACGGCTTCGTCATTGGCGAGCGCGGCAACTCGCTATCTGGCGGCGAACGTCAGCGCCTGGCCGTCGCGCGCGCGATCCTCAAGGACGCACCGATCCTCATCCTCGACGAGGCGACCAGCGCCCTCGATGCCGAGACGGAGGCCCGCATCAAGCGTGCGCTCGACAAGCTCCGTCAGAATCGCACCACCTTCATCATTGCCCACCGCCTGTCCACGGTAGCCAACGCCGACACCATCTATGTGCTCGAAAACGGCCGCATCATCGAGCAGGGTCGCTTCACGGACTTGGCAAAGGGAACCGGACTTTTTGCCCGCATGGTCGCCGAAGGCGGCTTCACCGTGCCGAGGGATCTGGACGCAGAGGCCGCAAATCGCCCTGTCGAAGCCTAGTGCTCGACACAACAGCGATGGACGCCTATTCGCAGGCTACCGTCAGCGTGATGTCGGCCATGGGGAAGAATTTTTTGCAGCCCTTAGTCTTGTCGCCTTTCTGCTGAGACACCGTGACGGTCTCGGTCGCTTCTGCCGCAGTCGGCGCTGTTTCTGACGTCTCATCTTTCGCAGCCGCGACCGGAGCACTGTCGGCTGAAGCCACCGGTTCTGCACTGGCATCAGAGTTTCCATTGACCGTCGCAGTAGGCGCAGTCGCCGACGGCGTCGCAGCAGCAGGCTTCTCGGCTGCTGGCTCAGTCGTCTTGAGCAGGGTGTTATAGACCGACTGCGCACGCGGCGTCGCGGCGTCGCCGCCGGCCTCGGACGCAGTCGTTTTCTTCTCGTCGGTCGACGGCGTCTTCTCGGCGTGCACCGGCCCCTTGCCTGGTGCCTTCCGCGTCACCACGCGTTCCTTAGACGCTCGCGCTTTTCGCGACTTGACGACGGCATCGACGCGCACGCGCTTTTGCACACGGGCCGACGTTTCGGACTTGCCAAGCACCTCTGGCTTGTACTCGCACGAGATACAGGCCTGCGCCTGGGGCACCATGGAGGCGGCGGCGGCAACTATGGCAGCGATAGCGAGAATCGTCCGGATCACTGGTGCCTCCCGTTGCTGCGGCGCATATCAGCCGGGTGTTTACAATGCTTTTATCACGCCCTAAGAGCCCGCAAAAGCGCTGTTTCCACCGCAACATGGCGCACACGGAGCCGTCTTCAGATCTCGTGCTGCATGCGCCGGCGTTTGGTCTCCAAATAGCGCTCGTTGTGTGGTCCCGGCTGCACCACCAGCGGCACGCGTTCGGCCACCTCAATGCCCGACGCCTCCAGCGCCGTGACCTTCGCCGGGTTGTTCGTCATCAGCCGGATGCGCGTGAAGCCCAGGTCGTCAAGTATGCAGGCGGCCATGGAATAGTCGCGGGCGTCGATGGGCGCACCGATGCGCAGGTTGGCGTCGACCGTGTCGAGTCCCTGGTCCTGTAGGGCATAGGTCTGGATCTTCTTGAACAGCCCGATGCCGCGGCCCTCGTGATAGGGCAGATAGATCAAAACGCCGTTGGGAAGCTCGACAATACGTGCCAGTGCTTCCTGGAGTTGCGCATAGCAGTCGCAGCGCAGCGAGTGGAAGATGTCGCCCGTCACGCAGCCCGAGTGCACGCGGACGCTGGCCATGGCGTCCGCGTCGGCCCCCGTGCCCCGGTGAATGAGCGCCATGGCCTGGTTCACAGGGTCTTCGCCTTGGTAGGCACGCGCTTCCAGCGTCACCTCGCGCCCGCCGAACTCAATCGGCAGCAGCGTCTGTGCTGACCAGTCGATGTCGAGCGTTACGCCCTTTAGGGCTGTCCTGTCGGCCGGCATGGGGCGGGGGTGTCTCCGATCGGTCACTGAGGGCGCATATGCTGCCTATTAGTGGCGGAGTAAAGCCCTTGAACTAAAGGGATAGCTCATTCGCCGCGACATCCGGCCGCTCAAGCATCGCGAAAGGTTAAGCCGCCGCCCCTTCTCCGCTGCGTTCGGGAAGAATATGGTTGCAGTCCGATCCGGCCGAACGAGAGATGATGCGGACGCTCCTCGCGATTTTCCTTGTATTTTCCGCCATCCTCGCGCCCGCCTACGCGGAGGCCGTGGCACCCGATCCCAGCATCGAGGCGAAGGTCGAGCGTCTGCTGAAGCAGATGACGCTCGACGAGAAGATCGGCCAGCTGAATTTTCCCAGCCAGTCGTTTCCCTCCGATTCCCAGCAGGCCATGGTGCGCAACGGCGGCATCGGCGGCGTGCTCAACGTCGTGCATCCGCGCGATGTCCGCAGGTTCGCCGAAGCTGCGGCCGAAAGCCGCCTGAAGATCCCGCTGCTGTTTGCCATCGACAGCATCTATGCCTTCCGCATCACCTTCCCTCCGCCCATTGCCTGGGCGGCGACCTGGGATCCTGCACAGGCTGAGCGCGCCGCCTACTGGATCGCCAAGGATACGACGACCGTCGGCGTCAACTGGACGTTCGCCCCGATGGTCGACATCTCGCGCGATCCCCGCTGGGGTCGAGTCATCGAAGGTGCCGGCGAAGACCCCTATCTCGGCACCGCCTTTTCCGCCGCCCGCGTGCGCGGCTATCGTCGCGGCGGCCTTGCGACGTCGGTCAAACACTACGTCGGCTACGGCGCACCAGAGGGCGGTCGCGACTACAACGGCACGCAGCTGTCGATGTCGGAGCTGCACGACCGCTATCTACCGCCCTTCATCGCCGCGATCGAAGCCGGCACCGAGACGGTGATGGCCTCGTTCAACACCATCAACGGCGTGCCGGTGACGATGCACCAGGCGCTGATCCGCGACCTGCTGAAGAAAAAGATCGGCTTTGACGGCATCGTGACCTCCGATTTCGTCGCCATCGGCGAACTCGTCAATCACGGCGTTGCGCCGGACCGGCAGGTCGCAGCACGTCAGGCCCTGCTTGCCGGCATCGATCTCGACATGGAAAGCAATGCCTACACCCGCTTTCTCAGGACCGAAGTGGAAGCCGGCCGCGTGCCCCTCGACTACGTCGACGACGCCGCGCGCCGCGTGTTGCGCGTGAAGTATCGCATGGGCCTCTTCGACAAGGACGTGCGCGACTACGCCAAGCTGCCGCTGAAACTCGACCTCGCCGAGACGCGCCGCGCTGCCCGTGAAGTGGCCCGCGACGGCTTCGTGCTGCTCAAGAACCACGGCCACTATCTGCCGATTGCGCCATCCACCAAGCGGATCGCGCTGATCGGAGCTGCCGCCGAGTACACCGATCACGACCACTCCTGGTATGGCCCCGCCGGCTACACCAGGCCCAAGACGCAGAGCTATCTCGCAGCCATCCGCGAACGCGTCGGCAAAGACCGGACGCTGACCTTCGCGCCCGCCTTTGCCGATCCCTGCGGACAACATTTCGCCGACAAGGACGAGGCAGTGCGCGTCGCCGGCGAGGCAGATCTGGTGGTCTTCATCGTGTCGGAAGACTGCCGGCAAGTCGGCGAAGGCGTCTCCCGCACCAGGCTCGATCTCTCCGGCGTCCAGCAGGAGATGTTCGAAGCCCTCGTCGCCACCGGCAGGCCGATCGTCCTCGTCGTCGAGACCGGCCGCCCGCTGACGCTGACCTATGCCGACGCCTACGCCCAGACGATCCTCATCGCCTGGCATCCCGGCACTGAGGGCCGCACCGCGCTGGCCGAGGTCCTGTTCGGAGAACATGCGCCCTCAGGCCGTCTGCCGATGACGTTCCCGCGCTCAGTCGGGCAGATTCCCATCGCCTACGACGGCCTTCCGACCAGCCGGCCCTACACCGGCGATCGCTACACGACCGGCTACATTGATGAGGACTTCAAACCGCTCTACCCGTTCGGCTGGGGGCTCACCTACACGTCATTCACCTACGACAGCATCAAGGTGTCGTCGTCCGAACTGCCGCGCGACGGCACGCTCACCGTCGATGTTACCGTCACCAACATCGGCGACCGTGAAGGCCGCGAAGTGGTGCAACTTTACACGCGCCAACTGGTCGCCAGCCGCTCCCGCCCCATCCGCCAATTGAGGGGTTTTCGCAAGGTGGCGATCGCACCCCGTCAGACGAAGACTGTGCGCTTCATCCTCAAGGCGGCGGACCTCGGCTATCATGACGACGACGGCAACCTCATCGTCGAACCGGGTCCCTTCCAGGCCTTCGCCGGAGGGAGCGCGAACGCCGATCTGATGGCGACGTTTGCCATTGTCGGCGAGACCTCGGTGCTCCCGAAAACTCCGCCAGTCCCGTAGGGCTCAGAGCCCGAGCCGCCGATACTCGATCGCCGGGCAACGATCCATCACCACCTTCAGCCCGGCCGCTTCGGCCTCGGCCGCGACGCCATCGTCGCGAATGTCGAGTTGCATCCATACCGACTTCAGCCCGAGGCGCTTCGCCTGGGCAATCGCCTCGTGCGTGACGCCGATCGCCGCCCGCGTATTGCGAAAGATATCGACCATGTCGACAGGCGCTGGCACGGCGGCGAGCGCCCCATAAACGGTCTGCCCGAGAAGCTCCTGTCCCGCGAGCCCAGGGTTCACCGGAATGACCTTATGACCTTTCACCAGCAGGAAATTCATCACGCCGTGACTGGCTCGCGCCGCATTCGCCGACGCACCCACCAAGGCGATCGTCCGCGCGTCCGTCAGGACGTCCCTGATATAATCGTCGCTGTAGCTGTCGTGGTTCATTACCGCCCTCGCCGTTGAGCCTGCAGTCTCGCACGCACAATCTGCCGTGCCCAGCGCGCGCCACTCATCGAGACGCGGGCAGCGTCATCGAGCCGACACGTTGCTCGTCAACCACCAATGACGGACCGCCAGTCCGAAGACGATCGCCGCACCACCTTGGTGCGCCAGACCAAGACCAAGCGGCACCACATGAATGAGCGTCGCGATGCCGATCGCCGCCTGCAGCACGATCGCAACCAGCACGATCGCAGCGGAGGTCGTGATCTGCCGGTCAGCTTTCGCCTTCGCCAGCAGCGCGAGGTTGAGAACCGCGAACGCCAGCACGGCGTACGCCACCATCCTGTGATTGAACTGCACGGTGGTGATATCTTCGAAGAAATTCTTGTACCACGGCTCCAGCGCGAACATTCCCGGTGGAATGAGCGCACCGTTCATGTCAGGCCAGGTGTTGTACGCCAAGCCGGCCTTCAATCCGGCGACGAACGCGCCGAGCACCACTTGCACGAAGACAAATCCCGCAAGGTGCCCGGCCAGGACGCGCTGCCCCTTCGTCGCCGGGGCCCGCGGTGTCGGCGACAGGCTGAGGATGAGCCAGATCAGCGCTGCGAAAATCAGGAACGCGACGCTCAGATGCAGCGCCAGACGGTATTGACTGACGTCGACGCGGTCGACGAGCCCGGAGCTGACCATGTACCAGCCGATGCCGCCCTGTAGAGCGCCCAGCGCCAGCACGACGCCGAGCTTCCTCGCAAAACCCTCGCGCAGCCGTCCCGTCGCCCAGAAGAACAGGAACGGCACGGCGAAAGCCACGCCGATGAAGCGACCGAGAAAACGATGGCTCCACTCCCACCAGAAGATGCCCTTGAACGCGTCGAGCGACATCCCCTTGTTCACGAGGTGATACTCGGGGATCTCCTTGTATTTGGCGAAGACCTCATGCCAGTCCGCATCCGAAAGGGGTGGGATCGCACCTAGGATGGGCTTCCACTCGGTGATGGAGAGGCCGCTGTCGGTCAGCCGCGTGGCGCCGCCGACCACGATCATCGCGAACACCAAGGCTGCGACGCACCACAGCCAGACACGTACCGCAAGATCCGGGTCCGTTGCGCTGCTGGCGCGATCCTGCGTCAATGATGCCATGGTGTTGGGGCCTGTGCGTTGGCGTTTGCGCGTGTGATAAGCACGTTCTCCGCCGGACTCAAATGCGCCGAACCGGCGCGGGCCGGCCGATCCGATGGCCGAGCAGCAACAAACGCAAAGGTTGAACGACCCGAATGTCGATCCGCACCCGCAAGCTTGTCGGCGCTATCCTGCTGCTTCTGTTCCTGGCCGTTTATTCGCTTGCGGCCATGCTGGTAGCCGTCGTGCTTCAGGTTAACGGCTCGAAGGCGGCGGAACTGGCCTTTTACGTCGTCGCCGGCCTGCTCTGGGTCGTTCCCGCCGGCTGGCTCGTCAAATGGATGCAGAAGCCGGACGGCCCCGCCTAGTCCAAACCAGAAATATCGAGCCTTCCCCGCCTGTTCCTGCCGGGACAGCGCGATCGGCCACGGCCCCCTACGGTCCGAGCATAAGGAATTCGTTCAGGGGAAGTTCGGCCATGACGACGAAGACGCAGAGTTACTACATCGCCGGGGGCAGCACGGGAGTGCTGCTGCTGCACGGTCTGTGCGGCACGCCGACGGAAATGCGCTTCGTGGCCAATGCCATGGCCCGCGCCGGTCATACCGTGTACTGCCCCCAGCTCGCCGGTCACTGCGGCAGCGAAGAGGAACTCAAGGCCTCCACCTGGCAGGACTGGTTCGCCAGCGCCGAGGAAGCCCTCGCCGAGATCCGCAAGACCTGCTCATCGGTGATCGTCGGTGGCTTGTCCACCGGCGCCCTGCTGGCGCTGAAGCTCGCTGCTGACCGCCCCGCGGAAGTGCAGGGCCTGGCGCTCTTCACCCCGACCCTGTGGCTCAACGGCTTCCAGATCCCCTGGTACATGCGCTTTTTCCGCCTGGTCACCTTCAAACAGTTCGCTCACCTGTTCCGCTTCGCCACGCCCGCCGGCTTCGGCATTAAGGATGACCGCATCCGCGAGTTCATCCGCAAGGCCGCAGGCACGGGCAATGCGCCCTCGGTACCGGTCTACACGCCGGGTGGGGCAGCGCTCGAGCGTTGGCGCTTGGCCAAAACGGTGCAGCGACTGGTGAAAAAGGTGACGCAGCCGACCATCATCCTCCACCCCCGCGAGGACGACTATGCAGCTCTGAGCAACGCCTTCTATCTGCAGCGCAATCTGGGCGGTGTCGTGGACCTGGTGGTGTTGGACGACAGCTATCACCTCGTCACCATCGACCGTCAGCGTCACATCGTTGTAGAGCGCACGCTGGGCTTCATCGACCGCATGGTGAAGGCCATCACTGAAGCCCAGCCGAAGGCCGCAAGCTTCCGCCAGGCGGCTCTGGCCTGACGCACCCCGGATTGCCGGCACTCACGCAGCCGGCGCTCAAATTTTAAACATAGCAGAATCAGCAACTTACAACTTTATTCAGGGCTGTTCCAGCCGGAACAGCCGCAATCGCGGGTTCGGCGCACTATCCCCTCAGCGACAAACGGCGGCGACAAAAGTCCACCGAGGTTGCTCCTTCGAAACCGAACCCAATGGAGACTGCCATGAACAAGTCGATCCTTACCGCGCTGGCCGCCGCCACTGCCGTTGTCGCCGCCGGAACCTCCTTCGCCCCCACCACCGCTGAAGCCGGTGGTATCCGCCTTGGCTTCGGCGTGCCGCTGGGCGCGTTCGTTGCCCGTTCGTACGCCGAAGACAGCTATCGCGAGCGCAGCTACAGCCGCCGCAGCAAGTCGTACTCAGCCGCCCGTGCCGAGCGCGAAGCCCGTGCTGCCGAAAGCGCCCGCGTCCGCGCTGCCCGCCGCGCCGAAAAGGTCCGTGCCGCCCAGTTGGCCCGCGCCGAAGCCCGCGCCGACGCCGCCAAGGCAGAAGCCAGCCGCGAACTCGCCAAGCTGAACAAGGCCAAGGAAGCCTCCACACAGGAGACGGCCAGCATCGAGCCCACGCCCGCACCGCAGGCCACCAAGGACACCGTCGCCGCCGTGACCCCGGCCGCAACCGAAGAGGTCAAGACGACCACCGAGGCGACCACCGTCGCCACGACGGCCACCACGAACGACACCCCGCAGTCCGAGCCCCAGAGCGTCGACGAGCCCAAGACGTCCGGCAAGCAGGAATGCAAGAAGTTCATCCCGGCAGTCGGCGTGACCATCTCGGTCGGCTGCTGACGCGATCACCACCCGCCTGTCGCATCTCGCGGCAGGCAACCCGTGCGCGGCACGCGACGGAACGGCTTTGAACGACTATTATCAACCGGCCGTACGTGCCGCAAATGGGACGAACCACCATGCAGTCGACGAACGAAGGAGCACTGATTCCGGGGGCCGGCGGAAATGCCGGAGAGACCTTTAAACGGGTCAAGATGGCCCCGAAGCTGGCCTACCGGAATCTTTTTCACGATCGCCTCAGCCTGTTCGTGACGCTGATCGGCATCGTCTTTTCAGTCCTGCTGGTTGCCATTCAGTGCGGCCTCTACCTCGGCTCGGAACGCACCATCGCCGCCGTCATCGACCAGGCCAAGGCCGACCTGTGGGTCGTGCCGATCGGCACCAAGAGCTTCGACGATGCTTCCCTGCTGACCGGTCGCGAGAAGTATGCCGTGCTGTCCACGCCGGGCGTGCAAAGCGTGGAGGAGTTGGTCATCGGTTTTGCCGGCTGGCGTAAGCCTGAAGGCGGCAAGAAGGCTTTCATTCTCGTCGGCTCGGATTGGAAGAATGGCGGCCTGGCACCCTGGAACATCCAGGAAGGCAGCCTCGCCGACCTCGACACGCCGAACTCCGTCGCCGTCGACAAGTCCTACTTCCCTGACCTCGGCATCACCGAGAACGGTCAGAGCGCCGAGATCAACAATCAGAAGGTCACCGTGACGGCCGTGACCAAGGGCATCCGCTCGTTCACCACGCTGCCGTATATCTTCACGTCCATCGGCCGCGCGCGCCAGCTTGTCGGCGCGGCGCCCGAGCAGGCATCGTATGAACTCATCAAGGTGACCCCCGGCACCGACATCGACGCACTCCAGAAAACGCTGGCCGAACGCCTGCCGGATACCGAAGTGCTGAAGCATGCCGAGTTCCGCGATCGCAGCCTCAAGTACTGGCTGTTCAAGACCGGCGCCGGCGGTGCGCTGATCGCAGGTGCAGCACTCGGCATCATCGTCGGCGTCGTCATCGTCGCCCAGACGCTCTACTCCTCGACCAAGGACCACTTGAACGAGTTCGCCACGCTGCGTGCTCTCGGTGCCTCCGCCAGCTACATCCACGCGGTCATCCTGATCCAGGCCATCCTGTCGGCGCTGATCGGCTACGCGGTGGGCATCACGCTCAGCTTTGGGGCAATCCTGGCGACTAAGAAGACGACGCTATCGGTGGTGATGACACCCAACCTCGCCATGGGCCTGCTGGCCCTGACCATCGGCATGTGCATCATCGCGGCGATCTCGGCGATCTTCAAAGTCACCCGCATCGACCCGGCCGGCGTCTTCAGCCGCTGATGACGTGACAAACGAAAGCCCGGCTTCGCGCACGCGGAGCCGGGCTTTTCCTTTGCCTGCGCGATGCGTCCCTAAGCCAGCCCAAGCATCAACTGAATGTTCTGCACTGCCGCGCCGGCAGCCCCCTTGCCGAGATTGTCCAGCCGCGCAACGAGCACCGCTTGGCCATGCGCCTCGTTTGCAAAAACGAACAGTTCCAGCTTGTCGGTGCCGTTGAGCGCGAGCGCGTCGAGGCGCCCCTTGTGTTGTGCCGCCTGCTGCACCGAGACGAGCTTGGCGCCGGCATAGTGCTTCACCAGCGCCACCTCGACATCTGCCGCCTTCGGCTTGCCCGGCAACGTGTCGAGATGCAGCGGAACCGACACCAGCATGCCCTGCCGGAAATTGCCAACCGAAGGCACGAAGATCGGCCGCCGCGTCAACCCGCCGAACTTGGTCAACTCCGGGATGTGCTTGTGCTCCAGCCCAAGGCCATAAAGCTCGAATGCCGGCGCACGACCGGCCTCATAGGCCTCGATCATGCTCCGCCCGCCGCCCGAATATCCAGAGACCGCGTTGACCGTCAGCGGAAAGTCACGCGGCAGGAGGCCGGCATCGACCAGTGGCCGCACGAGCGCGATCCCGCCGGTCGGGTAACAGCCGGGGTTGGCGACATGGCGCGCTGCCCGGATCGCATCCGGTTGCTTGGCATCAAGTTCGGCAAAGCCATAGACCCAACCCTCCGCCACCCGATGCGCCGTCGAAGCATCGACGATCCGCGGCGCGTCGCGGCCCAGGCTGTCGGCCAGCGCTACCGCTTCGCGGGCGGCCTCGTCCGGCAGGCAAAGAACGATGAGATCGACGTCAGCCATTAACGCCTTGCGGGCGTCCGGATCCTTGCGTTGCGCCGCTGCGATGCTCTTGACGGCAACACCGCTCAACGCCGCTAGCCGTTCGCGGATCTCCAACCCGGTCGTGCCGGCTTCACCGTCGATGAACACCGTCCGGACGGAGGCCTTGCTGCTGGCCTTCGCCTGCACCGCACCCGTCGTCATGGCGCAGGTGGCGGGGCCGGCGTTGGAGCCGGTACCGCCAAGCTTTCCGCAGCAGGCGCGTGATGGCGCACGAGATCGCACCACATGTCGTAGTTCGAGCACGCCAGCTGCGTCGAGCCTGAGTAGACCATGTCAAGCGCCACGTAGACGATGATGAGCAGGCCGATCCACGTAATCCAGGGATACTTGACGAGCAGCGAGGCGATCATGCGCGAGGCCAGCGCCATCAGCACGATGGCGATGAACAGGCCGATGACCAGTACCAGCGTCGAGCCCTTGGCGGCGCCAGCGACGGCCAGCACGTTGTCGAGCGACATGGAAACGTCGGCCAGCGTGATCGTCCAGACCGCCGACCAGAACCCGAGTTGCGGCCCCGTGAGTGAGTTGCCTGAGGCCTCAACGGCCTGCGAGTCCTCGTGCTCCCCCGACACGATCTGCCGGTACATTTTCCAGCACACCCAGAGCAGTAGCAATCCGCCGCCCAGGATCATGATGCCGCCAATGGCCAGCAGGTGAGTGGTGATTGCCGCAAAGAAGATGCGCAGGATCACCGCAGCGGCGATGCCCCAGAAGATGACCTGGTTGCGAATGGACTTATCGACCCGCGAAGCTGCCAGGCCGACGACGATGGCATTGTCTCCCGCCAGCACCACATCGATCATGATGATGTTGATGAGCGGCACCCAATTGGCCTTGTACCAGTCGAGCGAGAACAGGTTCTCAAACTCGCCTTCGACCGAACTGATCAAGTCCCAGGCACTTTGCAACAAATCCATTGGCCGCCAATCCTCAACGTTTCCCGGCTGGTATGTGCCATCTGACCAGCGTTATCGCAAGCGCCCTGCGACGCGGGCGCCCTGCGAGGACACGAAAAAGCCCGCTCACCGATGGCAAGCGGGCTTTCTGAGGTAACCCTGAAGCGGGCTGGATTAGCGCTTTGAGAACTGGAACGAACGGCGGGCCTTCATGCGGCCGTACTTCTTGCGCTCGACCGTACGGCTGTCGCGCGTCAGGAAGCCGCCCTTCTTCAACACGCCACGCAGCTCCGGCTCGAAATAGGTGAGCGCCTTCGAGATGCCGTGACGCACGGCGCCGGCCTGACCCGAGAGCCCGCCACCCATGACGGTCACGTTGATGTCGTACTGCGTCGCGCGGCTGGCCGCGTTCAGCGGCTGCTGCAGTAGCATTTGCAGAACCGGGCGTGCGAAGTAGGCCTTGTAGTCCTTCGCGTTGACCTGGATCAAACCCTTGCCCGGCTTGATCCAAACGCGGGCGACCGCGTCCTTGCGCTTGCCCGTGGCATAGGCGCGACCGAGCTTGTCCAACTTCTGGACGTGCACGGGCGCTTCGGCAGGCGCAGCGGCCTTGGCCGAGCCCTTCAATTCACCCAGGTCTCCGAGGGTCTTGCTCTCTTGCACCATCGCTCTAAACCCTCACGTTCTTGCGGTTCAATACGGCGACGTCGAGCTTCGCCGGGTTCTGCGCCGTATGCGGATGCTCGGCGCCCTTGTAGATTTTCAGGTTGCGCATCAGCTGACGCTGCAACGGACCGCGAGCCAGCATGCGCTGGACAGCCAGCTCCAGGACGCGCTCGGGGAACTTGCCGTCGAAGATCTGGCGCGGAGAACGCTCCTTGATCCCGCCCGGATAACCGGTGTGGCGGTAGTAGACCTTGTCTTCCCGCTTGTTGCCGGTGAAGACCACCTTGTCGGCGTTGACGACGATGATGTTGTCGCCGCAGTCGACATGCGGGGTGTAAATGGCTTTGTGCTTACCCTTGAGGCGCATGGCGATGAGAGTGGCGAGCCGGCCGACGACAAGACCGTCGGCGTCGATTACGATCCACTTCTTCTCCACCTCGCCGGGCTTGGCGACGAACGTTTTCATGTGCCAGCTTCCTGCGCGTTGTGCGGCCGGACGGCAGCCGTCCGGCTCGTTCTCATTAGAACTGCCGCGCGTATATCTGTAGCTGCGAGTCACCGTCAACGAAATTCGTCGAATCTCTGAAAAATCAAATAGAATCAAACATGATATTAGCGGTATTATAATACCGCTATAGTGGTATCATAATACCTCAATAAAATCATCTCCGGTACCGGCACGAGCCCGAGCATCTTACATCTGTCTCAAGTCTTGCGTACGAGGGCGACCGTCAGCAGATTGGACTGAACCGAGGATCATCCCATGCGATCTATTCCGAAGCTCTCCATGATTGCCCTTGTGGTGTTCTTGGCCGGCTCTGCCGCTTTCGGATCCGCTGCAAGTGCCCAGCAGCTCAAGCAGATCAAGCTGACCGACAAGTTGGTCGAAGGCTTCATCGCGGCTCAGGCCGACTTTGCTCCGCTGACCGAAAAGCTGCGCGAGGGCAGCGAAAAGCCCGAACCGTCCCTCGCCGGTAAGCTGGAAGAGATCGCCAAGAAGCACGGCTTCAAGGATTTTTCGGAATTCGAGGCCGTGGGATCCAACGTGACCCTGGTGCTCGACAGCCTCGATCCCAAGACCGGCGCCTATGCCGATCCCGTAGAGAAGATCAAAAAGGAACGCGACGAGATCAAAGCCGACACGTCGATCCCGGAGAACGACAAGAAGCTGGCTCTTGACGACATCGAACAGGAGATCGCCGCGGCCCAGCCGCTCCAGTTTAAGGAGAATATCGAGGTCGTGAAGAAGCACCGAGAAGCCATCGACAAGCTGGTGCCCGCGCAGACGGACGAAGCCACCGAAGGTGCAGCCCCCGGCGGCGCCACGCCCGACAGCAAATCCAGCGAATGACCGGCGCGCGAAACATGCCGTCGAGCGCCATTGTGCCTGACACAACCGTCGGTGACGGTCTCATTACGATCGAAAAGCCCGAAGCCGGTGTCGCCGTCCTGACCCTGTCGCGTCCTCGGGCGCGCAACGCACTTTCGCTGGCTATGCTAGAATCCTTGCAGTCCGCGTTGCTGACCCTACGCAATGATCCGGCCGTCTCCGTCATCGTGCTGTCGGCCCAAGGCCCAGCCTTCTGCGCCGGTCACGACCTCAAGGAACTAACGTCCCACCGCGGCGACTCAGATGGCGGCCGCGCGTTCTATGCCCTCACGATGCGAACCTGTGCCGACCTCATGCAGGGCATCATCGACTGCCCCAAGCCGGTCATCGCCGCGGTGCAGGCCACCGCCACGGCCGCCGGGTGCCAGCTTGTCGCCACGTGCGATCTCGCCATCGCCGCCGACACCGCCTCATTCTGCACGCCCGGCGTAAACATTGGGCTGTTCTGCTCGACTCCGATGGTGGCTCTCACCCGCAACGTCTCGCGCAAGCGCGCCATGGAGCTGTTGCTGCTCGGCGAAATGCTGCCTGCCGACGAAGCAGTCACGTGGGGTCTCGTCAACCGCGCCGTGCCGCGTGAAGACGTGCTGCCCGACGCCCTCGACATGGCCCGCAAGATCGCAGCGAAATCGCCTGCCACCGTCGCCATTGGCAAGCGCGCCTTCTACGCCCAGATCGAACAGCCGCTCGCCGAGGCCTACGACTTCGCCGCCGCCGTCATGGTCGAGAACATGTTGCACGCTGACGCCTCCGAAGGCATCTGCGCCTTCCTCGACAAGCGGCCGCCAACCTGGTCGGGAAAATAACCTAGCCCAACTCCGCCAGCACGCACTTCAGCACGCCGTAGTCGTAGCGCCCCTCCAGTGCCGCATGCGCCGGCCCGAGCTTTCCGCTGTCCAACGTGCCGAGTCGTTCGAACGCCGCGTGGATCTCATCGATGTCGCCCTCATCGAGAGCCAAGACAGTGCGCGCCTCGACGAGGCCAGCCTCGATCGCTTCGGCAAAGTGACCCCAAATGGTCCCAATGTCGAGCCGGCGTTCGCCCGCGATCTTTTCCGCGTCGAGCCCCCTCAGGTGCAGCGCCAGCGTCTGGTTCACCGTCGCCGACAGGCGGTTGGACAGCAGTGGATGCGGCTTGAAATCGGCGATTACGGTCAGCAGTGCCGCGCCGTAGCGCTTGATCTTGCTGTCACCCAACCCGAGGATGCCGTGCAGGTCGTCTTCGCGCACCGGCCGTTTCGACGCCAGTTCCGCCAGCGTCTTGTCGTGGCAGATGACGTACGGCGGCAGCTTGGCCTCTGTAGCCAGCCGCAGCCGCAGGGCCTTCAGCGCCGCATAGAGTGTCTGATCACCCGCCGCGACGCTGGCTGCCGCCGCGGACGTCTCGCGCTTCGCCTTGCCGCGCTTCTCGATCTTGCGCGGCACCCGCATCAGGAACCGCGTTTCGCCCCGCAGCAGCGGCCGCGCCTTGTCCGTCAGCGCCAGCGTGCCGTGCCCCTCGTCGTCCGATGTCAGAAAGCCCGCAGCAACCAGCTGGCGGAAGATCGCCCGCCACGTCGCCACATCGGTTTCCTGGCCGATGCCGAACACCGACAGCTTGTCGTGTCCGTTGCGGCCGATGCGATCGTCGGCCTTGCCGGCCAGCACATCCAGCACATACGTGACCCCGAAGCCCTGCCCCGTGCGATACACGGCAGAAAGCGCCTTCTGTGCCAGTACCGTGCCGTCGGTGGTATCCGGCGGCGCCTGGCAGTTGTCACAGTTCCCGCACGGCTCACCGAGATGCTGCCCGAAATACGCCAGCAACGCCTGGCGCCGGCAGCCAGTCATCTCAGACAGCCCGATCAGCGCGTCGAGCTTGCCCCGCTGCACTTTCTTGTAGGTTTCGCTTCCCTCGGACTGCGCGATCCATTGGCGCAACTGGATGACATCCTGCAGGCCGTACGCCATCCACGCGTTCGCCGGCTCCCCGTCACGCCCAGCGCGCCCCGTCTCCTGATAATAGGCCTCGATCGACTTCGGCAGATTGAGATGCGCCACGAACCGCACGTCCGGCTTGTCGATCCCCATGCCGAAGGCGATCGTGGCCACCACGATGACGCCGTCGTCGCTGAGAAACTTGTCCTGCGCCCCGCGCCGGATCTTCGCGTCGAGCCCCGCGTGATAGGCCAGCGCCTTGCGCCCCTTGGCATTGAGCCACGCCGCCGTCTCATCGACGGACCGCCGCGACAAGCAGTAGACGATGCCGGCGTCCGCCGGATGCTCCTGCTCGATGAACTGCCACAGCCGCTCCTTGGCGCTCATCGAACCCATCTCGGCGATGGTGTAGCGGATGTTCGGCCGGTCGAAACTGGCGACGAAGCGTTCCGCGTTACCCAGGCTGAGTTCGGCGATGATCTCCTCGCGCGTGCGTTCATCCGCCGTGGCCGTCAGCGCGATGCGCGGAATGCCGGGAAACCGCTCCGCCAGCACCTTCAGCTGCCGATACTCAGGCCGGAAGTCATGCCCCCACTGCGAGACGCAATGCGCTTCGTCGATGGCGAACAGCGACACTTTCGACCGGCCGATCAATCCCAGGGTGCGCTCCTGCAGCAAGCGCTCCGGTGCGACGTACAGCAGGTCCAGATCGCCCGTCCGCAGGTCGTTCTCGACGCTCTCCTGCTCGCGCCGGTCGATGGTCGAATTGAGGTAGGCGGCCCTGACGCCGACCTCGCGCAACGCCTCCACCTGGTCGTGCATCAAGGCGATCAGGGGCGACACCACGATGCCGGTCCCCGGCCGGACCAGCGATGGAATCTGGTAGCACAGCGATTTCCCGCCCCCTGTCGGCATCAGCACGAGCGCGTCACGCCCCGCCAGCAGAGCGGCGATGATGCCTTCCTGATGTGAGCGGAAGCTCTTGTATCCAAACAGGCTTTCGAGGAGCCGATGGGCTTCGGCAAGGGAGGTTTCCAGCAAGGCAGGGTCCGTGTCGTGGCTATCGGGTGAACGGCAGGTCGCCGCCACATTCAGTGCGGGTTCATATGTACACAGGTAGCGTCTGATCGCATAATCCGCGCCGTTCGAGGGCGGGATTGAAGTGGAGACGATGATGTTGAAGACGATGAGTTGGGCCAAAGCAGGATCGGCTGCCGCCCTGTTCATGCTCGCGTCGGCTCCGTCGGCGTTGGCGCAGGCCAACTGCGAGATGTACGCCAAGCTCGCCATCCAGCAGCAGCGCCAGAACGATGCGTCCTGCAAGCTGCAGGGGCCGGACTGGAATTCCGATCTGCAGCGTCACATGGCGTGGTGCACGACCGCTTCGCCGCAGCAGTGGCAGGCCGCACTTCAGCGCCGCAAGCAGGCTCTCGACAGCTGCGGCAGGTAGTAGCCGATGAAGGCGATCCTCCATCTTTCTGCCGCCTCGACAGTGGCGCGGGTGGCGGCGCTCGCCGTGGCCATTGCCGTCCAGATTCCGATTCCGGCATCGGCTCAAGTCTCCCGCGAGATCGTCGAAACCACCGCCGGCGACTGGCTGCTCGCGCCCGAAGATGGCCGGCCCGGCTGCCGACTGCAGCTGCGCACGAACGAAGTGATCGGCGGCTACGAGCTGCGCCCCGCCCCCAACTGCATGGGAGTACGCACCATGATGGTGACGGCGCTGGCCTGGCGCTTCGACCAGGCCAGCGGCGGCATCGCCTTCTCAGGCCCCGAGCGCGAGACGATCCTCAGTTTCACCGAAAAGGAGGACGGCACCTACGCCAGTCCCGGCGAGCCCGGCGACGTGCTCCTGCTCGTCAAGGCGCCGCCGAGCATCACAGCCGTCCCCAACGCCAAATCGATCTTCGGCACCTGGTCCGTATTGAGCGGCGGCAAGGCCGTGATCTGCCGCATCACCTTCACCGATCACGCGCCGGATGGAGGAGAGGAAAGTTACGCCCTCAAGCTCGACGACGCGTGCGATGACAAGCTGACGAATCTCAAGCTCGCCTCCTGGCGCATCGAGGGTTTGAACCTCATGCTCTACGGCAGCGACGGCGAGAGCTTTGCCTTCCAGCCCGGTGGTAAGGGCACTTTCGTCGCAGACGATGCCAAGCCACCCCTGGTGATGGTGCGCCAGTAGCTTTTGTGCTGCTAGCCGAGAAAGCCGCTAACCATAAGGCTTTCTGTCATCGAGCAGTCATGCAGCCGATACCCGGCTGTCATGAATCGCGCGTATCTCCCGCTTCAGTTTCTAGCGCGATCCGCATGAGCGGAGCGCAGCGAACCTGGAGCGGCGATGACGGTTCTGGATACCGCCACCGTAAGCGGCGAAGATGGCCGCCAGACCAGCGCAGCCACAACCCCCGCCTCAACGGGGAGCCTGGAACCGTCGCACAAAATGGGTCTGTCCCGGCGCCAGATGATGTTCGGCGCGGGCGGCGCCGCCGCGGCCTTCGGGTTGCTGCCGGCATGGTCGCGCGCCCCAGAGCTAGCGTCTGGATACGTCTTTCATGATCGCAGCGGCAGCGGCCAGCGCCGCTTCAGCGATCCCGGCATCGCCGGCGTGCTTGTCTCCAACGGTCGCGACGTCGTGCGCACCGACGAGGATGGACGCTGGCAATTGGCCCTGCGCGACGGCGACAGCGTGTTCGTCATCAAGCCGTCGGGTTGGTCGACGCCGCTCGGCCCAAGCGGCGTGCCGACCTTCTCCTACTTGCATCAG
Organism: Hyphomicrobiaceae bacterium; assembly: GCA_965279065.1. Taxonomy (GTDB): domain Bacteria; phylum Pseudomonadota; class Alphaproteobacteria; order Rhizobiales; family Hyphomicrobiaceae; genus JAKAXS01. The sequence continues at coordinate 1,828,466 of OZ257134.1, forward strand.
CCGACCGGCAGTCCACTCGAGCTCAACCTGCAGTATCCCGGCGTCGCGCCCACCGGCGCGGTGCCTCGCGGCATCGATTTCCCGCTGCGCCCAGCCGCCGAAAGCAACACGTTCGAAGCCTTGATGATGGCCGACCCGCAGCCGCAGACCGGCCGCGAGTTGAGCTATCTCAGCGCGGACCTTGCGGCCACGGCGATGAAGTCCAACGCCGCCTTCGCCATCGTCCACGGCGACATCGCCTTCGACGACCTGACGCTGTACCCGCGCTATCTCGACATCATCGGCAGCACCGGTCTCACGTGGCATCACTGCCCCGGCAACCATGACATGAATGCTGAAGCGACCGACAGCCGCTTCGCCTTCGAGACGTGGAAGCGCACGTTTGGACCTTGCCACTACGCCTTCCAGCACGCGCAGGCGACCTTCATCATCTTGAACAACGTCTCGCGCGTGACCGGCGGCGAGCGCAATTACGGCGCGGAGATCTCGCCCGACCAGCTTGCATTCGTCCGCAACGTGCTGGCACATGTGCCGCGCGACCAGCTGATCGTGCTGTCGATGCATATCCCGCTGATGAGCCGGCCCGATGTCGCCGATCCTGTTCCGCACGTCACCGGCACCGAGACGCTGATGCGGTTGCTGTCGTCCTACCCCCACACCGTCAGCTTCTCGGGTCACACGCATACCGCCGAGCACCACTATCTCGGCGCAGATCAGGGCTTCCTGTCGGCCGCTCCGCATCATCACAACGTGCTGGCCACGGCATCGGGCAGCTGGTGGGGCGGTCCGCTCGATCACCGCGATGTGCCAATTGCCGACTGCCAGGACGGCAGCCCGCGCGGCCACCACGTGCTCGAGGTCGAGGGCAATCGCTACACTACCCGCTTCGTTGCGGCCTCCCGCCCGGCCGATACCGCACCGATGCGCATCTCCATCATCGGACCGGACCTGGCGCCAGGCGACCCGGTTCCGCAGCGCCGTCTCGGTACCTGCAGGCTTGTCGCCAACGTCTTCGACGGCGGCCCCAAGACAAGCCTCAGCTACGAGATCGCTCGCGTCTCGGGTGGGCCGCGGCCGATGCAGCGCGAAGCCATGTACGATCCGTCCTTCGTCGCCCTGCAGGCTCGCCCGGGCGCCAGCTTCAAGTCCTGGGTCACGCCGGTTGCATCGTCCCACATCTGGACAGCGCCCCTGCCCGAAAATCTTGCACCCGGCGCCTACCGCCTATCGGTTATGCTGATAGATGAATACGGACGCTCCCGTGTCGGCCAGACACTGCTGGAAGTCGCCGTACCACGCGAAGACGTCCACGCCTGACTGCAGACGACCGGTTAATGGAACGAACCCACCCCATCCGCCGTTGACACTGACCCGTCAGCGCCGCGATCAGGTCTCAAACCCATGCCGCCTCCGCAACCCAGCGGCCCTCTCAGTGAACAAGTGTTTTCTTGTCATGATGGGCTGATGGCGCGACTGTAATTTCATAGGATCTTTAGATCCGGCGTCCATAAGGATGCCGTCAACCAATTCTATAAAAAATTTGTCGATTGTGGCATGGGTTGGCTCATTGCCTTCATAGGCCGTCGCAGCGTGAGGAGATCTAGGTCGTGAACATCTGGCAATCGAGCGCCTATGCCGTTCTCTTGGCGGCGCTGACCGCCACAGCGGCAATCGCGCAGTCGAAAATGGTAGTAGCGGAGGTGCGGCAGGCTAACGCCAACGCAGCCATCGAAGCTCAGCAGAATTCCCAGACAGCACCCCAGCCCGTCGAGCAGGTGCAAAGTACACGCCACGCGCTGATCGCGCCGATCCTGGCCGAGATCGAAAAGCGCAGCCTCACGCCGTCCGACGCCGCCGCCAAGAGCTGGCTGTCCGAACTTGCCGGCTACTATGGCTCGGACGGTGCCACGCCTCTTTGGGTCTACGACGGCGGCTATCTCCCGCGCGGTTGGGAAGCCGTCACGGCCATGCACAATGCTGGCGACTTTGGCCTCGACGCCGCGGACTTCCCCGTTCCTGAAATCCTGACCAATCAGCCCTCGCAGGCCGAAGTCGTTGCCGCCGAAGTGCAGGTCTCACTCGCCGTGACCCGCTACGCCTTCTACGCCGGCGGCGGCCGCATCGACCCGACGAAACTCAGCCTCTGGCTCGATCAGAAGAAGGCGACCGAAATTTACGCATCGGACGTCATGCGGCGCATCGCCGATAGCGGCAACGTTACCGCCGCGCTCCGCTCCTTCCACCCGCAGAACCCGCAGTTCGAACTGCTGCGCCGCGCCTACCTCGCCGAGCGCGGTGGCGCTGCCGCCCCGATGGCCGTCATCCCATCGGGCCCCGTGCTCTCGCGCGGTGATCGCGGCGCCGACGTACCGCTCATTCGCAAGCGCCTGGACGTTACCTCCGGCAGCGGCGACGAAACGCTCGTAGACCGTCCGCTCCTGAAGGCCGTCCGCGCCTTCATGTCCGAGCAGGGCTACGGCCGCAAGCGCGTGATCGACGACGAAGTACGCTCCGCGCTGTCAAAGCCGGTAGCAACGGGTGGCGCCAAGAAGAAAGCGTTGCTGGAAAAATACGTCGCCAACATGGAACGCTGGCGTTGGGCCCCGGCCAACTTCGGTCAGCTGCACATCTGGAATAACCTGCCCGAGTTCGAGACCCGCGTCGTCAAGGACGGCGAGGTGATCCACCAGGAACGCATCGTCATCGGCACGCCCTCGACGCAGACACCCGTCTTCTCCGATCAGATGAGCCACGTGATCTTCCAGCCGGAGTGGGGCGTACCGGAGTCCATCAAGATCCGCGATCTGCTGCCGCGCCTGCGCGGCGGCGACACCTCCGTCCTCACGCGCCGCAACATGCGCATTTACGCCGACGGCAAGGAAATCAGCCCGTCGCGCTTCAACTGGAACAAGGTCGATCCGCGCAATGTGCCGATCGTACAGCGATCCGGCCCCTCCAATCCGCTGGGTCAGCTGAAGTTCATCTTCCCCAACGCTCACGACGTCTACATGCACGACACGCCGTCGAAAGGCCTGTTCGCTGAAAAGGAACGCACCTTCAGCCACGGCTGCATCCGCGTGCGCAACCCACAGCGCTTTGCCGAGGTCGTTCTCGGCCAGGTTGACGGCTGGACGCCGGAAGACGTGAAGCGCCAGCTCACGATCAAGGATACGCGCAAGGTCGATCTGATCACCCCGATCCCCGTCCACAACACCTACTTCACACTGGTAGCCAGCGCCGACGGCACCGTCACGCAGATGAAAGACGTCTACGGCCACGACCGCCGCGTCACCGACGCGCTCAATGGCAAGTCATTGCAGCAGATCGCGGCAGCCGACCCGGCTTTGGCCCTGAAACGCGAAAACGAGCGGCTGAAGAAGATCGTCGTCGTCAAGCGCCCACCCGCTCCGCGCTTCGATGAATGGGGCTATCCAATCCCGACCAACGGCCGTTACCGGCCGCAGCCGCAGCCGTTCTGGTTCGACTGACGCCTTCGCGCGCGGCTCAATTCAGCCTTGTTGGCCTGGGCCGCGCGAAAGACCCTCGTCCGTTGACGCCAGCAGCGGCGTCCGCCAATCTCGCGCAAACCGCCACCCGGAGAGCGCATTTGGCCAAGAGCAAAACAGCAGCATCCTCCTCGCCGGCCAAGCCATTATCCAAAGCGGGCACTGTCCGCGCCGGCATCGGCGGCTGGACCTTCGAGCCGTGGCGCGGCACGTTCTATCCCGAGAAGCTGTCGCAGGCGAAGGAACTCACGTACGCCGCCCAGCAACTGACGACCATCGAGGTCAACGGCACCTACTACTCAACGCAATCCCCCAAGACCTTCGCCAAATGGCGCAGCGAAACGCCTGAAGGCTTCGTCTTCTCGCTCAAGGGCCCGCGCTATGCCGTCAACCGCCGCGTGCTGGGCGAGGCCGGCGAATCCGTTGAGCGCTTCCTGAAGTCCGGCATCAGCGAACTGAGCGACCGTCTCGGCCCTCTGCTCTGGCAGTTTGCCCCTACCAAGAAATTCGACGCCGCAGACTTCGCCGCGTTCCTGGAGCTGCTTCCAGCAAAGCAGGACGGCGTACCGTTGCGCCACGCCCTGGAAGTCCGGCACGTGTCATTCTGCGACCCGGAATTCATCGCGCTCGCCCGCAAGCACGATGCCGCCGTGGTGTTCGCCGATCACGCCAAGTATCCCGCCATTCCCGATGTGACCGCCGGCTTCGTCTATGCCCGGCTGCAGCAGGGCAAGGACGAGATCGCCACCGCCTATCCGCCGAAGGAACTGGCCCTATGGTCCGATCGCGCCAAGGCCTGGGGCAGCGGCACTGCGCCGAAGGACCTGAAGCTCGTCGACCCGGAGCACCTGGCGCCCGTCACGCCTCGTGACGTCTTCGTGTACTTCATCCACGAGGGCAAGATCCGCGCCCCACAGGCCGCCATGGCCTTCCAGAAGCACTGCTGAACCGCCAGTCGAGCGTTGCGGGACCCGCGCAAATCTGACAGCTTCCCGCGCAAACCCGCCTCCGCGCGCGACGCTCTTGCGTCAGCAAGCGCAGGCCATGACACCGGAAGCCATGGACACCTACCGCGAACGCCCCTCGACGATCCCCTGGCCGCCGATTCTATGGTTCAGCGCGATGGGCCTGGCGTGGCTCGCCCAACACCTGTGGCCGCTCGCATGGCCCGGCGTCGACGATACGGCGGCGCGCCTTGTCGGCTGGGGCCTCGGCCTCGGCGGTGTCGCCCTCTTCATATGGGCCCTGCTGACCCTGCGCGCCGCCGGCACGACGGTATTGCCCGACAAGGGATCCGACGCACTCGTGACGACGGGTCCGTTCCGCCGCTTCCGCAATCCCATCTATCTGGCACAGGTGATGATCCTGCTTTGGCTCGCCGAGTACACCAAGAACCCCTGGTTCATCCTGCTCGCCTTCGTCCACGCTTGCCTCGTCACCGCCCTTGCCATCATCCCGGAGGAGCGTCATCTGGAGGCCCGCTTCGGCGAAGCCTATACCGATTATAAATCCCGGTCCCGGCGCTGGATCTGAGATGCGCGCTCCGTCCATGACCAGCGGTTACGGCGACAAGGAGCGCGAGTTCCTCAATGCATTGGAAGCCGACACCGGCCGCAGTCTGGCGCAATGGATGGATGCGATCCGCGCCGAGGGCCTGACCGAGCGCAACGACATCATCGACTGGCTGCGTCGCCAGGGATTTCGCTTCTCCCGTGCCTCCTGGTTGGAGCGCGTGCACCACAACGGCGGCAAGCCCATCTACGCCGATCGCCCCGCGGGCGAACGCACGGCTGTCCGGCGCACGCCGCGGCCCGTCTCGGCCGAACCGCGGCACGCCGGCCCTGCTCGTACCGCCTCGCCCGGCGTCCTCGGCAGCAACCCGCTTCCGACGCCCGCGCCGCCGAAGCCGGCCATGCCACCGCCTGCCGCTCCGGAAACCGTACGCCCTGCCGCGGACGCCTACGCCTCCACGGCCTCCAACGTTGCGCCCCAGAGCTTTTCCGATCCTCTAACGCCAGAGATCACCACCCTGACGGCCAAGGCCAAGGCATATCGCCCCCTGGCCGACTTTTTGTTGCGCGAGATCGCCAAGACCGTGCCCTCTACGACGTTCACCGTGCGCGGGGCGCAGATCGCCATGGCGACGGCGCGGGAATTCGCCACGTTAGCCGTCAGCGCCCGCGAACTGAAGCTCTCCATCGCGCAAGCCGGCAGCGTCTCCCTGACCGACGCCCGCCAGGTGGACACTGCCCTGATGGCCCGCATTAAGACGGCGGCAACCACCGCGTCTTAAGACGAATCAGTTACCCACTCCGCTGTTGACGGCACGACGCCGGACCATCGATTCGCCGGAATTCCGGTGCTCTGGTTCATGCCGTTGGAGGACATGGCATGGTGATGATCGTCCGGATGGCCACTGTCAGGTTGGCGCTCGCCGGCGTCCTGCTGGCCGGCCTCACCGCGTCGGCGCTCCACCCCGCCCAGGCACAAACCGCCAAGCGCGACGGCATCGCCGATCTCCTGAAGCGCAACGGTGAACCCGCGATAGAAGAAGCCGCACCGCCGGCAATCGGCGCCGACGGCAAGCCTGTCCCCGCACCCGCCGATCCCCGCGCCGGCGACGCCGCATACGAGCAGGCGCGCCAATTGATGGCCGCCATCGATGCCATCCTCAAGGACACCGCCGAGCAGCGTTCCGAATCCAAGAAGCTTCCCGGCAAGGACGAATTCATCCTCACGCCGATCTGGACCGAGACCCGCGAGGACCGCGAGCGCAAGATCAACAATCTGCTCGATGCCGCCCTCGGCATCGCCACCGACGTGCCCGTCGTCGAGCTGCAGAAGAAGATCGAGGGCCTGCGCCGCAACATCCGCGAGCTTGAAGACCAGATCGTCGGCCTCAAGGAGAAGCAGCTCGTCGCCCCCAAGGACGCCATGCTGCCCGGCGTGCTGAACGACACGGTCGACAGCCTCAAGGACAAAATCGCCGAGCACGAAGCCCGCATCGCCAAGAACAAGGAAGAGATCGCCACCACCAAGGCCGAGGTGCATGCCGCCCTCCAGAAAGCCGGTGTTGAACTGGAGCCTGATCAGGTCGACCTGCTGCTCGACAGCGTCCTGTCCGGCGATCTCATCCGCCTCGTCGCCGCCTTCAACGCCGCCAAGCTCATCGATGGCCAGCTCGCCAAGCTGATGCAAGCCAGCGGCGATAACATGAACGCCTCGCGCAAGTACTTCGCCATGCATGCCGCGCTCTTCGCCATGCTGGTGCACGCTCAGAACGCGTCTATCGAGAAGATCGACACGGGCTACATGCCCAAGCTCGATGCCATCCTGAAGGACATTACGGCCGCCAAGGCCAAGACCAACGACCTTCTGAAGGCGGAGAACCGCCCCGACCAGAAGAGCGCGCTCGACGCCAACCGCGAAAGCCAGAAGCTGGCCGAGGAAGCCGCCAAGGGCTACCGCCGCTATCTGCAGCAGCAGCGCGAACAGATCGCCAATGCCCGCTCGCGTGCCACCCACGACCTGCGCATCGCCGACAACACTTACGAGACGGTGGAAGCCAGCTTCCAATTGCGCAACCTCATGCGCGACAGCTACACCTCCTTCGAGGCCATCCAGAAGCTCGAAGCCCCGACCTTCGACCAGATCTTCAAGAACGAAGAGCTGCGCAAGGAATTCGAGAACCTCACCCGCAAACTCGACACGCCCTCGAGCTGACGACGCCGTCGAACATTATTTGCCGCCCTGCGTTGTCGCCATGCCCGGTCGTTCCGTTGAGAATGAGAGAATTGCCGTGGGTGCTGGCCTCACCGCCTGACGACACCGCTTGGGGCCCCTCCTGCCCGCCCAACAAAGACGCAGCACAGCCTCAATCTTGCCTCAGGCCGTGGCCTAAACTTTCACCACGCGACTTCTCAAAAACGGGGGGAAGACGCAAACGTCAACTTGGGTTGCAGTATGAAGCCTGACGCGCGGTGTGGCGCGTTCCGGCGACCGCCTGCTGTTGTCACGCGTACTGGGGGAAGTTGCGATGTTGATGCGTTCTACTGCCCACTTCACGAGCGAGGCTGCGACGTCGCGCGAGATAGCACCGTCCGACAAGCTGACCATTCGCGAACGGGTCGTCGAGACCGGCGACTGGACCATCTCCATCCCGGCCATCGCCACGGTCTCCGTCAGCGCCGAGCACCGCTCGATCTATCGCGGGGCGCTGCTGACGGCCGCGGGCATCGCCGCCCTCGGCGGTCTCGCCAACTACGTCGTCGCCCTCGTGACGCCGGCCCTGCCCATCCTGGTCGCTGCCCTGGCATTGACCGCAATCTTCGCCCTGCTCAGCGTCCGCACCCGCAGCAACTTCGTTCTGGCCTTCACCGCCAACGACGGCAGCCGCTGCAGCGTCTCCTCCACCAACCAGGCAGAGTTGAACGACATCCGCACCTTCCTCACCGAAAAGATAAACCGCCAGGACTGCCGCGCCTGCCGCGTCTTCCACCTTAACGGCGAAGGCCCGAACGCCGCCCTGGGCGTCAACGAAGCGCTGCGCGCCATCTCCGAGCGCGCCGATGCCACCGCGGTGGCCGTCTCGGCCAACGTCGCACCCGACGCGCCCCATCAGCTTGACCAGCCGATCACTCTCATTCCCACGCCCGACCCCGCGCCACCACCGCGCGACCACTCCGGCGGCGTCGACTATTCGAGCGTGCTCGCACAGGTGACTGACTTGCACCGCTTCTACGAGCGTCACCCCCAGGCCACACATATCCGCGAACGCCTGTCGGAAATGGAACTGCTGATGCGCTCCGGGACCCCGTCGGCGCCGCAGCAGATCCGCGTGCGCGAACTGGCGCTTGACCTGTCGAACATCATGTCGGCCTACCCGCACATGACCCAACTGTTCGGCCACGTCACGCGTCTCGTTAGTCGTTAAACACCGCGCTTCGCAGTGAACACTGTCATTTTGGGTCTTGATTGTTCCGCAATCTCGCAGAAAGTCTGCAGTTGAAAGCCTGCGGAGATCCAATCGTGACGGCCGCGCCCCAGTCTGAACCGCAACGGAACCATCAGCGCCACAACGTCCTGCAGTCCGTCGTGCTGCTCGTTGGCATCGGCGTGCTGCTGGTGGTCGCAACCGCCATCGTCTGGGGCCCTGGTGGAGCTGTAGTGACGGCCAGCGTTCTGGCGGGTCTTTATGTTCTCGCCCCGCGCCTGCCGCCCGAGGCGGTCATGCGCCTCTACCGGGCGACACACGTACCCGCCGGCGGCGTGGATCAGCTGTCCAGCCTGGTCGACGTACTGGCTCATCGCGCCGGGCTGGCGAGCCGGCCGAGCCTCTACGTCATTCCCAGCATGACGCTCAACGCCTTCGCCACCGGTTCGCCGTCGCATTCCGCCATCGCCGTCACCGAGGGTCTGCTGCGCCGGCTGACGTTGCGCGAAATCTCCGGCGTCCTCGCCCACGAGATCAGCCACATCCGCAACAACGACCTCGAAGTGATGAACCTCGCCGACGTGATGACGCGCTTCCTCCAGCTGCTGTCGTATCTCGCGCTGGTGCTCGCAGCCCTCAATCTCTTCGCCATGTTGAGCGGCGAGCAGGTGGTATCCTGGTGGACCATCCTGCTGCTCTATACGGCGCCGGCCATCTCATCGCTGCTGCAGCTCGGCCTGTCCCGCGCCCGCGAATTTGATGCCGACCGCGAGGCGGTAGCACTCACGGGCGACGCCATGGGCCTGGCATCCGCGCTGCGCCAGCTCGAAACCAACACCGGACATTTCTGGGAAGACCTGATGTTTCCCGTTCCCGGCCGCCGCGTGCCGCAGCCCTCGCTCCTGCGATCGCATCCGACCAACGACGATCGCATCACCCGCCTGATGTCGCTGCACGGCGAGCCTCGTCACGAGCCGATCGTCATCATTGAGCAGCCGATGGTATCGCTGGTCGGCCTCGGGCCGATCGAAATGCGCCCGCGTTATCGCTGGCCCGGCCTGTGGTACTGAGCTGGCCCTTCGCGGCGGCCTACTTCCACTCGACCTTGAGCACCTCGTACGAGCGCGCGCCCTTCGGCGTCACGACCTCGGCGCTGTCACCCTTCGACTTGCCGATGAGGGCACGTGCGATCGGCGAGGAGATCGAGATCTTGCCGTCCTTCACGGAAGCTTCCGTGTCGCCGACGATCTTGTATTTCACCTTCTCCTCGGTGTCCTCGTCGACGAGCGTCACCGTCGCGCCGAACTTCACGGTCGTCCCGGAAAGCTTCGTCGTGTCGATGATGTCGGCACGCGAGATCTTGTCCTCGAGTTCGGCCACCCGGGCTTCGTTCATGCCCTGGGCTTCCTTGGCGGCGTGATACTCCGCATTCTCCGAGAGGTCGCCGTGCGCGCGCGCTTCCGAGATCGCCAGGATGATCCGCGGGCGCTCTTCGGCCTTCAGACGATGCAGTTCCTCTTCGAGCCTCTTGTAGCCCTCGATCGTGACCGGAACTCGTTCCATCGACATCGCTAACGTCTCCCAGAAGGCCTGGCCACCCTTGCCAGCGCCTGCAACGCATAGGTCTCTTTTGAACGCGTGAGGGATCTGGCCAAGCCCGGTGAGACCCCCGGCTGGCCATCTGAATTAGGACGCGCGGCGAACGTAAGTCTGCAACGGAGCCACGTTCAGGGCGCCAGACTTGAGGGCTTTAATGGCCCGCGTTACCGCGATCGCACCCGATAAAGTAGTATAGTACGGGATATGGTGAAGCAAGGCCGTGCGGCGGATGTCCTTGCTGTCCGACAGTGCTTTTGCACCTTCAGTTGTATTGAATACCAGATGCACGCCGCCATTCTTGATGGCGTCCACGATGTGCGGCCGCCCCTCCAGAACCTTGTTGACCGCCTCGCACTGAACGCCGTTCGCCTCCAGATGGCGTTTGGTGCCCCGCGTGGCAATGATCTTGAATCCCATCGACTGAAGATCACGCAGCGGCGCCACGATGCGGTCCTTGTCTGTGGCCTTCACCGATGCGAACACCGTGCCCTGCAGCGGCAGCGTCAAGCCCGCGCCAAGCTGGCTCTTGTAGAAGGCCAGCGCAAAATCCGTATCGATCCCCATGACCTCGCCGGTCGAGCGCATCTCCGGCCCGAGAATGGGATCGACGCCCGGGAACCGCGCAAATGGGAACACAGCTTCCTTGACGGCGATGTGATTCAACGCGGCCCGCTTCAGTCCGAACGACTTGAGCGGCGTGCCGGCCATGATCCGGGCGGCGATGGCCGCGATCGGCTCGCCGATCACCTTGGCGACGAACGGCACGGTGCGCGAAGCCCGCGGGTTCACCTCCAGGATGTAGATCTGATCGTCCTTGATTGCGAACTGCACATTCATGAGCCCGACAACGCCGAGCGCGAGCGCAAGTTCCCGCGTCTGACGTTCCAGTTCGGCAATAACCGCGTCGCTCAGCGAATGCGGCGGCAGCGAACAGGCACTGTCGCCCGAATGAATGCCGGCCTCCTCGATGTGCTCCATGATACCGGCGACGAATGTATCCGTCCCGTCGGACAGGCAGTCGACGTCGACTTCGACGGCGTCGGTCAGATAGCGGTCGATTAGCAGCGGCCGTTTGGGCGAGACGATCAATTCCGACGGCCGATCCAATGTTGCCGACAGTCGAGCGATGTAGCGGTCGATCTCCGGACCGTCGTACACGATCTCCATGCCGCGGCCGCCCAGTACGTAGCTCGGCCGGATCACAACCGGATACCCGATGCCGTCGGCGATGGCGCGCGCCTCACCCGGATTTCCCGCGATGCCGCTTTCCGGTTGCGTCAGCTTGAGCTTGGTGATCAGCGCCTTGAAGCGATCGCGATCCTCCGCGAGGTCGATCGCGTCGGGGCTCGTGCCCAGGATCGGCACGCCGGCCTCTTCGAGAGCGGCAGCAAGCTTCAGCGGCGTCTGCCCGCCGAACTGCACGATGACGCCCTTCACGGTGCCGTTCGACTGCTCGGTGCGAATGATCGCCAGCACGTCCTCCGCCGTCAGCGGCTCAAAATAGAGCCGGTCCGACGTGTCGTAATCGGTCGAGACCGTTTCCGGGTTGCAGTTGACCATGATGGTCTCGAACCCGGCCTTGGTCAGCGAGAAGCAGGCGTGGCAGCAGCAGTAGTCGAACTCGATGCCCTGGCCGATGCGGTTCGGCCCGCCGCCGAGAATGACGATCTTTTCCCGGTCGGTCGGCAGCGCCTCCGACATCGGCTCGCCGCTGAGCCCCGTCTCGTACGTTGAATACATGTAGGCCGTCGGCGACGCGAACTCCGCCGCGCACGTGTCGATCCGCTTGTAGATGGCCTCGACCTTGGCGGCTGAGCGTGCCGCGCGCACGTCCGCCTCGCTGAGTCCGGCAAGTGTCGCCAGTCGCGCGTCGGAGAAACCGTTGGCCTTGAGGTTGCGCAGGTGCTGTGCCGACGTCGGCAGGCCATGCGCCTTAACCCGCGCTTCCAGGTCGATGATCTCCTGCAGCCGCGCGATGAACCAGGGATCGATCTTGCAGAACGCGTGTACCGTCTCGTGGTCGACGCCGAGCCGCAGCGCCTGCGCCACCTTCAGCAGCCTGTCCGGCGTCGGTTGGCTCAGCGCGGCGCGAATGACGTTCTTGTCGTCGCCGCTGCCAAGACCTTCCAGTGCGATATCGTCGAGGCCGGTCAGCCCGGTTTCCATCGAACGCAGTGCCTTCTGCAGGCTCTCGTTGAACGTGCGCCCGATCGCCATCACCTCGCCGACCGACTTCATGGCCGTCGTCAGTGTCGGATCGGCACCGGGAAACTTCTCGAAGGCAAAGCGCGGGATCTTGGTGACGACGTAGTCGATCGTCGGCTCGAACGACGCCGGCGTCGCACCGCCCGTGATGTCATTGTCCAACTCGTCAAGCGTATAGCCGACTGCCAGTTTCGCCGCGACCTTGGCGATCGGGAAGCCGGTGGCCTTCGACGCCAGCGCCGACGACCGCGACACGCGCGGGTTCATTTCGATGACGACGAGGCGGCCGTCGTCGGGGTTCACCGCGAACTGCACGTTCGACCCGCCGGTCTCCACGCCGATCTCGCGCAGAACCGCAATCGAGGCGTCGCGCATGATCTGGAATTCTTTGTCCGTCAGCGTCAGCGCCGGCGCCACCGTGATCGAGTCCCCGGTATGCACGCCCATTGGATCGACGTTTTCGATCGAGCAGATGATGATGCAGTTGTCCGCGCGATCGCGAACCACTTCCATCTCGTACTCTTTCCAGCCGAGCAGGCTCTCGTCGATCAGGATCTGCCCAACCGGCGAGGCGTCGATGCCCGAGCGCGCGATCACCTCGAACTCTTCGCGGTTGTAGGCAACGCCACCACCCGTGCCGCCGAGCGTGAATGCAGGGCGGATGATGGCCGGCAGGCCGACCGTCTCCAGTGCACCCATCGCCTCCGCGACTCCGGCAGCCGTGTTGTAGCTGACGATGTTGCCCTCGGCGTCATGCACCGGGGGCGACGAAACGATCGTCGAGCGGGGACTTTCCAATCCGATCTTGTCCATCGCCTGGCGGAACCGCTTGCGGTCCTCCGCCTTGTCGATGGCATCGCCGTTGGCGCCGATCAGTTCGACCCCGAACTTCTTCAGGATACCGCGCTTCTCCAGCGCCAGCGCCGTGTTCAGCGCCGTCTGCCCACCCATCGTTGGCAGCAGTGCATCGGGCCGTTCTGCCTCGATGATCTTGGCGACAATTTCCGGCGTAATCGGCTCGACGTAAGTTGCATCAGCCAGTTCCGGATCGGTCATGATCGTGGCCGGATTGGAGTTCACCAGAATGATCCGGTACCCCTCCTCCTTCAGCGCCTTGCACGCTTGCGTGCCGGAATAATCGAATTCGCAGGCCTGGCCGATCACGATCGGCCCAGCCCCGATGATGAGGATGGAGGAGATGTCTGTCCGCTTTGGCATGGCAAGCGCGTCTTCTATTGGAGGGGAAGGGGTTTGGCTATAGCCCGCGTGCGTAAAGTTGATGCAACGCAGCGAATTTCCGGCCTGCGGCCATTCGCCTGAGCCTTGCGGCCGTCTTTACCCTAGCTAGACATGCCCCGCGCGAATTTGGCATGAGACGTGGCAAATCAACTGTCCAGCCCGCGCAGTTCGCGCCGATTTCCCAAAAGGACCAGCGCTTTGAATATTCTCGGCATCGTGACCAAGGTGCACGACAGCGGCATTGCCCTGCTGCAGGACGGCGTTCCCCATTTTGTCATGGAGGAAGAACGCTTCAACCGCGAGAAGCATACGATGGACTTCCCGTTCCAGGCGCTGGAGGCGGGGTTCGACGGTTCCTTCGGTGTGTCCTTCAAGGACGTCGACGTCATCACGCTGCCCTGGCACATGGGTCGCCTGCGCCGCACGCTGCTCGGCAACGTCTTCGCCCAGATGCCCGACAGCCTCAACCTGCTGCGCCCCACCGCGCACAAGACGCACTCCAACGCCATCGTCAACCTGCCCATGCGCCTCTGGCTCGGCCTCGGCTCCAAGTATGGCTTTGCCGGCCTGCCGAAGATCACGCAGGTCGGCCACCACGAGAGCCATGCCAGCTCGTTCTTCGTCTCGCCCTTCGAGGACGCGACCATCCTCGTCATGGACGGCTACGGAGACGAAAGCGCCACCTCGGCCTGGACTGGCCGCGGCAACAGGATTCAGCAGGTGTGGGCCGATCCGTTCTTCGACAGCATCGGCATGCTCTACACGATGGTGACAGAGCACATCGGCTTCAAGGTCTTCGAGGAAGGCACCGTGATGGCGCTCGCCGCCTGTGGCGGGCCGACCTATCGCGAAGCCTTCAAGGACATCATCAAGCTGCTGCCGCAGGGCCGCATCGCCATCAACAACGACTACTTGAGCTACAATACCCACGGCTTCCTGAAGCCCTTCCAGCAGAAGTTCTACGACGTCTTTGGTCTCGCCCGCTCACCCGGTGACCCGCTGACCGACCGCCAGCGCGACATCGCCTACGGCCTGCAGCACGTCGTCGAGGACGCCATCATCCACATGGCGCGCCACCTGTCGAAGACGCAGCCTTCGAAAAATCTGGTGCTCTCGGGCGGCGTGGCGCTCAACTGCGTCGCCAACGGCAAGATCCTCGCCGACACCGACTACGAAGCTGTCTGGGTGCCGCCGATCGCCTCCGACAGTGGCGGCCCGCTCGGCTCCGCGCTTTATCACCATCACCAGACGCTGGGAAACAGGCGCACCTTCACGCTGACGCACGCGTTCTACGGCAAAGGCTTCACCGACGCCGAGATCACCCGTGCCCTCGATGCCGCCGGCCTCGCCTACAAGCGCATGGAGGAGCAGGAGCTGTTACAGCAGGTGGCCCGCGACCTCGCCGACCAGAAGATCGTCGGCTGGTTCCAGGGTCGCGCCGAGATGGGCCCGCGCGCACTCGGCAACCGCTCGATCCTGTCGGATGCCCGCTCCAACAAGATGAAGGACCTCATCAACGCCCGCGTCAAACACCGCGAGGCGTTCCGGCCGTTCGCGCCCGTGGTGCTCATCGAAAAGCTGTCGGAGTACTTCGAGTTCTCGCAGCCCGATCCGTTCATGACGATGGCGCCCAAGATCCGCCCTGACAAACTGGATCTCATCCCCGCCGCCGCCCACGTCGACGGCACCGGACGCATCCAGACCATCGATCGCGCCGCCAACCAGCGCTACTACGACGTCATCGCCGAGTACGCCAAACTGACCGGCATCCACGTCATCCTCAACACCTCGTTCAACCGGCAGGAACCGGTGGTGAACAACCCCGAGCAGGCCATCTCCTGCTACCTGCGCACCGACATGGACCGCCTCGTGCTGGGCGATTTCTACGTTGAAGACCGCAACCCCGCCGCCATCCAGCGCGCCATCGCCAACTTTAAGCCCCCCACGGCCAAGACGCTGAAGTGGTGACGTCGAGCATGGGTCAGCCCCATGCGTCTGCCCCAGGTCGTCCCTTCTCTCCCGACGGTGGATGTCGTGCGCTAACCTCTCCCCGCGGCTCGTCCCGAGGATCCCGCCCTCCGCGAGCCTGACGCAGTGATGGTGGCAGCGTGGCATCCGCGGTTGCAATGTCTCTCCCGTCGATAGCGGGATCCCCGGGACAAGCCCGGGGATGACATCGTGGGGGTCTCCGCTTCCATATCAGCCCACGCACTTCTGGTGGCGAGTGCGAACCCTACTGCGTCACCTGCGGTGGCAGCGGCGGCAGCTCGGTATCCACCAGGCCCGAGTTCAAGATCCCCCAGACGATCCCGAATACGATCGTGGCCACCACCGTATTGATCAGCGCGATGCGTCCGATGCGCGGCGCCGCCGGCGCACTCGCGGGCGTGCCCGGCACGACCTCGCCCGCCTCGCCCTGCGTGCGCACACCGAACGGCAGCACCACGAACAGCGTCAGGAACCAGATCATGAAATAGAGCGCGAGATTGAGTGCCAAGCCCATCGCTCGCTCCTTACGCCTGTTCCAGCTCGGTCAGTGTGCCGAGAAAATCCTTCGGGTGCAGGAACAGCACCGGCTTGCCGTGCGCACCGATCTTGGGATTGCCGTCGCCCAGAACGCGCGCGCCCTGCGCCTTCAGCCGGTCACGAGCCGCAATGATGTCGTCCACCTCGTAGCAGATGTGGTGAATGCCGCCGTCGGCATTCTTCTCCAGGAATTTGGCAATCGGCGAATTCTCGCCCAGCGGCTCCAGGAATTCGATCTTCGTGTTCGGCAGCGTCACGAACACGACCGTCACGCCATGCTCCGGCTGCGCCGTCGGCTCCGTCATCGTCGCGCCCAGCGAGTTCTTGTAGACGGCGGTCGCGGCGGCGAGATCGCGCACCGCGATGGCGACATGGTTCAAGCGTCCGATCATCTCTCGACTTCCCGCAATTACGCCGGCTCGACCGGCCTCTCAGCGCGTATCGACCACGTTGAGCAGCACTTTGACAATGGGCTTCTTGCCCCAGGCCTGCGCCACGGCCGACCGCACCGACCGGCGCACCGCCTCGCTAACCATGGCGGCATCCTTGCGTCGCGCCGGCGGGATGCTGACGAGGCAGCCGTCCACCGCATCCAGCACCACGTCTGCCATCGGTTCGCCCTCCTCGTCCACGGTCGGAACGCCGTCCAGCGCCGTCTGCGGCTCGCCCAGCAGGTCGCCGCGGCGCGACATCGTCAGCGCCACCACGATGATCCCGACGGCTGCGAGTTTGCGCCGCTCTCGCACCGGCGTCTCCTCCGCATTGATGAGCAGCCGCCCATCGCGATAGACACGCCCCACCGGTGCGTCGTCGATGATCTTCGCCGGCCCCGGTGCCAACCGCACGATCTCGCCGTTCGTCAGGATCAGCACCTCGTTGACACCGCACGAACGCGCCAGCTTGGCATGCTCGCGCAGGTGCCGAGCCTCGCCGTGCATCGGAATGGCGATCTTCGGCTTCGCCCACCCATACATCTGCCGCAGTTCGTCGCGCCGCGGATGCCCCGTGACGTGCACCAGCGCCTCGTTGTCCGTCAGCACGTCGCAACCCATCATCGCCAGGCTGTTCTGGATGCGCCCCACGGCTTTCTCGTTGCCCGGAATGGTGCGCGAGGAAAAAATGACGAGGTCACCCTTATCGAGCGACAGATCCGGATGGTCGTTCTGCGCCACGCGCGCCATCGCCGCCCGCGGCTCTCCCTGGCTGCCCGTCGACAGGCACACAATCTCGTCGCGCCGCAGGTAGGAAAATTGCTGTTGGTCGAGGAACTGGAAGTCCTTCGGCAGGTAGCCCGTTTCCATACCGACCTGGATGGCCCGATGCAGCGCACGGCCCGCAATGACCAGGCGTCGCCCCGCAGCGCGCGTGGCATCCGCCACCGCCTTCACGCGCCCCACGTTGGAGGCGAATGTGGTGACGATCACGCGATCCTTCGCCCCCTTGATGATGTCGCGGATCGAGGCGGAAACTTCGGTTTCGGACGGCGAGCGGCCCTCCCGCATGGCATTCGTGCTATCGCCGATGAACGCCAGAATGCCTTCGTCGCCGATCTCGGCAATGCGCTTCGCATTCGTCGGCGCACCGATCACCGGCGTATCGTCAAGTTTCCAGTCGGCCGTGTGGAATATCGTGCCCAGCGGCGTGCGAATTGCCACCGCGCTGACCTCGGGGATCGAATGCGCCATGTTGACCAGTTCGACATCGAACGACCCGGCGTTGAACCGCCCCTCCACCGGCACCACGCGGATATCGATCTTCAGCCCTGGCGAGATTTCACCCGCCTTGGTTTTCAACATGCCCGCCGTGAAAGGCGTGACGTAGACCGGCACGCGCAGCTTGTCCCACAGCTCGATCACGGCGCCGACGTGGTCCTCGTGCGCGTGCGTGATGACGATGCCCTTGAGCGATGAACGCTGCGCCTCGATGTAGGCGAGGTCCGGCAGGATGACGTCGACACCCGGGTCATAGTCGCCCTCCGGGAAGGTAATGCCCAGATCGACCATCAGCCACTCGCGCTGATCCGGCGGACCGATGCCGTAAAGATAGGCGTTCATGCCGATCTCGCCGAGACCGCCGAGCGCCACCATCACCAATTCACTGTCTTGCTTTGCCGCCCTGCGCGCCTCCTTGGTGCGCGCCCCCTGTTCCGCCATCAAACGTTCCGCCTGCCCCTGCTCGCATCTTATGCAATCGTGACGTCACCATACGTGCAACGGCGCACTTCGCCACCCTCGATTTCAACTAAAAGTGCTCCATCCGGATCAAGCCCAACGAACGTTCCGCTGATGCCCCCCTGCGGCAAATGCACCGTCAACCGTTCGCCCCGTGGCCCACACCGTTCCAGCCAGGCCGTGCGAACCGCGGCGAACCCGCGAGACTCGTCCCAAAGTGCCAGCGCTGCCGCCAGGGCCCCGTCCATGGCGTCCAGCGCGTCGCCAGGCCCAACGGCGACGCCCACCGCCGCAAGGCTCGACACCTCGCGTCCTTCGATGTCCGGATGCACGGCGAGGTTGAGACCCACGCCGATGACGGCCGTCAGATCACGCCGGCCGGGCAGCGTGCTGCTCTCGACCAGTATACCCCCGACTTTCGCCGTGCCGAGAAGGATATCGTTCGGCCACTTGAGCCGCAGGCCATGGTGCTTGCCGGTGCCGCACATGACGAGCGCATCGAACACCGCCACCCCCGCCACCAGTGACAGCTGATGCGCGGATGCGATCGGCACCGCGGTTTGTAACACATAGCTGGCGAATAGATTGCCCGGCCGGCTGATCCACTCCCGACCCGAACGGCCCTTGCCACCCGTCTGCAAATCCGCGTTGACCCACAACGGCAGCAACTCGCCCGCCGCCGCAAGCCGCATCGCCTCGACATTCGTCGACCCGACCTCGGCCAGATGGACGACCCGCGATCCGGATGCGGTGCAATCGCGTGCCACGACTAGAACTTGAGCGTGACGGCAGCGGCGTTGGCGGCGGCGAGGATCGATGGGCCCGGCCAGACGACGAACACCAGCGTGAAGATCACCGAAGCCGCCATGACGAAGCTGATGGCCACGTCACTCTTTTCGAACGCCGGCTTCGGCTCGTCGAAGAACATGATCTTGACGATGCGCAGGTAATAGAAGGCGCTGACGACGCTTGCCAGCACACCGATCACGGCCAGCCAGCCAAGACCCGCCTTTACCGCCGGCGCCAGCACGTACCACTTGGCGAAAAAGCCCGCGAGCGGCGGCACGCCGGCCAGCGAGAACAGCAGCACGCCCAGCACCGCCGCCATCTTCAGGTCCGTCTGCGCCAGCCCCGCCAGTTCGTAGATATCCTCCACCATGCCGTCCTGGCGCCGCATGGCGAGGATGACGGCGAAGGCTCCGAGCGTCATCGCCAGGTAGATGGCAAGATAGATCAGGATGCCGGCCACGCCGTCGGCATTGGCCGCGGCCAATCCCACCAGCGCAAAACCGACGTGGCCGATCGACGAGTAGGCCATCAGCCGCTTGATATTCGTCTGGCCGATCGCCGCGAAGGCGCCGAGCAGCATCGAGCCGATGGCCGCGAAAATGATGATCTGCTGCCATTGCGACACGACGTTGGGGAACCCAGCGATCAGGACGCGCGTCAGCAGCGCCATGGCCGCCAGCTTTGGGGCCGCGGCGAAGAACGCCGTGATCGGCGTCGGCGCGCCCTCATACACATCCGGCGACCACATGTGGAATGGTACGGCCGCCACCTTGAAGGCCAGACCGGCCAGCAGGAACACCAGGCCGACGACGAGCCCCAGGCTCGGCACTCCGCCCGACGGCACGGCCGCGGCGATCGCCGCCAGGCTGGTCGACCCCGTGAAACCGTAGATCAGCGAGGCGCCGTACAGCAGCATCCCGGACGACAGCGCGCCGAGCACGAAGTACTTCAAGCCGGCTTCGCTGGAGCGCACGTCATCGCGCCGGATCGCGGCGAGCACGTACAGCGCCAGACTTTGTAGCTCGAGCCCGAGATAGAGTGCGATCAGGTCGCCGGCCGACACCATCATCATCATGCCGACCGTCGCCAGCAGGATGAGGACCGCGACTTCGAACTTCAGCACGTTGTGCCGCCGTAGATAGTCGTGCGACATCAGGATCGCGAAACCCGAGCCGGCAAGCACCAGCAGCTTCATGAAGCGGCCGAACTGGTCGACGATGAAGGCCCCGCCGAAGACCTGTACGGTCTCGGCCGGCTGCGCCAGAATCATCCCCGCCGCAACGGCGAGGACCAGGATCGCCAACCAGCCGCCCAGCTGTGCGTTGTCGTCCGTCTCCCTCGTGAAGGCTCCGAGCATCAGCAGCACCATGGCGCCGATGGCAAGCACGAGTTCCGGATAGATCGGCGCGTAGGTGGCGGCCTCGGTCATGGCATGGGCCTCAAGGTGCGGTCGCGAGCGCAGTCGCCGTATTGACGGCCGCCTCGTAATTGGAAACGAGTTGCTTCACCGACGCCGCCGTCACGTCGAGGATGGGCGCGGGGTAAAAGCCGAACAGAATAGTAAGCAGCACCAGCGGCGCCAGGATCGCGATTTCTCGCGGGCTCATGTCGGCCAGCTTCTGCAGCGCCGGTTTGGTCAATTCGCCGAAAATCACGCGGCGATAGAGCCATAGCGCATACGCGGCCGACAAAATGACACCCAGCGTCGCGAGCGCCGCGACCAGCGTATTGGCCTTGAATGCGCCCAGCAACGTCAGGAACTCGCCGACGAAGCCGGACGTGCCCGGCAGGCCGACGTTGGCCATGGTGAAGACCATGAACACCGCCGCATAGATCGGCATACGCTCCACGATGCCGCCGTAGGCCGCGATCTCGCGCGTATGCATGCGGTCATAGACGACGCCGACGCACAGGAACAGCGCGGCCGAAACGATGCCGTGCGACAGCATCTGGAAGATCGCCCCGTCGACGCCCTGCGTCGTGAACGTGAAGATACCCATCGTCACGTAGCCCATGTGGGCCACCGACGAATAGGCGATCAGCTTCTTCATGTCCTGCTGCACCAGCGCGACCAGCGATGTTGCGACGATCGCAATCACCGACATCGAGAAGATCAGCGGCGCTAATTCCTGACTGGCGAGCGGAAACATCGGCAGCGAGAAGCGCAGGAAGCCGTAACCGCCCATCTTCAGCAAAATCGCCGCCAGCACGACCGAACCCGCCGTCGGCGCTTCCACGTGGGCATCGGGCAGCCAGGTGTGCAGCGGCCACATCGGCATCTTCACCGCAAACGAGGCGAAGAACGCCAGCCACAGCCACCACTGCATGTCGGCCGGGAACTTGGTCGTCATCAGCGTCGGGATGTCGGTGGTGCCGGCGAAAGCGTACATCGCCATCATGGCGATCAGCATCAACACGGAGCCGAGGAACGTATAGAGGAAGAACTTGAACGAAGCGTAGACGCGCCGTGCCCCGCCCCAGACGCCGATGATCAGGAACATCGGGATCAGGCCGCCCTCGAAGAACAGGTAGAACAGCACCAGATCCAGCGCGCAGAAGACGCCGATCATCAGGCTCTCCAGAACCAGGAAGGCGATCATGTACTCCTTCACGCGGTGCTCGATGCTGGTCCAACTGGCCAGAATGCACAGCGGCATCAGGAACGTCGTCAGGATCACGAACAGCATCGAAATGCCGTCGACACCCATCTTGTATTTGATCGGCCCGAGCCAGGCGCGCTCCTCCACGAACTGGAACCCGGCGCTCGCACTGTCGAAGTTCGTCCAGATGAAGATCGAAACGGCAAAGGTGATCAGCGTCGTCCACAGCGCCACGTAGCGCGCGTTGGTGGTGGCGTCCCGCGGCAGGAAGGCGAGGAAGATCGCGCCGGCAATCGGCAGGAAGGTCACGATGGTGAGGATCGGCGCGTTGGCGATATTCATCGGATCAAATCCCGCCCTTCATCATGAAGTACGTGATGACGAGCGCGATGCCGATCAGCATGGCGAAGGCATAGTGGAACACGTATCCAGTCTGCAGCTTGACGACTTTCGTGGTCGCCCAGCCGACGGTATTGGCCGTGCCGTCGATCGTGCCGTCGATCACGGCGCCGTCGACGCCCTTCCACAGCGCCCGGCCGATGGCGAATGCGGGCCGTACGAACAGGAAGTCGTACAGCTCATCGAAGTACCACTTGTTGAGGAAGAACAGGTACAGCGGCCGGAAGGTAGCGGCCGTGCGCGCCGGCAGCGTCGGCGACACGACGTAATAGAGATAGGCGATCCCGAAGCCCGTCGCCATCGCCACAAACGGCGCCCAACGCACCCACTCCGGCACCTCGTGCATGGCATGCATCACGTGGTTGTCCGGCGCCTCGAATAGGGCAGGGCCCCAGAATTCCTTGTAATGGTGGCCGATGAAGAATTCGGTGAAGGCCACGCCCGCCAGCACGGCACCGACGGCCAGTACCGCCAGCGGCACCAGCATCACCGGTGGGCTTTCATGCGCATGGTCGAAGGTGTGATGATCGGCCCGCGTTTCGCCGTGGAACGTCAGGAAGATCAGTCGCCACGAATAGAAGGACGTCATGAACGCGGCGATGACCAGCAGCCAGAACGCATAGTTGTGCGCCGTGTGCGCCGCGAAGGCCGCCTCGATAATGCCGTCCTTCGAATGGAAGCCGGCGAAGCCGACGAGATGCGGAATCCCGACGCCGGTCAACGCCAGCGTGCCAATCAGCATCATGATCCAGGTGAAGCGGATCTTCGGCGCCAGCCCGCCCATGTTGCGCATGTCCTGCTCGTGGTGCATGGCGTGGATCACCGAGCCGGCACCCAGGAACAGCAGCGCCTTGAAGAAGGCGTGCGTGAACAGGTGGAAGATCGCCACGCCATACGCACCGACCCCGCACGCCACGAACATGTAGCCCAGCTGCGAACACGTCGAATAGGCGATGACCCGCTTGATGTCGTTCTGCACCAGGCCGACCGTCGCGGCAAAGAACGCCGTGATCGCCCCGATGAACGTCACCACTTGCAGCGCCGTCGGCGCCAGCTCGAACAGCGGCGACAGACGCGCCACCATGAACACGCCCGCCGTCACCATGGTGGCGGCATGGATCAGCGCCGACACCGGAGTCGGTCCCTCCATGGCATCCGGCAGCCAGGTGTGCAGCAGAAACTGCGCCGACTTGCCCATCGCGCCCATGAACAGCAGCAGGCACAGCAGCGTCATGATGTCGATGTCGTAGCCGATAAAGCTCATCGTCTTGCCGACCGCGCTTGGTGCGGCGGCGAACAACGCATCCAGGTTGATCGTCTTGAAAACGTAAAACAGTCCGAAGATGCCGAGCGCGAAACCGAAGTCGCCCACGCGGTTGACGATGAAGGCCTTGATGGCGGCGGCATTGGCCGACGGCTTCTTGTACCAAAAACCGATCAGCAAATAGCTGGCGAGACCCACACCTTCCCAACCGAAGAACATCTGCAGGAGATTGTCCGACGTCACCAGCATCAGCATGGCGAACGTGAACAGCGACAGGTAGGCGAAGAACCGCGGCCGGCTGTCGTCCTCGTGCATGTAGCCGATCGAATAGACGTGCACGAGGGAGGACACCGTCGTGACGACCACGAGCATGACGGCCGTTAGCGTATCGATTTTGAGGGCCCACGCCGTGTCGAGTTCGCCTGACGTCACCCAGCGCATCAGCGGCACGCGTGCGGTGTGGTGGCCGAGCGCCACGTCGACGAACACCACCCATGACAGCACGGCCGCCGCCAGCAGGAAACCCGTGGTGACGAGTTCCGAAGGGCGATCCCCGATGAGACGGCCGAACAGCCCGGCCACCAGCGCGCCCAGCAGAGGCAGGAAAACGATCGCGATATAGATCATGCGCTCGTCCCTCAGCCTTTCATCATGTTGATGTCTTCCACGGCGATCGAGCCGCGGTTTCGGTAGTAGACGACGATGATCGCCAGCCCGATCGCTGTTTCCGCCGCTGCCACCGTCAGGATGAACAGCGCGAACACCTGGCCGACCAGGTCACCGGAAAAATGCGAGAACGCTACGAGGTTGATATTGACCGCCAGCAGCATCAGCTCGACCGACATCAGGATGATGATGACGTTCTTGCGGTTGAGGAAGATGCCGAACATGCCAAGCGTCAGCAGGCACGCCGCCACCGTCAGATAGTGTCCGATGCCGATATCCATGACGACCTACCCCTGGCCTTTCGCTTCGGCCGGCATGCCGGTCTCGCCGGGCGCAACCTTGACGACGGCCAGCGCCGTGGCCGGCGTCCGCGCCACCTGCACCGGGATCGACTGGCGCCGCACGGCCTTGCGGTGCTGCAGCGTCAGCACGATGGCACCGATCATCGCCACTAGCAGGATCAAGCCCGCCGCCTGAAAGAAATAGACGTACTTGGTGTAGACGATCAGCCCCAGCGCTTCCGTGTTTGAAATGCCAACTGGCACCGCGGCTCCCTTGGGCGCCGTCGCCAATGGTCCCACGCCACGCGCCACGAACAGCGCAATCAACTCCGCCAGCACAACACCGCCGACGATCACGCCGATCGGCGCATTCTTGATGAACCCTGCCCGCAGCTCCGCGAAGTCCACGTCCAGCATCATGACGACGAACAGGAACAGCACCGCCACCGCGCCGACGTAGACGATGACCAGCAGCATCGCCAGAAACTCGGCATTGAGCAGCACGAACAGTCCGGCGGCGTTGAAGAACACCAGGATCAGGTACAGCACGGCGTGCACGGGGTTCTTGGCGACGATCACCATCGCCGCCGACGCCACCGCCACCGTCGCGAACAAATAGAAGAAGACGGCCGTCAGTGCCATCACCGGTACCTCGCGTCCAGAGCAAGGTTCTGCGCGATCTCGCGTTCCCAGCGGTCGCCGTTGGCAAGCAGGCGATCCTTGTCGTAGTAGAGCTCCTCGCGCGTCTCCGTGGCGAACTCGAAGTTCGGGCCCTCGACGATGGCGTCGACCGGGCAGGCCTCCTGGCACAACCCGCAATAGATGCACTTCACCATGTCGATGTCGTAGCGCGTGGTGCGGCGCGTGCCGTCGTTGCGCCGCGGACCGGCCTCGATGGTGATCGCCTGCGCCGGGCATATCGCCTCGCACAGCTTGCAGGCGATGCAGCGTTCCTCGCCGTTGGGATAGCGGCGCAGAGCGTGCTCGCCCCGGAAGCGCGGCGACAGGGGCCCCTTTTCGAAGGGATAGTTCAACGTCTTCTTCGGCGCGAAGAAGTAGCGCATCGTCAGGAAGAACGCCGAGACGAACTCCTTCAGCAGGAGCGAATTGGCGGTCTGAGAGATTGCACCCATGACAGACGAACCTTGTGTTACGGCGCCAGGTTGAAGGCGTGGAGAACGCCCGCCACCACCACGACCGCGACGAGCGACAGCGGCAGGAACACCTTCCAGCCAAGTCGCATGAGCTGATCGTAGCGGTAGCGCGGCACCATCGCCTTCACCATCGCGAACATGAAGAACATGAAGACGACCTTGAGCAGAAACCACACGATGCCCGGCACCGCATTGAGCGGCCAGACGTCGAGCGGAGGCAGCCAGCCGCCGAGGAACAGGATCGTGCTCAAGGCGCACATCGTGACGATGGCCACGTATTCGCCGAGCATGAACAACAGGTAAGGGGTGGAGGCATACTCGACCATGAAGCCGGCGACGAGTTCGCTTTCGGCTTCCACGAGATCGAACGGCGGTCGATTGGTTTCGGCCAGCGCCGAGATGAAGAACACCACGAACATCGGGAACAGGGCAAACCAGTGCCAGTCAAAAATCGAGCCTGGCATCCCCACCATCGTCCCCGGACCCAGCCTTTGCGCATCGACGATCGCCGTCATGTTGAGCGAGCCGACGCACAGCAGCACGGTGATGATGACGAGGCCGATCGACACCTCGTACGAGACCATTTGCGCCGCCGAACGCAGCGCGCCCATGAACGGATACTTCGAGTTCGACGCCCAGCCGCCCATAATGACGCCGTAGACGCCGAGCGACGAGATCGCCAGCAGGTACAGCACGCCGACATTGAGGTCACTGATGACCCACCGGCCCCAGCTGTTCTCATCGAGCGGAATGACCGCCCAAGCCGCCAGCGCACACACTGCGGTCACCAGTGGCGCCAGCAGGAACACGCCCTTGTCGGCACCGGCCGGAATCACCGGCTCCTTCAGCACGAATTTCAACAGGTCCGCGAACGATTGCAGCAGCCCGAACGGCCCGACCACGTTGGGCCCGCGCCGCAACTGGACCGCAGCCCACACCTTGCGGTCCATCAGCAGCAGGAAAGCGATGATGATCAGCAGCCCGACGAGCAGCCCAAGGCTGGCGACGACCGTCAGGAACAGCCACCAAACGCTCTGCCAAAGATCCGATGTCCAGTCCACGTATCCCCGCCTCAGACAACCTCGATCGAAGGATGCTCCGCGCACCCGACGGCCAAACTCAAAACGCTCACCTTGCCCAGCGAACGATCATCATTCCGCCGCCGCCAACGCCTTGATACTCTGCGCCTTCAGCGCACTCATTTCAGCCATCACCGCGGATGCGCGTGCGATGGGATTGGTGAGGTAGAAGTCCCCAACCGCCGTCCCGAACGGCTCGTTGCCGACACGTGCTTCCCGCCCGGCCAAGGCCGCGAGGCTACCGTCGCTCTCGCCGATCACCATGTCCAGGCGCTGCAGCTGCGGCGCCGACTTGTACATCGCCGCGCGCAAGGCCGATAGGGTGTCGTACGGCAACGTCTGCCCGCACTCCGCCGACAGCGCCCGCACGATCTTCCAGTCTTCCTTCGCCTCGCCCGGCGGAAACACGGCCTGCTCGGTCATCTGCACGCGACCCTCGGTATTGGCGTATGTCGCGCTTTTCTCCGTGTAGGCCGCCCCCGGCAGCACGACGTCGGCGCGATGCGCGCCACGGTCGCCGTGGCTGCCCTGGTAGACGACGAAAGCGTTGCCGAGACCCGCCATGTCGATCTCGTCGGCCCCAAGGAGATAGAGCGTATCGAGCCGTCCGGAGCGGGCGGCTTCGATCATGCCGCCGGTATCGAGGCCACCTTCGCCCGGCACGAACCGCAGGTCGAGACCGGCGACACGTGCAGCCGCCGTGTGCAGGATGTTGAGCCCGGCGCCGGCCACCACCTTGTCGCGCGTTGCCGCAGCAGCGATCTTGCTCGCCAGCGCCAGAACTGCCGCGCCATCGGCTCGCGCCAGCGCCGACATGCCGACAGTCACGATAGGGTGCGCCGCCTCACCCAACACCTTGGCGAAGGCGCTATTGCCGGACGCGATTTCGCTTAACGTCTGCGGTCCCGCACCCAGATACTCGTGCGGATAGCCGAGATCGGCTGCAGCACCGACCAAGCCGATCTTGACGCCTCCCTGACGCCAGCGCTTGCGGATCCGCGTGTTCAGTACGGCCGCTTCCACGCGCGGATTGGTGCCGATCAGCAGGATGGCATCCGCCGCCTCGATACCTTCGATCGTCGTATTGAAGACGTAGCCCGAGCGCCCGAGCGCCGGATCAAGCTGCGCCCCGTCCTGGCGGCAATCCAGATTGACGACACCGAGACGCCCCATCAGATCCTTGAGCGCGAACATCTCCTCGGCGCCGGCAAGATCGCCGGCAATGGCGCCGATGCGGCTCGCATCATGCCCCTTGAGGTTCGCGGCGACCACGGACAGCGCGTCCGCCCACGAGGCCGGCTCCAACCGGCCGTTGCGCCTCACGTACGGCTGATCCAGTCGCTGCGTCCTGAGCCCGTCGGCGATGTGGCGCGTCTTGTCCGAAATCCACTCTTCGTTGACGGCGTCGTTGTTGCGCGGCAGCACGCGCATCACTTCGCGCCCGCGCGTGTCGACCCGGATCGCCGAGCCGACGGCGTCCATCACGTCCACGCTCTCCGTCTTGCGCATTTCCCACGGCCGCGCGTTGAACGCCCACGGCCGATGCGTCAGCGCACCGACCGGGCACAGGTCGACGACGTTGGCGCTCATTTCCGACAGGATGCCCTGTTCCAGATAGGTCGTAATCTCGGCATCCTCGCCGCGGCCGATCAGACCCAGCTCTTCCACGCCCGCCACTTCCGTCATGTAGCGCACGCAGCGCGTACAGTGGATGCAGCGCGTCATCATCGTCTTGATGAGAGGACCGATGTTCTTTTCCTCGACCGCCCGCTTGTTCTCCGCATAGCGCGAGCCACCGACGCCGAACGCCATCGCCTGGTCCTGCAGATCGCACTCCCCGCCCTGGTCGCAGATCGGGCAGTCGAGCGGGTGGTTGATCAGCAGGAACTCCATCACCCCCTCGCGCGCCTTCTTCACCAGCGGCGTGGTTGTGGAGATGACCTTGGGGCTGCCGTCCTTGTTCGGCGGCAGGTCGTTGACGCCCATGGCGCACGATGCGATCGGCTTCGGCGATCCCTGCACTTCGACGAGGCACATGCGGCAGTTACCGGCGATCGACAGCCGCTCATGATAGCAGAAACGCGGGATCTCGGCGCCCGCCTGCTCGCACGCCTGCAACAGCGTCGTGCCGTCTTCCACTTCGATCGGCGTGCCGTCGATGATGAGTTGCTTCGGCATTCCCGTGTGCCTTGCCTTCTCTTCGTTCGGCCCTCGATGGGCCACCCGCTTCAGTCCACCGCGCCACTCACGGCAGCGTCGTGCCTTGGCGCACCCCTACTCCGCCGCGTCCCGATGTGCCACTTGATATTGGTCGATCCGATCCTCGATCACGTCGCGGAAATTGCGCAACAGACCTTGCACGGGCCAAGCCGCAGCATCGCCCAGCGCGCAGATGGTATGGCCTTCGACCTGCTTGGACACGTCGAACAGCAGATCGATCTCGCGTTTCTCGGCCTGACCCTTCTCCATGCGCTCCAGCACGCGCCACATCCACCCGGTGCCCTCGCGGCACGGCGTGCACTGGCCGCAGCTCTCGTGCTTGTAGAAATAGGCGATGCGCCGGATCGCCTTGATGACGTCCGTCGACTTGTCCATGACGATGATGGCCGCCGTGCCCAGTCCCGACTTCAGCTTCACCAGCGAGTCGAAATCCATCGTCAGATCCTGGCATTGTGCCGCCGGGATCATCGGCATCGATGAGCCGCCCGGAATGATCGCCAGAAGGTTATCCCAGCCGCCACGGACGCCGCCGCAATGCTCCTCGATGAGCTGGCGCACCGGAATGCCCATCTCCTCTTCGACGACGCAGGGGCGTTCCACGTGCCCCGAGATCTGGAACAGCTTGGTGCCGGTATTGTTCGGCAGCCCGAGCGAAGCAAACCACGCCGCCCCGCGCCGCAGAATATCCGGCACGACGGCAATGCTTTCAACGTTATTGACCGTCGTCGGCGCCCCGTAGAGCCCAACGTTGGCAGGAAACGGCGGCTTCAGACGCGGCTGGCCCTTCTTGCCCTCCAGGCTTTCCAGCAGTGCTGTTTCCTCGCCGCAGATGTAGGCGCCGGCGCCATGGTGGACGTAGAGATCGAAGTCCCAGCCATGCACATTGTTCGGGCCGATCAGCTTTGCCTCATACGCCTCGTCGATGGCCCGTTGCAGCGCCTCGCGCTCGCGGATGAACTCGCCGCGCACGTAGATGTAGGACACGTGGGCCCGCATCGCGAACGAAGCGATCAGCGCGCCTTCGATCAGCAGGTGCGGATCGTTGCGCATGATCTCGCGGTCCTTGCACGAGCCCGGCTCGCTCTCGTCGGCGTTGATCACGAGATAGGACGGCCGCGCGTCGTTCTTGGGCATGAACGACCACTTGAGCCCGGTTGGAAATCCAGCCCCGCCCCGGCCGCGCAGACCCGACGACTTCACCTCGTTGATGATCCAGTCGTGCCCCTGCTCGATCAGCAGCTTCGTGCCGTCCCACGACCCGCGCAAGCGGGCACCCTTGAGCCCGGCATCGTGAAAGCCGTAGATGTTGCGGAAGATGCGATCCTTGTCTTCGAGAAGCATCCGCTATCCCTTGCCCGGTTTCGGCTTGTCGCCGGCCTGGCCCTTCGGCCGCCAGCCCGTGGCCAGCTTCGCCGCCTGCTCAACCCACTTATCACGCTCTGCCGAAGCGAACTTGTCCTCAAGCTGGCTCTCGACCCACCGCAGTTGAGCCGCGCTGAGGTTGCCGATCTGGTCGAAGTGATAAAGGCCGATACGGTTGAGGCCCTTCTCCAGCTTGGGCCCGATGCCCCAGATCAGCTTCAGGTCATCGGACTTGCCACCGCGCGGCCCGCTGAGCGTCTCGGGCTTGTCGTTGCCGCCAGCCGTTGCTGCCGATGCCGAGCCGGCAGGGCCGGCCGCCGCCATTTTGACCTTGATGGCGCTCATTTCATCGGCACTGAGCGGCTTGCCGCCACCGCGCGCTTCCAGCTCCTTCACCAGCCCTGCGTTCGCCGCCGCCGCCAGGGCAGCCGGAAGCACGGCAGGCTTTGCTTCAGCCGTTGCTGGAGGCGCTGCCGGCGGCGCAGGTGCTGCGGGAGCCGCCGGAGGCGGTGCGATCGGCGAAGGCTGATTGGCCAACTGCTCGAAGCGCTTGCGCCAGGCGCCGACCGTCGATCCATCGTACAGCGTCTGATCGTTGAGCGTCGTCGGGCGGCCCGCCGGCGCCGAGACCTGCCGTCCCGTCTGCGATCCGGGCTTGGGCGGTTTGCCCTTCGCAAAGCCTTCAAGCAGTTTTTCCAGCGAGCCCGGCGTCAGATCCTCGTACGTATCCTTGAAGATCTGCACCATCGGCGCGTTGGCACACGAGCCGAGGCATTCCACCTCTTCCCACGAGAAGTTGCCGTCGGCCGACAACTCGTGCGCGTGTGGCGCGATATGCGCCTTGCAGACCGCGATCAGCTCTTCCGAGCCACGCAACATGCACGGCGTCGTCCCACACACCTGCACGTGCGCCTTGCGCCCGATGGGCGCCAGCTGGAACATCGTATAGAACGTGGCGATCTCATAGACGCGGATGTAGGCCATGCCCAGCATATCGGCCGTGACCCGAATGGCCGGCTCGCTCAGCCAGCCGTCGTTCTGTTCCTGCGCCCGCCACAGCACGGGAATCACGGCGGAAGCCTGTTTGCCGGGCGGATATTTTCCGATCGTGTGCTGCACCCACGCAAGGTTCTCGCTCGTAAAAGCGAAACTCGCAGGCTGCTCTGGATGGAGGCGGCGGACGGCCATGGCGCTCCTTGATGGCGAAACGGGGATCGTCGGTATTTAACCGAGGCTATTGCGCTGCAGAAATCGCCGATTTCACGCGTGAAGGCAACCGCGTTCAAAGTCGAATGAACAGGCAGGCACCAGCGAACGCATGCCGCGGCTGATTATGGATGGTAGCTTGTCTCTCCGCGCCGCACATGACGCACTCGGCCGCACCGCGGTCAAGTCTCAAGCCTGACCATTGCGCTCAGGAAATGCGATCAGGGAACGAAAGTACGCACCGGCCGGTCATTCGTGTCGAGCTGCGCCCGGCGATCATCGAAATATCGCGGATCGGCAAATCCCCCGAACCACGCCGCCAGCAGCAGCGCGGCGGCGAGCGGCGCCAGAAACAGCGAAATCTGCGAGCCGACGCGCAGAAAGCCGGTCCAGAACAGCCACAGCAGCATCCCGAACAGCACGATGATACCGCCGCCGGCGTCGATCCCACGGTCGAAGGCATAGACCCCGGCCGCGATAATCGCCAGCACACCTACCAAGACGGGAACAATTGGCAGGTCCGCGTGCAACACGCCCATGGGCCAGCCATTCCGCGACGCGAAAAACCGATAGCTCGCCAGGCTCAGTCCCCAGCCGATCGCACCGATCGCCAGCAAAAACGGAACATCGACCATGGCGGCATCCTCCCACGCAACACATTGCTGACATTTTTGCCAGCAAAGCCCACCGGTTGCTAGGGGCAATCGTCGTTGAAAGTCATGTGTAGAAGAGAATGCTCCGAATCCAGGAGACTTTAAGCCTTCAGCGTAACCCTCGGCGTGGCCTGGAATTCCGCAAATCTATCGGTCAATCTCGCCGAACACGATGTCGAGCGATCCCAAGATGGCGCTGACGTCGGCCAGCATGTGGCCGCGGTTCATGAAATCCATGGCCTGCAGGTGCGGGAAGCCGGGTGCGCGGATCTTGCAGCGGTAGGGCTTGTTGGATCCGTCGGCCACCAGATAGACGCCGAACTCGCCCTTGGGTGCCTCCACGCAGGCGTAGATCTCGCCCTCCGGCACGTGGAAGCCTTCGGTGTAAAGCTTGAAATGGTGGATCAGGGCCTCCATCGAGCGCTTCATCTCGCCCCGCTTCGGCGGCACGACTTTCTTGTCGGCTGACGTCACCGGGCCGGCGCCCTCCGCCGAGCGAAGCTTCTCGCACGCCTGCTTCATGATCTTCACGCTCTCGCGCATTTCCTGCATGCGGATGAGGTAGCGGTCGTAGCAGTCGCCGTTCTTGCCGATCGGAATGTCGAAGTCGAACTCCGAATAGCATTCGTAGGGCTGCGCCTTGCGCAGATCCCATGCCGCGCCCGAGCCGCGCACCATCACGCCGGAGAAACCCCAGCGGAAGCAGTCTTCCAGGCTGACGACGCCGATATCGACGTTGCGCTGCTTGAAGATACGGTTGCCAGTCAGCAGGCTGTCGAGATCGTCCACGACCTTCAGGAACGGATCGCACCAGTCATAGATGTCGTCGATCAACTCGGGCGGCAGATCCTGGTGCACGCCGCCGACGCGAAAGTATTTGGCGTGCATGCGCGAGCCCGAGGCCCGCTCGTAGAACACCATCAGCTTCTCGCGTTCTTCGAAGCCCCAGAGTGGTGGCGTCAACGCACCGACGTCCATGGCCTGCGTCGTAACGTTAAGCAGATGCGACAGGTGCCGACCGATCTCGGAGAACAGCACGCGGATCAGCTGCGCCCGCTTTGGTACGGTGATCCCCAGCATGCGCTCGGCCGCTAGGCAGAACGCGTGCTCCTGGTTCATCGGCGCCACGTAGTCCAGCCGGTCGAAATAGCCGATCGCCTGCAGGTACGTCTTGTGCTCGATCAGCTTCTCGGTACCGCGATGCAAGAGCCCTATATGCGGATCGACACGCTCGACAACTTCGCCGTCGAGCTCCAGCACCAGCCGCAGTACGCCATGCGCCGCCGGATGCTGCGGTCCGAAGTTGATGTTGAACTGGCGAATCTCGGTCTCGGCCATGTGTGTGACTCTCGTCGCTCTCAGGTGTTGGGGACGCCCATGACGCTTGCGACGAATTCGGCCCCCGTCAGCTTCTCGGTGTCGTTGGCAAAGTCATAGAAGGCCGGCTTCTCGTCGACGAAGATCTCACGCCGGAACACGACGCCATCTACGTCGTCGAGAGCGCCGGCAGAAACCTCGCAATGACTTCCGTCGCGCGTGCGCCAAAACAACGTGCTGCCGCAGACCTTGCAAAAACAGCGCTCGCCCCACGGCGATGACGGATAGACGCCAAGTGCGTCGACGCCTTCGATCGCGACATCGCTGCCGTCACAGCCAATACCGATGAAGGGGCCGGCGGACCACTTGCGGCACTTGCTGCAGTGACAGGCGCCCGCTGCAAGCTGTCTGGCCCTGGCCTTGAACGTCACGGCCCCACACAAGCATCCACCCCGGAGTTCCGGCATCACACTTGCTCCCTGCCATTCGAAACGGGTGTGATGGCTTCGACATGAGCGCGCTTGGCCTTCTCGTTGACGCGGTCGACGAAACGATCCCACGGAACGACCATGCGCTCGTGACGGCCCTCGCCGATCAGTTCGATGCCATCATGGGCGCGCACGGTAAAACCGATGCGGCGTCCGCGCACCTCGATGCACTCGGCATCGACCGTGACGACCTGGCCCGGCACCGTCGCTGCCACATGACTGACGTCGATGTGCGTCCCCAGGCTGCCTTCCCCGCTGTCGAGATGACCTTCGAGCACCTTCATGCACGTCCATTCCATCAGGCCCACCATGAAGCCCGTGGCGAAAACCGTCGGCATCAACTGGAAGTCGTGCGCTTCCGGATACAGATGCGGCACCGTCTTGTCCGCCGGAATCTTGTAGGCGAATTGCGTCCTGTCACCGAGCTGCAGCGTTTCCCTCATCGGCGCCCCGACGCTGGCTGACCCGGCAACCGCCCGGTCGCAAGATACTCGACGCTGACATCGTAAAAGCTGAGGACTCCCTCGCCCACCCCCGCGCCGCTTTCGATCTGCTTGGCGACCTTGGCAAACGGATAACACCAGTCGCCGTTGTCGAATTGGATCCCGATTTGCCCGGCCTCGTCCCGGGCCCACGCGCCGCCCGCGGCCACGATAATCGACTGGCCCAGATGGCTGCCAAGTACTGCCGTGATCATTGGCGGCGGCGACGGATCGACGGTACGTTGGCTATCAATGAAGCCTTCCATCCAGGCCACGGATTCTCGATCGAACCCGAAGTCGATGCCGCTGCGCTCCTTGAAGGTCGCAATGGCCAACTCCGAGTTGACACGGATCGCCGCAAGTTCGTCCTCGGTCATTGCCGCGTCGCCTTTTCGTCGCCGGGCAGAAAATACTCCGCCCGCTCCCACGGGCTCTCGAAGTCGAACGTGCGGAATTCCTGTGTCAGCTTCACCGGCTCGTAGACCACGCGCTTCTGCGCATCGTCGTAGCGCACCTCGACGTAGCCGGTCAGCGGGAAGTCCTTGCGCAGCGGATAGCCCTGGAAGCCGTAGTCGGTCAGCAGCCGGCGCAGGTCCGGATGGCCGGAGAACAGGATGCCGTACATGTCGTAGGCTTCGCGCTCATACCAGTTGGCGGCCGGAAACACGTCGATCACGCTTGCCACCGGCTGCGTCTCGTTGGTTTGCACCTTGAGGCGGACCCGATGGTTCAGACGCGGCGACAGCAGGTGATAGACGACATCGAAACGGTTTGCGCGCGCCGGCCAGTCCACTCCGCAGATGTCGATCAGAATCTCGAACCGGCACCTCGGATCATCGCGCAGGAACGTCAACACCGGCACGATCTGGTCGCGCTCGACGCCGATCGTCAGCTCGCCGTACGTGACCCCGGAGCCGACGATGGCAGAACCGAGCTCGGCGGTGATGTGCTCTGCAAGCGCAGTCAGATCAGTCATGAGGCTCTCGCTCTCAACTTGTCGTCCCCGGGGCTTGTCCAGGGAGCCCAGCGCGACGCTGGAGTAACGTATGTATGGCCGGATGGCATCAGGCCATGACCCTACCGCTCGATCGTGCCCGTGCGCCGGATCTTCCGCTGCAGCAACAGGATGCCGTACAGCAGCGCCTCCGCCGTCGGCGGGCAGCCCGGCACGTAGATGTCCACCGGCACGATGCGGTCGCAGCCGCGAACAACGGCATAGGAATAGTGGTAGTACCCGCCACCGTTGGCGCACGAGCCCATGGAGATGACGTAGCGCGGCTCCGGCATCTGGTCGTAGACCTTGCGCAGCGCCGGCGCCATCTTGTTGGTCAGCGTACCGGCGACGATCATCACGTCCGATTGGCGCGGCGAGGCGCGCGGTGCAAACCCGAAGCGCTCCACGTCGTAGCGCGGCATCGACGTCTGCATCATTTCCACCGCGCAGCACGCCAGCCCGAACGTCATCCACATCAGCGAGCCGGTACGCGCCCAATTGATGAGGTCGTCCGTCGTGGTGACGAGGAAGCCCTTGTCGGCCAGCTCGTTGTTGATCTCGGTGAAGTACGGGTCACCCGGCTTGATGAGCCCAGTCGGGGCCCCAGCCGGTTTCACGGGCGCGATCAATCCCATTCCAGCGCTCCTTTGCGCCATTCGTAGGCGAAGCCGATGGTCAGCACGCCAAGGAAGACCATCATCGACCAGAAGCCGAACGCGCCGATCTCCTTGAACGCCACGGCCCAGGGAAACAGGAACGCGATTTCCAGATCGAAAATGATGAACAGCAGCGACACCAGGTAGAAGCGCACGTCGAACTTCATGCGCGCGTCGTCGAACGCGTTGAAGCCGCATTCATACGCGGACACCTTCTCGGGGTCGGGATTGTTCACGGCGAGCAGAAACGGCGCGATCATCAGTCCGGCGGCAATAGCCAGCGCCACGCCGATGAAGATGACGAGCGGAAGATAGCCCATCAGAAGTTCGGTCATGCAGTCATCCTTCCGCGCCATTTCCCGCCGGGCGCGAACCCGTTTGGCGCAACGCACAACGGCGCGACGCACCGACGGTGTTAACGTAGGCCAACTTGTCGCGCAACCCAACGCGACAAAAGCACGAGGGAAATCATAAGCGAAATGACTGCAGTCTGGCTGTGACCGAAGTCGGGAGGCCAGCTGTCGCTGGCGCAGGGCAAATTGGGAATGGCGCGAGCGACGGGACTTGAACCCGCGGCCTCCGGCGTGACAGGCCGGCGCTCTAACCAACTGAGCTACGCCCGCAATTCCTAATTGCGCGCTGGTGATGACCGGCGCGGTGTCACAGAGCGGTGTGGATACGTGGTCACCGCCCCCAAGTCAAGGCAGCGTTTCAATGTTTCTCCGCGGCGCCGGCCGACCCGGCTCCAGTGACGCAGTGCCCCCTGCCGTCCTCAAGTTGGATGGTGATGTGGTCGATGCCGAAGCCCTCGTGCAGCAGGCTTTCGACACGCCCACGGAAGGCCATGGCGTCGGCCACGTCCGGCGCGATTTCGATATGTGCCGAAAGAACGTTCTGACCGCTGGTCATCGCCCAGACGTGCAGGCTGTGCAGCCCCTTCAGGCCCGGCACCGCTCGCAGTGCCGCCTCGATGTCGGCGATGGCGATGCCCTCGGGCACGCCCTGCAGCAGGATGTTCAGGCTTTCGCGCAATAGCGACCACGTCCGCGGCACAACCCACAGGCCGATGGCGACCGCCACCAGCGGATCGACCCAGTTCCAGCCCGTCAGCCAGATCGCGCTTGCCGCCAGTATGACGCCCACCGAACCCAGCATGTCGGCCCAGACTTCGAGATAGGCCCCCTTGACGTTCAGGCTCTCGTCCTTGCCGGCGCCGAGGATCCTCATACAGGTGAAGTTGACGACGAGGCCCAGCATGGCAATCGCCAGCATCGGCAGCGACTGCACCTCTAGCGGCTGCGTGAAACGCTGGTAGGCCTCGTAGAGGATGTAGATCGCCACGAGAAACAACAGAACCGCGTTGAACGCGGCCGCCAGGATCTCGAACCGTGCGTAACCGAACGTACGTCTGGCATCCGCCGGTCGCTCGCCCAGCTTGACCGCCGCCAGCGCGATCGCCAGTCCTGCAGCATCCGTGAACATGTGCGCCGCATCCGAGATCAGCGCCAGGCTCTGGGTCAGGAGACCGCCAACGACTTCGGCAACGAGGAAGCCTGATGTGAGGACCAGCGCCCACGTCAGCTGGCGCGCGTTGGCGCCCCGCCCGTGATCGTGCCCATGCCCGCCGCCGTGCCCGTGCGCAACGCCGTCAGGATGCCCGTGGCTGTGATCGTGACCCATGCGCGCAGTCGCCTATGCGTTCATGTCATGCAGCTACTGCGACGGCTGCATCCGCCGCATGAAGTCGCGCTTGCCGATTTCAAGGCCGTTGTGGCGCAGGATGCCGTAGGCCGTGGCGCAGTGAAACAGAAAGTTCGGCAGCGCGAAGTGCAGCACGTAGTCCCGGCCCTTGAAATGTAGTTCGCGCGGCCCCGCCTTGATGACGAAGTCCTTGTCTTCCGCGCCTGCCGTCTGCTCCGGCGTGATGCTGTCGATCACAGCCATCGTCTCGGCGATGCGTCTCTTCAGATCGGCAAACGTTTTCTCGCTGTCGTCGTGCTTCGGAGGAGTGATGCCGGCGATTCGGCCGACACACAGCTTGGCGAAGTCGCACGCCGACGTCACCTGCCGCTTCAACGAATACATGTCGGGATAGAGGCGCGCATTGAACAGCGCGTCCGGGTCGATCTTCCTGGCTTCGGCGTAGACCGCCGCCTTGTCGATGATCGCGTCCAGCGCATCGAGATGCTGCTTGAACGACGGCACCGCGATTTCATACAGGGAAATGGACATGCCCGATGCGCTCCAGGGATTTATGGGTTCACCGCCCGCCTACGTTGCTGCGCAGCTTCGGCGCGACAGCCTTCGTTCTGCGAGCTTCGGCTTGCCGAGCCGAAGCTCGCAGAACGAAGGCTGGTGGGCGGTGAGAGGGTCGAACTCCCGACATCTTCGGTGTAAACGAAGCGCTCTACCACTGAGCTAACCGCCCGTGTCGCGTGATGTAGCCCCGGCGGGCCCGACGCGCAACTGGCTATTCGAAAGCGCTCTATCGCGCCGGTTTACGGGCCGCGAACAAGTAGAGGTTACCGCCAGTGCACGACGACAGCGTGCGCCCTGACAGCGCCGCACGGGACTTAACGTCCACCGCCGCAAGAATGTCCCACGCCCGGTCGAACGTGGCCTCGTCCATGCCACCCGCTAGAACGAACCGCAATGCTTCCTCACGCCTCGCCACATCGCTATCATGCGCCGGCGCCGCTAGCCAATCGGTGATGGCGGCCCGTTCTTCCTTGCTGGCATAGGGCGGAGCCAGCATCGCCGGCCGGTCGTTGTGATAGGCCTTGAGACCAGAAAACCCAGCCGCGTTGATGAGCGCCGGCAAACGAACCGCGATCCATTCCTGCCCTAGGCCGTGCGCCTCCCGGCCCTTCTCGAACGCCCACCACATGGCGGCCACCTGCCCGAACTGCTCCGCAGTCAGGTCGGCCATCACCGAGGTCAGCGAAATCCGGTTGGCGAAGTTGTCAGGCTCCGAAACCAGCAGCAGCCCGCCCGGCCTGAGAAGGTCGAACGCCTCGTGCAGGATGGCCTCGACGTTCTGCAGGTGCATCAGCACCGTCTGGCACGTGACGAGGTCGTATTGCCGCAGCTTGAGGCCCAACGACGTGATGTCACCCTGCAGGGCCGTGACGCGATCGTTGCCTGCAAACCGGCGTTCGATGGCGGCGATCCAGCGGCGCTCGCGTTCGACCGCAGTAATCCGGCCATCCGGCGCAATCCGTTCCAGGATCAGCGCCGTCCAGTGACCCTTGCCCGCCCCCAGTTCCAGCACGTTGCGGCAGGCTGCAAGGTCGAGCCGTTTGGCCATCAGGTCGAGGAAGTCGGCATGCCACCAGTGATCACGCGACGGCGTGAACTGGGCAGCAGAATGCGGCTCCTTTGTCATGAAGTCTTATTGCTCGCGAAACATGACAAGAGCGTCAACTGCGAAGTCCCGCTGCAAGCCTTCAAGATCACCTATGGTGGCACTGAGCGCCGAAAATGCAAAGCGCGCCGCGATCAGGGTCGCGACGCGCTCTGTGATGCATCGGTATCTGAACCTTAGTTCAGCAGATCCTTCAAGCCCTTCGAAGGCGTGAACTTGGCAACGGTCGAAGCCGGGATCTTGATCGTGGCGCCGGTCGCGGGGTTACGGCCTTCGCGTGCCTTGCGCTTGGCAACCTTGAAGGTGCCGAAATCGGGAATACGAACTTCTTCTCCGGCCTTCATCGACTTCTTGATGTGCTCGAGCACGGCTTCGACGGCAACGCCGGCTTTCTCTTTCGTCAGCTCGGCCTCGTTCGCGACAGCGTCGATCAAATCTTTCTTGCTCATCTCTTTCCGTCCTTATGACTGGAATGCGGGTGGGGCATTTGGGTTGTTGGCCTTGCTCGCGCGGCGATATCGTTACCGTCGCTCGATCGCGATTAAGGCTGCTGCGTATGAAGCAGAGGGGGCACAAAAGCCCCCAAATACGGGCTCCGTCAAGGGGTAAAAGGCGCGATATCGCCCGAAAATGCTGGGATTGTAGAGGTCTTTCACATTATGAGAAAATAAAGCACCCGCGTTCACTTTATGAACGCGGGTGCCACAATTCAAATCGTAGGCGACAACACGCCGGAGGCTAGTGGGCAGTCACCCGCGCCGCCTCTTTACTTTCTTCTGCGGCAACCGCGGCTGCTTCGACTTCAGCCCACGTGATCGCTTCAGGCTGCCGCACCAGTGCTGTCTTGAGGACATCCTCGATACGCGCCACCGGAACGATCTCCAGCTTCTTCTTCACCTCCGCGGAGATGTCGGCAAGATCCTTAACGTTTTCTTCAGGGATCATGACCGTCTTGATGCCGCCGCGCAGTGCGGCAAGCAGTTTCTCCTTGAGGCCGCCGATCGGCAGAACCCTGCCGCGCAGCGTGATCTCGCCCGTCATTGCCACATCCTTGCGGACCGGAATGCCGGTGAGGATCGAGATGATCGCCGTCGCCATAGCCACGCCGGCCGATGGACCGTCCTTCGGCGTCGCACCTTCCGGCACGTGCACGTGGATGTCCTTCTTCTCGAACAGCGAAGGATGGATGCCGAAGTCGACCGAACGCGAGCGCACGTAGGCGTTCGCGGCCTGGATCGATTCCTTCATCACGTCGCGCAGGTTGCCCGTCACCGTCATCTTGCCCTTGCCGGGCATCAGCACGCCTTCGATCGTCAGCAATTCGCCGCCGACCTCCGTCCATGCCAGACCCGTGACGATCCCGACCTGATCTTCCGTTTCCGCCTCGCCGAAGCGGTACTTCGGCACGCCGAGGTAATCTTCGACGTTGGCCTCCGTCACCTTCACCTGTGTCGACTTCGACGTCAGGATCTCCTTCACGGCCTTGCGGGCCAGCTTGGCGATCTCGCGTTCCAGCGAGCGCACGCCGGCTTCCCGCGTGTAGCGGCGGATGAGCACAAGCAATGCCGCATCATCCACTTCCCACTCGTGGGCTTCCAGGCCGTGCGCCGTGCGCTGCTCCGCCATCAAGTGACGCTTGGCGATCTCGACTTTCTCGTCTTCCGTGTAACCGGCGAGACGAATGATCTCCATGCGGTCCATGAGGGCCGGCGGAATGTTCAGCGTGTTGGCCGTTGTCACGAACATCACGTTCGACAGGTCGTAGTCGACCTCGAGATAATGATCGTTGAACGTGCTGTTCTGTTCCGGATCGAGCACCTCGAGCAGCGCCGCCGCGGGGTCACCACGGAAGTCGGAGCCCATCTTGTCGATCTCGTCGAGCAGGAACAGCGGGTTCACGCGCTTGGCCTTCTTCATCGACTGGATGACCTTGCCGGGCATCGAACCGATGTAGGTGCGGCGGTGACCGCGGATCTCTGCTTCGTCGCGCACGCCGCCGAGGCTCATGCGCACGAACTCGCGGCCCGTGGCATTGGCGATCGACTTGCCGAGCGACGTCTTGCCGACGCCGGGCGGCCCGACGAGGCACAGAATCGGCCCCTTCAGCTTGTTCGTCCGCGCCTGCACGGCGAGATACTCTAGGATGCGCTCCTTGACCTTCTCCAGGCCATAGTGCTCCGCATCGAGAACCACCTGGGCCTCGTCGATATCCTTCTTGACCTTGCCCTTGATGCCCCACGGGATCGACAGCAGCCAGTCGAGATAGTTGCGCACGACGGTCGCTTCGGCCGACATCGGGCTCATCTGCTTGAGCTTCTTCAGCTCAGCAAGCGCCTTATCCTTGGCTTCCTTCGACAGCTTCGTGTTCTCGATCTTCTCTTCGAACTCGGAGATGTCGTCGCGCTCGTCGGTGTCGCCGAGTTCCTTCTGAATGGCCTTCATCTGCTCATTCAGATAGTACTCGCGCTGCGTCTTCTCCATCTGGCGCTTCACGCGCGAACGGATCTTCTTTTCCACCTGCAGGACGGAGATCTCACTCTCCATCAGCGTGTAGACGCGTTCCAGCCGCTGCGTAATCGTCGTCAGCTCGAGCACTTCCTGCTTGTCGCCGATCTTCACCGCCAGGTGCGATGCGATCGTGTCGGCCAGCTTGGAGTAATCGTCGATCTGCGCGACGGTGCCCAGCACCTCCGGCGAAATCTTCTTGTTGAGCTTCACGTAGTTCTCGAACTGCGAGATGGCCGAGCGCGCCAGCGCCTCGATCTCGTCCTTCGAACCCGTGGTCTCGGCCACGCGCTCAACCTCGGCTTCGAAGTACTCCGAGTTGTTCGTGTACTTGAGGATCTTGGCGCGTGCGGTCCCTTCGACGAGCACCTTCACGGTGCCGTCGGGCAGCTTCAACAGCTGCAGCACCGAGGCCAGCGTGCCGGTCTGGTAGATCGCGTCGGCGCTCGGGTCGTCGTCGCCGGCGTTCTTCTGTGCGGCAAGCAGGATGTGCTTGTCGGCGCGCATGACTTCTTCCAGCGCGTTGATCGATTTTTCACGACCAACGAACAGCGGCACGATCATGTAGGGAAACACGACGATGTCGCGCAATGGCAGCACAGGGAAGAGCTCCTTGCCGCCAGCCTTCTCTCGGGTCTTCGTGTCGTCGCTCATGTGCTCTTCACCCTTCCTTGTGCTCTGCCGCTGCACCCCTGGTGGGCCACGTCACGGCAGTACGGGTTGAACGCCCTTACCCGATACTCTACTCAGTCAATCGCCCCGATTATGGCGACGCTTGACTGTTAGTCGTCAAGGGCGCGGGAAAACTTCTATGCCGGTTGATGGGTGCTGGTAGAAACCCTGCAACAGTCACGCTGATTTACCGCCCCGCAGAAATGGGGTTGCCACGCAAACTATCAAGTGCGCGGGACGACTGGAATGTGAGCCGGGGCGGCACCTAAAAGCGCCGCCCGCAGGGCCCTGAAGACTTAAGCCGTCGACCCCTTCTCTTCCGCGCGCTCCGAATAGATGCGCAGCGGACGGGCGCCGCCTTCGACGACCTCCGGACCAATGACGACTTCTTCCACACCTTTCAGCGCCGGCAGGTCGAACATGGTCTCCAGCAGGATGCTCTCCATGATGGATCGCAGGCCGCGGGCACCCGTACGGCGCTCGATCGCCTTGCGTGAAATCGCCTTCAGCGCGTCCACCGTGATGGTGAGCTTGACGTCTTCCATCTCGAACAGGCGCTGATACTGCTTTACCAGCGCGTTCTTCGGTTCCGACAGGATCTGCACGAGGGCCGTCTCGTCGAGATCTTCCAGCGTCGCGATCACCGGCAGACGACCGATGAATTCCGGGATTAGCCCGAACTTCAGCAGATCCTCCGGCTCGACTTCGCGCAGCACTTCGCCCATGCGCCGCTCGTCAGGCCCCGTCACCTTGGCCGCAAAGCCGATCGACGTGCCCTTGCCGCGCCGCGAAATGATCTTCTCCAGGCCGGCGAAGGCACCACCGCAGATGAACAGGATGTTCGTCGTATCCACTTGCAGGAATTCCTGCTGCGGATGCTTGCGGCCGCCCTGCGGAGGCACGGACGCAACGGTGCCTTCCATGATCTTGAGCAGCGCTTGCTGCACGCCTTCGCCCGACACGTCGCGCGTGATCGACGGGTTGTCCGACTTGCGCGAGATCTTGTCGACTTCGTCGATGTAGACGATGCCGCGCTGTGCCCGCTCGACGTTGTAGTCGGCATTCTGCAGCAGCTTCAGGATGATATTTTCGACGTCCTCGCCGACGTAGCCGGCTTCGGTCAGCGTCGTGGCGTCCGCCATCGTGAACGGCACGTCGAGGATTCGCGCCAGCGTCTGCGCCAGCAGCGTCTTGCCGCAACCCGTCGGGCCGACGAGCAGGATGTTCGACTTCGCCAGTTCCACGTCGTTGTTCTTCGTAGCGTGGTTCAGGCGCTTGTAATGGTTGTGGACGGCAACCGAGAGCACGCGCTTGGCGTGGAACTGGCCGATCACATAGGAATCAAGAACCGAACAGATCTCTTGCGGCGTGGGAACGCCGTCACGCGACTTGACCAGCGTGTTCTTGTTCTCTTCACGAATGATATCCATGCACAGCTCGACGCATTCGTCGCAGATGAACACGGTCGGCCCGGCGATCAGCTTTCTGACCTCG
Organism: Hyphomicrobiaceae bacterium; assembly: GCA_965279065.1. Classification (GTDB taxonomy): domain Bacteria; phylum Pseudomonadota; class Alphaproteobacteria; order Rhizobiales; family Hyphomicrobiaceae; genus JAKAXS01. Next base: position 1,872,290 of record OZ257134.1, read on the forward strand.
TGCTGGCTCTTGCCGCAGAAGGAGCAGTAAAGCGTATTCTTTTCTTGAGCCATCTAAGTTCTCTAACCCGTCCTGGGACAGTTTGGGCGTCGCCGCCGCGCGATGTCCTGGTCCCAACAATGGGAACGCGGCCAAGCCCGCCGCGGGGCACTCGCTTCATAGTCGCGATCAGAGCATGCTAGCGACCGCCAGATCAAGATTGGATTAACAGCTGTGATCTGCAAGCGCGCTCACTTTAGGCCGATTACCACACATTTGTGGCCCGTCCGCCAGCCCCGAATCCCGTTGTAAGGACGGGACAATGTGTCCCGCCTGCCGAAGCGGTGTGGCAGACGGGACGTGACGCATGACATTCCTGCATCAATGCGGCATGGAGCCCGCAGGAGTGCGCGCGACAGCCAGATCGGATCAGTTCGACTCCTTGAGTTCGAGAGCCTTAAGGTCCGAATCATCGCGCGACGACAACACCTTATCGATGAGGCCGAAATCGCGGGCCTGATCCGCGGTCATGAAGTAATCGCGATCGAGGGTCTTCTCGATCATCTCGTAAGGTTGACCAGTATGCTTAACGTAAACCTCGTTCAGACGCCGTTTCATCTTGATGATGTCTTCAGCATGACGCTCGATATCGGAGGCCTGGCCGGAGAACCCGCCGGAGGGCTGATGCACCATGACGCGCGCATTCGGCAGGGCAAAACGCATGTCCTTGCCGCCGGCGCACAGCAACAGCGATCCCATCGAAGCGGCCTGCCCGATGCACAGCGTGGCGATCGGCGGCTTGATGAACTGCATCGTGTCGTAGATCGCCATACCGGCCGTCACCACGCCGCCCGGCGAGTTGATGTACATGGAGATTTCCTTCTTGGGGTTCTCCGCCTCCAAGAACAGCAGCTGCATGCAGACCGATGCCGACATATGGTCTTCGATCGGCCCGGTGACGAAGATGATGCGCTCCTTCAGCAGGCGCGAAGGCAGGTCGTAGCCGCGCTCGCCGCGGTTCGTCTGCTCGACGACCATGGGCCAGAAGGTGTTGGTGATGGTTGCGACGGGATCGCGCATGAAAATCTCCAGGATCGGATTGTCGTCGGACAGACTGGCACGTCAACGCTAGTGCAGGGCACACCAGCCTGAGACGGCCGGACAGTAGGAACGCCCGGCCGATTTCGAAACCTTATATGGAAACGCCACCCGCTTTCGTCCAGCGGGGTCACCAAAGATCAGGATTCGGTCGCTTCCTTGACTTGCTCGAACAGTTCCTCGCGCGTCACCTTTCTGTCGACCGGTTTCGCCACCGACAACAGGTAATCAACAACCTTGTCCTCGAAAATCGGTGCGCGCAGCTCCTGGATCGCCCCGGGCGTCTTCTGGAAATATTCGTAGACGAACTTTTCCTGACCCGGATAGCGGCGAGCCTGCTCCATCAGGGCCTTACGCAGTTCGTCCTGCGTGACCTCGATCTTCTGCTTGTCGCCGATCTCGCCCACCACCAGGCCCAGGCGCACGCGGCGCTCCGCGATTTTGCGGTATTCCGCGCGCGCATCCTCTTCTGTCTTGCCCTCGTCGGCAAACGTCTTGCCGTCGCGTTGCAGACCCATCGTGACCTGGTTCCAGACCGACTCGAACTCGCGTTCGACCAGCGACGGCGGCAACTCGAACGTGTGCGCCTTTTCCAGCGCATCGAGCAGTTCGCGCTTCAGTTTCATGCGCGCCGCCCCGTCGTACTCGCGCTTGATCTGCTCGGTCACCAGCGTCTTAAGGTTGTCGACGCTCTCAGCCCCAAAACCCTTGGCGAACTCTTCGTCGATCTCCGGCCGCACCTGCTTGGCGACGTCCTTCACCTTGACGTCGAACTGCGCCTGCTTGCCCGCCAGCGTCGGCATCGGATAGTCCTCGGGAAACGTCCCGGTCACGGTGCGCTCGTCGCCGCCGGCGACTCCGATCAGGCCCTCCTCGAAGCCCGGAATGAACTGCTTCTTGCCCAGGACCAGCGGCAGGCCCTCGCCCTTGCCGCCGTCGAATTCGGCGCCGTCGATCTTGCCGACGAAATCGATGGTCAGCTGGTCGCCGTCTTCGGCCTTGCGGCCTTCTTCCGGCATGTACGTCACGCTGCGATCGACCAGATCGACCAGCGCCTTGTCGAGCGCGTCAGCGTCCACATCGGCCACCAGGCGCTCCAGCTTCAGGCCCGCCGGATCGGCCAGCTCGAACTTCGGCAGCACCTCGAACGACATCTCGTAGGCAAGGTCCGCCTTGCCCTCGATGATCTTCTCGATCTCGTCCTTGTCTTCGGTCAGCGCGATCGCCGGCATCTGCGCCGGGCGTTCCTTGCGCTCCGCGATGGCCTTTTCGCTCGTCTCCTTGATCGTCTGCTCGACGACCTCGCTCATCAGCGAGCGACCGTAAACCTTGCGGATATGGGCTTCGGGCACCTTGCCCTTGCGGAAGCCTTTCAGCTGCACGCGATCCTTGACCTCGCCCAGCTTCGCCGAGAAGCGCGTTCCAAGCTCCTCGGCGGGAACGACGACCTTCAGCGTCCGCTTCAGGCCTTCCGCATTCGTTTCCGTGATCTGCATAACGCTCTCGCCCAATACCAAATGGCCTATGATCTGACTGCCACAGCCCATTGAAAGCTGATGGAAATTCTTTGCCTGCTTCGCGTCACGGCTGGTGCGGACGGAGGGACTTGAACCCCCACGACTTTCGCCACCAGAACCTAAATCTGGCGTGTCTACCAATTCCACCACGCCCGCTGGATGCTGCCGAACCGCTCAACCCCGCTATGCGCGAGGGAGCCCTTCTGCGAGGACAAGATCGTCTGATCGCTTGGAGATGGTTCCACAGCCCTGCTCGTGAACCGAAGAAGGCCGCCCCTATATCGGGGAATTGGCACCGGCGCGCAAGCCAAAATGCCCGCAAAACGGCCCCTGATCCGGGACATCTGCGGTCATTGCCCACGCAACCGGCGCAGTTGCCGTCAAAGCTGGTCCGCCCGGGCCGGATTCACTCGGCCGGAGCAGCTGCCGCCGGGGGGGCCTGTACGCCCAGCGGGCGTCCCAGCGCCCGGCACAGCACGTAGAACACCGGAGTGAAAATCAGGCCGAACAGCGTCACGCCGATCATGCCGGCGAAAACGGCTGTACCAAGCGATTGCCGCATCTCCGCGCCGGCTCCCGTGGCAAACACCAGCGGCATCACGCCAAGGATGAACGCCAGCGACGTCATCAGGATGGGCCGCAAGCGCGTCCGCGCCGCATCGACGGCGGCCTCGAACCGGGTCTTGCCCTCCTCCTCGGCCTGCTTGGCGAACTCGACGATGAGGATCGCGTTCTTCGCCGCCAGGCCGACAAGCACGACAAGCCCGATCTCAACCAGCACGTTGCGGTCCAGCCCTCGGAGATTCACGCCGATCATGGCGGCGAAGATACACATCGGCACGATCAGGATGACGGCCAGCGGCAGCAGCCAACTTTCGTAAAGCGCCGATAGCAGCAGGAACACGAACACCACTGCCAAACTGAACGCCACGATCGCAGTATTGCCCGCCAGCTTCTCCTGCAGCGCGATTTCGGTCCACTCGAACCCGAAGCCCGATGGCAGCTTCTCCGCCGCGATCTTCTCCAGCGCCTCCAGGCCCTGTCCCGACGAGAAGCCGCGCGCCAGGCCGACCTGGACTTCGGCTGCCGGGAACAGATTGTAGCGCGGCACGCGGTACGGCCCAGTCGTGTCGGTGAAGTTGGCCACCGCCCCGATCGGCACCATGTCGCCGTCGATGTTGCGGGTTTTCAATTGCGAGACGTCGCGCAACGACAGCCGGTAGGGATTGTCGGCCTGCGCCGTCACGCGATACGTACGGCCCAGGATGTTGAAGTCGTTGACGAACGCCGAGCCCATGTAGACCGACAGCGTCTCGAACACGCGGCTGATCGGCACGCCGAGCTGTTCCGACTTCGTGCGGTCGATGTCCGCGTAGATCTCCGGCGTCTTGGTGTTGAACAGCGTGAACGGCTGGACGAACCCCGGATTCTGCGCCGCAGTTCCCGCCACCGCCCACGTCGCCCCTTCCAGCGCGGGCAACCCGCGTCCCGCAAGATCCTGCACGTAGCCTTTGAGACCGCCGCCGGTGCCGATACCCGGCACGGACGGCGGCTCGATGATCAACGCCATCGCTCCGCCGATCGGGCCCATGTTCTGCCGCAGGTCGGCCAGGATGCCGTCCTTGGTCAGCCCTTCCTTGATGCGGTCCTCGAACGGCTTCAGCCGAATGAAGATCACGCCCGTATTGGGTGCGTTGGTGAAGGTCGCGCCGTCGAAGCCCACGAACTGCACCGCCGCATCGACGCCTGGTCGCGCCAGGATGATGTCGGCGGCCTGCCGCAGCAACACGTCGGAACGTTCCAGCGTCGAGCCCGGCGGCAACTGGAAAGCGCCGATGAAGTAGGTCCGGTCGAGCTGCGGAATGAGACCCGTCGGTGTCGAGACCAGGCGGTCGTAGGTCAGATACAGCAGCCCCGCGTAGGCAATGAGCAACAGCGCTCCGATCCGCACCAGCCGCGATGTCAGCCAGGCGTAACCCGCCGACAGCCGCTCAAACGCCCAGTTGAACCCATTGAAGAACAACCGGACCGGCGTCATCAGCGCATAGGTCACGCCACGCTTCTTATCGTGATCGGCCACGTGCGGCTTGAGCAGCAGCGCCGCCATGGCCGGCGACAGCGTCAGCGACACGAAGCACGAAATGGCCGTCGACGCCGCGATCGTGATGGCGAACTGCCGGTAGAACGTGCCCTGCAGGCCGGCGATGAAGGCCGTCGGCAGGAACACGCCGATAAGCACCAGTGAGATCGCCAGCAGCGCACCGCCCACTTCGTCCATCGTCTTGTGCGCGGCTTCGCGCGGCGACATGCCTTGCTGCAGATAGCGTTCCACGTTCTCGACGACGACGATGGCGTCGTCGACGACGATGCCGATCGCCAGCACGATGCCGAACAGCGAGAGCGAGTTGAACGAGATACCCAGCGCCGCCATAACGGAGAACGTGCCGATCAGCGACACGGGAATGGCCAGAATCGGAATGATCGCCGCCCGCCACGTCTGCAGGAACACGATCACCACCAGCACGACCAGGATCAGCGCTTCCACCAGCGTTTCGACCACGGCGTCAATCGAGAACTGGATGAACTCCGTCGGGTTGTAGACGACCGAATAGCCGACACCCGGCGGGAAATCCTTCTTCAGCAATTCCATGTCGGCCCGAACGGCGGCGGCCGTCGCCAGCGCATTCGAACCTGGCCTCTGGAAGATGACCAGCGCCGTTGCGACCTTGTTGTTCAGGTACGCATTGACCGTGTAGTCCTGCGACCCAAGCTCGACGCGCGCGATGTCGCGCACACGCGTGATCGAGCCATCCGGCTCGGCGCGCACGACGATGTTCTCGAACTGCTCCGGCGCCGTCAACCGCCCCAACGTATTGACGGCCAGCGTAAATGCCCCCGGCGATGACGCCGGCGGCTGGTTGATCGAACCGGCCGCAACCTGCAGGTTGGCGGCTTGCAGTGCCGCGACTACCTCGGAAGCCGTCAGATCGCGCGCCGCAACCTTGGCCGGATCGAGCCAAACGCGCATGGAGTAGTCGCGCGCGCCGAAGATTCGCACGTCGCCGACGCCGTCGATACGCGCGATCCGATCCTTCACGAACAGCGTCGCGTAGTTGGAAATGTACTGCTGGTCGCGCGTGTCGTCTGGCGACACCATGTGCACGACCATCATGAGGTCGGGCGAGGCCTTGCGCACGACGAGGCCGAGCCGGCGCACGTCTTCCGGCAACCGCGGCTCGGCGACCGACACGCGGTTCTGCACCAGCACCTGCGCCTGGTCGATGTTGGTGCCCGGCTTGAACACCACGTTGATCGACACGCGCCCGTCACCCGTCGACTGCGAGTTGATGTACAGCATGTCGTCAACGCCGTTCACCTCCTGCTCGATCGGTGTGGCCACCGTTTCGGCGATCACGGTCGCCGAGGCACCCGGATAAGTCGCCGCGATATTGACCGTTGGCGGGGCGATATCGGGGTACTCGGCAATCGGCAGCGTCCGCCCGGCGATCAGCCCGATGATCGTGATCAGGACCGCCAGGACGGTCGCGAAGATCGGCCGGTCGATGAAGAAATGCGGAAAGCGCATGGCGTGATGTCCTTACACTTACCGTTACTGCTGCGACGGCGGCGCTGGTGGCGGCTCCGCGGCTTTGACTTCGCCGGGCTTGGGCGTGACCTTGACACCCGGGCGAACCATCGGGTTGGCGATGCCCTCGATCACGACCTTGTCGTCCTTGGTCAGCCCCTTCGTGACGACCCGCAGCCCTTGCTCGAGCGGCCCCAGCGAAACCGGCGCCGCCTTGACCATGTTGTCCTCGCCGACGACGAACACGATCTTGCGCATCTGGTCGGAAACGACCGCGCCGTCAGGAATAAGCAGCGCGTCGATATCGCCACCGAAAAGTTGCATGCGCGCAAAGACGCCCGGCACGAATAGCTGGTCCTTGTTGTCGAACACGGCGCGGCCGCGAATCGTGCCCGATCGCGAATTCAGCTGGTTGTCCACGAAGTCCATGTGACCCTGGTGGTTGAACTCCGCTTCATCCGCAAGCCGGACCCGCACCGGGTTCTCGGTATCGCGCGACGACTTGCGCCCCCCTGACAGGCTGAGGCGCCCGTAGCGCAGGTAATCGGCCTCCGAAGCATCGAAGATGAAATGGATCGGATCCAGCGACACGATCGTGGTCAGCAGCGTCGTGTTGCCCGTACCGCCGGTCACCAAGTTGCCGACGTCCACCTTGCGATCCGAAATCCGCCCCGAAACGGGGGCCGTCACCGAAGTCCACTCAAGGTTCAGCTGCGCCCGCTTCAGGCTGGCTTGAGCCGCCTGCAGTGCCGCACGCTGCACGTTGAGATTGGCGCTGCGCTGGTCGAAGTCGCGCTCCGTCACTGCACCGGTCTTCACCAGCGGCCGCGCCCGCTCCACCTCGTTTTCGGCCAAGTCCACCTGCGCGTCCGAGCGCGCGATCTCCGCTTCAGAACTTTCCACAGCAATGCGGTATTCGCGCGGATCGATCGTGAACAGGACATCTCCCGCCTTCACGAGCTGTCCGTCCTTGAAATGGATCTTCTCGATGAAGCCCGAAACACGCGGCCTCACCTCCACCGCTTCGACGGCCTCGAACCGCCCCGAATACTCGTCCCACGTGGCAATGCGCTTGGCCAGCGGCGCCGCGACAGTCACTGGGGGTGCGGGAGGTGGGCCTTGCTGTGCCGAGACGGGCGCCGCACCTATCAAAGCGGATATCGATATGACGAGCGCTGAACAGCGGCTCTGCAAGGTCATCGGAAGTCTCCGGAGCGGAAGAACAAGTTCGGCGGGTCACTTAGACTGGCACAAGCATCACGTTTAAGACAACGGGATTGAGCGGCCGAGTACGCCTTAATCGCTGGTTCATCCGCAACCCGATACTGGCAATGCCGCGGAAACTGGAGTAGCGGACCGGCGATGGTTGCAGCCTCTGTCTGACCTTGGATTTTCTCTGCGATGACCATCGAGCTACATAGGCGCGGCTTCTCGGCCGGCTTGGCCACATTGGCAATGGCGAGCCTGCTGCGGCACCCGGCCCTCGCCGGCGACGCAAAGGTGCCCCAGAACCAAATACTGTTCGGCGGCTCAAAGCCGTTCACCTTCGACGGCCTGAAGGCGGCTGCCAAGGCGCTCGCCGCCGAAGACTGGCACGAGCCTGTAGCCAATCACGCCGAGATCCTGCGCCAGATCGACTACGATGCTTTCCAGAAGGTGAAATTCCGCACGGACATGAGCCTCCGCCTCGATCGCGACGGGCGCGTACCGGTCCAGCTGTTTCACCTCAGCCAGTCGTCCATGTCGCCTGTCCACGTCTACCTCGTCGAGGGCGGACAGGCGCGCGAGGTTCTCTACGATCCCAAACTGTTCGACACCCCACCCGGTCACCCAGCGCGCCAGCTACAGGCGGAAGATCTTGGCTTCGCCGGCTTCCGCGTCATGACGGGCGACCTGAAAACCGATTGGCTGGCCTTCCTCGGCGCCTCCTACTTTCGTGCCTCCGGCCCATACAATCAGTACGGCCTTTCCGCCCGCGCCCTGGCCGTCGACACCGCCCTGCCGCACCCCGAGGAGTTTCCCCGCTTTACCGCCTTCTACCTGGAATCCGGCACCGCCGGCCCGGCCGTCACGCTTTACGCAATGATGGACAGCCCCAGCGTGACGGGCGCCTACCGTATCCGCTCCGAACGCCTCACCGACAGCCGCGGCATCCATCGCATCGTCATGGAGATCGAAGCCGACCTGCACGCCCGCAAGGATATCGAACGCCTCGGCATCGCCCCGTTCTCCAGCATGTTCTGGTACGGCGAAAGTAGCCGCAAGCAGGCGTCCGACTGGCGCCCCGAGATCCATGACAGCGACGGTCTCTCCATCCTCACCGGCTCGGGCGAACGCCTCTGGCGCCCAATCAACAACCCGCCCCGCGTCATGACCAGCACCTTCATCGATCGCGACGTGAGGGGCTTCGGCCTGATGCAGCGCGACCGCGACTTCGTCCATTACCTCGACGATGGCGTCTTCTACGAACGCCGCCCCTCTGTCTGGGTCGAGCCCTTGGAGCCCTGGGGCGAGGGCGCCGTCCACCTCGTGGAAATCCCGACGGACGACGAAATCAACGACAACATCGTTGCCTATTGGTGCCCCAAGGATCGACTGCGCGCCGGCCAGGACCGCGCCTTCCGCTACCGCCTCTCCTGGCTGGACGACATCGCCTACCCCGATACGCTCGGTTGGGCCACCGCCACCTGGACCGGCCTCGGCGGCCGCCCCGGCCACAAGCGCCCCGAGGGCGTCCGCAAGTTCGTCATCGATTTCCAGGGCTCGGTTTTCGCCGGCCTCGGCCGCGACGACGGCGTCGAGATCGTCACCACGGTATCGCGCGGCGCCGTCACAAACGCCTACACACACCCCGTGGTCGACCAGCGCGAGCGCTTCCGTGCCCTGTTCGACCTCGAAGCCTCCGGCCCTGAGCCCGTCGAAATGCGCGCGTTCCTGCGCAAGGGCGAGCGCGCTTTGACGGAAACCTGGGTCTACCAGTACTTCCCCGACGCCTGACCCCTCACCATCCCTGTGCGCATGCACTATGTTGGTGACGTACACGCAAGGGAGAACCACGCGATGAGCTGGCAGCCGATGCCTGATCCAAAACCCGGCGATGCCGCCGCGTGCGACGCCGTCGAACAAGTCATCGTGCCCCGCGTCCGCGATCTGGGAGGCTTCGAAGTCCGCCGCGCGCTCCCGGCCGCCGGCAAGCAGATGATCGGACCCTTCATATTCTTCGACCAGTTCGGTCCTAACGAGTTCCTGCTGGGCCAGGGCCTCGACGTGCGTCCGCATCCCCATATCGGCCTGTCGACCGTTACCTATCTTTTCGACGGCGAGATCATGCACCGCGACAGCCTCGGCACGGCGCAGGCGATCAAGCCCGGCGCCCTCAACCTCATGACCGCCGGCCGCGGCATCGTGCACTCGGAACGCACAGCGCAAGAGCAGCGGACGCACACGTCCCGCCTGTTCGGCATCCAGCTGTGGGCTGCCCTTCCCAGGGCCCAGGAAGAGAACGTTCCCGCCTTCGTCCATCACGCAGAAACGGAGCTGCCTCGCATCGAAGGCGAGGGCAAGCGCGTCCGCGTCATCATGGGCGACGCATTCGGCCAGCGCTCGCCCGCGCAGTTCCCGCATCCTGCCTTTTACGCCGAGGCGGTCCTCGCGCCGGGCGCAATTCTGCCGGTCGACCCCGACTACGACGAACGCGGCATCTTCATCGTCTCCGGCGAGGTCGACATCGCCGGCCAGACGTTCGGTCCCGGACAACTGCTGGTCCTGCGCCCCGGCGATCGGATTTCCGTACTAGCCTCCAGCCAGTCTCGCCTGATGCTCATCGGCGGCGAGCCCATGGACGGCCCGCGCCACATCTGGTGGAATTTCGTCTCGTCCTCCAAGGACCGCATCGACGCCGCCAAGGCCGACTGGCGCCAGGGCCGCTTCGACACCGTTCCCGGCGACACGGTGGAGTTCATCCCCCTGCCACCCGAGTAACCGGCCGCGATTACGCCGCACCCTCCCACGGTCATCATCGGACTTGTTCCGAGGATCCCGGGCTCAGCAAGTGTGACACGTCATTGTTGTGCGGTTGGCCCGCAACAGCGAACCGCCAAGCGAGCGGTTGGCGGGATCCTCGGAACAAGTCCGAGGATGACATCGCTGTGATGGTTCCGCCTTCAAACTGCCGATCGAACGAAATGTCGGCAATCCAAGCTTCGCCTAAGCCGCCGGACCCGTCGCTACCGGCAGGCCGTTCTCCTGGCCCCACTCGGCCCACGAGCCGTCGTACACGGCAGCGTTCGTCTGACCGGCCACGGCCAGCGCCAGCGACAGCATCGCCGCCGTCACACCCGAGCCGCAGGTCGTCACCACCGGCCCCGCAGGATCGATCCCCGCGCCCTTGAACAGGGCGATCAACTCGTCCTTCGGCTTCAACGTGCCGTCGGCGTTGAGAATGCTCGTCGACGGCACGCTGCGCGCGCCCGGAATATGCCCGCCGCGCAGACCCGGCCGCGGCTCGGGGTCCTTGCCCTCGAACCGGCCCGCCGGCCGCGCGTCGACGATCTGCATGTTGCCCTTCTCGACGTAGGCCTTCATGTCGTCCATGTCGCGGATGAGTTCTGTGCTGACGCGCGGCGTGAAGTGCCGCGCCGTGCGCTGGATCGGCGGCATGTCCTCGATCGCGCGCCCCTCCGCCTTCCACTTCTTGAAGCCGCCGTTCAGCACCGCGACGTCCTGGTGCCCCATCGCCCGGAACGTCCACCACACGCGCGCAGCCGAGAACAGCCCATAGGTGTCGTACACGACGATGCGCATGCCGTCGCCGACGCCCATCTTCTTCATGCGCGAGGCGAACTTCACGCTCGACGGCAGCATGTGCGGCAGGCTCGACTTCTCGTCCGTCAGGTCGTCGATATCGAAGAACAGCGCGCCGGGAATGTGCTCGGCATTGTATTCCGCCCGGGCGTCGCGCCCGGCCGTCGGCAGATGCCACGACCCGTCGAGAACGATGAGATCCGGGGCGTTGAGATGGTCGGCCAGCCAGTTGGTTTCGACGATCCAGTTCTGGGCGCTGTTGGCCACGAGCATCTCCTTGCAGGTTCAGGTGCGGTCTCGCTTAGATGGAAACCGCGACGGCGCTGTGGCAAGGGGGCGCGAACATGTCCACGCTCCGAAACTTTGACGTGCCACATCAAATCGGAGCCCGAGCCGTTAACACGCTGGCTTTCGCGCGGTCAAGGCGAGGCGTCAGGCCACAGACGGCGGGCCGCCCGCGGCCCTGCCAGCGCCTTGCTATCACCGCCAAACCCCTGTACCAGGACGCCCAGAGTGGGCCCGTAGCTCAGCGGTAGAGCATCTGACTTTTAATCAGAGGGTCGTTGGTTCGATCCCAACCGGGCTCACCAGTCTTTGCAGGGCATTTCCGAAGCGCCGCTGTAAGTCTGCGAGCGTCCACATTCCGACGTGCGAACGCACAATTTGCCGAGTGGCGGGGGCCCTGGCGGCACCGGGTCAACCAATCCAAAATCGCGAATTTGCCACTTGATCGATGCAAGCAGGGACTGGCATCAAGTGGGGCGGGGCACGGTAGGGAAATCCATCTACATGACGCAAACGACCATTCGGCGTTGGAAGGGCCTCGCGATCGCACCCGTTGCGGCCCTTGCCGCACTGACGACGCAGGCCGGTGACGCCTGGGCAAAACAGAGCCGCGCGGCCGCCCCCGTGGAGGCGACGGCACCGCGCGATGCCGGCGAGCCGATCATGGCGATCGTGTCGATCAAGACCCAGCAAGTCGTTTTGTATGACGCTGACGGCTGGATCCTGAGTGCACCCGTGTCGACCGGCGTCAAGGGACGCGAAACGCCGGCGGGCATCTTTGCCGTTGTCGAAAAGAAGCTGGAGAACCGCTCGAACCTCTATGACGACGCCTGGATGCCGCACATGCAGCGTCTCACCTGGAACGGCATCGCCATGCACGGCGGCCCGCTGCCGGGTTATGCCGCCTCGCATGGCTGCGTGCGGCTGCCTTACGGCTTTGCGGAGACGTTGTTTGACAAGACGCGGATCGGCATGCGGGTGATCGTCTCGCCCGGCGACGCAGCTCCCGTCGAATTCTCTCACGCCACGTTGTTGGCGCCGAACGCCGAGGCCGTCGCGGCTGCCCCCACCCGTGCCGAGACACTCGCACGCGAGGCCGAAGACGCTGCGAAAGCAGCCGCCGACGCAAAAAAGTCCGCTGCGACAGCGGCGCGCGATGCGGCATCGATCAAGGCGTCGCTACGCAAGCTGGAACGTGCGAAGTCCGGCGCCGACGCTGATCTGGCCTCCGCCGAAAAGGCGCTCGCCGCCGCAAAGACGGACGAGGCCAGGGCCCGTGCCGAGGAGCGCAAGCAGAAGGCGTCCGCCAAGGCCGCGGAAGCCGGGCCAAAGCTCGAAACCGCCAAAGCCGATGCGCAGGCGAAGCTCGATGCCGCAGCCGCAGCGAAGGACGCCGTCAAGACGGCCGCCACCAGGAAAGCTGACGCGGCCAAGGCGGCGAGCGAGGCAAAGCTCGCGCTTGAGCCGGTTTCCGTCTACATCAGCCGCGCGACGCAGAAGCTTTACGTGCGGCGCAACACGCGCAAGCCGTGGCCCGACGGCGGCGAGGTGTTCGATGCGACCATCGAGGTCCCGGTCACGATCGCAGATCCTGACAGGCCGATCGGCACGCATATCTTCACGGCCATGGCCAGCACGGACACCGGCCTCCGCTGGGCAGCAGTCACGATTGACAGCGGGGACGACGCCAAGAACGCGCTCGACCGCGTCACCATTCCGCAGGAGGTACTCGATCGCATCGCGCCGACGGCATTGCCGCGATCCTCGATCATCGTCTCCGACGAGCCGCCGAGCCGCGAAACCAACTATCGCACCGAGTTTGTTGCGGTGTTAAGCAACCAGCCCCAGGGCGGCTTCATAACGCGCAAGCCGACGATCATAGCCCCCCCTGCAAACGATTATTGGGACAACGGCGGCGGTGGCTTTTTCAGCATGTTCGACCAGCCGAGCCCGCAGCCGCGGACCACCAAGCGGCGACGCGGCAATTATCAGGTCCAACAGAATGGCTTGTGGTGGTAGGGCCAAAGTCCAACCTGTTAAACAGGTTGGACTTTTTTTATTTGGAGCACACACGGGGCCGGTCGTTCGCCGGGGCTCCGACAAATGACCGACTAACATGATCAATTTGCACTAAACCGCGTGTGCTCCCCTGAGCGCCCACTCAGAAAAATTTGCGCCGCCCGATAGCCAAGTTCTGCCGGCCTGCTAAATTCACCACGCATACATTTTTTCGTGGGGAGGCGGACCACCATGCGACCTGCACTGCGAGTATTGATCTCAATTTTTCTCCTGATTTCCGCGGCCAATGTTGCCGCTGCCGGCGACGAGAATGGCCAGGAGAAGAGCACGGAAGGCTGGTACGCGTCTCTTGCGCCCAACGAGCAGTTCAATGCCCCCGTCTATTGGGCGAATACGCAGGAACTGGCGAAGGAAGGTGCCCTGCGCGCCTGCAAGAAAGTCTCCGACAGCTGCAGCACCCGCCCGGCCTGGACCGATCAGAAGGACGACGTCTTTGCCCTGATGTGCTGCTCCAAGCCAAAGCTGGGTTGCGCCGTCGGCGTCGGTCACGACCAGGAAAGTTCGCAGCAGAGCGTCCGCAACACGTTCAGCGACGCCGGCTATTCCAAGTGCAAGCTTTGGCGCTATGTGTCGGCTCGCACCGGCGACGAGATCGGCGAGTGACCGATGCGGCGGCGGCACTGTCGCTTGACGCCAGCTGGAGGACGCGGTCGCAGGAGCGCTCGGCGTCTGCGTTGAACATCGTGATGGCCGGGTTCATGCGGAGGCGTTCACACACGCTCCCGCGTGTCGACGCTAGGTCTGTTTGCGGACGCCGTGGTCTCCAGCCCCCGAAGGTTACCAGTCAAAGAAGCCTGCAGACCGCCCTCGCGGCGATACTCCTCTACTACGCGAAGAAGATGGTCCTTGTTGCGAGGCTCGGCTGCTGCTGGCTGCGGCAGCAGCAAGTAGGGCTCCTGCCCAAAGAGCCTTTTCGCAAAATGCACGAGCCGGCGTTTCGAACTGCTGATTTTGGGCAGGCTTTTAGACGCCGAGTCATGAACGATCACAGGACTGCTGCATCGGTCTGACTTGGTGCAGCACCACTTCACGTCCAGCTGTTCAAACAGAACCCCTGGCGTGTCGATGGCCAACAGCAGCGCGTCCTGATCGACGTCACCGTATTCGGGCCGGTCGCTGATTGCCACCCAACGTTCGACGAAACGGCGCGCCTCCGCCGTTGGTTTGAACACCATCGTGCCCGACCGGATGTGGGCCTTCGCATGTCCTGAGCGCCTGCGTCGCGGATGGAAGAAGAACGCGACGTCGGCGCGCAACCGTGTCAGGGGCGACAAATCCCCCTCAACACAGCAGTCGACGTCGATGAAGATAACGGTCTTGCCCGGATGGCGGTTGAGTGCCTTCAGCACTTCGCGCGCCTTGCGCATCGTGGTTGCCTCCCAGCCCGCTGCAGGGTCCTTCTCGACCGGGACGAGATCATGTGGCTGGGCGTGACGGATCAGGCTCTCCCGCAGCTTGGTTTCCCAGTTTTGATAGTCGGGAGTGTACCAACCGCAGACGGCGTATGGCATCATAGGCGAGTAACCTGTTCCAACGTCTGGATGCACAAAACAGCAAATCCCGAGTGACTAGTCTCGCGAACGCCGAGGAATGTACGGGGGAACTTGGCAACCGATCCGAGATGCCTCGACCTTGCTGCGCCACAGCGCGATGGTCGCCCAAACGTACCCGTAACGGTTACAGCCGAAAAACGTCGAAAATTCGTCAACGCTCCACTCTAATGCACTGAAATTACTGACTCGGAAACATCCGGCCCAGAGCCAAGTCATGTCGGTCTGCTAAATTCAGCACCATACTTTTTCGTGTGGAGACCACAGCACCGAGCACGCCCTCAACTCTAGCGCCGGCGCAATAGATAGGTGTCCATGACCCAGCCCGCCTTGACTTTCAAGGCGGCGCGCGCCGTTGCGATGTCCTCGATGACGTCGTCCAGCCGTCCGGCAATCAGCACTTCGTCCGCGCTGCCCAGCGCCGCGCCCCAATAGATGTCGAGATCCCGTCCGGTCAACGCGCGGCACGCAAGTTCCCCGTCGAGCATGACGACGACGCTAGAGTTGCCAGGTGGCAAGCCGTCCTCGCGCAGCTTGCGCCCCGTGGTGATATGCACCGCCTCGCCGATGTCGTTGAGGCCGATACGGTGCCGCGCCGCCAGGATCTGGATGCTGCTGATCCCGGGAACGATCTGCAGCGCGATGTCGAGATCGCCGCCGCCCATCGCCCGTTCCACGACCCGCAGCGTGCTGTCGTAGAGCGCCGGGTCTCCCCACACGAGGAAGCCGCCACAGCCGCCATCCGGCAGATGCTCCAGGATCGCCGCCCGCACGCGGTCCGCCCGCTCCTGGTGCCAGGCCTCCACGCCGGCGCGATAGCCGGCCGAGGCATCGCGCTGCGGACTGTCGATGTCGACGAAGCGATACTCCGGCCGCGTGATGAAGCGCGCGCACAGCGCCTTGCGCACCGCCAGCAGCTCCGCCTTCTCCTCCCCCTTGTCGAACCCGAAGAAGACATCGACCTCGTTCATCGCCGCGATGGCCTGCTGCGTCACGAAAGCCGGATCGCCGGTGCCGATGCCGATGAGGTGCAGTCGCCTCACGTGCTTGCGTCCACGGCGGGCGTCGCACCGACATCGGCCGACGCCGGCTCACTAGGCACCGTGGCGGCCGTCACCGCCGGCTGCCGCTTCGGCGGCGTCAGTGGCGTCGGCTTCATGCGGTTGCTGTGCAGCAGCTTCGCCCCCGCCGCCAGCCCGCCGACGACCTCCAGCTTGAAGCGCTCCGCGTCGCGGCGGCGGATGTCGGCCACGATCTCCACCACCTCCGCCTCGTTGGCGCCGACCGCCGCCAGCGCCATGCCGCCGAGCACCAGTGCGCTCTCGAACGTCTCGCGCATCTGCTGGTCCACGCCCTGCTGGATCAGCTTCAACGCATGCTCGCGGTCGAACGACCGCACCAGCAACTGCGCGTTGGGGAACTCGGCCTGCGCCAGTTCCACGATCCTGTCCGTCGCCTCCCGCTTGTCGACGCACACGCCGATCGCACGCGCCGACGCCGCGCCCGAGGCATGCAGCACGTCGAGCCGCGTGCCGTCACCGTAATAGACCTTGAAGCCGAACTCCTCGGCACTGCGGATCATCTCCGTATCGGTATCGATGATGGCAACGTCGATGCCGCGCGCCAGCAGCAGCTGGCTCATCACCTGCCCCACGCGCCCGAAGCCGATGATCAGCACCGTCCCCTTGAGATCGTCCGCCTTGTCGATGCCGTCCATCGACG
The DNA here is from genome assembly GCA_965279065.1 of Hyphomicrobiaceae bacterium. Lineage (GTDB taxonomy): Bacteria > Pseudomonadota > Alphaproteobacteria > Rhizobiales > Hyphomicrobiaceae > JAKAXS01. Next base: position 1,888,909 of record OZ257134.1, read on the forward strand.
CTTTGGCGCTCGGTAGATAGCGCAGCCCCAGCACCAGCAGCGGCGTCAGCGCCATGGACAGGATGACGGTCGCCGACAGCGCGGCATTGGTCGGGCCGTCGAAAATGCCGGCCATCACGGCAGCGGAGAACAGCACGAACGCGAACTCGCCGCCCTGCGCCATCAGCGCCGCGCGATGCGTCGCCTCGCTCGCGTTCGAACGGAAGATCACGGCCACCAGCCAGATCGCGATCGCCTTCAGCGTCATGTAGACCGCGACGCTCGCCAGCACGGTGCGCCATTCGCGCGCCATCAGCCCGAGATCCAGCGTCATCCCCACGCTGAGGAAGAACAACCCCAGTAGCAGCCCGCGGAACGGCTCCACGTCGGCCTCCAGCTGATGCCGGAAACTTGATTCCGACAGCAGCACGCCGGCGAGAAACGCCCCCATCGCCGCCGACAGGCCGCCAGCCTGCATCAGCAGCGCCGAACCGAGCACCACCAGCAGGGCCGCCGCCGTCATGATTTCCCTGGCACGCACATTGGCCAGCAGCCGGAACAGCGGATTGAGCAGGAAGCGCCCGGCAATGATCAGTGCTGCCGTCGCCCCGACCGCTAGCACGATCGGCTGCCATCTGAGCCCCGCGTCGGACTGGATCGTCGGGCTGAGGAAGGCAACGATCGCCAGCAGCGGCACGATCGCCAGGTCCTCCAGCAACAGGATCGAAACGATCTTCTGTCCCGCCGGCGTCGAGGTCTCACCGCGCTCCTCGATCACCTGCAGCACGACGGCCGTCGACGTCATGACGAAGCCCATCGCCGCAACGAAGGCCACCGCCGGCGCGAAGCCGTAGTAAATGCCGGCGGCCGTCAGCACGGCGCCCGCCACGACGACCTGCGCCAATCCCAGACCGAAGATCTGCTTGCGCAATCCCCACAGCCGCGACGGCATCATTTCCAGGCCGATGATGAACAGCAGCATCACGACGCCGAGCTCGGCGACATGCAGGATCGATTGACCGTCGGTGAATAGCCGCAGCCCGAACGGTCCGATAGCGACGCCCGCCGCCAGATAGCCCAAAACCGATCCGAGCCCGAGCCGCTTGAACAGCGGCACGGCAACCACGGCGGCCGTCAGCAAAGCGACCACATGCCCGAGGTCGCTCCCCGTCCCCTCCGCCGCCATACGCACCTCCACACTGTGAGAATTTCCAGGGCGATATCATACACAGGCCCTCGCGGCCACCAACCCCGGCGCGTCCACGTGCCCTGCCGCGCGCGCTGTGTCGTAGCAAGGTTAACCGGCAGCAGTGCCGGCTTGATCGCGCCGCCAGGTCTCGATGCGCTCCATCAGCCAGCTCCACGCCACCTGCTCGCGTTCGCCGGCGGTCTTTGCGATCGCGATGTCGAGATACTTGAGCTCGGCTTCGACTTTTTCCACCGGCAGCATCTTGAGGCGCGTCACCAGCACGGCGCACTCGATAACCGCCGCCTGCGCGCGGTTGAAGCCTTCGAACGGCGCGTGCGTCTCTTGGTGCACGATCTCGCAGTGAAACCGTGGCCGCAACGCGTCCTCGGTCACACGCTGCACCTGCAGCTCCCAGTGCGTCAGGGCCTCGGCAAGGCGCACACCCTTGACGCGGTCGGCGGCGATCAACGGCCAGTCGCGTCGCCCGGTGATGCACCCGGCAAACACGCGTACGTCGTCGGTGTGGCTGGCGACCGCGAATGGCACCGCACGCAGGTTGTCCAGCGTGCGTGACGGCTGGAACGGCGCCACGATCCACCCGGCCCCGTCGGCAATCAGGCCCAGCGGCGCGATGTGGGCCATACCCTGTGCATCCATGGTGGTGACGATCGTTTCCACGATGCGCGGCATGAAACCTCCGTTAGCGGATGCGCGCCCGCGCGCGCGGTCCCGACCGGCTGGCCGCGGTGGGTCGCGCCGAGCCCAGCATCTGCGCCAGCTTCACTTCCTCGCCCGGACCAATGATCGTCCAGTCGAGATTGGCCCGCGTCGCGATCGCCGCGAAGATCGCATCCACCACGCCCTCTCGCGCCAGGTCGAACGCCGAAGCGCCTTCGTCCACGTTGCGCGATTTCACCAGCACGACGTGCGAGCAGCGCATCCGTTCCGCCAGACGCGCGGCCAGGCCGTCCGACGTGATCGACCAGTTGGCCGGAATCTCGTTGTCGCCGTCGCACATCTTGTGCGGCTGCCATACGGGTAGCTTTCCCTTGCGCCAGATCGCCCGCATCGTCGCTACGCTGTCGGCACCCATCAACCGAGGCTGCAGGTCCATCAGCAGCTCGGCCGTCTGGTGCATGGCGAGGATAGCCATGCGATGCGCCGCCTCGTCGGAGAACTGGTAGTCGGCCTGGGCGCTGCGCACCGTGTCGGCGAACACTCCGCCGCCCGGCACCACGACCAGACGCCGGCTGGCGCGCGCCACGATGTCGAGGGCGCCGCCGATGCGATCGTTCTCGGCAAGGCTTCCCCCGATCTTGACGATCAGCGGCGGCGGCACCTTGACCTTCTGAATGGCGTCATCCGGCATCATCGGCTCGCCACGCGCGGGCGTGTGATCTCGACCCCGCGCACCGGCCCGCGCTCGAGCTTCTCGATGCGCACCCGCACCGACGAGAAACGCTTGTCCTTCAGCAGGCGCGCGCAAATCCGTTCGGCGAAAGTTTCGACCAGCTCGATATGCCCTGCCCCCGAGATGTCGTCGATGGCGTCTATGATGTCGGTGTAGGAGGGCACCTCGGCCATTTCATCGCGCGTCGCATGCACGCCGTGCGCCAAATACGCATCGACTGTGAGCCGCACCTTCTGCGTGGTGCCGTGCTCTTCGGCATAGACGCCGATGTGGCAGTCGATCACGTAGTCCTTGACGAAAATCGCATCGCCGCTCATGACGCCAGCGCCTTCGAATGCGCGAAAGCTTGGTCGGTCGCGCGTCCGTTCAGCGCCCGCCGCACGGCCCTGACGGCGATGACGTCGAGTGCGCCCTTGCGCTGGCTTCCGCTGCACAGCGCGCCACGGAATCCTAAGATATCCGGACCAATCTCGCGCAGCGGCGTCACGTGCTCCAACCGCAACGAGCCGGCCAGGCCCGCGAACATCGCATGCGCCCGCACCAACGCCACGAACTGGGCCAGGTGCTCAGCGCTCATATGGTCGACAAGAGCCCCGTTCGCCTTGCCCGCCGTGTCGAGCAGAACGCCGGCAAATCCGGCGGCCGCCAGGTCCGCGACGAGCGAAAAATCAGGTTCCAGATCGGCAAACAGCACGGCCACGAGCCGGCTATCCTTGAGATCGAGCCGACCCAGTGCCGCCACGGCTGTTTTCACGCCATCGCCCGGGAAGAAGCCCGCCTTGACATAGTCGACGCCCGTCGCCGCCATCGCCTGGACGGCTGCGCAAAGCGGCACGGCCTCGCATGGCAGATCACCGATGGTCGCGCTGACAGGCACGCTCGCCGGGATCGTCCGCCGGATCCGGGCAATCGTCGCCTGGGGCAGCGCACCCAGCGCGCCCGCCGCCGGCTCCTTGCAGTCGATGATGTCGGCGCCCTCGGCCAGGGCCAAGCGCGCTTCATCCTCGTTCCTCACACTGGCAAGGAAACGGATGTGCCGGGGGCTCCCCATGCAGTCAGCTCTCACGTGTCATGAAATATGCGTCTCTGCTCGGCGCGGACTTTCTCTGGATCCAAACGATCCTCAGGTGAAAGCCGCACGGCCTCGTCCTGAACGAGTGTTGCAGAGGGCCCCGACAGACGCAAGATACGCGTACCCAGCATCACCGCCTCGTGACGGTCGTGCGTCACGAAAAGCACGGTCGTTGGCCGCCGATGCCACAAATCGATCAGCAATTGCCGAAGGTCCCGAGCCGTCGGATCGTCGAGCGACACAAAGGGCTCATCCATCAGCAGAATGTCGGGCTCCAGCACGAAGCCGCGCGCCAACGCGACGCGTCGCTGCATGCCCAGCGACAGCCGCTCCGGATACGCCGACGCGTAGCTCGTCAGCCCGACCCGCGCCAGCAGTTCCGGGATGCGTTCATGCCGCGCATCACCCGGCGGCAGCACCAGGGAAATATTCTCCTCCACCGTGCGCCAGGGCAGCAGTCGCGGCGACTGGAAGATGTAGCCAAGCGTCGGCTCGCCACTGCCAAGGTCGATCTTGCCCTCGAACTCCCGATCGAGACCGGCGAGAATGTTCAGCAGCGTCGACTTCCCGCAGCCCGACGGCCCCGTCACCACCACGAACGACCGATGCTCGATGGCAAAATCGATGTCGCGCAGCACCATGTGCGCCTCGCGATTGGCGACCGGTGGAAACACTTTGCGGTCGACACGGACGCGGTAGGGCTCGTTCACCGGCGCCATCTGTTCACCCGCGCTTCGATCGGTTGCAGGATCCCCATTTCGATGATTTGCACGACCAGAATGAACGAGACCGCATAGGCCAGGATCATCGACACGTCGAACAGCTGGAAGGCAGTGTGCAGCTGGAAGCCGACGCCGTTCGAACGTCCGAGCAGTTCCACCACCAGCACGATCTTCCAGACCAGCGACAGGCCGGAGCGCGCCGCGGCGGCAAAGAACGGCGCCAGTTGCGGTAGCGTGACGTGGCGCAGCGTCTTCCACCAGCCGAAGCGATAGATCTGCGCCATCTCATTGAGATCGCGCGACAGCGACCGAGCGCCTTCGCGCACAGTAACCGCAACATTGGGGATCTTGTTGACGGCCACCGCCAGAATGGCCGCCGTCTCTGTCAGACCGAACCACACATAACAAAGGATGATGATCACCAGCGCCGGCAGGTTGAGGAAGAAGATGAGCCAGCTGTCGAACAGCTTGTCGGCCGTCTTGCTCTTGCCCAGCGCCAGACCCAGCGCTCCGCCGATGATCATCGCCACCACGAAACTGATGACCACGCGTGCCAGCGTCATGCCGACGTGAAACAGCAGGTCGCCCGTGCGAATCTGCTCGATCAGCGTTTGCCAGACTTGCAGCGGCCGCGGCAGATGCCGGTGATCGATCAAATTCGCCGCCACATCCCAGAAGATCAGGAAGATCAGCAGCGACCCGAGCGACCAGACGAGCCGCACCAGCCCGGCGTTGTTGGCGGAGACGTTTGCGGCGCTAGCTCGTAACGTGGAATAGTTCAGCATCGAACTGTGTACCGTGTCCTACGAGTTCCTGGTCGCCGACATCTACGAGAACTTGCATAAGCTTCTGAGCGGATTGCGTTTCCGCCGCGGTCCAAGGCCTGGGTATGCCAGACTTGTAGAACGCGGCAATCGATTTCAGCTCGGTGTCCGAGGCCGGCTTGATCAGCGGCCGCAGTCGCTCCCAGGCCCCGTCCTGCTGCAGCGCTTCGTTGCCGAGTTGCATGCTCCTCAGGAAGGCGGCGATGGCGGCGCCCTTGGTCTTCTCCGTCTCCTCCTTCCAGAGAAAACCCACCATCGGCGGCACCGGGCTGACGCCGAGATCCTTCAGTACCGTATCCATGCGCAACAGCTGCACATAGCCTTCGCTCGCAAGCCGCGCGGCATAGGTCCAGAAGTTGAGCACGCCGTCGAGCCGGCCGCTGCGCAGTTCTTCCGACAGCAGCGGCGCCGTGCCGAACGTCGGCGTGGCGAGGTCGGCAATATCCTTGCCGAGCGTCCGTCGCGAATACCCGCGCAGCAGCAGCCAGCTCTTATCGATCGCCGAACCGGCCACGCCGAGTTTCTTGCCGGCTAGATCCCCCAGCTTGGTGACCTTGCCGTCGGCCGGCACCATGATCGCACCCAGCGCCGACGAGAACGGCGCGAACTTCACCTTCACGCCCATGCCGCGCTGGCGCATCGCCCAGGTCCAGTCGCTGACGATGATATCGGATTCGTCTGCCAGCAGCGCGATCGGGCCCGACTGGTTGGTCGCCACCTCGCGGACATCGATCTGCAGGCCATTCGCCTTGTCGAAGCCGTTGAAGCGCACTGTATCGAGCAGCCAGCTGAGCGATCCGAACTTGACCGACGCCACTCTCAGCGTCGCCGTTTGCGCTTGCGCGCGGCCGGCGAAGGGAAACTTCGACAGTGCAAGCACCGCCGCCGCGCCGAGCACCAGCTGCCGGCGAGCGATCATGGAGTGGCCTCGGCCTTGAGCATCCGATTCTTGGCGAGCCACTTGATCACGTTCTGCCAGGAGACGTCCGTATTGCCCTGCATCACGGCCTTCATGGTCCGCACCTTGTTGTTGGTCAGGTCGAACTCGCGCAGCGTCACATTCGTCAGCGACTCCGACGCCTTGTCGAAGACCCCGCTGATGACCACATCGGCGCCGAGCTTCTTGGCCAGATCCGCCTCGCACTGACACTTGTAGATGGGAGATGCCGCCTGCAGCTCTGTGTCGATCCCCGTCACTTCCATCAGCTCGTAGCGACCGCTGGCTTTCATCAGCTCCTCGAGTTGCTTACCCGCGTCGACAAGGCGTTGTTTTTCTTCATCGTTCGCCTCACGCGGCGCGCCGAAGAAATCTTCCTCGCGCACCTGGAAGATTATCTCGAACGGCAGCACGGCGGCCTTCTGTGCAGCGCTCGCTTGCCCGGCCAGGCAGGCAAGCCCCAACAGGGCCGCCACGGCTTTGATCATCATCCCGTCCTCCAATCGGCCGCGAGGCCCTTCTGCGGGAACCCCTTGCAAGCCATATAGAATGATAGCCTGTAACGTGTGCTAGGACACGGCAAGTAGCAAGCACCAGGCGATGCTACAAGCCTCACGGGCAAATAACATTCCCGCGAGGTCCCCCGACTTGGCTTGACATTCGGGTCGGGAAAGTTTGGCATGTAACAAAGTAACATCGGCTGCAACGGTGTTGCGACGGGCAGCGTTAAGCAGGCACGCTGCGTAGGAGGAGACTATGAGCTTTGGTATCGGTGCGCCGCGCCGCCCGATCATCTATCTCGCGCTGTGTGCCGCCCTTTTTTCGCACCCCGCATTGACGCTCGCACAAGACCCTGCGCCCCCCAAAACGGAGGGCGCCGCACCGTCGGCCGAGGCGCCGGCAGCGGCCACTCAACCGGTCGAACCGGCAGCCGCCGGCAGCGAAGGGGACGAAAAGGTGAAGGCCGATCGCGAGCGCGCCGCCGCCAAACCGCTACCCGGCGCCGAAAAAATTCAGATCGTCCTGCTACGCGAATTGCATGACCGCGCGCCGCCCCTTTCCTTGCTCGACATCCCGCCAGCTGACGACGGTATCGCCGGCGCCAAGCTCGCCATCCAGGACAACAACACAACCGGCCGCTTCATGAAGCAGGAGTTTGCACTCGACGTCGTCGAGAGCGCCAAGCCGGAAGACCTGGTCGCCGAAGCCATCAAGCGCACCGAAGCTGGAGCCGGCTTTTTCATCGTCGACGTACCGCCCAAGACGGTTCTGGCGCTCGCGGACGCCTTGAAGGACAAGGATGCGATTATCTTCAATGCAGGTGCACCAGACGACGACCTGCGCGAGGAAAACTGCCGCATCAACGTCAAGCACACGGCGCCGACGCGCTCCATGCTGGCCGACGCCCTGGCGCAGTACATGGCCTGGAAGCGCTGGTCGAAGTGGTTCCTCATCACCGGCCCGCAGCCTGAGGACAAGGCCTTCGCCGAAGCCATGAAGCGCGCCGCCAAGCGCTTCGGCGCCCGCATCGTCGAAGAGCGCAACTTTACTTACGACCCCGGCGGCCGCCGCACGGACGGCGGCTTCGAACAGGTCCAGCAGCAGATCCCGAGCTTCACCCAGAAGGCGCCCGAGCATGACGTCCAGGTCGTCGCCGACGAAGGTGGCCTGTTCGGCGAATACTTCCCCTACCGCACCTGGGACGCCAAGCCCGTCATCGGCACGGCCGGCCTCTACCCCACGTCCTGGCATCCGGCAATGGAGCAATGGGGCGCGACACAGTTCCAGAACCGCTTCAAGCGCCTCTCGGGGCGCACCATGCGCGCCCGCGACTACGACGTCTGGACCGCCGTCCGCGCCGTCGGCGAGGCCGCGACGCGCAAGAAGTCCACCAACGTCAAGGATCTGATCGCCTACATGCGCGCGCCCGAGTTCGAAATCGCGGCTTTCAAGGGCCAGAAGCTCACCTTCCGCGCCTGGAACGGGCAGCTGCGACAGCCGATCCTGCTGACGACCGCCAAGCTGCCCGTCACCGTCTCGCCGCAGCCGGGCTTCCTGCATCAGCTCACCGAACTGGACACCCTCGGCATCGATAAACCCGAAACCAAGTGTAAAGCCTACGCCGCACCCTGATCCAGACTAGTGGCGCTCCACGTCAAGCCACCGCCAAGGCTCCACTGCGGAGCCCCTTCTCACTGCCAAGGAGTATCAAGTGAAAAGACTATCCCTCGCCATCGCCCTCGCTGGATCGACCATGCTGGCTGCCGCCGGCTCGGCCCAGGCGGCGACAGCGTTCGTGTCCAACGAAAAGGACAACACGATTACCGTGATCGATATGGAGAAGCTGGAGGTCACGAAGACGATCAAGGTCGGTCAGCGTCCCCGCGGCATCATCCTGACCAAGGATCTGAAATGGATCCTCGTCTGCACTAGCGACGACAACCGCATCGAAGTCTACGACGCCAAGACCTTCGAGAAGGTCAAGATCCTTCCCTCCGGCCCCGATCCGGAACTGTTCACGCTGCATCCCTCGGGCAACCCGCTCTACGTCGCCAATGAAGACGACAACATCGTCACGGTGGTCGACATCCAGACCGGCAAGGTACTCGCTGAAGTTCCCGTCGGCACCGAGCCGGAAGGCATGGGCGCCAGCCCCGACGGCAAGTACATCGTCAACACGTCGGAAACGACGAACATGGCGCACTTCATCGATACCGCGACGAACGAGACCGTCGAGAACATCCTCGTCGACTCGCGCCCGCGCGTCGCCGAGTTCACGGCCGACGGCAAGCACGTGTGGGTCAGCGCCGAGATCGGCGGCACGGTTTCCATCATCGACCCCGCCGAAAAGAAGGTGATTCACAAGGTCACCTTCGAGATCCCCGGCGTCAGCAAGGATGCCATCCAGCCCGTTGGCGTGCGTATCCTGCAGGACGGCTCGAAGGCATTCGTCGCGCTTGGCCCTGCCAACCGCGTGGCCGTCGTCGACGCCAAGACGTTCGCGGTCGAAAAATACCTACTCGTCGGCCAGCGCGTCTGGAACCTCGCCTTCACGCCGGACCAGAAGTTCATGGTGACGACGAACGGCACATCCAATGACGTCTCCATAGTCGACGTCGCCAACCTCAAGGTCATCAAGTCGATCCCCACGGGCCGCTATCCGTGGGGCGTGGCGATCGCACCTTGAATTCCGCGAGACACGAGCCTGCTGCAAGCAAGCTTGGGCGCGTCTTCAGGAGGGACGCGCCGGCCTCTTCGAGGCAGTCTCAAACAAGGAACGACAATGCGTAAACTGACACTCGCGTTCACGGCTGCGCTCCTCGGCGCAATCCTACCCGCCACCGCATCCGCGGAGGGCTTCCTGGCCGGCCGCCTGGAAAAGCTCCCGGACCTGGTGATCGGCCTGGGCGACGGCGGCTACGAAACCTCCAAGGACACTTATGAGTTGACGACCGGCAAAGGTTATCGCTTGTGGCTGAAGGCTACGGGCAAGAAGGAGTGCGCCTTCGTTGCACCGGACTTCTTCCAGAATGTCTGGTTCCGCAAGGTCGAGGTTAACAAGGTCGAGATCAAGGCCTCTGCTTTTCACGAAATTGAGTTCGAGCGCGAAGGTGAAGCCGAACTTTTCTTCACGCCGATCAAACCCGGAGAGTACACCTGGGGCTGCAAGGGTCTTGAAGACAAGGGCCTGACCGGCAAAATAACAGTCAAATGATCGGAGCATCCGTGCTGCAGCAAGCACCAGAGACGGAAGCACAGACGCTGGTCGTGAACGGGGTCAGTCATCGTTTCGATGACTACCTCGCCCTCGACAACGTCTCGCTCAGCGTGCCGCGCGGCGCCTTCACGGTGTTGCTCGGTCTGAATGGCGCTGGAAAGTCCACACTCTTCTCGCTGATCACCCGCCTCTACGACAACGTCTCCGGCGAGATCCGCATTCTCGGCAATGACGTCCGACGCCGGCCGACCGCCGCATTGCAGAAGCTGGGCGTCGTGTTCCAAAGCCGCACGCTCGACCAGGATCTCACTCTCAAGCAGAATTTGATGTATCACGCCGCCCTGCACGGCATCGCCCGGCGCGAGGCCAAGGTCCGTTGCCAGGAAGCCCTCGAACGCGTGGGCCTGGCTGACCGCCAGAACGAAAAGGTTCGCAACCTCTCCGGCGGCCAGGCGCGCCGTGTCGAGATTGCCCGCTCCCTGCTACATCGCCCCGGTTGTCTCCTCCTCGATGAGCCGACCGTCGGCCTCGATATCGGATCGCGCGAGAGTGTCGTCGGCATCGTCCGCACGCTCGTCGCCGAACAGGATCTCGGCGTCCTGTGGGCCACCCACCTGATCGACGAGGTCGCCCCCACGGACCGGATCGTCGTTCTGCATCGCGGCAAGGTGCTCTTCGCCGGCACCGTGCCGGAATTCCTCGCCAAGACAGGCACAGACAACGTCCGCGCCGCCTTCCGCAGCATCACGGGCACGCGCAACGGAGACGACCAATGACCACCGCCGCCCTGCCCACTGGCGGCTCGTCCGCGGGCACCATCGCCGATGAACCCAATCGCCTCGGCATCGGCGGCTACGTTACCTGCCTGCTCGGCATCGTATGGCGCGAAGTCATGCGCTTCCTGCACCAGCGCGAACGCTTCTTTTCCGCCTTGGTCCGTCCGCTGATCTGGCTCTTCATCTTTGCCGCCGGCTTCCGCCAAGTCCTCGGCGTCTCGATCATCCCGCCCTATTCGACGTATGTGCTCTACGAGACCTTCGTGATGCCTGGCCTCGTCGGCATGATCCTGCTGTTCAACGCCATGCAGTCGTCGCTGTCGATGGTCTACGACCGCGAGACCGGCGCCATGCGCACGCTGCTCGTCAGCCCGTTTCCCCGCTCGTTCCTGTTACTCTCCAAGCTCATCGGCGGCGTGTCCGTCGCCCTGCTGCAGGCCTACGTCTTTCTCTTCATAGCTCGCCTGTGGGAAGCCTGGACCTGGAGCAGTCAGGACTCAATCCTGACCAATATCGCCGCGACCTGGCAGCAATTCGGCGTCGTCGACCCGCCGCTCTCCGGCTACCTCACGGTGTTGCCCGCCCTCATCCTGGCCGGCCTGATGCTCGGCTCGCTGGCGCTGTTCATGTCGTCGGTCATCAAGCAGCTGGAAAACTTCGCCGGCGTGATGAACTTCGTGATCTTCCCGATGTTCTTCGCCTCGTCCGCCCTCTACCCGCTGTGGCGCATCAAGGAAAGCAGCGTGCTACTCTACGAAATCTGCCGCCTCAATCCGTTCACGCATGCCGTCGAACTCATCCGCTTCGGACTCTATGGCCAGATCGGTCCCCCGGTGGAGCAGGCGGCCCAGGCGGCCGCCGACGGCTGGAGCTTCGCCGTCGTCAATGGCATCGATCTCACTCACCTTTACGTTGTCGTCGGCTGCACCCTGTTCTTCCTGGCCGCAGCCGTCTATGCCTACAACCCATCGAAAGGCCTGATCGGCCGCCGCGGCGGCGCAGGCGCAGGAGCCTAGAACACGATGCAAGCAACGAGCCCCACCATGCGTAAGACGCTCCTCGCCACTGTCGCAATCTTTGCGCTGGCCACCCTACCCTGCTTCGCCCAGGGCGCAGCCAACCCCGGCGCACCGCAGGCAGCCCAGCCGGCTCCGCCACCTCCCGGCGCCCCAGCCGCCGGCACAGACACCGCCGCCGACGCCGCCACCGTGGCCGCGTCTGAGAGCGATTGGCCCTGCGTTCAGGTCAAGGTCAGCAAGATCGACTCCGCCGCTGTCTGGGACGGCCCGCCCGTCGAGGGTCTAAAGAACACCTCCGAAGACGACGCGTTGCGCACCATCGTCACGACGTCTGTGAGCCGCCGCATTCAGATGCCCGACGTCGAAAAGGCCATAGCCGACTATGCCAAGGGCTTGCCCGATGCAGAGCGCGACGCCAAGCTGACGCTGCTCTTCTCCAACGTGCTCGAGACGGCAAACAATCAGCGCAACTCCATCGTCAACGGCATCGAGAAGTATCAGAGGCGCCAGCGCGCCAACGCCAAGGAAATTGAAACGCAGGGCGCCGCAATTGCCGACCTTGAATCAAAGGCCCCCACGGATTTGACGCAGCCCACGCCGGAAGTCGACGCCGCTCGCGAAAAATACGACTGGTTCGCCCGCGTGTTCCAGGAGCGGCAAGGCAACATCCCGATCGCCTGCGAACTGCCGACGCTGATCGAACAGCGCGTATTCGCCGTCGCCCGCGCTATCCGCGCCCAGATGAAGAGCTGAAGTTGGTCTGACCTAGCACGCCATGGCCGGCAGGCATTTGGCCGTCACGGCGTGCTGGCGACCGACGCCAGATCGTTACCCGCCTCCTGCCAGCCGTCTGTCCCCTCCGGGTACCAGATGACGTCCTTGTAGCCCCACTCCATCGCCCGCTTGGCGGCGTTCCACGACATCCAGCAGTCGCGCAGGCAGAAGAACAGCAGCGGCTTGCCGGGCTCGGCCGCGCTCAGCTTTGTCAGGGTCGACCGGAAATAGTCGTCGACACCCAGCGGCGTCACGCCGTAGCCGACGTTGGGCACCCAGTGCGCACCCGCGATCGTGTCGTGCTTGGGGTCGATCCACAACGTCCCAGCCGGCAGGTTGACCGGCTTCGGCGGCTTTGGAAACACGTCGATGAAAATGGCCTGCTGCTGCTCCAGCAGCTTCTCCGCGGCCAGCGTGTCGATCACCTTGGCGCCCGCCAGCGTCTTCGGCACCGGCTTGCGATAGTCGTCCATACGATAGCCGGACGGCTCCGGCGGCGCTTCTCCGGGCGCCGGCGGCACGCGCAGCTTGGCATGATCGGGATCTTCGGCACGGACTGCCGGCGCGAGCAGCGCCAGCACGCTCGCACTAGCCAGCACGACGGCGCAGAACGCGAATGACGATTTGATCGACGGCATGGCGCGCCTCAACAGGCTTCGTGTGTGAAGCCGCGAAGCGCGCCGCTCGTCATGGCGTTGCAGACGCCGGCGGCTGAGCCGGTGCCGCGGGCGCAGCCCCAGGAGCCGGTGCCGTCGCAGTGGGCCCGGCCCCCATGCCCATCGGCGGGGCACCGTCGGTGAAGCCTTGCGATACGCCGCGCTTCTGCACGACCGGATCATCCTTCTCTGGCGGTGGCGGCACGATCGCCGTCCGCGCCTCGGTGATGATGCGATCCTGCTCGTCGACCAACGGCACGCCGTACTCCAGCAGCACCTTGTCGATGTCGGGCTGACGCTTGGAGATTACCTGGTTCAGCTGACGCTTCCACGCACCGTCCGTCTGCCGCACGCCCATCGTGATGCGGAATTCCGTGCGGGCGTTCTTGTCCTTGAGCAGCGGTACGACAGTCAGCTTGTCGCCACCACGCGTGGCGTAGTAACCGGCCATCGGCCCCCAGATGACTGCGGCATCGGTCTCGCCCTTCCGGACGTCGGCAATCATTTCCTCGGCCGGCGACTCATAGCGCCGGTCGACGACGAAACGATAACCTTTAGCCTTCCCGATCAGACCCGCGCGCGCGACAAGGTCACCGGACGGCGCACCGATCTGGATGCCGACCTTCTTGCCCTGCATCTTGGGATCCGTCAGCGTCTCGACGCCGTCGAGCCCCACGCCCGGCTTGAACACGATCGCATAGGTGGAGCGATAATAGTGATTGGTGTTGAGCACCAGCTCTTCGCCCTGAACGGTGCCGATGATGATATCGCAGCGCTTCGCCGCGAGCGTCTGGCGAACGAAACCCATCGAACTGGGTAGATAGCGGTATTCCGTCTTGAGCTTGAGCTCGTCGGCGACGATTTCCGCAATCTTGTTTTCGAAACCCTCCCCCTTGTTGTTGGAGAAGGGCATGTTCGCCGGATCCGAGCAGACGCGCAGAATCTTGCGATTGACGAGGTCGGCATAGTTGCCGTCAGCGGCCTGAGCGGCGCCGATTCCGCTCAGACTGCCTGCAACGAGTGCCACCAACGCAGTGATGGACTTGTGCATGATGATGTTCCTGATGAGTGAATAGGAAGCAGGCGCTTGGCGCGCCCTACTCCATGCAGCTCTTCTCGTACTCTTGAGCTTCCTTGGTCTTTGCAACGCGCTTCTTCACCCAAGCCTGGCCCGACTTCAGGGCACCGTCAGCGCGGGCCTTCAGGTACGTGTAGAGGTCGTCAACGTAGCACATGACATTGGGATTGGAGGCGAATGCCGGCATCACGCGATCAGAGAAGGTACGGCCGCTCGAAACAACTTCCTTGAACTGGTCATAGGTCATCGTCTTCAGCGAGTCTGCCAGTGCCGGAGCGAACGTCGAACCCAGGCCATTCGGGCCGTGGCAGACGTGGCATTCCGAGTGATAGCGCTTGAAGCCTTCGTAAGTGGCCCAGTCGATCGTTCCATCTTCTGAAATCCGATACGTCGGCTCGCCGGTGTCGAGCGTCCAACGCGTATCGGCCCAGACCGCGCCGTCCTTTGCGCTCTTGCCCGGCTGCGTCTTGGGGTCGACCTTCGACGGCCCGCCACCTGCAGCCTGTTTGTTTGATCCGGCTTGTCCCGAACCGGCCGTGCCGGCGGCAGGCGCGGCATCGGCCGCTGGGGCCTCGGCAGCAGGGGCCTCAGCAGCAGGTGCAGCGGCCTTGTCGGCAGCCGGAGCGTCAGCTGCGACGGCAGCAGTTACGGACATGATGAAGCCGAGCCCGACGACGGCGACGTATAGAGACCTGTTCACGCGTTTCCCCTGTTTGCTAGCAGCCGGCGAGTTCAAAGCTCGCTGTTGTCATTACGGAGTCCGTCAGACGGCGGATCCGTTGCTAGATTTATATAATGTTGTTGCCAGTTTTCAAACGAAAGACCGGCGCGGAAGTTCCGCGCCGGTCCCGATATAGTGTCGCAGCTTATGGCAGCGAGTAGACGGACAGAACGCCACCCAGAGCCGTGTACTCCTTCAGACCGGCGTAGCCGCCGACTGCACCGAGACCAGCTTCCGGATCTTCCAGGCCAGCTGCCAGACCGATGCCGGCCCAGCCACCAACGCCCGAGAAGACGCCCAGATACTGCTTGCCCTTGTTCTCATAGGTAAACACGTTACCGATGATGCCCGAGGGGGTCTTGTGCTTGAAGAGCAGCTTGGTGATGTCCTTCTGATCGACGCACTTGAGGTTGCCCTCGAGCGTGCCGTAGCAGGCGATGCCGCCAGCCGTCGTCAGGACGCCAGACCAGACCGAGAACTTCTCAGGCACGGAGGCTACGATCTTGCCCTTGCCAGCGTCCCAGGCAATGAAATTGCCCATGCCGTCGTGGCCGGCCTTATCGGAGACCTTCTTAGCCGGGTACATCGAGAGGGTCGCGCCGACGTAGGCCTGACCAGCAACGTACTTGGCTGCTTGAGGTTCATAGTCCATGCAGACGTGGTTCGTCGGAACGTAGAACAGGCCCGTATCCGGCGAGAACGAAGCAGGCTGCTGGTCCTTGGAGCCGAGGGCTGCAGGGCAGATGCCTTCCGAGTTCACGTCCTGGCCATTGAGGAAGGTCGAGTACTTGTCGACCACGGTCGGACGACCGTAGTTCGGCTTGGACTTGTCCATCTCAACGCCCGAGGTCCAGTTCACTGCCGGGTCATACTTCTCAGCGACCAGGAGTTCGCCCGTCTTGCGGTTCAGCGTGTAGCCGAGGCCGTTACGGTCGAAGTGAACGACTGCGGGGGTCTTCTTGCCGCCAACGTCGATGTCCGCGAGGATCATCTCGTTGATGCCGTCATAGTCCCACTCGTCGAACGGGGTCATCTGATAGGCCCACGCAGCAACGCCCGTGTCGGGGTTACGTGCGAAGATCGTCATCGTCCACTTCTGGTCGATGCGCTTGCCGTCCGGACCAGCGCGCTGCACTGGGTTCCAGGTCGAGGGGTTGCCCGAGCCGTAGTAGAACAGGTTGGCTTCCGGATCCCAAGAGTACCAGCCCCACGTAGAGCCGCCACCGATCTTCCACTGGTCGCCGTTCCAGGTCTTGATCGAAGAGTCCTTGCCGACCGGCTTGCCGAGAGACATCGTCTTCTCGGGGTCGAACAGGATTTGATCGTCGGGACCAGACGAATAGGCGCGCCACTTCTTCTTGCCGGTGTTGAGGTCATAGCCGGTCACGTGGCAGGGAACGCCGAATTCAGCGCCCGAGATACCAACGATCACGGTGTCCTTCACGACCAGAACGGTGCTCGTGCCGGTTTCACCCTTCTTGGGATCGCCGTTCACGACCTTCCAGACTTCCTTGCCGGTCTTGGCGTCAAGAGCGACCAGCGTGGTGTCGGCCTGGTGCAAGAACACCTTGCCTTCAGCATACTGCACGCCGCGGTTGACGTTATCGCAGCAGAGAACGCCCTGAACCGTCGGGTCCTGCTTCGGCTCATACTTCCAGACGATCTTGTTGTCGTCATCGAGGTTGAGAGCGAAGACGTTGTTCGGGAACGCCGTATGCAGGTACATCATGTTGCCGATCACGAGGGGCGAACCCTCATGGCCACGCAGCACGCCAGTCGAGAATGACCAGGCGACCTTCAGGTCTTTGACGTTCTTCGTGTTGATTTGATCGAGCTTCGAATAGCGGGTGTTGGCATAGTCGCCAGCCTGCTGGGCCCAATTCTTAGAATCGCTCGTGTTCTTGGCCACATCCGCATTCGCCCAAACCGGCGATGCGAGTGCGACTGAACCGAGCAGTCCGCACGCGAGTGCACTTCTGCGCATTGCGCTTCCTCCATTAAGACTTGCCACGCTTGCAAGCGGCAGCGGTAGATTGTGCTTGCACAACGTCACGGCTGGGACCGGTTTACCCGTTGTTTTCCCAGACGATTTAGGTCAGATGCCGTGAAACAGGGCAACGACAAAACCCTAACGCCACCGTGCCGGCATCTAGACACTTTTTCGTGAGCGCCGCAAGACTTAGCGTGATCTGAAAAATCGCCAAACAAATAAAGGACAATGGAACTGACCCAAAATACGCCCGTATTTCTTGCGATTATTGCGCTGCACAATTGAATGCTGCAAAGCACGTAAAGTTCGGGAATTCTTCCCAGGACCATTTGTGCCTTGACCGCAATTGTCGCATGTGAATAATTGCCGCCCCTTCAATGGTTAATTTGCCCAAAAAGCTGTCGAAAGGACCCACGGATGCGTCAGTCGCATGCGCGCACTCGAACCATGACACGCGCCAACTTTTTGAAGGGATGCGGCGCGTTGGCCGTGGCACTGGCGTCGCCTGTTCGTCTCTCGGCAGCCGATCAGGCACCCGCACCCGTAGAGGAGATCGCTCCCGGCGTTTTCGTGCATCACGGCGTCCACGCGCTGGCCTCGAGCGAGAATGCCGGAGATATCTGCAACGCCGGTTTCATCGTGGGATCGACAGGAGTGGCCGTGATCGACTCGGGCGGCAGCCGCCGCGTCGGAGCCTCGTTGCGGGCGGCAATCGCCGCCAGGACCGACTTGCCCGTGACGCACGTCATCAACACCCACATGCATCCCGACCATGTCCTCGGCAACGCCGCCTTTGCCGCCGACAAGCCAGTCTATGTCGGCCACCACAAGCTGCTGCGCGCCTTGTCGGAACGCGCCGACGCCTACCTCGAGGCCGCCAAGGAGCAGCTCGGCGCTGACGCCTTCGCCGGCACTGAAATGGTCCTGCCCACCCTGGGCGTCGAGACCGAGACCACGATCAACTTAGGCGGCCGCAACCTGATCCTGACCGCCCGCCCGACTGCCCACACCAACAACGACCTGACCATCCGCGACAGCGGCTCCGACACCGTATTCCTCGGCGACCTCGTCTTTGTCGAGCACCTGCCGACCCTCGACGGATCACTGCGCGGCTGGCTGAAGCTGCTCGACGTGCTGGAGAAGGAACCCGCCGCCCGCGTCGTGCCGGGGCATGGGCCGGTCTCGATGTCTTGGCCGGCAGCGGCAACGGACATCAAGAGGTACCTCACCCTGCTGGCGGCCGACGTGCGCAAGGCGATCGCTGCCGGCGACACGATGACGAGCGCCATGGCGACCGCCGCCCAGGGCGAGAAGGACAAGTGGAAGCTGTTTGACGAGAACAACGCTCGCAACGTCTCGGCGGCCTTTGCCGAACTCGAATGGGAGTAACGGTCTCAAAAAGACTACGCCCCGGCCGATCGGCCGGGGCGCAGCCTCACCAGGCTGGAGGCCTTAGTTGTAGTGATGATGATAGCGGCGGTGATGATGGCGATGCTTGAGATAGCCGAACATCCGCGGACGCCAGTGGCGGTGACCCCAACGGCGGTGATGATGATGGTAATGCCGCCTGTAGTGCACCTTCTCCGTCAGCGACGTCGAAGCATCGCTCGCGCCGATGCCGGCCGAGATCGGTGCCGCGCTCGCGCTCGTAGCCGCCAAGCCGCTTGCTAGCGCCAAGCCGACTGCTGCCATGATCAGTTGCTTTTTCATTTTGGGTTCGCTCCTTGATGCAGCCGGAGACTTGGGTCTCCGGCCGGCCGAGTGATCGGCCAATGATGCATTTGAAGCGATTGCCGCTTAACCGGCTTTGAACGGCACGTTCATCGCCAATTCATTTGCCGGCACAACAATTTAGAAGCAGCGCAACTCGCCTTCGACCTGCGCCCGCTTCATCTGCAGGATCTTCTCCTGGTACTCTGGAGTCATGAGCGGAGACACCGCTTCCCCGCCCTTCTGGCGGATCGACATGATCGTCTCGGCTTCCTCGTATTTCTCGTACGGCAGCAGTTCTGCGATGACGTCGATTGAGCACGAACACTTTTCCAGGATCTGCCGCGAGCGCCCATTCACCTGCATGCAGGCGAACACGTAGTCGGCCCGCGCCATCGTCGGGTAGTCGTTCACCGCAGCATCCTGTGCGAACGAATGCGAGGCAGTCAGCGGCAGCAACGCCACCGCGATCACGAGAGCAAGACGTTTGGCGAGCTTCATTTCGTTTCTCCCTCGCCAACGAAGCTTACGCGCTCTTCGAGGCGTGGCGCATTCTTGTCGGAATTCTCGTAGACCGCCGACATCTCGACGAAATAGCCCGGCACCGCATCGCTGTAGACGATGACGAAGATGGAGTTCTCATACCCCATCATTTTCGCAGCATTCGGATCCTTGGCGTAGGGCTGCAACGTCATGCGGAACGCATCGACGCTCTTGCCGCCGACGTCGACCTTGGTCGGTTCGGCGGTGGCGTCCTTCAGAGCTGCCATGAAACGACTTTTCACATACGTCAGGCCGCCGCCGGCAAGCTGGCGATAGCCCATGACGGCGCGATCGAGATACCAGAGCAGCAAGGGGTTGCCGTCGCGGTCGTGATCGGTAATCGGGTCGCGCGCGCGCTCACCCGTGAACACCTTGAACGCGAAATCGCGCTTGTCGCCATCCTTCACATTGGTGATGTCGAGCTTTACATCGTCGGAGAATGCCAGGCCGAGGACCTTCTCGTGCGACACGGACCGCTGGAAGCGATAGCTCAACTCCGAGCCGGCTTTGGTCAGCTTGAGGTGGTTGCCGTAGAACAGACCCTCCACCGGCTTTTCCGGCCCGGCGGCGGCAGCGCCCGCAACGGCACTCATCAAGATCGCGGCGGCCGCAAGCAGCCTGAAACGAACGCGCAGCATGATCGGGGATTCCTCCAGAAGCATTTTTTGACTTTTGTGCCGATACGCCAGGGTTCTAGCGCCCGACGCCGGGTGACTGCAATCCTCATGAAATCTTCAATCGCAGTCCCATTGCGGAGTTCCGGCATGGGATATCTCGCACGTAAGGCTGGAGAACTTCCCGTTAAATCGCGTTAACGCAGGAAGCGCCCGAACGCGCGGGGCCCATCGCCCACTGTCACTGTCGATGTGACCTTGAGGGTCGAAACATCGATTTGTTCCAGCGTATTAGCTTCCCAGCACGCAACGAAGACATGCTTGCCGTCCAACGAAGTTTCGATCCCCTCGGGATAGGCGCCGACATCGACCTTGCCGGCGGCGGCAAACGTCGCCGTGTCGAATACGCTAACCGTCTCCGCATATTGATCGGTCACGAAGGCCCGTCCGCCTGCCAGCGCCACGCCGTAAGGCCGCCGGCCGACCGGCACGGTCGCCAGCACCTTACGTTGCGCGATGTCGATGACGGTGACGTCGTTGCTGCGCACATTCGCCGTATAGGCCCGCTCTCCGGCGGCATCCAGCGTCAGACCGAACGGCCGATCCCCGGTCGAAATGGTCGCCACGCGCTGCAGCGTTGTCGTGTCGATGATCGAGATCTGGTTGCTGTCACGATCGGCTGTCAGGACGAACGCTCCGTCCGGCGTCACCGCAACCCCCGACGGCGAATCCCCCGTCACGATTTCTCCCACCACCGTCCCGGCAACGGGATCGGTCACGAACAGCTTGTGCGCGTACCAGTCGGCCACGTAGACGATCGGCTTCCTCGGATGCGCGGCGATCCCGAGCGGCCCGCGGCCCACGGGATAGCGGCGAACCACCTCGCGCTTCTGAGCATCGATGACAAAAACCTCTTTGCTCTCCGGCGCACTGACGTAGGCGAATTTCCCGTCGCCCGACATGGCGATGCCCGCGGGATTGCCGCCGAGTTTGATCTCGCCGACGACCTTCATCGTCGCCACGTCGACGACGCTCACCGAATTGCCTTCCTGGTTCGTGACGAATGCTTCGCGCGACGCCTGTGGCTCGGCAGTGGAAGGCGACGCAGTCACAGAAATGACTATCGTGGCGACCAATGCCGCAATGAAGTGCAGCGCCGTGGCGCATGCGACTTGTGCCTCTCTCCTTGGGGAGAGGTCGGCGCGCCACCACGCATGAAATGCACGGAAAATGTTTGAACGCGCCGGGTGAGGGGCCTGGCCGCTCGCGATCCGTTTGACCGCTGCGCTCGCGGCCAGCCCCCTCACCCTAAACCTCTCCCCGAGGGGAGAGGGAATGGCGCGTGTCGCTGACGCAGTGGCTCTAGCCACCGGCTTCCAGCTTGGTCTTGAGTGCTTCCAGTCCCGACTTGTAGACGCCGCTCACGGCTTTCAGCGCGGCCTCCTCGTTCAGCTCCGGCGGCGGGTCGTTCTGCATAAAGCCGCGGTAGTAGGCGGCCTTCCACTCCACCTTGCTCTTCCCGCCCTCGTCGGTGACCGTGATGATCGACGAGTACTGGTTGACCGGCAGCACCTTCACGTCGACATCGGTGATCTCATACGACAGCGTGCGCTTGGCATCGTCACGCTTGGTCAGCTTCTCGTTGATCTTGCCGCCGCCCTTCAGCGTCAGCACGCGCGTCGCGTCGACGGCGTTGCCCGTCGCTTCCGTCTTCTCGATCGCCGGATGCCAGCTCCAGTCCGCGAAATTGCCGATCGTCGCCCAGACCTTGTCCGCCGGTGCGTTGATCTCGATCGTCTCGGCGTATTTCTTGCGCGTCGGACCATGGGCCGACGCCGGCAATGCAACAGCCAGCGCCGTCAGGACGGCACACCACAACGCTACGGCTCTCACCATCTATTCCTCCAGGTTTTCTTGTTTGCGCCAAGGCGGGCCCCACGCGCATCGGGCCAAAACATATAAGACTGGCCAATCGTTTGGCAATCGTGGGCACACCGACGAGACCCGCGCCAAATCGCTCCTCCAAAAGTCGAATGTTGCTGTTGTCAGCTCCCGCGACACGTGCTGTTGTGCCGCCGCATCTAGAGCCTGATCATTCGAGATGCGAGCCTGCGCTCGTATCGAGATCGTGAATCAGCCTCTAAATCAAAGATAAAGAACGTGTTCGTGCCTATGGCCTGATTCCTTCAAGAACGAACACACTCTAGGGACGAGAGAAGCCTGACGCATGACCGGTTGGATCGACGGGAAGGAAGCGGACCTCAGCGCCGCGGCGGGCTCTATTGCCCGATCGCTGGGCGCCAGCAGGCAGCCCGTCATTGTCGTTGATGCCATTGATTTGGCCGGTGCCGCCGCGGCTGTCGAGCTGGCGCGTGGCGCAGCAGCCGTGCTCGACCACGCCGAGCCCACCAACGTGCGCCTGATGCAGGACCAGGGTTGGATCGGCACGACGCAGGGCGAAGCCGTCCTTCGCGCCGATGCCGTGCTGCTGACAGGCCCCCTCAGCCCCGGCCTCGCCAACGACGAGGCGTTCCGCAAGCTTACCGAACGGCCGGGCCGCGCACTCTATTATATCGGCCCGCAAGCCACCGCCCCGAGCCTGCAGCAGCTTACCGTCATCGACACCGGCAACGCGCCGGCCTTCGAGACCATCGGCGTCCTGCGCGCCCTCGTCGCTGGCCGCAAGGTGACCGCGAACGCATCCCTCGTCGGCTACGCCGAAAAGCTCAAGGCGGCGAAATACGGCATCGCTGCATTTTCGTCCGGCACCCTCGACGAATTAACCGGCATGGCGCTGGCAGGCCTCGTCGAGGACTTGTCGGCCACCACGCGCTGGACCGCCCTGCCGCTCGGCACCTCGTCGGGCCAGAGCGAACTGATCCGCATGAGTCTCGCGCTGACGCGCCTGCCCCCGCCGTTGTCCTTCGCCAAGGCCATCGCCCAGCACGATCCCTGGCTCTACGGCGCCGCCAACATCGTGAAGCGCGGTGAAAGCGATCTCGTTGTCTGGGTTGCCGCCTCCGAACGGCCGCTGCCGGACTGGGTGACGAAAGCGCCGCGCGTCGCCGTCATCTCCTCGCACCGCCAGCCGCTGCGCGGTGTCAGTGTCCAGATCGAAACCGGCGTCGCCGGCGTCGACCACGCCGCCATCATCGAACCGGCCGAACTCGGCGCCTTCGCCGCCATCACTCCGGCAAAACAAAGTTCGCGCCCATCCGCCGCCGCCGTGCTGCGCGACATCTCTTCGCAATTCGCAGCCAAGGAGGCCCGCGCGTGAGCACGATTTGTATCCGCGGCGGCCGCGTCGTCGACCCTGAACACAAGCGCGACGCCGTCGGCGACGTCTGGATCAGCGACGGCCGCATCGTCGACCAACCCGCAGATCCCAAGAACGTCGAGACCATCGACGCCAAGGGCTGCGTCGTCATGGCCGGCGCCATCGACATTCACACGCACGTCGTCGGTGCCAACACCGCGGCCGCCCGCCTGCTGCTGCCCGAGCGCTACGCCGACGTCGAAAAGCCGATGACCGAGTGGACCGGCGCACCCTTCGATGTCTTCTCCACCGGCGCCCTCTATGCATCGATGGGTTACACCCTCGTGGTCGAGCCGGCCGTCGCCCCCAGCGACGCCATGGCCACCCACGCCGAACTCGAATGCGTGCCTTACGTCGACCGCGCGGCGCTGACCGTGATCGGCAACGACGACGTGCTGCTCGGCATGCTGCGCGACCGCGCCTCGGCTGCCACCATCCGCGATTACGTCGCCTGGTCGCTGACGACCAGCCGCGCCATCG
This sequence comes from Hyphomicrobiaceae bacterium, assembly GCA_965279065.1. Taxonomy (GTDB): domain Bacteria; phylum Pseudomonadota; class Alphaproteobacteria; order Rhizobiales; family Hyphomicrobiaceae; genus JAKAXS01. The sequence continues at coordinate 1,912,438 of OZ257134.1, forward strand.
GCGCCAAGGCCATAAATCCCGGCGGCGTGGCCGCGCTAAAGGAGAACATCCGCAAGTTCGATCTCGACGATGTCGTGCCCGAGTATGGCGTCTCCGCCCGTCAGATCGGCAACGCCCTGCGCCAGGCCGTGACCGACCTCGGCGTACCGCATCCCCTGCACCTGCACACCTGCAATCTCGGCCTGCCCGGCAGCGCCGACACGGCCGTCGCCACGATCGAATCTGCCGAGGGCCTGCCACTGCACCTCGCGCACTTGCAGTTCTATGGCTACGCCAAGGAAGGCGATCTCGGCATGTCGTCCGGCGCCGTGAAGATCGCCGAGGCGCTGGCCAAGCATAGCAACGTCACCGCCGATATCGGCCAGGTGATGTTCGGCCCGACTATCACGATCTCGTCCGACGTCATGACCCAGTTCAACAGCCGTCGTCGCGCCAAGCCGAAGAAGTGGATCATCCGCGACGGCGACAGCAACGGCGGCGGCGTCGTACCGCTGACCTATCGCACCAAGAGCAAGATCAACGCCATGCAGTGGGCGATCGGCTTGGAGATGTTTCTCCTGATCGACGACCCCTGGCGCGTGTTCCTGACGACGGATCACCCCAATGGCGGGCCGTTCACCGCCTATCCCGATCTCATCGCCCTGCTGATGGACCGCGGCGTGCGCGAAGCCGCCATCGCCGCCCTGCCGCAGGACGCCATGCAGGCCACCACCATCTCGCAACTGACGCGCGAATACACCCTGTCGGAAATCGCCGTCATGACGCGTGCGGCACCCGCCCGCCTGCTCGGCACCAAGGATCGCGGCCATCTGGGCCGCGGCGCCGTCGCCGACGTCGCCATCTACCGCGAGCAGGCCGACAAGGCCGCCATGTTCCGCTCCGCCGTTCGTGTTTTGAAGGACGGCAACACGATCGTGCGCGATGGCGAACCGCTGGCCGCCACCTACGGCCGCACGCTGCAGATCAACCCGGAGTATGACGCCGGCATCACGCGTCACGTGCACAGCGCCTACGAGAAGCGGTGGGGCGTCCCGCCCGACACCTTCACCGTACCCGCGCACCTGTTGCGCGATCGCTCTCCGTTCGAGGTGGTGCCGTGTCGGAATTGAACCCCGTGACATCCAAGCCCATCGAGATCAACGGCATCCAGGTCGACGACACGTTTGCCGAAGCCTTCGGCATGACCGGTTCCGGCCTGCTTATCACCGCCGACACCATCAAGTGGGCCCGCATCTGCGCCACCGTGGTCACCGGCTTTGGCACCTCGGTCATCGGCTGCGGCGCCGAGTGCGGCATCGACTATGAGGTCTCACCCAACGACACGCCTGACGGCCGCCCTGGCGTCCGCGTCTTGATGTTCGGCTTCTCGCCAGACGCCCTCACGCCACAGGTGAAGACCCGCGTCGGTCAGTGCGTCCTGACCAGTCCCGGATCCGCCTGCTACGACGGCCTGCTCGGCGCCAACCAGAAGATCGCGTTGGCCAGCGGCGTGAAGTTCTTCGGCGACGGCAACCAGACGGCCAAGAAGCTTGGCAGCCGCCGCTACTGGCGCATCCCCGTCATGGACGGCGAGTTCATCTGTGAGGACACCGTCGGCATGACCACTGACGCCGTCGGCGGCGGCAACATGTTGATCCTCGGTCGCGACCGCAAGGGCCTGCTGGAAACGACGGAGGCCGCAGTCCACGCCATCGCCCAGGTTCCCGACGTCATCACGCCCTTCCCCGGCGGCATCGTCCGCTCCGGCTCCAAGGTCGGCGCCAAGTACAAGGGCATGTTCGCCTCCACCAACGACGCTTTCGCTCCGACATTGCGCGGCGCCGCCAAGAGCGAACTGAGCGATGACACCATCGCCGTCCTCGAAATCGTCATCGACGGCCTGACGTCGGCTGCCGTCGCCAACGCCATGCGCGCTGGCCTCAAGGCCGTGCTCGACATCGGCGCCGGCAACGGCGTCACGCGCATCTCGGCTGGCAACTACGGCGGCAAGCTTGGCCAGCACCACTACCACCTGAAGGAGCTCGTCTGATGAGCGCGCTCACCCTCAAACTCAAAGCCGCACCCGACCAGCGCCTCGACTTGTCCGCGATTTCCCCCGCGCGCCTCGCCGCCATGTCTCAGGCCGAGATCGAGAACCTCGCCATCGGCACCGCACGCCGCCCCGTCAAGCTGGGCGACCTGTTCGCCATTTCCGGCACGCCGGGCGATACGCTGGTGATCGAAGGCGCCACGCCGCGTCTCGACGGCATCGGCACGGACCTCGACCACGGCACCCTGATCGTCGAAGGCGACGTCGGAGCCTATGCCGGCCGTCGCATGAAGGGTGGCCGCCTCGACATTCGCGGCGCTACCGGCCCCTACCTCGCCAGCGGCCTGCGCGGCGGTCTCGTCCTCGCCCGGTCCGCAGGCGACCTCCTCGGCGCCCCGCGCGTCGGCGAGCGCTTCGGCATGATGGGTGGCATCGTCGTCATCGCGGGCGACGTCGGCGAACGCGCCGGCGACCGCATGCGCCGCGGCACTGTCATTGCCAAGGGCCGCTTCGGTCCCTCGGCCGGCTCCCGCATGATGGGCGGCACGCTGTGGACGGAAACCGGCTTCGGCGACGGTCCGGGCCCACTGATGCGCCGCGGCACCCTGATCGGCCCGTCCGTCGAGCGCATTCTGCCGACCTTCGGCGATGCAGGCTGGCACGACCTCAACGTCCTGCGCCTGATTTCGCGCTACTTCGCCAAGGAGCTGGGCGACCTGGCCCCCAAGGCCCTTCCCGCCAAGGTCCGCCGCATCTCCGGCGACCTCGCCACCATCGGCAAGGGCGAGATACTGCTGACAGCTTGATGAAGCCCGGTGAGCAGGTGGCAAAGATGGGAGCCGCCCAGATTTCAAACGAAACGGCCAAAGGCATCTGAGCCTTTGGCCGTTTCATTTTCAGCGATGGACGAACTCAGAACTTATAGTCCACCGTCAGCTTGACGACGTCTGCTTTCAACTCAAGCGGCCATTTCGCGGTGATCGGCTCGTTGTTTTGCGGCGCACCCAGGTCGAACTTCGCACCACCAAAGTCGATATAGAGGTACTCCGCACCGATGATGATGTTGTTGCTGGCCGCGTATTTCAAACCACCGCCAATCGTCCAACCGCTCGTCGTGTCGTCATCTGAACGAGTGTAGGCGCCCGCGCGGAAGCAATGACCGCCAGCGGCACCTTGCGGGCACGTCTGGCTATATGACAAGTCTCCCCAGGCATAACCGCCGGTGATGTAGGGCAACCAAGCTCCGTAAGCGTAACCCAGCTTGGCGCGCACCGTGCCGAACCGATCCAACTCCGTGGTCTGCGTTATGAAGTTGCCGTCGCGAACGGTGTCGTCAATGTCGGCAAAAGAAATGTCCGCCTCGACGCCGACAACGAGTTTGCCGATCTGATGATTGTAGCCCAGTTGCAGGCCTAGGAAGCCGCCGTCCAGGTCCGGGTCTGGGGGACCGGAGTCCAACCGTCTCAAGTTGGGCGGCGGTACATAATTCGGAGCGCCGCGGAAATCGGTGTCGCCCCAAAGGTACCCTCCGTGCGCACCGATCGTTATACCCGTCCAACTGGGTGAATCCCCGTCCGCAAACGACACACCAGCGGAACTGACTGAAACTAAAGCTGAAACTGCACATGCAGTGAAAATTTTACGCAACATACGAACCCCGCTTACACAAGTTACTAAGAAGTTATTAACAAGCGGCGGGAAAATTACTCAACGACTGCCACATTCCGAACAAGAATCAATTTCGGGTTGTGGCCGCGAAGCATCAGACTACTGATGCAAATGACCTACAGAAAGTTCAGTCTTTGACCGGGCGGCAGAACCGGAGCGCGCCGGCATGCGTATAGGATGCTGGCCCCGATCGCGGCCAGCTGACAACGCTTCAAGGAGAGCTGCCCATGGTGTCGATCATTATCTCGGCGTGCCTGCTTGCCGATCCCAAGGTCTGCAAGGACCACCGAGTGCCGCTCACCGAGAATTATGACGCCGCGCGCTGCTACCTCTACGCTCAGCCCCACTTCGCCAAATGGGCGGCGGAGCATCCGGCCTGGGAAATCAAGAAGTGGAAATGCGTCAACAACGACGTGCAGGATCTGTGATCCTCCCGCCGGTGACGCCTACTTCACGCGCAGCGGGGGTCCGTCTCGGTCGCCGAACGCATACACCCGGCGCTGCCGGCGCGGCAGCTCGCGGCCGCTGACTTCGACGACGAACTTCTGGCGGATGGCGCGGCCGAAATCGCCGAACCCTTCGGCGGGAAGCACGAAGGCCCCGCCGCCGCCCATGACGTTCTCTTTATAATAGGCCTCCAGCGAGCCGGCCTCTTTCCCCTCCAGGATCGGCAGACCGTTGATTGTCACATTGTAGCCAACAAGTTCGTCGCGCACGGCCTTGACCGGTTCGAGCGGATTGCAGTTGTCGCTGCCGTCGCCTGACACGTCGATCACGATACGCGTGGCCTTGGCCGGTACCTGCGTCACGACCTTGTCGGCCAAGTGCCGCATCATCAGCCCCATGCAGGTGAACTCGCCACCCTGATGCGGCACCTTGCGCACCATTCCCGCAACCGCCGCCGCTTCTTCCTTCGTGGAGATGCGCATCCACGGCACCGACACCTTCGGCTTGTCCGCCCACGTGACCAGCGTGAACAGGATGCCGCCCTTGCCCCCGCTCAGGATCGCATCGAGAACCTCCGGATCCTCCAGCGCCGTCGCGATGCCCTGCATCTGCAGCTGATAGCGCCGCTCGTCGACCGAATTGGAAACGTCAACCGAGACCACCAGCGCGGTATCGACCTCGCCCGGCTTGTTCTCCTGTGCCGCAGCCGGCCAGAAAGAAAGGCCCGCGAACGCCGTCGCCGCGAGCATCGTCGACAATTTCAGCATCGATTGGACGTTCCCTTGGATTCCCACACGGCCTAGCGCATCGCCTTATCGTAATCGATCGCCTTGTCCAGACCCTTCGCCGTCTCCAGTCCGCGCACACCGGTAAAGATGGCGCCATAGAGAATGGCATCCGAAAAATCTGCGCCCGTCACGTCGGCACCGGTGAAGTCGGCTCGCGTGAGATCGCTCCCCGTGAAGTCGGCACCACTCGCGTCGGCATCGACCCAGCGCGTAAAACGCAGCTTCGTGTTACGCACACTGGCGCCGGTCAGTTTTACACGTGAGAAATTTGACCCGTTCATGACCGGCCGCGACGTCAGCAGCAGTTCATTCTTGGGGTCCTCGGGCCCGAAGTTGGCTCCGGAGAAATCGGCGCCCGTAAAATCCGTATAATCCAGTCGTGAGTGCAGCCGCGCGCCCCTGAGGTTCGCCCCGATGAAAAGCGGCGTTTCGGACGGCCGCGGTTCCTGACTGGCGGTGAAGGCCACACGCAACAACGACGCCCCTTCCAAGTTGGCATTCGTGAAGTTCGTCCGCGTCAACGTTGCGAGATTGAGCCGCACACCTTTCAGGTTGGCACCCTCCAGGTTGCTGTCGCTGAACACGACGCCATGCAGATCCGCGCCCTCGAAGCTCGCGTGTTTGAAATTGATCCCGCTGAGATCCAGGAACGTGAGATCCTTCTTGGAAAGATCGACCGTGCCCTGCCCCTCGGCCTTGAACAGCAGCTGGGTCACTTCCCGCGCCGTCATCTCGGCGGCAACCGCTGGCGCTGTCATTGCGATCAACGCCGGCACGGGTATCGCCGCGAAGGCAAGCGCCGCCATCCGGAACGTCCGGGCGTCTCGGCCCATCATCATATCGTCTGTCCTTTGCCTGGTCGGCATGAACTGGCCTGCACGACGGTCAGCCAGCACTGCATCATGGCCCAGCCGCGGCAGGCGCGCTAGGCATGACCACACTACGTGGCAACTGACTACACCGGTTCCCAGGGGTGGACTTGACAGCAAAAGCCGTCTACCGCCATGGCGCCATAACGTCGTGTCGGGATAGTCCGGGCGCAAGCGTTCTCTCCTGCAGATCCCACCTCGGCCGAGGCCTCCCACGACCATGACCAGCGCGATTCCGGTTCCGCACTATCCCAAGGCCTCGCGGCGCGATTGGATCGGCCTCGCCGTCATTGCCATGCCGTGCCTGCTCTATTCCATGGACTTGACAGTCCTGCACCTGGCAATGCCGCAGATCGCCATCGACTTGAAGCCCAGCGCCTCGCAGCAGCTCTGGATCGTCGATATTTACGGCTTTCTGATCGCCGGTTCCCTGTTGACCATGGGCACCCTCGGTGATCGCATCGGCCGCCGTCGTCTGTTGATGATCGGCGCCGCCGCCTTCGGCCTCACGTCGCTGATGGCCGCCTTCTCTCAGAACGCCGAGATGCTGATCGTTGCGCGCGCCCTGCAGGGTATCGCCGGCGCCACGCTGGCGCCGTCCACGCTTTCTCTCATTCGCAACATGTTCCTCGACCCGCAGGAGCGGACGTTCGCCATCGGCGTGTGGGTCGCAGCCTTCTCCGCCGGCGGCGCACTGGGCCCGGTCATCGGCGGCGTCATCCTCAACCACTTCTGGTGGGGATCGGTGTTCCTGCTGAACGTACCCCTGATGCTGGGCCTGCTCGCCCTGTCCCCCATCCTCCTGCCCGAATACAAGGATCCCAACGCCGGCCGCATGGATCTGCTCAGCGTCGCCCAGTCGCTCGCCGCCGTGCTCGCCATCATCCACGGCATGAAGCGTATCGCCGAGGACGGCCTCGCGCTGTCGCCGGTGGTCACCATTCTGGCGGGACTGCTGCTCACCACCTTGTTCGTTCGCCGCCAGAAGCACCTTACCGACCCGCTGATCGACATCAGCCTGTTCCGCCGCCCGGCATTTTCCACCGCGCTGACCGTCAACCTTCTTGGCCTCTTCACGGTCCTGGGCACGTTCTTCTTCATCGCCCAGTACCTGCAGTTGGTCATGGCGTTGAGCCCGCTCGACGCCGGGCTGTTCCTTGCGCCCTCGGGTCTGACGTTCGCCGCCGGCTCGATGCTTGCCCCGGTTCTCGTGCGCCATCACGCGCATGGAACGGTCGTCGCCTGGTCTTTCCTCCTCGCGGCCGCCGGCTTCGCCATCCTGACCCAGCTCGGCAACGGCGGACCGATCCTCCTGTTCGTCGGCATGATCGTCTTCTGCATGGGCCTCGCACCCGTCGGCGCGCTGACCACCGACCTCGTCATCAGCGCGGCCCCGCCCGAGCGTGCCGGCGCCGCGTCAGGCATATCCGAGACCAGCTTCGAGTTCGGCGGCGCCCTCGGCATCGCCGTGCTCGGCAGCGTCATCGCCGCGACCTATCGCCTGATGATGCATGACGTTCCGGATATCCCCGGCGTTTCGGCGGATGGCATGGAAGCGGCGCGCGGCACCCTCAGCGGCGCCCTTGCCGCGGCGCAGGGGCACGCCGGAAGGGAAGCCGATCAACTGCTGATGACCGCCCGGCAAGCTTTCGTCGACGCCTTCGAGATCACCTCGGCGATCGCCACCGTCTGCGCGCTCCTCGCCGCCGCACTCGCCGCCTGGCTCCTCCGCGGCGCCAAGGCCGACGCGCATCATTAGGGCACTCGCGAAAGCGTGAAGCGGTCAGGACGCCTTGGGCTCGGCCGTCTTCTTCGCCGGCGCCCGTTGGAAACCCTGCCGGCCGGGACTTCGGGCGCGCACAGCCGCGTGACGCTTCGCAGGCGACTGAACATAGAAAGGCGAGAGCAGCTGGGGAGAATGGCAGCCGCCCTCGCAGTTAGATGGCCATGACGATCACTAGTCGAGTACGCCCTCAAGCGCGTAGTGGGAGATCTTCTTCCTGTTGGCGATGAGTTCAGAGACCGTCGGCTCGCCCTTCATGGCACGACCGATGGCAATCTTCGTCGCCTCGTAATTGGTGCGGTAGAGATCCTTCTTGTCCAGATCCTTGACCTCCGCCACGCGCGGATCGAGCCAGACGGTCATGATCATGCAAATGTCGTTGGCAATGTCGGCCGGAAGAGTCCCCTCCTTGAGACAATCGACGATCGCATCGCCGATTGCACCCTGAACGACGCCTCCGAACAGCCCGATATATGTCTCGTTCGTAATCGTGACCTTCGATGTCATCATCGTCGCCGGCCGCACCATTTGGTTCAGGTCACGGATCACAAAAAAGCGGGTGTGACCCATCGTCTGTCCCATCATGGACGCGAACGCCGTGCCGACAGGCCCCTTCACCGAGCCGATCACGATTTCAGGCATTGCGTCTGTAACCTGGCCTTCGGAGGCCAAAACCGTTGCCTCGCCTGCGCGGAACCAAATATCCGTCATCCTAAACCTCGTTGATCGATGCTGCGTGTGACTTCAAGTGCAAGCGAGCCCCGGGCTACATCCGAACCCTTTCCTTTTTTGGGTCGTAGAACGGAAATGGCACGACAGTCGCCTTCAACCGCACCTGCATGCCATCCAGCCGGCCGACTTCCAGAGCCTCACCAATTTCAGAGTGCGCGACATCGACACGTCCGAAGGCCAATGTCTTTTTCAAGAGCGGTGACCGCATCGCACTCGTCACGATCCCGACATGAGCGCGGCCGACGAAAATCGGATCCCCGTGCGATGGTTTTTCGTTGCCGGCGATCTCCAGACCGACCAGCTTGCGCAACGGATTGGCCCGACGTTTTTCCAGAGCAGCTTTGCCGATGTAGTCCTCTTCCTTCTTCTGCGGCACCGTAAACGCAATGCCTGCCTCGAACGGATCGGTGCTGGAATCGAAGTCGTGACCGCCGAAGACGAGACCGGACTCGATGCGAACCATGTCGAGCGCGTCAAAGCCGAATGGCTGGATCCCGTGGGGCTGCCCGGCGGTCATGACGGCATCCCATACGGCAGGCGCATCCTTAGGATGGCAGAACAGCTCGTATCCCAACTCACCGGTGTAACCGGTTCGTGAGATCAGCACCGGAATGCCCGAGTGCCCGCCGATGCGGCCGGTCGTGAAGCGGAACAACCCGAGTTCCTGGATCGTCGGTCGGCCCGGCGGAGTCTCGATGAACTGAAGCAGGATGTCACGAGAGAGCGGGCCTTGAACCGCCACATTGTGGATTTCGGCGGTTGCCGTTTTGAGATTGACGTTGAAGTTTGACTTTGCGGCCTGTTCTTTCAACCAGATCAAGCTGGCGTCGTCGCCGCCAATCCAGCGGAAGTTATTGTCGCCTAAGCGGAACAGGGTCCCATCGTCCACCATACCGCCGTGCGGGTAGCACATCGTCGTGTAGAACACCTGCCCGACGGACAGCTTGCGAACGTCTCGCGTGACGATGCCCTGAAGAAATTCCTCCGCATCGGGTCCCAGCACTTCGATCTTGCGCAGCGGCGACAGGTCCATGATGACGGCGCGTTCGCGACAGGCCCAGTACTCTTCAATGGCTCCCGCGTTCGCGAAGCAGTGCGGCACCCAGAAGCCGCGGTATTCGCCGAAGTTACGAGTGAGAGCCGATGTGCGCGGATGGAATCCGGACTCACGCGTGATCTGGACTGCGGCATCAGCTGTCATTCTGTATCCAATTGAACGTTTGAAGGGTGCGTCTTTGGGATAAACCCGCACGTGAATTTCGGTCAGGTGCCAGCCGTTGGACGGATCGATATCCGACGGGCAGGACGAGGCCGCGCAAACGAGATCGGCCAGAGCCCGCATCACGACATAGTCGCCAGGACGGGACCAAGGCTGATCCGACCAGATGTTGTTATGAGCGTCGACATTGGTGTTGTAGAAGAAGTTGATCGCCGGCCAGCCCATGTGGTCGCCAATCGGATAGTCCCTCAACTGGATATTGAAGTTCTCCGTGCAGTTGGGATGTCCGAAATAGCCCATGTCCTCATAGTATCGGTTGGTGCACGCCAGATTGAACGTGTCATGCCGGCCGACCGTGTCCTGCACGATCTCGACCAACGGATTGCGATCTTGATCGAAGAATTTTGAGTGCAGACCAGGCTTGGGATAGGCCGCACCGTTCAGCGTGCGCGTCGTCACCGCATCGAGCCCTTGCGTGCGTCCTTCGTCGAGCGCCTTGCGATTAAAGGCCAGGAAGTCCGAACACTGGCGGCCCTGCACGTCGATGATCTGGATGTACTCGCCTTCGAAGACCTCGAACTTCTCCGCACTGGCTACATTCACGCGAATATCAAGCCGGGGCTCGGCAAGTGGGTCGGGCAGGCGGGCCTGATTGTGCAAGCGGGGCTGCGCGCGCTGAATGAAAACCAACACGTCGGTGGCGGGCGACTGGTCCCAGACAACCATTGGAACCGCCGGCGCGCCCAGAACAAGAAACACCGCCTTGTGCGCCTGTAGGCTGACGAGATCGCCCGGAACAGCCTCCGGACCCAGAACGGTTGCGGCGTTCGCTTTGCCGATGTCCAAGCCGCGTCGAAACAGTCCAAAGCGCACGCGCGCCGCGTCTTCGCCATCGCCTTCCAGCGCCTTCTGGATTCCAGTGGCCTTGGCGCGGCCCTTCAGGTCCAGCGCGGCAAGATCGCTTTTGCCGCCGGCACCGAAAGCGGCAACCTCGACGGATTGACCACCCTCAAGCGGGCTGAGCTCGACGCGATCGCCCGCATCCAGTTCGAAGGCAGCAGTGCCGCCTCCTTTGAGCACAAAGCGCTCGACGCCAAGATCCAGGGACGGCGTACCGGGCGCAAAGAGCTTCGGTCGGGCGCGGGAGGCGAGAACGGTTTCGGTCATGATGACAGTACCCCAATGCACACGCGCCGGCCGCCCATGCGGCCGGCGCCGTTCCTGTCGTGCTACTCGGCTGCGGCCACCGCCGCCGCCCGCGTGCCAGGTTGATTGAGGAACGTCTCCAACGAGTCATCGAGCGCGCTGAGCCACGGCGTGTGGTGCACGGGCGCCAGGGTGCCTGTCAGGGTCGATTTGAACGCCTGATCGCGGTAGGTAAGGATGTTGTCCGACTTGTGGTGTTCCCACACCTTGAACATCCTTGCCACCTCGTCGACATCGAGGCGCGGGTAGTCCGTCGCCTTCAGGAGATCGCGAACGAACTCGGTCTGGAAATCGATCGCCTCGAAGGCATCGGCGACCTTCTCCTCGGTAGAGATCCACTTCTGGATGTCGTCCATCATGGCGCCGGGATTTGGCAGCGCAATCCGCCCCAGCACGACATCACGTGCGTACCACGCCTCCGCGTCGAACATGTTGAAGGTGTAGTACTGATCCTGAATGCCGATATACATGCACTTCGGATTGCTCCACCAGAAAACGCCCTTGTAGAGATTCGGCGGATAGAGGCGATTGCGCGACTTCAGCCGCAGCGAATCATCCAGGAACGGGAAGTGATTGGAGTATCCGGTGCAAAGAACGATGGCATCGAAGTCCTTCTTCGTGCCGTCCTTGAAGTAGCAGGTCTTGCCTTCGACCTTTTCAAGGAGCTCACGCTCGTCAAGCGTTTCCGGCCACTTGAACCCCATCGGCTTCGTGCGCCAACAGAAGGTGACGGACTTTGCGCCGTATTTGTAGCACTGAATGCCGATGTCCTCGGACGAATAGCTCGAACCGATGCACAAGACATCCTTGCCGGCGAACTCGTCGGCGGAGCGGAAGTCATGGGAATGGAGCGTACGGCCCAGGAATTTGTTGAGCCCCGGAAACTCCGCCGTGATGGGCGTCGAATAGTGGCCGCATGCCACGAAAACGTAATCGAACTCCGAGGTCGACACGGTGTCTGTCGTTAGATCCTTGACCGCTACCGAGAACTTTTCGGTGTCCTTATCGAACGTCACCCAACGTACCGCATGGTTGAGCTGGATGTAGTGGGTGATGCCGGAACGGTCGATGCGCCCCTTGATGTAATCGTGCAAAACAGCACGCGGCGGGTACGAGGGAATGGGCCGGCCGAAATGTTCCTCGAACGAGTAGTCGGCGAACTCGAGGCATTCCTTTGGCCCGTTGGACCACAGATAGCGATACATGCTGCCGTGCACTGGTTCGCCGAACTCATCAATTCCAGTGCGCCACGTGTAGTTCCACAATCCACCGTAGTCGCTCTGCCGCTCGTAGCAGACGATCTCCGGAATCTCCGCGCCTTTCTGGCGAGCGCTTTCGAAGGCCCGTAGGACTGCGAGGCCGCTGGGTCCCGCGCCGATAATTGCAATGCGTTGTTTCATGACATTCCCTTTCGCTCGGGTTACCGTGAGGGTTCGCGTGGTCTGATGACGAATGGCGGGACGCCCCTAAGCTTGTGCGCCTTCGGGGTGTGTGCGGCGGCGCAATGGATCGTAGAAGGGCATCGGCACGACGATTGCCGGCCACTCGGTCTCATCAACCACGAGAAGCCCGGTGCCGATATCTGTGTGTGATGGCTCGATCTGTGCCATGGCCAGCGACTTCATCAGATGCTGGCTGTAAGTGGTGCTGGTAATGACGCCAACTTGCTTGCCGCCTGCCAGCACTTTGGCTCCAGGCGTAATGGCCTTGTCGGCGATAACCTCAAGACCGGTGATGAGCGAACGCTCTTTGCCCTTCTTGGCGGCGAGTGCGCGCTTGCCGATGAAGTCCGGCTTCTTGAGATCGATGCTCCAATCCGCGCGGACTTCCCATGGCGTCGTGTCGCCGTGAGTCATGTCGAACGGGAAGAACAGCAGGCCGCCTTCGACACGCACGATGTCGAGGCACGCCCAAGACACCGGTATCACGCCTTTGTCCTTGCCCCACTTGAGGATTTCGTCCCACAGGAACGGTGCATCCTTAGCCGAGCAGAACACCTCATAGCCGCGCTCGGCCGAGTAGCCACCACGCGCCAGCCGAACATTTCGCCCAAACAGCTTCGATTTTGCGTGTTGGAAATATGGGAGGACTGCCAAATCGAGTGGCGTGTGTGGCGCAAGGACCTCAAGCGATAGTGGGCCCTGAAGCGACAGGATATGCACGTCGTCGTCGCGCTCGACTTTAACCTCGTACTTGCCGGCTTCGGCAGCAAACGCCTTGTCCAGGTTGCCGCCACCGTGCGAGATCCGAAACTCGGTTGGACCATCGACGTAGACGATGACGTCGTCGATCAGCGCGCCGTTCTCGTCGACGATGTTCGAGATATGAGAGTCGCCAGGCTTGGCCTTTGAAACGTCGGACGTCAGGACATGATTCAGGAACGCCACGGCATCCTTGCCCGAGACGTTGATGATGCGCAGCGCGGAGACGTCGAATAGGCCGGCCCGGTAGCGAACCGCCGCCACCTCCTCATAGGGATCCGTCCGGTAATTCTGCGGCAAGGGCATGCCGTTCCACGACGCGACGTCAAGATCAGCGCCAAGGGCAATATGGCGATCGTTCAGGGCAGACTGTCTGTTGCTCATCGTAGTCTCCGTCTTTTGCTCTGCGAACCATTTCGGTTCGACGCTTTCCTTGAATGGCTGGACGGACCGAGGCGTTCGCCTCGGTCCGCCGGTGAAGTCTGTTGTTACGCAGGGAGCTGGAAGTACCAGTTGGAAACCAGCACCACGATCAGACCTGCAATGAGGGTGAGGTAGGGGAGCATGCCCGCCTTGCGGCGATTCACATCGGCCTGGGTCAACCCAAGGTCGCTCAACATGTGCTCGGGGAATACGCCCTTGTCCTGAACGTAGTGACGGAACATGAACACCGGAACGATCAAAGCAGCGGTTCCAAGACCTGCCCACAGCGCGATTGGATTCCAGACCTTGGCGCCAGCCCCCATGAAGACTGCATTCACGAACGCGAGGATCGTTCCAGCAGCCAGCACCCAGGTGGGCGCCCGCCATGGACGGTGAACGTGCGCATTGTCGATGCGGTGGATCCAGCCGGAATTCAGGTTGAGGAAGTTGAAGATGATGTAGCCGCAGTTCGAAACGGCGAGGATGAAGAAGAAGCTGGTCGCGTCGGCACAGGCGACGGCAAGGATCGCCAGATTGACAACCAAGTCCGTCCACATTGCTGCGGTGGGTGCACCATGCGAATTGACGTGACTGAGATACTTGGGCAACCAGCCGTCGCGCGAGCCTTGATAGAGCGTGCGTGACGACCCCGCCATCGCAGTCATCAGGCACAGCATCAGCGCGAGGATCATCATCATCACGAGAAGGCTTGTGATCCAGCCGCCGTGGCCTACGAAGTTGCCCATGGCTTCTGCCACGCCCGATCCGTCGACGATCGACGGCGCCAGCATGCCTTCAAGTCCCAGGACGCCTTGGAAGGTGAAGGGGACAAGCGTGAAGAGTGCGAGACAGAGAAGGCCCGAATAGAAAATGGCCTTGAACGTGTCACGGCCGGGATCGCGGAATTCGCTCGTGTAGCAAATCGCCGTTTCAAAGCCGTATGTCGACCAGGCTGCGATGAACATGGCGCCGAGGATCAGCGTCCAGCCTGCCACATCCCATGCGCCTGCCTCTGGAGCGTAAGCCGCTTTGAGTGGCGTCAGTGGCGTGTAGTTCGACCAATCGATTTGGCCCGTGATGATGGGAATCACGCCCACGATGAACATCGGAATGATCACGGCGAGCCCAATGAACTTTTGCACGCTAGCCGTTCCGAGAATACCGCGATGCTGGATGGCGAACGTAACCAGCATCAGCGCCGCGCCAATGAAGAACGCGGCATTGAACGAGAAGGATACCGGCCCGAGGGTTCCGTGGAAGAGCGACCAGCCGCGGACTGCGGGAGTCAACGCCGCAATCGCGTCTGCAGACAAGAGCGCGCTGATGGCGTCGGCTGCGACCTTGCCCTGATTGGCGGCGATCCATTCGGCAACCCGGGGCGAGTCAGCTGGAATGGAGGAAGCGTGCGCGCTGATCCATGCCATGATCTGCGCGGAGTCGGCAGGAGGTATCGGCGCGAGCGCGTTGAGGATGTATGCAGCGGCAATCGAACACCCAAGCGACAGCACGGGCGTCCAGGCAAACCAGTTACACCAAACTGAAAGGGGAGCGATGATCTTTGAGTAGCGGACCCACGCTGCCGCACCATAGATCGACGCGCCGCCTGATTTGTTCGGAAAGAGGCCCGCGATCTCCGCGTAGGTAAACGACTGGATCAGCCCCATGATCATCGAGACGGTCCAGACGAGGAAGGCGAGCTTGCCCGCAACGCCGGCAATCCCGCCAATCGAGAAAAGGACGAGGGCGGGAACGCCACTGGCGACCCAGAAAGCTCCTCTCCAATCGATTGCCCTGACAAGTTGGCTGGATGCGGAAAGGTCTTGCGGTACATGCCCAGCAAGGGGTGCCTGGACGGCCATCGGCGGCTCCTTAAAAAAGCGGCTTCTAGATCTCCGTGTCGCGTGCCCGCTCGCGGCTCTGCCGCTCACCAGACCCCAGGAACCAATTTAAACCACATTAAACCAATCGCTTCCCGATCATTGCATTTTACGCATGCGTGATATGCGCGCAAGCTTGAAAACTGTCCGCTCAGGTCAAATAAGAGGCTTGTTCGCACATGCGAAAACGGAAAAAAGCGTTGTTTGATAGAGTTATCGCCAATGGTGCACTGCGAGACTACTTTGGTTTAAATTGGTTCCATTTCGGTTGCAATTCGACTTTGTCATGGTATAGTCGCGTGTTAGCTCAAACGCCGGTGGACTTGAAAAATCGTCATGGATACCAGTGATGATCATCAACTGACGCTTAATTGGGCGAATGCCACGCTTGGAGCCTTTGCGTTCTTTGCCGAAGGCCAAAACCAAAAAGCCGCTCAAGCGTGGATTGATGCAAATAGTCTGCTCGTCGATGGGCGCCATTGCATCGCCATAGCCGCTGTTGCGTCCTCAAACCTGGCGACCGGCAAAATCTTGTTGCGGCGATTTGCAGAAGCCCGCGACGCATTCCGCGTCTCCGATCAAGCATGGCGCGCATTGGCGAAGGCGATCGAAACACGCGAGCTACCAATTGCGTCGACCAGTTCGTCATTCCACTTCAGACTTGCCGCGAGCGATACGAACGCCTTCACGCGCCTCCATCGAAAGCGCTATGCACGACTCTGCGAGACAGGTTGGCAGATCGATCGTTTCAACAGCCTTCAGGCCGCGCCTGACCAATGCCCGACCTTGCTCACAGCTCGCAGTCGGGAGCTCAGAAACTGCCTCAAATCGACATTTGGCGCGTCTTACGCGGAGACGACTCTCCTGGCTGAGGACAATGAAGGTTCTACATTTGCAGCCCCCTCGCTCTATGAGGCGAAGGCAAGGGCACTCACTGCGATCATCGAGGCGGAAGGTCAATCCATACCATTCTGGCCTCGGCTGGAGAGCGCAGTGAAGTTGCTAGCGCTATTGCTCCCTGATTGTATCGGCGCCCAAGACTCCCGGCGTGAAAATTGCGGCTGAAGCGAACGAGGATCAAGCATGCAGCCCCCCTGGATCTCCGATGTTTCAAGACACCCGTTCGTTCCTCTCGAGGTGAAGGAAATAGCGACAAAAATCTTCGATCGCATCGCAGCGTCGCACTACTTGTACGGAACGCGCATTCCAGCTGAGCGGGATCTCGCCGCAGAATTCAAACAATCTCGCGCGAGCATACGGCACGCTCTCGACTTCCTCGCGGCCTACGACGTCGTCATGCGAAAGCCGGGCAGCGGTACATTCGTCAGTTACAAGGGATCCGAACCTGCGGAAGTTGCTGCCACTGCGGCCCTATCGGCGGGATTTCCCACAATCAGCCAGCTCGCCGAAACAGCGTCTCCGTTCGCGATGAACATCGCCGGCTCGATCATCGAGCCAGAGATGGTCCGCCTCGCAACCATCTATATGTCCTCCCGCGATCTGGCCGAACTGGCGCAGCAAGTCGCGATGCTGGAGACGGTCGTGACTGAAGCAGCGACGTTCGCAGCGATTGAGGAGGAGATCATGATGATCATCGCGCGCGGAACGCACAATTCACTGATCGTCGCGATGTACTCCATCCTGAACGAGGTTAGACGTCACCCTCAATGGGCCGCCAGCCGCCGGGAGATGCTGACACCGGCAAGGATACGCAACAACCAGCAGCTGTTCCGGTCGCTATTCAACGCGATCGAACGAAGGAACGTCGAGACGGCTGTTGAGCTGATTACGCTCCATGTCTCAAGCACGCATGAGACCATGATCTACGAGTCGTGATCGTGAAATGAAGCCTCTAGGTAGATGCCGCAAGGGTTTCGCGCTGATCCCACATCAGGTCCAGGGCCCGCAAATGTCTGACAAGCGTCGATTTGTGCGCCGTCCACCAGCCCTGCATCGAGACGAAGTCTTGTATGCGCGCCTGGCCGTTCTCGATTGCGACCACGGGCCAGTCGCCGACTAAAGCATTGTCGATACCGAAGAGCTCTTTGCCCCACCACATCGCCTCGCCGAAGGCGTGGTGGCCAACGCCTCCCACTTTCATCATGGAGAGCACCGAGAACGGCTCGAACGATCTTGCCCGCTGCACGGCAGACTTCCACAGTTCGAGCGTCGAGGCGTACTCCCAAGAGACCGCACTCCACGAGTTGGGAAAGCGCCTGCAGAATTCCTCGTAGAAGGCGTTGGGGTTATCGAAATTGATCTGCGGCTCATTGAGCCGGGGATCGTCAAAATCGGGGAACTGAAACACAAACCCTTCCATGAAGTCTGGGTTGGTTCGCCGGATAAGTTCAGGATAGTTGTCGCACGTACAAGAGATCAGTTGTCCCTTGAAGCCACGGTTGAACGCTTCGATCGTGAAGGCGTGCACGAAGGGCTCGTACACGGTGTCCCAGCAGAGAATGTCGGGTGAGCCCGCCATCAGCCGTTCCACGATGGAGCCGAAGTCTTCCAAGTCGGGTTCGAACAGGCATTCTTCGATAAGTTCGATCCCTGCCGCCTCGAAGGCTGCGCGATAGGTCGCAATCGACGGCAATCCCAACAAGTCGCGTTGGGCGCACATCGCGGCCGTCTTGAGATGAGGCTTGGTGCGGGCAAGCCAGTCCACCCCAGTGACATTGTAAAGAGGGTGAACCTCGCTCGGAGCGACCAGCGTGGGAGAATCCGGGGAAAGGTCGCTTGGCAGTAGCGTTGCGACCAGCATCCGGTACTGGCTTACGAGCCGTCTCAGCTCAGGGGAGATATCGTCACCCCCGATCATGAGCAGCAGCTTCACCCCGTCCTCGAGGATCAGTTTGCGCGCGCCCTGCAGGGCCAGCTTTGGCTGGTACATCGTATCGAACTGAATAAGTTCGATCATGTATTTTCGATTGCCGACCTTCAACCCACCCGCGCTGTTGATGCGATCGATCCAGATCATGGCGCCGTTGAGACCCGGCACAGCCCAGGACTTGAGGGCACCTGTCAGAGGCGCTAGAAAGCCGACGCGGATCACCGTCTTGGAGCTCAGCCCAACATCCCGCATGGCGACTGCAAGGGCAGACGCGACCGCGCTTCTGGGTTTTTGAGCCATCGATGGGGTTTTCTGCGACTGATTGAACGTATGGAGGTGACGAACCGACCATATATCCGATTTTTTTCAGAAGCAGTCATCGAGTCAATTCGGTTGCTTGGAAATGAGCCCCTGCCTGCCGGCGGCCAATGGCCTGGCGGCTGACCTTTCAAGCCGGCACCGGGTCCCATTGTTCTGCCGAATGTCGGAGTCGGCGTGCGAGGCTATCGGCAAAGCTTCGAAACACCACCAAATCGTATGTTGGGGTTGCATCGTGCTGGCACAGGACAACGCCGATGCTGAATGCATATGTTATTGCCACGGCATTCTTCGAGAAAGCTGCAGGCTCGAGATTGATGGTGACGCCTTTCGCCAGAAGGTCCCTCGCTCGCCGCCCAGAAACCCTGATCACAACCCGAGCATCGGATTGGTCAGTCACTGCTCCAAGACCGGCAACGACCGGCAGAAGCTCGTGTTCGAGATCCCGGCCGGGATCGCGCGGAGCAATCATGAGCCATTGATGTGGCCCATTCCAAATCAGCTCAAGCCCGCCAGGCCCGACAATCCGCTGCGGTAGGGTCGGGAGTTCGATGCCGTACGAGCCCAGGATCGCCGCATTGAGCAGCTTTCCCTTGTTCCGTCCCGAAGCGATGCTCGCGATCGTCAGATCATCCCGGACGTCGAGCGAGATGTCGTCGTTCCTGATCAGGCAGGATCTGGAGAATGCCGGAGAGGCCGCCAATGCAAGGTCAATCACGAGCTTTTACTCCTTCTGGATCCACAAACGCCGGGGAAACGATTTCTACGAGTTCGTCGCCGTTCCTGATGGGATCGTAGGCTCGTACGATCTCTCCGATACGTTTAGGGCCACCTTTGATCAGTCCAAGGGCGATCCAATGCCCCAGCGTTGGCGAATAGGCGACGGACGTTAAATGTCCCTCGTCGTTTGCTGGCGAGGTTTGACTATCCTTCGCGAACAGATGTGCACCCGAGCGGAGCCTGACCGCCCGGTTGACCGGGCGAAAGCCAACAAGCGTCGGCCGCGTAGGATCGACAAGGCCGGCGCGTTCACCTAGCACGCTGCCGATGAAATCCTTCTTTTTGGAAACCATGCCTCCGAGCCCCAGATCGCGTGGCGTGGTGGTTCCATTCAGTTCCGGACCGCTGATATGCCCCTTCTCGATCCGCATCACGGCAAGGGCTTCGGCACCGTAAGGACAGACGCCGAACTCTTCGCCGGCATCCATCAACCGCCGCAGCAACGCATCGCCGTATCGCGCCGGAACACCGATTTCGAAGGCCCGCTCGCCGGAGAACGACAAGCGAAACAGGCGAGCCTTGAGTCCCCCGCAGACCGTGATTTTCCCGACCTGGAGGAAAGGAAACGCCGCGTCAGAGATGTCAAACTCAGGGTCAACGATCTTGCGTAGCAAATCCCGACACTTCGGGCCGGCAACGGCGTACTGAGCCCATTGCTCGGTAGCCGAGATCAACTGCACGTCGAGCTCAGGCCAAAGCCACTGCGAGCAATACTCCATGTGTTGGAACGCCTTGACCGCGTTGGCCGTGGTGGTCGTGACAAAGTAGTGGTTCTCGTCAAAACGCGCGATCGTGCCGTCATCCATGAAGATGCCGTCCTCCCGCAGCATCCCACCGTAGCGGGCCTTGCCGACTGGAAGCGACTTCAAGGCATTCATGTAGACGCGATCAAGAAACGCGCCGGCATCCGGCCCCTGCACGTCGATCTTGCCGAGCGTCGAGACATCGCAAACCCCGACGGCATTCCGAACGGTGTTGACTTCGCGCACAACCGTCTCGAGCCAGTCCTTCTCGCCCGCGCGCGGGTAGTAGCTCGGCCGCATCCAAAGGCCCGTCTCCACGAACACAGCGCCTTGTTCAGCGGACCAGCCGTAGGAGGGCGGGAGCCGTGCAGGCTTGAAGTCCTTGCCCCTGTGGTCACCCGCAAGCGCTCCGATCGAGACGGGTGTATACGGCGGTCGCGCCAGCGTAACGCCCGTCTGCGGGATCGTGCGTTGCGTGAGTTCGGCCATGATTGCCAGGCCATTCACGTTCGCGGTTCTGCCCTGGTCTGTTGCCATCCCGAGCGTTGTATATCGCTTCAGATGCTCAACGGAACGAAAGCCTTCCCTCTCGGCCAGCGCGACGTCGGAGTCCGTCACGTCGTTCTGCTGGTCGACGAAGGCTTTCCCACGCGCATTGGGAACCCTCCATAGGGCCTCGATGGCAATGCTCTCATCCGGTGCTTGGGCAAGCGTGGTGACAGCACTGGTGAAGCCCAGCTCGACGGCAGCCTGTCGCCCAGCTTGTTGTCCGCTCTCAAGCGTCCGCTTCAAACTGAACTCGCCAGCGGCGGCGCCCGCGCATCGCATGTTGGTCGGCAACACGGAAGGAACAAACGCGAGAAGGCTCTCATCCCAGACCGGCCGACCGCCAAGGTGGGACGTCAATTGAACATTGGGATTCCAGCCCCCCGAAACCGCTAGCAGATCGCAATCGATCGTCAGCCGTTGACCGATGCCGTATTCGACGGTCACGCTCTCGACGGCCTTTCCGCCATTCGCATCGACGATGACGGCACCAGGGATCAGCGCCACCTTGGTGTCAGCAACGATCCGCCGTACGGCCTCACCGGGCTTCTGCCGTGAGTCAACCAATGCGGCAACCTCAATGCCGGCGCGGGTCAGGTCCGTGACCGTTGTGGCTCCATAGTCGTTGTTTGTGAAAACGACTGCGCGGCGTCCCGGCGCCACACCAAATCGATTGATGTAGCTGCGAACGGCACCGGCCAGCATGACGCCGGGCCGATCGTTGCCCCCGAAGACGATTGGGCGTTCAGTTGCCCCGGCGGTGAGGATCGTGCGCTTGG
This sequence comes from Hyphomicrobiaceae bacterium, assembly GCA_965279065.1. GTDB lineage: Bacteria > Pseudomonadota > Alphaproteobacteria > Rhizobiales > Hyphomicrobiaceae > JAKAXS01. The sequence continues at coordinate 1,933,676 of OZ257134.1, forward strand.
CAACGATGCGCCAAAGTCTTTGCCGAGGCATGCCGTGCGCAGCCGAAGCCAAATGATCGCTCACGCGTTCGACGGCGCCATACGAACCCGCGTCATAGGTACCGAACACGGTGGTGCGCCGGAGGACCGTGACATGCGGCTGCTTCAAGAGATCGGCTTCGACCTCGGAAACCCATTGCGCGCTCGAACGGCCATTGATTATCGAACAATCGTCGATGGCGCGGCCGCCAAGCGCGGCATGCTCTTCGGCGATAATAACCCGGGCACCGCAGGCAGCAGCGCTCGCCGCAGCAGCCAGGCCCGCAGGCCCGCCGCCGACCACGAGGACATCGCAGTGCGCTGTGACCTTCTCGTAGCTGTCAGGGTCGGCACCATCGGCCGCCCGGCCCAGACCTGCAGCGCGACGTATGGCTGGCTCATACAGCTTCTCCCAGAACGCAGCCGGCCACATGAACGTCTTGTAGTAGAACCCGGCAACGAACACCGAAGACAGCAGCGAGTTCACTGACAGGAGATCGAAATTCAGATTGGGCCAGCGGTTTTGGCTCTTTGCCTGGAGGCCATCGAACAGTTCGGCCATCGTGGCCTTGGTGTTCGGCTCTCGATAGGCGCCCGTGCGCAATTCCACCAGCGCGTTCGGCTCCTCTGAACCGGCACTCATGATACCGCGTGGGCGATGATACTTGAACGAGCGGCCAGAAAGTTTGACGCCGTTCGCAATGAGCGCCGAGGCTAGCGTATCGCCCGGATGGCCAGAGTATCGCTTGCCGTCAAAGGTGAACGAGACCGTCCTCTTCCGGTCGATCACGCCACCGGATGATAGACGCTGTTGCTGCCGGGCCATTACGCAATCTCCTTGGCTTGACTGTCGCGCGCGATGGCGACGTCCCTGGCGATCTCGACGCCGCTGATGGCGTGAGTTGCGATGTTGCGCGTCACCACCAGCCACGCATGACACCCGGCGGCGTGATACCAGAGCTCGCGATGCTGCCCGGCCGGATTGGTTCGCTCAAATACGTAGCGCGTGAAGTCCCCCATGGCCGTGGGGCTGTCCTTGTCCGGACGGGCCACTGTCGCGTCCCCGTGATAGACGAATTCTTCAACGCCCCTCTCGCCGCAGCATGGACAATCGATTCTCATGTTCAGATTCCTTTCGGCGATCAGTGCAGATTGGGATGCGGGCCCATCCCTTTTTCATCGATGGCATGGCCGGTCGCGAAGCGATCGAGACGGTAGGGTTTTGCAGTCTCATGTGGCTGGTCAGTCGCGATCAGATGGGCGAAACACAGGCCAGATGCCGGCGTTGCCTTGAACCCGCCGTAGCACCAGCCGCCATTGAAATAGAGGCCCTTGATCGGTGTTCGATCGATGAAGGGGCTACCGTCCATGGACATGTCCATGATCCCACCCCAGGAGCGCAGAAGCCGAACCCGGCCAATCCGCGGCATCAACGCCATGCCGCCTTCGCACACGTCCTCCACCACGGGAAGGTTGCCGCGTTGCGCGTAGCTGTTGTAGCCGTCGAGATCTCCGCCGAATACCAGACCGCCCTTGTCCGACTGGCTGATGTAGAAGTGCCCCGCACCAAACGTCACGACACCATCGATGAATGGCTTCAGGCCTTCGGTCACGAAAGCTTGCAGCACATGACTTTCGATCGGGAGGCGAAGGCCCGCCATCTGCGCCACTCGCGACGAATTTCCGGCAACCGCTAGCCCGACCTTCTTGGCACCGATAAACCCGCGCGACGTTTCCACGCCGACAACAGTGTCATTGGCAATCCTGAAGGCCTTCACCTCGCAGTTCTGGATAATATCGACACCATGCGCGTCTGCCGCCCGCGCATAACCCCACGCAACTGCGTCGTGACGCACCGTACCGCCGCGGCGCTGAAGCAGCCCGCCGTGGATGGGAAACCTGCTGTTGTCGAAATCGAGGAAGGGCACCATTTTGCGCACGGCGTCCCGATCCAGCAGCTCGGCATCCACACCATGGATTCGCATTGCGTTTCCGCGTCGCGCAAAGGCGTCGCGCTGACTGTCGGAATGGTAGAGGTTCAAGACCCCGCGTTGGCTTACCATCGCGTTGTAATTGATTTCGCGTTCGAGGTTCTCCCAGAGCTTCATGGAGAGTTCATAGAACGGGATATTGCCGGCGAGCATGTAGTTGGACCGCACGATCGTCGTGTTCCGGCCGACGTTTCCACCGCCGATCCATCCCTTCTCGACCACGGCGATCCGCGCCTTGCGATACTGCTTGGCGAGGTAATATGCCGTGGCGAGACCGTGTCCGCCGCCACCGATGATGATGATGTCGTAGTCCGCCTTCGGTTCGGCTTCCCGCCACGTCGGCGCCCAACCGCGGTGGCCGCGCAAGGACTCTCGCAAGACGGAAAATATGGAATAGGGCTGCATGTTAACGCTCCAGTGCCGGCTCGATTTAACTATTAGCCGGCCGTCTGCGTTGGGGTATATAAGTCCGGCTTATAGTAGCGGCTGGAGCGAAACTTGGCCCTCCCCCTGGATTTGCGATCGCTGGAAGTCTTCTTGGCTGTGTGTGACAGCGGCTCGATGTCGGGTGCTGCTCGTGCCCTGGCCATGACGCAGCCCGCCGTCTCATTGGCCATTGCAGAATTGGAACGAAAAGTCGGTAGCGCACTGTTCGATCGCAATGTTCGTCCTCTGGCTGTAACCGTTGCAGGCGAGGTCTTGCGCCAGCGTGGCAGCGTGCTGATCGCCGAAGCACGGGAGATTCCCGCGCTGTTGCGGGAAACCAAGCATGGCAAGGTTCCATCGATCCGCGTTGGCCTTGTCGATTCCCTCAGTCGAACCTTGTCGCTACCGGTGGCTGCGTTTCTGAAACTCCGGGCCGGTGAGGTCTCAATTCTTTCCGGACTTACTGCCACCCATGCCAGTGATCTGCTGACGCGCCGTTTGGACATTTTCCTCGGCGTCGACGATCTGCAGGACCTGCAAGGTCTGGAGCGGTGGGAAATTGCCAGCGAGCCTTACGTGCTCCTCGTCCCCGCGGGCCGGAAACCTCCGGATTCGCTCAAGAAGCTTTCCGCTCTAGCCGCAGAGCTGCCGCTCATCCGGTTTAGCGCCAGGTCCCAGACTGGCTCCCAAATCGAACGGCATCTGCGAAGGATTGGTCTCGTGCCGCCGCGCTCCATCGAGTTCGACAGTCCTCACGCAGTCGCCGCAAGCGTAGCAAATGGCGACGGCTTCGCCATATCGACACCGCTTTGTCTGGCGGAAGCCAAACTCGCCAAGTCCGCGGTGACTCTGGCGCGATTGCCCGGCCCCCAATTCAAGCGGACGCTCACACTCGTGGCGCGGCAACGGGAACTCGGCAACCTTCCGCGGGAACTCTGTGCCATGGCCCGCAGCGCACTCCCATCTCTAGAGCCATAAAAAAAGAGCCCAACAACGTGTTGGGCTCTTCAGGAGCTGCCCTTGGGGAAGCCTGGAGTTATCCAGGCACGCATGTGGGCAGTGTTGAACGTCTCACGGGAGGAATCCGTCGTGAGACCTTCACCTTGGGGTCAGCGTTCCGAAAGCGGGTGGGTCCGCAGGCGAAGCGGGTCATAAAACGGCATTCTGACCACTGTCGCCGGGTAGGACTTTACGCCGTCGTGAATATCCACGGCCGTTCCGAGCCGCGTATGAGACGGTACGATCTGAGCCATCGCGATCGATTTCATCAGGTGCCTGCTGTAAGCCGCACTCGTGACCACGCCGACTTCGTGACCGCCTGCAAACACTTTTGCTGACGGCGTCATGGCCTCGGCTGAATCGACTTCGAGCCCGGCAATATAGGAACGCTCCTTGCCTCGGCGTTTGATCAACCCGCCTTTGCCACGGAAATCCGGCTTGTCGAGGTCGATCGTCCAGTCAGCACGAACCTCGTAAGGCGTCGTGTCGCCGTGCGTCATGTCAAAGGGGAAAAACAACAGGCCGGCCTCGACACGCCCTATGTCGAGGCACGTCCATGAGGTCGCAATGACACCATGCTCCTTACCCGCTGCCAGAATCTTGTCCCACAACTCGATGGCGTCGTTTGACGAACAAAACACCTCGTAGCCGCGCTCACCGGAATACCCACCCCGTGCGATCGACACGTCCTTGCCGAACAGCTGCGTTCGCTGATGCGTGAAATAGCTGATCAGGTCCAAATCCATCCCCGCGTGGGGATTGAGAACATCAATGGCCAGCGGCCCCTGCAGCGAAAGGATGTGAACATCTTCATCACGGGCAAACCGGACATTGAAGCGCTGCGCAATTGAAGGCATCACCTCTTCGAGGGCGCCGCCGCCGTGACTCACACGAAACGTATTCGGCGCGTCGCAGTACACCAGGACGTCATCGATCAGTGATCCGTGATCATCGACGATGTTGGAGATATGCGACTGGCCAGCAGTCATTTTGGAAACATTCGTCGTCAGCAGATAGTCGAGAAACTTGGACGCCTCCGGACCGGACACGTTCACGATCTTCAATGCCGAAACGTCGATTAGCCCGGCGCGATATCTGACAGCCGCGATTTCCTCATAGGGGTCGGTGGCATAGTTCTGCGGAATGGGCATGTCATTCCACGCCTGCTGCAAATCGGATCCGAGAGCGCGATGTCGGCCATTCAGGATCGACTGCCGTTGCTTTACTGGTTTGTCCATTGTGCTCACCAAATGAAGGATCAAGCCTGCGGAGCCAAAACGTCCGAAATAGAGAATGCCTATGCCATGCTCTTGAGTCAATTAAATTTCGTTACAAGAAATATAATTCTCGAAATACAGCCGTCTGATTATGGAAATACTTAAATGATATCAGAGCTATGCTTGCAGGTAACCGGTTGGATGAGGACCCGCGCAGTCGATTACCCAAAGCAATTCGTCCGCACCAAGACCCGTCTTGTGCGGATGGTCCAAACAGCTGAACGATTTGACGCCCAAGAAAATTGAGCGCGCAGTGAAAAAACAAGCGACGAGGATCAAACCTGATCCTCGTCGCGCAACAACTAGTCTGGTCCGCCTCCGGGCGACGTCGGCAAGCCATCATCGTATTGCGATAGCCATTCGATGGTCACGTCGCGGTAACGCGTGATGCCCTTGTAGTCGACGAGTTCCGCGGGCAGGTCTTTGAGAACACGATGCATGCGGCGTCCCCACTTCGGGACAGTGACCAGTTCGCGCATTTTGAGCATGTACGCCCGGATCGAGAACACGATCGCGTTTGACCGCGGGAGGCGCCACAATGCCTGGAGTTCAACGCGCAGGTGAACTTTGTCGCCAACGTTGGACGGCGTCACCGACGCGCGGTCCTTGCCCCACTTGTTGTAATTCTCAGGGCTGGTGTCGAGCCGAGGATTGATGGTCATCGTCCAGTTGAGGCGACGAACAGGTTCCCCAAGCTGCAAGTTCAATAGAAACTTTAGCGCCCGATCGAAGATCTTCATGTCGTGCGCAAGGGGAACCGGCCCATGCCATTCCATGAAGTTCATGCCGACGTCAAAGTCGAGAGACCAATCGGCCTGGGTGGTTGAGATGCCGGCATCCATCCAGAGGTTATTGTCGCGTTGGTCGAGAAGCGTGAAGTCACCCTGACACTGACGGGTGATGTATTCCATGGGCTCTTGCGGCAACGTCGAAACATCTCCGAAGACAAACTTCTGATCGATATTCAACGGCCGGTTGATCCAGTGCCAATGGGCGCCCTCCGTTTTCAACGAAAACCATTGCGGGTAGTCGCGCGCCATCGAGGTCATCAGCAGCTCGAGAAGATCCCACTGCGCCAGCATCATATGAGGCAGCGCCTGACAGCGCTTGGGATCCGCCTTCAGCACCAGGGCTCGATCTTCCATCTCCGAAACGTAGTGCTCGTCGATATCGATCGGGAACTCGTATATGCCGCCCTTCTGACCCGCGCGGTGCGGTTCGATGTTGACCGAGTACATGTACTTGTCTTCCCAATAGGGGAAGGGAAAGCGATGAATGGCCGTCTCGCTGTTTGCGAAAGTGAAGTCGTCGCGGAATGTCTCTTTCTTGAACGCTTGGTTCATCACCTACTCCCTGATGCTTTTTCTTCGATATCGAGAGTCAGCTGCGCACCACGTAGACGGGATACGCAGATCATGATTTTCCCGCCCGACGCTTTCTCTTCGTCCGACAGGTAGTGATCGTTGTGTTGAATGACCCCGTCGCAGGCGGTTACACGGGTCTCGCACTGACCACACGCGCCTCCCCTGCACAGGAACGGCGGCTCCAAACCGGCTGCCTCAAGGGCCTTGAGGATGGTTTCGTCTTCCCTGACCTTGATCTGCCGTCCTGATCCGGCAAGCGTCACGACAAACGATGCGCCGCCTTTCGGTGCGCCGAAATGCTCGGCATGCACGTTTTGCTCTGGCCAGCCCATTTCCTTGGCTTGGGCAAGAACTTGTTCGATCATGGTCTCAGGACCGCACACGTAGAGATGCGTTCCGAGCGGCTGTTGTGCAAGAAGTCGGGGGAGGTCGATCCTGAGGCCAGAGACGGTCTGATAGTGATGCAGTCGCTTGCCGTAGCGAGCTTTAAGGTCGCCCACATAGGCTCCCGATCCCGGCGTTCGTGTCGAGTAATGCAGCTCGAATTGATGCCCCAGCAAAGCGAGTTGGTCGGCCATCGACATCAGCGGGGTGATCCCAATTCCACCCGCAATCAACAAGTGCTTGCGAGCACGCAGATCAAGGGCAAACAGATTGCTTGGGTGGCTGACCGAGATGACGGACCCTTCGTACAAATTTTCATGGACGAACTTGGAGCCGCCATGTGAGTCGGTCGTACGCAGGACGCTGATCTCGTATCCTTCGGTGTCGCCAATCGGGCCCATTAGCGAATAGGCATTCTTGATCGTCCGATTGGGCTCACGCATCGTAACGACGATGTGGGACCCGGCCGAAAACATCGGCAAAGGGCCGCCGTCCTTGCTGACGAGCCTCACGCGCTTGATCCGTTCCGCAACGGTTTCGACGCGGGCTACCCGAACGGAGATTTGGCCGTCACTCATCTAAAGACCTCGACAATTTCTGGAAGAACCCCAGGCTCCTCGGCATCCGCGGAGACCCCCTGGAACGCGGCCAGGCGCCGTGAGTAGTGGTCACGAACCAGGAGATGCTCGCCGCAATGGTCGCACTTCACGACGTTTGTTGTGACGTTCTCGGTGAACCCTTTGCAGTGAACGCACTGGACGCGTCTGGCGGCGGAGCCTCGATGCTCTGTCAGCACAGCCTGCGCGTCGATCCCCGATGCGACGGCGAGCTGAACGGCCAAGCCGATCATGGTTTCCGTTCCGGCTGCATACATCCGCGTATTGACGCGTGCATTCGCGAGGATCCCGGCAAGTCGCGACATGGCCGTAACGACCGATGGCAGCGAATGAACGACTTCAACCGGCAGCTTTCCCAGCGCAGAAGAAAAGTCGGAACTGCAGGCGACCGTCTCAGCGTAGACGATCACGACTTGCCCATGGATTTCCGCCGCTGATCTCGAAAACAGATCGAGGATCGCTTGTGCGCCTTCTCCGTCCGCTGCGAAGACGTGATGGCGAGAATACGCGTCGGGTACCAAACCCGGATATTTGGGTCGGCTCTTAATCCCATCGATCAGCATGGCATTCTCCTGAAAGAGTGAGCACGGAAATCGAGCCCGCATTGGCTTCGTTCAACTAAACGCGGAAGGACGCAGCGGCGGAGCTGGCTCCGCCGCCACAAGATCAACCTGGAAGTTGGAAGAACCAATTTGCCGTCAGGACAACGCAGATGCCGAGCAGCAAAGTCAGATAGGGCAGGATGCCAGCCTTGCGAACACGAAGGTCCTGCTCTGTGACATTGAGATCTTCGAGCATGTTCGGCGGAAAACGACCCTTGTCTTGAACGTAGTGCCTAAACAGAAACACGGGGATGATCAGGCCGGCAGCGATGAGACCGGCCCAAAGTGCAACCGGATTCCACACCTTGGCGCCGGCGCCCAGGAACATGGCGTTGACGAAGGCGAACAGCACACCCAAGGCAAGCAGGAACGTCGGCGCCTTCCATGGACGCGCGATGTGTCCGTTGTCGATCCGGTGAATCCAACCAGAATTGAGATTGAGGAAGTTGAAGATGATGTAACAGCAGTTCGACACCGCGAGTATGAAGAAGAAGCTCGTGGCATCTGCCGCAGCTATCGCCAGCAGCCCGAGATTGAAGATCAGATCAGTCCACATGGCAGTGGTCGGCGCACCGTGCTCATTTACATGGCTGAGATAACGGGGCAGCCAGCCATCCACCGAGCCCTGGTAAAGCGTGCGCGACGAGCCTGCCATGGCCGTCATGATCGACAGCATCAATGCGAAGATCATCAACATCACGAAGATTGATGTAACGAACCCGCCGCCGCCGACCATTTTGCCCATTGCGTCTGCGACGCCCGAACCGTCGACGATCGGGGTGGCAAGCATTCCTTCAAGGCCGAGCACGCCCTGGAACGTGAACGGCACCAACGTGTAGAGAAGCAGGCAAAGCAGGCCTGAGTAGAAGATGGCCTTGAACGTATCCGACTTTGGATTCTTGAACTCGCTCGTGTAGCAAATCGCCGTTTCGAAAGCATACGTCGACCAGGCGGCAATGAACATTCCGCCCAGGATCAATGTCCAACCGCCAACGTCCCAGGTCCCAAGGTCGGGAGCGTAGGCAGCCTTGAGCGGCGCAAGTGGCGTGTAGTTGTCCCAGTTGATTTGCCCGGTCAGGATCGGAACTATGCCAACGATCAACATCGGAATGATCACGAGAAGACCAAGGTACTTCTGCACATTCGCCGTACCGAGGATGCCCCGATGCTGAATGGCAAACGTCACCAACATCAAGACGACGCCGATGAAAAAGACTGCGTTAAGGGAAAAGCTGACCGGCCCCAGTTGATGCGCGAACAACGACCAGGATCTGATTGGCGGGGTAAGTGCGGCAACTCCGTCCTGAGACATCAGGATGGAGATCGCGTCACCAACACTCTTTCCGGCGTTCGCCGCAAGCCACTCGACCACCCGTGGACTGTCGGCTGCAACACTGCCGGCATGAGCCTTGATCCAAGTGAGGACCTCGGGAGAGTCCGCGGCAGGTATGGGCGCGAACGCGTTGAGGATATACGCGGCGGCAATTGAGCATCCGAGTGAAAGCACCGGAGACCAGGCCAGCCAGTTGCACCAGACCGATAGTGGGGCGATGAGCTTTGAGTACCGAACCCATGCCGCGGCACCGTAAACCGATGCGCCGCCGGACTTGTTGGGAAACAGACCTGCGATCTCTGCGTACGTGAACGATTGGACGAAGCCCATCAGCATGGACGCAGCCCACACGACGAACGCCAGCTTTCCCGTCGTCCCTGCAATCCCGCCGATAGAAAATAAGACAAGCGCGGGCACGCCGCTTGCGACCCAAAACGCGCCCCTCCAGTCGATTGTTCTTTGTAGTGATCGTGATTCAGCTTCGGCAAACATGCCAGTAGCAAGGCTCATTGAGGTTCTCCCCTAGAGATCCACACCGCCCAACCCTGACATGCCCAAGTGGGCTATTTTTTAATTTTGAATCAAGGGCTTGGCTTAAGAACGCGCAGTGCGGCATGCTAAAATGCCGCGTGGCACATCATGAGGATGAAATCCTTTCTGTCAATATTTTTTCTCTTAAAGAAATAAAAATGCCGTATATTATTGAAGATACTCAATATTTCGTAACAAGCATAAAATCTTCTTCTCAGTTGACTCAGGAGCCGTTTGGCCCTAAAGCTCATGCTCCAACAGCTCACCCACGGGGCGTTTCAAATGTGCGGAATTGTCGGATTATTTCTCAAAGATAAGGCCTTGGAACCGCAGCTCGGCGCCCTGACCGCCGAGATGCTGCGGACGATGTGCGACCGGGGGCCGGACAGCGCCGGGTTTGCGGTTTACGGCGACACCGTCCGCGACAAGGCCAAGCTCACGCTGCAGTCGGCCCAACCGGAAACCGATTTCGCGGACCTCGAAAAGAAGGTCAGCAAGGCGGTCGGTGGTGACGTCAGCATCCGTGTGAAGTCGACGCACGCTGTGCTTCTCGTTCCGGAAGGCAAGCTCGACAGCGCGAAGGACTTCATTCGACGCACGCTACCGTCGATACGGATCATGGCTACGGGATCGTCCATCGAGATTTATAAGGAAGTTGGTTATCCGACCGACGTCTCCAAGGCGTTCGATTTGGCTCAAATGAGCGGGACTCACGCCATCGGCCATACGCGCATGGCGACCGAGTCCGCCGTGACGACGATGGGATCCCACCCCTTCTCCACTGGCGCCGACCAGTGTCTCGTCCATAACGGTTCGCTCTCAAATCACAACAATCTGCGACGCCAGCTGATCCATGATGGCATGACGTTTGAGACGCAGAACGACTCCGAGGTTGCGGCCGCCTATCTGACATGGCGCATGAACCAGGGCATGAACCTGGGCGAGTCCCTCAACAAGAGCCTCGACGATCTCGACGGCTTCTTCACCTTCGTCGTCGGCACGAAGAACGGTTTTGGCGTCCTCCGCGATCCGATCGCTTGCAAGCCGGCCGTAATGGCAGAGACCGATCAGTACGTCGCTTTCGGCTCGGAATACCGCGCACTCGTGAGCCTTCCGAACATAGAGGCCGCGCGCGTCTGGGAACCTGAGCCATCTACAGTCTATTTCTGGGAGAGATAAGGCAATGCAGCAGCGCCTCAACATGCGCACGGTGGATCTTGCCCAGACCTCCTTGCGCGAGCTGAACCAAGACCTTCACCAAGTCCGTGAAGGAACGAAGGACACGTCCTGGGAAATCCTCAACGCACGTGGCTACCATTCTGTAGCAGTTGGCGTTGATGCACCGATCAGCATCGATGTCCGCGGCAGCGTTGGCTACTACTGCGCCGGCATGAACAAACAGGCCGAAATAACGGTCCATGGTTCAGCAGGACCTGGTGTCGCTGAAAATCTCATGTCGGGCAAAGTCCGCATTACTGGGGACGCCAGCCAATACGCCGGCGCGACCGGTCGTGGCGGTCTTCTCGTTATCGAAGGAAATGCCGCGTCGCGTTGCGGCGTCTCGATGAAGGGCATCGATATCGTCGTCAAAGGCAATATCGGACACATGTCCGCGTTTATGGCGCAGAGCGGCAATCTCGTAGTCCTCGGCAACGCCGGCGACGCGTTGGGCGACTCGATCTACGAGGCCAAGCTCTACGTGAGAGGCGAAGTTCGCAGTCTCGGAGCGGATTGCATCGAGAAGGAAATGCGCGCCGAGCACCACACGGCGCTCGCAGCCTTGCTCAAAAAAGCCGGTGTGACCGGGGTCGAGACCAGCGAATTCAAGCGCTATGGCTCCGCCCGGAAACTTTACAACTTCAATATCGACAACGCGGATGCATACTGATGACATATCACAACCCACCAGTTACGCCTCGCAGGTCGTCGACGTTCGACGATTACACGTTGTCGGAAATCCGCCGGGCAGCGCAAACGGGGATTTACGATATCCGCGGCGGCGGCGCCAAGCGCCGGGTGCCTCATTTCGATGATTTACTGTTTCTCGGCGCGTCCATCTCGCGATACCCGTTGGAAGGATATCGCGAACGCTGCTCCACGTCGGTGACGTTGGGTACGCGCTTTGCCAAGAAGCCGATCGAACTCAGAATTCCGATCACAATCGCGGGCATGAGTTTTGGTGCCCTGTCCGCCAATGCGAAAGACGCGTTGGGACGTGGCGCGTCGATCGCCGGCACGTCGACCACGACGGGCGATGGCGGCATGACCCCGGAAGAACGTGGTCAGTCCAAGACCCTCGTCTACCAGTACCTCCCTTCCCGCTACGGCATGAACCCCGACGACCTTCGCAAGGCAGACGCGATTGAAGTCGTGGTCGGCCAGGGCGCGAAGCCGGGCGGAGGCGGCATGCTTCTGGGCCAGAAGATCTCGGACCGCGTGGCCGAGATGCGCAATCTGCCGAAGGGAATTGACCAGCGCTCCGCTTGCCGCCATCCCGACTGGACCGGCCCAGACGATCTTGAAATCAAGATCCAGGAACTGCGGGAGATCACCGACTGGGAAAAGCCGATCTATGTGAAGGTCGGGGCCACCCGGCCTTACTACGACACAGCCCTTGCGGTGAAAGCCGGAGCAGATGTCGTGGTGCTCGATGGAATGCAGGGCGGCACCGCCGCAACGCAAGAAGTCTTCATTGAAAACGTCGGCTTGCCGACCCTTGCCGCCATTCGTCCGGCGGTCGAGGCGCTTCAGGATCTCGGCATGCACCGGAAGGTTCAGCTGATCGTGTCTGGCGGTATCCGCACGGGTGCTGACGTCGCAAAGGCGCTCGCACTTGGTGCCGATGCCGTGGCGATCGGCATTGCCGCTCTGGCAGCACTTGGTGACAATGACCCCATCCACGAGGTCGAGTATCAGAAGCTCGGAACGACTGCCGGTAGCTACGACGACTGGCACGAAGGCAGGGACCCCGCAGGCATCACGACGCAGGATCCCCTCCTTATGCAGCGGTTGGACCCGGTAAAGGCTGGCCGCCGCCTCGCCAATTATCTCAAGGTCATGACGCTCGAAGTGCAGACGGTGGCGCGCGCGTGTGGACACAACGACATCCACAACCTGGAACCGGAAGATCTTTGCGCACTGACGATCGAGGCGGCTGCGATGGCACGCGTGCCGTTGGCCGGCACGAAATGGATACCTGGCGTCACACAAGGCGGCTTCTAGGACGTCTTTTTTTTGAATGACGAACAAAACGCAAAATGACGAGGAAACGCTATGGCTGGACAGCAACGACTGTATTCGCAGACTGGCACAGAAAGCTTAGCGGCTTTCGCACAAGAGAACGGCGTCCGCTACTTTCTAATCTCATACACTGACCTCTTCGGCGCCCAACGGGCCAAGCTCGTTCCTGCGCAGGCCATCGAAGGCATGCAAAAGGATGGTGCGGGCTTTGCTGGCTTCGCCACGTGGCTCGATCTGACGCCGGCTCATCCCGACCTTTTTGCAGTTCCCGATCCTTCATCGGTTATTCAGCTGCCGTGGAACAAGGAAGTGGCTTGGGTTGCTGCCGACCTGGTGATGGACGACAAGCCCGTGGGACAGGCCCCGCGTGTCGTGTTGAAGAAGTTGGCGAAGGCCGCAGCCGAGCTCGATCTTTACGTCAAGACCGGCGTCGAGTGCGAATTCTTCCTGACGACGCCGTGCGGCACCCAGATCTCGGATGCTGCAGATACCGCGTCAAAGTCTTGCTACGATCAGCAAGCCCTGATGCGCCGTTATCATGTCATTCGCGAAATCTGCGACGCAATGATCGAACTGGGCTGGGGGCCTTACCAGAACGATCATGAAGACGCGAATGGCCAATGGGAGATGAACTGGGACTTCGACGACTCCCTGATCACGGCTGACCGTCATGCGTTCTTCAAGTTCATGACCCGCTCAATTGCAGAGAAGCATGGGCTGCGCGCGACGTTCATGCCCAAGCCCTTCTTGGGCCTGACCGGAACCGGGTGTCACGCACACATCTCGGTTTGGGACAAATCCGGCAAGACCAACATGTTTTACGATTCCAACGATGAGATGGGCCTGTCACAGCAGGGCTACCATTTCCTCGGCGGAATTATGCGCCACGCCGAGTCACTGTCGGCCATCACAAATCCGACGGTCAATTCGTACAAGCGCATCAACGCCCCGCGCACCGTGTCCGGCGCCACCTGGGCGCCCAATACCGTGACCTGGACCGGCAACAATCGTACGCACATGGTGCGCGTCCCCGGCAAAGGCCGTTTCGAACTGCGTCTGCCCGACGGCGCGGCCAACCCCTACCTGCTTCAGGCCGTGATCATCGCTGCCGGTCTCAGCGGCATCGACAAGAAAGCGAATCCGGGCAAACGCTACGACATCGACATGTACCAGCTCGGCCATACCGTCACCGACGCACCGAAGCTTCCGCTCAATCTCCTGGATGCGCTGCGCAACTTCGACAACGACACCGAGTTGAAGCAAATGCTCGGCGAGGACTTCTCGAAGTCGTTCATCAAGATGAAGATGCAGGAATGGAATTCCTACGCTTCGCATCTGACGCAATGGGAGCGCGATAACACCCTGGACGTCTAGAGACGTACCGAGCCCAACCGTGACCGGGTCGTGCAGACATGGTCAATGCAAACGACAGGAAAGTCGCGGCGTACGGATCTGGCCAACGGTCCAACGGCACGCTGTATCATCAGCTGGGGGAGCATAGACTCCGCCAGCTGATTGAAGCGTTCTACGACATCATTGAGCATGATGCTCTAGGCGCCCGATTGTTGCGCTTGCATAAGCTCGGGCACGGCGTAGCGCACTCGCGGACAGAGCAATTCAACTTCTTGTCCGGATTTCTGGGTGGCCCTTCTCTCTACGCACAGAAGTATGGGCACACCAACGTGCGCGAAATGCACGAACACGTCGCAATAGACCAACATGTAAAAGATGATTGGTTATTCTGCATGGCGAAGGCAATTGACCAAGTCGGCATGACCGACCCGTTGCGTTCTGAGCTCATGCGCCATTTCACAACCGTCGCCAGCAATCTAGTGAATAGATAGGGTCGGACCGTTAGGCTTGGGCGCGCTAGGGTTCTCCGCCTCATTGAGGGAGCAATCCGATAGGAAGACTGGAGTAGCCAGCCCTCCGCCAACGCAGAAACAGCGCACGGAATACGAAAATGAGCGCGCCGACCAGCTTCTTTCGACAGCTCGCTTCGACGAAAATGCTGATCGTTTTTCTGCTCGGATTTTCCAGCGGCCTTCCGCTGCTGCTCACGAGCGGAACGTTGAAGGTCTGGCTTGCCCGCGAGAACGTCGACCTCAGTCTTATCGGGTACTTCGGCTGGGTCGGGCTAGCCTATTCCCTCAAGTTTCTCTGGGCGCCCATCCTGGACCGTTTTGCACTTTCCGCTCTTGGACGCCGGCGCAGCTGGATGCTGGCCGCCCAACTGGCCCTGATAGCTGCAATCGCGGCCTTCGCCCTGTGTGACCCCAGTCGCTCCCTGACCGCACTCGCAACGGTCGCTTTGCTCACCGCAATCCTGAGCGCCACACAAGACATCGCGGTTGATGCCTACCGGCGCGAGATTCTATCGGATGAAGAGATGGGTTTAGGCGCCTCCATCTACACATACGGCTACCGTGTCGGAATGCTGGTGTCGGGCGGCATCGGGATCAGCCTGGTCGGTTCGGATGGAGCGATGTTGAGCTGGCCACAGCTCTACTTGGTGATGGCGCTGCTGATGCTCGTCGGCGTTGTGACAACGCTGGTGGCGACGGAGCCTCAGATTTCCGGCTCACCGCCACGAACGCTCCTCGCGGCCATCCGCGAGCCGCTGGCTGAGTTCCTTAAACGAGAAGGTGCGTGGATCATTCTCTTGTTTCTGGTCTTGTTCAAACTTGGCGACGCCGTCTCAGGAGCGATGCTCAACCCGTTTTATGTCCACATTGGTTTCAGTAACGCCGACATCGGATTGATCGCCAAGACCTTCGGCTTCGTCTCAACGCTCGTCGGTCTGTTCCTGGGAGGCGCGATACTCTTCTATATCGGTGTCTATCGCTCGCTGTGGATCTTCGGCCTCCTTCAGGCAGTGTCTACGGTCGCGTTCGCGGCCTTGACGGTCACTGGGCCCCAGACGTGGGCACTGGCATGCACCGTGTGCTTCGAGGATCTGTCATCGGGAATGGGAACCGCCGCCCTTGTTGCCTTCACTTCGGTCATTACCGACAAGCGCTACACCGCCACGCAGTACGCCGTACTCACGAGCCTGGCGGCCGTCGGAAGAACCTTCTTTTCCGGGTTCGCCGGAGATCTGGTGGTCAATCTCGGCTGGGCCAACTTCTACCTGGCAAGCGGCGCAGTTGCGGTCCCGGGCCTGTTGTTGCTCGTTGCCATGCGCAACAACTCGAGTGTCTTTCACTCTGAGGCTATCTCGCAACGGACCCCCGACCTGGACGAGCCGCAGCCTCTCTGAACTTAGCCGGGCCCTTGGCACGCCAGCCGGTGCTATCTCGAACGTGCGCGGATCTCATTGAAGTTTGCCGACGCTTGCTCAAACTTTGCGTTGAAGAGCCACATGGCGTCGAAGATCTCTCGATAGGTTGCGGACTTTTTGGCCCTGTTGGCCCTGCCGAACGTGAAAATACTGTTGTTGCGCAAGAACCCCATGACCCGTGGCTCGGAGATTTCGTAGCTCACGATGTCGCCCGACTTTAACGCGGCCCGCGTCGGGGTGGGCACGATCTGGATAAGCTCGAAGAACTTCATCTGATCCATTTCGTCCGGAAGCATCGCGACGATCGCCGGAATGTGCGGAAACAGGTCGGCCGCCGCGTTCATCAAGCCGTTGCGCACCGCGGTCCAGTGATTGTAGCGCTGATCGATGCCGCCGGCGCGGGCCTCCTCCTTGGCGTCGCGGGCCGCCACGGTGGGATCAAGCTTGGCCACCGTCGCCTTGATAGCCTCCCATTTCTGGCGGCCGCGCTGGTCCTCTGCGACGCCGGTCTGCAGGCTGCCCTTGTATTGGTTCGAACGCGCGTTGCCGATGTTCTGGTTTCCGCCCGTCTCCGCGAAGAACAGCGCCAGGCTGAGCCGGCCGGCCACCTTCGCAGCCTCCGCATCCAGTCCCTTGGCGCGCGCAATAGCGGTGCCTAACGCGACGACGTCCTCCAAGGGGGTTTCCGAACTCTGGGCGTCAGAGGGAGGGGCCTGCATCTCCCTGAAGAGTGCCGTGTATTCGTCGATCAGAGGCTCGATGCCGGCATCGAAATGATCAGGCGGAATGCCAAACTTGTTGGCGCGGCCAATGCGTGAAGGCGCGACATCGGTCAGATCCTTGTAGCGGCTCATCACCTTGATGCGGGCCAGGTAGAGCTCTTGGCCTGGCAGGTTCGGCAGCTCTGCTTTGGCGAGGATCTGCGCCCGCCGCTCCGTGAGGACCGCTTTGAATGCGCTAAGTGCTTTCTCATAGGCGACCGCAGCGTCTGCCTGCGTCTTCTTGCCCGCTGCCTTTTTGCTCTTGGCCGCCTCGGCCATGGCTGAACTCACGAAGCCCCGATCGACGATCACCGTACCGCCGATGCACGCCAACGCAGCAGCGATTAGGATGGGAATGCGGCGCGCGCGTGCTTGCGGCATGGTCGATCACCATCCTGGGGCTGCGAAGGGGGTAATGATGCACCAATCAAGGTGGCATCAGGGTTCTCCGCCTCATCGAGGGGGTAAGTACGATTTGGTGCGGTCAAGAGGACTCGAACCTCCACGGGTTGCCCCGCTACCACCTCAAGGTAGTGCGTCTACCAGTTCCGCCATGACCGCTACCGCAACGATGGCCTGACAGAGGGCCAAAGTGCTATGACCGGCAGCGCGAAGCCACCGGAGCCCGTCCGACTAACAGAGGTTGGGACGGCTGGCAAGCACCCGTTTGTCACCACCGTAAGACGTGCGCCGCGGCTGCCGAAATCAGGTCTGGACCGCGGCGCACTCCAAAGCGTTTCTCTCTGCCGCAGATCGACATCGACGTTGCCGGCATCACAAGAGTGCTCGACCCGACATGCCAACTGAAGCCCCTCAGCCCGTCGCCTGGGCCACCAGCCCCGGATTGACCGCCTACGACGACGCCGTCGCCATGATGGAACAGCGCGCCGCGCACATCGCCGCTGGCGAAGTCGGCGAACTCGTCTGGCTCATCGAACACCCCCCGCTCTACACCGCCGGCACCAGCGCCAAGCCCGAGCACCTCGTCGACGCCTCGCACCTTCCCGTGCACAAGACCGGACGCGGCGGCGAACTCACCTACCACGGTCCCGGCCAGCGCGTGGCCTATCTGATGCTCGACGTCCGCGCCCGCTTCGGCGGCGACGTCCGCGGTTTCGTCAAGGGTCTCGAGGCCTGGGTGATCGACGCGCTGGCATCCCTCGGCGTCACCGGACGCACCATCGAGGACCGCATCGGCGTCTGGGTCGATGAGCCGGGCGGCACTGAAGCCAAGATCGCAGCACTCGGCATCCGCATCCGCCGCGGCATCAGCCTCCATGGCATCAGCCTCAACGTCGAACCAAACCTGGCCGACTACGCCGGCATCGTACCGTGCGGAATCTCCGATCGTGGGGTGACGAGCCTGCAGAAACTCGGAATTGCGGCCGGCATGAAAGATGTGGACAACGCCCTGCGCACCGCCTTCGAGCACCGTTTCGGCCTGGTCTACGATGCACCAGACCCGCGCCGCGCCGTCATCATCAAGCCGCGCGACGGCTGATGAGCCGTCTCAAAATGGAACGCCCGGCCCCGCATTGCGCGGACCCGGGCGTTGACCATTGTGTTCGAATGTCAGGGGGCCGGAGCGGTTCGAGAGGTCTGGCCGTCCGCACCTGAGGAAGATGCATCGGGCTCGCCCACCTTTTCCTGCCAGAGTTCGCCGCCATCGATCGAGATGCTGTCAGAGCCTTCCAGCTCGTACGGTTCATCGTCGACGTTGTCGTTGAGGCGTATCAGGCATCCCTTTGGACATATGCCCTCCAGCGCCGCATTGGGCTTGAGAACATGGTCTTTTTTGGCCTCGCCTTCGATGACAGTGACCTTGTGGTCCTTGTCATCTCGATTCGTGATCGAACCCGCCTGAGCGGACGTGACGAGGAGGAACGCTGCCGATGCGCCGGCCGAGAACGCCTTGAAGGACATCACGGCCACTCCCATCGCACTCGAACGAAACTCGTTACTTCTTCTTCTTCGCCGGAGCCTTCTTCGCCTTTGCAGCGGGCTTCTTCGCGGCTTTCGCTTTCGCCTTCATTGTCATCGTCCTTCAGTTGTTGACCCGAATGATTCGGGATCGCGCGCGACTCGAAGTTCACGCAAGGTTTATTTGCGCAGATTCAACTTGACCTTCAAACGGAAATTTCCGGTGACCACTATCGAAGATTCCGATAGATAGACCTGCAGTGCTTTTTTGTGATGCGTGATCCCGATGGATATCAATCTCGCTCGCACGTTCCTGATGGTCGCCGAGACCGGCAGCTTCATAGACGCCGCTCGCAAGATGAACATCACGCAATCGACCGTGTCAGGCCGCATCAAAGGCCTTGAGGACATGCTTGGGCGTCCTCTCTTCCAGCGTTCGAAGTCGGGCGCCGAACTCACCAACGCCGGCGAACAGTTCCAGAAGCACGCGCTCGCGCTGGTTCGCGTCTGGCAGCACGCGCAGCTCGAGGTCGGCCTGTCCGACCAGCACCGCGACCATTTGTCGGTCGGCGCGCCCGTCGCCCTGTGGGACGGTTTCCTCATCCGATGGATCGCGTGGATGCGCTCCAACATCCCCGACATCGCCGTCTCCGCCTACCAGGGCGTCTCCGCCGTGATGACCCAGCGCCTCATCGAAGGCACGCTGGATCTGGCCGTCATGTACCGCCCGCTGCAGCCCCCCGGGCACATGATCGAGCATCTGTTCGACGAGGAGTTCGTGCTGGTCACGTCGACCAAGTCGTCGACCCGGTGGGCATCGGGCGACTACGTCGCCATCGACTGGGGTCCGGATTTCCAGCAGGACCACGCCATCGCGTTCCCGGAGCTGACGAACCCGGGCCTCAACCTCGACATCGGCCCCATCAGCCTGGACTACGTCCTGACCAACGAGTGCGCGGGCTATTTCCCCCTGCGCTTGGTTAAGACCCACGTCACCCGCGGCCGCCTGCGCATTCCCAAGCGCGCGCGCAAGTTCGTCTATCCCGTGTACATGGTCTATCCGGAAGCCCGCGACGAGGAAGCCTATGAGCCCATAATCAACGGCCTCCGCCGCGAAGCAGCGCGCCACGCCTGACAGGTTCACTCCGTCGGGCGGAAATCGAACCCCTTGGGCAGATCCTCGCCCACCGGCCGTTCCGCCACGACGACGTCATCGACGCGCGCCGCGGGTGGCCCGGACCTGGCACGCTCCAGCATGTCGGCGACCGCCGCCTCCGTACCGGAGAAGATTGCCTCGACCGAGCGGTCGCGCCGGTTTCGCACCCAGCCGCGCAAGCCCAGTTCCGCGGCCGCATCCTCCGTCCAGGCGCGATAGCCGACGCCCTGCACGCGGCCGGTGATGCGAACATGAACGGTTCGGTTGGTCATCTGGCTGTCTACAACGTATGTCGCGGGGTCAGACCTCGGTCTGACCCTTCCGCTGACCTGTCAGGCGAACTCCAGGATAACGGCGTCGACTGCCAGACTGTCACCGGCCTTGGCATTGACCGTCTTGACGACGCCGTCGCGCTCGGCGCGCAGCACGTTCTCCATCTTCATGGCTTCCACGACCGCCAGCGTATCACCGGCCTTCACTTCGGCACCTTCGGCGACGTGGATCGCCTTCACCAGCCCCGGCATCGGGCACAGCAGGTATTTCGACATGTCGGCGGCGACCTTCTCAGGCATCAGCGCCGCCAGTTCCGCCTCGCGCTCGGTATAGACCCGCACCGGCGCCTGCACACCGCGGTAAGCTAGGTTGTTACCATTGAGGATGGGCCTCACCTGCACCGTGACGGACTTGCCGCCGACGCGGCCGGTCCAGACCGGTTCGCCTGGCGACCAGGCCGAAACGATCTCCAGCGTCTCCTGTGCCTTGCCGTCTGCCCCCAGCAGCGTCACGAAAAACAGCTCGCTCGCCGTCTCCCCGCCGGAAACCTCCAGCAACTGCACGGTCTCGCCGATCTTCACCACGCGGCGCTTGGCGAACCGCACCGGCCGGCCCGACATCTGATGGGTGATCTCGCGGCGCCGCGCGTTGTTCTGGTGATCGACGGTGGCGGCCACCGCCGACAACACCTTCATCTCATCGCCCGCCGCCGTCCGGCCGACGAAGCCGTCCGGATAGACTTCCTTGATGAACGCCGTCGAAATGTTGCCCGAGCGCCAGCGCGGATGCTGCATCAGCGACGTCAGGAACGGCACGTTGTGCTGGATACCGTCGATATAGAATGCGTCCAGCGCCTCGGCCTGCGCGTCAATCGCCGCCTCACGGGTCGCCGCGTGGGTCACCAGCTTGGCGATCATCGGGTCATAGAACATCGAGATTTCGCCGCCCTCGAACACGCCGGTGTCATTCCGGACGGTGACGCCGTTAACCGACGTCTCGGCCGGCGGACGATACTTGGTGAGCCGCCCGATCGACGGCAGGAAGTTGCGGTAGGGGTCTTCCGCGTAGATGCGGCTCTCGACGGCCCAGCCGTTGAGCTTGATGTCGGCCTGCTTGAACGGCAGCTTTTCCCCTGCCGCCACCCGGATCATCTGTTCCACCAGGTCGATGCCGGTGATCATCTCCGTGACGGGATGCTCCACCTGCAGTCGGGTATTCATCTCCAGGAAGAAGAAGCTTTTGTCCTGGCCGGCCACGAACTCGACCGTACCGGCGCTGTCATAGTTGACCGCCTTGGCCAGCGCCACGGCCTGCTCGCCCATCGCCCGCCGCGTTTTTTCGTCGAGCAGCGGCGAGGGCGCTTCCTCGATGACCTTCTGGTTGCGCCGCTGGATGGAGCATTCGCGCTCGCCGAGGTAGACGACGTTGCCGTGCTTGTCGCCCAGCACCTGGATCTCGATGTGGCGCGGTTGCTCGATGAACTTCTCGATGAAGATGCGGTCGTCGCCGAAGCTCGACTTGGCCTCCGACCGGGCCAGTTCGAACCCCTCCTCGCATTCCTTGCGGTCGTAGGCGATGCGCATGCCCTTGCCGCCACCGCCGGCCGAGGCCTTGATCATCACCGGATAGCCGATCTCCTCGGCGATCTTAACGGCATGCTTGCCGTCCGAGATCTCTCCCAGGTGCCCGGGAACCGTCGACACCTTCGCCTTGGCGGCCGCCTTCTTGCTCTCGATCTTGTCGCCCATGGCCGCGATGGCGCCTGGGTTCGGACCGATGAAGACGATGCCGGCCTTCTTCAGCGCCACGGGAAACGCCTCGCGTTCCGACAGGAAGCCGTATCCTGGGTGCACGGCCTCGGCCCCGGTCTGCTTGCAGGCCTCCAGGATCTTGTCGATGATGAGGTAGGATTCCGCCGCGGCAGGCGGCCCGATGTGGACGGCCTCGTCGGCCATTTCGACGTGCAGGGCATCGCGATCGGCGTCCGAATAGACGGCCACCGTCTTTATACCCATCTTGCGCGCGGTCTTCATCACGCGGCAGGCAATCTCGCCGCGGTTGGCAATAAGGATCTTCTTGAACATCGCCCCGGATGGCCCCGATCTTGGTTCTTCTCGAACACGGAAGGATAAGTGGCGTGTTCTAGACGCCTGCGCTCCCGCCGTAAACCGCGAGATTACCGGAGATTGGTCGAATTCGGACGCATCATGCCGTACCAGGCTGCGGCATCGTTAACGTCGCGCCAGCGATCGGACTGCCACCATGCAGCCTTAGGCGGCTGCGACGTCCTCGATGATGAATTCCAGGCCTTCGCCGGACAGAGCGGCCTCAATCGCCGGATGGGCGTGCGCCAGGCGGCCCAGGAATTCCTGTTCGCGGCGCGTAAGATCGCTGAACTCGTTCATGCGCAGCGCCAGCCAGCGGGAGCTGCAGTCCTGCAACTCCTCGTTGGTCACGATCTCAAGCCGTTGCCGTTCCAGCCGCAGCAGCGCCAGCTCTTCACGGCTGATGTCGCGATGACCGTTGGCGTCGCCCGCCGTGGCCGCCAGGGCCTCCGTGCGTGCCGCCGTACCCTGCCCCAGCGAGCCCAGCATGCCGTGCGCCACAGCGCGCAACAGAAGGTCTGACCAGGCGGCCGGCCGCTCGCCCTCGATGCAGCAGTCGATGTCGAACAAGGCGTTGGCTTCCGCCCGCGTGATGGCCAGGAACGCATCGCGCCCGACGGAGCACAGGATGCGGCGCACCGCTTCGCAGTCGGCCTCAGTCACGTGGCCGCGCGGCACGAACTGGTTGCCGGCCCGCAGCGGGCCCACCGCGTGCACCACGGCATGACGAACCTGGTCGAGCGCAAAGATGGCCAGGCTCACCGGCGCCCAGCGCGACCGCTCCAGGATAGCCAGAAGAAGATCGAATTCGATGCGGCTGGCGACGTAGCCTTCCGTGGTGATCCAGCGCATGAGCCAGTTGGCATTGTCAGCGCTGACGTATCCGGCGGGCTCGGCATGATCGACGACGTGGTCGGTCAGCGCCGCGATGAAGAACGCGGCCCACGAGGCGTCCTGCACCCGCGCGGCATCCTGCAGGGCAAAAAGCATTTCCGCTTCGGCGCGGCCGATCGCACCTTCGGCACGGATCAGGTTGTCGATACGCCGGACATCCGCTTCTTTAATGCTTCCACGTTTGGCGATCTGCTCGATCACCAGCGGCCTGAACCCGACCATGCTACTGCTACCCTCATCACCGCACCACGGGACCAGGATAGGAATCGGTCATTACTAATCGGCTAATGATCGCCACAAGATCGCCACAGAGTGGCCTGGCGGACTCGCAATTTTTCGCTGAAAGCACACCCGACAAAGCAGAGAGCCGCACCTTTGCGGCGCGGCCCTCACGAGTTGTCTAGGCGATCGCGATTAGCGGCCGACGCGGGGCGCCCACCAGACACGGCGCCAGCTGTCGTTACGCTCGCGGCGAATGTTGGCCGAGGCCCGATCCTGCATGTTCGTCAGGATGCGCCGCTCCTGCCGGTCCAGGTGGCCGTCGCTCTCGAAAGCGCGTTCCACCTTCTTGATGCGGCGCTGCTCGGCACGCAGCTTCATGCCCTCGCGCCACGTCACCGCGCCGCTGCGGCGGCCGTCTTCGATGCGGTCAGCCTGGCGATCCTGGCGCGCTTCGATGTTGCGCGAGCTGGCGGCGGAGGCGGAGGCGGCGCTGATCAGAACCAGGCCGGCGGCAGCGACGAAAGAAATCTTGCTCATGATACGTGATCCCGGTGTGTTGTTTGTCCTTCAGCCAGAGTGTCTGGCTGACGGGCGCCAATATGCGACCGGCCTCTTGAACGCGATCTGAAGCCCCGGGTTACCTGCCGTTCATCTTCCGGCCGTCGCCCAGCCACAAACGAAAGCGGGCGCCTTGCAGCGCCCGCTCCCGCTCAATCTGTCGAATTTTAGTGGTGATGGTGACGATGGCCACGGCAGACCACCTTGCAACGACGCTTGAAGCCCCAACCCTTGCAAACGCGGCGGCAACGATGA
Organism: Hyphomicrobiaceae bacterium; assembly: GCA_965279065.1. Taxonomy (GTDB): domain Bacteria; phylum Pseudomonadota; class Alphaproteobacteria; order Rhizobiales; family Hyphomicrobiaceae; genus JAKAXS01. The sequence goes on from OZ257134.1 coordinate 1,957,882, forward strand.
CTGGCCTTCTCCACGAGGCTCTGGCTCGCGAGCGACTGCGACTTGAGCGCCTGCCCTACGGCAGGCGCGGCGTTAGCGGACGAGGCCATCAGCCCGGCGCTCAGGACGAGGGCAGCAGCAGGTATCAGAACGAAACGCTTCATCTTGTTTCTCCCATGCGACTTTTGCGACGAACATCTGCCGCACAGACGAAGCTCGTCTTTCCACATCCGGTCCCCAACCGCACGGCAAAGCCACGAAAAGCCCATGAAGATGAACTTGTCATGAATGAGCCGACAGGAAGAAAGTCCTCTATACAGCCGGCACTAGAGCGGAATGTTGTCGTGCTTCTTCCACGGGTTCTCGACACGCTTGTTGCGCAGCATGTTGAGCGCCCGGCACAGCCGCCGCCGCGTCGACGCCGGATTGATGACCTCGTCGATGTAGCCGCGCTCCGCCGCCACGAACGGGTTGGCGAAGCGATCCTGGTATTCCTTGATGCGCGCGGCGATCTTCTCCGGGTCGCCCAGCTCCGAGCGGTAGAGAATCTCGACCGCACCCTTGGCACCCATCACGGCGATTTCCGCCGTCGGCCAGGCATAGTTCACGTCGGCGCGAATGTGCTTTGAGCTCATCACGTCGTAGGCGCCGCCGTAGGCCTTGCGCGTGATCACCGTCACCTTCGGCACCGTGGCCTCCGAGTAGGCGAACAGCAGCTTGGCGCCGTGCTTGATCAACCCGCCGTACTCCTGCGCCGTGCCCGGCAGGAAGCCCGGCACGTCGACGAACGTGATGATCGGGATCTCGAAACAGTCGCAGAAGCGCACGAAGCGGGCAGCCTTGCGCGAGGCATCACTGTCGAGCACGCCTGCCAGCACCAGGGGCTGGTTGGCGACGATGCCGACGGTGTGGCCCTCCATGCGTCCGAAGCCGACCACGATGTTCTTGGCGAAGCCCGGCTGGATCTCGAAGAAATCACCCTCATCGACGACCTTGTTGATCAGCTCCTTGATGTCGTACGGCTTGTTCGGGTTGTCCGGGATCAGCGTGTCGAGCGATTTCTCCACCCGGTCCGGGCTGTCCGGCGTCGGCAGCTTCGGCACGCCCGCCTGGTTGTTCGACGGCAGGAAGTCCATCAGCCGCCGCATCTGCAGCAAGGCCTCCACGTCGTTCTCGTAGGCATTGTCCGCGATCGACGACTTGGTCGTATGCACCTTGGCGCCGCCAAGCTCCTCCGCCGTCACGGTTTCGTTCGTCACCGTCTTCACCACGTCCGGGCCGGTCACGAACATATAGCTCGTGTCCTTGACCATGAAGATGAAGTCCGTCATCGCCGGCGAGTAGACGTCGCCGCCCGCGCACGGCCCCATGATGACCGAAATCTGCGGGATGACGCCCGACGCCAGCACGTTGCGCAGGAACACCTCGCCGTAGCCGCCCAGCGCCGCCACGCCTTCCTGGATGCGCGCCCCGCCCGCGTCGAACAGGCCGATGATCGGCGCCCGGTTCTGCAGCGCCATGTCCTGGATCTTGGTGATCTTGCGGGCATGCGTCTCCGACAGCGAGCCGCCGAACACCGTGAAGTCCTTGGCGAACACGTAGACGACGCGGCCGTTGATGGTGCCCCAGCCGGTGACGACGCCGTCACCCGGGGTCTTCGTCTTCTCCATGCCGAAGTCCGTGCAGCGGTGCTCGATGTACATGTCGAACTCTTCGAACGAGTTCTCGTCCATCAAGAGGTCGATACGTTCGCGCGCCGTGAGCTTGCCGCGGCCGTGCTGCGCATCGATGCGCTTCACGCCGCCACCGAGCCGCGCTTCGTCGCGCCGGCGTTCCAGCTCATCCAGGACGTGCTTCATGTGTGATTTCCCTGTCAGATCGACCTGCCCTGGCGGCCGGCTCCGCGAAGCGAAGTCGCCAGGGCCACAAAATAAAGCAAGCTTCCTAGCACGCACGCCGCCGGGCGCAAACGGTCGGGTTGGCGCATTAACTCTACCCATGCGGTCCGCCTTGTGGCCTGTCCTGTCTCCAATCTGCCCTTGCCTGCCCCGTCCCAGTCGTGCGAGCCAGAACCCGGAGCGAGGACGAATACGGGACAGGGACATGGGCGAACCACTGCAGCTGACGGCGCTGATCGAGACGGTAAACGCCGGCGGCACGCTCAGCGCCGATGAAATGCAGTTTGCGCTGGAGCAGATGACGGCCGGCGCCCTGCCGCCCACCGACATGGGCGCATTCCTGCTGCGCCTGCGCGAGCGCGGCGAGACCGTCGAGGAGGTCACCGGCGCCGCCCGGCTGCTGCGGTCGCGCATGACGACCGTCACCGCTCCCGCCGGCACCATCGATATCGTCGGCACCGGCGGCGACGGCCACCACACCTATAACGTGTCCACCTGCGCCGCCTTCGTCGCGGCCGGCGCCGGCGCCCGCGTCGCTAAGCACGGCAACCGCTCGGTCTCGTCCCTCTCCGGCGCATCGGACGTCCTTGCAGCCCTCGGCGTGAAACTCGACGTGCCGCCCTCCGTCATCGAACGCGCCATTGCCGAAGCCGGCGTCGGCTTCATGTGGGCGCCCATGCATCACCCGCCGATGAAGGTCTGGGCCCCCATCCGCGCCGAGCTTGGCGTGCGCACCCTCTTCAACGTGCTTGGCCCCATCTGCAATCCCGCCAACGTCAAGCGCCAGCTCGTCGGTGTCTACGAGCGTCGTTGGCTGGAACCGCTGGCCGACGTGCTGGGCAACCTCGGCAGCGAACACGCCTGGGTCGTGCACGGCAACGACGGCATGGACGAACTGTCGACCACCGGCCCGACCACGATCGCCGAGCTGAAGCATGGCAGCGTCCGCGTCTTCGACATCACGCCCGAAGACGTCGAACTGCCGCGCGCCACCGTTACCGACCTGAAGGGCGGTGATGCCGCCGTCAACGCCGCCGCCCTGCGCCGCGTGCTGGAGGGCGACCGCGGGCCCTACCGTGACATCGTCATGCTCAACGCCGCCGCGGCCCTGGTCGTCGGCGGCCAGGCGAACGATCTTCACGACGGCCTGTTCCTGGCCGGCGAGGCCATCGCTAGCGGCGACGCTCTGGCCGCCCTCGACGGCCTGATCAGCATCACCAACGCCCCGGCCTGATCGCGAACCGTCTGGTCAATCGCCCGGCCCCGTGATGAACTCCGCCGCAAGCCGTCGCCCGGATGTGCCCCGACGTGCCTTAGGACAGTGCCCAGGATAGTGACCATGCCGATCACCGCACTCTATGCCTCGCTGCTCGCCGCCCTGTTCATTCTGCTGTCCGTCCGGGTCATCGCCCAGCGCCGCGAAGCCCGCGTCGAGATCGGCCCTGGTGAGAGCAAGGAACTCCTGCGTCGCATGCGCGTGCATGCCAACTTCGCCGAGTACGTCCCCTTCGCCCTCGTGCTGCTTGCCCTCGCCGAAAGCCTCAAGGTGCCGCCACCCCTCCTGCACCTCGTCGGGCTGCTGCTGGTCGTAAGCCGCGTCGTGCACGCCTACGGTCTGTCGCAGAACCCCCACAACATGCGGCTGCGCACCTGGGGAATGATATTGACGTTCGCTGCAATCGCCTTCGCCGCCCTGTTCTGCTTCGGCTTCGGCGTGTTCTACCTGATCGTGTGATCAGGCCTGCGCCGCCGGCAGCGCCGGGCCATACACCTGCCGGGCGCGTTCCTCGAAGGCTTCGCTGAAGCGGCGGAAGGCTTTGTCGAACAGGGCGCCCATCAGCATTCCGAGCATGATCGAGCGAAATTCATAGTCGATATAGAAGTGCACGTCGCTGCCCGCACCCGCCTGCTGGAAACGCCAGCGGTTGACCAGCCGGCTGAACGGCCCGTCGAGATACTCCACGAGAATGCTGGGATCGCCCGGCATCAGCGTCACGCGCGTGCGGAAGCTTTCCTTGATCGTCTTGTAGCCGACGCTCATCGTGGCGATGATGATCGCCTTGTCTCCGTCCTCCTCCCGGCTCTCGACGTGCAGCCCTTCGCACAGCGGCAGGAATTGCGGATACGCCTCCACGTCGGCGACGATCTCGTACATCTGCCGCGCGCTGTAGGGCACCCTCCGCGTCGTCTCGAATTTCGGCACGCGCTCTCCTGCTAGATCGCGTTCCGCGCAGCCTTGAGCCGCGCGAAATCCGCATCCGCATGATGCGAGGAGCGGGTCAGGGGGCTCGACGCCACCAGCAGGAAGCCCTTGGCCATGCCAATGCGGCGATAGCTCTCGAACTCGTCCGGCGGCACGAAACGGGCGATGGCTGCATGCTTCGGCGTCGGCTGCAGATACTGTCCGATGGTCAGGAAGTCCACGCCCGCCGCGCGCAGATCATCCATCACCTGCAGCACCTCTTCGCGCTTCTCCCCCAGCCCGAGCATGATGCCGGATTTCGTGAACGTGCTCGGCTGCAACTCCTTTGCCCGCTGCAACAGGCGCAGCGAATGGAAATAGCGCGCTCCCGGCCGGATCGCCAGGTAGAGCGACGGCACCGTCTCCAGGTTGTGATTGAAGACATCAGGCCGGGCCGCCATTACCGTCTCGATGGCCCCATCCTTGCGCAGGAAGTCGGGCGTCAGGATCTCCACCGTGGTCTGCGGCGCCGCGACGCGCAGTGCGGCGATCGTTTCGGCGAAATGCCCCGCACCGCCATCCGCGAGGTCGTCGCGATCAACCGACGTGATCACCACGTGGCGCAGCCCCAGCTTGGCGACGGCGTCCGCCACGTCCCGCGGTTCGTCGGCATTGAGCGCCTTTGGCATGCCAGTGCGCACGTTGCAGAAGCCGCAGGCCCGCGTGCACGTGTCGCCCATGATCATCATCGTAGCGTGCCGCTGTGACCAGCACTCGCTGAGATTGGGGCAACCCGCCTCTTCGCACACTGTCGTCAGGCCGTGCTGACGAACGATGCTGCGCGTCTCGGCAACGACCGAGCCCGCCGCCAGCTTGACGCGCAGCCACTCCGGACGCGGCAGGCGCGGGGTATCGGGCCGCGCCGCCTTTTCCGGATGCCGTGCCGAACCCCTGTTTCGCGTATCGAGAACGGTGACCAAGCCAACCTCGGGCAAAAAGTGCGCGCCAGACACCGGCGCCTTAGCAACATGGCCCGTAACATATGCCCCATCAAGGGCGAACCAAAGCCGCTTGGACTTTCGCCTTTCAGGCGATGATGCGTGCCACGATGATAACCAAGATCGCACCGATGGTGGCCGTCACGATCTGGCTGACCATTTCATTGCGGATACCCAGATTGAGGCCGAGGGCATTGAGCAGGAAGCCGCCGACGAAGGCACCGATCACGCCGCTGACGAGCCATGTAACGAGCCCGCCGCCGCCGACAACGATCGAGGCGAGGAAGCCCGCGAGCAATCCGATCAGGCAAAAAATCACGAGCGATCGCGTCTGTTCGTTCATGCGTGCCCCCGAACCTTATCGCAATTCACCGCGACGCGCTGCTTAGACGTGGCAGCGCGAACCGAGATACTGACCCAGAAAGCGATTGTAGTCGTCGGCATCTTGCTTCTGGCTGGCCGACAGCTTCTTGCCCGCGTTCTGAGCTTCGACGGACGCCTGCGCGCCCTTGCGATCGAGCTTGTTGAGCTTCTCGCGAATGGATCCACAGCTTTCGCCCGCCGGCAGCGCCGAAGCACCCGGATCGCCGCCCGCGCTGGTTGCGCCCTCGCAACCGCCTAGGGCCACGAGCAACGAAACCGCAAGCAATGCCTTTACGCTCTTGAGACCCACCGCTGCCTGTCTCACTCGCGCCCTCCAAACCTCAGAGAACCAATCTTGTGCTTTGATCACACCATCGGCCGCGCCGCAACCCCGCTGAGGCAAGGTGTGGCGATGTTGCCGCATGATCAACGCCGCTAGATCACTAGGATATCGCGCAACTCCGCGAGCCCACAAAGAGTTGCAGCCAATCCGTGTCCATCATGGCACGCGTGTCTATTGCGCCGGTGCCGCGGCAGCGGCTGGCGCGGCGGCCTGAACCGTCTGCGGCGCGCATTTTGCCTGGAATTCGTTGTTCGCCTTGTTGAGTTGGTCAGCCTTGACGAGATCCGCCGTCGTCATCTTGTACTTCTTGTTGGCGGCCTTCTCGATCTTCTCCGCGATGCCTTCGCGCCGCAGTTCGTCGATGTGCGCCACCAGCGGAGCACACGTCGGGTCGGCCTTCGCCTGCTGCGGCTGGCCATTCACCGACGAGGTCGCAAGGTCGGAACTCAGCGTCCCGTCCGCCGCGCAACCCGCCAGGGCCGCCATGAACATCACCGCCGCTGTCGAACTAACGAACTTTTGCATTTCCAGTACCCCCAGGAACGAATCACAGCTTCCGCACGATTCCACTGAGTCTGGAAAATCACCGGAGGCGGAGCAACCCCGCCGGAGTGGACATCCCTGGTCCGAAAGGCATTGACACCCCCCGAATCTGTGGATGGATCAGCCGATGTCACACTCGGCCATCACAAGCGGCCCTGCCCCACTAGGCGCAGCGCCTTGGCGGCCACCTCGCCCGCGTCTGGCAGGACGAGAGCCTCGAGATTTACCGCATACGGCACCGGCGTATCGGCCGCCGCCAGGCGCACCGGCGCCGCTTTGAGGGATCCGAACGCCGCGCTGCAAACTCCGGCGCTGATCTCCGCGCCGATCGAACAGGCCGCGATCGTATCGTCGATCGTCAACAACCGCCCCGTTTTCCGCACCGACGCCAGCACGGCCGCGATGTCGAGCGGCCGGAGCGTTCGAAGGTCGACCACTTCGGCGCTGATGCCCGAAGCTTCGAGCTCCATAGCGGCCTCGAGAGCGACGCTCACACCCTGCCCATATGCGACGATCGTCACGGCGTCGCCCGCACGCGCGATGCGGGCCTTACCGATCGGCACGGTGAAGGCATCGTCGTCCGGAACCGGCCCGGTCGTCTCATACAGCGCGTCGGCTTCCAGAACGATCACCGGATCAGGGTCGATGATCGCTGCCCGCATCAGGCCCTTGGCACACGCCGGCGTCGCCGGGCAGACCACCTTCAACCCCGGCACGGCGGCAAACCATGCGGCCAGGCTGACGTTGTGCATGGGCCCGGCACCCGGCCAACGCCCGTTGCGCCCGCGCAGCACGATCGGCACGCCGAGCCGCCCACCCGACCGGTAGCGCGCCTTGGCCGCGCTCGAGACGATCGGATCGATGGCCTGGAGCGCCAGGGCCCACGCCGTGACTTCCACGACGGGCTTCAGCCCCGCCATCGCCGCGCCCACCGCCAGCCCGACAACGGCATGCGGCGTGATGGGCGTGCCGACGACGCGGCGATCCCCGAACGCCTCGGCCAGGCCCTTCACCACCGCCGAGCAGCGGCCGAAATCGGCGACGCCTTCGCCGATGACGAAGACGTCCGGGTCCTGCCGCATCTGGGCCGCCAGACCCGAACCGAGCGCTTCGGCAAAACTCATCTCGCTGGCGCTCAGCGGCCCAGCCTCCGCATCCGGCCCGGCACGGTGCTCGTCTGGCGTCGCGTCCGGCGTGCTCGGTTGCGTCGGCGTCGACTGCGCCAACTTACCCGGCGTCGCCGCATTTGCCTTCAGGCGCGCGATCGGCGTCCCGGCCGCCAGCAGGTCCGGTCCCGCCGGCACGACCAGCGTGTCGACGACCGCCCTGGTGTCGGCCTCGATCTCCATCGTGACGTTGTCGGCGGCAACCTCGGCCAGGATGTCGCCCTCGCCGACGATCTGCCCCGCCGTCACGAACCAGCGCACGACCGCGGCGCGATCCACCGTCTGTGACAGCCGCGGCATGACCACGTCGACGCCGTCATCGGTGCCCGATGTGGACGCTGCGGCTGAACTGGATCCCGCAATCATCATGCCGCTGGCGCCGTTACGTTGCGCTTCAAGTCCGCGGCGACCGGTTCGGCCGCGTCCTGCGCGAACGCGGCAGCCTCTCGCACCACCGCGCGGACGTCCCGATCAATACCCTTGACATCGTCTTCGCTCGCCCATCCGTCTTTAATGAGGCGCGCCTTCATGTGCGCGACAGGATCGATCTCCTCCAGCCGTCGCTGTTTCCCGCCGCCATTGCCCGCATCAGGCGTAGCATGGCCGCGATACGGATACGTCAGCATCTCCAGCACGACGGGCCCGCTGCCGTCCCGCGCCAACGCCATCGCCGTACGCCCCGCCGCGCGAACCGCGCCGACATCGATGCCGTCCACCTGCCAACCGCAAATGCCGAAGGCGGCACCGCGCTCGGCCAGTATCGGCTGATCCTTCTCGGCTTCTCCGGTATCGTTGTCGATGACGTACACGACCGGCAGCTGCCAGCGCTGCGCCAGATTGAGGGCCTCGTACACCTGCCCCTGGTCGGCAGCGCCCTGGCCGAACGTACAGACCGTCACCGCCCCGTTGCCGCGATAGCAGTTGGCAAAGGCCAGTCCGGCGGCAAGGGATACGGGCGCTCCGACAATGCCGTGGCCGCCGAAGAAATTCCGCTCGGGCGCCGTCAGATGCGGCGAGCCGCCCTTGCCGCCACACAGACCGGCAGCGCGTCCCAGCAGCTCCGCCATCACCTGCTTGGGCTCGCAGCCCTGCGCCAGCGCGTGGCCGTGACAGCGATGCGAGGTGATCACCTGGTCAATCGGCGTCGCCGCCATTGCCAGACCGGTGATGACTGCCTCTCGCCCGATCGATAGATGGCAGAAGCCGTGGATCTGCCCCATCGCATAGAGCTGTCCTGCCCGCTCTTCAAAGCGGCGGATCAGCAGCATGTTGCGAAAGGCCGCAAGCGCGTCGGGCTGCGAAAGTGCGGCAGCCTTGGCTTGCTCGGTCGTCGAAGAATTCGCCAGCAAAACGATCACCAAACGGGGCGGCGGGTTTGCCGTCCAGGCGACCGGAGCCTACACGCGGGCACAGCCCATTCGCTAGTAGCAAGACGGTGATCTCACCGGCAGATTACGGTGCGGTGCAACATGCACTGGCGCTGGTGGCGGTGTTCGCTCGTGGATTTAAAGGTGGGCGCGCAGGATGACGATATCGTCAGTTTTCACGAAACCGAGCACATCGCGAGCAACCTCTTCGACCAGATCGGGATGAGGCTTTGCCGGCGACAGGAGCGCGACGTCGCGTTCCAGCTTGCCGCGAACGGCCTCAAGGCTGCGCGATTCGAACGCCAACAGACTGGAGCGTTCGATGAGCCGCGTACGCGCCTCAAGGCCATGCCGGCCGTGCACCGCGTGGTGACCGAAGTAGGCCATGAGACCCAGGCAGAAAAGCACTACCGCAGTCTGCCGAAGCTTCGACCGCCGATCGTTGTTTGGCTGACGCAACACGACGCGAACTCACACGCTACCGACACGAACTCACGCTCGGACGATACCGCGCCAACGTTAAAGACATGTAAAATAACAAGCCGATTCCGAGGCTTGTTGATACCGGCTGCGATCGCGTCGCGCAGCCCGCCGTTACGGGGTTGTTCCTGTTATGCCCCCGCCTGCCCGCGCAGGATGCTCTTGCCGGCATACGATGCGATCGCCCCCAGCTCACCCTCGATGCGGATAAGTTGGTTATACTTTGCCAGCCGGTCCGACCGTGACAGCGATCCCGTCTTGATCTGCCCGCAGTTCGTCGCAACGGCGAGGTCCGCAATCGTCGAATCTTCGGTCTCGCCCGAACGGTGTGACATGACGGCCGTGTACCCGGCCCGCTGCGCCATCGACACCGCGTCCAGCGTCTCCGTCAGCGATCCGATCTGGTTGACCTTGACCAGGATCGAGTTCGCGATCCCCTTCTTGATGCCTTCCGCCAGCCGCTCGGTGTTGGTCACGAACAGGTCGTCGCCGACCAACTGGCAGCGCGTGCCGACGAGTTCCGTCAGCGCCTTCCAGCCGTCCCAGTCGTCCTCGCCCATGCCGTCCTCGATGGAGATGATGGGGTAGCGCTTGACCAGGTCTTCCAGATACTTGGCCATCCCCGCACTATCGAGCGACTTGCCCTCGCCGGCCAGTTCGTACTTGCCGTTCTTGAAGAATTCCGTCGAGGCGCAGTCCAGCGCCAGCATCACGTCCGAGCCGGGCTTGTAGCCCGCTTTCTCGATCGACTTCATGATGAAGCCCAGCGCCTCGTCGGCCGATTTGAGGCCCGGCGCGAACCCGCCCTCGTCGCCGATGCCGGTATTGTGGCCGGCGTCCTGCAGGCCCTTCTTCAGCGTGTGGAAGATCTCCGCGCCGATACGCACGCTGTCGGCGCACGTCTCAGCCGCCACCGGCATGATCATGAATTCCTGGATGTCGATCGGGTTGTCGGCATGGGCGCCGCCGTTGATGATGTTCATCATCGGCACCGGCAGCACGTGCGCGTTGGCCCCGCCGATGTAGCGGTACAGCGGCAGGCCGCTCGATTCCGCCGCCGCCTTAGCCGTTGCCAGCGATACGCCGAGGATCGCGTTGGCGCCGAGCCGCCCCTTGTTCTTCGTGCCGTCGAGCGCGATCAGCGCCGCGTCGATGCCGCGCTGGTCTTCGGCGTCCATGCCTGCCAGCGCGTCGAAAATCTCACCGTTGACCGCGTCCACCGCCTTGGTGACGCCCTTGCCCATGTAGCGGCCCTTGTCGCCGTCACGCAGTTCGACGGCTTCGTGTGCGCCGGTCGACGCACCGGATGGCACGGCCGCGCGCCCTTTGGCGCCGTCTTCGAGCACCACGTCCACCTCGACTGTCGGATTTCCGCGGCTGTCCAGAATTTCGCGGCCGATGATGTCGATAATAGCGGTCATAGAGCGTCCTCGACTGTCTGTGTTCATTCGTCTGCATGCGGGCTCGGCGGCTTTCTAGCGTCTAAGCAACGCCAATGGCTAGGCCCAAAGCCCCGTTTGGACGCTAGAATGCGTCAGATTTCACGATCCTAAGGTCGCAGGCGGGCCTTTGGTTGCCCGACTGATACAATTCGCCCCTCACCTGGACAGGAAAACCCTACCCATGAGCACAAAACACACCCACTCCGGCAGCTGCCACTGCGGCGCCGTCACATACGATGTCACCACGACGCTCGGCACGGTGATTTCCTGCAACTGCTCCATGTGCCAGAAGAAGGGCACGCTGCTCTCGTTCGTGCCGGCAGCAGACTTCATGTTGAAATCTGGCGGTGACAGCCTGACCGACTATCAGTTCAACAAGCACGCCATCCACCACCTGTTCTGTTCCAAATGTGGTGTTACGTCATTTGCGCGGGGCAAGGATCCGAAGGGCAACGAAATGGTCGCCATCAACGCCCGCTGCCTCGACGACGTCGACCTCGACAAACTGACGATAAGAAGATCGACGGCCGGAGCTTCTGACTGGGCCGCGCTAAGTGCGGGGAGAGCCGATTAGTCTTCAGGCTTTCCCCACTTGACGGTCAAATTGCCTTCGACGCGATCGATCTCTTGCAATTTGTCCTCGTCCCGGCCTCGCACGTATCCCAAGCTCACGCCCACATTTTCGGTAAAGGCATAACTGAGACCCGCTTCGAACTTATAGAACTCATCCAGGGGGTTATCATCGTGCAGGTCGTTAAAGTAAAGGTAATCGGCGAAAAGCGTCATACCGCTTAGAACGTCCGTGCCACCGATGCCTAGCTCGACGCGACCTCGTCCGCCAAATCTGCTGTATTCTTTGGTCGTCGCAAGATTGACTGCATCTCCCGCATCGAAGACCTCACCAAATCTGTAGCGACCGCTGAGATCCAATCGTATGAAGATGCCCTCGTCACCACCGACGAGCGGCACGCGCTCTCCTAGTGGCAGAAGTCTGCGCAGCACGCTGTCGCGAAAGTGCGGCGACCAGACAACTTCACCCGCGGCTATCTCGCTACGCGCCTCTGCGTCGGTCAAATACTCGCCGCGCAATGAAACCTTGTTACTTACACCCAGGAGTTCCAACCTATACAGGTCAGCCATGAGACCGAAACCGAGCGAGTCTACGTCCTGCGGTCCGCGCTTTGAATTGAACTTGCCGACGTAACGCGTGTAAGGGCGCAGGACGAGAGGGATGGTCTCCTGCACCACACCATCTGGATTGAGCTCTTCTCCGAGATGGATCGTATACTCTGTTCCGATGGCAAGCTCTGATTGGACAATCGAGTTATCTGCAACGCCGTCACGCGCGGCAGAGAACTTGGCAGGCTGCGCCTTCTTCAGGCCTACAGACAGGTTGTCGACATCCTTGCGCAGGATCACCGACGTTTCCGCTTTCTTAGCAGCAGTATCAATACTGGCGCGGAATTCCGTTGCACTGTCCGTCCTGGGCCAACGAACGCAAAGCACCTCATAACGGTCCGGATGGTCCAGAAATTCCCTGACCTGTGGTTCCCCACCGCCTTTGCGCTTGACCGAGTAGTAGTTGGGGTCGGGAGACAGCAAGAAGTACAAGACACGAGGCTCATTGGCCGCGTAGTCGATGCGCTCCTGCCGGGAGTGGGTTTCATCGCCATTCTTGTCGATATCGCTATCTTTGGCACCAGCAGTAGCGAGCTTCAGAATCTCTTTGGCGTTCACGACACTGGGTTGTCCGGGTCGAACGACGCATATGTCCTTCTGCGAGAAATTAGGCGCCTGCGCCGATAGCGGACTGGCGAGGCCGAGATATGCGAAAACTATGCCGGACTGAAACACAAATGAGCGCATGACCTGAATCCTATTCAATATGCACTGAGTGAGTAGCCCCGCCGAAACCGCTCATTTAATTTTGCTTACCAGGAAGCGGTGGAACGTCCCGACGGGCTTACGAAAGTGCTTCAAAATTTCTTGGTCGTGAACTACCAATGAGCCGTAGCCCTTGCGATGCTGCAAACACCGCACGACATCGCGCCCATCCTCCGACCACACGTTGTCAGAATAGCCCAACGCCTCCGGCGACTTCGTTGCGTCACAAGATTTTCCATTAGCGACCAGCACACCGCAAACGCATTGGGTGACGTCTACATTGATCTTGTCCAGATTTCGCCCGAGCGCCGTCGTTTCAACCCTGGCGGGCATTGCGGCGGATATCGCCTCCCCCCGCAAGAAACTCTTTGCACCAGCCTCCACCCCCAGCATTGCCTCAACGATCCGCGACTCAGTCTCAACCTCACCGCCCGATGGCACACGACTGAAAGCGCGCGCTCGCGCCAACTTGATGAACTCAAACCACCCTTCCTGCGATTGTAGGCTTTTACTGAGCCCCAGATCCGCCAACGCGCGCGCGAGTGCCTTGCGGGTCGTCTCTCCAGCAACCCCATCAACACCGTCGCGGTGTTGACCGTGCCGCCCGAGGTTCTCATCAAAAAGGTACTTTAGGCATGCCTGAACGAAGAATGTTTGAGCGGACGATTCCGGCCGGTAGCGAAATGAAAAATTGAAGTCGACATGGAAATGATCGTCGTGGGCCGGATAGTAGAAATTCAAGACTTGGGAAAAGTGCAGATAGAGATGCGCATTAATTCCAATGTAAAGAAACTTTTGACTGAAGAACTGGTTCATGATCAGCGAGCGATCCGCCCAGAACAGGGCGTCAAGATCGAATGCTAACCCTTGACCATGGGCGTTCTCCCCATCCCCGGTGGTGCCCCCGCAACAAATGAGTTCGGGCGGTCCACCCGGCATGATCGCGAACAGTTCACTGAAACACCTTTCAAGTGTTTCTTTCAGCTTTTCTCGGCATCGGAACGTATAGGGCCGTCCTCTCGTTCCATAGTCATGTGGATCGCGGTCATAATGGACCGGGACGTTGCCGATCATTTTAAACGAGCTTTCAAACGGCGACGGCATTATCTTATCCCCTCGAGTCAAATTGAAATTGCCTGAGCGCTGAAAACTCCCAGTGTGTCATATGCCATGCGGGATCGTTGTGGCGCGGATGCCTCAGCGCTGCGGAAAGTCGACAGGCTCCAAGAAACACGTACTTTGATCTCGCCCGCCGCAGTCATCGTCGGGTTCGCCACTGGGCTCTCGGCAAGCGATAAATTCTCAGGTGGGACGGAGCTTCTGACCATGTTGCAAGACGCCGGCGCCCTCGTTCTTTTCTCCGGTGGCCAGGATTCGACGGTCTGTCTCGCCTGGGCGCTGCAGCGCTACGCCCGCGTCGAGACGATCGGCTTCGACTACGCCCAGCGCCACCGCGTCGAGCTCGATCAGCGCGCGGTCGTGCTCGACGCGTTGCGTCGGTTCCCCGAGTTCGGCTCACGCCTGGGCGATGATCGCGTCCTGCAGTTGGCCGAACTCGGCCGCCTCTCCGAGACGTCGCTGACCCGCGACGTCGCCATTGCCATGTCCGATGCCGGCCTGCCGACGACGTTCGTGCCCGGGCGCAACCTCATTTTCCTGACGTACGCCGCAGCACTCGCCTATCGCCGCGACATCCGCGCCCTCATCGGCGGCATGTGCGAGACCGATTTCTCCGGCTACCCCGACTGCCGCAACGCCACGATCCAGTCGCTCAGCCACGCCATCTCGCTCGGCATGGACACCGCCTTCGACATCTACACGCCGCTGATGCGCATCGATAAGGCCGGCACCTGGGCCCTGGCCCACGATCTCGGCGGCGACGCCCTGGTCGACCTCATCGTCGAGGCGACCCACACCTGCTACCTCGGCGACCGCAAGCATCGCCACGAGTGGGGCTACGGCTGCGGTACCTGCCCCGCCTGCGACCTGCGCGCCAACGGCTGGCGGACCTGGCGCAGCCGGCTGGCGCAGCCTGCACGCAACGAGACCTAGCTCCGCGTACTCATTTCCGAAATGGTCGCCTGCACGCGCTTCAGCCCAACCATCGTATCTTCTTGCTTTTTGTCGAAGGCCCGCGCGCGCTGCTCGATATCGGCCAGCTGAACCTCATCGCTGGCGGGTCGAGCCGGTGTCGTCGGCGGCTGCTTGCTGCGCTGGTAGTTGCGTGCCTCCACGCGGTGGTTTTCTTCGAGCTCTTCCACCATGCGTGCCAGCATGTCGCGTTCCGCCTTGAGCGGTTTCAACGCGATCGACTTGCGTGTGTTTTCGTCTGCCACCCCACCCATGACGACTTTCTGCGCCGCCAGGTCTGCTTCTGATGCGGCAATCGCACGATCCACATCAGCCAGGACAGCGCGCAGCTTCTCCAATCCCTTTTCCTGAGCCGCCAGCTGCCGGTCGAGATCCCTCAGGCGATCCTTCGATTGCCCGACGCGGCGGCCCAGCGCGTCACCGGCGGCATCCATGTCGTCGAGCGCCACCTGCCGCGCTTCGATGCGCTCGTCGTAGGCCCCCGTTGCAAGGCCGTTGATGCCCCCGGCGAGCCCGCCGGTATGCGGGTCGGTCGAAGCGCCGGCGCAGCCGCCGATGAGGGCGGCCAAAAGCGGTACGGCGATATGCCCCTTGCGCGCGCGCATCGTCAGGTCTCCGCCCGGATCTTGCTGGTTTCATCGATCATGCGGAACAGTTCGCTGGGCTTCTGTTCGAGGCTTTGAGCGCTGTGACGATAGGTTCCCGCAACGCCGTCGATCGGCCTCGTCTTTTCGTCCGGAAACTGTTTCTTGAGTTCCGCGACGTTCTGATCGATCTGCTTGCCATTGTCGCGCGCCAGCTCGATCGCATGATTGAGCGCCGCCTTGTCTTCCTCCAGATCCGCCAGCAGTTGCTTCTGCGCCGCAACCTTCTGCTGCGCCGCGCCGGTCGACGCCTTGAGATTCGCCAGGTCGGCGCGGCGCCGCACGATGACTTGGTCTGTCGTGGCCAGGATGCGAGTCAGTTTGTCGTTGCGCTGCTGGGTGTCCGCCAGGACGGCATTCAACGCGTCTTCCTGGTTGGCATACGCCTGCTTTTGTCCGGCGATGAGGTAGCCGCCGACGAGGCCGACGCCGCCCCCTATCAAGGCACCCTCCAGAATGCGCTTGCTGTCGCCGCCTCCTGTAAGCGCTCCGGCGAGGCCCCCGACGATGGCTCCCGCGACCACCCCCTGTGCCACCGTGGTCTTGAAGTCGTCGGTCTGCGCCCGGATCGGGCTGATGCTGCCTGTGGTCGTCGCCTGATTGCCGGCGCAGCCGCTGACGATGAGACAGGCCCCGAACAGAACGAGTGAACGAGACGGCATCATACTGCGCCCCCGCGCTGGAATGTAATGACATTGAACGCAGACGCGACCGGTACCGGAGGGGCCGCATTCCGATCCCTGGAAATGGTGAAGTAGAGATCGGTGAACCGGCGGATCAAAGAGGCCGTGAGGAAACAGACCGCGATGAGACCCGGCCAGATCAGCAGGGAAATGATCCAGACCACCTTGGGAAGCGTCAAGCAGACCGAGAACGCGCAGGCGAACACTTTGTCCGCCGCCAGCGAACGTTTTGACGGCACTTTATTGCGATCACCACCGCCGGCATCATCAGGATAGAACTTGCAAAGATTTACGTAGAGGTCCAAGCCCGCCACCGTGCAGGCGGCAATTGCGATTGCGTCGACCGGAAGATTGAACGAGTGCGCGGCAATATCACTCGACCAATCGAGATAGGTGACCAGCTCTCCGCCGAAGTTCTGGGAGATGTACAGCAGGTTCTCCAGATCGGCCTGCGCCACCGCATAAAGCAGAACCAGATGCGGCAATGCGACGATGCCAAGGGCCTCGCCCGCGAATGGACCGAGTTTCGGACCCAGGGCGCGCTCGGCCGCGGCTCCCGGGACTTCGAAGATCAAGCTGCTGAACCCGATCAGGATGAGAAATCCCACCCACCCCGGCACGAGCAAATGCGACGCAGCAGCCGAGAGTATCGTGCAATAGACCTTGTAGAACGGCTCCAGGAATTGCGACTGCGCCACCTGGCGCGTCCCCAGCACGGCCCACTCCTGAAGCATCCACAGCTTCACGCCGTCCGTCTTCGCCTCGAGATTGTTTGGCGCGTCCGCTCCGCCCGCTGCCGCCAACGTCGTTTCGAAATCGACGAGGTAGCGCACTGCGGCCGATGCATGCCGTTCGCCCGGCTGCCTGATGCGTTGCAGCGCGTCTTTGGCACCGGCATAGAAACTATGGAAGAACAGATAGTCTTCGATGTCTTTCCGGTTCGTCTTCAGATGCAGCACGACGCTCGACTTGAAGACGATGAGAACGGTCAGCGGCGCCGGTCGGCCGAAATGTTTCTCGACCGCGCTGCCCACGTCACCGAAGACGCGCCCGACCATGGCGTAGTGCGATCGCTGCTGCGCCCATTGCCCCGCGCGATCGTCGACGGTGACGATAAAGAAGTCGGTATCGATCCTGCGCGCCAATTGGCCCGCGGCAATTTCGAGTTCACTCTTTTCCTGAGGCGTCAAAACGTTTGCGTAATCGACGACGCCGCCCACCGTGCGAACTGGAGCGGTCAGCATCTGCGCCATTGAAGAAACCGGCAAAACGAAAATAACGACGACGCAGAATACCCGCAAAAATCCAGACGCAGCTCGCCAGCTGCACATTCCCCCGCCTCCGAAAAAGCGACAAAACCGTAGACGAAAACTGCCTACGCAATCTGGATTGAAGGATAGAAGGACGCCTTCGAAACGAGTCAACGGCCAAACAGACCAGTTATGCCCAAGTCCGCTATATTTGCAGTGGATTGGCATTCCTGCCACAGCACCCCCGGCCTCGATAGCCACCCGGCGCTCTGTTAGGAGTAGCCTCGGGCACCATCGGGATCGAATGCAAATGCCAAAGTACCTCCTTGCGCTCGACCAGGGCACCACGTCCAGCCGCGCCATGCTGTTCGACCAGGCGCTCACCGTGCGCGGCATGGGTCAGCTCGATCTGCCGCAGCATTTCCCGGCCGCCGGCCTCGTCGAACACGATGCCGAAGACCTCTGGCGCACGACGCTGGAGGCGGCGCGCCTCGCCATCGCCCAGGCCGCAGTTGCGCCGCAAGATGTCGCCGCCGTCGGCATCACCAACCAGCGCGAGACGACGATCGTCTGGGACCGCCGCTCCGGCAAACCGATCCATCGCGCCATCGTCTGGCAGGACCGCCGCACCGCCGATCAGTGCCGTGCCCTGCGCGACGGTGGCATCGAGAGCGTCGTCACCGCCCGGACCGGCCTGCTGCTGGACCCCTACTTCTCCGCCACCAAGATCGGCTGGCTGCTCGACAATGTCCCTGGCGCCCGCGCCGATGCCGAAGCCGGCCACCTCGCCTTCGGCACTGTCGACACCTGGCTGCTGTGGCGGCTGACCAACGGCTCCGTCCACGCCACCGACGCCACCAACGCCTCACGCACCTCGCTGTTCGACATCCATCGCGGCCAGTGGGACACCGATATGCTGCGCCTGTTCCGCGTACCCGCCGCGATGCTCCCCGAGGTCAAGGATTGCCAGGCCGACTTCGGTGTCACCGCACCCGAGCACTTCGGCGCCGCCATCCCGATCCTCGGCATCGCCGGTGACCAGCAGGCCGCGACCATGGGCCAGGCCTGCTTCGAGCGCGGCATGTTGAAGGCAACCTATGGCACCGGTTGTTTCGCGCTGCTCAATACCGGCACGCAGCCCGTCACCTCCAGGAACCGGCTGCTGACGACGGTCGCCTACCAGTTGGAGGGCCGGCGCACGTACGCGCTGGAAGGCGCTATCTTCGTCGCCGGCGCCGCCGTGCAGTGGCTCCGCGACGGCCTCGGCATCCTGGCGACGGCAGCCGAGACCGGCGACCTCGCGGCCGCGGCCGACCCCCTGCAGGACGTCATCCTCGTGCCCGCCTTCGTCGGCCTGGGCGCCCCCCATTGGCGGCCCGACGCCCGCGGCGCCCTCTTCGGCCTGACACGCGCCACCACCAAACGTGAGGTCGCACGCGCGGCCCTGAGGGCCGCCGCCTTCCAGACCCGCGATCTTCTCGAAGCCATGCGCAGCGACTGGAAGGCCGCGGGCGACACCGTCCTGCGCGTCGACGGCGGCATGACCGCCAGCGACTACACGATGCAATTTCTCGCCGACCTGCTGAACGCACCCGTCGACCGCCCCGTCATTCGCGAGACGACGGCCCTTGGCGCCGCCTGGCTCGCCGGCTGCCACGCCGCCGTCCTCCCCGGCCAGGAGGGCTTCGCCAAACTGTGGCAGCGCGAGCGTCGCTTTGAGGCCTCGCCCGAGGCTGGCCAATGGCGGGATCCCTATTACGCGGCCTGGAAACGCTCGGTTGCCGCCGTGATTGCACAATCGGGCAGCGAATGACTGGCCGGCGAGCAACCGTGCACGGCGGCCACACACCTTACACCGATCGTTAATCCGACTCTGGGGATAGTGGGGAAAAGCCCCTGCTACCACTCACGCCGACCTAGTGATCGTCGCTTTGATCAGCCTCGCAACAGCCAGCTGATGTGAGGGTGTCATGTGGGGGCGTCGAAAGAAGGATGATGTTGTCATGGCATCTCTTGCCGAGACACAGGTTGCACGCACGATGATCGACGAAAGCGGCGAGCTGCTGACCGACATCGAAGCCGAGCTGCTGCTGATCCTCTCCGGCGGCGCCCGCGCCGACATGGCCGCCATCCGCCAGCTCATCGACACGATGGAACCGCGCCGCTGACCCCCACGTAGTCGGGTCGCGCTACCGGCCCTTGAACTGCGGCTTGCGCTTCTCCAGGAATGCGCGCCGCCCCTCGGCATAGTCGTCGCTGACGAAGCAGGCGTCGATCGCCGCATCGAGCCGCGCGAGATCCGGCGCTGCGGGATGCCGCGTCAGTTCGTCGATCGTCCGTTTCGCAGCCTTCACCGACAGCGGTGCATTGCCGGCGATCTCCAACGCCAGCGCCCGCACCGCCGCCTCCAGTTCCAAAGCCGGCACGACGCGATCGACCAGCCCCATCGCCAGCGCGTCGCCGGCGTTGAACCGCCGCCCGGTGAACAGCAGCTCCTTGATGCGTGATGCCGACGCCAGCGCCAGCAGCGGACCGACCCAGCGTGGATTGTAACCCAGGCCCAGCTTCGCCGCCGGGATCGCGAACTGCGCCGCCTCGTCCGCAATGCGCAGGTCGCAGCACGCCGCGATCCCCAGTCCGCCGCCCAGGCAGTGTCCGTGAATCATGCCGATCACAGGTTTTTCCGCCTGCATGATCGCGTTGAACGCATTGTGGTTCAGCGTGTCATAGGCCTTGGCGTTCTCGCCGGTACGTGCCCCCTCGAACTCCGAGATGTCGGCCCCCGCTGAAAACGCCTTCTCCCCCGCGCCCCGCAGGATGATGACGCGCACCGCCGGATCCGCCTCCGCCTCGGCGATGCGCTCGGGGATCGCGGCCCACATCCCGGCGGTAAAGGCATTGAGCCGGCCTGCATTGTCGGCGATCACGAACGCCAGCGGCCCGTCCCGCTCGAGCCTGAGAGAGGGTTTGACGGCGGAACTGGTCTGGTCTGACATTCAACGTCCTAAATATGGGGCACGGCGCAACAACCTTACCGCAATTTCGCGGGCCTTAGCGTCCGCTATCCCGGAGGTTTAGATTGACGTGGCAGGCCTCACTGGCTACCCCGTCAATCCTATTCATAAGGCAGGACCTATCATGGCAGCGACGCGACAGACTGCGGCAGCGCCCGCAGCAAAGCCCGCAGCCGCGGCGAACGTCGTGGCTGGCCCCGGCGCCAACGGCATCGCCGAGCAGATGTGGGCAGACATCCGCAGCGAGGCCGAAGCCGCCATCGCGGCCGAGCCGGCACTCGGCGGTTTCATCTTTGCGACCGTCTTGAGCCACAAGCGCCTCGAAGACGTGATCTGCCACCGCGTCGCCAACCGCGTCGGCGTCAACGCCGACGCCAACCTCATCATGCAATCGTTCCAGGGCCTGCTCGAAGCCAACCCGGACATGGCCCAGGTCTTCCGCGACGACCTCGCCGCCGTCCGCGACCGCGATCCCGCATGCAACCGCTACATCGAACCGTTGCTGTTCTTCAAAGGCTTCCATGCGCTCGCCACGCACCGCTTTGCCCATGAGATGTGGCGCCGGGGCCGGATGGACTTCGCCCTCTACCTGCAGAGCGAGGCCTCGCGCCTGTTCGCTGTCGACATCCATCCCGCCGCCCGCATCGGCCGCGGCCTGATGCTCGACCACGCCACGGGCGTCGTCATCGGCGAGACGGCGGTGGTAGGCGACAACTGCTCATTCCTGCACGCCGTCACCCTGGGCGGCAGCGGCAAGGAAACCGGTGACCGCCATCCCAAGATCGGATCTGGCGTGCTAATCGGCGCCGGCGCCAAGGTGCTGGGTAACATCCACGTCGGCAACTGCTCCAAGATCGCCGCCGGCTCCGTCGTGCTGACCGATGTCCCGCCGAACATGACGGCCGCCGGTGTTCCCGCACGCATCGTCGGCTCCGCCGGCTGCGCCGAGCCCGCCCGCTCGATGGACCAGTACCTGGGGCCGGACGACTACGCCTGCCTCTGATCCAATCGCCAAGAATATCAGTTCAAGCGGTTCGCGTTGCGGGCCGTTCTCAACACGAAGGAACACGCCGTGACGAAAGACGAAATGACCAAGGTCGAGGCCTACTTGCGCAAGACCTTCGCCAACAATGACCTCAGCGTGCGGGCCCGCCCCAAGAAGGACGACAGCGCCGAGGTCTACATCAAGGAAGATTTCGTCGCCGTGCTCTTCAAGGACGAGGAAGAGGGTGACGGCAGCTTCATGTTCGAAATGGCCATCCTGGCAGAAGACCTGTAATTGCGGCCACTCGCGGAGCAGGTCGGATGAGCCTCTACACGCTGGACGGTATCGCCGTGAAGACGCCCGCCTCGGGCCGCTACTTCGTGGCCCCGAACGCCGTCTGCCTCGGCAAGGTCGAACTGTGCGAGGATGCCAGCGTCTGGTTCGGTGCCGTCCTGCGCGGCGACAACGAGCTGATCCGCATCGGCGAGCGCTCCAACATCCAGGATGGCTGCGTCCTCCACACCGACCCCGGCTTCCCGCTCGACGTCGAGGCCGACTGCACCATCGGCCACATGGTCATGCTGCACGGCTGCACCATCGGCCGCCGCAGCCTGATCGGCATCGGATCGATCATCCTCAACGGCGCCAGGATCGGCGAGGAGTGCCTGATCGGCGCCAACACGCTGATCGCCGAAGGCAAGGTCATCCCACCTCGCTCGATGGTCCTCGGCTCTCCCGGCAAGATCGTCCGCCAGCTCACCGACGAGGACGTCGCCCGCTTCACCGGCGCCGCCGGCCGCTACGTCACCAACGCCCGACGCTTCGCTGCCGGCCTGAAGCCACAACTCTAGCGCGATTGCTGTCGGCATTCCGCCGCCTCGCCATATCCATGCTGCGGACGGCGCTGGCGATCGCGCGCTGTTCGTTTTCAGCCCCTAAAGTGCGACAACGTCTTGACCCGATGCAAACCTCGGCTACCTTCGCGCTGCAGATCGAGGTCGTCCCCAATGCATCTCACTGGACGTGAAGCAGAGGCAATTCTCCGGAAGGCCCACCTTGCCTGGACTGAAGGGGATATCGACGGCACCCTTGCGTGCTACTCCGACGACCTGACCTACGTTTGCAACACCGGCGCTGTCGATGGAGGGCCTCTGACGATCTCTGGCAAGCCGCAGTTTCGCGACTTCCTGCTTCCTGTCATGGAGACGGTCGCTAGCTGGACCGCCGTCAGCCAGTTTAAGTTTGATGGCCAGATCGGCCGCGCCCTTATTGAATGTCACTTGCATCATCGTAAGACCGGGCTGAGCCTGGTGGGCACTTACTCGCAGATCGCCACGTTCAAGCGTGGCATGCTCTCGCGGATGGAAGAGTTGCATGACGTTTCCCGCATGGTTTCGTTCTGGCGTCTGGTGTTGAGCGAAGAGGAGGAACCCGCCTCGTCGATCTTCCGGATGCCGGCGGGAAGCCGATCAGAACTCAGCTGGAGAGAACAGCTACCGCCGAACTGGCACCGGCCCAAGCCGACATCGTGAGCGGCCTACAAGCGCAACAACACCCGTCCGAGCGCCCTCGGGCGATTCTCGAATTCACCGCATCCCACAGGGGTCATCCTCGGGCTTGTCCCGAGGATCCCGGGCTCAGCAAGTGCGGCGTGCCATTGTGGATGCCATAACTGCAACAACGAACCGCCGAACGCGCGGATGGCTGGATCCTCGGAACAAGTCCGACACGTCATAGTCTCGCATAGGGCCCGGACCCCTACACGTCGCACCACCGGTTCACCGCTTGCCCCGCGCCTTCGCCTCACGCGCCAGCAGCAGCTGCTTGCGCTCGGTGCCCCAGCGATAGCCACCGCCATCTGTGGCGCCACCCGCGCGCACGACGCGATGGCAGGGGATCGCAACCGCGACGGGATTGGCCCCGCACGCCCCGCCGACCGCCCGAACCGCCTTCGGGGAGCCGATGCGTTTGGCGATCTCCACATAGGACGCCGTCTCGCCGGACGGAATGCCGCGCAGCGCCTGCCACACGCGGTGCTGGAACGCCGTGCCGCGCACGTCGAGCGGCAAATCCCATTTGGCATTCGGCGTCTCGACGAAACCGATGACTTTCGCCGTCAGCCTCCCGAACGCACGATCGCCGGCGATCAGGTTGGCCCTGGGAAACCGCTCCCGCAACTCCCCCACCAGCACATCGCGGTCATCGCCGAGAAAAATGGCACAGACACCCTTATCGCTGGCCGCAACCAGGATCTTGCCGAGCGAACACGCCGCAACCGCGAACCTGATGTCCGTGTCGACGCCGCCAGCACGGAAATCGCTCGGTGTCATGCCGAGCACCTGCGTCGAGTCCGCATAAAAGCGGCCGCTGGAATTGAAACCGCTATCGTGGATGGCTTCCGTCACGGTCTTGCTCCTTTTCAGCTTGTCGCGCACCCTCTTCTGGCGGTGCGCCACGGCATACGCCTTGGGCGTCAGCCCGACGATCGATTTGAACACCCGGTGGAAATGATGCGGACTGAGACCCGCCGCCCGCGCCAACTGCTGCAGCGTCGGCTCCTCAGCAGCCGTTTCGATCTGCCGGCACGCGTCGGCCACCGTGTTGCGATGCAGCTCGCTCAGTCCCGGCTGTCTTGGCTTGCAGCGTTTGCACGGTCGGAAGCCGGCAGCCTCCGCTTCATCTGCCGTCTTGTAGAACGCAACGTTGCTGCGTTTCGGCAGCCGCGCCGGGCAACCCGGCCGGCAATAGATGCCCGTCGTCGCCACCGACATGTAGAACTGCCCGTCGAACGACGCATCGCGCGCCGTCACGGCCGCCCAGCGCCGCTCGTCTGTGTCCGCAAGCCGTGCCCGCCCTGGCCCAGTGGACCCCGCCGGCGGGGCAGCTGACTTATGTGATGACCGTTGCATGGCGCTAACGTAGTGCCGCACGCGACCGAGCGCACTCCGGTCCTTGCGCTCAAATTGCGATTTCGCAGGCGAATCCCCGCCAGGGAACTTTTACCCGGCACAAAAGGCACACCACGGACTTGACGCAGCACGTCATATAACAATACTATTGTTGTCATGATATTTATTGGAGGAATAAATGCTGCGCCTGATCCGCATGATCTTCGCTGTCTCGGCCGCCGGAATGTTCCTGTCGACCGCCGCCGAAGCTGAAGAACACGTCGTCAAGATGCTCAACAAGTCAGGCGCCAAGTTCATGCAGTTCGAGCCGGCGTTCGTGAAAGCCGCGCCAGGCGACACCATCAAGTTCGTACCGACCGACAAGTCGCACAGCGCCGAGACCATTCCGGAGATGTGGCCGGAGGGTGCCGAGAAGTTCAAGGGCGGCATCAACCAGGAAGTCACCCTGAAGGTCGAGAAGGAAGGCGTCTACGGCGTCAAGTGCCTGCCGCATTACGCCATGGGCATGGTGGCGCTCATCCAGGTCGGCAAGCCGACCAACCTCGACGCCGCCAAGGCCTTCAAGGCCCCCGCCGGCGCCGCCAAGCACTTCGAAGAGCTGTTCCCGCAGGTCACGCCGTAAGTCTTCGGCCTCGCGCAGCGCCACGCCTCGAAGTCCGAGTGGGCCGCGCACCGTTGCTCAAAGCAGTTTTGCGCCTGTAATCATACTCGAAGAAGCGTCCCGGCAATCGGCTGGCGCCACCTCTCCTGCTCGTCATGGCCGCGGAGGCGGCCATCCACGACACGCATCCCATGCGCGGCGTGAGTGGAGTCCGCGACAAAGGGGTTTGCGCAACGCCGCCGGCTCAGCCGTGGCGACGTGCCGTGGATCCCACGCCTTCGCGGGGATGACGGTGTTGGACCAAACGCGAGCGCTAGCCGCTCGCAGGCATGGTGTCGGTTATCGATGAGCCGGCCGGCCGCAGCGCGCCCGCGCGTTCGGCCTCTTCCAGGGCGTGCGCCAGCTCCTCGCGCGCCTTCTCCGCCTGCCGCTGCCGCGACCACAGGCTGGCGTAGAGCCCGTTGCGGGCGATCAGCTCCGCATGCGTGCCCTGCTCGACGAGGCGGCCCTTCTCCAGCACGATGATCTCGTCGGCATGCACGATGGTCGACAGCCGGTGCGCGATGACGAGCGTCGTGCGGTCGCGCGCCACGCGATCCAGCGCGTCCTGGATTTCCTTTTCCGTATGACTGTCGAGCGCGCTCGTCGCCTCGTCCAGCATGAGGATCGGCGGCCCCTTGAGGATCGTCCGCGCGATGGCCACCCGCTGTTTCTCCCCGCCCGACAGCTTGAGCCCGCGTTCGCCGACCATCGTCTTGTAGCCCTGCGGCAGGTCGCGGATGAACTGGTCGATCTGCGCCAGCTTCGCCGCCGCGATCACCTCCTCCTCGGTCGCGTCCATGCGCCCGTAGCGAATGTTGTAGGCGATCGTATCGTTGAACAGCACCGTATCCTGAGGCACCACGCCGATGGCCTCGCGCAGGCTCTTCTGCGTGACGTCGCGGATGTCCTGTCCGTCGATCGTCACCCGGCCGGTCTGGATGTCGTAGAACCGGAACAGGATGCGTCCGATCGTCGACTTCCCCGCCCCCGAGGGCCCGACGATGGCCACCATCTTGCCCGCCGGCACCTCGAACGAGACGTTCTGCAGGATCGTCCGCTCCCGCTCGTAGTGGAACGACACGTTCTCGAAACGCACGACGCCTTGCGACACCTGCAGCGGCATGGCATTCGGCTTGTCGGGGATCTCGGGCATTTCGCCGAGCAGCGTGAACATCGTCTCCAGGTCGACCAGCCCCTGCTTGATGTCGCGGTACACCATGCCGAGAAAGTTCAACGGCATGTAGAGCTGGATCATCATGGCGTTGATCATGACGAAATCGCCGACCGTGTGCGTGCCGGCCATCACGTCGCGTGCCGCCAGCCACATCACCAGCGTCATGCCCGCCGTGAAGATCAGCGCCTGGCCGAAGTTGAGCGTGCCGAGCGACGAATAGGTGCGGATCGCCGCGCTCTCGTAGCGCGCCATCGAGCTGTCGAACCGCCGCGCCTCGGCATCCTCGTTGCCGAAATACTTGACCGTCTCGAAGTTGAGCAGGCTGTCGATCGCCTTGGTGCTGGCGTCGTTGTCGCTGTCGTTCATCTCGCGGCGGATGGCGATGCGCTTCTCGCTCGCCCAGAACGTGAACCACATGTAGGCCGCGATCGTGCCGAGCAGGATCAAGACATAGAGCGCGTCGAAATAATAGAACAGCAGAGCGCAGGCCAGCAGCAGCTCCAGCGCCGTCGGCACCAGGTTCATCACGCCCATGCGCAGGATGAGATCGATGCCGCGCGAGCCGCGTTCGATCACGCGTGACAACCCGCCCGTGCGCCGTTCCAGATGGAATCGCAGCGACAGCCGGTGCAGGTGTTCGAACGTCCGCTTGTTCAGCGCCCGCACCGCGTTCTGGCCGACGGCGATGAACAGCACGTCGCGGATTTGCGTCAGCCCCATCATGGTGACGCGCGCCAGGCCGTAGGCAAAGATCAGGAACCCGGCGCCGATCGCAATCGTGCTGGCGTCGATCGCCGCGCCGCCGGGTTGAGCCTGCGTCAGCGCATCGGTCGCCCACTTGAACAGGATCGGCGTCGAAACCGTAATCAGCTTCGCCGCGACGAGCACGGCAAAGGCCAGCGCCACCCGCAGGCGCAGATCCGGTCGCCCCTCCGGCCACACGAACGGCGCCAGACCACGCAGCACAACCCAATGATCAGACGAGGAATTCCGCGCACCAGTCGCTACGCTGGCGCGCGCGGAGGCCGTGGATGCAGACGTCGCGGGAATTGTCATTGTAGCCCGATATAAGCTTGGCAGCCGACGCTGCCAAGCACCAACGGCCAGAACGACCACCCGCGTCGCCGCTGCCCTCGGCTCAGGAGGTGCGCGTGTAACGCGTGGTCATGAACTCAATCCAGGTGCCGTCGTCCTGCCGCATACGCCCGCGGAAGATGTACTCGTCCTTGCTGACGATCTCGATCTCGTCCTGATACTTCGCATAGCCCGGCTTGCCGTCCATGCGCGGCCCTTCGCTGTCCAATGGCAGGATCTTCTTGTCGGGGTCGAGCGTGCCCTCGTAGAGCCAGAAGCTGCTCATCATCGTCGCGATGAAGCTGCCGACGAACTTGCCTTTGTCCGGATCGTACCCAAGCGTGATGATCGATGTCATCGCCTCGGAGTCCATCTGCGTCTCGGCCTCTGCCAGTATCCACAAGTCGCCGAGCATGCGAATGGTCTGCGTGCCCTCTTGCTTAGAGGTGACCTCGGGCGTCTTGCACGCTCCGACGAATTTCCATGTCCCCGCGAGTTGCTGCAGCCAGCGGTGCTCGGGCGTGGCTTGCGCGAATGGAGGTTGCTCAGACATCAGGGTCTCCTGTCATTTGTTGTGCGAATGACTAGTCGACGATCCACACGGCTTTCCTTCGACAGCGCCCGAACTTTTTTTCGACTTTCCTTCTCAAGACCACATCACAATCCCATCACGCGCCCAGCCTAAGCTCGACGCAGACGATAACCGGTCGGATCGAAAGGGGATGCGCTTGCCACAATCACACCCCATATTCGCAGACTGACGTCCCCGGCCCGGCGGCCCGTCCGCTCGGCCGGATAATTTTTCTGAACGAGAACAAACACATGTCAAATAAACGGGGTGCAAAACCCCTCTCTGCAAATCTCAAATTGAATGGCAAGACACCGCCCAGATTGATCGAAAACATCTGCGTTTATTGCGGTTCCGGCCTCGGCACCAAGCCGATCTACGCCGAGGCCGCGCGCACGCTCGGCCAGTCGCTGGCCGCCAACGGCATCGGCCTCGTCTATGGCGGCGGCAGCCTCGGCCTGATGGGCGAAGTTGCCCGCGCCACGCTCGACGCCGGCGGCCGCGTCACCGGCATCATTCCGGAATTTCTGTCCGAAAAGGAAAAGATGCTGACCGACGCCGACGAATTGATCATCACCAAGGACATGCATGAGCGCAAACAGCTGATGTTCCTGAAGTCGGACGCGTTCGTCGCCCTGCCGGGCGGCATCGGCACGCTGGAAGAGCTGGTCGAACAGCTGACGTGGGCACAGCTCGGCCGCCACGAAAAGCCGATCATCGTCGCCGACATCGGCGGCTTCTGGTCGCCATTCCTCAACCTGCTGAAGCACATGAAGGAGGACGCATTCATCCGCTCCGGCCTGGACGTGCGCTTCTCGGTTGTGGGCGACGCGGCCAACATCGTGCCTGCCGCCATGGCTGCCGCCGACCGCAAAGGCGACATCGACCCGGGTCTGGCAATCGCCGCGCAGTTCTAGCCAGCTCGCATATCGGTGGCGACGTCCCAACGGATGTCATCCCCGGGCTTGTCCCGGGGATCCCGTCAACCCCACGCTCTGCGGTTCGCCGTAGCTTGCCAACGGCACAATAATGACATGGCACACCTGCTGAGACCGGGATCCTCGGGACAAGCCCGAGGATGACTCGGGAGAATGAGGCGCGTGACTCAAACTATCTCATCAGCAGCAGCGTCGCGAGCCCGAGGAACGCGAAGAAGCCGACGACGTCCGTCACCATAGTGACAAACACACCGGAAGCCGGCGCCGGGTCGAGATCCAGCCAATCCATGCCCAACGGGATGAGGATGCCCGCCAGCGCGGCCGCCAGCAGGTTGACGATCATCGCCGCGCCGATGACCCAGCCCAGCGTTCCCGCCCCAAACCACAGCACCACGATGCCCGCCATCACCACCGACAGGATGGCGCCGTTCGCGAGCCCCACCAGCGCCTCGCGCGTGATGACGCGGCGCGCATTGACGCGGCCCAGCTTGTTGGTGGCGAGCGCCCGTACCGTCACGGTCATCGTCTGCGTGCCCGCATTGCCGCCCATCGACGCCACGATCGGCATCAGCACGGCCAGCGCCACCATCTGCTGAATGGTGGCATCGAACGCCTGGATCACTGTCGAGGCCAGCACTGCCGTGCCGAGATTGACCAGCAGCCAGGGAATGCGGCTACGCAACGTCGACAGCACGCTGTCGCCGAGGGATTCGTCGCCGACGCCGCCGAGCGCGCGCATGTCCTCGTCCGCCTCATCCTGGATCACCTCCACCACGTCGTCGACCGTCAGGACGCCGACGAGGCGATCGTTGGCGTCGACGACCGGCGCCGACATCAGGTCGTAGCGGCCGAACTGGCGTGCCACGTCTTCCTGGTCCGACGTCGCCAGCACCACGTGCCGGTCCTTGTCCATGATCTGCTCGATCTGCACATCGCGCTGCGTCCGCAGCAGCCGCGACAGGTCGATCGACCCCATCACGCGAAACGACGGGTCGACGACGAAGATCTCCGAAAACGTCTCCGGCAGATCTTTCGCCTCGCGCATGTAGTCGATGACGCGCCCCACCGACCAGAATGGCGGCGCGGCCACGAACTCCGACTGCATGAGACGGCCGGCCGTCTCTTCCGGATATTCGAGGTTGCGCTCCAGCGCCGCACGGTCGGTCGTGCCGAGCTGGGCGAGGATTTCCTCTTTGTCCTCTTCCTCCAGGTTTTCCAGGAGGTAGGCCGCATCGTCCGTGTCGAGTTCGGTGACCGCGCGCGCCAGCAGTTCGTTCGGCAGCGCTTCCGACAACTGGTCGCGCACCGTGTAGTCGAGTTCCGACAGCACCTCGAAGTCGAACGCCGGGCCCAGCGCCTGAATGAGTGCGACCCGCTGTTCGGGAACCAGCAGCTCGATCAGGTCGGCCAGATCCGGCGCCCGCATGTCGTGCGTCAGGCGCACGGCTTCCGCCGTATCCCCGGACTGCAGGGCCTCCGCCACGGAATCCACGAGGCTCGCCGCCCTCTCCTCGGCTTCCTCTTCTGTTTCGCGCACGATTTCGTCTTGCTCGGCCATCGCCCCGCCCAAACCACCGCTTCTGTCGTGGAAAAATGTCTCGCCGCTAGGCGCTTAGCACAGCTCTTTGCGGCCGCCTACGGTACGGCAACAACAGCCTGTTGAGGCATCGCCCCGCGCTTTCGCAGGTTGCCGCGATTATGTCACGCGGATATGTCACGGGATTGAGATATACGGAGCAAAATCCGGTCAGCGGGTGAGCCGAAACGGGAGGAAGAAGCATGGTCGTCGCGCGGGTGGCGGCGCCGATGTGGTTGGCTGCGGGTTTAATCCTATTCGGTCAGGCCCCGGCACGAGCAGAGCCCTGTCCAGCCGGCGACGCCGCGCTCGGCGTCTCCCGCACCGTGGAAATCGACACGACCGGTGGCCCGAAATTCGGTGCGCAGTATCCCGGCAACGATTTTCTTCAGCCCGGTGAGGTGGTCCTTACGTTCGACGACGGCCCCTCACGTGCCAAGACCCCGGCAATTCTGAAAGCACTGGCGGATCACTGCACGAGAGCCACGTTCCTCATCGTCGGCCGCATGGCACTCGTCGAGCCCGAGCTTCTGCGCGAGACAGCGCACGCCGGACACACGATCGGACTGCACACCTGGTCCCACAAGAAGCTCTCGGCCATCTCCTCGGCCAAGGCCAAGGAGGAGATCGAGATGGGCCACAGCATGGTCGAGAAGAGCCTCGGCCAGCCCGTCGCGCCATTCTTCCGCTTCCCCTACCTCGCCGCCCCGCACGCCATGCTGGACTATCTGAGCCAGCGCAACATTGCCACTTTAGGCATCGACATCGACAGCAAGGACTTCACCACACGCAAGCCGGACGAAATGATGCGCAACGTCCTGACGCAGCTCAAGGCCAAGGGCAAAGGCATCATCCTGTTCCACGACATCCAGGCCTCGACGGCCGCCGGCCTGAAGACCCTGCTCGACGAATTGAAGAAGCGCGGTTTCAAGGTCGTGCACATCACCGGTGCCAAGAGCGTCCCCACAATTGCCTCCTACGACCAGCGCGCCGAACAGCTCATTGCCAAGCGCCAGGTGGCCAGCGCCAGCAAGGAGGTGCACGCGCCTCCGGTTTTCGGTCCGGACAGCCCGGCCGGAAACGAAGCCATCGAACCTGAAGAATTGCCCTGGCTGCGCGAGCAAAAGCCGGACTTGGCCACCCCCGACGAGCCCGCCCCCCTTGGCGAACCCCGCAAGAAAGCCTGGTGGGAATTCTAGAGTGCGGTCATCCTCGGACTGTTCCGAGGATCCGCTACAGGACGTGTCGCACTTGAAACCGGGAGAACCTCGCGACGAGCCCTGGAATCACAAGCTGAGACGGTGTTCAACCGGAGGGCATTGCCAAGCCTCCCGCCATTATGACATTTGCGCCGCATGGCTTGCCCGCCACGGCCGCAAACTTTAACCTTTTGTCTGTTCCACGGGGGCTTGCCGGCCGCCCGCGAACTCCAGTATGTCGGCGGTTCGGACCAGCAACGGGACACCCGCGCATGCGCTTCTTGATCGCGTTCGCCGTTTTCGGCTTTGCCACCGCCGCCGTGGCCCAGGACACGCAGTGCTCCGATAAGTCGCGCGGTCTGCCCGTATCGCGCGTGGTCGAGATCGACCCGACCGGCGGCCCGCTCTACGGAGAGCTGTCGCGCTTCGCCAAGGAAGAGAGCTTCCTGCAACCCAAGGAAGTCGTGCTGACGTTCGACGACGGCCCGATGCCGTGGATCACCAAATCCATCCTCGACACGCTCGATACGTACTGCACCAAGGCCACGTTCTTCTCCGTCGGTCAGATGGCGATCGCCTATCCCAACTCCGTCAAGGACGTCGTGGCCCGCGGCCACACACTGGGCACCCACACCTGGTCGCATCCGCTCAACCTGCGCCGCCTCAGCCTGGAGAAGGCCAAGGACCAGATCGAGCGCGGCTTCGCGGCCGTCGCGATGGCAGCCGGCAAGCCGATCGCCCCGTTCTTCCGTTTCCCCGGCCTGAGCGACAGTGATCCGCTGCTCGCGCACCTGCAGTCGCGCGGCGTCGCCTCGTTCACTGTCGATGTCGTCTCCAACGACAGCTACATCGGCGATGCACGCCGCTTGGCCGACTACACCATTCGCCAGATCGAGCAGCGCCAGGGCGGCATCGTTCTGTTCCACGACATCAAGGCCGCGACCGCCAAGGCCCTCCCCACGATCCTCGCGGCCCTGAAGGACAAGGGCTACAAGGTCGTGCACCTGCGCTCCAAGACGACGTTCGAGCCCAAGCCCGAACTCGTCGCCCAGTTGCAGCCTGCTCTCGATAAGGCGCAGGCCAAGGCGAAAGAGCTGGTGCCGTTCTTCGGCACCGTCATTCCGAGCGACACCGAGTTGCCGGTCACACAATTGGCCCCCGCAGCGCGCACGCGTCACGCGGCCTCGGCAGCGGGCGAAGGCGGCGAAGGCCGCCGCTCCGGCCGCCGGCACCACGCCACTGAAGAGGAACCGGGCGCCACGCCTGCTCCCCCCTCACGGCGGCGCCATCGGTCGTCCCAGCACCCGGATTCGCCCTTCCCCCCGTTCTTCGACTGAGGTGGGGCATTCCTGCCATTGCAAACGCCGGCTCCAGGGCACATCTTGAAGCCAGTCGACGCGTGCCCTGCGGGCGCGTGACGTGCCGCCTGACGAATATGCGCGGCCAGCCTTGAAAGGTCTGACGATGAAAACCACGCTCGTGGCCCTATTCGCCGCTATCGCCTTGCCGGCCGCCGCAGTCCAGGCTGCAGGCCCCGTGTCCGCGGATGCTGCCGCGACGTCTGCCGAAGGACAGATGAGGCTTGCGCAGTTCGTCGGCGGGCGGGATGGCCGCGAGGCTTCGGGCGATTGCAAGCCCTACAACGGTCCCTACGGCTACTACGGCAATCCGTACTGCGAGGGCGGCTTCAATCGCTACGGCAGATCCGGCGGTTATGAAATCGACCTGACCCGCTACTTCGACAGCCGCTACTACGCGGACGACCGCCGCGACCGCCGCCGCTGGCGCTAAGCCCGGATGGACGAAGCAACCATAGATCGCGCCGCCATGGGCCGCCTCGCCAAGGCGCTCGGCTTCATTGTTGGCGCCGACAATCCCACCTCGGTTGCCCTGGCCAAGGCCTGCGAGAGCGGCACCGAGAAGGACATCAAGGCCGCCCGCACCCTGTTCCTTCGCCTCAAACCCGGCGACCGCCGCGCCGCGATGGCCATGCTGGCCGACTGACGGCGACTCCTGACGACCGGATAGCCAAGCGCGAACCGAGTTGATATCTTTTGATCTCTATAAGGATCGAAGGGAGCAGCGAATGTTCACGAGAGTTGCCGCGGCGCTGGCGGCCGCAATATTTGCCTCTGCAGCCCTGGTGCCTGCCGCTCGCTCGCAAGACCGGGTGATCCAAGTTCCCGACGACGACGACGAAATGAATGCGGCGATCGCCAAGGCGCGCTCCACTCTCCCCGAATTCTGGCGGCAGCGAGAAGCGCCTGACCCCGGCGTCGAGAGCTTTGCTCTTAAGGTCGCGATTCCATACGGCGCCAATCGCCACGAGCATTTCTGGCTGACCGACATCGAGCGCCACGGCGACAAAATATCGGGCATCATCAGCAACGATCCCAACAATGCCGTCCACGTGCACAAGGGCGATCGCTACGAGTTCGCGGAGGCTGACATTTCCGATTGGCTGATCCGTCGCAACGGCGGCAAGATGGTCGGCAACGAGACCATGCGGCCATTGCTGAAGCGCATGCCCAAGGAGCAGGCCGACTACTACCGCGCCCAGTACGAGACGCCGTAGCGCGCCATCAGCTCTTCGCGCGCCGCAACGCTGCAGCCAGCGCCGTCTCGCCGCCGCTCTCCGGCTGCTTCGGCACGGGAGCACCGGACCGCGCGCCTCCAGCCGTCTGCTGCGGCCGCGGCGCCGTCTCCGCACTAGCCCCTGCCCCGCTCTTCATCGACAGCGCAATGCGCTTGCGCGCCGCATCCACGTCCTTTACCCGCACTTTGACGACGTCGCCCGCCTTCACCACCTCGCGCGGATCCTTGACGAACCGGTCCGCCATTTCCGAGATGTGCACCAGCCCGTCCTGGTGCACGCCGACGTCCACGAACGCGCCGAACGCCGTCACGTTCGTCACCACACCTTCCAGCTGCATGCCGATCTTCAAGTCGGCGATCTTCTCCACCCCGTCCTGGAATGTCGCCGTCTTGAATTCCGGTCGCGGATCACGGCCCGGCTTCTCCAGCTCGGCCAGGATGTCGGTGATCGTCGGCACGCCGAACTGCGCGTCGGCGAACTGCTGCGGCCGCAGCGTCTTCAGGAACGCCTTGTCGCCGATGATAGACTTCAGCGGCCGCTTGGTCTGCTCCGCGATCTTTTCGACGAGCCCATAGGCCTCCGGATGCACGGCCGAGGCATCGAGTGGATTGGCCCCGTTCATGATGCGCAGGAACCCGGCCGCCTGCTCGAACGTCTTCGGCCCCATGCGCGCTACCTTCTTCAGCTCGGAGCGCTTCTTGAACGCCCCGTTGGCATCCCGGTGCAGCACGATATTCGTCGCCAGCGTCTGGTTGAGACCCGACACCCGCGCCAGCAGCGGGATCGACGCCGTGTTGACGTCCACGCCGACCGAGTTCACGCAGTCCTCCACCGCCGCATCCAGCGACCGCATCAGGTCCGCCTGATCGACGTCGTGCTGGTACTGCCCGACGCCGATCGCCTTCGGTTCGATCTTGACCAGTTCCGCCAGCGGATCCTGCAGCCGCCGCGCGATCGACACCGCCCCGCGCAACGACACGTCGAGATTGGGAAACTCCAACGCCGCCAGCTCCGACGCCGAATAGACCGAGGCACCCGCCTCCGACACCGTCACCTTCGTCAGCTTCAGCTCCGGCATCTTGGTGATCAGTTCGCCCGCCAGCTTGTCCGTCTCGCGGCTCGCCGTGCCGTTGCCGATGGCAATCAGCTCCACCTTGTGGCGCATGCACAGCGCCGCCAGCGTCGCGAGCGAGCCTTGCCAATCCCGCTTGGGCTCGTGCGGATAGATCACCGCCGTATCGAGCAGCTTGCCCGTGGCATCGACCACCGCCACCTTCACGCCCGTGCGGATGCCAGGATCGAGCCCCATCGTCGCCCGCTGCCCCGCCGGAGCCGCCAGCATGAGATCCTTGAGGTTCGACTTGAACACCGTGATCGCTTCGGTGTCCGACTGATCCTTCAGTCGCGTCAGCAAATCGACGGCGAGCGACACGTGCAGCTTCGCCTTCCACGCCAGCTTCACCGTGTCGAGCAGCCACTTGTCGGCCGCCCGCCCGCGATCGGCGATGCCGAACGCCACCATGATTTTGGCCTGCGCCGGATGCGTCTTGCCCTCTTCGTTGGGCGCATCGAGGTCGAGATCGAGGAAGTTCTCGTTGCGCCCGCGCAGCAGCGCCAGCGCGCGGTGCGACGGCATCTGCCGGATCGGCTGGGAAAAGTCGAAATAGTCGGAGAACTTCTCGCCCGCGGCTTCCTTGCCCTTGCCCACCTTCGACGTGATGACGCCCGTCGCCCACAGCCACTCGCGCAGATCGCCGACGAGCGACGCGCTCTCGCCGATGCGCTCGATCAGGATGTGCCGCGCGCCATCGAGCGCCGCCTTGACGTCGGCCACGCCCTTCTCCGCATCGATGAACTTCGCCGCCTCTCCGTCGGGCACAAGGCCCGGATTGGCGAGCAGCGCCTCCGCCAGCGGTTCCAGCCCCGCTTCGCGCGCGATTTGCGCCTTGGTCCGCCGCTTCGGCTTGTAGGGTGCGTAGAGGTCTTCGAGCACGACCTTGCTGTCGGCGGCCGCGATGGCCCGCGCCAGCTCCGGCGTCAGCTTGCCCTGCTCCGTGATCGACTTCAGCACCGTGGCGCGACGATCTTCCAGCTCGCGCAGGTAGCCCAGCCGCTCCTCCAGCTTGCGAAGTTGTGTATCGTCGAGCCCGCCCGTCTTCTCCTTGCGGTAGCGCGCGATGAACGGCACCGTCGAACCCTCGCCGAGCAAATCCA
Organism: Hyphomicrobiaceae bacterium; assembly: GCA_965279065.1. Lineage (GTDB taxonomy): Bacteria > Pseudomonadota > Alphaproteobacteria > Rhizobiales > Hyphomicrobiaceae > JAKAXS01. Next base: position 1,994,085 of record OZ257134.1, read on the forward strand.
CCGCGGCATCGACCTGCTCCACCTTCACACTGAGTTCTGCGGCGATGCGGGCATTGATCGTGCTCATGTTCGGGTCCTTCGGCAGTGTCTGCGACGATGTCTGGAATCGTCCGGACGCTAGCACCGGACCCGGGCCGGTTGAAGGCCGCCAAACTCACTTGTTGGCAACACCGGCACTGGAAAACGTGGCCATTCCCGATTGACAGGCGGCTGCCGCCTTGACCACCGACATCGCCAGCGCCGCCCCGGTCCCCTCGCCCAGCCGCAGGCCCAGCGACAGCAATGGTTCGAGACCGAGCCGCTCCAGCACCTCGCCGTGCGCCCCCTCGGCGGAACAGTGCCCGGCCACGCAGTGATCCAGCGCCCTGGGGTTGACCGCGTGCAGCACCGCCGCCGCCGCCGTCACGACGTAACCGTCGAGCACCACCGGGATACGCCGCAGCCGCGCCGCGACAATGGCACCCGCAATGGCCGCGATCTCGCGCCCGCCCAGCCGACGCAGCACCTCGATCGGGTCATCCAGTTTGCCGGCATGATGCGCCAGCGCCGCCTTGACGACGCTGACCTTGCGGGCCAGCCCCGCATCGTCCACGCCCGTGCCGCGGCCGACGAAGCGCGCCACGTCGCCGCTGTACAGCGCCGCATAGATCGCCGCCGCCGCCGTCGTATTGCCGATGCCCATCTCGCCCGCGCCGAACAGGTCGCAGCCCGGCGGCACTGCTGCCATGCCGTCGGCAATGTGCTGGGCGCACGCATCGTCCGTCATTGCATCGCCACCGGCGATATCACCTGCCGGATGTTCGAGATCGATCGCATGCACGCTCAGCTGGATGCCGCCAGCCTGACAGATCTGATTGATCGCCGCTCCCCCCGCGGCGAAATTCGCCACCATCTGCGCCGTCACGTCGGAGGGATAGGGCGAGACGCCGCGCTGCGTCACGCCATGATTGCCCGCGAACACGGCGATGGCCGGTTTCGTCACCGCCGGCGTCGGGGTCCCCTGCCAGCCAGCCAGCCAGACGGCGACGTCCTCCAGCCGGCCCAGCGCGCCAGGTGGCTTCGTCAATTCGCCATTGCGCGCCGTCGCCGCCGTTGCAGCGGTTGCATCGGCGTCTGGCAGTTTCGCCAACAGCTCGCGCACGCCCGACAGGTCATGTCCCGGCGTCAAAACGGCTTCGAAAGCTTTCATGATCATTCTGCGTTGCCGTTTCTGGCGTGATTGGGCGGTGCTATAAGCGCCGTCATGAGCGACCAGCCCCCAAACCCGGCCGCACCCTCTGCCGGGCAGCCGACGCCGTCAAGCCATCTTCCAGTGCCGGTGGAACCGCAGCCCGGATCCGCTTGGCCGATCCTCGCCGCGCTGGCGCTTGTGCTGTCGGCGCTGCGGTTCTATTCGCGTTTGCCGATCCCCGTGTTCGCCTTCGAAGCCGCCCCGCATGCCGCTCCGGATTTCACCAAGGCCCCGGCGGCCGTCGTGGTGGCCGGCGCGATCCTCGGCATCCTCGCCGGCATTGTGCTCTACGTCGCCTCCGCGATCGGCCTGCCGCCCCTGCTCGCCGCACTGCTCGCCATCGCCACCCTCGTGCTGATGACCGGCGCCCTGCATGAAGACGGTCTCGCCGACACCGCCGACGGCCTCGGCGGCGGGCGCACTGTCGAGCGACGCCTTGAGATCATGCGCGACAGCCGCATCGGCAGCTATGGCGCGACAGCCATCATCCTCGCGATGGCGATCCGCGCCACCGCCCTTGCCACGCTCATCGAACGCATTGATCCGATCGGCGCGGCACTCGCGATCATCGCCGTTGCCGCCACCTCGCGCGTCGCCGGCCTGCTGCCTCTGTGGCTGCTGCCTCCCGCTCGTCCGGACGGCGCGGCGGCGTCCGTGCAGCCTCCCACGACCGCATCAATGACGGTCGGCATGCTTGCAAGTCTGGCGATCACCCTCGCGGCACTGTGGTTCCCAGGCATTCTCGTGGTGGCCTCGGCCGTCAGCGTCGCCGCCGCCCTCGCGGCAGCCTACGCCATCACCCGCATAGCCGAAGCCCAGATCGGTGGCCACACCGGCGACATCGCCGGCGCCGCCCAGCAACTGGCCGAAGCAGCCATGCTACTGACGCTCGTCGCCGCGAGCGCAGCAATCGCCTAAGCGCCAGCTTTGTTCACGGCTTGGTGAGGGCCGAAGTCACTGCGCGATCGTCACCTCGAACGTGCGTGTAACCTCTTCACCCCCGCCAAGCTTGGCGGATACGGCGAAGCGGTCGGTCCCGTCCACGCCCTCGCGCGCTGTGTAATACACAGCCGTGCCCTTCGCCGCGTGACCGATACACGTTCCCTTGGCCGAGGTCCCAATTGTCGTCTCTTGGTTCTGCACGAGCGACAGAGCACCCTTTGATGGCTGCTGCACGATCGCGACTTGAGGCGGTGGCAGCGCCTCACATTTGTTCCCAAGCCCCGCGAATATGAATACGCGAGCGGGGCGCCCGGCCACGACCGGTGCCGACCGGGTCGCTGCGTCCTGGGTGACAGACGGCTGGGCGGTCGACTGCCCTCCGCCGAACGTTTCAGAATTCGAACACGCAGTCAGCACGCCAGCTGCAAGCACGGCAAATGGTTTCAAAAGTCGGATCACAGGCCGCCTTGAAAATTGCGCCCGCTTGCGAGCGCGCCTCCAGGCAACCTACCCCGAGTCCGCAGCGTGGCAACAGGGCACCCGAGCCGGCGCTACTAACGAGGTGGTTGGAAACGCCGCCATCAGCCCTCAAACGCCGGCAAACTGGCGAACGCGCGCTTCAGCGCTTCGCCCCAGCCTTCGGAGATGGCGAGGTAGTAGGGATCGTTGCGATCGATGCGCTTCTGCAGGCCCTGCGTCAGGCTGTCGATGACGTACGTCTGCAGGTCCAGCGGCAGGCCCACCGACAGGTTCGACTTCAGCGTCGAGTCGAACGAGACGAGTAGCAACTTCACCGCATCCTCGAACGTCATCGCCGCATCGTAGGCACGCACCAGGATCGGCTTGCCGTACTTGTGTTCGCCGATCTGGAAGTACGGTGTATCCGCCGTCGACTCGATGAAGTTGCCTTCCGGATAGATGTAGTAGAGCCGCGGCTCCTCGCCCTTGATCTGGCCGCCGAGAATGAAACTCGCCAGGAACGACCCGCCGCCCTTGGGCGCGTCCGCGTTCATCTTGATGACGTCCTTGATCGTCTCGCCGATGAACCGAGCCACCTGGAACATCGACGTCAGCGCCAGGAACTCGCCCTTGCGTTCGTTGATAAGGCTGCCGACCGCCTGTGCCGTCGCCAGGTTGCCCGCCGACAGCAGCACGATGACGCGCTCCCCATCCACGGCCCACGTCCGCATCTTGCCGAAACTGGCGATGTTATCGAGGCCCGCGTTGGTCCGCGTGTCCGACATGAAAATCAGGCCGCGGTTCATCTTCAGTCCAACGCCGTAGGTCATGTTCTGTCCAGCTCTGAGTGCTTCCGGAAAAGTGTGGAGCGGTTTTCCGATAAGAAGCACGGCGACACGAGTCTGAGTGCTTCCGGAAAGTGAAGCGGTTTTCCGATAAGAAGCACGCCGACACAAGTCGTCCCTGCCGGACTACTGCTCGACATTGACCTCGACCGCAAGGGTCTCAGCGGCGAGCCCGATACGCACACCCGACACCGGCGCCGCATCCTTGTAGTCCAGGCCGCAGCCGATCCGGACGTAGCTGTCGTTCGGGCACACGTTGTTTGTGGCGTCGAATCCCACCCAGCCGAGCCCGTCGATATGCGCCTCCGCCCAGGCGTGACCGGCCGTCTGCTCGGTCGTGTCGTCCCGCATGAGATAACCCGACACATACCGGGCCGGAATGTTCAGGTAACGTGCCGTTGCAATGAAGATATGCGCGTAGTCCTGGCAGACCCCCGTGCCCTGGGCGAGAGCGTCCTCGGCCGCCGTGTAGATATTGGTGGCACCTGTCTGGAACGTCAGCCGGTCGTGGATGGTATCCATGAGCTGATGCAGCTTGGCCAGCCACTTGGCATCCGTCGGCAGCGAGTCTGCCAGCTCCTTGATCTGTTCGCCCGCGGTCGTCAGCGGCGTCACGCGCTCGAACAACCAGATCGGCGCGAACCCGTGCACCGAACCGAAGACTCCGGCGCGATCCTCCGTCTCGACCACACCCTCGGCCGTGATCACGATCTCCTGGAATTCGCGGATGTGGCGCACCAGTTCGGTGCGATTGCCGAAGCCGTCCACATACGACACCTCGGGTGCCGCACCCTCCACCTTCACGTCCCAGCGATGCACCGTCTGCCCACCGACGGATTGCGGCCACAGCCGCAAGCGCTGCACGGCATAAAGAACGGGTCCGTCGTAATGGTATCGCGAAGTATGGCGGATCGAAAGCAACATGGGACGCGCGCCTAGTCGAAATTGTAGGTGTCAGCGATTTCGGCAGCCAATCTGTTGTTCTGCACGATGAACCCGCTCAAAAACTCGTGCAAGCCGAACTCGAAGATCTGCGAGATGCTGTTGCCCTTCAGAGTGGATAACGTCTTGTGGGCGATCGACTGGCACTGCGGGCTGCTGCCGTAGTCCTCGGCCAGGAAACCCAGATTGTCGACGATGTTGCGGTAGCAGAAGTGCAGCGAGCGCGGCATGCGGCCGTTCAGGATCAGATAGTCGGCAATGTTTCCGGGCCGATACTCCACGTCATAGACCCAACGATACGACCGATGCGCGGAGACCGAGCGCAGGATCGACTCCCACTGATAGTTGTCGAGCGTCGTCCCCACGTACGAGATCGACGGCAGCAGCACGTAGTACTTCACATCGAGGATGCGCGCCGTGTTGTCCGCCCGCTCGATGAAGGTGCCAATGCGCGCGAAGTCGAAATTCTCGTTACGCAGCATTGTTCCATGAAAGGCGCCGCGCATCAGCGCCGTCAGCCGCTTGATCTGGTCCAGCACCGGCGGCAGGTCGCTTTCGTGTATCGGCTGCGCCAGCGCGATGCGCAGCGTCATCCAGGCTTCGTTGACGCTCTCCCAGGCTTCGCGCGTCAGCGCCGTACGCACCATGCGCGCATTCGACCGCGCCACCTCGATGCACGACGCCACGCTCGACCCGTTGTCGCGGTCTCGCAGCAGATAGTCGGAAACCGTGTCCGCGTTGTAGACGTCGCCGTGCTTGGCCTTGAAGCCGCCGGCCGCGCCTGCGCTGACCACGACCGACGACCACTCCTCTGGTGCATCCGACGTTTTCGTCAGCGCCATGCGCAGGCCGGCGTCGACGATACGCGCCATGTTTTCCGCGCGTTCGATGTAGCGATGCATCCAGAAGAGACCGTTGGCCGTGCGTCCCAGCAACATCGCGCGTGCGAGCCTTCCCCGAGTTAATAACTTTGCCGTTGGTTTTGGCTTTGTGATTGGAAACTGTAGTCGTCGAGCACCCAGGTGTCCTTGGTGCCGCCGCCCTGGCTCGAGTTGACGACGAGCGAGCCTTCCTTCAGCGCCACGCGCGTCAGGCCGCCGGGCGTGATGCGAATACGGTCCGAAACCAGCACGAAGGGCCTCAGATCCACATGACGTGGCGCCAGCCCCGCGTCCGTCAGGATCGGCGTCGTCGACAGCGCCAGCGTCGGCTGGGCGATGTAGTTGTCCGGCTTGGACTTCAGCTTGGCGGCGAAGTCTTCAAGCTCCTTCTTGGAGGCCGCTGGCCCCACCAGCATGCCGTAGCCGCCGGAGCCATGAACTTCCTTCACCACCAGTTCGGCCAGATGCTCGAGAACGTATTTCAGGCTGGACTTCTCCGAGCACCGCCACGTCGGCACGTTCTCCAGGATCGCCTTGCGGCCCGTATAGAACTCGATGATTTCCGGCATGTAGGAATAGATCGCCTTGTCGTCCGAAATGCCGGTGCCGGGCGCGTTGGCGATCGTGATGTTGCCGGCGCGGTAGACGTCCATGATGCCGGCCACGCCGAGCGTCGATTCCGGCTTGAAGGTCAGCGGATCGAGCCAGGCGTCGTCGACCCGGCGGTACAGCACGTCGATCGACTGATAGCCCTGCGTCGTCCGCATCGCGACACGGCCGTTGATGACCTTGAGGTCGCTGCCCTCGACCAGTTCGACCCCCATCTGGTCGGCAAGGAAGGCATGTTCAAAGTAAGCGGAGTTATAGATGCCCGGCGTCAGCACCGCGATCGTCGGCGCCGTCTTGCATCCCTCCGGCGCCACCGCCGCCAAAGACTGCCGCAGAAGCTTGGGATACGTTTCGACCGGCAGCACCTTCACGCGATGGAACAGCTCGGGAAAGAGCTGCATCATCGTTTCGCGGTTCTCCAGCATGTAGGAGACGCCTGACGGCGTTCGCGCGTTGTCTTCCAGCACGTAGAACTGGTTCTCGGCCGTCCGCACCAGGTCGACACCGATGACATGCGTGTAGACGTTGCCCGCCGGCTTGACGCCGATCATCTCCGGCAGGAACGCCTCGTTGTTGGCGATCAGCTCTTTCGGGATGCGTCCGGCCCGGACGATTTCCTGCCGGTGATAAATATCGTCGAGAAACGTGTTGAGCGCGATGACGCGCTGCTCGATCCCCTGCGACAGCCGCCGCCACTCGTCGCCTGAGATGATGCGTGGGATGATATCGAATGGAATGAGACGTTCCGCGGCCTCTTCGTCTCCGTAGACCGCAAATGTAATCCCCGTCTTGCGGAACACACCCTCCGCATCGCGCGCCTTCTGCGCCAGCTTTGCCGGATCCTGCGTATCAAGCCATCTTTTCAGCGTTTCGTAAGGCGCCCGAACACCGTTGGCTTGCGCCAGCATCTCGTCGAATGGTTTCACGCACGTCCCCTTCGCATGCGCATCATTCCAGCCGTGTTCTCCGGAAATTGCAAGCCGGATCTTCTAATTTTTAGGCAGCGAAAATTTGTGCGTAATTATTGAGCACAACGTTCGCGTCCAACGCGCAATAATCGATCAGACGATCCTCAACTTGCCGCCGGCAGGGAATGGCGCGGCGCCTCGATAAGTTGAAGGGTTTGAGCTGCGGGGACGGGCCGGCTGAAGTAGTAGCCCTGGCCGTAAGTCGCGCCGAGCATCTGGGCCGCCCTGAGCTGCGCAAAACTCTCGATCCCTTCCACCGTGGTAGACCGCTTGAGCGCCTTCGCCAGTTCCAGCATCGCGCGCATGATTTCGGCGTTCTCGTTGCGCATCGCAAAGCGCGCGATGAAGGCCTTGTCGATCTTGATGCCGTCGAGCGGAAATGTTGCCAGATAGCTGAGGGACGAATAACCCGTCCCAAAATCGTCCATGCTGAGACTGACGCCCAGTTCCTTCAACTGCTCCAGCTTCTGTTTGGTCTGGTGCGAGTCGCTCAGCAGTGCCGTTTCCGTGATCTCGATTTCCAGTCGCTTGGGCGGCAGCTGGCTGTCGTTGAGCGCACGCTTCACCATCTCGACGACGTGTGTGTGATTGACCTGCAGCGGAGACAGATTGATGGCAACGATGATATCGGCGGGCCACGATACGGCCTGGCGGCACGCCTCCTGCGCCACCCACGCCCCGATCTCGTTGATCAGGCCGAGTTCTTCGGCAACTGGCAGAAAATCGGCAGGACTGAGCAGACCTTTGGACGGGTGCCGCCAGCGGATCAGCGCTTCGAATCTGGCAAGCCGGAGATTGGCCAGTTCGTAGATGGGCTGGTAGTAGAGTTCCAGTTCGCCATTTCGAATGGCTTCGCGCAGACCCATCTCGACGATGCTGCGCGCGACCATCCGGTCCTGCATTTCAAGTTCAAACACCTTGAAGCCGCTGCGGCCCGACGCCTTGGCTTCGTACATCGCCAGATCTGCGCAGCGCATGATCTGCTCGCTGTCGGTATCCGCCGACAGCGGCGCGGCGATCCCGATGCTGACCCCGACCGTCACCGAATGATTGAGCACGCTGAACGGCCGCTCCAACTCCTCCAGCATGCGTAGGGCGATCGCTTCCGCATCGCCGATATGATGGACGTGCTCCGCGACGATCGAGAACTCATCACCCCCGAGCCGCGCGACGAGATCGCCCGGCCGGACACAAACACGCAGCCGGTCGGCGACCTGCTGCAACAGCTGGTCCCCGAACTTGTGGCCTAACGTGTCGTTGACGACCTTGAAGCGATCGAGATCGAGCAGCAACACCGCCCACGACACGCATCCTGTTACTGAACTTTGCGTGATCGCGCCGTTCAGCTTGTGCAGGAAAGCCCGCCGGTTGGCGAGGCCTGTCAGGGAATCATGCAGCGCGATGTGCTCGATCCGCGCGCGTGCCGCGTGCGTCGCTTCGAGAGCCTCAGTCAGTTGCTCGACCGCCATAGACTTGCCGCGGAACAGCTGATTGGTGGTCCCGATCAGCGCGAACAGGAAGAGCCAATAGCTGACGGCCAGCCAACCGAGCAGACCGTACTGAGAATAGTCGAGCACGAAAAAACAGCTGAATGCCGTCGGCACCAGAATGGCGCTCATGTAGGCGACCGCCGACCGCTCAAGCGGCGCCAACAGGACGGACCCGCTGGCCGCCATGCCGACTCCAAGGCTGATCAGGATCGTCTCGGCAGGTTGTGGCACCGCGCCGAGAAAGCGAACCGCTAGGTAGGCCCAGGGCATCGCCAGCACGACACCAAACAGTACGGCGCGCCCTTCGAGCTTGCGGCTATCTGCCTCCGAATAGGCCAAGCGGCGATCCGGGCGGGAGCGCATCCTCCGAAACAGAAGGTAGCCGGCAATGGCGTAGGAGGCGACAGCCCAGACCGACAACTCGATCGCACCGTAAACGTCGGCGAACGCGATGACAGCGATGGTTGTATTGACGGCGTGCCCAAGCATCGCTGCGGGCGTCGCACGCAGGACGCTCTCAAAGTGATCCGAACTGTGCGGCTGGTAGCGCATCGACGGACAGACCGACGTGGCGCGCTGCACGAGGTCATTCCAGGCGACAAGAATATCCTGACGTGCAGAAATCCACATGGGCGCTCGGGATCGTCATGAATGCGTTCAAACAGTGGCACACTGTTCAGTGCTATTCGTGATGTTGCATGACGATGGTAAAAAACTTCGAAATATATAGATCGAATAAGCCTTTGCGGCCCGACACCGGGAGGCGTCAAATGGCGGAAATTTTCCAGAATTTATGACCGCCGAGCCACGCAGGACGAAAAGAATATTTCATCCGCCTACTGATCTTGTCGCATTTTACTTTCCGCATTTTGCGAATCTGCTTTACCTCAGGTCCGTTATCCTCTGTGGGATACGGTTTTCAGCAATGCAGCCATTCTTTACTGATATTTTTAAGCGACCAATCCCTGCCTGGGCCCTAGTGATGGCCCTAGGCTCAGGCTTTGCGTGCGCTTATGCACTGAGCTTTCTCAATCTCACCGGGCAAACATCGCGTGCGGCGACCGCCGGCTCAGGTACGACGTGGGCTGAACTGCTGATCCCCGTGATCTTCGTCGTTGCCGCTGCGCTCTTGATTGCGGCAGCCATGTACTACAGCCCAAGATTGTTGAATTTTTCGCAACATGCCACGCCCACCGATGACACCCACAGCAAAGTTCTGTTGCAAACAGGGCTGGCTTTGAACCTCGAGTTGGGAAAGGTCCTCGGAATCATCCGCTCACGGATCGGATCTGATGAAAGTTATGCGCTTTCGTTGGCTAACGCGCAGACCCGCCTCGCGGAATTGCCGACCTCCGAACAGGTTCGCGTGATTGTTGGGCTGCTGGTTGCCGAGAACCACCGCATGCGCCTGGACAGCGTCAACATGGGCAAACAATTGGATGCCTCCCGCCTGCAGATAGAGGGCCTCAGGCTTCGCCTGGAGCGAGCGCAAGAAGTCGGCTTGCAGGACGCCCTGACCTTAGTGGGCAACCGCCGCTGTTTCGATGTCGCGCTGGCCTCGGCCCTCAAGGAGGCGACGGTTTCAGCCTCGCCTCTGTCCATCGTGATGGGTGACCTGGACCAGTTCAAACTGATCAATGATCAGTATGGACATCCGGTGGGCGACGAGGTCCTCAAGTTTTTTACTCAACTCATGGTGGGCAGTGTTCGCGATGGCGACACTGTCGCCCGCTTTGGTGGCGAGGAATTCGCGATCATTCTGCCGCAATGCAGCGGCCATGAAGCTAGCAGCATCGCCGAACGCATACGCATCAAGTTGAGCGCCAAATCCCTGACCATCCGCCGCACGTCTCAGGACATCGGCATCGTCACGGCGTCCTTTGGCGTGGCGCAATTACGACATGGCGAGGTCGCCGAGAGCCTCATCTCACGGACGGACCGCGCCCTGTACACGGCCAAGAAGACCGGACGGAACCGCGTTTCCATCGCTTAAAGAGCCGAAAGTGCTGTGGGCCATCCGCATCAGTCCGGCTGAAAATCGTTCAGCTTACCCTTGCAACCGGGATTGCCCATATCTCGTCGTCTTCGGGCGGGATAAACACCCCAATGCTTTCCATCAGAATACACTCTGCAGCCTACGTCATTCTCGCCGCCGGCCCCGCCATGGCCGACGTCTGCGTGACATGCAGCGGCCCGGCAACGACCTATGCGTGCTCCGTCAAGAAGGCGGAGGAAATCGAGGCCTTTGCCGGCGCAAAGGCATTGAACAAGATTTGCACGAAGGTCCTGAAGCGCAAAGGCCAACACGCCAGCTGCCAGGTTGTAGAACCGTCTGCATGTCCCGGGGCGACTGCAACCACCATCGGTTGGAAAGAAGTCAAGGAGGCACTCGCCTCTAAGGACGACACCTCGGACCCGGTCCCGTCGGCAAAGCCATCGCCGCCGGCGCCCCCCAAGGCCGCCGACGCAAAACCGGTGCCAGACGACAAGGCTGCGGTAGCAACGCCACCTCTGCCTTCGCAGCCCGAAGAACCCGTCCAGAAAGATCCCTCGCTCGGGGACAACATCAAGGGCGCCGCGGAAAAAACCTGGAAATGCGTTTCGTCCTTCTTCGGTCAATGTTGACTGAGATGCGTCGAATGGCCGCGCCGCCTATCAGGCATTATCCCCTGTGACCGCCTACCCCGCTTAATCTCAGAATCATCATCGCTCTATAGAACTAGCTCTGCAGGATAGTGCAGGAGAGCGAGAGCATGCTGCAACTCGGGTCGTTCGAAGGTTGGCGTTTGGGGCTCGTGGCCGTCAGCGTTGTCGCAGTGCTAGGCACCTACCTAATCGCGCCCGCTGCCGGGGCAGTTCCGCACCTGCTGCTGGCCGTGGCCTTTGGCATAGCCGTCTCCAACATCGCCATCAGCGAGCAATCGACCGGAGCCATCACCGCAGCCGATCTGGCGTTGTTGTTCGTCACCGGCTTCGCTGCGTCGGCATACGCCGCACCGTCCGTTCCCGAGGAGTTCTTGTATGCGCTATCACGCATGGCTCTCCTGGGACTATCCGTGGCGGCACTGGCTTGGTTTTACCAGCAATGGCGCGGGACGATGGCTATCAGCCCTGGCGACATACTGCTGATCGCCGTCCTAGGCGCCTTTCTCCCCTTCGCAGTCGCCGTCTACGCCGTGGCGTTTGCCGTCACGCTGACGATCGCCGCTATCGCCGCACTGCATCTGGTGCGTGGCGAGCAGGCCAGCTTGAATCGGCAACTGCCGATCGCCTCGACGCTTTCGGTGCTCTATTTCGGTATCTGGATCGCCTACCGGCTAAAGACCGACGTCATCATGCTGTAGCCGGCAGCGGCCAAAGCCGAATCGGCTGCGGTCCTCACGCTGGCGCGTTCTGTGCCCTGCGGCTTGTCGGCTTCAACGCCGGAGTAAGACGCAACTCCAGTCGCGCCTTTAATGCTTCCAGCTTGTTTTGGCTGGGATTCACGCGCCGTTTGCTTTTCAGTTCGCTCATCGCCGGACCTCGGTCTGTGCTAATTTCGGAGCGGTGTCTTCGTCATTTGGTCACGCAAAGCAATCAACGTGCCATCGACACTGCGCATCCGGCAGTGGGGACGGCAAATCAAAACATTGGTTAAGACAATTGCGTTGTGGGTCGTGGCCCGGCCTTCACTTCAACCGCCAAAGCAGCTATCCCTCGCATTCGCCGCTGCCCGTCTCAGAACGCCGTCGCACTACAAAAGATCCCGTAGCTCAGCCGGATAGAGCATCTGCCTTCTAAGCAGAGGGTCGCAGGTTCAAGTCCTGCCGGGATCGCCACGTTTTCCAGCCCCTCGTGCCGCCAAGCCGGCAATGCCAGAGTCAGGTTCTCCGTCCCGAATGTCGAAACTCCGCATCATGCACATGCTCGGCGCAGCGCAGGCCGGCGGCGCCGAAACCTTCTTCATTCGCCTCATGGCCGCCCTGGCGGACCACCCCGAGATCGATTTGCTGCCGGTCGTGCGCGAAGGCAGCTGGGCGTCCGAGCAGCTGAACCAGCGGGGCATTCCTCATAAGACGGCGCCGTTCGGTGGCTGGGTCGATCATGCCATCACCAAGGCCAGCGTCCGGCGAATGCGATCTCACGCCACCGAATTCAGGCCGCATGTCATTCAGAGTTGGATGAACCGCGCCACGTCTTATGTGCCGCCGGGGCCCTGGGCCCGCGTCGGGCGACTGGGCGGCTACTACGACATGAAGTACTACAAGGGGTACGTCGATCATCTCGTCGGCATCACCCAGGACCTGTGCGATTATTTCGTGAAGCACGGCTGGCCCGCCGACCGCGTGACGTGGATCGATAATTTCGCCGCCACGCCGCCCGATGGCTGGGACAAGCGCCGCGACGAGATGCGCGCGCAATACGCCATCCCACCGAACGCCACTGCCATGCTGCTCGCCGGCCGACTCCACAAGGTCAAGGGCGTCGACCTGACCTTGCGCGCCATCGCGCCTCTGCCTGATGACATCTGGATCATCGCCGCCGGCAGCGGCCCAGAGCACGACGCGCTCAAAGCCCTTAGTCGCGAGCTCGGCATCGCAGATCGCGTCGTCTTTACGGGCTGGGTTAATGACATCAGCGTCCCCGCCGCCGCTGCCGACTATTGGCTTGCACCCAGCCGCTGGGAGCCGATGGGCAGCACCGTACTGGACGCCTGGGCCCATGCCAAACCGCTCATCGCCAGCCGCGCAGCCGGCCCCGCGTCCCTCATCGACGACGGCAAGACCGGTCTTCTCGTCGACGTCGGCGACGTGGAAACGTTGCGCAGTGCCATCGTCCGCCTCACGCAGGACGAGCCGTTGCGAGAGAATCTCGCGGCCAATGGACATCGCCGTTATCGCGAAGGCTTCAGTAAGGCTGTCATCGTCGACGCCTACCTAAAGTACTACCGCAAGCTCATCTCGGAAACCGACGCCGGTTAAACACGAATCGACTTCCGGAACTCGGCGGAAGCCCGCTCGTTATTCTATCAGCATCCTATTTTGCCTGATTGGAGAACATCATGCTGGGTCGTTCGCGTTGGGAGTGGTTTTCCGGCGGCCATGGTATCGCCGCTACCGTCTCGGGCCTACTCACTATGGCAATGATGGTCGGTCTTATTTTCGCTCTCGCCTATACGACCGACCCCGATGCCCGCCTTTCGACGGCCACCGCGCCCGCCGCCGCCGATACCGGTTCAACGGGCGTCGGCACGGGAGAATCCGGCACGCAGTAGCCGCTACGGCTCTTTCTTGAGCGTGCTTCCCGCGTCCTTGAACTTCAACAGATGGGCCTCGTCGGCCGCGCCCTTCGTTTCGGCCACCACACCGAACTCCAGCGGCTCGTCCTGCGCGTACCGCTTGCCTAGCCGGAAAGCGATTTCCGCCCGCGCCGTCTCCACACCGAGATAGAACGCATGGCCAGCGTCGGCGCGCGTGTCGATGTGCTTATAGAGTTCGAATGGGTCGTCTGATACGTGATGGCCGTTGCGGTTGTAGATGTGAATGCCGTCGTCGGCGACTTCGATCCGGTAGTTCTGGTCCCGGATCTGCGAAGCCAGCGCCGAAATTTCCTCCGGCGTCGAGGAGAACCCCTTGCGATCGCGCAGCGCCATCAACCCTTGCCCGAACCCTTGTGGCAGGGCATTTGCCTGCTTGGCCGCGAAGTATTCGCGCCGCGCGCGATCGAACTCTTTCACCGCCGTCCGGCAGTGCGGGCTGACCTGCACCGCCAGCACCGCCGTGATGTCGAGCTCCGAGCAGAGCCCCATCAGCACGGCATTGATCCCTGTCGTGTCGGCGTCCGTCAGCTCCGTGAGATTGCCGATGCCCATCAGGATCGGCACCTCCGGACGGCGCTGTCGCAAGTCGACATAGCGTACGATCGATGCCGCGAAGCCATAGTGGATGGGATCGAGAATGGGATCGGCGAAGTACGGTTTGCCCTTGGCGATCATCATGTCGATGGCCCGGTCGAGCGACGCTACATCGGCCGCCCCCGCCGAGACCAGGACCGGAATGGCGGGCCCCTCGTCGGCGATATCGATCGTCTTCTCTGACAGGCTCAGCAGATAGTTCGCCCCAGCCCGCGTCCCCCGCGACAGTTCTTCGGCATTGAAACTGTCGACGCTAACCTTCGCTCCATCCGCCTGCAGCGCGCGGATGGCGTCCTCCAGATGCGGAAAAGGGCTGTCGGGCAGACATCCAAGATCGATCACGTCGGCCCCGTCGGCGCGCAGCTTGCGGGCGCGCTCCACGATCGCATCGACACCGAGTGCCGTCGCGTCCACGATCTCGGCGAAGATCGTCATGTTGTATTGCGACAGATCGACGGCTTTCTTCCCGCCCTGCCCTAGATACTCGGGCAGGTCGGCGATCTCGTCCGGCCCGCGCTCGAACCGCGTTCCGAAATGATCCGACAGCCGTTCCAGGTCGCCGCGAAACCGTCCCGGCATGATGACGCGGTCGGCGTGCTCCGGCAGCTTAAGCCTGCGCTCGACGATGTCCGTCGTCATCAGGGCCGCCACCTTAACGCCAACGTTGGCGACGACCGGCTCGATGGCCTCGCCGGCTACATCCTCGGCGACCCGCTTGACGCGCGGCTCCGCCAAAGATCCGGTAACAAATACGATCCGTTCTGCCATGCCCGCAGCCTATCCCGCATGCAGCCGGCTTAGCGCGCCGCTGCCTTTCCCCCACGTCATACAATGCTTTGGGCACAATGGGCACGCGGGCGGCCCCCGGCGGCCAACTCTTGGCCGTCGCGGTTAAGCGGTGTGCCGGTCGGACTAGTGCGTCCAGGGGCGCAGACGCCCGAACTTGAAGTTGTCGGCATACGATTTGCGGATGGGCTTGCGCGCCTTGGGCTCGTGTATGGCATAGGCAATGCCATTTCGTTCCGCGTAGGCGATCGCCTCCTCGCGTGTGTCGAACTCCAGCTTCACCTGGGCTGTCATGTCCGCCGAACTGGTCCAGCCCATCAGCGGATCGATGTCGCGCGCCACCGCCGGCTCGAACTCCAGCACCCATTCCTTCATGCGGGCATAGCCCGACTGCATGGCCGTCTTGGCCGGCTTGTAGATGCGCGCTGCCATGGTTTAATCCCGATCGAGCCGGCATCCCGCGCCGGCACTTTGCCGCCGATAGAGCCACGAATCCGATGTGCCGATCAAGGCCTCTCGTCGTCCCAGGCCGGAGAGAACATCGACCATCGGCGAAGCAAACTCTCAGCCGGTGAACGACGCCGACTACATCTCCACGCAGATCTTGCCGAAATGCTGCGCCTGCTCCTCGTGGCGGAAGGCATCGGCAAGACCCACGAGCGGGAACGTCTTGTCGATGACCGGCCGGATACCCATCGCTTCCAGGCCGCGCACCATGTCCTGCTGCTGCCGCCGGCTACCGACGATCAGCCCCTGCAGTTTGATCTGCTTCGCCATCATCGCCAGCGTCGGCACCTCTCCGGCAATGCCAGTGAGAATGCCGATCATCGCGATGTGCCCACCGACGCGGGCCGCCGTGATCGACTGCGGCAGCGTGCCCGGCCCGCCGATCTCCAGCACGTGATCGACACCGCGCTTGCCGGTCCACTTGCGCACCGTCTCGCCCCAGCTCGCGTCGGTCTTGTAGTTGACGGTGAAATCGGCGCCCATGCTGCGCGCCCGTTCGAGCTTGGCATCGGATGACGACGTGACGATTGCGGTCGCACCCATCGCCTTGGCCATCTGCAGCGCGAATATGGCGACGCCCCCGGTGCCGAGGATCAGCACGCTGTCGCCGGCCTTCAGGCCACCCTCCACCACCAGCGCACGCCACGCCGTCAGCGCTGCGCACGGCAGCGTCGACGCTTCCGTATGGCTCCAGCCCCGCGGCGCTCGTGTGAACCAGCTCGCCGGGCGCACCACCGCCTCGCGGGCATACCCGTCCAGTCCGTCACCCGGTACATGCGAGAAGTTTCCGTGCGGCGGCACTCCGTCTTGCCAATAGGGAAAGAAGCACGAGACGACGCTGTCGCCGGGGCTGAACTCCGAAACGCCCTGTCCCACGGCTTCCACGACGCCAGCACCGTCCGACATTGGAATGCGCCCGTCATCCGCTGGGATCGCCCCGACCGCCACGGCGTAGTCGTGATAGTTGAGCGAACTGGCATGCAGGCGCACGCGGATCTCGCCCGCGCCGGGACCCTCCGGCTCGCTGAGCTCGACAACGCTGAGCCTGTCGAGCCCACCCGGTTTCGTGACCTTGATCGCTTTCATGAAATCTCCCATTCGGGCGCGCTTCATCTCGCGCCCGGGACCGCCGATGTCCGCATGCCTACCATACCCGGACTAGCGTTCGACAGGAACCACGCCGGGTCGCAAAGGCGGATGCCCTAGTGGTCGCGTGGCCGGTGAGTAGACCTGTCGGGCCGGAACCGAGACGACCTCGCGCTCCGGCCAGCGTAACGCAGTCAGCTTGCCGCCAAAGACGCATCCCGTATCGACGCACAATGTATTGTTCACCCACTCCGCCTGCGGCACAGGGGTGTGACCGTAGACGACTGCCGCCGCACCGCCGTACTCGGCAGCCCAATGGTAGCGCACCGGCAATCCGAATTCGTCGTGTTCGCCCGATGTTTCTCCGTAGAGACAGAATTCCCGTACTGCGCCCGAGGATTTCCCAAGCATCTCTCCTTTGATGCCCGCGTGCGCCACCGCGAGGCGGCCATGGTCCAGCCACGCGTGAGATGCCAAACCCTCAATGAAGGTCCGAACCTGGTCTTTGAACTCGGACCCTTCGTGTTCGAACTGCGCGACTGTGCGGTCCAACCCATGCGACAGTTTCACCTTCCGGCCGTTGAGCCAGCGCAAAAACTTCACATCGTGATTGCCGGGCACGCAAAGCGCCTGACCGGCGGCGACCATCGCCATGACGATCCGCAGCACGTCAGGAGAGCGTGGACCTCGATCGACAAGATCCCCGACAAAGATGGCGCGGCGGAGCCCCGGTGCCATTGTAGTCGCCCGACGCGCAACGCCGACCCCATCAAACGCGACAGCGTAGCCCAGAAGCGTCAACAGCCCTTCCAGTTCATCCGCGCAGCCGTGGACATCGCCGATGATGTCGAACGGCCCGGTCAGGTCGCGTCGATCGCACCCGGACGCAGGCCGCTCGGTGGCCGGAGCATTGTTGTCATCCAAGGGACGAACCTTTCGAAGGACGATCATCGTCGGACTGTCACCTATCAGATATTCCCCGTGCCTGAGCACGATCACGATGTGACGAAACCGACCCCTGTTGTGAATTGACAGACCGGAATTGCGGGCGCAGACTTCACGCATCCTTACGAGAAGGAGGTCTAAGAAAATGTGGCCGCCGGGTAAGACATCGCCGCAGTGAGCACCAGTCCAAATGCGGAGTGGCAAGCAACCGCGGCAGATCAGACAATCAGATCTCTTGACGTAGATCTAAGGCTCATCTGGGTCGTTTCTTCTTGACGCACTCGATGAAGGAGCTTTCCTCCGAGGCATTGCCGTGATGGTGATGTTCTGCAGTTGGACGGCCGGAATGAACTGGAAGATCTGCGAAAACCTTATGTGATTGGGTAAGGCACCACGCGATCCGCAAGACGCACGGCAACGTGAGGAATATCCTCCATCAGCCATTGGCGATCTTGGCGACGCATTGAACGGTTGCCGCAAACCAGCACCGGAGCCCGGACACGCGTAGTGCGTAACGTCCGGGCTCTTTGCGTTTCAGCAGATGCACGGGGTCCGACATCAGTCTGCCCGCATCGTTCCCTAATCGACCTCCAGCCATCTCCTGGAGCCCTCGTCCATGCCTTTGCGCAGTCTCTGCCTCTCCGCCACCACCGCTGCCATCCTGGCAATTTCGGCTTCCGCATCCATCGCCGCACCGACGTATGCTTGGCCGTCGCAGGTGGCCGCCGCGGACACCCTCGCCCAACGCATCGCCCCGCCACCGGGCTTCGAACGCGTTCCAGCCGACCCTGGCAGTTGGGGCGAATGGCTCCGCGGCCTCCACCTGAAGCAGCCGGGCTCGCCGGTTCTCACCTATACCGGTGCGCCGAAGTGGCGCCAGGACGTCCACGTCGCCGTCGTCGACATCGACGTTGGCAAGCGCGATCTGCAGCAATGTGCCGACGCCATCATGCGGTTGCGTGCCGAATGGCTGTTCGCCTCGGGCCGCTTAGCCGACATCGCTTTCAACTACACCGATGGTGGGCGCGTGCCATTCTCCCGCTGGGCCAGGGGCGAACGGCCATCGTCGTCCGGCAAGTCTTGGCGCAGCTCGGCCAAGGCGGACGGCACCTACCCTTCGTTTCGCCGTTACATGGACCAGGTCTTCTCCTACGCCGGCACCTACTCGCTTGACCGCGAGTTGAAGAAGATGGCAACCGGCGAGATCGCCATCGGTGACGTCTTCATCAAGGGCGGCTTCCCCGGTCACGCCGTGCTCGTCGCCGACATGGCGCAAAACAAGACCACTGGCGAGAAGCGCTTTCTGCTGCTGCAAAGTTATATGCCGGCGCAGGAGATCCACGTGCTGAAGAACCCCGCGGGGAGCGACGGCTCGCCCTGGTATCCCGCCGCCGTCACGTGGCCCCTCGCCACGCCGGAATGGTCGTTCCCGGAAGGCAGTCTCAAGCGCTGGCCTTGAACGGAGCCACTTCGCGCGCCACGTAGTGGCATGCAGAAGCGCGGGCAACCGCGCCGGAGACGCGCCATGCCTCACGTGATCCGCCGCACCGCCGCCGCCGTCGCGGCTGTCGGTGTCTTGTTCGCGGTGCCGCCCATCACCCGCGCCGACGATCCCGTATCGGTCGAGGGCCTCCTCAAGAACGGCTGGGAGATTGCCGGCTATGCCAGCAATTTCGAGGGGCGCGCCCTGATCCTGTTCAAGCACAAGGACAGGACACACCTGGTCCAGTGCTCCGTGCTTTATGACGTCACGCGCTCGAATCGAGTCGTGACCAACTGTTATGAAGTCCGCTAGCTGTCGGGTAACCCTGAGAAAACTTCAAGATTTGACGCCTGCGTGAACCGAGGTCATGATGACACGCTATCGTCATGCAACGGATGTGTGAACAGCACGTGACGCACCAGATACAGTTGGCTCATCTCAAACCCCTGGCGTCGGGATCGGCGCGGGACGTTTACGTGCACCCGCAAGACACTGATCTCTTGATCAAGGTCATCCGCCACGATGCAATCGAGAAGCGCTATGGCAACGGCCGCCCCTGGTACAAGACGACGCGCCGTTACCGCCACTTCATCAGCTATCTGCGCGAAATCCGCGAGGAGATCGCCTTGCGCGCCAGCGGCGCCAGCCATCCCGCCTGTTTGCAGAAAATTGTCGGCTTTGCCGATACCGATCTCGGATTCGGCCTAGTCGTCGAGGCCGCCAAGGACCGACATGGCAATCTCGCGCCGACTTTGCCGCAACTGATAGAAAGCGGTTCGTTCGATGCCAAGGTCCGCGCCGATCTCGAGGCCTGCCTGAACGGTTTGATCGCGGCCCCGGTCATACTGGCCGACGTCCACGGCGCCAATCTCGTCTACGCGTGGGATGCCGAGAACGGCAATCACTTCGTTCTGATCGACGGCATCGGCAGCAAAACGCTGATCCCGTTGCATCGCATGAGCCGGCATATCAACGCCTACGCCAAGCGCAAACGCGCCGCCAAGACGTTGACCAAGGCCGATCGCGCAGCGCAGCTGGTTGCCATGCGCCAGACCCCTCGCACTCCGGCCCCCACCCCACAGCTGCACGCGGCCGAGTAAGAGGCTACCGCGCCCTCGCACCGCTGTCCTCGACCAGCCTGTCTATCTGCAAACGGATGTGCGCCGCTTCGGCCGCCGAATTGGCGCGCGCAATCGCCCGATCGAACGCGGTACGCGCTTCTCCCGTACGTCCCAGCTGCATCAGCAGTGCGCCTTTCACGCCATGGAAATAGAAGTAGTGCTTCAGCGGCTCCTCGAGGTCGTGGAGCATCTCAAGCGCCTGCGCCGGGCCCGAGACCTTGCTCACCGCCACCGCTCGATTAAGCGCAACCACCGGGGTCGGTTGCAGCTCCTGCAGCACGCCGTAAAGAAACTCGATCTGCTGCCAGTCGGTGTCTTGCGCACGCAGCGCCCTGGCGTGGACCGCGGCGATGGCAGCTTGCACCTGATAGGAACCGGACCGTCCGCCGCGCATCGCCTTATCGACCAGCGCCAGACCTTCACCAATCAGCTTGCCGTTCCACAGCGACCGGTCCTGCTCTTCGAGCAGAACAATGGCCCCATCCGCATCCAGCCGCGCCGGCGCGCGCGCATGTTGCAGCAGCAGCAGCGCCATCAGCCCCATGATCTCTGGGTCGCCGGGAAACAACGTCAGCAACAGCCGTGCCAGCCGAATCGCCTCCTCGCACAGCGCCACTCGGATATGCGCGGTGCCACCCGTGGCCGAATAGCCCTCGTTGAACACGAGGTAGATCATCGTCGCCACGCTCGACAGGCGTTCCGCCCGCTCCAGCGGTCCCGGCGGCGCGAACGGCACCTGCGCATCGGCAATGCGCCGCTTTGCTCGCGTGATGCGTTGCTCGATCGCACTCTCTCCGGCAAGGAACGCCCTCGCGATCTCCGCGACCGACAGTCCCGACACGATCCGCAGCGCCAGCACGATCTGCTGATTGACCGGCAGCACCGGATCGCAGCACACGAACAGCAACCGCAGGATGTCATCGCGAAAATGACTGTCGTCGAGCCGCTCAGCCATGTCCGCCTCGGCGTCGCGAAGATCTGAAATCTGCTCCTCCGGCGGCAGCCCGGTCAGCCGGGCCTGCCGGCGCACGCGATCGAGCGCTGAGTTGCGGCCAACGAAGATCAGCCACGCCGCCGCATCGCGCGGCGGCCCCTTGTCGGGCCAGGTCTTCAAGGCGCGCAGGCACGCTTCCTGGAACGCCTCCTCTGCTGTGTCGAGGTCCCTGAAGTAGCGGACGAGCGCGGCGAGTGCCTGCGGTCGCGCGGCGGTCAGGGCGCCATCGATCCAGCAGATATCCGTCACCTCGCCTCCGCCAGCATGGGTGTCGTTGCGGTATTGATGTAGGCCACCGGCCGGATCTCGTAGCACCCGCCGGGGTTGGCCTCTCCCAGCTCGCGCGCAATCGCCAGCACCTCGTCCAGCGAGGCGCAGTCGACGATGTAGAAGCCCAGCAGCTGTTCCTTTGTCTCTGCGAAGGGCCCATCGACGACCAGCGCCGGCGTCCGATCCTTGCGCAGAGTGGTGGCGGTCGTCGTCGGCATCAGCCGCGCAACCGGCCCGAGCTTGCCTGCCTTGACCAGCTTGTCCTGCACGATCGACAGCTTGGCCATGACCGCGTCGTCTTGTTCCTGGCTCCAGGCGCCGACCACGCTTTCGGCGTGATAGCAAAGAATGGCGTACTGCATGATGGGTTTCCTTGTGTGCACAGTTGAAAGACGTACGACAGGCCCCCGGATCGACAGCCGATTGTGATTTTCAAGCCCGTCCGGGTGCTGCGCAGTCTGCTGGCCTGTGTGGCGATTTCTGGCCTGGAATGAAAGATTTTTGCGAAGAGCGACGGTCAGCAGCCGCAGCCCTAGCGGTCCGAGACTAGGGATCTAGCGAGTTTGACGGCTCTCACGCCACGTAAACGGTCCCCGCTTCCCGATGCACCTTGAAATGGGCCGGTGTCTGCGTCACCAGTTCGACGTCCGTATTGATCGGCCGCGGCGTCCGCGCCTCGATGTCGAACTCCACGCAGCGCTTGGTCCGCGCCTCGTTCCAGGCACCATGCGCGCCTTGACGGAACGGGCGCAGCATCATCGCCAGCTTGGCGACGTTCTTCAACTCCAGGATTGTCCCGCTGGACCGGACCTTGGTCTCAGACGTCCCGGAAGCGCCGAACCGCGAGATACCCGAGCAACAGGAAGGTCACAAGTGTAATGCCCTGTGCGATCGCGAAGGGCGGCTCACCCTGCGTCGGTGCCAGGTCGTGCAGCGGTTGCACTTTCAGGAATAGCTGCACCACCAGCACGAACACGTTGAGATAAAGCGCGAGCGTCGCCGTCGTCACGTAGATCCACCGCCAGTTCCCCGACATCTGCGCCCCGTAGCGCGCATAGAGTGTCACCGCCAGAACCACCAGCGAAATGATGCCGACGATGTGCGACGGCAGCAGCTGACCGAAGGGAAACCCGAACCCGGTAACGCTCGTCGCCACCGTCGTCGCCAGGAAGATCGCGGTCATGAAATCGAGTCGCTTGTTCGCCAGCAGGCCGAACAACACCAACACGCCCGACGCGATGCCGATGAGGCTCAACGCGACATGGACGTTCGTAAACGTGTCAGAACCGAAGAGCATCCCGAGCCCCCTCCGCCATACGACGATCCGATATCCCGCATATCGAATTGATCCATCTGAGTATTCCACGCCTTGACGTGAACGCCACAGGCACGGGGAGGCGGCGCAAGAATTTCAGGACGTCGTGGCGGCGGCGCATCACTGCAGCGCGCAAAGCGCTGTGGCCCAGGAACAACTTGGCTGTCCGCGTCTTACGCCCGTTAGCAGAGCCAGCTAGGGTGCGCGCGTGGGGCTCGGGAGGAGACGGGGCATGAACCAGATCATCGATCAGATCGTGGCGTTCCTGAAGATGGGCATCGAAGCCATCTTCCGGTTCTTCGAACTCATATGGGGCTGGTCGTTCGGGCAGATGCTCGCGATCTTCCGCTCCGACTGGCAGAGCTTGCCGATCTGGAAGATCGTCCTCCTCGTCGTCGCCGTCATCGCCATCGCCTATGTGCTTTATAAGGGCATCATCTCGCTCTGGAAGGCAGCCGAGTCCATCCTCAAGGCCTTCATCGGCCTGTTGAGCGTTCTGGTCAGCATCCTGCCCTTCATCCTAATTGCCGGCTTGATCGCCGCAGGCACCAGCTGGGTGATCCAGAACGTCAACTTGTAGCAACGTCCAATCACAGTCGACGAAGGCCAATCGGCAACACTGAGCGACGATTGATTTTCCCGATCAGTCAACGGTGCAAATTCCGCTTGCGAGTCGATATGTCTGTATGAACATATCGTCTGACGCGGCATGGAAGACGCCGCTGTGTATCGGGGGATCTAATGTTCGGACGTGCGTTGGTACGGCTGTCTGCAGCCGCGTGCTTTGCTATGGCCGGTTCACCGGCTTGGACCCAGGAAGCAGCCCAGACCGCCGGCGGCGACGTCACCGCCGACGAGGCGACCCCACTACCACCAGTCGTGGTGTCGGCGCCACGAGAACGCAGGGGCATCCGATCGAAGCCGAAGACAGCGCCTGCACAAGCGTCCGCACCAGCGCCGGAAACAACGGAAACCGGCGGGCAGGGCGATGAAGCAACCGCATTCGCACCCGGGCAATCCGTTGGCATCTTCACCCTCGGCCAGCTCGATCTAATCGGCGGCGCGACCATCACCAACGAAGCGATGTGGACCTATAACAAGCAGTCACTGGATCAGGCACTCGCTATTCTTCCAGGTGTGTCGGTAAACAGCAGTGGCGGCAGCCGCAACGAACGCAGTCTGTTCGTTCGCGGCTTTGATCGTTTCCGCGTACCTCTTTCCATCGACGGCGTGCGCATTTACCTGCCGGCCGACAACCGTCTCGATCTCAATCGCTTCCTCACGCCGGATCTAGCGGAAATTCAAGTTCAGAAGGGCTACGTCTCGGTACTCAACGGACCCGGAGGCATCGGCGGTGCTATCAACATGGTCTCGCGCAAGCCGACGAAGGCCATAGAACTTGAGGGGCGCTCAGGGGCGGTCTTTAACGGCGATGTCGACGATCTGAACTCTTGGAACAGCTACGCATTCGCCGGAACGCGTCAGGACCTGCTCTACGCCCAGATCAGCGGTAACATCATTGACCAGGATCACTTCAACCTGTCGGACGACTTCGTCGTGCGAAATCCGGCAAATGAAGACGGTGGCGCACGCGATCATTCTGAATTCGAAGATTGGCGCATCAACGCAAAAATCGGTTTTACGCCTAACGCCACTGACGAATACGTCGTCAACTACACAAAGCAACAGGGTGAAAAGAGCGCACCGCTACATGTCGACGCCGGTGGCCAGCGTGTCCCGACCCAGCGCAACTGGACCTGGCCGAGTTGGGACATCGACAGCCTGTCGTTCCTGTCCAAAACGCAACTAGGCACCGAGTCATATGCCAAGACCAACGCCTACTACAACACCTTCTACAACAAGCTTCGGTCGTTTGACGATGCGACTTACACCCAGCAAACACTGGGATTCGCCTTCGACAGCACCTACGACGACGAAGCCTAGGCGGATCGCTCGAGTTCGGCACCAATCTCATTCCGATGAACACGTTGAAGGTGGCCGCGCACTACCGTCGCGACATCCACACGGAATTCAATTTCAATCGACCAGACAATGCCGATCCCCGGCTGGCTTACCGTGAACCAATACAGACCAACCAAGAAGACACCTGGTCGGTCGCTATCGAAAACACGTTTCACATCACGAAGCATCTCGATCTCGTAACTGGAGCGAGCTACGACTGGTTGCTGGTAGACGTAGCGGAAGACTGGCAGGCGGGCGCGAATCCAAATCCGTCGAATGGCCGCATTATCCAGCGGCCGACACCCGATGCCGACGCGCGAAACTATCAGGCAGCCTTGATCTATAGCTACAGCGACAGCGGCAAGGTGCACGCCTCGTATTCCGACCGCATGCGCTTCGCCACGGTCTTCGAGCGCTTCAGCACCCGGTTTGGAACGGCGGTTCCCAATCCCGATCTCGATCCGGAGCGCGCCCAGAACTACGAAGTTGGTATAACCGATAGACTGTCCCACACGTTGCGCGGTGGCATCAACGTCTTCTACAGCGACCTCGAAGACACCATTCAGTCGGTGTCGTTCCGCAATAGCGGATCAGCAACCGTTTTGAGCCAGAACCAGAATCTGACCGGCAATAACTACGGCATCGAGCTTTCGGCAGACTGGGACATCTTTCCCACGCTGCGCGTTGGCGGCAATTACACTTACCTCGAGCGCAAACTCGATTTCGTGAACCAGCCCTTCGCAAGAGTGGAAGGCTCACCGCAGCACAAAGCCTTCCTGTATCTGGCATGGAGCGCAACCAATCGCCTGACGATCACCCCGAGCGTCGAACTCGCCAGTGACTTCGACTCATTGATCACCAGCAACCGCAGCACTCTGCTTTCTCCTCCTCTCGCTTCCGCAGGGTATCCGAATTATGAAAAGCTAGGCAGTTTCACGCTCTTGAACTTGCAGGCGGAGTATCGGCTGAGCGACAACTTTTCCGCGGCCGTCGGCGGCACCAACCTGCTCGACGACAACTACCAGCTTGCCCAAGGTTTTCCCGAGCCGGGCCGGCAGTACTTTGCTAACGTGCGGGCGAAATTCTGACCAAGGAGCAGCCACATGAAGCTGAGCGCGAGAAACGTCCTCAAGGGCAAGATCGTCGAGGTCAAGAAGGGCACGACGACGGCACATGTTCGCATCGATGTCGCCGGCACCATCGTCACGGCATCGATCACCAACGAGTCCGTTGACGAACTGGGCTTGAAGGCCGGCATGTCGGCGGCCGCGGTGATCAAGTCATCGGATGTCATGGTCGCGGTGGACTGACATGACGCGTTTCGCACTGCTCGTCGCTCTCGCCATGACGTGTCTTGCCTCGCCGCCGCTCCGCGCGGCCAGCCCCGGCGGCTGCGACAGCTTCGACTTTCCCGTCGCGACCGAGCTGCAGTGGATGCAGAGCGCCGACACCGAAGCCGTCGCCTCCGATGTCAAGCTCGCAGCATTACCCGCCAAGGCTATGGCCGTCACGCTGAAGCCGGTGGCGGAGGTGACCTACGCCCTGCCTCCCGAAGGCAAAGCAAAATCCGGCGAGCCTACTTTCGGCGCCGTCATCGCGCTCGCCGGCGTACCGACGCCCGGCCTCTACCAGGTATCGCTGTCTGCAAAAGGCTGGATCGATGTCGTGCAGAATGGCGCTGCTTTGAAAGCCATTGCCCACTCCGGCAAGTCGGATTGCGAAGCCCTGCGCAAGAGCGTGCGCTTCGATATCAAGGACGGCCCAGTCACCCTGCAGGTCAGTGGCGTCTCCGCGCCTACGATCAAGGTGACGATCCGCAAAGCAGACTGACGGCTCGTGCGCCGTGGCCGCAAGGCCACTCCCGGCCACCCCGAGTCGTCTGCGGCCGTTGACTCGTCTGCCATTCCGTTCCTTTTATTGCGGCGACGGTTCCACATGTGTGGATCAAAAGGGAACGCGGTGCGGGGAGACCCAATGCCGTGGCTGCCCCCGCAACTGTAAGCGGTGTGACATTGCCATAATGCCACTGGAGTCTCGGCTCCGGGAAGGCGGCGACAGTCGACACACCGTGAGCCAGGAGACCTGCCGTCAGCCGTGGTCACACGCGAGCACGTTCCAGGCGGGGTGCCCTGGCCGTAGCCGAACCAGCTGTCCGTCCGGATGACTGGGGAGACTTCGTTCGCGGTGACGTGCCACAGCATGTTGACCGAGGTCTCCTATGTCATCCGTCATGTCTTCGCGCCGCGCAGCGGCCGGACTGCGTCTCACGTTCTCACTCATCCTGACCGCGTCTCCCTTCGCCGTTGGTGCGGCTACTGCCCAACAGGCCGCCAAGCCGGCAGCCGAACTCGACCCGATCACGGTCGAGGGACAGAAGGCGAAAAAGAAGGCCGCGCAGGCCAAGTCGACCACCAAGGCCAAGCCTATCGCGAAGGCGACGGGCCAGCCGACCCCCGCGCCGGCACCGGAAGCTGCAGCACAAGACGTCGAGCCTCCGAGCGGCACCGGCAAGGCCACGAAGCCCGGCCTCAACCTCGACAATCCCAACACCGGCGGCAGCCGCCTCAACCTCACGCCCCTGCAGACCCCCGCCAGCGTCGAGGTGATATCAGGTGATACCGCCCGCGAGCGTGGTCAGGGAACGGTTGCTGAAGCAGTGACGCAGAACGCGGCCGGCTTCAGCTTCACCGGCTCGAGCGGAGACGGCAACACGTCAGTCTCGACGCGCGGCTTCGCCGGCACCGGATCGATCTCGCAATTCTATGACGGCACCAAGCTCTACGTCGCAGCCGGCACCGTCACCTTCCCCTTCAACACGTGGTCCGCGGACCGTATCGAGGTGTTGCGTGGGCCGGCATCCGTGCTCTACGGCGACGGCGCTATCGGTGGCATCATCAACGTCGTGCCGAAAAAGCCCACAGATACGTTCTTCAATGAGGCCGAGGCTTCCATCGGCACCGACTGGACGCGGCGCCTGTCACTCGGCAGCGGCGGTCCGATCAGCGACAAGCTTTCGTACCGCTTCGATGTTACGGGAGAACAGGGGAACGGCTGGGTTGACAACGGTGAGTTCAAGAACGCGGCGATCTCGGGCGCGCTCCGCTACAAGGCGACGCCGGGCCTCACCTTCACCCTGTCCAATGACTACGGTTACCAGGAACCCATGCGCTACTGGGGCACGCCTCTGATCGACGGCAAGCTTGATCGCAGCTGGCGCTTCAAGAACTTCAACGTCGACGACGCCGTGATCAAGTACCGAGACAATTGGACCCAGTTTAAGGCGGAATGGGCCGTGAACGACGCGCTGACCTTGCGCAACACGGCCTACCGCCTGACAAGCAAGCGGCACTGGAAAGACGCGGAAGAGTACTATTACAACGCCGACTTCGACGGCAACGGCAGTCCGGATTTCCCCGGCAAGATCGGCCGCGCATCCTTCCTTGAAATCGAACACGACCAAGAACAGATCGGCGATCGCTTCGACGCGACGCTCCGCCACAGCATCTTCGGGCTGAAGGCGCAGAGCCTCGTCGGCTTCGATATCAACCGCGTCAACCTCACCTATCACGACAACTTTTTCGCCGATGCCATAGACTACGTCGATCCCGACGGCTCCGAGCCTGGCGTCTTCCACAACGATCCCGCCATTCCGTCCTTCCGCGCCCGACTGCAGCAGTATTCGCTATTCAGTGAGTCCCGAATTGAACTGACCGACCAGTTGTCCGTCATCGGTGGCGTCCGACTGGAGCGTCCGGAAGTGGAACGCATCGCCCTTCGCCCGGGCCGCTTCCCCTACGACGAGGACTTCTCTGCGGTGACCTGGCGCGCGGGCGCCGTCTACACCGTCGTCCCGGGCCTCGCACTTTATGGGCAATACTCGACCGGCATCGATCCGCTAAGCAACTTGCTTACGCTCAGCAACACGCAGGCCGTCAAAGATTTGACGACGGGCCGCCAGGTCGAGGTCGGCGTCAAGCAGTCGTTCTGGCAAGGCCGCGGCGAATGGACTCTCGCCGCCTACGACATCGTCAAAGACAATCTGCTGGTCACCAATCCTAACGACGTCACATCGGCGTTGCAGATTGGGCAGCAGTCGTCCCGCGGCGTCGAGTTCTCACTGGCGATGCAGTTGACGGACACCCTGCGCGCCGAAGGCAACATTGCGGTGCTGCAGGCGCAGTACGACACCTTCTTCGAGGAGGTCGACGGCGTCCCCGACCCCGTGTCGCGCAAAGGCAATCGCCCCTTCGACGTTCCGGAGACGGTGGCCAATCTCTGGCTGATGTATAAGTTCGCGCCACGCTGGGAAGCGCGCGCCGGCGTCCAGTATGTCGGCGAACGCTTCTCCGACACCGCCAACGAAAAGGAGCTGCCGGACTACGCAGTCGTCAACGCCGGCCTCGACTACAACGTAACCGACAACTCCAAGCTCAGCCTGCGCGGCTACAATGTCTTCGACGAGGTCTATGCCGTGACGGCCTACGGTCCGAATTGGGTCCTCGGCCGCCCGCGTTCCGCCGATCTGACGTACCGCATCAAGTTCTGACATGACGCGCATTGAGGCACGTCCCGCGTTCACTCCGTCGCCGGCGCAACGCACCATCGTTGCCCGGCGGACGTGGCGGACGACCAAGCGATGGCTCTACTGGTTCCATCGCTGGCTCGGCGTCGTGACGTGCCTCCTGTGCGTGATGTGGTTCTTGTCGGGCCTGGTGATGCTCTACGTGCCGTTCCCCTCGTTCGGCGATGCGGAACGCGTCTCAACCCTGCCAGCGATCGATACAGGTGCCGTCAAGGTACTGCCCGATGCCGCACTCGCGCGTGCGGACGTCTCTGAAATGCCCGCCTCGTTCCGACTGGAAATGTTCGCGGGCCAACCCGTCTATCGCGTCGTGACCGGCAAGGCGCGCACCACCATCTCCGCAGTGACTGGCGATCCCCTTGGTCGCGTCACGGCCGATCAGGCCGCAAAACACATCGCCTTCGTGTTCCCCGACGCACACCCGTCGCCTCCGGAGGTCGTCGACTACGACCAATGGACGCCGACGAAGCGTTTCGACCCGCATCGCCACCTCTATCGCTTCGCGCTCAACGACGCCGCCGGCACGAGCGTCTACGTCTCCTCGCAGACCGGCGAGATCGTGCAGAACGCCACACGCAGCGAGCGCGGCTGGAACTGGGTCGGCGCCGTCCCGCACTGGATCTACTTCGCACCCATCCGCCGCGACCAGGACCTGTGGCGCCAGGCCGTGATGTGGCTCTCCGGCCCGCTCGTCATCGGCGCCATCTCCGGTGTCGTCGTCGGCATCCTGCGGCTCCGCGTCAAGGCGGGCCGCAGCATCACGCCCTATCGCGGCTGGATGAAATGGCACCATCTCGCCGGCCTGATCGGCGGCGTCTTCGTCTGCACCTGGATCTTCAGCGGCTGGCTGTCGGTGAACCCGTTCAAGTGGTTCGCCCGTACGCAGTTGACCGACCAGCAGCTGACGGCATACGCCGGCTGGACGACCGGCCGTCGGCTTGGCGTCACTGAAGAAGCGCTCGCGGCTGCGCAGGGGGCATCCGATGTCTCTTTCGCCTGGGTCGGCGGCAGGCCCTTGATCCTTGCCAGCAGCCCACGAGCAACGAAACGTCTCGATCCGACGGCCGGCCAACCTGTCTCACTTGCCGACGACACATTGATAGCCGCCGCCAAGCGGATGTATCCGGCTGAAAGGATCGCGTCAGCCCAGCGCCTCGGCGAGGAAACGCTCTACTGGTATTCCCATCATGACGTCCGGCCCCTGCCGGTCATCGAGGTCAAGTTCGACGATCCCAACCAGACCTGTATCTATCTAGATCCAGCGACCGCCGCCATCGCCGGCCTGAGCGACCGTTCCGCACGCGTCAATCGCTGGCTGTTCGATTTCCTGCACGACTTCGATCTGCCCGTACTCCTGCGCCATCGACCCGCCCGCGACATCCTCATCTGGATCCTCTCCCTTGCCGGCCTCGTCATTTCCATTACCGGCGTCGTCATCGGCTGGCGCACCCTGAAGCGCAGCATCTGACTCCTGAACAAGTTGTATGGGATCAGGCCCCAACGGCCACGCCTCTCAACAGCCCCCACCCAAAGACGGGTTGACCGCCCGGTCCAGACTCACCATGTTCGCTGGGTCAGCAATGATCTGCGGGAGAGACCAAGGCTCCCCGGAGCCCTGGCGCCGAAGGAGCAACCGCCCCGGAAACTCTCAGGCAAAAGGACCGCAGGCCGATGACGCTCTGGAAAGTGGCTTGATCCGCAAGGACCACGCCCACCGAAGAGGATAAGGCGCGCCGTACATTGCGGCGCTGCTCAATCTTTCAGGTCGACAAGGACAGAGGGGGCTCACGACGGCGCGATCTCCGCGCCAGAGGAGCCGCACATGGTCGACGCCGCTGACGCCACCACCACGCCACTGCAGCGCACACCGCTGTACGCGCTCAACGTCGAGCTGGGCGGCCGCATGGTACCGTTCGCCGGCTACGAGATGCCCGTGCAATTCGCTGCCGGCGTACTGAAAGAACACCTGCACACCCGCGACGCCGCCGGCCTATTCGACGTCTCCCACATGGGACAGATCGCGTTGCGGCCGAAATCGGGCAACATCCGTGACGCGGCGCTTGCCCTGGAAACGCTCGTACCGGTCGACGTCGCAAACTTAGCCGAAGGCCGTCAGCGCTATGGCTTCTTCACGACCGATAGCGGCGGCATCCTCGATGACCTGATGATCGCCAACCGCGGCGATCACCTGATGCTCGTGGTCAACGCTGCCTGCAAACAAGCCGACGAAAGCCACCTGCGCCGCCACCTGTCCGGATCATGCGACGTCGAGGTACTGGACCGCGCACTGCTCGCGCTGCAGGGGCCGGCCGCGGCCCGCGCGCTTGCCGTCCTCGCTCCGCCCTGCGCTGCGATGCGCTTCATGGACGTCACCACCCTAACCGTGGTGGGCGCCGAGTACATCGTCTCGCGCTCCGGTTATACCGGCGAGGACGGTTATGAGATCTCCATCCCTCTCGATCACGCCGAACACGCCGCCGGGGCGCTCCTCGGCATCGACGGCGTCGCCCCGATCGGCCTCGGCGCTCGTGACAGCCTGAGACTGGAGGCAGGCCTCTGCCTTTATGGTGCCGACATCACGGAGGCGACCACACCCGTCGAAGCGGCTCTGGAATGGGCCATCCAGCCCGTCCGCCGCAACGCTGGCGAACGAGCCGGCGGCTTCCCCGGCGCGGACCTGATCCTCGATCAGTTGTCTAATGGCGCCAAACGCCGCCGCGTCGGCCTGAAGGCCGACGGCCGCCAGCCGGTACGCGGTGGCGCGCTGCTCTTTGCCGCCGATGACGGCGGCGATGCAATCGGCGCAGTCACCTCCGGCGGCTTCGGCCCGTCGATCAACGCCCCCCTGGCCATGGGATACGTGCCGCGGGCTCTCGCCAAGCCCGGCACCACCGTGTTCGCCGACGTCCGCGGCAGACGCGTCGCTATGACCGTCACCAAGTTGCCGTTCGTCCCCACCAGATTTCATCGCGGCTAGCCGCCCACCTCAGGAGATGCGCATGTTAAAGTTTACCGAAGAGCACGAGTGGCTGAAGCTTGATGGCGATGTCGCCACTGTCGGCATTACCGCTCACGCGGCCGAACAGTTGGGCGATCTGGTGTTCGTCGGTCTGCCGGAAGTCGGCACCGCCGTCACCAAAGGCAGCAGCGCCGCCACCGTCGAGTCCGTCAAGGCTGCCTCCGACATCTACGCCCCCCTCGATGGCGAAATCGTCGAAGTAAACGAAGCGATCTCCGCCGACCCGTCCCTCGTTAACTCCGATCCTCTCGGCGGCGGCTGGTTCTTCAAGCTGAAATTGAAGGACAAGGCCGCTCTCGACGCCCTGATGGACGAAGCAGCCTACAAGGCCATGGTGGGTTGAGGAGCAATTGATGAGCCAGGACGAGCGCTACGAACCGTATGATTTCGCCAACCGGCGCCACATCGGCCCCTCTCCCGAAGAAATGGCTGAGATGCTGCGCGTTGTCGGCGCGGTCTCACTGGATGAACTGATTGACCAAACCGTTCCGCGCGCCATCCGCCAGAAGGAGCCGTTGGAATTCGGTAAGGCACGCTCCGAACGCGGCGCCCTCGACCGGCTGCGCGAGACTGCAAACAAGAACGCGGTGCTCACCTCGCTCATCGGCCAGGGTTACCATGGCACCATCATGCCGCCCGCCATCCAGCGCAATATTCTGGAGAACCCCGCCTGGTACACCGCCTACACGCCCTACCAGCCCGAGATCAGCCAGGGCCGTCTCGAAGCCCTACTGAATTTCCAGACACTCGTCACCGATCTCACCGGCCTCGACGTCGCTAACGCCTCCCTGCTCGACGAAGCCACCGCCGCCGCTGAAGCCATGACCCTGGCCAGGCGCGTCGCCAAATCGAAGGCATCCGCCTTCTTCGTCGACGACCGTTGCCTGCCGCAGACCATCGCCGTGCTCAAGACCCGCGCCGCGCCGCTCGGCATCGAAATCGTCGTCGCCGACGCCCAGCACGATCTCAAGCCCGACGCCGTCTTCGGCGCCATCTTCCAGTACCCCGGAGTCAACGGCCGCTTCCACGACTACACCGACATCATCGCCGGACTGCATGCGGCCAAAGCCATCGCCGTCTTGGCCGCCGACCCCATGGCGCTGACGCTCCTCAAGCCACCTGGCGAAATGGGCGCCGACATCGCCGTCGGCTCCATGCAGCGCTTCGGCATGCCGATGGGATACGGCGGACCGCATGCCGCCTATATCGCCGTGGCCGATGCCTACAAGCGCTCCATCCCCGGCCGCCTCGTCGGCGTCTCCGTCGACGCCCGCGGCAACCGCGCCTATCGCCTCGCGCTGCAGACGCGCGAGCAGCACATCCGCCGTGAGACGGCCACGTCGAATATCTGCACCGCCCAGGTCCTGCCGGCGGTGATCGCCTCAATGTACGCCGTCTTCCACGGACCGAAAGGCCTGAAGGCCATCGCCGAACGCATTCACCGCAAGGCCGCCCGGCTCGCCGACGGATTGCAGTCGCTCGGCTTCAGGCTGACGCCCGACGAATTTTTCGACACCATCACCGTCGACGTCGGCCCCTATCAGGGCCTCATCATGAAGAACGCCGTCGACTACGGCGTGAACCTGCGCAAAGTCGACCACAACCGCATCGGCATCACCGTCGATGAGCGCACGCGCCCCGACACGCTGGAAAAGGTCTGGCGCGCCTTCGGCGGCTACGACGTTGTCTACAAGGACGAGCACCCCGGCTACCGCCTGCCGAAAGCGTTGCTGCGCACCTCCGCCTACCTCACACATCCGGTCTTCCACATGAACCGTGCCGAAAGCGAGATGACGCGATATATGCGTCGCCTCGCCGATCGTGATCTCGCACTCGACCGCGCCATGATCCCTCTGGGCTCATGCACGATGAAGCTCAACGCTACGGCCGAAATGCTGCCGATCACCTGGCCTGAGTTCGCCAACATCCATCCCTTCGTGCCTGCCGATCAGGCACGGGGCTACGCCGAGATGGTGGCCGACCTCTCTGACAAGCTGTGTCGCATCACCGGCTACGACGCGATCTCGATGCAGCCCAACTCCGGCGCCCAGGGCGAATACGCCGGTCTGCTCGTTATCCGCGCCTATCACGCCAGCCGCGGCGAGCCCCACCGCGACATCTGTCTCATTCCCTCATCGGCGCACGGCACGAACCCCGCATCGGCGACGATGTGCGGCATGAAAGTCGTCGTCGTGGGCGTCGACACGGGCGGCAACATCGATGTCGCCGACTTCCGCGCCAAGGCGGAAAAACATTCAGCCAACCTCGCCGCCGCCATGATCACTTATCCCTCCACCCATGGCGTGTTCGAGGAAACAGTGCGTGAGATCTGCGACATCACGCATGCGCACGGTGGCCAGGTCTATCTCGACGGCGCCAACCTCAACGCCCTCGTCGGCCTGGCGCGACCCGGCGACATCGGCTCCGACGTCAGCCATCTCAACTTGCACAAGACGTTCTGCATTCCCCATGGCGGCGGTGGACCCGGGATGGGCCCCATCGGCGTCAAGGCGCACCTTGCGCCGTTCCTGCCCGGCCACCCGGAAACCGACGGCCGCGAGCTGACCGTCTCCGCTGCTCCTTACGGCTCGACATCGATCCTCGCCATCTCGTGGAGCTATTGCCTGATGATGGGCGGCCCCGGCCTGACGCAGGCGACGCGTGTCGCCATCCTCAATGCCAACTATATCGCCAGACGGCTCGAGGGCGCCTACCCCGTGCTCTACAAGGGCCGCAACGGCCGCGTCGCGCACGAGTGCATCATCGACACGCGCCCGCTGAACGAGAAGGCTGGCGTCACCGTTGACGACGTTGCCAAGCGCCTGATCGACTGTGGCTTCCATCCACCGACGATGAGCTGGCCGGTCGCCGGAACGCTGATGATCGAGCCGACCGAATCTGAAACCAAGGCGGAGCTGGATCGCTTCTGCGACGCCATGCTGGCGATCCGCGAGGAAGTTCGCGCCATCGAGGATGGCCGCAGCGACAAGACGAACAATCCATTGAAGAACGCACCTCATACCGTCGAGGATTTGATCGGCGCGTGGGACCGCCCCTATTCGCGCGAGGCCGCCTGCTTCCCCGCCGGCGCCTTCCGCGTCGACAAGTACTGGTCCCCCGTCAACCGTGTCGACAACGTCTGGGGCGACCGCAACCTCTCCTGCACGTGCCCACCAATGGACAGCTACATGAAGCCCGAGGCTGCAGAGTGATCTTTCTGGCCTAGCTTGCCAGTTTCACGTTCTCATGGAACTCGTTACCCTGTTTCGTGGCGGCCACCACGCCGGCGCGGATGACGAAGTCGCCGAAATGCTCGCCGTCGTCACGCTCCTTGGCGTAACGCGAAATCAATGGATCGAGCAGCGCCAGGATGCGCTCTTCGTTCACGTCCTGCGCATAGAGTTTGTTCAGTCGCGAGCCGTTGAACGCCGCACCGAGGTACAGATTGTAAAGTCCAGGCGTGCGCCCGACAAATCCGATTTCCGCGAGATAGGGCCGGCCGCAACCGTTCGGGCAACCGGTCATGCGGATATTGATCTCGTCATCCCGCAGGCCAGCCTTCTCGATCGTCTCCTCGATGCGCGTGATCAGATGCGGCAGAAAACGCTCGCTCTCAGCCAGCGCCAAACCACACGTCGGCAACGCCACGCACGAGATCGACGACCGCCGCATGCCCGACGTCGTGGCGATCTTGATGCCATGTTCCTTCAGGATTGCCTCGATCTTCGGCTTCGCCTTGGCCGCGATATTGACGAGGATCAGGTTTTGGTTCGAGGTCAACACGAACTCGCACAGTCCCTGCTCGGCGAGCAACCGGTAGGCTGTCTTTTCGGTCTTGCCCGGCACGTCCTTGATACGCCCGTTCTCGATAAAGAGGGTGAGGTGCCACTTCTTGTCATGGCCCTGGCGCCAGCCAATGACGTCGTTGGAAGACTTGAAC
This sequence comes from Hyphomicrobiaceae bacterium, assembly GCA_965279065.1. Taxonomy (GTDB): domain Bacteria; phylum Pseudomonadota; class Alphaproteobacteria; order Rhizobiales; family Hyphomicrobiaceae; genus JAKAXS01. The sequence goes on from OZ257134.1 coordinate 2,030,355, forward strand.
ACGTACGTGCGCGCTTCCGCGAACGGCTTGCCAACCCGCTTTTCGACTTCGGCGCGGAACGCGTCGATGCCGCGATCCTCGATCGTGTATTTCAACCGCGCTCGTTTGCGAAGGTTCCGATTGCCCCAGTCACGCTGCGTCGTCATCACGGCTTCAGCGACGGCAATGGCGTCCTCCGGCGCGATGAAACCGAGCATATCGGCCGTCCGCGGAAACGTGTCGAGTTCGCCGTGCGTCATCCCCATGCCGCCGCCCGCCGTCACGTTCCAGCCAATCAACTCACCTTTCTCCACGATGGCGATGTAGCCGAGGTCGTGGGCAAAAATATCGACGTCGTTATCGGGCGGAACCGCTATGACGATCTTGAACTTCCGCGGCAGGTAGTGGACGCCATAGAGCGGCTCCTCGTCTTCCCCCGCCTTGCGCGTCGCATCGGTCACCTTCTCGCCGTCGAGCCAAATCTCGTGATACGCACCCGTGCGCGGCAGCAGGTGATCGCTGACCGCCTTGGCAAACTCGTAGGCCCTCCCGTGCGCCTTCGTCAGGAACGGATTGGCCGCCGACATAACATTGCGGTTGACGTCGCCGCAGGCTGCGATCGTATCCAGGCACGCCGCGTTGATCGCCTGCATCGTCCGCTTCAGGTTCGACTTGATCACGCCGTGATACTGGAACGTGGCGCGTGTCGTCAGCCGCAGCGTGTTGTTGGCATACGTCGAGGCGATATCGTCGAGCGCGATCCACTGCTTCGGCGTCACTAGGCCGCCGGGAATGCGCAGCCGGATCATGAAGCTGAAGGCCTTCTCCAGCTTCTTCTTCGCACGCTCCGGCCGCAGGTCGCGGTCGTCCTGCATGTACGAGCCGTGGAACTTCAACAGCTGCGTATCGTCCTCGGCGATCGCCCCCGTGACAGCCTCGCCGAGCCCACGCTCGATCGTGCCGCGCAACTGGTGGCTGTCTTCCTTGATGTGTTCGTTCTTGGAGCGGTTGTCGTCAGTCATGGCCTGGTCTCGTGGGCGCACGCGGAAGCGGCGCTGTCTGAATCAATGGAGTTTAGTAGACGTCGCGCTGATAGCGGCCGGCCTTGGTCAGTTCTTTCAGCTTTGCCCGGCCGGCGTCCTCGTCGCCCTTCGCAGCTTCCGCGAGGATCTTGACCAGCGTTGCATCGACGTCCTTGGCCATACCCTTCTCGTCGCCGCAGACATAGATGTGCGCGCCGTCGTCCACCCACCTCTGCAGGTCGGCACGCTGCTGCCACAGGCGATGCTGCACGTAGATCTTCTCCGGCTGGTCGCGCGAAAAAGCGACGTCGATGCGCGAGAGATTGCCGCTCGCCATCGCGTCCTGCCATTCCAACTGGTAGAGGAAGTCGTTCGTGAAATTCCGCTCGCCGAAGAACAGCCAGCTCTCGCCCTTCGCACCAGCTTCCGTCCGTTGTTCGATGAAGCCACGATAGGGCGCAATTCCCGTGCCGGCGCCGATCATGATGATCTTGCGGTTGCCATCCTCCGGCAGGCGGAAGTGGCGGTTCGGCTTGACGTAGATGCGCGCGCTGTCGCCCGCCTTGCGACGATCGGCAAAGTACGTGGAGGTCACGCCCTTGCGCTTGACGTCGCCGCGCTTCCACCGCACCGCACCGATCGTCAGATGCGCTTCGCCCGGATGGGCGGCGGGGCTGGAGGCTACCGAGTAGAGACGACCCGGCAGCGGCCGCAGCAGCTTCAACAGCTGCTCGTTCTGCAGCTTCTCCGGATGATCGACGAACAGATCCACCAGCTGGCGGTCGTCGGCATACTTGGTGAAGGCGTCGCCCTGCGCGATCTTCTCGACGTCGGCACGGCCGGTGAGCTTCGCATAGGCGGCCACTGCCGGACGTGTCAGCGCGGTGATGTCGAACTCGTTGGTGAGCTTCTGCGCCAGAGCCGTATCGCCGCCGAGACCGACGGCCTCCAGCAGCTCATTGACCACTTGCGGATCGTTGTCGGGCAGCACGCCGATGGCGTCACCCGGGTTGTAGACAAACGCCGGGTTGTCGAAAGCCAACTCCACGTGCCACGTCTCGCGCGACGAGCCCGTCCCGTTCAAGTTCAGCAGGGTCGCAACCTCGGCCACGAGCGGGTTCTCGGCCGTGAATTCCGGTTCGCTCGGATCGGCGTCCGGCGCGACACCCTTGAAGTCGACATGCACCACTGTGTTCGAGGCCGGCCCTGCGTCGGCCGGCGCCAGCTTGGCCAGGGACTTCTCCGTCCACTCCGCTGCCTGCTTGGCAAAGTCGAGATCAAGATCGAGGCGATCGAAGCCGCGCTTGCCGCCAAGCGCTTCCAGCCGCTCGTCGATCAGCCGACCGGTCTGGCAGAAGTTCACGTATGAGGTATCGCCTAGTGCCAGCACAGCAAAGGTCACACCGTCGAGCTTCGGCGCGGCATCGCTCATCAATGCGTCATAGAAGTCGAGCGCGCGCTGTGGCGGGTCACCCTCGCCCCACGTCGCGGCATAAACGATGAGATGCTTCGCCTTGGTAAGGATCGAAGCATCGACATCCGCCATGTCGAAGACCTTGGCGTCGAAGTTGTGTTTCTGCGCCACCTTCTTGGCCTTCAGCGCCAGGCTCTCGCAGTTGCCCGATTCACTGGCGTAGAGAATGGTCATCGGCACGCGCGCACGCGGCGGCGCTGCCGGCTGGGCACCGGCTTGCGCCTGCGCCGCGTCCAGCCCGGCCAGGAATCCCGAAAGCCAGGAACGCTGCAGCGGCGTCGAACGCGCCACCAGCTCGTTCAGCAGGTTGATGTCGTCTGCCGTGAACGGGGCGTTCTTCGGCAGGAAGGGGACCGCGGTCACGCGCGCCTCCGTAGGGCTTCATTAAGTTGTATGAGACGCCACCGGCCGAAGCCTTCGCAGCTCACGAGCCAGTATCGCAGGAATAAGGGCTCGTCCATCCTAACCGAAAATGGGAAACGAGTTCCTTCCTCGCGGCAAAACCGACCCGGCAGTCACGCCTGCAGCGTATATAGGATTTGAGAACAGTTTTCTATAAGCCAGCAGGCCGCAGCCGAATAAAGCAAACCCATTCCTCCTGCGGTGCCGGATCCCGCAAACGCTTGCGGCGAACCGCGACTTTGCAACATCAGTCGTCCGCCCGAGGTCGCCAGACCAAGCTTGTTCCGGTTGAACACCCGCAGACGTCTCCAGGATCGAAGCACCCTGATCCGGCCACGAATGCTGACGTTTTCGTGAGGACCAATTGATTTGCCCGTGGCGGGCCCTCGTGGTTCATATGCTGCCAACGCGGTACGGGACTTGACAAGCGATCCCTGATCCGCAGAACTGCGGTGGTCAAGAAGAACTGGCTACTTCAGTTTGGGGGACCCTCGGCGGGGTCTTCTTTATGGAAGGCAGCTTGCCGAAAACTCTAGGAGGAATGCTATGAAGGTTTGGATGAAGCCCCAGGTTCGCGAGCAGGAAGTTGGCCTCGAGGTCACGAGCTACCTGCCGGCCGAGATCGACGTCATCTAAGACATCGGATCTCACTCACACTCTGTGAGCTGGATTGGCGCGGCGGTCGATAATTCGGCCGCCGTCGTCGTTTGCGGCGTCGGCGGCCGCCTTGCAAAGCTGTATTTCAAATGATGATCAGGGTTCTGGGATCCGCCGCGGGAGGCGGGTTTCCCCAATGGAACTGCAACTGCCGCAACTGCGCCGACGTTCGCGCGGCCAAACCCGGTTTCAGGGCGCGGACGCAGTCCTCGCTGGCCGTCAGCGCCGACGGGTCCGCCTGGGTGCTGCTCAATGCGTCTCCGGATCTGCGCCAGCAGATCAATGAAACGCCGCAGCTCGGTTCGCTGGCGAACGGCAAGCTCCGCAACAGCCCCATCAAGGCCGCAGTGGTGACCAACGGCGACGTCGACCATGTCACCGGCTTGATCAATTTGCGTGAGGCCCAGCCGTTCTCCGTTTACGGCTCCAAGCGTGTCATGGACACGCTGGCCGCCAACAGCATATTCAACGTGCTCGCCGACGGCGTCGTCGCCCGCCACGACTTGCCCATGGACCGTGCCATCGCCATCGAGGGCCCCGACGGCCCCACCGGCATCACCGTCGAAGCCTTCGACGTGCCCGGCAAGGTTGCGCTGTACCTGGAAGACGCCTCGGCCGGCGGCAACTTCGGCAGCCGATCGGGCGACACGATTGGCCTCAAGGTGTCCGCGCCCGCGTCCGGTAAGCACTACTTCTACATACCCGGCTGCGCCGAATTGGATGCTCCGCTTCGTCAACGATTACAAGGCGCGCCGCTCGTTTTCTTCGACGGAACGCTATACACTGACGACGAGATGCTGCAGCAGGGCCTGATGCCGAAAACCGGTGCCCGTATGGGCCACATCAGTATTTCGGGGCCGCAAGGATCCATCGAAGCCTTCAAGGACTTGAATATCCCTAAGAAGATCTACGTGCATATCAATAACTCGAACCCGGTGCTCAACGAGAATTCGCCGCAACGCAAGGCGACCGAACTAGCAGGTTGGGACGTCGGTTACGACGGGATGGAGATACGTCTATGAGCCCAGTAGCCGCCACGAAATTGCGCGAGGCACAACCCGGCGAAGCACCGATGCTCAGCACGGTCGATTTCGAGGCTGCCATCCGCGCCGTCGGTGCCGAGCGCTATCACGACAAGCATCCGTTCCATAAGCTGCTGCACGGCGGCAAGCTGAACAAGGGCCAGGTGCAGGCCTGGGCCCTTAACCGCTACTGCTACCAGTCCGCCGTTCCCCGGAAGGACGGGGCCCTGATCAGTCGCGCCATGGATCGCGAACTGCGCCGCGAGTGGGTGCACCGCGTTCTCGACCATGACGGCTTCGGCGACGAGGAAGGCGGCATCGAACGCTGGCTTGTACTGACCGACGGCCTCGGCCTCGATCGCGACTATGTTCAGTCCATGCGCGGCGCTCTTCCCGCCACCAAGTTCGCCGTCGAAGCCTATGTGACGTTCGTTCGCGAACAGCCCCTGACGGTCGCCGTCGCCTCCTCCCTGACCGAACTTTTCGCGCCCAAGATCCATAAGGAGCGCATCTCCGGCATGCTGGAGAACTACGACTTCATCAACGAGGCCGTCATGGCTTACTTCAAGCGCCGTCTCGTCCAGGCGCCGCGCGACAGCGAGTTCGCCCTGCAGTACGTGTTGAATAACGCCCGGAACCGCGATGAGCAGGACGCCTGCGTCGAGGCCGTTCGCTTCAAATGCAACGTCCTCTGGGTGCAACTCGACGCCCTGCACCATGCCTATTTCGAACCGGGCAACATCCCGCCCGGCGCTTTCCGGCCGGAGGCCGCATGATGGCGGACGTCAAGCAATCGCGCACGCGCACGCTGGTCAGCGCCAGTTCCGTGTTGCGTATGCCTCCGCATATCAAGTTGCGTCACGAGGCGGGCCGCGGCCGCTGGATCGTGCTGGCACCCGAGCGCGTATTCGAACCGGACGAGCCTGCTGTCGCAGTGTTGAAGCGATGTGATGGCGTCCGCAGTGTCGCGGCGATCGTGGAAGACCTATCTAAGGAGTATGACGCGCCCGCTGCTGAGATCGAGAAGGACGTGATCGACATGTTCCAGGAGCTGGCGGACAAAGGCGTGGTCGTCGCGGCCTAGCGCGATGGGAGAATATGAGCCGTCGGCGCGGCCTGAAACGGATACCGGAGCGGTGACGACATGAATGATCTGACCCCCGTCAAGACCCAGGATGCCAACGAGGTCCTGCAGTCGTGCGGTCGCGCACCCGTTGGACTTCTTGCCGAGCTGACGCACAAGTGCCCGCTGCAGTGCCCCTACTGCTCCAACCCGGTCGAGCTTGAGCGTGCCAACACCGAACTGACGACCGCCGAATGGCAGAGCGTGATGCGTCAGGCCGCCGACCTCGGCGTGCTGCAGATCCATCTTTCCGGTGGCGAACCCACGGCCCGCCGCGACCTTGAGGATATCGTCCAAGTCGCCTCGGAAGTCGGCCTCTACACCAACCTCATCACCGCCGGCGTCCTGCTGACGAAGGAGCGCCTGGCCAAGCTCAAGGAACTGGGCCTCGATCACGTTCAGCTATCCATCCAGGACGTCGACGACGCCAACGCGGAACGCATCTCCGCCTACAAGGGCGGTTTGCAGAAAAAGCGCGACCTCGGCCGTTGGGTCAAAGAACTCGACATGCCGCTGACGGTCAACGCGCCACTGCACCGCGCCAACATCGAGAACCTGCCGAACATCATCGACTTCGCCGTCGAACTGGGTGCTGGCCGAATCGAGGTCGCACACGTTCAGTATTATGCCTGGGCTCTGAAGAACCGCGCGGCGCTGATGCCGTCGCGAGCACAGGTCATCAAGACGGCGCATATCGTCGAGGAGGCCAAGGCACGCCTCAAGGGCATCATGACGTTCGACTTCGTCGTTCCCGACTACTACGCCAAGACGCCGAAACCCTGCATGGGAGGTTGGGGCCGGGGCATCATGAACGTGACGCCGTCGGGCCGCGTCCTCCCCTGCCACGCCGCCGAGAGCCTGCCCGGCCTCGAGTTCGACAACGTGCGCGACAAGACGCTGCGCGAGATCTGGATCAACGGCCAGGCGTTCCAGAAGTATCGCGGTTTCGAATGGATGCAGGAACCCTGCCGCACCTGCCCGAAGAAGGAGTTCGACTACGGTGGCTGCCGTTGCCAGGCCTTCGCCATGACCGGCGATGCGACCAATACCGATCCAGCCTGCTCGCTCTCGTCGGTTCACAAGGAATTCGTGCAGATCGCCGAGGAAGCGTCAAAGCAGGACGCTCCTGAGTTTGTCTATCGCCGTATGGGAGCTGGCGGCCCCCCGAAAGTGAAGGTCACTGGTCCGGCTTCCGTCAAAGCCTAATCCCCGGGCTCAGGTTTTGTCTCGCGGCGACGCACCATGCCGTTGGTGCGTCAATTCATTTCATGTTCAGCTCCGTACTGCGACGATGCGTGTGCGTCTTCGAGCTGCTAGGATGGACGCGTCGTTCGACGAAAATAGTCTCGGGAGGTTACGCTCAATGAAAAAATTGGCACTGGCCATCGGCGCCGTGCTGGCACTGCCAGCCGTCGCCTCGGCGCAAGACGCAGAGAAGGGCAAGGCGGTATTCAATACCTCCTGCAAAGCTTGCCATGACGCAGGCGAAGGCGGCGGCAAAGTCGGGCCCGGTTTGAAAGGGATCGTCGGCGCAAAAGCCGGCACGCATCATCCGGAATACGCCTACTCTGCTCCGATGAAGGCTTCAGGTCTGACGTGGGACGAAGCCACGTTGGACAAATATCTGGGTGACTGGGCAAAAAAGACGGTACCCGGCACGCTCATGAATTTCCCCGGCGTAAAGGATGAGGCCAAGCGCAAGGATCTCATCGCCTATCTGAAGTCCACCGGGGGTTAAACGCCACCGCCGATGTCCACCGAGGAGGGCCAGGCATCGACCTGGCCCTTTTCGTATCTGCAAGACACTATCCGTAAGCGTCCAAATGCAAATGAGACGAATACTGTATAATTTTGCGAAGCAGCATCGCTGCGAAAGCATTGATGATGCTGACGACGCAAGCTGACCGAGACAACGCTGTCTATCTATTTGAATTATTCCAAATGTCGCACCTCCCAAACTTCCTGCTCAATGTTATCATTAGCTTGTCGTTCGACTAAGACCTCGGGAGGTAACACCATGTTGAAGTGGGCATTGGCAGTTGGCGCTGTGCTGGTTCTTCCAGCCGTCGCCTCTGCCCAGGATGCAGAAAAAGGTAAGGCGGTGTTCAACACCTCCTGCAAGGCTTGCCATGATGCTGGCGAAGGCGGCGGAAAAGTCGGCCCTGGCTTGAAGGGTGTTGTCGGTGCCAAGTCGGGCACGCATCACCCTGAATACGCGTACTCTGCCGCCATGAAAGGCGCCGGTCTGACGTGGGACGAGGCCACGCTGGACAAGTATCTCTCCGACTGGGCCAAAAAGACGGTTCCAGGCACTCTGATGAACTTCCCGGGCATCAAGGACGAGGCCAAGCGCAAGGATCTCGTCGCATATCTGAAGAGCACGGGCGGCTAATTGCTGCTCCTTGTCACTGTTGCTGCTAGCCGACTACAGAAGGGTCAGATGCTTCGGGCATCTGGCCCTTCTTTTTGTTGAAGCACTACTCGTCGTAGGGTTCGACGCCAGTACGCTCGATTCTCGACAGGTGAGCCGACACGGTGCGTCCGGAGATCACCAGGTCCGGCGCGATCTCCGCCAGCGGCACAAGAACGAAAGCGCGTTCCAAGGTGCGCGGATGCGGCACGATCAGGTCGGGCTCGTCGATCGCCTCGCCACGGAACCAGATCACGTCGAGATCAATGACGCGCGGTCCCCAATGGATCTCGCGCACACGCTTCAGCTCTCTCTCCACCGCCTGACAGCGATCCAGCAAATCGTGCGCCGGCAGCTTGGTGCTCACGGTGATGCACGCGTTGACGAACCAGTCTTGCTCGAGGAGACCCCATGGCGGCGTGCGATAGTCGCCGGATCGCGCCACCAGCACGACGGCATCATCAGCGGTCAGTACCGAGATCGCACGCGCAATGTTGCCAGCCTTGTCCCCGATGTTGGAGCCAAGTGAAATGACGGCATCGAAGGCCAATCCCGCCGCTGCTGCCATTGCCAGACTTTCTCAATCGTATTTGACGTAGGCAAAGCGCATGTCCGACTCTGGCGTACCCTCGAGTTCGTTGTCTTCCTTGCCCGGCTGCCAATGCACGACGTCCTCGATCTTCTTGGCGAGCGCCAGATCCTTGCCGGTGATGCCCTTGGCCGAATGCGTCATCAACCGCACCTCAACCCAGGCGTACGACAAGGTCATATCGGGGTGATGCCAAGCCGCCTCGGCAAGATGTCCGACCGTGCTAACAACCATCAGCGTGCTCTTCCAACTCGCAGTCTTGTAGGTACGGCGAATCCAGCCGTCCTCGAGTTTCCATTGCGGCAGGTTCGCCTTGAGCCAGCTCTCGACCTCTGCCGGCTCCATGGCTTTTTCACGAGGGGTGCTCATCTTGCTCTCTCCTGAACTTTAAGGGACATTATGGGCCTTGCCCGAGCGCAGCGACCCGGCGCATGTGAACACATATGCCGGAGCCGCCGGACGAAGGAAAGCCTGAGACTGATGCCCACACTCGAGACGAACGCCATTCGCGTCATCGCGCCTGCGCGGCTGCACCTGGGCTTCCTCGATCTGAACGGCGGTCTGGGCCGCCGCTACGGCAGTATCGGGCTGGCCGTCGACAGACCGGCGACCGAACTCGTCCTCCAACCCTCCGATGTGCTGAGCGCCAGCGGCGCCGAGCGGGAGCGGACCAAGGGCCTGGTGCAGCGTTTCGCCAAACATTTCGCCATCCCCGATACTTTCGCCGTACACGTTGAAAATGCCATTCCGGCTCATGCCGGTCTCGGCTCGGGAACGCAGCTGGCGCTGGCCACGGGTGCGGCAATCATGCGCGCGGCCGGCCGCGCGCATGATGCACGATCTCTGGGCGAACTCGTCGACCGCGGCGCTCGCTCCGCCATCGGCATGGCCTCCTTCACAGACGGCGGCTTCATCATCGACGGCGGCCGCGGCGAGGCCGATCGTGCACCACCGGTCATCGTTCGTACTCCATTCCCTGAAGCATGGCGCGCGCTCCTCGTCCTCGACAAGACGGCTGTTGGCGTACACGGGGACCGGGAGACGAAGGCCTTCGCGGCTCTTCGGGAATTTCCGCTGACGACGTCCGCCCACCTTTGCCACCTTACTCTGCTCCGTCTTCTCCCGGGCCTCGTTGAACAAGATCTGTCGTTGTTCGGCAGCGCGTTAACCGAGATTCAGCAACTCGTCGGCGGGCATTTTGCCGGCGCCCAGGGCGGCGGCATCTGGAGCAGCCAAAACGTCGGCCGGCTGATCCACCGCATGGGCAAACTCGGCGCAAAAGGCCTGGGGCAGAGTTCTTGGGGCCCCACCGGCTTCGCGTTCGTCGATAGCCAAGATGCGGCGAACAAGCTCTTTCATACTTTAGGCGAAGAGGCTAAGGGGTTGGGCCTCGAAATCTTGATTGTTCGCGGACGTAACTCCGGGGCACAAATTTTTACCGACCACTAACAAGCAAGACGCTGCGTCGAGCGGCGCCAACCCAAGGGATCCACGACGATGACTGACGCGACGCCAATTCTGCATATGCTGGCCCCGCAGAAGCATATGAGCCCGTTCGACGTGAACATGGCCGCAGATGCTGGCTACAAGGTCATCGTCCCTTACATTAATGTCGCGCTCGAAGAGGTCGGCCCACTGGTGCAGGATGCTATCTTCTCGCGCCCGCCCGACTATGGCGTTCGCACCGGCTTCTTCATGGGCGGCAAGGACGCCATCCTCGCGCTCGACATGATGGATGCGGCTGCCAAGGCCATGGTGCCGCCCTTCCAGTGCTCCGTCTTCGCCGACCCGGCCGGCTCGTTCACGACCGCCGCCGCAATGGTCGCCTGTGTCGAACGTCAGCTGAAGCAGAAGTTCAATCGCGACTGGAAGGGCACGAAGGTCGCCGTGTTCGGCGCCACCGGCGTCGTCGGCTTCGCCTCCTCGATCATCTCCGCGCTCGAAGGCGCTGACGTCACGCTCGTCGCCCATCGCGGTGTCGATCGGGTGGTGAAGTCCGCAGCGGTCTCCAAGGAACGTTTTGGCGTCGACCTGAGGGCCGTTGCCGGTGAAACCGAGGAGCAGAAACGCGACATCATCGCCAATGCCGAAGTGATCTTCGCCGCCGCTGCAGCTGGCGTGCGCGTGGTCTCGGCGGAGCACATGGCAGGCGCCAAGAACCTGCTCGTGATTGCTGACGTCAACGCCGTTCCCCCGCCCGGCGTGGATGGTATGGAACTGTTCATGGACGGTGACAGGCTGCCCAACAGCAATGTCGTCGGCATCGGCCCGCTCGCCATCGGCGACGTCAAGTACAAGACCGAGTCCGGCCTGTTCAAACAGATGCTGTCGTCCAAGGAGCCGGTTGCTCTCGACTTCCGTCACGCTTTCGCTCTGGCGCGGCAGCTCACGACTTGACGGAAAGGTCCGTCCTTATTGCCTCCTACTCCGGGCGGGCGCTGGCAGCGTCCGCCCGTCGTGCTGGGTACGTGCCCCTCGTCGTCGACGCGTACGGCGACACCGACACGCGCGCCGCCGTAGCGGCCATCCGCTGCCTTCCAGACGCCGTCGTTCACGGCTTCCGCGCCACGCCACTCCTCGCCGCCCTGGCCGAAATCGAATCTGCCAACGATGACGAGCCGATTGGTCTCATGCTCGGCGCCGGTTTCGAAGACACGCCGGGCCTGATCGAAACACTGGCCCAACACTACACCTTGCTCGGCTGCTCACCCCAAACCGTGCGCCGCTGTTCCGAGCCCAAGGATTTGTTTGGCCTGCTCGCGCACCTCGGTGTCCCGCATCCCGAGACGAGCCTGACGCCCCCCGCAGATGGGACTGGATGGCTCTCGAAACTCGCCGGAGGCAGCGGCGGCACCCACATCGCCCGCTGCACCCGCCACCCCACGGCCATGCCGCATCGCTATTTCCAGCGCGCCGTTCGCGGCGAGGCGATCTCGGCCTTGGGCATCACCTCCGACAAAGGCACCGCTTTCGCCTTCTCGCGCCAATGGGTCAGCCCCGCGCCGCGCCGGCCCTTTCGCTACGGTGGCGCCGTCGGCAATATTGAGATCGACTGCGAGCTGGAAGCCCGCCTCGTCGACACCATGCTGGCGCTATGCGAAGCCCTGAAGCTCGTCGGCCTTGTCTCGTTCGACTTTGTCGTCGACGCGGGCGAGCCGCTGCTCGTCGATGTCAATCCGCGACCCGGTGCGACGCTTGACGTGCTCGATGATACCAGCGGCACGTTGTTCAAGGCCCACCTGGTCGCCGCTGCCGGCGAGGATCCCATCGACGTGCTGCAAGACGGCTGGGCACCCGCGACCGTCGCCGCCGCCTACCTCTACGCCGACCATGGCCCGCTGACGGTGCCCCCGATCGCCTGGCCCGAGTGGTCCGCCGATCGTCCTGCACCCGGCACGGTCATCGACCATCACGCTCCGCTCGCCACCGTGATCGCCGAAGCCGCAACCCCGGACGCCGCGGAAGCCCTGTGCCGCGAGCGCCTGTCCGCGCTCGAACAGATGCTGTATCAAAACCAAAAATCGGAGGACGCCTCGCCATGAACAAGCAATCGAGCCCGAGCGTATCGGCCTATTCCGCGCGCATCGTCGACAGCATCGTCGCTGACGCGGCGGCTCTGCGCTGCGCCGTCTCGACGGGCGAAGCCGGCGAGCGTCTCATCGACCTTGGCGCCAATGTACTGGGCGGCCTCGAGGCCGGTCGCCGCCTCGGCGAAGTCTGCATGGGCGGCCTCGGCACCGTCACGATCACCAGCGCCTCAGGCCTGCCCAACTGGCCGCTCGGCGTTGTCGTGCACTCCACCAACCCCGTCATCGCCTGCCTCGGCAGCCAGTACGCCGGCTGGACCATCACCGAAGAGGACAGCGGCTTCTTTGCCCTCGGCTCCGGCCCCGCCCGCGCCCTCTCGCGCGTGGAAGAGCTCTTCGGCGAACTTGGCTACGTCGACAGCCACAAGAAGACCGCCCTCGTCATCGAAGGCGACAAGGCCCCGCCATCGTCCGTCTCGAAGAAAGTCGCGTCCGCCTGCAACGTCGATCCCAGCGACCTGACGATCCTCTTCGCCCCCACGGGCAGCCTCGCCGGCACTGTGCAGATTGCCGCCCGCGTGCTTGAAGTCTCGCTGCACAAGGCACACGCCCTCCACTTCAACCTGGAGAACATCGTGGATGGCTACGGCGTGGCACCGCTCGCCCCGCCCGTGCCCGACTTCGTCAAGGCCATGGGCCGCACCAACGATGCCATCATCTACGGTGGCCGCATCCAGCTCTTCGTCAAGGGCTCCGACGACGACGCCAAAAAGCTCGCCGACAACCTGCCCTCCTCGACGTCAAGCGCCTACGGCAAGCCGTTCGCCGAGATCTTCTCGGAGGTCGCCGGCGATTTCTACAAGATCGACGCCATGCTCTTCAGCCCGGCCCTTGTGACGGTCTCCAACCTCGACACCGGCCGCTCCTTCCACGCCGGCAAGCTCGCCCCCGAAATCGTCGAAGCCAGCTTCGCTTAGCCCATGACCGCTTTCCGCATCGTTCTGTTCGTCGAGGAGGAAGGCGGCGACTGGCACAGCAAACGTCTGGCCAAAGCCATGGAAGCGCGTGGTGCAACCGTGGTCGTCACGACGCTGACGCGCTGCGCCTTCGACACGACAATTCCGAGCGGCCTCGACATTCCCGGCTTTGACGGCGAGTTGCCGGACGGCGCATTCGTACGTTCGATCTCGGCCGGCGGCCTGGAGCAGATCACGTTCCGCCTCGGCATCCTGCACGCGCTGCGATTTAACGGCGTCCGCGTCTGGAACGATGCCCGCGCCATTGAACGCTGTGTCGACAAATCGACCGCGACCTTCTTATTCCGCAGGTCCGGCTTGCCGACGCCGCAGACCCGCGTCGTTGAGGGTTCCGCCGCCGCTCAGGCGCACGCGGAGACAATGGACCGGCCCCTCGTCGTCAAGCCGCTCTTCGGCAGCCAGGGCAACGGCATCATGAAGGCCGCAACCGCCGCCGAGCTTCCTCCACCGGAGACGATGGGTCAGGTCTACTATATGCAGCCTTACCTGCGCGCCAGCGACGCCACCGAGTTCGAGGACTGGCGCGTGTTCGTCTCGTGCGGCCGGATCCTCTCAGCCATGGTTCGCAAATCCAATTCCTGGATCACCAATGTCCACCAGGGCGCCGCTCCCGTGGCGCATCTGCCGAGCTACGAAATGCAGCGTCTGGCTTTGGCCGCGACGAATGTCGTGGGCGCCGACTACGCCGGCGTTGACCTCATTCGTGCCCCCGACGGTGAACTCCTCGTGCTGGAGATCAATTCCAATCCCGCCTGGAAAGGCCTGCAAAGCGTGACCGACGTGGAAATCGCCGATACGCTCGCCGACGACTTCCTCACTGCGCTTCGCTCGAGCCCCCGCCGATGACCGCTCTCCTCACAGCGACCGGAATCCGCGACGCCTTCCTCGGCGCCTGCCGCGCCGAACTGCGCGCCATAAAAGCCGGCAACGTGCACATCCACGCCGCCGGTCACGACATGGACGTGGCCCAGTTTGAGGCCGCCGCCGAGGCAGCCGCTCCCCACATCGCCAACGAAGACCTCCGGGTCGGCGAGCGTATACGCCTGGCCGTTGAAGCCAGTTTCGCCGCCGCCGGCTGCAACACCAATCTCGGCATCCTGCTGCTCTGCGTCCCGCTGGCCGTCGCGGCGGAGGCCTCGGCCGTGACCGTAAATCTGCGCACGCGCCTCTCACTCATCCTGACGACGCTCGACAGCCGTGACGCAGTCGAGGTCTATCGTGCTATCGCCCACGCCAACCCGGGTGGCCTCGGCAAGGTCGAAACCGAGGACGTCTCGGCCGCACCGGCCGTCACGCTTCTGCAGGCCATGGAACTGGCCAAGGACCGCGATCGCATCGCGAATGCCTACGTCACCACCTTCGCCGACATCTTCGACTTCGCCCTCCCCCGTCTCGATGCCGCCCGCCGCGAGGAGCGCTCCGAGGAAAACGCCATCGCCTCCTTGCACATGAGTTTGCTGGCAAAATTCCCCGACAGCCACATCGCCCGCAAGTACGGCAGCGCGCGTGCGGAGGAAATCCGCGCCGCCGCCGAGGTTCTTCGCCCACGTGTCTTTCCGATGACATCGCGTGACGCGCGCGACCGGCTGCTCGCTTTTGATGCTTCACTCAAGAGCGACAGCGTTAATCCGGGCACCACCGCCGACTTCGTCGTCGCAAGCCTTTTTGCTGACACAATAATCCGGCTTGGGCGCCATACGGCCGCAGCTTAGCCTCTTGTCGAATAGACAAGGCTGGCGTAAGTGATTTCCCGGTGCCTCCGGCATCGCTATCTGGCCAACCGGTCCGGTGACGCTCGTCATCGTTCGCAGCTAACAAAGGTAGCCCGAGAAATCGACCGCACCCGACTGACCCCCGATGGTCCTTCGGGGGTGCGTCGGCGACGAAGTGTTCACAAATTTTGGGAGGAATCTCCATAATGGCTAAGATCAACCGCGTACTGGTCGGCGAGTCGCTCGTCGGCGACGGCAACGAAGTCGCCCACATCGACCTCATCATTGGACCGCGCGGCAGCGCTGCCGAAACCGCGTTCTGCAACTCGCTCACGAACAACAAGGACGGCTTCACGTCGCTCCTCGCCGTCATCGCACCGAACCTGGCATGCAAGCCCAACACCGTGATGTTCAACAAGGTCACCATCAAGGACGCCCGTCAGGCCGTTCAGATGTTTGGCCCGGCCCAGTACGGCGTCGCCAAGGCAATCCAGGACTCGGTTGCTGAAGGCGTGATCCCCGCCAATGAAGCTGACGACGTCTACGTTTGCGTCGGCGTGTTCATTCACTGGGAAGCTGCCGACGACGCCAAGATCCAGGACTACAACTACCGCGCAGTGAAGGAAGCTCTGGCTCGCGCCATCGCTGGCAAGCCGACCGCTGCCGAAGCAACCGCCCAGCGCAACTCGGCTTCGCATCCCTTCGGTGCGAAGACTTGAAGCGGACACCGTCCACAGCAGGATGACACACCTCCTATGAAGGGGGGGCTGCTGCAGCGATTGGGTAGACTGCTTGCCGGCCGTTGGAACGGCTGACACGGGCAGGAGTGGTAGGGACTTTCCACCCTGGCACGTGACGACCCCATCAAAGGCCGATGATCTCTTGCAGATCATCGGCCTTAATTTTTTGCCCATGAAGCGCGGAGGCTATGAGCGCCCCGTGCGCTCCGGCTGCGCGAGCAGCGTGAAGGTCGGCGATATCGCGCACACCCCCTGCCGCATAGACATGAGCCCGCGGCGCCAGGCGCGAGATTTGCGCGATCCGCTGAAAATCCGGCCCACCACCGGAACCGACGCGCCCCAGCGTCATGACGATGACGCGCTTGGGCCAGAAGTCCGGCCGACGCAGCAGCGCGGGCGGCCCCATGAATTCGTCGCCGCGAAAGTCGAGCGACAGCACCGTCGAGTCCGGAATGGGCCGGCCGACCTGTCCGTCGGGCAGCACCTCTGACCCGATCACTGTGACGCCACCAGTTTCGCTCTCGGTGATGCAACCGGCGTCGACCCAGAATTCCACCGCTGGCAGCGCCACCGCTAACGCCGGAACCAGACTGGAATTTGCGCCACGCCCCTCGATGCCATCGAGGTCGGCGATGTACATCGTCGAAAACGGATAGAGTCGGCGATATCCGCGCGCGACAGTCTCGACGGTCGGGTTCCCTTGACCGGTCCCGTCGGGGTCAGACCCATGGGTCTGACCCCAGTCCGTCACACCCCCTGCAGGGGCAAGCGGTGTCACCAACGGCTGGTAGTTCGCGCGATCGCCCGCCACCGCGCGAACCGGGATGCCGTGGCGAACGTCGATAACGGGAATGATGTGCATGCGTGCCGGCTCCCGGCAGATGGTGTATCACGACGCGAATGAAGCGGGCATCAACATGAGCATCACGGCAGGACTGGACGTCGGCGGCGCCCACCTCAAGATCGCACGAGCCGAGACGGGCCGTGTCACTGCGGTAGAGCAGATCCCCTGCCCTCTGTGGCAAGGCATGACGCACCTGGAGCAGGCACTTGCAACCGCCCGCCCCCTGCTCGCTGGCGCGGAAACCATCGCCATCACCATGACCGGCGAACTGTCCGATCTCTTCGCCGACCGCCGCGAGGGCGTCGAGACCCTTGTGCTGAAACTCGATGGCGAATTCGGCAGCAGAGCGCGCTACTGGATCGGCCGTCGCGGCTTTGGCACAGCTTCCGACGCGATTGCCCACTACATGGATGTCGCCTCCACCAACTTTCTCGCCACCGCAACCCTTGTCGCGCGCCATCACGCAAACGCGTTGCTGGTCGATATGGGCTCCACCACGACCGACATCATCGCCATCACCGACGGCGCCCCGAACGTCGTCGGCCTGACCGACGCCGACCGCCTCGCGAGCTTCGAACTGGTCTACACAGGCTTTACGCGCACCGCCGTGATGGGGGTTGCGACATCCGCCGAATTCCGCGGCCGCCGCCAAGGCCTGTGCCGAGAATATCTGGCGACGATGGCCGACGTCCGCCGCATCCTTGGCCAGCTACCCGATGGCCTCGACCAACACGCCACCGCCGACGGACGCGGCAAGTCCGTCCCCGAGAGCATCGCCCGCCTCGCCCGCATGTTCGGCCGCGATACGGCGGACGGCCTATTCGAGGATTGGAAGGCCGCCGCAGCTGTAATTGTGGAAGCCCAGCTGCTGTCGATTGCGGAAGGCTGTGAATTCGTCATTGCCCGCGCTGCAGTTCCATCAGGCGCACCCGTCGTGGTTGCAGGCATCGGCGCCAGCTTCGTCGCCCTGGACATTGCCCCCCGCTTGGGCCGGGAGGCCATCGACTTCGGCGACCTCGCGAACACTGAAGCGATTGCCACCTCAGCAGCGACCAATTGCGCACCCGCCGTCGCGGTTGCGCTATTAGCTAAGCCGTAACCGTCTTCACGTCCGCGAACTTGATCTCCGGGTTCTTGTCCGCGGTCCATTGCTGGTTATAGATCGAGGTTCCGAGGAACACCGGGTCGCCATCGAGATCGAGCGAGATCTGCGGCCGGTACTTCGCCATGAACGCCTTCAGGGCGACAGGGTCATCGGACGTGACCCAGCGCACCGTTTCGCACGGCGCCTGTTCGAAGCCACTTTGCAGTCCATACTCGTGCTCCAGTCGGTCGGCCAGAACATCGAGCTGCAGTGCGCCTATCACGCCGACAATCGGCTGCATGCCGTCGACAGGCGTGAATAGCTGCACCACGCCCTCTTCCGCCATCTCCTGCAAGGCATCCTTGAGCTTGCGCGCCTTGATGGCGTCACCCAGTCGAATACGGCGCAGGATCTCCGGGGCAAAACTGGGAATACCCAGGAACGTCACATCTTCGCCCTCGGTCAGCGCGTCACCGATGCGCAGCACGCCGCGATTGGGAATGCCCACGACGTCGCCCGCGAACGCCTCTTCCGCGATCGAGCGATCCTGCGCGAAGAAGAACTGCGGCGCCGTCAGCGCCATCACCTTGCCGGTGCGCACGACCTTGGCCTTCATGCCGCGCGTCAGCTTGCCCGAGCACACCCGCATGAACGCGATACGATCGCGGTGGTTGGGATCCATGTTCGCCTGGATCTTGAATACGATGCCCGTCATGCGCGGCTCGCTGGCATCGATCGTGCGCGTCGACGCCACCTGGCTGCGCGGCGGCGGTGCGAACTTGATGAGCGCATCGATCAGATCGCGAACCCCGAAGTTGCGCAGCGCGCTGCCGAAGAACACCGGCGTCAGCGTACCCTGGCGAAATTTCTCCAGATCAAAGGTGTTGCAAACGCCCTCGACCAGAGAAATCTCCTCGCGCCAGGCGGCCGCCGCCTGCGGCTCCAGCAGTTGATCGATGGCCGGATCATCCGGTCCCGAGATCGCGATACCGTCGGCGTCCTCGTCGATCTGGCGAATGCGCGGGTTGGCGAGATCGTACGTACCCTTGAACCCGCGCCCCTGACCGATCGGCCAGACCATCGGCACAGTGTCGAGCGCCAGTGTCTTCTCGATCTCGTCGAGAAGTTCCAAGGGCTCGCGCGCCTCGCGATCCATCTTGTTGATGAACGTCACGATCGGAATGTCGCGCATGCGGCAAATCTCGAACAACTTGCGCGTACGTGCTTCGATGCCCTTGGCAGCGTCGATGACCATGATGGCGCTGTCGACCGCCGTCAGCGTGCGATAGGTGTGGTCGGAGAAGTCTTCGTGGCCCGGCGTATCCAGTAGGTTGAACACAGCGCCGCCGTACTCGAACGTCATTACCGACGTCACGACGGAAATGCCGCGCGACTTTTCGATCGCCATCCAATCCGATCGTGTCGATTGCCCACCCTTCTTCGCCTTCACCTGGCCCGCCAGCTGAATGGCGCCGCCAAGCAACAGCAGCTTTTCCGTAAGCGTCGTCTTGCCGGCGTCGGGATGCGAAATGATGGCGAACGTCCGCCGCCGCGCAATCTCCCGCGCCAGTCCGGTTTGCGCCCCCGTTTTCTGCGGCGCCGCGGCTGCCCCTGCCGTGGCGGCCACGGCCTGATCGTCTTGCATCGTCAATTGCCTGTCGTTGTTTGGGGTGCCTATAGCACCGTTCGCGCCGCTGCGACATTCCTGTGACCCGAGACCACTTAAGGCGCCTATTTACGCTGCGCGGACCGGGCGCGGCGCGCTGCGGCGCGAAAGTGCTAGTGTCCGCGCGCGCGGGAACCGGACCGGCCGTCCCGCGCTTCGAGGACACGATGTTCACCGCACGCCTCCACACCACGATTCATGAGATTCCGCAGGAAACCTGGGATTCGTTTTTCCCCGGCGACGCGGAAGGCTGGGCGTACTACGCCGCATGTGAGGAAGCGCCGTTGGCCGGCTTCGACGTGGCATATGTGGCCGTCTCCGACGCCGCAGGCAAGGTCGTCGCCGCCGCACCCGTTTTCCACACGCAGCACGAACTGTACGCTTCCATCAGCGGACCCATCCGCCGGGCACTGGACGCCGTCGCCAGGCGCATTCCCCGCTTCCTGTCGCTGGGAGTCACCGGCCTCGGCTCACCGCAGGTCGACCGCTGTCACATCGGCCTCGACGCGACGCTTGCGCGCGATGAAAGGCTTGCCGCCATGCGCGCCCTGCTCGGCGCCCTGGACGACGCCAGCCGAACCCATCGCAACAAGTTGCTCGCCGTCAAAGACCTGGAGGATACCGTCGCTCCCGAGATCAGTGAGGCCCTGCAGGCATTCGGTTTCGCCAAGATCCGCAGCCTGCCCAACGCCTATCTCGATCTCCCCTTCGCCAGCTGGGAGATGTTCCTGAAGTCGCATTCCAGGTCATCCTCACGCTACTTCTCGCGCAAGGAACGTACGCTCGAACGCATGCGGCTGGAGTATCGTGAGGAGATCGGCGACCTGTCGCCCAAACTGCACGCCCTTTACGAACAGACGCGCGGCCAGTCGAAAGGCGACTATGGTGCCTTCGAAACCCTGCACCCCGCCTTCTTTGACGCGGTGAAACGTTATTGCGGCGACCGCGCGCAGTTCATGCTGTGCTGGCTCGATGATGACCTCGTCGGCTTCCAGCTGCTGATGGTCGGCGACAAGGAGCTGTCGGGCAAGGTCATTGGCATGAACTACGCCGTCGCGCGCGAACTCAACCTGTACTTCGTCAACATCAACCAGGCGGTCCGCCTCGCCATCAAGCGCCGCATACCGCACGTACGCATGGGCAACACGGCGTACGCGGTGAAGATGGTTTACGGCGCCCGCCTGGCGACGCACTGGATCTACTTCAAGCACCGCAGCGCCGTCGTGAACGCGCTCTTGAAGAAACTTGCGCCCCTCATCGACTACGAACGCAACGACCCCGACCTCATCAAGATCCGCAAGGACCAGGCGGAAAAGGCTGCTGCGGAAAAAGCACCCGCAGATAAGCCCTAGCCCCAAGCCTCAGAGCGAGCGCTCGTAGCGGTCCATACGCGGGCCGGGCAGCGGGCTGTCATCGTTGCGGTTGCCGCCACCGGGTGCGTTGTCGCGATCGCGTTCGCGATTGTCGTCATACGTCCGTGGCTGATGACCCGCACCCGGCCCATCCGTCCGTGCCTCGCCGGACGACCGCACCGGCGGCACGAACATGCTCGACGCCGAGCACAGCTTGCGCTGGTTCTCGTTCCGGCCGCAGCTGCGCGGCTCACCCTGCTTGGTCAGGCAAATGCGCACGTCCTGCAGCCGGTTGCGGCTGCCGCCGCATGACACGACGATCTGATCCCGTTTCAGCTGCTTGTTTTCCGCGAGGAACTCGTCGACGAGGTCTTCCGGAGAAATGCTCTGCTGTTCGAACGGATTGATGTAGCGCGACGGAATCTTGATCGACCGAAACAGCCGTTCGCCCAATTCGAAGTACCGCGATGGCGCAAGCCCGGAGCAAGTCCCGTGCTTGCGATACTCATGGATGATGAGCGGTTTCGACGGCATCACGTCCATCGCGTCCGATATTACATTGTCCGGCACGTAGGGACGCTGCCCAATCTGGCAATCGCCAGGGAAACCGCGTTCGTATTGCGGCCACAGTCCATGCAGCACGAAATTGTAGCGCCGGCCGTCGCGCCGGTTGCACTGCGTATCGTCGTCACGTTGCGTCGAAGCGCAGTGCGACGGGCTCCAGGACAGCACGAGGGCGTAGTAATCGAACTCTCCCGCAACATTGCGGCCGCCACCGCCACCACGCTCGTTGTCGTTGTCATACCGGTCATAGCGATTGTCGTAGCGCTGCGCCGACGCAGGCACGACCGCTGCACTCAGCAACGACAGTATGGCGGCGGCAATCAGCACGAGGCGCGAAGTGAACATACCAAAGTCCTCGGAGCGACCGCGCATCGGCGGCAGGCATAAAACCGGCGCTAACATAACGGCTGCCGACCCGTCAGCAATGCCTCTCGAGCTTAAAATTCAGCAATGTCCGGCGTCAGACCGTCTTGTCGCCGTAAAGGCACAAGTCGTTGATCCGGCAGCTGGGACACTCTGGGCGCCGCGCCTTGCACACGTAGCGCCCGTGCAGGATCAGCCAGTGGTGTGCCGGCACGCCATACTCCGGCGGAATGACCCGCAGAAGATCCGCCTCGACCTCAAGCGGGGTCTTTCCGGACGACAGCCCCGTCCGGTTGGCGACCCGGAACACGTGCGTATCGACAGCCATCGTCGCCGCCCCGAACGCCACGTTCATCACGACATTCGCCGTCTTGCGCCCCACCCCCGGCAGTTCCTCCAGCACGTCGCGATCCCGCGGCACGACGCTGCCGTGCCGCTCGATCAGCAGCCGCGATAGCGCGACGACGTTCTTGGCCTTGTTCCGGTAAAGGCCGATCGTCTTGACGAACTCCCTGACCCGGTCTTCGCCCAGCGCCAGCATCTTCTCCGGCGTGTCCGCCGCCGCAAAAAGCGCCCGCGTCGCTTTGTTGACGCCCGCGTCCGTCGCCTGTGCCGACAGCACGACAGCAACCAGCAGCGTAAAGGGGTTACTGTGCTCCAGCTCCCCCTTGGGATTGGGCTCCCGCTGCGCAAAGCGCCGGAAGATCTCGGCGATCGCCGGCGCGGTCAGCCGCGTGCTGCGCCGCCGCACGGCCGGTTTGGGTCTGACTTTCGCCTTTGCGGCGGGACGGATAACGGTCATCGCAAGCCCGGCTTTGACAACGCAGGTGTTCGTTCCTAGGATTTCTGCATGGACGATCAACGAGCCACAACGCAAGAGGCGTTCCGCGCCGTCCTGCATCCGCATCGCTCCCTGTCCCCGCGCGGATTTCTCATCCTGATGAGTGCAATTGGCGCGGTCAGCTTCGTCACCGGCCTCGCTTTCCTGATGATGGGCGCCTGGCCCGTGCTCGGCTTCTGCGGTCTGGATGTCGGCTTGGTTTACGTCGCCTTCAAGCTCAATTATCGCGCTGGCCGCGCCCATGAGATCGTCGAGCTGACGCCGGACATTCTTCGCGTCACCCGCGTCGCGGCCGGCGGATCCTCCCAGCGTTTTGAGTTCAACCCTTACTGGGCCCGGGTGAAGCTGGCGCAATGGCCAGACGGGCGTACCGACCTCAAGATCGCTTCTCACGGCCGGGAGTTTTCCTTCGGCCGACTGCTCAACGACGACGAGCGGCGCGATTTCGCGAACGCCCTGCAACAGGCCCTGCAGAACGCGCGCGGCGCCGCCGCAACGACTTGAAGGCCTTTAGCCCTTCACCAGCATCAGCGAGAGCCCGACCAGTGTGCTGTTGTGGAACTGGATTTCCACCAGCTGTTTGGGCCCGCGCGCCATGATGTCCATGTTCGCCTGAAGATCGGTACCCTTGATCTCGACGCGGAACCCCGTCGGCGTGATCTGCCCGGTCAGGTCGCCGTTCATGTTGCGGACGGTCTCTGTCCACTTGCCGGTCAGCTCAGTACCGTTCTGCTGCAACTCGCTCAGAACCTCGATATTGCCGCTCGCCGAAGCACAGCGAATGTTCTGCTTGAGCTGGCCCGGCGTCTCCGTCCGCAGATACGTGACACGGCACTTCACGTTCTCAAACTTGCTTTCCGCAAAGCCCAGACGACCCTCTCCGGTCCAACGGCCGACGAGTTGATCGAGTGTCGTGGTTGGCGCCTGGGGGGTGGCAGGCTCGGCCGCCACCGGGCCAAGGGTTAGCCAACCTGCGGCAGCCACACCGCAAACGAGCGAGACGAAAGACCTCAGAGCCATGTCAGTGCTCCCAAGTGTGCACTGCGCACACAGCCGATTGATTCCTTAGTTTCAAGAAATTGAGCACGCACATTGTTCCCGCGCCAGCGCAGCGCAGCAACGGTCGCTGAGGAATTTCGTCACATATTGAACGAAATGCCCCCCTAGCCAAAACATTGGCTGGACATGAAGCGCAGGGAGCAGCGCCACTCGCTCCCCGCTCGGGGATGACGCGGAGCCCCGATGGCGATATGGTTACAGTGCGGGCGTCTTGGGCATCGCCCGCAGACTACAGGGGTAGATCGTATGAGTTTTGTTGCCGGCCAGAGCTGGGCCTATCGTGCGCCGCAGGGATTTGAATCCTCGCGCATCGTCATTGGCGCCATCGTGCGCTTCGAAGACCGCGAAAGCATCGTTTGCGTCAGCGTCCTCGACGCGCCGCGCAATCGCACGGCCGGGCTTGGCGATACCGTCACCATTCCCTTCGTTCCGTTGTCAGAAAGCGCCTTTGCCGCCACGGTGACCGCACTGGCAGCCGACGAGGAGGAAGTGCCGGATGCGTTCTCCACGCAGCTGCAGGCTTGGTCCGTGGACGATCGCGGTCTGGCCGTATTCACCGTGCCGTTCTTGGGCTTCGTGGACCAGATGATGTCCATGCAGGTGGCGGCGATCGCCGGCCAGCAGCAATCGGCACCGGCCGCCTGAGTAACCCGCGATCTTGTCCTACTTCGAGTTCTGGGCCCGCGGCGCAGCGGCGGTGTTCACCGAGTCTTGCGGCGCAGACAACATCCGTGCGGCCCGAGCCGCCGGACGCAGGCGTTCAGGCCGCCACGTGGCCGGCGCCAGCGCAATATAGCCCAGCCCTGCGTTGGCCGACGTCGCATTGAGCCTCGTGGGATCGAGGCTCCAGCGCATGGCCAGGCGCATGACGTGGTCCTCCGTCGGATGCAGGATCATTGCCCCGCCCGCATCGCCACGCCGACCCTTCACACCGCGCAATTCGAACAGCTTCAAGCCGAGCGCCCGCTCCTCGCGCGATGTCTTCCCCTTGTTCCAGATCACGCCCTCATCACCGGCCGCAAACGCCCGCAACAGGCGCCCATCGACCATCCGTGCCCAGGCGAACATGTCGATCGGAGGATAACTGAAGAAGTACTGCACCTCCACGAAGCGGCCGCCGAGCGCCACCAGCAGGGGCGTGCACTTGTCGACGAACGCACTGCTCGAGGGATGCGGCAAGGGCAGACCGACCACGAACGTCCAACCGTTGACCGGTGGGCTGACATAGACGTGGTCCTCGCCCAGTTCCGCGTCGTAGATCGTGCCGATACCCGAGTTCCAGTTGCAGCGTTGCGGATCCTGCAACAGCAGGGCCGAGACCACGGACTCTGTATCCCGGGTGCGAACCGCGAGCCATGCCATGTCGTAACCGAATGCAGCGGGAGTGTCCGGCTCGACGGCGAACACAATCCGGCCGTCCCCTAGCCGCGGCGCAAGCTTGTAGGCTGCCACGGCAATGGTGATGGCGATCATGACGGCAATGACGAGAATCACGAGGCGTTCTCCACCGAGGCGAGCATTTAAGCGTCGCGATGTGGACCGATCAAGGCGATCGAGCCGCAGCCTCGTGGAAAAGCGTTGCCTACAACGCGCGCTTCATTCGCATTCGGATCGAAGCGTCTGATCCGATGCCCTGCGTCTAACGAGGATGGATCTGGGCCGCCAGAACGCAAACGAGGCCAGTTGCGCATCACCAGCCGCGGGGTAGCTGCCCGGGTGCGAACTGGCCTCTAAAGCGTCGGCCTCGGCAGGATTGGGCAAGCCGAAACCGGTCAATGCGCAGACCTGGACCAGTGCGGATGGGCGAAGGGATCCGGGCCTGCCACGGTTGCATAGGCGATAGACGTGACACCGGTGTGTCAGCGCTCGAGCGGCCGCGCAAACGAAAAACGCCGGAGCAAATGCTCCGGCGTTCTACATTCAGGAGCTGCCTGTTTCTTAAGGCAACGAAACCTTGACGGTTGCCACGAAGCGCTCGTCAGCCAGACCAGGCGACAGGAACGTGGCGTCGTCTTTGAAGTTCGTGTCCCAGTAGCGCAGATCGATCGTGAACTTGTCGACCGCAAGAGCGACACCGGCATTCCAGTACAGGTAGTCGTCGTCGTTATCACCGAAGTTCTGATCTTCTATGTACTGCCAGCCGAACGTGCCGCTGACGGTGGGAACGAACGGGCCGACCTGGTGGAACGTGTAACCAGCCGTACCTTCGACAGCAACCGCTTCGGAGTCATCCGTATACTGGTACTTGGGGCTGTAATAGACCGTGCCACCCAGCGATGCGTTCGTGAAGGGCGCGAAGCTGGCGCCTGCCTTCAGTTCCAGGTACTCGGCATTGCCGGGACCATTGTAGTCTTCGCCGGGGTACAGATAGCCGATGATGCCGAGGTCAAATGTGACCGGCCCGACGACCGGCTTAAAGCCGGCATAGACGTCAACTTCAGCGGGACCGACACCGTCGGTGATGCCAGGCGTCAGGCCGTCATCCAGGTTCGAACCCCAGACGCCGGCGTAGAAAATGCCGTAGCTGAGATCGATGCTGCCTTGCGCAGCAGGCTTCTCGTCGCTCAGCGACAAGCCGCGGAAAACGTAGTCCGAGGTGCCGCCCAGCGTCATCGACCAGCTGAGCTTGCGACCTTCGGCGGCCGGAGCGTCCTTCGAGCTGCCTTCGCCGTAACCGTCGGCCAGTGCGGCTCCAGCCATGGCAATAAGTGCGATGCCCGTCGCCCCTGCCATGCGCGTAAAATTGTTCATTCCCATATCCCCAACCCCCGGCTGACCCTGTCTCCCGCGCACAGGACCACCCGGAGGGGGTGAATCGTGCTCGCGTCTGACAACATGAAAGCTTGAGCGGCGCGACAAGCTCAAGTGGATAGTTGCCGGTAAGGTCATTCAAGCAGGGGAGGTGTAACCCAGCCGCCACTCCGAAGCCCTACTTGACTAAATCTTGGACAGTACGGGCCCGCTTTTGCGGCGTTATCGATCCGCATAAACCGAAAAGCGCCGGGCTGTGGAGCCCGGCGCTCTTGATCCTGGGAGAAGGATTTCTTGCAATTAGGGCAGGAGGACCTTGACGGTTCCCACGACGCGCTCGTCGGCGTAGGTCTCGAAGGCGAACAGGTTGCCCGCGCCGCCGTTGGACTTGTCGCTGATATCGGTATCCCAATAGCGGACGTCCACGGTGAACTTGTCGAAAGCGACCGAGGCGCCAACGTTCCAGTACGTATACTCGTCTTCCGCCGCCTGGACGATTGGCGCTGCGTTGCTCTGCGCGTCACCCGTCTGGTAGCCCACCAAACCGCTGATCGACGGTGTGAACCGGCCGATGGCGGGGAACGTGTAGCCCGCAGCTCCTTCGACAGCGAAGGCTTCATCGATAAAGCCCGAGAAATCGGGAGAGTAATAGGCGGTGACACTCAGACTTGCGTTCGTGAACGGAGTAATCGACGCACCAGCCTTCAGTTCGAGGTAGTCAGCCTCTTCGAAGCCGTTCTTGACAACGCTGTCGTCGGCGCCCGGATAGAGGTATCCGAGAATACCCAGGTCGAACGTAACAGGGCCCAGCACCGGCTTGATGCCCGCATAGACGTCCATTTCAACGTTGGCATCGAGGCCCAGCGGAGGGTCAAAATCGATGCTCGACCCCCAGAATCCGGCGTAGAAGATCCCGTAGGAAACATCCAGGCCGGCGCTGACCGCCGGGCTTTCAGAAGACTGCGAGATGCCGCGGAAGATGTAGTCGGTCGTCACAGCAGCGTTCACCGAATAGCTGAAGGTCCGTCCCGGAGCCGGAGGCGCGTCTTTGACGCTGCCGCCGTAACCGTCTGCGAGTGCCGAGCCGGCCAGCGCGAACAGGGCGCCCGTCGCGCCTGCAGTACGTAGAATCTTGTTCAACTTCGTCATGGTGTCTAACCCCCGGTTCCCAGATGTCGGCCGCGTGACAGGTTCGTCCCTTGGGAAAACTGTGCTCGCGTCTGGTGTTAGAAAGGGCTACGGAACCCGGAAGCTCAAGCGCTGAGTTGCACTGCGGTATGCCAAGACGATCGCGTGTATCTCACTCGCCACTTTGAGCCCAGATTGTCTAACTATTGCACAGCATTAGCCTGCTCAACGGGCAGTTCCTGTACGTCCCATGCTCGTTGCCTGCCCAGGCCGTGATGAGAACTTGATCAGCACTGCGACATTCGCGCACACAGACAAACCGGACCACTATCGTCAACAAACTGGAAAGCTGACATTCGACATGGACAAGGCCACTCCGGGGACAGTCCTGATCACCGGCGCCAGCCGCAGAATTGGCCGCGCCATTGCCCTCGCCCTCGCTGCCGATGGTTGGCGTATCGGCGTTCACTATCGCCGCTCTCGCCACGAGGCCGAAGCGCTGGTCGCCGATATCAAGGCCACCGGCGGCGGCGCGGTCGCTCTCCCCGCCGACCTGGGAAACCTCAACGAGGTCAAGGCGCTCATTCCATTCTGTGCCGAAGCGCTCGGCCCACCCTGCTGCCTGATCAACAACGCCTCCGAATTTCAACCCGACACCTTGGCGTCCACCACGCCACAGAGCTGGCACCTCCACCTCGACATCAACCTCAAGGCTCCGGTCTTCCTGGCCCAGGCCCTGGCTCAGACCTTGCCGGACGGCGTCGAAGGCAATGTCATCAACATCATCGACCAGCGCGTCTGGAAGCCGACGCCTGACTTCTTCTCCTACACGGTCTCCAAAGCCGGACTATGGGCCGCGACACGCACGCTGGCCCAGGCCCTGGCGCCCCGCATCCGCGTCAACGCCATTGGTCCCGGCCCTGTGCTGCAGAGCATCCATCAGACCGACGCTGATTTTGCCCACGAGATCGCCGGCACGCTTCTTCGTCGCGGGCCCAGCACGGAGGAGATCGCAGCCGCTGTCCGTTTCATCCTTGCCGCCCCTGCCATGACCGGCCAGATGATCGCGCTCGATGCCGGCCAGCACCTGGCATGGCGCGGCGACGGCTTGAACCCTCCCGCCGGAGATCGTGGTGAAAACTGAAGCTGCGGCCACCAGTCGGGCGGCAGCCACAATTCCTCCCCCGCATGCCCCAATTGGCGCCTCAAAATCCCCGCAGATTCCCCGCTCCGCTCGACTCGTTCCCGCGTAAACCAGACCTTAAGGTTAAAGGGTTAGAAACGCTTATGTTCTCGTGGCTTGCCACCCTTCCTTCGCAATCGCCATCCGGGGGTTTTATGCTCAAGCGCTTGGCTATCCGCGCTGTTCTGTTGTCCGCCGTCGCCGCGGCCGTCCCCGCCGTGACGTCAGCAGCCGAACTTCCGCAGATCAAGGTGACGGAAGACAACCCCGTCATGAGCTGCGCCACGCCCGGCCGCCTGATGGCCTTCCTGAAGGCAGCCAACCCCAGCATCCAGGACAAGTTCGACGGCATCGCAACCGAATACATGCGCCACGGCGAGGCGCTCGCAATCCGTTGGGATTATGCATTTTTCCAGATGCTGGTCGAAACCGGCTATCTCAAATTCACCGGCGACGTCGACGTCAAGCAGAACAATTTCGCCGGCCTCGGCGCCACCGGCAAAGGCGCCAAGGGTGAAAGCTTCCCGGACGTTTCCACGGGCGTCAAGGCTCACCTCCAACACATCGTGATGTACACCGGCACGCCCGTCGACGAGCCGGTGGCCCAGCGCACACGCGACGTGCAGGCCTGGGGCGTCCTGACTAAATGGCAGCAGACCATCAAGCGCCCGATGACGTTCAAGGACCTCACCTCGAAGTGGGCCCCGACCAGCAAAAGCTACCCGCGCGACATCGTCTCCGTCGCCGAACGCTTCGAGAAGGGGCCGTGCAAGCAGGACGATCCCCAACCTGAGCTCGTTGCGGAAGCCCGCGGCGGCGCCGAACCCGCGGCGACAAACAAGCCGCTGAAACAGACCGCTGAAAAGAAGGAAAAGCCGGGCGCGGGCGCTGGCTCTGGCGATCCCGATCCATCCGAGGCGGCCGCAAAGTCGCCGAAAGCTCCAGTCACCGCGAACACGGCAGGCGCGCTGTCGGCATCAAATTCCAATGACGGCCTGAAGGTCCTGAACCAACCGACTGCGACGGCAGTCGATCCTGCCGCCGCGACCACACCAACAGCCGTCGAGCCGCCAGCCGCAACCGCCGAGCCCAAGGCATCCGCCGCCGGCACGTCCAGCAAGCTGGCGAAGGCCGACACGGCCGCCGCGCCTCCTGCTGCCGACAGCAAGAAAGCCCCTGCCCCCGACAAGAAAATGGAAACCGCAGCCGTATCGCCCGGCCCCGGCCCATCGTCGGGCTGCAAGGTGTGGCAGGCCAGCTATGGCGGCTCCAAGGCCATCATCATCAAGGCGACGGCCGACAAGATGACCAACTACACGGTGCTCGACGTGAATGATGGCGCCGAGAAGCGCGAGGCAGACGCCTACATCGCCGCCTACGCCAAGGGCGGCGCCACCGTCGGCGAATTCTCCAGTTCCGCCCAGGCCCTCGAAAAGGCTTTCCAGCTCTGCCCAGAAGGCTGAAGCCGCCGACCGCCTGATCGACGGTGCCGAGGAGCGGCAAGCCCAGCTGGGCTGGCGCATTGGCGCCGCATACTTGCCAGTCCACTTTCCGGTCGGAACAACCACATCCTTAACGTGGCTTGCAAGCAGCAGGATCGACACGTCCCAAGAGGATGCGCGTCGAAAGCCGAACCAATTCAACGCCGAAACGCGCAACCCAAAAAAGTTTCAAGTTGAGCGCCCTCGAAACATCTTTTTTACCGTTGTCGGGCAATCTTGGCGCCGTTGTGTGAGTGGCCGGTTCATGTGCGTCCACGTTTGGTGCATGCGTAGACGGGCCGCGTAGAGTTTCAGTCGAGTGAAGAGTGCCAGATGGCAAAGCGTATTCTCGTAGTCGACGATGACCCCGTTCAGCGGCGCATCCTCGAGGAAACCATCAAGCGACTGGGTTTCGAGGTCGTGAGTGCCAGCTCCGGCGATCAGGCGGTAGCGCTGCTCGAAGGTCCCGACCACGGCACCATCTCACTCGTCCTCCTCGACATGGTCATGCCGGGTCTCGACGGTATCGGCGTTCTGGAGCGGATGATGCCGCAGCCGGGAGTGCCGCCCTTCATCGTGCAGACCGCCAACGGCTCCATTGATGCCGCCGTCAATGCCATGCGCGCCGGCGCCGTCGACTTTGTCGTCAAGCCGGCCTCGCCCCAACGGCTCGAGGTCTCGATCAATACCGCGTTGAAGATCCAGGCCCTCAGCGGCGAGATCACACGCATCAAAAAGAAGGCCGACGGCACGCTCACGTTTGGCGATCTCATCGTCAACGGCAACGTGATGGAGCGCGTGATCTCCCTCGGCCGCCGCGCCGCGGCTTCCAACATTCCCGTCCTCATCGAAGGGGAAAGCGGCGTCGGCAAGGAACTGATCGCACGCGCCATCCAGGGCGAGAGCGAACGCGCGGGCAAGCCGTTCATCACCGTCAACTGCGGCGCGATCCCCGAGAACCTCGTTGAAAGTATTCTGTTCGGCCACGAGAAGGGCTCCTTTACCGGCGCCACCGACAAGCGCATCGGCAAGTTCCAGGAAGCCGACGGCGGCACCCTGTTCCTCGATGAGGTCGGTGAACTGCCCCTCGATGCTCAGGTCAAGCTGCTTAGGGCGTTACAGGAAGGCGAGATCGATCCGGTCGGCGCCAAGCGCCCCGTGCACGTGAACTTCCGCCTCATCTCGGCCACCAATCGCGACATGATCCAGCAGGTGAAGGACGGCAAGTTCCGCGAGGACCTGTATTACCGCCTGAACGTGTTTCCCATTCACGTGCCGCCGCTGCGCGAGCGCATCTGCGACGTGTCCGAACTGGCGCAGCATTTCATCAATCGCATCTCGGCCGAAGAAGGCAAACGCGTCGTTGGCCTGAGCGACATGGCAAAACAGCTGCTCGAATCCTACAAATGGCCGGGCAATGTGCGTCAGCTCGAAAACGCTGTCTTCCGCGCCGTGGTCCTGGCCGACCGCGCCGAACTCGGCATCGCCGAGTTCCCGCAGATCGCAGCACAGGTCGACGGTTTCGATGCGGAAATTCCACCCGCCCCGGTCGAGATGCAGACGCCTGCTGCCTATACCGGTCCTGCTGTTCTCGGCGCCGAGGAAATCGTGCCGCAGACCGTTGAGATCAAAGACGGCAGCGGCGCCAAGCTCGGCATTCCCGCCGTGACGGAGAACGGCGAAATCCGCACGCTCGAAGAAATCGAGGCCGACATGATCCGCCTTGCCCTCGGCCGCTATCGCGGTCACATGACGGAAGTTGCCAAGCGCCTGAACATCGGCCGCTCGACACTCTACCGCAAGATGCAGGAGTACGGCCTGGAGCCGCGCGTCGTCTAAGTGGCTTCACGCCCCAACGACAAGAAGGGTCAGAGCTCGGTCTGACCCTTCTTCATTCAAGTGCTGGCTTCAAGTGTTCGGCACCCTGGGTTCGATCTTTTTTGCCGGTGGCAGCGTGTTTGGCAGAGGCGCAGGGTCCGGCCGGCCAGCATCCGCTGGGGGCGCGGCCTTCTCGACGGGCGGAGAGTCTTTCAGAACCTCCTCCGCGGGAGCTTCCGGCAGCTGTTCCTGCGTGCGCGGCTCACCAGGGGCCGGGACGTTGGGCGGTGGAGTGCCTTCCTGCGCCAGCGCCATACTGGCCGGCAGCAGTACGGCAACGGATACCGCGATCGCCGTGCGTGATGTCAATCTGCGGATCATGCTGGGGAACGCGCCGACTCGGACGGGAGTTCCGGCCTTATTCGGTCAGCCGACCTTCTTGCCTATCGTGTAGCCAAGTCCGGCCCAGATCAGCCCGAAGCCGAACTGCAACGCAACAAGCCCTGCTTCGCCGCCCAGCGCATGGACGGGCAGCAGTTGCAGCATCGTGACGATCCAGTAGAGGACGAAACCCGCCAGTGCCGCCGCGAATGCGACGATTGGCAGTTTCTGCCACTGATCGGCCTTACGGCCCATCCACAGCCCGACCACGATGACCGCCGGATTGAGCAGTGCGATCATTACAAGAGTGGCCGGATCGAACGACTTGATTTCCATTAGACGGCGCCGCCGTCGCCTTTGGGCCCACCGCGCGGCGCGTGACCCTTGGCGATGGTTTCCTGCGACTGGCGCAGCTTCTCTTCCTCGTATTGCACGAACCAGCCGATCATCTGCCGCCACAGCGCTTCCGTGAGCTCGGGCGGCAGGCCTTTGGCCCGGCCGCGCACCTTGACCTTGTCGATCACCTGTTGAATGCGCCAGGGCACGTAGGCATCGCCGGGGTTCTCTTTCAGATGCCAGGCGCGGTCGACGTAGCTGAAGCGCTCGGCGATCAGATCGACGAGCGCCTCGTCGATGCGATCGATCTCGGCACGCACTTCCGGCATCGCCTTGCAGTCTTCCGGGGTCAGCGGCATCAGCCTTTCCCTTTCTTCTTCTTCGCAGCGCCCTTGAGCCACCAGGCGTCCGGCGACGTGAAGCGGCCGGCCGCCGTCTCGATCACCTGCGCGGTACGAAACAGCGTCGCCTCGTCGAACGGCTTGCCGATGAGCTGCAGCCCCAGCGGCGTGCCCTCCGATGACAATCCCGCCGGCACTGAAATGCCGGGCAGCCCGGCCATATTTACGGTCACCGTGAAGATGTCTTCCAGATACATGGCGATCGGATCGCCCGTTTTCTCGCCGAAGCCGAATGCGGGCGACGGTGTCGTCGGCGTCAGCACCACATCGACCTTGTCCCACGCCTCATCGAAGTCACGTTTGATGAGCGTGCGCACTTTCTGCGCTTTGAGGTAGTAAGCATCGTAATAGCCCGCCGACAGCACATACGTGCCGACCAGAATTCTCTTGCGCACCTCGTGGCCGAACCCGGCCGCGCGCGTGTTCTCGTATGTCTCGATGACGTCGCGACCGTTGACGCGCAGCCCGTAACGTACCCCGTCATAGCGCGCAAGATTGGACGACGCCTCGGCCGGCGCCACGATGTAGTACGCCGGTAGCGCGTATTTCGTGTGCGGCAGGCTGATGTCGTGGATGGTGGCGCCGGCATCCTTGAGGATGGCGATGCCCTTCTGCCAGAGCGCATCAATCTCAGCCGACATGCCCTCGACGCGATATTCCTTCGGCACGCCGATGCGCAGCCCCTTCACGCCGCTCGTCAGCCCCGTCTCGTAATCCGGGACCGGCGCGTTGACGGAAGTCGAATCCTTCGCGTCATAGCTCGCCATGTTGGTCAGCATCACTGCCGCATCACGCACGGTTTTGGCAATCGGCCCGGCCTGGTCGAGCGAGGAGGCGAACGCCACGATACCCCAGCGCGAGCAGCGGCCGTACGTCGGCTTGATGCCGACGGTGCCCGTCAATGCCGCCGGCTGGCGAATAGATCCGCCGGTATCGGTCGCCGTCGCGGCCAGGCACAGGTTCGCCGCCACTGCCGCGGACGATCCCCCCGATGACCCGCCGGGAACGAGCTTTGTTTCCGCGCCTTTGCGTCGCCACGGCGACACGACCGGCCCGAACGCGCTCGTCTCGTTGGACGAACCCATGGCGAACTCGTCGTTATTGAGCTTGCCGAGCATCACCGCCCCGGCGTTCCACAGATTGCCGCCGACCGTCGACTCGTAGGCCGGCTTGAAGTCGTCGAGAATATTCGAGCACGCCGTAGTGCGGATGCCGTTGGTGCAGAACAGGTCCTTGTTGCCCAGCGGCAGGCCTTCGAGCGGCCGCGCATCGCCCTTGGCAAGCCGCACATCGCTGGCCTTGGCCTGAGCGCGTGCGTGCTCCGGCGTCGGCAGCACATAGGCGTTCAGCTTGTCGTTGGCCTTGTCGATGGCGCCGATGTGCGCCTCGGTCAGCTCCGTCGCCGTGAATTCCTTTTTGCGCAAACCCTCGCGTGCTTCCGAAAGCGTAAGAGCCGTCAAATCCGTCACGATCACTTGTCCTTCTTGGCGGCTGGCGCGTCGCACACGGCATACACCGTGGGCTCCTCCTCGCCTTCACCCGTCACCTTGAATGTGCCCTCGCCGGTCTTGTCGATGACCTGCGTGTCTTCCCACTGGCTCTCGCCTTCCTCGCACGAGGTGACGACCTTCCAGGTCTTGCCGGCTTCCGCTTCCGTCACCGACTTGAAGGTGCACCCGTGTTCCCAACCCTCGTAGCCCTTAGCGGAAAGCGTCTCCGGCACGGTCGAAATATTCCGGTCGCCGCCGCCAGCCAGGGCCTTGAGCTTTTCGCAGCCTTCGCTGGTTGCGTACGTGGCCGAACCGAGGAACGCAGCCGTCTCCTGCCCCATTGCGGGTACAGCAAGAGTCGGCACGATCAATACGAACGTCAGGGCAAAACGGCGCATGGGTTACTCCACCACTTTGGGAACGACAAAGAAATTGTCCTCGCTGATAGGCGCGTTGGCGACGACCGTGGCGGCGATCTCGCCGTCGGTCACCTCGTCCGGCCGCCGTTCCAGATCCTGGGCGACGATGCGCGTCATCGGCTCGATCGATGTCGTATCGACTTCGTCGAGTTGCTTCACCCAGTCGAGGATGCCAGACAGCTCCTTCTGAAGCGACTGGGCCTCCCCGTCTGTGATCTTGATGCGCGCCAGACGTGCGATGCGCCGCACGGTCGCTTCGTCGACCTGCATGGCCCCTCTTCCATTTGAATTCGCTAGGTACCGGGGCAGTCTTAGCGGCGCGCCCGCCGGGGCGCAAGCTACGCTCGAAATGCTGCGGCCGCTCCGTCGCTTAGTGTATTTTGGACAGGAACGGCCCCAGGATGTCGGAGGCGTCGTCCGTCCACGCCTTGACCTTCCCCGGCTCGAAGGCCACGGCCGTGTCCAGCGCCTTGAACTCGGCGATGGTCTCCGGCTCGCGTGCGAACACCGCCACCGTCGACGTCGTCTGCCCATAGCTGCCGTCGGTGGTATCGTCGGAAAGGATCGTTCCTTCCAGCCCCGCCACCAGCGGCTGCGTCGACGCCAGCACGCGATCGAGATCCAAGTACCGGTTGGAGATGTGCAGAACCGCCACGCCGCCCGGACGCAGCTTGGCGCGATAGAGCTCCAGCGCCTCCTTCGTCATCAGGTGCACCGGAACGGCGTCCGAGGAAAAAGCATCGACGATGATCAGATCGAAGCTCTCGTCCTTCTCCTTGGCCAGCGTCAACCGCGCATCGCCCAGCACGATGTCGACGTTCGGCTGGCAGTTCACGAGGTAGGTGAACTGAGGCGACTTGGCGATGCCGACCACCACCGGATCGATCTCGAAAAAGCGCCACGCCTCGCCATCCTGGGCATAGCACGACAGCGATCCCGCACCCAGGCCGACGACGCCGTACCGTCCCTTTTCTCCCTTGGCGGAAAGCTTGGCTCGGATCATCTCGATGGACTTCGCCATCGGCGACGTCGGGTGATAGTAGGTGCCCGGCGTCGTGTCGGCGACGATGTTGCCCTGATCGTCGCGGATACGTTGCGCGCCGTGCAACGTCGTGCCGTGGTTGAGCAGGTTGAACTTGCCGTCTTCCGACAGCATCACGCGATAGACGCCGAAGTAGCTGCGCTGCGCCTGGCCGCGATGCACGTCCGACGGCAACAGCACGATCATCATGCACATGACCAGCGCGGCCGCAGCCTGCCGCATCGGATATTGCCACATCGCCAGCATCAGCACGGCGCCGATCAGCGTCATGCCGGCCGCCACACCATAGCCGCGGAAGTTGTAACCCTCCCCCGTAGCCAGACGCGCGCCCCAGTAAAGCACCACCGAACCGAGCACGACGATTGTAGCAGCTATGGTCAATTCCAGCAGGTTGGTCCGGCCTATCCGGCTGATAACGCCAGGCCGGCACGCCATCGTCAGCGCCAGAAGCAGCGGATACTCGTACACTTCCGGAAACAGCGCCGGCGCCAGCAACGCCGCGAACAATCCGCCTAGCACGCCGCCGAACGACATCCACAAATAGAACTCGGTCAGATAGCGCGCCGCCGGCCGCGCGTCGTATAACGTGCGATGCGCCACGAGCGCCGACGTCACGAACGCCGCGACCCCGGCCGCAGCCGTCGTCATCCACTTGTCGTGCTCGGTTTGCGACAGCTGCAGCAGCGCCACGATCAACGCCACCAGATGCAGCACCAGCAGGACCGGCATGGGGATCCACGCCCGTTCGCGAAATACGATAACAAACGTCATGAGATAGAGCGCCAGCGGGATCACCCAGATCAGCGGCGCCGACGCCACGTCGGTGGCGATATGCGTCGTAAACGCCGTCAGCAGCGCCGCTGGCACCAGTGCCAGGCCCACCCACTGCGCCCGATCGGACAACGTTGGCGGGTTGACCGTGTCGCCACCATCTGTTGGCGCCACCGCATCGGCGACGGGCGCCACGAACAGCCGTACGAGAAAGAAGCAGCCGCCCAACGCCGCAATCAACGCCACGAAGCCGACCGCCCACAGCGAACTGAGCGCCTTGAGCCCGATCATCGGTTCCAGCACGAAAGGATAGCCCAGTAGGGCAATCAGGCTGCCGAGATTGGACGCCGCGTACAGGAAGTAAGGATCGCCACCCTGAACATGTCCCGTCCGTGCGAACCAGGCCTGCAGCAGCGGCGCGTTGGCCGCGACCGCCATGAACGGCAGCCCGATCGCGACGCTGAAAAGGCCCAACTGCCAGAGATAGGGACTGCCACTTGGTGGCTCCGACCAACTCGCCGGCAGACCGATCGGCAAGAACAGCAGCGCCACGGCGCACAGTCCGAGATGCACGTAGCCCGTCGTCGCGATCGGGACGCGCGCAATCAGCAGATGCGCGTAGCAGTATCCGGCCAGTAGGGCGCCCTGAAAAAAGCATAGCGCAACGGCCCAGACCGATGGTGACCCACCCAACAGCGGAAGAACCATTTTGGCGAACATGGGCTGTACGGAGAACAACAGCAGCGCGGAGAGGAACGTCGTCGCCGTAAACGCCAGCAATGTACCGGTGCTGGCTCGCCGCGGAGCCAGGGGTGCCTTGGACATGACCTCTCCATTTTTTGGCCGTCGCCGCAGTACGTTACCGGCCAGCCTTGTTTTTCGGCCGCCAGACTGCAAGCCATGACGGCGAAGTGCAAGCCTCCGTATCGCGCCCGTCAAACCGTCAAGTCCCAGCCGCACGAAAGGTTGCCGCAGCAGCACTGCGGTTTGATCAAGCCTCCTGCGCGCGCAATGGCGCGAACCGCGGCAGACCGTATAAGGGAGGATCCAATCGCCGCAACCGCGAGCAACGCCACAGATGTCGCAACCTGAATCGCCCCCGCCTGTTTCGGTGGGTCAAACGCTTGACGATGTCACGGCATTTGCCGCGCTGCTGCCACCGTCTCGCCGCTTGATCGGCATCGATGCCGGCACCAAGACGCTGGGGCTGGCGTTGTCAGACGTATCGCGCTTCATCGCCTCTCCGCTCGAAACGATTCAACGAACGAAGTTCACCGCCGACGCCACGCGCCTGTTGCAGATCGCAGCCGAGCACAACATCGCTGGCTTCGTTTTGGGCTGGCCCGTCAACCTGGACGGCACCATTGGTCCGCGCGCCCAGGCGACGCGCGCCTTCGCCCGCAATGTCAACAAACTGACGCCGTTGCCCATCTTCCTCTGGGACGAACGTCTGTCGACGGCGGAAGCCGAACGCATGCTTATTGCCGCCGACGCCAGCCGGAAGCGCCGCGCCGACGTCATCGACAAGCTTGCCGCCACAATCATTCTGCAAGGTGCCCTGAACCGCATGCGCCATTTGTGAGCCGCGCTTTAACTCTTCCAGGCGAAATTTTTTCGTCAACGCCGGCTGCGGCTTATTCGCCATCGGCGATGTGCACCCCATGTCATGTCGTAACGGCGCCGCAATGCTTTCCGACGATGTGGAAGGTTGTCCGAGCGGTCTTGAAACTCCGTTTCCCCGCTCGCGTACGGGAAAGAAATGCGTAGCAGTATCGATACCGCTGATACCCTTCCCCAGGTTCGCCGCAAGCCGGCGGCGATAGCCCAGACACAGGCCGGCGCCGAGATCGCGGCCCGCTTCCATACCAAGGTGCGCGGTGCCATCCGCTCGTTCGTTGCGTCCTCGCCGCGCGCAGCAGACCTGGCCAACGTGTTTCCGGCAGCCGCCTACGTCATCGCGTCGAAGGCGGCCCCGCCGCCCGATCTTGATCGCGCGCAGCGCCTGACGCTGGAGGGCGCCCCCTTGCGCGAAGTGGCCCGCACCCTGGGCCTGCCGTTATGGCTGCGCCGCTTGCCGCCCGAAGCGTTCCGCTCAGCCCCCGGCGCCGTGCCGTCATCGGAAATGTTCACGCGGCGCATCGCCAATCACTTGCCTGTTCCGGCATCGGAGAGCGCGTTCTGGCTGACCTCCATCACCTTCGCTGCCAAGGCCTGCGACGAGTATTTCGCCCTCTGGCTGGCAAGCCAGCGCATCTTCATGGATCAGCATCGCGATCCGGATCGCCTGTTCTCCGTGCTCGCCGCCTACGCCTGGTTCTCCAGCGCCGACCGCACGCGCGGCAACAGCCTGATCGTCACACCGTGGCGCCCGGAAATGGCGTTCGATACGGCCGTGTGCGCAGCCAAGAGCTGGCTCAATCGCGTACGCCTCACGCTGCAACTGCGCGACGGCGTCGTTACTGACACCTGGCTGACACCCGGCGAGGTCAACGGCCTTTCCTTCCTGCCCCTGCTCAACGCCAACGAAATCCTGGCGGAGTCGCGCGCCATGCAGAATTGCGCCGACCAGTATTCCGACCGCGTCGCGCGCGACAAATGCCGGCTGTTTTCCGTCCGCCGCCGCGGCGTCCGTGTGGCCACGCTCGAGATTGGCCCGCACGCCCGTGAGCCGCACATGCTGGCGATCAACCAGCTGAAGGCCCGCCACAACTTACCGGCGGCGGGCGAGATCTGGCAGACAGCCCATGCCTGGCTCGCCACACAGACCGAACTCCGCCGGCCGCCGCAGCCGGCATCGCCGGACCGCGCCCTCAACGCCGCGGCCTGGGCATCCCTCATGCAGCCTTATCGCGTGGCCAAGGACGGCGCCCGCTGGCTGCCGGCCAAACCGACGCTCGAGGCCTTCGCGCTGCTCGACAACTACATGGCCGATTTGGCCCGCCGGGGCGGCGTCTCGTCCTGGCTATTCACCTGAAATTGCCGAAGCGTCCTTGACGGGCTCGCGGCGCGCTGCTTTGCCTGAGTCCACCTCGCAGCCGCGGAACGCGCCATGGACCTCCCCCTATCCACGCTCGACCTGATCGCCCTCGCTTGGTTTGGCCTCCTTGTGATCGGCTACAAGATCGTCGGCATGTTCCCGGCGATGGAAAAGCGCAACATCATCGCCGCGGTCCAGGCCCAGCGCTACAAATGGATGCGTACGATGGTGCGCCGTGACAACCGCGTCGTCGATACCTTCGTCGTCGGTAATCTCGGCCAGGGAAACGCATTCTTCGCTTCTACGAGCGCCATCGCCATCGGTGGCCTCACCACCATTCTCGGCAAGGGTGACGCCGCGCGCGATGTGATGCAGCATCTGCCCTACACGGCACCGATGCCGCCGCTGCTGTGGGAGCTGAAGGTCATCTTCATGGCAAGCATCTTCGTCTACGCGTTTTTCAAGTTCGCGTGGGCCTTCCGCATGTCGCACTATACCGGCATCATGATCGGCGCCACACCATTGCTCTCGACGGCGACGCAACGCGAATGCGATGAACACGGCCACCGCTGCGCCATCATCAGCGGCCTGGCGGCGGAGCACTCATCGAGCGGCTTGCGAGCGTTCTATTATTCGATCGCGGCCTTGGCGTGGTTCTTCCACCCGATCCTGTTCATGATCGCCACGGCCTGGGTGCTGCTCATTCTCGTGCGTCGCGACTACTTCTCGCTCTCCCGCGCCGTCATCGCCGAGGAAAACGACCTCTCCGCCGTAACGTTTTCCGGTATGCCGGCGCAGTCCGCCAAGTCTGCCGCCAAAGCCGAGACGGAAGGATTGTAGGTTGGGTCAAGCGGAGCGCGACCCAACTACCCACTGTCCCGGTTCGGCGTTGCCCTCGCGATGATGGCGGTCTTATCCGCCCAATCAAGCCCTTGCCCGTATGTGAACCGGGGGATCGATCCCATGCGTGTCGCGATGAATGCGTCCGCCACGGAGGCGGGCGCATGGGCCCGTAAGATCGTCCCAGCCGCTAGCACGGCAAGACCTTCCACTAGGGTCCGGGCTCTCACATCGAGCAGCCGCGGCTCCTGCAGAATGCTCTCCAGACGGGCATGTGCCGCCTTGAGATGTGCATCGTCGCCCGCCGCCTGTTTCAGCTCTTCCATCACCGTCTCGACGACGTCGCCATCACGCTGCAGCACGCGCAGGACGTCGAGCGCCATGACGTTGCCGGAGCCCTCCCAGATCGCATTCACCGGCACCTCGCGATAGAGCCGCGCCAGCGTATGATCCTCCACGTACCCGTTGCCCCCCAGGCACTCCATCGCCTCGGCAACGACGGTCGGCGCGATCTTGCACACCCAATACTTCGTCACCGGCGTCATCAGCCGCCGCCAAGCCGCCGCCCGCTGATCCGTCGCGCGGTCGAACGATCGCGCCAGCCGGAACGCCAGTGCCGTCGCCGCCTCCGCATCGAGCGCAAGATCCGCCAGCACCTCGGTCATCAGCGGCTGCTTGACGAGTGGGGAGCCGAAAACCGTCCGGTGCTCCGCATGATGGATCGCATGGGCCACAGCGCGCCGCATGAGCCCGGCCGAAGACACCGCGCAATCGAGTCGCGTATACGTCACCATTTCGATGATTGAGGGAACGCCGCGCCCTTCCTCGCCGATCAGCCAGGCATGCGCGCCGTGAAATTCCACTTCCGAGGAGGCGTTGGAGCGATTGCCAAGCTTGTCCTTCAGGCGCTGGAACTGCAGTCCGTTGACGCTGCCGTCTGGCAGGAAACGTGGCATCAGGAAGCACGACAGGCCCTTATCCGCTTGCGCCAGCACCAGGAAGCCGTCCGACATAGGCGCCGACATGAACCACTTGTGTCCATCCAGGATGTATTCGGTCCCGGGTCCGCCCTTGCCGCTCGCCGGCCGCGCGCGCGTAACGTTGGCACGAACATCCGTGCCGCCCTGACGCTCCGTCATTCCCATGCCGATGGTTACGGCTGTCTTTTCGGGGAACGCCAAGAAGCGGCGGTCGTAGGCTTTTGACAGGATCTTCGGCAGCCACTCGGCGGCAATATCAGGTTGCAGCAACAGCGTTGGCACGGCCGCGTTGGTCATCGTGACGGGGCAGCAGTGCCCCGCCTCCATCTGCGCCGCCATATAGCACCCGGCCGCCCGCACGACGTGCGCGCCGGCCTTTGGCGACGCATCAGGCGTCGCGTGGTGCGCCCAGACCGACGAATGCAGGCCCTCCGCGCAGCTGACCTCCATCAACGCATGATAGGCCGGATGAAACTCGACCGTATCCAGCCGTTCGCCGCGCGCCGAGTGCGTCTTCAACTTTGGCGGATTTTCATTCGCGAGCCGTGCAAGCTCGGCATTTTCGGCCGATCCGCAGATCTGCCCGAACGCCGTCAGAGCCTTGGCGGCACGCCCGCCCCCTTCCCGTTGCACGGTGTCCGCCAATGCCGCATCTGACGTAAACAGATTGATCTCGCTGAATGGCGGCGGCTGATTGGAAGCATCCGATTTGGCAGGCTTGTCGGTCACGGCGGACGGGATCGCTTTGTTGTGCTGGTTCATCAAACGCGATTCATTCACTTTAAATGGCGTCAGCAAGGCGAAGCCGGGTTGCCCCATGGAGGCAATTGCCTTATACGCACGCCTTTAATGACATCATTGGCCAAGAAGCAGAAATCGGGCTTCCCGCACCGCCATCTTCTCTCGTGTGAGAAGCTCACGGTGCAAGAGATCAATTGCATCCTCGATCTGGCCGACAAGGCCGCCGATCAGAACCGCAAACCCGACAAGCGCCGCAACGTGCTCGCCGGCCGCACTCTTATAAATCTGTTCTACGAATCTTCCACCCGAACGCAAAGCTCGTTCGAGTTGGCAGCCAAGCGCCTTGGCGCCGACGTCATGAACATGAACGTCGCCACCTCGTCCGTCACCAAGGGCGAGACGCTCGTCGACACGGCGATGACCCTCAACGCCATGCGCCCCGACATCATCGTCGTGCGCCATCACGCCGCCGGCGCCGTCGAGCTGCTGTCTCAGAAGGTCGACTGCAGCGTCGTCAATGCCGGCGACGGCGCCCACCAGCACCCGACGCAAGCCCTGCTCGATGCCCTGACCATCCGCCGCGCCAAGGGCCGCATCGAAGGCCTGACGGTCGCGATCTGCGGTGACATCCTCCACTCGCGCGTTGCCCGCTCCAACATCGACGTGCTGAACACGCTCGGCGCACAGGTTCGCATCATCGCACCATCCACCCTGCTGCCGACGGCAGCAAGCAGGCTCGGCGCGGACGTCTTCACCGACATGTGGAAGGGCTTGGCCGGCGTCGACGTCGTCATGATGCTGCGCCTGCAGCGCGAGCGCATGCAAGGCTCGTACGTGCCGTCGAGCCGCGAGTTCTACCATTTCTTCGGGCTGGATCACGAGAAGCTGGCGCTCGCCAAGCCCGACGCCCTGATCATGCATCCGGGCCCGATGAACCGCGGCGTCGAGATCGCCTCGACGATCGCCGACCACTCCCGTTCCGTCATTCGCGAGCAGGTCGAAATGGGCGTTGCGGTGCGCATGGCCGTGCTCGAAGCCGTCGCCACGCAGTTGCCAGGTTGAACCGCTGATGACCAAGCCGTCCACCGT
This sequence comes from Hyphomicrobiaceae bacterium, assembly GCA_965279065.1. GTDB lineage: Bacteria > Pseudomonadota > Alphaproteobacteria > Rhizobiales > Hyphomicrobiaceae > JAKAXS01. Next base: position 2,073,650 of record OZ257134.1, read on the forward strand.
CTTCCTGAACGCCCGCCTGATCGACCCGGAAACGGAACGCGACGAGCCCGGTGGCGTCCTAGTCAAGAACGGGATCATCGCCGACCTCGGCCCCCATCTTCGCCGCAACGCCCCCGAAGGCGCCGAAGTCGTCGACTGCAAGGGCCACGTTGTGTGCCCGGGGATCGTCGATGCCCAGGTCTTCACCGGCGAGCCGGGCGCCGAACACCGCGAGACTCTCAAGACGGCCAGCCAATCGGCCGCGGCCGGCGGCGTCACCACCATCATCGTCATGCCCGACACGCAGCCGGTGATCGACCAGGTCGCCCTCGTCGACTTCATCTCGCGCCGCGCCCGCGACAACGCGCTGGTTCACGTGTACACGATGGCCGCCATGACGCGCGGCCTCGAAGGCGAGGAGATGACCGAGATCGGCCTCCTCAAGCGCGCCGGCGCCATCGCCTTTTCCAATGGCAAGTCGAGCATCACCAACACCCGCGTGATGCGTAACGTGCTGAATTACTCCAAGGACTTCGGCGCCCTTATCGTCCACCACACCGAAGATCCCTATCTCAGCGGCAGCGGAGTCATGAACTCCGGAGAAGTCGCCACGCGGCTCGGTTTGCCGGGTGTCTCCAAGGTGGCCGAAACCATCGTGCTGGAACGCGATGTCCGCCTCGTCGAGATGACCGGCGCCCGCTATCACGCCGCCACCATTACCTGCGAGGAAAGCCTCGACGTCGTACGTAAGGCCAAAGCCCGCGGCCTCCAGGTCACGTGCGGTGTCTCGATCAACCATCTGACGTTGAACGAAATCGACATCGGCTCCTACCGCACCTTCCTCAAGGTCCGCCCGCCCCTGCGCCACGAAAACGACCGTCAGGCCATGGTGCGCGGCATAGCGGCGGGCGAGATCGATGTTATCGTCTCCAGCCACGACCCGCAGGACGTCGACGTGAAGCGCCGTCCCTTTAGCGAAGCGGCCGACGGGGCCGTCGGCTTGGAAACGCTGGTTCCTGCCGCTCTGCGGCTGCACCATTCCGGCGATTTGACGCTGATCGACTTGCTGAAGCCGATGACCATCAATCCGGCGAAGCTGTTCGGCCTGCCGACCGGCCGCCTGTCCAAGGGCGCCCCCGCAGATCTTATCGTCGTCGACCTTGGCGAACCCTGGGTCGTCAACAAGGATTTGCTGCGCTCCCGCTCCAAAAATTCGGCCTTCGACGAAAGCAAGATGCAGGGCCGCGTCCTGCGCACCCTGGTTGCGGGCCAAACCGTCTATCAGTACGCTGGCGTCGAACGCACTTGAGCGCAGGCCCCACGCATGGACGTCCTGACATCACCCGCCGCCCTCCTTGCCGCAGCCTTCGGCTACCTGCTCGGCTCGATCCCGTTTGGCCTGATCTTGACGCGCATGGCCGGCCTGGGCGACGTGCGCAAGATCGGTTCCGGCAACATCGGCGCGACGAACGTGCTCCGCACAGGAAACAAGGGACTTGCGGCGTTGACGCTGGTGCTCGACGCGTTGAAGGGCACCGCAGCGGTCCTCATTGCCCACCACCTCGGCGGCTTCCATGGCATCGCCATCCTGGCGGGGCTTCTTGCAGGCCTGGGCGCCTTCCTTGGCCACCTGTTTCCCGTGTGGCTGAACTTCCGCGGCGGCAAAGGCGTCGCAACCTATATCGGTGTCGTGCTCGGTCTCGTCTGGCCAGCGGCACTGGTCTTCTGCGCAATCTGGATCGGCGTCGCATTTCTGACGCGCTATTCGTCACTTTCTGCTCTGTTCGCCAGCATCGTCACGCCGGCGATCCTCCTGCTCGTCTTCGATGACCGGCCCGCGGCGCTGGTGGCAGCAATCATGACCGTCCTTCTGCTGTGGAAGCACCGCAGCAACATCGGCAGATTGATGCGCGGCGAGGAGCCCAAGATCGGTGCGGCAGCATAGCGAACATCCCGACGACACCACCCTGTTTACGGCGGCGCCCTTGCCCGTTGCGGTGCTCGACGAGCCCGAGCGGCTGGCCTGCCTGCGTCTGATCCGATCCGGCAACGTCGGTCCGGTCACCTTTCGCGAATTGATCAACCAATTCGGCGGCGCCCAGCGCGCCCTCGATGCACTGCCGGAACTGACGCGCCGCGCCGGTGGCCCTGCCCACCGCATCTGCCCCAAGGCCGACGCCGAGAAAGAGCTGGCAGCCGCCGATAAGATTGGCGCCAGACCGATCTTCACGATCGAACCCGGCTATCCGGCGATCCTCGCTGCGACCGGCGTGCCGCCACCGCTTCTCTACGTCAAGGGCAACGACGAACTCTTGCAGAAGCCGACAGTCGCCATCGTCGGTTCGCGCCAAGCTTCAGCGGCGGGACACAAGTTAGCGCGGCAGTTCGCGGCCGAGCTTGGCCGGGCCGGCTACGTCATCGCCTCCGGCCTGGCCCGTGGGATAGATGGTGCCGCGCATGAGGCAGCCCTGCTCACCGGCACCGTCGCTGTCGTAGCCGGCGGCATCGACATCATCTATCCCCCTGAGCACGCCGATTTGACGCAGCGCATTGCCGAGACGGGCTGCATCATCTCCGAAATGCCCCCCGGCTTCGTGCCGCGGGCCCAAGAATTTCCGCGCCGCAATCGCATCATCGCCGGCGTATCGCTCGGCGTGCTGGTGGTGGAGGCCGCCCGCCGCTCCGGAACGCTGGTGACCGCCCGCCTCGCCGCCGAGCAAGGTCGCGAAGTCTTTGCCATCCCCGGCCACCCACTCGACCCGCGCGCGGAAGGCACAAATCAGCTCCTGAAATCGGGCGCCATCTTCGTCACCGAGCCGGAGGACATCATTGTCGCCTTGCGACCCATGATGCCGCCGGCACCCGGACGCCTCGAGGTCCGAGAGCCACCAGTTACGTCGCTTGTGCACGACGAGCCCGAACCCAGCCAATCCGATAGGCAACGTGTTCTGATAGCGCTTGGCCCGCACCCGACGGATATCGACGAAATCGGCCGCGCAGCCGGTCTGTCGGCACGCGCCGTTCGTCTGGTGCTGGTGGAACTGGACCTTGCCGGCCGGGTCGAACGCCACGGCCAGCATCTCGTCTCGTTGCGGATCGCCTGAAGTGTGAAGCGGTTTTCCGCAATGAAGACGATAGGCGGAAAGACTCTAGCGCAAGCTTTCGAGGCGCTTGGCCTCCTGCAGCGCCGCAGCCAAATGCCGGCTCACCGTCGGATAGTCGACAGCAGCCATGCTTTGCAGTTGCTGGATCATGTCGACAAGATACTCCAGCCGCTGCTGCGGATCGCCGAAGTGATGGTCGGACGGGCGTGGAACGGTCAGCGCCATGGTGATGATTTCGATAAATCCTTTAGATTGTATATCTCTATATCACACTTCTTTAAGTTGCAAATTGGTCAGAGGCTCTTGCCTGGGAATTCTTGACGCCACAGGCGCTGGCGCGGTACATCCGCCTTTCTGGCACTCCCCAATTTCGAGTGCCAGCCAGCGCCGCATCGACAGCGCGATCCTCAGCCTCGAACAACAAGCGAGACCGTCACGTCATGAAATTCCGTCCCCTGCACGACCGCATCGTCGTCAAGCGCGTCGCCAACGAGACCAAGACCGCCGGTGGTATCATTATCCCCGACACCGCCGCCGAGAAGCCCCAGCAAGGCGAAGTCGTCGCCGCCGGTCCCGGCGCCCGCGATGAAGCCGGCAAGCTCGTGCCGCTCGACGTCAAGAAGGGCGACAAGGTTCTGTTCGGCAAATGGTCCGGCACCGAAGTGAAGATCGACGGCGATGATCTCCTCATCATGAAGGAGAGCGACATCATGGGCGTGCTCGAGAAGTAGACCCGTCCGCCTCAGACAATTTCCCACACGACATCAGGTCCAGCCGCGTGCTGGGCGCCCGGACGAACCCGGGCACGACAATCAAAAGGAGTACTGCAGCATGGCTGCCAAAGACGTCCGTTTTTCTGCTGATGCCCGCGAGAGGATGCTGCGCGGCGTCGACATCCTCGCCAACGCCGTGAAGGTCACGCTTGGTCCCAAGGGCCGCAACGTCGTGATCGAGAAGAGCTTCGGCGCACCCCGTACCACCAAGGACGGCGTGACAGTGGCCAAGGAAATCGAACTCGAAGACAAGTTCGAAAACATGGGCGCACAGATGGTGCGCGAAGTTGCCTCCAAGACCAACGACATCGCCGGTGACGGCACCACGACCGCGACGGTCCTCGCCCAGGCTATCGTGCGCGAGGGCCTGAAATCGGTCGCTGCCGGCATGAACCCGATGGATTTGCGCCGCGGCATCGACAAAGCCGTCGCCCAGGTCGTCACCGAAATCGCCAAGAAGGCAAAAAAGGTGAAGAACTCGGGTGAAATCGCCCAGGTCGGTACCATCTCCGCCAACGGCGAGAAGGCCATTGGCGATATGATCGCCGAAGCCATGCAGAAGGTTGGCAACGAGGGCGTCATCACCGTCGAAGAAGCCAAGGGCCTCGAAAGCGAGCTCGAAGTCGTCGAAGGTATGCAGTTCGACCGCGGGTATCTCTCGCCGTACTTCATCACCAACGCCGACAAGATGGTCGCTGAACTCGACGACCCCTACATCCTCATCCACGAAAAGAAGCTGTCGAGCCTGCAGGCCCTGCTGCCGGTGCTCGAAGCGGTCGTTCAGTCGAGCAGGCCGCTTCTGATCATTGCCGAAGAAGTCGAGGGCGAGGCGCTGGCTACGCTCGTCGTCAATAAGCTGCGCGGCGGCCTGAAGATTGCTGCCGTCAAGGCTCCTGGCTTCGGCGACCGCCGCAAGGCCATGCTGGAGGACATCGCCGTTCTGACCGGCGGCCAGACCATCTCCGAAGATCTCGGCATCAAGCTCGAGAATGTCACGCTCGACATGCTCGGCCGCGCCAAGCGAGTCTCGATCACCAAGGAAGACACCACGATTGTCGACGGCACGGGCAAGAAGAAAGACATCGAAGCCCGCGTCGGCCAGATCAAGGCGCAGATCGAGGAGACCACCTCGGACTACGACAAGGAGAAGCTACAGGAGCGTCTTGCCAAGCTCGCCGGTGGCGTGGCCGTCATCAAGGTCGGCGGCGCCACTGAAGTCGAAGTCAAGGAGCGCAAGGATCGCGTCGACGATGCTCTAAACGCAACCCGTGCGGCCGTTGAAGAAGGCGTTGTCCCCGGCGGCGGCGTCATGCTGCTGAAGGCCTCGCAAGCCATCAACGTCAAGGGCGACAATGCCGACCAGGACGCCGGCATCGCCATCGTCAAGAAGGCATTGCAGTCTCCGATCCGCCAGATCGCCGAAAACGCCGGCGTTGAAGGCTCGCTGGTCGTCGGCAAGGTGCTGGAAACCAAAGGCGCCGATTTCGGCTACGACGCGCAGAAGGGCGAATACGGCGACATGATCGAAAAGGGCATCATCGACCCTGCCAAGGTCGTACGTACCGCCCTGCAGGACGCCGCCTCGATCGCCGGCCTGATGATCACCACGGAAGCCGCGATCGCCGACGCCCCCAAGAACGACGACGGCCATGGCCACAGCCACGGCGGCGGTGGAATGGGCGGCATGGGCGGCATGATGTAAGTCACGCCCTCAGTCAGCAAATCACAAGGCGTCGGCAGTAACCTGCCGGCGCCTTTTGCGTTTGGCGATCCCTCTTACGCCCGCAAAAATGCGAGCCGTTTGTCGCCGGATTGCAGCACGACAGGCTCACTTTCGAACCGGACTCCAAGCGTGTCATTGTGGCGTCGGACGACGGCCACGTCGCAAAACGTGCGTTTTGCGGAATAGAACAGTCCGAAGCGATCCGGCACCTTGTCGTGCACAAGCAGCAGCGCGCCGGTGCTCGAAATATCCAGGATGATGCACGAATAGATTTTGCCGGTTTCCTCGACAACGACGCGGCCGACCTTCCGCACCTTGTTGCGCGCGTCGACACGGCGATCGTCGCGCGACCCGTTAGAGTCGAACCTTCTCATTGCACCTCTTCCATTCGCTGGATGCACTCCGGCGCAGACGGGAGTTCATGACCGCAACGCTAGCGCGCTGCGGTTGCCGGTCAGTAAACGCCGGCAACCCATGGCTGAGATGAGCAAAGATGTCGCGGCGAGACTATTGACCGGCGTCCGGCGCGACGTAGCGCGGAAAGACTCCCGCAGGCGGAGGAATTGGCGTGCCGGCCGCAAGGCGATGCGCGGCACCGAGTGACGCGAACGTCCTGCCATCAGCGGTGACACCCAGCGCATCGAGCAGCTTGTCCGCGGACGCCGGCATGACCGGTGCAGCAAGGATCGCCACCTGTCGCACGACCTCTGCCGTCACGTACAGGATCGTCCCCATGCGCTGCGGATCAGTCTTCTTCTTCGCCCACGGTTCCTCGCCGGCGAAGTACCGGTTCGCTTCGCCGACGACGGCCCAGACCGCGTCGAGGTATCGCGTGATCGCCTGCCGGTCCATGGCCTCGCGGGCCTTTGCCAGCATGCCGTCGGCCGCCGCGAGAATGGCCTCATCGGCCGCCGTCAGCGCACCTGGTTCTGGCAGTTTACCGTCGCAGTTCTTCGATACCATCGACAGCGAACGCTGTGCCAGGTTTCCGAGATCGTTGGCGAGATCCGCATTGATGCGGTTGGCGATCGCCTCGGGGCTGTAGTTGCCGTCCTGCCCGAACGAGACCTCGCGCAGAAAGAAATACCGAAGCTGGTCGAGCCCATATGCCTGCACCAGGTCGAATGGATCGACGACATTGCCGACCGACTTCGACATCTTCTCACCGCGGCTCAGCACGAAACCGTGGCTAAAGATGCGCTTAGGCAGTGGCAGCCCGGCCGACATCAGGAAAGCCGGCCAGTAGACCGCATGAAAGCGCGTGATGTCCTTGCCGATGACGTGGACGTCGGCGGGCCAGAAGCCCCAGCGCGGCGACGTCTCGTCGGGAAAGCCAACGCCTGTGATGTAGTTCGTCAGCGCGTCGACCCACACGTACATCACATGCTGAGAACCGTTTGCCCCGCCGTTCCCCGCTTCGCTCGATCGCGGCACGGGGATGCCCCAATCCAGCGTCGTGCGCGAGATCGACAGATCCTCCAGCCCGCCTTTGACGAAGCTGACAACTTCGTTGCGCCGTTCGGGCGGCAGGATGAAATCGGGGTTGGCCTCATAGTGGGCCAGCAGCTTGTCCTGGTACGACGACAGCCGGAAGAAGTAGGTTTCTTCTTCCGTCCACTCGACCGGCGTTCCCTGCGGCCCGCGACGCACACCGTCCTCGCCGACGGTCGTCTCGGTCTCGTTGTAAAAGGCCTCGTCGCGAACGGAGTACCAGCCGGCATAGGCCTTGAGGAAAATATCCCCGTTGGCCTCCATGCGCCGCCAGATCTCTTCCGAGGCGGCGTAGTGACGTGGCTCCGTCGTGCGAATGAAGTCGTCGTTGGACAATCCCAACGTCGCGGCCATCTCGCGAAACCGCGCTGAGTTCTTGTCGGCAAGCGCCCGCGGACTGACGTTCAGCTTCGTCGCCGTCTGGCGCATCTTGAGGCCATGTTCGTCGGTGCCGGTGAGAAAGAACACGTCCTTGCCGTCGGCACGTTCGAAGCGGGCGATGACGTCGGTCGCAATCGCCTCATAAGCGTGGCCGATGTGCGGCTCGCCGTTGGGATAGGAGATCGCCGTGGTAATGTAGAACTTCTGCTGTCCGCTCATGGACACATGACCTTCATTGTGAAAATTGAGAACGTGCGGGTTCAGGCGGTGCGGGCACTGTCGCCACGCGCCTCACATTCGCGAGGCCGGCTTCGGCAATGGCGTGAACCGGGTCATGGGTCGGGCAGCCTTATGATTTTGCGGCGCCGTTTAGACCACTCTGCCCCGCGCGGCGGCCTCCAGCCGCTGAAAAATCCCGACGATCAGGGACTTGCGGTCAAGATTGAGCAGCATGGCATCGGCCTTTTCGGCGACGATTGTTTCCCACAGCTCGGCCCACGTGGCAAGCGAGCCATCCGGAATGATGCGGGTCGCCAATTTTGCATCTTCTGCATCGCTCCCAATACCCCCGGCGCGGGCTCGGATCAGGCGGGCCAGCAGCGCCAACAGCAGCTCGAAGAACAGCTCGAAGCGTTGCTCGGCCGCCGTCCCTCCCAACTCATCCGACAGCGTGTGGATCATCGGCCAGTCAACCTTCGGCAACGCGCCAACCAGGTCGGTGAGACGTTTGTAGAGTGCAATGCCGCCGCCGCTGCGCAATCCGAGCAGGCGGCGCACGCTGCCCTCGGCCAGCCGCTCCAGGATAGCCCACTCGCTCGGCGCTGGCAGTGAGTCCGTCACGTCTTCCGTGCTGGCTGTCAGCGCCTGGCGAACGGCTTGCCGCAACGGCTCGGACGCGAGTGGTGCTAGATCCAACGTCCGGCATCGCGAACGGATCGTCGGCAGCAGCCGTCCGGGCTCGGACGCCAGCAGCAGGAACAATGTGCGCGCCGGTGGCTCCTCCAGCGACTTCAGTAGTGCATTGGCGGCATTGGGATTGAGATCGTCAGCCGTATCGACGATCACCGCTCGCCACGCCGCCTCGCCGCCGCGCAGTCCCAGGAAATTGCGCAGCCGCCGCACCTCGTCGATCGAGATCGAGGCCGAAAACCGCTTGGTCTTCGTATCATAGGTGCGTCGCAGAACGAGCAGTCCTGGATGCGACAGCGCGCGCACCTGCCGCGTCGCGGGCGACACCTCTGATGTCGTCAGCGATTGCGCGGACGGATCGCGCTCCCTCGGATCGCTCAACACGTAGCGTGCTAAGCGATAGGCCAGCGTTGCCTTGCCGATGCCCTCTGCACCGGCAATCAGCCAGCCATGGTGCATGCGGCCACCGGCAAACGCTTCGGCAAGACCACGTTCGACCGCCTCATGTCCGTAGAGATTTTGCGTGTGCCTGGGGTGCGGGAAGCCGTCGAGGCGGTCAGCCTCCGGCAGCACCTCGATCTCCTGCAGCGCCGGCGCGCGGGCCATCGCTATCCGAGCCTCAGCATGCGCTCAGCCGCGGCCCAGACACGTGCCGCCACGTTGTCCTCGCTACCCGACCCGTCGATCACGACGCAACGCTTGGGGTTCTTCTTGGCCAGATCCAGAAAGCCGCGGCGCAGCGTCTCGTGAAACTCACGATCGCGGCCCTCAAAACGATCGGCATCATTGCGTTCCACCTTTGCAGTACGTCGCGCGTGCGCGCGCGCTAGACCTTCGTCGACATCCATGTCGATCACCAGTGTCAGGTCTGGCCGCGTCTCGCCGATCACCGCATGCTCCAACGCGTCGAGCACATCGTCAGGCACGCTGCCGGCATAGCCCTGATAGACCCGTGTCGAGTCCGCGAAGCGATCGCAGATGACCCAGGCGCCCGCGGTGAGGGCCGGGCGGATCGCCACGTTCAAATGGTCCGATCGCGCCGCCGAAAATAGCAGGGCCTCCGCCAATGGACCGTGCGCCGGCGTCGCCGGGTCAAGCAGCAACGCTCGCACCCGCTCTGCAAACGGCGATCCACCTGGCTCGCGCGTCAGCACGGTTGGAATGCCCGCCTTCTGCAGCTGTGCAGCAAGGCGCCGGGCCTGGGTCGACTTGCCAGAACCCTCCCCACCCTCGAATGTGATGAACTTCGCCGATGCAGCTGACATGGCCCGACGTATGGCCGCCCTGGCCGGTCAGCGCAATCGGAAATGCCGGAACGCATCCTGAAATGTGCGAAACGACGTTGCGAAACAGGGGCTAGACAGCTGAACGTCTGCGCGACGATCGCTCTAGTCGCGGTGGATCAGACCCGCCACCCAGCGCGTCGCCAGCACGGCAACGGTATCGACGCCACGCCGCAGGATTCCGCCGGTCTCGACATCTTCCGCAACATACAGCGGCGACTCGCTTACGGCGCGGTTCGGCGTCGTCACGCGCAACATCGCCACCTGATCGCCTTTCTTGAGCGGCGCCTTGAGCGGTCCCTGATAGACAATTTCAGCGCGCAGCTTCGGATTCGGCGGGAAGCGGGGCAACACCACCATCACGTCACCCTTGCCTGTCAGCGGCACGTAGAACCGCTCGCCGCCCCAGACGCGCGCCTGCCCGACTTCTTCTCCCGCATCGAACAGCTTGAATCGCGACGAGCTGTTGAAGCCCCAGTCGATCATCTTCTTGGCTTCGTCCTTGCGGTCCTTTTCGTTGCCCAGTCCCATGACGACCGCGACCAGGCGCCGGCCGTCGCGCGCCGCAGAGGCCACGAGCCCATAGCCCGCCTCGTTGGTATGCCCAGTCTTCAGACCGTCCACACCAATATCCATGCTGAGCAACGGATTGCGGTTGTAGAACTTGTGCTTGCGATAGGGGAACTCGCGCTGGCTGAACACTTTGTACTGTTCGGGATACTCGCGGATCAGATAGGTCGCCAGCGTCGCGATTTCGCGCGCCGTCATCTTCTGTCCGTCTTTGTGCAAACCCGTTGAATTGACGAATGTTGATCGCGGCATTCCGATGCGGCGCGCTTCTGCCGTCATCTGTTCTGCGAATTTCGCCTCCGAGCCGGCCAATCCCTCGGCGATCGCGATGCACGCGTCGTTGCCCGACTGTACGACAATGCCCTGGATCAGTTCGTCGATCCGCGCCTTCGTGTTGATCGGCACGAACATCGCCGACGTCCCGGACGGTGCGCCTCCAGTCCGCCACGCGTTCTCACTCATGAGGAACTCGTCCTCGGGCTTGACCTTGCCGTCCTTCATCGCCTTGAACAACACGGCCAGTGTCATCAGCTTGCTGACGCTCGCCGGATAGATCAATTCGTCGGCCGCCTGCTGATAGACGACCGCACCGCTATCGTAGTCGATCAGGATGGCGTTCTTGGCTTTGGTCGAGAGTTCGCCTTGCGCATGCGCTGGATGCGCCGCCGACAGGTACAGCCCCGCGACAGCCACCGCCAGCACCGCTGCCGCGATCACCCGTAGCAGTTGCAGAGATGTCCCGCGCATGATTCCGCTCGATTTCACGCGCGGACTATCCAGCGCACCAGCCGCTACGTCAACGGCGATGAGGTGTGCGCGAGGCCTTGAAGACGGCTGTCCGGCAACTACCGGCGGCTGGAGGTCTTGACCTGCTCGCGATGGTCGAACGGCGACCACATTGGGTCGGCCGCCGCAGGACGGCGCGGTTCAGGCGGAACGTCCGCAACGGTCGGAACGTCCGGCTCTGCGGTGCGGACAGGCCGGTTGGCATAGGGCGCAGGTTCCGCGTCGGAATAATCGTCGGCAGGTCGCAGGCCGCGCTGCGCGCTATACTGAGCTTGGCGTCGCTCAGTCGGATAATCGCTACCGAAATCTTCATTCACGGGCGCCCGGTCGTAGCGCGCGTCGTTGTATCGGTTGGCATCGTCGCGGCGTTGATCATAGCGGCCGTAGGATCGATCGTAGTCCACGTCGGCTCGACGGTTCATGTCCTGGGCATACCGTGCCCGTGACGGCGGGCTGCGCCGTTCCTGCAACGGTTCTGCGGGCCGGTCGAAACGCGCAACCGCTTGCGCCGGCGGCCGCCCGCCATTCCAGGGCTGATCGCGCAGGAACGCCTGCTCGCGGCGGTCGTCGCCGTTGAGCGGCGCATGGCCTGCCCAGCGCACGCGCACCTGGCCGAGACCGCCATCCATGTAGCCAAGCGCACGAGCGGACGCTCGCGACAGATCGATCTCGCGGTTCGCCACGTATGGCCCGCGATCGTTGATGCGCACCAGGATCGTGCGGCCGTTGCGCAAATTGGTGACGTACGCATAGGACGGCAGCGGTAGCGTCGGATGTGCAGCCGTCAAGGCGTCCATGTCATAGAGTTCGCCGTTGGCCGTCTTGCGGCCGTGAAATTCCTTGCCGTACCACGAGCCGACGCCCTGCCGGTCGTAATAGGGCTCGTGCCGCGGCACGTACCAGCGGCCGCCGATCTGATACGGCCGCCCCAGCTTGTAGTGGCCACCACCCTTCGGGATCGGTCCGGAAACCAGTACGCGTTGGCTAGAGCTGACGCCCCATTTGCTGTCGAAAGTGTTGTCGGCCAAGCCGGGGCCGCCGGAGGATCCCGCGCAGCCGCTCAGCACGGTCATCAGTGCGATAGCTAATGGGCAAGACAAAGAAATTCCGGGGTGCGGGGGCCGCAACACGCGAACGACTGCCGGCTCGGCGGAACCGTTATTGAAACGCATACACATACGACGTCCCCATTCGGCGCGGGCGGACGAACCGGCACGCACCTTGGGCCCGCAGACGACGGACCCCACGCAAACTCATCGGATGCTGACAGAAAGATTTTGAGATCGCGTAAAGAGAAAGCCATTAAGTGTTTGCAAACACGTGGCCCAGAGGCCTCTGAGGACGTTGCATGACCGACGATATCGAGCGTCAGAAACTGGACCGGCTGGTTGAACGGCTGAAGCAAAAGATGCCGGATCGGCTGGCACGCGGCATCGGTTGGCTTGTTGGCCCCTCCGCAATCCTGATCCGCCTGCCGCTAGGGCTGTTGTGTATCGCCGGCGGAATCTTCTCCTTCTTGCCCGTGCTCGGCATCTGGATGCTGCCGCTTGGCATACTGCTGATCGCCGTCGACGTTCCCTGGGTGCGCCGCTGGGTTATCCGCACCTGGCCGCGGATCGAGGCGCGTTGGCGGCTGTGGCGCAGCCGGCGTTCCCGCTCAACCTAGGCGTGATGCCTGGAAACACTTGTCTGCTGGTCAGCTCCAGCGCCGGTTCGACCACATCCACTGCTCAGGACAATCCCGCACCCAGACTTCGAATTGCTTCTGCATTTCCGTCATGATGGTGCGGATGTCGTCCGACGTGTTCGCCGTCCGCGGCACGCGCAGTTCCTTCAGTTCGATCTGAAACCGGCTCGAGGTTCCTATCCGCATGCATCGCGACATCCAAATGCGCGTGCCCAGCCTCCGCGCGATCATACCGGAGATCGGCATCGTCTTGGCCGCCTTGCCGAAAAACGGTACCGCCATGCCGCGCCGATCGTAGAGATCGTTGACGATGCCGAGCCGGCCTCCGTGCCGCACGAAGTCCGTCAGCAGCCGCGCGGTGCGTTGATCGTCGCCATGATCTCCCTCCACCGTTCCGCGACCGAACAGTCCTCCGGGATAGAGATCCCGCCGCTGATGGCGCAGGAAGCGATCGACGTACGGATTGTTCACCGACCGATACACGGCCGCCGGATTGGCATTCGCCACCACGAAAGGCCAGATCGCCAGCTCCCAGTTCCCCATGTGCATCGAGACGCCGATGATGGGGCCCAGCTTGCCCGAATAGCGGCCGAACACCTTTGAGTTCAGAATCTCGATGGCACCAGGCTGCGCCAGCACGCGGTCGATCTGCATCGTCTCCGCCATCACGCGTCCGAGGTTCTGCCAATGCGCGAGCGCGATCGCATCGCGCTCAGCCTGGCTCTTCTCCGGGAATGCGATCAGCAAGTTATCGAGTGCGCGCCGGTGTCGGCGTGGGCTGATCCGCGGCGCCAGCCAGCCCCATGTCCACGCCGAGAACGATGTCGCGATCGACAGCGGCATGAGGCGGATGAACCCCACGATCAGACGCAGCACCGCGTACTCGAGCCGAAATTGAACGTCACGCAGACGGGAGGTTTCGCGCATCTCGACTCGAGGTGTTCTCTCAGAAGGATGAAGTTCGTGCCGATGCAGCCTGATGCCAATGCCCGGCGCCAACGTCAAGTTTTGCCTGTCGCGGGCCGATTGGCGGATGGCGCGTCGGTGCCCGACCCCAGCCCGCCTGGAGACATCGCCTTCGGCGAAGCCACAGACGGCCGCAGCCCTTCACGCACGACCACCCTCCGCAACGCCGGAATGGCGCCCAGCGCATAGACTCCGAACCCGCGCAGCAGATGCGCCGGCAGAAAATCGCTGAGCAGCGATCGGTTGAGGACATCGATCGCCGCAATGCGCGAACCCACGTCCGGCGCGCGCGACCGGGCGTATTCCGCAATGGCAGCAGCATCGCCGCCCTGCGCCTCCGCCACGCACTCGGCCAGAACGGCCGCATCGCGCAGTCCGAGGTTCAACCCTTGTGCACCGATCGGCGGCATGACATGGGCGGCCTCGCCCACTAACGCTATCCGTCCAAGTCCCAACGTTTCGGCTGACAGGCCCGAAAGCGGAAAGCTCGCGCGCGGACCCACATCGCCGATGGTCCCCAGCAGGCCGCTGAGCCGGGACTCCAGTTCCTCGCAGAACGCCTCATCCACCAACTGGCCAAGACGCGCGGCTTCCTCACGGCTTTCGACCCAGACCAGGCTGGAGCGTCGGCCCGGCATCGGCACGGTGGTCAGCGGACCGTTCGGCCGGTGAAATTCGGTCGATATGCCATGATGCGGCCGCTCATGGCCGAACGCGGTCACCACCGCGGCCTGCGGATAGTCCCAGGATCGCGTGACAATACCGGCCGCGGTCCGCGCCAGCGAGTGACGCCCATCTGCGCCGACACAAATCCCAGCTGTTAGGCTTCGCCCGTCGGTCAGTCGGACCGTCACGCCCGCGTCTCTATCTACGACTGCCGCCACCGTGCCTGATAGGACCGTCAGGCCCGGCTGCGCTGACGCCGCACGGCCGAGCGCTGCCACCAGCGAGGCATTGGGTACATTGAAGCCGAACTCGTCGAGGCCGAGTTCCGCCGCCTTGAAGACCGTCTCCGGCGCGCGGAGCATTGCGCCACGATCGTCGATGAGCCGAATGCCGAACATCGGCTCGCAGTCCTTCGCGATCGCGTCCCAGACCCCGAGATTGCGTAGTAGTTCGATCGATCCGGAGAACAGAGCAGCTGTGCGTCGGTCCGGCCCGGCAACCGGTGCTGCGGCCACGGCCACCGTCTCGACGCCAAAACGCGCCAAAAGCACCGCGGTCGCCAGACCCGCCGGCCCCCCGCCAATGACGACAACTCGCGGGTATCCTTCGTTTTGCATGGAACGAGGTGTTACCGGCTTTCGACCTCGCGTCAAAGCCACCATTCGCAATAACTGGCGCCACACCTCCGCTTCCACCGTGGCCCGGGCGGCACTCCCCCTATTTGTACGTCGGTGTTTGGAGTTTTTATCAACAGGCTCAGGGACTAAGCCTGCAATTTCCCAGTCGCAATTAACGCGCTGTAGAAGTCCGAAATTAATCAGGGGGTTGCGGTATTACACCGTCGCATTGTCACACACCTGTCACAATAGGTTTAGCCGTTTACCGGGCGGCCTTTCCTGGGTAGTCCACAGTCAGCTGCTGTCCGAAGGACTTTGCAGCCACCGACGAGCGCACCATGCCGGGCGACGCGGTTTTATCGGGATATTGGGGGACATGATGATCCGGGGTTGGATGTCGAAAGCTTCCGCCGCGCTGCTTTTGACGGCGTCTGCGTTAGCCTTGAACACCGCGTCCGCACAAGCGGCTGATCTGGGCGGCAACTGCTGCGCTGATCTCGAAGAACGTATTGCCGAACTCGAAGCCACCACGGCCCGCAAGGGTAACCGCAAGGTGAGCCTGGAGATTTCTGGCCAGGTCAACGAAGCCTTGATGTATTGGGATGATGGCACGGAAAGCAACGCCTACATCGTCACCAACGACAACTCGCGCTCGCGCGTCCGCTTCAAGGGCAAGGCGAAGATCAACGGCGACCTCGAAGCTGGCTACCTGCTCGAGATCGGCATTCGCGGAGCCAACTCCAAGCGCGTCAATCAGCTAGACGACAACGCAGCCGCAGATAGCGGCCTCGATCTCCGCCACTCGACCTGGTACCTGAAGAGCAAGACCTTCGGCCAAGTCAACGTTGGCCTGACCGGCACTGCGTCGGAAGACATCACCGAAGCCAACCTGTCGCAGACCGGTGCGTTCGCCAAGTATTCGGACATGGAAGACTCTGGCCTCGGCATGAGGCTCCGCGTCGACGGCCGTATCAGCAACGGCACGACCGCCGGCCCGGTGGATCGCAGCATCTCCTGGCGCCGCCTTCTCAAGGATACTGGCGACCAGGCCGGTGAAGGCGATCGTGAAAACGTTGTTCGTTACGAAACCCCCGAATTCAAAGGCTTCTCAGCCGTGGCAGCCTGGGGTGAAGACGATTTCTGGGATGTCGGCCTGAAGTATGCTGGCGAGATCGGCGACTTCAAGCTGATCGGCCGGGTAGCCTACAGCGAAACGACTGAAAACCCGGTGACGGCCAATGGCAACACGATCGACACAGCGTGTCTCTCCAATGGCGTCGTCGGCGGAAACGTAACCAAAGATGCAGATTGTAACTCGATCGGCGGCTCGATCAGCATCATGCACACTGAAACCGGCCTCTATGCGAACTTCGCGGCTGGCCAGATACAGGACGATCTGATCGAGACCAGCACCGGAACCAACGGCTTCGTTGGCACCGGCGCTGACGATACCAGCACGTTCTACGCCGTTCAGGCAGGTATCGAGCGGAAGTGGTGGGACCTTGGCAAGACGACCATCTATGGCGAGTACAACAACAACGACGGCGGCGCCAACGGCCGCCGCGGTATCGCCGCCAACGATGACATCAACCCTTTCTTTGGCACCGCATCGCGCATCTTCGATACCGAAGTTGAAATGTTCGGCGCTGGCATCGCTCAGGGCATCGACGCAGCTGCAATGACGCTTTACCTGTCCTACCGCCACATTGAGGGTGACATGACGGTGAAGCAAAATGCTGCTGGCGCTGCCGGTGGCCTCCGCTCCATCGACTTCGACGATCTCGACATCGTCATGACGGGCGGCATCATCAAGTTCTGATCTTCCGACAATTGAGATCTGATCAGGGGGCCGGCGCGACCGGCCCCCTTTTTCATTGCCCGGGCCACCAAATCCAGTCTGTACCTTCTCGGCCACATGGCCGTGTCACAACACCCTTCCCGAGAAACGCGGGTTGCAAGGTGAAATTCGCGAAATCCCCTTGTTTTCATGTCAGCCTACCAGCATTTTCCGGCCTCTAGAGGGGTCGGAAGACTCGCGGGGTCGGTATGAAGACGAAATTTCTTTTGGCGCTGAGCGTGGGCCTCGTTGTGGCCGCGACGTCAGCATTCGCGTTTCAGGAGGAAAAACCAGCCTCTGAAGCCCCCGGTTCATCCGCGCCCGCAGCTGGTGTCAATTCACCGGACGAGGGCGCCAAGCCCCCGAAGGACGGCACCGAGGTCAATATTCCCGGCCTCGGTAAGCTCGGCACGTTGCCGAAGATGGATTTCGGCCTGGAGCTGCTGTACGGCGCCAACGAAAACAAGCCAGCCGAGGCCGAGCCCGCCAACCCCTCGGCCGTACCCGAGCCCGAAGACCTCACGATCCGCGGAACCATGAAGCATAGCTTCTGAGTCTGAGACGTCCGGATTTGCGACCAGGGGAGCCGGCGGGCTCCCTTTTCGTTTACCCTTTACCGCCCTGGAAGCCTGACGCACACTTTGCCGACATGACGTTCGGGAAAGACGTGTGCCTTGCCCCTTGGCCCTGCTCTCGTTCACCTTCTGACGGCGCTCGGGGTTGTATGCGCCCTGGCGGCAACGCTCGCGGTCTCCGCCCAGCGATACGAGGAAATGTTCGTCTGGCTGGGAATCGCCTTCGTCATCGACGGCATCGACGGCCCGCTTGCCCGCTTCGTCGACATCAAGCGACGCCTTCCCCGCTTCAGCGGCGAACGCCTGGATTTGGTGATCGACTACCTCACGTACGTCTTCGTCCCGGTCCTCGCGATCCTCAATGCCGGCCTTTTGCCTCACGGCATAGCCACTCTCACTGGCTGCGCAATTCTGCTGTCCTCGCTCTATCACTTCGCCGACATGGGCAGCAAAGCCGACGACAATAGCTTCATCGGCTTCCCGGCCGTCTGGAACATCGTCGTCTTCTATCTCTTTGCCTTCCAAGCCACCCCCTGGCTCGCTGCTGCCGCCTGCGCCGGGTGCATCGCCCTGACGTTCGTTCCGATCAAGTGGGTTCACCCCATGCGCGTCGAAAACCGACGCACAACCACCCTGATAGCGCTGGCGCTCTGGTTTCTGGCCGCGGCCGCCGCACTTTCGGGGGGCCTGCCGGCAACGCCCCTGTGGGCAAAGTTGGCCTTGCTCGCGACCGCGGCCTATGCCGTCAGCCTCCCCCTACTGCCTGATGCAAAGACGCCGCGCTCCCCATGAAGCGTGCAGTAACCCGTGAGGCGTTCCGCCACGGGCTGTGGAATCCATTAAACTGACGACGCGATTCGCGCTGCATCCGAGCATTCGGCCGGCGCCCGAGTAGACGTCTGTTGCGTCCCGCGTGCCCTTTTGCGGAGAGCGCAGTTCAATGAGCGGGCCCCCAGCCCCGGCACACCTCGTCCCCCTAATGCGCTACCGCGACGTCGGCATAGCGTCCGAATGGCTATGTGCGGCCTTTGGCTTCGAGCCGAACTTCGCCGCCAAGGCTCCGGACGGATCCGTCTTCTATGCAGAATTGCGCCTGGGCGACAGCATGATCATGCTGGGAGCCGCCGGCGAACCGAGCCCCGGCGACGTCATGGGCGAATCCGGCGTCGCAACCGAAGTCGGCCAGACACAGAGCTGCTACGTTGTTCTCCACGATGTCGACGTCCACTACGATCAAGCCAAACGAGCCGGCGCGGCCATCACCCTGGACATCAAGAGTGACGACATTGGCGGCCGCGGCTACTCCTGCCGCGACCTTGAAGGCCACATCTGGAATTTCGGCACCTACGATCCATGGAAGGGCCAGACCAAGTCCTCCCGCAACAAATACGCCACGACCGCAAAGACATCTTCGTCGAGCCTGCGCGCCGCCATGGTCTTGACGCTTGCCGTCTCGATCATCTCCGGCTGGTTTGTCTATGGTCAGATCCGTGGTTCAGCCGACGGGTTGACATTGGAACGCTTGCGCCAGGCCCTTCTCGGACCACACGCGCCCGACGGCAGCCTGTCGACCGGCGGCATCATCCGTCCTGACGACGGCTCGGAAACACAATTGGCCAGGGGTGAAGTCAAGCGGGCGCACAAGGCCATGGCCGCGCTGAAGGAAGAGCTGGAGCAAGAACGCCGGGCCAAGGCCAATGCGCTTGAAGCCGCCTCGCAGGCTCAGGCAAACGTCGAGCGGGCCCAGGCCGATGCCGCCCAAGCCAAAGCGGCTGCTGAAAAGGCCCAGATCGGAGTGACGAAGGCGCAATCCGACGTCGCCAAAACACAAGCCGATGCGCAAAAAAGCGCCAAGGTACAGGCCGAGCAAGTCGACGCCGCGCGCCAGGATGCAGAGCGTGCCCAGACCGCACTCGCGGCGACCAAGCCGAAAGCCATCGCCGAACTCCAGACTGATCTCGATCGCCAACCACCTGCGCGCGACCGCCTAGCGGCGCAACAAGATGCCGTTCAGACCGAGCTCAAAGAATTGCGATCAGCGCGAGATGCGGCGGTCAAATCGGCGGCGGAAGCAGAGTCCGCGCTCGCCGACGAACGCGCGACGAAAGACTCGGCGCTCAAAGCCCTCGCCGACGCCGGTGCACGCATAGCGACTTTGGAAATTGAGTTGAAGGCTGCCAAAGACGACGCCGCACAACTTCGCCGGCTACGCGCGGCGGCTGTCGCGCGCGAACGCGAGCGGTCCAAGAAGCAGCCACCCGGCACTGAACCGTGGCCGTACTCCGAGTGGTAAATCGCCGTCGGGAGCTCAAAGCAGCACCCAGCACGTCCCCTTCAGGAACATAAGACTCAAGCCGCGCACGGCGCTCTTTCGGGAAAATTTGGCAGGCAGATCGGGAGCTAGTCCTGTGGCGCTCCGACGAGGCAATTCATAGCCTCTGCTCACCTGCGGCACGGTTCGCGCACTCGGATGGCATTGGCTTCCTCTCCGCCACCTCGCTACCGAGCCGGTCGCCACAGTAACTCAACTCCGAGCGGAGCGACGTCCGCGACGACAAAACTAAGAAACGCATCGTCCACCAGCAATTGTCCCACCTCGCGGCGGGGCACGGCGCTCTATTGCGCGTGCTCATCGCAGGCGGACAAGAGCAAATGAGGAAACGGCATGAACCGGAAACTCCTATTAATGGCAGGCAGCCTTTTGGTTGCCTCGTTCGGAGTGAACGCGCCAGCGTTCGCCAACTCCGAGATTGAAGCACGGGCAAAGAATGAAAACTTGTGGCCGGCACCCGGTCGCGACAACCAGTTGACGCGTCACTCCAAGCTGAAGGACATCAACGTCGACACGGTCGGCAAGATGCAGATGATCTGGACGCAGTCGATGAACTCGACGCGCGGCCAGGAAGGCCAGCCGGTCGTCGTCGAGCACGACGGCAAGCCGATGATGTTTTTCTCGTCGGGCTGCCCAGACATGGCCCGTTGCAACGTCGTGCAGGCCCTCGACCTGTCTGACCCGGATGCACCCAAGCAGGTCTGGAATTACGTCAAGACGACGGACCGTGACGAATCCGCGATTCCGCGCGCGTGCTGCGATACGGTCCACCGCGGCGTGAACTACGTCAAAGGCAAGCTCATCTATCATACGCTCGACGGCTTCGTGATCGCGCTCGACGCCTCCACAGGCAAGGAAATCTGGGTCGTCAAACACGCCTATCCGGAAAAGGGCGAGACCCTCACCGGCCCGACCCTGATTGCTGAGAATGTCGTGATCGCCGGCTTCGGCGGCGACGAGTTCGCAGCCCGCGGTCGCCTGACAGCTTATGACATCGAGACCGGTAAGGTCGTTTGGACCTGCCACTCGACAGGTTCGGACAAGGACGTCTGTTTGACGCCGGAGTCCAACAAGGCCAACCCGCACTATGGTACGGCCGGCACCGACCTCGGCATCTCCACGTATCCCACCACCAACGGTGGCGAGTGGAAGATCGGCGGCGGCGCCTACTGGGCGTGGGGCAGCTACGACCCTGAGCTAAAGCTCGTCTACTGGTCGACCGGCAACCCCGGCCACTGGAGCCCGACATATCGTTGCGGCGACAAGACCCATGACGAATGCAACACCGGCAAATGGGACAACAAGTGGTCGATGACCATTTTCGCCCGCAAGGTGGACACCGGCGAAGTCGCCTGGGCCTACCAGATGACGCCATTCGACCAGTGGGACTATGACGGCGTGAACGAGAACATCCTCTCGGAGATGGAAGTCGACGGGAAGAAGTACAAGACACTGACGCACTTCGACCGCAACGGCTTTGCCTACGTCCTCGACCGCACGAACGGCACGCTGCTGCGCGCCAACAAATTTGTGACCGTGGACTGGGCCGAGAAGGTCGATCTGAAGACCGGCCGTCCCGTGAAGGTGCGTGAGCACTCGCCCTTCGAAATCGGTCGCAATACGCCGGCCTGCCCGTCCGCCATGGGCGGCAAGGACCAGCAGCCCTGCGCCCACGATCCAGCCGAGCCGACCAAGTACTACTGCCCCACAAACAACTGGTGCATGGAAGACGAACCTCAGGAGCGCACGCACACGCAGCAGGGCACGGTCTACGTCTTCGCCAACGTGTACATGTATCCTGAAAAGCCTGGCATCACCGGCAAGTTCAAGAAGTTCGACGTCGTGACCGGCAAGGCCGATTGGGAAATCCCCGATCCGTTCCCGAACTGGGGTGGCGCTCTTGTCACCGACGGCGGTTTGGCCTTCTACGGCTCGCTGGGTGGTGACTTCCGTGCCGTCGACCGCAAGACGGGCAAGGTTGTCTGGCAGCGCCGGTTGGGCTCTGGCATCATCGGCAACCCCATCACGTACAAGATCAAGGGCAAGCAGTATGTGTCGGTGTTCTCCGGCATCGGCGGCTGGATCGGTCTGCCGGTCACCGCCGGTCTCGACATGAACGACAAGTTCGGTGCGATCGGTGCAACGGCGATGGCGAAAGCCGCCAACCTCACCAGCATCCCACCGGGCGCGAACCTCTATACGTTCCGCTTGATGGACTGATGTCCTGACGAACTGGCAGACGCTCGGCGCCGAAAGGCTCCGGGCGTCTTCCATTTTCCCTCTCCCCGTCCCTGCACTTGATGGGGAGAGGGAGAAGTTAGCCATCCACTTGTAGAGGTCTGCTTTGCGTCTACGAACATCATGCCTGGTGCTTGTCCTAATCGGCGTTCTAGCTAGCCTGTCCGCAGCTGCCGCATCGGCCGAAAGGCTGAAGGAGTACACGAAGAACAAAAACTACGACGATCTCACCCACGCCGAGCACTCCGCCGCAAAGGCCGAGGCACGCGAACGCAAGCTGAGCCGCCTGCGCGTCTGTGCCGATCCCGGCAACATGCCGCTCTCCAACGACAAGGGCGAAGGCTTCCAGAACAAGATCGCGACGGTGCTGGCGCGCGCGATGGGCGGCGAGGTCAGCTTCTTCTGGCGACCCTATCTGGAACGCGGGCTGACGCGCGAAACCTTCGCAAACGACGAGTGCGACATCCTGATGGACATGCCATCCGGTGGCGCATCGACGATCCTCACGACCAACCCGATCTATCGCTCGACGTACGTGCTCGCCTGGCGCAACGACAGCGGCCTCGACATAAAGAGCTTGGATGATCCCAAGCTGCGCGAACTGAAGATCGGCGTGTTCCAGCACTCCGGCATGCGCGAGGCGTTCTCACGCCGAAACTTCGAAGAAAGCCGGATCGACGTCCACATCATCTCCCACATGGCCGACCTGGCGCCGGAGGAGCAGCCCTGGCGACAGGTGCAGAAGGTGATCGACCGCAAGCTTGACGTTGCAGCGGTATGGGGACCGTTCGCCGGATGGCTTCCCAAGATGAAGGACGAACCGCTGACGCTTCGCCCCGTCAACTTGATGGAAGACCAGGTTCCAATGGAGTTCGACCTTGCCATCGGCATGCGCCGGAACAACGTGCTCTTGAAGTATATGATCGATTGGGCGCTCGAGCGGAACAAGGACGAGATCGCCAGAATACTGGCCGAGTATGGCGTACCCCTCGTCCAGTGTAGCCGTTGCACCGTCCAGGGCGACCTCCCCTCGCACGGCAGCTATTACGCCAAGCTACGCGGCTTGTCGCACACCGATGACCGCTACCTGAAGCAGGCTGACCCGATCAGGGCAACCGACAAGGCCTCCGCCGACCAGGTGGTGACGACGGAGCGCGTCGAGCAGTGGCTAAAGGATGGCGCCGATCTCAATGAGGAACTCGGCAACGCCATCATCGCCAACGATGCCGGTCGCGTGGCGCTGCTGATCGACAAGGGCGCCGACGTCAACGTGCGCGACTCCAACGGCTACGCGCCGCTGCACACCGCGGCACGCAACCGCAACGCGCCGATTGTCGAACTCCTGGCAAAGAACAAAGCCGACACCAACGCACGCGACGGAGACGGCTTCACGCCGCTCGACTACGCCATCGGCCGCAACCACGTACCCACGGTGGAGATGCTGCTGAAATCAGGGGCCAGGCCCGACGAGCCCAACAGCAACGGCATCACGCCGCTGGTTCTCGCCCTGTCGGACGGACGCTATTACGCAGCCAAGGCCCTGATCGATCACGGCGCCGACGTAAATCTCGCTTCGGGGAAAGACGCCATCACGCCTCTGATGGCAATTGCGACTCAGATCACGGCGCAGACACGGCAGACGCACGTGACGCAAGGGCCGGCGCCTGCCGCTCTGGCCGATGAGTTGATCAGGAAGGGTGCAAAACTCAACGCTGTGTCCACGCACGGCGTGACTGCACTGATGATTGCCGCAGGCCACGACAACGCACCGATGATCGGCCTGCTGCTGCGCGCCGGCGCCGATCCGCACCTGAAGTCCGGCGAAGGCAAGACCGCACTCGACATCGCCCACAAAGCCTTGCACGACGATGCCATCGGCGCCCTCAAGTTCCTGGTGAAGCCGGGCCACACGGATGCTGCCGTCCCGGGCGCGGCCACTCCGACATCCCCTGCTTCCGGGCCGCCACCAGCTCAGAACTGAGAGCGCTTCCTACGTTTCCCTCAACTCCGGAACTCTCCTACATGCCCATGCCGCCAAACACGTTTGCGCTCCTGTTCCCTCTCCCCGTCCTTCACAGGGAGAGGGTTAGGGTGAGGGGCAGGTTCTGGTGTCGCAGCAAGCCGCTGCCCCTCACCCCGACCCTCTCCCCGCGCGCGGGGAGAGGGAGACACCTGGGTCTGTCTCTCGTGGCTCTTGCGACCGTCATGGGCGCTGCCTCGCCCCACGCCGATACGATCTTCATCTCGAATGAGAAGGACAACACGATCACCGTGCTCGAGTCCGAGACGATGAAGGTGATCAAGACCATCCCGACCGGCCTGCGTCCGCGCGGCATCGTCATGTCGCCGGACTTCAAGGAACTGCTTGTGTGCGCCGGCGACGACAACCGGCTCGACGTCATCGACACCGACAAGCTCGAAGTCACGCGCACGCTGCCCTCCGGCCCCGACCCGGAACTGCTCGACATCGACCCCAAGGGCGACCGCATCTATATCGCAAACGAGGACGACAGCATCGTCACCGTGCTGCAGCGGAGCGATGGCAAGGTCCTATCCGAGATACCGGTGGGCATCGAGCCCGAGGGCATGGCCGTCAGCCCCGACAACAGGATCACCGTGGCAACGTCGGAAGCGACAAGCATGGCCCACGTGATCGACAACACCACGTTCCAGGTCCTGGCCAACATCCTCGTCGACACCCGCCCGCGCGAGGCCCAGTTCACGCGCGACGGAACACACGTGTGGGTGTCGTCCGAGATCGGCGGCACCGTGTCCATCATAGACGCCAAGAGCCTGCAGACCGTGAAGAAGTTCGGTTTCGAGATCCCCGGCGTCGACCCCGACCTCATCCAGCCGATCGGCATCCGCTTCACGCTGGACGGCAAGCGCGCATTCGTCGCCTTGAGCCACGCCAACCGCATCGCCGTCGTCGACGCCGCCACGCATGCGATCGAACGCTACATCCTCGTCGGCCAGCGGCCCTGGCATATGAGCCTCGGCTCGGACGGAAAGAAGTTGTACGTCGCCAACGGCCTGACCAACGATATGACGGTGATCGACGTCGAAACGTTCAAGCCCGAGAAATCGGTTCCCGTGGGGCGCCTGCCCTGGGGCGTTGCGATCAAACCCGGCAAAGCGCCGTCTACAGCGCCCTAGACCACACAGTCGACGAGCGCTACTGCACCATCACCCGGTTGCCGTCCTCAGTGACGGCCTCGCCGGGTTTGATGTCGCCGCAATCGGCGCCCAGCATCTCCCCCGTCTGCTTGATCCTGCGCTCGCGCTGCAGCGGCTTACCCGACGGCGGCGTGGTGATGGTGGTCGTTACGATGTCGACTTTGAACGACGTCTTGAAGTCGCCGGAAGCCTCGGTGCGACTCGTCACCTTGTCGACGGCATAGGCGCACTCAGAGTCGATGATCGTCGTATCGCCGTCCTTTTTGACGTCGTAGCGCGAGCAGTTGGACTTGTGTTCGCTGAGCGCTGCCGCTGCAGTATTCTTCTCCATCTCCTCGGTGATGCACATGGTCAGCGATTGCTTGATCGGCCCACGGCCTTCGTCCATTTCGGTTTGCAATTTCCACTTGCCAGGCTGGCGTTGCGGAAGTTCTCCGTCAGCGGCAAGGGCCCGTGCCGGCAGCAGCGCCGACAGCACCAAAACGAAAACAGTGAACGGGATTTTCGGCATGACGGCAACCTCGTATTGGAGCGGCTTGGCAAGCCGGCGACCGTACCGAAGCACCGCCTACACGCAAGATATCCAAGGCAAATCGGGAACTTTTCCCTACACCCCGGCCGCGGCAGGCGAAGCTATTGCACGGCCGAACGATTCCGCCGGATACTGCCGCGACCAGACACGCCCTGGCGGGCCCCCTGATCGGACAAGCAATGCGCGTTCGGATGCTAGCATTGGCGATCATAGTTGCGCTGAAGTTCGGCGCGGCAGGCGCGCAAGCGGCATCCTGGAACGAAGACAAGGCGCGGCAGGCACTCGCCCTCGCCGAACACTTCCTGCAACCGGCCGGCACCGCGCCGATCCGGCCACCAGCAATCAGCTTCGCCATCGGGCTAGACGGACAATTGCTGTTCGCCGGAGGTGCCGGGGCCGCCGGTCTCGGCCGGGCCGCAACCGCCGAGACCGTATACCGCATCGGCTCGATAACGAAACAGTTCACGGCTGCTGCCGTGTTACGCATGATCGAGCAAGGCGCGCTGGCACCACTGACTCTGCAGCCCATCACGCTCGATACCGATATCGGCGACATTTTCGAGGGCACGAGGGACTGGCACGTCGAGGGTCAGAATCCGATCACGATCCGCACCTTGCTCAACATGACGTCGAACTTGCCCAATTTCACCAGGAAGCCGCCGGACGCTGTCAATCCGTGGGGTACCGTGCAGGCCGCAACGCTGCTGACCGAACTGAAGAAACAGAAGCCCAGCGGCTGGCCCGGCACATTCGAATACAGCAATACGAGCTATTTCATATTGGCCGAGGTGCTTGAAGCGGCATTGTGGAAGGACGCGGTACCGCACCACTACGAACGCGTCCTGCAGACCGAGATTTTCGGACGCGCCGGAATGCCGTCGACAGATTTCACCGGTTATCGCATCGATCGCATGGCGATCCCGGCCTACCACCGGCGCGCCGCCTTCGCGGATCGCGATTGGCTGAAAGGCAGCGGCGACGCTGCCAGCACCGTCACGGATCTGTTTGCCTGGAACACGGCATTGATGTCGGACAAGATCCTTTCACGCGAGATGCGACTGGAAATGTTTCGTGGAACGGGCCGCGTCACGCCGACGCTGTATTACGGCATGGGCTGGTTCATCGAGGAAGCGGACGGCTGGCAGCGCAACTTCCACACGGGCACCGTGCCGGGCTTCACGGCCTTCAACAGCATTGCCCAGCGCACGACCGGCGGTCAGTGGATCTCGATCACGTTGCTCACGAATTCCGACGGTGTCGAAGGCTTGGAAAACCTCGCCGCCGACCTGACGTACCTCGTCACGGCGGACTGACGCCGCGTTGGACTACCCCCCGTTGGCCGTGCCCAGCCGCGATGTCGGATTGGGAGCAAGTCGGCGCAATCCAGGGAAGATATCCCGTGTCCAAAGCCCGGTCGCGCCCGTACCCTTCACGAGCTTGCAGACCTTGGCGGGTGTCGCGACGGCTAACCTCCATTAGCTCTTTCGGCACCCGCATTTCATTCCGTTGGACCAGATCTAGAGCGGCGGAAATCTGCACGCATTTGGCGCAGCCTTATCGCCAGCCCGGGAATTTTTCCCGATTGGACTTTTTCCCGGGGCGATCGGGAAGAAGTCCCGTAGCGCTTACCTAATCCTCATCCGAAAGTCGCACGTCCGCGCCATTCGCGCGACGAGATGCCTCAACGGGATACGTGCCATTTCAGAAGCACGGCCCGCGGGCGCTCGGTGCAACAGCTGTTGTGCACCTAAGGGGAGGATGGCGAGTCACACTTCGAGATGAACCTGGGAGTTGAGCCCGCAATCCGGTGACGATTGGACGATCCAACACCGGTGTGGAGCTTGAGGTCGGAGGCCTGTTGCCAGGCAGCCAGCGTGTTTGCCGTGCCGGAACGCGATGAGCGCGAGCGCACGGAAAACGCCAAAAGTCCAGGTCCAGCCAGAAGCATGAGAACGAATGCTTTGGGACGTTGTCCAAGGAGAGGAAGCAAGATGAGTTATAAGAAATTAGTGCTGCCAGTCGCGCTTGCCGCGGCATGGCTCGGAATGGCAGGCGGTGCCCTGGCCAATGCGGAAGTCGAAAAGCGCGCGGCAAATCCCGATGTCTGGGGCGCTCCCGGCAAGGACAACAAGCTGACGCGTCACAGCGATCTGAAAGACATCAACACCAAGAACGTTTCCAACCTCAACATGATCTGGTCCCAGTCGACCGGCGCGTTGCGCGGCCACGAAGGCCAGCCCCTCGTTATCGAAGACGTCGGAGGCAAGCCGATGATGTTCTTCATCTCGGGCTGCCCGGAAATGTCGAAGTGCAACATCGCCCAGGGCCTCGACTTGTCCGACCCTGACAATCCCAAGCAGATCTGGAACTACGTCAAGCAGACCGACCGTGATGAATCGGCCGTTCCGCGCGCCTGCTGCGACACGGTCAACCGTGGCGCCGCCTATGCCGATGGCAAGCTGGTTTACGGTACGCTCGACGGCTTCCTCATTGCACTTGATGCCGCGACCGGCAAAGAGCTCTGGGTCATGAAAAACGCCTACCCCGACAAGGGTGAGACGATGACCAGCGCGCCGGTCATCGCCGAAAATCTGGTCATCACCGGTTTCGGCGGTGACGAGTTCGCAGCTCGCGGTCGCGTCACGGCCTACAATCTGGCCGATGGCAAGGAAGTTTGGAGCTGCCACTCGACTGGGTCCGACAAGGACGTCTGCCTGACGCCCGACACCAACAAGGCCAACCCGCACTACGGCGTCGCGGGCACCGACCTCGGCATCAAGACGCATGTCGGCGAAGACTACAAGATCGGCGGCGGCGCGGCCTGGGGCTGGTTCAGCTACGACGCAGACCTGAAGATGGTCTACTACTCGACCGGCAACCCCGGTCTGTGGAGCCCGGCCTATCGCTGCACGAAGAAGACCCACGAAGAGTGCAACACGGGTGAGTTCGACAACAAGTGGTCGATGACCATTTTCGGCCGCAAGGTCGACACCGGTGAAGCCGTGTTCGCCTATCAGATGACCCCCTTCGACCAGTGGGACTATGACGGCGTCAACGAAAATATGCTCGTCGACATGGACGTCGACGGCAAGAAGCGCAAGACGCTGGTGCACTTCGATCGTAACGGCTTCGCCTACGTTCTCGACCGTGCGGACGGCACGCTGCTGCGCGCCCACAAGTACGTGACGACGGACTGGGCCGAGAAGATCGACCTCAAGACCGGCCGTCCTGTGAAGGTACGCGAGCATTCTCCGCTCGAGCGTGGCCGCAACGTTGCAGCCTGCCCCTCAGCCATGGGTGGCAAGGACCAGCAGCCCTGCTCAATCGATCCCAAGGAGCCCAACAAGGCTTACTGCCCCACCAACAACTGGTGCATGGAGCTGGAACCTCAGGAGCGCACGCACACCCAGCAGGGCACGGTCTACGTGTTCGCCAACGTGTTCATGTATCCCGAGAAGCCTGGCATCACCGGCAAGATCAAGAAGTTCGACGTGTTGACCGGCAAGACCGATTGGGAAGTGCCGGATCAGTACCCGAACTGGGGCGGCACGCTCGTGACCGACGGCGGCCTCGTGTTCTACGGTTCGCTGGGCGGTGACTTCCGCGCGGTCGATCGTGAATCCGGCAAGGTGCTCTGGAGCCGCAAGCTGGCTTCCGGCATCATCGGCAATCCCATCACCTACAAGCTGAAGGGCAAGCAGTACGTCTCGATCCTCTCCGGCATCGGTGGCTGGATCGGCCTGCCCGTCACGGCCGGCCTCGATCTCAGCGACAAGTTCGGTGCGATCGGTGCGACCGCGATGACAAAGGCAGCCAACCTGGACAAGATTCCCCAGGGCGGCACGCTCTTCACCTTCCGCGTCACGGACTAACTGGATTGGCAGCCTGCCATCGGCAGGCTGCCTGTTCCGCCTGTTACAAGACTTGAACGGAGGGCTCGCCTTGGCGATCGCCCTCCGACGCATCTGTAAAACTTCGGCACATCAACAAATCGCCCGGCTGCAAGCGCCCGGTGTATCCGAAGGTTCAATCGTGAAGCATCTCAAGTTTTTCGGCATCGTTGCAGGGCTCATCGCGAGCCTCGCGTTGCCGGCCGCGGCAGTTGCCGCCGATCCGGAAACGACGCCAGAACAGCGCGCGTTGAAAGCTGCGATCAGCAAGCTCGACTCGCAACTTCCCCTCCATTCGGCCGATCACACGGCACTTAAGAAGGCCGCCGCGGCGCGTAAGCTCGAGGGCCTGCGTGTCTGCGGCGATCCGGGCAACCTGCCGCTGTCCGATATCCACCAGGCTGGCTATCAGAACAAGATCATCGAGATGGTCGCCAAGGAGATGGGAACGCACGTCACCTACTTCTGGCGGCCGTATCTGGAGCGCGGCATCACCCGCCAGACGTTTGAATCGAACGATTGCGACGTGTTGCTCGACATGCCGGTCGGCTTTGAACGCGTCCTGACCACGACGCCGCTTTACAAAACGACTTACGTCCTGGCTTACCGCAACGATCGCGGCATCGACATCGCCAACCTCGACGATCCCAAACTGAAAGAGCTGAAGATCGGCGTGTATCAGACGTCGGGCATCCGCACTGCCCTGAAAATGCGCGGCATCAACACCAACGTCTCGCTGCACGTCCTGAGCCACAACGCCGACCTGAAACCGGAGAACCAACCCTACCAGCAAGTCCAGCAGGTCGTGGACGGCAAGCTTGACATCGCCGCCGTCTGGGGACCCTTCGCCGGTTGGCTGAAGTCCAAAGGCGCGCCGATCACGATCAAGCCGGTGAACCTGTGGGAAGACGATATTCCCCAGGAGTTCGAGGTGGCGATCGGCCTGCGCAACATCGATTGGATCTTGAAGTACAAGTTCGACCTCGCCCTGGAGGCCAGAAAGGCCGAGATCGAAACGACCCTGCGCGAGTTCGGCGTGCCCCTGGTCCAGTGTTCCAAGTGCGTGGTGCAGGGCGATCTACCCGCGCACGGCATCTATACGACTCCCTTCGAGCGCGCCGCTGAGCAGGGCACGTCCCTGCCCCCACCGCCAATCGCACCTGACCAACTCGTGACGCAGGACCGCGTCGAGCACTGGCTCGCGGACGGCGCAGATGTCGACAGCGAACTCGCCAACGCCGTTCTGGCCTCCGATATCGAGCGCATCAAGTTCCTGCTGGGCAAGGGCGCCGACATCAACAAGCGCGACAATCAGGGTTACACGGCTCTGCAGAGCGCAGCCCGGCAGCGCAAGCCCAAGCTCATTGCCGACCTGATCGCTCTCAAGGCGGACGTCAACGCCGCCGACCAGGACGGCTACACAGCCTTACATCATGCCGTGCTGCGCAACGGTCCCGAAGCTGTGCAGGCACTGATGAGCAATGGCGCCGACGGCAACAGCCTCACACCGTCCGGTTACACGCCTCTCGCCCTCGCCATCCTCGAAGACCAGTACAAATCCGCAATTGCGCTGATTGAGGGTGGCGCTGCCGTCGACACGCCGAACGGCTCGGCCAAGCTGACGCCGCTGATGCTGGTGTCGGGCAAGGAAGGCAACAAGCTCACGCTGGGGGCGGGCCGCCAGCGCATCGAAAAATGGAGCCCGAAGGACCCGGGCATCCTGGAGATCGCCCGCGCCCTGATCGACAAGGGCGCCAACGTCAACGCCGTCAGCGAGACCGGCGTGACAGCCTTGATCCTTGCAGCCTCGCACAACAACGCGCCGATTGTCGGCCTCCTGGCGCAAGCCGGTGCCGACCCGTCCGTCAAGACCAAGGACGGCAAGACCGCCGGCGACCTTGCCCGCCAGAACGGCAACGATGCCGTCGTCAGCCTGCTCCGTCTCCTCGAACAAGCGGGAAACAACTAGATGCGCGCGCCCGCGGTTCCCCTCGTCGCAGCCCTTCTCCTGCTTGCAGCCCCGCCCGCGCTCGCTGCCGGCCCTGAATCTTCGGCTGTCGTCACCCAGCCAGACGGCATCTGGAAGGCGGCAACGCCGCGCCACGGCATGAAGGGCGAGTTCGACAACCACGATCCGATCGGCCTCGCCTCCGGTACAGCCATCAAGACCGACTGCTCGTTGAACTGGATCGATCCCGACGATCGCAAGCTCTACTGCTTCAACAGCGCCACCTCGGTCGAATATTTCCGGCAATGGCCCAAGTCGAATATTCGGCGCGCACGCGCGTCGTGGGAGGCCATGCGCCCCACGCAGTAGAGCGGAACGAGTGACGGGAAGATTTCACCTCAACACAGGGAAGCGATGGCATCGACAGAAGCGCCGCCGTGACCCTTTCGTAAGAGACATCTTACTAGCGAAAATCGGGAAGGATTAGACGCGTGGTCAACAAGATAACTCGGGATGTGCTGGCCCTCACTCTGTTCGTGGCGCTCACCAGCGTGGCTGGAATGACCACGCTGCAGGCTGCCGACGAGCCCAAGCCAGATGCGCCTGCCGCTGCTGCACCGGCCGCCAGTGGCGAAACCAAGGCGCCGGACGCCGGCGCCACGCCTCCCGCAGCTGCGGCCGCACCGGCAGGTGGCGCGATGGGCACCATGACTCCCGCCGAACGCATCAAGGTCTCCGAGAAGGGCACGCTGAAGAACCCCTTCACCGGCGATGCCAAGGCCGTCGAAGAGGGTCACAAGATCTATATGGGCAACAGCTGCAACGGCTGCCACGGCGGTGGTGGCGGTGGCGGCATGTGCCCGCCGCTGACGAACCAGATCTGGGTCTACGGCAGCGACGACGACACGCTCTTCCGCCTGATCACGCTCGGCTCGAAAGAGCTGCAGGCCGCCGGCTACAAGCGCAAGGGCAGCGAAAACGTCGTTGGTCCGATGCCGCCCTACCACGACATCATCACCAAGGAGGAAGACCTCTGGAAGATCATCGCCTGGATCCGCTCGGTCTGGACCCACGGCGACGCCAAGAAGAACTGGTGATCCGATTGGCGCCGGCCGCAATTCGGCGGCGGCCGGTGTCATTTTTCCCGAGCGCACTCCGCGCCCTGACCTCAAGCGAGATCGACCGTGTGTGAGTTCCAACACCTGAGCCGGAAAGTCCTGCATCTGCTGAACCTGGGCGGCTGGTTCATCATTGCGGTGGCGTTCTGCATCGCCGGAGCCGCCGCCGAAACCGCCGCCAATCCCGAAGCCACCGCCGATCAGCAGACGTTGGTGGCGGCGACGCCCGCCGGGCCCGCGCTGGCCGCCGAAATCACGTACATCACCAAGCAGTATCCCGAGCCCCCGCCCCTGTCGCTGCTCGACAAGGTGCTGACCGATGAAGGCGTGCAAGGCGCACGCGTCGCGCTCAAAGAAAACAACATGACCGGCCGAATGCTGAACCACAGCTATGCGCTGCACGAAACGACCATCCCGGCTAAGGACGAAGTGGTCACGCCGTTCAAGGCGATGCTCGCCTCAGGACAGCGCCTGTTCGTCGCCAACCTGGAGCAGCCCGATCTGCTTGCCATCGCCGACCTGCCCGAGGCACGCGAGGCCATCATCCTCAATATCCGCGCCAGCGACGACGAACTACGCGGCGCCAGCTGCCGTCCGAACCTCTTCCACATCATTCCCAGCTACGCCATGCGGGCCGATGCGCTGGCGCAGTACCTGCTGTGGAAGAAGTGGCGCCAATGGTTTCTGATCGCCGGCGAGAAGCCCGAGGATCTGGCCTATGCCCGCGCCATCAAGCGCGCCGCCGCCCGCTACGGCGCAAAGATCGTCGAGGAACGCTCTTATAAGTTCGACGCCGGATCGCGCCGCACCGACAGCGGCCACCAGCAGATCCAGACGCAGATGCCGATGCTAACGCAGAACGCGCCTCAGCATGATGTCGTGTTCGTTTCCGACGTCAGCGAGGCCTTCGGCGACTACCTGCTGTATCGCACCGCCGTGCCGCGTCCCGTGGTTGGGTCGCACGGCCTGCAGGCCGTCGCCTGGCACCGCTCGTTCGAACAGTACGCCGGCACCCAGATGCAGAACCGCTTCGAGCGCGCCGCCCACCGCACGATGACGGAGCGGGACTACACGTCCTGGCTCGGCATGCGCGTCTTCGGCGAGGCCATCACCCGCACCAGCAAGAACACCGCACCCGACATTCGCGCCTACATGCTGTCGAAGGAATTCGGTGTCGCCGGCTTCAAGGGCCAGGCCATGACCTTCCGCCGTTGGGACAACCAGCTTCGCCAGCCGATTCTGCTCTCCGGCGCCCGCGCGCTCGTTTCGATCTCTCCCCAGGAGGGGTTCCTGCACCAGAAGTTCCTCACCGACACGCTGGGTTATGACGAGCCGGAAACCCAGTGCCGGATGCCGAAGCCAAACTGACCAGCAAGTGAGACGCCAACGCCCATGCCGCGCTTTCCTTCCGCCCTTCTCCCTTTCGCCGTCATGCCACTGCTCGTCGCACCAGCCGTCGCTGCGACGATCTTTGTCAGCAACGAGAAGGACAACACGATCACCGTCATCGACAGCGAGACGCTGAAGGTCACGAAAACCATCCCGACAGGCGCCCGGCCCCGCGGCATGATCCTGACCCCGGACTACAAGGAGTTGATCGTCTGCGCCGGCGACGACAGCCGCCTCGACATCATTGACACCGAGACGCTCGAAATCACGCGCAGCCTCGATTCCGGACCCGATCCCGAACTGCTCGATATCGACAGCAAAGGCGAGCGCATCTACGTCGCCAACGAGGACGACGGCATGGTAACCGTGCTGCAGAAGTCCGACGGCAAGGTACTGGCCGAGATCACCGTCGGCGTGGAGCCGGAAGGGATGGCCGTCAGCAAGGACGACCGGATTACCGTGGCCACCTCCGAGGCCACCAGCATGGCCCACATCATCGACAACGCCAGCCTCAAGGTGATCGCCAACATTCTCGTCGACAGTCGCCCGCGCGTGGCCGAGTTCACGCCCGACGGCAAGACGGTCTGGGTATCGTCCGAAATCGGCGGGACCGTCGCCGTCATCGACGCCACCACGAACAAGGCCGTCAAGAAGTTCGGCTTCGAGATCCCCGGCATCAAGCCGGAACTGATCCAGCCCATGGGAATCCGTTTTTCCAACGACGGCAAGGTGGCGTTCGTTGCACTCTCGACGGCCAACCGAGTCGCCGTCGTCGATGCGGCGACCTATGCCGTGAAGGACTACATCATCGTCGGCCAGCGGCCCTGGCACATGGCGCTCGATCCGGAAGGCCGCAAGCTCTATGTCGCCAACGGCCTCACCAACGATATGACTGTCGTGGACGTCGCCACGCTGAAGCCAGAAAAGTCCGTCCCCGTCGGCCGCCTTCCCTGGGGCGTCATGGTCAAACCTTAGCAGGCAGCAGATGCCCGGATCGCGCCCGTATCGATGGTCTGTGCTGCCGCTAGTCGCAGGCGCCTTCTTCGCGGCTGGCGCGAATGCCCAGGTCATCCTAGGTTTGCCTGATACAGAAGCCCCGGCCACAGCTGCCAGACAGCCGCCGTCTGCCTCGCTGCAATCCGGCATGGCCGCGATCCGCAAGCTCGTGCGCGACGTTCACAGCCTCATCACGCATCGGCGCCTTCCGCCCGATCAGGCACGCCGCTTTGCCGCCGACCTCAAACGGTACGTCACGGCGCTCAAGGCGAACACGTCGGAGCCACGGTTGAACGAAATCCTGACGCCCCTCGCGGAGGCGGCCGAACAAATCGGCGCACCCGTGTCGGGCAACAGTCACCTGGACGCCCTCGACAAGATCGATGCCGCCCTGAACCGCTATCCGCAACTGATCGACGATCCCGAGTGGAAGCCGTTGCGCTGAGCATTCCGCCGGCGCGCGGCACCGACCTGAAGTGGGAGACCGCCATGCTGAAATTCAGCCCGAATGCCGCTGCCTTTCGACTTCAGGTGCTCGCCGCGTCGATGGCAGCGACCGTTCTCGTCGCGGCTCACACGTCCGCCAGATCCGACAACACCACGGCGCCCGCAGCCGCGGCTGATCCCTCCGCTGCCGACGCCGCCGCAGTCGCCTCCCTCGCGCTTGCCGGTCACGCAGCAGACTTGTGGTGGGCGGATTTCAGCCCCGATGGCACCCGCGCCGTCACCGCATCAAGCGACAAGACGGCCCGCATCTGGGACACGGCGACCGGGGCAACACTGTTGACGCTGTCGGGCCACGACGAAGCCGTGCGCGTCGCCATCTACAGCCCCAACGGCGCGGAGATCGCTACCGCCTGCCGCAACGGTTTAGCCAAGATCTGGGACGCCAAAACCGGCAAGGAAATCGCCACGCTCAATGGCCACAAGGAAATGATCGAAGGTATCGCGTTCAGTCCCGACAGCGAACGCCTCGTGACTGCCTCTCGCGACGCGACCGCTATTCTTTGGGATGCCAGGACGGGTAAGCAGCTCGCCGAACTCAAGGGTCATACGGAATGGCTGTCCGGAGTTGAATTCAGTCCCGATGGCGCGCGCATCCTCACCGCATCCAGCGACAAGACCGCGCGCCTATGGGATGGCAAGACCGGTGCGGCAGTACTGACGTTGGAAGGCCACGACGGCCTCGTCACCAGCGCCACCTTCAGCCCAGACGGCAGCAAGATCGCCACCTCTTCCAGCGACAAGACCGGCAAGCTTTGGGATGCAAAAACCGGTAAGGTGCTCATGACATTGCAAGGTCATGAGCGTGCCGCCCTGCGCGCCGCCTTCAGCCCGGACGGGACCCACGTTGTCACAGTTTCCAGTGACAAGACTGGGCGCATCTACGATGTGTCCAATGGTGCGCTCGTCGCCACCCTGCAAGGCCACCACAAGCGGCTCATTCCACGCGTGGAATACAGCCGCGACGGCACCCGCATCGTCACGGCCTCGCACGACAAGACCGCCTCGGTGTGGGACGCCAGGACCGGCGCGCACCTCGTTAAACTCTCGGGACACGCCAAGGAAGTCGACGGCGCGCAGTTCAGCCCCGACGGCAAGAAGGTATTGACCGCCTCATACGATCGCACGGCGCGAATCTGGGATCTGGCGACCGCTCCCGGTGCACTGCCGTAGCCACATCCGGCCAGGATCGTCAGTGGATTTTTGACGGCGCGGCGACGATGCCGGGCAGGTGTTGGATGGCCAACCGCATCAGTTCGGGAAGCGATCCAACACGGAGCTTGGTCTTCAGCAGCGAGCACGTATTCGCGACCGTCTTGTAGCTGACACGCAGTTCCTCGGCGATCGCGCTGTACGGCTTGCCGTCGGCGAGCAACGACAACGTCTGCAGTTCGCGCGCCGTCAGTACCTTCAACGGGTTGGATGATCCCCTCGCCTCCATGAAGACGACATCGGAGGCAAGGTCACTGGACAGATAGCGCTTCCCCTGGCGCACGCGATCGAACGCGCGGGCGAATTCATCGAACGGCGTGTCCTTCAGGATGTAGCCCGTGGCACCCGCTTCGATTGCGCGCGACACGACGACGGGGTCGCGGTGCATGGAAAACACCAGGATCGGGATATCGCGGTCGAGACGCCGCAGACGGCGGATGAACGAGATGCCACCCAGGGCACCGGATTTCAATGCGAGGTCGACGATCAGAACGCTGGGCTTCTGTTGCCGGTAGAGACGAAAGCCGCGTGACAGCGTGGACGACTGATGGATGGTGCTGGCACCCGCGTCCTGCAGCAACTGGCGGCACCCCTGCAGCACGATCGGGTGGTCGTCGATAACGAGGACGCTTGTCATAATGTTTGGCTCTCGCTGGCATGGGTAAGGGCACCACGCACCTGCTGGTCGCTCGCGACCGGAACAGGCACGGTGATCGTGATGGTGGTTCCGCGCGGCTCCGCCCGGGCGATGACGCACGTACCATCGACGGCGACCACACGCTCCCGCATCGCCGACAGGCCGAAGCCGACCGGTGTGCGTTCCGCAATCCCGCTGCCGTCGTCAGTCATGGTCAGCACAAGCTCCTGTCGCGGCCCGATGCCGCCTTCGGCCCGGTCGCGCAACAGCAGTTGGGCGTCGATGTTCTCGGCGCCACCGTGCTGCAGGGCATTGGTGAGACCCTGCTGCAGGCAGCGGTAGACAGTCAGTTCGATCGCCTCGCCATAGCGCGGCGCGATCGGCTCGACGGCCAGGAAGAAATTGATGCCGGGGTAGCGCGTCTCGAATTCCTTGACGAGATCTGACAGCAGCTCCTCCAGCGACACGCGGCCGATGGCGATGGGCCGCAGCGACTTGAGACGGCCGCGGTTGAGCGACTTCAACCGTTCGGCGGAATCGAGGATGGCCAGGACGCGTTCGTCGACCTTGTCCTTTAACTGCCCGTCGGCGTCCTTGACGATGTTGAGGATCGATCCGGCGTTAGCAGTAATGCCAAACAGGCAGGGACCCGCTTCGTCGTGAAGCTCCGTTGCGATCTGGCGCCGCTCGTCCTCTTGCACGGTGATCAGGTGTCCCAGCAGTTCGCGATTCTCCGCTCGCGAGGCATCGAGCGCCCCGGCCAGCGCGTTGAATCTGCTGGCGATCGGCTCGAGCTCCTTGATCCTTGGCGACGCCAGACGCGTACCGTAGTGACCGACCTCCAGTTCCTGCATGCCGCTACTGAGGGTGTTGAGCGGATCTAGGACTCGGCCAAGCACCCAATACAGCATCGCGAACGTCAGGCTGACGACGATACCGGCAACGATCGACACTTCCGACAGGTCATCCCAGACCTCGGCAATCTCATCGCCTGGTTCGCCGACGATCGTAAACGCTCCAAGATTGCGCCCATCAACGATCACCGGCACCTCGCGCGTCTCCGACCCGCCATACACCAGTCGCTCGAACCAGGCAGGCGCTCTTTCAGGCTCAGCCGTCGGCGATCCTGCAATGACTGGCGGCAGGATGAGCGTGAGGTGGCCGTCAAGATCCCTGTAGGACGTGCGGATATGCCGGAAATAGCGCAACTGCTGCGAAACGTGACCGAGGACCAGTCCCGGTGATGCGTCGCTCGGCAATCCGCGCACCGTCTCAACGACCATTCGTTCGGCGACCTGCAGTGTCGCCCGCACTTCGACCGCAGCGCGGTCGTTAGCGCGAAACACGGCAAGGACGCTGGCGATGATCGCAGCGATCAGGCAGACGATGGCGATGGCGATGAGCAAATGCGCTCGTATCGGCAGGCGTGACCACAATAGCAGCAGCGCAGAACGTCGCCCTGGCGCCGTCCTACGTTCGGCCGTGCTGTCATGTTCGCTTAGAACGATTGTCACACTGACTGACCCGGCTGCAGCCGTACATTGAGCTGTGAATGGCACAGCAACCTCGAAAACCTAGCCGGCTCTCGAAAGGGTTGACTCCAATCATCCGAGCCAACGGTAGCCAAGGACGTCCATGACGCAAGATAGGCCGAGCAGATTGGGAAAAATTCCCGGCTCCGGCTGCCACAACTACCCACGCAGGCGCCGCAACTCAGTCAGGAATGGGCAACCGAGTGTCTTGCGGAACGCCCCTATCAGGTCGTCAGTCGTCATGGTCGCGATGCCAAGCCGATCCGTGCCGGACATCGAGCCGGAGGCATCGAAAACGATCATGGCGTCTTCGCCACATGCCGCGTTGTCGGAAGTGGCACCGATGGCCGACACCACATCAAGCGACAGCATCGACGACGCCACTGCCAATAGCCTCAACGGCCCCATTCTGCGCAATGGCGTCACGTCCCACTGTCGTCCTGGTCACCGGCGAACTGCGCCTTCTCCGTGTCCGTCGCTGTGACGGACAGGCGATCGGCCACCGCGGCCACGCCATAGGTGAATCTGAGGTTGGGATTCTCCGAGATGGAAATGCCTCCGGTCATCGCAAACAACAGCTTGTCGCCCAGCCGCACCTCCAGCTTGTCGATGTAACGTGCCGGCGTGAAGTTTCGCGTCTTGGCATTCATCTGCATGCCAGTGAAGTTGGGATGGCGCAGCATGACGATGCCATCGCGCCAGGTCTGCCCGTGGACGCTGCTGCTGTTTGACTTCACCTGCACCTTCCCCATCGTCGCCAACGCTTCATCGGGATCCTTCGAAGCTGCAGCCGAGCAGCCGCCGGCGCCCGCGATGAACTTCGTGACCATGTAGATCTCGCCATCCGTCGTCTCCAGGATGGCCCGCACCTTGGAGAAATTGTCGATGCGGACTCGCGTCGACAGCGCACGCTCGCCGACGTCCAGCTGACGGTACGCCTCCTCGAATGTAAA
The DNA here is from genome assembly GCA_965279065.1 of Hyphomicrobiaceae bacterium. Lineage (GTDB taxonomy): Bacteria > Pseudomonadota > Alphaproteobacteria > Rhizobiales > Hyphomicrobiaceae > JAKAXS01. The sequence continues at coordinate 2,113,455 of OZ257134.1, forward strand.
CGTCGCCGCGATGGGCATCGGATTGCGATCGATGACGAGCGTCAACGTCTGGACCTTGCCGGCGATCGGCGCTGGAAACCGGATATCGAGGGGAACCACGGCCGCGTCGGCGGCCTGCGCGGGTGCATAGAATGCGAAGGGTGCGCCGGTCTCCTTGATGACCTTGTCACCGTAGATCTCCTGGCGAACCAGGGCCCATGGTTCGTCGTTCGCCTGCACAGCCACTGGCTGAACGAGGGTAGCAGCCGCCATCAGTATCGATACGGCTGAGACTCGCTTGAAATGCATGCTCGTGCTCCCGGTTGGCGCGCGGGTGCTTGCTGGCCGCCGCTTGCGTCGCTGCTAACCTTGCATGAACGGTTATAGCATAACGCATACCGGTCCTTGGCCAAAGCAGTCGTTTCCCTTGGCGTCGGGAATTCCACTCGGCAACTAGGCCGTGGGCGGCACATGAAGTTGGTGGCCGACCGCCTCTGCAAAGCGCGAAACTACGGCTGTGTTTGCGGTGTCGGAAGAGGTAACTGGCGGAGAGGGTGGGATTCGAACCCACGGTAGGCTTGCACCTACGCCGGTTTTCAAGACCGGTGCCTTAAACCACTCGGCCACCTCTCCAGCCTGAACGTCGGCTGTATGACCGCAACACTCAGATCATACAAGATGTTAATTACCGTCCTAGTCAGAAACATCAGTCGGCGGAAATTGACGATTCCTGCAATTGCAGCGCAAACAACAACGCAATACAGTATTAGGCATGCAGACCAATTTACGGCGCACACAACATAAATGCGTAACCCAATATGAATAAAGCAAATCGATTTGAAACCCGCCCCCTTTATTTACAAGTTCGCGACATGCTCCTTGGTCGCATCACGACCGGCAACTGGAAGCCAGGCACGCTCATACCCAACGAGATTGATCTAGCGCGCGAATTTGGCCTCAGCGTTGGCACCGTGCGCAAGGCGCTCGACCAACTCCAGGTCGAGCATTTGCTGACGCGTCGCCAGGGCCGCGGCACTTTCGTGAATGATTTGGCCAGCACCGAACACGCCTCTCGCTTCGCTAGCCTTTATAGCAACGACGGCGCACGACTACATTTGCAGAGCAAGCTAATTGCCGTATCGGCGAGTGCCGCAAACGAAGCGGAACGCCGTACCTTGGGGCTGGCGCATGGCGCTAGCGTAATACACCTCGTTCGCTTGAAATTCCGCAAAGACGCACCGTGTGTGTATGAGAAGTCGATACTGCCGGCGGCATTGTTCGCCGGCTTGCCAGACGATGCCGACATTCCGGACGAGATCTCGGCGCTCGCCCAGAAGTACGGCCAGATCGCGGGCAGCGCTGAAGAGACGATTTCAATTTGCAAGGCCAGCAAAGATGCAGCAGAGAAGCTATCGGTTGCAGAGGCCAGCCCCCTGCTCCACCTCGACCGCAAGGTCTACGCGGTCGAAGGCGCGACTTTGGAGTGGCGATTGGCGGCATGCAACCTGGAGGACGCCCACTACAAGTGCTTCGTTGCCTAGCAGCCGACGACCACGACCGTCAGACCTGGCAGCATCTACGGCCTCGGCTTGAGGGTTGGAAGTGGCAGAACCTCGATCTGTGCCGTCGGGTCAGTCGGCGATCACTCTGTTGATCGTCGACGATGAACGGCAGGCATTGAAGTATTTCGCGCGATTGTTTGGTTCCGACTTCGAAGTGCTGACCTGCGCAAGCGCCGAAGAAGCCGAGGCGCTGTTCGAGTCGCGCAACGGCAAGATTTCCGTCATCGTCAGCGATCACCAGATGCCTACGACGACGGGAGTGGCACTGCTGGCGCGCGTCAAGGAACGCTGGCCCCACACCATCCGCCTCCTCACTACGGCCTTTGCCGACACCAACAATCTGGCCGCATCGATCAACGAAGCTTCGATCCATCGCTTCATCGCCAAACCGTGGGATCTCGACCAACTGCGCGACGTGCTCAACGAGGCATCGCAAATCTACCACCGCAACACCAGCGCTACCGGCGACGCCCCCTCAGACCTTCCCCCGCTGGTCGGTGCCGTAGCTCATGAACTGGCGACACCCCTTCTCAGCATCGAAATGACGTCGAAATCGATCCTCAATGCAGTGCGCGACGAGATCGATGCCACTCCGGCCGATGCCCAGCAGGAAACCGCGCGCACTTTGGAAAAGTTTGCGCGCGCGGCCCAGCGCATTGGCGAGGATGCGGCGCGTGCCAGGCGCTTGGCCCGATCCCTTGCCGAACTGGCTCGCGGTTCCAGCCGATCCACTTTCATGCGCCTGAACATGGCACAGTGCGTTCGCAAGGCCATCGAGGCCTTCCCCTACCAGAACCGGGAACGCCATGCTGTTTCCATGGAACTCGGCGACGACTTCAGTTTTGTCGGCACAGAAGTTCTCATGGTGGCCGTGATCACCAACATTTTGAGTAACGCCCTGGACGCCGTCCGCGCCCAGCCTCACGCACGCGTCTCGATCTCGCTCAAACGCGGCGATTGCCACAATAGCGTCTTCGTGCGTGACAACGGCAGCGGCATGCCCCCCGAGCTCGAAGAGACGGCTTTCAAGCCCTTCGTAAGCGGCAAGGACAATGGAACTGGGCTGGGACTGGCGATCTGCGACTGGATCGTCAGATCACTTGGCGGCACCATTACTTTCAGGTCCGCAGCACCAGCCGATGGGACCGAATTGGAAATCCGCATGCCGCGACCAGAGCCCCAGGCCGCGGTCTGACACTTGCGGCTGGACAGGCCAGTCTCTTAGACGGGCCAATCTTCGAAATGTTGGAACAACGTCTCCAGCCAGTCGCTCCTGACCTCAGCGACCTTGGCCTTACCCTTGTCGAGCGGCAAGGCAATCACGGCCGTCAGTGCCTCGCCGTCGCGTCCAAGCCTGACGACGCCGCCACATTCTCGTGCCGCGACGTAAGATGCAAACAAGCGGCCCGGATCGCCAGTGCCGACGCGCGCAGCCGGACAGTAGAGCAGCGTATCGGCGCCGCGTTCGGCGTGATTTACGGTCACGCGGACGTCCACGCCGGGTGTCCCGCTGACTTCACCGCCGACCGATGAAACCCGCACCTCGGCGCCTTCCGCCGCACTGCCGACGATCGCCGACAGCACACCGCCAACGATGTCGCGCAGCACGTCAGCGGGCACGCCGATTGTAGTGTTATCGATATCACCGGTCAGAAGGCGCACCTTCGCCACGGTCGCCTGCGACGCAGCAGCCTTTATCGCCTCGTCGATGCAGCCGGCCATCGAGGCGCTTCCGCCGCCTGAGAACGACTGCAGGTGATCCGCCACGCTGGCGGCGGCCGACGCCACTGAACTCATGTGACGCGCCTCCGCCTGCGGCACCGACCACAGATCGAGGGCACTCGTCTCGTTAAGGGATGGCCCCTTCGCATAGTTCGCCGCGCAGTCGCGCACGTAGTCGTCCACCGCAAGACTTGCGTATTTGAGCCTGGGAAGGCTCGCAGCAATGATCGCCAGATCCCGTGCCCGGTCGACGGCGAGCATGCGCTGACGCGCGATCAGCTTTTCCCCGACGAGCAGTTCGCGCTCGGTCTGGAGGCCGTAGACGAGCAGACCCGTCTTGATCTCCTGCCGCAGCAGATCGAAGTCCCACGGCTTGACGATATAGCGGAAGATTTCACCACGATTGACCGCCTCGATCGCGTCGTCGAGTTCCGAATAGGCGGTGGTCAGCATCCTCACGATTCCCGGATGCTTGCGCCGTATCGAGTTGAGCAGGCTAACACCAGAGCGACCCGGCATGCGCTGGTCGGAAATGACGACTCCGATCTTGCCCGGATTGGCATCGACGATGTTTTCGGCCTCGTCCGCAGAAGGCGCCGTCAGCACGTTGAAGTCCTTGGCGAAGGCACGCTCGAAATACTTCAACGTCTGCCGTTCGTCGTCGACGAGCAAGATCGAGAGCTCAGCTGTGGGACGAGACTGCATCGAGTGCGCCTTTCATAACCAACCTTGCCTCCAGCGGCAGGTCAAATTTCAGCTCTGCCCATTGCCCTTCTTCACTCTGGGCAGACAGGGTGCCTCCGTGGCTATTGACGATGCCGTGCGAAATGCTGAGCCCGAGACCCGTGCCTGTACCGACATCCCCCGTCGTGTAGAAGGGGTCGAAGATCCGTGACAGCTTATCCGCCGGAATACCGCAGCCGTTGTCGCGCACGACGACGACAAGACGATCCCCGCGCGGTGTGGCCACAATCCGGATGGACCCCAGCCGTTCGACCTTCTCCCGGCGGATCGCCCGCGAAGCGTTCAAAAGTAGATTCACCAGCACTTGCACGATCTGCGACTCGTTTCCGACGACCATATCTGCATCAGGTAAATCAGTCTTGATCTCAATTCCGGATCGTTCACTGGCCGTGAATCTCAGCGCGTGTTGCACGGCAGTCGCAAAATGGAATGGACGACGCGCCTCGGCTTTGGTCGGCGCGGAGAACAGGCGCAGGTCCGAGACGATTGTCTGGATGCGGCGGAAGCCGTCGTGGATGTCGACCAGCATCTCCTTCAAGTCCGGATCTGCTTCGATCGCGGCGTTTTGCATGACGAGCGAGAATGCCGTATTGGCGAAGTTGATCGGATTGTTGATCTCGTGCAGCAGACCGGCCGCCATTGTACCCAGCGCGTTCAACTTCTCCGAGTGGAGCAGCTGCGCCTCCGTCTCGCGCAAGCGGCGTAAAACCTGCTCCAAATCGGTATTTCTCGCCTTGAGATCCTTTTCGAGCTTGCCGGCCTCGATCAGGTTGCGCAGGCGGGTTTTGATCTCGACGCTCGAGAACGGCTTCGTCATGAAGTCGTCCGCGCCGTTGTCCAACGCGCTCAGTTTCGCTTCGTCATCGGCGCGCGCCGTCAGCATGACAATCTTCATGCCCTCGATGTTCTCGCGCCGCTTGAGCGTCGCGCACACGGCGAGCCCGTCGATCTTTGGCAGCATCAGGTCGAGCAGCACAACGTCCGGATGCACTTCGATGGCCGCAGCCAGGCCCGCCTCACCATCACCCGCCTGATAGATGTTGTAGTCTGCCTCCAGCATTGCCTTGAGGTAGCGCTGCATCTCCGGCTCATCATCGACAATTAGTAGTGTGGGACGCTTGTAACCGAGATCGGCCGCCTCAGGCGTGCCCGCCCGCTCGGTGGCAACCAATCCCCACGAAACTTCCCGCACCGCCTGACGATGAAACGACGAAATGGCGTCGGTCGGCTCCGCCCTCGTCTCGGCTGATTCCTCACTGCCTTCGGACGCCATCGGCAATTCGACCGTGAACGTCGTCCCCGTACCGCGGACGCTGGCAACGTTGACCTCGCCGCCCATCCGCTGCACCAGATCCTTGACCAGCGCCAGGCCAAGTCCCAATCCCTGCTTGCGGCGCGCCGACGAACTGTCGGCCTGCTGAAACCGTTCGAAGATCCGCCCCAGGCTCTCCGCATCGATTCCGATGCCCGTATCTGCCACTGAGATGAATGCGCGGTCGTCCCTTACGTCGATTGCGACGCGAATTTGACCGCCCTTCTCGGTGAACTTGATCGCATTGCTCAGCAGGTTGATGAAGACCCGTTCGAGCGCCGCGGCATCGCCTTCCACGACGACCGGCATGTCGGGCAGCTCGCTGATCAGCTGCAGGTCCTGTGTCTTTGCGAGGTGCCCCACTTGCTCCACGATCGAACTCACCAAACGCCGCACGTCGACCGGCAGGCGCTCCAGCCGCACGTCGCCCTGCTCAAACCGGATGAGGTCGAGGAGATCGTTCACCAATCGCAGCAGACGCAACGCCGATTGCTCGATGATGCGAAGCGGTTCCCTGAGCGCCGTCGACCGCGCCTCGATACGTCGCTGCAGATCCTGCACGGGAGCGAGAATGAGTGTCAGCGGCGTTCGCAATTCGTGGCTGACATTCGCGAAGAACTCCGACTTGACGCGATCGAGCTCTGCCAACTGGAGATTGCGCTGCTCGAGTTCGCGCTTCAGCACGAACTCGGTGAAGCGTCGTCGCGTACTGAAATACACGGCCGTCACACCGATGGTACTTGCAAGCACCATGAAGAAGACGTTGTTGATGAAGCGCGGATTGTCGAACGGCGTCGCCGAATGCAACAGGCACGCCAGAACGTAAACCGCCAATATCATCGTCGAGAAGGCGATCACATCGCGCACGCTGAGCGGCAGCAGGATGCCGATGGCGAGCGGCGCGAGCACCAGCGACTCGTAGTAGGTCGAGCGCGTACCGTCGATGGCGTAGATCATATACGCAATCATCAGACAGCCGGTGCCCAACCAAAGGTTTATGAGCAATGTCGGATGCCGCTCGCCGAACTGCGTCCAATGCAGAGCGATCACGCCCAGCACGCACAGGATGGCTATAATGCGATAGCCGGTCAGCTCCGCGACCAGTTGCGGATGCGATGTGATGTCGACGACCGTGCCGCCGGGGATCAGAAACAGCATCAGCCACGCGCCGATCTTCGACTGATCGAACCGCAGCTTGCGCTCTTCGGCATCGAAATCGCGTCGCAGGTCCAGGTCCGCCGTGACCGCCCCAGTTGCCATCTGCCTCACACGGAAATCTCGAGAAACACGTTCAGGTGCGTATCGTCGTCATAGACACGCGCCGGATAGTTCGTCGGCGAAATCGCTCGCATGTCTTCGATGCTGCGGTGGATGATGTGCCAGTCCACGACATGCTCCATGATCCAACGCGTCGGATTGTCCGGATGCACATTGGTCGCCATCACCATGCCGCCCGGCACCGTCCAGCGGCAGAACAGCGTCAGCAGGCGCTGACAGATGCGATCTGACAGGTAGTCGAAAAGGCCGGCGCAGTAGATCAAATCGAACTCTCGCGTCTCGCCGTTGTCGCCGGCGATGGACTGCTTCAACAGCTCGTGGACCGACCTCTGGATGAACTGGATGTCGACCTGTCGCCCCGACTCCCGCATCGCATCCGCCACTTTCTCCTTGGCATAGGCCAGCGTTTCCTCATTGAAGTCGAGCAGCGTGAACTTCATGCTGTCGGCGCAGTCGCACTCACGGATGAAGCGCTGGATCTCGATCGACGGTCCGCAGCCGACGTTCAACACCCGCAACGTGATGTTGCGCGACTTCGCCTCCCGCGCCCGCTCCTCGAGCCGCTGCTGCAGAATCGTCAGGCGATTGCGATGCGCGCGCGCCAAGCCCGCGTCGAGATAGAAATCGTTGATGAGCTGCGAATAGGTCGTCGGCCCCTCGCGATTGGCGCGAGCGATCATGTTGACCATTTCATAGTCGCCAGCATAGCCGAGTGGCTTGGTATACGAACGATGGAAGAACGGCGCGCGCATCATGAGAGGCAAGAGATCGCGCTGTGCGAAGCTGCAGTGCGACTCCAGTTCGTCCGCAGTCACGTTCTTGGCCTCGTATTCGAAGCGCTGTTGCAGTTCGATCATCTTCGGTAACAGGGGCGTCTTGAGATTTCCGAAAAACTCAGCACTCAGCTCCGCATTGGCGTCGGCTCCAGCTTCGTCGTTCATCTCCAACTGGGCCAGCCAGAGATTCAGTTGCGAAAGGAAGGATCGTAGCTCGCCGACGGCGATCTGGTATCCTGGCCGGATTCTCTTAGTTTTTTCCCAATCTCCGACGAAAATACCCACAGCATTCGACACTTCCTCGCGCCCCTGGAGGCCGCGGGTAATGTCTTGCCAGCCATCGACGAGCGTCGCCGAAACGATCAGCATAAGTCCGGTATTAACCAGACTGCTGACAACCGCTTTGCCGCGGTAGATCGGTTCTTCTCCGCGCCGGATGATCAGCTCACGCAACACCTCGCTGAGCTGAACGATCGAATAGGGATTGTAGACTTCAAAAACAACCGACGATCGGCTGACTCGCAGCAGCGTTCCTCGAGCCGGTATTCCCTGTGAGTTGCTGAATGTGATCAGATCGCTGATCGAATTCGTGAAAGCCGACATTCTTTACCTTGGGAAGGGGCTAGGGAAAACGCCACGAATCGCTGCCGTTTTCGATTGCGATTCACGATCGTTGCAGGCTTCCTTTAGCTCACGTCGGAGGATTGGCCAACAAACTTTGGCCGCGGAAAGTTAGCAGATAAGTAATCGATGCTGGCAAGCCGCAGAAGTGCTCAGGCCCTTGCAATGCAGCGTCCGCAGGACGGAAATTGAGTCGGCGCCATGTTTCCTTACTTCTATCCGACCACCGTCGCGATCATCGATGACGATGTACGGTTTCTCGAAAGCTTCGACGAACTCCTGCGCCGGGAGTTCATCGTCAGGCGATTCACCAGTCCACAACTTGGGCTCAACCATCTCGTCGGCGCCGATGCCGAGCACCTTTCTCGCATCGCTCGCCTCGGCGCCTATGCGACCGCACAAGGCTCACCGGCCGACGAATTCGATCGCCTGCAAATCATCCTGTCGTCCTATATCGGTCAGCTGCGGGGTTACCCCAGGCGCTTCGAAACAGTGTCGGTCGCCATCGTCGACCTCAATATGCCGGGCGTTGACGGGCTCATGATTTGCCGCGCATTGCGACGACGCCCGGTAAGAACCATTCTGCTCACGGGCAATGCCAGCGAGAAGCTGGCATTGCGAGCATTCAACGAGGGACTGATCGACCGATTCGTCTCCAAACACGAGCCGGACTTGATGGCCGTCATCGCGGCTCACGTTCGCGATCTTCAGCAGGCCTATTTCCGTCGTGTCACCACCACAATCAAGGACACGCTCTCCCTGCAGTGCCTCCGCTTTATGACCGACGGAGCCTTCCTGCGCGCCTTCGCCGATATCTGCGCCGAGCAGAAAATCGTCGAGTATTACGTCAAGGCCGATCCGCCCGGCGTCGAACTGATTCGGTCCAATGGCGAAACCAGCATTCTGCTCGTGCTGGGCGATCACGAGATGCGCCAGCGCATCGAGGTCGCGCGCGACGCAGGCGCCAGAGACGACATGCTGGACGCAATGGAACGCGGTCGGGTGATCACGCACTTTCCGTCCGATGGTGGCTACTTCGAACCCCTCTTTCGCGACACTTGGGACCGCTACGCGTTCCCGGCCCGGCCGATCGCGGGCACGACGCGCTGGCTGACGTCAATCTTGAGTCCGGGCGACATCCGCCCGCTCGGGCTGCGAAACTTCGTGTCATTTGATGAATTTGTGCAGGATCGCGAAGACACCCATTAGAGCGCTTCCGAAAACTAGCGAACCGGTTCCGAGCGAAGTGTAATGTGGACCAAAGCTTAGAGCGAACGTTCTAGGCGTCGTTGGTCGCTTCCATCGGAGCCGCGTCCTGGCTCCAGAACAGGGCCTGCCCGATGACGGCGCGCACCATGTCGGCGCGAAACGGCTTAGTAATGAGAAACACCGGCTCACGCCGCAGCCCCGTCAACACTCGCTCTGGAAATGCCGTGATGAAGATTGCCGGCACGTCGCGGCTCTGCAGGATCTCGTTGACGGCATCGATGCCGCTGGAATCGTCCGCGAGCTTGATGTCCGACAGGATCAGATGAGGCTTGGTCGACTTCGCCTTCGCCACCGCGCTGGCCCGTGTCCGGGAAATGCCCACAACATCGTGACCAAGGTCCGTCACGATACTTTCGAGGTCAACGGCGATCAGAGGCTCGTCCTCGATGATCAGGACCTTGACCGCACCCTGCTCTGCAATTTGTCGTTGCGCCACTTTGAGAGCTTCATGCAGGTCAACTTCAGGCATCTCCAGAATTTGCGCAGCGGCCACAGGCGAAAACCTTTCCATCGCCACCAGCAGATACGCCTGCCGCGAACGTGGCGTCAGCCGGTTCAGCTGTCGCTGCAGCGGCTCGGGCTGCCGTTTGCGATCCCGCTCCGTTGACCGCCAGTAGTCGCCGACAGGGCCGGTCCAGATCCGTGAGAGCAGCCGGAACAACTTCTGCTTATCGAGACCGTCTTGTGCGACGTAGTATTCCGCATCCTCCAGAGTCAGCGATACGAGGGCGTCGCCCAAGTGCTGACTACCGGTCAGCGTCCGCGCATAGCGCCGCAGGTCTGCCAGATATGTTGTCAGATCGATCGACATGAACACCGCACCTCATTCCCGAAGGGACAAGACATAGCCAACTCGGGCCATTTGCGGCGCCGGAACCGATGAGTAGTTGCAGCGTTGCTGCCATCCGCCAACTGGGAATTGCGCATGCTTGCATTCTATTCGGCGGTCCAACTAGGTCGTTCTTCGACTAATTCCTATTATGATTACCCCAGCTAACCTGGGACGGACAACAGTGACACCACTTATTCTTGCGCTCCCGTCCCGCAGCCGTTGACAGGGTGCGCGGCGCCAATAGAGTGCGGCGCAACACACACCCCACGATGTAGCACAAGGAATACGTAGCCGATGGCCGCGATACGCACGCCTGCGAAGTTTTTTGCCCCACTTGCCATCGGCGCCCCCGAGCCGTTCCGCGCCGTGCCGACCAGACTTGAGCGCATGATTCATTTCGTGCCCCCCCATAATGAGAAGATCCGCGCTAAGATTAAGGATGTCGCCTCGCAGGTGGACGTGGTCCTCGGCAATCTCGAGGATGCCATTCCCGCCGACCAGAAAGAGGCGGCGCGTAAGGGCTTCATCTCGATGGCCCGCGACAACGACTTCGGCACCACCGGTCTCTGGACGCGGATCAATTGTTTGAATTCGCCGTGGATGCTCGACGACGTCATCGAAATCGTGCGGGAGGCAGGCAACAAGGTTGACGTGATCATGCTGCCGAAGGTCGAGGGTCCCTGGGACATCCACTACCTCGACCAGCTCTTGGCCCAGCTCGAGGCCCGCCACGCCGTCAAGCGGCCGATCATGATTCATGCTATCCTGGAGACTGCGGAAGGCGTCAATAATATTGAGGCGATCGCCTCCGCCAGCCCCCGCATGCACGGCATGAGCCTGGGCCCGGCCGACCTTGCCGCATCGCGCGGCATGAAGACGACGCGCGTCGGCGGCGGCCACCCCGACTATGGCGTTCTGGCCGACGGCGGCAAGGACGGCAGCACGCGCAATTTCTACCAGCAGGATCTGTGGCACTACACCGTCGGCCGCATGGTTGACGCCTGCCTGGCTTATGGCCTGAAGCCATTCTATGGCCCCTTCGGCGACTTCTCCGACAGCGCCGCGTGCGAAGCCCAGTTCCGCAACGCCTTCCTGCAAGGTTGCCTCGGCGCTTGGTCGCTGCATCCCTCGCAGATCGACATCGCCAAACGGGTGTTCTCGCCCGACGTCGCTGAGGTGAAGTTCGCCAAGCGCATCATCGATGCGATGCCTGACGGCACGGGTGCCGTGATGATCGACGGCAAAATGCAGGATGACGCCACCTGGAAACAGGCCAAGGTGATCGTCGATCTGGCGAAGCTCGTCGCCACCAAGGACGCCGAACTCGGCGCTGCATACGGCTTGTAGCGCCCGATTTGCCGCGTGGGTCCAGACCCGCTAACGTACGACCGTCCACCCCGCCTGCTCACCGGCAGAGGACCTCGATGACCAAGAAGCTCGTCATCATCATGGCGAACACCGACCCGCGGAACGGTCAGGAACTCGGCGCGCCGATCTTCCAGGCCTCCGTCGCCGCGGCCATGGAGTACCAGGTGGAGGTCATTTGCACGGCCGCAGCTGGCTGCCTCATGAAGAAGGGCATCGCCGAAAAACTCGCAATCAAGCCGGGCGACGCCAAGTCGATTTACGACTTCATCAAGGAAGCGCACGACGCCGGTGTGAAGTTCTACTGCTGCTCGCCCAACCTCGACCTCCACGATATGACGCCAGCCGATCTCATCCCTGAGTGCCAGGGCATCGTCGGTGGCGCCTTCCTTGTCGAGCAGATCATGGAAACCGACTGCCGGGTCCTGACGTACTGAGCGCCGCCAGACGCGACCGCTGCACTTTGCCGTTTGCCGTGCGCGGCAAGGCGTCGACGATAACGACCTCACGAGGGCACTTGTAGGCGGCCAGATGCGCCGCCGCGAACGCCTTGATTGCGGTGGCGTCGATCTCGCCTCCCGCCCGCGCCACCACGTAGGCCGCGACGACGCTGACGTCGTCCCTTACGCGCAGCTCGGCGCAGGCGACTTCCGCGACATCCGGATGTGAGCCGATCGCTGCTTCGACTTCCAGCGGAGACACGCGATATCCCAGCGCCTTGATGATCTCGTTCGCCCGCCCGAGGTGCGTGACGTAGCCCTCGTCATCGATGACCGCCAGGTCACCGCCGCAGAACCATTCGCCGCGCAGAACCTCGGCTTCTTCCGCCGGCCGGTTCCAGTAGCCCAGCATCAACCCCGGGTCGGAGCGATGCACTGCGAGCAGTCCTTCTCTGCCAGACGGTAGCGGCTCGTCTCCACCATCGGCAGCAAGAACAGCGACACGGCGTCCCGGCTGCGCCTTGCCGGTCGTCCCTGCCTTGCGTTGCACGCAAGGCGACGACGAGATGTAAGTCGAGATCTCGCTCATTCCCAACGCCTCATAGAGCGGCGTCCCGGTGCGGTTCTGCCAATCGCCAAACAGCGCGGCAGGCGGTGCCTCACCTGCCGTCAAGCCGTGCCGAAGCCTGCCGAGATCGAGCTGTCCCGGCGGCGCATATTTCAGCATCTGACGGTAGACCCCGGGGACTGCCGCAAACAGCGTAGCCCCTGTCTGCCGGATCAGCTGAGGCCACATCCCCTGCGACTTCTCTCCGGTGAAAACGATCGCCGTCGCGCCGTTCGCCCATGGGTCCGTCAGCCCCGTGCCGAGCGTGAAGGTCCAGTTGAACGCTCCCGCGTGCAGCACGCGATCTTCCGGTGTGATCCCATACCAGCCCTGGTACATCGGTCGACGCCCAAACGCCGATCTATGGGCGTGCAACACGCCCTTTGGCCGCGCCGTCGTGCCTGAAGTGTAGACGAGAAAGGCCGGGTCGTCGGCACCGGTTGCGGCGTAGTCCGCCGCCGGGCCGGATCGGATCAGCGCCTCAATCCGATCCCCCGCAAGGATGACCGCGCTTTCGGGCAAGCCCCCCCGGTCGTGCCGCGCCGCCAGCGCCACCGCCGCGGCATCGCTATCGCGCAACATGAACTCTGCCTCGCCGTCCGTCAGCTCGGTCGAAGCCGGGATCGGCACGAACCCGCCGGCGATCGCTCCAAAGAACAGGAGGGCATAGGCACTCGTGTTGTCGAGGCGAATGAGAATGCGGTCGCCCGGACGCAACCCCGCCTCCCGCAACCCTCCGGCGACACGCAGCACCGCTTCCTGCAGGTCGCGATAGGTCCATACTTCCGCAGGCCGATCCGAAGGGTCCTGTATGACGAGCAATGCCGGCTTGTCGGGTGAACGCCGCGCGCCGGCGGCCAGACAGTAGGCCGCCATGTTCAGGTGACGCGGCAGCGGTTCGTTCGTCGTCGGCGTCATTGCGTCTTCTGTGGCTCCGCCCACCACGTATCGATGTTGTATCCCCAAAGCGGGATCGTCTCGGGATGCTTGAGAGTTGCCCACGACGAGATCCACTGGCTCGGCACATGGAAGAGCGGAACGACATAATCTCCCGACACCAGCAACCGGTCCAGGGCCCGAACCGCAGACGCAAATCCCTCGGGGTCCTTGGCGGCGAGCATGGCTGTGATCATGGCGTCGACGGCCGGATTGTCGACACCGGCGTAATTGCGCGAACCCTGCGCCTTGGCCGCCGCCGAACCGAAGCGGCCCCATTGCTCGTTGCCCGGCGACAACGACTGTTGCCAGGTCTGCATGATGATGTCGAAATCGAACGTATTGATGCGGCCGATGAGCTGCGGACTATCGATCGATCTAAGACCGGCATTGATGCCCAGCGACTTGAGTGCACCGATGTAGGCCAGCATCAGGCGCTCGCTGCCACCCTTGGTGACGAGAATCTCGAACCCATACCACGCGCCAGTGTCCCGCCGCACGAGCCTGCCACCGCGCAGTTCGTAACCGGCTTGCTGAAACAGGTCGAGCGCACGCCGCGCATTTACCCGATTGAACCCGGAGCCCTCGCTGACGGGCATGCGGAACGAGCCGTCCATCACGCCGGGTTTCACCTGGTCGGCAAAGGGCGCCAGCAGCTCGCGCTCGCGCGCATCCGCCGGCTTTCCCGTCGAAGCCAGATAACTGCGTTCGAAATAGCTTTGCGTCCGCTTGTAGCGGCCGTCATACAGCGTCCCGTTGATCCACTCGAAATCAAACAGCAGGATTAGGGCTTGCCGCACCCGCGGATCCGCGAACTGCGGGCGGCGCGAATTCATCACGAGGGAGTTCATGCCCGCCGGCAGCCCCGTCGGCATTTCCTCGCGCACGACCCGGCCGTCCTGCGCCGCCTTAAACGTCCCCGTCTTCGCCCACATCGTCGGATCGTCGTCCAGCCGCACATCGATCTGCCCTATCTTGAACGCCTCCAGCAGGATCGAAGCGTCGCGGTAGTAGTCGTAGCGGATCTCGTCGAAGTTGAACCGCCCGCGCGTGATCGGCAGGTCGCGGCCCCAATAGTCCGGGTTTCGCTTGTATGTAATCGAGCGCCCGGGATCGATGCGCGAGACCTGGTAGGGGCCGGAGCCAAGCAGCGGCGTCAGCGTCGAGCGGTCGAACGTCGCCGGGTCGATCTTGTGCTTGGGCAGCACCGGCATGAGACCGAGGATCAGCGGTAGCTCGCGATCCTGTCCGTCCATGTTCATGCGCACGACGCGATCCGAGAGACGTTCGGTGGATATCACCTTCTTGTAGTAGGAGCCGAAGATGGTGGGCACGCCCTTGTCGCGCAGCAGTTGCAACGAAAAGATCACGTCATCGGCCGTCACCGGGGCGCCATCGGCGAAGGCCGCCTTCGGATTGAGGTAAAACGTGATCGACGTTCGGTCCTCCGGTACCTCGACTCGCTCCGCCAGCAGCCCATAGAGCGTGAACGGCTCCTCCAGCCCGCGCATCATCAGGCTTTCGACCGAGAACTCACGGACACCAGCAACTTTCTCGCCTTTGACGATCATCGGGTTGACGCTGTCGAACGAGCCAGCCATCCCCAGCCGAAGGCGCCCACCTTTCGGCGCGTCCGGATTCGCATATGGCAGGCTGGCAAACCCTTCCGAAAGCTTCGGCGTGCCGTGCATCGCGATCGCGTGCACAGGCTCCGCCGCGGCGGGACTCCAGGCCGCAAACAGCACGGCCAGGAACAGGCAGCCGCGAGAAAAACGATGCATTTCGGCCCTTTAGAGGTGCGTTATGAGACCACCATAGATCGCCGGTGAGCTATGGTCTTCAAGCGGAGCCGTTTAGCACAGCCCGGCGTGATTGGTGAGGCTGGGATCTGGGCCACGGGTGCGTGGCGCGATTGCAACGATGCCGGGCGAGCCCTCTGTGGATCAAGCTTTGGCGGGCGATTCGGCCACGGGATTGCCGTAATCCGAGCCTTACTGCCCCCAGATCGGCGACGCAGTGCGACGCCTGGTAAAGCGGCAACGGATTGCGCGCCGCATGAGGGGTACGAGCCGTTGATGGGCTCTCAGCAAGAGGTCGAATTCCCTATGGCTTACACGGGACTTAGCGAGATTTTCAGCGGCCGTACTTCGCCGGTGCGGTTCGCGGTGGCGGCGGCATTCGTGTCGGCTTGCCTCGCCGCTCCGGTCATGGCGCAGGATGCCAAGGAAAAGGCCGCTCCCGCTGCCAAGGCGGAGACCAAGGCTCCCGCCAAAGACGCCAAGCAGGCAGCCGCTCCGGCGGCCCCGGCGGCAGCACAGGGCGACCGTCCTGTCTGGGCAAAGATCTGCGAGAAGGTGCCACTTGTCAAAAAGGACAAGGAAGGCAAGGAGACCAAGGAAGAGAAGCAGGCGTGCAAGACCATGTACGAAAGCTTCGATCCTTCAACCGGCGGTCCGCTGGTTGCGATCTCCATCGAGGAAGGTGAGGGCATCGAGAAGAAGGCGATGACCATCATCGTGCCCCCGGGCGTAGCTCTGCCGCCAGGCCTCAGCCTGGCCGTGTTCCAGAAGGACCAATGGGAAAAGGTCGCCAAGGAGAACAAGGAAGGCAAGGCCGTGAAGCCGGAAGAACTCGGCCTTAAGCCCTACAATTTCAAGTTCCTGCACTGCGCACCCACCGGCTGCGTCTCTCTGAGCGAGGCCACGAACGAGCTGCTTGATTCGATGAAGACGGGCGTCGGCATCATGATTCGCGTCGCTGATGTCAGCGGCCGCGTGGTCGACCTGGCCGTGCCGCTGAAAGGCTTCCCGGAAAGCTTCACGGGCAAGCCAACCGATACCAAGGAGTTCCTCAAGGATCGCCAGGCCCGCCTGACGGCCCTCCAGCAGAAGCGCGCCGAAGCCGTTGAGCGCTTCAAGAAGGAACGCGCCGACATGCTGAAGAAAGACGCCGCGGCCGGCGCCACGACGACGGGCTCGACGACGCCCGCTGCCAAGTCCGACGCCAAGCCGGCTGAGAAGAAGTAAGCGCTTCTTCTACCGACCAAAGGCAATCAAACAACAAGCCGCCGGAGACAACTCCGGCGGCTTTCGTAAATCAGAAGCTGCCGATCGGGAAGATTCAGACAGCAACGTCGGCGCGCTCAGTGCGCCTGAACGAACACGGCGTGGTACCGCCCCTGATCGTCCTCGGCGAACAGTTCTCCCACCTGCGGATGCCGTAACGGCCGACCGCTGCGATCCGGCAGAAGATTCTGCTCGGACACATAGGCGATGTACTCCGTCTCGTCGTTCTCCGCGAGCAGATGGTAATACGGCTGATCCTTGCGCGGCCGGATGTCTTCCGGGATTGCCAGCCACCATTCCTCGGTGTTGGCGAATACCGGATCGATATCGTAAACGACGCCGCGGAACGGATAGAAGCGATGGCGCACGACTTCCCCGAGCGCGAACTTCGCTTTCGGCATTTGCCGCCTGCGCGATGTTTTCTTTCGCGCCGAAACTTTGACTGATTTTACCGCCATCGCCGCATCACAGTGGATGTCCGGGCGCCTGTCAATGACAACGCACCGCGTGATTAAATTTTGCCGCAGGCTGCCGGCAAAAGCTGGCCGCACGGCCTGTCCGGCACCTCACATGCGCTGCGGAAAGTAGCGTCGGTAGAGCGTAATCGTTGCGGGCAGAAATACTAGGTCGCCAACCAGCGAACACAGCAGCGTCAGGGCGCAAACCCCGCCAAACAGGCGCAGCGACGGCAGGTCTGAGAACATCGTGACACCCAGTCCCAGCGCCAACACGGCCGTGGTCAGGATGATCGCCGGACCAACCAGCACGCGCGCCCGTCGGATGGCATGCACAGGATCCTCACCCGGCCGTTCCTCGAGTCCCAGGCGATTGAGGAAGTGGATCAGGCTGTCGATGCCAAGCCCGAAAATGACCACCAGTGCCACCACGGAGGCGAAGTCGAGCCCCTGTCCGGCCAGCGCCAGCATCGAGCCGGATGCCACCACCGGAAACAGGCCGGGTAGGAAGCTGAGCAACATGACGCCGAATGACCGGAAGGCCAGCCCCAGCAAAATCGAGACGAACACCACCTCGGCAAACAAGCTCGTCTTCAACTGCCCGATCATCGCCGCCGAGTTTCGCGCCGCAATGGCCGGCAGGCCGGTGACGGCGATCTCGAAGTCCGGATTCGCCTTACGCACGGAATCGAGCGCGTGATCGAGCTTTTCAACCAGTGGCAGGATCTGACTGGAGTCGACGTCCGGCAGCCGCCCCGTCACGAGGACTGCGTTCTCTTCCTTGGCGATGAACCGACGTTGCAGGCTCTCGGGCAGGATCTTCACATACTTCTTGACGGTCTCGATCGACGTATCGCCGGCTTCCGCCAGCCACCGCCGCAGGCTGTCGAGCGACCAGACGTTGCCCACCCCGGCTTCACTTTCCAGCGCCTGATGTGCCTTGGCGATGGCATCCAGTACGGTCGGATCGTAGAGCGAGCGACCATCCTTCCATTTGATCATGATGTGCGCGGGATTGCCGCCGGTCAGCTTCTTGTCGAGGCTGGCCGTCGCGCTTAGCGCCTGCTCGCGATCCGGAACCTGGTCGGCCAGGCGGTAGCGTGGCGCCAGCGAAAGGTAGAGCGACAGGCACACGCCGAAAATACCAAAGCCCAGTAGCGTGACCAGCACTGGGTGCTTCACGACCCGGTCCACCACCGCGCCCACGAACCGACCCAATGCGTCCATGGCACCGTCCGTCGGCGTCCGCTCAAAAGTCAACGACGACGCATCGCGGATGAGGAAGTGTCCGATCACGGGCAGTGCCGCGATGACGACGAAGAACGACAGCAGTACCGAGATCGCACCGGCCATGCCGAATGTATGAATGAGACCGCTATCGGAAAACATCAGCGCGATGAACGATAGCAGCGCCGTGCCGTGCGCGATGACGCATGCCGGCCCGACGATCCGGACACCGAAGCGCAACGCCTCCTCCCGGCTGTCGCCATGCCGCATGCGATCGCGGATGGCCGTCGTCATCTGCATCGAGTCCGCAAACCCCATCACCATGATGAGCGGCGTCATGACATTGAGGAACAGGTTGAGCTTGAAGCCCAGCCAACCCAGCGTCCCAAGCGACCAAACGACCGCCAGCAGCGGCGGCACAACGGCCAGCATCATCAGCGAAAAGCGCCGGTAGAAGACGTAGGCGACGATCGCACCCAGCAGGAACCCGGCACCGTTGTAGACCAACCGGTCCCGCTCCACGGCATTGCGGATCTCCAGCTGCATCACCGGCGCGCCGGTGAGCTTGTAGACGAGACCCGACTTGCCGAGTTCCTGATCGAGCACCGCCTTGACGTTGCCGATGACCGTCTTGGCCGTCTGCTCGGCCACGATGCCGCGATTGAGCGAGATGACGACGAGCGCCAACTGACCGTCGTCCGACAGGAACTTGCCCTTGACGATCTCGTTGTCGCGCAAGGTGTGAATGATGTCGTCGTACGCCGCGCCGTCCGGCAGATCATCCGGCACGATCGGCGGTACATATCCGCTCGCATCCGGCTTCCCGCGCGCCGACACCATCGACACCAGACCGTCGACTCCGTCGGTCAGCTGCAGCTCCGTCGTCATGTTGCGGAACGCTTCAAGCTGCGGCTTCTTGAGAAGGTCAGGTCCCTCGACGACAGCGAGAACGTCGTACTCGCTTGACGGAAAACGTTGGTCGATCTCTTCGTATTGGCGGAACTCGGCCGAGTTGTTGCGGAACAGCTCCGACAGGCTGTCATCGACCCTGAGCCGCTCGATCCCGAGCCCGGCGAGAACGGTCAACAACGCGATGAGCAGCCCGACGATCCAAGGATGTGCCAGGGCCACGAGACCCACACGTTCCAAACCAAAGGAGACAAGGTGCGTCGAGCGGCCCTGCGAGTTCGCAACGTCCATGTCTTGGGTTCCTCCCCACGGCAGCCCGGTTTCCCCCGGCGGCCCGGAATCAAGCTTCTTTTCGCGCCGAAGGTTGCATCTGTACACTGCCTCGCGCAAGCCAGCCTTTTTGTTTGTTCGCAAAGCTTTAAGGGCGGCGGTCAAACTGGCATAAACGGCTGATATCACCGTGACCCGGAAAAGCTGATGCCCGATAAAATTCTCGATGCCAAGGGGCTGAACTGCCCGCTTCCCATCCTCAAGGCCAAGAAGGCTTTGCAGGACGTGCCTGCCGGCGGAACCCTGGAGGTGTGGGCCACCGATCCGGGCTCCGTCGCCGACTTCACGGCATTTTGCCGCGCCACCGGCCATCACCTGCGCGAACAGGACGGCACCGATGGTGTATTCCGCTTCCTGATCGAGCGTACGTGACAGCTGCTTGACAGCCCCCCGTAGCGCCTCCCATAAGGGGCGCCTCACGCGCATCCATACGGCGCGCGGGCGGTTAGCTCAGCGGTAGAGCACACGCTTCACACGCGTGGGGTCACTGGTTCAATCCCAGTACCGCCCACCAGCCTTCGCTCTGCGAGCTTCGGCTCGGCAAGCCGGAGGCTTGACGCAGACGTGCTCGCAGAGCGAAGGCTGTCGCGCCGAAGTTGCGCAGCAACGTAGGCGGACTATATTGCCTAATGAAATTCGTCTACATTCTTCAAAGCCTATCCGACATCGAACGATTTTATGTCGGCATTACCGACGACGTTGCCACGAGACTTATCAAACACAACAAAGGCGACGTCGCACACACCTCAAAATTTGTACCCTGGAAAGTCAAAACCTACGTTGCATTCTCCAACGAACCGCAGGCCGTCCAGTTCGAACGCTATCTAAAATCAGGATCGGGCAGAGCTTTTGCGAAAAAGCGTCTTTAGCCTTCGGCTCGTCAAGCCGGAGGCTTGACGCAGACGTGCGCGCAGCTCATGCCACCTTGCGCGGCAGCGGCGCCAGCTTCACGCTATCGACGTCGCGCCGCAGCTGTTCCAGTTCGTATTCGACGCTGGCCAGCATGGCTTCCGTGGTGGCCTGCCCAGCGCGCATATGGTCGACCCCGCCATTCAAACGCGCGAACAAGCCGACGATGCGCTCGAAGTCTTCATCGAGTGGCATCGCAATCTCCTAATCAAGGAGACCAACGCGTATCGTGAGTCGACGCGTCAATTAGGGCACACTTGGAGCATATGCTGTGGAGAACAGCCGGCCATCCCTGACCGCAGGCTTAGCCCTCGGCCGTTCTGGCGTCCGCGCCAGTGCTGCCGTACATCGTCTGCATCGGCTCGTCATCGAGGATGCATTCGTCGTACTTGCCATAGCCGTTGAAGTCGCCGGAGATGGCGCGACCGTAGGCTCCCACATTGCCGATTTCGATGTAATCACCCTCCCGGACCGCCGACGGCAGCAGGAACGGCCCCTTCATGCGATCGATTGAGTCGCACGTCGGTCCCCACAGCTCGAACGGTGCCAGTTGTTCGCCCGGCTGCAGCTCGCGCGAAACGAGCTGCGCCGGATAGATCCAGTTCAGATGCGCGGCGTCGAACAGCACGCCATAGCCGCCGTCATTGATGTAGAGGCCGTTGTCGCGCCGCGCGTCGACCCGCACGATGACACTCTCCGCCTCGGCCACGAGCGCGCGGCCCGGCTCGCACATCAGGCGCACGTCATTACGCACCGGAAGCTCCTCGACACCCTCTTTGATCACGTCCATGAACGCCGAGAGCGGCGCCGGCGTATTGTCCGGATAGATCGAGGGAAAACCGCCGCCCACATCGATGCGATCGACGACCACGCCCGCGCGCACGATGAGGTTGTGCACCTCAGTCAGCGCGTGCGCATAGGCATCCGGCGTCACCGTTTGCGAGCCGACGTGGAACGTGATGCCGAGTTCGCTGGCAGCCTGCCGCACTTTGACCAGCAGCTCTGCCGCCTTCTCGCCCGCGACGCCGAACTTGCGCTCCAGCGGAATGCGGCTGTTGATCGCCGGCACGGCCACGCGCACGAACAGCACGAGGTCGCGAGCGATGCCATTCGGTCCGCTTGTCTCTTCCATGATCTTGCGAAGCTCATCCTCGCTGTCGAGCGAGAAGCTCTTCACGTTGTACTCGTGATAGGCGCGGCGGATCGACGACCGCGACTTCACCGGGTGCATGAAGTGCAGATGCGCGCCCGGAATGGTGTGCGCGTCCTCAAGCTCCGGCACCGAGGCCACGTCGAAATGCCGGATCCCCGCGCCGAACAGCGCGCCGATCATGAACACCGAGCTGTTGGCCTTGTAGGCGTACGCCACGTCACCAGGGAAGTTCTCCAGGAACCAGCGAGCCGCCCGGCCGGCAGCATGCGGGCGCGACGCCAGAACCGGACGATCCGGCTTCAGCTTGGCAACCAACTCGGCAGCGGAAGCGAACTTTTCCATGACATGCGATCCCCACTCTTGACGAATGGGGCCTCCACCAGAAGGGCTGAACCCAAAAGGCGCTCTAAACCAGCAGAGATCGCCGTGCGAGCGATGCATTTAGGGCTAAGGGCAGGTCGTGTAAAGGGTAAGGAATCAATGCCACCCGCAGCGTTAACCTAGGCTGGGTTTGTGACAGTGGGGCGGTGGGAAGTGGCCAACGGGCAGTGGATCACGTAGCCCACTCCGAAAACCCACTGCCCACTGCCCACTGCCCACTGCCCACTGCCCTCTGCCCACTGCCCCTTGCCCTCTTCTGCCGCTTTTTCGGCGCGATACCCGGGCAAGACGGTCCTCCGAATAATTCGAGGATCAGAATGACCCGTTATCATCGTTGCTCAGCGCTCCTTGCCGCCGCCGCTCTCGCCGTGTCACTCGGCGTCACAACAGTGCAGGCTCAGACCCAACCGGACAGTCCAATGCAGAAGAACATCACGGTCTCGGCCACTGGCACCGTCGACGCTACGCCCGACATCGCCCGCATCCAGACTGGCGTGATCACGGAGTCCGAGACTGCCGCCCAGGCGCTGTCCGGCAATTCCCAGGCCATGGCCAAGCTGATCGCTGGGTTGAAGGAAAGCGCCATCGACGCCAAGGACATCCAGACCTCGTCCTTCCGCGTCGAGCCGCGCTACACCAACCCGCGCGACGGCCAGGCGCCCGAGATCAACGGCTATCGCGTCGTCAACGAGGTGCACGTCGTCGTCCGCGATATCACCAAGCTCGGCTCGATCCTCGACGCCCTCGTCAAGCTCGGCGCCAACCAGATGAACGGACTGTCGTTCAACGTCAGCAAAGCCGAAACCCTGAAGGACGACGCTCGCAAGCAGGCGATCGAAAACGCCCTGCGCCGTGCCAAGCTGTTGGCCTCGGCCGCCGGTGCCGAAGTCGGCGACGTGATCGCCATCTCGGAAGACGTCGTCCACGGCGGCCCCCGCCCCTACGCGATGGCCCGCGCCGCCAAGGCCGATATGGTCCCAATCGAAGGCGGCTCCGAAACCCTTGAGGCCCGCGTGACCGTCACCTGGGCGTTGAAGTAAGGCAGAGCACTCACCACCCCCACAACGTCATCCCCGGGCTCGTCCCGGGGATCCCGCCATCAGGCCGTGCGGCGGTCTCAAACAAGGCGGAACAGCTCCGCCTCCACCTGCCCGACGAGCGGACAGCGGGATGCCCGGAACAAGTCCGGGCATGACGGCTAAAGGATTGTGGTGCGTCGAAAGTAATGGCGCAAACGAGTACCTGCTTGGCCTGCGCCCCATTTAAACCAGCGACACGATTTCTACATTCGCGGCGAGCGTGGCAGCACCTGGCTGCACGGACCAGTCAGCAAAGTTGCGCATCTCCCCGGTGGAGCGCAGGCGCCGCAGGCGGTCGAGATCGACTGTTCCAGACACCCACTGCGCCGCGTTGAGTGTGCCTTCCGCGATCACGCCCGTATCGGACACATCATGCTCCGACGGCACGAAGATCCCCGCCGCGCCAGAATTGTGATCCACGGCCGGCGACCACAGCGCATCCCCCACGGTCGGGCTCTGCACGGTCGCCACCGTATTCTCCAGCGCCCGCGCCATCGCCCCAGTCCGCACGCGATGGAAGCCCGACACGCGCTCCGTGCATGACGGCACGAGAATGACCTCTGCCCCTGCCTCCGCCAGCGCACGTGAGAGCAACGGGAACTCGCTGTCGTAGCAGATCGTCACCGCCAGCTTGCCGATCGCCGTCTCGAACACCCGCAGCGGGCCGCCGGGAGACACGCCCCAGTCACGCTCGAACGGCGTCATGATGACCTTTTCCTGCTCGCCGACGACGCCCGACGGCGTAACCAGCTGCGCCGCATTGACGAAGCGTCCGTCGTCCAGCCGCTTGGGTCCGCTGCCCACGAGAATGTGCACCCGATGCTTGCGCGCCAGCTCCGCGTGCAGCGCCACCCGCTCCCCGGTCAGGCGCGCCACCTCACTCAGCGTCTCGTCGAGATCGGCATAGACGTTCTCGCCCAGCGCCGCCGCCTGCTCGATGGCGGCATACTCGGGAAATACCAAGAGCTGTGCTCCGGTCGCGGCCCCATCCGCCACCCACTTGGCAATCTTGTCCTGCCACTCCGCCAGTGTTGCCGGCTGGCCGATGGGATACTGCGCGGCGGCGATGGCAAGTTTGCCGGTCATGCGGGTGCGAGCTTCTTCATCCAGAACTGCATTTTCTTGTCCGTCTCGTCGTCCCGATCGACGTCCTTCCACGGGTACGTGGCCAGGATGCCGTCCACAGGCGCATAGCCGAGCTTGCCCCAGAAGCGGTCGAGCGGAATGTAGTCGATGGGCTTCAGCGGATGATCGTCCGGGCGCACGACCCGGCAGAACGTTGAATGCGTGAAGCCGCCGAGACGATGCGCCTGCGCCTCACGATGCGCAAAGAACTCCTTGCCGACACCGTGCCCGCGGTGACTCTTCAACAGCACGCTCTCGCCGCAGTAGAAGATCTTCGAGATGTCGTAGCCCGCCGCCTTGAACGGCTCGCCGAACTCGTCGGCATGCTCGATCATCGGCGCGCCAGTCGATGCCCCGACGATCTGATCGCCGTCTCGCGCCAGCACGCACACCGCGCCCGGTGCCGCCGCGAACTTGGCGAGATACTCTTCCTCGTAGTCCAGCGTGCCGTCGTAGAGATACGGCCAGTCGCGGAACACGATGATGCGCAGGCGCGCCAACTCTGGCATGACCGCCTTGAGATCGGCTCCCGTGACCGAGCGAACGTCGAGTGCCATCGCCGTCTCCCTTGCAGAGACTTGCCGTCAGGCCGAAACCTGCAGAATCCATTCGGTAAGATTGTAATACGTCGTCACGCGCGTGATCCGGCCGTCCTTGACGGCGAAGAACGTTCCGGCCGGCAGCACATAGGTCTGCCCCTTGGCTTCCGGAAGTCCCTCGTCGGTGTTGAGGTACTTGCCGTGCACGTTGAACTCGGCCGACGCGCGCGTGCCATCCTTCGACACCATCACGACGATGTCCTTCAACTCTTCCTTGTAGTGGTGGTCCATGCGGCCGTTGAAGGCGCGGAACTTGTCCTTGCCCTGGCGGCGCTCGCCCTGGTTCACGTCGTGGATCACGTCATCGGAGAGGAAGGCGATCATGCCTTCGCTGTTCCCCGAATTGAAGGCCGCATAGTACTCGCGGATCAGGTTGGCGGTGGCAACACGGGCAGCGGATTCGTCTTGGGCCATTGGTATCTTCCCTGCAGCTGGGGTCTGGAACGGCGCTACGCGGCGCGATTGCGGGCCTAATAGCAGGTTGGGACCGGGCCGGAAATGCCCGTAAGCGCCGCAAAGCGCGACAAAGGGCGCTTCCGGCCGCCTACAGCCCCGCCTGAGCCGGTCCGCCAAGACAATGCAGGTGCACCTTGCGTCGGTGTGGCGCCGAGCGGTGCTCGAAGAGGTAAATGCCCTGCCACGTGCCCAGCGCCATCCGGCCCTGCGATATCGGAATCGACAGGCTGGTCGCCATCAGAGCCGATTTGACGTGTGCCGGCATGTCGTCCGGCCCTTCGGCGGTGTGCACGTAGAGCGGATCGCCCTCCGGCACGAGTCTGCGGAAGAAGGCGATCAGATCGCGCTGCACGTCCGGGTCGGCATTCTCCTGGATGATCAGCGACGCCGACGTATGGCACACGAAAATGGTCAACAGCCCGGTTTCAATCCTGCCGGCGCGCACGAAGTCAGCCGCTTCCCGCGTAAACTCGACCAACCCCTGCCCGTGCGTGTTAATCGTGATTTCGGCCTGGGCCTGGTGCATGCGTCCTCGCTTGGGTCACGCTGTCGGGCGCACTATATCCAAGCGCTGCAAGCCGGTCTCGCTTGCCACGTCTCACCGGAGTGCCGTTGAATTATGAGCCGAGCCTTCGTCAAAGAGTCCGACAGCGTCGAAGAACTGCCTGATCGCCTGATCTCGCCGCATGCCAACCGCGTGACCGCCGAGGGCCTTGCGCTGATAGAAGCCGAGGTTTCCCGCTTGTCGCACGAGTATGCGCAGGCCCAGTCAGCGGCCGATCGCGACAAACTCGCCGCAACCGCGCGTGACCTGCGCTACTGGACGGCACGGCGCGCGTCGGCGGAAGTCGTGACACCCCCAGCGGCATCTGCCGACGTGCACTTTGGCTCGCTCGTCACTCTCGCCCGCTCCGACGGCCGCAGGCAGACGTACCGCATCGTCGGCGAAGACGAGGCCGATCCGGCCAAGGGCACGTTGTCCTGGGTCTCGCCTTTGGCGCGCCAGCTGCAGGGCAAACATGTCGGCGAGGAAGTCACCGCCGGCGCCTTCACGTTCACGATCGAGGCGATCGACTGAGCAGCAGCGGCGCCACGATGGTCAGGCACGCCTCGAACGCAGCCAAGTCGGAGATATCCATCCCACCCTCCGCGCTGCGCACCGGTTCGGCGCCCGTCTCGCGCAGCGCGATATCGACCATCAAATTCTCGGCCAGCCCGAAATCCTCAATATGCATGCCTACGCGATCGCCATCGCGCCAACCTGAAGCATCGCGCCGGAAGCGCACGACACGGCCGCGATAGTCCTCGCCACCGGTCGTATAGCCGAATACCGGCCGACCCAAAGCCCGCATGAAACCGACCTCGAACGCCGTCCCGCAATCCATCGACACCCCGCGAAACGGCGTCAGGTTGGCGATGAGCGCATCGGCCGAGCGCATCAGAGATTCGTTGGCCAGGGCGATAGCGCGTGCCTGATCGACAGGCGCGAGCCCCGTGACGTCCAGTTCCTGGTCCAATGGAAATACCCCGGACAGGCCCGCCGCATCGCACAGTGCCACCTTCGACGCGCCGATCTCGCGCGCGTTCGGAAGGAAGACTTCCGGTCCGGCTAGATAGACACGCGGCCACCCCGCTACGCTGCTCATTCTGTTCGTGCTCGCCTGCCAGGATTGCTGCGCGAATATTGCGCGACAGCGTTTCGCGCACGCAACCCCGCACAGAAAAGCCATTTAACAACACGCAGGTGGCTCCGGACGCGGCGCGAATCATGAGACCTTCTGACGCAAATCACAATGCTCGGGGGTATGCCATGCGCCACTATTCGATTCTGTTCGCTGCACTTGCCACCATCGCGTCCGCCACCGCGGCCTTGGCTGTCAGCCCACTCGTGAAGCAAATGTGCCGCGACGACTACTTCGAGCATTGCTCGATGCACGAGGTCGGCTCCCCCGGCTTGCGCAAGTGTATGCGCGCCGTCGGTCCGCGCCTCTCAAAGGGCTGCATTCATGCGCTGAAGGTTTCCGGCGAGGTCGGCAAGAAAGACGTCGAACGCGTCGCCAAGCGCGAGAAGAAGCTCAAACGCCGCCGCGGGTAACGGCTGTCGGCAAGTCGAAATGTAAAGCCGCCGTGGTTCCGCCCGGCGGCTTTCTTCGATCAAGGACTGGATCGATAGCCTACTTCAAGGGCCGCGGGCTATCGTACCGGCCACCGGCCCAAGAGTCGTTCTGTGCCTCTTTAGCGAGCCTCTGCAGCCGCCGCAAATCCTCGTCGATCCGCGTTTTCGTGATGATCCTTGCAGGCAAGGCCCGGACCCAATCGATCTCATATTGATCCGGTACGAACGGATCGATCACCCCCCGATAGGCAACCCTCCAGAGCGAACCCGGGCCCTGGCGCCGCCGATCGTACGCCCAATAGTCAGGGAACTGCCGCTCGCCGGGGTGATAGTAGCCCTTCTGGTAGAATCCCGGACCGAACACTGTTCCACGCCGGTTGCCGCGGCCGTCCTGCCAGTAGTCCGTCCGCCCATAGGGGTCGCCATCGACGTACTGCGCCTCCGAATAGGCTTCCGTGGCATCGTCCGGCGGACCGGGAAACCCACCCGGCGCCGCGAAACCCTTGTCGCCGTACCCGGCAGATGGACCATCCGGTGGTCCCGCGAACGCATCCGCAGGCCCCGCTGGCATCGGCTCACCGTCGTAAACGTCGCCACCCGCGTAAGCCGCCCCGGCGCCCACCGTCAAAGCAATGGCGCACAGGACAGCCGCCCGACCCGCATAGATCATCTCACGCGCTCCGATTGTCAGGGCGCAAGGCTACCGGCCGGAGCTTGTGTCGGGCTGAAATGAAAAGGCCGCGCAGGGCGCGGCCTTGGAAGATCAATTATCCAAAAAGCTCCGCAGCTTCCGCGACCGGCTCGGGTGCTTCAGCTTGCGCAGCGCCTTGGCTTCGATCTGGCGGATGCGTTCGCGCGTCACCGAGAACTGCTGGCCGACTTCTTCCAGCGTGTGGTCGGTGTTCATGCCGATGCCGAAGCGCATGCGTAGCACGCGCTCCTCGCGCGGCGTCAGCGACGCCAGAACCCGCGTCGTCGTCTCGCGCAGGTTGGACTGGATCGCCGCCTCGATCGGCAGCACCGCGTTGCGGTCCTCGATGAAGTCGCCGAGGTGTGAATCCTCCTCGTCGCCGATCGGCGTTTCCAGCGAGATCGGCTCCTTGGCGATCTTGAGAACCTTGCGCACCTTCTCCAGCGGCATCGCCAGCTTCTCGGCCAGCTCCTCCGGCGTCGGCTCGCGGCCGATTTCGTGCAGCATTTGCCGCGACGTGCGCACGATCTTGTTGATCGTCTCGATCATGTGCACGGGAATACGGATGGTGCGCGCCTGGTCGGCAATCGACCGCGTGATGGCCTGTCGGATCCACCACGTCGCATACGTCGAGAACTTGTAGCCGCGCCGGTACTCGAACTTGTCGACCGCCTTCATCAGGCCGATGTTGCCTTCCTGGATGAGGTCCAGGAACTGCAGGCCGCGGTTCGTGTACTTCTTGGCGATGGAGATGACGAGGCGCAGGTTGGCCTCCACCATTTCCTTCTTGGCCTGGCGCGCTTCCCGCTCGCCCTTCTGCACGGCCTTGACGATGCGGCGGAACTCGAGAATTTCCAGACCCGTCTCGGACGCCAGGCCATGGATCTCGCCGCGGATCGTTTCGATCTGCTTGCGCTCGCTCTTGACGAACGACGACCACTTCTTGCCGCCCTCCGACATGCGCTCCAGCCAGCTGGCGTCGAGCTCGTTGCCGAAGTACTCGTCGATGAACGCCTGACGCGGCACGCCATAACTGTCGGCTAGGCGCATCAGCCGGCCTTCCAGGCCAACGAGGCGCTTGTTGATGGCATACAGCTGCTCGACGAGGCTTTCGATACGGTTGTTGTTCAGCGACAGCGACTTGACGTCGGTGATGATCTCGTCGCGCAGCTTGTCGTAGGCCTTCTGCTGCTGGCGCGAACCCTGCTCGCCCGCAACCTGCTGCTCCAGTTTCTTGTCCTGCTGCTTGCGCAGCTTCTTGTAGGTCCCGGCGATGTTGTCGAAGGTCTCCAGGACCTTCGGCTTCAGCTCGGCTTCCATCGCCGCCAGCGACAGCGCGTTCTCGAACTCCTCGTCATCCTCGACGTCGCCTTCCGGACGGCCGTCCGGACGCTCGGCCTCGCCAGGCGTCGCCACGTCCGAATTGTCGAGCGCCGGCGGCTGCTTGGCCTCCGGGCCTTCGTAAGTGGCTTCGAGATCGATGATGTCGCGCAGCAGAATCTTGGCGTCGTTGAGTTCGTCACGCCAGATGATGATGGCCTGGAACGTCAGCGGACTCTCGCACAGACCGGCGATCATGGCCTCGCGGCCGGCCTCGATGCGCTTGGCGATGGCAATTTCGCCCTCGCGCGACAGCAACTCCACCGAGCCCATTTCGCGCAGGTACATGCGCACCGGATCGTCGGTGCGCTCGCTGGGCTCCGCCTTGGTCGTCGTCGTGGTCGGCAGCGACGACGAGGTCAGTGCGCGTCCGCCGCCTTCGTCCTCGTCCGGCGTCTCGTCGGCGGCTTCTTTTTCTTCCTCGCCCTCTTCCGTCTCGACGACGTTGATGCCCATGTCGGACAACATCGCCATCGTGTCTTCGATCTGCTCGGAGGACACTTCCTCCGACGGCAGTACGGAGTTCAACTCGTCATAGGTCACGTAGCCGCGCGCCTTGGCGGTTTTGAGCAGGCGCTTGACGGCCTGGTCCGACAGATCGAGCAGCGGGCTGTCGCGCTCTGGGGCGTCGGTATCTTTTTCTTCAGTTTTTGCGTTTGCCGTCTTAGCGGTCGCTGCCATCTTGCCTACCGTCAAAATCAATCCAAGGGCTGCCCGATTGCCTAGCCCAAACCCCAATCGCCTTCCACCGTGTGCCTTTAAGCTCTACGGCCTTCGTCCATTCCCTGCTGATCGTCCCCGGCGCTCATGTGCTCGAGCTGACGCTTGATCTCGCAGATGCGGGCGAACGCCTCTTCACTGCGATCTTCATGCCAAGCCCGCTCGGCAACTGCGAGCGACCTGCGTAGTCCCAGCTGCCGTTCGTGCAGACCGAGGGCGTGGCGCCAGCCAGCATCCACCTCGGCGCGGTCGGAGTGGGGTTCCGCGAACTTGTCGCACCTGTGCGTAATTGAACGGTCGACGAGATCAACGATCCCACCGACGCCCAGTTTGCTCAATTGGGTGCGTAAGGTTGCTGAGTCAAGAGAATTTTCGCCTGTAATCAGCGAAAGCAGTGCGTCGCGTAACTTTGTTAACGCAGCCGAAGAGAATTCCAGGCCGGATACTTCCTCCGCATGCTCCTCGATCAGCTCCGGGTGGTTGATCATGGCCGCCAGCAGCAGGGCCTCGCGATAGGGTGGTGCGGCCCCGTCGCCCGCCACCAGACGGCTGTTTTTCAGGCTGCTGGTCGCATGTGCCCGCTCCAGCGGCAGACCCGAAACATTGCGCCCGGCGCCGCCGCGCTTGCCCGCGGCATTCTGGGGCTGCCACCTGCCGCCGCCCTGACCGCTTCGCCGGCCCTGTTCACCCTTGGAGCGGCTGTCGCCCCCGGCCCGTCCACCCCAGGCGGCCCAAAGCCGTCCCCGCAGGTCGCGCTCGTAATGCCCGCGCACGCCCTGGTCCGCAATCAGCCCGGTCAGCTTGCGGACCTGCTGCTCCAGCTGCGCCCGCCGTTCCGGCGTCGACCAGTCACCCGCCGCCCACTCCCGCTCGAACAGCACTTCCACCAGCGGCTTGGCCTTGCCGAAGACGTGTTCGATCGCCGCCGGTCCCTGCTGGCGCACCAGATCGTCAGGGTCGAGCCCGTCCGGCAGGAATGCGAACGAAAGGCTCGCCCCCGGCTTCAGAAGCGGCAGCGCCGTGTCGACCGCGCGATGTGCCGCCTTGCGCCCCGCACTGTCACCGTCGAAACAGAGGATGGGCTCGTTCGCCATGCGCCACAGCAGCTGCACCTGCGCCTCCGTCAGCGCCGTGCCCAGGGGCGCGACGGCCTCGTTGAAACCGGCTTCCGCCAGCGCCACCACATCCATGTAGCCTTCGACGACGACGATGCGGCTTTTGCTGTGCGCCGCCACCCGCGCCTGATGCCCGTTGTAGAGATTGTGCCCCTTGTGAAAGAGCGGCGTCTCCGGCGAGTTGAGATACTTCGCCGGCGCATTGGCGTCGAGCGCGCGCCCGCCGAATGCGATAATGCGGCCCTTCATGTCGGCAATCGGAAACATCACCCGATCACGAAAGCGGTCGTACGGCGTCGGGATATCGTCACCACCGATCAGCATGCCGGTCAGGATCATCTCCGGCACGGTGAAACCGGCCTTGCCCAGATACTCCTTGATGGCCGACCGTGAATTCGGCGCGTAGCCGAGCCGGAATCGCGAGCGCGTCTCGCGACGCACGCCGCGCTTGTCGAGATAGCGCCGCGCCTCCGAACCCGAAACGCCAGCCAGGTTCTCCTCGAAAAATGCCGCCGCCACTTCGAGCAAGCGATAGTGCCGCTGCCGTTCGTCCTCGCGCGCCTCCTCGCGCACGTCGGGTTTGGGCATCGGCACGCCCGCGTCCTGCGCTAGGCGTTCGACGGCCTCGGGGAACTGCAGCCCCTCCGTCTTCATCAGGAACGCGAAGATGTCGCCATGCTCACCGCTAGCGAAGCAGTGATAGAAGCCCTTCTGGTCGTTGACGTAGAACGACGGTGTCTTCTCCGCCTTGAACGGCGATAGCCCGACCCACTCGCGGCCCTTCTTCTTCAGCGAGACAGTGCGCGACACCACCTGGCTGACAGACAGCCGGCCGCGAATCTCATCGAGAAAATGTGGGCTGAAGCGCATGATCTCCCTGGCTGGTGGCTAACCGATACGGTTAAGCGATTCGGGAGCGATAACCTGTGTCTGCGCTGATCTGACCCCACAATTCACAGGGCCCACAAAGCCGAAGCCCGGCGGGATGAGCGCCAGGCTGATCTTTCAGCGACTACCGGCTTTCAGTTGCAGGCAGCGCTCTTGGCACCGCATTCGGTGCGCCGCGTGCGAACGCCCTTCAGCAGGGCGGCCTTCTCGACGCTCGGGCCCGGCGTGTTCTTGTCGCGCTGCGGCACTTCCCGCGGGAATAGCAGGGCTTGCACCGGCAGATTGAAGCGCGCCTGGACGCTTTCGATCACCGTGATGCAGCTGTGCAGCTGTGCGCCTTCCAGCCTGTCCATCCCTTTATCGAAATGCCCGATGGCCTTCAGCATGAACGCGCCACGGCTCATCGACAGGCCGATACTGGCCGGAATAGAGTTCCAGTCGCGACCGCTCCAGATCATGCCGTCCGGAGCCACCGACACGTGCTGTGCGATCATGCGCAGGCCGCGCGTCGTCATATCCAGCTTGGCAAGCAGATCGATCGAGGGCAGGCCTTCGTAACTGGCGTGCGCGACCTCGGGGGTGTCATGCAGATCGATGCGCCAAACGTGCCGTGTCCAGGAGAAGTCTTCGACCTCCTTGACGAACTCACGCGGCGACATGGAGCGATACTGGGACATTGGACTTTCGTAGCAGAAAAACAGCTTCGGGGAAACCCGTGTCAAGCCTTGATAACAACAATTTCAACAGCAACTTCGCGCACGAATCGGCCCTCAATAGGGCGAGCCTGAAATCCGGGAAAGTCTCCCCCGGCCAGGGACGAGTATTATCGAACAATTTACCCATCGCTCGCGACAGCCACGCGACAACTCTGCGGATTGATCGGCGTCCGCCGCAATCTCCAACAGGTGCAAAAACCGCCCTCGATCTACTTCAGCACGTCCTTGACGACGGCGCTGGCCTTGCCGAAGTCCATCGTGCCGGCATAGCGCTCCTTCAACGCGGCCATGGCCTTGCCCATGTCCTTGAGACCGCTGGCTCCGATGTCGGAGAGCGTGGCCGTAACGGCGGCGCGGGTTTCAGCCTCGTCCATCTGCTTCGGCAGAAACTCTTCGATGATCGCGACTTCGCCTTCTTCCTGTTTGGCTAGCTCCTCGCGGCCGTTCTTGCGAAAGACGTCGATCGACTCGCGCCGCTGCTTCAGCATCTTCTGCAGCACGGCCACGATCTCCGTTTCGCCCACGGGTTCCGCCCCCGCTGCCTGCGCCAGGTCGCGATCCTTGATCGCCGCCGTGACCAGCCGCAGCGTCGCCACACGTGCCTTGTCGCCGGACTTCATTGCAGCCTTGACCGCGTCATTGATGCGCGTGCGCATGGAGATCTCCTTGGGGTTTGGAGCGGATGGTTAAGCCGTCAAACACGGCACGGCAAGCCGCACCTGACCGTTTGCGCCGCATTGACCGTGACAGCCCCATCCCTTAGGTTCCGCGCCAAACCAGATCTCCCTGATCCGAGCGCCGCCTTCGCCCCTGAATCCGCCCAGAACATGGGGTCGATCGCGCGCGCCGAAACCTCAAGTGTCGTGAGCCCGCCAGCATGACCCAGCACAACCCGCCCGCCCCCTGGACCGACACACCACTGACCGCCCGCCTCGTTTTTGACGACGGCACCGTGATCGAAGGCATGGGCCTTGGCGCCACGGGCTCGGCAGTCGGCGAGGTCTGCTTCAACACGGCCATCACGGGTTACCAGGAAATCCTGACCGACCCGTCATACGCCGGCCAGATCATCACCTTCACGTTTCCCCACATCGGCAACATCGGCACCAACAGCGAAGACACCGAGACATCCAATCTCGCCGCCCGCTCAGGCGTCCGCGGCGCCGTCCTGCGCGCCGCCGTGACCGAGCCCTCGAACTATCGCGCCGTCGAGCATTTCGACCGCTGGCTGAAGGCACGCGGCATCATTGCCATCAGCGGTATCGACACGCGCGCGCTGACGGCCCGCATCCGCGAAAAAGGCATGCCCAACGGCGTCATCGCCCACGAGCCGTCAGGCAAGTTCGACCTCGACAAGTTGAAGGCCGACGCCAAGGCATGGTCCGGCCTGCTTGGCCTCGACCTGGTGCCGGACGTGACGAGCGGACAGAGCTATACCTGGGATGAGACCCGCTGGGTTTGGGGCGAGGGCTACGGCCGCCAGGAAAACCCTGACTTCCACGTCGTCGCCATCGACTACGGCCTGAAGCGCAACATCCTGCGCTGCCTGGCCTCGTCCGGCTGCCGGGTGACGGTCCTTCCCGCCACCGCGACAGCCGAAGACGTTCTGGATCGCAAACCCGACGGCGTCTTCCTGTCAAACGGACCAGGCGACCCCGCCGCGACCGGCAAATACGCGGTGCCGCAGATCAAGAAGCTGGTCGACAGCGGCCTGCCAGTGTTCGGCATCTGCCTTGGCCACCAGATGCTGGGCCTCGCCCTCGGCGCCACCACCACAAAGATGCATCAGGGGCACCACGGCGCCAATCACCCCGTCAAGGACTACACCACCGGCAAGGTGGAGATCACGTCGATGAACCACGGCTTCGCCGTCGACCGTGCGACGTTGCCGACTGGCGTCGAGGAAACTCACGTCTCACTGTTCGATGGCTCGAACTGCGGTCTCCAGCTCACGGGAAAGCCGGTGTTTTCCGTGCAGTATCACCCGGAGGCTTCGCCCGGGCCCCAGGACAGCCACTACCTTTTCGACCGCTTCGTCGCGGCCATGCGCAAGGCGAAGGCCGCCTGACCGGCGCGTATCCGACGTCCTGGCACCGTTGATGAGCAACGAGTGTGGCTTGTTGTATTACAGATCACTCACTTGCCACATGTCGCCACACAAAATATGAAGCCGGTAAGAGCTTGGCCACCCGCACGAACTCGGCGGTTAAGGCAGCCGTTGTCATGCGAGGAGAAACGTCCAATGCAAGCAAGAAATCTGCTGGTTCTCGCCAGCCTCGCCCTGTCCGTTCCGGCCTGGGCCGGCGCTGCGCCTGAGGCGGCACCACAGCCGGCACCGCCAGCTGCCGGTAAGGCGCCAGCAAATGCGCCCAAGGCGCCGGCACCGCCCACCGAGGCCGAACTGAAGTGCCAGGCAGAAGCCGTGGCCGCCGTCGACAAGCAGCGCAAGCTCGGCGCCTACCGCATGGATGCCGACATGATCACCGACTCCGGCCCGGTGAAGCTGAAAGAAGAATACCTTCTGCCCAACCGCATGCGTCAGACCGTTGCGCTTGCCACCCAGCCCACTCCGGTCGAGACCATCATCGTCGAAAGCAAAGGCTGGCGGAATTCTGGCGAAGGCTGGGAACCGCTACAGCCGGAAGAGGTCAAGCAGTTGATCGACTCGCGACTGAACACGGCCGCGAACTCCGAGCCGGAGACCTTCGGACGTTGGGATTGCCTGGGCAAGCAGACGCTGGAAGGCCGCGACGTCACGGCCTACGAGGGCAAGGAAGAAAAGCCCAAGGACGTCAGCCCCGGTGGCCCGACCACGCCTGAGAACGAAGCCAAGCGTATCATGTACGTCAGCGCCGAGACCGGCCTGCCGGAACGCGGCATCCTCGCCCGCAAGGACAAGCTCGACAAGCCGATCTTCAAAGAGGTCTACACCTATCCGACCGACATCAAGATCGACGCCCCGGCCGAAGTGAAATAGTAGCGAAAAGCGGGCCCACCCGGCCCTCCCAATCGCTGAGAACTCTGGTATAGAGGCGGGCCTCGCGAGCCGCTAGCGCAGGGCCCGTAGCTCAATGGTTAGAGCTGACGGCTCATAACCGTCTGGTTCCAGGTTCGAATCCTGGCGGGCCCACCAACTCGCAACCGCGCGCGCCTAGGCCCGTACCAGACTGACCTTCTGCCCCGGTGTCACGTTGGCCAAGCCAGCAAGGTCCGCATCCGTGCTCGCCCATGCGTTGCACGGCACCGGCAGGCGCATCTCGCCCTCGCGTGACAATGGCGTAGCCCCGTACGCGAGCATCACACGGTGCTCGTCGCTCCAGAAATAGAGCGTTCCCCGCTCCGCCTTGATCGTCGCGCCGGCCTCGCGGCCGGATTCGATCGGCAGTTCGAAATGAACGGCTTGCCCCCAGGTCTCGACCGACGAGTAGAGCGGCAGTGCCGCCCAGATACGGTCCGCCGCCACCGTGTCGAGCAGCGTCGCAACAAACGCCTTCCGCCCTATGGTGACCTCGACCTGGCGATCCTCGCCGGACACGCGGCCGCGTGCCTTCGCTGGCGCGTCCTTTGCGGAAAGCTTGGTGCCGCGCTTGCGGAGAATGTTGGTCGGCATGAGGCCTCCAGCAGAGCGGATCTCCCACCCGTTGGCAAGGCGCGGCCGGCGCGAAATGCAAAACGGCCGGGGAGCTTCCCCAGCCGCTGCAAACTCCAGGACGCCTCTCGCCGGCTAGGCGGGCGCAGGCCCGAAAACCAGCGCCGTGTTGAGACCGCCGAACGCGAACGAATTCGACATCGTGTAGTTGACCTTCAAATCGCGCCCGACATTCGGCACGTAGTCGAGGTCGCACTTGGGATCCGGATCGTCGAGACCGATGGTCGGCGGCACCCAGTTCTCCTGCATCGCCTTGATGCACGCGACGGCCTCCAGGCCGCCACCCGCGCCCAGCGGATGACCGTGCATCGACTTCGTCGACGAGATCGCCAGCTTGTAGGCGTGCTTGCCGTACACTTCCTTGATCGCGTTCGTCTCGTTCTCGTCGTTGATCGTCGTCGCCGTGCCATGGGCATTGAGATATTCGATCTCGGTCCCGGGGATACCGGCCTCTTCCAAAGCAAGCCGCATGGCCTCGCGCGGACCTTCGACACCCGGATTGACCATGTCCTTGGCGTCCGACGTCATCCCGTAGCCAACCAGCTCACACAGGATGTTGGCGCCGCGCGCCTTGGCATGCTCCAGCTCTTCGAGCAGAAGGATACCGGCACCTTCGCCGAGCACGGTTCCGTTACGCTTCTTGGAGAACGGGAAGATGCCCTCTGGCGACAACACGTGCAGCGCCTGCCAGGCTTTCATCGTGCCGTAGTTGATCACCGATTCCGAAGCACCGGCCAATGCCACATCGACCATGCCGTGCGCAATGTAGTCGCGCGCGATGCCGATCGCGTGCGTCGCCGTCGAGCAGGCCGAGCAGGTGGCAAACGTCGGACCGCGGATACCGAACTCGATGCCCACATGCGCGGAGGCAGAGGATCCGATGATACGCAGCAGCGTGAGCGGATGCGTGGCGCGCTTGTTTTCGATGAACAGGTCGCGATAGGCCTTTTCGTACGTGACGAGACCGCCGGCGCCCGAACCGATGATGCAGGCCGCGCGGTAGGGCTCGTCGAACGGCACGTTGAGGCCGGCCATCTTCACCGCCTCATCGGCAGCCGCGGCGGCAAACCACGAATATCGATCGGCGTGCATGATGATCTTGTCACGCTGGAAGTGACGCAACCGCGCGCGATGATCAAATCCCTTGATCTGTGCTGCGATCAGGACTTTGAGGTCTTCAGGCGGAAAGCCCTCCAGCGCGCTGACGCCGGACTTGCCCGCGCGCAAACCCGCCCAGAACTCGTCCACCGTGGTTCCGATCGGCGAAACCACGCCCATCCCCGTCACGACCACACGGCGCGTGCCGTTCGCTTTTGCCATCACAACTCATCCTGGTGTGCCGCTGAGCGGAAACAGCGGCCGCAGCCCCTTTTCGGGGTGCACCGCCGGCTCGCGGACTTTCTCTATTGGGCTTAAGCCTTTGCCGCAGCCGGTCCCTCGGCCATCAGGGACTTTACGCGATCGACGACGGAACCAACGGTCTTGAAGTCTTCCACATCTTCGTTGGCGTTGTAGGGGATCTCGATGCCAAAGGTATCTTCGATGTCGAAGACAATCATCGCGAGGTCCAAAGACTCGATCTTAAGGTCCGTGAGAGCGGTTTGCAGACCGATATCGTCCCGCGGCTCCTTCATGTGCTTCTTGAGTATCTCGATAATCTTGGTCGCGACTTCGTCCATGTTGCTCTCCAACTCCTGCTACTGCCCTCATGCAGGATCCGTGTTACGTCGTTTCTAACTAGGTCAGGGACCCGCAGGTCCACAAGCTGAGGCGTCCCATATACTTAAACCGCCTGCAAGTCCAGCCAGCGAACCGTCTGGAAAAAGCAGGGCTTCTCTCGTAGTTCTACTTACGCGTTGCAGGACGAATTGCCGTTCCTCGGGGAACAATCCGTACCCTCCAAACAGTTGCAACTCTGGTCATCCAGTCGAAAAAAGTGTTCAATGACGGCGCGGCAAAGAGCCGCCAAATGTGCAGGTTGACTGTACAAACCACAATAGTCGGCCGTGGGGAGAGAGAATGACTGGATCCAGCCAAAGCATCCCGAAAACCAGTCCCGAGCGGCCATGGCTTCGCCATTACCCAAAGAATGTCGTTTGGGACCAAACTTTCAAGGCCGAACCCCTCTATGAGCTTCTCGATGCCGCAGCCCGCAAGAGCGGCGGACTGACCTGCACGACCTTCCTGGGCAAGAAGCAGACGTATGCCGAGATCGCCCGGGCCTCCGAGAAGGTCGCGGCCGGTCTGCAGAAAATCGGGGTGAAAAAGGGCACCAAGGTCGGCTTGTTCTTGCCGAACTGCCCGACGTTCATCGTCTATTACTTCGCAATCCTCAAGGCCGGCGGCATCGTCGTCAATTACAACCCTCTCTATACGCTGGAAGAACTCGCGTTTCAGGTGCGCGATAGCGAAACCGAACTGATGGTGACGCTCGATCTCAAGCTCTTGTTCGACAAGGTCGACGGACTCCTGGCCGACGGCGTGCTCAAGAAAGCGATCGTCTGTTCTTTCCCCGCGCTGCTGCCCGGCGCCAAATCGGTTTTGTTCAAGCTCGTCAAAGGCAAGGAACTGGCGCGCCCCTCGACGTCCAAGCAGAAGGGCAATATTGTCCTTGAAGGCGAGTTGACGTCCGGCAAGGCCGAACGCACCCCGGTTCCGATCGATCCGTATAACGACACGGCCGTGCTGCAGTATACCGGCGGCACGACCGGAACGCCGAAGGGCGCGATGCTGACGCACGCCAACGCCTACATCAACGTGCTGCAGGTGCTGGAGTGGGCGCCCGATCTCATCTACGGCGGCGAGCGCATGTTGGGCGTATTGCCATTCTTCCACGTCTTCGCCATGACGGTCGTGATGAACGTCGGCATTGCCAAGGCGGCCGAAATCATCATCATGCCCCGTTTCGTACTCGATGATGCCTTGAAGCTCATCGACAAGACCAAGCCCACCTTGATGCCCGGGGTGCCCACCCTGTTCAACGCCATGATCAATCACCCCAAGGTCAAGAGCTTCGATCTTTCGTCGTTGAAGTTCTGCCTGTCCGGAGGCGCGCCGCTGCCGCTTGAAGTGAAAAAAGGATTTGAGGCCCTCTCTGGCGCCAAAGTGGTCGAAGGCTACGGCCTGTCGGAGACCGCGCCGGTCGCCACCGCCAATCCGCTCAACGGACCCATCAAGGATCGCTCAATCGGCCTTCCGCTGCCTGCAACCATCGTGTCGCTGCGCTCACTGGAGGATCTCACGCAGGAAGTCCCCCACGGCGAAAAGGGGGAGATCTGCATCTCCGGCCCGCAGGTCATGAAGGGCTACTGGAATAAGCCGGAAGAGACGGCAAACCAGTTCACCCCCGACAACTACTTGCGCACGGGAGATGTTGCTCGCTGCGACGACGACGGCTTCTTCTATATCGAGGATCGCATCAAGGACCTGATCATCTGCTCAGGCTACAACGTCTATCCGCGCCGCGTCGAAGACGCGATCTATACCCATCCGGCCGTCGAGGAAGTGACCGTCATCGGCATCCCGGACAAGTACCGCGGCGAAGCTCCCAAGGCCTTCGTGAAGCTCCGCGCTGGTCAGACCGCGAACGCTGAACAGATTCTGCAGCACCTGCAATCGAAGCTCTCGAAAATCGAGCTTCCCGCGGAGATCGAATTTCGCGATGCGCTGCCAAAAACCATGATCGGCAAGCTCTCTAAAAAAGAGCTCAAGGCCGAAGAATCGCAACGTCAAAGCGGAACATAAATGGCAAAGCCCCTGCAGAACCGGCCGGATCCGGCGATCTCCAACGAAGCGGTTACCGATCCAGACATCCGCTATACCATCGGAGAACTGGCAGACGAGTTTGGCATTACGACACGCACCATTCGCTTCTATGAGGCACGCGGCCTCATTTCTCCCGAGCGCAAGGGCACGAACCGGTCGTACTCGCGGCGCAACCGCGCGCGGCTCATGCTCATCCTTCGCGGCAAGAACCTTGGCTTCACCCTGGAGGATATCGCCGAGTATCTGGCGCTCTATGACGCCGATCCCGGTCAACTGGCGCAGACCAAGATGCTCCTCGCCAAGGTTGAGGACATGGTGGAGGACCTCATCAAGAAGCGCGCAGACATCGACCGCACCCTGCGCGACCTGAAGGAACTGCGCGCCAAGTGCCACAATTACCTGCGCGGCGGCGGCGCCCAGAAAGTGGAATGACCTGGCCGCCGCGGTCACGCTGTTACCGATCTCCGGAGAGCACCATGGCCGACTGCAAGATCGTTCGCCACCGCGAGGCCTTCGAAGGCAAGCAGGGGCTGACGTATTTTTCCGGCATCTCTGCCGAGACGGCGAACGCCAAGGCGCTCTGCATGCATCTGCTTGAGATGCCGGCGGGCGCGACGTCGAAGCCGCATTTTCACGAGGCCCACGAGACCGCGATCTTCATGCTCGAAGGAACGGTGGAGTTTCGCCACGGTCCCCAGCTGGAACACGTCGACCGCGTCGAGGCCGGCGACTTCGTCTACATTCCGGCTGGCGTACCCCACCAGCCCTACAATCCCACCGATCGTGTCGCCAGGGCTGTCATCGCTCGCACCGATCCCAACGAGCAGGAAAGCGTCGTGCTCTGTAGCGCCGTTCCGGCCTGATCGTCCCCGACGGCTACGACACGGCCTTCAACACATCCAACCGCCGCTCCCAGCTGAGCGCGGCCGTCACGATGCCGTGCAGATCGTCGTACGCCGGCTGCCAGCCGAGCGTCTGCCGCGCCTTGGCCGAAGCCGCGACGATTGCCGCGGGATCGCCCGCCCGCCGTGGCGAGACCCGCGCATCGATCTTGAGGCCGGCGACCCGGTTCACCGCCTCGATCACCTCCAGCACCGAAAAGCCGCGCGTGTAGCCGCAATTGAAGACTTCCGACTGGCCACCCGCGCGCAGGTACGCCAGCGCCGCCGAATGCGCCGCCGCCAGGTCGCTCACATGGATGTAGTCACGCACACACGTCCCGTCGGGCGTCGGATAGTCCGTACCGAAAATCTCCATGTGTCCGCGCTTGCCGAGCGCCGCCTCGCACGCGACCTTGATGAGATGCGTCGCCCGCGGCGTCGACTGGCCGGAGCGTCCCTGCGGATCGGCACCGGCGACGTTGAAATAGCGCAGCGCCGTGTATTTGAAGTCATGGGCATGCGCCGTATCGGCCAGCATCACCTCGGTCATCAGCTTCGACCAGCCGTAAGGCGAGACCGGTTTCAGGTCGGCATCCTCGCTGACCGGGTTCTCTTTCGGATTGCCGTAAACCGCGGCTGTCGATGAAAAGATGAAGTGCTTGACCTGGCAGGCCACCGCCGCCTCGATCAGAGCCCGCGAGTTGACGGTGTTGTTGTGGTAGTAGCCCAGCGGGTCGGCCACCGAGTCCGGCACGACGATGGAGCCGGCAAAATGGATGACGGCGGAGACGTCATGTTTCCGCATGACCGTCCGGACCAGGTTGCCGTCACCGGCATTCCCTACGATGAGCGTGGCTTCGGCCGGTACCGCCCAGCGAAACCCCGTCGACAGATTATCGACGACCACCACCCGCTCGCCATCGTCAAGCAGCCGCAATACCATGTGGCTGCCGATATATCCGGCACCGCCAGTCACCAAAACCGTCATGCTATGAGCTCATTTTCTCTTGAAAGATCCGCCGCCTTCAGTATGGCACGGGGAGCCGATGGCAGCCGTTAACGGGACCCCATTCAATCGCGTGAAAGTTAAAATACGATCTCACAAAATTTCGGCCGGCGACCTGCGGCTGACTGCCTCTAGATATTGATCGAACGGAGACCTCATGAGCGCCCAGACGAAACGCATACGCAAGGCCGTGCTGCCGGTTGCCGGCCTTGGTACCCGGTTTCTGCCTGCCACCAAGGCCGTGCCCAAAGAGATGCTGACCGTCGTCGACCGCCCGGTCGTCCAGCACGTGGTCGACGAGGCGCGCGCCGCGGGCATCGAGCATTTCATCTTCGTCACGGGCCGCAACAAGGCCGTCATCGAAGACCACTTCGACAACCAGTTCGAACTGGAAGCCACGCTTTCCAGCCGCAACAAGAAAAAGGAGCTCGAAGCCCTTCTCGCCGACCTGCCCGGCGCCGGCGAGACAAGCTTCACGCGCCAGCAGGCCCCGCTCGGCCTCGGCCACGCGGTCTGGTGCGCACGCGACATCGTCGGCGACGAGCCATTCGCCCTGCTGCTGCCGGACATGCTCCACCACGGCAAGACGCCTTGCCTGAAGGAAATGATGGACGCCTACGCCGAACACGGCGGCAACCACATCGCCGTCTCGCCCGTGCCGGACGATCAGACGCACCAGTACGGCATCGTTGGCGTCAAGGATGCCAAGGCAAAGGTTTCCGGCATCACCCAGATGGTCGAGAAGCCGCCGAAAGGTACGGCCCCGTCCAATCTGCACATCACCGGCCGCTACATTCTGCAACCGGAGATATTCGGTTTGCTCGCCACGCAGGAACGCGGCGCCGGCGGCGAAATTCAATTGACCGACAGTATGATCAAGCTGATGGCCGACAAAAACCAGCCGTTCCATGCCGTCCGCTTTGACGGCAGCATCTACGACTGCGGCTCCAAACTGGGCTTCCTCATGGCCAACGTGGTCTACGCCCTCGACCGCGAAGACCTGGGTCCGCAGCTAAAAGCCGAGATCAAGAGGCTGTTGTAGGGCCACACGACCTTACAATGCCGTCATTCTCGGCCCCGGGGCGCATTGTTGCCGGTTTTCGGCGGCATCTGGTTCGGCTAGTGTTTGCGCCGCCTTGGAACTTGGCTCGCTCGGAGTATCAGAATGGCCTGGAAGAAGAACGACGGCGGCGCGACGCCCCTGGCGCGATCGTTGACGCCCCCAGGCGCATTCCTCGTGCGCATGTTGATATTCCTCACGCTTGTGGCTTTCATCGCTGCCATTTTGCATGAGCGCATCGTCTCCTCCCTGATGACCAACCCGGGCCTGAACGGCCTAATCATCGGCGTCCTGTTCCTCGGCGTTCTCTATGCTTTCCGCCAGGTCATCCGCCTCTACCCGGAAATTCGCTGGGTGAACGCCTACCGCATCTCCGATCCGGGCCTGGTCAATCCGCACCGCCCGGTGCTGCTGGCCCCCATGGCCACAATGCTGCGCGACCGCACCGGCACGCTGTCGCTGTCGACCGCTTCGATGCGCTCGATCATGGATTCCATCAGCTCGCGTCTCGACGAAGCGCGCGACACGGGTGGCTACATGGTGCGCTTGCTCATCTTTCTCGGCCTGCTCGGCACTTTCTGGGGCCTGCTGGAAACCATCACGTCGGTTGGCGGCGCCATCGGTTCGCTCAGCTCCGGCAACGGTTCCAACGTCGGAACGTTCGAGGACTTGAAGGCCGGACTTGAGGCGCCCCTCAAAGGCATGGGCACGGCCTTCTCCGCCTCGTTGCTCGGCCTCTCCGGCTCGCTGGTCCTGGGCTTCCTCGAGCTTCAGGCCAACCACGCCCACAACCGCTTCTACAACGAGTTGGAGGAATGGCTTTCCGGCATCACCGAGCTGACGCCGGGCATGGTCAGCGCCACCGATCAAGCCAGCCGCCAGCTGACCAGCGCCGTCTTCGAGATGCAGCGCGCCGTTGAGGAACTTTCCAACAAGATCGGCAGCCACAGCCCGTCTCTCGGCGGCCCCAACAGCGATGCCGGCGTCAAGGACCTGGCCCTCGGCGTCAACCAGCTCGTCACGCAGATGCGCGC
Source organism: Hyphomicrobiaceae bacterium (assembly GCA_965279065.1). Lineage (GTDB taxonomy): Bacteria > Pseudomonadota > Alphaproteobacteria > Rhizobiales > Hyphomicrobiaceae > JAKAXS01. The sequence goes on from OZ257134.1 coordinate 2,157,607, forward strand.
CGAGCAGAAGGTCGTGCGCGAGTGGGTGGATGAGCAATCGGCGCAACAGGCCGAGGTTTCCAGCGCGCTGCGCGAGCTGACCGATAAATTCCGCAAGGTGAAATAGGCATGGGGCGCGCACGGTCACGACGGCAAGAGGATGTGGCCTGGCCGGCCTATGTCGACGTGCTGTCGACGCTCCTGCTCGTCGTCACCTTCCTGATGTCGATCTTCATGACCGCCCAGTACTATTCGGGCCTCGAAGTCAGCGGCAAGGACACCGCCCTCCAGCGCCTCAATCGCCAGATCGCCGAACTGACAAATCTTCTATCGCTCGAAAAGGGCAAGTCCAAGACGGGCGAGGAAGACCTGGCCACCTTGCAAGCTTCGCTCAACGCCCTGAAGGACGAGAACACCAAGCTGCAGAACTTCGCCGTCACTAACGATGAGAAGGCGAAAGCCGAGGCCGGCCGTGCCGGCTCCCTCTCCAGTGAGCTGGATGCACAGAAGTCTATTTCCAACGAAGCGCTCGCCAAGGTCGACTTGCTGAACCAGCAGATGCTGGCGCTGCGCAAGCAGATGGCGGCCCTCAACGAAGCCCTGGGCGCTTCGGAGAAGAAGGACCAGGAGAGCCAGGAGCGCATCAAGGATCTCGGCTCCCGTCTCAATTCCGCACTCGCCCGCCAGGTGCAGGAGCTGCAGCGCTACCGCTCCGACTTCTTCGGCCGCCTGCGTGACCTCTTGAAGGATCGCCAGGACATCCGCATCGTCGGCGATCGCTTCGTCTTCCAGTCGGAGGTGTTGTTTCCGTCCGGCAGCGCCGACATGACGCCGGAAGGCCTTGGCACCATCGATCAGCTGGCCACCGCCATCAATGAGCTGCGCTCCAAGATCCCAGCCGAGATTGATTGGGCCTTCCAGGTCGACGGCCACACCGACAACCGCCCCATCGCGTCGTCCACCTTCCCTTCCAATTGGGAACTGTCGACCGCACGCGCCGTCTCCGTCGTAAAGTACCTCGCCAGCAAAGGTGTCCCGCCAGAGCGCCTCGTCGCCGCCGGTCACGGCGAGTTCCAACCGCTAGAGAGCGGCGCCGACGAAGAAAGCCTCCGCAAGAACCGCCGCATCGAGCTGAAGCTGACCAACAAGTAGCGCGGTCGATGCATCCCACGTGCAGATTGGGTCGCCGCGCTGCGCTTGACCCAACGGGGCTAGGGTGTGCCGTGACGTCTCACACGCGAGACTCGACAGCTACTCAGTCAACCGGAATCCGACACCGCGGACCGTCTTGATCGTCGGACTGGGACCGATGGCCTGCAGCTTCTTGCGGATGTAGCCGACGTAAACGTCCACCGCATTCGGCGTCACCTCGATCGTCGCGCCCCAGGCATTCTGTAGGATGCGCTCGCGGCTGACGGCTCGGCCGCCGCAGCGGGCGAGGTACAGCAGCAGATCGTACTCGCGCTTGGTCAGCTCCAGCGTCTGCCCACCCATGCGCACCTCGTGGGCAAGCAGGTCGATGGTCAGATCGCCGAGCGTGATGACGAGCTTTTCCTGCTGTGGTGCGCTGCCCCGCCGCGCCAACACCTTCAGGCGCGCCATCAATTCCTCGAACGCGAACGGCTTGGTCACGTAGTCGTCGGCACCGGAACGGAAACCCTCCAGCTTCTCCTCCAGGCTGTCACGCGCCGTCAGCATGATGATCGGCCGCGAGATGCCCGCCTCGCGAATCTGCCGCGCCAACTGATAGCCATCGCAGTCCGTCAGCATGAGGTCGAGGATGATGGCCGAATAATCGCCGTTGCCGGCGCACGCCAGCGCCGTCTCCCCCTGGCGCAGCCAGTGTACGTTCCAGCCTTCTGCCGTAAGCCCCTTGGTAACGAAGCGTCCGATACCGGGGTCATCTTCAACCAATAGAATGTTCATGTGCTAAGCTCGAACTCCAATCGCACACCGAGACCTGTCGGCTCGATGTTGCGCGCGCTGATACGTCCGTGATGTTGCTCGACGATCCAGCGCGCGACGGTAAGGCCGAGACCCGACCCTCCGCGTCGCTTTCCACCGCTGGCTTGAAAGTAGGGGTCGAAGAGATTGGCAAGCGCCTCCGGCTCGACCCCGGGTCCGCAGTCGGCAATGTCGACGACACCGACGCCGCCCTCGCTCTTGAGGCTCACGGTCACTTCGCGCCCGGGTGGCGAAAACTTCACCGCGTTGTCGATGACGGCCAGGATGGCCTGCTTGATCCAGCTGGGATCACCGTTGACCATCAACTCTTCGGCAACAATATCGTCGACGAGATCGACCTCGCTGGCATGGGCATAAGCATCGGCGGCCGCCACCGTTTCACGGGCGCATTGCGACAGGTCGACCGGCTGTCGCTGCAGCGTCACACGCCCGTCTTCTGATCGGGCAAGACTGATGAGGTCTTCGAGCCGCCGCCGCAGGAAGCTGCCGCTTGCCACGATATGCGCTAGCGCATCCCGATACGACTCGATGTCAGCATTCTTGTTGCGCAGCGCAACTTCCGCTTCCCCCATCAGCACCGTCACGGGCGTGCGCAGCTCATGGCTGGTCTTGGAGAAGAACAGCCTGCGGTTCTCGTCGATCTCGCGCAGCTTCTGCGTCGTCGCCTCGAGATCTTTCGTACGCTCCCGTACCGTCTCCTCCAAACGCTCGTTGGAGCGCTTGAGTAGGCTCTGCTGATGGTTCAAGTCCTCGGCCATGTCATTGAAGCGATTGGCGAGCGTCACGAACTCGCGCGGCTGGTCGACCTCGATCCGATGCTGCAGTTCGCCGAGCCCGAAGCGCTCGGCGCCGGCCGCCAGCGCTGAAACCGGCTTCATGATCGCCCGATAAACCAGCAGGGAGACCACGAGCGCACCTAGCGCCGTCAGCCCTCCGATCAGAGCCGAACTCAGGATCAACCGACGTCGTAGGTCACTCATCCGCGCCATGACGGCCGCAGCCTCGGCCTCCTCGCCCGATGTCGCGTCCCCGACGACCGTGCGAAGCCGTTTCAAAGAATCGTCGAGGATGTGCCGAAAAAAGGCTCGCAGCGCCGCGAGGCTGTCGGCCGTTGCAGCAAGCTCCCGTTCATGCGCGATCTCCTTGCGCACGTCTTCGAACAACGCTTTCAGCGCCTGGGCGGTCTTGAACTCATCGGCGATTTCCGCGCGGGCCCTCGCATCCTTCTCCAGATTGATTTCCGATTGCACCGATTGCGCCAACTCGTCGATCTGCGCGTCGATCTTCTCGAACGAAATCTCATGCGTACGACTGAAGCTGGGGTCGGCCGTCTGCGCCACCTCTTGCAGCAGGTAGTGATTGACGTCAGCCTCGATGCGATTGACCAGCGTCAACTGATGATAGGCGCGCATGGCACGCGCCAGGAAGCTGTCGGCCGAATAGATGCTCCAGACCGACAAGCTGGCCATGATACCAAGCGCAATCAGCAGCGACGCGGTGCTGGCCTGCAGCAGCAGGCGCAAAGGCACCGACGGTCGCCCCGTCCAGCCTTGAGTCACCTTGTCGGCTGCCATCAGCACCGAGTCTTTCCTTAGATGTAATAACGTTGCCTTAGATAGGTGATCGCCAGCGCGAGCGCCACAATATGTTGCAAACCGGCCGTGCGAAACCGGCAATGATCGGAGACGCTTTACGTTCGCTGTTAACCTCTCATGGCAGTCTCAGAATTCCGGTGCCGACTTTGCGCATCGGAGGAGTGACGCCTAGGCCGAGGCTTGACGAAGCCACTGACGCGCCTGCCTGGCCACGGTCGCAGCCAGCCACAGCCCTGCCATCACGCCAAGAAACCCAATGCCCAGCTTGCAATAGTCTGTTAGCGCCAACTGCAGCGCCTGGAAGGCGCGCTTGCCCACCGACCACGGTGCAGCCTCGAACTTTTCGCGGATCGACAGCTTGACGGTGCACAGTTCGTTCTGCGTGTCGAACTCGCCCAGCGACACGCCGAGATCCTGGATCTGCTGCTCGATCTCCGTCAGCCGGTTCTGCACGGTCACGCGTTCGTCGAGCGAGCCGCCGCTGGCGCGCAGCTCCTCCAGCGCCGTGCGGGCCTTGTCCAACGTTTCCCGCCGCGCGCGCAGCTGCAGATATTCGTTCGTCTTGTCGTTCTTGACGATGTCGATGGAAACTCCGGTCCCGATCTCGCGCGCCGCTTCGATAAAGGCGTCGAACTTCTCCGGTGGCACGCCGATCCCGAGCTGCAGCAGCCGGCTCCCCTTCTGTCCGACGGCTCGCTCTTGCTGAACGATTCCACCGTTCGACGCGATGAGATCGAACGTGCGTTTGCGATCGGCGTCGAACTCCCTGCTGACTTGGACCAGGCTGCCGATCTTCTCGTACTTCTGAGATTCGATTGGCGCCGCCGAGGGCTGCGCGGCCTGCTTGGCGGACGCGTAATTCTTGCGCGCCATTTCGAACGATCCCGATTGCTGCTGCAGCGCATCGGGCGACCCCAGGGTGCTCCGTCCCGGCCCAACCGTCGCGAACCGCAACGCAAAGATCGCCGCGAAGAGGAGCGCGGCAACGGCGGCCGCTCGCAGCCAAGTGAAAATCATTTCAACCTCCGCACGCTGACTGATCGCCAAGCGTGCGAAGCAAAGGTGGTGGCAATAGGGAAGACGCTACGAAATTGGCACCTGAAGGGACGGGGTACTCGGCTACTCCGCGGCTTCGCGGCCGAACTGCAGCTCGGCCAAACGGCGGTAGAGACCACCTTTCGCCATCAGTTCCTCGTGCGTCCCCGTCTGAGCGATACGGCCGTCTTCCAGCACGAGAATCCGATCCGCTTCCAGCACCGTCGCCAGGCGGTGCGCAATCACCAGCGTCGTCCGATTGCGCATGACGTCGCCAAGTGCCCGTTGCACCAGGGCCTCGTTCTCCGCGTCGAGCGAACTGGTCGCTTCGTCGAGCAGCAGGATCGGCGCATCCTTGAGAATGGCTCGCGCGATGGCGATGCGCTGCCGCTGCCCGCCCGAGAGCGTGACACCCCGTTCCCCAAGCACCGTGCGGTAGCCCTGCGGCAACTGGCGGATAAAACCGTCGGCTTGGGCGGCCGCGGCCGCACGTTCCACCTCGGCTTCGCTGGCATCCACCCGCCCGTAGCGAATGTTGTCCGCGATCGTGCCCGCAAACAGCGCCACATCCTGCGGCACGACGGCCAAGCGCCCACGCAGCTGATCGAGGTCGCAGGCCGCCACGTTCACGCCGTCGACCCGCACGGCCCCCGTCTGCGGATCGAAGAAGCGCAGGATAAGATTGAAGATCGTCGTCTTGCCAGATCCCGACGGCCCGACCAGCGCCAGCGTCTCGCCGGGCTCCGCCTTGAACGTCAGACCGTCGATCGCCGCGGCGCCGCGCGGCGCATCAGCTGTGGCCGCCTCCGCGTAGCGGAAACGCACATTCTCGAATTCGATCTCGCCGCGCGCCGGCTGCGGCAGCGGCAACGGCGCCTCCGGTGTGCGGATATCCGGCACCACCGCCAGCAGCTCGAGCAGCCGTTCGGATGCGCCGGCAGCCTGGCTCATTTCCCCCCAGACCTCCGACAGTTCGGCGAGCGCACCGGCCGCGAACACGGCATAGAGCACGAACTGGCCCAGTCGACCTCCCGTGATCTCTCCGCCGATGACGGAAGCCGACGCGTACCAGAGGATGCCGACGATACTCGCAACCGTCAGGAAGATGGCCAGCGTCGTCAGCCCGGCACGCGCCTTGAGCCGCTCGCGCGCCGCTGCAAATGCATCCTCGACCGAGGCGCGAAACCGTTTCGAAACTTCCGTCTCGAAGCCGAAGGCCTGCATCGTGCGGACCGCGGAAAGGTTTTCCGCCGCGTACGCCGACGCCGTCGCCAGGCTGTCCTGGGCATCCCGCGACAGTCGGCGCACGTAGCGGCCGTAAGCCATCAGCGGCAGCACAATGACCGGAATGGCCAGCAGCACCAGCATCGACAGATGCGGCGACGTGACGAACATCATCACCAGCGCGCCGATCAGCATGATCGTATTGCGCAGTGCCTGTGACAACGCCGTCCCGGCCGCCGCCTTGATCTGCGTCGTATCCGCTGTGAGACGGCTCATCACCTCGCCAGAGTGCGTCTTCTCGAAGAACGCCGGGCCAAGTCGCGTCAGGTGCGCGAACACATCGGCGCGCAGGTCTGACACGACCCGCTCGCCCAGCCAGTTGACGAAGTAGAACCGCGCGCCGCTCGCCACCGCCAGCAGCAGGCCGATGATGATCAGCATCTCGAAATAGTTGTTGATCAGCTTTCCGTCATGCGAGACGAAGCCGACGTCGATCATGCGGCGCACGGCCATTGGTATGGCCAGCATCGCCAGGGCCGAAATCACCAGCGCAACCAGCGCCCCCGCAATCATGCCCTTGTGCGCCAGAAGATACGGCTTGAGGGCTATCAATGGCCGTAGCGAACGCCGTGTCTTGTCGCCGTTGGCGTCCGGCATGGCCTTGGTGGGCTCTTGCGCCGGGTGCTGAACAGGTTCCAATATCAAACTCGCGAAGTCAGGTATTTCAGGGACTTGAGCAGGGACTTGCGCCGGTTTCTGGGCAAGGCGTTGCAGTACTCGGACCATGCCTGAGCGTGGCCCCCGCCACAAGCCATTAGCCGTGCGCGGCATCATCGCAGACCTAATTGGCCCGCCGGGACCCGGCCCTTGTCAATTGGCCCCGATTTCCCTATAGAGGCGCCTTGCCGAATTCTCTGGCCCCTAAGTGCCGGGTGAGCGCCAGGCTTCCGTTGTCTGGAATACCGCGCATCTCGCCGGGCGGGCCTTTTCACAGCTTCAAGCCATCAGAGACCGCCGCCATGAAGAAAGATTCCGATCTGCATCCCAACTACCACCAAATCAAGGTCGTCATGACCGACGGGACGGAGTTCGTCACTTACTCCACGTACGGAAACGAGGGCGACAGCCTCAAGCTCGACATCGATCCGACGTCTCACCCCGCCTGGACCGGCGGCGACCAGCGCCTGCTTGACCGCGGCGGCCGAGTTGCCCGCTTCAAGAAGAAGTTCGAAGGCATCTTCTGAGCGTCCCAGCCGGACGCTGAACGATCAAAGGCGGATCAGGTTGGCCTGATCCGCCTTTTCTCTGTGTCGCATCGAACCGAACTCAGCTGGCGGCTTTAACCGCGAAGGCTGCGGCAAGCGCATTCATCTGCGCGCCAACGGGGTTCGGGATCAGCGCCGGAACATCCGTAACCCCAGGCTCCAGTGTCATGGCACGGTCCAGCTGCACGATGCGATCGTGCAGCGCGAAGCTATCCTCGATCAGCGCCCGCAATCCGGTCGGCAGGTCGTCGAAACCCTTGGTATGCTGCGGCCTTCCGAGGCTCTGCAGCTTTACGCGCTGCCGCTTCTTGGACGCCTCGTCGTCGGAGATCTCGCCCTCCTTGAGGGCCCGGCGGATCAACAGCCATGAGGCCAGATCCAGGAGCCGCGTCGTCAGCCGCATGCTCTCCGTGGCATAGAGCACGGTTGTACTGGCCGGCAAACCTTTGCTTTCACGGCGCCCCTCGCCATCCAGGTAGGATGCGGTGCGCTCTACCAGCGCCATGCCGTATTTGAAGACTTTGTCGAAGCCGTCCGAGGCCTGAAAACGCTCTCCGAAGGAGACCGTGACACCCCCGTGCCCGGCAGCACTCAACTCACTCATATTCTCACTCGTTACAATGTTCGACACGGGACGCAACCCTTCATCAACATTACCACGGCCTCGGTGTCCGAGGCCAGACAATCGATGCCTGCTTCAAAACGGAACGGAATGACCCCGTTGGCAGGCGTGTGCCCAAGACCATGCAAGAGCTGTGCAGATTAACGAATGCACGGGTCTGCACTGTCCCACTCTGCACCTGCCCGCAGAGCCCCAATACTGTCGATATCAGCACTCACCCATCTAAAGCGCGGAATTTCGTTAGATCTTTGGTCACCATGTGGCGGTCCACATCAACTCTTGAACAATGCCGATGCCGCCGCCTCGTGTGCGCGCTTCCGGGCGAGTTCGCCGTTAACACGTTCGATCTCGGCCTTCAGGGCCTCGATGCGCGCCTCCAGCTCCCCGACCGAAAGCGTCTCCAGCGTCTCTCCGATGACGAGCCCTACTGCCTTTGGCCTTACCTCGTCCCAGTCCATACCGGCCTCCCAAGGTTTCCGTTTCGCTGTACGCCACAGTCTGCCGCGGTTGCGCCTCAGCGCCTAGTCGGGCATGAGAAACGCTCTTTGCGCCCATCGAAGGACATCCGCCTTGGCCACGCCGTCCACGCTTCCATCGACCATGACAGCCGTACTGATCAAGGGCAAAGGTGGCCCCGACGTTCTGCAGGTCGAAACGATTGCCGTGCCCGCGCCTGAAGCAGGCCAGGTGCTGATCAAGGTCGCAGCCGCGGGTGTTAATCGCCCCGATGTCCTGCAGCGCCAGGGCGCCTATCCCGCCCCGAAAGGTCATTCCGAAATCCCCGGCCTGGAAGTCGCCGGCGAGATCGCAGCACTCGGCGACGAAGCCGCGCCGTTCAAAGTCGGCGCTGCCGTGATGGCCCTCGTCAACGGCGGCGGCTATGCGGAGTACTGTCTCGCCGAAGCCGGCTCCTGCCTTCACGTCCCATCTAATCTCACCCTCACAGAAGCCGCGGCCATTCCGGAGACCGCATTCACCGTTTGGCACAACGTGTTCGAGCGCGGCGGCTTGAAAAGCGGTGAGTGGTTCCTCGTGCACGGCGGCTCCAGCGGCATCGGCGTCATGGCCATTCAGCTCGCCAAGGCATTCGGCGCCCACGTCATCGCCACCGCCGGCTCGCAGGAGAAGTGCCAGGCCGCCATCCGCCTCGGGGCCGACCGCGCGGTCGACTACAAAACCGAAGACTTCGTCGACGTCGTCAAGCGCCTGACAGATGGGCGCGGCGTCGACGTCATCCTCGATATGGTCGGCGGCGACTACATCGAGCGCAACATCAAGTGCTGCGCCGACGACGCCCGCATCGTCAACATCGGCTATCAGAAGGGCTCCAAGGTCACTCTCGACCTGATGCGGGTCATGCTGAAGCGCTTGACGCTGACCGGCTCCACGCTGCGCATCCGTTCGGCCGACGTCAAAGCCGCCATTGCCACGGCGGTAGCCGCCAACGTGCTGCCGCTCTTTGCCGACAGCACGGTCACCACCGTGATCGACCGCACGTTCCCGCTGGCGGAAGCGGCTGCCGCTCACGCCCGAATGGAAACCAGCGAACACATCGGCAAGATCGTATTGATTGTTGGATAGCGTGATCGACATATGCTTGGGTCAGGCAAGAGGGCTTGACCCACCTACCAGTTCAACTCACGCATCGCCGCGATAGGTTGAATGTTGGGATCAGCGAACATGACCGCTAGCGTAGAGCCGTCGAGTGCCCCCCCGGCCGGCATGCTGACGCCGCTGGCGATATAGACCGACGCGATACCGGCACGCGCCGCACCGAGGATATCCGTCCGTACGCCATCGCCGATGGCCAGCACCGTTGCCTTGTCGATCGCCTCACCCCGATGCGCGGCCACCCACTGCAACGCCATATCGTAGATCGGACCATACGGCTTGCCCGCGTAGGTAACAGGCCCGCCCAACTCCTGATACGCCGCAGCAATCGCGCCGGCGCAGTACACGAGTTTGCCGCCGCGCTCCACCGTGAGATCCGGATTGGCGCAGATCATCGGGCAACCGTGCGCGAGAAAGCGCGTCAGCAGGGGCATGTAGTCGGCTGGTGTTTCCGTCTCATCATCAAACAGCCCTGTACACACGACCTGCCGCGCTGTCACCTCATCGCCGAAGACGACGTCCAACCCCTCATAGATCGGCAAGTCACGTTCCGGACCCAAATGAAAGAGCGGCGCGCGCGCCGTTTCCGAGAGCAACGCCCGTGTCGCATCGCCCGAAGAGATGATGCCATCCCACGCCGAACGCCTGACCCCGATCTTGTCGAGCTGCGCGGCGACCGACGCGGCCGGACGTGGTGCATTCGACAGCAGCACGACCGTGCCGCCCCGCGCCCGAAACGCCTCACACGTCGCAACCGCGGCCTCGAAAGGCGCCACACCGTTGTGGATCACGCCCCAGATGTCCACGAGCCACGCCGTCGTGCCTCCACAGAACCCGGCAATGCTGTCAATAACGGGGATTGGCGCGGTCGTCCGCAGCGGCTCATTCATGCCGCGTTGCTAGACCATGACCGCCGCGAACGGAAGCATTAAGCCGCCGCGTGGCTCGACTTCGTCGCGCCGAGTTTCACCGCTCGCCGCCCGCCGAAGACCTTGCCTTGGCCCAGTTGCACGCCGAATTGGCCGAGACGCTGCAACTGCTGTTCGCTATCGATTTGATCGACGATCAGCGACATGCCGGCGCCCGTGATGTAGCGAACCAGTTCCGAACCTCCCACCGGGCGTCCGCCGAACCGCAGTCCCGAGAGGAACTGGCCACTTTCGACCCGCGCAAACGCGAAGCCGGCCGTCACCAGCTGCTTCAAGTCCACATCCAGGTGCCCGAGCCGATCGATCCCGAACACGACGTGCATCTGCCGCAGTTCAGCGATCGCCGCCCATTCCGAGGAAGTGAAGGCGCGGACCGTCGCCTGCTGGAAGCCGATGACCAGTTGCGTCCCGATGTTGCCACGCTCCTGCAGCGCGGCACGGGCATCCGACAGGAAACTGGGGTTGGTCAGACTCTCCCCGCTGTAGGACGAGAAGATGCGCCCCTTCTTGCCCTTTTCCTGCAGCCGCTGCGCGATGCTGACGCTGCGGTTGAGGCGCGCGCTGTCGAACAACGGCAGCAGACCCGTGCCGTGCAGGCCGGCGAAGCCATCGTTCTGCACCAGCCGCTCGCCCGCCGTGCCCTGCACGTTGACCGACACTTCGTAGTGGCTCGTGCGCTGGTCCACGAGGCTCAGAATCGGTTCCAGCTCGACCTCGACCCGGCCGGCCACCAGCGAATCCGCCACCGCAGCCACGTGGGCCTGCTGCGGGCTGAGTGGCGGCGGCGCCGCCCGTACCGGTGCCTGCGGCGAATGCCCCGCCGGAGATCGCATCGGCGCAAGCGGCGGTGGTGTGGCGGTAGCCTTCATGCCGTCCGCAGCCTGCCGGAGTGCCCCCACCGACGCGTCGAGCGCCACGTCGGCCGGCAGCCGCGGCAAACGACGAACCGGCGCAACGTCATCCGCCGCTTCGTCGGCGGCGTTGATCTCGTTCGCCAGCTTCTTTACCAGCGCCTGGATGCGCTCGACATCCGACTCGAGCGAATTGCCAGAATCCATCCCGGGATCCTGCAGACGCGGCCCTCCGGACAATTCCGGGACCGGAGCCGGCTGGAACCCCCGCGGTGCTCCAGGCCGCATCGGCCCGGTAGCAGCCGGGGGTGCATGCGATTGCCCCCCGGCATCGCCCAACGGCGGCAGCGATACCTGCGCGACCTTGGCCCGCGGCCGCATCGACGGTGGAACTTCCAACTGCGAGAGGGCACGCTCGCCCGGCATGGGCGGCGGAACGTGCGTGGACAGTCGGTCGTGGAGGTCGCCGAACGACTCGAAGTCCGGGGCCCGTTTGCGGCGAACCGGGCGCCGCTGGCGCCGCATCATCGCGTGCACTGCAAGCAGGCCGGCATACAGCACCGTGCTGATGGCCACGGCGACATTTAGGTCGACGCCAAATTGGAGATTTAGGGCCGTAGCCAGGGCGAGCACAACGATACCCATGGCGAGAACCACGAATACGTCGCCCGTCCGCCGGCCCCTTCCGGGACTGGCATCACCACGTTGCCTCGACGGGACTGCTTTGCGCTTCATGATTCCGCCACCTACTCGATTCGCTTGTGCGACCAAGGATTTCGATCTGGAAGCCTAAACGCAATTGCAGCCCGGCCACTTTCACCACCTTTCAACATACGGATCATCAAAAGTCGCCGGTCACGGCCAGGCGGCACGCCAGGGGCAAGCAAGCCGAAGTCGGGCAGGCACACAAATCCCCTGGCCTATCCCCAAAATTAAAATTACCGGGGACAAGTACACCCGTGGCGAAGTCGCAACATGCGCGAAATGTTTTGTCTTCCGGGGATTCCGCGCGGAATCCATTGTCCACAGGTGCAAAGGGGCCGCAATCGCGTCACGGCGCCGTCCTTGGCCGACCCGAATCGAGGTGTTGTTTAGTTCTCATTAGGCGAATCGCCGTGGTATCGTCAGGCCGGGCGGGAACCTTGTTAGTCTGGTGTTTGAGGAGAGCAGCCCACATGTTGATGAGCGTCATTGAGCCGGAACTTGCGTCATCGGTTTACGGCGAGCTGGCCGGCGCGCGCGTGCTCATCACCGGCCTGACCGCCACCGGCGGCGTCGACGTTGCCCGCGCTTTCGCAGAGCACAAAGCCCGCTTGATCATCCAGACGCCCGACCTATCACCCGAACTCGTCGAGTTGACGGCGCATCTTGGCGAGCACGCCTGCGAAGTACGCCTCTTTGACGAACCAATCGAGGACCAGGAAACAGCAATCCGGCTGGCGCAGAAGTCCGCGACGGCCTTCGGGGGCTTCGACGTCGTCATCAACTTCGTCACCGCCCAGGAGCTTCCGCTATCCGGCGACTACGACGATCTGGCCGACTTTGTCTCGCGCACTCTGTTGCCGGCGACCCTGGTCACACGAGTTGCCGCCAACCGCATGCGCCTAATGCACACCGAAGGTTCCGTGCTCAACGTTGTCAGCATGGCCCCGCCGGCCAGCAAACGCGAAGCGGGTGTCGCCACCCTGGTGCGCGCCACCCTGGCCGACTTGACTCGCCGCGAAGCCCAGGCCTGGGCCGACGCCGGCATCCGCGTCAACGCCATTGGCCCGCGCAGTGCCGACGGCATGGGTCACTGCCTCGCCTCTGAACCCGAGATTGCTGCGCTGGCGCTCTATCTGGCCAGCCGCAAGGGCCGCCAGCTTTCCGGCCAGGTGTTCGATGCGGAGAACGCGTCGCTGCACTGCTGATCGTTTCCAGATTTTAACTTCGCCACTAGCCTGATGGCCGGACGTCTCGAAGCGTCCGGCCATTTTACTTTGGCTTATCCTATTCGGCCGGCTGCGGCTGCAGCGTCACGCTACCTTCGCCGGCATGGGCATGGCGGGCGCCGATCAGCGAATACACCGTGGGGATGACGAACAGCGTCAGCAGCGTGCCAAGCGACATGCCGCCCACGATCACCCAGCCGATCTGCTGGCGGCTTTCCGCACCGGCACCCTCGGCCAGCGCCAGCGGCAGAGCGCCAAGCACCATCGCCCCCGTCGTCATCAGGATCGGTCGCAACCGAAGTGTCGCCGCCTCGATGACCGCCGCGATGCGCTCCTTGCCGTGCCGTTCCTGCTGCTGGTTGGCAAACTCCACGATCAGGATACCGTGCTTGGTGATGAGACCAACCAGCGTCACGAGACCGATCTGCGAATAAACGTTGAGCGTGCCGCCGGCCAGATACAGGGCTCCAAGCGCGCCCGTCATCGACAACGGTACGGTGAGCATGATGATGACCGGATCGCGGAAGCTTTCGAACTGCGCCGCCAGCACCAGATAGATGAAGCCCAGTGCCAGCACGAACACCAGGGCGAGGCTTTGCCCCGAGGCCCGGTAGTCGCGGCTCTGACCGTTGAGATCGGTCTGCACGTTCGCCGGCAGCACCTCGCGCGCCGTCGCCTCCAGGAACGTCAGTGCGTCCCCCAGTGCGACGCCAGGCCCGAGGTTCGCCGTGATCGTCACCGACCGCAGCTGGTTGAAGCGCTTCAGCTCCTTCGGCGCCACCGCCTCGCGCACCTTGGCGATATTCGACAGCTGCACCATGTCTCCACCCGGCGCCCGCAGGAAGATCGTCGCCAGCGTCTCTGGCGACGCCCGTTCCTCATCCGCCAGCTGCACGAAGACATCGTACTGCTCGCCGTTCTGTTCAAAGCGCGTCACCTGCCGCCCACCCAGCAGCGTCTCTAAAGTACGACCGACGACGGTGACATCGATGCCGAGGTCGGCGATTTTCGGACGATCGAGATCGATGCGGAATTCCGGCGTGTTGAGCTTGAGGTCCGTATCGACGCTTTCCAGCCCCGGATACTGACTGATCCGCTCCATCATCTTGTCGACGTAGCCCTGCAGCTCCTCGTACGTGCCAGATGTCTGGATCACGAACTCGATCGGCCGTGCCGCACCGCGTTGCCCGAACGAACCCGGATTGTTGGCGAATGCCTGCACGCCGGGAATGCGCCTCAGTTTGGGACCGATCTCCTCGGCCAACTGCTGTTGTTTGACGGTACGCACGTCCCAGTCTTTGAGGCGGGCGCTGATGAAGAACTGCGACACGTCCGGCTGGCCATTGATGACGAGCCGCGATGTCACTTCCGGTATCTGCGACAGGATCTCATCGATCTGCTGCGTATGGCGGCTCGTATAGGCCAGCGTGGCTCCTTCGGGCGCCGTACCGCGAACTCGCAGCACGCCACGGTCTTCCACCGGCGCCAGCTCCGACTTCAGCGAGACGAACAGCAGCCCGCTCATACCGGCCACGCCGACCGCGAGCAGCAGCACCAGCGCCCGTGCCCTGATCGCAACCCCCAGGATCGCGCGGTAGCCGTTCTCCACCGCCGTGAAGCCCCGCTCGATCAACCGGAACAACAGGTTCGGCTTTGCATCGTGCTTGAGGATCTTCGAGCACATCATCGGCGTCAGCGTCAGCGCCACGAATCCCGAAACGATCACGGCACCCGCCAGCGTCAGCGCGAATTCCAGGAACAGCCGTCCCGTCTTGCCTGGCGCGAATGCGATCGGCGCATAGACCGCGGCCAGCGTCAGCGTCATGGCGATGACGGCAAAGCCGATCTCGCGCGTTCCCGTGATCGCCGCCTCTATGGGCGCCATGCCATCTTCGATGTGCCGGTAGATGTTCTCCAGAACGACGATGGCATCGTCCACGACCAGACCGATCGCCAGCACCATTGCCAGGAGCGTCAGTGTGTTCACCGAAAAGCCGAAGGCGAACATCATCGTGAACGTCGCGATCAGTGAGATGGGGATCGTCAGGATCGGAATGATCGAGGCGCGGACCGACCGCAGGAAGAAAAGGATCACCAGCACGACCAGCGCGATCGCTTCCAGGATGGTGTGGAACACGGCCTGGATCGATCGGTCGATGAAGACGCTGTCGTCGCTGCCAATCTCCGCGGTCAGCCCCTCCGGCAAGCCCCGGTTGATTTCAGGCAGCACCGCCTGCAGCGCGTTCGACACATCGAGCGGGTTGGCCGTCGCCTGCTTGATCACGCCCACCGCAATGGCCGGTGCGCCATTGTAGCGGCTGTCGCGCCGTTCGTCGGCAGCTCCCAGCTCGATGCGCGCGACTTCATTCATGCGCACCTGATGCCGGTCCGCCAGCTTGACGATGATGTTGCCGAACTCTTCCGGCGTCACCAGCCCGGTACGCGACAGCACCGGGAATTCGCGATCCGCGCTTTCGATACGCCCCGACGGCAGCTCGACGTTCTGCGCCCGCAACGCGTTCTCGACGTCCTGGACGGTAAGATTGAACGCCGCCAGCCGCTCCCGGTCGATCCAGATGCGCATGGCATAGCGCCGCTCACCGAAGATCTGCGTGTCGGCCACACCGTTCAGGTTCTTGATGCGGTCGACGACGAAACGATCGATGTAGTCGGTGATCTGTAGCGCCGTCATCTTCGGCGACGTGAAGACCAGGTTGATGATCGGCTGCGCGTCGGCCTCGACCTTGGCGATCACCGGCTCGTCGATCTCATCCGGCAGGCGCCCACGCACGCGGCTTGCCCGGTCGCGCACGTCGGAGGCGGCGACATCCGGATTGATATCGGGCCGGAACCGCACGGTAATGCGGCTGGTCTCCGTTCGCGATGTCGATTCCAGTATATCGATGCCTTCAATGCCCGCGATCGACCCTTCCAGGATCTGCGTGACCTGGCTTTCGATGATGGCGGCCGACGCGCCGGGATAGCGCGTCACCACGGACACCACGGGCTCGTCGACGTTGGGATATTCGCGCACCGTCAGGCGGTCGTAGGAAACCACGCCGAGCAGCACGAGGATGAGACTGAGAACGGTCGAGAAGACCGGGCGCCGGATGCAGAATTCGAACATTTCGCTCAGCCCCCGCTGCTGGGACTTGCGTCGCTCTGACGGATCACGATCTCGACAGGGGAGCCGTTACGCAGCCGCTGCTGCCCCGCGGTCACCACGCTAGCCCCCGCCTTCAGGCCCTCGAGCACCTCGACCATGCCCGCCTTGCGGTTGCCGAGCTTCACTTTACTCTCGACGGCCTTGCCCTCGACGATGGCGAAGACCACGTTTTCGCCGCCGCGCGGCACGATGGCACTCTCCGGCACCATCACCACTTCGCGCTGCGTCAAACCCTTGACGAGGATGCGCGCGAACAACCCTGGCCGCAGTGCCCCGTCGGAATTGGGCAGACGGGCCCGTATGGACAGCGACCGTCCATTGACGTCGACATGCGGATTGATCGCGTAGATCTCGCCCTCGAAAACTCGACCCGAGAGTGCATCCACAGTCACGTCAATCTTCTGCCCCGGCTTGATGTCCGTCAGGTAAAGCTCCGGCAGCTTGAAGTTGACTTTAAGGGTATCGATCTTCTCGATATTCACGATCGGCGTGCCAATGCCAATGTAGGCACCAGGGGAAATCACGCGCAGGCCGACTGTTCCCGGAAACGGTGCCTTGATCACGTGTTTGGACAGACGCGTCTTCGCCAGCTCGACCGCTGCAAGGCTCGTCGCTTCGTTGGTGTTCGCCTCGTCTCGCGCCCGCTCCGTCACATTTCCAGACCGGGCCAGCGTCTGCGCGCGCTGCTGATTTGTCTTTGCGAACTCGTAGCGCGCCGTGGCGTCCGCAAGCTCGGCGCGAACCAGCGCCTCGTCCAGCTTCACCAGCACGTCGCCTTCTTGGACCGTTCCACCTTCCCTCAACGGCAGCTCGACGATCCGCCCGGCGATCTCAGACGCGATCTGCACGGACTCATCAGAGTTCAATGAGCCGATTGCCCTCAGGTCCGCCGTGGACTTCGTCGCTTCGGCGTCGGCCGCCTCGACCGGCTGCGGCCCACCGCCACCGCCTCGCTTGCCCATGCCTTGCCGTTCGCCCTTCGGAGCCGCAACTGCCTGTTGCTTTGAGTTGCCGCCGCTACCTTCCTGAGCCGGTGCGCCTTGCAACTTCTGCTGCAGCTGGGCCAGCGTCTGCGAACGCAACTCCGGATACAGATAGGCAGCCCCTGCCGTTCCCAGCACGACCAGAACGCAGCCGATCCATATTGCCCGCACGTCATTCTCCTTGCGCACCTGGGGAAAGAACGTTGCTGCGCACCCAGTTCCGTCGGACTCGTAACGGGAGAAACGTGCGCAATTGCGGTCAGAAACGAAGATGGCGGGCATGGCGGGGTGGAGTGGAGCACGCAATCAGATGCGTCTCGGTGCCGGGCCGCCCCGCCGCGGAAAAGTCTTCAGGTCTGCGGCTCCACCGCCGCGACCTTGCGCACATGGGCTTCCGTCAGGTCCGGAGCGCAAAGCTCAACAAAACGATAGGCATAGCCCCTCAGGTAGCGGCCGCGCCGCAGGGCGATGCGCGAGGTGGAAAGCGGAAACAGATGCTTGCTTTCAAGCAGGCGCAACCCGTCGTCCCGCTCGTGATCGAAGGCGATCGACGCCACGATGCCGATGCCGAGCCCCAGCTCCACGTACGACTTGATCACGTCGGCATCCAGCGCGGCCATGACGATGTCCGGCGCCAGCCCCGCCTTGGCGAAGGTTGAATCGATGGCCGGCCGCCCCGTGAAGCCCTCGTGATACGTGATGATCGGCCACTCCGCGATCGCCTCCAGCGTCAGCGGCTTCACCTTTTCGAGCTCATGACCCTTGGGCACCACCACCGCGTGGTTCCACGAATGGTACGGGAAGGCCGCGATGTCAGGGTTGTCGGCCAGCGACTCCGTGGCGATGCCTACATCCGCTCGCCCGTCGAGAAGCATGGCGGCGATCTCTTGTGGACTGCCCTGATGCAGCACCAGGTGCACATGGGGAAACAGCTTGCGGAACTGCGCCACCGCCTGTGGCATGGCATAGCGCGCCTGCGTATGCGTCGTCGCGATGTTGAGTTCGCCGCGATCCGACGAGGCGAACTGTTCGCCCAGCCGTTTGATGTTCGCGGTGTCGAGCAGGATGCGTTCGACGATCTCGGCGAGTTCCTTGCCGGGATCGGTCAGCCCGAGCAGCCGCTTGCCGCGGCGCACGAACAGCTCGACGCCCAGTTCGTCCTCCAGATCCTTGATGTGCTTTGACACGCCCGACTGCGACGTGAACAACGCATTCGCCACATCGGTCAGATTGTAGTTGCGGCGCACCGTCTCGCGAATGATGCGCAATTGCTGGAAGTTCATTGCCGCCCGCTCATGTTCCAGCTCTGGCTTGGTCGGCGGGAAACAGCTGCAGACGCGACGAGACGAGCCGAACCTTCTGCCCGGCGTTAAGATGGAGGTCGGCAAGCTCCGAAGCGGTCAGCTCCACCTCGAAAAACTCCGGCTTGCTCGTGCCATTGACGCCGTTCGACGCCAGCAGTTCGACCCGGGTAATGGCGCCCACCTTGAGCAAGCGGCTCACAGTTGCCGAGATACCCGGACGCGTGTCGTCGCTCGACGTCACAATCTCGATCTCGTGAGGCCGGGCGTAGGCGATCACATCCTCGCCTTCGCTGACGCGTGTGCCGCTGAGCGGAATAAAGTCCTCCCCGATGCGAACGTTCCCGCCTTCCACGCGGCCCCGGAACTTGTTCACAGCGCCGATGAAACTGTACGCAAACGACGTCGCCGGCTCATCGTAAATCTCGCGCGGCGTGCCGATCTGCTCGATACGGCCCTTATTCAGCAACACGATCTTGTCGGCGACCTCGAGTGCCTCCTCCTGGTCGTGTGTCACGAATACCGACGTAATGTGCAGTTCGTCGTGCAGCCGCCGCAACCAGCGACGCAATTCCTTGCGCACTTGCGCGTCGAGCGCTCCGAACGGCTCGTCGAGCAGCAGCACGCGCGGCTCCACCGCCAGCGCCCGTGCCAGCGCGATGCGCTGCCGCTGGCCACCCGACAGTTGCGAGGGAAAGCGATCGGCCAGCCAGCCGAGCTGCACCAGCTCCAGCAGGTCGGTCACCTTCTTGCGGATCTGTGCCTCGCTAGGCCGCACGGCACGCGGCTTCACCCGCAGACCGAAGGCAATGTTCTCGAACACCGACATGTGCCGGAACAGCGCATAGTGCTGGAACACGAATCCGACGGCGCGCTCGCGCACGTGCCGGTCCGAAGCATCCTGACCGTCAAGGACGATGCGGCCGCTGTCAGCCGACTCCAGGCCAGCAATGATGCGGAGCAGCGTAGTCTTGCCGCAGCCGGAAGGCCCCAGTAGCGCCACGAGCTGGCCGTCCGGAAAATTCAACGAAACGTTGTCCAGAGCCGTGAAGCTGCCGAACGACTTGCGGATGTTTTCAACTTCGATGCTCATGCTTGGCTCTTTGCAATGTCGCGGGCGGCACGCCACTCGACGTAGGATTTGATTGCCAGAGTGACCAGCGCCAACAAGGCCAACAAAGAAGCGACGGCAAAAGCAGCCGCAAACTGGTACTCATTGTACAGGATTTCGACGTGCAGCGGCATGGTGTTCGTTTCGCCTCGGATATGCCCCGAAACCACTGAAACCGCACCGAATTCCCCCATAGCTCGTGCGTTACAGAGGATCACGCCATAGAGCAGGCCCCACTTGATGTTCGGCAGCGTCACATTCCAGAACGTCTGCCAACCCGACGCCCCCAGCACCACCGCGGCTTCCTCTTCGTCGCGTCCCTGTGCCTGCATCAGCGGAATTAATTCACGCGCGATGAATGGCACGGTGACGAAAATGGTCGCCAGGATGATGCCCGGTACGGCAAAGACGATTTTGAGCCCATGCGATGCCAACGCCGGTCCGAACCAGCCTTGCGCACCGAACACCAGGATGTAGATGAGGCCGGCCACTACGGGCGACACCGAGAACGGCAGGTCGATGAACGTCACGAGCAGCCGCTTTAACGGGAAATCGAACTTGGCGATTGACCAAGCGGCCGCGACGCCGAATGCCAGGTTGAGCGGTACGGCGAGCGACGCGGCAATCAACGTCAGCTTGATCGACGAGATCGTATCCGGCTCGACCAGCGCGGCGAAGTAGGCATCCCAGCCCTTGCGCAGGGCCTCGGTGAATACGGCAAACAACGGTAGCAGCAGGAAGACGGCGAAGAAAGTCAGCGAAATCGCAATGACCGCGTACTTCACGGCCACCGGATCGCGCGTCGCCACTTTCGTCTCGTAGAGCGAACCACGCCCCGAAAGGCTCAGGGAGCTTGCAACACCAGACATCAGACTTCCCTCCCCGAGCGGCGGTCCGATGCACCTTGCAGCGCATTGATGATCAGCAGCATCACAAATGAGATGACGAGCATTACCGCTGCGATCGCTGTCGCGCCCCGGAAGTCGTACTGCTCGAGTTTCGTAATGATCATGAGCGGAGTGATTTCCGACACCATCGGAATATTGCCGGCGATGAAGATGACGGAGCCGTACTCGCCCACCGCGCGCGCGAATGCCAGGGCAAACCCGGTGAGCAGCGCAGGCGTCAACGTCGGCAGCACCACCTTGCGGAACGTCTGCAGGCGTTGCGCGCCCAACGTAGCGGCCGCTTCTTCCAGTTCGACATCGAGATCTTCAAGCACCGGCTGCACGGTACGCACCACGAACGGCAGCCCGATGAAGATGAGCGCAATGAGCACACCAACCGGTGTGAACGCGATCTTGATGCCGAGGGGTTCGAGGTATTGGCCGATGATGCCGTTGGGCGCGTAGATCGCCGTCAGCGCGATGCCAGCCACAGCCGTCGGCAGCGCGAACGGCAAATCAACGAGCGCGTCCACCAGCTTTCGGCCGGGAAACGAATAACGCACCAGCGCCCAGGCCAGCATGAAGCCGAACACCACGTTGATGGCGGCTGCAAGCAGGGATGCCCCGAAGCTCAGCTTGTAGCTGGCCACCACGCGTGGCGACGTAACCGCGTTCCAGAACTCCGGCCAGGTGAATGTGGCGGCTTTTACAAACACCGCGATCATCGGAATTAGGACGATGATCGACAGGTAAGCGATCGTGAACCCCAGCGACAGGCCGAAGCCGGGGAGCACCCTGCGGGCACTAGTACGACTCATTTTTTCTCCGCGGCGATCTGGTCGTAGATGCCATCGCTGGCAAAGTGATCCTTCAGTACTTTAGACCAGGGTCCGAGCAAGGTCTCAACGGAGAAAGTGCTGACGGCGGGAAATTGCGCCTTGTGCTTCTCCAGCACGGCGGCGTCACGCGGGCGGAAGTTGTGCTTGGCAATGATTTCCTGGGCTTCCGGCGTAAACAGGTAGCTGAGGTAGGCCTCGGCAACCTTCGTCGTGCCACGCTTGTTCGCCACGCTCTCGACCACGGCTACTGGCGCCGGAGCCTCGATCGTCAATGAGGGATAGATGACATCGAACTGGTCGGCGCCGACTTCCTGGGCGATGAGGGCTGCTTCGTTCTCGAACGTTACGAGCACGTCGCCCGTGGCCCGCTGCGTGAACGTCGTCGTAGCTCCACGCCCGCCGCCGTCGAGCACGGGAACGTTCTTGAACAGCGCCTTGACGAAATCGCGTGCGCCCGCCTCCCCACCGGTCTTCTTCAGCGCGTAGCCCCACGCTGCCAGATAGGTATACCGCCCATTCCCCGACGTTTTGGGATTGGGTACGATCACGCCGATGCCCGGCTTCGCCAGATCATCCCAGTCCTTGATGCCTTTGGGGTTGCCCTTGCGCACCAGGAAGATCGACGTTGTGGTATAGGGTGCTGCGCCGTTCGGAAACTTGGTCGCCCAGTCCTTGGCAACCAGCCCGCCGTTCTCGGCCAGGAAGTCGATGTCCGGCGCCTGGTTCATCGTGATGACGTCGGCCTCCAGGCCCTGCGCCACGGATTGCGCCTGCTTGGACGACCCGCCGTGCGACTGGTTGACGGTTACAGTGTCGCCCGTGTCCGCCTTGTACTTCGCCGCGAACGCGGGATTGATTTCCTTGTAGAGCTCACGCGAAACGTCATACGAAACGTTAAGGATCGTCGTATCGGCCGCCTTCACCGTCAGTGCCGACACGACCAAAAAGGCGAGCGCCAGGCCCGCCCAAGATAGAACTCTCGGGATCACATCCCCCTCCAAACGTTATGAGCTCACGTAGTCCGGCCCGGAACGTATGGTAGCTGGCTCCTCCCGCGGAACCAAGAAGTTCCGATTTCTATATACGACCAGAGCATAAGCGTTTTTTTCATTAAAATCAGTCGATTAACCGCATCATGACAAGGGTCCGCGCCGGCAGTCAGACCAGCGTCGCTTGCCATCGTGCCGTTAGACAGCATTTGAAATAATTGGGTAATTTACGATTCCTTGGCACCGGTTGCGTATCTTATGGCCTCGGGCCGCCATGCGGTGACCACCTCGATGTCGCTTGCCAAGAGAACTACGTCTGATGCGCGTCCTGTCCTGTCTCGCTACCGAGCATAACCCTTGGTTGGTGCTACTCGCCGCCGGCATCTGCGTATCTGGCAGTTGGGTCGCCTTCGACCTCGTTCAGCGGGCCCGCGATCGCGACGGGCGGCAAAAGTGGGGCTGGATCTTCATGTCGGCCGTCGCCGGTGGCTCCTCGATCTGGTGCACCCATTTCGTGGCGATGCTGGCCTATCACCCCCAGGCTCCGGTTACCTTTGACGCGATCTTGACGCTGATCTCGCTCCTCGTCGCCATCGTCGGTTGTGGAGCCGGCGTAGCTCTGGCGCTGTCGTCCCGCAACGAGTATTGCCCGGCGATCGGCGGCGGTATCATCGGTGCCAGCGTTGCCGCAATGCATTACTCTGGCATGGCCGCCTATCGCATCGACGGCTTGGTGACATGGGACATGACCCATGTAGCCGCCTCTTTGGCGCTCGCGGTCGCGATGTCGGCCGCCGCCCTGCACACACTTCTCAAGGATCCCGGACGGCGCAGTCACGATCTCGCCATACTGCTTTTCGTCGGCGGTATCGTCGGCCTGCACTTCACCGGCATGGCCGCGATCACGGTCCTGCCGATTGCAACGGGTCAGGCCCTGTTCGATCAAGCCGCTCTCCATGCCATGGCCGTCGCCGTTGCCGGCGTCGGGCTGATCATCGTCGCAGCCGCTGTCGCCAGCCACCTGATCGATTCCGATGCCAACCTTCAGACCCTCCAGCGTCTGGAATCGCTCGCGCTGAATGATGCGCTGACCGGTTTGCCGAACCGCACCAGCTTCAACAACCAGATCGCCCAGAAACTCGCGCGCGCTGCCAGCACCGGTCGCAAGGTCGGCGTACTGGGGATTGACCTGGACCGGTTCAAGGAAATCAACGATCTGCGTGGACACGACGCCGGCGACACTGCCCTGAAGATCCTCGGCGAGCGCCTGAAAAACCTGCTCGACGACGGCGAGTTCGCAGCCCGCATCGGCGGCGACGAATTTAGCGCCACGAAGATCTACAGCGATCATGCCGACCTGGTGGAGTTCGTGTCGCGCGTCGAGACGGCCCTGTTCCGCCCGTTGATCATAGACGGCTTCGAGACCATTACCGGCGCCAGCATCGGCGTCGCCATCTATCCCCAGGACGGCGACACCCACGAGCGACTGATCTGCAACGCGGATCTCGCCATGTATCGCGCCAAGGCCGACAGCAACATCAGCGTCTGCTACTACGAACCCAACATGGACGAGATCTCGCGCGACCGCAGCAGTCTCGCCCTCGACCTGCGCTGCGCCATCGAGCGCAACGAACTCCAACTGCACTATCAGGTCCAGAAGTCGATCGCCAACGGCGAGACCATCGGCTACGAAGTCTTGCTCCGCTGGACCCACCCGACGCGCGGCAACGTACCCCCGTCCGACTTCATCCCGCTGGCTGAAGAAACCGGTTCAATCATCGCCATCGGCGATTGGGTCCTGCGTAGCGCCTGCATGGAAGCCGCACGCTGGAGCGAACCGCATCGGATTGCCGTCAACATCTCGCCGGCCCAGCTGACCCACATCGATCTCGCAGCCCGTGTCTTCGAGATCCTGTTGGAGACCGATCTGGCGCCGAGCCGCTTGGAACTGGAAATCACCGAAACGACAATCATCCAGGACAAGCAGCGCACCCTGGATCAGCTGCGCCGCATTCAGGCCTTCGGCGTGACGGTCGCCATCGACGATTTCGGCACCGGCTACTCCTCGCTCGACACGCTGCGCTCTTTTCCCTTTAACAAGATCAAGCTGGACCGCTCGTTCATGGGCGAGTTGCAGCACGACCCGCAGGCCACGGCCATCGTCCGCGCCGTGCTGGCCCTCGGCAAGAGCCTGGACATTCCCGTCCTGGCTGAAGGCGTCGAGACCACCGATCAACTCGCAGCCCTGAAACGCGAAGGCTGCGACGAAGCTCAAGGCTACCTCCTCGGTCGCCCCGGCACCGTGAGCGACGCCGTCAACCTTGCGACCCCCAACAGCAACATCCAAGCCGCCTAGGTCTACTCGTCCGAGCAGTCAGCTACCCGTCCGATGCGCATGCATCGAACCGCCAACGACTATTGTTGAATCGAATTGATTGGTCGGAGCGAGAGGATTTGAACCTCCGACCCCCAGTCCCCCAGGGATAGGAGGTACGTTTTCGCGGCTCCACCAGGTTCATCCTGGTTCAGACGAGGGGCGCCCAAATGATCAATCCCGTGCGAAAAAATGAGAACACCGGCGAACCTGCCGGAACACTGAATAACCGTAACGCTGAGACACCAGTGAGACACGGACTTGCCTTGAAAAAGTCATGTCTCAATTTCCAACATTATGCTTGTAACTCAACTAGATAGACCGCGCATATGTGGTCTGGGGGTCAAGCAGTCTCTTGGAACTGGGGTCTCAAGTTCATGCCAAGTCTGGATCCGCGCGGCCGCGCGATCGCTCGGGCGATCAACGGTCCGCGCGCCACGTATGCGATCGAGCGCCACGATCGTCTCTATCTCGACGTCCGCGGAGGGGGACGCGCCGCCTGGCGGATTCGCTACCGTCCCAAGCCAAACGCCAACCAGCGCTGGTTCACGCTCTCCGAAGACGCCCGCAACGCGGACTTCAACAAGATCGCGCAGAGGGCGGGCGAGCTGCTCACCGCGCTGCAGTTGCACGGCATCGATCCTCAAGTCGAACAGAAGAAGGGGTCAGCACCGCAACGCGTCCTGAAGGATTGCTTCAAGTTATGGCTCGATCACACTGGCAAGCGTCGTGGCCGCCCCCTCAGCCCGAGAACGCGCGCTGCATACGAGTCTCTGTTCGAGATGCATATAGAGCCCCACTTGGGAAAATGGCCGTTGTCTGAAATCGATCGGGCGACCATCGAGCAGGCATTGGCAAAGGTGAAAGCAGTCGCGACCAATGCCGAGAAGGGCTACCGCGGCCTTCAGGCGACCAAGGTCCTGAAGGTCCTGTCGAGCATCTATGAGTGGTGCATGGACCAGGAATGGATCGATCGCAATCCGTGCCGCGGGATCGACAAACCGGTACCGATTGCTCATCCAAACGGCAAGCAGTCGCGCCCTCCGTCCAATTCAGAGCTACGCCAGCTGTGGAACGAAGGCCCCAATGTGATGTCGCCGGCGCAGACGCGTGTGATGCGACTGGCCATTCTCATCGGCCGTCGCATCAGCGAGATCACCGGGGCAGAACGTGAGGACGCAAAGCTTGATAGCGTGATTCCGTGTCTGTTCATCCCGGCCCAGCGCGAAGGCAACAAGCCAAAAGTCGATGATGCCGTGCCTCTGCCGCCGCTGGCGCTATCAATCATTAAGGAGGCACTTGCCGCATCGAAGCCCGGCGAGCCGCTCTTCGTAGGGGCCGCCACACGATGGACGACTTCAAAGGTACTGACCACAACACGGCGGGCCTGGAAGTGGCCGGATCCGCCGGTGCGCTTCCATGACTTTCGCAGGCTAATTAATGATCAGATGGCCGCTCTCGGCGTCCCCACCGAGTTGCGCAGCCGAACGCTACATCATACCGGCGACTTGCAGCAGCTCGCGAATACGGTTTACTCGGCCTATGATTTTCTGCCGGAACGCCAGCGCGCACTACGGCTGTGGGAAGACCGGCTCTTGGAGATTGTGACCAACCGGGCACCCGCAGGTCTGCGGTGGTAACCCATTCAGTAACGTGTGCCTACCATGCAGTCCTTGCTCGTGGGGCTGCCGCACTCATCGCGACCGACGTGATTCAATTGGCATGCCCGCGTATTACACAGCCACAAGTAGTGACACGGTGCGGGAGCAAAAAATTGGGCTATAGTCATCCCAAATCCATGGGGGCGAAATGGAGGGATGGCTTATCATACTGGGGGTCGGCTTTCTGATCTGGCACCTGTTCGGTCGCCGGAAGACATCACACACACCCAAGGCGCCAGTCGCGGCCGCAGCGCCCTCCGTCCGAGACAATCGTCCCCAGCCTTTGATGCCGGTGGCGAAAGCCCGACGAAGTCATTCTGCGCAATCAACTTCCAAACCTCGACGCGTTGCATGGGTCCCAGCCGGCCAATCGACGGAAATCTCACAATTTCAGATACCTGGACTCGTCTACGTCGGGACGCCGGGGCATCGGCAGAACTACGACCGAAACACCGCCCACATTCTTGATCCCTCTCGTTCTGTCCGGACATCACGGCCCGATGTCGAAGGGGAGACGATGTATTACTGGCCCCACTACGCGCAAATCAGTCCAGAAGCGCGTCTGGCGCACCTGCAGTGGCAGTCAACAGGGCGCCGCGACCCGAGGTTCGGCATCGGTCACGTATTCCTCTTCTTTTACGGTCTCGAGCATCGGCTGTTCGTTGATAAAGATCTCGCAGACTTGCCGGCCATCGAGAACGAAGTCACGCAACTTCTCGCAGTCTACGGTGCAAACCATTCTTTCAAGAGCTACGCTGAGAATCTTTTGGCTGCGGCTCGCATCATGTCGCAGCGGGTGCCCTCGAATCCGGCTCTTATCCTCACCAGCGCGGCTAACCATTCGTTGAGTTTGGATTTCCGCGTGGCGCTGGCAAGGAGATTGAACGAAGGCCCTCTGGACGGACCGTGGCTTCTGGGCTGGTATCTAAGACATCCCGAAAAATCATTAAGAACGCCGGCCACCCGCTGTTTTGCAGAATTCAAAGCCTTATTCCTCGCAAGGTTCGCCGAGCAATATCCAAAAGGACTTCATGTCAGGAAATCCTCTCGCCGCCTTGACCTTCAGTATCAATCGGCAAGTGGGGCCTTCACCAGAGATTTGTCGGAATGGGCGCCCGGGCTCTCCGATCCGTTTTCGACGACAGCACCAATAAAGGTTGCTGGTGAGCTCGCCATCGAATGCTCCGATGCGTTGGATGCTTACAGCAGGCATGTGGGTCGAAATCCAGAGTCGGCGGCCAGCATCGGGTCGCGCATGTTGCTGCCAGCTGAGCTGCGGCTTTCGTTAGCCTCAGAGCCCGGCGTTCAAGACGTCAAGCACGCCTTAGCTCGGCTGCTCACACAAAACATCGCGCAAGTGCCCTTGATAGAGCTTCTCAAGCTGATGACGTTGCCGGCCGAGCCGGACAAGAAAATCTCATCAGCTATTGCCGCGCGACTTTCTGATGCCTTGGCGAGTCTCGACGTGGGCATGGAGCCCGATGTCCGCTTCGGTGGAAGGCTGCCCGCACCGAGTACAGCTGTAACGATTTTCAAAACGCCAGGCGGCGCCAAAATCGATCCTGCTCGAGCAGAACTTGCCGCAGCCCGTGTGCTGGTTGAAGTTGCGGTTCTCGCCGCGTCTGTTGAGGGAAACGATGAAAGGGCCGGACTGCGATCCGTGCTTGGGGATGTCGAGAACCTACCCAATTTAACGCCGACGGAACGATTGAGATTGTTGGCGTATGTCTTTCACTTGAGCCGTGAGGAGGATGCTCGGGCAGCCGGATGGCAACGGCTTGCAGCACGGCCACTGGACGAACGGGAGCGTATTGCTCAAGTAGCCGTGGGCGCGTTGACGGCAGACGGGCGCATTGAAGCGACCGAGATCAAGTTTGCCGAGAAGCTATACCGCGCCCTCGGCATTCCCTCGCAACGGCTTTACACAGACCTGCACAAGCACATCGGCGACGAGCCGAGGATGGTTTCTCCGGCGGACTTGAACGGTGGGGGCG
The DNA here is from genome assembly GCA_965279065.1 of Hyphomicrobiaceae bacterium. Lineage (GTDB taxonomy): Bacteria > Pseudomonadota > Alphaproteobacteria > Rhizobiales > Hyphomicrobiaceae > JAKAXS01. The sequence continues at coordinate 2,185,919 of OZ257134.1, forward strand.
TTGCCATACCCGATCGTCCCAGGACGGCACCCGAGCCGCAACCGTCGCGCAGCAACGGGCGCGCTCTGCCAATCCTGGCCGACGAGGGAAATCAAACTACCGCTGCGCCGGCGCCTAAGATCATTCCCCCGCCGTCACGTTCGGAGCAGGTGATCGTCAACAAGAAGCGCCTACACCGCACTCGTCACGAGACGGCTCAGGTGCGCAACATCCTGAATGAGATTTACGCAGCTGATGACGTCGATTCGCCGAGCAATGCACCTGTCAGCGTTGAGGCTGAATCACCGCGCCGATTCCACGGGCTTGACCGCGGTCACGAGGAGTTGGTCGTGCTTTTTCTAGAAGGTGACGGCCAGGTCGAGAGGACGGATTTTGAGAACCAGGCCAAACGCCTCGGGCTGTTTACCGACGGTGCTTTGGAAACCATCAACGATTGGTCGTTCGGCCATTTTGAAGAACCGCTCGTCGAAGACGGCGATCCTATGATGATACCGCCACGCCTATTCAACCAACTCAAAGAGATGACGTTGCCATCATGACCATTTCCATTCGGCCCCGCGACCGTGACACCATCATCCAAGCTCTCAGCGCCGGCGTTGTGCCGCGCGTGGGTTTGCAGCACATCCAGGTCGGCCGTGTCAGCGAGGTCAAAGCGGCCATTCAGGACATTGACCGGATTGCCGACAAGGGCGGCGCATTCCGCGTCGTGATTGGGCCCTATGGCGCGGGCAAGACGTTTTACCTCAATCTCGTTCGATCCCTCGCCCTTGAAAAGCGACTGGTCACCATGCAGGTCGACCTCGCCCCAGACAGGAGGCTCCACGCGTCGGGCGGACAAGCGCGAAATCTGTATCAGGAAGCGGTGCGAACCATGGCGACACGCGCCAAGCCCGAAGGTGGCGCTTTGCAAAACGTCGTCGAGCGCTTGATCGGAGACGCCAACCAGGCTTCAGCTCAGGCGGGTAAATCTGCAGAAGTGATCATCCAAGAACGCCTGGCCCCGCTTCGCGATTACAATGGCGGTTTTGATTTCGTCACCGTCGTTTCCGCGTTTTGCCGAGGCCATGCCGAAGGCAACGAGCAGCTGAAATCCGACGCGGTGCGCTGGCTCCGCGGCGAGTTCACGACCAAAACCGACGCGCAGCGGGCCTTGGGTGTTAGGACCATCGTGGGTGACGATACGGTCTACGACCACCTGAAGCTCCTGTCGGGCTTTGTGCAGGCTGCCGGCTACGCTGGGCTGTTTGTCATCCTCGATGAGATGGTCAATCTCTACAAAATGCAGCACAGCGTCTCGCGCCAACAGAACTACGAACAGATCCTCCGCATCCTCAACGACGTCCTTCAGGGCGACGTGAAAGGGCTTGGGTTCTATCTTGGCGGAACGCCGGAGTTCCTCATGGACACCCGGCGCGGACTCTACAGCTACGCCGCGCTGCAATCCCGTCTTGCGGAAAATCCTTTTAGCAGCGATGGCCGCGTCGATTTTTCCGGCCCGGTCCTTCGGCTTGCAAATCTAACCCCCGAAGACCTGCACGTTCTCCTCGAGAACGTGCGCCGCGTTTTCGCATCCGGTGATGATACCAAGAACCTCGTTCCCGACGAGGCCATCGAGGCCTTCATGGCTCACTGCAACAAGCACATCGGCGACGCGTATTTCCAGACTCCGCGCAATTCGGTTCGGGCGTTCGTTCAAATGCTTTCGACGCTCGAGCAAAACCCATCTACCGCGTGGTCCGAACTCATTGCCGGGACATCGCTCGAAACGGATACGGAGCTAGCGGGGGACGGAGACGATGAGCTCACATCCTTCCAACTCTGAGCCGTCTCCGTTCGGTCGTCTCAACGAGAAGGTCCAGCATTGGATCTGGGACAAAGGCTGGAACGAACTCCGCGATATCCAAGCGAAAGCGATTGGCGGCGTCCTCGACGGGGAGAATGATGTGATCCTGGCGGCGACCACCGCCGCCGGGAAGACCGAGGCCGCTTTTCTGCCGATCCTCAGCTCGATCGCCCTCGACAACATCGACAGCTTTGCCATCCTTTACGTGAGTCCACTCAAGGCTCTCATTAACGACCAGTTCCGGCGCTTGGAAGATCTCTGCGAACGCCTCGAGCTTCCGGTCGTCAAGTGGCATGGGGACGCCTCGGCTGCGGCGAAGGCGAGAGCTATACAAAATCCCAGGGGCGTCGTGCTCATCACGCCGGAATCTTTGGAGTCCCTGCTGGTGCGGCGGGGGCCAGACGTGAGACGCCTGATCCACGACCTGCGCTTCATCGTCATCGATGAACTGCACGCCTTTCTATCCGGCGAGCGTGGCATCCATCTAGCATCGCTTCTCAAGCGTCTAGATGCGACCGCTGGCCGGCGCATCAGGAAGGTTGGATTGTCGGCGACGATCGGTGACTTCGCCCTTGCACAGTATTTCATGAACCCCACAGAGCCGCAGACTGTCCAACTGATCGAAAGCTCGCTGGGCCAGCCGGAGTTACGCCTACAGATTAGAGGGTATCGGGAACCTGATCCGGATTGGGAAACCCGCAAACCCGAAGAAGAACGGCTCGTTCCAGCACAGACCGCGATCGTTGCTCACCTCCACCAAACGCTTCGCGGCCGGAACAATCTTGTATTCGCGTCGCGCCGCCAGGAGGTTGAGAGCGTCGCCGACGCGTTGGGTCGCCTCAGCGAAAGCAAACGCGTGCCGAATGAGTTTTTCCCTCATCACGGAAGTCTCTCAAAAACTTTGAGAGAGGAATTGGAGGAGCGGCTCAAATCCGGCGAGCTGCCTACAACGGCCGTCGCCACGACAACACTCGAACTTGGCATCGATATTGGCTCGGTTACCTCGGTCGCGCAGGTCGGACCGCCGGCTTCCGTAGCGGGTCTGCGTCAGCGGCTTGGACGTAGCGGTCGCCGAGAAGGAGAGCCGTCGGTCTTACGCATCTACGTTCGTGAGCCAGATCGACCGGCCGAAGATGATCCGTTTGAGCGGCTGCGGTTGGAACTCGTCCAGGCCGTCGCCGCAGTGAATATCCTGGTTTCGAAGTGGGTCGAGCCCGGGGGAATACAGGGGCTGCACCTGTCAACGCTGCTGCATCAAACGTTGGCCCTCATTTGCGAACGGGGAGGCGCGCGTGCCAAGGACATGTTCAGACTGCTGTGCGGCCCGGGGCCGTTCGCTCAGGTGTCGGAGCAAGATTATGCGGCCCTGCTAAGGGCCATGAGCGATGCCAAGATCATCGAGCAATCCCCGGACGGCATTCTGATGCTCGGGTCGCTCGGGGAGACGATTACAAACAGGTTCGATTTCTATGCGGTCTTCATGACCGACGATGAGTACCGCATCGTCACCGACCAGCGGACACTCGGCACGGTGCCCATATTCAATCCGTTGCGCCAAGGAGACTTTCTCACGTTTGCAGGTCGGCGCTGGATCGTCTTGAGCATCGACGATCGGGCAAAGGTCGTGATGGTCAAGCCGGCCCCAGCTGGGCGCGTGCCCCTATTCCCGGCCCAGGAAGGCATCCCGCTACACGATCGGCTCGTGCAGGAAATGCGTGCCATTTACAGGAGCGAGACAAGCTATCCGTTCCTTGACCTTATCGGAAAAACGCTGCTGCAGGAAGCGCGGGACGCGTATCGCGATCTTGGGCTCGACAGCAGACAGCTTTTGAATGTTGGAGACGATATTTATCTTTTCGTTTGGCGGGGAACGAAGGCCACCGAGACCGTGCGGTTGGCTTTAGCATCCCAGGACATCCGCACCGAAGCATACAGCGTCGGGCTTCATGCCAAGTACTGTGAATTGGAAAAGTTTTCGAGCGCGCTGCATCGCATTCTTCAGTATCCTCCTACGGCTCACGACGTCGCAGCATTCGCTGAGCCGCTTCGACGCCAGAAGTACGATATTCATTTGCCCGATCCCATGTTGCGAGATGCGTTCGCGCGTACTCGCGTCGATTTAAGCGTTCTGGAAACGACGAATTCGCTTCCTCCAGCAGTTTAAAAATGAAACTCGTCTCGAACAATCTCCTATTGAGCGCAACCGATCTGGTTAGCTTTCTCAACTGCCAGCATCTCACCGGCCTCGATCAGGCCGTAGCGCAGGGCAAGCGCGCCAAGCCTCACAGCTGGAATCCTGCGCTCGAGATTCTCTGGCAGCGCGGCCTGGCCCATGAGCAGAGCTATGTCGATCATCTAAGATCGATAGGCCTCGATGTCGTCGAGATCGACGGCGTCGATGTGTCGGGGGAAGCCGTCGCACAGACACGCGCCGCCATGGAGCAGGGCGCCTCCATCATCGTCCAGGCCGCGTTGTCGTCCCACGGCTGGGCCGGCCGCGCCGATATCCTGTGCCGAGTGGAAAGCCCGAGTTCACTCTGGACGTGGTCCTACGAGCCGGCGGATACCAAACTCGCGCGCGAGACGAAGGGCGGCGCGGTTCTCCAGCTCTGCCTTTATTCCGAGCTGTTGTCATTCGTCCAAGGCGTTGCCCCCGAAGGGATGCATATCATCACGCCCTGGTCCGGCTTCGTGCCAGAAACCTACCGGTATGCCGATTATGCTGCCTACTTCCGCAAGGTGCGCGCAAGCCTGCGCCATACCGTCGATCAGGCGGATGAAGCCGCGACCTATCCCGATCCGAAGCCCCACTGCGATGTCTGCAGCTGGCAGCCGGACTGCGACAAACGCAGGCGCGATGATGATCATCCCTGTCTCGTCGCCGGCATCTCGAAAATCCAGATCAACGAGCTGAAAGAGCACGGCGTCACCACGCTGGCGGAACTGGCAACGCTTCCCTTGCCGCTCGCGTGGAAGCCGGAACGCGGGTCCGCCGCGTCCTACACCCGCATTCGCGAACAGGCGCGTATCCAGAGCGAAGCCAGAGAGGCGGGCGCACTCAAATATGAACTGTTGCCCGTCGAGCCGGGCCTTGGCCTGTTACGTCTGCCTGCGCCATCCGTCGGCGATATCTTTCTCGACTTCGAAGGCGATCCGTTCGTCGGTGAGCAAGGCATGGAATATCTGTTTGGATATCGGTTCCAGGATGAGCAGGGGGCGATGACCTATCGCTGCGACTGGGCCTTCACGCGCGTCGCGGAGAAGCAAGCCTTCCAAGCCTTCGTCGACTTCGTGATTGCGCGATGGAAGGTCTATCCAGACCTGCACATCTATCACTACGCGCCCTACGAGCCCGCCGCACTCAAGCGGATGATGGGGCATTACGCAACCCGCGAGGAAGAGATCGATCAGATGCTCCGCGCCGGGCTATTCGTTGACCTCTATCAGGTCACGCGTCACACCATGCGCGCCAGTGTCGAGAGCTACTCGATCAAGAACCTCGAGCCGTTTTATGAGTTCATGCGTGCGGCTGCTCTTAAGGATGCGACGGCGGCATTGATCGATCTCGAAAGCCGCCTCGAACTCGGTGAAAACGCCGATATTCCGGAGGAGACCAAAGACGTCGTCAGGGCCTACAACGCCGACGACTGCCACTCTGCCGAAGCGTTGCGGAACTGGTTTGAAGAGCGGCGATCCGATCTGATCGCCCAGGGTATCGACGTCCCGCGGCCACAGCCGGGCGATGGCGCACCAAGCGTCGTGGTGACCGACTGGATGATCCGCATCGCGAAGCTGATCGAACAGCTCACGGAAGGGGTTCCGGTCGATAAGGCCGAGCGAACGGGCGAGCAAGCCGGCAGATGGCTTCTCGCCAACCTCCTCGACTGGCACCGCCGCGAGGAAAAGGCCGGATGGTGGGAGTATTTCCGGCTCGCAGAGCTTCCCGCCGAGGATCTTTTCGACGAACGGGCCGGACTCTCAGGTCTGACGTTCGATTCTGCACAAGGTGGCACGCCCAAGGCGCCCATCCACCGCTATCGCTTCCCGCCGCAGGAGACGGACATCCGCGGCGGCGAAGAGCTGAAGAACATCGGCGGCAAGCCGTTTGGCAAAGTCGAGGCCGTGAGCCTGGATGACCGCACCGTCGACATCAAGAAGCGCCAGGATACCGCCTCGTTGCATCCGGAGGCTGTGTTCGCTCACAAGCATATCGGCACCGAGGTCATGGCCGAGGCCCTCGTTCGCATTGCTGAATATGTCATCGCGCAGGGTATCGATGGGGAGGGGAGCTATCAGGCTGCGCGCGACCTGCTCCTGAAACTGCCGCCACGCGCCGGCGGCGCACCGTTGATCACGGAAGGCGAGACACCGCTCGACTCTGCGCTCCGCCTCTGCGCGCATCTAACATCCGGAGTCCTGCCGATCCAGGGCCCTCCCGGCGCCGGGAAGACCTTCGTCGGCGCCAATATGATCGTGGAGCTCGTCCGGCAGGGGAAAACCGTCGGCGTCACCGCCAACAGCCACAAGGTGATCCGCAACCTCATCGACGCGACGATCAAAATCGCGAACGAAAATAACGTCGCTTTGCAATGCAGTCACAAGGCCGGCGAGGTTGAGCCGCCGCAACACTGCCTGACGTTCGCCAAAACTAGCGAGGCGCTGGTCCAGAGCCTCGGCAATGGCGTCAACGTCGGCGGCGGCACCGCCTGGCTGTGGGCGCGGCAGGATGCGGCCGAGGTGCTGGACGTGCTGATGGTTGACGAGGCAGCACAGATGTCTCTCGCCAACGTCCTGGCCGTTTCACAGGCTGCGCGAACCGTCATCCTGATCGGCGATCCGCAGCAGCTGGATCAGCCCATGCAGGGCAGCCATCCGGAAGGCGCCGACGTTTCCGCGCTCAACCATATTCTGGATGGCCACCACACCATTCCGCCGGACAAGGGGCTCTTCCTCGCCGAGACCTGGCGCCTCCATCCCGACATCTGCGCCTTCACGTCCGAGCTGTTTTATGACGGAAAACTCAAGTCCCGCGACGGGCTCGAAACCATCGGCGTCAGGCAATGCACCGCACTGCCCGAACCCGGTCTCTATCTTCTTGGCGTGCCCCATTCCGGGAACCAGAACAATTCACCCGAAGAGGCCCTCGCCGTGCGACGCCTCGTCAACGGGATGCTCGCAGATAAGCCTTCCTGGGTTGATCTGGAGGGTCAGGAGCGCGCGCTGACACTCGATGATATCGTCATCATCACGCCCTACAACGCCCAGGTGTTCGAGATCCAGAAGCTGCTGCCGGGCGCCCGCGTCGGCACGGTCGACAAGTTCCAGGGACAGGAAGCGCCGATTGCGATTTACTCGACGGCCACCTCGACACATGCCGACGCGCCCCGCGGCATGGAGTTTCTCTACAGCCTCAATCGCCTCAACGTCGCAACCTCACGGGCCAAATGCGCCAGTATCCTCGTCGCATCACCCCAGGTGTTCGATGCCGAGTGCCGGACGCCGCGGCAAATCCAGCTCGCCAATGCGTTTTGTCGTTACCTTGAGTTGGCGAGATCGCTCGAAGTCTGAACCAGCTCGGCATTGATCGTTGGACCTTAGATAGGACGTCGATAAGGAAGATGGGTCAATGAACTTCGTAGCGATAGACGTAGAAACCGCAAATGCGGATATGGCATCGATCTGCTCAGTCGGTGCCGTCAAATTTGAGAGCGGCGAAGTCACTTCCGAGTGGTACTCCCTTGTTGATCCGCAAGACTATTTTGATGGCCTCAATGTCTCTATTCACGGTATCGACGAGGAGCAGGTGCGAGGCGCGCCGACCTACGCTGAGATATTTCCGATACTGGATGGATTGCTGGCGGGCGCTGTCGTTGTCACCCACACTCACTTTGATCGCGTTGCCACACACCAGGCTTCTGGCCGATGGGCGGTTGCAACACCCAGCTGCACCTGGCTCGATTCAGCACGTGTGGCCCGCCGCACCTGGGCAGAGTGTGCCAGTAGGGGCTATGGCCTCGCGGATGTTTGCAGACTGATTGGGTACCAGTTCCGCCATCATCACGCCTTGGAAGATGCGAAGGCTGCAGGGCATATTGTGTTGGCAGCAAGCCACAAGACCGGACTCGATCTGAGCGGTTGGCTACGTCGTGTCGAGCAGCCTATTGGGGCTGGAGCAAATCATGCGATTGAGCGCGATGGCAACCCAAACGGTCCGCTGTTTGGCGAGGTTATCGCTTTTACTGGAACGCTGCTGATCCCGCGCAGAGAGGCGGCTGACTTGGCCGCCAGTGTTGGATGTGAAGTTGACGCCGGTGTGACCAAGAAGACGACACTTTTGGTCGTTGGAGACGCAGACGTGCAGCGATTGGCGGGATACGAAAAAAGCGCGAAGCATCGTAAGGTCGAAGAGCTGGTTGCTAAAGGTTATCCGATACGCATCCTCCGCGAATCCGACTTCCGGCAGTTGGTCGCATTGGCATGATGCCAAGCCACTTGCAGACCCGTGTTGGACAAATAGGGCGACGGAAGCCGAACTAAGAATTCAGAGCAACCAGTCCAACGAGTGTCAGGGTCGCCCCCTTTGTTGACCGGACGCCTGGGTGCTTACGCGTTCGGCATCGCTTTCCCAATGAGAGATCCTTGCTTCGAGCTTTAAACCATCTCCCGTCGAGCGCGAAACTCGCTGACACGATCGATACGTTCCAGAACGTGAACTCGATAGTCGCTCAACAAATTCTCCGCATCTGCAGCACCCTCACTCAGGAGCGCATCTGTTTCCGCAAGCGCTTGCGCCAGGGTGAGGGAGGTTCGTGCTTCATCGACAAGCCGGTCGGTCAGGTCCCGCTCAACGAGGCGCTGGAGTGCATCCGACAAGACCGACCGATGCTCGATGTAAATGAGACGGCGCCCAAACACCTTCAAACGCTCGTCCTCGAGGCTTTCCACGATATCCACGCGTTCTGCCCAGGACACTTTGTGAAACTGGGCAATCCGTTGTTCGTCAGCCTGTGAAGGGAATGCCTCGTAAAGTCTTTCCTCCACTTTCTGACGAGGCGGTAGCCCGGCGTCGCGCGCTAAGAAGCGCGAGACTAACCTCGTGCACAGCTCGGCATTCGCTTTCACCAGCCGTGCCCGTTCCTCGATTTGCTCGATGCTCAGTCCGCAAAGCTGTTCCTCGGACGCCTCGAACAAAGCCGTTAGCGTTGGACCGCTGTTGGTCCTAATCCTTCTTATGGGGCATGGTGTCTGCGCAAGTTCCACGTCGAGCTCCTCGTCTGACAGAGCCACCCATCTCGTCGGTTCAGACTTCAATTCAAGACAGAACCGCACCGTTGCCTGGTCTGGATGCTTCCCGATGTATACGACCGGGCTGTGATACGACTGGTTGCGGAAGAACTCGGTCAGCACGAACCCATCTTCCTGTTCTACAAAATCAGCGACCGAGGCCTTCTTGGAAAAGCGCACAAACCGCTGCCAAAGCTCCGGCGCGAGCCTACGGATTCTTCGGCAGAGCTCTACAGTTGCATTCACATCCGACAAAGCGTTGTGGGCTTGATGTAGGCCAATTTCATTGGCAGCAGCCAACAACTCCAATTTGAACGTCGGACGTGCTTTAGGCCCCATTGGCACAACAAGGCATGGGGGATTGGCCGATGCTGCGGCCATGGCAAGTCCAAGTGCGTCGGCGCGGCAGTTGCCGTGCAAGCTCGTAAGGTACGCCGGCAGAAGGCACTGGAAGAACGAGTGACGCAGCATCTCTTCGTCGAAGCGGATTGAATTGTATCCAATAAATATCGCAGGAGACCACTGCAGAAGGCGCTCCCTAATGCGACAGACCATCTCGTAATGAGAAGGCAACTCCGGATCCAACAACTGGGCTATTGGTACTCCGTTGGTGCGGATCGCGACTGGATGCGGCACGACATGGGGCAGAAGGCGAGATCTTATCTCCAGCCGCTCCAGCTCTCTCAGATCGTTGTCTGTACGGACCGCCGCGAAGTGGATTATCTGATCAAAACCGCACTCCAGCCCAGTGGTTTCGGTGTCGAAAAAGACATAGCTCAAGGGCCACCTTCGCTAAAATTAGCCTCCAGCAAGTCGCCAGCGAAAGGCTCCGGGGCTCACGCGAAATTTCCGAGCCATAGCCTCCACACTCGCGTCATCCTCAATATCCACGCCGCCGGCACCGATGGCGTCCTTTACGAGGTCGCTCGGCATCAGGAGTTCAGCAGCGAACGCGTTCGCCTCAACCTCCAGGGCATCGGTTCCTTTTGACGACAGGTCGTCGCGATACAAAACGCTCCCTTTGTCAACGTGGATGGCGCGGCGGATTTCGTCCGCATGGAGAACGTGATGGCCGAGTTCGTGGGCCGCCGAGAAGCGTTGTCGGTTCGGATGGTGAAGCGCATTGACACCGATGATGCCAACACCGTCCTTGATGTAGGCCATGCCCGACAGATCCTCCTCGAGGGGCGCGAACTGCAGCACGATGTTTCGACTCTTGATGATCCGCTCGATAGGGACTGGGGCAGCCTTCACGCCGAAGTCCAATAAGAGAGCCTGGGCGGCGCTGCGAGCCCTTTGCTGATTCGGCTTTCTCATCAGCCGTTGCCTTTCGCGAGAGCGGTCGCGATGAGCTCAGTAATCTGCGCCTTGCCCCGTGCGGTGACGCTGCCTCCGGACAAGGGCACTTCCAACTGGTCCCGTTTCGGCGGTTTCACGGGCGCCGGAAGCAAATCCGAAATTCTCGCAATCTCAAGCGCTTCAGCGAGATGATAAACGTGATGAAGCAGCACGTTTTGTCTTCCTCTCTCGATGTTTGCGATGGACGCGCGCGACATGCCCACCCGCATCGCCAGCTTAGCTTGCGTGAGCCCGAGCTCCTTGCGCCGCGTTGCAAGCGCTTTGCCGAAGGCCTCGTAGATTCCATTTTCTGTCATGACGAAATGTTTGCAGCAGCGGAGGCAAAATGTCAACGTCGCAAACATTTGTGTGTATTGCAAACCTTATCTTGTGTCTATTGACAACATTGCGGCTCTTTGCAATCTTCTGCGCGGCAAGATTGTGGAATCATTCGTCGGCAACAGAAGGAAATTTGTGATGAGCAAGCGCATACACGTTGTTCCCCATGAGGACGGTTGGGGCGCCCGTCGTGAAGGGGCCTCTCGCGTGGGATCCGTGCACGATACTCAAGCCGAGGCTGCCGCCGCAGCGCGCACCACGGCAATGCGCGAGCATGGAGAGGTGATCATTCATCGACCCGATGGTCGTATTCGTGATTCCGACTCCTACGGAAACGATCCCTTCCCGCCGAAGGGATGAACAAAGGAGGCCGCGCATGCGGCCGTCATCAATCGCAACTTCGAAGTGAGGTTTTAAAATGCCAGAGCTACCGACCGGTCCAATCCCCTTTCCGCACCCGTCGCTTCCCTACGAGATACCCCGCCCAACACCGGTGACACCGACGTGGCGGCCACCGCGAGCAACTCAACCTTTCCAAAGTTCAGGAGAAATCAATGTCGGACGTTCAAGTTAAGTGCATCAACAAGCAACCTCGGAACGACCCGTACGAGGGAATTACCCATCTTGGCGGCGATAGCTGGAAATGGACGCGGCAACAGGTTGTGGCTTCCATCGAGCAGAAAACGAATACCTTCTACACTCTGGTTCAAGGCAACCGCGCCAACGTGGGCGTCGTAGACGGCCCCAACGGAAAGTACCTGCGTACCTACGCTGATGGAAAATGGAACGACAACTTGCTCGCGCTTCCTGAGTGTCTGTAAAGTTCGGATCGCGCGGTGAGATCGATTGGGGACAAGTCGGAATAGACTCATGAGAGAAACAGTAAGCCAGATATCAGGAGCCTTCACGGGCTACCGGAGCGGCGCTATCTTTCGTCTGACAAACGGTCAGACTTGGCAACAGCGTCACTACAAATACCAGTATAGGTACAGTTATCGACCGGAGGTCCGTATCTACTCGGATCAAGGGCGGTGGTTTGCCCAGTTCGATTGCATGGACGAGCCTATCGAAGTCGTCCGGGTGAATGTCCTCGAAGAAGGCGCCATCACGTCCGACTTCAACGGCTTCGACGGTAGATCTGAGTTTGAATTCGAGAGCGGGCGAATCTGGAAGCAAGCTGAATACAAATATAGCTACCACTATGCCTATCGGCCCAGAGCGCTCGTTGTGGATGGCGTAGACGGGATCATTCTTCAAGTGGATGGCATGAGCGACAGCGTCCGCGTGCAGCGAGCGTAGTTCGATCGGTTATGGCCAACACACCCTGTGCGGTAGGCACGATGTGTTGAATGACGTTTGCCTTCTCGGTCTAGGTCGAAGTGCGAAGCAAAGTCCGGGCACTAGATCCGAAAGAAACCTTGTGTCCGCTTCTAAGTGACTTGCGGATTTGGGGAGAACGAGCCGACGTTCGCATTGCAGAGTGTTTCAGACTTCCGTTTTCTCGGCATCGCAACGATAACGCCATAGCTGTAGCGTCCCAGAAGCGGAAGTCGGCCATGAATAGATCCACAGGCAACGTGCGCGCCCCGCCATGTCTGCTGTTTGGGGATTACCAGTCGAAGCTGCGGACAGCTCGACGCGAGCTGTTGACCCTTAGCGGTCATGCCGAGGGCCGAGTCGGATGTCCCCAGTCGTCCGCCGGCACCATCTTCATGCTTGCGATGGCGAGGAGAAGCATGTTTCCGAAGAGGCGTTTGCTGCCAGCGGTGCAATCTCGACCTGTACCGGTCTATGGGGCCCTTGCTCGGCCTGCCCGCGCAAGGGACGTCAAGACGGACAACCGCGGCCGTCCTAGGCTCCATCCTTCCGTCCGGCTGCGCACCGGATGGCGCTCCCAATTTTCGGTTCGGGCAAATCCTTTGGTGTGGATAACCGCGTCCGTTTGCGTGGGGCCGATGCAAAAGCGAAAAAACGGTTGAAAACATAGCTCATCGATTGGGGAAGCACTTCCTGCGGCTCGCATTTGATATGGAATCCGCTCGGATCGCGCACGCGACGGCGCTCTTGTTCGCAGATAAGATCGACCCGAATGTCAAAGCAAGAAGTCAAAGCGACCCTCCTAGACGACGCCGCCAGAAGCTCGGCGCCTGAACATTCGCCGTTCTCGGGGGACTTGGCTGATCGGCACGTGTCAGCGGTACCGCTCGAATCTAGCCCTTCACATGATGCGGCACGTGACCGTCGAGTTAAGGCGCTGACCTGTACCGAGCCGCTTCATTCGCTTCAGACCAATCGAGGACGGCGCGACTGGAGCGGCTTCGACTTTTATGACCTAGGGCTCGCGGCGATCGATGCTGTGGTCGACAGGATGGGCTTTGATACCGGCATTACTCGGGATGCGCTGGATGCCATTCTCCTAGTCGAAGCGAAGCGGTTCGGACCCGATCTGACTGACGACGAGCTAAAGCCGGTCGTCACAGAGCTCGTCGAAACGCTCATTCGCCCCAACATTGGCGAGTATGTTTCTAGTCTCGACGAAGTCCGTCGCCGCTTCGACTTTGCGTTGTTGTCGGAGCATGAGGACGCGGAGGGTGGGATCTATATTCGGGCAACGAATGAAGCCATTAACGTGCTGGTTGGCGGACTGAACACGGACATTGAATCTGCCCAGGTCGCGGCGGAGGCAACCTTAGAGCATCTAATCCGCCGCCGTCGGCTCGACGACGCAGCCAAACCCGCGCGTGAGGCCAAAATCCGTTCAATCCAATACTCAAGTTTCGTACGACAGCTTATCGAAGAGACGAAGCGCGACATTCGAAGGGCCGGCTGGCGCGAAGACGTACCTAAGCGACTTACCGAAATTCGCGAGCACCTCGAAGATCGCATGCGCACGGAAGAGCGCCTCCTAGCGGCTATGCAGGACACGCGCGATTCTACAGGCCGGGAGGATTTGCGCGGCCAAGCCGCTGCTCTGGTGGAAATGGTGGATGATTGCTTCATGCGCCATCAGGAGCTCCACGCCACGGCGCTGGTAGCGGTCCGCGTGTACATCGAGGAGCAGGATCGACAAGTATTCGGGCGTGCGGCCACGATCGGTGCAATTGATCTAACTACGGAAGCACTGATCCCCGTGCTCGCGGCACCTTTGAGCGCTGCCGGCGAGTTGCTTAGCCGGTTTGCAGAGCGATTGCTCGGATTTGGCCCGGGTCCGAGAGCCTCTTCGGTTGTACCAAGACTTCAGCCGCGCCTAGGCACATTCCTCCAGGCGCTGTTGCGACCGCCTCAGATGCGTGATGATCTCGGCCCCGAATTGGACGAACCTGAGTGGGAGTCCCCACCGGACGATCCTGAGGCGTTTACGGCGGAGCTATGGGCCGCTTCGGACGAGGTCCTTGCTAACTTGGATCCACCGATCCGGCTGTCGGCACTCCTTGCCGCCGCCGAGCAGCACCACAGTTTCGATGTGGCCGATCTCGTCCGCCTGAGAACGCTAGTGGCTACCGCACCCGATCTCGCTGCGGTGCGCCCCGGCGCTGAACCTGTCTTAGCCGCGGCGGGTGACGGACAATCGTTTCAGTCTGTATCCTTTGCTGGCGACGATCTTATAGTTGGTTGGCTAGTGGCTGATGAGACCGCCTACGCGGCGACGGTTCTCTCTCCTCGCGAGGAAACTCAATGACCGATGACACTCTGGCCGTCGGCCAACTGATCGGCTTCGGTCTCGACCCTCGACTATCGCCCGGTCGGAATGTTGCATACCAGGAACTCGTGGCTCGATTCCGCGGCGACGCTGATTTCCGACATCGGGTCGTTGCCGTCACAGCCGGGCAAGGCCTTGAGATCCTCGATTGCTCCTCTGTCTACGGACTAGTCCTCGCAGCTACGGGACCCGATTCGCCATATTATATGCGCCTCGACGACTATGCGGCTATGACCTCAGAGGAGCGCCATCTCAACGCTTTCATATTTCTCGCCATTGCTACGACTGCCTATCCGAATGCGGATGCACTTGACGCCGAGGATGGTCCGTTGCCGCAGATCGCGGTAGCCCAGGTCCTGCGCCTGATGAACCGGATGGCCGATAGGATTCGCGAGCGTTGCAAGGACCAAGATCCCCCCGTCGACGAACCTCAGATCGAACCGATTTACCGTCTCGTACTCCGCTGGCGGGAGGGCGATACGACCGGTGACGAGCGCAGCAATCCGCACGTCAAGGCAGGCATGGTCCGCCGCGCCCTCAAGTGGCTCGTAGCGAACGGGCTCGCGGACGAAATTGGAACCGCAAAAGACGGGTTCCGAATGCGAAGCCGGTTCCGCCTTCACGTCAAAGATGCCGTTGCCAGCATCGGACCCGCTCTCGCGCACGCACGGGATCTTGCGGTGGATACCGTGTCGTGAAATTCCAGATCACGCGCATCAGGCTTGTTTCTGTCGGCCCAGAGCCGGCGCGCTACGATCCTCTCGAACTTGATTTATGCCGACCAGACCAGACTGGACCCGCTGACACCGTCCTTTTCCTCCCCAATACAGGGGGCAAGACGGTTCTCATGCGTCTGCTTTTTTCCGTTCTTCATCCGCCGATTGTCGAACGGATCGGCACCGAGGAAACGTCACATCAGAAAAAGAATCTGCTCGGCTACGTACTCGACCGCGACACCGCACATGTGGTGATCGAATGGCGGCGTGTGGAGTCGGGCCGCTTCGCCGATGACCAAGTTCTGGTCACGGGCCTCGTCGCGGAATGGCGGGAAGCCCGGCGGCCGGCCGATCCGAAACCTGAGGATCTGAAGAGACTATGGTACTCTATCCGTGGCTCCGCCGGAATGGTTGGGGTCAATCACCTCGCCTTCGAAATCGACAGCTCATCGGACAACGGCCCGGTCCGCCGACGACTTCCGTTGCGCCGTTTCCGCGAACAACTGGAGGAGCTCAGAAAGAGCGGTCAGCGCGCCAAGCTTGAGGTGTCGACAACCGAGGTACAGCGTGACTGGGTCGACCATCTGGACAAGCTTGGACTCGATCGCGCGTTGTTTCGCTACCAGGGTGAAATGAACCACAATGAAGCCGGCGCATCCGCGATTGCTCGCTTCAGGGAAGATCGCGACTTCATCAAGTTCTTCCTCGATGCAGTATTCGACCCCGTTGAGTTGGCCGCCCTTGACCGTGAGTTTGACGAGGTTGCAAACAAGGTTCGGCGTTTGCCGGAATATGAACGTCGCCTGCGCTTCGAGCAGGCGGCCCTGACTGAGCTGGGCCCACTGGTCGAATTGGTAGCAGCTCTCGCTGCTGCGCGCAGTGATGCTCAGGCAGCGCGCACCTCCGCAATGACGCTCCTTTCTGCATTTGTACAAGCAGAAGTGGTCGCGCGAACACGCGAGCAGACGGAGCGCCAACGATCGCGCGATCAGGATGCAGAAGCCCGTCGCCTAACCGTTGTAGCAGATCGTTTTCGCGACGAGTGGCGTGAATTTCGTCGGCTTGCAGCTTCGTTCTGGAGAGACGATGCTGCAGCTGAATACGAGAACGCCCTGAAGGGAATGGAGGCAGCAAACCTTGACGCGCAGGCTTGGTCACTCACTGAGGACCTTGCTCGCTATGGCGAAGCGGTTGCCAAGGTTAAGGCTCTCGACGCCGCATACGCAGCTGAAATGGAACGATTGCGGCCGTTACAGACATCACGAGACGACGCCGCCACGCGACTCGCGCGCGCGTTGTCCGCCAATGTTGTCCTGGCGGCTGAAGAAGTCACCGCCGCGAGGGTGCGCTCAAACGAGGCAAAAAAAAAGGCAACGACGGCGCGCAACGAGGAGCGAGATGCGCATATCGAGGCCGCGAAGCTTGATGTTGCGCGGCAAGACAATGAGCGTCGCATCGCGGAGGTCGCCGCGATGCGAGACCGTTTGGTCGCCAAAGGTTTCCTGACACTAAACGAGCCTGCCGAGGAAGCGCGCGACCGCGAGGTCACGGCAGCTGCGCGCGCATCTACGCAAGTTGGCGCTATTGAGCGCGACATCGAAGCACTCGACGAAGAACGAAATCAACTCGACGAGTTCGATCGCAACGAAAGTTCGCGAGTTGGCGATCTTACCCGGGATCACGCTCGGCTCGCAGGTGAGATTGAACGCGCTGAACAAGAACGTCTCCAACTTTGTGCCCACCCACTGGTCATCGAGTTGGCGGAAGCCGTCACCTTCGACCTCGAGCTGGTCGGTGGAGCCATCGCAGAGCGCCTCTTGGGCTATGCCAAGGAGGCGGATGCCACTCGGCTCACCATAGAGCTCCAAGGCGCTGACGATCAGCGTGCTGTGCGCGGACTCGAAGAGACCGGCTACCTCCCCCCTTCTCCGGAAGTAGATGCTGCGCTGGCACGCTTGACCGCGGCCGGCATCACCGGCGCTGTTCCGGGGGCGCGGTACGCCGCCGAGGCGATTGCCACCGACAGACGTGGTTCCGTTCTCGCCAGCCGGGCGGACCTCGTTGGCGGCATCGTTCTTGTCGAAAGCCTCGATGTTGCGAAGGCACGATCAGTTCTGGACACCGCGTCACTCAATCCCGCAATGATCATCGCAGTCGGGCCGGCTGCCGAACTTGTGGCTGCGGAACGGGATGACCGCAACCGGAGCACCTTCGTCATTCCCCCTTCTGAAGCGATATGGGACCGTGCTGCGGCTGGTGAAGAACGCGCGCGTCGTGAGGAGCGACTAGCTTCGCTGGAACAGCAACGCGGTACGCTTGAGGAGCGGTCAGCACGCGCGCGGAGTTTGGCGGAGGCTTTAGTACGTCACGCGACCGCTCATCCCGTGGGCTGGCTGTCTATGCGCGTTGCAGAGCGTGACGGGCTTGGAACCGAAATGGCTCGGTTGCACCAACTCCGCTTAGAACGGGAAGAACGTAGAAGCAAAATTGCACAGTTGCTCAGGGCCTTTCGCACGCAGCTAACGGATCTTCGCCGGGTCGGACGGGAATCGGAACTCAGGGCAGCTGAGATTGAGCGATTTGTCGAGCAAGAAGTGTCCGTCGCAGGCTTCGAATCAGCCATCGAACGCCTACGCGCTGACGCCAAAAACTGGCGTATTTTAGCCGAGGAGGCAGCGCGTAGCGCCAAAGCCGCAGACGAGGATTCTGATCGTGAAACTGCGGTTGCACAGGATCACCGTGTTGCGGGCGAGCGCATCCAGCAGGAATTGTCGACGATCGTCCTCGGAGAGCCGGTCCGCAAACCCTCGGCGCAGGAGGCGAAGGAAATTGTCATAGGCTCCGACAATTTGTTTGAGCTTCGGGCAACCTTTGCAGAGCTTGATCGCAGACTGACGAGTCAAACTTCCTCATCCGATGTCGCGACAAGGCGCGGCATCTCCATCGAGGAGCGCGACAAGCTTTCAGCAGCGATTGACCCGCATCCCGAAGCCGTTCGCGTGCGAGCCAGAGATCTGCTCACGCTACCTGATGCTGGCGACATCGCTGGCCGGCGGGCAGCCACGGAGCGCGCGACTATTGAGGCGGCGCGAACTCGCACCGTTGAACGCGAAGCCTATCTGGAGAAGGATAATGCCCAAGCCGAACTGCTCGGGATCGAGGAAGAGATTCGATCCTCGCGTCGCTCGGCGAAAATTGCCAGCGAGCGCCTACCGCACGATCGCCACCAAGCAGCAGTTTATGCAGCGGAAGCCCGCCAGAGCGCCGATCATGCGCAGGGCCAGGTAGCAGCCGCCGAGCGAGAGCGCAATTTGGCACGCGACGCTGCCGAAGCTGCCAAGACTCTGGTGGACGCACTGAAGGTGCTCGCTACCCAACTGAGGATGAGTTTGAAGTTGGGCGACACGACGGGCCTCCCTACTGCCGAACCCTTTGCTGGAGACGTTGACGAGGCCAATTCGACGGGCCTTGCCATGGCACAGCGTCTGACGAATGCAGTTGATAGCGAGCGAGAGGCCGAGCAGGCGTGGCGGGACCGCGATTCAGCTGTGCGAGCCCTCCTCGCAAAGGAGGAATTTGCTGATCTTGCAGTGTCAGATCATCTTTACCGTCGCTTGGCGCAATCCCCAGCAGAAGCACTCGCTCGAGACGCTGCCGAACTCGTCACCGAGCTTCGTGCATGCATCGGTGTTCTTCAGGCCGAACTCGCAACACTGGAGCAGGACCGCAAACTGGCGACAACGAGTCTTGCGAAGAGCGTCAACAAGGCGCTCAGCTATTTGCGCCTGGCTGAGACAAGATCGAAGATGCCTCCGCGCTTACGCGATTGGTCGGGCGAGTCCTTTATTGAGGTCCGATTTGAGAAGCCGCCAGCCGAAGAACTCGATGTCCGATTGCGAACGTTCGTTATCGAGATCCTCGATCCCAAGGCAGATCGCCCCTCGGGAAGCAAACTCCTCATGCTTGCACTGCATCGCGCCGTTGGTGATTTCCGGGTCAAGATTCTGAAGCCAAACGAGGCATTTGCGCCGATCCGCGTACCGATTGCTGAATTATCCTCTCCAAAATTCTCGAACGGTCAGCGGGCGACGGTAGCAACCGCCATGATGCTCATGCTATCGGAACTCCGCAGACAAAGCCGGAGCGCGGCACGCGACGCGTCAGTGGGAACGCTCATCCTGGACAATCCCCTTGGTAATGCCAATGCGGGGTTCCTTATAGAAGTCCAACGTACGGTCGCGGCAGCTGCGGGCATTCAACTTATATATACGACAGGTATCAGCGATTTCAGCGCTCTCCGTCGCTTTTCGAACGTCATCGCTCTGTCCAACGACGCAGCGCGTCGAACGATGCGGCGATACGTGCGAACGAACCCGGAGCTTCTCGAGCTGCTTGCCCCAAAGACCCATGATTCCGGTGGGCATCTCTCGGCTCGACGTGTGGTAGCGGTAGCCGATCGTGAGAACAATGCCAGTTGAGACGTTGCTCGCCCGTCGCTTCGCTGCAGCGCTTGCCGAGGCCGAGCCGCATCGCACGCGTATCTCTATCGAGGCATATACCGCCGCGTTCCTCGCTGCAGAGCCCGGGCTAGCGACATCCCCGGAGCGCCGCGCACGTCTCGCTGCAGCGATTGAAGAGCTGATCGAGGCCGGAACTCTTAGGGCGTCGAAAATTGTTGATCGGTCTGAACTGCCCGCGCTCCCGCAATTCATCGTCCCTCTTGATAGGAGAGCCGATCCTCCCGTCGGCCAAGCGGCAGCTATCTACCCCTGGCGTCCAGAGCTTGCCTGGGCCGCCCGGATTCCATTGCGGCGCTCGGAATTCGATTCATTGCGTGCAATACACGCGTTTTTCCGAGATCAGCATTCTGAGGCTCCTGTGGTTCCGACGGGAGAGCGATCCCTGGAGCTGTTCGGAGATGAGAAACGTTTGGACATCCTCCGACGCAACCGTCGATTGTTTGCTCCCGGCCGCTTGTCTCTCGAGGCGTTGCGGGCACGTCTCTACGCGCCCCCCTTTGCTTACCGCCAGATAAGTGCCGGCCCCGTTGCGCTTGTGTTGGAGAATGTGGCCACTTACCACTCCGTACTTGCGGCGCTTCCTCCAACCTCACCAGTGGGCCTCGTCGTATTCGGCGCGGGCACTAACTTCTCGGCTTCGGTCTGCTACCTCACGGAGCTTGCCCGAGAAGGGCCTGCCGCTTCGATCCGGGAAATTCGATATTTTGGCGATCTTGATCGACGTGGCCTCGAAATACCGATCGCGGCGGATGCCGCGGCCCGCGAAGCGGGGTTACCATCAGTCCGGCCGGCAATCGGTTTATGGGAGAGATTGCTCTGCGTTGGCAAGCGGGCTGCGCATCCGTCAGTCGACACCTCGACGGCCCAACGTCTGGCCACGTGGCTTCCTCAACCACTTCGTCTAGGTGCCCAAGAGGTCCTGGTTGCGGGAACCAGGCTTGCCCAGGAAGCCGTGGGCACCAGACTGCTTGCGAGCGATGCGACCTGGTCGACATGGGAGGAGCTTGGCTGTCCCTGTGTCGAAGATGCCTCCTAGCGAGTTCATTGCTTTTGCCGCTGGGATGATCATCATCAATTTTGCGGCGATGCAATCATCTCCGTCGCGGTTTCGCGATAGAGCGCGGTCCTGCAAGGAGCCGCCCGCGAATTATTGCTTTAAAATATGATTCTTCCTCGGCGCGGGGAACTGATCCTGTAATAATACTATAAAAGATCCTATTGGGGGACGCTGTGAAGAAATTGTCGGTCAAACTCGAGCATTGCTACGGCATCAAGAACCTTTCGGCTGAATTTGATTTTAGTAAGCGGAGCGCTTACGCGATCTATGCGCCGAACGGCGTTATGAAATCCTCATTCGCAAAGACGTTTTCCGACCTAGCCAACGGCCAAGCGCCGTCGGACAAAATTTTTCCGGATAGGGCGTCCTCAGCGACCATTGTCGATGACACTGGTGCAGATCTCGACGCTGGCCAAATCCTTGTGGTGCTCCCGTATGACGAGGTGCTTGGGCACTCTGAGAAGACCTCCACGTTGCTGGTGAATGCTGAGCTCCGCAAAGAATACGAGGCTCTCTACGCCGACATTAACGCTTCAAAGGATGCATTCTTGGCCGCGATGAAGGAAGCGTCAAAATCTAAGCGGGACCTCGCCGCTGAGATATCAGCAACGTTCACTAAGCGGGACGATGAATTTTTCAAGGCGATCGTACGAGTCAGCGATGAGGTAAAGGAGGAAAAGGAATCTCCCTTCGCAAAGATCGCCTACGACTTGGTGTTCGATGAGAAAGCGGCGGAGTTTCTGAGTACGAAAGACTTCAAGTCGGTGATTGACGGCTATATCAAGAAGTACAACGAGCTTCTGGCGGCTTCGACCTATTTCAAGAAAGGCGTGTTCAATTATCACAACGCCTCGACTATCGCCAAGTCACTTGCGGACAATGGGTTCTTCAAAGCGAAGCACACCCTGCGTTTGAACGCAGACGCTGCGCAAGATATCTCAAACGAAAAGGATCTCGAGAAGCTCATTGCCGACGAAAAGAAGGCGATTACGGACGATGCCGATCTTCGTAAGAAATTTTCGGAGATTGACAAACTTCTCAACAAGAACGCCGGCATGCGCCAGTATTATGAATACCTCTGCGACAACGAGTTCCTGCTGCCGGAGCTGGCCAACATGGCTGAGCTTCAGGAAAAAGTGTGGAAATCGTACTTCGTCGAAAACCGAGCGCTCTTTGAAGATTTGGTTGCCAAGTATCAAGCCACGGAAAAGCGCCGGCGGGAAATCGAGGAGGCCGCATCCAAGGAGCGTACGCAATGGGAAGATGTGATCGACATCTTCAACAGCAGGTTCTTCGTACCGTTCAAGCTGGAAGCGATCAATCGTACCTCGGTGATTCTTGGGCAGGAGCCCATGCTGACCCTAGGCTTTACATTCTTTGACGAGGGCGGTGAGGCTCAGGTGGAACGCGCCGATCTGCTACAGGTGCTCAGCACGGGAGAAAAAAAGGCGCTCTATGTTCTCAACGTGATCTTCGAGATCGAAGCGCGGCGGGCGGCGAAGGAAGAGACGATCCTCATCGTGGATGATATCGCTGACTCGTTCGACTACAAAAACAAGTTTGCGATCATCCAATACCTGCGCGACATTTCGGAATCCGGCAACTGCAAGCTGATCATTCTGACCCATAACTTCGATTTCTTCCGCACGCTCTGCAGCCGTTTTGTCGGGTACGGCAACTGCCTTTATGTCCTGAAAGACGCCAAGGGCATGACCCTCGAGCCAGCTGTTGGGATCAAGAACGTCTTCGTCAACGATTGGAAGCCGAATTTTAGTGCGGATATCAAGAAGCGTATCGCGTCGATCCCCTTCATGCGGAATCTTGTCGAGTACACGCGGGGGGAGAGCGATGCCGACTATCTTCGACTGACCGCGCTGCTTCACTGGATGGGCGCAACCGATCAGGTAACCGATACGGAGCTATTCGAGATTTACAACCGGCTCTTCACACCTGCGCTGCCGCTTCCTGCCGCCGCCACACGCGCGGTCGATCAGATCTACGCTGAAGCTGAGAGCTGTCTGAAGGCCGCAGACGGCATCAATTTCGAGAACAAGATTGTCTTGTCGATAGCCTCAAGGCTTAAGGCAGAGCATTTCATGGTGCAGAAGATCAACGATGCAGCGGTAACAGATGCCATCACGTCGAACCAAACCGGAGCGCTTGTGAAGGAATTCCGCGCAAGATTTCCAGCCGAGACGGCGTCCCTCGCCGTCTTAGACCGCGTCGCATTGATGACGCCGGAGAACATCCACCTTAACTCGTTCATGTACGAGCCCATCATGGACATGTCGGATGCTCATCTTCGTAAGCTGTATGAAGATGCAAAGGCTCTCGCATGACGCGCATATTGCGCGTGAGCAACATCTAACGGGTATACCCAAACGTTCCCATTCCCTTCATCTGACTGCCGGGGCTCGGTGTTTCAAAGTGCTCTCGTTCGGGAGAACGCGTTTTCAGCGGGGTGCTGCGCGGCGCTGGTCTGATCTCATGCTTTGCCGTCGCTGACGGCGTGAGCGGCGGACTGTTGGCCTTTAGACAAGTTGCTTTCGTCTGTTTAGCAGACGTCGACACAGGTAAGGCCCAGGCCCAAAAGCGGGTCGACACTGACGTCCGCTTCCTCGGCACTGCTGCCATCCTCCATGGTTCAGGACGCCAACATCAGTTGGATTCGGCCCAACCTGTCCTTAGCCGCGTTCGACACTGACACCGCGATCTTCTCAGGAAAACCCCGAGGCAACTCCTCTATCGTACGATCTATCCGCGCTGTTCCAGTATCCGCCAATTCCTCGAGCATTTGTTGAATGACATCGGCCGGAAGCCCAGATGCAGCGCCCGTCTGCGCAAACTGACGCGGTGCAATGCGCATTACCACATAGTGCCGGTTGTCGCCGACGGCCATCGCCAGCTTCATCTTGTTGTGCCGGATCTGTCCAGCATCGAGCGCCGGCTGTGCTGACATGACGTCGTAAAGTGGCGTCATGCGAAATCGGCCTGCTACCCCCAGCCGGATGCTGAAGTTCTTGGCGTGGCCATCGATCGCGGAGAGCAGCCAGAAGGCGACTTGAGCTTTGAGGAACATCAACCGATCCGCTTCCGGTTCGTCGCTTCCCTTGAGGAGCTCCGTAATCCGAGCAATCCCCGGACCTCCGTCTGCCTCATATTTGAGGGATGGCGGCACGGATAGCGCCTGACACAAATCCTCCTGCGGAATCCTGAGCAGCCGCCTGTCGCTGGTCCAGAGGCGATCGAACCGCTCCACGACAAGCACGCGGCGGCCAGCAAAATCCTTGATCTCGCTTTTCGCCGCCGGAATGCCCAGCGCTTCGACAATTCGCAAACACAGATGCTCGTTCTCGACACTCTGCGACATGTCGATGCCATTCGGCAGGTTTCCGAGCTGCGGTTTCAGAATATGTGTCGTCGCTGTCGTTCCATGCGGCACATGCCAACGCCCCTTCCAGAACAGCAGCGCCGTCTTCTCTTGCGCGCCGGCGATCGAAATCCGGAACTCATCATCATCGCCGACCCCGAGCGGGTTACGGGCTAGATTGGCGATGATCTTTTCGATCTCCTTGTCCGACACCCTGCGCCCCGATACTGCCCCTGCGGCTTCCGGCGTCTCGCCGTCAGGCAAGAATTGGAGTGCGCCGACGCAATCGCGGCCGATGGCCGTCAGCAGGCTATAGGCGTCATCCCCTTCCGCACCCGTTGTTTCAGCGAGCCGGCGTCGAATGCCGTCATTGTCCGGCAAGAGATTGTCGAACACTGCCACCACGCGGTCACCGATAAACCGGTCCTCGCGCAGCGGAAGCGACAGCGACACCGGAATGGCGCTCTCCCAGCTCAGCCATTCCGCATCGTATTGAAAGTCGATCGCACCACTTGCAGCCCGCTGCAGCCGTCCCACCAGCCGGCTGTTCAGATACACATTCAGAGGAACGCGCGCACGCCTGCGGGCCATCAGAACAGAGCCTCGATATCTTCCACGCGTCCGCTGCTGCGTGGCCGGATCACCAGCTCAAGATCGAGCGCCGCCAGCGCATCCATCAGCATCTTAAGTTGCGTCGCAGGCTCTCCTGCCTCAAGCTTCGACACTGTGGCCTGCCGGACGTGCATTTTCGCGCCGAGCGCGCTTTGCGATAGGCCGCGCTGCCGCCGCACACGCCGTATCGCTTCACCTGCCTGCTTCGTTGTTCTGGCGACCTGCTCCATTCGCCCATAATACGCGGACGCGTATTAATAGTCAATATACGCGATAGCGTATTCTATGGTTTTATACGTGATCGCGCATTATATTAATTTATACGCATACGCGCATAATGCGACTACAATAGAAGTTTCGGCCGATAGAGGAGAATCGAGCGTTTCCGCGAAATAGTCTTGCTAGAGCTGAACGTATGTCATCTCGCTCTCAAGGGTAGGAAGCCCTCTCGCGTTCAGCGGCACGCGCCGCGATCCAATCTTCGATCTCCGACAAGAGCCATGCCACGCGGTTGGCTCCAACCTGGACCCGGCGCGGAAACAGCCCTCGCTTCTCCAACCGTAAAATATGTTGCGGTGTGTAGGGCACGATGCTGCGTAGCTCCGCTCTCGTGATCAGGCGAGTGGAAAGCGGCGTACTAGTCCCGATGTCGCCTTGGACCGGACCAACTGGAATGGCCATGTCCTGCCTCTCGCAAATGCTGCCGCCTATCGCCTTCGTCATCGCAGTTTTCGAAGCGAAATGACGCGACATTGAGTTGATGCTCCTTCGACCTGTGAACCACAGCGGGCCGATCAGCCCTCTTCCTTGTTTTCCCGCCGCCAGACGAGCCGCACGACGCCATCCTCTGTGGCCTCGAAAAGCGCGCCCCAGATCGGCTGCGGCAATGCGGGATCATCAAGTTTGACCCGCAAATAGCTCTCCTCGGTTCCGTGTTTGGTACGCCGCCAAGCGGCGCCGATCTCCATCGGGCCGTTCATGACGCGGAAGTCCGGTCCGCCGATACCGTCCTTGCGGTCATTGGCAACCAGCCGGATTTTCGCGTTCACCGTGAGCGTGCGGATGGTGCCGGCGTATCCATCCTTGACGGCTGAAAATGTTCCGATCACAGCCATGTCCAAGTTTCTCCTCTCTTCTTGCTCAATGGGATGCGCTTTTCGGGTAAGGACCCAGAACGATGTCCTTGTGAACGATGACGCGCAGCGGCCATCCGGGCCGCACGGTGATCGTCGGCTGGACATTGAGATTGCGCTCGATGAGCCGCTGGCCGGCGCGGTTTGTCGTCGACTGTGTAGAGAGCTGCAGCGCCCGGACGAGATCGTCATCGCTCGAGCCGAACGCGAGCTCGCTGCCGACGCCGAGCACGGTGGCGAGCGCGACCCCCTTGAGGAGCTTCCAGGTGTGCAGATCGACCTCGTCGGCTAGGCCGGCATAACCGCCTGTGTCCGTCGCCGGGAGATTGTCGATCACAACCGAGCTGCCGTCCGGCCGAATGATACGCTGCCAGACGACAAGAGCGCGCTCCTGCCCGAAGGCAATGGCGTTGTCGTACCGCCCGATGAGGCGCGATCCCTGCGGGATCAGGAGGAAGCGGCCGGACACCGTGTCGAAAACGTTTTCGGTCACTTGCGCGATGACGAACCCCGGCAAGTCGGAGTTGAGGCCGCTGACCAGGCTCGCGGCTATGATGGTGCCGGCCATCAACTGGTAGGGTGATATCGGCGTCTCAAGGCCATGCGAGTTGTAGATTTCTTTCTCGGGTCCTGCCTTCAGAAACGAGAGTTTGCGCGTTGCATCGCTTGTATCGGTCCCAAGCTGCTCGATATCGTTGGCCTCCCCGCGCGCCGCATGCAGCACCGCTCGCGTTGCGTCGGTCTTGTCTCCGAGTGCCTGCAGCCCGGCGTTTCCGTACGAAGCAGGCGAAGCAATCTGGCCAGCGGGCAGCGCCTTAAGCTGCAGCCGAAAGAAAACCTGCGATTCCCTGGCTTGACCGGCCATCCGGGTCAGGCGATCTGCTTCGATGCGCTCTGCGTCGTCGCGCGAGTCGCCGATGCTCGGCGTCGTCAGTTTCGGCACGCCCGCCGGCAGCTCCGTTTCGACCGTCTTCTCCTTCGCCGGGGCGCCATCATAGGTCTCCGGAAGCCTGGCCAACCTCTCAGTGATCGGTTTGTGCTCGACGTTGATCAGCTCCTCGGGCTTGAGTCCGTGCAGTGTCGGCGGTCTCAGTGCGACCAGGACCAGACCCGAAATGAGGATCAGGGCTAAGGCCGCGCCGCCGATCAGGACCTTGCGGTTGATGCGGGTGACCGGCTGCGGACGCGTGCGCAGCTCGAGCGTCTCAGGTGCGGCCTTTGCGTCCGGAATTCCGTCGTTGCCGTTCGTGGCATCTGTCATTGCTGCATCTCCCGCCAGATCGCGTCAGTTCGGACAATACGCACCACACGCTGGGGTGCGGTGCCCATCCTGAGCTCCGCGGCGGCGAACAGCCTGTCGACGATGTAGGTCGTGCCCCGCACCCGATAATTGACGAGGGCCGACTTGCCGTCAGGTCCGATGACGAAGAGCGGCGGCGCTTCGCTTTGGGCGAGACCGGAGGGGAACTGGATGTAGACCTTGCTGCCGTCGTCGAATACTTGGCGCGGCTTCCAGGGAGCATCGCCCTCGAGGCGATAGCGAAAGCGGAGCTGATCAATATCAACGCCGACATCCGCAAGGGCACCCGCCGCGGCTTCTCTCTCTGTCTGCTGCTTCCTGAGCGAGACGAGCTCGGCCGCCGGATAAGTCCACGATACGGATGCCATGTACGTCTTGTCGCTCGAACGCATCTCGAGATGGTAGGTGCGCCGGTCCGTCGTGATGACGAGATTTGTCTCTAGATCGGCTGCGACGGGCTTGATCAGAATGTGGACCTGTGCGTCCTTCCCCTCTCCGCTCGATGTGTCGCCGACCACCCAACGCACCGTATCGCCTGCCGAGACCGAGACCAGCTTCTCTCCGGTCTCAAGCGCAATGTCGGTGACCTGGCTGATGGCTGCATAGAGCTGATAGAGCGCGCCCTTCGTAAACGGATAGACCTGGATGGCGTTGATGTAGCCGTCCTTTACAGGCTCAAGGCGCGCTGCGGCGTTCGCGCCGGCGACGCGGTCCTTAGGCGCGCGTTCCTCCTTTCCCTTCTCGCCGTCCTTCTGGACCGGCTTGAGTTGCCCAGGCAGCGGCAGAGGCTTCGGCACCTCGACGTATTGCACGAGCGGCTGCGGCTCGGGCTCGCGTTGCGCCGGCTTGAACGTTGCAGTCTCGAACAGCGGAATCTCCGGAACCCTGATGTTGGTGGCACAGCCGCAGAGAACACTCGTCAGCGCGGCTGCCGTGTAGATGTAGGGCGACTTCATTTGGCTTCTCCTGTGCCGGCGTCCTGCGACCAGCTGAAGGTGTGCACGTAGATGCCGAGAGGGTTCTTTCGCACTGCCTCGGCGGTCCTGGGTGGAGTAATGACGAGAGAGAAAATCCCCGTCATACGGCGTGACTCCTTCAGCGCGCCGCCCTCGAAGGTCCTCTCCAGCCAACGCACCTGGAATGAGGACTCGGAGGCGCGCACGACGCTGGTCACCTCGACGGCAATGGTCTCGCGGCCGACCTTGGCAAAGGGGTCGTTGTCACGTGCGTATTCATTGAGTGTGACGGCGGCACGCTCTGTGGCGAAGTCGTAAGCCTTGAGCCAGTTCTGCTTTACGACCACGGCATCGCTCGATAGCGAACGCACATTGTCGACGAAGCGCGCCAGGTGATAGGCGATCTGCGCGTCGTTGGGCTTGTAGGTTTCGGCCGCAGGCCCGACGGCACGCGCCCCACCACGCGGATCGACCTCGACGATGTAGGGTGTCGTCGTCGCCGACCGGCCGAACAATAAGAGCGAAGCCGCGAGGACCAGAGATACGCCGACGCTTCCAAGGGCGACGAGGCGCCAGTTGTGTGCCTGAACGCGGGCGCTGCCGATGCGCTCGTCCCAGACCTGGGCCGCCTTCTGATAGGGCGTGACCGGCTCCGGGGTCTCGCCGTAGCGCAACGCCGAACGCTTGAATGACATTCGTGCTCACTCCTTCTATTTGCTGGATTTGAGATCGGGGCCGCCGCCGCTCGCGGGGCGGTCGCCTTCGCGCAACGCGTGGGCTGCCACCATGCCGGCCTGCGTCAGCTGCTGCCGTCGAGCCAGGCCCTGGGCCCAGGCCGGCGGACTTGGCGGCGCCGCACCGGGAACCATCGCGCCCGGACCGGCAACACCGCCGGCAGAAGCTGATCCCGTGTCGCGATAGCCCTGAGCCGCGCCCTGCCGATAGGCGTCGCGGATCGGCGCTGTAGCCGATGCAGCAAGCCGCGACGCCGGTCCCGAAAGTGCTGTGCGCGCGACACCCGACAGTCCGCTGGTTTCAAAAGCTGCGCCGACGCGGCCGGAAAGAGATGCGGCGGCCTTGATGCCACCGCCTGCGGCGCGGCCGGCCAGCCGTGCACCGCCGGCCGTCGCCAATCCACCAGCAACTGCCGTTCCGCCGAGTGCCGCGGTGGTGGCCACGGCCGATCCGGCACCAAGCTGCGGTGCGCCTGAGATCAGGCCGGCGGCAATCGCCGGCACGAAGACGGCCAATCCGAACACGGCGATTGCAGCCAGGATGCATGACGCTGCCTGTGTCAGCGCGATCTCGTCGGATGGCAGGATCAGCGTGCCGAAGAGATTGGCGCCGATGCCGACAACGATCGCCAGCACCATGAGCTTGATGCCGGAGGAGATGACGTTGCCGAGGACGCGCTCGGCGAGGAAGGCGGTCTGGCCAAACAGCGCAAACGGCACCAGCACGAAGCCGGCGAGCACGGTCAGCTTGAACTCGATGATGGCGATGAAGAGCTGGACCGACAGAACGAAGAAAGCGAGCAGCACGATCACCCACGCAAGCATGAGGACGGCAATGGTGGCGAAGTTGGAGAAGAAGGTCGTGAAGCCCATGAGCTCCCCGGCCTTCTCGAGCAGCGGCTTCGATGCCGTGAAGCCGGTTGACGCCACGAAGCCCGGCCGCATCAGGTCCGCGGCGGTGAGCGAGGCGCCCGAGGCCTTGAGCCCGAGCCCGGCAAACGACTGGAAGACAATATCCGCGAGCTCTCGGAAGTTGGAGAGCAGGAGCGCGAAGAAGCCGACGTACAGAACCTTTTTGATGAGCTGCGCCGGAACGTTTTCCTCTCCGGCAAGCGCCCAGAACAAGCCGGCGAGCGTGATATCGATCGCGACCAGCACGCTGGTCAGGAACGCCACATCACCCGCGACCAGGCCGAACCCGCTGTCGATGTACCGGCTGAAGGTCTCGGTGAAGCGGTCGATAATGGCAAGATCGTCCATGTGATCCTCTGGCGTCAGGGCAAAGCTTCACCGTCGGCGGAAACCTCCGCCGTTGGTCCTTTCTGTGGTCGGGCGTCAGAGAGCAGCTACTGGGATGGTCAGCGCACGCGATTCGTACGGGCCTAGCGGCCTGCCGAGTACGCGGATCCCGTGCCGACAAACGACTTGAAGCGCTGTCGGGCCTCCTCCTCGGTGGCGAGATCGCGCGCCCGGGTCAGGGTCTCGGCGCGCGCCTGGGTGGCCAACAGACCTTGCAGCGCGAGCGACTGCTTGACGCTGAGGCCGGTGAGCTCGTTGCCGGCTTGCGCTGCCTCGAGCGCCCCAACGGCGCTACGCGAACTGGCTAGCGCGTCGCCGAGCAGCCGGGCATCGGTCTCCATGCTGTCGGCAATCTGGCCCTGCACGAGTGCCGAGCGCCGGAAGGCCGTGTACTCCTCCTCCCAACGGGTCTTGGCATTGCGCAGCACATCGTCAGAGGACAGCGCAACTGATACCTCACCTGGAAACATCTCGTCGTAGCTGTTTTGGGTTTCCCGCAAGCGCAACGCGATACCTTCTCCTGCCTGGATCTGGCCCTGGATATCGGCAAGCGTGCGCCGCAGGTCCGGGGAGATCGTCGTGCCGAGAGATGCCAGGTTCTGGTCCATGCGCAAAATGACCTCGGCCTGGTTCTGCAGCGAGCGGACCTGATTGTTGATCTGCTCGAGCGCCCGCGCGGCCGAGAGCAGATTCTGCTGGTAGTTCGACGGATCGAACACCGTCATCTGCGCCAGCGATTGCGCCGTTCCGCCTATCAGAACACCGGCGGCAACTGGCAACATCATGAGAACTCTGCGATTGGGCTTCATTTTCCAGCTCCTTTGGCTTTGGCGGGGGTCACACGGAAGGGTGAGAGCCGTTGCGGCAACGGCGCACCTCCCGGCAGTCCGGGCAACAGCATGCCGTCAGGCGCGGGCGCGTCGGTGGCCGACTTCGCCTGGCGATGCGTGCTCGTTACCGGCATCTCGGGTTGCAACACCTCTTTCCCCGCCATGGGCAGCGGCGGAGGAATCGCTGCCGGCACCTGCCAGCCGGCGAGGAGGTCGGCAGCCCAGCCGAGACCCTTTGCAGCGAGGAAGCGCGCGGCGAAGTTTCTGGGATCGCTCACCGCGAGACAGCGATCGATGAGCTGCTGATCGTCGGGAGATGACGCGCCGCAAAGGCCGAGTGCCACCGGTCCGAGGCCCAGCTCGAAGAGCCGATTGCCGCGGGCGGTTTGCGCATAGTAGTCCCGCTTCGGCGTCGCGGTGCTGAGGATCTCGATCTGGCGGGTGTTGAGTCCGAAGCGCTCGTAGACGGCTCTCGCCTGCGGCTCGAGCGCGCGCTCGTTGGGAAGGAAGATGCGGGTCGGGCAGCTTTCGATCAGGGCCGGGGCGATGCTTGAGCGCTCGATGTCAGCCAGCGATTGGGTGGCGAAGACCACGGCGACGTTGCGCTTGCGCAAAGTCTTCAGCCATTCGCGGATGCGTGCGGCAAACAGCGCGTCATCGAGAAAGGTCCAGGCTTCGTCGAGGACAAGCAAGGTTGGCCGGCCATCGAAGCGCGCCTCCAGGCGGTGGAACAGATAAGTCAGAACGGGCGGGATCAGCGCCTTGTGCGGCATGAGCTGCTCGAGCTCGACGTGCAGCACGTCCGTCTCGGCAATCTGCTCCGACGATCCGTCCAGAAGCCGGCCGTAAGCGCCTTCGAGCGTATAAGGCGACAGGGCGGCCACGAGCGCCGCCGACTGGATCAGCACAGCGAGTCCGGTCAGCGTGCGCTCAGCTCGCGGGGCCGATGCCAAGCTCTGGAGTGCCGTCCACACCGCATCCTTGACGTCGGGCGTGACGCGGACTCCTTCCGCCGCCAGCAGGGCCGTGACCCACTGCAGCGCGAAGGCGATCTCGCCCGGCTCGTCGATGCGCGTCAGCGGCTGCAGCGAGAGCGTGCCCTCGAGGCCGAGATCGATACTGGCGCCGCCCATGGCCAACGCCGCGGCGCGAGTCGAGCGGCCGCGGTCGAATAGGATGACCTGCGCGCCGATGAAACGGCGGAACTGCAGCGCCAGCAGAGCAAGAAGCACGGACTTGCCGGCGCCGGTCGGACCGACGACCAATGTATGGCCGACGTCGCCGACGTGCAGATCGAGCCGGAATGGCGTGGCGCCGCGCGTCTCCGCCATCATCAGCGTTGGCGCGTTGAGGTGGCGGTTCATCTCCGGGCCCGCCCATACGGCCGAGACCGGCATCATATGAGCTAGGTTCAAGGTGTGCACGATAGGCTGGCGAACGTTGGCATAGGGATTTCCGGGCAGCGAGCCGAGCCAGGCCTCGACGGCGTTCAGGCCCTCGCGGATGGTGACGAAGCCGCGGGTGTTGATGATGCGCTCGACGGCGAGCAGCTTCTCGTTGGCTTGGAGCGCGTCGGCATCGGCGACGATGACGGCGGTCGTCAGATAGCCGAACGCCACGTCATCCTGCCCGAGCTCTTGCAGCGCCTCGTCGGCGTCAATAGCCTTGTTGTCGGCATCGGGATCGACCAACGCTGTTTCGCGGTTGAACATGACCTCGCGTAGGATGGCGCCGACCGATTTGCGCTTTGCGAACCACTGGCGCCGGAGCCGCGTTAGATGACGCGTGGCCTCGGTCTTGTCGAGGGCGATCCACCGGGTGGTCCAGCGATAGGCGAAGCCCAGATCATTCAGGGCATCGAGCAGTCCCGGAACGGTGGCATTGGGGAAGCCGAGCACGCTCAGCACGCGCAGGTGCTGCTCGCCGAGCTTCGGTTCGATCCCGCCGAGGAAAGGGCGGTCGCAGAGAATGGCGTCGATATGGGCCGGGATCGCCGGCACGGCAACCGGGTGCCGCTTGTCCGAGATCGTGCCGTGCAGATAGGTCAGCGTTGCCGCATCGTCGAGTGCCTCAGTCTCGGGCAGGATGGTGGCGAGCATCTGCAGCGCCCGGTCGGTTTCGGTAATAAACCATTCGAGCTGCGCTCGCGGCCCGCCGTTGATGGCGGTCTCGCCGCTGCGCTCATAGAGCAGCCGATCGGCTCGCGCCTCATTCTCCGGCGGCGGCAGGTAGAGAGAGGTCAGGTAGTATCGGCTCTCGTGGTGCGCACCGTCGGCGCTGAACGCGGCATAACGCTCCTGGTCGACGAGCCACGACGCCGGATCGGCGAAGCATGCGCCTGGATACCGGTTGGCGGGACTGCGCTCGGCCTCGAAGAAGAGTGCCCAGCCCGAACCGAACCGCTTCAGCACGTTGTTGAGACGGGCGGTCACCGAGACCAGCTCGGCCTCGGTGGCGCTGTCGAGGTCGGGACCGCGATAGCGCAGCGTCCGCTGAAACGAACCGTCCTTGTTGAGAACGACGCCCGGCGCCACGAAGCAAGCCCAGGGCAGATAGTCGGCAAGACCGGTTGATGTCTTGCGGTACTCGGCGAGGTTCAGCATGTGAGCGCTCCCTTGTGGCGGGCGTGACGGGAAAGAACGGTGAGGAAGGCCGGATCCTTGCGCGTCACCCAGACGGCAAGGGCGTGACCCAAGAGCCAGATCAGCAGTCCAGCAAGCCACAGGCGCAGGCCGAGGCCAATCGAGGCGGCGAGCGTTCCGTTGAGGATGGCAAAGTTGCGGGGACTCCCGGCCAGCAGGATCGGTTCGGTCAAGGACCGATGCAGGGCGACCTCGTAGCCTGGTGCGGTGGACGGTTGACCGATCATGGTGCGATGAAACTCCAAGCATCAGCCGACGAGCGCGCCGCCGGCGAAAGAGAAAAACGACAGGAAGAATGAGGTGGCGGCGAAGGCGATCGAGAGACCGAAGACGATCTGCAGCATGCGGCGCAGGCCGCCGCCCATGTCGCCGAAGGCGAGGCTGAGGCCCGTGACGATGATGACGACGACGGCGATGACCTTGGCGACCGGGCCTTCGATCGACTCGAGAATGCGTTGCAGCGGCGCCTCCCAGGGCATGCCCGAGCCTGCGGCCTGCGCCTTGGCGGTCATCAGGACAAGACAGAGCCCTGCATAGGCTGCGCTGTACATGAGACGTCGGATCAGGCGTGACATCTGCATCTCCCTCTCAAACCGTGTGCAAGGTTGGGCGTCCAAAAGGCTTCAACTCGTAATCGCCGCCGTCGTCCAGGCCCGCGACCTCGAGCACGCTTTCGACGCGACGGCTGATGCCGCGCCCAGCGAGGAACACAACGACGTCGATGGCTTCTGCGATGAGCTCGCGCGGCACCGTGACAACGGCCTCCTGCACGAGCTGCTCGAGCCGGTAGAGACCGGCTTCGGCCGAGTTGGCGTGGACGGTGGTCACGCCCCCGGGATGCCCGGTGTTCCAGGCCTTCAGCATGTCGAGTGCTTCCGGGCCGCGCACCTCGCCTACGATGATGCGGTCGGGGCGCAGCCGCAGCGTCGAGCGCACGAGATCGGCGAGCGAGGCGATTCCCGGCTTGGTGCGCAGCGCCACGCAATCGGCTGCCGCACACTTGAGTTCGCGGGTGTCCTCGAGGATCAGAACGCGCTCGCAAAGGTCGGCAACCTCGGCGAGGAGCGCGTTGACCAGCGTGGTCTTGCCGGACGAGGTGCCGCCTACGACGAGAATGTTTTTCCGGTCGCGCACGGCCAGCGCCAATGCTGCGGCCTGGGCCGACGACATGATGCCCGCGAGTACGTAATCGGCAAGGCGGTAGAGCACGTCAGCCGGCTTGCGCACGGCAAAGCAGGGCGCCGGCGCCACCGGCGGCATGACGCCCTCAAAGCGCTCGCCGGTCTCGGGCAGCTCGGCCGACACGATCGGTGCCTTGTCGTGCACCTCTCGGCGCACGTGCGCGGCGACGAGCCGGATAATCCGCTCAGCTTCCGCGCTGCCGATGCGCTCGCCCGTATCCTGGCGGCCGAAGGCGGAGCGGTCGATCCAGAGTTTGCCGTCCGGATTGACCATGACCTCGATCACCGCCGGATCGGCGAGCGCAGCGGCAATGGTGGGGCCGAAGGCGGTGCGGAGCATTTGCCGGCGGCGGCTTTGGGCGACCTCGGCAGCAGGCAGAGACGCGATATCAGTCATTGGTTTCTCCCTCTTGCGATGCTGCTTCGAACGCCTGACCGTTGCGGCTGGCTGGACGGCGCTTCAACGGCGCGTCGTCGTCCGCGGTCGCGAACAGGTCCGGCTCGTTGATGGCGATGGTCTCGAGCACCTCGGACACGAGCCGCTGGTCGCCGGCGAGGCGACGGCCGATTTGGGCGACGAACACTTGAAAGCGCTCTTTGCCGAGCAGGCGTGCCGGCTCCTGCTCGCTCTGCGGCAGCGGCGGCGTGATAGTCAGATAGTAGCGCACAAACAGTGCCAGCGTTTCAGTGGCGATCGCGACGTCGCGCCGGATCGTGGCCACGGATTTGCTCAGCTCGTCGAGCCGCCGCGCGAGCACGTCCTCGACGCCAGGATGCTGGTCGGGCGCGAGGCTCGCGCGCAACGCTTCCTCCACGAGGGCGGACTTGCCGCCGTGGCGCTGGCGGGCAATGAGATCGAACTGCCGTGCCAGGGGCCGAGACAGATAGAGCGTGTAGCGTTTCTTGCTCATCTAGAGACGCAGCCCCGGAAACTGAATTACCTGATCGCGATCGTCGCCGGTGGGTAGCGCTTCCTCTGCCTCCTGCAGACCAGCGGCGAATAGCGGCAGATCGCTTATTGGACGCTCCGGAACCTCCTTCTTGCGGCGCACGCGCTCCTGCGGGCGAACGCGCATGTCGTCTTGCGTTGCATCGGCGCTCACGAGCTCTGACCAGGCCCGGTCGAGGCGTGCATCTGTGCCGCATGTCCGGCTGGACCAGTCATCGCTGCGTGCAAGCGGCGCGTCGGCAGCTTGGTCCTCGCCGTGCGACTGGGCGGGCATGCATCGGGCCAGGAAGTTGCGGTCGTCGTAGTACTTGAGCTTGCGGGCGCGGATCGGCGGCACGCCGGACACGAGCACCAGCGACTCGTCCTGCGGAAGCTGCAGCACCTCGCCCGGCGTCATCAGGGGTCGCGGCGTCTCCTGCTCCGAGATCGTGGTGTTCGGCAGCCAGGCCGACAGGCGCTTGCCCGAAAGATTCGTCTGCCGCTTGAGCTCGGTCGCCGTACCCAGCGCATCCGACAAGCGTTTGGCCGTCCGTTCGTCATTGGGCGCGAAGGCAATGCGGACGTGGCAGTTGTCAAGGATGGCATGATTGGTGCCATAGGCTCTGTCGATCTGGTTGAGGGACTGAGCGACGAGGAAGGCCCGCACGCCGTAGCCGGCCAGGAACGCCAGCGAAGACTCGAAGAAGTCGAGGCGGCCGAGCGCAGGAAACTCGTCAAGCATCAGCAGGAGACGTCTCCGCGAGGCCGTGGTCTCCGGCAATGTCTCTGTCAGACGGCGCCCGATCTGGTTCAGGATCAGGCGCACGAGCGGCTTTGTGCGCGAGATGTCGGACGGCGGCACGACCAAATAGAGCGAGACCGGGCGCTCGGCTTCGATCAGATCGGCGATACGCCAATCCGAACGCAAAGTATTGGCGGCAATCAGCGGATCTCGATAAAGACCGAGGAAACTCATGGCGGTCGAGACGACGCCGGAACGCTCGTTCTCCGACTTGTTCAGCAGCTCGCGGGCGACCGAGGCCACGACCGGATGCGCCATCGGAGCTTCGGCGGTTCCAATGTGATTGGTCGTCAGCATGATCTTGAGGGTGCGCAGGATCGAGCGCGAGGGATCGGCCAGAAAGTTTGCGACGCGCTCCAGCGTCTTGTCCTGCTCGGCGTAAAGGACATGGAGGATGGCGCCGGTCAGCAGGGCGTGCGCTGTCTTCTCCCAATGATCTCGCCGCTCGCGTGCGCCTTCAGGATCGACGAGGATGTCGGCGATGTTCTGGACGTCGCGAACCTCATTCGCGCCCTTGCGCACCTCGAGGAGCGGATTGAAGCGAGTAGAGGCCGGGTCGGTCGGATCGAAGCGGAGGCAACGGGAGAACTGCGCGCGCAAGCCCGAGGTCAGCTCCCAATTCTCGCCCTTGATGTCGTGGACGACGGCCGAGCCGGTCCAGGTGAGCAGCGTCGGCACCACGAGTCCGACGCCCTTGCCGGACCGCGTCGGCGCGACCGCAAGCACGTGCTCCGGGCCGTCATGACGCAGATAGCAATCGTCGTAGAGACCAAGAATAACGCCTTGGCCGTCCAGGAGCCCGGCGTCCTCGATGTCGGAGACGTCCGCCCAGCGGGCTGAGCCGTAGGTCGTCGCGACGGACCTGCGGCTTGCCCGCCGGGCGGCTCCCCCAAGCGCGATGGCGCCGCTCAGCAGTCCCCCGACTGCGGCGACGACGCCGGCGCGCGCGAACACATCAGGCGCCTCGTGGTCGAAGGCCAGCCACCAGGGCAGGAGCTGCCAGGGCGCGTAAACCTTGATTCCAGCGAGCTCGATCCACGAGGTGCCGAGCGCAGGCTGATAGCCGAGCATGGCGGCGGCCCATTGCGTAGCCGCCCACAGGCAGAAGACGGTCAGGACGGTGGCCGAGGCGATCTGTATGGCAAGTGCGCGATCCGTCATGGCGTCCCTTTCCCCGAGCGCTGCAATTCCGCTCAGCATGGGCACGGACCGTCGTTACGTGAATTAGGAAACGCCGTGAAAAACAGGACGATGCGGGAAGTAGCGGGAAGCGCGCTGCTGGTCGCAGACAGACGACGGCGGGGCGTGACACGCTGATGATCTCGATGCCGCTATCATGTAAGTCGGCCCGTCACCTCCCACTTTAATGCTCTTTTTTCTGGAGGGGCGACTCGCGATGTTGGCGCGTGGCCATTGATATGGAGGCTAGAGTGCCTGACCGTGATGATGAACTTGGCGATGATGTAGCGGCGCAATTTGAGGATGCTGCTGATTGGATGCATGGGACGCTGTTCAGCGCGTTCCATGTTGGAAGCGTTTAGGACGCGGACGCTTGCACACCAAAGCGAAGCTTCGCAAGCTCCACCTGGAGCGCAGCCCGGATGCGGATGAAGAAGAGCTGGCACGGTCCGTGCGATGGATGCGCGAATTTCAGGTGCGACAACACTTGAAGCACAGAGCGCTGCAACCTCCTGGATTTGAGGGGCGCGCGGGACGGATCACATTTTCTCACAACCGCAAGTGTGATGAGGAATTCGGCATGTTTGTCCGCGACCTCGATACGCTGTACCGAGAGGAGGTCGCCGCGGGCCTTTCGGGCCGGCAAGGGATCAGCGTCGCTCTTGCGCTGGCTTTGGACCTGTTGCAGCGCGTGCCAAGCCGACATGATTTAGGCCCGCTCTTGCAGCCGTTGGGCGTCCTGCGTGAGGCCTTGAGCAAACTGGATCGTGGTGAAGTCCATCCCCTGATGGCGCCAAGAAAGCGGACTCGCGGCCGTCCGTCCAATTCACGGGCTGAGGAATTGCGGATCAGGGCAGTCCTGGCAACCAAGACACTTAAGGAAACCGGCATGTCATGGAACGAAGCGGAACGCCGAGTGGCGCACGCCGCTGCTCCAGCGGCGGCCGCGATCTGGAAGGATCGAGCACATTATCAGCTTACCCCAGAAACTGTACGCAACTGGCGCGAAAGCTATCAGGCGCGGATACGGGATTTCGACTTCTCGAATATGGAAGGTGCGCCGCCGGAGGCCTGGGCCGAGGATAATTTTCAGTTGGCGCGGAGCATCGGACCTCTGGATGGATACGTCGACGTGGTCCTTGCGTCGCTGTCATTGGAGAATCTCGACCTTCCCATGCATGTTGTCACAGCTCGTGTAAGAGCCAATGATGCTGGTCCGGATTAGCCGGGGCTTTCGCTCCCGCAATTCGATGCCGGTCAGGCGCGAGCGGCAAGGTCTGATCCAACGAGGTCCTTGCTCACGTACACACGAGCGCGAAGCATGACGGAGCGGCCACGCGCACCGCGCACGGCCGCCCCCACCGTGTTACGCTGCTTGCCGGGCGGCGCCCATCAAGGCGCGCACGGTGTATTGCGCCTGCGCGAAGGCCATGTAGCGCGGCGTCCACCCTTCGACCCTTGTGCGGCCGTCTCCGGCGAGCGCCTTGCGGATGATGTCCTTCTTCTTGATGCCCGGCTCGGTCAGGTAGCTGTTGGCCGCCTGCTCGCCGATGACCTCGGTCAGCATCGCTGTCACGGTCTCGCGGTCCTTGACCAGCGCGAAGAAGGGATCGTCGGGCTGCCAATGATCGAGGCAATCGACCTTCAGCCGCTGCCCCAGCGTGTCAACCAGCCCGGTTCCAGCCGCCAGCGTCTCTGCCATGACCACGGCAAGCACCTGCATCACCTGCGCGTCTGAGAGATCGAGCAGGCGCGCGAACACCTCCGCCGTGCGTATGCCGCTCGTATCATGAGCCACGATCGGCGTTCCGTCCGCCTCGCGGTCGAGGAGCTTGGCGGCCTTGGCCTGCTTTCTGGCGAACGCAGCCTCGCTCTTGAGCCCGGCCAATGCCGCCTCGATGTCCGCGTTAGCGGCCCGGCGCGGCTCGACCTCGACCGCCCACCAGCGTCCGCCGCCAATGGCGTGCGCCAGCATGAGACGCAATGCGACGCCGTGCGTGCCGGAAACAGCAAGGCGCACAGCGCTGTGGCGCACGAGATCGACGTAGTTGGCGAGCGGCGCGGTCATCTCGGGGCGCTCGACACGCGCGGTCTCAGGGACGCTGCCGCTCTCCGCGCCCGCGCGTTTGGCGCGCCGCAGCTCGTCACGATGCCTAAGCCCCTTGTGCACGGTCACATGACCGCCGGGCTCGACCACGATATAAACCTCGCCGCCGTTGGCCTTGGCCATATGCTCGTAGTCCCATTCCTGGAAACGCCGATCCGGTTCGATGATGTGCACCTCGGTCCATCCCGCATCGAGCAACTGATCGCGGCGTGCGGCAATGGCCTCATTCTGCAGGCGCCAGAACTCTTGCGGATCGGTGAAATACCGCTCATCTCCGAACAGGTCGGACACGATGCCGCCCTGATACTGGGACTCATCGAACAGCGCCGCCTTGGTGGCGATCTCGGCGCCGCCTAGCAGCCACGCCTTGAGCTGCCAGCGTGGCGGCGCCTGCTGTTCGGGATCATTGTGCAGGGCGAGCCAAGCCCGCTGCCGTTCCTTGGTCGCGAGTGTCAAGAGCTGCAACGTCCCAGCGTCGATGTCCCCTGCACGGTAGATCCGCCGGATGTCGGGATGCAGGTTGGCAATGGCGAGGCGGCGGCGCACGATCTGCTCGGATATGCCGAAGTGCACGGCGATGTCGGGCTCGCTCAATCCCTTCCTGCGCAGGGCGGCGAAGGCCTCATACTGTTCCATGTCGTCCATCGGCAAGCGCTCGACGTTTTCGGCTAGCGAAGCTTCGATGGCGGTCACGTCGTCATCGGCGGCCAGCACGACGCAGGGCATCTTGTCGAAGCCAGGAACGCCTTCGGCGTCGAGTTTCTTGGCGGCGAGATAGCGGCGTCGCCCGGCGACGATCTCGTAGCCGCCGCCGACGCTCCGCACCAGGAGAGGCTGGATCACGCCGAGTGCGGCGATGGAGGCAGCAAGGCTGTCGACGTCCTTGGAGCCGTTTCGGCGGACGTTGAGCCTGGAGACGGCAAGCTCAAACAACGGGATATGATGCAATTTGCGGATCATGGGTTTTCTCCGTTCGATCAGGCGGCGGTGCGGCGGGGCTCGGCGGGCTGCAAGGCATCGAGGTAGGCGACGGCCTCCTGCGCCTTGGCAGCTGCGGAGAACAGGGCGCGCGGCTCTGACTTCATGATGCTGAGCCAATGGCGGATGTAGCGGGCGTGGTCGGGATGCGGCTCGATGGCGACGCCGAGGCGCGCACAGAAGAAAGCGGCCCCGATCTCGGCGCAGGCTTCCTCGAAACAATAGGCATCGTCACCGAAGCGCTTGCCAAACGCACGGTCCAGGCGGCGCGGTGCGCCGGTCCAGTGGGTGACCTCATGACCAAGCACGGCGTACCAAGCCTCCGTGCGCGTGCGTCCGTCACACTTGAAGAAGCGCGCCTCATCCGGCATGTGGATGGTGTCCGTGGACGGCCGATAGCAAGCCCGCGCGCCGCCGACGACAATGCGGGCGCTGGTAGCGGCAAAGTACGCCTCGGCGGCGGCGATGCGCGCAATGGGATTGGGAGGCAACTGGGCGGCTGGCTGGTAGCCGTCCACCTGTTCGGCGGCGAACACCCAGTAGCCGCGCGCGACGCGGCGCGGTCCGGTATCGGCATCGCCTTGGTTCGCATCGGGCTCGACCTCTCGAACGAGTTCCCGATAGAAGACGATGGGCGAGGCCGTCTCGCCCTTGCGGACGTGCGCACCCTTCTCGTTCCATTGCCGCAGCGTCGCCCACTCGCCGGAGGCGTAGCCGCGCTCCAGCGCGCTGATCCAAAGGCTCAGCACATTGACGCCGCGATAGGCTTGCCCGGTTACGGCATTGATGGGCAGGACAGGACTGACGCTTCCGCGCTGCCACGGCATTACGGGGTCGCCCGGACTGCTCTCGATAGCGGCGAGAAGCTTTCCGGTTATGGTTTCGTAGATGTTGGATTTGGAGGAATTTCGAGGCTTCGATCGCATAACGCAAAACTCCTGCGGTGGAACCAAAGACCGAGATTTCAGTGCTGATCTCAGTGTTCGCAGGATAACAAATGTTCTTCCTTTGTTCTACAAATTTTATGGCAGTTTCAATCACATATTGTTTCAGCCTGGGCAATCGCGCGACATTTCCAATTCGTCGGCGTTGTTTTTCCGACCTCTTCCCTATCTAGAAATAAATCGGGTCCCTGTCGTGTGTCTGCCTCACGGAGCCGCCCTTGCCCCCGGTCCCCGGGGGCGGCTTCGTGAGGCAGGCCACGGCCTGCCTCACGGTGAGCCCGGCCTCGTCGCCCGCACGTCGTTTCTCCTTTGCGCCTCTGAGATCTTGGTCCGCGCCAGGGACCGTCACCCGAATGGGCCGAGACCTGCCGTGCGGGGCTCGGGCGCGCGGCCCAATGGGGCCGCGCGGTAGGGCCCGACCGCCGCTCCTCGGGCAGCGGGGCGCCCAATCAAGGGAGCATCAGTGCATAGATCGGAATGCTGCAGTTTTGATCCAACGGGATCACGGCGTGCTCAGATAAGACCAAGCCAAAAAAGAGTGAAGTGCCTTCCGGTGCTTGCCGGAATGGTGCGGCACGACATACGGCCTTTCCCGTGGTAATGAGTTTGCGAGTATGGGGCGGGGACCGACAGCTCTCTGGTCGAGCTTGAAGAGGGACGGCATGGCACTGAAGCTTCAGATGCAGCTGAACAAGCCTGATGAATTCTGGTTGGAGGTCTTCCACACAGATGCGGTTGCCGCCGGCGATACCGTCGACATTGCCGACGGTATTACGCTGACGAACATGTCGAAAGGCTCCCGCGGCGTCAGCGCTGTCGATCTCCTGACCTTCCTGATCGAGAACAAAGAGAGCATCGCAGCCGGTATCGTCTCGTCCGCAATATACGATCTCATCAAGGGATTCGCATCTCGGGCTTTGCTCAACGGAAAGGCGGTCACGAGCAAGGAAGATGTCGCGCAGGTGATCGGAGCCGAGACAGACGCGGATAAAAAGGACGCCGCCGCGGATGACAAGGAAGACAACAGCGGCTGAGCGGTATTGCCTCCTCTACTACGGCGTTGCCACCCCCTCATTCGGGCCAGAAATGAGGGATGACGATGCCCTGCGTTCCGTGTTGATTGCGTGGCGAGGCCCCGACGCATCCCACATGGACCAAGTGGAGCTGGATGGTCTGTTCAGGTTTGCCGAGACCGAGTTCTACGAGCGGATGAAAGAGATCGCGCAAGTTGCCGGCAAGATCTGCGCCGTGCCACCTTTCAAGTTCAATTTCCTGCGCGTGGGCAACTACGAGGCGCTCTTTAATCGCTTCGATTGCGGAGAGCCTCTTATATTCATCGATTCCGACTACATCGACATCCTCTTCGCTTTTTTCGCAAGCCGCATATTCGAGACTTACTTTTGCGACAGCTCTGAGATCCGGACTTCGTTGCAGCGATATGCCGGGGCGGTGCTGAGGAGCTTCGTGCTTGGCGAGCGGATGAGTGATGACGTGCGCAACGCTGCAGCACCTATCTTTGCCCGCAGCGAGCATGCCAGCGGAATTGCAATGAGCCTGTCGCGCACAGCGGCCTACTTCATCCTTGCACACGAGCTTGCGCATCATAGTCTCGGACACACAGGTGCGGACGATACCTTCGATACAGAACTCGCGGCTGATGCGCTGGCCGCGAAGATCTATGGCGCGCTTGGCCAAGAGAAAGGCCTGCAATGGGCGTCCGTCCCTGACGGCTACATGGGAGCGCCGCTCCTGTACTTGGAATTCCTGAACACGATTGAGCAGCACGGAACTCGGCTCTGGACCACCGACCGGATGAAAAGCGACTACCCCGCGGCGCGCAAGCGGCGTTCTGAGATCACGCGGTTTCTCGCCCCACGGTCGGCCGAGGATCGAGGGCTTTATCTCGACATGCGCAAATCGATTGCCCGGCTAAACGTGTTTCTTCGCAATCACCAGACGCCGCAACAGAGAATATAACGGCTTTATCCTTCGAGATCGGGCCGGCGTTACCGCTTCTGATGTTAGCATCTGCTGGCTGGAGGTCGCTGCATTCGTCAGCTTGTTGAGCAGAAAGGTCTTCGATGGTCCCTAAACTATCCTTTGAGGTTCTGGACGCCTTCGCTCGGTTCGGACGCGAGCAGAAACTTTCGCTGCGCGATCCGAAGTCGATCAATGCCTTCACGGACTCCGTCCATGCGTCTCTGACGACAGCAATCGGGAGCGACGCATGGCTTCATGGGCAGCGCACGCAGAAAATGTTCGAGGCGCTGCTGGTTAGTCTGGGCGAATGCGCGCTCCTTAAGACAGAGGATAGCGGTCTCGTTCATCCCCAAGGGGGGTACGTTGCGCCGGATTTCCGGGTAGGACGGCACTCAGTGGCTTATTGAGGTGAAACACGTATATGACGCGGATCCCTCCCGGCAGCGGTTCCGCTGCCAGGATGGCTAT
Organism: Hyphomicrobiaceae bacterium; assembly: GCA_965279065.1. Classification (GTDB taxonomy): domain Bacteria; phylum Pseudomonadota; class Alphaproteobacteria; order Rhizobiales; family Hyphomicrobiaceae; genus JAKAXS01. The sequence continues at coordinate 2,230,159 of OZ257134.1, forward strand.
CTTCAGAAGCTTCAGGATTACTCATCCCTTACGGGATGTCCTCTCAAGATCGCACTCTATTGGGCGCGCTGGAGCATATGGACGTTGATCGATCCAAGCGATTTGCAGCTGCGCGACGGCAAGCAGACGATCGATATGTTCAGGGCCGCACAAATCAACGAATTCGGACACCTAGGCGATCGGACCGTCGGCACTGAGCCCCCGCTGAAGCTGCGGCTTTTCGCCGATCCGTCCAAGGCGAGTTCGATCGAGGCGAACGGTGAGGCAAGGCTAACCGTCCTACGCGCTGGTCTGTTCTCGGCCGACCGTGAGTTGACCGATCCGCTCGATCAGGAGATCGCTTGGATGTTTATGCAGTATGGGGAGTGGGTGTGCAGCACGCCGAAGGCAGTGTTTGCCGACGGTGAGCTGCAAGGCATAGACTACGTGTTTGAGCCGAGCGAGCGGCCAAACCGGCCACAACGTTTCGAGATCGTCGGAACGCTGAGCCGAGTGTTCTCACAGTATTACGCCTCGAAAACATTGAATGATGCTGGGGTCGTTCAAACCGAGGCGCCTCTTGTTCCAGACTGGTTTGCGCCGCTGACCTCGGACGGGCATTTGGGACGTGAGCTGCCGCTGTGGCTGTTCACCCAGATGCCGAACCGCGCGCCGCCCGATTCCGGCGTCCTTCCGGAGGCCGGCGATGCAGCACGGGAAGATCGAGCCAATCACAGCTTCCCAAACTCGAATGCGTCCGAAAAGTAGGTCTTCAGAATTTCCAGCCTGGTTTGTGGAATCCCAAAGTCATCCCGGAAGCGTCTGGCTATCTCTTCGGGCGCGGGATCGACGATCGTCACCTGCGGGAACGTTTTGCGGCGCACGAAAGCCTTCTGGAACAGTTCTCCGCTCTGCGTGTCCGTCTGCGGAAAGGAATAACCGATGACTATAATGTGGTCGGCTAGCGCCAATAGGTCCTCGGCCTTCGTCCATAAAGAGCGGAAGAGACCACCGAATAGGCCGTAGGACTTGTGCCTGACGGGCGCGATGATCAGCGGCATAGTCACCAGGCCAGCATCTTCTGATTTTCCTTCCGGGCGCCATGGCATCTTCGGCCGCACTCGAAGGATCGTCATTCCTTCTTCTGCCGGCCGGCCGGGAACATCCAAGAAGTTGGGCGGATAGTAGCCGTACGAGAACGGCTCATAGCCTGCCATGTAGCGTCCTGCGAAGCAGGCGTAAGGGGCAGTCGCCGATTCAAAGACATGCAACGTGGCCGGATCCAGATCGTGCGTGAGCACAGTGGCGCCCTTGGCGTCGAGCACGGCGTGGGCCGTAATCCAATTCGTCGAGCCGTGCAGCTTGACGAGCCTTGGCGCCGTTTCAGGTTTTCCGGCGAGCGGCTGTTTCCATCCGTCGCGGAATATGGCTCTGGGATCCACTCCATATCCCCAGTCGGGCCTCCATTCGGTTTCTTCCGCTAGCGCCCGATCGAAGAGCGTGTCCCAATTGAAGGTGATGACGGCATCATCCGCGCTTATGTGGCTTGCCAATTTCCGGTACGGATCCGAGATCGGCCCGTTCTGAATTTCGTTGATGACGGAGCAGAATAGGAAGATCAGCTCATTGTAAGCCCGGCTCTCGTGCATGTAGTCAACGAAGGGCTTGCCCGCCGCTATGGCCGCATCTCTGCTGCCTTCGATTTCGGTGTGCAGCGCTTCAATGTCAACACCGGAACGAAGGTGGCGGTGAGGATCGTGCACTCCATGTTCCTGCAGATACCCCAACAGGCCGACCTGAAGCACCCAGGGATTTTCGCTGATTTTCAGCTGATCGAACGTCTGAAAGAAATCTTTCGCCAGAGGCATCCTGACGCCCGCAGGCGATTGCGCGTAGCTCTTGGAGGCTCCGGCGCCCAGCACAAACACCTTCATGGTTTGCCTGCTCGAATCATTGCTGCCTTACTGGAGCAGTGATGAACGGATTCGTATGTTTCACAACATCCGGACGCCATGCGTAGCCAGGGTCTTATGCGTACCGTCTCCGGCGGAAATGTTCACGCTCGCCCCGGCACCGCCCGGCCGCGATCAAGCGTCCACGTCACGCGGCTCGGGCCGATCACGCCGGTGACGGCCTGCCCGCGAAACGGTTCGAGAGCCGGCCGCCACGGCGCCAAAGTAAATGTATCTCCACGCCGAATTACAGCGATCCTGCCGGTGGGCGTCGTGATGGCGCGATCGTAGATCCCTACGACGCGCTCTCCCGCCTCGGCCGCAACGTAGCTCGCTCCGAGAGTGTGCGAGATGCCTTGTACCAGACGTTCGTTTTCGGATCGGCGCAGGGCGCGCATCATGTCCGGTGCTGGGGCGACGTCGCCCGTTGGCGACACCGTTGCGAGATTGCGCGAGGCCAGCCATCGGCCCCGCGCCTCGAGGGCCTCACGCACTTCCTGCGCGAAACCACCAGTGCCCGGCTCGGGACGCCATTTGGACAGGATGGCTTGATCGAGCCAGGTTGGGCCGTCGTATGCGGGCTGTCCCGCGACATCAACCGGCGACACCTCCTGCAGCTTGGCAACCCGAGACGGCTTGCCCTCGACAGCGCCCCCTGCCAATGCCGCGACGGTGTCGCGGCGGGGCACCTCTGCGGGCTTCAGCCGGCCAAGCTCGGCATAGTGGACGCGTCCGTCGACAGCATCGACCACGACCCAGGTGTTATCGCTGATCTCGTCGACGAGACCGACGCCGACGACCTTGCCGACCAGAGGTCCTTTGCGCGCTCCACGCTCAAACAACGCCATGTTGGCGGCAGCACGTTCGATGCCGGCCTCTCGAAGTGCAAGCTGCATCATTTTGAATTTGTCGGCGCGTGCGCCCAGCTGGCGGAGCTTGATCTCCATGCCGGCGTCGAGCGCCCACACGCCTTGCCGCCTCTCCTCGGCTAGCCCAAGCCGCTCCAGGGTCTTAAGGCGTCCGATCCGCAGCGTGTGCTGGACCGGATCCCGCTCCTCGCCAGAGGACGCCACCACAATGCCCTCCCTGGCGCGCATCCTGAGCCCGTAGTCGAGCCGAGTGAGCCGCTCCTGGTTGACCTCATTGAGCTGCTTTTGCACGCGCTCGAGCTGGCTCTCCGGCCCGAGCTCGAGGGTAATCAGGGACTGGGCGCGCGCCCGAATGCCGTGGCTGATGTAGTCCCGCGCCATCACCAGCTCCCTGCCCTTGTCGTCACGGCCGCGGATAACGACGTGGGTGTGGGGGTGTCCGGTGTTGAAATGGTCGACCGCAATCCAGTCGAGCCTGGTATCAAGGTCGCGTTCCATCTGGCCGAGGAGATCACGGATGAACGGCTGCAGGTCGGCGAGTTGCGCCCCCTCGTCGGCGGAGACGACGAGGCGGAACTGATGCGGATCTCCGGCGGAGCGATCGAGGAACGCGGCGCCATCGACATCTGCGCTGGAGGCATCGTAGAGCCGTCCCGCTTTCCCATCCCGCGTGACCCTGTCGCGCATGATGTACTTGAGGTGCGCGCGTGCCGCGCCGAGGTCGCCGCCGACGATCTGCGTGTAGCGTGCCTTGACGATGACGCGGCGGCTCCCCGGGGCGATGAGGCCGGCTGCGGCGCGAAGGCCGGTTCCCATGCCGCGCGTCAAGCTGCCCGACGCGACGTGTCCTTTCTGCCGCAGCGCACGTGCGCCCTCCCTGCCAGCCTGACGAAAGACGAGCGCCGCGTGGCGCTCTGCGCGGACCTGGCGCGTATCACGAATGCGTCCCAGTCTCGGAGCGAACTTGTCTTGCGTCATGTGGAACCTCGCTTGCACCGTTGAACGCATGTCGAGATGGCGTGAACCTCGCAACGTTCAAGACGGCGTCAAACATCGTGCTGGCCCCGCACGCGAATTTCGAGCGGCGACGTCACGTCCGCTTAGCCGGCGTCACCAGCAGGCGCGTCGTTGCAGCCTTCGACGCCCTGCAGACGTCACTCCTTTATCTTGATCTACAAATCGGACGTCCTTTCCGCCAAAACGCCCTATTCCAGTCTTGGCAGAGAGTCACGCTTCGATCGTCGTTGATGAGAGAATTCAAACTCATTGCAATCACATTTCTCACGCCTCGAAACGCTTCTCACCAGGCGGGGTCCTTGCGTTACTCCGAGATCGGCACACGCACCCATAAACCTGTGGCCGTCTCACTCTCTCCAGCAAACAATCTTGCAACAGAGCCGTCCAAGCGCTCGAATTAGCGCTTCCACCTCGAGAGTGAGGCCATCAAATGTCGGACCTACCATGTTGAACGGCGCCGTCAGGGGCGCTTCCGCGCGCGCGGTAAGTGTAGTCAAGAACAGAGAGGCCCGTCGCGGACTACACTGCAGTTCCTCCCCGCAAACGATCATGGGTAATAGCGGCGGCGCTCCTATCCTCGAAGTCTCGACCGTCGAGCCGTGGATGTGGTTCTCGGTATCGATGAGCTTGCGCTTCAGCAGGCGACGGTTGGAAGGAGAAGATGTGCAGTCGCTGTTAATCGCCGGGCGCATGTGGGTGGCCTTGACGGCGATCATCGGCAGGCCGAGGGCCGTGAGCTCAGTATGGAGTCAGGGCTGAACCCGCCTGCATCGAGTCTGTAGCGCGCGATGCGCCCTTGAACGAGTTCAACACGCCGTCATTGAACAGGCAGACTGCACCGGTCAAGGCGAGAATGAGCATGAACGGGGCGACGACGATGCCGGCGTAGAAATACCAGACCCGTCCAATAGAGCGCAGCAGATCTTGTCATCGCATCACCATTTTGCGCTGTAGGTGATATCGAAACTACGCGGCGCGCCGAGATAAATCTGCGTCGAGCTATAGCCGGACCAGTCGGCGTAGAACTCGTCCGTCAGGTTACGCCCGCGCAGACGGATCGTTCCAACGCCGACATCGTAGGCGATCCACGCGTCGAGCAGCGCGCGCTCGCCGACGAGGATCGTGTTGGCGTTGTCGGTGTAGAAGTTGCTCACGGAGTAGAGCGAAGCACCGATTGTCGCCGGAAAGTCCTCCAGACGGTAGTCGGTCGACAGATAGAGTGTGTAGTCGGGCACATTGATCGGCCGGTTGCCCGTGCGATCAATGGGTGGGTCCGTTGGTTTGGCGCCTGGTTCGCTCAATGAGGTGTACTCGGCATCGATGAGCGATCCCGCTGCGTAGACATTCCAGCGATCGGTCAGCGCCAGCGATGCATCAACCTCAATGCCGCGCGAGCGCTGGCTGCCACCCTGTATGGTCAAAGACGCGTTAGTAGGATCACGCGTCAGGATGTTGTCCTGATCGATCTGGTAGATGGCGGCGGTGGTGACCAGCGAGCCGCCGAGAAGGATCGACTTCACGCCGGCCTCGAACGACTCGCCCGTCGACAGGTCGAATTTCCCGTCGTTGACGTTGCTCAACAGCATGCTCGAGACCGGGATCACTGCCTCGGTGTATTGGCCGTAGAGCGTCGTGCCTTTGACGATCTCGTACGTGGCGCCGAGCCGCCAAGTCGTCGCATCGAAATCCCTGCCGAAGGGTGTGGTTGTGCCAGCGTCAAGATCGTAGGTTACGCGGTCGAGATCCATCTCCTCGTAACGGATCCCGCCGAGCACCAGCAGCTCCGGTGTCAGGTTGATCGCGTTCTCCGCAAAGACCGCCGAGGTCTCGACGCTAGAGTCGAAGTTCTGCCGGCCGTCGGTGAAATTAGCGGCCGTATCCGCGGGGAAGGTGCCACGCTCGGGCGCGTAGGGATCGACCGAGCTCGTGAAGCCGAAGCGGCGCACGGAGCCGAACTGTGTGTTAGTATACTCATAGCCGGCGGTGAAGCGGTTGCGCAAACCGGCGAGCGGGCCGTCGTAGCCGAAATAGGCACGGTCGGACCACAGCTGATGGTCGTGCGTGATGAGCGTCGTCGTGCGGTCCAGCAGACCCGTGCCACTATTGTAGGTAAACACCTCCGAGCTCGCCCAATCGCGGTCGGCCGTATAGTAGCTCAGCTCGTTCTTGAACGACCAGTTGCTGGTCAGCTTGTAGTCGGCCTTGGTGCGCAGCCACACGGCATCCGACGTCATCGTGCCGTCTTCGACGTTGTAGTTCTTATTGCGCAACGACTTGTCGATCACCATGCCATCGGGCGTCGAGACGAGGTCCGTCGGATCCTTGGCGACCGCGCGCGGAATGAGCGGAATGCCCTGATACGGCGTCGAGAAGTCGTCGTGGAAGTAGTCGACGGAGGCCGTCACCGTCAGATCGTCCGACGGCTTCACGAGCAGGTTGTTGGTGAACCCGACCTTCTCGAAATCCGTGTCGTCGACGTAGCCGTCGCCGCGCTCATAGCTGATGGTCGAGCGAAAGGCCACGTCGCGGCTGATCGGGGCATTGACGCTGGCGCCGACGCGCGCAGTGCCGAAGCTGCCGTAGCTCGTCATGCCTTCGAGCTCGGTCTTGCCGAGGACCGCCTGCCGGGTGACGAGATTGACCGTGCCGGCCAGCGCGCCGGTGCCCGAGACGACCGATGCGGGCCCTTTGAGGATCTCGATACGGTCGAAGTTGAAACTGTCGAGGTCGCGCGACGCGAGCGACGGATCGACAACGCGCATGCCGTCGATGGAATACCCCGTCGCGTCCTGCGAGAACCCACGCATGGAGGTGACACCCGGTATTCCGGGCGGGTTGCCGGCGACAACGCCCGGCACCGTCCGCAGCGCCTCGACGACCGAGCGTAGGCCCTTGTCCTCCATGTCCTTCTGCGTGACGATGTTGACGGTGGCGGGCGTCTCTTCGGGCTTAAGGCCGAGCAAGCTGCCCGTGGTGTTGGGTATTTGCAGCTTCGCAGCCGCTGAGGCGGGGCTGGCCGCGCTGGCTGCTCCCGGTGTTGGAGGCGAGCCCGTAATCTGCGCCTCGGGCGCCTGCCCCGCAGTGCTCGGTGTCTGCTTCGCCTTTGTCGCAATCTTCTTCTTTGTAGCCTTCGGCTTTGCCGGAACGGCGCTCTGCTCTACGACCAATGGCGGCAGCTCCACGGTCTCGCCATTCGACTGCGCAAGCGCACCATCCGCGACCGCTGCCGCCAAAACCCCGGCGACCGTCGCGCATGCGACCGACCACGCCATACCCCGATACATGTACGTAAACTCCCCCAAACGCCTCTTTAGCAAACCCTAGTCATATCGGATGTTATAACATCCGTAAAGACGAGAGGGCTTCTCGGAATGGTTGGCGATCAAGCAGCGAACCGCGATCCCTACACCGACTGCCTACGGCTGAACCGCCATGCCGTAAGCAGGCCCATGACAGCGGCGACCGCCAGAAGCTGCGCAATCTTGATCATTGCATCGGCCCGCACGGTGGCGGCGTTTTCTTCCTGCCACGACCAGCGCGGGAAACGCGCAAAATCAGCCTCAACGATGGCGACCCCGTTCCGGACGCGCGGCACGAAATAACCTCTCCAGTCTTCATGGTAGCCGATGACCTGCTGCTTGAAGCGTTCGTAGCGCCGCGTTCCGTTGCCGGCGAGCGAGGCCATCCCCTCGTTGGCGATGATCGCCGGAGAGATGAAGCCGAAGCTGTCGACGAGCGCCTGCTGCGCAGCAAGCTGGCGATCAAACCGCGACAGCACCTCGTTGAGCCGCTGGTCGACGAATTCCTCCATCAGGTAGAAGGCGCGCATACGCGGCGCCACCTCCAGACGACCGTTCTCGGGCAAGAGCGCTTCGGGCCGATCGACGTACTCCTGGCTGAACAGATTTTCGTAGCGGTTGAGCCCGTCGATGGTGACGAGTCGGGTCTGGGTGGCGAGGTCGGTCCGCGATGGCGCCGGATGAACTCTGGATACGGCGAGGTTCAAGACCACTGGCACCACCAGGACGAGGAGAACCCAGGTACCGATCAGCAGCAGCGCATTGGTTGCCGATGCCCGCCCGAGCGAGTTGATGAGCGCGCTCAGCGCGAACCAGAACAGTCCATAAACGATCACCAGCGCCATCCAGAGCGCGAAGACGCTTAGCGCCGCACCGTCCAGAACCGCGTGGCGCGTGATGAGCAGGGCGAGCGCCGGTACGAGCACTGCCAAGCCGATGATGACGCCAGCGCGCACTAGAGTTTTCGCCAGCACCAAACGCGGCAACGTCAGTGGCTGCGAGAGAAGCATCCGGAGAGTGCCCTGGTCGCGTTCGACCGACAGCATGTTGAAGCTGATCGCAAAGATGAACAGCGGGAACATGTAAATCAGCACGAAGGCAAGATCGAACTGGCCGCTCAAGAGCTTCCACGGGCTTTCGATCTCACCCGCTTCCATGAATTCCGCGCGACTCCCGAACGTCACTTGATAATAGTCGGCGAGCATATCCGATTGCCCGGCCGCTACGGGGGACAGCGCCAGTGTTGGAAGGATTGCATATTGAGCGCCCATGCTGCCGCCGATCATGGAGGGATCGACCGGGTTTGCGAATCGCTCGGGCTGTTGCTGGTGCGCCATCACCTTGCGCCATAGAGCGATGTTGTCTGCGTTCGTTTTGGCCTGGGTCGCAACGAGCGACTTCGCCACCTCTTCGCGCTGCCGCGTTCCGTGAAGGCCGGTGAAGAAGCCGTAGAGCAGGAGAACAGTGAACAGCGCGGCGATTGCCGGCAACGTCCGGTCAGCGATCATCACGCGCAGTTCGTGCCGCATGATCAGCGCGAGGGAGGATTTTTGGGAAGCAGCCATGATCAGAGCGGCCTGCGCGGCGTCAAGGCGAGAGCAGCAGCGGCGGAGAGCAGGAGCGTCACGAGCAGCACTACGGCGCTGAGCCAGGCTGCTCGCCAGGCAAATCCCACCGTAGGCGTTCGATAGTCGAACCTAGGTATCTTGGCCCAGAAACTCTTGTCGGCCTTGTAAGTGAAATGCTGGTTGCCGATCGGATCCGAGTGTTCGACGAGATCCGCGCTCACCAGGTCCTGAATCACGCGGCGATGCCGTTCGGCTGTGGTGGCGAAATCCCTATGCTGGGCGAAATCGGTGCCGGCCATCGCCATGGAGAACGACCGCAGGGCCAGTGTCGGCGCGACGAAACCCGACAGTTCCTGCGCGGTGCGCTGGCGCTCGAAATTATCCCAGAGCGCCCCGTAGTGTCGATCGAAAACGGCATAGCCCGCATGATCGTTTTTCACGAGCGCAATACCCCATTTGCTAAGCGGGAGGTCCGGACTCCAGGCGCTGTCGACACCGAACTCCTCGCGCCACACGCGGGCTTGTGTTTTGTAGAGGTCGTCATCCAGCGCCCGGTTGAACTCAGTTCGCGATGGCGACGGGAATGACACGTCCGAAAGATCGGAAATCGCGCGGGGTAGTAGTACCGCGCTGGCGATCCAAAAGCCGAGGAGAGCAATCAGCGCCATGCGTGAGGTGCGGATTCGCGCCGAGACCGCCAACACGACGAATATCCAGATGCCGATATAGACCGCATAGCCGAGAGCGAGGCTCGCCAGACGCGCGATCGTGTCGACCAGTCGCGAGGGATCGGACTGGAGGAGCGCGGCGGCGGCGCCGATCACAACGGCCGGCAGCAGCAGGATCGCAAGCGACGAGCCAAGCGCCAGCGCCTTGCCGGCGAGCAGCGACCGCGCCGAGACGCCTAGGCTCATCACTTGGCGGAGCGTTCCCTGTTCGCGCTCGCCGGCGAATGCGTTGAAGCCCAAGATGACTACGAGCAGAGGCCCCAGGACCTGCAAAACCCATGCACCCGAAAGCGTGCCGAACCGCTGCAGCCCGGTGGCATCTTGCGCTGGCGTGAACTTCGTCTCGCTCTGCCGATGCGTCTGCAACCACATCGTCGATCCGACATACGGCCCGATCCCGGGATCGATGATCGAAAGCGGCGGCTCGGGCTTGAAGACGTGCATGCCTTGATGCGCCGCATCGTGCGGATGCCTCGCGGGCTGGGCGAGCCAATCGTCATAGTCGAGCGCCTGGGCGGTCACGCGCTCGGCCTGCAGCGCGGCCTGGCGTTGCCAGCCCACCGCGAGCGCCGTGAGCAGCAGCACCACGATCAGGCTGCCCGTCCACAGCAGGCGGCCATCGCGCACGAACTCACGAAAGTCCCGCGCGGCAATCAGAACGATCCCCCTCATGCGCTCATGTGCCGTAGGTAGAGCGCTTCGAGATCGCTGTGCGAGATGTCCTCGCTGCTCAGGCTTTCAACCAGGCGCCCCTGCTTCATGATACCGATGCGGGTGCCGGTCTGCTTGGCATGGAACAGGTCGTGCGTGGTTGTTAGCACGGCGACGCCGCGCTCGCTCGCCTGCTGCATCAATCGCGAGAACTCGTTGGCCGCGCTCGGATCGAGTCCCGAGGTGGGTTCATCGAGCAGCAGGGCCTTCGCGTTCTTGGCGAGCGCGATGGCGATGCCGACCTTCTGCCGCATGCCCTTGGAATAGGTCGAGACCCGACGATCGGCGGCGGCGGGATCGAGGCCCGCTTCCTTGAGCAGTTTGATTAGGGCTTCGCGCGAGTAGCGTTCGCCGGTCGCCAGCGATGCGAAATATTTGAGGTTCTCATAACCCGACAGCACGCCGTAGAGCATGACGGTTTCGGGGATGTAGGCGACATCGCGCTTGCACTCGATCGGCAGCTCGGCAACCGATCGGCCGTTGATCCGGACCTCGCCCGACGTGGGCTCTAGGAAATCAAGGAACAGGTTGACGAGCGTCGTCTTGCCGGCCCCGTTCGCACCAAGCAGGCAATAGATCTCACCGGGCTCAACGCGCAGGCTAACGGCGTTGAGCGCGCGATTGCCTCCAAAAACTTTGGAAACTTCCAATGCCTCGAGCATCCCATACCTCTCAAATGGCGGAATCGCGCCGCCACCCCGATCCAGCCTTCACAGAGAGGGCACGCTGGTCAAAATTCGAATTTGCATCGCGCCTCACGCGACACAAACGTCGGATGTTATATCATCCGAACTCATAATAGACGTTCAGGGCAAGCTCAAACTCCTTCTGCGTTGCCGGACCTCTTACTGTCTTCCCTTGTGGCTCGAGCGCCACGCAACAATAAGTCGCTAGAGCCGCTTGTACGGAATGCTAGCGGCTCTTCAGCTCGCGCGGGCCAAGCGTCGGTTCCGATCGTCGAAGGGAGAACGGTGCAATAGATCGCCTGCTTGCAATGGAAGCCGTCATCGTACGGAAATGGTGTTGTCGGCATCGCGCACATGAAAGGGGATGTCTTTGATCCCCCATCGCCCGTCTGGTCAGCTCCGACATTGTTGTCTCAGACGCCGCGGACGCGAAGCTTGGACCTCTGCCCAAAAGTTTGGAAACGTTCCAAAGCAATCAACGAAAATACGATGAGCCAACCTCGGTAGGTTTGGGATCGCAAAGTCTTTGGTTCCTTCGGATCTGAGGGGTCCCTTAGGGATTGGAACGCTCATGGTTGGACGACGAATATGGGAATTGCGGCACCCACTACTTGGTCGCGGTTGATGGGACCGAAATAGCGACTGTCGAAGCTCCCAGCCTGCGTGCCAAGAACGAGTAGCTGGCCATTGTGCAATTGTTGGCAGCCCAGCCACACCGGCAGGCGACGCCCTGCCCTATCGAATCGCAAGGCGATGATGGAACGCCGTCCGACAATGTGGACGACGCTTCCTCGTCGGCAGACGCGATCGCTCGTCATTGCCGCCACGCGCTTCAGCAGAGGCGTGTTTGGAGCAATATATCGACGCCGGTAGGCAAGCCTCCGCATTGTGCCGGAGAGGTGTAGCACGACGAAGTCTCCGACGCGAACCGGCGTGGAGACAACGAGATAGAGGCCGATCGGCACGCTATCAGATGTGTTCCACACCAGCACTGGACGCTTGGGAGCAAACGATGCGGCAGCGAGAGCGACCCCCAGCGCCGCCAGAGCGCTGATCCTCGTGCTCAATCGACGAGCCCGGACGTCGAGCGCCGCTTCACGCTTTCAGACCAGTTTTTGAGGTCGTCACGGTGATAGAGGACACGGCCGCCATGCTTGCGGAAGCGCGGACCGATGCCCTGCCAGCGCATGTTGTCGAGTGTGCGCTTTTTCAAACGCAGATAGGCCGCCGCTTCTTGGACATCAAGGAATGGGGACATCAGCTCCTCCGCCATGCGTGCACTCCATTGAACCGGAAGGCATGAAGAATGAGTGGGATTGATCATAACGAGGAGTGTCGAAGTGCGGGTGATCTCATCCGCCACCCTCTCAGAGAAGTTCGCGATAACCTCCCGCGACCAACTCCAGGCCACGCTTCAGCGCACGGCGAATGCGATCCTTCAGCGCGGTGCTCGCACTTCGCCACGCCTCTCCGGTTCGTTCGGCGCCGAAAATTACCGTCGCGATATCGCGATAGGTTGCATGGGCCCGACGGCCATCGAGCGCGATTAGGGCATCGCGCAACGCGAGATTCGTGGCCGTCCATTGCCCGTCTCCGGAATGTTCCATGCCTTGCTGGAGGATCTCGCTCAGAGCCGCGAAGCCTTCACGGGCGCGCTCAAGACGCTCGATACCGTCAATATGGAAGACGACGCGTGCGGGAGCAACGGCCACGGCCGCTCCATCGAGAATGACCGAGAGTGATCGCCGATCAGACGTGAACTTAAGGTGTTGTATACCTCTGGCATCGATCATGAGCTGGCGAACGCCGGGTAGGTCTTCCAGGCAAAGATCGCTATTGGGCGCCCGAGCTGCCTTGCCTGACAGCGTCAGAGGCAGAACGTCGGGTGACCAAAAAACATTTGCGGAAGGCGCGGGCTCATGGGGATCGACGAAAAAAGCAAAGGCCCCAGGTTTCGGCTCTGCGGCAGCGGCGGCGCAATCTGCACAACACAATTCCCGTCCGGTGCTGGCAACTTTTCCCGCATCGTCCGGCATTCAATCGGCAGTCGCGTTGGTAGTCGGGATTGCGACGCAGGAACTCCCAAGCCCATCCGACCTTGGGTAGCGTCCTGATATAGTCATACTGGCTCAGTGTCGGCGGCCAGGGCGGACCGACGGCGGACCGAGCCTTCAAAGGCAGTGTTCTTGCGGGTGGCTGCGCAGACATACCTTTCCCCCTGCCGAGAGAAGGATGTCTCGGCCCATTGGTTGAAGGATCTGTTGATTAGCGATCGGACCAGAGTTCCGATCTCGATCGCTCCCCGCGCAACACGATCATTATACTGCTACGTAGCCCGCCGTCTTAAGTTTACTATTTTTATCATGAATCAAAGAAAAACCCTCGTGCCCGGAGGCACGAGGGCGAAGGTGAGAGCTTGAGCTCTTACTCTTGCGGGTTCCAGATCAGCGCATAGACGCTGTCATCGTCCTGGCCTGCCGCCCGGCCGAGGTTCGCGTAGAGCGTCCTCGACCCGAACTCCGGAGCGGCAATCGAAAGCGCGACGTACTCCTTGCCGGAGGTTTGACCCTTGCGGATCCACCCGGCGCCGATCTCGATGCCTTGCGACATCACCCGATAGTCGGGCTGGTTCGGCGACGACTTGTCCGAGACCGGTAAGAGTGCGATCTCGGCGCGGATCGAAAGGGTTCTGAGTTCGCCCTCAAAGCGGCCATCTTCGCGCTTCGTGACAGATCCGATGGTAGCCATGTGACTGGTCCTTTCTGCTTTATCGGCGAGAGACCATCTCCCGCCGGCGTGCGGACCCAGCGGCCGGCATGCGTCTGAGGAACCATCTTGGTCGGAGCGGGAGCGGAGAACCCAAGGTTGAGGTTTTTTTGAAGTGTGAGCGGCGCGAGGAAGCCGGTCATTCGACCGGCGGGGAACAAAAACCGAAAACCCGAGGGTTTTCTCGCAAGGACGCTGTCGGCCGTAGTTTGCACGACAAGTGGCGGAATGCGGGTTGAGCGAACAAAAGCAAGGACCATCATACTGGCCCGGAATGGAACGAGGCGTTCTCGGACACGTGGGCAAGAGAGAACCCCACCGGCGCAAAATCAGCACAGGCCGACCGGCTCGAAAAGGCGCTGAACCTCCCGTCCCACAGTGTTGCAACGTCAGGGCATAGGCTCTGTCCGTGGTACGCCAATCGAACGGCGAAGGGCTGTCGCACTCTAAGGACAATGCCGACTGGACGTGGGTTGGCGCGGCGCGAGCCAAGAAAATGCGAAGGCAGGTCACGAACGACCGCGAGCGGACCTGGCCCGGAAGAGTAAGAGCTCAAGCTCTCACCTTCGCGCCTTGCCGTATTCGAGAGCCTTCGGTGTTTGCTCTAGGCTGACGCTATAAGATCGCGCAACGACGAGCGTCGTACTTCATCCGACGCGGCTTCCGCCCATTCGCTGACCATTTGTGTGGTCGTTACCGGGACCACTCCCGCCTGCAGCAGGCGATCGACCGCTGGACATTGCGCGTGACGCTCGCAACTTGGACAAGCATCCATGAGCACGAAGACGTCGAAGCCATCGGCGAGGGCGTTGAGGGCTGCAAAGGTGATACCCCTTTCAAGCCAAAATCCGCAAAGCACGAGGCAGGCCTTGCCCTCTTCGGTTAGCGCTGCCCCTAGCCCACTGCTGGACCACATAGATCCAGCGGTGCCAACGACGTAGACACGCCGCTTGGTGCGGTCACATGGCTGCGCAATCCACTCTCGTTCGTCGAGTTCTTCCCCGTAGATCGCGAAGAATTTCGGAACATCGAGTGCCTTTGCAGCCTCTTGGATCAAAACATGGCGGTTCACGAGAGCGTCATGGCCCTCTTCTCTCTCGATGCGTTCAACGTTGCGACGTACCGGGTCGACAAAAAGTATGCAACAGTCTTCAGATTTAAGCAGTGGCGCCATGGACGCTCCCCTCTCAACAATGTGGAAATCCATCTAAAGGCGCCGAATTCAGTCGTCGTCATGGCCGCGTCCTTGTCCAAGAGGACACGAAAAATTGTGGTGATGAGCACGCCAGGTGCTGCTGTGCAGATCTCTCGACACGACGTGAGAGTTCGGAGCGATGCTTTTGCTATATTGCACGCCGAAGAATTCCTGAAATCACAGTCAAAGTCTCGTCCGTCGATGAGACCTCACAGAAATCCCGGATCGCTTGCGATTGCTTGGCGCCTGAGCCTTCAGCGCAGTTCCGCCATGGCCCCAGGTACATCCCCATTCATCCACTGGAATGCGAAGGCACTTAGCTTCTTGATGCGCTGCCACTGCAAAGAGCTTCAAGCTTGTTGATCATAAAAGCCCCTCTTCCATATAAGAAGAAATCGGATATTATAACATCCCGTGAGTTTAGATGATCGACGAAGCCCAGTCTATGCACAAAGCTCTCAAGCGGCGCTCGGGCGCCAAGCACGCTGAGTTGATACCGACCGGCTGCGCGAAGTGGCGGCCCATGATGTGCGTCAGCGGTGGCTGGTTAGCCTACATGGGCGCGCCATACCGGCTTCGACCTGTGTGCAACGACGCTCGAACTACGGGGGACCTGCTCAATCTGTCGCGCAGCCATAAAGTCCGACACGTCTCCCACTCATCAGCAAACGCACGCTCCTGGAGGCTTTCGTGAACACGAACCATCTCGATTTCGGCGAGATTGCCTTCGATAGCCACGGTCTCGTTCCGGCCATCGCCCAGCAGTTCGACACCGGAGAGGTGCTGATGATGGCCTGGATGAACGACGCGTCTCTCAGAGAAACGCTGGCGACGGGGCGTGTTTACTATTGGTCGCGGTCTAGGAGCCAGCTTTGGCGCAAGGGCGACACATCCGGTCGCACTCAAAGGCTCGTCGAGTGGCGTCTCGACTCCGATAGCGACACGCTGCTCTTGCTTGTCGATCAGACAGGAGCTGCCTGCCACACCGTCAAGCGCACCTGTTTCTTCCAACCACTCGGCGAGGATGGCACCCTCGGGCCTAGCGACGAAGGCTACGTGCCTCGAAACGGGAAGATCTAGCCATGGCACTCGCATCCCTCAGATCATTTGAGGATTGGAGGACCTGCATTGAGGTGGCCTGCAGGATCAAGCTGACGCTTCCCTATGTGCGCGAGCGCCTCGCAGAACTCACAGCGGTAGATCATCACAAGACGCGACGCTTCGTCGAAATGTGGGGAGAATCCCACCGACTGCGCGTTGTCGCTTGGTTTCAAGAGGCCGAAAGAAGATTGGAGAGCGCGAGCGCATGATCTTCTCCGGTCTTTTGCTGCGGCTCACGGTAGCACTCGGTCTCTGTGGGCTCCTGTGGCTCCTAATCACCCTTGCGATGTCGGCGTAGGCTCCTCAAAGGCTCAGCATGACTCAAGACGCTGCCGTCGAGTTCCATAACATGACGCTCGGCTATGACGGACATCCGGCCGTGCATCACCTGAGCGGCGGCATCCGGCGCGGCTCGCTTACGGCCGTGATTGGGCCCAATGGCAGCGGCAAGAGCACCCTCATCAAGGGAATCGTCGGATCCTTGAAGCCGCTCGAAGGCACCGTGCAACTCACCGAGCTCGCGCGTAATCGGATCGCCTACCTTCCTCAGCAGGCCGATATCGACCGCACTTTCCCCATCAACGTCTTCGATTTCGTGAGCTTAGGTCTCTGGTCCCGGCTGGGCGCCTGGCGTGCAATAGACGGCAAAGGCCGTACTCTCGTCGAGCGCGCCATTGCCGCCGTGGGACTCACAGGTTTCGAGGAACGCACCATCGATGTCCTCTCCGGAGGCCAGCTTCAACGTGTGCTGTTCGCCCGCGTGCTCGTCCAGGACAGCCCGCTCATTCTTCTCGATGAACCGTTCACGGCCATCGACGCCAAGACAGCAGCCGACCTCATGGGGCTCATCGAGCGCTGGCACACCGAAACGCGTACCGTCCTTGTCGTGATGCACGACCTCAATCTCGTGAAGGAGCGCTTTCCAGAGGCGCTCATGCTCGCACGCGAGCTTATCGCCTGGGGCAAAGCTCAGGACGTCGTCACCCCCGGTAATCTGCTCAAAGCGCGCGCCATGTCGGAGGCCTGGGACGAGGCGGCCCCTTGGTGCAACAGGAGCGCCGCATGACCCTCTTGGATCTTCTGATCGCGCCGTTTCTCGACTATGCCTTCATGCGCCGTGCGCTCGCGGGTTGCGTCGCCTTGGCATTCGGTGCCGCGCCGGTCGGCGTTTTTCTCATGTTGCGGCGCATGAGTCTTGTCGGGGATGCCATGGCCCATGCCATCCTGCCGGGCGCGGCCATTGGTTTCCTTCTCAATGGGTTGAAAATCATCCCAATGACGCTTGGCGGCATGGTTGCGGGCCTCGTAGTTGCGCTCTCGGCCGGCATTGTCGCGCGCACGACCCGCCTCAAGGAAGACGCAAGTCTCGCGGCCTTCTACCTCATCTCTCTGGCTCTCGGCGTCATGATCGTAAGCGCCAAAGGATCGAGCGTCGACCTGATGCATGTGCTTTTCGGCACGGTGCTCGCTCTCGACGACAACGCTCTTCTATTTCTTGGCATCGCCGCGACGATCACACTCCTTACGCTTGCGGTCGCCCTCCGGCCCCTCGTCGCCGAGTGCGTTGATCCGTCGTTTCTGAGCGTGGTAAGCCGCAGCGGCGGCCCCGTTCACCTCGTTTTTCTCGTGCTCGTTGTTTTGAACCTCGTCGCGGGGTTCCAGGCGCTCGGCACACTCCTCGCGGTCGGCATGATGATGCTGCCTGCCGCAAGCGCTCGCTTCTGGGCGAGGAGCCTCGAGGGGATGCTTAGCATCGCTATCGCCACCGGTCTTTGCGCCTCAATCACCGGCCTGCTCGTCTCCTACCACCTCTCGGTTGCCTCGGGACCTGCCATCATTCTTTCCGCCGGCGCCCTCTACATCTTTTCCCTTCTTCTCGGTCCCGTCAGCGGGGTCCTGTGGAACGTGCTGCCGCAACGGCATCGCGCAGGTTAGCTTGAAATGAGGAGTTCTTTTCATGTCCTGGTCCAAGACCGCGAGCCTTGCCCTCGCCGGGTTGGCTTTGATTTGGGGCTCGGCCGCTGAGGCGGACGAGAAAATCCCGGTCGTTGCCACGTTCTCGATCCTCGGCGATTTCGTTGCCAAGGTTGGAGGCGACCGGGTCGCGGTGCGGACCATCGTCGGCCCTGAAGGCGACGCCCATGTTTATGAGCCGACGCCGGCGGACGCTGCCGACATCGCCAAGGCCAAAGTCGTGTTCGAGAATGGACTCGGATTCGAGGGCTGGATGGAGCGCCTAACGAAATCCTCCGGATTCAAGGGACCGATCGTCGTCGCGACCAAGGGCATTGGCGCGTTGAAGACGGATCAGGAAAATTACGACGAGGAAGGCAAAACGGATAGCCACGACACAAAGACCAGGGGCCACGACCACGGCGAGCTTGATCCCCATGCTTGGCAGAGCGTGAAGAACGCCATTGTCTATGTGGCGAACGTCAAGGACGGCTTGTGCATGGCTGATACGCCCGGCTGCCCGAGCTATACAAAGAACGCCGAGATCTATACGGCCGAGCTCGAAAAGCTGCATAACGAAATCAAGGCCCGTTTCATCCTCATGCCTGCGAAAGCCCGAAAGGTCATCACGTCTCACGATGCGTTCGGCTACTTCGCAGACGCTTACGGAATTGAGTTCATGGCGCCAACCGGTATCTCGACTGAGAGCGAAGCCTCGGCCAAAGATGTGGCCAGGCTCATCGACCAGATCAAACAGCAGAGGGTGAAAGCCCTCTTCGTCGAGAACATCACCGACACGCGCCTCATCAAGCAGATCGGCAATGACGCCGGCGTCAAGCTCGGCGGTACGCTCTATTCGGACGCGCTATCCAATGACGGTGGCCCAGCCGGAACCTACCTCGACATGATGCGCCACAACGTTCGCCTCCTTGCGGGTGCGATGGTCGGCGCTTGAGTTGTCGCAGCGCCCCATCCCGCAGGGTGCGGCGGCAAAAGCCGCAGCAGGCTTCACAGCGTGAGAGTCTGCTGCGGCATCCTTCATCACATCGAATTCAACGAGTGCTCGATGATCGCCCAAAAAACGCACCCTTCGCCTATGCGAAAGGTCAACCACAATGTCCTGCTCGCCTTCACCGGCCTACTATTACTTCTCCCGCAGCCCGCATTTGCGCACCTCGAGGGAGAGGATCTTGGCGGGTTTCAAAGCGGGTTCATGCATCCCGTATTTGGACTGGATCACCTTCTCGCCATGCTTGCCGTCGGCATCTGGGGCGCGCAGATGGGCGGTCGCAACGTGTGGACGTTGCCAGTCACCTTTCCGCTCATCATGGCGGCAGGAGGCATCCTCGGCATGAGCGGATTCGTATTGCCCCACGTCGAACTTGGAATCGCGCTCTCGGTCGTCGCGCTCGGAGTTGCCATTGCGTTGGCGTGGAACGCGCCCGAATGGATCGCGCTTCTGCTTATTGCGACGTTCGCCATCTTTCATGGCTACGCGCACGGCGTCGAGTTGCCGAACGCCGTCGATCCCACTGCCTATGCGAGCGGATTCGTTGTCGCCACCGGCCTCATTCACTTGGCCGGCATTGGCGTTGGATTGACGCTCGGCCGCCTGTGGAAGGGGAACGTCAGCCGTGCAGCCGGCGTCCTAATTGCTGTGGCCGGTGTGTACTTTGCGGCAGGTTAGCATGTCGCGGTTGATCGCGTGCATTAGCATCGATGTTGCCTTTGTAGCTGTTCTCGCAGTGGCGGCCCTTGTCCTCGTCGTCACAGTGCCGCCCGAACTCGCGAGCTCCATCCCTCAAGGCCTCGTCTATCCCGCATTGCGATACGGCACACTACTTCCCCTCGTCGCGTTTGGGCTGGCGCTCGCTCAGATGAGCGCAGGCCAGAGAGCCTTGAGCCTCATTGCCCTTGCGATCGCGCTTGGTGCTGCTTCACACGAGACGGACGCATTTCTATACGCTCATTCGGATCTCTTATCCTTTGTGGTTCGCTTCCCTGTCGTAGAGGCGCTGCTCGGCGCGCTGGCCGGCATTTCGCTTCTGATGCCGGCGCGAGTTACTCGCTGGTATGTACCATTGGCTGCAATTCCAGCCGGCGTTGCTCTCGGAGCGATCATCACGCTGTCGGGTGTTGGCGACATATCGACGGCATGGTTTGCGGCTTCAGCCGATATCGGTGCGCTAGCCATCGTTCTGATCGCTGCCACGCTTGGCGCTACAGCCGGCGAGCAGCGTCTTGTCATTCCCGGAAAAATTCTGGGAAGCTGGCTCTTGGCAGCGAGCTGCATGCTGGGAGCCCTGGCAGCCGCATCGAGGCCTCCGCCGCTCCCCACTCCAAGTCTCTACCGCCTGTCTCCCGATATCGACATGTCCCGTCAACCATAGAGTGGCGAGTGCGGAGGCATGACACGAGTTTCCACGACCATCCTTATCTCACGAAAAATGTACGCTGCCTTTGCTGCGTTAGTAGTTCTGACCTGCATTGTGTCTTTGCTTGTGTCATCTCCCTCACTGACACAGGCGCCCCCCACTCCTGAAGAATATGCGACTCATGTTGGGGGCGAGACCCAGATCCTTCGAGCAGGCGAGCTCGTGCTCGATGGCCAAACAATGATTTGTGGCAAGCGTCCGACCGTGATCAATGACAAGCTCGACGACTATGGCGCTGCCTATCCTGGCTTCATCGTTCTCAATATGCGTCTCCTTTCGCGTGTGTCGACGCCCGTGAAACTCTGGATATTCTCGCACGAATGCGGTCACCAGTTCCGGGGGCCGGACGAGGAGACGGCCGATTGCTTTGCGGTTCAGCGCGGGCGGCGGCAAGGATGGCTTACTTCGGATGGCATCGAAGAAATCTGTAATTTCATCTCTTCGGCGAAGGGCGACAGCATGCACTTCGCCGGTTCACACCGCTGCGAGGTCATGCGCACCTGTTACGCCGATCCTTCCGTTCGCTAGGGCGGGCGGCTTACCGATCTCAGCTGGCTCAAAATGACCGCTTCCCGCTCCGGCTTGCGTGGGAAGCGCCTCATCTTCTCGGGCAGCTGATAAATATGGTCTGAGCGTAACTCGCACCGACTCCAATGTTTGCATCGCCGGCAGTCATGGCGCCAGCGAACGCAGCGTTGAGTTGTTGCAACTCCGCAAGATCCTGCTCAGGAACAGTCACGTTAACGACACAGCCTGAAGGTGACTCTCCACCAAGTACGATCGGAGCCTCCTTATCGAGCTCGAAAGCGATGTAAAAGCTCTCGTCAACAACCGTGAACGAGAAACCCTCCGCCTCAGCAAGCACGGGCTGCTTAAGCGGGAGAGTAAAATGCAACGAGAGCTTTTCGTGCTCATACTCAAGCCAGTAGTCGCGCGGCGCGGCTAACGGCAACTGCCGATCTCCGAGCTTCGCAAACGTAAAATAGGCGAACTCACTGAGCCCATCGATGTTCGTCTGGGCGAGGTCCTCAAGTTCCGCCCTCGTGTAGATTCCGTCCCCATTTGCATCGAGGCCGGCAGTGGCCATGGCCGTGTACATGTCGTCGAAGATCCACCTGTGGCGAAAGCCCGCAATCCGACCGTTGTCGTAGAGAACGGTTGTTGAAGACGTGATCCAGACGTGGGGATGAGCAAGTGCTGACGCGCACATTTGAAAGAAGGTCGAAGCTACAATTATACTCCTGAGGTAGCGAACGGGTTGGCGCATCATTGCCCCTCTGCGGTACTCAGACCCCGAATGGGCGAGGCGTGCTGAACGAGCCGACCGCGCCGACGACTCCCAACAGGATGACCAAGAGTGCCGCGAGGTGACCCATGGCATAGCCAAGCCGCTGGCTCCAGATGTTATCCGGTCCCAATAAGCGCATTGCCCAGTATCGGGAGGAGACTGCAAAGGCCGCGAGAACGGAAACCGTAATCGCAGTCCCGAGCGCCATTGCAAAACTTCCGACCACACCCACCCAAATGAGACCCTGACCCGCAGTAAACGTCAGGAGCAGGATGGCACCTGTGCATGGTCTCATACCCACGGCGAGCGCGATGGGAACGGCGTTTTTCCAGGACCAGGGGCCTCCCAAAGCTTGAGGCGCCGGGATGTGCGCATGACCGCAACCACAGTCGGCCCCATGGGTGTGGGTGTGCGATGGCGAAGGCCGCACGCGCTCTGCGGAGATCCATGTGCGGGATCGCGCAGATTTCCCCGAGGCCGCCGCTTGGCGCACAAGCATCCAGATCCCGACCAGGGCAATGAGGATCCAGCTCAGAGTTTCGAGCTGCGTCTCGACAAGTCGCATAGTTAAACCTGTCTGTCGCATGATCAACAGCAGCGCACCGACAAAGAGGATTGCAGAGCAGGCCTGAAACAGTGCCGCGAGAAAGGAGAGGGCAATCCCACGGCGCACCGTCTGTTCGTTGGCAAGAACATAGGAGGAGATGACCGCCTTGCCGTGTCCTGGTCCGGCCGCGTGCAAGACGCCGTAGCCGAAGGCAATCGCGACGACAAGTAGCGCGGCATCAAGGGGGCTGTCTCCCCTCACAGCTCTTGTCGCTGCGATGAGCTCGCGGTTGAGGCGAGCCTGTGTCGCGACGATCCATCCCCAGAATTGCGATCGGAGCGATACTACTCGGGTTCCTTCTTTCGGCTCCGGCTCTTGTTTGACCTCGACGGCAGAGTGCGCGAAAACCTCCGCCTGCCCCGCATAGGCGAAGCTACATACGCAACAGATCAGAGCGGCGAAAATTGCGGCAAGCAGGCCCCGCGATTTCTTGAAGACTATAGACATCTTCCTCGCCTTCATCGATTGATCACCTCGGCGAAGCGGAGAGCCCATAAGACATCGCGCTCGGTCACCTCCGACATCGCTTTCTCGATGTTTAGCTTGAGCCTAGGGCCTCGTTTGGGAATGACCACCATGACGGTTTCGCGAGGTGGGCATCCCTTCTCTTTGCAGGCGACCTCTGTTACAGAAATAACATCACTCTCGTTGACCGGAGCCGATAGCCGTATCCAACCCATGATACGGGTCTGCGGGTCCTCCATGCCGGCTCGCGGTCGCGGCGCAAAAGGATTGAGAGTCATCGCCCCCCCCTTTCTCATCTCAGCGCAATCGACGACACCGGCCGCACCGCTCGCCGAGCCATAGGCAAGATGCTGACCGGAAGGACTCCAACTGAGATGGGTGATCTCGTCGCCGTCGTCGCGAAGTAGAAAGATTGTTCCTGCAAACCGCTCAGGTTCGGCAAGGAGGATCACGCCATCCCTGTAGCCAATCGCAAGAACCGGTGAGTGCGGATGCCAAGCAACCGCCGTTGCAACATCAGGTCGCCGCCCCACCTCCTCGGCCATGCGACCCTGGGGTCCGTCTCTCCCGTCGAACGACCAAAGAAGCGTTCCGAAGTAACCTGTAGTGGCGAGCACGGCGCGTTTCGGGGCCCAAGCCAGACCGAGGGGCTTTGCGGTGTAGCCGCGCATGTGCAAATCGCGCTTGTCGGCAAGCCGCCAGATATGCAGCGAGTTCTCCTGCATCGCAGTAACGAGAAAGCGAGCATCCGGACTCCAGGTAATCGCAAGATGCGAGCCCTTCCACACGAGCTTGTCTGGCGTGCTCGACGGGTGCGCAAGCGACGCAATCGTGGCGCCACCGTAGTGGGCAGCGGCGAGACGCTCGCCTTTCGGGGCAAATGCCAGCCCTCCGCAACTCGAAGGCAATTCCATGTGATGCCTATCTGTACGACGCGGCCTCGCAACCTCGACTATCTTGCCAGAGGACAACGCGATCGCGCCCCAGTTGGCGAAGGCTACATGATCGATCCAACGCTTGCGAGCCGCGGAGATCTCGGTTTTCGTACCGTCGCTGCGGGTATGTGCGACGAGCCCGTCATCGCCGCCAGTAATGAAACTGTTGCCCGTTCCGTCGGCCACCGCCGTCAGAATGGCACCTCTGTGGACCTCGATGACATACGGCTTCTCCTCAAATGGCTTCCAGAAACGCACAGCTCCGTCGCCGTGCGCAAACATGGCCGCCTCGGATCCGAAGACAAGGCCCGTCACCGGCGCGCCGGACTGATGCTCCGCAACACCGAAAGGGCGGCTGCGGCCTTGTGAGCCTTCCGCAAGCTTCATGAGGTGATGCAGGCCTCAAACCCGCGCCGAAGCTCGTCGCTGTCCAGCTTGCGGCCGATGAAGACCAACCGGCTTTCGCGCTTCTCGCCGATGTTCCACGGCCGCTGGTGATCGCCCTCGACCAGCATGTGCACGCCCTGGATTACATAGCGCTTCTCGTCGTCATTTAAGTCCAAAATGCCCTTCATGCGCAGGATATCGATGCCTTTCTCAGCGATCACACCCTGCATCCAGGAGAAGAATCTCTGTGGATCGAGCGGCTTCTCCGTCCTCAAAGAGACAGATGCAACGGAGCTGTCGTGCTCGTGGGCATGTTCCTCATTAAGGAAATCGGGTTCGACGGCGAGAATGCGATCGAGATCGAAGGCGTTGCGGCCCAATATGTACTCAACGGGGATCCGACTACGCTCAGTCTTGTGGAGTTTAGCGTAAGGGTTGATCGCGCGGATTCTCTTCTCGACGATCGCAAGCTCGTCAGTCGAGACCAAGTCGGTCTTATTAAGCAGAACGATGTCTGCGAAGGCAATTTGCTCCTCGGCCTCGTGACTATCGTCGAGCCTCTGCAGAAGGTTTTTGGCATCCGCAACGGTGACAATCGCATCGAGCTTTGTCTTGGCCCGCACATCCTCGTCGACAAAGAAGGTCTGCGCGACGGGACCCGGATCGGCGAGACCTGTCGTCTCGATCAGGATGGCATCGAACTTGTCCTTGCGCTTCATAAGACCTGAGAGAATGCGGATGAGATCACCGCGTACGGTGCAACAGATGCAGCCGTTGTTCATCTCGAAGACTTCCTCGTCGGCATCGACCACGAGATCGTTGTCGATGCCGACTTCGCCGAACTCGTTGACGATAACCGCATAACGAGCGCCATGGTTTTCGGTGAGAATGCGGTTAAGAAGCGTCGTCTTGCCGGCTCCGAGATAGCCTGTGAGCACCGTGACGGGAATTTGGCTCGCAGATTCTTGCATGGCTATGACCTTTCTTCTCGCCGCTTGACTGCTTTTAAGTTGGGTTGCTCTTTTTTTAGGATGAGGGCAGGCAGGCGGCTGGATGTTATAATATCCATACCAAAATTGCGACGCTTTCGTGGTCTGCACCCGATCCACAGCACTTTCGGGAGCGGTCGTCGTTTATATGGTTGCTTGGTCCGGCGGGAAGAGGCGCGGTTCGCGTTGTCAAAGCGACGCTAGGTGGACTTCCCACGAGTCTCTGAACGCGGCCGGACGCCTCGCCCCCTTCGCTAGGGCGCGCGGTGCAAACGGGACTAATAGCCTAGGCCAGTGGATAAAGTCTCCTTGAGCAAAGTCTGGATCATCCACGCCATCACGAGCACCACGCCCCTATCACACTGCTGAGTCACGCCCGCCAAAGGAGATGCTGGGAAGGATCAGCCGCGCACGCGGCTTGCGTCTGGAGGCCCATGGGTACGCTCACTGGCTTAGGCGCGTGAGGGCTTGGTCCGACAGGAAGAGCACAATCCGTGCAACTCAACCGTCGTCGATTCCAAAGAGAAACCACTTCTTTGCGACCACGAGCTCAGCAGCCCGAAAATCTCGGGCTGATCGAACTCGGCGACCGTGCCGCAGCGTTTGCATACGGCAAATGTCGGCAGATCGTGGTGATCGCCGCAACACGGTACGTAAGCATTGAGCGACTCGAGCTTGTGCACGAGGCCGGCCTCGACCAGCTTGTCCAGCGCGCGGTAGACGGTCTGCGGCGCGAGGGCGACATGGTGCCTTATCGCCGCGATTATGTCGTAAGCGCTCGCGGGGCGACGCGCTTTCTTTAGCGCTCCCAGGATGAGCTTGGCGTGCAATTCTCCCTGTCCGCGCGGGCGGGGCTTGGGACTACGCATTGCCCCTCGCTCCGATGGAATTGCAGGATTCACCACGGCATCCTCTCACCATCCGGCGCTGGAACCAAGGCACAGCGCTCAACATCCATTTCAGGATGTTATAAAATCCACTTTCTTGAGGGTCAACTAGGATTAAAAGGAGTGGATCGAATGTCCATCTTGGGAAGAGCTTGAAATCTTTCATATTGTTGCCAGGGCGGGTCCACCTACCGCTACTTCGAGCATCTGAGCCATAGCAGCCACTTCTCTGGTGCTGCGTGGAATCAAATGCGCACGCATAGATTCATACCTGCGCAAGCCCTTGGAGTGAAGCAATGGCTTTTGTGGACGACCAGATTGAGTGGAGTATCGACGGACGGTCCTGCCGTATCGGTCTGACCCGCTTTGGGGACGGACCACATATTTTGCTGTTACCTGCCCTAAGCTCGTTCTCCACCCGTTGGGAAATGCGGCCCCTGCAGACCCGACTCGGTGAGCGCTACGCAACCGTCGCCGTCGACTGGCCCGGGTTTGGAACGCTGCCGCGGCCAAAGATCGACTGGCGCCCCGAACATTTCCGCTCCTTTCTTCGCTTCCTCCTAGAGACCGTTGTTCAGCCATCCGTGACGATCGCTGCCGGTCATGCAGCGAGCCATGTATTGGATCAGAGTGCTGATTATCCGGGCAGCGCCGGGAGACTTTGCCTTCTGTCCCCGACTTGGCGCGGCCCGCTTCCCACCATGACTGGCCGGCGCGTACGACTTTTTCGTGTCCTCGCAAGAATGGTCGATGTTCCGCTCATCGGTTCTGCCTTCTACCGGATTAACGTCAATGGGCCCGTCATCGGCATGATGGCTCGCGGTCATGTCTACGACGACCCGACTTGGATGACGCCTGCCCGTATGGCCGAGAAACGCGCCGTGACCGAGGCCCGTGGCGCGCGTCATGCTTCGTTCCGATTCGTCGCAGGAGAACTGGACCTCTTTCAGGAACGCGAACAATTTCTGAGTGCAGGGAACCGTGTCGGCTCGCACATCTTTGTGCACTACGGCAAGAACACTCCGCGCAAGTCAAAGGCGGAAATGCTAGCGCTCGCCGCTCTTGGCAACGTGACCGCTACGGAACTCCCCGTCGGCAAGCTTTCCTTCTACGAGGAGTTCCCAGACGTCACGGCGGAAGCGATCTTTCAGGCACTCGGCAAGGAGGGCACCTGATCATGCCCTACCAGCCTACATTCCGCCGGAGTGTCCGCCAGCCGATGACGACTCCCGAGATTGATATCACAAGCCCTGCGATCGACAGGATCCAGACGATGAAATCACGCGCGGGCTGATTCCTCAGCAGGATAGGCAGATCGTAGTCGTGCAGGAAATTGAATAGCCACCGATACGTCCGCGCGCTGCGGTCGCTCAAGTCCGCAATCCCCCCCGTCGAGGGGTCCAGAAACAGCCACGTCGCCGACGGGTCGTCGAAGCGCACTTTGACCACGGGAAGCGGCCGCTTGTGGTGGTGCGAGTACCAGTAAAGCTCTTCCTCCGTAAGGCGCTCAAGGCCAACGACGGAAGCCGATGGCAGGACACCGCGCGCCGATTCTGCGAGCACCGCGTCGGGTACCTCCACGGGTGTCCCGGACCGCGCGTCAGCCAGTGTGATGCCCGCTGCGCTACGCGCCACAATATAGGCTTGGCCGCCAACCCACACGAACGAGATATCTGTTGCGCCTCCAGCGCTGGCCTTGGCGATGGCCCCTGTGGTGGCGCCGTGCATGCTTCCGTCTGTCCAGCCCGCGTAGGCGATGCGCTGCACGTCCGACAGCTGCGTGCGCGCGAAGAGTTTGAACGGGTTAACGGAGAGCCAGCCGCTCGCAATCCACGCCGTGAGGAAAAAGCCGCCGACGAGACCACCTACATGGTGCCACTTCGTCCAGCCGCGATACGGGGTGATACGCCCCCGAGAATAAGGTTTTCGGACACGCAGCCGTAGGATGCCGATCCAGAGCCCGCTGATCGCGCCGATCACAAGCGGACCGGACAGCCACATCACCGACTGGCGCCAGAGTTCTTGATCCTTGCGGATCGGCGAGAAATAGATCCAGTGTGGAATCGCCCCGAGCCAGTTCCAGAAGCGCTCATTGTGTGTTGCGTTCTGTACGATCTCGCCGGTTTTGGAGGACACGTAGACGTTCGTCCCAAGTCCATCGTCGAGCGTGAACCTGTAGAGCGGACGATGCGGATCAAAGCGCCGCGTCACCGTCCACTGGTCGTAGTCGAGCGTCTCTGTAAGCCGCACACGCCCCTTCGGAAAGGCAGCCTCAACATGGTGCTGCGCCTGCGCAGCGCTCACCTCATGGACCAGTTGCCCCGTCGCAGCAGAGACCGTCAAATTCGCCCCTGCTACGACAACACGGTAGACCGGCTCGTCAGCCAGCATTTCCAGCCGGAACGTAGTTGGGAGTGTGCGGACGCCCGCCGCGGCCAACGCGACGTCGGGCGTGACGGCAACGCGATCGACGGCAACCGCCGGCAACTGCGCCACACGCTCCTCGTCTTTCCACGACGGAAAGGGCACGTAGAGCATGACGAGACCGGACAGGAACCACATGACGCAAAGCACACACGTGACGACGCCAAGCCAGCGGTGAAGCCAATAGAGCCACCGCTTGCCCACTTTTATGAGCTGACGCCCGGCACCTGACGAGGCGCCGGGCGTCACCGTGATGTTGGGCTCAAAGCGCCCCATCTCAATACTTGATGCGGTAGCTGATCTCAGCCGTGCGCGGGGGCGCAAGCTGCCACTCGTATGAGCCACCACCGGTTGCGTACTTTTCATCGAAAACGTTGAACACGCGCAGTGCGATTTCGCTCTTGTCGTCAATATCGTAACTGATGCCCATGTTGACGACCGTGGACGACGGGCGCTTTACGGTGTTCGCATCGTCATTATAGATCGATCCAATCCACTGCAGACCGGCATAGGCTTCCCACCGCGGCATGAATGCCCACGTCAGCCAATTGTTGACCACCTGCTCTGGAACGTTAGGCGGCCGGTTTCCGGCGTAGTTCGCGCCATTCGACGCGATCATCTCGTCAAAGCGCGTCTCAAGCAAAGCCACATTGCCATCGTAGCGCAATGTATCCGTAAGCTGCAGACCGAGTGACGCCTCGATACCGCGCGAAGACTGTTGCCCCACTTGCCGCGTGAGTGTTGGATCGTCGGGATCACGCGAAAGAATATTCTGCTTCTCAATGTCATACGCAGCTAGCGTCCACTCACCACGTCCCTCCCAGAACGACTGCTTGACGCCGATCTCGTACTGCTGGCTGGTCGAAAGCTTGTACTGAGAGTTTGTCAGGCTGAGATTGAGCAGCGCGCCGCCGATCGGATCGACAGCAGTCGCGTACTGCGCGTAGAACGCCAAGCCTGGCACTGGTGTATAGACCGCGCCGACTCGCCAGGACGTCTCGGAGAAATCCTTTTCGAAGTAGGTCGGCCCGTCTGGATTGCCCGGATCGGCCCGCTCCAGCGAAATCTCATCCTGTCGAATGCCTGCAACGAGCGTGAGCTGCTTCGAAACGCTCAACTGGTTCTCAGCGAAGAATGCGTACTGAAACGTCTCAGAATCGACGCGCGCAGCAATTGGCACAGTGTCAATGAACGAGCCGGGATTGGGACTAAACGGATCTACGAAGCTCTGGCCAGAGTAAGGGGAATTGCTCCGGTTCAAGAAGTCGATCTGATTGACGTCAAAACCAACTACCAGGGCATTCTTCATGCCACCCCCAAGGCCCGCGCGGAACGTCGCGTCAAAGCGGTTACCGAGCTGCTCCTGATCGTGGAAAATCTCGATATAATCGGTGCGACGGATATCTCCTATGTTCGGTGCTTCCGTCCAATACCGGTAAGACTCCACGTTCCGCCAATGCCGGTTGCTGGCTAGTCGATACGCAACGTTGCGTATCTCGAACCAATCGGTCGGGCTCCACTCGGTCTTGAATTGCGTCCAGTTGTCCACGTAGCTGACGTCACTGTCACGCACGTTGTAGTTCTTGTCGCGGATACGCTCGGGAATGACGCCGTCGAGCAGCGGCGTACCCCAATAGCGAAGCGGCGACTGATCGGCATGGTCATGCGAGACCGTGAACTGAAGTTCGCTCGAGGGACGGTACGTAAGAGCCCCCGAAAACGCCAATGAGCTGAAATCGCCTTCGCGCTCGAGCCATCCGTCCGACCGGATGCCGCTGGCGTCGAAACGATAAAACAGCTGATTGCTGATCGGCCCACCCGAGCCGACGCCGAAGCGCTGCGTATTGTCAGTGCCCTCAGCGACCTCTCCTTCATGCGTGAAGTAATCGGTCGGCTTTTTTGGCACGACGTTGATCACACCGCCGACCGCTCCCTCGCCATAGAGAACCGACGCCGGACCTCGCAACACTTCAATGCGCTCGGCGGACCACGTATCGAACGGGAACGTTACTGTGCCCGAGCCGACATAGAGCCGTGTGCCGTCATAGAGCTGCATCACAGAGCCGTGGCCCGCAAAACCACGAGCCGCAAGTCCCGTGCCGCCATTACCCGGTGCCGCGGTGGAGGTGAAGCCGGTCGCATTCTGTATGATCGCCTGATTGGTGTTTGTCTGTCCGCGGTCGCGGATCGTGTCACCCGGAATGATCTCGACGCTTGCCGGTGTCTCGAGCGGCGACAGTCCGAGGCGACTACCCGTGGCCGCGGGAGTATCGAGATTGAGCCCAGGTCGCGTTCCACCCTCCTTCTCACCTGTTGCGCCAACGTCCCCGTCGTCGAACTCCTGCGTCTCTGCGGCTGTTGCTTGAGCGGGCTGACCGGATGACTTCTTCTTTGCCGCCTTCGGCTGCGCCTTTGTTGTGACCTCAATGGGCGGTAGCGCCTGAGGCTGTTGAGCTGCAGCATCAATTGCCGGACTAGCTTGCTGCGTTCCTTGTGCAAAGGCCTGGCCTGCAACTATCACCGTCCACGTCACCATCCCCACTAAGTGACCACGCATCCCCTACTCCCCGTGACATGTATTTGGATGTTATAACATCCAAATACATGTCACGGAATTGATTTACCCGCAAGGCTGAAGGGCTGCTGCCTCGTCGTCCCATCCGGCAGCCTCACACTCAAGGCCGGCAACTACTTTCCGCCGGTGGGCAAATCTCTCCAGCGTCCGCGCCTAACCAAAGCCATTTTTTGGATGTTATATCATCCAACGCGAGCCTTTTGGAGGATGTCATGAAAGCTGTCTCGGCTAGAGTCGTGGGCTCAGTTGTAGTCGGGCTTATAAGCCTCCCCCAAGTCGCTTTTGCAAATGAGGGGCACCGGGGAGTGGCGACAACCGTCGGTGTGGGCCACTGCGCGAAGGGGCCTTGTCTTCACATGGCCGACTGGAAGAGTGAGAAGGAAAGCTGCAGCAACGCGGGCCCTCGCCACCACCGTTATTGCGGCTGTCACTTATGCAGCCAAAGCCACAAATAGCCTGAGCGCCACTACGCTTTCAGAGCCGCGATCAATTGGCATCCCGCTGTGGTGCCCGGCCAAAGCAACTATTGCACTTGAGCTTCAACGGCACTCGATTGCCGTAGGCATCGATCAGCTTGACACCGTAGATATAAAGCCGGGCCTCACGCAGGTTAGCCTTCACCAACGGCTTTCCGAGGTTTAACGGCTAATCGCAATCGGTGCTTGTTCTCCCGCGCCAAGCCCAAGCGAAAGTGCGATCCGTCCTTTTTGCTCCGCTTGCGCGTCAATCATCACACCTGAAGCCGCGCAAGAAAGCGCAGCCATCGACAGTGTTCGGCGCATGATAGCCGTTGTCTCCCCTGAATGAAGCAACCGCCGTAAGAGCGAGACGGTTGCTGCCAGGCCGTTTGGCTTCTCCTTCGCCGTCCTTGGAAGCGTCAGTTGAACGACTTGCGCAGCGTCAACATATAGTTTCGTGGCTCGCCGTAGGTGTTGTAGCTGTTCACGCCGCCGAGCCGGACGTAGTACGACTCGTCGAACAAGTTGTTTATGGCGAGAGTTGCGATCAGGTCCTTGTCGAACTCGTAGCCGATTAAGGTGTTGACGACGGCATATGCTGGCTGAATGCGCTGCGCTGCAGTAATCGCGTTCGCAGTCTCGCTCTGTGCTAGGACACCAACGCCGACGCTCCACTTGTCAAAGTCGGGGTGTTGAAAGTCATACTTGGTCCATAGCTTGAACGAATGCTCGGGATACCAGCCACTGATGGGAAGCCCCTCGTTGCTTCTGTCCTTGAGATACTCCGTCTTGAGGTACGTATATCCCGCCATGATTTCGAGACCTGGGAGCACCCTTCCAGAGATCTCCGCTTCGATGCCGCTGCTCTGCACCTCGCCCAACGGTATGAAAAATCCCGGATGAGCGGTGTCGACATAGGACCTATTGGTGTCGCGGATATCGAAATAGGCTAGCGACGTCTGCAGGGTATTGTTGAAGAACTCACCCTTGATGCCAACCTCTTTCTGCTCGCCAACGCGAGGAGGCAGCGTTCCGTTGGGCCAGACGAGCTGCGTTTGGGGAATGAAGATGTCGGTGTAGCTGCCATAGACCGATAGCTCTTTTGTCAGGTCGAGAATAACCGCACCGTAAGGCGTGACCTCGTTTTCAGCTTCGGCCCCTTGCGTCCAAGGATTCTCAATCCAGGGAAGCGACGCGTTCGCCCGGGTTTTCGAGTTCGACTTGGCATCGAAATCAGTGACGCGCGCGCCGCCAATTATCGTCAGGGGCTCCAACAGTTTGATACGCGCCTGACCGTAGAAGCCAGATTGCTCCGTTACACTGATGCCTCCCAACGTTAGTGGAAGGCTTGGCTTCGGCAACACCGAGTTCGGGTCAAGGATCGGCACACCGGGGACGTAGGTCGTGGTGCTGCGGACATTTCCGCTCTCGAAGGAATCGTAATTGTAGCCGATCAGGAAATTGTGCTTGAGGCCGAACGCGCTTACCGGAGCGTTGAGATAGATGTCGAAAGCATCTCTCTGGTAGTCATAATAGGCGTCGCGCCACCCATACTCCGCCGTCATCGTCGCCGGGTTCACGCCTGTCGATGGATAAGCGTCGTTGAAATGGAACGATTGATCGCGGCGACTCACCGCCGCCTTAAGCCTCCAGTCGTTGACGAACCTGTGCTCAAGCGATGCCGAATAATCGCGTGTGTCCCACTGCAACGCATTCCAATCAGGATAGACGTTTGTCGAACGCGGAACGTTGAGGAAGCTGCCGTTGGTGTACGCGGGCAACCCCGTAAATGATGGCCCCTGATACTCCTGCTTCGCGATAGAGACTGTCAGCTGCGTCCTGGGTGTAAGGTCGTATTCCACGACGCCGTAGCCGAGCCATTTGCCTTCGCCGAATCGGTCATAGAAGAACTCCCGATCCCTTCCGGCCAGAACGCCACGCGCACGAAGAGTCTTGCTCTCGTTGAGCGGAGTGGTGAGGTCGAGCTCGGCCCACTTATTGTTCCATGAGCCATAGGATACGGCCCATGCAGCGCCGGCCTCATCCCGAGGCCGCTTTTTGACCATGTTGACGACGCCGGAGGGATTGCCCGACCCCATAAGCAGACCAGCTGGGCCACGGAGCACCTCGACACGGTCGTAAAGAGCAAGATCAAACTGCTGGTAACCGCCAAGGCCGTTGTACGCGGGCATGCCATCATTCATGACGCCGAGTGCGTATCCGCGCGCGTGATACTGGTCCTGCGACGGGTCATTGGCGACAACGGTAACACCCGGAGCGAACTTCAGCGCATCCGAGACCGTATTCATATTCTGATCGTTCATCTGCTGGCGGGTGATCACGGAGACCGACTGTGGGACCTCGCGGCGGGACACAGGCTCTTTGCCAGATACCGAAACCGCTCCACCAGTATATGACTTCGATCCTTCCGTGTCGGCGCGCTCGTCGCGTACGGGAGCAGTCTCCTTTGTTTCGGGCATGGCGGTACTGCCAGTCGCGGGAGTGCCGGCTTTTTTTGCTTTCTTCGCAGCTTTCTTCGGTCCGGCCTCGACGATCACTGGTGGCAAAGGAACTGCTGCATTCCCCGGCGGAGTTTCCTGCGCTACGCCGGTCGTGGCCGAGGCCACCATGCTCGCCGATAGTACCAGAAGACCGCGGGGAACACGCCTACCGAGGGCGATGATCCCGGCAAGACCGGCTATCTGGAGATTGCTATGTATTCCAAATAACGCCGCTTCGATGCGGCTACGCACACAAGACACTGCCTCTCACTCCCCCAACAAACACATTACTGAACGTTTGGATGTTATAATATCCAGATAGCGATGTTGTCTATGGGTTGGTCGTCAACGTCAGAGCTTTCGGTGACCGGCTGTTGAAGATGTGACTTGGCCAACGGCGCGATTTAGAAAATTGGAGCTTGGATTAGGACTGCAAATGTCCGCCCCGATTCAATCACGGTAGCATAGGGCCGGTGCCCCAGCCGCACCCACTTCAAACGTCCGCTTTTGGATGCTGATTAGACTCTAGACGGCGGCGCTTCTATCGGTCCACGCATGCCTTCAGGCACTCGGCGCGGACGCGGCGACTTAGCCTGTCCGCCGCTGAGATCAACACCAACATTGCGAATGTTTGCGATGGAAGCCGCAGACTTAGCTAGCCCACGCCAGCACCACTGCGTCGGTGCCTGCCGGATGCGCGGATAAATCATTCGCGGCGTGCCAGACGTCCTCCGCCACATAGCGCTCCGTAGTGACTGCGCCCCAAGCGCGGAGCTGCGGAGAGTAGTGGAGCAGCAGAGGGATTGGAGGCGGGGGTCAGTCCGGCGCCGATTGTTGACTGTAACGGCCGACAATAGCCGACAGCCCTAAATACCACGAAGAGCGGCCGATTTCCTCTCGCCCTACAGGATTATTTCTGTGAGAGCCAGGCTGTGTGTAGGGCGAGAGCAACCGGCAATCGAATCTTACGCCTCATCGAACCGCTTGCTGTGGGCGCATCTGCACCAACGCCAACCTCGCCTTGCGCAGCCTGTGTGAATGCCCAATACTACGGTCATCAACTTGAAGAGGCTTCACAATGACCACCTGCAGCGAACCTCATCATTCCGATCACCCCCATAAGCATGGCCCGTCATGCGGCCACACCGCCATAAATCACAACGGCCATGTGGATTACCTCCATGACGGCCACCTGCACCACATGCACGAGGATCACGTCGACGAGCATTCGATCGATGTCTCACAAACAAATCCCGATCGTTGCACGCCGGATCATCACTGCGCGGGGCACGCGCCAGATCATGTACATGGCCCTGGCTGCGGCCATGAGGTGGTGCCGCACGGCGATCACATCGACTACTTGGTGGATGGCCACCTCCACCACCCCCATGGTGATCATTGCGACGATCATGGCCCGATCGATCTTGTGAAGGCTTAGGCACACACTCGGACATCCAGCACGCGGCCGCTCTCCGAAAACTCGTCGCGCGACACCTTGTAGTTCGCAAGCGCCACCGTGCCAAATGCGTCGAAGTGACGGCGCAGTTTTGGTTCGATCGTACCGTCGTAATGGGCGGAGGTGCTGATCGTCGCGCCAGGGCAGCGGTTGACCATCTCACCCTGCCGCACCGTTAGTGCGCCGTCCTTGAGCAGGAGCGCGCATCTGCCGAACATGCGCGCCGCATCGGGGCAAGAGTTGTAGACGGCGATATCTGCTTTGCCACCGGGCCGCAGCGTACCGCGATCGGACAGGCCAAGCAGCCGCGCCGGGGCAGTTCGTGTCATGGTCGCGATCTCGTAGAGGGAGAACTCCCGCTTGATGTCCTGCAACAACGTCATGGCACGAGCTTCCGGATGGATGGTCTCAAGGCAGGCGTTGCGGAACTCCCGGTCCATCAAAAGACGGATCAGCTCGGGATAGCGTGTAAACGGCGCCCCGTTCGGATGGTCGGTTGTGAAGAACACACGCGACGGATTAGGCGCCAGCAGGAAGAGCTCTAGGCCGATCGCCCACTGAAGCGAATTGATGAAGCTCTGTGGTCGGTAGCGCATGGGCACAACACCGCCGCCTCCCTCGCACTCCCCATCCCATAGGACCCATTTCTTGGGGCTTGCCACGTTACGATGAGAATATTGTGCAATCACATCACCGGAGATCGTCACAGTCTGGCCGAACAGCACTTGGCCGACGTCGATGGTGATGTTCGGATGCTTCTCAAGTCCGGCAATGATCTGCGCCGCTGCCGAGGAAATACCGAGCGGGCCATCCTGGCCGTAGCCATAAAACTGCACATGCGCGAGATGCATGGGAGCGCCTTCGGCGACCTCCATCGTCGCAAGCACGCTGTCAATGCTTCCTGGAAGTCCCAAATTGTTGCAGTGAACGTGCAACGGGTGGGGCAAGCTGAGCGTGATGGCCGCCCTGTGAAGAGACTGCAGGATCTGCCGCGACGTCACTCCGTAGGAGGGCACTTCGTCGTCGAGGTTGAAGGCCCTTACATTCTGCTTGAAGGCCGCGCCGCCGCCGGCGTTGATGCATTTAAGAGCCAAACACTGCGTTGCCTCGATGGTCCACGCCACATAGTCGTTGATCAGTGACTGGCCGCCGCCCTGTCGGAGAAGCCGCAACAGAAACTCATCATTCCCCAGGATGGCCAGGGCCGCCTTGTCGATGACGGGGATATCTATCATCTGGAGATGCGCGTCGCGGGCATTGCAGGGCAGCACGGCGGGCTCAATAACCGTCGTGTAACCCATACGCGCATAATGCTCTCCAATCTCAGCGGCCGTGAAGCAGGCCCGGTCGACCGGTGGTAGGTCGTCTGGATCCTCGCGCATCAGGAACTGCTCCGGCTGGAGCATCCGCGCGGTGTTTACATTGCCGCCAGCAATGTGGCTGTGGATGTCAATTCCGCCGGCCATGACGACCATTCCGCGCACCTCGTGGATATCGTCGAAGTTCGCTCCTGGACCTGGATCGTCGATGATGCGTCCGTCCCGGACAAAAAGATCCCGGATGACGCCGTTCCAATCCTGCGACGGGTCGTAAAGGGTCCCGCCCGCCAGCTTGATCAGCATGGTGGTTCCTATGTCTCGCAATTGTGGATGACGGTTTTAGGCGGCGTCCAGCGGACGCGCGTTGAGCATCGCCATGAACTCTGCCCGCGTTGCCGGGTCGGTGCGGAAGCATCCGGTCATCCGGCTGGTGATGGTCACAACGCCGGGCTTCTTGATGCCGCGTGTCGTCATGCATTGGTGAGCTGCTTCGATAATGATGGCCACGCCCTTCGGCTTAAGGACCTCGTTAATCGTGTCGGCAATCTGCGCCGTCAGCACTTCCTGGATTTGCAGGCGCTTGGCGTAAATCTCAACGAGACGGGCAAGCTTGGAGATCCCAACTACACGCCCCTCGGGCAGATAGGCGACATGAGCCCGGCCAATGATCGGCACCATGTGATGCTCGCAATGCGACTCGAGGCGGATATCACGCAGCATGACAATTTCGTCATAGCCGGCCGTCTCCTCGAACGTGCGCTCGAGGATCGCCACCGGATCCTCGCTATAGCCCGCGTAAAACTCCTCATAGGCCCGCACTACGCGATCCGGCGTGCCAAGCAGGCCCTCGCGGTCGGGATCGTCTCCCGCCCATTCTATGAGCGTGCGAACAGCAGCCTCTGCAGCTTCGCGATTGGGACGCTTGCGGGGGGCCTTTGGCTGCAGATGTGCAACGCGTAGATCCATTCGAACAATCCTTCTCTACAAGTCTAAACTCGTTTCAATGGGCGCAATGCCCTCTCAAGGCGGTACGCCAACGTCCGTGATCGATAAGAAGAGGCGAACTTTTCCGCTGCCGCTGATCCGTGGCGATCGATGGACCAGGCCTCCAGCTCCTGACAGTGCGCCGCGGAAGATTCCGACCCCGAACCGCGGCAAGCGTCGCACAGGTCCATCATAAGAGCCTTGAAGCTGAACAGCTTCTGCGCCATGCGCTTCGGGAACCCACTCGGTGCCCGGTCCGAGATAGGTTGTCGTCAGTCGCGCGCGAACCCGGTCCATATGGAAGAGCGTGCAGGCATCGTCGCAGATCGGCAACAGGCGGACTTCGACGACGGGCGCCTCCGTTGCGCAAGAGAACCTCACAATCAGGCTCTCAATGTCCATGGCGAGCGCAGAGATCACTTTCTCCTTGTCGCCATTCAGACTCCAGATTGGGACATTCACCCCAGCCGCTACATCAACTTCGGCGGTCTGTTTGCTTGTGCGAAAGGCTGCGTGCGGAAGGTCCGCAAAGCAGAAGCAATCGAGCGTCTCCACTAGATCCGCGGGCCACGTTCGCTCCCACACGGCCAACTCCACCGTGGGGTCGGCCCAACGCCTCAGGACGCACGGCAACGCGTCGGTCGCCGTACGTCGTGTAAGCGTTATGCCTGCTGAGGATCCAAGCTGCTTTTTGAACAGCTCGCTCATTCTTAGGCCGCCTCCCGAGCCCATGCCGGAAACGGATCGGGAAGCTTAGCCCAGTCTTTTGTGTCGACGGGACCACTCTCGGGGAGCTGCAAGAGGCATGCATCAAGCTCCGCGATCATCGCGGCCTTGTCCATCTCGCGCGTACCGATAAACACGATCTCCTGTTTGCGGTCTCCCCATAGCTTGTGCCAACCTTTGTTGATCCGCTCTACAAGGTTCTCATCCTCGGGCCAGTTCTTCTTGGGCACCGCCGCCCACCAGTAGCCAATGGCCTCGTGCTGCACGAGCGCTCCGGCTTGCGCGACCTCTCCGACCCATTGCGGCCGCGTCGCGAGCCAAAAGAACCCTTTGGCCCGCACCACACCTGGCCAGGACTTGTTAAAGAACTCATAGATCTTTCTCGGTTCGAACGGCCCGCGCGCGCGGTACACGAAGCTGGAGATGCCGTATTCCTCGGTCTCCGCCTGATGATCCTTGAAGCCGTAGAGCTCCTTGTACCAAGTCGGATGGCGATGCGCAGATTCGAAACTGAACAGGCCCGTATCCAAGATATCGCGCGGCGCAACGCGCGCATGGCTTGTCTCGATAATGCGGGCGTCCGAATTGAGCGAACGGATGACCGACCGGGCCGCGACAAGTTGCTCGGATGTGGCGATGTCGGTCTTGTTCAAAACGATGACGTCAGCGAATTCGATCTGGTCGACAAGCAATTGGACCAGAGATCGCTCGTCACCCTCACCTGCGATTTCACCTCTGTCCTTTAGGAAATCCGGAGAGGAGTAGTCCATCAGCAGATGCGCCGCGTCGACAACCGTCACCATGGTGTCGAGCCGTGCCACATCCGATAGGCTCTGCCCATCCTCATCACGAAACTCGAACGTTGTGGCAACTGGCAGCGGTTCGGCGATGCCGGTTGACTCGATGAGGAGATAGTCGAACCGCTTTTCAGAAGATAGGCGACGAACCTCCTTCAAAAGGTCGTCGCGCAGGGTGCAGCAGATGCATCCATTGGACATCTCGACCAGCGTTTCATCCGTCCGTGAAAGGTTTGCACCACCCTTCTCGACCAGATCGGCGTCGATGTTGACCTCGCTCATATCGTTGACGATCACCGCGACCTTGAGACCTTCTCGATTGTTCAGGACGTGGTTGAGCAGCGTTGTTTTTCCGGCGCCTAGAAAGCCCGAAAGGACGGTGACGGGCAGACGCTTGTCGATGCGCGTGGTCGATTTACCAAGGTGAGCAGCGAGTTCAGTATCCATTCTTCACCCCTTCCGAGAGTTGACGGAGATTGGTTGGATATTATAACATCCGTCAAGTCCCTTTATCAAGATCGGGGGCACGACACGCTGTGAAAGCACCGAGAAAGCGCCAACGCGGCGAGGAGTATGCCAGGCTCGTTCTCAGCGTTTTGAGAGCGGAGGCGCGCCCATTAAGCGCCTACGAGATCATGGCTGTGCTGCGCGAACGTGCGCAGCTTGCACCGCAAACCGTCTACCGTGCCCTTGAGCGCCTGATCAAAGCTGGTCAGGCGCATAAGCTCGAGTCGCTCAACGCGTTCACTGCCTGCAAAGGAACTGATACGAACGCCCCCGCCGCCTTTGCGATCTGCGATTCCTGCGGGTCCGTTTCTGAGTTTGTTGAACCAACCATAACGAGCGCACTCAGCAATTGGTCGCGGGACAAAGGTTTCGCTCTCAAGGGGACCACCGTAGAGCTGCATGGGCTCTGCACCGATTGCCAGCATGATGCGCCAGCACACAAGGTTCCTGTCCACGCAAAATGATGTTGGGACGATCCTCCGAGATCCGTTTACCCATATCAGCCCCACAAAATAGCGGAGACATAATCCAGGATTATGTCTCCGCCAGTAATCGGACTTCGGTGTGGGGGAGAAGGTCCGATTAGTTCAGTTTGATGCTTCCGAAGACACGCACGCTGGCACCCGGTTGAGGGATATCGCTCTTGAATGACGCATGATTGAAGACCTCATCGTCGGCTAGGTTTTCACCTTTGACGCCAATGGTGGCGACAGGAACAATGCCGCCTTCTGCGGGGCCCGCGATAGTGTAGCTCACCTCCGCCGACACCAGGGTGTAGCCGGGTGTTTCGGTCTCATTGATACCGATTTCGTCTTGCTCGAATGCATGCAGTAGCCCGACGCGAGCAAACCAGTTCGGATCGCGGTAGTAGACACCGCCACCAAGCCTGTGCGGGGGAATGCGCTGCAGGTTCTCACCCCCTTCAAACTCGGCATGCACGAAGTCATACTGGCCATCAATGCCCCATAGCCCTTTCCAGATCGGTGCTACGTCATACTGGGCTGCTAGCTCGGCACCGTAGAACGTAGCATCGCGCTGTCCAAAGATTACGAGTGCGAGTTCATCCTCGACGCCGCAGGTACTCAAGAAGTCGCCGCATTCAACGTCTGTAAGTTCCTTAAAAATAAACCCATCATATGAAGTGTAGTAAACCGAGGTATCAAATCGGAATGCACCAACCGCTCGCTTAAGGCCGACTTCAACCGTAGTCGCCTTTTCCTTTTCTAAGAGCGGATTGCCAATTTCGAAAGTTTCCGTCGCCTCGTGGACACCCTTCGAAAACAACTCGGCGGCGTCGGGCGCCCGTTCGACGTACTGTCCAGTGAGCCGGCCGACAATGTCCATGGGAAACGAATAGAGAAGACCAGCACTCGCGCTCAGCGGCGTGAACGATCTTTCCCCCGAGAATACCACTGGCGCGAGAGGATTGCTCACATCCGACAAACCGGTGCCGTCGACGTTGGAATGGTCGATGCGGGCCGCGCCCTGTAGGCGCAGCTTCGACGTCAAAGCAAGCTCCTCGAACAAGAATGCAGCGATGTTATTCGTCTTAGCGGGATCCAGCAGAGAATCGCCTTCGAAACTCTGAGCCTGGAGATCACGGTGCCCCCAGTGGACACCAATTGCGCCGCTAAGCTCGCCCAACTGCGTTACGAAGGGGACGTGCTGCACCTCAAGCCGCCCCTCTTGCTCTTCGTTTGTGAAACGAGATCCAACTTCGCTGCCTGTAACCTCATCATGGGCATAATCGGAGGCGCCAAACCAAAAGCGTACAGCTTCAACACCCCCACTCCGCGCTCTCCATTCTCCGCGTGCAAGCACTTTGTCTTGCTCGAGGTCAATGGCCGCCTCCTCTCCGGGAATGCCGTAGAGGCTTTCAACACGAGCGAATGAGACACCTACGAATCCGTCTGTGCCCACGAGAGAAGCGCCAAGCGCTCCGCCCTTACTGTCGACAAAAGAGTTCGCAACGGTACCTAAAGGAGTGTCGTAATCGTCGGCTTTCCGCCAAAAACCATCACCATGCACAACAAGGCCGTGCGATCCCGCCGTTGCTTGGAACCCACCATCTTTGCTGTCGTCGACAGAGGCGCCGCCGCCTTTGATTTCTCCACTGAACCCGCCGCTCGGCATAAAGGTCGGAATACGCTGATTTTCGATTGCAACCACGCCTCCGATAGCCTGACTGCCATAGCGCAGCGTTGCAGGCCCGCGCACCACCTCCACTTTGTCCGCCGAATAGGGATCGACTGGAATTGCGTGGTCTTCAGAGAGCGCGGAGACATCGTGAGTCCCAATGCCATCCTCTTGCACTCTCACGCGATAGTTATCCAAGCCGCGGATGATCGGTCGATTGGCACCGGGCGCGAACGTCGAGCCGATAATGCCCGGCTTCGTCTGAAGCGTGTCAGTGAGCGTGGACCCGCGCGTCGCTTCTATCTCGCGCTCAGTGGCGACAATGACAGAGCTGAAAGTGTCTTCCGTCACAATCAATGTGCCAGGCACCTGATACTGAAGAGGCCCCTCGTCTACTTGAACGGGAGCTTGTCCCGACGTGCTTTGCTGGACGCCGGTGGTCCGCCGGGCAGGCTTTTTCACCGGGCTCGGTGTCGTCACCTCAATCGGCGGCAATTCCGTAGCTGCTTGCTGAGCGAACGCTGGATTCGTGTTCACCAACAGAGCCAGTCCCGGGAGCACGCTCGCCGCCGCCCGAAGGCTGTAACGTCTCGCTAAAGCCATGTGAAATCCCCACACCCTTGGATGTTATAATATCCACGGTAACGGCGGTTTTGTGCGGAGACAACCCGGTTCCACGGTGGGACTCAGACTTTTGGTTTCTTCCGTGTCCAAACAGGTACACGCAGCACCATGGTGGCTGACTGAACCCTCCGCCGTTGACTGCCTCCAAGTTTGGATGTTATAATATCCAAACTTGGAGGAGGGATACTTTCCCGTGTGGCTTGCCGTACCGACATGCGGGCCAGGAGCAGGCTTGCGGTATCCATAGCGGGAAAGCGCCATGCCGCTTCATCTTACGAATAGCCTTGGGCAGCGGAAGGAAGCCTTCTTTCCTCAACAGCCCGACGCTGTCCGCATGTATGTCTGCGGGCCGACGGTTTACAACTTTGCGCATATCGGCAATGCCAGACCCGCTGTCGTCTTCGACGTTCTTGTCCGTGTCCTGGAGCGTCACTTTCCCAAAGTCACCTATGTTCGCAACATCACGGACGTTGACGACAAGATCAACGCGGCTGCTCTCAATGCCGGTGTCTCGATAGGTGTCATCGCTGAGCGATACACAGAGGCCTATCATAACGATGTGGCCGCCCTCGGTGTGCGCCCACCAACCATTGAGCCACGCGTTACCGATCATCTCCTCGAGATAATTTTCCTCATCGAACGGCTTATAGCTGAGGGACATGCCTACGCGGCCGAGGATCATGTGCTCTTCCACGTGCCCTCCTTCCCAGCTTACGGCGCCCTTTCGCGGCGTAGTCCGGAAGACATGATCGCGGGCGCCCGCGTCGAGGTTGCTCCTTTCAAGAAGCACCCGGCGGACTTTGTGCTTTGGAAACCATCGACGCCTGAGCAACCGGGATGGGAAAGCCCGTGGGGCCGCGGCCGTCCCGGCTGGCATATCGAGTGCTCGGCGATGATTGAGCGCCATCTTGGCACATCGATCGATATCCACGGCGGTGGGCTGGATCTGATCTTCCCGCATCACGAGAACGAGATTGCCCAGGGCACGCGGGCACGCTTTTGGATCCACAACGGCTTCGTGACCGTCGAAGGACGGAAAATGTCGAAGTCGCTTGGCAACGTCCTGCTTCTTCGTGATCTACTTAAAGAAGCACCGGCCGAAGCCATTCGTTATGCGCTCCTGGCCGCGCATTACC
This sequence comes from Hyphomicrobiaceae bacterium, assembly GCA_965279065.1. GTDB lineage: Bacteria > Pseudomonadota > Alphaproteobacteria > Rhizobiales > Hyphomicrobiaceae > JAKAXS01. Next base: position 2,273,619 of record OZ257134.1, read on the forward strand.
GTCAACCGCTTGACTGGAGCCGCCAAGCGCTCGAGCAAACGCGTCGCAGCCTCGACCGGCTTTATGCTGTGCTGCGGGAGCTGGAGCCTGTCGTTCCCGAAGGCGACACCGCCGCCCATTTGGAGGCCTTCCACGCCGCTCTTGACGATGATCTCAACACCCCAGCCGCGTTCGCAGAACTGTTCCGTCTTGCGCGCGCTGCAAAAAACGAAGTCTCTCCCGCTGTTCAAGCGACCCTTAAGGCCGCCCTTCTCGAGGCCGGCGCTTTGCTGGGCCTGCTGCAGCAGACGCCGGAGGCATGGTTCCGACAGTCAGAACTTGGGCAAGGCTCGCTTGACCCAGCTGCGATCGAAAAACTCATTGCCGAACGCAATGACGCGCGATCCTCGCGGAATTTCGAACGAGCTGACCAGTTGCGTGCTGAACTCCTGCATCTCGGCGTCGTCCTTGAGGACAAAGCCGATCGGACGGATTGGCGGAGGGCTTCATGACCCGCTCGCATGCCGGGCTTCTGCGTGTGAGAGCATTTATTCGCGGGGCAGTCGTGGGAGTCCTTGTGACCCTTGTCCGCGCCTATCAGGTCTTTCTGTCGCCGATACACGGTCCATCTTGCCGTTTTCAACCGACCTGCTCGACTTATGCCATCGAGGCGTTGCAGCGGCACGGTCCCTTCTGGGGCGTCATTCTGTCGGTCCGGCGGCTCGCCCGATGTCATCCGCTGGGAGGCCTGGGCTACGACCCAGTGCCTCCCGTACGCCCATCAATCGCACTCATAATCTCGAGGCTTCTCCATGGTTCGCATCACGCTCCCTGACGGCGCCGAGCGGGTTTTTCAACAGCCCGTCACCGGAGCGGAAATCGCTTTGGCCATTGCGCCTTCCTTGCGGAAGAGAGCGGTAGCCATGCTCATTGACGGTACGCTCACGGATCTTACCGACACGATCTCGCGGGATGCCGGAGTCGAGTTTCTCACGCGCGAAGATGCGCGCGCGCTGCAGTTAATCCGGCACGATACGGCTCATGTTCTGGCCGAGGCCGTGCAGGACCTGTTTCCCGGCACCCAGGCGGCGATCGGCCCCGTGATCGAAAACGGCTTCTACTATGATTTCGCGCGGAATGTACCCTTCACGCCGGAGGACCTGCCCGCGATCGAAGCCCGCATGCGCGAGATCATCGCCCGCGATCGGCCGTTCTCTAAAGAAGTGTGGAGCCGCGAGGACGCCAAGGCGCACTTCCGCAAGACGGGCGAGCGATTCAAGGTCGAGCTCATCGATTCTATCCCCGAAAGCGAGGAGATCCGGATCTACCGCCAAGGCGAATGGCTCGACCTCTGCCGTGGCCCGCACATGTCTTCGACGGGCAAGATCGGCTCCGCCTTCACGTTGACAAAGGTGGCCGGGGCCTATTGGCGCGGCGATGCCAACCAGCCGATGCTGACCCGTATTTATGGGACTGCGTTTGCCACCCAGCTCGAGCTCGACGCATATCTCAAAATGCTTGCGGAGGCCGAGAAGCGCGATCATCGCCGGCTCGGACGCGAGATGGATCTCTTTCATTTTCAGGAGGAGGCACCGGGCTCGGTCTTTTGGCACCCAAAGGGATGGACACTTTTCCAGCAGTTGATCGGCTACATGCGCGAGCGCCAGAAGGCGGCAGACTACCTCGAGGTCAATACACCGGATATCATGGACCGACACCTTTGGGAGACGTCCGGCCACTGGCAGAACTATCGCGACCACATGTTCACGACCACGACCGAGGATGATCGAGAGTTCGCTCTCAAACCCATGAACTGCCCTGGCCACATGCTGCTCTATAAGCATGGACTCAAGAGCTATCGCGACATGCCGCTTAAGCTCGCTGAGTTCGGCAAGGTGCACCGCTACGAGCCATCGGGCGCGCTACATGGGCTCTTGCGCGTGCGCTCCTTCACCCAGGATGACGCCCACATTTTCTGTCGAGAGGATCAGCTCACCGAGGAATGCATCAAGGTCAACGATCTCATTCTGTCGATCTACGCTGATTTCGGGTTTGAGGAGATCCGGATCAAGCTGTCGACGCGCCCTCCACACCGCATCGGCTCCGATGCATCGTGGGACCGCGCCGAGGACGCCCTCGAGCAAGCCCTTCGTACGCTTGGGAAGCCATTTTCGGTAAACGAAGGTGAAGGCGCCTTCTACGGTCCCAAGCTCGAATATGTCCTGCGCGACGCCATTGGCCGCGACTGGCAGTGCGGGACGCTTCAGGTCGACTTCAACCTGCCGGCGCGTTTTGGCGCTTTCTATATCAACGCCGAGGGCGAGAAGGTCGCGCCGGTGCTCCTGCACCGTGCCATGTTCGGATCTCTAGAGCGCTTTACGGGCATTCTAATCGAGCATCATGCCGGCAAATTGCCGTTCTGGCTGGCGCCTGTGCAGATTGTGGTGGCCAGCATAACGTCTGACGCCAACGATTACTCCCGCGAGGTTGTGGCAGAGCTGCGCGCTTGTGGGTTGCGGGCGGAGAGCGATCTGCGCAACGAGAAAATTGCCTACAAGGTCCGTGAGCACAGCCTAGCCAAGGTGCCTGTTCTGCTGGCCGTCGGCAAGCGCGAGGCCAACGAGAGAACGGTATCCTGCCGCCGCTTGGGCTCGCCCTCCATGGAGAGCTTCTCGCTCGAGGACGCACTCCATCTCCTCATCGACGAGGCGCGTTCGCCGGGTACGACAGTGCAGCACGCAACGCACTCCGAGACGCATCGACAAACGTTAAAGGCGTTGAGCCAATGAGCGTTGTCCCGACCGGCTTCCCTTGCCTTTAACCCCAAAGACCATTGCCATGATATTCAGCCACATCATCGTGGGCGCCCGCGATCTCAAAAGACTAGCGGCATTCTATGATCACGTTTTGCCTGCCCTCGGCCTCGAGCGCGGCATGGCCGACGATGACGGGGGACCCGCCGGCGTGGTCTGGAAAATGCCGGGACGGGAGTGGCCGCAGTTCTGGATCCAACACCCTTTCAACAAGTTGCCCGCCACCTGGGGAAACGGTACCCAGGTCAGTTTCGCGGCACCGACGCAAATGGCCGTCGATGCAGCCTGGCAGGCCGCGCTATCCCATGGAGGCACCGACGAAGGAGCTCCGAACCTCAGGCGAAATTACGGCCCTGACTACTACGGCGCCTACATCCGTGACCCGGAAGGCAACAAACTCTGCTTCGTCCATACCGAACTGCTGGCTCAGGATAGATCGTGAACCACGGATCACATCTAACCACTACCGTGAGACCCATCATAGACACTAGGAGGATCCGTCCGTGCTGTCGGCTGAGAACTTGAGCAAGACCTTTCGCGGCTCCGCAGCAGTGCAGGGCCTGACGTTGCATGTCGGTGCTTCGGACATTTACTGCCTTCTCGGCGCAAACGGCGCCGGCAAAACGACGACGTTGAACCTCTTCCTCGGTTTCCTAAAACCGGATAGCGGGCAAATCAGCGTCGAAGGTGTCAACCCGGCCGTAGATCCTGATAAAGCTCGTGCAAGGCTCGCTACATTCCGGAACAGGTGAACCTGTACCCCCTGCTCACCGGGCGAGAGAACCTTGAATATTTCGCAGGTCTCTCGGGCATCACCCTCTCCCGCCCGCAGGCAGATGCGCTATTCGAGCGGGCGGGCCTCGACGTCGCGGCCGCTGACAGGCGCGAAAGCACCTACTCCAAAGGCATGCGTCAGAAGGTCGGGATTGCCATCGCGTTGGCGAAGAACGCCAAGGCGCTGCTCCTCGATGAGCCGCTGTCAGGTCTCGATCCGCATGCCGCCAACGAGTTCTGCGGACAGGTGCGGGCTTTGCGTGAAAGCGGGTGCGCCGTTCTGATGGCAACGCACGATATCTTTCGCGCGCGTGAACTCGGTGGACGTATCGGGATCATGAAACGCGGCTACCTCGTCGACGAACGCGATGCGCAGAGCCTCTCGGCATCGGAGCTCGAGAGCCTCTACATCGCGCACATGCAGGATTGACCCATGATCGTCCCCGTCCTCCGCAAGGAGCTCAAGCTCGCCCACCGGTCCGGTCGCCTGCTCCCGCTTTTCGCTGTTTGGCTTGTCCTGGCAGCGCTCTCAGTTTGGGGATCGCTCAGCGCGCTGCGCTATGCGCAGCAAGAGCGCGCGGCCGCTGCCGAGCTGGATCAACGGGCTTGGAACGAACAGGGAGAACGCAATCCCCACTCCGCCGCCCATTTCGGACAGTATGCCTACAAGCCCGCCACGGCCCTGGCTGCTCTTGAGCCTGGCCTCGATGCCTGGCTCGGCACTGCCATATGGATGGAGGCGCATTATCAGAATCCCGCTGCCCAGCGTCAGGCAGAAGCCATGACAGCGCTCTCGCGCATGGGCACGCTCTCGCTCGGCTGGATGTTGCAGATCCTGCTACCGCTGACGGGGATCGTGCTTGGCTTCGATCTGCTGGTCGATGAACGACAACGCGGGACGCTCAGATTGCAATCCGTCGCTGGCGCGTCGGTCGGCGCACTTTTCATAGGGAAAGGGCTGTCGCTGCTGGCGTCCGTCGTTATCGTCACCGTTCCCGCCTGGATCGCAGCAGGCATCGTCGCGCTTTATGTCGATGCGAGCACCGTTGCCGATTCCGGCTTGCGCATCGCCACGTGGCTCGGCACGTATGGCGGATACGCGCTCATCTGGGTTTTCTTGACACTCGCAATCTCCGCGCTGGTCAGCAGTGCGCGTTTGGCCTTGGCGCTGCTGTCGGGCCTATGGCTCATAGGCGTGCTCCTGCTTCCGCGCCTTGCTGCCGAGCAGGCTGAGGCGGCATATCCCGCACCTGAGCCTGCGACGTTCTGGGCGGAGATCCGTCGTGCCCAATCCGAAGGGATCGACGGGCACAACGCCAGTGATGCCCGGACTCAAGCGCTGCAAGCCGAGACGCTGAGGCGCTACGGCGTCGACAAGATCGAAGACCTGCCCGTGAGCTTTGCGGGAGTGGCCTTGCAGGCCGGCGAGGAATACGGAAATCAGGTCTATGATCGCTTTTTCGGCAAGCTTTGGGAAGGCTATGCGATGCAGGCGGCCGTACAGAGCGCCTATGCCTGGCTCGCACCGGTGATCGCCGCAAGGACATTGGCAACCCGGGCAGCCGGAACCGACCTGGCGCAACACCGTCACTTCGCGACGGCCGCTGAGAGCCATCGACGCGCTCTGCAGCGCTTCCTCAACGGTGACATGATCGAACACGCGAAGGGCCAAGACTTCGATTATCTGGCTGCCGCCGATCTTTGGCAGAAAGCGCCAGTTTTCCAGTACCGCGTGCCGACCCTCGAGGCTGCATCCGGTCCTATGTTCATCTTGGCGACATGGCTCGTGGTGGGACTCTTCGCATGTTTTGCCTCCGCATGGCGCCTCGGACAGGAGCACGGCAAATGAACCAAACACTCCGCGCCGAGGCCCGACTTCTGCAGCGTGACCGCATGCTTGGGGTTACGATCCTTGTTCTCACCGTCTGCCTCGTCTTCGGCGCCCTCTCGGGGTTTGCCTATCGCTCCCAGTGGCAAGAAACGGCGATGTCTCTTGAGCAGCAGAGCCGCGACCGCCTCCAGGGGCAGATTAAAGCCCTTCGGACCGGCACGACCACGGCCGGGCAGACGCCAGCCAAATCCGGCACACCCGCCTCAGTCAGCATCGCGGTGCCGGCTGCGGTGCCGCCACTGGCCCACTTTTCGGTCGGTCAGAGCGACCTCTATCCTCGAACCGCAGATGCGGGCATGCGCAGCCGTGTCGATACGATGTTCAAGCAGTACCAGATACAGTCGCCCTTGACACTCGCGTCAGGCCGTTTCGATCTCGCCTACGTGGTGGTCGCCATACTCCCCTTGCTCGCAATCGTTCTGTGCTTCGATCTCGTCGCGACAGATCGGGCGAGTGGCCGCCTTTCGCTCCTTGCTGTGCAGGCCGGCGGCCTGAAGGATCTCGTATGGCGGCGCTTGGCGCTGCGTGGCGCGCTTCTCACATCCCCGCTCATTCTGCTATTCGCCTGGGGCGCATTCAGTGGTGGCCCACTGCTGCCTCTTCTGTCGTGGACTGGCATTGCCCTCCTCTATGCTGCGTTCTGGCTCCTTTTGTGCGCCACGATCGCAGCGCGGCCCGCCCGGCCCGCAACGCTGGCTGCGCAGCTCGTTTCGCTCTGGCTTCTGATTGTTCTCGCCCTTCCGGCCGGCATCAATCGGCTCGTCGAGCAGGCAGCGCCCCCGCCCTCGCAGCAGGCGTTCGAGGCGACTTTCAGGGATTCCGAGGCGCGCGCTTACCGCAAAGCCGAGGAGCTGCTGGAGGGGTATCTCAGCGACCATCCCGAACTCACCACGAAGGGAACCGAGCAGTATGCCGATTGGATGAAGCAGTCGCTTGTCGTGCAGGAGACGGTGGAAGCCGAAACGCGGCCCGGATTGGCGGCTTACGAAACGCAACTCGCCCGCGCGCACAACGCGGCTCAACTGCTGCAGTTCCTGTCGCCAGCTGCCGCCGTGCAAGTAGGGTTGAGCGATGCTGCCGGGACAGGGCCTGACCAGCAAATGGCCTATGTTGCGGCAGCACGCGCTTATAAGGAAGATCTGCAGACGCGCCTAGTCCCGCCCCTTTATCAAGGCGTGAAGCTTGGCGCAGATGACTTGGCCGCGTTGCCGACCTTCACGGCGCCACCCTGGACACCTGCGCACGGCGGCTTGTTGCTCATTGCAACGCTAGGGTTTCTGCTCGCGCTTTGCGCACTGCTTGTTTGGACGCTCACGCGCGTAATCGCTCGAGTGTCTCCAATCTCCTCGTAAGGCCTGCAGGATCATTGTCGGGCGTCATCGGTCCCATCGAGCATCGAACGAAACCAACACACTGTCAGGAGACTGATGAAGTGTTGCGTTTCGGACAGCGATTGCGTGCCGCTTTAGCTTTGGAGCAGCAAGCAAGCGGCCACCTAAATTAACGCGCGCTTTCCGGATGTTATAAAATCCCACTAATTGAGCATGCGTACAGGGGTACAGGCTATGCATCCTTTCTTTCGAAGCTTCGTTGAACCTTGGCTAGGTTCGCACACCGCGGCCAGCTGATCGGCGCATCCAACCGCTCTCATCTCACAAAACCTTATGACAACCGATTATCTGCAAGCGCGCGACGCGCTGGCGATGCCTTGGGCCGACTGCATTCTCACCCACATCGTAAGTCTTGGAGTGAACATGAACGTTTCTATCTTGCGAATGTCTGCGTTCGTCGGCCCGCTTTTGCTGGTAGCCCTTCTCCACCTCCAGAGCGAATGCAGTAGCCGCCTGCTGAAGATAGTGAGCGTACTCCTGTCCGCTTGGATGCTCCCGACGCAGCGAAAAAGCGGGCGATGAATCGTAGCTGATCGCGTTCAGATCCGTGAAACCAAAGTTGTTGCCGGGAAATGAGGGAGAGATGAACTGCATCCCTCTTGTCCATCTGCGGAAGGTCGCGCCGACGCGCTCTCGTTCCAGAATGCGCACCCGGGCACGCCTAAATCGCTGAGGACACGGGCCGCACCGATGCCCGCAGGCCCTGCCACGACGATCGCAACATTGGTTTCCATTAAGACTATGCTCGCTGAAACGATCTCGGATCGGGCTCGATATTCGCTATGCCGATCACACCATCCCTTTCGCCATAGGCGAGCCGCTTGCCGTCATTCGACCAGCACAGATAGGAAAGAGGGATGCGCGTCGCCGGCCTCACCAAAGTCTCTCGCTCACCCGCGATATCCGTGAGAATGACCGCTCCATCCATATAGCCGACCGCCAAGACCGCGCTGTGCGGGTGAAATGCAACCGACGAAACCAAATCCAATCGGAAAGCCCGCGGCTCCGCGCCCTTGTCCACCGGACCAGATCCCGCAAAAGGCCAAAGAAGAGCGTTATAGTAACCGGACGTCGCCAACCAATTGCCGTCAGATGACCAAGTCATCTGGCTCGGCCTTGCAAGCATACGCCCCATCGTGATGGCCGATCCGTCCTCCACGACCCATGCGTTCAAGGACGCATCCCACATGGCAGTCAGGATGAACCGTTCATCCGGGCTCCAGCTCAGTGCGACGCGTGCTCCGGGCCAACTCAGCGTTTTCCTTTCCTGGCTGAGGTCCGCCAGATCCCAGATTGATACGCCCCCCTGATGAGCGGCCGCCAAACGTCCAGAGGACGGTGCGAATGCGATAGCTGCCGCGACGCTCTTGTGAGCAAGAGCGCGGATGTCTGATCCGATCGCGACGTGCACCAATTTCCCGGTCGCCCAAGCTATCGCGCCAGATTCTCCGACCTTCACATCCGAGATCCAACAACCCTTGCCATACCAGATGTCGACAAGTTCTCCTGTCGGATCAATGCGCACCACGCGCCCCTCATCCGTGGCACAGACAATGAAGCGCCCCTGCGGATCCACGGCTGCTGCTAAAATGGCTCCGTCGCAGACGGCAATACGCTGCGCCGCACTTAAGCTTTTTTTGACAAGCGTCACCTGGCCGTCCCCGGACGTGATAGCGAATCCCCTTTGATGCCGATGGAGCGCCGTGAGCGGCGTACCGAGATCGCGTTCCTGGCGGGAGGTCGCTCCCTCGCCGTCCAGCCCTGACCATTCTCCAAAAAGAGCGGCTATCTCCCTTCGCACGCGACCAACCCCTTTTGCAGAGCATCCTTATCCAGGCTACGCCCGATGAAAACGATCCGACTTTCGCGCTTCTCGTCCGCATTCCATGGCGCAAGGCGATCGCCATCAACCATCATGTGTACGCCTTGAACGACCAGGCGCTTGTCTTCATCCGCAACGTTGAAGATGCCCTTGAAGCGAAGGATGCAGTCGCCCTGCTCCCGCGTCACACGCTCAAGCCAAGAGAATAGCTTTTCCGACTGAAGGGGGACTGCGGTGGAGAGACTGATTGATCGCACATCGCTATGCGTATGATGGTGCCCCTCCTCTAAAAAGGAAGGCGCGAACCGAAGCACACGTTCGAGGTCGAACGCCCTTTGCTCGAGAATCTCCACGGGATCGATACTCGCGCGCTCGGTGACGTGAAGTGCTGCGTGCGGATTTATAAACCGGATTTCGCTCGAGACTTTGGAGACCTCTTCTTTTGTCACAAGATCCGCCTTATTCACGAGAATGACGTCCGCAAACGCAATTTGCTCCTGTGCCTCCGGGTTATTCGTCAGTTGATCCAGGAGATGCTTCGCATCAGCGACGGTGATAATGGCATCGAGGCGAGTATGCGCACGGATACTCTCGTCAACGAAGAACGTCTGCGCAACCGGTCCCGGGTCGGCGAGCCCGGTAGTCTCAACCAGAATACCGTCGAACTTGGTCTTCCGTTTCATGAGGCCGGTTAGGATGCGAATGAGATCGCCCCGCACGCTGCAGCAAAGGCATCCGTTGTTCATCTCAAAAAACTCTTCTTCAGCTTCGACGACCAGGTCGTGGTCGATGCCGAGTTCGCCGAACTCGTTGACGATGACAGCGTAACGTTTGCCATGCTCCTGGCTCAGGATGTGATTGAGAAGCGTCGTCTTGCCGGCCCCCAGAAATCCGGTCAAGACCGTCACAGGCACTAGATTATCGCTCATTACCCCCCCCTAAACTGTGGCCGAGCGCTGGAGAACACCAACCTGGGAAGCACGCTCCTCCCCGCTGAGCGCCATCCTCAATGCAGAGATATCAAGACGGCGGCCAATCAGGATGACGCGTGTGCGCAGATCTGCGCTTGGCCAATCCTCAGCTGAGTTGTGCAGCCTAACCCTGTGCCCGACGCCATGCAGCACACGGGGTCTCTCGGAGGCGCTGGCGCACGCAATCAGCCCCTTGGCGCGCACCAGTTCACCACCCGATGTCGCTCGCAAGAGCGCGAGGAATGATGTCAGCTGGCTTTCGGCAACCGGTCTGTCGATCGTGATGAAATTGGCAGAGATTCGGTCCGCACCGGCTACGATGTCTTCCGAAGGACCAGTTCCGTCTGGCCATTTCCACGAGAGCGGGTCCTCAAGAAAGGGCGTCAGGTAGGAGGCAGGTGGCTCCATCGACGCGTATATCCGCTCCGTTTCGCTATCGAGATCGAAGACTTTATCAATGGGATTGATGGCTCGAATAGCGTTGCGCGCCGTCGATGTCGTCGTGGCGCCCGTGGTGACAACGACATCCGCCAAGCCGATCGTTCGGGCTTGGCGGTCAATCATCCTCGCAACACGACCTTCCGAAGATGATGTGGAGACGGCAATGACTCGCGATAGCCCATACTGGGTCGCGATGATCCGATCGATATAGCTGCCGCTAGGCGGCGTCAGGAGCGCCGCGACCATTTTGGTCGCATCGCCGGTCGGGTGTACAATTAACACGCGCCCGAATGCGCGGATCTCTCGGTTCTTACGCCGCATCCAAAGTTCGAACAGGGATTGTTTGATGTCGCTCGAGGCACTGCAACAGCTGCAGCCCAGTGAGGTTGGCGCTGCGACCTCGTCAAAGGGCACGATGACATCATGCGCGACGTCGCGTAGGCCCGCGTTGCCGACGATGAGGGCAGCGTCCTGGAAGCGAGCGTCGGCGACCAGCGCATTAACGAATGCCAACACGTCCGGCTCCGAGTGGCCCGTGATGATGTCAACCGGAATGACCATTAGGAGCTTGCGTCTCCTGAAACCATGGCTGGCGTCTCCTTCACCAGGGACTGATGGGCGCCGACGCCGGCCGTCGCTCCGTCTGCCATTGCCAAAGTGACGCTGTGCATCGCGCGCGCCGCATCGCCGGCGGCATAAACGCCTGGCACGGTGGTGGCTTTCCACTGATCAGTCTTGATCACAGGGCCTAGGAAACCATCTTCAAAGCCGCAACCAAGCTGGTGCGCAAGCGGGCTTGCCATCTCGGTAGCGGGCCCAACAAACAGCGCGTTGACCGTTATCCGCCGCCCGTCGCTCAGCTCGACAGTATCCAAGGCCGGCGCGTCTCCCGCTAACCCCGCGATAGGCTGCCTTTCGATCCTGACGCCCCGTGCAGATAGAAGCTGGAGCTGCTCCTCGTCCGGCTCGAACAGAGCTTGCGTGAAATAAACGGTCGGCCCCCAGTCCGGCAGCAACGCCGCATGGTGTGCCGCCATTGGATGCGTTGCCAGGACCCCCAGCGGACGATCCCGCACCTCGTAGCCGTGACAATAGGGGCAATGCAGGACGGTCTTACCCCACCGCTCTCGCAGTCCTGGGAGGTCCGGCAATGTGTCCGAAACTCCCGTCGCGAGGATCAGCCGCCGTGCCTTGAACGTCTGTCCATTTGCCAGTGTCGCGGCGAAACGATCGCTGTCGCGAGCGGCGTTCTTGACCACACCGCTATAGATCTCCACGGTCGGATACTCGAGCACTTGACGACGCGCCTCGGCGAGAAACTCGTTGGGCGGCTTGCCATCGTGGCCCAATACGCCATGTGCCTGCGCAGAGAACCTATTTCGCGGAAGACCGGAATTTACAACGAGAACGCGGCGGCGCGCGCGTCCGAGCTGCAGGGCTGCAGATAAACCGGCAAAACTGCCTCCGACGATAATCACATCATATGTACTGTTCATCGAGGTACGCGCTCGCACTCTCTCGCCTTACGGATTTTCAAAGCTGGGTGGGATTGGGTGCATCGCCATAAACAAAAGCGGGATCGAACACCTTGCTACCCTCTTCAAAAGCAAGAGGCGTAGGCGTGCTGTCAGTGTGCCCGAACTCTATCGACCGGTAAAAACACGATCTGTAGCCCACATGGCAGCTCGCTTGGCCTTCGATGCGGACCTTCAGCCAGACCGCATCCTGATCGTCGTCAACCCGGATCTCGACGATCTTTTGGACGAGCCCGCTGGTCGCGCCCTTGCGCCACAGGTACTGGCGACTTCTGCTCCAGTAATGCGCTTCCCCAGTCTCGATGCTAAGCAACAGCGCTTCCGCGTTCATGTAGCCAAGCATGAGCACCTCACCGCTCTCTGCATCAGTGACGACGGCAGGGATGAGGCCGTCGCGGTCGAACTTTGGCGCCAGTGCTTTTCCCTCTTCGACCTCCGCGACGGAGGTTCGCGCGGCGAACTGCGGCGGCCTCTCCTTCTCAATCGTATTCATCACGCTTCCTCCGGGACGGCGCCCTCACAAATAGGATATTATAACATCCAACATCATGCGAAGCCACAGACTTGTGAGCCCGTTCCGCGCCCGAACTTATTACGAGATGCCATGAGAGCACGACGCGCAGCGGCAATTCGATACCTTCCGCCCGCGAGCGAATGGCGCGGTCGTGGGCCGCGAGCACTCACGCAGTCCGCCTTGCCGCCACAAACCGTGTTACCAGCTGTTTATCGAAGACGAGAGCCACAGCGATCTGTTGCCAGTGAGAAACGGCGGATAAGACCTCATGCCTCAAGGTGCTGTTGGCACCGCAGGGGAGCTGGGGGGTTTCCGGCGGCAACGTGAATAAGCCCCCCCCAAAAAAAGATATCGGGCAGAGCGGCCAGGAGGCTGAGAAATGTCGATTTGCCGGAAGCGGAAGGACCCACGATCAGAATTCGTTCGCCGCGCGCCAGCCTGAAATCCGAGATCGCCAACGCGAATCCGTCCGGTCCGCTCCTGTCTTCGCGGAGGAGGGACACCGCGAGCTGGGAGCCGATGTGCATTGCCATGGCACACTTAACATTGCGGTAGAGAATGCGCGTATAGAGCTGGCAGCCAGCGTTAGGCCCAAGACAACAGCAAGCGTCCTCGCGTTCGGTCCACCTTTGATCGCGTTGGATTTCGTGCGGCACTTGATGGCTCATACCTCGCTCGGATCAACACGCCTGCTCTGAGACACGGAAACCACCTCAGACCTTCATCCAAATCCCCACTGGCGCACTATATACGGATTATAACATCCATAACTCGATGACGCCATATGGAGTGCCCCGTATTGAACCAGCAGCTCGCACCCATTGATGCAACGGCGGATCCCGCCGGCAATCCGTATTCTCAACAGACCAATGTCCGCCGCCTCACTTGGAAGAAAGCCACGGCCGCCTTGACAATCTCTGGCTTGCTGGTCGCAGCCTACGCCGTATGGCCACTCTACGCGCTTTGCGAACTCCAACATGCAATCACGCATGGAGATACCCGGGTGCTTGAGCAGAAGATCGTTTGGCCATCATTCAAATCCAGCTTCAAAGACACGCTCCGCGCGCAGGCCTTTCCTAGACTCCTTACAGGGCTGGAAACCCAGCGCGAGAGCGGCTGGACTACACGAGCCATTGCTCTCGAGTTGGCTGATTACATCGTCGGCGAGCTTGTCGAACGCAATGTAACGCCTGAAAATCTCAGAAACATCGTTCGTACGGGGTCGATATTCTATGAACTGGGTCTGCACAATCCAGACCTTCCCTCCGGGGTCCTAAAGCGGCTGTCATTCGCCAGCGCACGCACATTCTCCGTTGAACTCGGAAGACCGACCGATCCCGCGACCACGCTCGTGGCGACGTTGGCATTGACAAATTTCGATTGGAAGCTGGTCGGGATTCAGGTGGTAGGGCCGGCCCAAGAATCGCCGCCAGCTCCCATCGTCGGCACTATGGGCACCGCCACTCGCGCGCCGTCCAGTTCGGCTCCCTCGAGCGGTGTTGGGAGCTTCGTTATGTAGTTCGTCGCGCCTCCTCAACCACATAGCTCCAGCTCATGCGGCGTTCACGCCGCTCTCCCCGAGGAGAAGATTTTCTTCACGGCAAAGTGAGTTCTGATGCCCCGCTCTTTCCTTGTGCGCCGCGATTTTCTCAAGGGCGCCGGCACCGCATTGAGTGCCGTAATTTTTGCGTCTCGTACGCAAGCTGCAGCTGCTCCGGTTCCGCAATCCGGATCTAAACTGAAGGTCGTCGTGATTGGCGCCGGTGCCATGGGAGGATGGACGGCGTTGGCGCTAGTTGAGGCCGGCGCGAAGGTGACGCTCGTCGACGCCTATGGCGCAGGCAACTTGCGTTCTGCCTCCTCTGATCAAAGCCGGATGATTCGGGCCGATTATAGTAACCCCCTCTATGCTCGAATGGCTCTCGATGCCTACACCCAGCTCGCGGAGCGGGAGAGGATTTGGGGCGAGACGCTGCTCATCCCAACCGGGCAGATACTGTTCGCCAAAGCCGATAGGGCGCCGGAGATCGACCAGTTTGAGCAAACTCTTTCGAACGTCGGCATTGCCGGTGTAGAGCGCCTTTCGGCAAAGGATCTCGGTCGCCGCTGGCCTCAGGTCAACTTCGCCGGAGTCGACACGGGTTTGTTCACGCCCGGCGGCCCAGGCGCAAGCACCATTCTCGCCGAGCGAACGACGCGGCGGGTGGCAAGAGCTTTCCGTGAGGCCGGAGGCCAAGAGATTCTTGGGCAGGCTCTACGACCTACGCAGGAAAGCGATACTGTCGCGGTCCCGCTCTTATCCGGCGAGAAACTGAAAGCCGATGTCGTGGTCTATGCCTGTGGCGCATGGATGGCGAAGCTTTTCCCCGACATCATAGGCCCTCACGTCAAAGTCGAGAGACGTGATGTTTTCTATTTTGGCACGCCGCCGGGCGACGAGCGCTTCTCATACCCTCAGCTGCCGGCGTGGAGTCTGGTCGGAGGCGGCTTTTATGGTTTTCCTGATTTCGAAGGAGGCGGATTCAAGATCGCTCCTTATCCCGACGCTAATCCTATCGATCCCGATAGCGATGACCGACGCCCGAACGACTATATCGTCGAACGCGCCCGCGCCTTCTTGCGTCAGCGATTTCAGTCGCTTGGTGATCAGCCCCTAGTCGGCGCACGTGTTTGTCAGGTCGCCTATACGGCGACCGAGGACTTCATCGTCGACCGGCATCCACAGATGAACAAGGTCTGGCTAATTGGAGGCGATAGCGGTCATGCGTTCAAACACGGCCCCGCGGTAGGCAAGGACATGGCCCGGCGCATCCTAAGAGGTGCAGGTGATCCTTCTTATGCCGCCGCATTTCGTCTTCCAACTTGAGGCAAAGACCTTGCATATGGCTGCGAACCACTGGCCCACAAACGCGGTCTTCACTATCGACAGACGTACCGTCGACGCCTCGATACCTCCAGGGCTTGGCGAAACATCTGTTCGGCAATAGCGATGTGCGTCGGTCTTGCGCACGTCGCGCTTCAATAATCTGAAGCTAGGCTATACTCTTTTCCACTCAGCGCCGTGGTTTCTTCGCCCGAATGAGGTCGCATGGGTCGATGTCGAGTGCCATGGCCAGTCGGCCGAGTACCGTAACGCTGGCTGAGACCTTGGCACTCTCAATCTTCCCGACGTAACGCGAGCTGATGCCGGCGCGATGAGCCAGCTCCTCTTGCGTCAATTCCTTGTCATGACGTGCTCGACGCAGATTCACAGCCATGACCTCCTTGAGGTCCATGGCATAGATGGAGCTTACTTAGGCATTATCGTTCCAGGAACGATAGTTCCCATTTTCTTCGACCCGGGGTAAATCTTGGGGACTTCTACTACGGCCAGCGGCAGAAAAAATCCGGCTGGGATGAGTGCGTTGGAACCATGCGATAGGCGATCCAGATGCGCATTCATTCGGCTTGTCTCGCTGGATCCCCCTGGAGGTTCGCATGACAGTAAGACCCGAACTCAAGAGCGAAGTAGACGACGAGGCCCCGACAGCATCTGTGATTACTCCTTACGACGAGCGTCACATCATTACCTACCTTCGCCTGCTTGATGCGGCGGCACAAAGCATCGGTTGGCGCGAGGTTGCTCGGGACGTGCTTGGTCACGATCCTACCTATCAAGCTGATCGAGCAAGGCGCTGCTGGACCTCACACCTCGCTCGCGCGCGGTGGATGAGTGAGCGGGGGTATCGTCAGTTAATGGAGTGAAGCTCTCGACGAGCCGGACTACTGAAACGGCTCCCTTTGCCTCAACGCCTGCTTGGTCAGCACATGACCAAAGATCAAAGGGCGATGATGTCAGAGTGCGTTGCCTCTCTGATCGTGCGCAGTCCGAATCTTCGTCCGGATGAGAAAGCGTGTCACAAGAGACGACGGAATTTTCCCTGCAATGGACGACATGGGGACCGCCACCGCCGTCGCTTACAATATCCGTGGCCTTTTCCGACCCTTCACCAATCACATGACTGTGGGCGGAAAGTTCGCTCTCCTTCTGAGCGACGACCGCGAGTTCATATTCGGAGACGGGTTCTTTCACAACTTCCCGACCGTCGGCCCGACAATGGGGAGCCTAAGGTGTGTCGTACCGCTGACACCAGGGCTTGCAGTCCTGTACACGAAGCCGTGTCAGTGGGTAACCTGCTCTGATCTTGTGAGCCTCGTGCTCCGTGACGAAGAAGTCGCTCTGATCAACACCCTTGTGCAGGTGTATTCGTGCGAGAAACTTTTCTACCGCAACTACCGGCCATGGCTTCACGACTCCTTTACCGCGCGGCGACACGAGGAAATTCTGGAGGAGATTTGTTCGGAACTCAAACAGCTCTTTGAAGCAGTAGCGATGACGCCGGTGTGATGCACACCGCCAAGAGGCCGCTGCTGGCCCGTCTCAGACTTCGACGACTGTTCGAGTCATTTTCAGCTGACGAGGGTCTTCTGACGTATGCGAGGCAGTAGCTAGGCGTCGGCCTGCGGCCTAATTGCTGCTCGCGATCGATGTCTCGCTCGAATGAAGTCGCTGAGACATGGCGACCGCTTTTCCTGAGACACGGCTGAGACACGAACCAAGATCGCCACAATTGAGTGGTGCGATCAAAACGTGAGACTGAGACACCAGTGAGACACGGGCCCTTTGGGCCGCTGAGACACGGGTTGGCTAAGTCTCTGAGATGAATGGTCGGAGCGAGGAGATTTGAACTCCTGACCCCCAGTCCCCCAGACTGGTGCGCTAACCAGGCTGCGCTACGCTCCGACTTGGCGCCTCTTGTGCCCTGCCGGGGCGGCTGGGTCAACGCCCAACCGCCAAGCGTCAGGAATGGCCGCATCCCATTGCAAATGCCTGTAATCCATCGGTGTCGACCGGGAGATGGCTCACATGCGCCCCGGTGGCTTGCGCGCCCATGGCCATCGCGGCGAACAATCCTGGCCCAAGTGCCAGGTCCAGGACCTGGAGACCTGCCGGCAGCAACTCGTCGGATACGCCTTGGCCGCGCCGGGCGCCAAACGCACCGGCTCGCGTCAGGATGCGTGCCAGCCCCTCGCCTTCGGCTTTGCTCAGAGCCTCCAGCCGCACCCACGCCTGCAGAAAGCGCGCGTCCGCCGGCTTGGGCAATGCCTGGCGGCTGAGTGCCGCCCCGGCCGCCTCGATCGCCTCACGCCGATCCCCGGTCAGGCGGACCGGCCGCGGCCCTTCGATATCGACGCCCAGCGCACCCCTCGGGCCAGTGGCAATCAACGCGTGCCCGGCTCCATGCGAAAGACTGAAGGCAATGTTGCCGCCGGTCAGTTCCGGTTTGCCGCGCGGCGATACGGCAAAGGTCATGCGCCGCACGTCCGTCCCAAGGCCACGTTCCAGAACCAGACGCAGCGCGACATGCGCCGCCATCCAGGTTCGCGCTGCGTGTCCATCGCTGAAACGCGACGCCCGGCTGCGGTCGACATCAGACAGCCGCGGTGTCTCTGCCTCGATCATCAGCAACGCCGGCAGCGCCGCGGTAAGGTCGATGCACCAAACTCGCGTGGCCGACGTGAGCGGGCTGGCAGCGATGCTCATACGGACCATCGCGCCTAGGCGCGGCGTCCTGCCCGGCGTGCGGCGCGAACCGGAAGCTCGTCGCGACCCGCCGAACCCGCCTGCAACACCTGACGGCAGGCAGTGAGTTCCGCAATGACCGACTCGACCACGGCCCGATGTGGCTGCGCGAGCTTAGCGCCGCTCGCGATGCTGAGCGGCGTCGCGGTCGGTTTGGCATCTGCCCCGGAGGGCACGTTGGCCTTGACCAGCGGCTTGCGGCCACGCTTCTTCTCGGCAGGCGGCGGCAGCGAACGGCCAAGCACCTTGACCTCGTCGATTCCCTGCTCCCGCAGGATCTTTTGCACGCCCTTGATGGTGTAGCCCTGCGCATGCAGCAGATGACGAATGCCGCGCAGCAATTCCATATCTTCCGGACGGTAGTAGCGGCGGCCCCCGCCGCGCTTCATTGGCCGGATCTGCGGAAACTTTGCTTCCCAGAAGCGCAGCACGTGCTTGGGTACTTCCAGCTCGCCTGCAACCTCACTGATGGTACGAAAGGCTTCCGCCGCCTTGCTCATCTGTCTGTCCCCTTCGCTAGCCGGTCCGTCCGCGACCAGCGCTTAGGGATCATAACGCGTTTCGGTGCATTACGTCACAGTGCGAATGCCGATGTTCACCAACATCTGACAAGACACCACCGTGGCACGCAATTTCTGCACCCCAATCAACGCAGTGTCGAACCGGGAGATAATTCGGTCACGGTGCCGCAGCGGGTGACGAGCGGACGATCAGCCCTTCTCGCTCTGCGACAGACCGGCGTTGATTCGGTCCTTCATGATGTTGCTGGGCCGAAAAACGAGCACGCGGCGCGGCGTGATCGGCACTTCCTTGCCGGTCTTCGGGTTGCGCCCGATGCGCTCGCCCTTGCTGCGGATACCAAACGACCCGAACGAGGACAGCTTGACGGCCTCCCCACGTGAGAGCGAACTCGATATCTCGTTCAGTACGAGTTCGACGAGCTCTTGTGACTCGTTGCGTGGCAGGCCCACCTTTCGGACCACTGCCTCCGCCAAGTCAGCGCGCGTCAGCGTCTTGGCACTCATCACACAAACCTCCCAACCAGGAAATTTTATTCATTTTTCGAGGATGGTATCGAGCGAAATGCCATTGGTCAACGGCGTATCGCGACAACCACCTGAAAGTAAAGAAAGAATTTTAACGATTTGTGGCTGACCGGCACCGTTGGCGCCGGCAGCCGGGCCAACGCACACCAAGCGCGGCATGCTCGGCAAGTAACGCAATCTGAACCCCTTACTGCCTAAATGGCCAAAGGGAAATTCCGAGCGATATCCGACATGAACAAGATTTTGCTATCACACAGAATCGTAGTCTTGGTTGCTGCTGCCATTCTGCTCACCAGCGGAACCATGTGGCTCGTTACCTCCCATCAGCTGTGGGCGGAACTGGAGCTGCGGCGCGACGCCCAGGCAAACCAGAACATCCGTAGCCTGGCGCTGATTTATGCCGCCCGAGTCCCGTCGGCGAAGGTCGACGTGGCTGATGGCGTCCTGGCGCGCGTAACCATGCCAGATGCAACCGCATTCAACGATCTTTCGGTCGTCGACGATTCCGTGGCTTATGTCGGCGGTACCGCCACCGTGTTCGCTTATGACACGGCCGAAAGCAAATTCATCCGCCGCGCCACGACGGTGCGAAAAGAGAACGGCGAGCGCGCGATCGGCACGCCCCTCGGCGGCGACAGCCCAGCACTAAAGCCCATCCTCGCAGGCGAGCGGTATCAAGGGCTGACGACGCTCTTTGGCAAGCGCTACTTCACAGTCTACCAGCCGACGTTCGACGTCGGCGGTAAAGTCAACGGCATCCTCTATGTCGGCATTCCCGTCGGGGATCTCTACGACACTTACTCCGCGACGATGACGACGATCTCGTTCGGCACGGTCGTGCTGGCCATCCTCGCCTGCCTTGCCGCCGGTTATCTCGCGACCCGCATGTTCCGCCCGTTGAACGTCATCACCGCGCGAGTCGATGGCCTCGCCAACGGTGACCTGGACGCTCCCATCCCCTTCACCGACCGCGGCGACGAGATCGGCGCCGTCGCCAAATCTCTTGGAGTCCTGCGCGACACCAATCGCCTGGCTCGCACCTTGGAGCTGGAACGAGCTGCTGCTGCCGTGCGCGAATCGGAACGCCGCGCCGACCTCGCCGACGCCATCGTCGACTTCCGCGATCACATTTCCGCGTCGTTGCGCGAACTCAGTACCAATACCAGCGGCATGCATAAACGCGCCGAGGATATGAACGGCGCCTCCACGACCGCACTGGGCGCGATCGAAACCGCCTCGGCCTCGGCCGGCGTCGCCTCGTCGAACGTCTCCATGGTAGCCAGCGCCGCCGGCCAGCTGTCGAGTTCCATAGGTGAAATCGGTGGTCAGCTTGATCGCGCCAAGGTCATGTCGGAGACCGCGCTGCAAGACGCAGAGGTGACCGATCGCCAGATCGCGTCGCTGGCTGCGACGGCGGAAAAGATCGGCGATGTCGTTGGCCTGATCAACCAGATTGCCGCGCAGACGAACTTGCTCGCCCTGAACGCCACGATCGAGGCGGCGCGCGCCGGCGAGGCCGGAAAGGGCTTCGCCGTGGTGGCCCTGGAAGTGAAGAACCTCGCGAGCCAGACCGGCAAGGCCACTGAAGAGATCTCCAATCAGATTGCAAGCGTACAGGCCTCAACGCAGCAGGCCGTCGATGCCATCCGCCGCATTACCGGCCGCGTCCGCGAGATCACGCAAACGACCGCCAGTATTGCCGCCGCCACGGTCCAGCAGGCCGCAGCGACGCAGGAGATTTCACGCAACGTCTCCGAAGCCGCGCGCAGCACGGACGATATCAGCGCCCATTTCACCACCGTTACCGGTGCGGCCGAACGCACGTCCGCCGCGGCCGGCTTCGTGACGGATGCCGCGCAGTCGGTCAACGGCTTGGCGACCCGACTTGAGCAAGAGGTGGAAACGTTCCTGAAGCGCGTTGCGGCCTAGAGCGGAGCGGCTTTCTGACCAGAAGCACGCAATACGACAAGCTCGTCGGAGCGCGATTACCAGCGCGCCAGAACGGCGCCCCAGGTGAAGCCACCGCCCATGGCTTCCATCAACACCAGGCTGCCATCCTTGACCCGGTGTTCTTCGAACGCCTGGTTCAGCGCCAGCGGGATCGAAGCCGCTGATGTGTTGCCGTGCTTTTCCAGCGTCATCATGATCTTCTTGGGATCGACACCCAGCTTCTTGGCAATGCCGTCGAGGATACGCGCATTGGCTTGATGCGGCACATAAAGGTCGATCTCGTCAGCGGCGTAGCCGGTCATCACCAGCGTCTCTTCGATGACGCCGGAAATCTTCTGCACGGCATGGCGGAACACTTCGCGGCCGTTCATGCGCAGGTGCCCCACCGTCTTTGTCGACCCCGGGCCACCGTCGACGTACAGCATATCCTCGTAGCGCCCGTCCGAGCGGATGCGCGTGGCAATGATGCCTCGGTCGTCACGCGTCCCGTGCTGCTGCTGCGCTTCAAGCACGACCGCGCCGGCACCGTCGCCGAACAGGACGCACGTCCCCCGATCCGTCCAATCCAGAATGCGCGAAAACGTTTCCGCGCCGATCACCAGCGCACGTTTGGACTGTCCGGCCTTGATGAAATTGTCGGCAATCGTCAGCGCATAGACGAAGCCCGAGCAAACCGCCTGAACGTCGAACGCCGCCCCCTTGGTGACGCCGAGCTGCGCCTGGATTCTGACGGCGGTCGCCGGAAATGTCCGGTCGGGCGTCGCCGTAGCACAAACAACGAGATCGATGTCGACCGGATCGATGCCGGCGCGTATCAGCGCCTGCTTTGCGGCCGCCACGCCCAGATCCGAAGTCAGTTCCCCCTCGGCCGCGATGTGCCGCGACCGAATGCCGGAGCGCTCGACGATCCACGCGTCCGACGTATCGACGATCTTGGCCAGGTCATCGTTTGTCATCACGCGTTTGGGCAGGTGTGCGCCGACGCCGCGAATGACCGATCGAAGAACTGCCACGGAATGTTCCTTTCTTTGCCTTGTCCCGCCGCGTGGGAAATCCGTTGTGCGCCGGCTTCGCGGCCGCGAACGGACGAGGAGACGATGCGGCTAGCCTGCCACGGCGCTTCCGAGCCGCCCGTGGAAGCCGTCGAGATCCGAGCCCAGCCGTTGCAGCAGGCCGCTCTCGGCCATCTCGTAGCCGAGATCGACGGCACTGGCAAAGCCCAGTGCGTCCGTCCCGCCATGGCTCTTGACCGCCAGGCCGTTCAAACCCAGGAATGTGCCGCCGTTCACCCGCCGGGGATCCATCTTGTGCTTCAATACCTTGAAGCCGCCGCGCGCCAGTAGCGCACCCGCCTTGGACACCCAGCTCCTGGTCATCGCGTCCTTGAGATATTGCCCGATCTGCTTAGCAGTGCCTTCTGCCGTCTTCAGTGCGATGTTACCGGCAAAACCTTCCACGACCACCACGTCGACGATTCCCTGCCCGATCTGGTCGCCTTCGATGAAACCCTTGTAGCTGAGCGGCAGGTCGTGCGCCTTCAGCAGCGTATTGGCCTCGCGCACCTCGTCCATGCCCTTGATCTCTTCCACCCCGACGTTGAGCAATCCCACCGTCGGCCGTTCGATGTGGAAGATCGCCCGCGCCATCGCCGCACCCATGACGGCGAACTCAGTCAGTTGTTGCGCCGTCGCTCCGATGTTGGCGCCAACATCGAGCACGATGCATTCCGCCCTCACGGTCGGCCACAGCGCCGCGATCGCCGGCCGCTCGATCCCGCTCATGGGCCTCAGGATCAGCTTCGACATGGCCATCAGCGCACCGGTATTGCCGGCCGAAACGGCGACATGCGCTTCGCCCTGGCGCACCGCATCGAGAGCCAGCCACATGCTGGAGCCCTTGCCTCGCCGCAGCGCCTGGCTCGGTTTGTCGTGCATCGAGACTGCAAGCGTCGTGTGTACGATGCGCGAACGCGCCTTCAGCGCCGGCGACTGTTCGAGCACGGGCGCAATGCGTCCCTCGTCGCCGTACATTACGAAATTCAGGTCTGGATGCCGCACCAGCGAAATCGCAGCCCCCGGCACCACGACCTCAGGTCCATGATCACCGCCCATGGCATCGAGCGCTACGGTGCGCGCCTGGCCTCCAGAAGGCCCCCCAGTTAGCCCCATGTTCTGCTGCCCCGGATTGCTGCCTGCCGCGTTCTGCGCGAACTACGCCCGCGCACCAATCCTGCTCAGGCCGCCGGGAAAATACCCCTTTGCGACTGCGAGACAACCTAATAAAGCGCGCCAAAACGTCCGAGCCGAAGGCCTAACCCTTCAATTTCCCCAGCACGGCGAATGGGTTTGGCGACGCGCCCTCTCCCCCGGCCTTGATGTCGAGTTCAGCGCCTTCCAGCCGCGGATACGGATTGATCGACGTCGACACGTGTTCCAGCACTATGAGGCCCAGGTCGATGACGTCGTCCTCGATCGGCGCGAAGTCCGGAGTTTCCAGGATACTCATCTCTTCGACATCCTGCTCGCCCTCGGTCAGCATATCCGCCGGCCTCAGCTCCGTGTTGATCGCCTCGTCGATACGCTCCGAGATCGGCTCCAGCGTCACCACGCAGGACTGTTTGACGTCTGCGATGATGCGCCCGGTCAGCCTGTAGATGCCGGATCGCAGCGGCTGGATCTTGTAGTCGACCTTGAGGCTGTCGCACGCGAGGATGTCGAGCACCCGCACCAACTCGTCGCGCTCCGCGCTCGTTGCCTTGTGCGAGCCTGTGACGCCATTTCCTCCGATGTCGCGCAATGGCACGCGCCAGTCGAACAGATCCTTCAAGGTGACCTCCTTAGATCTTCGAAAAGTGCAGCTTACCGCTCAAGACGTCCGCGGCATCGATAGCCCTCAAATCTTGTGCGGAGGCTGCCACATAGCGGGCAATCGCTGCTGCGTCGACGGCCCCGGGGACGAAGCCGGCGATCTGCTCCGCCAATGCCGCGGGCGAGGCCTTCATGGCCACACGGTAGGCGCCAAACCGTTCGTAGAGCCCCGCCGCCGACCGCTTGACCTTCTTGCCGACCGAAAGATCCCCAACGCCCATTTCGCGCATGCTGTCGTCCATGTCCGTGACGAACGCCTCCATGACCCGCTGCGCAATTCTGTCGGCTTGCGGCCCGCCACCCTTCAGCCGGTCCAGCACCAGAAAGAGATGCAGCGCGATCATCTCGTAGCGACCCTCCGGCGTGTCCTCCACGCCGCACCCGGAGTAAAACGCCGGCTGCCGCGCCCCGGTCACGATCGCGCCATAAAGCTCCTTTGCTTTACAACGGTCTTCGCTGCGCGTCTTCAACCAGTTAAGCACGATACACATCCTTGTCGGCGGAAGCTCCGCGAGGAGGCGCCCACGGATGGGCCCTGGGCTGGGCCAGGGAGTGGGGATACCTGCATCGCCTCGTTGTATTCCGCTGGGCTTGGGGCTAATCGAGCGCATGGGTCAAATGAAAACTGAGTCTAAAAAAGACAGCGCCGTGATCCCGGCAGAAGAGATGATCCCCTCTGGAGCGTCCGCAACGTTGCGCCGCCGGCACGCACCAGCTGCCGCATGGTTCTATCATTTCGCACTACCCTTGGCCGCAGCGCTGGCCGTGACCGCTTGCGCCGAGCAGGTAACAGTGCGCGGCAACATGCTGCGCGAAACCGATTTACAGCAGATTCAACCCGGCGTCGGCCAGGAGCAGGTGCGAATGGCCCTCGGCACCCCGACGACGACGACGACGACCGGTTCGGGCAACGTCTATTATTATATTTCCTCGAAAGAGACGCAGTCGGCCTTCTTCAAGCCCACGGAAGTCGACCGCAAGGTGGTCGCCGTCTATTTCTCGCCGATGGGCTCAGTTGAACGTGTCGCCAACTATGGCATGCAGGACGGCAAGGTCATCGACATCGCGACGCGCAAGACGCCGGCGCCCGGCTCGCGCGACGAAAACATCGTCAAACAGCTGTTCCGAAATCTCGGCCAAAAACAACTATTCGGCGAGTAGCCCTTATCTCAGACTCGACATAACCCTGCGATCTTGATTAGATCAGGCGGCAATCGGTGACGTCGCAGGTAGTATTTGATTCAGCTCATCGAGACGAACGGAGTCATCCTCCAGCGCTTCGTCAAAGCCTGGGCGGCGGGCAACATTCCGGAAACCATGCGCTACATCGCGCCAGACTGCGCTTACGCTCTCCACATCTCCAACGAAGCGTTGCCGTTCGCGGGCGAGACCGTTGGACGTCGCGACATCGAAGCCACGCTGCGGCACATCCGCGACAAGTTCGAATACCTGCTTTATCGCCCGTTCAACATTCACGACGAAGGCGACAGGGTACGTCTTCAGGTTGAGTTCATGTATCGCCACCGCGCCAGTGGCGAGCCGCTGTCGGGCCTGTTCAGGCTCGTTTTGAAATTTCGCGATGGGTTGATCGTGCGCGGCGACGAATATCACGATCGCGCGCGCATCGAAGCATTCATGAGAATGATTGCAAGCGAAGCCTGAGCGGCTTCCCGCGACAAATGCGATCCTTAGAGTTCGCTGACGGGCTCACGGGCGGTTTTGCGCGCCTCGCGCGGCAATGCCCAACCTACACCCCGTGTCGTATCGATGCGGTCGAGGCCGTTGGCGCTGTCGCCTTCGCTCTGCGGCTCCACCACGCTCGCCCCGGCCCGTCCGGGACCTACGGCCAGCAACGCGGCCAACGCGATTACCATTGATCTCAACACACCAACCCCCTTTGATTGCGTTGGTCTACCGCAAAACTCCTTCGATTTCGTTAGATGGTAACTCTGGATTCGGTTGTCACCTGGGTGACAAGGCGGCAGCAAAAAGGCCCTGCGGTTGCAGGGCCTTTTCCAGTTCAGCGATGCAAGCGTGCATCAGCCATGTGCCAGGACCGCCAAGAGCAGCAAGGCCACGATGTTCGTGATCTTGATCGCTGGATTGACGGCAGGGCCCGCGGTGTCCTTGTAGGGATCGCCCACGGTATCGCCGGTCACGGACGCCTTGTGCGCCTCCGTGCCCTTCATGTGCTTGTTGCCGTCCTTGTCGACGAAGCCGTCCTCGAACGACTTCTTGGCGTTGTCCCACGCGCCGCCGCCCGAGGTCATCGAGATGGCAACGAAAAGACCGGTGACGATCACGCCGAGCAGCATGGCGCCGACGGCAGAGAACGCCGCGCTCTTGCCGGCAATCGCGTTGATGGCGAAGAACAGCACGATCGGCGACAGCACCGGCAGCAGCGACGGCAGGATCATCTCCTTGATCGCAGCCTTCGTCAGCAGGTCGACGGCGGCAGCATAGTCTGGACGTTCGGTGCCTTTCATGATGCCGGGCTTCGCCTTGAACTGGCGACGAACCTCTTCGACGATCGCACCGCCTGCACGACCCACGGCCGTCATGGCCATACCGCCGAACAGGTACGGGATGAGACCACCGAGCAGCAAGCCTACCACCACGTATGGATTGGCCAGTGAGAAGTCCGGCGTCACGCCCTTGAAGAACTGGTAGGCCGTTGCGCCGTCTTTGTTCGCTTCGGCGATGAAGTGCTGCAGGTCGTAGTTATAGGCAGCAAACAGCACCAGCGCGCCCAGGCCAGCCGAACCGATGGCATAGCCCTTGGTCACGGCCTTCGTGGTGTTGCCCACCGCGTCGAGCGCGTCTGTCGACCGGCGCACTTCCTTGGGCAGACCCGCCATTTCCGCGATGCCGCCGGCGTTGTCCGTCACCGGACCAAACGCATCGAGCGCCACGATCATGCCGGCAAGGCCGAGCATCGTGGTCGTGGCGATCGCCGTGCCGAATAGACCGCCCAGGTTATAGGTGAACAGGATGCCGGCCACGATCGCCAGCGTCGGCAGCGCCGTCGCTTCCAGCGAAACGGCCAGACCCTGGATCACGTTCGTGCCATGTCCTGTCACCGACGCCTGGCTGATCGAACGCACAGGCCGATAACCGATGCCCGTGTAGTACTCCGTGATCCAGACGATGAGACCCGTCAGCACGAGGCCGACGATGCCGCACAGGAACAGATGCCAACCCGTGATGGGCAGGCCCGCCGCCGTTCCGACGTCACCGAAGCCGCCGAGCACATATTGGGTTGCGAAATAGAGACCGCCCACCGACAGCACGGCCGAAGCGATGACGCCCTTGTAGAGCGCGCCCATGATCGAACCGTTGGCGCCGAGCCGAACGAAGAACGTGCCGATGATCGACGTCACGATGCACGCGCCGCAGATGGCGAGCGGATAGACCATCAGTGCCGCCAGGTTCGGCTGCCCGGCAAAGAAGATGGCCGCAAGAACCATCGTCGCGACGACCGTCACGGCATACGTCTCGAACAGGTCGGCCGCCATGCCGGCGCAGTCGCCGACGTTGTCACCGACGTTGTCGGCGATCGTGGCCGGGTTGCGTGGGTCGTCTTCAGGAATTCCGGCTTCCACCTTGCCGACGAGGTCGCCACCGACGTCCGCGCCCTTGGTGAAGATGCCACCGCCCAGACGTGCGAAGATTGAAATTAGCGACGCGCCGAAGCCCAGAGCCACGAGTGCGTCGATGACGGTGCGATCAGCTGGTTGATGCCCAAGCGGTCCGATGAGAACCATGTAGTAGCCGGCAACCCCCAGCAGCGCCAGGCCGGCAACCAACATGCCCGTGACCGCGCCTGATTTGAAGGCGATATCGAGGCCCTTTGCCAGCGACACCGTCGCGGCCTGTGCCGTGCGCACGTTGGCGCGCACCGACACGTTCATACCGATGTACCCGGCCAGCCCGGACAGGACCGCACCCGTCAGGAAGCCGAACGCCACCGGTACCCCGAGCAGCACCCAGGCCAGCACGAAGATCACGGCGCCGACGATGGCGATGGTCGTGTATTGGCGGTTGAGATAGGCCGATGCGCCTTCACGAATGGCACCGGCGATTTCCTGCATCCGGGCATTGCCCGCGTCGGACCTCATGACCGACTGGATCGTGAAGACTGCATAGAGGATCGACAACGCCCCGCAGGCGATGATCCCCCAGAGAATTTCCATCATTGTGTGCGTTCCCCTTTAGAGGCCAGGTTTTCGTTTTTGCATACGGTCTCAGCACTCGCGGCGAGACCGGCAAGTCGCCCCCGAAAGCGAGTCGAGCGGCCGGACCATGCCAAAACGGCCTCCCAGTTGCAACTCGGTCACTATAGTTACCCTGTAGCCAAATAGACGAAGCGGCGGCGGTCCTCAGACCGCCACCGCTCGAGTGCTCAAATTTTAAGGTGACTAGCGCCAGCGCCGATGATGCCGGTGGCCGCGCCGATGACCCCAGCTACGGTAACGGTAGCTCGGATAATAATAGGTCCGCCCATAATCGTAATAATCATCGTCGAAGTAGTCGTCACTGTACCCGTAGTACGGGCGGCCGTAGTACGGGCCGCCGTAGTACCCGCCACCGTAGTAGGCCGAGCCCGGTCCGATATAGAGGCCACCGAACCCGCCGCCGAACCCGTGGTGACCCCAGCGTCCGACTTTCTCGACCTGAGAGGTGTCTGTTATGGCCGTCTTGGCGCCAGGTCCCGGAGCCGCTGCCGCCAGAACGGGTGTTGCGCTCGCACCTGCGAGTGTGCCGAGCGCAATTATGATGGTTGCTAGCCAACGCATTGCAATGCCTCATCGATTTAGACCGTCAGGCCTTCCCAAGCCTCACGGCGCATTGTTGTTGTACGTGCCCGGCGAATGCGATCAGGGTCGGCCCGCACGCCGCGAATGTCAATTAAATACCGATATGTATGGAATGTTCCACTGACTGCACAACGGCCTCTTGTGTGCGAATTCGATTGCGTCTTGCGCCCGCAAACGCTCGCCTGCATACGACGCAACACAACAGCGAGGGGATGCTTGCCGATGTTGGACCCATTGCACGACGAAGTGAGCCGCCAGGCGGTTGCCAATCTGGCCAGAGCCTACAGTGCGGATCCTGACAAGACGCTCGCCGCGACCCGAAGTGTCGTGTCCGCCCTGACCGACAACATGGCGCGTGTGGCCACCTCGCGCGGTGGTCTTGCCGATCTCGTGGAGATCATCGGAGCACCGGGTCGTGATGCCTATCTCAAGCCCAATACGCCATTGAACGCGCCGCAGGTCGAAGCCGACGGCATCGGCATCCTGTCCCAGATTCTGGGCTCGCGTGACAGGAGCCGCGGTGTTGCCGCGCAGGCGGCAAAGCAATCAGGCCTCAGCCCCGACCTCGTGAAGGCCATGCTGCCGTCCATCGCCGCCGTCGTGATGGGCAGCCTGTCGAACAAGACCCAGGCAGCTTTCGGCGACATTTTGAAGATACCCGGCCTGGATGAGGTCGCGCGCGAGGCACGCGACGACATGGGTGGAGGCGGCCAACTGGCGCCGCCGCAATATGGCAGCCCCCTGCCCTTGCCCGGTGAACCGCCGCGCCGCTACAGCCCCACACCCAATCCGGATTGGACAGGCAGCACCGGCCGCTCCAATCAACCGCCGCTCCAGGCACCCGCACCGTCTGCGCCTGCACCGGCTCCATCAGACGGAATGCGCCAGCAGAGCCCGCTCCCGATCCCTGGTGACGACGTCCCTGGTATGGGGCGCCACGAGGACAATCCCTACGGCGATCTCTCCGATATCTTGCGCCGAGGCGGCTTCCGCCTGCCCGGCGGCACAGGAGCACCGCAGCCACGCGGCGGCAGCGCGCGCCCGACAGGCGGCGGCATCCCGGACGAGGGCAGCACCGGCGCCGGCGGCGACCTGCTCGGCAACATCATCCGCAACATCCTGGGAAGCGTCCTCGGCGGCGGCCGTGGCGGCGGCATCCTGAGCTGGATCATCCGCTTCGTACTTCTGCGCTACGCGGCCAAGTTCCTGCCCGCAATTCTCCGCCGAATTCTCGGCGTATGACACGGGTTCTCATCCCTGGAACGGCAATGGCCGGAGCGTGGGCACTGCTCCGGCCATTGTCATGCTCTAGAGAGAGATAGAGAGAAACTTGTCAGTCCGTGTTCAGCGGCAGGGCCGCGCTTCGACGTTGCATTCCCAACCGCCGCCACCTTGCTTGCAGGTCATCTTCTTGCTGCCGGCTTTTCCGTAGCGCGCCCAATTGGACCCGTACTCGAAATCCGTGAAGCTCGACCACGAGTTGATGGCGTCGCGTTCCGCCTTGGCACGCGTTGGCTGCGTCGTACTGCTGCCGTAGTGGAAGTGATCCACGAAGCAGTTCATACCGCGTTCCTTGCGCCAGTCGTGCGACGACGCAAATCCCGTTTCGTCCGCCATCGCGACGGACGTCGTGCAAAACGTTGCTAGCGCAACCGCCGCCCCTGCAGCGAACGTTTTGATGCTCATACTTGGCCCCTTTTCCCGACTCTTGACGCCAAGTTCGACTCTGCCAGATTCTGAGCGTCAGCCACGAGCCCGTTGAACGCATGGCACACAGAATCATGGACGGCGCGGCAATCACATCACACGCCGCAGACCGACCATCAGGTTGCGGCTACTTTGTTGCGATGACTGCAATTTCGACCAGCATCCGCGGATCGACCAACTTGGCTTCGACGCAGGCGCGAACCGGCGCATCCTTGCCGCCGATCCAGGCAATCCAGGCCTCGTTCATGGCCTCGCGCAACCGGATATCGGCCAGCCAAATGGTTGCAGACACGATGTTGGACCGGGTCGTTCCGCACAGCCCCAGCAGCCGGTCGATCTCCGCCAGAACCTCCTCGGTCTGCCCCTTCACGTCACGCGACAGGTCGGTCGGCACGATGCCGGCGCTGTATATAGTACCGTTGGCCTCCACGACTTTGGAGTAGACGCTTGAGCTTTCGTGACGCGTGATCGACATGAGGGTGAGGCTCCCAATGGGCTGACGAGGTCGCCCTCATAGCAGTCCCCCCAGCCAAAGCAACCGCGCGAGCTGCCTCAGTTCTGCGAAGGAGCCGGCGGCGGTTCCGGCGGCCTCTCTGCCGGCGCCTCTGGAGCCGCAACATCCGCCGCAGTCGCGGACGAAGCCGGTGCCGTCTCGACTGGCGCGTCGACCGGTTGCGGCACGGTGGACCCGACTTCGGCGAGCGGCGGCACATCCTCCGGGCTCTTGGCCGCGACACCCACCGCGTAGAGCACCTTGCCCTCGCTAGAGAGCCCCTTCAGGGTACTCGACCCATCGCGCCACACCGACACGATCGCTGACAGCTTCTTGTCCCGCACCAGCGCTTCCAGGTTGAGCCCCTTGCCCTCCGGTACGAAAAACCTCTCCAGGCCATAGATGACGCGGAACTCGCCCATCGCCGCGCCGTCTGTCGATGCCGGCCGCAGCACGCGGTCGATGCGACCCTTGAGCGTTACGCCACCTGGAACGTTGGCCGCGCTTTCCCCTGAGTATGAGAAGCTTGCGTACTGCCAGTCGCCCGTGGGTCCTGGCACGACCGTCACGAACACGTCCTGTCCAACCACCGGCTCAGCGCCGTACCACACCTTCACCGTCGAGATGGGGTAGCCGAGGATCACGTAGTCGCCCTGGAACAGGCTGCGCGGATCGACCGGTATGACCTCCAGCACGACATCCGTGCCGGTCCGCAAGCGCCGCTCGTGATCCCAGACCATGTAGCCCAGCGCCGCCAGCTGCAGCGCAGCCACGACGCCGATCGCCATCGTGCGATTTCGCAATGCCCCGATCATGCCTGCACCTCCGTGCTGCCCTGGCGCGCGTGCAGCCGATAGGCGACCACCGCGAGCGCCGCCACCAGCACGGCCGCCGACAGAAAGAACGCCGAGGTCGAAAGCAGCGACCCGATGGTCTTGAAGTAGAGGCCCAGGATTTCGATCGAGAACGCCACGTATCCGATCCAGACGATGCTCGAATTGCTCGTCCTCAATCCCCACACGACGGCCCCGATCGCCAACGCGAGTGTGAAGACGGCGATCGGCACCAGCCCGCTCATGTAGGGCTGGGCCCCGTATCCCGGCACATTGTTGAAGAACTGCAGCGAGAACAGCCCGAAGAAGGCGACGACCGCTCCGTATCCCAGCAGCGCCGGTCCGATGCGATGCAGCGCCTCCACAGCCCGTTCGCCAAATACCCCGAGCACGGCAACTGCCAGGCCGATCTGCACCATCGTCCAGCCACCTGTGACGAAATCCATGCCGAGCAGCGAATCCCGGTAGGCTCCCGTCGTCGACAGGGCAGCGTGGATGACGAACGCCGTCAGCGCCACCCCGGAGAGATGCACCCCTGGCCACCACCGCTGGGCGTAGAAGGCGGCCGAAACGGCTGCCCAGCCGATCAGTGCTTCCCAGTAAACCTGGTTCGTGATCGCGAATTCCCAGCCACCCCAGAGCACGACCAGGACCATCGCCAAAGCCAGCGCCGCGTTGGAGCGCGCCAGGAAACCGGCCAGCAGAGCGCCGGCAGCCCACATCGCCACCGCATGCGGCGGATATCCGCCGAGGTGGTACATCTGTCCGATCAGCATGATGCTGGCGCCGAACGCCGCGACACCCGCCAATACCGCCGCATGCCCGAAGCCGTCATGGCTCCTGGCAAACAGCGCAGCCGCTCCCCCATAGGACGCCGCGACTGCGGAAAACAGCACCGCGAGGCGCAGTGAATTCGGCATCTCCTGCCAGTTTGACGCCACGAACGTCATGATCGCGAATCCGAGCAGCACGGCCGCAAGCGTCGCCAGCACCTGCGCCAGCCCCACGCCGCCTTTGGCATTGACCGCGGCATCCCGCAGGATCGCCGCCTCGCCGTGTGTCGTCACCCATCCGGCCTCCCGCCATCGCGGCAGATCCTTCGCCAGACGCTTCTCATAGCCCCTCATGACAGGCACTCTCTCCCCCAGAGTTTCGAAGGCATGTCCATTGTTCCCTGGCATGCTGCTTCCTTCAAGCTAATGCACATCGTCGAACAACGCCTTCGCAATTTTCGCGTGTTAACTCACCGACGATTAACTTGGTTTGTGTGCGGAGCGCGGCATGCCGGCGTCGTTTGCTAGTCGCAGCCGAGGCGGTATTGTGCCACCGGGTCCCCTGCGGCGCCTCGCCGTGCGGTCATCCGCACATCGACGGCGCGCCGGCTCCGGTCCACAATGCGAGTCGCGCGACAGAACCGAATAACCCGGCGGAGCACACGACCATGGATCCCGATGCCGTACTACTGGCCCGGATACAATTCGCGTTCACGATCGCCTTCCACATCATCTTTCCCTCCTTCACCATCGGGTTAGCCGCGTTCATCGCCACACTACTCGTCCGCTGGCGCATGACCGGCCGCGAATACCTGCGCACGCTCGCGCGTTTCTGGACGAAGATTTTCGCCGTGTCGTTCGCCATGGGCGTCGTCTCGGGCATCGTGCTGTCCTACCAGTTCGGTACCAACTGGTCGCAGTTCTCCGTCGTCGTCGGCAATGTGATCGGTCCCTTGCTCGGCTACGAGGTGCTGACGGCGTTCTTCCTGGAAGCCTCCTTCCTCGGCATCATGCTGTTCGGCTGGGACCGCGTTTCCCCCCGGCTGCATGTGACCTCCGCCATTCTGGTCGCCGTCGGCACGTCGCTCTCCGCCTTCTGGATCCTGGCCGCCAACAGCTGGATGCACACGCCCACCGGCCACGAGATCCGCGATGGCATCGCTTACCCCGTCGACTGGCTGCAGATCATTTTCAATCCGAGTTTCCCCTATCGCTTTGCCCACATGTTCACGGCCGCCTATCTGACGACATCGCTCGTTGTGCTGGCCGTTGGCTGCCGCTACCTCGTCAAGGATCGCTTCGTCGAGGAAAGCAAGACGATGATCCGCATGGGCCTCGGCATGGTCGCGATATTGGCGCCGCTGCAGGCCTTCATCGGCGACGCGCACGGCTTGAACACGGCGCATTATCAGCCCGTCAAAGTCGCAGCCATGGAAGCGCACTGGGACGGCTCGAAGCCGGCCGATCTCGTACTCTTCGCCTGGCCGAACGAAAAGGAAGAGCGCAACGACTTCGAGATCACGGCGCCCATTCCCGGCCTCGCCAGCTTCATCATCACCCATCGCACGGACGGTCTCTTCAAGGGCTTGAAGGACTTCAAGCCGGAAGATCGCCCACCGGTGAAACCGGTCTTCTACGCCTTCCGCATGATGGTCGGCATCGGCCTGCTCATGATCGGCATCGGCCTCGTCGGCGCCTTCCTCTGGTGGCGCAAGCAGCTGTTCGACAGCCGCTGGTATCTCGGCGCCGTGCAATACGCTTGGCCGCTCGGCTTCATCGCGATTCTCTCGGGCTGGTGGGTGACGGAAACCGGACGCCAGCCCTGGATCGCCACCGGCATCCTGCGCACCGCCGACGCCGTCTCGCCCGTCACCTTCGGCGCGGTGCTGACGACGCTGATCCTTTTCGTGCTGGTCTATACGGCCGTATTCTCCATGGGCATCTACTACATCAACCGCCTGATCGAAAAAGGCCCGCAGGGCGCTTCCGTCGCCACGGAACCTGACGATACGGCCGCGCCAAGTCGACCTCTCTCCGCGGCCAAGGAAGCCGCCCACCAAGCCACCGAAGGGACGAGGTGATCCATGGATGACGCATCCTACTGGCTACCCCTGGTCTGGGTCGGCATCCTGGGCATCGCGGTCACACTTTACGTCGTGCTCGACGGCTTCGATCTCGGCATCGCCATCCTGTTCCCGCTGAACCCGCAAGAACATCGGCGCGACGTGATGATGAATTCGGTCGCGCCGTTCTGGGATGGCAATGAGACGTGGCTGGTGCTCGGTGGCGGCGGACTGTTCGTCGCCTTTCCCCAGGCCTACGGCGTCATCATGCCGGCGGTGTATCTGCCGGTGATCATCATGCTTTTGGCACTGGTCTTTCGCGGCGTCGCCTTCGAGTTCCGTTGGGTCTCCAAGCCCCATCATCAGTTCTGGGATCTGGCATTCACCTACGGCTCGATCGTCGCGGCCTTCATGCAGGGGGTGATCCTCGGTTCGATCCTGCAGGGCATCACGGTGGAGAACGGCAAGTTCGCCGGCGGCATGTTCGACTGGTTCACGCCGTTCGCGCTCTTTATCGGCGCAGCCACGGTCGCTGGATATGCGCTGCTTGGCGCCACTTGGCTGACGATGAAAACGCACGGCGAAGTCTCCGAAGTCTCCCGCCAGCACGCCAAAAAGCTGTTGCTGATCGTCCTCGGGGCCATGCTGATCGTCAGCCTGTGGACCCCGCTGGCCTTCGACCGCATCTTCGAGCGCTGGTTCTCATGGCCAAACACCCTCTACCTCGCGCCGATTCCACTGCTGACGGCCGGCGCGGCATGGCTCGCCTGGAAAGGCCTGCATCGCGACAAGGATCACACGACGGCATTCTACGCCTCTGTCGGGCTGTTCCTACTGGGCTTCGCCGGTCTCGCGATATCCAACGTGCCCTACCTTGTGCCTCCGACGCTGACGATTTGGCAGACCGCCGCCCACCCGTCGTCGCAGCTATTCATGCTCGTCGGCACGTTGATCATGCTGCCCGTGATCCTCGGCTACACCGTGTTTGTCTACTACACCTTCCGCGGCAAGGTGAAACACGGCGAGGGCTATCACTGACGTCGTCGCGAAGGCGCCGTGCATGTTCGAAGGCTTTGAGACGAAATCGGTTAATATCGGTGATGTGAGTATTGCCTGCACGGTGGGTGGATCGGGCCCGCCGGTCCTGTTACTGCACGGCTTTCCTCAGAACCGCTTCATGTGGGCACGCGTGGCGCCCCTGTTGGCGAAACACTGCACCGTCGTCTGCGCCGACCTGCGCGGCTACGGCGACAGCACCAAACCGCAGTGCGCAGCCGACAACGCCAACTATTCCTTCCGCGCCTTCGCTACCGATCAGCTGGGTCTGATGCGCCAGCTCGGTTTCGATCGCTTCCACGTCGTCGGCCACGATCGCGGAGGCCGCACCGCCTATCGCATGGCGCTCGATCATCCCGCGTCGGTGGCGAGCCTGACGCTGATGGACATCGTGCCGACCTACGTCATGTTTCTGCAAACCAATCACAAGATCGCGCACGCCTACTGGCACTGGTACTTCCTGGCGCAGCCCGCACCCTTTCCCGAGCACCTCATCGCCGCCGATCCCGACTTCTTCTATGAGACGTGTCTCGTTGGCTGGGGCGCCAGCAAACTGGCCGATTTCGATCGGCAGCAACTCGCCGAATACCGTCGCACCTGGCGCGATCCCGCCGCTATCCACGGCTCGTGTTCCGACTATCGCGCGGCAGCGACCGTGGATTTGGCTCACGACACCGCCGACTCCGGCCGGCTTGTTACCTGCCCGACACTCGTGATCTACGGCGCCCGCGGCGTGATGGCCGGCCTGTTCGACATCCCCTCCGAATGGCGCAAACGTTGCAGCGACCTACGCGCGGAATCCCTTCCCGGCGGACACTTCTTCGTCGACCAGTATCCTGGACAGACCGCGGAGCTCCTGCAGTCGTTTCTGACCGGCCGCGACTTGCTTGCCGGCTAAACCCACCCAGTCGCGTAGTAGATGCCGATCACGGCGAACACCGTCGCCGTCTTGATCAGCGTCACGGCGAATATATCGGGATACGACACGCGGTGGGTCAGACCCGTGACCGCCAGCAGCGTGATAACGGCGCCATTGTGCGGCAGCGTATCCATGCCGCCGCTCGCCATCGCCGCCACACGATGCATCACCTCCAGCGGAATGCCTGATGCTGCTGCCGCCGCCTTGAACCCGTCCGCCATCGCCGCCAACGCAATACTCAAGCCGCCGGACGCCGACCCCGTGATGCCCGCGAGCGTCGTGACCGTGATCGCTTCGTTCACCAGCGGATTGGGAATGGCTTTCAATGCATCCGCGATGACGACGAACCCGGGCAGCGCCGCGATCACCGCACCGAAGCCGTACTCCGAAGCCGTATTCATCGACGCCAGCAAAGCACCGGCAATGGCCGCCTGCGTGCCCTCGGCGAATTTCGCCACCACCGGCCGGAACGCGAACGCCAGCACCGCCGCGATGCCGAGGATCAGCGCGCCCTGCACGGCCCAGATGGCCGTAAGGGCGGTAACATCCGTCACAACAGGTTTGCCAATCGCCAGCTGAACTTCGGTCTTGGGCTCGTACCAGAGCGGAATCCACTGCGTCAGCAGCTTGTTGGCGACACCCACGACGATCAGCGGCAACACCGCGATCCATGGGCTCGCGAGGGCCTCGTCGCGGACCGGTTCCGGCTCGTTGATGTGCCCCTCGCCGTAACCTTCGCCCGCCCGCTCGGCCGAGCGCACGCGCCAGGTCAGATACGTCACGCCTGCCGTGAGAATGATCAGGCCGCCAATCGTTCCAAGCACCGGCGCCGCCCACGTCGTGGTGCCGAAGAACGTCGTCGGGATGATATTCTGGATCTGCGGCGTGCCCGGGAGCGCGTCCATCGTGAACGAGAACGCACCGAGCGCGATCGTCCCCGGTATGAGCCGCTTGGGAATACCGCCCTGCCGAAACATTTCTGCTGCGAACGGGTAGACCGAGAACACGACGACGAACAGCGACACGCCGCCGTACGTCAGCACAGCACAGACCAGCACGATGCACAGGATCGCCCGCTCGCGCCCGACCAGCGCGATAATCGCCGTCACGATCGACTTGGAAAACCCTGACAGCTCGATCACCTTGCCGAACACGGCGCCGAGCAGGAACACGGGAAAGTACAGCTTCACGAAGCCGACCATCTTCTCCATGAAGACGCCCGTGAACATCGGCGCCACGGCATGAGGCGACGTCAGCAGCACCGCCAGCATCGCCGCGATCGGCGCAAACAAGATGACGCTGTAGCCGCGATAGGCGACCACCATCAGCAGCACCAGCGCGCCCAGCACGATCACGAAGTCCATGTCCCCTCCGTTTTTCGCGCACCCTAGCAAGAAACCGGAATTCTGGGTTTGATCTTTGGCTGGAGTGAAGTGCAGAACCTGATGGCCGGCCGTTAATCTTCGCGCCCTCTTGAAATTATCGGCGCCGCCCAAAGAAATGAGCCCGTTTCCTTGGCCTCACGGCGGCTTCGCTCTATAACCCGCCGCATGACCACCCATTCCCCCATCCACGTCATCGGCGGCGGCCTTGCCGGATCAGAAGCCGCCTGGCAGATCGCCGAGTCGGGCCTCCCCGTCGTCCTGCATGAAATGCGCCCGCAGCGCATGACCGACGCGCACAAGACCGAGGGCCTCGCCGAACTCGTCTGCTCCAACTCCTTCCGCTCCGATGATTGGGAGAACAATGCCGTCGGCCTCCTGCACGAGGAGATGCGCCGCGCCAACTCCCTGATCATGACCGCCGGCGACCAGCACAAGCTGCCCGCCGGTGGCGCGCTCGCCGTCGACCGCGACGCCTTCTCCGCCGAAGTCACGCGCCGCCTTGAAGCGCACCCCAACATCTCCATCTCCCGCGGCGAGATCGCCGGACTGCCCCCAGCCGATTGGGACAGCGTCATCGTCGCCACGGGCCCGCTCACGTCGCCAGCGTTGAGCCAGGCCATCGGCCGGCTCACCGGCGAAACCGAACTCGCATTCTTCGACGCCATCGCCCCCGTCATCCACGCCGAAAGCATCGACGAGACCATCGCCTGGCGGCAGTCGCGCTACAACAAGGCAGGCCCCGCCGGCACCGGCGCCGACTACATCAACTGCCCGTTCTCGCGCGAAGAGTACGACGCCTTCATCGACGCCATGCTGGCCGGCGAAAAGACCAGCTTCAAGGAATGGGAAGCCACCACGCCCTACTTCGACGGCTGCCTGCCCGTCGAAGTCATGGCCGAACGCGGCCGCGAGACCTTGCGCTTCGGTCCCATGAAACCCGTTGGCCTCGACGATCCACGCACCGGCCGCTGGCCCTACGCCGTGGCGCAGCTGCGTCAGGACAACGCCCTCGGCACGCTGTGGAACATGGTCGGCTTCCAGACCAAGCTGAAGCACGCCGAGCAGGTGCGCATCTTCCGCATGATCCCCGGTCTCGCCAATGCCGAGTTCGCGCGCCTCGGCGGCCTGCACCGCAATACCTTCCTCAACTCGCCCAAGCTGCTCGACGCCTCGCTGCGCCTGAAAGCCGAGCCACGCCTACGCTTCGCCGGCCAGATCACCGGCGTCGAAGGCTACGTTGAGAGCGCCGCCATCGGCCTGCTCGCCGGCCGCTTCGCCTCGGCCGAACGCCAAGGCCGTGCGCTGTTGCCACCGCCCGAGACGACCGCCCTCGGCGCGCTCATCGCCCATATCACCGGCGGCCACATCGTCGCCGATGACGAAGCCACAGACCCGGCCGAAAAGAAGCCCCGCTCTTTCCAGCCAATGAATATCAACTACGGCCTGTTGCCGCCCATCGAGGTGCCGAAAACCGACGCCGACGGCAAGCGCATCAAGGGCAAGGACAAGTCCTTCGCCAAGAAGCGCGCCGCCTCGCGCCGTGCCCTGGCCGATCTGGAGCGTTGGCTCCACGAGACGGCGACAGGTCTAGCCGCCGAGTAGCAATTTGCCAGCCCGGAACAACGCGTCACGTTGTGCCGTGCACCGGCGGCCCGCTACAAGCGGACATCACCCTCGCACCGGAAGCAGCCGCCAGTGTCCAATCTCCAGCGCGTCGTCCAGGAAATCGCCGACGAGATACGCAAGCGCACCGATCGCGGCCAGGTCGCCAGTTACATTCCCGAACTTGCCCGCGTCGATCCGAACGCGTTCGGCCTGGCTGTCGTTGAGTCCGATGGGAACGTCGCCGCGTCCGGCGACGCCGACACGCCGTTTTCCATCCAGAGCATCTCGAAAGTTTTCACTCTCACCCTGGCACTCGGCAAAGCCGGCGATCGTCTGTGGAAGCGCGTTGGCCGCGAGCCCTCCGGCAGCGCCTTCAACTCGATCGTTCAGCTCGAACACGAGAAGGGCATCCCCCGTAACCCCTTCATCAACGCCGGCGCCATCGCCGTCACCGACCTGATCCTGTCGGGGCATCAGCCGCGCGAGGCCTTGGGCGAAATCCTGCGCTTCATGCAGTTCGTTGCCGACGATCATTCCATCGCCATCGACGAAGCCGTTGCCGCTTCCGAAGAGCGCACAGGCTATCGCAACGTAGCTCTGGCGAATTACATGAAGTCGTTCGGCGTCCTTGATAATCCCGTCAACTTCACGCTCGGCGTCTACTATCACCACTGCGCGATCAGCATGAGTTGTCGCCAGCTGGCGATGGCCGGCAGGTTCTTGGCCAAGTCGGGCCGCAACCCGACGACAGGCCATGTTGTCATTCCGGCCGAGCGTGCGCGCCGTATCAATGCGATCATGCTGATGTGCGGTCACTACGACGGCTCAGGCGAATTCGCCTACCGCGTCGGCCTACCCGGAAAGAGCGGAGTTGGGGGAGGTATCTTGGCGATTGCGCCGGGCAAGGCGTCAATCGCCGTATGGTCACCCGGTCTCGATGCGACCGGAAACTCGCGCCTGGGTCAGTTGGCGCTGGAGATGCTGACCAAGCGTCTCGGCTGGTCGATCTTCGCCTGATCGGGCACAGCCACCGTCGGAGTTCAGTGACCGTCCCGCTTGCGCTTCTGCGCGTCCTCGGCGATCGCCGCATCGTGATACCGGCTGCTGCCGTACTCGATGCGCGGCCCCGCCGCGGCCATTTCCATCGCTGCCAGACTGTTGCGGTAGCCGCCGGCAACACGGGCCTTGACGGGGAACTGGTAGATCTTCGCGGACCCACGTTCGGCTGTCATCGTCATCTTTGTCTCTCTCGATTGAATTGCGCAAAAACGCCAAAACCGAAACTCCAATATACGCCTGTTTGCTCATTGATTAAACAATATGCTCAAATAAAATCGTGAAATGCTTATATTATAGGCATGCCTCCGAGTGCTTCTTTCGCTAGCATTTTCCTAGGGGTGTGCGGTCTTGAGCGCCTCCATTTCCGCCACATGGCCTCAGGCTGGTGATGACTTCTTTGGCAAGTGAAGCACGTTTCTCCCGTCTCACGGAGGTTGGATGCTGAGTGGCATGTGGCGTCGCCTGTTTGGGCGACCCGAAGAGGAAACAACCGTTACCGTTTCCGTATCGAAACCAGATCTGAGCCCGGTAGTTCCGCCGGTCGATCACACCTTCGCACCGGAGTCAGCTCCGGTAGCCGAGGCTCCAAAAGAATCACGCGATCAATCAGGAGTGTCCGAAATGACGAAGTACAAGCTCGAGTATGTTTGGCTCGACGGCTACACGCCGGTGCCGAATCTGCGCGGCAAGACCCAGATCAAGGAATTCGACGCGTTCCCTACGCTCGAGCAGCTGCCGCTCTGGGGCTTCGACGGTTCGTCGACCCTGCAGGCCGAAGGCCATAGCTCGGACTGCGTCCTGAAGCCGGTCCGCGTATTCCCCGACGCCACCCGCATCAACGGCGTGCTCGTCATGTGCGAAGTCATGATGCCGGACGGCAAGACCCCGCACTCGACCAACAAGCGCGCAACCATCCTCGATGACGAAGGCGCCTGGTTCGGCTTCGAGCAGGAATACTTCTTCTACAAGGACGGCCGCCCCCTGGGCTTCCCGACCGCGGGTTATCCGGCACCTCAGGGCCCCTACTACACCGGCGTGGGCTACAAGAACGTCGGCTCCGTCGCCCGCAAGATCGTCGAAGAGCATCTCGACCTCTGCCTCGCCGCCGGCATCAACCACGAAGGCATCAACGCCGAAGTGGCCAAGGGCCAGTGGGAGTTCCAGATCTTCGGCAAGGGCTCCAAGAAGGCCGCCGACGAAATGTGGATGGCGCGTTACCTCATGGAGCGTCTCTGCGAAGCCTACGAGATCGACATCGAATACCACTGCAAGCCGCTCGGCGACACCGACTGGAACGGCTCGGGCATGCACGCCAACTTCTCGACGACCTACCTGCGCGAAGTCGGCGGCAAGGACTACTTCGAGGCTCTCATGAAGGCGTTCGAAGCGAACATCGAGGATCACATCGCCGTCTACGGCCCAGACAATCACATGCGCCTGACCGGCAAGCACGAAACGGCGCCGTGGAACAAGTTCAGCTACGGCGTTGCCGATCGCGGTGCCTCGATCCGCGTGCCGCACAGCTTCGTCAACAACGGCTACAAGGGTTATCTGGAAGATCGCCGTCCGAACTCTCAGGGCGATCCATACCAGATCGCCTCGCAGATCTTGAAGACCATCGCCTCGGTTCCGGCCTCCGCATCCAAGGTTTCGGCGGCCGCCTAAAGGCAAAAGACGCGGCGCCGGATCTCATCTCCGGCGCCGTGAGCTTTCTTCACGATCGGTCACAGATGGGGGCTCTACAATGACGTGGCGCCAGACACTCGGTTTCGTCGAAGACGAAGCCACCGACTTTGCAACGGTGCAAAACCGCTACCGGCTGCTGCGCAATCAGCCCGACCGGCAGATCTGCGAAAGCCGCCGCCTCAAGCAGGCTATCGAAGCCGCCCAGCGCGAACTGCTGGCGCAAGGCTTGAAGAGACGGCGACGCCAACTGCACTTCTAGCGGTCCGTATCGCACTCACGCCTTCGCAACGCCATCCACTCGTCACGCTCCAGGCGATAGACATAGCAATCGTCCTCGCCGAAGAACTGTCGGCCGACGCGGCGAAATCCCAGCCGCTCGTAAAACCGATGCGATTTCGTATTGCTGACGAGAGGATCGATCAGCACCGCGGTAACACCGGTCTCTGCAAAGCACCTCAGCAATACCAGCTGCATCATCGCCGTGCCGAAGCCCTTTCCGAAGTCGGCAGCGTCCCCCAACCAGATGTCGATTGCCCGCAAACCCGTTGCGACATCGCCCCAGTAGTGCGTCTCCTCATCCCGAGCATCAATGATCTGCACGAAACCGACGGGCCGTCCCGCCACTTCGCCAACCAGGAACTCGCGCCACGCAACCTCGCGTGGCAACTCCACCTCCCAGTTCCAGTCGGTCCCGCCGTCCGCACCGGTCGCATCGATCACATGTTGCGCCGTGTCCCAGATGCGCAACGTCGGTGCATCGCCTGCTGTCGCCTTGCGCAGGGTCACCTCTGCAGATCCGACCTTTTGTGTAGGCGTCACGATCAGTCGTACCTGTAGATCAACCCGGGCCGAACGATGAACTCGCGGTCCCGCAGCGCCGAACCGTCATAACGGCCATCGTAAGTGCGCGGCGCGATGCCCGCAAAGGTCATGCGGCGCCCGAAGGCGTCGACGACCGACTCCGCAAACTCCTGGTCGCCGTAACGCCCGAGCGGGCGGCCGACTGGCTCGACGGTATCGAGAATGCAGAATTCCAACCGAGCCGACTTGTCATGCAAAATGGAGCGCATGGAACACCTCAATTTGAAACATCCGGGCGATGAGGTAAGCGGCCGGATGTAAGGATTCGAGAGACCTATCAGGCCTGGAGTATAAGCGCGAAATAAGGACGCGGGGCCGCAGCAAACATGTGACAAGCGCGTGCCCTGGGGCCAACCCGATCTAAAGCCTCTGAAAATTCGGAGGATTACAGATCGCCGGCAGAGTCGCGTCGGCCAGGTCGTTCAGTACGCGCCTTCGGGCTTGAGCAGCGCCAGCGGCGTTTTGACCAGGATGTAAAGATCAAACAGCAGCGACCAGTTCTCGATATACGCCAGATCGAACTCCACACGTTTCTGGATCTTTTCCGTCGTGTCGAGTTCGCCGCGCCAACCGTTGATCTGCGCCCAGCCCGTCATGCCCGGCTTGACGCGGTGCCGCGCAAAATACCCGTCGACCGCCTCGTCAAGCATGCGGTTTTCCAGCTTCTGCTGCACCGCGTGTGGCCGCGGTCCTACGAGCGACAGATTGCCGGCGAACACGACGTTGAACAACTGCGGCAGCTCGTCGAGGCTGGACCGGCGGATGAAGCGGCCGACACGCGTCACGCGCCTGTCGTTCTTCGTGACCGTCTTGGCCGCGAGCGGATCGGCCTGGTCGTGATACAGCGACCGGAACTTGAACACGTCGACGCGATCGTTGTTGAAACCGAAACGCTTCTGCTTGAACAGCACGGGCCCCGGACTGTCGAGTTTGATGGCGAGCGCGATCAGCGCCAAGATCGGTGAAATCAGCAACAGCACCGCGCCGCCGACGATGCGATCGAACAGCCACTTCGTGAGCAGGTCCCAGTCACGGATCGGTTGCTCACCAATATGGATCGTCGGCACCTTACCGACGTAGGCATAGGACCGCGGCCGGAAGCGGAGCGAATTTGCATGCGCCGAAAGCCGGATGTCGACGGGCAGCACCCACAACTGCTTCAGCATGTTCAGGATGC
Source organism: Hyphomicrobiaceae bacterium (assembly GCA_965279065.1). GTDB lineage: Bacteria > Pseudomonadota > Alphaproteobacteria > Rhizobiales > Hyphomicrobiaceae > JAKAXS01. The sequence goes on from OZ257134.1 coordinate 2,317,670, forward strand.
GCGTTTCAGCCGAGATCGGCAGCGCAAACAGCACGAGATCAAGACGCGTCCGTCGCGCGAATTCGACGATGTCCTCGACCTTGCCGAGCTTGGGAGCGCCGCCGCAGGTCTGCAACGAACGATCATCGTTGCGGTCGTCGAACACGCCGAGCACCTGGATCCCGGTCTCCGGCTCGCTCTTGAGCAACTTGATGAGACCTTCGCCGTTGGCGTCCGCGCCGACGATCACTGTGCGCCGGTTGAGACGTCCCTGCCGGGCCCATCGCCGAACGAACAAATTGACGACGAGCCGGCTCGCGAGCAGCAGGCCCAGGCCAGCCGGAAACAGCAGGAAGAGCCACAGCTTCGTCGTCGCGTCGCTTGGAGCCAGAAACATCGCAGCCACGGCGCAAATCAGCATCACCGCCGACCAGACCAGCGTGGTCTTCAGGATGGAGTCCGTGAGCTTGCGAAGCATCCGGACGTCGTAAAGGCCGAGCGACTGACAGGCCGCAACGAGCGAAACCGCAACCGCTGTGCTGGCTACCGCGTAGTCCCAGCCCGCCGAACCGAGGCCCGCGACATGAAAATGAAATACGGCCAGCCCGGCGACGACGACGAGACCGAAATCCGCAAGGCGGACGAGGCCGTCGATGACCACTTGCGAGTAGGGCGCAGGCACCTTTTCGCCAGCGACCGCCAGGGCGGCGGGGGACAACCGGCGCCGGCGCTCATGTTGAGGGTACACCGAACCGGGCTCCGGCGCGGCGGGCCCCACATTCTCCAGCACTGAATGGGCTTCGATCTTCCCCACGTCGCATCTCTCGGACTGCAGAATGCAGCTGGTCAAATCTCCGACGACAAGTATCGCTGAATTTGAAAGATTTAATTAACTGCTCCAAAGCCAACACCAGCAACAGCCTGATGCAGAACCGCTACAGCAGTGCACCCCTTATAATCACTTGGCATATAAGTCGGGAAAAAGTCCCGTATCGCAATTCTTAGGAACACTGAAGTTTCCCCTCATCGCGTCCTCAAAGTTACCGGGGTGCGCGCGGTGGAGTTGAGTAAGTTCGGGGGAGTTCTCATGAAACGTTGCGTAGCCGCCTTATGCGGCATTGTGTTGAGCACGGGAATTGTGGGTACCGCGAGTGCCCAGGGCGTGGGTTCTGGCCCCTGGAATGGCTTCTATATCGGCGGCCACGCCGGTTACGGCTGGGGACTGCCGGACACGAAAATTACCGGTACCGAAGCGGAACGCGTTTTCCCCCGGGCAGGCGCACCTCTTGCAAATGGCCGAGACGGAACGTTTGATGGAAATGTCAACAACGACGTCGATGGCTTCACAGGCGGCATGCACGCTGGCTACAATTTTCAGCTGTCTAACATCGTCGTCGGATTTGAAGGCGATTATGACTTCGGTGAACTCGACGGCAGTGGCAAGGCACGCTTGTCGTCCACCCGCGTCGACGCCGTCCAAAACCCGCCGAAGTACATGAAATTCGATAACCAGATTGAGGACTTGGCGAGCTTCCGCGGCCGTCTCGGCTACACCACGGGCTCACTCCTCTTTTATGGTACCGGCGGTGTCGCCTGGGCAAATTGGACGGGCAGCGCGACATCGCCACCGGCCATCATCGGGGGCGTGGCCGACGAAAACGGCACGTTCAATTACGGCGATGACCTACTGGTAGGTTGGGTCGCAGGCGGCGGGCTCGAATACAAGGTCAGCAGTATCTTGTCGCTCCGTGCCGAGGTGCTCCACTACGACTTCGGCAAAGAGAAAATTGGCCATAACGAGGATCTGGAAGACGTCGGTATCGACGCCGGCAACATCGAAGCGATCCTTGGATCGCAGAGAGCCGAAGTCAATCAGGTGCGCATTGGCGCAACGTTCCACGCCAATTGATGTCTTACCGCCGCCGGCACGGTGCCCCCTGCCGGCGGCAGCCCAGCTGGAGGCTACCACCCCGCCGTATACCAGCCCGGAATTGGCCCGGGTCACGGGCTGGGTTAATGCATACCAGCCGCCCCAAAACCTTGTCATCATTTCGCATTCCGTACTAAAAGCGCAGCCGCACCCCGGTTGGACAGCGCTCAGCATGGCTGGCCGGAGCCGAACTCCGGCGCCATTGGCGCTCTAAATACCAACAATCGGGGCCTGGAATGAAGATTTGCGTGGTTGGGGCCGGTGGCATCGGCGGATTGCTGGCGGCTCGCCTCGCGCAGTCCGGCCACGACGTCACCGTCATCGCCCGTGGCCCCCACCTTGCCGCCATCCGCACCAACGGCCTGAGCCTGATCGAAGAGGATGGCCGCGAGAACACCTCCAGGGTTGCTGCGACCGACAAGATCGCCGACGCCGGAAAGCAAGATCTCGTCATTCTCGGCATGAAGGCCCACCAATTGGCCGCCGTCGTCCGCGACCTGCCCGCCATGTACCAGGATGATACCGTCGTCCTGACCGCGCAGAACGGCATTCCGTGGTGGTATTTCAACAAGTTGGGCGGGCCACATGAAGGTCGCCGCCTGGAGAGCGTGGACCCCGGCGGCATCATCGCCGACAGCTTGCCCGTAGATCGCGTCATCGGCAGCGTCGTCTATCCTGCTGCCGAGATCCTGCGCCCAGGCGTGATCAAGCACAACGAGGGCCTGCGTTTCTCCATCGCCGAGATCGACAACCAGAAAACGGAGCGCGTGACCCAGCTGTCGGAGGCGCTCCAGAAGGCCGGCTTCAAGGCGCCGGTCGCCCTGGACATCCGCGCTGAGATCTGGACCAAGCTGTGGGGCAACCTGAGCTTCAACCCGATCAGTGCCTTGACGCACGCCACGCTCGAAGACATTTGCCGCAATCCGCTGACGCGCGAAACGGCCGCCCGCATGATGCGCGAAGCCCAGGCCGTCGGCGAGGCGCTCGGCATCCGCTTCCGTATCCCGTTGGAAAAGCGCATCGCCGGCGCCGAGGCGGTCGGTCCGCATAAAACGTCGATGCTTCAGGACATCGAAACCGGTCGCGCCATCGAGGCCGACGCGCTGATCGGCTCGATCATCGAACTCGGCCGCATCGCCGATGTACCGACGCCGCAGATCGAAGCCATCTACGCCTGTGTCAAGCTTCTGTCGGAAACGGTTTCGCGCGCGGGCGGCAAGCTGCAGATTGAGAAAGCATGAAGGTGGCGCGCATCGAACGCCGCCCAGGGGAGACGGGACGCAAATGGCACTGCTGAAGACGCTTCACGACGTACTGGCGACTGGCGCCGACGACGCAACTGCGATCGCCGCCTCGGGCGTTCCGCCGCTGACCTACAAGAGCTTCCGTGCTCTCGTCTCGCGCACCATCGCCACGCTCAACGGCCTTGGCATCGGCCGTGGCGACCGCGTCGCCATCGTCCTGCCGAATGGACCCGACATGGCCACGGCCTTCGTTGCCATTGCCAGCGGTGCGACGGCAGCCCCCCTCAATCCTGCCTATCGGACCGACGAGTTCGACTTCTACATGACGGACATCGATGCCAAGGCACTTGTCGTCGAAGCCGGCAGCACCTCGCCAGCCATTGCGGCCGCCGAAAAACGCGGCATTCGCGTCCTGACGCTGCACTCCGCCCCCACGAGCGGCGCCGGCGTTTTCACCCTAACTGGCGCCGCCTCGGCATCGACTGCAACAGCTGGAGGTCCCGCCGAAGTCGACGACATTGCCCTGATCCTGCACACCTCGGGTACGACATCGCGCCCCAAAATCGTGCCGTTGAGCCACGGCAACGTGGCGGCATCCGCGGTGAACGTCGCCAATTCCCTCGCCCTGACGAAGGAAGACCGCGCACTCAACGTCATGCCCCTGTTCCACATCCACGGACTGATCGCCGGCGTGCTCGCGCCATTATCCAAGGGCGGCTCCATCTTCTGCACGCCCGGCTTCAACGCTCTGCGCTTCTTCGGCGCCATGGAAGAGGCCGATCCGACCTGGTACACCGCCGTGCCAACGATGCATCAGGCGATCGTCAGCCGCGCTCATACCAATCGCGAGGTCATTGCTCGCCACAAGCTCCGCTTCATCCGGTCTTCATCGTCGTCCCTGCCCCCGCAAGTGATCACCGAACTCGAAGCAGCGTTCGGCGCACCGGTGGTCGAGGCCTACGGCATGACGGAAGCCGCTCATCAGATGGCCTCCAACCCTATCGGCGGCACGCGCAAACCCGGCACGGTCGGCCAGGCCGCCGGCCCCGAGGTTGCGATCATGGATGCCGACGGCAATATCCTGTCGACGGGCGACACGGGCGAGATCGTCATTCGCGGGCCCAACGTCACGAGCGGTTACGAGAACAATCCCCAGGCCAACGGCGAAGCCTACAGCAACGGCTGGTTCCGCACCGGCGACCAAGGCATGATCGACGACGAAGGCTACATCACGATTACCGGCCGGCTGAAGGAGATCATCAACCGCGGCGGCGAGAAGATCTCGCCGCGCGAGGTCGACGAGATCCTGATGGATCATCCAGCAGTCCTGCAGGCCCTGACATTCGCCATGCCGCACGACAAGCTTGGCGAAGAGGTGGCGTGCGCCATCGTGTTCCGCGAAGGCCAGTCGGCCACCGAACGCGAGCTGCGTGATTTTGCCGGCGAAAGGCTCGCCAACTTCAAGGTGCCGCGCAAGATCATCATGCTCGACGAAATACCCAAGGGCGCGACCGGCAAGCTCCAGCGCATCGGCTTGGCCCAGAAGCTCGGGCTGGCCTGATCGTCTTACGGAACAGGCAAGCGACCGGTGTCGGCCGCCTTGGCTTCCGCCGTCAGCTCCGGACTTTCCTGCTTGTATTTGCGAAGCACCTCCCGCGCCTTCTCGGTCACGCTGTCGGCGATGGCGGCGTGACCCTCGGCTGTCGGATGGAAGGCACCGGAATAGGTTGATGCCAGCAGGAGCTGAAACCACGACAGGCTTTCCAATTTCAGCGCCTTTTGCAGCATCGACCCCGAGACGTGGAAGTTGCCCGTCATGAACGCGTCGTTCGGCGTCCGAAACCAACGCTGCCGCGGGGCATAGGCTCGATAGTCAGCCGGATTGTAGGGCACCCACGTGCCGTTGGTGAAACGCGGCAGCCGCAAGTCGTCGGCAATCGAGAAGGCGTTGTCGGTGTAGCCGGCACAGATCCCACGTCCGACAAACGCCTGCCGGTGCGCGTCCGCGAAAGTCCAGCCGTACGCCTTGGCACTCGACGCCATCACCCGCTGCAGCTTGTCAGCCACCCACGTGCCGTCCTTCGCCCGCTTCTCGCTCAGCCTGAAATCGGTCAGCACGTCCATGCCGGCGGTTCCGTCCGGGCATGTAGCGCTGCCGTCACCAAGGAGTGCCAGCGGCGGATAGGCGGCAAGGATCACGCGGTCGCTTTCGTCCCAAGGCAGATGCAGGATGTTATGCAGCGCCCGGTTCAGCGACTTGTAGCGCTGATCCACGACGTCGAGCGCGCGGCTCGCCTCGAGCTGCCCTTCGACTTCGCCGAACCAGCCGCCCAGTTTCTTAAGCAGCGACTGATCGGCGAGCACGGCATTGGCCAGCAACCGCGAAAATCCGATGTCGTTGCCGCCGATTGACACCAGAAGCAGGTCGATCTTGCGCGATTTCTCGATCGCGCACTTGCGGAGCACCAGCCCGCCCTGCAGGTCCTTGATGGCCCCCTGCATGTGATAGGCTTCCGGCAGATCCTGCGCCGGCGCATCCGTCTTCCCGCACTGCGCCTGCGCGATCGCCGAGATCTGCGACAGCACCGGCGGGTTCGGCACCCATTCGTTGCCCTTGTAGCGTAGGAAGAGGCCCGCGGTGACCTCCGCGCCCGAACACGCCACACCGACGTAGGTCACGGCCCGATGCGGATCCTCCAGCGCCAGTTGCAGCGCCGCGCGCAACTCGAACGAGTAGAGCGACCGATGGCAAGCCTGGTCGAGCCAACGCGCATTCTCCTCGATGAACGCTTTGTCGCCGATCGCTTTCCAGGAACCGACGCGCGCCGGGTAGCCGATCAGATCCTTGCCGCCGCCGCCATACGCGGCGGACCGCTCGCGCGAAAAGCGCACTGGCCCGTCTGGGTTACCTTCTCCTGACGCGAAGCTGTCGCCCATGCCGGCGATCAGCAGGTCGCGCACCTTGACGTCGGTCTGCGCCACCGGCCGTCCCGCGATCTCCACCATGATCGTGGCACCGTCGGGATAGGGCACGTCGACCACTAGGCCCTCGCTGCACGGCTTCGTGACGGCCTCCGTCCGTCCCGCCGTCTCGCCGCGTTGGCTGACGCGCCAGATGCAGTTGACCGCGGGATCGTTCGCACCGGAGAGTTCCGCGACGATCGCGTGCTTGTCGGGATTGATGTAGTCGCCATCGTCGGCACACACGAATTCGTTGCGCGCCCGGTTCCAGCACGTCTTACGGAACATCGTCGCGGCCCATCCTTCCGGATGCCGCGCCGCCAGGGCTCGCTCGGACGACAGGATGGGCGTCTGCCGCTCATCCGGCGACAACGCCAGATACGTCGCGCGATGCACGTTCGTGTCCTTGGCATCGCCAAAGAACCGGAAAGGGTTCTCGACGCGCCATTTGATTTCGACCTTCTCAAGCGGAATGATCGCCGCCGTATCCGGCAGCGGCGCTACGCCCGGCTGCGCAGCGGGCCCCACCGCAGCCTCTGCAGGCGCCGCAGTGGCGGCCGCGGGTGGCCCCCCTGTCGTCCCCGGAGCCGCGTCCGGAGCGTGCGTCGCAGGCGTGGGAGCAGGAGTCAGCCCGACCGTACCGCGGGGATCGGGCGGCGCAGGTACCGCCGCAGCCGCCGACGGCTGCGCTTCCACCGGAGCCACAGGCACACCGACCGGACGATGCGGCGCGGGCGGCGGCGGCGACAGTTCAGCGGCCGCCGGCGCTGCTCCCTGCTGCGGCGGTGGCAAGGTCTGCTCCGGCGCCTTCGCGGAACCGGCCGGTGGCTGCGGCGGAGGGTGCGGTTGCGATGCGGCCGGCGGCGCGCCCGTCGGCGACTTCTGCCAGTTCAGGACCGGCTGGCCTGGCGCGCCCGCGGCCGGCGGTAGGTCCGTCGCGGCGGGCGCCATCGGCGGCGGCAGTTCACTGCGCTCGGCGGGCACATGCGCCGCGCCCGAAGGTGCCGGGATCGCTGCTTCGTCCGGCAGCGGTGCCGGCGGTCCCTGCGGCTGCGGTTTACTGGGATCGATGCCGGGGGCGGCCGTTTCATCTCTGGCATCGTCTGGCAGAACACTGTCGTCGACCGGCGGCAGCGGCGTGCCCCGCTGCACGTCTGACGGTTCTTGAGACGGATACGGCTCGCTTTGGCTGCGGCCCCAGGGCAGATCTTCTTCAGCCAGCAGCGGTCCTGCCCAAGTCACGCAGAGCACGCCCGCAGCTAGCGCCAATGCAGCTATAAGACCTGCGCGTGTCATTCGTTATGGCCCTCACGCCCCGTGGGCGAATAGATCGGAAGCCCGGAATGCCTGACGTAGAGTTTAGACGCGGCCTCGCACATGTGCCCACGTCAGGCGCGTCACTCGGCTCAATGGGGAAATCCCGGCCACGTCGCGCAGCGGATCACGCCCCTTTGTCTCAAGAGCGCGCAAATAGGGCTCCAAAAGGGCAACAGGCAGCACCGCGTCGATTAAGCGCCGCTCCGCGCCGTCAGCAAGCTGTAAAACCTCGCTTCGTGCCGACCGCGCTCCCCGTGCCAGCTCCCGCAGCGCATGGCCCGCCTCCTCGAGGCCGCCGGCATCGCTTTGGCCGACTGCCTCACCAATCGCCCCCGGCCACAGCGGCAAACGCCCTTTCGCCGCAAAATACGGAAGATCGAGCGCAATGCGGACACGGCCGAGCCCACGCGTCGCCGCGGCGATCAGGTCTTTCGCTACACCAGCCTGCGCCCCACGCACCTTGGCGGAAAGCTGCAGCAATCGGCCGTCGACGCACATCAGATACGCATCGAAGGCGGCCTCATCGTCGAACGGCAGCCGTCGCAACTCGTCGCTGCGTGCATCCAGCAGCGCCTCGATCGTCGAAGGCTCGACCTGATATCGGATCATCAGTGTCTGCATCGCATCGGCAATCGGGTGACCGCTGGCCGGCGCGCCTGCGGCCAACGCGTCACGCCACCACTGCAGCCGGATCTCGCCCAGTACCTCATCTCCAACCGTCGTCGCGACCCGTCCCGTCTCCCCCCAGAACGCGGCAAGTGTGATCAGGTCGTCACGCAACCCGGCAGGCGCCAGTAGGGCGGTGATGTAATAGTCCGGCGCCCAGTTGCGCGCCGCCTCGCGGACACTGAGCTGACGGTCAATCTGGCGATCACCGTCCGGTGTCATCACCGTCTCCATGACGCAGCGCTAATCGACGGCGAGCAGGGCGGCGGCAACCGGCCGCCCTTCGGCAAGCAGGATGTTGTAGGTCCGGCATGCCGCGCCGGTATCCATGGCTTCCAGGCCGATACCCGCCTCGGCCAGGCCGCTGCGCACGTCCAGTCCCGGATGCCGCAGCTCCTTGCCCGTCCCCAGGAACAGCACGGCCACCTCGCTGCGCTCGATCAGAACCTTGGCGAACGCCTGCAGCGACAGATCTTCAAGCCGCTCCGGAGCCCACGCCGAGATGCCCGACGGCAGGCACAGGATGGAGCCGCGATGGCTCATGCCGGCGAAGCGGAAGCCGCCGTTGCCGTAGGCATCGATCGGTGCGCGGCCTGGATAGAACGGCACCTGATCGGCCACATCATCCATCCTAGCGAACGACCGGCGTCTTCTTGGTACTGGTGGCGGTGCCGGATGCAGGAGCTGCTGCCTCTTTCGGCGCTTCCGGCGCCGAGCCGACCGTGTCGCGACGCACGCCGAGATAGTCGAGCACGGGCGCCGCGATGAAGATCGACGAATACGTGCCGATCAACACGCCGAACAGCATCGCGAAGGTGAAATTGCGGATCACCTCGCCGCCGAAGAAATACAAGGCTAGCAGCACTGCGATCGTCGTCACGCCGGTCAGGATGGTGCGCGACAGTGTCTCGTTGATCGACAGGTTGAGCAGCTCGTTGATTTCCATCTTCTTATACTTGCGCAGGTTCTCGCGGATGCGGTCCGAAACGACGACCGTATCGTTCACCGAGTAGCCCAGGATCGTCAACAGCGCCGCGACCGTGGACAGGTCGAAGTCGAGTTGGAAGAACGAGAAAATCCCCGCAGTTACCAGCACGTCGTGGGTCAACGCGATGATGGTGCCGAGCGCGAACTGCCATTCGAAACGGAACCAGACATAGGCGACGATGGCGAGGATGGCTGCCAGCACTGCATACGTGCCGGTTGAGCGCAGTTCGCTGGAAACCGCCGGACCGACGACTTCGCGGCGCCGCTCGTCATAGTCGGCCGCCAGCGCCTCCTTGACCTTGTTGGCGGCCACCTGTTGCGCTTCTTCGCCACCCGGTTGCTCTTCGAGCCGGATCAGCGCATCGCTCGGCTTGCCGAATTCCTGGATCTGCACATCGCCGAGGTCCAGCGTCCCGAGCTTTTCGCGCAACGCGGCAATATCGGCCGTACCCGACTTCGCCTGCATCTCGATCATGGACCCGCCTTTGAAGTCCACGCCGTAGTTGAAGCCGAGCGTGAAGATCAGCCCTAGAGCCACCAACATGGCGAGCACTGAGCCGCCAACGCACAAGTCGCGCCAACGCATGAAGTTGATGCGCAGATCGTGCGGAAAGAAGTCGTAGCCCTTGAAGTCCGGGACCAGAAACATGTCAGCAATCTTCCATTAAACGGGGACTTCGAGCGTCCGGCTCTTGTTCTTGGCATTCTTCAGCCACAAGGCGACGAGCAGGCGCGTCACCGTGACCGCTGCGAACACCGACGTCAGGATGCCGAGCGCCAGCGTCACCGCGAAGCCGCGGATTGGTCCCGAGCCCAGCCAGAACATGATGATCGCGGCTGCCAGCGTCGTCAGCTGGCTGTCGATGATCGTCACGACGGCGCGCGTGAACCCGGCATCGATGGCCGCGATAGCCGACTTGCCCGCACGAATTTCTTCACGGATGCGTTCGTAGATCAGCACGTTGGCATCGACGGCCATGGCAATCGTCAAGATGAAGCCGGCAATGCCCGGCAATGTCAGAGTTGTGCCGACCAGCGTCATCAGCGCCATGATGAGAATGGCATGCACCAGCAAACCGATAACGGCGTAGACGCCGAACGTGCCATAGGCCAGCACCGTCAACGCCACGGTCGCGATCGCGCCGACCAAGCCGGCGACCTTGCCGGACTCGATACTGTCGGCGCCAAGTGACGGCCCCACCGTGCGCTCTTCGACGATGGTAAGCTTGGCCGGCAACGAGCCCGACCGGAGCTGGATCGCCAGGTTGTTGGCCGATTCAACCGTGAAGTTGCCGGAAATCTGTCCGGTGCCGCTCGGAATGGCGGTCTGGATCACTGGCGCCGACAGAACCTTGTTGTCCAGCAGGATCGCAAACGGCGCGCCGACATTCTCCGTGGTGAACTTGCCGAACTTGCGCGCGCCCGACAGGTTGAAGCGGAACGAGATGACGGGTTGATTGTCCTGGCTGTCGAATGCCTGCTGCGCATCGACCAGATCTTCGCCCGTCACGACGGGCGAGTCCTGAAGCACATATGCCCGGTCAGGGTTTTCCGCGTCCGGGTAGACCTTGTAGCCGAGCGGCACGCGCGTGGCTTTGGCCTCTTCGGCCGTGACCGTCGGGTGGACCGCGTGAAACGTCAGCTTGGCCGTTTCGCCCAGGATCTTCTTAAGCGGCCCGGTATCCTGCAGACCAGGGAACTGGATCAGGATGCGGTCGGCACCCTGTCGCACCACGGTGGACTCCGACACGCCAAGTCCGTTGACGCGCCGGTTGATGGTTTCGATCGCCGCTCCGGTCGCATTGCTGATGCGTTGCGTCAGCCCCGCCGCCGTCGGTTTGACGGTAAGCAAGCCACCGCCCTGGTCGGCGACTTCAAGGTCGCTGCCGCTCGTGCCGAACAGCGGATTGCCAAGCGGCTGAATGAGTTTCTTGAGGTCCGTGAGGGCCTTTTCCGCCTCCTCCGGCTTAACCAGCCTGACCTGGACGACATCGCCTTGCACGCCCACGGCCGAGAAGCCGATCTTGGCATCGCGCAACTGTTTGCGCGCATCGTCGCGCACCGCCGTCAGCCAATCGGTCTTGAGCTCGTTCGTGTCCATGGCGAGCAGCATGTGCGCGCCGCCCCGCAGGTCGAGACCCAGGGGCATCTGCCGTGTCGGCAGGAACGACGGCCATGCCGCCAGTTCCTCCTTGGAAAAGAAGTTCGGCAACGAGACGATGAGGCCGGCGAGGATCGTCCCAATGATCGCCAGAATTTTCCATCGTGCAAAATAAAGCATAACGCGCCGTCCCCAAATCTCACTGCATCGTCGTGGCGGCCGCCGCCGCCCGCAAGGGTGGCTATTGCGCCGCTATGGCGGCTATCAGGAAGCCGTGGTGTCCTTGACCGGCTCGCCCTTCGAGCGAACGTCCATCAGTGTGCTCTTGAGCACCCGCACCTTCATCTGGTCGGACAGTTCGACTTCGACCTCATCGGAATTGTCCGCCGCCTTGATCACGCGGCCGATGAAGCCGCCTGCCGTGATCACGGTATCGCCACGGCGCACCTTGTCGATCAGTTCGCGATGCTGCTTGGCGCGCGTCGACTGCGGGCGGATGACCAGGAAATAGAAGATCACCACCATCATCAGCATGTAGAACAGCAGGCTGTTCATGGGGTCGCCGAACGGACTCGATGCCGGTGCCGGAGTCTGCGCAAGGGCCTCGGAAATGAACATGTGTGTCAGGATCCTCGATGCTGCCGATGACGCGCGGCCATGACATACGCCATAAGGTGCGATTGGTCGCGCGCAAGAAAAAGCCCAGGCTGCACGGAAGCCATCATCGCTCCGCGCTGCCTTGGCCGGTCGGGGCGGACTATAGTCCCTGGTTTTTTCTTTGCAATGGCCCGATTTAGGGCGTCACGAGAGGGATGGCATTGGCCGGCGCCGATGCGCTATAGAAGCGCCCTTGAGGCCTACTTGGCCTTTGATCTTCCAACATTATTCCCAGAGACCAACGATGACGATCCCGCCCGAACTATTGGCCGAACTGGAACGCTTGCGCCAGGCCGTCGAGCGCCTGGCGCCACCCGCCCCCGCCAGGCCGGATTTCACCGCGGCCGACGCCTTCGTCTGGCACGCCGAGACCGGCACCTTCGAGCCGGTGCGGGAGGTCAGTCGCGTGCCGTTGTCGCTTCTGAAGGGCCTCGATCGCGTCACCGAACAGCTGCTGTCGAACACGCAGCGCTTTGCCGCGGGCTTGCCCGCTAACAACGCGCTGCTGTGGGGCGCTCGCGGCATGGGCAAGTCGAGTCTCGTCAAGGCTGCCCATGCCGAGGCAGCTCGCGCCCTCGGCGGCGCCCCATCGCAATTGAAGCTGGTCGAAATTCATCGCGAGGACATTGCCGGCCTGCCGGCCTGTCTCGCGCACATGCGGGCGAGCCCGCATCGCTTCATCGTATTCTGTGACGACCTCTCCTTCGACAGGGACGACACCAGCTACAAATCCTTGAAGGCCGTGCTCGAAGGCGGCATCGAGGGCCGCCCGGCCAACGTGTTGTTCTACGCCACGTCGAACCGGCGCCACCTGATGCCGCGCGACATGATGGAGAACGAACGCTCGACGGCCATCAACCCGTCCGAAGCCATCGAGGAGAAGGTCTCGCTCTCCGACCGCTTTGGTCTTTGGTTGGGCTTCCACAACTGCAGCCAGGACGATTACCTGGACATGGTCCGCGCCTACGTCGAGCATTTCAAGCTGAATGCGCCCTGGCCCGAGGTCCAGCGCGACGCGCTTGAGTGGAGCATCACGCGCGGCGGCCGCTCCGGCCGCGTCGCCTGGCAATTCATCCAGGATCTTGCAGGCCGTTTGGGGCAAACGCTCTAGTCAGCCGAGCCAAACGACGTCGGCCGCACCCGGGGGAGGATGCGGCCGCTTCGGTGTCAGGGGCTTGTGGGAGAGACGCAAGCCTTGGCTAGTCACCGGGAAGTCGATGTCACTGTTTTTCCATGAAGGACGTCGGATCGACGGCTTTGGAATCCTGCCGTAGCTCGAAGTGCACCTGCGGCTGGTCCACGGGACCGGTCTTGCCGGCCTTGGCAATGACGTCGCCGCGCGCCACCTTCTTGCCGCGCGTCACGAGGAGATCCTCGTTGTGCGCGTACGCGGTCACCCAGCCGTTGTCATGCCGCAGCAGCACCAGCTTGCCATACGCCTTCAACTCGTCGCCGACGTAGATCACCTCACCGTTCTCAGCAGCGTGCACGTCCGTCCCCTGCGGCACGGAGAAGTTCACGCCGTCGTTGTGCGTACCGTCCGGCCGCGGGCCGAACGTCGAGATGATGCGACCCTGCACGGGCCAGCGCAGACGGCCGGACCCGGCTGCTGATTTGTCATCCGCAGCCTTGCTTTCCTGAACCGGCGTTGCATCGTTCGCCGACTTCGTATCGAGCGCGGCAACCTTCTGCTCCGGCCCGGTTGGAGCGGCGGCCGTAGCCTGCTCAGCGCCACCGGTCGTCGCGGGCGGCATCTCCGGTGCCGAGTTGAGAACCTTTGGAGCATCGGCAGCAGCAGCCGTCGTGTCGGTTTTCGGCAGGTCGCTCGCCGCTGTTGGCGCATCGCCAGAGACGGGCAGGTGAGTACCTGTCTTTGACAACGACACCGTCGTCGATGCACGCGTCGCCTGCGGCGCCGAGCCCGCGGGGATCTTCAGAACGGTGCCGGGCCGGATCTTGCGGACGTTATCGTCGGTGATGCCGTTGGCGCGCTGCAGCTCGGCGTAGTTCACCTTGTGCTGCCGGGCGATGGTGTAGAGGCTGTCGCCTGCTTTCATCGTGTAGGTACCGGCCGTGTCCGATGCTGCAGCGGCCTCCGCAGGCGCAGCCTCAGCCACCGGCGCCACCGCAGCTGGCGGCGGCGTGACCGCGCCGCTGACCGGATCGGCGCGGCTGGCAACCTGACTCGACGGCAGCGTCAACCGCTGACCCGGCTTCAAGCTATGCCCCTTGAGGTCGTTCGCCGACATGATGTCGTCGACCTTCACGCCGTGCTGGCGCGAGAGGCTGTAGAGGGTGTCGCCCTGCTTGACTTCGATCGTCTGGTCGCCGGCTTGGCTGTGGGCCGCGGTATCCATCCGGGCCGCCGCCGTCTGGCGCGCACGCGGTGCCGCGTCGTAGGGCTTGGCCGAAACGCTGTCGTAGCCCGCAGCCTTGCCGCGGTCATACGACGGCGCCTCCGGGGCTTGATAGCCGTCGCCCTGATAGCTGCGATTTCCAGCGGAATAACCGCGCTCGTTATAGCCCCGCCCTCCGTCGTAGTTGTTTGTCGTCGGCGGCAGTTCCGCCACGCGCACGTCGCCGCCGCGCGGGCTAGCGTCCGCCATCGGCTGGTGGGATGCGCCATCGCCCTCACCCAGCAGCCCGGCACGCGGTGCCGGGCTGTAGACGCTGGCGGGGGGAATGGGGATGCTGTTGGTCTGGGTTTGAGAGCCGGTAAATCCAGCTGAATCGAACCGCGCGACATCTGCGCTGCAACCGGCAACCGACACGACTGCTGCGGCAGGCAGTAGAACGCGGATGACCCGCGTCATTGACTTCAAAATCGGCATGATACGCACCCTCTACACGCATCATCTATTAACCCTTAACGCGTTAAAGACTCGTTAACGGCCGATTCGATTTGCGTGCCCTCGCCTGAAGAGCAGCGTGAAGTTCGAAATGATCCAAGGGGTCTCCGACGCTCGTCGACGAAGGCCGCCACACGTTAATGGTGTACGCCGCGATTGCGCCGCCATCGCGGAAGAATCTCGTCGCAAGAATGGCGGATAGGGTGCTGGTTAACCGGAGGTTTTTTCTGGAGCCGGCTGCCCGGCGAATGCCTTCGCCAGGCTCTCCCGCGTCTCGCCGTGCGTCATGTTCATCGACAGCGGAGTGATCGAAATCAAGCCATTGGCGATGGCCCACAGATCCGTTCCCTTCGGCGGATCGGACCGGCGCCGTTCGAAACCGATCCAGAAATACGGGTCGCCCCACGTGTCGGCGCGCTCGTCGATCAACAAACCGCCTTGGTCCCGCCGCCCTTGCGTCGTGATGCTGATGCCTTGCACGTTCTCCGGCGCCACCGGCGGAAAGTTGACGTTCATCAGGATGCCCGGCTGCCATTGCGTGGCCAGCAGCTTCTCGACAAGCCCCGGTCCATGCTCCAGCGGCGACGTCCAGTGGATGCGGTTGTCAGGGTCGAACCCGGTCGTCAGGCTCATGGCGATCGAGCGCACACCCAGCAACGTGCCTTCCATGGCACCGGCGATGGTACCCGAGTAGGTGACGTCCTCGGCCAGGTTGGCGCCGTGGTTGACGCCCGACAACACGAGGTCCGGCATCTTGTCTTTCAGCACGTGCCGCACGCCCATGATGACGCAGTCGGCCGGCGTACCCCGCACCGCAAACGTCCGCTCGTCGATCTCGCGATAGCGCAGCGGCACCTGCAGCGTCAGCGCATGCGACGCGCCCGACTGGTTCTGCTCCGGCGCCACGACCCACACGTCGTCCGTCAGCTGCTCGGCAATCTTCTGCAGCACGCGCAAACCCTGCGCGCCCGCCCCGTCATCGTTCGTCACCAGAATTCGCATCATCATCCTTTTCTCCCTCTCCCCGTTCTTACGGGGAGAGGGTTGGGGTGAGGGGCAGCTGCTAGCGTTGCGCCCAGACCCTGCCCCTCACCCTAACCCTCTCGCCATCGAGTGCAGGGATGGGGAGAGGGAATGCGTCGGCGCGCTAACCTGCCTTCTCGATCGTCTTCAGCCCGCCCATGTACGGCAACAACGCATCAGGCACGATGACGCTGCCGTCGGCCTGCTGGTAGTTCTCCAGCACCGCCACGAGTGTCCGCCCGACCGCCAGGCCCGAGCCGTTCAGCGTATGCACGTAGCGCACGTCCTTGCCGCCCTTGGGCCGGTAACGCGCGTTCATGCGCCGCGCCTGGAAGTCACCGCACACCGAGCAGCTGGAAATCTCGCGATAAGCATCCTGCCCCGGCAGCCACACCTCAATGTCGTACGTCTTCTGCGACGCAAAGCCCATGTCGCCCGTGCACAGCAGCATGGTGCGATAGGCGAGCCCCAGCCGCTTCAGGATCTCCTCGGCGCACGCCGTCATGCGCTCGTGCTCGTTGAGGCTCTCCTCCGGCGTCGTGATCGACACCAGTTCCACCTTCGAGAACTGGTGCTGCCGTATCATGCCACGCGTATCGCGCCCCGCCGCCCCCGCCTCCGACCGGAAGCACGGCGTCCACGCCGTCATCCGCATCGGCAGCTGAGTGTCCTCAACGATGCTCTCTCGCACGAGGTTCGTGAGGGAGACCTCAGCTGTCGGAATGAGCCAGAACCCGTTCGTCGTCTGGAAAAGATCCTCGGCGAACTTCGGCAAGTTGCCCGTACCGTACGCGGCATGATCCTTCACCAACAGCGGCGGATTGACCTCCGTGTAGCCGAACTCGCTCGTGTGCACGTCGAGCATGAACGAGCCGATCGCCCGCTCCAGCCGCGCAATCGCACCCTTAGTGAAGACAAACCGCGCGCCGGAAACCTTGCTTGCCGTCTCGAAGTCCATGAGGCCCAGCGCTTCGCCAAGCTCGAAGTGCTGCTTCGGCGCGAAGTCGAATTTCGGCGGCGTGCCGACCTTGCGCACCTCGACGTTGCCGGTCTCGTCGCTACCGAGCGGAACATCGTCGCGCGGCGTGTTGGGAATGACCGCCAACGCCTCACGCAGCTTCTCGTCGAGTTCTCGCTCAGCCGTCTCGCCGCCGGCGATGACATCCTTCAGCTCGGCCACCTCGGCCATCAGCTTCGCGGCCGTCGCCTCGTCCTTGGCGCCCTTGGCCTTACCGATCTCCTTCGACGCCGCGTTGCGCCGCGACTGCGCATCCTGCAGCTTCGTCAGGTTGGCGCGCCGCTGCTCATCGAGCGCAATCAGTTCACCTGAAAGTGCCGCCAGCCCACGCCGCGTCAGCCCGGCGTCGAACGCCGCCGCATTGTCCCTGATCCACTTGATATCGAACACGTCCAGCCCCTCGATCGGCCACAAATGTACAGGCCGTCGTATAGGCCGCGAGGGCCGTGAGGTCTACAGTTAGGTGCTGCTCGCCGCATCCGCTGCGGCCTTGGCGGCCTGCTGCTTTTCGACACGCGCCACGGCGAAGATCGACAGCTCGTAGAGCAGCACCGTCGGCAACGCCATGATCACCATCGAGATCGCATCCGGCGGCGTCAGGATCGCCGCTGCAGCAAAGATCGCCACCACCGCATAGCGCCGGAACCCGCGCAGGCTGTCCGCCGTCACGATGCCCGCCCGCGCCAGCAGCGTCAGCACCACGGGCAGCTGGAAGCAGATGCCGAAACCGAAGATCAACGTCATGATCAGCGACAGGTATTCACTGACCTTTGGCAGGATCTCGATCGTAGCGACACCTCCGCTGCTGGTCGCACTCGCCAGCCCCAGCGAGTACTTGATCAGCACCGGCATGGCCATGAAGTAGACCACCGCCGCGCCCAGCAAGAAGAACACCGGCGTGGCCACGAGATAGGGCAGGAACGCCCGCCGCTCGTTCTTGTAGAGCCCCGGCGCCACGAACTTGTAGATCTGCGTCGCCACCACCGGAAACGACAGGAAGGCGGCGCCGAACATCGCCAGCTTCAGCTGCGTGAAGACCTGTTCCAGAAAATGCGTGGCGATCAGCCGGACGTGGTTGCTTCCCGAAGCCCAGGCGTACGGCCACACGAGGATGTCGTAGATGCGACCGGCGAACATGAAGCAGATGACGAACATCGCCAGAAACGCACCGATCGCCCACAGCAGACGCGTACGAAGCTCGATCAGGTGGTCGAGCAGCGGCGCCTTCGATGCCTCAATGTCGTCGTCCCCCGCGCGCTTGTCAGAAATCTGATCCACGCCTCAAGCCCCCTTCGCGGCATCGGGCTTGGCGATATCGTTGGCCGCGGCTTTGACCTTCTCAGCCTCGTCGTGTGCCGCCGCACCCTGCTTGACCTCTTCAGCCGTTCGGCCAAGCGGCAATGTCACCTGCAATGGCGCCGCTTCGGCTGGTGGAACGGCGGCGCGCTCCGCGGTAGTTTCGGGCTGCGCCAGCGGTGGCGCTGGCTTTGCCGGACTCTCGCGCACGGAATTCTGGATATCCGTCCGCACGTCCTCGACTTCCTTCTTCAGCGCGTCGAGTTCCGCCTGGCGCATCGCCTCATCGAACTGCGCGCGGAATTCCGCCGCCTGTCGCTTCACCATTCCGGCGTAGCGACCCATCGTGCTGAGAAACTTTGGCAGATCCTTGGGACCCACGAAGATGAGGGTCACCACCGCGAGGATCAGCAGCTCGCTCCAACTGATCTCGAACATGTCGGTACCGGCGTTCCGGCCCCTTCAATTGAGGGCGGGCCTAAAAGTGCTTCCGGACAAAGTGTGATGCGGTTTTCCGAAAAGAAGCACGACGAAACAAACGGCTAGTGAACTTCCGCGATTGAGCGAAGCGGCACGTCTCTAGCCCGTCTTGGTGCGATCGCGAGTGGTATCGACCGGCTGCCCCGCCTGGTCGATCGTGCGCGGCGGCTCCTTGGCGATCGGCTCGTCGTCCGCCATGCCCTTCTTGAAGCTCTTGATGCCTTTGGCAAGATCGCCCATCAGCTCGGAAATCTTGCCGCGCCCGAACAGCAGCACGACGACGAGCAGAAGCAAAATGACGTGCGTGGCACTGAGGCCCATGGGATGTCTCCATTCCGGCGGCGAGACCGCGTCGGGTGGCTGATTTCGCGGCACTATTGCAGAAACGCTATTGAGCAGCAAGGCGCGACCCCATACGACGCCGCGAACAGTAAATATTTGAAATCAGTCGCCTTCCTGCAAGAGTGCCGGGAAGATTAATGTTCGAGCCGGATCGATGGTCAATTGCACCGGGCTGCCGGGCTCGAACCGTTCTCCGGCCTGCGTGCGCGCCCGCAACGGTTCGGCGAACCCCTCAGCTGCGACGTTGAACAGCGCCGCATCGCCCAGAAACTTCACGTCGATCACCCGGCCATTGATCGCCCCATTGGCGCCGTGCCCCGGTGCCAGATGGATAGCCCGTTCGCGCACACCCAGAACCACCGGCAAACCGTTGGAGACATTCCGGACGGGAAGCCGTCCGAACGGCGTGGCGATCTCGCCGCCAGCGACCATGTAAGGCACCTCGTTGATCTCCGAGAACAGGCGCGCGACGAAAAGCTCGCTCGGCGTATGATAGAGATCCTGCGCGGTGCCAACCTGCACCAGCCGGCCCGCCCGCATGACACCGATGCGATCGCCGAGGCGCAGCGCCTCCTCCGGATGATGCGTCACGATCATCGCCGTCGCCTGCGTTTCGCGCAGTAGCGCCAGCGTCTGCACTTGCATGCTCTCGCGCAACTGCACGTCCAGCCCCGAAAACGGCTCGTCCATCAGCAGCACCGCCGGCTGCGGCGCAATGGCTCGAGCCAGCGCCACCCGCTGTTGCTGTCCACCAGAAAGCACGTGCGGATACCGTTCGCCGTAGCTCGCCAGCCCCACGCGCTCCAGCATGGCAGTCGCGATCCGCCTGGCCTCGCCGTTCGCGAGCGCCTTCAGCCCGAATGCCACGTTCTGCGCGATCGTCAGGTGTGGAAACAACGCGAAGTCCTGGAACATCAGCCCGACGCCGCGCTCCTCCGGCGGCACGAATGCGCCCGGCCCAGCCAGAATGCGGTCACCGAGCTGCACGCACCCGGTGGTCGGACGTTCGATCCCTGCCGCAATCCGCAGCAGTGTCGTCTTCCCGCATCCGGAGGGCCCCAGCAGGCACATCACGGTGCCCGGCTCCGTTTCGAATGAAACGTCGTCGACCGCACGCATGTCCCCATAGGTGCGCGTGACGCTGTCGAACGTCAGGCGCGCCCCCGGGATGGGCATCGCCATCGCGCGGGTACGGCCGGACCTGTTGGAGAGCCAAGATTTCAATGCGACGGGGCCCGGTATCCTAGCCGCCGACCGCAGGAAACTTGAGCCGGCTAGACTTGATTGTCACCGTCTGGCTTAGCCGCCTCGGTCCCGCCCGGCAAGTCGTCCTCGTCTCCAGACTCGAGGGCTAACTCCGACTGGTCCTCGGGCTCGTCGGATTCCAGCGGCAATTCGTCGGGCATCAGTGCCGCGACATCGGTCGGCTCCGGCACCGTAAAACCAGGCGGCAGCGTGGAATCCAGCAATCCTGCGCCCTTGAGTTCCGCGAGCCCCGGGAGATCCTTGATGTTGTCCATACCGAAGTGGTTAAGGAACTGGTCCGTCGTGCCATAGGTGATGGGCTTGCCGGGCGCCCGGCGCCGTCCACGCGGTCGCACCCACCCCGTCTCGAGCAAGATGTCCAGCGTGCCCCCGGATGTCGTGACGCCGCGGATCTCTTCCATCTCCGCCCGCGTCACAGGCTGGTGGTAGGCGATGATCGCCAGCGTCTCGAGCGCCGCCTTGGAAAGCCGACGCTCGTCTTTCGCATGTCGCTCCAGCAGGTATGACAAGTCGTCCGCGGTGCGGAATGCCCATTTACCCGAAACGCGCACCAGATGAATGCCGCGCTCGGCGTAGACGCCCTGCAGCTCGGCGAGCAGTGCCGGCACGTCGTCGCCTTCGGTCAGATGGCTGGCCAGCCGCGCCTCGTCCAACGGTTCCGAGGCGGCAAATAGCAACGCCTCCAATACACGCAGCTTCTCCCGGCGATCCGTGGTCGATAGCGCTTTGACAGCATCAGGCACAGCCGCCTCGATCCCCTCGAGGGCCTCGTCGATCGCCTGGCGCTCCGCCTCGTGGGGAGCATTGTCGTTCGCTTCGTCGTCTCTGGTGACCAGGGTCAGCCTTGGCGGAACCATTTCGCGTTGATCCTCTGCGTATCGTGGCGGATGTAAGGGCTTGTCGTCAAACGACAACCTGCTCCCACGCCGCCCCCTCCTCACGCTTCCTCATGTAAATCGGCGCAAACGGCTCTTCCTGCCGCAGCTCGATCAATCCCTCGCGGGCCATTTCCAGCGTCGCCCCGAAGGAACTGGCGACGACCGTTCGGTCCTCTTCCGTGTGCGGCAGATACTGCTCGATGAACAGATCGAGCTGCCCCCAGTGACCGGCCGTCGTGCCGACGAGCTTTTCCAACCGCCCACGCGCATCCTTAATCGACCAGACCTTGCGCGCCTTCACGACGTGCGTGATGACGACCGTCCGCCGCCGCCCCTCGGCATAGGCCTTGAGCAGATCGAAGACTTCCGCCGTCCACTCCGTCTCGCGGATGGTCTTGACCCCTTCCGGCATGCCGCGCGCGAACACGTCGCGCCCAAGTCGCTTGCGAGTCATCAACTGCGCCATGGCATTGCGCATGGCATCGAGCCGCATCAAGCGAAACGCCAGCTGCTGTGCCATCGCCTCGGCCGAAGGCTGGTCTCCGTCGTCCTTCTCGCGCGGCAGCAGGAACCTCGACTTGAGGAACGCCAGCCACGCCGCCATCACCAGGTAGTCGGCGGCGATTTCCAGCCGCAGCTTCTGAGCCTCGGCGATGAAGATCAGATACTGCTCGACAAGGTGTGAAATCGAGATGCGCGCAATGTCGACTTTTTGCGTGCGCGCCAGAGCCAGCAGCAGGTCCAGCGGCCCCTCGAAGCCGTCGATGTCGACGCGGAAGGCTTCGCTGGGCAATGGCGCGGTATCCGGGCCCGGCGCCTCCCAAGCGCCAGGAGCCTCATCGGGCCCGATTGTTGCCTCGTTCATCGCAGGCGCCCCGTGAACCGCATGGCCATAAATTGCCGGCCAGCACACAAAAGTTGCGCGGACATTACACTGATTCAGCGACTGCAGCGTGCCTCGCAAGCACCGCTGCAAGATCCGCTTCTGCGGCCGCAATATCGAATGTTTCGCGCCGTTCGGTCACGCTGATGGCAACGCCGAAACGCTCCAGGGCGCGCCCGGCCAGCACCGGTACTCCGGCTGCTACGTCCTGCATCTCGCCAAAATCGCCGTTGCAGTGCAGCGCCAGGTCCGAACCGGCCGCGATGACCGCTTCGGCACGGTCCCGCAGCGAGCCCGATAGTGCCTTCATCGACAGATCGTCGCTCATCAGTAGGCCGTCGAAACCGATCTCCCCGCGAATGATTTCCCGCGTCAGGAACTCCGACGTACTGGCCGGTCGTTGGTCGTCGATATCCGTGAACACGACATGCGCCGTCATCGCCGCCGGCATGTCTGCCAGCAGCCGGAACGCCCGGAAATCCGTGTTCGAAAGTTCGGTATGCTTGGTCGCCACCACCGGCAAATCGTGATGGCTGTCCTTGGTCGCGCGACCGTGCCCCGGGATGTGCTTGATCACCGGCAGCATGCCCTGCGCCATGAAGCCGTTCGCCACCGCCCGGCCGATGCGCGCCACCTGCTCGGGCGTGACGCCATAGGCACGATTGCCGATCACGTCGTGGCTGCCGGGCACGGGCACGTCGAGCACCGGCGCGCAATCGGTATTGATGCCGAGCGTCGCCAGGTCCTCCGCCACAAGGCGTGCCGCGGAATTCGCAGCCCTGCACGCCGCTTCCTGATCTTGCAGGAACATCCCGGCATACGCCGCAGCCGGTGGTAGGGCACGCCCGAGCGGCGGCCGCAGGCGCTGCACGCGGCCACCTTCCTGATCGATCAGGACCAGAAGATCGCCGGCACCGATCGCCTCTTTCGCGCCGGCTACAAGCCTGCGGATTTGCTCATGATCTTCGCAATTGCGCGTGAAGAGGATGATACCGCACGGCCGTGTGGCGCCGAGAAAAGCGGCCTCGTCAGCCGTGAGCTGCGGGCCTCCAAGACCCGTGATGAATGCACTGCGCATCCTGCAGTTTACCGCAGGCCATCACGGGCAGGGCGGAAGCCTCCGCGGTCTGGCGTCGCACCCATCTTAGTACTGCATCACCCAGCAGCCGCTGTAGCCCGCCGTCTTGAGCGAACCGCAGATCGAACTCGCCGAATCACGCGAAGCCGGGGGACCCACGACGAGACGGTGATAGTGGCCCTTCTCGCCGAGATTGGCTTCCTGGACCGACGGTGTCTTGTCACCGAGCACGTCACCGTACTTCTGTTGCATGTCGGCGAACTGCTTGAGCGAATCCATCTGGCTGCTGGAAGACACCGGCACGGACGCCAGAACGGCCACCCAACCTGCACCCGTCGGCGCCGGGCCCATCGAACCCTCCGGCGCAGCCGAGGGCGGAACCTTCTTGGCCTGAACCTTCTTGGGCGGGGCCGCCACGGGCGCCTCGTCGGCAACGGGCTCGGAGGCCGCAGCCTGCGACGGAGGTGGCAGCGGCTCGGCCTTCGCGATCACCTGCGGCGCAGGTGCTGCCGCCGCTGCCGACCCAGCGCCACCTTGAGGGCCGGTATCGCCTGCCGACGGGAAGTCCATGGCGCTTGCACTGGTCGGTGCCGGGCGCGAACCATTGTCGCCGGCCTGTGGCACGACCGAGCCGTCCGGCCTCACTTCAACCGTCTGCACTTTGCGAGCAGCACCGTCGCCGTTCGGACTGGTAGGCCCACCGTCTGTCAACGGTTCGCCCATGATCTTGTTGGCGCTGGTACCGCCCATGACCGCCGGTTCGCTGTGCGCGAACTTGCGCCCGCCCGGATCGTCCGGTTTCACCTTTGTCGGGCCGGTGCTGGTCTTGATTAGCGGAGTATTCATCGATGCGACGGGGCCGAGAAACGTCTTGTAGCCGTAGGCCAGCCCACCGCCGCACAGCAGGGCACCCGCGACGGCTGCCGCGATCAACGGCAGCTTGCGCCGGCTGCGCGGCTCATCATCATACTCGTCGTCCTCGGCATAGGACTGTTCGATCGTTCCCGCCTGCTCGTTGCCGTAGCCATGCTGGCCATAGTTCGGATCGAGCGACGGCTCCTGGTCGTAACCCTCAGCCTGCTGGCCCCACTCGTCTTGAGCGTAGTAGCCGTTCTCCGCGCCCGACTGCGCTTGATCGAAATGCGCCGGCTGACCATAGCCGCCTTGCGTGCCGTAGCCGTTTGCAGCGGGATAGCTGCCGGCCGCCGGCTTGGCCGGTGAACCCGCAGGTGCGCCATAGCCACCGTAGTCGAAACCACGTGCGTCCGCTGCCGGCGCGGCGGCACCGGACCATTGGCCAAATCCATTCTGATCCGCCGGTGCCGAAGCCGCACGCGACGCGTAATCGCCGTTGTAACCTGCGGCAGGCTGCTGCTGATATCCAGCCTGCCGGCCGCCCGTCGTTTCATAGGATGTGGTAGGGGCCTGCTGGGCCACGAACGCGTCGTACGCACTCGGGGCACCACCAGCTCGCTGCTGCGGCTGCGTCGCAGCCGGCCTCGCCTGCTGTCCGTAGGCGGCAGCCTGCTGATACGCAGCGCCCGCTGATTGCGGCGCGAATTGCGGCTGCGGAGCACGTTGCGCCGGCTGTCGTTGCGGCGTCGTCCCCTGCGCCCAATTCTGGGGATCGGGCCGTGGCGTGCGGCCTGCGCCTGAAGGCGTTAGCGGACCGTTTGACCTTGCCATGTTGCGAATTCCCCTCGCACCTCTGTGTGCCCACTCCGAAGAATCAGGAGTTTAGCGCATTGCAAGCGGTGCCTCGACGCCGAGCACCGCAAGACCTGAGGATAAGACCCGCTGTGTTGCAGCGACCATCGCGCAACGCGCAGCGGTCAAGCTCCTGTCCCCCTCCTGGATAAATCTCAATTGTGGCAAATCATTGCCACGCGACCATTGCGAGTGGAAAGCGGAAGCGAGTTCAAAGAGGTAGAAGGCGACCCGATGCGGCTCATGGGCGCGCGCCGCCTCACTCATCAGCTTCGGAAACAGAGCCAGTGACTTCACGATTTGAAGTTCGCCCGCATCGGTGAGTCTGCCGAGGTCGACCCCATCTTGGCCCACTTCGGCCTGCGTCAAATCTGGAAATGTCTCCAGGACGTTACGGAAGACCGAGGCCGATCTGGCGTGGGCGTACTGAACGTAGAACACCGGGTTGTCTTTGGACTTCTCAACAACCTTGGCGAAGTCGAAGTCCAGGAGTTTGTTGTTCTCCCGGTACAGCATCATGAAGCGAACCGGGTCGCGCCCGACCTCGTCGACCACCTCGCGTAAAGTCACGATCGTGCCGGCCCGCTTGGACATTTTCACCGCAACGCCGGCCCGCGACAGCGTCACCAGATTGATCAGCGGAATGTCCACCTCGGCTTGCCCGCCAGACAGCGCCTTAACGACGGCCTTGATCCGCTTGACGTACCCGGAATGGTCCGCACCGAAGACATTGACGAGTTGTTTGTACCCGCGCTGCAGCTTGTCGAAGTGATAGGCGACGTCGCCGGCGAAGTACGTATAGGTGCCGTCCGATTTCATCAGCGCGCGATCTTCGTCGTCGCCGAAGTCCGTCGACTTGAAGAGTGTCTGCTCGCGGTCCTCCCAGTCCTCGTCGTCATGCCCCTTCGGTTTCGCCAACCGGCCCTCGTAGATGAGCCCCTTGTCGCGCAACACCGCGATCGCCGCCTTCACCTGATCCCTTCCGTCTGCCGTCAACGACCGCTCGGAGAAGAACACGTCGTGCGTGATGTTGAGCGCGGCGAGATCGTCCCTGATCGTCGCCAGCATCGGCGCCATGGCTGCGTCGCGCACGATCGGCAGCCACTGCTCTTCCGGCATTTTGAGCAGCGCCTGGCCGTGCTCTTTGGCCAACGCCTCACCGACCGGTTTCAGATACTCCCCGGGATAGAGCCCGTCAGGGATTTCACCGATGTCTTCGCCCAGCGCCTCGCGGTAGCGCAGAAAGGTCGACCGCGCGAGCACGTTCACCTGTCCGCCGGCGTCGTTGACGTAGTATTCGCGCGTCACGTCCCAGCCCGCAAACGCCAGCAGGTTCGCCAGCGCATCGCCAAATACCGCACCCCGGCAATGGCCGACGTGCATCGGCCCCGTCGGATTGGCGGAAACGTATTCAACGTTGATGCGTTCGCCACCACCCACGTTTGTCCGCCCGAACTCGGCGCCCTGCGCCAGAACCGTCGCGACCACGCCCTGCCAGAACTCCGGCTTGAACGTGATGTTGAGAAAGCCAGGCCCCGCCACCTCTGTCTTGGCGACGTCGTCGCCGGCCTCCAGCATCGCCGCGAGCGCCAGCGCGATATCGCGCGGCTTCATCCTGGCGGCCTTTGCCAGGACCATCGCTGCATTGCAGGCCAGGTCGCCATGCGCCGCATCACGCGGCAGTTCGACATCGAACGTCCCGATCGCGAGATCCGCCGGCAGCGCGCCCTGGGACTGCATCGCCGTCAGCGCCGCGCGCACCAGGTCCTGCACATGCGCGAAGACGTTGGCCGATTTGATGATCGTCTCTTGCGTGGTCATGGTTTGCGGCGCCGGGCGGTCCCGCGCGCTCTCCGTTCTAATGCTGCACCTGAAAATCCGGTGTCCGGCGCTATCGCAATTCCGGCGTGACGTCAAACAGGCGTCGATGTTCCGCCAGCGCATAGCGGTCGGTCATGCCTGACACGAAATCGGCAATCAGGCGCGCGCGGCGCCATTCGTCCAGGCCCGCGCCGGCCTCCTGCCATGTCGCCGGCAAGCTGGAGTGGTCGGCCACGTAGCGGCCGAAAAGATCCCGCACCACGGCCTCCGCAGCGCGCACGATCTTGTTTACGCGCGGACTGCGATAGACCCGCTCGAAAAGAAACGCGCGGATCTTCTTCAGGTCGTCGAACATCGGCTCGGAGAAAGCGATGACGGCGTGACCCGCTTCACGGATGGCATCCGGCGACTTGGGATCGAGCGACCGCAACTGCGCCCGCGACTGCGACACGAGGTCCGCGATCATCACGCCAATCATGCGCCGCGTGACTTCATACACGATCCGTGGATCTTCGTTGGACAGGCCGCGCGCCACCGCAACGACGTCTTTCGCCAACGGCACCGCTGCCAGGTCGTCCAAAGTGATGAGGCCCGCCCGCAACCCATCGTCGATGTCGTGATTGAGATAGGCCACGTCGTCGGCAAGCGCTGCGACCTGCGCCTCCGCCGACGCCCATCGCTGCGGATCGAGGCTGTGCCAGTTCTCAAGCTCGCCGATGACTTCGCTCAACGGACCTTCCTGCGCGATCGGCCCGTTGTGTTTCGCCAGACCCTCCAGCGTTTCCCAGGTTAGGTTTAGGCCGTCGAACGCGGCATACTTGCGCTCCAGTTTCGTGACGATCCGCAGGCTCTGCACATTGTGATCGAAGCCGCCAAAGTCGCGCATCACGGCGTCCAGCGCTCGCTCGCCGGCATGCCCGAACGGCGGATGGCCAAGGTCGTGCGCCAGCGCCAGCGCTTCCGCCAGATCCTCGTCGAGCCGCAGTTGCCGCGCGATCGTGCGCGCGATCTGCGCCACCTCAAGGCTGTGCGTCAACCTGGTGCGATAATGGTCGCCCTCGTGATAGACGAACACCTGCGTTTTGTAGGTCAGCCGCCGGAACGATGCCGAATGCAGAACACGGTCGCGATCCCGCTGAAAGGGCGCGCGTGTCGTGCACTCCGGCTCCGGCCACTGGCGCCCGCGACTGGCAATGGCGCTGGCGGCATACGGCCCAGGCGACTGCTGCCCCGGCCGCAACCCTTCGCCCCAGTCCAGTTTGCGATTCGAAGAATTCATAACGTTTTCCGAAGCTTGACCCCAAGCACTTTCCGCCTGCGGCGGCCGGCATCATTTGACTTGGGCGCGCCAGTCCCTATCTTCTTGTCCAGAATCGCTCGGGCCGGCAAGCTCGTGCGTCCAGAGGCAGACCTTATGACGACTGAGACGATGACATCTCCGACCGTGACCGTCACGGAACGCGCCGCCCACCGCATCTCCGAGATCGTGGCGGCCGAGGCCGGCAAGTCGATGCTGCGTGTCTCGGTGGAGGGCGGCGGCTGCTCCGGCTTCTCCTACCACTTCGACCTCGTCGACGGCTCCGCACCCGACGACGTTGTCATCGAACGCGCCGGCGCCAAGGTTCTGATCGATCCCGTCTCGCTGGAATACATGGCCGGATCCGAGATCGACTTCGTCGACGAACTGATCGGCGCCTCCTTCAAGATACAGAACCCCAACGCCGTCTCGTCCTGCGGCTGCGGCACCAGCTTCGCGCTCTAGCGCTGGCCTTCTCGGCGCACGTGCGTTCACTGCGCTTGACCCGACCTATGGGCCAAGACAGAACTAGCCCATGAAAATCACCACCTGGAACATCAACGGCGTCAAAGCTCGTCTTGAAGGCGCGCTGGCGTATCTGCGCGAATCCTCGCCTGACGTGATCTGCTTCCAGGAGATCAAGAGCGTCGACGAGAACTTCCCCAGGTTGGAGTTCGAGGACGCCGGTTACAACGTCGTGACCCACGGCCAGAAGGGCTTCAACGGCGTCGCCATCCTGTCGAAGACGCCGTTGGAAGACGTCACCCCGCGCCTGCCCGGTGACGATGCGGACGAACACGCCCGCTACCTCGAAGCCACCGTCGCCACGCCCACGGGCGCAATCCGCGTCGCCTCGATCTATCTGCCAAACGGCAACCCTATCGCCACCGAGAAATTCACCTACAAGCAGGCGTGGATGCGTCGCCTATACGTGCGCATGCAGATGCTGCGCAACGAGGAAATGCCGGTCGTCCTCGCCGGTGACTTCAACATCATCCCCGAACCGCAGGACGCCAAGCGCCCCGCCGCATGGGTCAACGACGCGCTGTTCCAGCCTGAGAGCCGCGGCTTCTATCGCGAATATCTCAACGCCGGATTTACCGATGCCGTGCGCGCGTGCCACCCTGCATCCGACGTCTACACGTTCTGGGACTACCAGGCCGGCGCCTTCCAAAAGAACGACGGCATCCGCATCGACCATCTCCTGCTGTCCCCGCAAGCCGCCGACCGCCTTGTCCAGGCCGGCGTCGACCGCTTCACCCGCGCCTGGGAAAAGCCGTCGGACCACGTCCCCGTCTGGGTCGAGCTGCAGATCTGACCAACGGCCCCTTCCCCGTTCCTCCGCTTCCCTGTTTCCTTTCCCCCTCGCTCGGCCGTCCCGCTACGGCTCGTCCATTCCTCGCAGCTCTAGACCCCTTGACTTCGATGTCCTCAATATATATGTATGCATTATACATGTATTTATAGGAGCGCCAGCCATGACACACCTCGGAGCACTCGCCATTTTCATCGACCTTGATCGGTTCGTTTGCGGCATCGCCAAACGCCGTCGGCCGTCGGGCAGTTACAATGCGACGAACGAGCGCCGCTGACGCCCGACCGGGCTGCTTGCCGCTTCGCCACGAGTGCAATACGCAGATTTGAACGGCAGGAGATGCAATGACGCGAGCGCAGAAAGCGGACCGCAATCGAGCGGCCAACGTCCTGGCCGCATTTGCTCTGGCGTTGACCGACAAGGTCAGCGCCGCCATTCGCGACGATGCAGGGCGCAGTGATATGTCATCCGCCGCTCTCATCCAGATCGGCTTCGAGCCGGGCATGTCGATTGAGCGCTTGCGTCTCGCCGTGGGGCTGTCGCACTCCGCCATGGTGCGCGTCATCGACCAGCTGCAAGCAGATGGGCTGGTAACGCGTGAGCGCAGTTCAACCGGCGACTCGCGAGTCGCTTCGCTGTCCCTGACCCACACCGGCGATGTGCAGATGCGTAGTGCGCTGGCCGCGCGCGCTCGGGTGACCGAGCCGGCCCTGCAGCACCTCACTGTCCAGGAGTGCCAGACGCTGCTGAACTTGCTGGAAAAGGCTCTGCCGGCCTTGGTCAAAACCCAGGTCGACCAGGAAGTCGTGTGCCGCCTTTGCGATCTCGACGCTTGCCCGCAGGACTGTTGCCCGGTGGGGGCTTGCCCTATCGAAGCGTAATTGCGACAGCTGGGAGCTTATTCCGGAGCATAGCCGGCACCGACATCGCGGAACGCCGGTGCATCGGCAGTCCCCGGCAATGCCGGAGTAGCCGCCGCCCCGCCTTGCAGGAAACGCATTTCCGGCCGCGCTGCCTCCGTCGCCTCGACTTTGGCGGTCGCGCCAGGATGCTCGATCCGGCCGACGAGTTCGCCGTTATGGCAAGTGCGCACCGGCTGGGCGACCAGCGTCCCGAGCCCCGTACGGTCGCGATACTGCGGCTTGCGCCCGTAGCGGTTGCCCCATTCACCAACGATGCCCGTCGCCTGCGTGCGAATGCCCTCGCCCGCGCCGCAATAGATGTTCTGGTAGATGTCCTCGATCCACAGACGCTCGGTTGGCGGTGCGTTGTCGACCGACACAGAAATCAACGCCAGTGCCCGCGGCTGATCCTTCTCCATGTACATGCCGCGCCACAACAGGTCGGCCAGGAACGCCTGCGCACCGGCGTGACCCTTCTGGCTGAGGCGAGCGAGCCAGTGACGCGCACGTGGAATGTCTTGCTCCACGCCTTCGCCTTTGAGCTGCATTTTCGCGAGCTCAAACTGTGCGTCCTCATCGTCGAAGCTGACCGACGCGTTATGCAGATATTCCGCCGCCCGTTCCGGGTCGGGCTTGAGGCCGATCTCGGGCAGTCCGGTGCGCACATAGCCCGCCAGTGCGGTCAGCGCCTTGCCGACGTAGGCCGCGCGCGGATCGTCCTCGGGATCGATTTCGGCGTGCTCGTCGGCAATCGATTGAAACAGGGAGTAGGCCTTGGCGTGATCCGTCTGCGACCCGGAATTGTCGCCGTAAATTCGCGCCAGATAGTACTCTGCCAGGAACTCGTGGTCCTTGGCCGCGAACTGGAGCGCCGGGATGGCAATCTCGTAATAGCCACCGTTGAAAGCGCTCATACCCTGCTTGAGCGCATCCTCGGTCGACTTGAACGTCGTGACGTTGGCACCGAGCGCGAGGCCCGGCGCCATCATCAGGACGGCCAGCAGTAGCGCCGGCTTAGATGTCCGCGTAGCAAACAACTTCGGCCTTTCCGCCAGGTTGGGTGACCGCGCCATAACGCGCAGGACCGACCTGATCTGCGAATTTCCTCAACGCACCACTCTGATAGGGGTTACTCGGCGCCTTCCACGTAGCGCGCCGCCGCTCCAGTTCCTTTGCGTCGACTTCGAGTTCGATCGTACCGGCCACGGCATCGATGGTGATGATGTCGCCATTGTTGATCAGGCCGATCGGACCGCCCACGGCGGCCTCCGGCCCGACATGGCCGATGCAGAAGCCGCGCGTCGCACCCGAAAAGCGGCCGTCGGTGATCAGCGCCACGCTGTCGCCCGCGCCCTGTCCGTACAGCGCGGCCGTCGTCGACAGCATCTCACGCATGCCAGGGCCACCCTTCGGACCCTCATAGCGGATGACGAGAACTTCACCGTCCTTGTAGTCGCGGTTCGTCACGGCCTGGAAGCAGTCTTCCTCGCAGTCGAACACCCGCGCAGGCCCGCTGAACTGCAGCTTCTTCAGGCCGGCAACCTTCACGATCGCCCCGTCCGGCGCCAGCGACCCCTTCAGGCCCACGACGCCGCCGGTCGGCGAGATTGGATTGGAAACCGGATAGATGACCTTCTGCTCCGTGTTGAACTTCACGTCGCGCAGGTTCTCCGCCAGCGTCTTGCCGGTGACGGTGATGCAGTCGCCATGCAGCACGCCGCCGTCCAGCAGGGCCTTCAGGATCTGCGGCACGCCGCCGATGTCGAATACGTCCTTGGCGATGAATTTTCCGCCTGGTTTCAGGTCGGCGATGTACGGCGTCCGCTTGAAGATCTCGGCCACGTCGAACAGGTCGAAATCGATCCCCACTTCGTTCGCCATGGCAGGCAAGTGCAATGCCGCGTTGGTCGAGCCGCCCGTTGCAGCAACCACGACCGCCGCATTCTCGAATGCCCGACGCGTACAGATGTCGCGCGGACGAATGCCGTCGCTGAGCAGCCGCATCACGGCACGCCCGCTGGCGGTCGCATATTCGTCACGGCTCTCATAAGGCGCCGGTGCGCCTGCCGAACCAGGCAGCGCCAAGCCAATCGCCTCGGAGACGCAGGCCATCGTATTGGCCGTGAACTGGCCGCCGCAGGCACCCGCGCTCGGGCAGGCGACGCATTCCAGCTCGTGCAGTTCTTTCTCGCTCATGCGGCCGGCAGAATTCATGCCGACGCCCTCGAACACGTCCACGACAGTGACATCGCGGCCCTTGAAGCGGCCGGGCAGAATCGAGCCGCCATACATGAACACGCTCGGCACATTGAGCCGCAGCATCGCCATCATCGTACCCGGCAGCGACTTGTCGCAGCCGGCGATGCCGACCAGCGCGTCATAGCTGTGACCGCGCATCGTCAGCTCGATCGAATCCGCGATCACTTCGCGCGACACCAGCGAAGATTTCATGCCCTGGTGACCCATGGCGATGCCGTCGGTTACGGTGATGGTGCAAAACTCGCGCGGCGTGCCGCCCGCGTCGTTGACGCCCGCCTTCGCCGATTGCGCCTGGCGCATCAGGGCGATATTGCAGGGGGCCGCTTCGTTCCAGCACGACACGACGCCCACGAACGGGCGATGGATCTGCTCTTCCGTAAGCCCCATCGCATAGTAGTAGGACCGGTGCGGCGCGCGCGCGGCACCTTCCGTTACGTGACGGCTGGGTAGTTTCTTTTTATCGAACGTCCTGGCGTCCATTACTCTCTTGCTTCTTCTTGTGCTGACGACTAAACCCGACAAACAAAATCAATAAAACGCCAGCCGACCGAGTTGATCCAAGATGCCTGCAGTTCCGGCGGAGTAAGCCTGGAAATACCGCGAAGTTGGCGTCGGTTCTGCCGCGATGTTCATCTACGGTTCACACCGCTGTCCTTGAGCCGCGTTTGTGGCCCAATATGGGCATACATGGTCAAACCCGTAACCCCCGAGCAACACATGCCTGCTTTGCCCGCATTCCGCCTTTAAAAACAGCCGTCTCGTTGCACCCGAAGCACAGGCGGGTAGGCAACAGCTCCATTGGTATCTAGTCTGAGTTTCCGCGTCTCGTGAACAGACGTTAAGGAGCGACTCCGGCACGGACATGACCCGATGGGGGCGAGTTGAGGGCGCTATCGCGGTGATGTCACGAATGGAACATAGCGGCGCGCCAGTTTCAGATATGCGTTGCCCAGCGCATGCGGCGCGAAACTGAGGAGAGGGGACTGGGAATGGACCAGCACGTCGGCACAGAGTCCGCACCATCGGCACACCTGCGATGGGTACACCCCACGGGCCTGATCAGCCTCTCGTTCACCAACTATATCCTGAGCCTCGTGACCATTGGCATCTACAGCTTCTGGGGCAAGACCGAGGTACGCAAGCGCATATGGTCGGCCATCCGCCTCGAGGGCGAGCCACTGCTCTACACCGGCACCGGTAAGGAGCTGTTTCTCGGCTTCCTCTTCGTGTTCTTCATCGTGTTACTGCCAATCATGCTGCTGTCATTCGCGGCCGCCTACTATTTCGGCCCTCAGTCGGTCGGCTACACGCTCTTCACCCTTGGGCTCTACATCCTCATCTTCTTCCTGGTCGGCGTCGCCATCTATCGCGCCACGCGCTATCGCCTGTCGCGGACACGCTGGCGCGGCATCCGCGGTGCACTCGTCGGCAGCCCGAACCGCTACGCGCTCACATATTTCCTCACCCTTCCTCTTCTGATCCTGACGCTCGGCTGGCTCGGCCCGTGGCGCACGACGAAGCTGCAGAACATCCTGATCAACGACATGCGTTTCGGCGATCGGCCATTCAGGTTCACGGCCACGTCCAAGCCGCTCTACTCGCGCTTCGCCTGGCTGTGGGTTGGCGGCGTCGTCATTACCGCGCTGATCGGCGGCCTGATCGCCTATCTCATCAGTGCCGATCTCGCGGCCAATGCCGAAGCCACTCCCGATAAGAAAATCACCATCCAGACGATCCTGATCGTCTACGGTGTGTTCCTTGGCGGCTTCATTCTCTATGGCATCGCCTCCGCCTGGTACTACGCCTTCCAGTTCAACCATTTCAGCCGCAACACGCACTTTGAGGGCGCGTCCTTCCGCGCCAACCTCACAGGTGGCGGACTGATCTGGGTCACGCTCTCTAACCTCTTCATCACGATCTTCAGTTTCGGCATCCTGTCGCCCGTCGTTCAGGCACGCACGATGCGCTACGTGATCCAGAATATGGGTTTCGTCGGGTCGCCCCCGTTTGCCGAAATCGCCCAGGCGGCCGAACAGGACATCAGCCTGGGAGAGGGCTTGGCACAGGCGTTCGACATCGATGCATTCTGATCCAGGCGCAGCATCCCAGACGGCGTCCTTCGACGGCCGCATGAGCGATGGCCGCACGGCCGCCTCCGTGCCGGTACAGGTCGCATTCACCGATGCGGGCCTTACCATCAAGGCCCCCGGCACGCCCGAGCCGGTCGTCTGGTCCTACCCGTCGCTGACGACGGCAGAACCCATCCGCAAGGCGTCGACCGACACCTTGCTATCCTCGAGCGAAATGCCCGGCGCGACGCTGTTCGTCGAGAGCCCTGTATTCACGCGTACGCTCGCCGAAAAAGCCACTCAGCTGTCGACAGGCGCCCTGCGCTGGCAGTACGCCAAGCCGGGCCTGATGGTGACAGCTGCCGTCGCTCTTATTGTCGCCGCCGTCTGGTTGCTCGATCTGACCCCCGCTCGGACCGTCGCAGGATGGCTGCCTGATCCGGTACGCGTCCGCATGGGCCAGCAGGTCGTCCAGTCCATGACCAAGGACCATGCGACCTGTCACACGGACGACGGACGCGCCGCGCTCGACAAGCTGACCGCGCGCCTCTCCGCCGTGTCCGGCGCCAGGGAAAAATTCAACGTCGTCGTCGTCGACTGGAGCCTCCTCAACGCCTTCGCCACGCCTGGGTCGCAGATCGTCATGACCAAGGAGATCATTACGGACGCCAAGAGCCCCGACGAAGTCGCCGGTGTCCTCGCGCATGAAATGGGCCACGGCCTCGAGCTGCATCCGGAAACCGGGCTCGTCCGTGCAATCGGCATCTCGGCGGCATTGGAACTTATGTCCGGCGGCAACACCGGCACGCTGGCCAACATCGGTGCTCTCCTTGCCCAGCTCAGCTACACGCGCGTGGCCGAGCGCGAGGCCGACAATCATGCCGTTAGAATTCTCAAGGCAGCCGCCATCTCGCCCAAGGGCCTTGCCGACTTCTTCCAGAGGATTTCCAAGCTGGAGGGCGACACAGAAGCCGAAAAGAAAGACGACACCAAAAAAGACGAGACAAAAAAGGACGGCAAGGACGAAAACGCGGCCTCCGAGCGAAGCTTCACCAGCTATTTCAATACCGACCTCCTGCGAACCCACCCGCAATCGCAGGACCGCGCCAAACTAATACAGGCGCAGGCCGCTTACGACGCCACGCCCGCCCTTTCGGACAACGAGTGGCAGGCACTTCGCGGCATCTGCAAGAACGCCAAGAAAAAGCTCGAAGACAAGAAGTCCGAACCGAAGTGATTCACCACCGACTGGTCGCGCAACGGACACCGCTAGAACAAACACAGGTCGCAAATCTGACGAATGCATCTCCAATGATCTGGTCGTGAAAGAGACGTCCGGTTGCCGGACCTGAGGCCGCAATGTCGAAGAAGATCCTTGGCGTTCTCTTGGCGGTGCTCCTCCTGGCGGCAGCCTACGTCGCGAGCCCATTCCACGCGGCGTGGTCGATCCGCGAAGCCATAAAAAGCGGTGACGCCGACTACCTCGCCGTCAAGATCGAGTGGCCACGCGTGCGCGAAACCCTGCGCCAGTCCCTGAGCGAATTTGCCGATCCCGCGGCAACAGCGGACCCCGCGCCTGAACTCGCCAGCACCGCACCGCGCAAGGGGCTGTGGGCCCGCGTCAAAAGCTATGCCTCGCGCAAGGCAGTCGACAGCATCGTCGACAACTACGCCAATCCCGAGGACCTGCCGCAGCTCTTCACGTACGGCACCACGGTCAAGACTTTGGTCAATGGGCCACCTGAAGAAAAGACTCTCGCCAATCTTCCTGTCCGTGTGCGTGAATTCTGGTCGCGCGTGAAGCGCGCCGAGTTCAAGGCCCTCACCGCCTTCGAACTCGAGATGCAGGACAAGAACACTCCCGACCGCCACTACACCGGCCTGCTGGAGCTGCACGGCCTGACCTGGAAACTGACCGAGCTGCGCGTGCACAAAGCACCGGCTCCGGACGCCGTCATGGCCGACGGCTGAGCGTCGATCCTATTGCTGAACAACACGCGATAGTGCAACCTATGATTGTCGAGCATGGGTGGGGGGGGGGGTGCAATGCATAGGCCCGAACACTTCACCGCGTACGTAAATAATGCCGTTCCGGAGACGTGGCTTCACGACGTTAGGCTGCGAGCGGTACTGATTCTCTCTGCATTAGCCCTGGCGACCGCAGCTTGGACCTTCGACAAAACTTGGCTCGCATACATTTTGTTTGTCGTCGGCGCGATTACTGCGATCTCATCTCTGTACGATTGGCGCACATATCCGAGAGCTCAAATTGCTAAATACCAGGTATCTGGGATGAACCGAACGGCTCACGTGGCCGACCTGAAAACGCTCAAGCGCGGTAACGACGAGATCAAATTTGAGCAGCTAAAAGTCGATCCGACCGAACAGCGCAATGGCTTCACAATTTCCAGCCACCAAGATTTTTCAAGCGACGCGTTCCTACGGTCGCCTGCATTCGACAACAATTTAACTCTTCTGCCCATCTTACCATTCTCGGAATCGAAGAGTCGCTGTCACACTTTTCTACCAGCCGACAGACGCCAAGCGCAGCTTAGTTTTCTTGCGACGAAGATGGAGACCAAATCACTCACCAACGATACGAAATTTGGTTTGTCAGGTGTTCTTGGCAAAACGTTCCTCAACGCGCAAGTCTACAAGATCGGCTATTTCGATAGCCTGGTTACGAACGAGGCATTTCGAAATCAAATCTACACACGTGTCGAACGGTTGGGCGAACACGATAAGCCTAAACCGCACACGCGGTTGGACGAGTTCTTCCCGATCTACCCAAGCGGGGGTGCGTGGTACCTGAAACCGTTTCCAACGCCGGACATTGCCAACCATGTGGGGATCACCACTCTGGCACTGACTGCCGACAATGAAGTCGTACTTCACCGTCAGGCGGCGGGCATGGCCATCGGAGAGGGGCAAGTCGTCGTCAGTGGATCGGGATCCGTCGACTACGCCGATCTAGAGCGCTCGGACCATAACGGTGATCTCCTCAAGGTCATCCGCTACTCCATGGCTCGCGAACTCTCTGAAGAAGCATCCCGCGTCGGTAAGGGCTTCGAGGTGAAGTGGCTCAAGAAGAAAAATCATGCAACACGCATTTCAGAAGCATTGACCGGCACTATCATTACTGGGTTCTTCCGATGGGTAAATCGTTGCGGGAAGCCCGAATTCATTGGCGTAACCAAGCTGAATGAGATTAGTGGCGATATTACTCCGGACGAGTTCGAGGTAACGGCTTTCAAGCATTCGCTTCCCCGCGTCCATAAGATGCGCGATTTCCCAGGCGTCCTTGACTACGTCCGAACCGTCATGGCGGAAGAGAATACAAAGGTTGTCTTGAGTTCGTACGTCTGCTTGCTCAGGCTTTGCGAAATATCGAGTTTTGTCACTTCGACAGACGAGGTCGAACTGGCCGTTTACACCCGCGTGCGTGATCTGCTTCAGATTGGAGACTGACGTTCGCAAATTTCATTTCGCGCAAGCGTCGAACCTGAGGGGCTACAATCCGTCTGCGCTGGAGCGGTTGTGAATTTGCGGCTAACCCTCAATCCGCTTCAGCGCCGCCTTTAGCTTTGCAATACGTTCTGTCGCGTCCGCCACGCGCTCGCGATTGAGCGCCACGACATGCTCGGGCGACTTGGCCAGGTTGGCCTCGTTGCCAAGCCAAGCTTCGCACTTCGTCTTGTCGGCTTCCGTCTTGTCGATCTCTTTGGAGAGCCGCTTGCGCTCCGCGCCCATGTCGATGACGCCCTCCAGAGGCAAGGCTATCGTCACGTCACCGATCACGATCAATGCTGAACCCTTGGGCGTCTGCTCCGCAAAGGTTATGCTCTCCAGGCGCGCCAGCCGGGAGATGGTGTCCTCATGCTCGCGCGCACGCTCGCGCACTATCGGCGTCGCGCCCGTTACGATCAGCGGGATTTTCGCCCCTGCCGGCACGTTCATTTCCGTGCGCACTGATCGCACGTCGGAAATCACACGCTGCACCCAGCCAATCTCCTCGTCCGCCGCGGCACTCTGCAATCCTTTCGGTACCGGCCATTGGCTGAGCGCGAGAATGCTCTCGCGCTTCACCCCGTGCTCCACCATATGCGCCCACAGCTCTTCCGTAATGAACGGCATGAACGGATGCAGCAGCTTCAGGATCTGGTCCAGCACCCACGCCACGCACGCGCGCGTTTCCTGTTTGGCCTGCTCGTCGTCGCCCGCCAGGATCGGCTTGATCAGCTCCAGATACCAGTCACAGAAGTCGCCCCAGACGAATTCATAGGCCGCGCCCGCCGCATCGTTGAACTTGTAGGTTTCCAGTCCCGCAGTCACGGCAGCCACGGCCCGCTCCGTCTCACCGACGATCCAGCGGTTCAGCGTCGCCGTCACCTTGTTGGGGTCGAAGCCGCGCTGGCGCACGCATTCGTTCATTTCCGCGAAGCGCGAAGCATTCCACAGCTTGGTCGCGAAGTTGCGATAGCCTTCGACGCGCTGCGGCGCCAGCTTGATGTCGCGGCCCTGGGCTGCCATCGCCGCCAGCGTGAAGCGCAGCGCATCCGCGCCGTACTTGTCGACGATTTCCAGGGGGTCCATCACGTTCCCCTTCGACTTCGACATCTTCTGCCCCTTCTCGTCGCGCACGAGGGCATGGATGTAGATGTCGTGGAACGGTACCTCTTTCATGAAATGCATGCCCATCATCATCATCCGGGCCACCCAGAAGAAGATGATGTCGAACCCGGTGACGAGCACGCTCGTCGGATAGTACCGCTTCAACTCCGGCGTCTTGTCCGGCCATCCCATCGTCGAGAACGGCCACAACGCCGACGAGAACCACGTGTCCAGCACGTCCTCGTCACGTGTAAGGGTGATGTCCTTCTTGTGCCTCGCCTTGGCCAGAAGCTTGGCTTCCTCCTCGTCGTGCGCGACGAAGATCTCGCCGTCCGGCCCGTACCACGCCGGGATCTGGTGCCCCCACCACAGCTGGCGCGAGATGCACCACGGCTGGATGTTGCGCATCCATTCGAAGTACGTCTTCTCCCAGTTCTTCGGCACGAACTGCGCCTTGCCGCTTTCGATCGCGGCGATCGCCGGCTTCGCCAGCGTCTCGGCATCGACGTACCACTGATCCGTCAGCCACGGCTCGATCACGACGCCCGAGCGGTCGCCGTGCGGCACGGTGTGCGTCGTCGGCTCGATCTTCTCCAGAAGCCCGAGCGCGTTGAAATCCGCCACGACGCGCCGGCGCGCTTCGAAGCGATCCATCCCCTGATAGACCGGCGGCGCGTTCTCGTTGACCTTACCGAACGCATCGAGGATGTTGATCTTTTCCAGATCGTGTCGCTTGCCGACTTCGAAGTCGTTGAAGTCGTGCGCCGGCGTGATCTTCACCGCGCCCGTGCCCTTCTCCGGATCCGAATATTCGTCCGCCACGATCGGGATCACGCGGCCGACCAGCGGCAGCGTCACAGTCGCCTGGGCCGCGAGCAGCGCCGCGTAGCGCGCGTCCTCCGGATGCACCGCCACGCCACTGTCACCCAGCATCGTCTCCGGCCGCGTCGTCGCGACCACGATGTAGTCGCGGTCGTAACCGGGAACCTTCGCGGTCAGCGGATAGCGGAAGTAATACATGTGCCCGCTGGGATCCTTGGCCAGCACCTTGCCAAGAGCCGCCTCGTCGAACGGCTTGTCCGCATCGCCCGACACCCACGCGAACGAGCCGCGCTTCTCCGGCTGCAGCACTTCCAAGTCCGAGATCGCCGTCTGGAACTTCGGGTCCCAGTTGACGAGCCGCTTGTCCTTGTAGATCAGCCCAGCGCGGTGCAGCTCCACGAACACCTTCACGACGGCCTTCGACAGGCCCTCGTCCATCGTGAAGCGCTCGCGCGACCAGTCGCACGACGCCCCAAGGCGCTTCAACTGGTTGACGATCGTCCCGCCGCTCTCTTCTTTCCACTTCCAGACCTCGCGCACGAACGCTTCGCGTCCTATCGTGCGCCGGTCGGTCTTGTTCTCACCGGCGAGCTTCCGCTCCACCACCATTTGTGTGGCGATGCCCGCGTGGTCCGTGCCCGGTTGCCACAGCACATCCTTGCCGCGCATGCGCTCGAAGCGGCACAGCACGTCTTGCAGTGTGTTGTTGAGCGCATGCCCCATGTGCAGCGAGCCGGTGACATTCGGCGGCGGAATGACGATCGAATACGTCTCTGCGCCCTTGCGATCGGCGCGCCCGGCTTTGAAGGCCTCGGCCTTTTCCCATTCCTGATGGATGCGCGGCTCGATCTCGGCCGGCTGGTAGGTTTTTTCGAGCATGGAACGGCTTCTGTTAGGCCCCGATGGATGGCGAAAAGGGATGAGGGGCGGTCCTACGCTGTGCCACCCCGCCCGTCAATCCTGGCCCAGCGGCGCGCGCAACGGCACGCCCAGACGTCACGTTCCCGGCAGCTTCGGCCCACCGCCGCCCGGCTGACCCGCTTCCGAACGCAGCGCCTTCTCGATGATGCGTGGCATGTTGTCGGTCAGCCATTTCTGCAGCATCGGTTTGACCATATCGGCGACCATGTCTTCCAGCGTGCGCGGCGGCTGCCCTGCTGCCGGAGCAGCACCAAGCTGAGCGGGCCCGGTCTGCGTCACCGCATCGACCGACCCGACAGTCTGTACAGCCGGCGCGGCGGTGGCAGGCTGCGTTGCGGTGGGCGTCACCTGCGCGTTCGATGCCGCAAATCCGGCCGCCAATGCATCCAGCGCAGACGCCGATGCAGCGACCTGCGCGGCGGCCAGTGGCAGTGTCGGCGAACGCGGCGCGGAGACCCCCGCCTCTGGCGCCTCGACAGGCTTCACCGAGCCAAAGGCCAGCCTTGACCGGTCGGCCGGTGGAATAGCGGCCGGTGCCGCTACGGGCGCGGCTGGAGCCGGAGCCGCCTCGACTTTCGTCGCCGCGAATGGTCGCGAGAACAACGTGGTCCGCGGCGGCAGGGGAACGTTCACACCTGACGTTCCGCCGACAGCATCCGCGCGTGCGTCAGGTGCTGCCGACCCGGTGTCCGGCATCGGTGCGGCCGGTGGTGGTGTCTGGGCCTGCGCAGGCACCGGTGGCATCGCGGCGATCACCACGGTGGCAGGCTTCGCGGGCTCTAGCTTGCTCTCGGGCGCAATCGCAGTGCGCGTGGACTCCGACCCGAGGTTCGGCTCGAAGCGAGGAGATCTCGCCATCGCTGGCGGTGCCGCAGCCTTGCCGGCGGCGTCGTCGCGTTTCGGCACGAGCGATCCCAGACCGCTCGACGTCTCGGCCTCTCCGCCGGGCAGCGTAGGTTCGAACCGCCCCGCCTTGCCGAATGACGAAGAGGTCGACGACGGCAACGTTGCCGCCGGCGAATAGCTACCGCCCGAGCTCGGATAGAAACCGCCACTCGGCCGCCCCAGCGATGGTGATGTCGTCAGCGGCGCCGATCCGGCCGCGGTTCCGCTTGTCGCAGCCGGCACCGCCGTGTCGCCGTCGCCCGATTTACCGGATGGCGAACGCCACACGGCCCATTGGCTTGAGCTTTGATTGTCGACCGGATTGTTCACACTCGGCGTTGTCGCCGGCCGCAGCGGTTCGTCGAGGATATCGTCGAGTTCGCTGTCGATCGACCGCGCGCGATCCGTCGCCGCGCCGAAGACCGGCGCCGGTGGATCGAGCGTCATGCCCCGTTCCGGTGCGCTCAATGGGCTTGACGGTGCCGATTGCCCGAAGCGCGTTTCCGCAAAGCTGCCACTGCCTTGCGATGGGGGATTGGTCGCAAACGTCGTCCTCAGCGCTTCACTGAGGCGACCAAACGACGGACCCGACCGTTGCGGCTCGGACGCCGGAGCACTCAACGGCGCGCTTGCCGAATTGCGCAGCGCCTCCCCGAGCGAGAGGCCCGATGGCCCAGGGCTGAGCACCGGGCCAGATGCCGGCTTTGCCGACCCCGACGAGGCACTCGACGTCTCGCCGGAAGATTTGTTCGGATCATCTGCGATGATCTTGCGGATCGACGCCAGGATCTCTTCCATGCTGGGTTCGCCGGCTTTCGTGGGACCGCTCATTCCAATGACCTCGACCGGCGTATCGGCTTCTGCACAAGGTTTCGGATGACTGCTGGAAGCCGGCCGCACGGCAACCATACGCACTGGCCAATCACTGCTGAAGGGTCGTGGTACACGCGCGCCGCCGCAGGTGCAATGCTTGCACCAAAGTTATCGTTGGACCACAACGCCGCGTCGGCCTGGCGCTCCCCGCCGGCCGCCTGACGGCGACACGAAGCCAGCATTGCGCCAATGCGATCCTCTGCTACGAGCCGTTGAACTTTCGATTCGCCTTGACGCTCTCCGCCAGCTCGATCGAGAGCGCCTTTTCAACCATGCGCGGCATGTTCTCCGACAGCCACTGCCGCAGCATTGGCCGCAGGAGGTCGGCCGTCGTATCCTCGATTGCGCCTGCGGCATCGCTGGCACTCTGCTGAGGTGGCGGTGGCGGCGGCCGTTGCGGCTGCTCGACGATTGCCGCGAACCGATGCATGTCGTCGAGACTGAGGGTATGATCCTCATACGCCTGTGGAGGAGGCGGAACGTGCGCCTGCGGGGCTTCCTGCAATGGCGGAGCCGGAAAATCAGGAGATAGC
This sequence comes from Hyphomicrobiaceae bacterium, assembly GCA_965279065.1. GTDB lineage: Bacteria > Pseudomonadota > Alphaproteobacteria > Rhizobiales > Hyphomicrobiaceae > JAKAXS01. Next base: position 2,360,640 of record OZ257134.1, read on the forward strand.
GTGTGGTGCACCGGCGCTGGCTCGCTCGGTGCGGAATAGAGCAGTGCGTCAAGCGCGCTTGCGTCCGATACGCTCGATGAGGCCGTCGTTTCCGTCGACATCCGCGACATCCGCATATCGCGGAACGGTACCATCACGCGCCTCACGTCCTCGACACCGCCCGAGGCCGCGAGTGGGCTAGTGGCCGCCGGCGAAGGCGCAACCGGCGCAGCCGCCACGGGGGCCGGTGCCGCAGTCGGCGCGCTTGCATGTCCTGATGAGGCCTCGTTGTCCGGGCGAGCCGACAGCGGTGACGACTCCGCGCCCCGTGTCAGCTTCAGCGAACTCAGCGCGCTGGTCAGCGAACCGGCGCCGCCGGCGTCACGTAGCGCTCCACGATATCGCTCCGTCTCTCCATTGTGGTGCGACGAGCCGCTGCCGGCATTGGCGTCCAGGCCACCCTGCCCATTGGCCAAGGCAAGGATCGTCCCGGACTCGCGCAGCGCGCCCCGGTACCGTTCCTGCGCTTCACCCTGTTCAGACTCCTTGCGCGAGCCCTTTTGGTCTCCGGCCCCACCTGATGCGCTGCGAATGGCATCCGTCAGGCGTCCAAACAACGGCTGCCGTTCCGGCGCCGGAGTCGCCGGGCGGAAAATCGATGGCAGCTCGAAATCATTGCTCTCGTCGTGATCGTCGGTCTTGTTGCGGTACTTGGCGTGCAGATCGATCACTGGGTTTGCGGCCGTAGGTTCCTCAGCAATGATCCGGCGGATCGACGCCAGGATCTCCTCCATGCTGGGCTGGCCATTCTTGTTATTCAGATCCATTACGCCACCTCGTACGCCTACGCCAATCGCCGCAAACTCGGCATCTACGCGTCAGGAGTGCCCAAACCCCGCGAACGGAACCCTTCCGTCCCCGCCCAACCGTCGTACGGTCAGCAAGTCCCCAGACGTCGAAACGCCGGCCCCTCGACACACGTCCCAGCTTGCTTAGATGAACCTCTGTTAATTGAACCGTAAGAACGATCCTGGGCAACCGTGTGGCAAAATGATGCATAAATTCGTGCAGCGCAACCCACGCGAAAGGCGCGCATCGCCGCTAAGCGGCGCTCGCAAAACGAATATCCAGAGATTGCAAGTGACTGAAGCGCTGCGTTCAAACTAAAGACGCACTTCGCACCTCTGCGGATAAGCTCGAAAAATTCGGCCGCTTACTTTCCGCCTTCGCGCCGCACGTCGGTGGACCAGCCATCACTCGCTGGTGCAACCCCATCGCCATGCGTGATCGTCGTGCTGAACCATTCGCGGCGCACGTCCTTGTAATGCACCTCCGGATCATAGACCTCGGAGGCCACGCCAGTGGCCAGCGCGTCGAGACGACCGATGGAGGCCACGACATTGTAGGACAACACCACCAAGTTGCGCCGCGTCGTCACCAGTGACACTTCCGCATTGAGAAGCTCAAGTTCGGCGTTCAGCACATCCAGCAAGGTCCGCTGCCCGACCTTCTCTTCTTCACGCACACCGGCAAGCGCCGTGCGATTCGCATCGACCTGGGTCTGATCCGACAAGCGCTGCGCCCGCGCCGCCAACATCTGCGCGTAGACCGACGTCACAATCGACTGCGTCTCCGTGCGGAACTGCTCAATCTCTTGCAGCAGCGCCACGTGCTGTTCTTTGGCCTGGCGGATGCGGGCGCGCGTCTCGCCGCCCTCGTAGATTGGTACCGTCACGCGCCCCGTAACCGACGCGTCTTCCTGCCGGCTATTGAGGCCGTCCAGCGCATCGTACGTGCGCCCATAATCGGCTTGCAGGTTGATCTGCGGCAGCAGCTCGCCGCGGATGCGGTCGACCGTGCTACGCGCCGCCTGCTCACGATAGAGCGCAGCGATGTTGTTGGGATTCTCCTGGCTCGCCGCACCGACCGCCTCTTCCAAGGTCGCCGGCAGGCCAGGCGCATTCGGCGTCGGCTCCACGAGATTGCCCGGCGGATGCCCGACAACGCGTTCGTACGTCGCACGGCTGGTCTTGAGCTGGGCACGCGCCGCATCGAGCGACGATACCGCCAACGCGCGCCGCGCCTGCGACTGCGCCAGGTCGGTGCGCGTGACTTCGCCAACAGCAAAACGATCCTGCACCGCCTTCAACTCGCGGGCGAGCACGTTGACGTTGTTTTCGCGCAGACGAACGATCGCCTGATCGCGAATGACGTCCATATAGGCGGTAACGGCATCGAGCATGACTTGATGCTCGACGGCACGCAGCGTCTCGCGCCCGGCCCGGACGAAGGCTTCGCTTTCCCGCACCGCGTTCGTCGTCTGGAAGCCGTTGAAGATCGGCTGCGTTAGCGTAATGCCGTAATCCTTTGGAATTGTATTCGAACGGTCCGTTCCGATGGTCGTCTTCGTCCGCTGATACTGACGACTGATGTCGGCCGTACCCGTGATGATCGGGCGATAGCCCGACATCGCCCGCGCCACTTCCTCGTCCGTTCCGCGCAGCCTTGCACGCTCCGCATCGATCTGCGGGTTATAGCGGTAAGTCGCGGCCAGCGCTTCTTTCAGCGTTTCGGCCTGAGCGATCTGCGGTCCCAGCAACATCATGCCGGCGACGACGCAAGCACCATGCATCAAGCGAAGACGGAAGGCTGTGTACAGCTGCTTGTTGTCGGTCATTTCTCTGCCTTCGTCGCGCGAAGCGCCCCCGCAAACGCCAAACAGCGGAGTCGAACCTCGCACCGTTTAGCCCGATTCGCACCCCTCGTACCGGCACCGAAGTGATCACGCCGACTCACAGTTGCCCTAATCCCACACAGGCCTGCGCAACTTGGGGAAGTCCGTAGGGTGAGATACGTCAGGACAGAAAATTAGAGCGCGAAGGCTTGAATTTTCTCGAAGCCGGGCAGGATCGGCGCAACGGCGTCGAAGCCGCTCGTCTCGCCGAACACGCGACCCGAGCGCCGCCAGACGGTGGCACGTCCGCCGCGTCGCTCCACACGAACGGCAACCAGGCGGCCGCCGTCCTTGAGCTGGTCCAGCAGCGTCTCCGGTATGACCTCGACCCCACCGTCCACAAGAATGACATCGTAGGGAGCGGCCTCGGCGTACCCCGCGGCCGGTGTTCTGGCAAATATACCGATGTCACTTGCAGCACCGCCGAGTTCCCGCACGGCAATGGCGCGCAGGCCGTCGTCAGGCTCCACGCCGGTGACCTTGGCGCCCATCCGCGCCATGACAGCCGCGGCGTATCCCGTCGCGCACCCCGCGACCAGCACCTGGTCTCCGTCCCCCAGGTTCGCAAGTTGCAGCAACTTCGCCAGCACCCGAGGTGCGAGCAGCACGCGCCCGCCGTCCAGACCGATATCGCCATCGGCATAGGCCAGGCTCCGCAGACTGGCCGGCACGTAGGCCTCGCGCGGAACTTCGAGCATGGCGCGGATGATGCGCCGATCGGTCACGTCGCTCGGCCGCACCTGACTATCCACCATATTCACGCGCTGCTGCGTCGCATCGGCCATTTTCGTCTCCAGATCCCGCAGGCGTTACGCAACGCCGGCAGGACATTACTCAACGGCGCCGGCGCAGGAAAGCACGACGCAGTGGCGCAGAAAGAAGACGTTGCTAGTTGTTGTGCCCTGCCCCAGCCTTGTGTTACACGCCAGCGCTCAGGTGGCCACGTGGCGGAGTGGTGACGTAACGGACTGCAAATCCGTGCACGCCGGTTCGATTCCGGCCGTGGCCTCCAAGTACTTCGGTGAAACACTCTGGCCCCTGCCGACAGGGTCTGCTATGAGGCGCCATTCGCCGGCAATGTCTGATATTCCGTGGTAGCTCAGTGGTAGAGCAATCGGCTGTTAACCGATCGGTCGTAGGTTCGAATCCTACCCACGGAGCCAGACTATTCTAGCCCAGCAAGCTGATATGGCTGCGAAAATCGATGTTTTCGCGTAGGGCAAAGTAGCTGAACGTAGGAAAAGCGTCCCAACTTCCGTCCCAAGAATCCTTCGTGCAAGGTCGGCGACAGTGCTGGCATGAGGTTCTTGAATGGCGCGGACAACTGGCCCGATAAAACCCGTCAAGAGACGCGGGTTCTGGGCACTTCGACGGCAAATTCCCGCTGAATACCGGCGCATCGACTCGCGGCGCGAAGTGGAACTCACCACTGCCATCCGGGTGACGGACGACCCGCGTGGTGTTGCCGCCCGTGTTCACATTGAGCGCATGAATATTGTCCTGGAATCGAGATGGCAGCGTCTGGCGGAGGGACGCCCGGACAGCCAACAGGCCGTGCTGGAACCTGAAGCGAGATCAGTTGCCAGCGCGCTCGGCTACCAATACGCCCCCCGAGAGCAACTGATGAAAATGCCTGTTGAGGTCCTGTTGCACAGGTTTGGGACGCTGTTACTCGGCGACAATCTCCAGGATTTCGTCAAGGTCAGCGCTGTGATGGGATTAGCCTCGCCGCCGTCGCCAACGATGTTGTCAGACCTGGTGAAGGAATATGAGACCGTTTGCCGGACGGCGAACGAGAAGTTCTCGTTGGACCAATGGGAGCGCTGGCGACGGATTCGGCATGCCGACCTCGATAGCTTTATGAGCGTGATCGGGGGAGATCGCCCACTTAGTGAGCTCGCGCGGGCAGATACTTTGAGGTTCCGTCAGCATTGGCAGGAGCGAATCGACCGTAAAGAGATCCGCATTGCCACGGCTAATACCAGCCTCGGGCGAATCAGGGCGATGTTCAAAGCTGTCGCCGTTCTCCAGCAGATCGACCGCGAGAATGTTTTCGACAACCTCCGCTTCAAAGGCGGCGTGGATGGTAAGCGGTCGGCTTTCTCTGACCAGGTCATCCAAGACATCATCCTTGCGGAGGGCGGCTTTGACGGCATGAATGCCGAGGCGCGCTGTATCCTTTACGCTCTGGTCGAGACAGGGTTGCGGCCCTCCGAAGTCTGCAATCTTGACGCCAGGACCATCCATCTGGATGCTTCAATACCGTTTGTCGAAGTGACGGATGAGACTCGCAAGACAAAAACCGAGAATTCGAAGCGCAAGGTGCCCCTGGTGGGCGTATCGCTCATGGCGTTTCAAAGGTTTCCGACCGGGTTCAAACACCGGTACCCTCCGGAGCGTGGGAACGCTCTTTCAGCGCTGCTCAACAAGTCCCTTAAACTTCGGGGCGCCGCCAACGAGAGGGGACTTTCAGTTTATTCGCTCAGGCACAGTTTTGAAAGCCGCCTCACAAACCAGCTGGGTCTTAATGACAAGTATCTCGCGAGCATGATGGGCCATAAATGGCCGCGGCCGGAGTACGGTCATGTAGAGCTGAGGTTCAAATATAAGCTCTTGTCCCGAATCTGTTTCACTCCACCATCGCGCGTATGAGCGGCAAGAATCTCTTCGGCATCTCGTAACGGGTCGCTGGCGATTTCGGCGCGGATCTTCGCAAGTGTCCAGGCTAGATCACGGGCCGCATGCGGATATGTCTTGATGAGGTAGGCGGCCACGACCAACGCCTGTTGAAGCGTGTCCGAAGACGCAGCCTGTGTTGGGTGACCCTTGTGCATAACAATTTGTCGCGTAAGCCAGCGAAAACTGAAAGCACCGTGCATTTACCTACGCTTGCCTACGCATGACCCCAAGTTTCAGGCAGACTCGTCCCCCGGCTTTGTCGTCTCTTCAAGCCAGGTCTTTATTTCCGCTTTGAGATAGATGACCTTGCCAGTGGGCCCAAGGCCGAGCCGTCGATACGGCGGTGGTTCCTTGTGGAGGCGGCGTCCTTCTAACGTCCGCTTCTTCAAACCTGATAAGTGCACGACGTCATCGGTGGTGAGAATGAGGGGAACTTCATCCCAAGACTTCCATCGTTTATTGTCTAGATCGACCATCTCGCCCTCTACACCGGCCTACACAGGTGCTAGAATCGTTTGAAGGCTTTGGCAATCGTATCGGTGACATATGCCCCACGGCACATCACAGAGCTTTGAGAAACAGCTCGAGCAGCAACGGCAAGAGTTCAAGCAGGCCCGCGATGAGCTGCGCGGCATGATGAAAGCTGCCCAGGCCGTCGAACTCATAGGTTTCGCGAACGCCTGGGGACTTGAAGAAACATCACGCGTCCTCAAGGAAGAACCGGATACGTTCGCCCTCCCTCCCCTCGGCCAGAGCAGTATCGACCGTGTGCTCAATCCCCTCACCCGCACGTACGAGAGTTGCGGCAGGATGGATGAGATCGTGTCTGAACGCGAAGCCGTCCTTAAACGCGAAGATCCGTCTCGGCCGCTGGTTCTGATCGAACAGGGACGGGAGTTTTCGATCGACGTTGGCACAGGCACCCTCCGTTATCTGGACAACGGCGAGGAGCAGGTCGTGAAGTTCGGACTGACCAATACCGCACAACGCGATCAGACCTTGGAACAGGAACGGGACGACGACGAGCCAGAACGGGATGCGTGATGGCCAGCCAACCCGCATTCACCTTCGGGCTGGATTGGCTCGATAGACCCATCATCACTTCGGCAAAAGCCACCACCGCGCTCATCAACCCTCTGGAAGGACTCCACAGCCGTGCGCGGCGGGACATCATCCTGTCGCCGCTGTCCCGCGAAGAACGCCGGCTTATGAAGATGAGCCGTTCGCTCCCCTTCGAGGAGCAAAGGGTGGTCATGCATTGGATGCTGGTGTCCCGCACGGAAAACTACATCCAGACTCAAGAGCAAGTGGCGGAGCAGGCAAGCAAGGACCGAGCAGCCGACATAGTTGAGGATGAACGTCGGCGCACGGAACGCCACGCCACCTCCCAAGCACGCCTGGCAAGCAAGGCCGAAAAAGACCCCGTAGCTTTCATAGCCAAAAAGCCTGAGTTGCCGATAGCTGCTAAAGTGAAGCGCGGCGAGGGTGCTCAGCTTAATGCGTTTAAGGCGACGACATATCTCAAAACGATAGCGGAGCCTGAACCGGCTGAGGAACTGGACCAAGATGATGACCGTGACAGATGAAGCTTTCTAGGAGCGGTGCAGGGGCATTCAAGCAGCCTGTACCTACCCGGTATTCGGAACCCGTGTCGAAAATCGTTTCAGTGCCCTCAGGATTGTCTTGGCGCTTCACCGGCATGAGCTATAGCCAATGACCGTTCTTACTTTTCAATAATCGATTTATAGAAATTGGCCGTAGGCGTTTTTAATAGTTATATTGGTTTTAAGTAAGAGTTTTAGAGAAGAGAGTTTCCAGTCTGGAAACCTGTACTGGCTCCGAGAGTTAGGTTGACTTATTGGCATTGATAGACGGCTTTGGCCGGAATAATAGACGGCCTGGCCGGACCGATAGACGGCATTTCCGGAATGATAGACAACCCTTGCGGAACGATAGACGTGCGGGCCGAAAAACTGTGGATACTTTATCCACAGGGAGAGATTTGGCCAATCACCCCGGAATGAAAGACGAGAATTTGGCCGGAATGATCGACGAAATTTTGGACACTGACAGGCACTGCCATAAGCAATTGCATTTGGGTCAGTATTTTTGGCCAAATAACGCGGAATGATAGACGGCATTTAGGCCGGAATGATCGACGACGGTTGGCCGGAATGATAGACGAAGATTTGGCCCATCTCCGCTAAGTGGTTAGCTAACAACAAGAAACGGCCCTTTTTGGCCAAAGCATGCGGAATGAAAGACGTCTAATTGGCCAAAACGGTTAAATGAGGTTTGGGCAATAGGACTAAGCGGCTTCTGTTGTCGACACCTGCAGCTTTCTGGTTGTCATCCGAAGCTTTTCCCCCCCGCCTTTGGCGGGAATGATTTGGATGTCGAAATCGGGTAACGGTTTTTCAGCTGTTGCAGCCACGATTTCCATCATGCTTTCTCGGAACTTCCTGAATGGCATCGGAGATCCTGAACGGTGGTGAAGCGTATCCAGGCCGTACTCTGCAAACCCACTAGTCCCCGTGGCCTTACGTGCAAGACGGTAGATGTATCGAGCTAAAGGTTTCTGCAGCAGGAAGTAGTCGGGACTTAGCGTCAAAATACTTGGGCTTTCCCGCGTGGAAACGACCCCGCTGTACACCCAATCTGGAATGTCTATTTCCACTTCGTCGGGTCGGTCATTCTTAGTACGCGACACCACTTTATATCTCCCAATCAGCGGAAAGCTTTCAGCTGCGCGACGGGTGTTGTTGGAAGTGAGGTTGGTGATTTTGTAACGAGTGCCCTGCAAGCGGTCGAGCGCTCGCTCGAGATCGACGAACTGTCGCCCCCCCTGCTCCCGCCGGCAAAACTTCAGAATCTCGGCCAAGCTGGGGCGGTATGTACGAGGTGGAAGAGAAGGCCGAAGACCCTTTGCTTCGGCATGGCGGTAATCGCGCATCTGAGAAGCTAGGTGTGAGACCATATGTATGAAAATGTCGTAGTCGTAGGCGTTGACCAGTCCACTCTCAGCCCCCCCTTCAATTGTAATCAACGCATCCTTCAACTCATAGCGAATGACTCCGTGGCGCACAGTTTTCGATAAAGAGAACGGGGCTACATCCATCAAGTTGACGTCATCTTTGATTGGCGCATCGTGTACCGTTGGCACAAAAAACATAAGCTGAGAGTCATCTGGCGGAGGCTCTCGGAATGTCGATGAAGGCACGGACGACGTCTCATGAGCGATGACACGTTTGACCTCTCCGAGGTGAATCGCCTCCGCCAAGCCTTGGAAGTCCTTCCGCAGATCGGGATCCTTCATCCCCTCGAGCTCGAGCTCAGCCAAACGTCTGCGGGTATAGTAGCGGCGCAGCCGTGAAAGGCTGTCCTTATCCAACGGGCGAAATTCGTGTTCGCGTGCAATCGCGACTTGTGATGCGACAGACTGCAGATAAACGTTCTTCTGGGCTAGCGGATAGCTGGAGAACTCTTCGCGTGTTACCAGGTCGAGTTTGATGCGCGCCATCAGCCCCCCCTGCCCTTCGAGTATGTGAGCCTGCATAAGTGTGCACCTGCATATGTGTGCAGGTATGCAGATACGCGAGTGGTCGCCTTACCGTCCACGGCGCCCATCCTCATAAAGGTCCACATCCTTCACGGTGAAGCCTCCCGATTGGAGTGCTTTCAACAAGTGAAACTTCTTGGTGCCCCCCTGCTCCAGGACGCGGCGTCCTAGCTCTTTGACGACATAGTTCGGCAGCTCGCACGTAAACCTCATTGAAGGGGACGTCTTCTTCACCCGTGCCGCCTTGTCGTTGACCGGCAAGGTCACCGTTTCGGTGACAGCGGCTCGGGCGTCAGATGGCTTGACCACGGAGGGGACGTTGTTGATTTTCGAATGCTCATTGACGGCGCTCTCGATGACGCTCGGTTCGGGCAAAGGTGCAAGAGCCGGTCGGAAGCTTCGTGGTGTGGGATTATTCATGCGGCCTCCTGGAGGTCTTCTTGGTTGATGGTGGCGTAAACCTCAGCGACGAGTTCGTTGATTTCGGTAATAGCTTTCGATACCGCTGGTCGAAGCGTGTTCTCCGCAAAGTGGGGCGGCCGTCCACTCATCATCGATTCCGGATAAGCAGCGCGATACTTAAGAGCGGTCTTGAAAGCCGGCAGAGCGCTGGCGCGTAGGTTATCAAGGATCGACAGCTGGAATGCCGCCAGGATGTTTGGAACTTCATTTAAGAGAATGCGGTGGCAGATCGGCTTTCCGACCTTGCGACCGATCACGAGCAATTGCTGATAGAGCTTGTTGGCTTCGACGATGTCGGGCTCGGAAACTTTGGCCGGGGTGATAATGAGGTGCGCATAAGCAGCGATGTGGAGCATCTGGTTGGTCAAGGCTCCCGCAAGGTCGATAAGGACAACCCCTTCCCGCTCCTTCCAGATGCTTTCCATGAATTCGCCGAGTGCGGTACTCGGCGCACGTTCGACGGTGAGCTTTCCGATGTTGGAGGCATCCGGGTTTGCCGTGAACCATCGCCACAAGGTTTCTGAATCGTCAAAGTCGATGATGGTGACGCGGTGCCCTTCGGCTGCCAGAGCACCAGCAATGCAGAGGCAGCTGGTTGACTTGCCTGCCCCTCCCTTAGGTGAGGCGAAAGCGATAATGGTGGGCGGTGTGTGTGTCGTCATGTGCGGATAGTGCGTACACATACCGACATCGTCAACGCCGACCGACTATGTATTCAGCACTTGAATGGACGGGGTGTTGCAAAATGCACAACCGCACAAGTGCGCAAGTGTGTAGGTGCGCAGGTGTGCAGATATGTTCCTTCATACGTGTGCATCTCAGCGGGTGGCTTCCACAGCCACATGTAAATTATGCGCACGTGCACAAGTATGCACCTGCGCAGATACGCAGGCGCACACGTGCACAACAGCACAGGCGCACATGTGCAGGTGTGAAGGTATGCAGGTATGATGTTGCGTAGGTGTGCACCTGCGTACTTGCACAGGTACGTATTTGCGCATCCATGATTCGTGGATTTGCTTATGTGCGCCTGTGCATCTGCATAGGTGCACAGGTGTGTATCTACGGGGTGGAATGAGCCTCCACAGTCAGAATGTAAAGTGGAAGGAGGACGAACCGCACGTCGCGTAGCAGAGCGTAGCAAAAAGCAAACGCTTTGATGAAGCCGGTGACATCGGGCACACTTCCGGATTGAAAACGGAGCAGCCCGAATGTCTGAAAGTCGCGACGCTCTGATCAAGAAGTTCGTGTTGCCGGTCCTCAGGCGACCACGACGGCTCGGTTACAAGGGGCTCCGGCGACAGGTGGGTCTCCGTCTCAAGGACGAGGTGGCGAGGGACCTTCAAGTGATGAAGATGGCCTCGGGAGAGGACATCAACACCTTCTGCGAACGAGCCATCGAACTTGCCCTAGCCCTCATCATTGCCGACCTGAGGTCCAAGCATGACGACGAAGCGTGGAAGGCCATCATCAACTGCGCCGAACGCGCAAGTAGGCCTTCCGTGGACCGTCCATAGCATCGTCATCATCGGCATCGTCACTAGCCTCGGGCTTGTCGCGGTATCAGCCTTACTGAATTTCCGGATGGGGTTCCGTAGCGCTGATACGGATTTTGACGGGCTGGTGTATGGGCTGGGTGCCGGGTTAGGCGATGCCCTTAAGGCGACCTGCCCGTTCATGGTCGCATATGGCCTCAAGAACCGAGACTGGATGGCGACCATAGCTGCAACGGCGGTATTCATTGTTTTCACCGGCTACAGCTTTACTGCCGCGGTTGGTTTTGCAGCCGAGCATCGGAATACCAAAGCGGCTGAATCCGCCAGTGCCATCGAGACGCACGCCGACACGAGGGACGCGCAAAAACGGGTGAAGGCGAGACTGGACCTATTGGGCACAGCGCGCGCGAGCGGAGAAGTGAAAGCGGATATCGCTGCTCAGCTGAAAGTTCAAACAGGTCCACGAAACCGGACTGTCGGCGAGATTTCGCAAGATTGCACCTTGAACCGGTTGGCGACGCGAGAAGCCTGTGCAGCAATCGCAGTCCTCAAATCTGAGCTGGCGCGAAGTGAGGAAGGCGAGCGGTTGGCGGCACAGCTGTTCGATCTGAACAAGGTCCTGGAAAAGAGGGGAGGGGAGGGGGCCAAGCTGACATCCGATGCGCAGGTTGATGTCCTGAGGAGGCTCGGGCGTGTTGTCCAGGCGCAGCTTTCAGATAAAGACGTAGGTTTCATTCTCGCCATTCTGCTGGCTTTATTTATCGAGCTGGGAAGTGGATTGGGTCTCTTCATCGCCACCACCCCTTGGCGCACGACCCAAGCGGTGACGGGCATCCGCGCGAGAGCACCCAGCAAGCCAAATCTGGAGCCGTGGACCTTTACGTCCTTGACCGACTGGAACCAGATCCTCAAGGGGAAGTCAGGTTTACCGACCTGTACGCAAGTTACGTTGCCTGGTGCAAGGGAATGAACGCACGGCCCCAAAGCAGAAGTTCATTCAAGAGCCAGTTCAGCGACATCGCACGGGAAGTTGGAATGCGTAACAGACTGCGAAACGGCCAAGAGCTCTATCAGCAGGTCCGCTTGATAAAGGAGGCCCTATGACAAACCAGGTTGTGTTCCTAAAAGATGCGGAGAACGTGTACGAGTGGTTGGACCGCGCGCATATGCGCGTGTGTGTCTACAATGGCATTATGGGTGGGGCTCCGATCTTTCCGGTAACGATGTGGGTCGCAACTATCGGATCCCTCATCAGCGTGGAGGCCGGTACAGAGCCCTTCGAGCGCTTTGCAGCCGCCATCGTGTTGAACCATCATCCATGTGACGGCGACCTTGTGTTCAACTGCCACTGGGGCATCAACGCTGACGGCATCCCGGATCTGGGGATGTCTTCACTCGGAAAGGTCTATCCAGAACACGGGCACGGGTCAGCAGAGCGGTATATTCCCGCCCATCAGGTCGAGATGATGGCCCACCTTCTGCCGACCCTGGTCGACGAGCTTGTCATCGAGGCGGCGACACGGAGCTTTGCCAAGCACCCCCAAAGGGACCAGCAATTAAAACGGATACTGGCCGAGGCTTCGATGTCAGAGGATGAAATGAGATCGCGGGCACGGTTCATATTCGAAGGGGAGGATTACGAGACTGTTTGGAGGGAGGTCCCATTATACGTAGAAGAGACTGCCGTTTTGGAGGGCACACCGGTACCGTAGCCTTGGCAATCCGCATACACTGCGGATGCAAGGAAAGCCGTATGTGTGACTTCACAGAAACAACCGACAGCCGCCGAAGGCTTTGAACGATATATACGGTGGCAGCGCCGGGAAGAAGCCAGGGACCTAGAAGAGCTGCGGGAATGGCAGCAAAGAACTATCGCCACTGGCGACCCTGAAGCTGAGCAGCTGATTGCCGCACTGGAAGCCGGTTGGCTAGATGAGAAGTCTCGGTAATTTCCAGCTCCTGATATAGATGTCTAGGACTCGCGTTTGGAGGGCGGCACCTCCGCCACCCGCGCAACTTCATCGGGGTCGCGCGGCAAATAAAACCCGCAATCCGGGCATTTCCAGCCAACGGTGCAGTCGAGGACGAGGTCATAGATAGCGATTTGGCGGCGGAAATGAGTACTGCTGCCGTAGTAGTGGCGGCTCTCCATGGGGATAGGCTCTTCAATCCAGGTGACGTCGCAGCCGGGACAGTTGTCGGGAAGTATCATGCAAATGGCCCTCCATCTTGCGATGGAAGGCCAAGTTGAGGGTGAACATCTGACGGCGACGTGTCGAACCCGTGTCACCGGCTGCCGAAGAGGTCGGCTTGGTGGTAGGCGTCCAAAGCCTTGGTGTAACGGTAGTGGCGTGAATCCTTCTCCAGCCAGGCGCGATAGAAAGCTACCGGCCCACCGGCGGCCGCGAGTTCGTCGGCATCAAGTTGGTGCGAATGAGTACCTGACTCGGCAATGGGAAGCGGGTGGCCGGTTGGCGTGAGGACCTGGATGTCGATGCGCGACCATCCAGCATTCCCACGGTAATTGGCTTCGACGCGGACCCGGCATTGAACACCGCTCCACTCGAATTCGGCGATTTCGAATCTAGGCGGCATGGGCCACCTCCTTCGAAAAACCGCTGATGTACTTGGTGGCTTCGGACGCCCGCGCAGCTGCGGTGAAGATGGCCCTCTTGTCGTCTTTGAGAAGCTTCAGCCAATGGCCGATGTACTGGGCGTGGTCCTGACGGGGCGCGACGGATATTCCAAGCTCCGCGCAGACAAAGGCGCTGGTCAGTTCGGCGACCAACTCTTCCGCCGCATAGGCCTGGTCTCCGAAGCGCTTTCCAAACTCGCGGTTGAGCCGGGAAGGGGCCCCGGTCCAATGGGCGGTCTCGTGCGCCAGCACCGAATACCAGTCCTCAGTGCGCGTTTCACGCTGGAACAAATGCTCGTCGGGCATCTGGATATGGTCGGTGAGGCGATGATAGTACGCGTTCTCGCCGCCGACCCTTACCTGCGCGCGGGTTGCCGCGAAGTAGTCCTCGGCGCCGGCAAGTCGTTCGAGCGGCGGAAGAACCGGCAGATCGTCGGTGGCGGCAAAGCCGTCAACCTGCGAAACGTTGAAGACCCATGAGGCCTTCGCAACGCGGCGCAATCCGTCGTCGCCGTCGGCCTCCGGGTCCGGCTCTGTCGAGAATTCCTTATAGAAGACGACCAGCGCGGCCTTCTCATCCTTGCGGACCTGGGCGTCCATGGCTTGCCATTGCCGATAGGTGGCCCACAGCGACCGGTGATAGCCTTTGGCCTCGGCCGTGGCCCAGAGCGAAAGCACGTTGATGCCGTTGTATGACTTCTCGGTTGAAGCGTTCCTGGGCATCACGGAACATGCCCCCGGCCTGTGCCAGGGCAGCTTGCAGTCCCCGGCTCCAGCCTCGAGCTGAGACACGATTTTGTCTGTGACAGACTGGTGGATATCCATCCGGTCGCGTGTGGTGGTCATGACGGTCCTTTCCGAGCCTGCCTTGATGCGGCTCGGCGCCGACCAAAAGCCGAGGCCGGAGGAGGTCCCCGCACCCGCAGGGCGCGCCTCGGGCGCGAGGGCTTGCCCCTTGCGGGGTCTCCGGACCGGCTTAGGCGCAGACGCTTGCCGCACGGGCAGGGAGGGACCTTCTGGACCAGCCACCAACCGGCCGGGTGGACCGCCCGCCCTCTTGCCCTTGCAAAAAACGGCCATGCGGCCTACATAGTCAGTATAATGAAGGACATGGCGTGAGAGACGACGAAACCACGAGCGAATTGCTCAATCAGATGCTGTGGCAGAGATTCAGCCTGAGCAGCGCACTCAAGCCCTCAACCGGTCCCGAGAAGACCATTCTGGTTCGTACCGCATCGCGGTTAGGTGACCAGATCGCAAAATTGGAGGCTGAACTTCCCGGTTCTTGGCAGAACAGCCACAATACGATTCTCGCCCGTGAAATCATGGCGGACAATATCGAGGCGGCAAACGACTTGGCCACGGCCTCGCCAGAGCACCCCATGGTGAATATCTTCCTGCGCGACGCGGCGCAGAATGCCGACCATGCCTGGGCCATGCGTTCAAAAACGCTGGATATCGGTCCCTTTGGTGGTCTGCTGCAACTGGCATGGGTGCTGAGACGTAGCGAACAACCAACTGTTGTGGCCGCAGCTCCGCTTGCGCTGGCCGTGCATGCCGCGCGCGAAATACCTAAAAATCAGGTCTTGTCGGACTGGTCCCACCCCGCCGTGGAGAAGTTTATCATCGCCAATGCCGAAGCTGGCCTAGCGTGTGGACTCTAGCTGTACTGGCTTAAAAGGAACGACCTCTCCAAGGGGCTGGGGGTAGTAGGGGTTGGGAGACGCTCGACTCCGGAACTGACACTCTTGAAGGTAGTCGAGACGTGTAATCATTCTCGGTACAGCCGCATCCTTAAGCAGGACCATCTCGTTTGGTTTCATTCCGAAGACCGAACGCGGCGCCATGCCCATCAGGTAAGCGTCGACTTCAGCTGCCGCGAACGGCGAAACCGCGCCGAAGTATTGCTGGACACCGCTGTTGTTCAAGAGGCTCTGCCAATCCGAGGGGTAAAGCCGCCGCAACTGGCTCATATCCTGCCAGAAGCTCCAGACCTTAACCCCGAAGCCGCGCATGAGGGTCAGGGCGGTCCGGAGTTCTTCCAGCTCACCAAGCTGCGCTGCTTCGTCAAGAAGAAGTAACGTTGGGTGCAATGGCATTATCTTGCGGCGCGATAGGACCGTCAGAATGGTTCCCATCCAAAGCCGCAGCAATTTGGCATGGGTTTTGAGCTTCGCGGTTGGCAGAACGATATAGATCGTCATCGGCTTGCCGGACATCACGTCGTCGAGCGGTACTGTGCTGTTACAGAGGGTCGGTCCAACCGCCGAATTCCGCAGAAAGGAAATGTGCATCTGGGCTGTCGCAACAATGGAGGAGCCCGTCTTGCCGCTCATGTTCACATCGAGCACCGCGCCGGCCGCATTAATTTCAGGTGTCTCCGAACCTAACATCGACCGCATGGTCGTTGCGATGGCCTCGTAGGTGGTATTGACCCTCGCAAACAGCATTTGGACCGACGCTTTGGTTTGATGGGTCTCGACCAAAAAGGCGAGCAGGCCGGTGAGTAACGTTTCGGCCCGGTTATCCCAGAAGGGGTCCTTTGTGAATGTTGTCCCGTTCATCATCATGGCGACAATGCTGGCGATGTCATCCGAGGACTCCGACCCCGGCAAGTAGAGCAGGTCCAGTGGATTGAGCCGGTCAGTTGCTGATGTCGCGACGGCAAATGGGTCCAGGACATAGATGTCCTGACCAAGGGACCGGCGGTAATCCGCCGTCACTGCATAGTTCTCTCCTTTGGGATCAATCACCACCATAGGTCCCGGCCATGAGAGCAGCGCTGGAATGATGCAGGAGACCCCTTTGCCTGACCCTGTCGGGGCGATGGTTAGGAGGTGTTGGTCACTATGGTCCTCAACCAGCTTCGGCGAACCCAACGATCGCGGCTTAAGTGGCTCATACCCAAGTGGCAGTGTCGTCATGGCTACTCTCCCGCGAACGAGCCCACCAAGCTTAAGATAAGGGAGACATGGCGCGAATAACGGGGCGAACCGGAGGCGCTAGAGACTTTGCGACCCGTCATCTTCGTATTCGAGATCGGGTTGGAAACCCGGATCGTCCTGAGGTGCGAAGCCGGGGTCATCCTGCGCGGCGAGGTCCCGTACACGTCTCCACATGTAATCCCAATTGCCACGCCGCAGGATACCTTCTGACTCCGCTGAAAGCTCGGGCTCAGGTTCGGGTGCCGGTATCGTCTCGGAGAAGGGAGTTATGTTTATGGGTGCGAGTGACGTGCTTGGCTGATGAAAGAGGGAGCCAAGGAAGGGAAGGGGACGACGCGACATCCGCTTAAAGTGTCACCCGATCAAAGCCACCGCAACGCCACTGCTTACGCCGTATGCACTCGCTGCACGGGTTGGCCACGAAGGCGCCCCATCGTCTTCTCAATCCGCACGCCATCATGGGCAGGGAGGACCTGCCATGTTTCAAAATCTCATCCGAACATTCACTTTATGCGGCCTCACGGCGGGTCTTGTCCTGCTCTGGGCAAGCGTTTTTGGCCAAACCGGATACCTCCCGCTCGTCGTATTATGTGTTTGTATGGCGGGTTTTGTGTTGGCGGTAGACCGCCAAGCGCGTTTGAACGCGGCGATGCCACGATGGATTCTTAAACGCGTTCCATCCCTCGATAAAGGAAGGCAGATAAGGGCCTGCCTGCGCACAAGGCTGGGGGACGAAACTTTCGTTTCCTGGTTTAACGCCCTCGAATTCGAAGGGTTCGACGGCCGGACGGTGACGCTGTCTGTGCCGGTCCAATTTCTCATGAATTGGATTCAGTCTCATTACCTATCTGAGCTCACGGAGTGTTGTCGAGCGGCCTTTCCCAACATGCAAAACGCACGCGTGGTCACCCGGTCTCTCAAAAGCGTCTGCCCTTGAGATGCATCACCTCATTGTCTTCCTCGACGCAATTCATAGTTGGCCGCGCTGGATAAAGGCCACTCTATGGCTCATCCACGACTGTTACTTCAGTTGGTCAGGATTCAATCATGTAACCAGCCTGACCAGCGAAGCAGCCTTCTATACCCTAATGCTCGTGGTCCTTTTGGCCGGATGCCGCGTCTATTTTAAAAGTTCCAGCGAGTCCTCGTCCAAAGGTTTAGCCACCGTTATGGCCTGCGCGTTTCTTGCCACGCTGGCTTGGCAGCTCGTTGGACCTATTACGGGCTGGGAGAGGATCACGGCGTCCCAGGCCTGGGGAATCATTCTGTACATGACTCCGTTGGCGGTGAACCGTTTCAACGCCACGGCCCTGTTCTGCACGCTTCTGCCAAACATAAACGGCCGCGTGAGCTGCGCCGCGAACCCCGCAAAGGTAACCAAAATGTTCAACGATGATCGCCTCGCGGTGTCGGCCCGCATTCTTTCAGACCCGGAACTTCTTAGCGGCAACCCAGAACTCGCATACTTGCTGGTCAATATTGCCCACCTGCTTGATATCCACATCACTCGCGGCAACGGGGAAAACTTCGCCGACAAGGTGCGCGTGGCCGCCAACGCCATTCGTCAGGTCAATTTGGGTGATCGACAGGGAGTCGAAAACATCGTCGCTGAAACGAAACCGCCTTCGCCACGTCTCGATACGGAGAGCGAACTCGAGACACGAAAGGCCTTGTCAGACCCTGAAATGACGGTCGTACTCAGGGACTGCCATCCCAATCTGATCAACTGGATCGAGACCGCGCAGTGCAAACTGGAAGTTCATGCAGAGAGCTTGCCAAAGCTTATCCGATGCAACCGGCTGACGGTGAAGGCGAAGACCTTTTCCGCTCCGCTGCTCACCAGTTGTGACCGGGTCGTCAACTTCGCAACCACCATCACTTTGCCGATGCTGAAGGAGTGCGATTATTTTGCTGACGTGAAAGCGGCCGCCATCCACCTTCCTTCTCTGGAAAAGGTGAACCTGTTCAGCACCCACAACGCCAAGGTGGTGAGTTTGCCGAGGTTAAAGGAATACCGAAGCTTCTGGGTCTACCACGGGGCGCCACGCATAGAGATAGGCGTCGAGTTTTAAGTCGTGGGCTGGATATTCGTCATTTGAGGGTAGCGCGGTGCGCGAGGGCTTCGACCAGAGTATCCCGCGTTTCGACTACGCGATCCCGAAACGCGTCAACAGATGACCACGGCTGTTCGAGGCGGCTGATGGGGATGTGGTGAATTCCGGCAACGGGATACATCCACTTGATGAATAGGCGCCGTTCGACAACATCTCGCAGGGTCGTGAGACGTTCATTCTTAGCCTGGATGATCCAACCCTGCGCCCGAGAGACCTGCTGATACTGCCTTGAATATCGCTTCATCAAAACCCCGATCTCGGGGGATAGCACCCGCTCCGCAATCTCGGCGCTGGCCTGAAAAGACGTCGCCGTGGCAGAGCATTCCTTTTCGATGACTTCCCAGAAGTCTTTCGCAAGCTGTGCCCAGTCCGGATATAGCCCCAAGTGGCTGGTCGCTGCGCTTGGCCTGCGGCGGACCATACAGTCGTCAAGGGCAATGAGGCCGCGAAGGGCCTCCATCGCATAATCGGCCTGTCGCTTAAGCCGTTCCTGCGTTTTCCAGTCTGCAAAGGCGAAGATTGCAAGGGCGATGGCCCCTACTGCGGCCGCAGCTTGGAGATGGGCAGGAAACCCGCCACTCAGCCAGTAGTTTTTATCAGGGAGATAACTTCTCATGTCCCCCTGATGTGGGGGACTGAAGGCGGATTTGTGGTCGCCCAAGTATTGCTGACCCGCTTAGTAACTTCCGCCGGTATAGCTCATGAACTGGATGGCAGTCGTTCCGGAGGTCATTCCCGTGTAACCCGGAGGCGCTTCCGCACACAGGTCCTTCCGGCCCAATCCCCTAATCCGGGTCATTGTATAAGGTTTTGAACTCCATCCTGGCGCAGCGGTAGCTGTCATGCGCCATGTCACCGTGTGGACCCAAGTGTTTCGGTGGCTTTGCAGCACGACTTTGATTGGCTTCTCCGTCGAACATACTGCGGGATTGAATTCGGTCTCGAACGTGAAGAAGCTCTTCTGGGGCGGAGGGGCCGGTGTGAACACCACTGCCAGCACCACAGCGACTGCTATCGTGACGAGGACCGCTGCGTTCTTACCCATCCGTGTCATATGACACGATGATCAGTCTACGGCAATATCAGCGGCCAAGCAGAAGGCCGACTAGCCAAGCCCGCGTCTACCGAAGGTTCAGCGCTGAACCAGACCCAGTCAGCCCTCTCCCCGTCGGCACGGTTTCCGTGGGCTCGGAGTAGGACGAGGCCGGCACAAGGCAACGGCGTTCCTCACATGATCCCTTCCAGAAGGACGACCACAGTATCTTGTCGTCACGGACATGGGCACCCGACGCGGGGCCTTATTGGACTGCTTGAGGAGAAATCCCCAGCTCATCACGATGAACTCGCGCTCACCGTCCTCGGCGAGCCGCACCACCAGCGCATCATAGCCTGGAAAGAAGGCCTGCTTCGGCTCCAACTGGACCGCCCCATTCTCAGGACACCAAACCAGCTCCGAACTCGTCTCGGCTCCGCGTCATGGAATAGAGGTGCACATGGTGGCTCCACGTGGGACCAAGCCAATAAAATTGTCGCAATAACGCACGTCTTAGACACCGCTTAGGAAGTCGGCCTCGGACGTTGCATTTCATTTTGGAAACATCACGCGCACAGTTATAAACCGCACCCCTTTACGATACACGATCCGAAGATCCAGCGGAGAATTGGTTTGTGGCCCCGGAAGCGTGTATCGGCTTTCGAGGGCGGCATTAGAGGCCGTATCTATCGAATGCTCCGCTCTGAAACGATTTGAGAGTAAGGCTTTCATGTCCTCAAGCAGATGCACACTAACAGGCATTGAACTTACTGAGCAGACGACGAGCTTTTTGCCTATGGGTGCCGACTGTATGACGTAATAAGCAGAATTCAGAAACTGAAACATCCATGCACCGAGCAGCTTATCGCTATTGGGCTCTTGTTCCAATCGCTCGGTAGGCATGGCTTTCCAGCCTTCGTCGTTGGCGAGTTCTGCGAGCTCAGTTTTCTCGCTGCCCTTCGTTAGGCACGAGCGCTCGACAAGCGACATCAGGAATTCAATTTTTCGGCCGTGCGCAAGCTCTGTCGTCAACCGAGCGGGATCGTCGGGCACGTAGCCGGAGTCTTGGCGCCCCATGAGCGTTTTCAATCGCTCTACGCCTTTTTTGTCGGCTTCTGAACGGTCCAGTTTTAGTAGGTCATCATAGTCAGCCATCGCCTGCCGAAGCTCATTTCGCTTCAAGTATACAACCGCACGATTGTAGAACGTGTCTGCATTCGTAGGCTCATATCGAATTGCCTGCCCTAGGTCCGCCAGTGCTTCGTCGAGACGCCAGAGATCAGAAAGGGCGCTACCCCTATTCATATAGGCCAGTCCAAAATCTTGACGCAACTTGATTGCCTCAGAGTAATCCGCAATTGCACCCACCGCATCTTTCAGGGCATATCGGACGTTGCCACGATTGTAGAACGCTAATGCGCTGCTACGATCAATTTCAAGCGCTCGGGTGAAGTCCCTGAGGGCATCATTAAATTTGCCTTCCATAAAGGCCGCAACGGCTCGGTCGTGGATGCTTTCAAACGTGTCGATGGTTTGGTGCGATGGACCGTTGGGTTCCGGGGTGGCCAACACGAGCTCCACCTTTCCCACTAATCCTATTGCAAAAGTCATGATCGAGATCTTGAGACAAAGACCAAACATATCAAAACGCATTTGCACCTCCGGCCACGAGCGCCACGGTTTCCATTGTCCCGTAGCTACAAATTCGAGGCTGTCGCGTCGGCTAGAATGCCGAACACCACGTGATTACGGTCCAAGCCCTTCCTCCAGCAGCAGAAGCGCAAGAAAGCCGACGAAGAAGAGAGCCGTGACCAGCGGCGTATCTGGCGTTTCGTGCGCCTCCACCAGCAGCTCCTCGGTCACCAGATAAAGCAGTGCAATAAGTGCGAAGGCAAAGAAGCCGGTGAGGATCGCCGGAGGCAGCCCGGCGATAAAGGTCGCGGCAACGCCGCCCACCGGCAACAACAGGACCACCAGGGCTGTGAACATAAACGCCTTCGCCCGTGGCACAGCTTTTTCACCGAGTGAAACTGAAAGCGAAAGCGCGAGGAACAGCACCTCCAAAGTCAAAGCCACGGTCAGTAGCAGACCGGCTTTCGCGCTCGCCGCAAATCCGAGACCAAGAACGAGCCCATCAATAAACATATCGACGCCGATGAGCGTCAGCGTGCCAGCCTGGCTGTCGTTGCGTTTGCCAATCTCTTCGATCAGCAGCATGGCGAGCACGCCCAGTGAGCCCCCAATGGCCACCGGCCAGAATGCGCCCTCGTGCTTCAGACTGGGCAAGACCTCGCTGGCGGCGGCGGCAAAGACAACGCCGGCCGCGAAATGTTGAATTGCGCTCGACAGGAGCGGGCCGGGCCTACGGTAGAGAGCGATTGCAGCGCCGAGCAATGCCGCAATGACGGGGACGAGCGTATACCCAGCAACGTTGGTCAACATCCCGGGTGTGTCCTTGTTCTAACGTCTCTATTGAAGGGTCCCGGCCGGGTATAGCCCTGCGATGAGCGGGAGCAATCCCTTGATCTTGGTGATGGCGGCAGTCGCTTGAGCCATGTCGTTGTCTTCTGCGCCATGGTGCAGCTCATCCGTGCCCTTTTTCAACTGCTTGAGCGCCGAAGTGAGTTTGGTGCGCGAAGCTTCAGGCACGGCGTCGACCTTGCCCTCAAGCACCAGAACGGCACCTTGCATCTGCTCCGCAAGTTCGTGGATCGGCTCCAGCTTCTTTTCAGTCGCGCTGGTCTCCGCCACTGCGATCTTCTCCTTCAGGAAGCTCCAAGCGTCCTTGGGCGTGGCGAATGACTTCTCGGCGTGATGTTTGGTTTCCGCCGCGGTGTCATGGCCCTTTCCATGATCATGGCCATCATCAGCCAAAGCTGCGGTCGCCAACGGTAAAGTGAGGAGGAGAGACAGGATGAGGGAAGATCGTGCGATCATGCGGGTTGCTCCGTAGCCAGGGATAGGGGTTTGGCGGGCGCCTCTTCGAGACAGAACCGCTTGAACAGGGCAGGCAACACCACGAGGGTGAGTAACGTCGCCGTTATCAGTCCGCCAATGACAACGGTCGCGAGAGGTTTCTGGACCTCGGCTCCGGTTCCAGTCGCGATCGCCATGGGGACGAATCCGAGCGACGCGACGAGCGCCGTCATCAACACCGGCCGCAACCGCGTCATAGCGCCTTCGATGATGGCCTCGGGACCTGACAGCCCTTTGAGCCGCAGCTGATTGATATAGGTCACCATCACCAAGCCGTTGAGCACCGCGATACCGGAGAGTGCAATGAAGCCCACAGCGGCCGATATCGAGAACGGCATGCCACGCAGATACAGAGTGAGGATGCCGCCGGAAATCGCGAGCGGCACTCCAGAGAACACGAGCAACGCTTCACGCACATTGCCCAGCGCTGTGAACAGCATCAAAAAGATAACAAAGAAGCAGGCTGGAACCACGATGAGCAGCCTGTTTCTGGCAGCCATCAGGTTTTCGAACTGGCCACCCCATACGAGCCATTGGCCGGCCGGCACCTTGACGTCGCTGCCGATCTTTTCCTGCGCCTCTTGGACGAACGAACCAATATCACGACCGCGCACGTTCGCCTGAACCACCACCCGCCGCTTGCCGTCTTCACGACTGATCTGGTTGGGACCTTCTTCGACATCAAAGCGGGCAATATTTTTCAGAGGGATAAAGGACGGTCTGGCACCCGCCTCGCGGTCGGCTGTCCGGGGCAGGGGCACGGGCAGATTTTCGAGGGCGCTCATGTCATCACGAAGCTTGTCCGGCAACCGCACAAGGATGCTGAACCGGCGGTCGCCTTGGAAGACCAGACCGGCTTCTCGCCCCCCGACTGCGACCGACACGACGTCTAGGACATCGGCGATATTCAGACCGTTGCGCGCGATCGCGTCCTTGTCGAGCTTGACGTTCAGCATGGGAAGGCCCTGCGTCTGCTCAACCTTGACGTCCGCCGCCCCCGACACCTGGCGCAAGGCACTTGAAACCTTATTGGCTGTTTGGGTCATTTGGTCGAAGTCGTCACCAAACACCTTGACCGCGACATCACTGCGCACGCCCGCAATCAGCTCGTTGAAGCGCATCTGTATAGGCTGAGTGTATTCATAGTTGTTGCCGGGTAAGATCCCGACGGCCTTTGCTATGTTGTCGACGACCTCGGCTTTGGTGAGCGAAGGATCCGGCCATTCGTCTTGGGGCTTGAGAATGATAAACGCATCCGACACATGGGGCGGCATCGGGTCAGCCGCCATCTCTGCGGTCCCGGTCTTGGAAAAGACGAACGCGACCTCGGGAAGCGCACGGATGGCGCTTTCGACTTTCAACTGCATGTCTTGAGATTGAGACAAGGCTGTCGACGGGATCCGCATCGCGTGCATCGCGACATCCTTCTCGTCGAGAGTCGGGATGAACTCCTGACCGAGACGCGTGAACAACAGCATCGTAAAAACAAAGAAGCCGACCGCCGTCCAAATGATGAAACGTGGCTCTGCGACTGCGCCACGCAGGATCGGTTCGTAGAGCCCCTTTGACTTTCTGACGAGGAAGTTCTCCTTCTCCTCAACCTTGCCCGAGACGAAGATGCCGATCAGCGCCGGCACCAAGGTTAAGGAGAGGACGAAGGCGCAGACGAGGGCAATGATCACGGTCAGCGCCATGGGCTGGAACATCTTGCCTTCGACACCCGTGAAGGTCAGCAGCGGAAGGTAGACGGTGATGATGATCATCTGTCCGAAAACCGATGGCTGGATCATTTCCTTGCTGGCCACCAGCACCTCGTGCAGCCGTTCGGATAAGGATAGCAGCCGACCCTCATGGTGCTGCCTCTCCGCGAGGCGCCGCAGGGTGTTTTCCGTGATGATCACGGCCCCGTCAACGATCAGGCCAAAATCCAGCGCACCCAAACTCATGAGGTTTGCAGAGATTTTGGTCTCAACCATTCCGATGATCGTCATCAGCATGGTGACAGGGATAACAAACGCTGTGATCAGCGCCGCACGCAGGTTCCCCAGCATCAGGAACAGCACGACGATGACCAGCAGAGCGCCCTCAGCAAGGTTCTTGGTGACGGTCTTGACGGTCGCGTCGACGAGTTTCGTTCGATTCAGCACTGTACTCGCCACGATATCCGGCGGCAGAGCCTTATTGATCGCCATCAGCTTCTCGTCGACGGCACTCGAGACGATGCGGCTGTTCCCGCCCTTGAGCATCATGGCAGTCCCGACAACGACCTCGTTGCCGTTTTCGCTGGCGGAGCCGGTGCGGAGCTCACGGCCGATCCCTACGACCGAGACGTCTTTGAGATAAACCGCGACGCCGTTCTTGTTCGCGACGACCACGTTGCCGATATCGGCGGGATTCTCCAGCCGGCCATCAGCACGCACGGAGTACGATTCGCCCTGACGCTCGATATAGCCGGCGCCGATGCTGGTGTTGTTGCGTTCCAGCGCCGTGATGACGTCAGAGAACGACAATCCGTACGAGAGCAGCTTTTGTGGATCGGGCTGAACCTGGTATTGCTGCTCGTAACCACCAATTGCATCGATCTCAGCCACAGCCGGCACGCCCTTGAGCTGCGGGCGGATGATCCAGTCCTGCACCGTTCGCAGGTACATGGCCAACTCGAACTTCTCGCGCAGCCGCAAGCCTTCAGGTGTGAGATAGCTGCCGTCGCTTTGCCAGCCCGGCTTGCCATCTTCGATGGTTGCGCCTTTTCCGCCCGGATGCTCGTAGTGGACGGTCCACATGTAGATCTCGCCAAGGCCGGTGGAAACGGCGCCCATTTTGGGCTCCGCTCCTGACGGTAGATTTTCCTTGGCCTGCGCGAGTCGCTCTGAGATCTGGGTCCGCGCAAAATAGACGTCGACGCTTTCCTCAAACACGGCGGTAACCTGAGAGAAGCCGTTGCGCGACAGCGAGCGCGTGTAGGTGAGCCCCGGTATGCCTGCCAACGCTGTCTCAATCGGGAAGGTGACGTTTTTCTCGATCTCGAACGGCGAAAGCGACTTAACCTCGGTATTGATCTGGACCTGATTGTTGGTGATGTCCGGCACGGCATCGATCGGCAGGCTCTGCAAAGAGTAGATGCCGAATGCCGAGACCGCGGCAGCGAGCATAACCACCATGAACCGATGGGTCAGCGAAAAGCTTAGAATGCGCTCTATCATGGTTGTTGACCTTAGTGCTCGTGCTCTGCTTCGGCTTTGCCGAGCTCAGCCTTCAGGGTGAACGTGTTGCTCGTCGCGACCGTCTCGCCAAATTCGAGACCCGAGAGGATCTCGACGTTCTGAGAATCGTCACGACCGACGGTCACCGGCCGCGCTCTGAAACCGGGACCATCGAGGACAAACACGACCTTGTTACCGTTGATGGTCTGCAACGCGCCGCGCGGCACTCCGACGTCGACGTCCTGCCGACCGGAAATCAGCTGGGCATTGACGTAGTCGCCGAGCTGCCATTCCCCCGAGGCATTGTCCAGTTCGGCCACAGCGCGTGCGGACCGAGTGTCGGGGTCAATCACTGGACTTAACGCAATGACCTTGGCGTCCGCTTTGCGCTCGCCGGCCTGAACCCTGACCTGCTGACCTTCTTTTGCGAAAACCAGGTCACTGGGCGAGATCGCAATTTCAACCCAAACCTTCGCCAGGTCGGCGATTGTGAAGACCTTCTTGTCCGTGCTGACGGCCTGGCCGGCAACGAGCTCGCGCATGGTCACGCGGCCTGCGATGGGCGAACGCATCTCGTAAAGTCTGAAATGGCTCTCATCTGTGTTTTTGGGAAACGCCGCGATCTCATCTTCGGTCATGCCGATCGTGTGAAGCTTCTGGTGAGCCTGATCCAATTTGATCTTGGCTTCGGCCGCGCCGTTCTTCGCATTGAGGTAGTCCTGCTCCGCCGTCACCTTCTGCTTCCAAAGTCTCTCTTCGCGGACGAAAATGGACTTCGCGAGCTCTTCGCTTCGCGTGGCGGCGAGGAATTCTGATTTGACGTCGGCCATCTCCCGGCTCTCGATCGACGCGAGCAGGTCCCCGGCAGCGACGGTGTCGCCGATTTGACGGGCGACCGAAGCAACGGTGCCGGTCAGCTTCGGGACAATATCGGCCTGGGCATTGGCGTTGATCGCGATCCGCCCAGGAACTGCGATCTCCTTGATAAGCGTCACGCCGCCCGCTGGCGCGATGGAGATGTCAGCCGCTTTGATTTGCTCCGAACTTAGCTTTACGAAGCCTTCGCCGCCCTCCGATTTTTCAGCGCCATGGGCATGACCATGGGCATCCTTTTTTTCTTCTGTCTTTTCATCATGGCCATGGGGCGCTTCTGCGGACTCCTTGCCCGGAGCGTTGTCGGCGCGTGCTTCTCCGTCTTTGGTTGACAGACCGAGGGTTTCCCCAAGGGCCGCCACAAACCCGTCCTCACAGACCTTCGTGGCAAAACCCTCCTTCGAGTGGGCCGCCTCGGTTCCCTCGGCACCGTGCCCGTGACCATGCGCATCGGCGCCGGTTGGGCCGCAGGAGGTTCGCATCTCACGAAGTCCGACGTAGGACACCAGCCCCGCGACCGCGAGTGCCAACACGAGTTTCACGCTTGAGCGCATTTCTGTCCGCCTATCAAAGGTCAGTTATATCGCGGCCGATGAGGGCCTCGAGCCTCACGCGAGCCTTCTCATAGTCGGCTCGCGCGTTGAGTAGTTCGAGACGGGCGTCGAAGACGCTTCGCTGGACATCCAAAACATTCAAGATGTCGAACTTGCCTTCGTCGTAGCCGAGCGTCGTCTTGTCGAATGCACTGCTGGCCGCCGGGAGGACGTCTCGCTCAAAGGACGAAACCTGAGCGGCAGCCACTTCCAATTCCCCGAGGGCTTCAACAAAGGCGGAGAGGATCGTTGTGCGCGCCGCCTGCTCGTCATTTTCGGCCTTGGCGATACGGCGTTCCGCGGCTGCGATATTTCCTTGATTGCTGTCGAAGATTTGCAACGGCATCGACACGGAGGCCACCAAAGCGGTTGAGTCGTTGTCATTGAACTGCCGGACGCCCGCGCCCACCCTTACGTCCGGGATCGACTTGGCACGTTCGAGACTGAGCTGTGCGACCCGCCGTCCGATCTCGTCCGACCATCGGGCGAGCGTCGGATTCTGGTCCAAGAATCCCTTGAGGACTGCCATGGATGGAACAGCGTGCCCCTTGCGGAGGCGTCCCGAAGCCGATGAGAAGTCGACCGCCTCTGCCCCCCACAAGACCGATAGCTTTCGCATCGCGGCCTGCAGCCTGACTTCCTCTCCGCGCAGCAAAGCCTTGGCGCGCGCCGACGCCACGACGGCCCGATCGATTTCGATGGGACTTGCTTTGCCTGCATCGACCCGGGCCTTCACGCTGGCCTTGGTTTTATCCGCGATCGCGACGAACTCCTTCAGGACCTTCACCCGTTCTTGGATCGCCACGACGTCGACATACGCGTCAGCCGCTTGGGTTGCCACCTGGAGCCGTGTCATTTCGAAATCCCAGCCGGCGAGAGTCGTATCGAGATGGGCGGCTTGCAGACGCTTCAGTCGTTTGTCACCGAACTCGATCATCTGGGTGATACCGAGTGTCTCCTCAGCAGCTTCAGCCCCGGTCTTATCTTTTGACCCGGCGAAATTTTCGACCTCAAGGAGAAGCTCTGGATTCGGCTTATAAGATGCCTGCGCGGCGTCGCCACGGCGCGCTTCGATTTCGAGGAATGACGCCTTAATGGCTGGATTGAAGGCCAGGGCGCGACCGACCGCGTCGCCCATAGTCAGCCGCTCGACAAAGCCAGGATTTCCGATCGCTCCGGGCAACGGCCGAGCCTCCGGCACCCAAGGCCTTCGCGGAAGATCGCGGTCACTCGAGGCCGTTTCAGGCAAAACGAGGCCCACGTCGCCCGCCGGGCTGCAACCTGTAAACATCAGAACGACAGAAATGGCCGTCACTCCGCGCGCGAAGCCAATGTTGGCTGGCATGTCAGCCCCCCAAAAATCCAAGCGATCATCCGCACGCCGGCCCCCGCCGGTGCGTTGCAAAATCAATGATGCTTAGAATCTCAGTGCCGGAGAACGACCGTGGTCAACCACGCGCGCGTGGCCCGATCCCGAGCGCCGTTTTCTCGCACGACCGCCTGTCGTGGGCGAGGGGCGGAGCAACCGCTCGTGTCATCGTACTGGGGCGCTTGCGCGCCAGAGGCACGAAAGCTGATTGGAAGTGAAAAGGACGTCCGTGAAAACGCGTCGCCTGAGACGACAGCTGTCAGCGAGATCGCTCTGTCGAAACATCCCGTGCCGTCAACATCGCCCGAGGCGGGGTTGCTCGCTATCTCTTGATCAGAAACGGCGTGGTGATCGCTGCTTTCGAGCAAGACGAGTTTATGGCCATCATTGCCCACGCAATAAACCACCGGCATCGCCGCCAGTACGGTTACCGGGGCAAATACCGCGAGCAGGAGATATACAATGATCCGTCGCGTCAGGGCCATCGAGTCACACATTGCCTCAAGTGGCGTGACGCTATCACGAATCTTTTGGCAGCGGCAACCGGCGGCACCCCAATCAGGGTGTAGGGCGGCCGCCTGCGTGGCTTTGTCGCCGCCAACACCGTCGGGAGGCCGCCCGTCGCGGCTAATGCTCGGGAGGACTACGCCCCGCGTTGGGTCAGGTCGGGGACGTCTTCTCCCAAAGCCGTCGCAAGATCAATCTGGTGATCTTGTTCGTCGACCAGGATCTGGCGAATCTGCTCCGCGAGGGCAAATTCTCCCAAAGCTTCGCACTGCCTTACGCGTTCACGGTAATTGACGATGGTCTCGTTTTCGTTCTCCAGGTCGAAACGCAGAAGGTCCTGCGCATCGTCCGACATTTTGACAGGCTTGGCCTCGACCGTGGGGGTTCCGCCGAGATAGTCGATCTGTCGTGAGATGATTAGTGCATGCTTGAGTTCCTCTTGGGCATGCGTTTCAAGTTGCTTCGCGATACTCATGTATTCCGCGCCTTTGAGAACCTGCGAATAAACCACATAGGCGATAATGGCCTGGTACTCGCGCGCAAGGTCTTCGTTGAGGAGATCGGCAAGTTTGCTTCGTGACACCTCAGGCGACTGGTTGGTAATAGCCATTTTGTTTTCCTTTGTTGTTTGGCATCTGGACAGTTTAATTATCTGAGGGATTGCGAAGCAAACGCAGCGCATTGAGTGTTACGAGAACAGTCGCACCCGTGTCGGCCAGGATCGCGGGCCACAGTCCCGTCACGCCAGCGATCGTAGTCACTAAAAACATCGCTTTAAGGCCCAACGCGATCCCGAGGTTTTGCCGAATGTTGGTCATGGTACGTCTGGAGAGCGCGATCATCTCGGCCACATCCTGAACCCGTCCGTGCAAAATTGCTGCATCCGCTGTTTCCAGCGCCACATCTGTGCCGGACCCCATGGCGATCCCAACATCGGCAGCGGCAAGGGCGGGCGCGTCATTGATGCCATCTCCGACCTTGGCCACAATCAGGCCCCGCTGCTGCATCTCGCCGACAATCCTCTGCTTGTCCTCCGGCAGCAGCTCCGCGCGGACCTCAATGTCGAGCTGTTTGCCAATCGCCGAAGCGGTTCGACGGTTGTCCCCCGTCAACATCACGGTAGACACCCCGATGGCGGCGAGAGCCTGCAATCCACGTGTCGCATCCGCGCGCGGTTCGTCCCGCATGGCAAGGGCGCCCGCGATAACATCACCCACGACGAGGACGGACACGGTTTTACCCTGGTCGTTCAAGGCTGCGATTGTGTCCGACTCTCTGTCCGACAGCGGCTGGCGCGCGTGGACAGCCTGGGGCGATCCCAAAAAGACGTCGGCTTCGTCAATGCGCGCCACAACGCCTTTTCCCCCAAGGGCGCCACCGTCATCAGCACGGGGGACCGAAACACGGTCAGACGCGGCCCTGGTGAGGATGGCGGTCGCCAAGGGGTGACTTGACCCTGCCTCAAGAGCGGCCGCATACCGGAGCACATCGTTCGCGGGCCAGCCGAAAGCCACCACATCCGTCACAACGGGCCGTCCTGAAGTCAAAGTCCCCGTCTTATCGAATGCAACCGCGGTCACCCGTCCGAGCCCTTCGAGCACGGCGCCACCTTTAAGCAGCAGCCCGCGCCTCGCACCCGCTGAGAGCGAGGCAGCGATGGCGGCCGGCGTCGAGATGACCAGGGCACAGGGACAGCCGATAAGCAAAATGGCGAGACCCTTGTAAACCCAGCCCTGCCAGTCTCCGCCAAGCAACAGCGGCGGCCCGATCGCGACCGCTGCCGCAACCAGAACAACGATCGGTGTGTAGTAACGCGAGAACCGATCGATGAAGCGCTCGGTCGGAGCTTTGCTCTCTTGCGCCGTCTCCACCAACGCGACAATCCGCGAGATCGTATTGTCGGATGACGCGGCCGTGACGCGAACGCGCAGGACACCCTCAAGATTGACCGTCCCCGCGAACACGGGCGCATCTCTGCCCTTCGAGACGGGAACGCTCTCCCCGGTCACGGCCGATTCGTCGATGGCGCCCGACCCCGACAGGATGACCCCATCAGCAGCGATGCGATCCCCCGGACGGACCATGATAACGTTGCCAACTGACAGTCCGGCCGCCTGCACCTGGCTTGTCCTGCCATCACGTTCCAGAAGCGCGGTTGCGGGAACCAGATTGATGAGCGCCTTGATGCTGTCTCTTGCCTTTCCTGCGGCGACACCCTCGAGCATTTCGCCAATCAAAAAGAGGAAGACGACTGCGGCTGCCTCTTCCGAGGCCCCAATCATCAGCGCCCCCAAGGCGGCGATGGTCATCAGCATTTCGATTGAGAAGGGCGTGCCTGCCAGGGCTGCGGCGATGGCGCGACGCGCGATGGGGATCAACCCAACGAGAACGGCCAGGGTAAAGGGCCACGGTGCCAACTGCGGCTCCAATGCAGTGGAGACGTAGGCCAAGATGAAAGCCGCACCGCTCGCAATGGCCAATTGCACGCGCGGGATGCGCCACCAGGCCATGGCGCGAGTGGTGCTATTTCCTTGTGATGCTGCATCGGTCTCCTTACTGCCGCCGCTCAGGGCAACCGAGGCCGTATATCCAAGATTAGTAAGCTGCTCGACGATGGACTGTGTGACCAACGGCGCGTCTTGGTGCGTCACGCGCATCGTTCCGGCACTGACCGAAATATCGACCTGTGACACGCCTGGTAGGCGTTGAACGGCGGTCGAGATCTTGCTGGCGCATCCCGCGCAATCCATGCCCCCCACTTGGAACTTGGTCTGGGCGGTCCCGGCTATCTGATTTTCTTGCTGCATGCTTGGACGCTACATCCTCTAGCGACTAGAGGAGCAAGCCTTTCCTCTCAAATGTCTGCCGGGAACTCAGGGGTCGTTCAACGGGGCCGCGTGGCCTGTTTCTTTTGATCTTCCGCGAGGGCTGCAGCTCGTCTCAGGTCAATGACCGCGTCTTCAATCCGACCTGAAGACCGGTACGCCAACCCGCGATGAAAATAAGCTCTGGGAGCCAGGGGATCGAGAGTGATGGCAACAGAGTAGTCGGCAATCGACCGTTCGAAGTCCGACTTCGCATCGTGCGCAAGGGCACGGTTAAAGTAATAGATGGCTTGGAGCGGCTCGAGCTTGATGGCTTCGGTTGCCGCCGCGATTGCATCATCGACTCTGCGCATCATCAAGTAGGCTGCGGACAGGTTCGAATGAGGTTCCCCGGACCTCGGATCGATCCGGATGGCCGCTTTGCAATCCTCCACGGCCAATTCAAACTTCTGATCCACGATATGTCGAACGCACCAAATCCGCACCAAGGGCCCCGGCAAATGGCCGTGGTCCGGTGAAAATGTGCCACCGCCCGCCGTTTGACCGAACGCCACGCCTGTCGCGAGACATACGAAACAGACGGTGAGCAAGGTGCTGTGCATCGTTTTAACAACCTTAGCGGCCTTGATGGCCCATGGCGGGCGTAGCCCGACCCTCAAGACGTTCGACCTCCCTCACCTTGGCGGGGAACCACGTGTAAAGGACGGGAAGCACGATCAGCGTCAGCAACGTCGATGTCACCAGCCCGCCGACGACCACGGTGGCGAGTGGCCGCTGGACTTCGGAGCCTATGCCTGTCGCCAACAGCAGCGGAATCAACCCCAGGCTTGCCACCGTGGCCGTCATCATGACGGGCCGCAGCCGCAGCATTGCACCTTCGATCACCGCTTGCTCGACGGGGAGGCCCTCTGCGACCAGCTGATTAAAGTAGGACACCATTACCACGCCGTTCAAAACAGCCACGCCGAAAAGGGCGATAAATCCCACCGAAGACGGGACGCTTAAAAATTGGCCCGAGAAGAGCAGCGCAAAGACACCACCTATCAGCGCAAACGGCACGTTCAAGATGATCAGGGCGGCGTTCTGGAACGAGTCGAAAGACATATAAAGCAGTAGGAAAATCATCCCGAGGCATATGGGGACAACCACCATCAACGTCTTTTGAGCGCGCTGTTGGTTCTCAAACTGTCCGCCCCAGGTGACGAAGTATCCGGCCGGCAACTTGACCTTTTCTGCCACGAGCTTTTGAGCTTCTTCCACAAAGCCGCCCATATCGCGTCCGCGCACGTTGCCTTGGATGACGATGCGCCGCTGCGCATCCTCGCGGCTTACGGTCGGGGGGCCCTCGACGATCTTGATGTCAGCGACGCGCGAGAGGGGGACTCGCAATCCCTGCGGCGTCGTCACCCACAAGTTACCAATGGCCTCGACATCGGAACGGTAACGCTCCGCCACACGGAGATAGATGGAGTAACGGCGCTGGCCATCGAGCACATCCGTCACATCCTCTCCACCCACGGCCGTGGACACCACGTCCATGACATCGCCGACGTTGAGCCCATAGCGGGCGACCTCGTTCCGGTCTGCCTTGACCACCACCTGCGCTTCGCCGCTAACTTGTTCCATCTGGACGTCCGCAGCGCCTTTGACACCATTGAGGACCGCTTCGATCTCCCGCCCTTTGGCTTCAAGAACCGCCAGGTCCTCCCCAAAGAGCTTGACCGCAAGTTGGGCCTTGACGCCCGACAGCAGCTCGTCGACCCGGTTTGCAATCGGCTGTGAGAAGTTGAGCGCGATGCCCGGGTGGACCGACAGGGCTTTGGTCATAATTCCGATCAGCTCGGGGCGCGTCGACGCCGTGGTCCATTCCGCTTGAGGCTTAAGACCGACCCACATTTCGTTGTTGTTGAGTGCCTCGGGGTCGCCGCCCAATTCCGGGCGACCAATCTGGCTGATCGCGTAGGTGACCTCGGGGTATTGTTTCACAAGGCGTTCCATGCGGGCACCGATGCGCAGGGACTCGTCAATGGAGATGCTGGGGTTCATCGTCACCCGTATCGAAAGGGTACCTTCGTCAAGCTCAGGCACGAACTCCGTGCCGAGGCGCGGAACGACAGCAACCATCGCCGCCAAAGCCAAAAGGGCGATGCCAAGCACGACGAACCGCCGCCGCAACGCAAAGTGCAGCACGGGCTCGTAGACATACTTGAGACCTCGGACCAGAAAACTATCGTCCTCGCTCATTTTGCCGGTGAACACGATCGAGGAAAGGACCGGAACGATTGTCAGCGCGACCACCAACGATCCCAACATCGCAAACGCGACGACGAAGGCCATCGGACTGAAGAGCTTGCCTTCGACGCCTTGCAGGGTGAACAACGGCAGGAAAACCACGATGATGATGAGGACTGCAAAGAAGATGGGCTGCGCGACCTCTTGCGCGGCATGAACCACCCGGTAGGCGAGGGGGGTCGCTTTTTGATCGGGTTCGGAGAGGTGGCGCATGATGTTTTCAACCATCACCAGCGATCCATCTACCATCATGCCGATGCCGATCGCGAGGCCTCCCAGGGATTGAAGGTTCGCCGACAGGCCGTACCAGCGCATCATGATGACCGCGACAAGCATGGACAAGGGTATGGAAACAAGGACCACCAGGGCGGATCGGATGTTCCAGAGGAATAGGAACAGCACGATCACGATCAGAACTGCGGCTTCGGTCAAAGCTTTGATCACCGTATCGACAGCCTTCTCGATCAGATCGGACTGGTCGTAGACGGGCTCGATTTTCACGCCTTCTGGCAGCACCTTCTGAACGGCCTCCACCTTCTTGCGTAAACCGGCGATGACCGTGTTGGTATTGGCGCCTTTCAGCTGAAGCACCACGCCCATGACGACTTCGCCGTTCCCGTCTTTCGACACGGCGCCCTGGCGGATCTCAGCCCCATACTCGACGTCGGCGACGTCGCGCACGTAAACCGGAACGCCGTTCTCCGACTTGAGAACGATATTTTCAATATCGAGGAGACCCTCGCGACCGCCGCGGATAAGGCCCTCGCCGCGCACCACCAACTGTTCTTGCGATCCCTCAAGATACCAACCGCCGGCATTGGTGTTATTGCCCTTCAGCGCGGTTCTAAGGTCCGCGAGACTCAGATTGTAACCGACCAGCCTGTTGGGATTGACGCGGACCTGATACTGCCGCACGTCACCGCCGAAGCTCAGAACGTCGGTCACACCGGGGACGGTCCGAAGTTGGAACTTCACGAGCGAGTCGTTGATCGACCGCAGTTCCATGGGATCGAGCGTGGGGCTGGTCAGGATATATTTATAGATCTGGCCCAAACCCGTCGTGATCGGGCCGACTTCCGGGGATCCCAGGCCGTTGGGGATGCGCTCCTTGGCCGTTGCAAGGCGTTCAACCACCAGCTGACGCGCGAAATACGTGTCGACGTTATCTTCAAAAACTACGGTGACGACTGAGAGGCCCGTCTTCGAAATGGACCGAACCTGGGTAAGGCCCGGCAGCCCACTCATCACTGACTCGACCGGGAAGGTGATCAGTTTCTCGACTTCGACCGCCGCCAAGCCCGGTGCGGCGGTGTTGATCTGAACCTGAATATTCGTGACGTCGGGAAACGCGTCTAGGTTCAGCTTCAGAGCAGAGGCTGCGCCGAAGGCTAATACCCCGAGCGCGCCCAGGATAACGAGCAAGCGATGGGCAACGGCGCGCTCAATGAGTGTGTTGATCATGATTGTCTACGCCCTCTGGCAGCCGTTGAATCACTCTTCGGCGAAGCTGCTCTTTTCGAGCTCGGATTTGAGGATGAAACTGCCGTTGGTAACGACACTCTCGCCCGCCTTCAGGCCGTCAACGATTTCAACCGTCTCCGGAGACTTCTCGCCAAGCTTCACTTCGCGGCGCTCAAAGACGCCTTCCGCGGATTTGACGAAGACGATCGATCCGGTCTTTTGGCGCTGCACGGCGGCCGTCGGCACGCTAAGGCCACTCTCGTTGGTCACCACCTTCACCGCAACGGTCGCAAAGCTACCGGGTGTCAGCAGACCTTCGCTGTTGTCGAGCTCGATGCGAACCTCGAGCGTACGTGTTTTTGGATCAAGAACCGCCGCCACCCAGGTTATCGGACCGGAGAAATTGCGGTTGGGATAGGCGCGAACGGTCACTGTCGCAGCCTGGCCAACCTTGATGCGGGCTATATCTTTCTCGAAGACGTTAGCGATCACCCACACGTTCTTTAGGTCGGCGATCTTGAACAGCGGGCTTTGGTCAGTGACCTGGTCACCCAGGGCGATGCGCTTTTCGATGATGGTCCCGTCGAAAGGGGCGTTGACCTGTACGCCCACTACGGCTCCGGTTGCGTGCTCGGTTGTTGCTTTGTGGGTGGATTCAAGAAGCTTGAGCTTTTGTTCGGCCGCCTGGAGTTCCGCCAGAGTTTCGTTCGCCCCCGCTTTGGCCGCGAGATATTCCTGCTCCGACGTCGCCTTCTTGTTCCAAAGCGTTTCTTCCCGCGTGAGCTGCACAGTCGCGAGGTCAGCTTTGGATTTCGCGGTGGCGAAGGTGGACTCCGCCTCCGCAAGCTCCCGACTTGAAATCACCGCCATGGTTTCGTCAGCGCGAACCAGATCACCCAGGCTCTTTTTTATGGCGTTCACCACGCCCGCAGTCCTGGAGAGCACCTGGACCGTCTTGTCCTGATTGGCCGTAACTTCACCGTTGAGAACCAACTCAATGCCCAGCGGCCCGGCCTTGACCTCAGATGTTTTGATGCCGACGAGCTTGGTCTGCTCAGGCGAAAGCTTTACTTCGTTGCTGACCGGCTCCTCGGCCTTTGACTCAGGGGCCGGCGCTGCCTCCTCGGCCCACGTAACTGAAGCGGCGCACACCACCGCTGATGCGAGCATCGCTGCCGCCGTGCGCGCACCCAACATGAAGCTAGGCATCATTCCAATCCCTCCAACTGACGGCCGATGAGGGCCTCGACTTGTACCTTCGCTTTCAGGAACTCGGCGTGCGCGTTGACGAGGTCGAGCCGCACCTCGAAGAGCGTGCGCTGTGTATCGAGGACATTGAGAAGGTCAAACTTGCCTTCGTCATAGGCCAGCTGCGTTTTGTTGAAGGCGTTCTCAGCAGCAGGCAGGACCTCGTTTTCCAGGGCCTTGGCTTCTGCCGCAGCAACCGCCAAGGCACCCAAGGCTTCGTAAAGCGAACTGGTCAGCTCAGTGCGGGCGTTTTGCTCGTCATGAGTCGCTTTGGCGACCCGCCGTTCAGCGGCGGCAATATTCCCGTTGTTGCGGTCGAAGATCTGTAAGGGCATCGACACCGAAGCCACCATCGCCACGGAGTCAGACTCCTGCAGGGATCGCACGCCCGCGCCGACACGGATATCAGGCACGGCCTTGGCATGTTCGACATCGAGGATGGCGTAGCGTCGCCCGATCTCGTCATTCCACCGCGCAACGGCGGGATTGCGATCGAGGTACGCTTTGACGGTCTCTACGGACGGCACAGCATGGGACCCATGCATCTTGCCAGTGACGCTGGTGAAGTCGACATGTTCCGCGCCCCACAGCGCGGACAAGCGACGGCGCAACGTCGTTTGCCGAACTTCTTCGGCCCTGAGCGCGGACTTCGCACGCGCCACTGCCACCCCGGAGCGGTCCCGCTCGATCGGGCTGGCCTTTCCGGCGTCAACTCGAGCGCCCACGCTGTTTCGGGTCTTTTCCGCAACCGTCACAAAATTCTGCAGAACCTTGATGCGCTCTTGCGCGGCCAAGGCATCAACGAAAAGTTCTGCCGCCTTGGTGATGACCTGGACGCGAGCGGTCTCATAATCCCAGCCGGCGACCGCCGCATCGAGGTGGGCGGAGCGGAGGCGCGCAATGCGCTTGTCTCCAAGCTCGACCAATTGGGAGATCTGAAGCGTTTCTTGGGCGCTTTGGAACCCCTTGGTGGCCTTGTTGCCACCGAAGTCCTCCAGCTCGAGGGCGAGTTCGGGATTGGGCTTAACAGCGGCCTGGGTTTCCTCGCCGTGCTTGGCTTCAATCTCGAGGAATGCGGACTTCAGGCTGGGGTTGAACGTCACCGCACGGGTGATTGCATCCCCGATAGAGAGAACACCCGTCGGCGGAGGAGGCGGTTCGGCGCCGGGGACCCTGTGCCCCTCAATTGGGAGCTCTCTGCGAGGTAGATCCCGATCAGTGGCGTCGGGTCTATCCGCATACACGGAGGCTGTTGAGAGACGGGGGTCGCTCACACAGCCACCCACGGTGAAGCCGCCGAGGAGCAGGGCAAAGGAGAGGATTCGTCGCACAGGCATGGTGGAGGTCCCGATCAAATAAGAAAGCCGCACAGCCGCAGGAACGGCGCGCGAAACATTCAAAATTGCGGGGCTTAAATGACCAGGACGACGGTCTTCAGCTCTCGAAGGAACGCTGAGGCGCTAAGGTCAGGCGGTGGAGCCGGCACGCTTGAGACAACGACCCCGTCGCTTGGCCAGCTGACACAAGGGACGGCAACTGTGTGCTCATCTGGCGCCGACGCCGTCAGAGCGTCGCTGATGGTCTTGTGATGAGCACCGCAGACGGGCACCTGCTTTACCGATGCAGCAACCTGCACGGATTTTGCCAACTGCGTCGCATCAGCCGTGACTGGGTTCTGACCGCTCGCCGTAAGGGAGGCATTGTCCGAGTGTACGGTGCCAGAGCTCGGACACCAGACCATGGCCATAGACGACAGCACGACCGCGTGGGCGATGAGGCCCACCAGCAGCGTGCACAGCGTCTTTTTGAAAGCTTTGGCCATAGACACCCGTCAACTCGTCCGAAAAGCCTTTAAACGCGTTTTAGAGCGGCGCTCCATCGATTTCAGCAGACTGGCAGACTCGGAGCGACGCACTGGTGGCATTCCGGCCACTGAGCCGGATGAATCCGCGATTGTCCATCTTCGATTCAACGCCCCGAAGGTGAGCGAGCGCGAGGCCAGAGAACGGCATGCAACCAACACGCGGCTCGTAAGTTCTCACCCAGGTTACTAGAGCGGGTCGTGATCTCAAATGCAGTTGAAGTGAATGCGAGGTGAACGATTTTACCGTCTCCTATTCACAGCTCATAGCCTACGCTTCGCACTCATCTGAGTTCGGAAAAGAATGAATCCCGTGTCTCGGGCTAAGTCTAACGTGACGTAAGAAACAAAATCGGAGGAAATCATGTCTATGTCGAAAACCCTGTCCGCAGTTTGCGGAGCCGTTGCCTTCGGCTTCCTTGCCTTACCTGCGAGCGCTCTACCCATCAGTGGGAGTCACGGCTCATCTCCCACCGCTAACGTCTCTGGTCTGGTCCAAACCGTGGGCCACCACAACTCTCGCCGCAGAGGCCATGGCATCCGCAAATTCTTCGGCGGCGGTCGTCATCACCGTGATCGCGGCCACCATCGCCGCAATCGGCACCATTGAGTAGGTAACTCCACGTTTGCTCCGAAGGCGGTATCGCTAACGCGATGCCGCCTTTCTTTTGGCCCCGGCCTCAACGCCGCCCACTCAATGAGACGCGATTGCGCCGTCTGGAGGATCAACCTGAACCGTCACATGGTCGATGGCGTAAAGCTTTTTCAGGTGAGATGCCACTAACGTCGGCAGAGTGAGCGGATCGGTGCCTGGAGATGGCACAACGTGGACGGTCGCAACGCTGCTTTCGTCGGTCAAGGTCCAGGCGTGGAAGTGTCCGGCGGCGCTCACCCCTGGTAGCGACGCAAGTTCCTGCTCAGCCATCCTCGCGTCAACACCGCGCGGCACCGCCTGCACAAGAACGCGGATTGAGTCCGAGACGAGACCCCACGCCGACCGCACCACGAGCATCGCGACGAAGACCGATAGCAGTGGATCGAGAACGGTCCAGCCCGTGAGCATGATGCCGACCGCCGCCGCAATGGCGCCAACAGAGCCCAACAGGTCGCCCATCACGTGCAATAGGGCGCCGCGAAGGTTGCTGTCACCGCGGTTGCCGGACCACAGCAAGTAAGCGCCGACAACATTCACGAGAAGTCCGATAACGGCGATCCCAAGCATCGGACCGGCCAAAACCTCGCTCGGCGCCCGAAAA
Source organism: Hyphomicrobiaceae bacterium (assembly GCA_965279065.1). Lineage (GTDB taxonomy): Bacteria > Pseudomonadota > Alphaproteobacteria > Rhizobiales > Hyphomicrobiaceae > JAKAXS01. The sequence continues at coordinate 2,400,740 of OZ257134.1, forward strand.
CGCATTATCGCTTCCCATGTGATCCAGACGACAAGGAGAAGCAGGGTTGCGCCATTCGCGAGCGCGGCGAGCACGCGGACCCGATGAAAGCCGTAGGTCCGCGTCGCGTCAGCGCGCCGACTGGCCACCCGATAGGCAATCAACGCCAGCAGCAAGGCTGCAGCGTCCGACAACATGTGGCCGGAATCGGCAATCAGGGCCAGCGAACCAGACCACCACCCTCCGACCGCCTGAACCCCCGCATAACCTGCCGTGAGCGCGAACACCCAGCGCATCCGCCGCTCGTTCTCTGAAGTGACCGACACGGCGTGAGTATGCCCGGCATGTTCGCCGTCTGCATGGTCATGGCCGGTGTGATCCTCTGCGCTCTGTCGCCCGCTCGCCGGTCGCTGAACTTTCGACCTCGCATCGAGCGGACGCATCGTTTCACTTTCGGGATGCGGATGATCGTGCGCCAAGGCATCGGTCCTTTCTTGATTTAACAGTTGCATCGGTACATGCTCTAGCCACTAGAGGAGCAAGACAAATGACGGAAACGACGATCGGGGCTTTAGCGAAAGCGACGGGGGTGAAGGTCCCGACAATCAGGTATTACGAAACCGTCGGCCTCATGAGACAACCGAGCCGGACCGAAAGTAACCGCCGGGTCTACGATGACGAGGCTGCTGACCGACTGAGGTTCATCCGGCATGCGCGGGAACTCGGATTCGAGGTGACCGCCATTCGCCAGCTGCTCCAATTGTCGGACGAGCCCGAGCGATCCTGTGCCGAGGTCGACGCAATCGCCAGCCGCCATCTCCTCGAGATAAAAAGCAGGATCAATCGCCTCAAAGCCTTGGAGAAGGAAGTCAAGCGCATGCTCGTCGAATGCGCGCAAGGTCGAATTTGTGACTGCCGGGTCATCGATGTGCTTTCGCATCATGAGCATTGTCTAAACGAGGTGCATTAGCCGACCGCGTCGCGGAGACGATTCCCATTCCTTGCCCTCCAGCGCAACAGCTGGGGAAGGGATGTAATCCCCTCCCCAACGGTCGCTTATTCTGCCGGAGCGGGAACGTGCCCAAGGCCGCCAGGCGCTTTGCTGGTCGCGCGTCGCGTTTTGACCCTTTGACCAAAGGTCATGGACAGAGCGGGCAAGACCAACAACGTGAGCAGCGTCGCGCTGATCAGGCCGCCGATGACGACTGTCGCCAGCGGCTTTTGCACCTCCGCACCGGTGCCTGTCGCGAGCGCCATCGGCACAAAGCCGAGCGAAGCGACCAAAGCCGTCATGGCGACGGGTCGCAGACGCGTCATGGCACCAACCATGATCGCCTTCCTTTTTCGAAGGCCCTCATCCATCAGCTGATTGATGTAGGTCATCATCACCAAGCCATTCAGGACGGCAACGCCTGAGAGTGCGATGAAGCCCACGGCGGCGGAGACCGAGAAAGGCATCCCCCGCAGCCACAGAGCGATGATGCCGCCGGTGAGCGCGAGTGGAACTGCCGAGAACACCAGCAGCGCGTCTCTCACCGTACCGAGGGCCGAAAAGAGCAGGAGGAAGATCAGGAAGAAGCAGGCAGGCACCACGATCATCAACCGCTGCTGAGCCGCAGCGAGATTCTCGAATTGACCGCCCCACGCGATGTAGTATCCGGCCGGGAGCTTGACTTGCTTACCCACCTTTTCCTGCGCCTCAGCGACCACAGAGGCGATATCTCGACCACGCACGTTGGCCGTGACGACGATTCTTCTCTTGCCGTTTTCGCGACTGATTTGGTTGGGTCCCTCGATGAACGAGAAGCTCGCCACCTGTTCCAGGAGGACGGAGGACGCACGACCCGTTGGGCCTGGCGGCAACGACACCGGAAGATGCTTGAGCTTTTCAACGTCACCTCGGATGGCTTCCGGCAGACGCACCACAATGGGGAACCGCCGGTCTCCTTCCAGCACGACGCCGGCGTCGAGCCCGCCAATGGACGCTCCAATGACGTCCTGAACGGCCGCGACACTTAAACCAAGACGGGCGATCTCGGTTTTATTGATCTCGATTTCCAAGAACGGCAGCCCGGCCGCCTGTTCAACACTTATGTCGGTTGCTCCGGCGGTGCTGCGAAGCGCGGCAGCGACCTGATTGGCGGCCTGCAGCATCGGATCGAAGTCTTCGCCAAAGATCTTGACCGCGAGGTCGCCACGCACGCCGGCAAGCAGCTCGTTAAACCGCATTTGGATAGGTTGTGAAAAGACCAGATTGTTGCCCGGCTGCTTCTCTATCTCGGCCCGAATCTGGTCCACTAGCTGGTCCTTGCTCAGAGCAGGATCAGGCCATTCGCTGGTTGGCTTGAGCATGATGAATGTATCAGACGCGTTGGGGGGCATCGGATCTGACGCCATCTCAGCCGTGCCTGTTTTCGAATAGATGAAGGCCACCTGCGGGAACTTGCTGACTGCCTTTTCGATCTCCGCCTGCATTTCCTGAGACTGGGCCAACGACGTGCTCGGTATTCGAATGGCCTGCATCGCGAGGTTTTTCTCGTCGAGCGTCGGAATAAATTCCTGCCCAAGCGTGTTGAACAGCACAACAGAGCCAAGCAACAACGCGAGTGATCCGGCGATGAAGGCCATCGGCGTCATGACGGCGCGTCCTAAGACTGGCCGGTAGATCCGCTTCAGGGCTCGCACAAACCAATTCTCTGTTTCCTCGACCCGTCCGCTGATGACGATAGCGATGGCCGCTGGCACAAACGTAAGCGACAGTACGAATGCCGCCACGAGAGCGATGATGACCGTCAGAGCCATAGGCTCGAACATCTTGCCTTCGACGCCGGTAAAGGTGAGCAGCGGCAGATAAACGAGAATGATGATGCCCTGTCCATAGACAGAGGGTTTAATCATCTCCTCGGCGGATGAAATGACCGTCGCCAGTCGATCGTTAAGCGACAGTGTCCGCCCGAGTTCATGCTGCCTTTCGGAGAGCCGTCGCAAAGTATTCTCCGCAATGATCACCGCGCCGTCGACGATCAGGCCGAAATCCAAGGCGCCAAGGCTCATAAGGTTGGCGCTAATCTTGGCCTGGACCATTCCGGTCATGGTGAGTAACATTGCCAGGGGAATGACCAATGCCGTGATTAGTGCGGCTCTGAAGTTGCCGAGCAGCAAGAACAGCACGACGACGACGAGCAGAGCGCCCTCCGCCAGGTTTTTGCTGACGGTGGACACCGTCGCATCTACCAACAGGGTTCTGTTCAAGACCGTTTGCGTCTCAATGCCGGCAGGCAGGGACTTCCTGATCTCCTGCATCTTTAGATCCACCGCGCCCGAAACTGTCCGGCTATTACCGCCGATCAACATCATGGCGGTGCCCACCACCACTTCCTTGCCATTTTCGCTGGCACTGCCGGTCCTCATCTCTCGACCGATACCGACCTCGGCAATGTCCTTTATCCTGACGGGAGATCCGTTACGGGTCGTTACGACGACGTTCGAGATCTCCGACGTGGTCTGCAGACGCCCTGCGCTTCTGACAACAAATCCCTCTCCGTTACGGTCAAGATATCCAGCGCCCCGGTTCACGTTGTTCTGTTGCAACGCCTGGCCGATGTCGGCGAAAGATATGTTAAGCGCGGAAAGCTTGGCAGGATCGGGCTGAACCAAATACTGCTTTTCGAATCCGCCGATGACGTCGATCCCTGCAACGCCTGGAACGTTGGCCATTTGTGGCTTGATGATCCAGTCCTGGACTGTCCGAAGGTATGAGGCCAACTCGACGTCGGTCGACAACCGTTGTCCCTCTGGGGTCACATAGCTGCCGTCGGCCTGAGGACCGGGTTCGCCGTCTCTGGCAGGCGCCTCGCCGTCGCGAGCTTTGTATTGCACCGTCCACATGTAGATCTCGCCGAGGCCGGTCGAGATGGGACCGAGACGAGGCTTAACGTCTTCGGGGAGGGTTCTCTCGGCTTCGCGAAGCCGTTCGCCGACTTGTTGCCGAGCGAAATAGATCTCGGTCTTCTCGGAGAAGACGGCCGTGACCTGAGAGAATCCGTTGCGCGAGAGGGAACGAGTATATTCGAGGCCCGAGATGCCAGCCAGGGCCGTTTCGATGGGAAATGTGACTTGTTTCTCGACGTCGGTCGGCGACAGCGCCGGCGCGAGTGTATTGATCTGCACCTGATTGTTGGTGATGTCAGGCACCGCGTCGATCGGGAGCTTATTAAGAGACCACATGCCGTACGCGGCGGCTGCGAAAGTCAGCAGAACAACCAGCCACCGCTGGTGAACTGAGAATGCGAGCAAACGAGCAATCATTGGATCGGCCCTCCCTAATGTGAATGGCCGGCTTCGGACTTGCCGAGCTCAGCCTTCAAAAGAAAGGTGTTCACGGACGCGATGGTCTCGCCTCCGCTGAGCCCCGAGGTAATCTCAACCGACTGGCCGTCGTCGCCGCCGACCGTGACTTGCCGCGCGTCGAACCCCTCGGGCGTTCGGATAAACAATGTCTGCGCGCCTTCGATATTTTGCAGGGCGGACTTCGGCACTTGGATTAGAGCGGTCGTCTCCTCTACGGCGATGTCGGCCACCACAAACGAACCCGGGCGCCACAACAGATCGCTATTTTCGACTGAAGCGATGACGCGGGCCGAACGGGTTTCTTCATTAAGGATGGGGCTGGTAAAGCTGATTGTCCCTTGGGACCGCTCCGCGGTGCCGGTCGACGAGATCGTGACCCGCTGCCCTTCCTTGATCTGAGGAAGATCAGCCGTGGAGACCGTGAGCTCCACCCAAACGCTCGACAGGTCGGCAATCGCGTAAAGCTCCTTGGCTTGACCCTCCCCTCCGACCGGCGTTCCCAAATCGACCAGCTGCTCGACAACGCGCCCGTTGAGGGGCGCGGTGATTTCATAGCGCTCCAGACCGCTGGTCGCCGTTCCCGTGGGAGAGAGTTCAGCGATGTCCTTCTCGCTGACGCCAAGCGCCGACAACTTCTGCCGCGACAGGTTCCGTCGAACCTGCGCCTCCTGATGCGTGGCTTGTGCGCGCAGCAGCCTCTGCTCCGCTGAAATCTTCTTCTCCCAGAGCGTTTTCTCCCTTTGGTAAAGGGTGTCTTGCAGGTTGAAGTTGACCATGGCGCCAATGAACTCGCTTTTGGCGTCGGCAACTTCACGGCTGTCGAGGATCGCGACAACTTCTCCTGCCGTTACGGGATCGCCCAGCCTCTTTTTGAGTTCTGCCACGGTTCCGATAACCTTCGCGGCAACGCGGCCCACGCGATTCCTGTCTGGCGTTACTGTCCCCGGAACGGAAAGCCTGCGGCTGAGGATGCCTGGGCCCGCCGTACTGAGCCCGATCTTCGCGGCGCCGACGCGCTCGTCCGAGATCTTGATCTTACCTTCAGGCTCGGCCTTTTCTTTTTCTGCGCTTTCATGCGCGTGACCATCCTCATCATGGGGATCGGCCTGCGGCGGAGGTGCTGCCTCGCTCTTGAGCCCGAGAAACTCAGAAAAAGCGGGGATAGCGGTTGGGGAGTAGACGAACGTGAGTCCGCCGAATACAGCAAGGCTTAGCGCCCCGATGCCAACTAATCGGTTCATGACATATATCCACATCTCTGGGAGCCAGCAGGCAACCAGGTTCATTCATCACGTGAGAGGGAGGAGGGGCGTGCGAGCGCGCACGCGGCCGCTGCTAAACCCGAGGAGGCTTACGCAGAGGAGGGGGCGCAAATTTTGCCGCGTCTACGGCCTTGCACGCAATATACGTCACGTCGGTGAAAACCTGCTTTACAGGAGCAGCCGCCGGACGGGCGGGCAGGGCTTGCGAGAGCTGGCAAACCGCACAATGTTGCGCCGGGCTTTCATGTCCTGGCGCGTGCTGCCGGTCTTGGGCACCGTTATCCTTCAGTGCCACAATGAGTTCGGAACTACCGACAGGGCCCTGCAATGCGGCATGCGCGATCGAAACGGGCCCACTGAGGATGATGAACCATACGGCCAAAACAGCACACAACTGCGCACGCCAAAAACGGCGTGTCACGCCGGAACGGCTCGACGCCGTTTCGACATGTTGGGAGACCGGTGCTGATCGTTTGCGTTCCATTGGTGAGCGGCAACATCATTCCCAATAATGGCGGTGTCAAGCCAAGCCGCCCGGTTTTGCTTGCGGCATTGTTGTCATGACTTAACGGTAACCATCAACGATCACCGCGAAGAGAGATCCATCCCACGATCATGTGGGCAGTTGTCGGAGACTGCTTTCACTGCCCGGCGCGCGCTCGGCATCTTCAAAGCTGTCCAATGAACCGAGCTCGCCGCGCTGGCGCGCCTTGCGCCCATACGCGAGTTCAAATAACGGCGCAGCCATTAACGTGGTGACGATGGCCATTAACACCAACATTGAGAACAGCGCGGGTCCGATGATGCCGCGCTGAAGGCCGATATTGATGATGATCAGTTCCATCAGGCCGCGCGCGTTCATCAGCGCGCCGATGCCCATGGCCGTCGCGTTATCCTGGCCGGTGAGTCGTGCGGCGGCCCAACATGCCAAGCCCTTCGCCGCTATAGAGGCCCCAAGGATCGCAAGGGTTATCGCTATCAAACTGCCGTTGTTGACGATGCTGAGCTGGGTGTTCATCCCCGAGAAGGTGAAGAACATCGGCAACAGCACCACGACGGCAAACGGCTCCAACTGACGCTTGAGCTCGGAGCTCAGCAGCCCTCTCGGCATGACCGCGCCCAGGATAAAGCCTCCGAAAACCGCGTGGATGCCGATGGCATCCATGGTGAAGGCGCTGAGCATGAACAGGATCAGCACAATGCCAAGCAGATTGCTGGACACCTTACCTTGGCTTTCGGCCCAGCGCCCTAAAGGCGCAAGCAGTCGTTGGCCGAGCGTAAGCATGAACGCGACGAAAAGGACCGCGCCGCCGATCGCCTTGATCGCCACCCCCGACCCATCGCCAAATGTCGCGAGCACGACCGCGAGCACGCACCAAGCACCGGCGTCATCGATCGCGCCGGCGGACAATGACAAGGATCCTAAGGGCGTGCCGCTCAAGCCCCGTTCATGAATAATCCGAGCTAGCATCGGAAACGCCGTGATCGAGATCGCAGCTCCCATAAAGAGCCAGGCCTGCATCTGGTTGATGCCCGCACCGAAGAGACCGTGAGTCAAAAGCCAGGGCGCCAAAAGTGCTGCGACCAAAAATGGAGCGGCCATACCGGAAAGCGAGACGGCGGCGGCGCTGCCGGCGTTCTGCCTGAAGTGCTCCTTCTGAAATCCCAAGCCAACCAGAAACATGTAGAGCCCAACGCCAAACTGTGCGCCGACGAACAAAATTGCCTTCGACTCTTTCGGAAAGAGGGAGGCCTGGAGATCGGGCATGAATAAGCCGAAGAGGGACGGCCCGAGCAGTACGCCTGCAATCATTTCGCCAACCACCTGCGGCTGGCCGAAAAAGCGCCTCACCACCCATCCGACCGCCCGGCATGTCGCGATGATCACCGCCATCTGAAGAAAGAACGCGATGCTCAATTGGGCTGGCGTCATCAGAGCGCTCCGAGGCTTCGGTTATTAGGACGACGTCCGCGGGCTGGCATCTCTCACCTCCGTCCACTTGGATTCAGCGCAATCGGCGGAAGCTGGATTTTCGTGTTGGTGGCGCCCAAACCGGGTAGGGAAAGGGGCGTCGTCCTAGCCCCTACTGGCTTTTCAAGCTCACTTCGAAGGAAGTCAGCCTGGCCAATAAGCCCCCTCAGCTGCTTCGGCCGGCCTTCTCGCACGGCGTTGCGATACCGTTCATAGGTCGAGCGGTTGAGAGAGCTGGCTTTGACAAGGTGGGCGTCCTTGTAGAAACCCTTCGCGATCAGCACCAACGTGTAGACCGGGCTGCTGAAAAGGAATGAGCTCTCCAAGTCGAGTACTTCAGGCGTCGTGTAACGCCAAAGTCTGAGGTTTTCCTGGAGACGGTCCGAAAGCTTGACCTCCTCGCGGGCCGCGATCCAATACGGCGTGTCTTGCCGATTGTTGAGGCGGTAGTGCAATTGCACCAGATCACGCACCTCTTCGTAGAGGCGTTTGATCTGTCGATTGTAGGCGACAGCAAGCTCAGGCTCAAAATCGCGGGTTGGCAAATAGTGGGCGAGCCACCGCGCACCCAGATCCGACATGAAGATTGCTGTGGCTTCCAGAGGCTCTATGAAACCGCTGGCAAGCCCCAGTGCGACACAGTTCTTGACCCACGCGTTACGCACCCGGCCGGTTCGCATGGGTATGACACGTGGCTCGCATCCCTTGGCCTGCTCGCCGTAGAAGGCCAGCAGCTCTTCCACCGCCTTCTCGTCTGAAATGAAGTGGCTGGAGAAGACGTAGCCTGTCCCGACGCGGCTGGTCAGCGGAATGTTGAAGTTCCAGCCCGACGAGAATCCGGTTGCGCGGGTTGTGGGCGCAAGAACCCGTGGATCCTTGTGAGGGATCTGGATGACGGCAGCACGATCATTCAGGAGATGGTCGCTGTAGGGCTCGAACGGTTCGCCTAAAGCCTTCTGCAGAATCGAACCACGAAAGCCGGTGCAGTCGACCACGAGATCAACGTCATGCTCGCCCTCGCGTTGTAACTTCAGAGTTTTAACAAACCCCCGATCGTCGAGATTGACCTCCTCGACGTCATCGAGAATGTGGGTCACGCCCCGACGAGTCGCGATGTCGCGTAGGAACGTCGCGAGCTTCGTGGCATCGAAATGGTAGGTGTAGCCAAGCTCCGCACTGAAATCCGGATCGCCGGGTCGTCGCGGCGCAAGGTTGCCGCGAACAATATCCACCGCTGGCGAGAATGCGTTGACGTAAGCCATGCCTGCGGTAGGCGACGCCCTCGACGCATCGAAAGTGACGAAGTAGTCCGCGAGCGACCGCCCATCGATCGCGTTGGGGCCATTAAGCACATTGAGAAACTCGGTGGGTTGCCCCTTATCGTCGTGGTTCCAGTTGATGAACTGGGCTGCCACTTTGTAAGTGGCATCCGTGAATTTGAAAAACTCGGACTCGGACACGCCGAGTTGATTGAGGAGCACAACCATGCCCGGAAGGCTCGCCTCGCCCACGCCGACGATTGGGATCGTGGGCGACTCGATCAGCGTAATTGAAAGTTGATGTTTGCCATCCTTGGGCTTGCAGTACCGATTGAGAAAGGCTGCGGTGAGCCAGCCAGCCGTACCGCCTCCAACAATCGTGATCGAGCGCAATGGTCGGCCCATCTGCAGTCTCTCCTGTGTCCCGCGTGATCAACACGTAGCTTGTTAACGTGGAGCTGGCCCACGACTGCGGGCCAGCTTTTCGTTGGTCTTAGTGGTGTCCGTGATGGCCGCCCCCATGGTGACCGCCATGATGTCCTCCATGGTGCCCGCCATGGTGTCCGCCGTGACGGCCGTAGCCGAAGCCGTAGCCAAAGCCGTAGAAAGAAAAATGCCGGCGATGATGGCGCCGACCATGGTGGCGCCGGCCGTGGTGATGGCGCGAGCGGTGATGGCGGTGACCGATCTGGACCACCGTCGTGGCGCTTTCCCACGTTGTGGCGGATGGGGCCACGACCGGCGCGGCCGATGCAGATGCGGCTGCAGCTAAAAGAAGACCGATCGCGCAGAGACTGCTGGAAATACTGTTCACTAGAACCTCCCGATTATGACTGCTGTTTCAGTTAGGTTTCTGAGACGTCGTCGATTGTGTTTTGGTGTCGATACAGGCTCCACGGGTCGGCTACCAAAGGCTGCGACCACGGGCATACGAGCTCGCGCTTAATCGCGAAGCCAATGCCAACGTTCTAAAAAGAGTGGAGTACGGCCCGGCGTTGCGGGGTCATGCGATCCTAAATGCGGAGCACAACAGTTTTCAGCGTCCTGAGCTGAGGATCGGCGTGCTGAGGCGACGGAGCTTCATGAGCTTCGACGCGCATCCAGGGCAAGACGCTTGCGCGGGGAAGAGCGCACGCGAGAACCGTGGGAAGATCGCTTACGGTAGGCCCACGTAAGTCGTCGGCCCTTTGCGCCTCGTTGGCGGCCGACACCAGGGGGATGTCATCGCACTCTGGCAGCCCATCCTGAAGTGTCAGACTGCTCGTGCGCGACAGGCGCTCGGCGCTATGGTGTCCGGCATCCACGAGCTCAATCGAATTATGTCCGTTCGGACCGAGGCAGTGCCGATAGGCCGGCGCCAGCGCCAAGATGGGCGCAAGGGCCATCAAGACAGTCAGATGAACAGCGAGGCGCCATATCTTCATTGCGATCTGTCCGATCGTGCGAAGAGGGAAGTCTAGCACGACAAACTTGGATCACAATTAGCCGAATCGAATCTTTCGAATTTCTGATACGTAGTGGTTGGCGGTTCTCACACACGGTGATTTCCGCGGATGGAATTTGATGCCATGGGCAAATTTACGCCTCAGTCGTCTGCAAAACGCTGGGGCTGACTGCAAAGAAGATGATTGACCTATTGCGTGCGCCTTCATAGTTTCTGCGCACTGAACCACAGCATGGGGTTTGACGTGTCAATGTCGCTGCTACGGGGAAAAACTTGGTCGAGGGTGGTTGCCCTTGCGATCATGCTTAGCCTCTGCCTCGGCTTGGTACATTCGCATGCCGCCCCGTTCGAGGACGTCGGCACCACCACCGTTGAGCAATCGAGCCACGGTGACCATGAACACGGGAAGATCCCGAACCATAGTGTCGCCAGCGCGAACTGCCTGTTTTGCATAGAATTCGGCGGCAAACTCTATTTTTCGAGCTTTGGCCTGGCATCCCACATTCCTGTCGTTGGCGGCAGCGACTTTGTCGTGCTCTCCGCAACGTACAGCTCGGTGGCAGGTCAAAACCTGTTCCGCCCACCCATAGCGCGGGTCTAAAGCGCGTCGATTCCGCCTCTCTGCGTTCAGGGTAGTGCCTTCGTTGGCGACGCGCGGATTCACGCAATCACCTTCTATCTGAAACGTGCTTTCAGACAAACGAATCGCGACTTCAACGCACTTCTGCGTTGAGGCGACGATAGCGGCCGACCGATCTATGGCCGCCCAATTTAAAACCACCATCACGTCAACAGGACTCAAAGGAGAAGAAAATGACCTCTCGTACAGCGCACTTCGTCTATGCCGCCATTTTCGCCGTGGCCACCGTTTCAGGAGCCGCTACCGCGATTGCCGGCGAGGAGCATGGGCATTGTTCCGGCGCAGCCGTCTGCAAAGGCGACGCGGCTTGTGAAAAGCAGGGTTACAAGGATCTCTCAAAGGACGAATGCTCGAAAATCTCCGGATCCAAGTTCGAAGCTTCAAAGCATGAGGGCGAGGATCATAAGGACGGCAAACACGGGCACGACAAGAAGTAAGCCTTTGGTCGCGACTTGAAGGACCCACAACCCCCTCTTTTCAAGCGCGCTGAGCGATGTCACCAAGGCAAAGCCTTGGTGACATTCGGCTTCGCTCGTCAGCTTCCTATAGACGTTCCGCTCTCGCGACGGACCAGAGCAGGCGTCATGACGATGGAACAAATCTCGTGAGCAACCGCATCACCATGCCTTGGATGCTTCTGGTCGCCCTCAGTCTGGCCGCGCTTATGCCGACGCCATTCTGGCTGGCCGCACTCGCGATCGCCGGCATGGCCGGGTTGGGGATCGTGACCTGGTTCTCATTTAGTCGGCTGGTCGAAATTGTTGCCGCCAACCGCTTCGATCGCCCTGAGGACAGGACAGGCCAGCCTTCGCACGTTGTCGTCAAACGTTGCCTTCTCACCAAACGCTTCGACGGGGCAACATCGACGATCGTCGCCGAGGTTGAGTGCGAAAACGCGGCAAGAGGCTCCGCGTCAGACCTTCACGCCGATCTCGTCGTGAAGATATGCTCCACGCAAAGCGAGGTTTGGATAACCGGCAAGCTAAACGCGAAGGATTTAGCCGGTTTCCAAACCTGCACGTTTACTCTTAAGAGAGGCCTTAAGTATCGGATTGACTTCGATGCCACGGCTCAATGGTACGAAATAGACGGCACGGTCGCCCATAGAAATGCCAACGGCGAGTGGCACGAAGAAGAATTCACCTATCGAAGTTTCTCACCGAAGATGGATGGGACCATTGAGCTCCATCCCTCGTCGTGCCCGCCGCTGCCGCCACGGGGTGTGACGTCCGGTGATCACCGCGACGTCCGACGCCACGGATGCGAGTCGGTATGACCATGCCGAGGGCTACGGCCCATGTCAGAAGACGACTGGGCAGGGACCGGCGTCCAGTGCCAGCTTGGGTCGCGGCACTGATTGTGGCCTTGTATATCGCCACGATCCTCAACATCCCGTTTTGGCGGCGCGTATACGCGGTTGTGTCGCCGGCATCCGCCTTCGACTGGCTCTTTCTTGTGGCTGTCCTGATTGCAATCGCTGCGATTTACAATTCGGCTTTGACCTTGATCTGCGTGCCTCGGCTGTTCAAACCGGTTATCGTCATCCTGGTCCTGGTCAGCGCCACCGTCAGCTACTTTATGACGGAATATGGCCTGCTATTCGACAGCGCAATGATGCGCAACGTCGTCGAGACCGACGTCAGAGAGATTGGGGATCTCCTGAGTTGGAAGCTCGCGTTCTCCCTGCTCGTTTTCGGCATCGGTCCGTCGCTCGCCATTTTGGCGCTTCCCATTCGGTGGGACCGCCCGTCCGCTGCACTCAAGGCAAACGCGGTCTCCTCACTCGTGAGCGTGGTGCTTCTCTGCGGTGCCGTGTTCCTGTTCTCGATGAATTTTTTATCCGTCTTCAGGGCCCACCACGAGATCCGGCATGCGTTGGTCCCGTTCAACGTCGTCTCCGCAATTGAACGTAACGTGCGCCGCACGGCGCGCTCGACGAGGACCGTCGCGGCATTCGGAAGGGACGCGCGGCGGTCACCAATTGCGCATCCCATCAAGTCCGTGACCATTCTTGTGATCGGGGAAACGGCGCGCGCGGCTAATTTTTCGCTGAATGGCTACCCACGAGAGACAAATCCGAAGCTGGCGACCGTTCGCGACTTGATCAGCTTTCAGGATGTTCAATCCTGCGGCACCTCCACGGCGGTCTCGCTGCCGTGTATATTCTCTGGGCTCGGCCAGGCTGCGCAGGAAGCAGACCTAGCAGCGACACAAGAGGGGCTGCTGGACGTTCTGCAGAGAGCTGGGCTCTCAGTTCTCTGGCGAGAAAATCAATCGGGGTGCAAAGGCGTTTGCGCGCGCGTGCCCACCGAGGACCTTTCTAACGACGAAGCCGACGCAGGATCCCCCTTCGGTGGTCACGACGAGATCTTGCTTGCCGACCTTCCCCAGAGGATCGCAGCCATGCCGGGCGACGGCGTCATCGTGCTTCATATGATGGGAAGTCACGGTCCGCTTTATTACAAGCGTTACCCCGCATCCTTTGAGGCCTTTTCGCCGTCCTGCGAGAGCAATCAGTTCAGCCGGTGCTCAGCGCAGCAGGTCCTGAACGCGTACGATAATACCATTCGATACACCGACCACGTGCTGGAGAAATTGGTCAGCATCTTAAGGACGGTCGATCGCTCAGGGACGGCCACAGCGATGTTTTTCGTGTCAGACCACGGCGAGTCACTGGGCGAGAACGGTCTCTACCTCCACGGCCTCCCTTACGCGATAGCGCCCGAGGTCCAAAAGAAAGTCCCGATGCTCCTTTGGCTGTCGCCCAAACTTCAAGCATCGTCGCGGATCGAAATCGACTGTCTGGCCCGAAAGAAGTCGCAGCCCCTTAGCCACGACAACGTCTTTCATTCGATGCTGGGTCTGATGGACGTCCAATCAGACGTGTATCGACGCGGCCTCGATATTTTCGCTGGTTGTCGCACGGACCGCCAAGCGTCGGAGGCTGACCGATGAGGGATCGGACAAGGACTGTTCGTCCAAACATCAGAGGCAATCAAATGAGAGCGCTTTCCCTCGTGATAATCCTCATGGGCGTCACGGGTGACGCTGCAGCGGGGCCAACGGGCTGTCGACCCGAGATGTTGCTCGACGATATAACCTGGTGCCTGAAAGACGCGCCTACAGACGTCAAAGGGCGCGAAACCCTTCTAAAGGCCGTGGAGACCGGCAGAGCTGATGCGTTCATGCACGGTTTCGCCGCGTGCCAAGACGACAGGTATCGGGGCGAAAATGCAGGGTCCAAGCTACCGGACCTTACGAACAAAACGATAGGCAACGCCCTCGCTTGCTACCGGGAAGATCGCCAAACGCTCTTACGAATAGCCCGCGAAGTGCTTGGTCTGACGCCATCAGATGCCCGGCCGCCTCCACCGGTAAGACACGACCCCACAGGTGGCAAACCTTGAGGCATAACATTCACTGCTCGCGAAACGACCTTGAGAACGTGTCTGCCAACGGCCTCGTGATGTAGTCAAAGAAAGTGCGTTCCCCCGTCTTAATATAAACCTCAGCCGGCATTCCCGGTGTTGGACGGAAGGTCGATGCTTTTGCGCGGACGTCTCCCTCGTCCAACGCGACTCTCACGACGAAGCTGTCACGGCCTTTGGGATCTCGATCCGCCACCGACCTTTCTGCAACAGCATCGGCGGAGAGGTAGACCACTGAGGCCTTTATCATCGGCGTCAGCCTTCGATTTACCGTTGACAACCTCACCATCGCCTCTTGCCCGGTGGACACGTGAGAGATGTCACTGGGCGCAACCCGGGCCTCAATGATAAGCCCACTTGCCGTCGGCAGTATTTCGAGGAGAACGGCACCAGGGGCAACGACACCTCCTTGGGTATGGTGATGGATCTTCACAACAATGCCGTCGACAGGAGAGCGGATATCAGTCCGGCCGAGCACATCCTCGGCGGTTCGGATCTGTTCCTGGACATCATCCAACTCAGACTCGGTTTTTCGAAGTTCCTCCACCGTCTCTTGCGCGCCAGCAGCGCGCTGTTGAACGATCTGTTGTTGCGCCCTGGCGATTTTTTGCTTGCTGTCTCCTATCTTCCCAATCGTGTTTCCAAGATCGCCTTCCAGACCGGCTTGAGAGCGCTGTAGCGCCAGAACCTCCGGTTTCCGCGCAAGACGCAGCTCCATCATGGCATCCTTGCTCTTCAACTCTTCCGAAAAGAGCGCCATTCGCCGCCGGATCGACTCCACTTGCGACTCGTACCCCGTGACGTTCTCGTGCAGGCCGGCAATTTCTTTCTGCAGGACCTGTTCCTCAGCCACATCCTTGTTGCGTCGGCTCTGCAGTTCGTTTTGCTGCCGGTCGAACATCGCTCGGATTTCCGGGTCAATCGCGACGCTCGCCAAAGCAGGCGGCATGGAGAAATGTTCCCGGTCGCTTACTTCGGCATCGAGGCGCGCTTGCATGATGAGGAGCCGATACTTGCGCAAGACGAGCTGTCGAAGTTTGGCGCGCGAGGACGTTTGATCAAGCAACGCGAGGGATTGTCCCGCAATCACCGGCTGGCCTTCGACAACGTGGATATTGGAAATGATCCCGCCTTCGAAGTGCTGGACCTGCTTGTTTTCACCATGAGCAACGAATATTCCTGGTGCCATGACCGCGCCATCGAGTGGAACCAAGGCGGCCCATATCCCAAATCCGCCCAGCCAAACGACCAAGAGCACCAGACCGATGAGCGTTGGACGCACGGCGCTCGTAGAAACGGCCCGGTGCCACTGTTGAGTTGACGAGGATGTGTCGATCATTTCTCGGTCCTGCCTTGAAAAAGCATCACTATCGGAATGAGTCCGGACGCAAATCACAGGAGGAGAGCAGTGAGGGTCGCAAGCTGCGACCCTCCCGCCCAGAGCCGAACGTTAGTGGTTTCGGCGATGCTTGCGCTTCTTCGAGATGAACACGCCGTTCTCGCCGATGCCGATGGCAACGCCGCCCCGACGACGATGACGGTCGCCTCCGCGATAATTGTCGCCGCCATGCTTCATCTTTTGCCCGCTATGGCTACGTTCTCTGGCGACTGCGGGACCTGAAAACGCCGCTGCGGCGACAACGGCTGCGACGGCAAGTGCTGCTAGTTTGTACATGTTTCCTCCGGTTCAATTTTTCAAAGACCTTTGCGTCTCAACGTATTCGTCGTGCAGCCGGCGAGACGCTACCGGTTGTTAGATCTGTCGTGCAGGCTCATCTGCTCATCGCCGGGTGTGTGCCGGCGAGAAGCGAAGAGGACATGAAACGGTTGACCGCGAGCGCGCATGCGTACGAGCACGCGACCCCGCTACCTCACATTCTACGGGGAAATGCCGGACGGCACGGCTGACCCGTCAGAGAGCGGGCCGCCGCCTCCCTGCAAGCCGGGTATGTGAAGAGTGCCTAAATCAGGAGGACGATCGTGCGGAGATGCCGCAAGGAACTCGATCCGACCGGGGTGGGCGGCGGAAAAACTCCGACCACGACATCGACGTCCGGCAACTGCCACGCGACAGACGCGGGTATAAGGCCCCATGGTGCAGCGGATTGAAGCGTCGTCTCACAGGTCAATCTATGATGGATGCCGCAACTTTGTTTGACCGGCGTAGGATGTGTTGAGAAGGCAGGCCCGGTCGCGGGCGCAGTCGCGACGTCCGTGACAACGTGGTCGTGAACCGGCGACGCAAAGTCGACGTGAACCGTGGTTGCACCCGGACACCAGTCCACCGCCAAAGACGATAATAGCGCCGCATGGACCAGGAGGCCGCTCAGCGCTGCACACAGCGTCTTTTTCAAACCCTTGAGCATTGGATCCAACAGGTCACGTCGCAATAGTAGGCCAAAGCTGGAGTAAGTCGGCCACTTCGTCAATCACACGGCCGACAACGAGTTCAAAGTTTAGCACAAAGAATGAGAATTTCCTTCGTGAATGCACATCGCCGCCGGATGGCCCGCAATCATTGACGTTGGTGGATATAACGCGCATTGTTAAAAGTGTGGACATGGCAGGAGCCGAACCCCGAAATGTCAGCGTTGCGGCGGATCATAAGCTTTATCGCATTGCTTGCGTTTCTGCCGGCATCCATCGCGGCCGGTGCCCTATCGGTATGTATCGCCCAGGATGGCCATAGCCAAGTCGAGTCCGTTTTCAACGTTCTTGAACATCACCAACACGACGCGAGCAGCGTTAGAGCGAAGCACGCTAATCCGAATGATTTATCGATTTTACTGTACGATGGTCTTGCGTGCCAAGACAGGCCGATTGTCGTTTGCGGTCGCATCACGGCGAGCGGCGCCGTGTCACCCGATTTCCTTTTATCTTTGATCAACGCCGAGGTGGTGGCCGGATATCTGAAGGTCGGGACGATTGGCGTCGTGCCGCGGTCTCCACGAGGGGACCCCCGGCTGGTCGCCCATGCCACTATCGTGTTGAACCTTTAGGGCAGCTCAGGCATCCCAGCATGGATGCCGGGCAGGATCTTGCTTGAGCATGCGGTTCGCGGCTCATGGAGCATTGTCTTGTTGCGAGGCGGCCGGCGATCACCGGACCAGCCCGCACGCACTCCACCAAGCCAAAACCGGCTGTTTAAGGGAGGTGGAGCGCCCGCTGCTCTGCCAATCGTCATGTGTCGAGATACCAACGCCCCCCGCACCTGCACAGTGGTCGTCAAGCTCAACGAGCGTACGCAGCTTGAGATCGCGACGTCAGTCCAACACGCGCTCGCCATCTTGGAGGGCAACAGCCCTTTTCAGGCACAACAGACCCGCGTTTATAACCTCGATGGTCAATCCCTAACCGTGAAACAGCTTGAGGAGCTGCGGAACGGCCTGTGAATCTCTTTCGGATGAATTGCTATGGATCGATGCCTGTCGCTCTCGCGAAATGCCTCAAAACGCGCGACACGGGGCGGAACGATCTCGCTTCACTCGAATTGTATTGATGAGAGTACGCACTCTCCTTCTGGATCACCTTGAGCCATCGAATTGCCAGCTGGCGATTCGGTGGCTTTTGATTCCAACCATTGCTAACAAAGGACGTGCAGAATGGAAGACGACAAGAAAAGCCCCATGCTCGATGAAAATCAGAAGCGGGAGCCGGACCGACTTGATGTCGAGAAAGAGGAGCAGGGCCAAGACGGTGTTGAGCAGGCGGAGGATGAGGTCGCGGAGTCGGACGAACAGCGCTAAGACGTGCCTTGAAGCACCTCGCCGCTAGGAGAGCCGTGTAACAAATGGAAAACTAGGTATCGCCCGCATCAACATCGACGCCCTCAGTTACAAGCAGCTCATCAGCCTGCATTCCGACATAGCGACGGCGATCGCTGCGCGTAAAGCCCAAGACGCCAGAGACCTAAAAGAGCACATGGCGGAGCTTGCCGGAGAAAGCGGATTTTCCCTTGAGGATCTGTTTGGCTCCCGTCGGAAATCAACCAAGGCCGCTGTAAAGTTTCGCAATCCGAAGAACGCAGCAGAGACCTGGGTGGGGAGGGGGCGAAAACCCCTATGGCTGGTTGCCGCCCTAAAAAAGGGCGCGAAAATGGAGAGTTTCGGGGTTTAGCGAAAGAGCGCTGATGCGCTGCTATGCGTTGCGGCTTAAGATCAGCGGGTCGATCGCACAGCGCCGGCACTCTAGTTATTGCACCAGTCTGTCCCTGCCGCAGTGGGCCGGTGTCAAACAAACGACAAAATGCTAGGACAAGTTCGTAACGTTCTGCAAAGGCACAAAAATAACAACGGCGTCCTTCCGGTCCCATGAGCTTCCTACGAAGAGCTTTCCTGATTTTGCTGATCATTGCTGCTGCGCCCGCGATGGTGCTTGCTGCTATTCCGGTCAAGTACTGCAAGACGTCGATGGGACAGCATCACGCATTGGAATTCGTGATTGATGGTGTCTCTCACGGCGGAAATCACGTAAGTCATCCTCATGGCGACGCTGTCTCCGCTGCCCATTTCGATGATCGTAGCGTCACAGCGCTTGTCGAGAATGAAGCGTGCAACGACACCGCACTCATGCAGATAGCGCCGACGCCAAACACAGCGCTGCAATTTAGTGTTGTGCCTGCGCTCGCTAGGTCTACTTTCCTCGAGCTCCCGGTTGCGGAGCCCACCCCTGGCTTCGCCGCGCAAGTTTTTGACGCCGGTCGAATGCGAGCGGATCCGCGCATGGCGGCGCATCGGCTAATGGTCTTGCGCATTTAGACCGCTCCTTTGTGAGGGCCATGCTCGAGGCTTGCAACGCATTTGCACTGAGCCTCATGGACTCCCCCGTTCGGGGAATATTCGACGAGTTCGGCCTTCACGAGACGGCGCTCAGGCATCTTCGCAGCAAGGCTGCGATGACCTCATCCACTCGTCGCGACCCGGGCTGGCCCAACCGAGGCGGTATTCACCGCCTTGGCGGCAAGTACTACTGACGCAAGCGAACAACCAACAATTCAGTCTGACGCTATCTCAAGGAGACTAACATGCAGACCATCATCCGCCTCGCCGCAATGGCAATCATAAGTGTGGCGACCGTTCCAGCGTTCGCCGGCGAAGAGCACGGACATTGCTCCGGCGCGAACGTTTGTAAAGGCGACGCTGCCTGTGAAAAGCAGGGCCATAAAGAATTGACCAAGGACGAATGCTCGAAAATTGAAGGAGCAAAGTTCGAGGCCTCCACGCATGCCGGCGAAAAGCATAGCGACGGCAAGCACGATCACGACAAGAAGTGATCGCTGCGGGGAGGAGGTCATGTTGCTCCCCAGTTGAATGACCTCCTCCTACCCCTTTGTGCCGTCTGTCGAAAAGACCGGTATTGTCTGTGACCAAAACCATGACGCTCGCTTATTCCCAGCCGCCGGAGCCGCTTCGCCGGGTCCAACTCAAGCGTCGCATCCTGCTGGCTGCGTTGATACTGGGTGCGGCATTCTTCCTGCCGTTCGTTTGTGCTGTTTGGCTTCACAGCTACCCTCTGTTTCATGCCCAGATAGAACATGCCGGTATATTTCTCATCTTCGCCGCTATTTTTGGCCGTACGTGGTGCGCCCTTCACATCGGGGGCCTAAAGAAGTCAGCGATTGTTCAAACGGGCCCGTACTCGCTTGTGCGAAACCCGCTGTACGTATTCACGGTTATTGGGGCAGCGGGCATAGGCGCGCAGACCAGCTCCTTGCTGGTGACGGCATTAAGCGCTGTCGTAACGGGAGCGGTATTCGCAGTCGTTGTACATAAGGAAGAGAGCTTTCTGTCGCAGAAGTTTGGCTGTGCCTATGAAGACTACAAGCGCCGTACACCGCGCTTTATTCCAAATTTCTCGGCCTATCAAAGCGTGCCTCAACTGACTATTCATATGCGCGTCGTACAGCGCACCTTCATCGAGTCCTGTTATTTTCTAATCGCAATCCCGGGTTTCGACATGATCGGATTGGCTCAGGATGCAGGTTGGATTCCTGACCTTATCCATTTGCCTTAGGCAATTGCCGCCCGGCCGTGACCCTGCTTTTTTCGAAGCATGACTGGTTTGATTATCGTACGTCATTTAACCAACGCCGCTTTGGCGAGTGCGATCGCGTACCGACGGAGAGGAAACTAGGCGGCCTGTGGAAGACTGTTCGCAGTGCCGCCTCAGGATGGCAAGCTCATTAGCCATCTCGACAGAGGACGCATAACCGCAGAATTTAGTCATCTTACAGAGCCTTCGCCAGACGGCCGGGTCCCATAGTACTGCTCGATCATGTATGAACCACTCGATCATCGTGCCAAACTGGGACCAGAAGGGTTTCCGTCACGGATGGTCGCTGACGATGAATTTGGTCTTGGCGCCTTCATTGGGCGTACGTAGCTTCTGGTCGACAAGATATTCGAACAGCGCTTGCAAGTGCCGCCGGATTGTCCACGGCCATTGCGCGCACTGCCGCAGAGCCTCTCATATCGAACTTGCCGAAGAGCACCTTCTCGATGTCAACATTCGGAAGCGTGCCGAAGAAGGGTTTACAATCGTGCCGCCAGCCCGGAGGATCTCCTCGAGCTTCCAGCCGCCCAAAAGGTTACTTCAAGACAAAAACTGCCCTGCCAAAACGTCTATCCTTCACACGTGGTCGCGAAGCTGCTAGGGCCGAACGCCTGGAGAAGCCTGCACAATCAGCCCAGTTGCTTCGATGGTCGTGCCGCCACTGCGCGGATGGCGGCTTCCGTAAATGCTGCAGGAAGTGTTCCGCGCTTTTCCGCACTCTTGAGATAAGAAGGCAGTTTTTCGACCAGATAGACCTCCCGCATCCAGCGCCGGTATTCGCCCAGCGCCGCATCCGGGTAACAGTGGGCCGGCTGCGGGTTCGTGACCGCCTGCGGAAAATAATCCGGGTAGCTGTGCGGATAGCGGATACGTTGGCCATATGCCATGTCGCCTGCCACGGCTTGCCAATGCGTCCCCCAGTGCTGGCCGACGCTGATGTCCGGCACAAACTCCGGCCCAAAGGCCGCGCCCTCGCGGATGAGCGTGACGATAAGGTCGGCGAGCTCCTTGAAGACGGAGAAGTATCCCGGTGGCACCGCGTCGTGGAGTATCGTCACCCGATCATGGAATTGCTGCCAGGCCATCGGCACGTAAGGCTCTGGCTTATAGCCGACCTCGAGGTAGATCATTTCGCGGAGCGAACGGGCGGCCAGCTTACGGAAATTTCTGAGTGCTTCGGGCTGGAGCTGGGCTCCGGCTTCGTAAGCGTAATATTCCAGGACCGCGAGGCAGACCGTGTCAGGGTAGGCGTAAACGGTCCGTCCCTGATGGGTGATGTTGATGTGGGCAGCCGCCATTTCGGTTCCGGACTCACTCATCAGCCGCTTGATCGTCAAGATGCGCGGTTTGACGTGCGGGGCGGCCCAATCTGAACTGATGGTGCCGATGTGGGCGTTCTGGACCCCGCAGAGCTTGGCGAGGCCGCGCTGCGTCAGGAAGGGTGTGCCATCGGAAAGCACGCCCATTCCGACGCCACCGACGTCGCGTTCTCGTTCGATCGTAAGGGGGAGGACGCCTTGGTGATGGTCAACGCGGACCATGCTTTGCGGGACGTGCGTGATCTTTTTGCGCATGAACGGGTTCCGGTCAGTACGCGAGCACAGGAGAATCGGTTGGAAGCGCAATTATAAATTGCTTCGCGCGATTGGCCTGTCAAAGACCTGTGGATAACCCTAGTCGACCCCGCACGTGGGGCAGGAATGGCGCAGCGGTTGTAGCTCGTCGGCTGGACAGTCGCACCACTCGGCAGGAGCGGCGCAACCGGTGCACAAGGCAGAGCTTCCGACGCAGTCCTGGCAAACGCCTTGGTTCATAACAACGGTCTGGTGCGATTCGGGATAGCGAGCAACACTCATCTTGGTTGGTGAGATGCTGAGGTCGGGATATCTATCCCTCGCTTGTGCCAAGACCACCGCCGTCGCGGGGAACCTTATATCCGTGGCGATCCAACAAGATCTTGGACAAGCGGCCGGTTACCTTTGACTGAAGCAATATCGGGTAGCCAACGAGGTCAGAAGGCAGCGGTTCGCTAAAAAACGCCTGCTCGCGCGAATTCATAAATGGCTTGGCTTTGAGGATCATGGCGTCAAGACCGTCCTGGGTCAGGTCGCCACCGGATTCCAGACTTTCCCATATCTGCACAAGCTCGAAGTAGTTGTGCTGGGCTTCGGGATCTCGAGGCAGCTTGGCAAGTCTGCCGTCGTAAGCGGTATCACGGAGTGCCATGCAGAGTACTCCCATCTGTCGCGTGAGGCCTTGTAATGGCGCCTGCAGGGCGACGCAAGAGCAAGCGCAGCCACGCTTACACCACCGTTAGCCTAGAGAACTCTCGAACAATGAAAGTTGCGGAGCCTCTATGAAACCCCTCATCCTCGTCGCGGCCCTTCTTCTCGTTGCTTCATCAGCTGCGGCCATGCGCGTAGACAACACAAAAGCGACCAAGCCGTACTTCGACAGCGCTTCTACCAAAACGATCACGCTGCATGAGCGCCCGTCTGCATCATCCGATGCGACCTGGACCCTGCAGCGGGAAGGTGTTCCTCTCGAAGTGATTGGAGAGGTCAATGGTTGGCGCCTGGTGCGTCATGCCGACGGTGTAGAAGGCTGGATACCTGCATCCATTCTTACCGGTCGCCGGAACGCCCTGACCCTGCCTTTGACTGACCGCGCCACCAAGCCAACTTACGAATTAACGGCCAGCGTTACCGGAACCCGTCTCGTCGCACTGGTCGAAGCCGGCAATGTCGGAACATTGCGAAGCTGCGACGGCAACAGCTGCATCGTGAGATTTGGCAGGTACGAAGGCCATCTGCCCCAGCACCTGCTTTGGGGTGTCTATCCGGGCGAGGTTGTCTCACGGTGATGGAGTAAACTACGAGCAGTCCAGCCTGCACGCTCAATCTCCGCAGACGTCACCGGCACTTGTTTCGAACGCACCGGCGGGGCACTGCTCAACCGCCTCGTCAAAGCTGCCGCCGCGCCAAGATACGGTGGTGGCGAACCACCCGGCTCTCAAGCTCACGCCGACGACCATGACCCCGCAGCGTCGGCAGCGGTATTCCAGGTTGCACGTTGTGCGGCCCGGCATCAGGCGGACGGAGTATTCAGTCACGGGCGAAGAGGTCCTTTCGCCAGCGGTTGGCCGTTCTCCACGTTTGTGTTTTGACCTTTACCCACTGCGGGTTTTTCCCTGGCCGGTAAGCTTGGTCAGCACGTTTGGAGACAATGCCTTCCAGACCACTGTTCTCCGCAACTGCCAAGAGCCGCGCACCATCCACAAAGCTTTCGGAGAAGCGCAACCTGCAAGACGCCGCCGCAGCGACCAAAGATTCCAGGCGCCGACGACGCGCCAATAGCGGTCGCGCGCGAATGGACTCGCCGTTGATATCCAAGAGGTCGAAGGCCCAGACGCAAATGTCCGGGTTGTTGCGCTTGACCAGGCCCACGAAGTCCGGCGTGCCGTTGGCTGCGCATGCCACCAGCTCTGCATCAATCACCAGAGACCTGCGGGGCAAGTTGAGCAACATCTGATGGATGAGGGGATATCTTGAGGTGAGGTCATGCCCGTTACGCGAATAGATCACCGCCTCGCGGCCGCGTTTGTGGAGCTGCACCCGGAAGCCGTCGAACTTCAGCTCATGGGACCACAGCTCACCCGCCGGCGGTGTTGTCCGCAGCACCGGCAGGGAAGGGGAGACGAAGGGGTTACGCATCAACATGGAACCGTCCATCCCGCGACAGCGCGGCAAGATTTTGACGGACAGCGCCGAGTGTTCCTGAACTGACACGCCACCACAGGAACGGCAGGCCCGGCGTTGCGAGCGAACTTATCCGGGGGTTAGGCTGTCGTATTGGATTTAGCCCTTTGGAGTAATGGTCATTACGAACGATCCCGCGCTCTCCGCTGCCATGGCCGAAAATGAAAAGACGGACCGCCGTTTCGACCGCGTCCGTGAAGCTCCGGAGGACGCTCGCACCTTGATCGACGCCCATAGGCGCGCGTTCCGGGGCTTGGCCAAGGTCTATATATTAACGCGGACTAGCGGGACGTCGGACGCCCGCCGCGCGAGGTCTGAAGCCAGGCGCCTGTTTATCCGGTGCGCTGCGGCGACGCTCCAGCAGCAGTTGGTCGGCGGCAAGGTCGTTCCGACCGTCGTCGTCCCTGCGCGCGCCCAGGATGCGCTCGATATCTTCCTGGTTGATGCGCCGGAGGACCCCTTGGGCGGAGTGGCCGATGTGCTTTATCAATGCATTCCGCCGGTCGTTACCACAGGCAACATCCTGGTTGGTGAAGTTGTTGGCCTGCACCGGGAAGGCGTATCCGTCCATGTCCACGGCGTCCCGGTATTGGTGCCCTGGGAACTGGCGCCTGGGTTCATCGGGACGAATATTCCCGAGTATGGCACGGCGCTGTTCGAGCGCACCAAAACCGACCTGATGGGGCGCAAGGTCTTCGTCGGCATGACCAGCGGCGGGCTCCGCCAAGAGCTGACGAAGGTCCACGGTGAGAAAATTATCGGGAATTACGCCGCCATCGGCAGTTGCCGGGGAACGCGCTATCTCGGCACCGTCCTTAACCTTGTGTTCTTTCCAAATGTCGTTCGGTTCGGCGAGGAGCAGAATATCTGGGTCGGCGCGAGCTCGAGCCTGTGCGTGGTGCAGCTCGGCGAGTTCACGGCAACAAAGATGCTGGAAGGCGGCCTGACGAAGTTTCTCAAGCCGCATCTGAACATCAACCGATTCGCAATCGTGCTGCAGAACGACATGCTCTCGGGGTTCAAGCAGGTCGAATGGGAAGCGCGCCGCTTCGTCAGGACCATGCTTGACGAGGCGACCATCACCGCCATCACGGACACGGCCGTGCACATTGTCGTTCCTGATGACGTTCCCTTGGAAAAAGTGAGATCTGCCACGTCGATGTTTAGGAAAGTTATGGGCAAACGCGGCGTGGAGCCGGTGATCATTCGGCATGGGCAAGCCCACAGCTACAGCGAAACGTTGTCCTAGCCCTGCAGCTCTAAGCGCTTCGGCTACCGTACAAATGGCTACCTGCATCGTTTCCGCCTGCAACCCACTGAAATGTCGTCTCGCCCTTGACGAATCCCCCGCCGTGAACGAATAGTGAACAGCAATCAACCAGCGGGGGCTGTAATCTATGGCAACGACGGCGGCGCCGATCTACCGATGCATCGCTGTAAAGCCCGCCAGCGTGCCGTTGGTGCTGTCTACCGTTGCCGCAGGCTTCCCTTCCCCTGCCGAGGACTATCTGGACAGGCCGCTCGACTTCAACGAGCTGCTGATTGTCCACCCGTCGGCAACTTTTGCCGTAAGGGTCAGGGGCGATAGCATGACCGGCGCCGGTATTCTGCCGAATGACATCGCGATCATCGACCGCAGTCTGACGCCCACTAGCGGCGCTATCATCCTGGCCATCGTCGACGGTGAGTTCACGCTCAAGTTCTTCCGCAGGCGGGGAGGGGCCGTCACTCTTGAAGCGGCCAACCCGAACTACAAAACCATGCCAATCATGGAAGGCACCCAGTTCGAGTGCTGGGGCGTTCTCACCGGGATCGCACGGGTCATCTGACGATGTATCCGCCAATCGCTCTTGTCGACTGCAACAACTTTTACGCCAGCTGCGAACGGGTGTTCCAGCCGAAGCTCAACGGCAAGCCCGTCGTCGTGCTGTCGAACAATGACGGCTGCGTGATTGCCCGCAGCAACGAGGCCAAGGCCCTTGGCATCGAAATGGGGGCCCCATGGCACCTCAACAAAGAGAAGTTCAGGCGAGATGGGGTTGTCGTCCGGTCGTCAAATTACACCCTCTACGGCGACCTCTCGGCCCGCGTGGTTGCCGTCCTCAGACAGTTCACGCCAAGCCTCGAAGTCTATTCCATCGATGAGGCGTTCCTGAACCTGGCAGGATTTGAGAACAGGTTGGAGCCCCATGCGAAGCTGCTGAGGGCAACCGTGAAGCAGCACACGGGCATCCCCGTGTGCTGCGGGATTGCCCCCAGCAAAACACTCGCCAAAGTCGCTAACCGTATCGCCAAAAAGGACGCTTCACGCGAAGGCGTGCACGCGATCATGGAGGAACGGGAGCAAACCGCCGCTCTCGCCAAGCTCGGACTCACCGACCTCTGGGGCGTGGCTAACCGCATGGAACGCAGGCTCCACGAGCTAAATATCATGACGCCGCTTGACCTGCGCGACGCCGACCCAAGTCATATCAGGAGCCATCTGGGTGTTGTGATGGAGCGCATGGTCCTTGAGTTGCAGGGGGTGCCGTGCGTGGGACTGGTGGAGGCAAACCCGGATAACAAGTCGATCATCGCGTCCCGCTCCTTTGGCCAGGCCCTGACCGCCCGGCACGACGTGCAGGCCGCCGTGGGCGGACACGTCGAGCGCGCCGCTGAAAAGATGCGACGGCAAGGGCTCGCCACCACACTTCTGCGGGTCTTTGTGATGACAAACCCCTTCAAGCCCAACGAACCGCAATACAACAACAGCCACGCGGTCAAACTGCCGGTGGCGAGCGCGGATACGGCCCTGCTCCTCCGGGCCGCATCACATTGTTTCCGGCATATCTGGAAGGACGGGTACCGTTACAAGAAAGCCGGTGTGGAGCTTCACGAGCTGTCGCCGGCGGACCTGGTGCAGGGTGATCTTTGGGCCAACCCCGACACCGCCAGAACCAAGGTGCTGATGAAAACGATCGACTGCCTCAACCGCAATCACGGGCGGGGTACTCTTCGATTTGGAGCTACGGGTTTCGACAACAGGGCGGCGCTCCGCAGTCAGCAACGCTCCCCGCGATACACCACGTGCTGGGATGATCTGCTGACAGTGCACGATTAGGTTGGCGATTATTACGGGCGCAGTAAATCCGCACTAGCGGTATAAAATTCGCGCGCCCACAAGCGGCCTATTGGCGACGAGCGCAAAGTCATGCTCTAAATCTTGGACCATCGACGTTTGTTGCGGAGTAATCGATGCCTGTTTTCGATACGGACACCTACGAAGTCCGCGAGCTGTTTTCCCAGGACTTCGTCTTTGAGTTTCCCTTCTACCAACGCCCCTACCGATGGCGGACGGAACACGCAGCTACCCTTCTCGACGACATTCTGGCGGCCTGCGAAGGTCCCAAGGAGCTGGATGAGCTGCCGCCCTACTTCCTGGGGAGCATCGTGCTGGTGCGAAGGGACGAGGATGACCCGCGTGTCCAGGTGATCGATGGTCGCCAGCGCCTAACCACACTAGGAATTCTGCTTGCGGTCCTGCGGGACATGGAAGGCGCTGCGAAAATCAAGAGCACGCTCCACGAGATGCTGTTTGATGAGGAAGACGAGCTTCATGATATCAAAACCGGTCCCCGGTTGAGGACCGGCGGCATCGACAGCGGGTATCTTGAAAGGTTCGTCATCAACCCTGGAGCCACCACCTCGGAGGTGGACGAGGAAGAGTTACCGGAACGCGCCGAGCGCATCTATGCGGTCGCCCAGTTGTTCCGGCGTCGCCTGTCCATCCTGACGGACGAGGAACGGGGGCGTATCCGCGATTTCGTGGCTAAGCACTGCGAAATTGTCGGTGTGATAACCGAGGACGAAGAACAAGGACTGCGCATCTTCCAGGTCCTGAACACGCGTGGACTCGACCTGTCCGAAGTAGACCTGATCAAGACGGACCTGATAACTAGCCTGCCATCAGAAGAGCAAGCGAAGGCTGTCGAGGCCTGGGACAACGCCGAAACACTGCTCGGCGCGCAAGGCATGAACAAGCTGCTGCGGGTCATCTACTCGGTGCTGACCAGGACGATTAGCCCCGACGACGCCAAGAATTTCCACGAGCGTTTCGTCAAGCTCGCCAAGGACCGCAACCTTGTCGAACTCTGCACCGTCGAGCTCACCGACTATGCCGAGCTGCTTTATCAGGTGAACAATGGGGAGCTTCCCGCCACCAGCCTGGACGCCAACCCGAACGAAGCGATCCGAGCACTTAAATGGCTCGGCTGGGACAGCGAAGACTGGCTTCCTGTCGCCGTCGAGATCCTCATCAAGGCTAAGGACGACTCGGACGTCGCCTACAAGGGACTGAGGGGGCTGGAGGTCGTGTGCTATTCGTTTTTCATCCTCAAAGGCGGCGACCGCTCGAGCCGGGACACACGACGGGAGATCTTCGGCCGAGTACTGACCGAGCTTTCGCTGGGCCGGGATGTGACTCGCCCCGACGGTGCGCTCAGTCTCCCCAACATCACACGCCGCAAGATGCTGGACGCCCTCAATGGCCCCATTGTCCTTCCTTTCCAGCGGCGCGCGTTGTTGCAGCGGCTGGAGATGGCCCTCTCGAACCACAATCTGCATCCGAAGGTGGATGCAGCGACGCCCGAGCATGTTCTGCCGGTGAGCCGCCCGACCAACGGAGGCTGGGCCAAGTTCGACAGGAGAACCCACCAGGAGCACTATAATCTGCTCGGCAACCTGGCCCTCCTAGACGTGGTCACCAACAAGACAAACGCAAACCATTCGTACCTGAAGAAGAAGGACGCCATCTTTCGCCGCAGTAGGCGCCATTTTGAAACCGTCAAGGACCTCAAGCAGCATGACGACTGGACGGCGGAGACCATCAGGAACCGCACGCAGAAGTTTGTCGGTGTTCTCTCAGAAGCGTGGGGCCTGAACTGAACCCATGAAGTCCGGACTTCACGGGAAGGCCGCGCTTAGAAGCGAGGGCGTGCTTCATGGCACCCCACGAGCCGGGATGAACTGCTCTCCGTAGAATGAATTTTAGGGCGGGATTTGATGAGTGATGAACCGAGCGCCGGCATCATACGGATGTTTGAGAACCCGCCGGAGCGGCTGAAGAATTTGCTGAGCAGGAGGAAACTGAAGACCAAGGAAAGAGCAGAGCTCTTGCTGGCGATCGAGCTCGGCATTTTGAAAAGTGATTACCGGAGCTGGAACAGCGAATTTTCCGGGCCCGAACGGGAGCCTGTGGAGCTGGAAGATACCTTTGTAGACGCTCTTCGGGCGTTGGAGCACCGGTGCTGGAAGGTGAGCGGGTTGCGTCCCGGCGATACCGACTTTGATGAGACTGCGAAGGTTTATTACAAGACTGTTCGGCTCTACAATTCACTTTTCCACGGCCTTGGAACTCTTACTGAAGGAAGACCTGCCATCAGTAGGCTTGGTGGTCTCCAGAAGATAAGCGAATGGTTATGGGGGGTGATGTCTGGCTACCATATCCATCGGCCCATCGATTGGAATACGGCACGGCAGATGTGGATCTTGTGCGAGTCTGCCAGGTTTCTGCCACCGCTCGTGACGCCGACCGGTCTGAGGGATGCGGAAGCTGAGTTAAAGTTTTCTGAAGCTCAAGACTTGCGCAGATGGTTTGAACGGCGGTTCAGCCTGATGCCGGAGACGTTTGAGGAATTCAACAACGCACCCTTAGATTTTGATCGGGACTTCGAAGAGGAAAAGATTTTCGAGGCTTATCCAGACAAGATACAGCAGCTGATTATTACCGCTTTGGGTGGAGTGGTATCGCTTGAGCTCATGGCACGAATGGCCGAGGCTTACCCAACAGAACACATCCTGAACTTGATGGTAGATGAACTCATTTGCGAGATCGACCCGTTGCTGGCCTGGTTGGATTTTGGCCACGTCCTTAATTTATCGACGCTTTACGCCTGCGCCGATGAGCTGGATCTTACATCGAAGTACGCGGAAGCCGGTGCTCCGGTATCGAGACGGCCAAAGCTTGTTTGGTCACGCGTCGATCCGGAAAAATGAGCTACAGCCTTCGGGAAGGCTCAACGCGTGCGCGGCACTTCGGGCAGTCGTGGCACCAAACCGTCATAGCTTCCCTCATGCCAGCGATAGAGAAATTTCCCAACGGTCTGCCGTGTCCAGGGTTGGCCACGGTAGTGATGGACGCGGTTGTCGTTGAGCGCGTCCGCAAGGGTGATTTGGGTGGTGACACCGCGCTTCAGTAGCACGGTGATCGCAGCGGTGACTTTCAGAACCCAGCTTTGATGGTGCGAGGCCGCTACAGCTGATCGGTCCAAGGGCGGCAAGCCACGAATGTTGCGGGCATGACGGCAAATGCTCGTCAGAAACGCACCGGTCCAAAGACGCTCATCAACCCTGCGAATAGCGGTCCTGTTTAGCTCGGCCGCGATCTCGGTCATGCTGATGAAGCCTCGTTCTTTGAATGCTTCGACGGCGGCGAGGACCGCGAGGGACCAGACGTCGTATCGGATGCGGTTAAGTTCGCGACGTACGGGGGCAAGCTTTGGAAGCATGACCAATGATGACGCTGACGGCGACTTTCGCAAGGGCCACTGCGTGTTCCATGTGCAGGCCCGAAGGTTAGAAATTGGCGGCGAATAGCTTGCCGAGACCGGCACCCTGTGCCATATCACCGGCATGAGCACTCCGTATAGAGACGATATCCCTCTGGAACATCAGGGAATACCTTCGCCAGGGATCCTGGGTATGGTCGTCGCGTGCCTGTTGTCCTTAATCATCTTGGCCGTCCTCTGGCCCTTTGAACGGGTATTTGCCATTTTTAAGCGCCTCAAGGTGAAGCGTAGCTGAGTGGATTGGAGCCTCGTCCCGCTCGCCTGCTTCGCCGCACTGGCTCTTCATCCGTTTCTGACCTTTCCTCTTAGCCTGCTGGCCTTTGAGCGGCGGCCGCTATCCACGACACCCGGTGGCGACCGGTCGATTGCACTACTGTTCTGCTGCCATAATGAAGAAAAGACACTTCCGGCTAAGCTGAAGAATCTCAAGGTGCTCTTGGCCAAGCACCCCAGGCTCAGCGTCCACGTCTTTCTGGACGGATGTACGGATCGCTCGGCCGAACTACTCAAAGGCCATGACCGGATCAACGTCATTAGCGCCGACGGCCGCAACGGCAAGAACTTCGGCCTCAACGTGATGATGAAAGGCGTTAAAGCCGATCTCGTCGCCTTCAATGATGCCAATGTCGTCATCGATGACGCCGCGTTTGCCAACATCCAGCGCTATTTCACTGACGACGAGGTTGGTTGTGTCTGCGCCCACCTCCGCTACCTCAATGATGATGACAGCGCCACGGCCAAGGTTGGAGGATTGTACTGGAAATTTGAGGAATGGCTGAAACGCAGGGAAACTGAAATCGGGTCAACCGTAGCCGTCGATGGTTCGCTGTTCTTTATTCGGCGTGAGTTGTTCACGCAGCTTCCGATTGAAGTACCGAATGATTTCTTCACATCCCTCGATATCCTCACCAGAGGTTTCCGGGTTATCAGCGCCGACGACGTGCGTTGCTTTGAGAACTCAGCAACGTCCCGGAGCGACGAATTTAAGCGCAAAGTGCGCATCACAACGCGTGCCGTAACAACCCACCTGAAATTGCGCTCTCGCATCAGCGCGTCGGGCCTTCGCCTCCGCTATATCTACACCTCGCACAAGTACCTTCGGTGGTTTGAGGCCTACTGGCTTGCGCTCACGTATGTGGCCCTGGCGCTATGGGCGACGCGGGCCGGATATACCGTGGAGTTTATGGCCGCCTCTGCCGTAGCAGCTCTTGTCTGGCTCATCGGGAACAAGCTCAAGGCAAAACTGGCGCTGCAGCTCACCGATATCATGTCGGCATTTGTTGCCACCGCCTACGGGGCAACCAGGGCTTACACGGGCGCGCGCGTCAAAGTCTGGGCCGTTCCGGCCTCTAGCCGATGATGACGCCAAAGGTCAGCATCATCATGCCGGCCTTCAATGCGGCGCCTTTCTTCGAGCGCAGCATTGGAAGCGTGTTGAACCAGGCCTTCCAGGAGTGGGAACTTATCATTGTCGATGATGGCTCCACCGACGACACCTTCAGCGTGGCCATGGGTTATGCGGCATTTGAGCCAAGGATCAAGGTCTTCAAGCTCAAAGAGAACAGCGGTCCCGGCATCGCCAGAAACTACGGACTCGACCTGGCGAAGGGTGAATGGGTCGCCGTGCTCGATGCAGACGATGCCATGGACGCTGATCGCCTAGGACGGCTTTACCAGGTAGGCGTTGACGGGAACTACGGAATGGTTGGTGACAACCAGTACCTTTACGACGGCGATGCAAAACGTATCGCCCGCACGCTGGTGTCAACAAGCGGTGACCGGATTATTCCATGGACGCTGGACTATTTCGTCAAAGGGGATTTGCCAAGCACCGGCTCGTACCTTGGCTGGATGAAGCCGCTCATCCGCATGCAGGAGTTGAAGCGCACCCGCGTGCTGTACAGGCCGGAATACCGTTATGGCGAAGACTTCCTGTTCTACGCCGAGCTACTTGCATCTGGGGTCAAAGGCGTAATCGTCCGCCAGCCCGGATACATTTATACGACACGCATTGGAGAGCTTACACGCAAGACGTCCACCCAGAGCCGCACAAGTGCGCAGGTCGGCCAGCTCATTGCAGCAAGCCTGTGGTTCGAGAAGCGCTACCATAACTCAATCAGTGAAGAAACGGGGCGGGCTCTCGCATACCGGCGGAAGCAAAATGAGCTCGTGCCGGTATTTGCAGAATTCAAACGCAGGCTGAGGTACCAACCTTGGAAGGCGCTCGCCCTCATGGCGCAGCATCCAAACCTCGTGTGGTTCGTCGCCCGCGTGATCCGCAGGCTGCCCAGCTATTTTACAAACCGGTTTGCCTATCACTACGAAATGTCCAGCCGTGGCCATCAACCGTCCTAAGACCCTCGGCAACGCCGCTTACTGGTCACTGCTGGGCGGCATGACACAGCAGATCGCTAGCTTCGCTATCTTTGTGGTGTTAGCTCGCCTTCTCGTCCCGGAACAATTCGGGCTGGCCGCACTGGCGGCAGGCATCATGGAAGTGCTCCTCGTGCTCTTCCGTGCAGGTATTCCCGAACTCATCATCCAAGACGAGAATCCCTCCCGCAACCGCCTTGCGACTGCGTTCTGGCTATCACTTACATCAGGGTTTGTGGCAGCAGGACTACTGGTGGTTATCGCGCCCTATTTGGCGGAATGGTACGCGCTCCCAGAACTAGAACTGCTCTGCAAACTTTTCGCGGTGGTCTGTGCCTTGCAGGGCTCGTCGCTGGTGCACGAAGCCCTGATTAGACGTGACCTCAATTACCGTGCGTTGACCCTCCGTCTGGGGGCTGCATCCCTGGTCAGCGGGGTCTTGGCGGTCGCCTTGGCGTTCGCCGGGGCAGGGGTCTACGCCTTGGTTGCTCAACGTCTTCTTCAAGCCCTCAGCATGGCGGTCCTCGCCTGGTGGTCGTGTCCATGGAGGCCCTCACGCGATTTCCTCGTAAATGAAGCTAAGACGCTTTTGACCCTCGGCCCCCGGCTCTCTGCGGGGTTCACTCTGGGTTTCCTGACCAGCAAGGCATTGGAGGCGATACTTGCGGCAACCCTTGGGGCAGCAACGCTAGGGTTGTTCAGGGTGGCGTCACGGACGATCGACATGATTTCCGCCGGCGCCGTTGCACCGTTCGTAAATCTAGCGCTGCCCGTCGTCGCCCGAAGCAAACAGGTTGCCGGCGACGTCCGCCAACTGGCGCTGCTTGTTTCAGCTGTTCTCTACCTGGGGTCGCCAATCGTTCTCGGCGTGATGCTTCTGGGCGACCCCCTGGTGGTGATGGTGTTCGGTGAGCACTGGAAGGAAGCCGGAGCAGTCCTGGCTATGCTGAGCCCCCTTATTCTCCTGGCGGGACTCGCAAACCTCGCAGAAGGCGTTTTGAGCGCTTTTAACCGGTCTGGCCGAATCCTCACCCTCAACGGAGGCCAATTGTTGGCTACGGCAGCTTCTGTGCTGCTGACTGCGCCCTACGGGCCGGTCGTTGTTGCATTTGGTCAAGTTATCCGTTCCGGACTGTTTGCAGTCATCGGGACAATAATGATTTCAGACCTCACGCCCCTCCGTTCAATCAAGGCAGACGTCCAGGTCGTGCCGTTGATTATCGCCCTATGTGCCGAAGGCGCTGCAGTTATGGCCATGCAGCAAGCCTTTCCGAACCTTTCGGTTCTCTTCTGTGTCGCAGTTGGGGGAGGGGCCTATCTGGCCGCCCTCACGGCATACCCGCCGCTCGCCATCAAAACCTTCATCAACAAACGTCGTATCGCGAGCTGAGGAAAGCCATGACCCACAAACGAGTTCTCATTCTTTCAAAGGGATTTCCGCCCGACCTTGGCGGCGTCGAAACCTACTCGCTCGAAATCGCGCGTGCTTACAAGAGCCAGGGACACAAGGTCTGCGTCATTACGCAATTCAAGGGCGCGACTGGCATATCGGACGTTGAAGGGATTGAGGTCACGAATGTCGGACCTGGCCAACAGTTGAGGCAGCTCTTTTCTTTCTGGAAGGCAATCAGGTCATACCAGCCAACGTTCGACCTTATCCACGCGACGACATGGCGAACGGCGCTTCCGGCTGTCCTCGCCCATCGTAAGGAACCGCTGGTCATCACGGTTCACGGTAGGGAAGTCGCCGCCATTGGGGCACCGCTGATCTGGTTAGGCCGGTGGGTCTTGTCCAAGGCGACACGCATCATCCTCATCAGCAATGAAGCCCGGAAGCGAACGAGCATCGTTGCACCCGTCCTGAATACCGCAAAGGCGTTCGTGGCATGGAATGGACTGAGAAGCATCAAGCCCGGCATCAACACGCGTAACAATGTCATCACTATTCTGACGGCGTGTCGGCTCACCGCCTTCAAGAACGTTCAGGCAGTGCTTGATGCGGCCGCAGCAATGAAATTCCTGGACCTGCCGCCCCACCGCTTTGTCATTGCGGGGGATGGACCCCTCGCCAACGAGCTTCGCACCAACGCGCACCTTTACGAGTTGAACAACGTGGAATTCCTCGGGCATGTACCGCTCAAGGACACTGACAGCCTTTACCGCAGCGCCGACATCTTTCTGCATCCGCAGATATCAATCCAAGGCGGCAAAGGCTTTGAATCATTCTGCCTGGCCGTTGCGGACTCAATGGGATACGGCCTGCCGACGATTGCGGGGCGGGACGGAGCTCCCAGCGAATACATCAAACAAGGTGTCACAGGCTTCACGGTAGACGGCCGCGATAGCGCAGAGGTTGTTCGCTACCTCACCATCCTCCTGCGAGACCCCGGTCTGCGTCAACGGATGGGATCCGAGGCGTCGTCGTTCGCCCGGAAGAACTTTGTATGGAGCAACCATATCGCTCCCGCACTTGAACTGATCGAAAGCAAGAAACGATGATTCCCTACGGATTTGGAGAACAGCCGCTCCGCAACCCACTGCTCCCCCGCCTGCTGGTCTTCATGTCGCTCCTAATCCCCTGCCTTATGTGGGCGGCGGGCGAACAGGCCAAGGATGTCGTCAAGTATGGCGCGGTTGTTGGCCTGAGCTGTGTTGCTGGATTCGCCTATCTGTATGGGCAATCAAAAGCTGTCTTTCACAAGCTCATTTGGACATCAGCCATCCCGGTGGTCGCTGTCTATGTGCTGATGATATTCCTTTCATCCGTGCCAAAGGGACCGGGCCTGCAGGTGCTTGGGAGCCTTGTCCTGATGCTTGGCTGGCTCACCTATCTAACGTCTGTAAAGTGGCGACCTGAGCAAATCAGGTGGTTGGCTATGGCCGCTCCGGCCCTGCTGCTCATCCAGCTCATCGCCTACCCGTTCCTGCCGAAGGTCGATCACTACCAGGGTCTGACTTTGCAAAAGAACTTCCTTGGCGCGATGTGCTTCATGACCTACGCCTTGTTGCGGTTCGCCCGGACTGTCAACGAGCCGTCAAGCAGACCCTCACGCCTCTTCTACTTGTTGCCGCTCGTACTGGTGCTGCTGGCGAACTCTCGAGGCGCCCTCATAGCGGCACTTGTTGGTGAGGCCGTATTCCTAATCTGGCCCTGGCTTACGCGGAACCGTGTCCGGTTCATTCTCGCCTTGCCGGCAGGTATTGCCGCGCTGCTCTGGGCAAGCTGGTTCTATACGGTTCTCGGCGACTATACTTGGTTCCAGGAGTTGCAAGACACGGTCTATAACCTCACTGGCGCCAACATTTACTCTGGGCGGAACCTCGTTTGGCCCATCCTTTTCGAAACGATCGCACAGCGGCCCTATCTGGGTTATGGCTCCGGCGCGAGACCCAATATTTTCCTCGTCGAGAAAGCACTGGACGTGACTTGGTCAGCGCACAGCCTCTACTTTACGATTATCATCCAGATTGGCTATGTCGGCCTTGGGGCTTTCCTGATGCTGCTGACCGGGCTGTGGAGTAAGGCCTACACGCTACGCCACGACCCGCTCACGCGCATAGCGGGCTCTTTCTTCATCGGGGTCTGCGTGTACCAGTCCTTCGAGTGCCAACTGACTCAAAACAATCTGGACGTTGGAATCGCGCTCTGGCTTATTCCGGCAATGATGCTGACGGGGTTGTCGAAGAGACTGGATCAGGAACCCACTCCCAAAGGTTGATGGCGCTGATTGTCATCATGGCGGGGAGTTTGCTGTCATCAATCTTGCCTCCCCAGCTTCCGCCGAGAGCGATATTCATAACCGGGTGGAAGCCCTGGTCTAAGGGCTTGGTCCCCTGATAGACAACGGTCCTCGACGACGATATCGCCTCGCGTCCGTCGATAATCACCCGAGCCGTGTCAGGCGTCATCTCCGCACGATAGGTTACCGTGCGTCCTAGAAATCCCTTTATCACCCTCGAATTCATTAGAGACGTTCGGTTATCACCAGAAGTGCCGAGATGGATGCTCGTGTGAATCTTCTCGGGCCGGTACCCGACCTGCTCTATCAGATCCACCTCACCATACCTGTCCTTGTTCACACCACGGAGCCAGATGGCCGGCCATGCACCGGTCCCGTCGATGATGGCTGCCTTGACCTCGAACGCGAAGTTTCTGTAAGGCGATTTGGAGTGAAGGCTAACCGACTGGTACTGTGCCCGCAGTGTGGAGAGACGCCAGTCCTTGTCCCCAGCAACGTATGCATCGTTCATGCGGGGCTTTTTTATCCCTCGTAAAACCAAACCGGCTTTGGTCTCCTGAAAAACGTCTGCTGTATCGACGTAGTATTGTTTTTCTTTGTTTCGCAGGAAGCCCTTCTCGAATCGAAAGGGTGCGTTTGCAAAGGACTGGCCAGCAGTCCAGCTATAGATTTCCTTCCACTCAGCCACCCCGGTAGTAGGCAGAAGAGCGGCAGCAATTAGGGTGAGACACAGGACGCTATTCGATTTCTGGCGGAGGTTCTTCTTCACACCCCCTTATTACACATGTCCGATAGGGGAGCAATCTAAGCTCTTTTAGACTTCGTCCACAGCAGTGCCGCTGTAAAAGCCACTCAGCTTCGTCGTAGAAATATGTTGAGGACATAACAAAACATCATAAGCAGCAAGCCGGTATAGGCTGCGACAATGACATATCCAAAAAACATCTGCGGGCCATCGACCAGAAGGGGAGCCGCAATTACTGTGGTGTTCATATGTCGATTGTAACGGGCAAAGTACACAACGTAAATCTAATGCTGAATTGGAAGAGCTCGAACATTTTGGTTCTAGTCGCCCATTATTCTGTCTGAACCGTCAGCGCCAATGTCGTCTATCATAATTCCGCGTCATTAATTATGGTCACTGTCACTTTTCCCTAATGACGGTCTAGCTCAGAACGCATAAACAATCACATGCACGAATTGTTGACGCCGCTCCCGTGTCAATAATTGTGGTCACAAGCGACGAATAGTTCATCAAGTGTGGTCACAGCTGCCTTCGGTGATGATTGCCGGTCCGTTTGCCGCTTGTTTGCATTTTGAAACATCGCGATAGATGTGTTTGACGTATCGGTTTTGCCGGTAGCTGGATCGGCGGCAGCATCCCGATTTGAATTTTATGCGCTTCGGCAAATTCTTGGGCATGGAGCGCTCTTGGCCGATCTGCCCGCGACCTTTGACGATGGAAGCCATGTCGAGCTGGCTTTTCCGCGTGGCGGAGGCTTACTGGCTGAGCGTCCCCGAGCTTCTCGACGCGTTGGGGCCCGCTTATCTCACTCCTAGACGTCGTCGTGTCGACTTAGCGACCTTCCGAGCCATAGCGAGCATATACCTCGGTTTCTCCACCTTCTTTAAGCAGCAGCACTTCATAGGACTCCGCGCTATCACCAGCTTCCATACCCGGTGAGCCGATCGGCATGCCAGGTACCAATAGTCCCAACGCGTGCGGCTTATCCTTCAATAACCGTTCGATCTCGCGAAGGGGAACGTGACCCTCGATAACGTATCCTGCAACACGTGCGGTATGACATGCGGTCTTGCCGGGCGGTATGCCAGCGTCCAGCTTCTCTTTCATGAAAACGCCCATGGCCATATCCTTGACGATGACCTCGTGTCCGGCTGCACGAAGATAGCGGGCCCATGCGTGACAGCAGGCGCAGCCTGACGTCGTCATCATCACGAACGATTCTGCAATCGCACCACCACTCAGGCCTATCGATAAAGCTCCTGCCAGCAGGAATATTTGGACGCGTTTGATCATGCCAATGTTGTCCCTGACTCTTTTCGGTCGAATACCATTGAGATGATAAGGGCCAGCGCGCCCATCGAGATGGCTATATCGGCAATGTTGAACGCGGGCCAATGCCAGCCCATCGCGTGAACATCGAGGAAATCTGTCACCACGCCGTCCCAAGCGCGATCGATCACATTTCCCAGCGCCCCACCCGCGATGAGCGCAAGCCCGTATCGCTCCGTCGATGACGATGAGCGTAGACCAAGCGCTACAATCAACACCGAGGCAAGAAACGCGAACGCCACCAGGGCAAGAAAACCCGCCATCGACGTGGCCTGCATCAAGCCGAAGCTGATTCCGGCGTTATGGCCGAGCCGCAGATTCAGAAAGGGCGCCAATTCATCAACTTTATTTGGTTCCAGTCCCCAGTCTGCGAGAGCTTTGGTCGCCAAATCTCCGGCAACAATAGTGACCACAACGAGCAAAAAGGACATCGATCTGGAGCGTTGCAGAAAAGAAGGTGTCATGACTGAGCCTCAGCGCTTTTGAAGCCGGCATAGGTCAGGAGACGCAACGCATTCAGGGTGACAAGGACGGTTGCACCTGTATCAGCCAAGATGGCCAACCAAAGGCCGGTAAAGCCGGTCAGGGTGGTCACGATGAATATCGCCTTCAGGCCTAGTGCAATTGCAACGTTCTGGGCAATGTTGGCGCGAGTGGCTTGCGACAGGCCGATCATGTCAGCAACGCCGCCGACACGTTCGTGGAGTAGGGCGGCATCGGCCGTCTCAAGCGCCACATCTGTACCGCCGCCCATCGCGATGCCGACGTCGGCAGCGGCGAGGGCAGGGGCGTCGTTGATGCCGTCGCCCACCATCACCACTGGCCCGAACCCTCGCAATCGTGAAATTTCACGGAGCTTGTCGTCTGGCAGAAGTTCGGCGCGAACGTCGATGCCAAGAGCGTGGCCTACGGCGTCGGCCGTGCGTTGGTTATCACCGGAGAGCAGGATCGTATCGACGCCCAGGAGCCGGACTTGACTTATGGCTGCCTTGGCGTCCGGCCGTGGCTCATCTCTTACGGCAAGCAGCCCAAGCGGCTCACCGTCAAGCAAGACCACCACTACTGTCTTTCCATCGGCCTCGAGGGCGGCGATGCGGGCTG
Organism: Hyphomicrobiaceae bacterium; assembly: GCA_965279065.1. Lineage (GTDB taxonomy): Bacteria > Pseudomonadota > Alphaproteobacteria > Rhizobiales > Hyphomicrobiaceae > JAKAXS01. Next base: position 2,440,776 of record OZ257134.1, read on the forward strand.
TCTGTGTCCGGTCAAGGCTTAGGTCGGCAGCGTGACGGGGAGACGCCACGGACACGAGAACCCCGTCGACAAGACCTTCCACCGCCTTGCCTGCAATGGCCCGTTGCTCACGCGCCAATGGGATGGAGATTTTGTCTTCGCGGGCGCGGTCGATAATGGCGCGGGCGATAGGATGATTTGAATCCTTTTCGACCGCCGCCGCGAAACTCAGCAGGCGAGCGTCGTCGGTGCCGATTGGCAAAACGTCTGTTACGACCGGCTTTCCCATCGTCAAGGTGCCGGTCTTGTCGAAGGCAACCGTCTTGGCAGTTCCCAAGGCCTCCAGGGCGGCGCCACCTTTGATCAGAAGCCCGCGCCGTGCGCCAGCGGCGAGCGCAGATGCGATGGCAGCTGGCGTCGACAGGACGAGCGCACAAGGGCACGCGACCAAGAGGAGGCCTAGACCGCGATAAATCCATGTTGAGACATCGGAGTTGAACAGCATAGGCGGCAGCAAAATCGTCAAGGCCGCCGCCGCCATCGCAGCCGGCGTGTAATAGAAACTGAAGCGTTCGATCAGCCGCGCTGTCGGAGCCTTCGATGCCTGAGCCTCCTCAACCATGCGAATGATGCGGTTGATGGTGTTGTCATGCCCCGGACGGGTCACTTCAATTTTGAGTACCCCATTGGTATTGACGCTACCAGCAAGCACGGTGGCACCTACGGTCTTGCTCACGGGAACGGATTCACCCGTTACAGCCGCTTCATCGATGTCCGATTGGCCATCAACGATCATGCCGTCGACTGGGATTCGGTCACCCGGGCGAACGAGCACAACCTGACTCACCTGCAGCTCATCGATGGGAACAGTGGTCAGCCGATCGCCGTCAATGACGAGCGCCGAGTTGGGTATCAAGGTGCCAAGCGCGCGGATGCCATCCAGGGACCTGCGCGCTGCGTAACCCTCCAGCAGCTCACCGATTAGGAACAGAACGTTGACCAACGCGGCTTCGGAGGTCGCGCCAATGACAATGGCACCTACGGTGGCCAGCGACATGAGGGTTTCAATGCTGAAGGGCGTCCCAGCTAAGGCTCCTGCCCACGCTCTTCGTCCAAAGTAGAATAATCCCGCCAGCGCTAATGGAAGAAAAGCGACTTGCTCTGGTGCAAGGTCAGTGACCCACAAACAGCTACCAAGAATGCCCAGGATCGCGAAGATCACAAGCAAACGACCCTTGCCGCTCGCCAAAAAGCCTTCGAGCCGGGATTGAACGGTTGGCGGCTGCAGACGTGCCGGACGCGCGTCTGTGAGAGGGGTGGCGTCGTATCCGAGTTTACGGAGGATCGCGACGACCCTAGCCTCTGCGCCTTCAGAGGGAACTCTAACCCGTAATACCTGGGTAGCCGCGTTGACACTGACCTCGCACGCACCAGGTAAGCCGCTCACGGCCGTCTCTATTTTTGCCGCGCACGTCGCGCAGTCCATACCCGAGATCTTGAAGCTCAGGGTGGTTTGGTCTGGTGTATCCATTTCAGCAATGGCGTAGCCGAGCTTCGACACGGCGATGAGCACCGGTGAACCGTCATTTGAACGCACGGTAAGCAGCCGCGTCGCCGGATTGACTTTGACTTCGGTGACGCCGCTTAAGCGAGTTACGGCGGTTTCGATTTTACCGGCGCATGTCGGACAATCCATGTCCTCGATGCGAAACCGGCGAACTTGAGCAGACATTAATTACAAGCCCTATTGATTGATCATCTTCCCATGGTACAACCTACAGCGACTATAGGTTCAAGTGGGAAATGCGTCATGGCTGCTCAAGAATTGACAATCGGAAGCCTTGCTCGGCATACGGGCACGAACGTGCAGACGATCCGTTACTATGAGCAGATCGGTCTCATGCCGACACCACTGAGGACCGAGGGGAACCAACGCCGTTACGATGATGAACATCGTCGACGGTTGGGCTTCATTCGCAATGCACGCGACTTAGGCTTTTCTATCGATACGATTTCGATTTTGCTTGGTTTGGCCGGAGATCCTGACCGGTCCTGCACAAAAGTCATGGCGATCGCCGAAGAGAACCTTGTGGCCGTCCAGCAGCGTCTGGCGCGGCTTCGAGCCTTGGAAAAATCGCTCAAGGCGATGATTACTTCGTGCGATCGTGGCGATGTCGGGGGATGCACCATCATAGAAGCGCTTAGCGACCAAAAATAACGCGAGTGGCCCCTCCGGTCATATGCCGTAGCTGATCATCCTGGTAAGCGGCTCGCCTGTAAGCGGCGCGCCGCCGGCATAGGCCTAGGGGCTGTCACCAATCACAGCTTCCGCGCGACCGGCATAACGACATTCTTGGAATCAGGCGGTGCTCTCGATGACGCTGGCCGGCTCGCCAACCATGCGTCGGTGAACACGACCAAGCTTTACGACCACCGCACGCAGGTGGTGGGTGCCGAGGATGTTTATCGTATCGATTACCGTCGGCAGGGTAGACGTACGAATTAATGGCGCATGTACTAATTGCTGACGCGTGACAACAGCGGTGAATAGCAGGGGCCTAACCACTCCACCCTTATTTAACATAAGAACCATTATGCGTATACACCGTGTATTCATACGGTTACGCTTCTACTCCCTTAATCGTGTCCAAAGACGCTTCCAGTTCCATCAATGCAATCGCCATTTGCTCAGGGTGAATGCCTTCTGCATGTGCCCATACGTATGCGCGTGCCGCGAGCAGAAGATGCTCGATCGCACGTCGTCGCCTATCACCTTTGAGGTTTGAGCGAAGCGGTCCGAAGATCTCCGGTGCCGCAGAAAGCTGGCTTATGACGTTATTGGCGGGGTGAAGGAGCTGCGTGCCTAGGTCTGGGCTGATTTGATAGACGCGTTGGGTAGCGACGGCTAGCGCCTTCGCAAAAGGTACTGTGCGGTTGTCCTGAGGCCTCAAGCGGGGATGACTTGTTTCATAAGGAAAAGATGCGCCGATCTGGGCACGGTGACAACTAGGCGTTGCGACGAAGCTCACGATAATGATCTAGGGACTTTATGGGTTCGACAGACCTCTTGTAGATTGATCCGACGAATCCCAAGGCCAACAGGAATAGGGTCAGGACCAGCACGACATCTTCAAAACCAAACCGGGCGACCTTCATTCGCATATCGCTCCAATTGGCTCGTCGGTCTTGATATCAGGGCCCTCAATCGTTTCCCGGCGGCCCTCGAACCTGAAATGCGTCACCGCTGGCGAGCAATAAAAAGAGAGCCAAGGCTTGTCACCCCGCGCTGCATTACACCGATAGCAAGCCGCCACAACGTTCGCGCCCCCCTTCCCTCCTTTGGACCGGGGGATGAGGTGTTCGCGTGTGATGCGTCGTCCCTCAGGGTGCGTGCACTTCTGCGAGAAGCTCATGATCCGGCGACAATAGAGGCAGCGGCCCTTTTGGTCTCGGTAGCGGAGTGCCAGTCCCGACATCAATATTGCCCCACGCAGCCAACACGGATGCTGGCCGCGCAATAAGCGACAGAAGCGGTCGACGAATATGAGACGACCTGTTGCCCCCCGCGCCAGGAGCGCGCAGCACCCCGAAAATTGCAATTCGAGCAGGCAGCCGCCGGGCAAGACCTTGTCCAGCCGGAGGCATCGGCACAAAAGGATGATGCATCGTTGGGCGTGACAAGGTCGACACGCTGTATGCATGTTAGGCTTTGCTATGAGGAGAGTTCTTGTTCAAACCCTTGCCGGTGTCGAAGCGACCCTTGGCATCGCATTCGCAGTGCTTTCGCGGCTCGCACTTTTTATCGCAGCAGCCGTTATCTTGGTGGTCTGGGTTGCAGTTGTGCTGCTCTTGACCGGCCGGATGCCACTCGCCGTTAGAAGATATTTGTAAATGCGTGACAGTGCTTCAGTCAGGATGATCCCAAGCCAGGTCGAAAGAGCGAAGGCTCTCTTCAAGTTCCAAGTCTTCGGCATCGATTTTCGGCAATGACTTCTGGATGTATTTAGGAAGCCTGAGAGAGCCGTCGATCTTTTTCAGAACAGGAAAGTTGTAATGAGCAAGTGAGTCCGCTGCGAGCAGGCCATTCAGCGTTACGAGTTTTGGGAACACCGCTGCAACCAAGGATTCCGCAACCAATACCCCGGTTATGCTTTCCAGTTCCGTGAAACGGCCTTTGCGAAGGCGTTGGAAATACACGTGGTTGGTTATGCGCGTGATGCCTTCGGGCCAGACCCGACCAAATGAGTAAAGGGAGCAGCAGCTGATTGGACCTTCCAACCAAGCCATCATCTGGTCGTTGTCCTCTCCGATGGTCAAATGCAGGCCGGGATGAACTATCAAGTGGCGCAGTTCATCGACCGAAGTGGTTGCGGGGACACTGACGTATCCGCCAACAATCTGGTCCAATAACGCGGGCCGGTATGGCGCCCATTCGCCAGAGACGAGTAGTACCTCGGGCTTCTTCAGGTAGAAGGGCGGAGGCAGGCTGTTCAGGTCTATACCTGCTTTGAGAAGGAATTTGGCCATGCACGATACAATGGCACGGTTGCGCCGTGACGAACCGAACTGAACCTTGCCGATATGTCGGGTCTTGACGTCATATTCGAGCGTGGCGAGGATTTGCCCGGATCTTGTCCGAAGCGAAAACAGCCGTGACTTGCGTTTGGCGATGCGGCGCCAATAGGTGAGGTATCGATGGTCACCCGGTGACGCACCCGCCTTCTCGGCAGCGCACACGTCAAATGTTGTTCCCAAGCAATTCTTCATTAGTTGGCCCTCCTGAACCAGGTGGTTGGGATGGGCGAGTTCGAAAAGCTGGAAAGGACCCTCTGCATATATCAGAGGTTCAGGAATGAGGGTCACTACTTCGCACTGAGTCGGGCGTACAGGTTTAGATCTCCGGAGGACCCCATTGATACCCGCTCTGTTGAGAGCATCCGGGCGGGCTGCCAGGTATCTTGCCAACTCGTAAACTGTCGCCAAGTCCAGCGGCCTGTCATAAGCAGCCGTTGCAATAAGGTAGGCAGCTAGACGACGGATGAGAGTGGTTCGTTGGAGAACTGTCACAAGGCTCGACGGATTGAGCGCGAGGCACATTGCGCTGATACGTTCGGCGTTCAGCAGTAGTGCGTCCTGCGCCACCTTTGAACGAGGAAATGACGGCACTGACGGCATTGGTCCGCCGTCACAGTCGTTGCCTGCGAGGATCTGAGCGACTTCCGAAGCGGTGATTGGCAGGCTGGAACGAGAAGCAAGGGAACTAGACATCGCTTCTCACCCTGTGTTGCGGGTCGAGAATGATGACAGTTTGCGACGAGATTCCTTGGGTTAGTGTTACAAGAGGCATGCGGTCTTGCAGGAATTCAGGAACGACCAGACCAGTGGCATCGCGGAGTGCAGGGAACGACCATCTGCGCGCCGCGCAAATACTCAATCTGTTTGAGGCCGATGCTAGGACCGGGAAGTCACCCTCGATAAGCGAAGTCAGCACAAGGCCGCCTCGGAAAATGCGCGACAGCTTCGTAAATTCTGCCTTCTCCACATTTTCAAATAATGCCTGGCAGCCGATTATTGCCGATATGTCCTCAGGCCATACTTTGGTGAGGGAGTGAACGGCGTCGCATGCCATGGTTCCTGTAAGGTATGGCATGAGACGGTTGCATTCCGCCGCGAATCCGATCTGAAGGCCGGGCGTTCTGAGGTACTTTGAAATGACGGCTGGTTCCGCCTCACGGTAAACCTTGAGGTACCCACCTATAATTTCGTCCTGCGGAAGTTCCCTGAACTTACCCCAACGACCATCCCTGGCCAGAGCACCGTCAAGCCGCCGCATATCCCGTGGCACATGAATGCTAGTCAGCGGAAGGGCGTTGTCTCTGAACGCCTGAACAGTGAAGCTCAGAGCCGAACGTTTCTCGCGCTTCCATGTCTCCGCGAAGCTTACTTGTTGGATAAACTGGCTGCTGTTGTTGTATTCCAATGTCGCAACAGCTTGCCCGCACGCATTCCTGATGGAGAATATGCGGGAAATACCTTTGTTGATACGGCGCCAGTAGGTGAGTAAGCGCGGATCGTCCTGGGAGAGGCCACGTTGGAGTGCGAGAAAGGGCTGGTACGTGAGGCCGACGCAATTCCCGGTGAGTTCAGATTCGCGAATGAGATGGTTGGGGTGCGTAAGTTCCAAAAGCCGGTAGGTGTTCGACACGGCGATGATGAGTTCAGGCGTCTCAGGCGGGATCAGATCAGGCTTTGGCTTTCTTTGCTTCGTACGCTTAATCAAGCCTGCAATGCCGCATGACAAAGACCAGTCTGGGTCCTTGGCCATGCCACGTGCTGCGGCTTCCAAGGCTATATCGTCCATCTGCATTCCAGTGCCCGCTCTCGAAACGGTGTATGAGACCAGCCTTCGGATGAACAAGGTGCGTTGAACGTCGGTAGATAGGCACTGGCTATTGTTTGCAAGCGCAATTGCGCTGATGCGACGTGCGTCCAAATGCAGGCAACGAATGGCGTGGGCATTGGTAGGGAATGAAAGTCGAGGTAAACGGTCACCGCCACAGGAGAGCCCGGAGAGGACTTTGTCGATCTCAATCTGTTGAATTGGTCGACCTGCAAATTCGTACGCGGCCATAACGCCCTCCAGTTCCGTTCGAGGGGTCATCACTCAAAAGCACGGACGCATGTCGGCACTGTCATGGCGAACCGTGGGCGGCCACCTATCGGCTCAACTTTTGCTGGCTGCGCTGCCTCCGATACAGGAGGGTCAGCCCGACGATGAGCTGCTCGGGACCGCCGGGGGTTCGGAGCGCACTTAGCAGCTGTTGAACACGAGCGAACGTCAACACCTTGTTGCCCGGCCTTTGGCCGCGCCGAAGATTTCTAGAAACGAGAGAAGGCTCAAGGCCCATCGCATAGGCCGCTTCGGCATCGCTGAAACCTCGGGACCTCCAGAGCTGAGCTGCCCGCTGCCAGATCTCTCCGGCATTGAAAGACGAGTAACGGTAAAACTCCCATTCGCTCTGTTCGTCCACCGTGAGCTCCCGCGTCAACTCATCAACCGGTATGCAGAGGGACTTCGCCAGCGCGGCGACGTTTTGTGGAGTCAGCGTGCACCTGGCCTGAACCAGGTCGCTATGATTGAAGGGCCGAGAACTGTCCCGTAACGGCTTGCCCGTAAGCCTTAGCCGATGAAGATGGTATGCGACGCGGGCCTCCAGGCTCGCGGGGTCCTGTCCAGGCTTGAGAAGCGGCCATTGCCGTACCGGATTTCGATGTCGCCGGCGCAAATCCTGCAAACCCTGCGAAGTTCTTGGACGTTGCAGGCGAGACGGCGGGGTGGTCACGGCTACACGCTCCGAAAAACGATCCACAGGGGCTTGGAGAGGCCTCAGGTGTCCGTCTCGCGAAGAATGACCGTCGCTGTGTGGGATGCCCTGAGCTGTCGGCCGCAAAGGAGCGGTCCGGCGCAGGGTTCCGAAGCGTAGCATGTACTCTGCTGGCAGGATGGAGATGGCGTGTCGAAACCAAGGCGACGCTCAACGACCGATGTCGGTGTCCCGCTCAGCAATGCCAAAGATCTGCTCTAGGGCTCTGCCAGCATCGTCCGCGATGGCGACTGCTTCTTTCCAAGTGAGAACCCGTTCGGGGCGGCCCACGCGGGCCGCACTCAGTGCCCGCCGGTCGACTCCCGTAGCCTTGGCAAACGCGTCGATTGACCTGCCGTTCAGCGATTGAAGCGCAGCAGTCCATACCTCCAGAGTGTGGCGTGCGCTGTGCCGGTAGAAGCGCCACTCGTCGTTTTCGTCCTGGGTGAGCGTCCGCGTAAGTTCATTCTCATCATCTATCCGGAGGGCATCGGATAATGCACTGATGCTGGAGACGGACAGCGGCATCCGGGCGTTGCAAATGGCGTCCGCCGTCCGCTTATCGAAACCAGCATCCTGCAGGCTTTTTCCGGTGTGGCCTAAGCGTTGAAGATGAAAGGCGACACGCGCATGTAATGACCCTTGATCTTGCTCAGTGAGCAGCAGAGGCCATTGACGAGCCAGACGATGAGACTTTCCTTGGACTCATCATCAAGGAAAGCTCTGTAGTTGTGGAGTTGCTTGCTAACGAAGTGACCAAGAGATCGCATCGCGAAGTGGCAGCTCAGAAGTCCTTCGGGTCGGCTTGCTGGATCGGTACCCCATCCGTCAAAGGGACCAGGCTGGAGAGGGCGACCTGACATTCGCCGCACCCGCCTTTGAGAAATTGGCCAGGCGCAACACCCATACAATGGACTTTCTGACACTCGGCACAGATCCAGATGGATGTATTATCCGAAGCAACCGCTGTCCCACAACATGGGCATGGGAGCCTGCTGGTATCGTGTGAATATCTGTTGGACCCAAGCGGCAAGGGCTGCGCTGCAGCACCATCAGCTGAAAGACGCCTGGCATATTTCCAAGTCAGCATACCGTCTCCGGGCACGGCCTGAACCAGGAACTTCTCTCTGGAGATAGAGCAGAACGCATAGAACTTAACGAGCTTGTCCAAGACCGCCCCCTTTGAACCGCAAGGTGACAGTGTCTACCACCGCCTGACTTGAATCAAGAAGGCTGCCCACTTCGAATTCTTCTTGCCGGTTGCTCTCAACGGACGTGCATAAAAAAAGCCACTCCAGAACGGAGTGGCTTTTTGGTCAGGCCAGGGCGTCCTCAGCATCCCCTTCATCGACGCTCAGGAAGTCGGGCATCTCGTCAGTGTCGGTTGGGGTATCCACCATGCGGAGTGGAACCGGCAACCAGCCCGTACCTTGGATCAATCGCTCCGCCTCCTTAGCCATCTCAGGTTTCTTGAGGTGAGCAATCAGGTCGGCGTGCTTGTCATCCTTGGCTTCACGCACCGCCGCGATGATGTGGTCCTTCGTGACCCGGCCGAAGAAGTTATCTGCGGTCGTGGACCATCCGGCGGAAACCATATGGACACCCAGCGCCATCTGGAGCTGGTTGGCGTGCTGGATTTCCTCCCGGCGCGGGTTGTGCTGTTCTCGCACTGCGTTGACGGTTGCGGCCGTGCAATGGGCAAACAGCTCGTTGCGAAGATCTGACGCCATGCCCATCAGGCATTCCCAAAGCAGCTCAGGCTCCTTTGGAAGCTTTTCCTTCCACACCGCATCCCGCTCGTTGAAATCGCGCGTGGCCTTCCAGTCCGAGAAACCGGCAACCGAACTGGGGAAATGGTTCTGCATGGATATTTGCAGGCAGCTGCGTCTGGCGGCGTAGTCGTAGAATTGCTTGAGACACAGCGCGTGCAGGACTGACACGAACGCGATTTGGAAGTCGGTGGACAGCGCGTTACGCAAAGCGGCGGTCCGGTACGAGGTCAAGTCCTGCACAAGGCGTTCAGGAAGTGGCTTGCCCGGTGACGCGTCCTCCTCGTCGCCCGCCGCTGAGTGGTGTTCCGCAGTGCTGTTATTGACGGAGGCCGGAGCGTCAGCGGGCTTGCAGTAGCCGAGGTCGATGGACGGGCTACCGTCATACCCGATGGAGATGAAGACCACGCCTTTGGCCATGTCTTCGGGCGTGAAAGTGTCGGGCTTGTTCCGCAACTCTTCCAGTTCAGTCTCCAACGCGTCGTAGCGTTCGTCCTGTTCGTCAGTCCGTTCTTCAGTCTCAGCCAACAGGTCAGCTTCGGCCTCCAGCTTGCTGATGCGCTCAGTTTCCTCTGCCGTGAATTCAACCAGAAGCGGGGTCAGGCGGCGGTAGGACTTCTTGTCGTCGTAGGAAAGGTCCTCGGCGGCAATTACGGTTCCCCAGCCAAGACCTTCGTAGAACGCTTTCAGGCCGGAGAGCTTGTCGGTCACAAGCTGCGCCAGCAGGTCCGCATCCTGGATGTATCCCTCGTCGCGCTCGCTGAAGAGGTCGCGAAGGACTGGCCCGCCGGCTGCTTCGTAGTTGTCGAGGCCGACGAAACGGACGCGTTTGTCTGTTGTCTGGATATCCGTTTCAGTAAGCTTCCGCTTGATGGCGTGGACGTACAGGTTGTGGGATTCAGACAGTTCCTTGAAGACGCGCTCCTGCCGCCCATGGTCATCGACAATACAGAAGGCCATGAGGTCCTGCAGGTCGAGGACTTCATCGCGGTAGGCCTCCAGAAGCTTGGGGCTGGCGGATGCCAGACGCAAGCGTTGGCGAACAACCGCCGTCGTCACTTTGTAGGCAGCGGCCACATCGTCATCGGAAAGTCCAGCGGCTTTCATTGAAGCAAAGGCCCGGAACTCATCGATGGGGTGGAGATCTTCGCGGTCGCTGTTTTCGGCCAGGCTATCATCGGCGGCAACACCGCTGGTCTTGATGATGCATGGAACGGGCGCGTCCATCGAGAGGACGCCTTGGCCCACAAGCTGAAGCAGCGCGCGGTAGCGGCGACCGCCGCACTGGATTTCAAACTTACCGGATTGTGCGCCGTTGTCCTCCAAAGGGCGTACCGAAAGGCTCTGCAGTAGACCCCGCCGCTTGATGCTGTCCGCGAGGTCACGGATACCGTCCAAATTGACGTTCTCGCGAACATTGCGGTCTGACAGGGCAAGCTGGATGAGGGGGATGCTGGTCGGGGCGTCCAGTGTCATCTGAGGCGCGTCGGACTTCTTGGTTATTTTGGACTTGGCTTTTGATTTGGCCATGGTGGTTCTCCTGGGCTTGGTTGCCTGAGGCGCGGCGGAAGCCTCTCTCCCGCCACTCACCCCGGTCACTCCAAACCCTCCTCACCTTTCACTCTGGTGCGCGCCTTGGCGCAGTCTTCGGACAGCTGCCCCGATGCATCCTTCTCCTCCGGCCCCCAGCGACCTCCCCCGGCGGGGGCAAGACAGTGAAGGATGCTTCCGCACAGCACCGAAACAGCACAATATGCGCCTGGGATTGAGGGGGATTGCGAAGGGGCACCGATGTTTTTCATAAGCCGCTACAGAACGAATTTTAAATTGAAGTCATCAGTTCACGCGCTCTTGTTCTTCCAGCCCGAATTTGCAAAACGAATAGTTCGTGCGAAGCGGGAATGGCTAAAAGGAGCTCGAGACGCGGTTGCTCGCGGCGAGCGAATTGGAGACGTGGCAGCAACTGCTATCCTCGATCACCTCATCTCGATAATCAGGGTGTCGCCGCAGACGCGGGAACAGCTTCTTGCTGAAATCTACAAGCAGCCAGCCTTTGATGATCTGAAAGCTGGCAATCAGGCGATAATTTCAATGCTGACTTTGGCGAAGCAACTAGGCGAGCCAACCTATAGCCAGAGCTTGGGATACGTTATCGCTCACAGATATGCGCAGGCCATCGCGCCACGGGATCATGTCGTTGATATAGCGGACACGCTGATCCGGCTTGGCGATGAACACCTCGAATGGTTTCATCGAGAATTTCAATCTGCTCGCACGACACCCGAGCCGGTACCTCGCGATGACCTATCGGAGCAGCATCTAGCAATCGTGCATAGCAAAGTGCACAACTTTGTAGAGCAGCAATACGCACTTGAGACGAACGAGTATCTGCGATCTTTCATCCGTGAATTAGATGCCATCGATACAGACGATCCTGTGGCTCGGGAACGAGCTGAGGCGCTGGTCAACAAGTTCCGGAAAGATGCTGTCTCGCTCAATGAATGGGCGTGGGATCAGGCACAAGCGCTGATCGTCGATGACGTAGAACATTTGCAGGGTCTCGCCGACCGTACGCCTAATGGCCGTCATGACCTCGGCGACCGGCTCGCAGATATCGTGGAACATCTGATTGAGGGTCAGTCGAAGGCACTAATTGCGCAGATTGCTGCTGTCCGTGACGATAGATTTGCCCGCTTTAAAAACTGAATGGCTATGAAATCCCCACGCTGCAAGGAAAAAGGCTCCCGAAGGAGCCTTGGTGAACCCGGCGCCTAGCGCTTGGGGCGCAGATCATGGAGGGGGATACCGAGTTTGCGGGCCTTGTCGGCCAGGTTGTCGGTGATGCCGTTGCCGGGGAAGACCACGACACCGATCGGCATGATTTCAAGCATGCGGTCGTTTCGCTTGAAGGGAGCCGATTTGTCGGCCTTGTCCTTCCAGGCGGGCTTGAAGGCGATGTCGGTGACCTTGCGGCTCGCGGCCCAGCAGGCTGCAATGCGCTCGGCGCCACGGACGTTACCACCGTGCATCAGAACCATCTTGGGATGCTTGGCGAGAATGGCATCAAGGGCCGACCAGATGGCTTGCGTGTCGTTGAACTCGGTGCCGCCGGCAAAGGCGATCTTGGGGCCCTCGGGCAGCATGATCTCGGTCTCGGAGCGGCGCTTAGCGGAGATGAAGTCGCGGCTCTCGACCATCGCGGCGGTCTTGTTCTTGTGGTTGACCATGGATCCTGTACGTGGGCGCCAGGGTGAACCTGTGAAGAGTTCATAACGCTCGGCCGCCGCATCGCGCATGTGCTCGAACGCCGTCCGCTTGTCGGAGAGGAGACGGCCCCTGTCGATCAGGCGCTCAAGTTCGACCGAGCGGATTTCGGAACCATCCTGGTCCTCCTGGGAACCGCGTTGCCGGAGCTCGTTCTCGTCGAGGAAGCGCTGGACACGGTCGGCCTTGCGGTGAAGGACATCCACAAGCGACCACAAGACGTCAGGCAGCTCCGGCTCTAGGGCCGTATCGCTGAGTGGGCCTGTGAGGCTGCCGAACATCGCTTTGACGATGCCGTCGAGGTCGGCGGCCTCCGGCATGGGACGGTATTCGGGTTCGTCGGGTCCCGGCGTGTGGCCGTAGAGGGCGAGGCCATCGATGACGCGTGCGGTGGAGGAGCTCGAGGAGAAGCCACTGGGAGTGTGCGGGTGTGAGTTCATGGGTCAGCTTTCTTTTGGTTTCGGAGCCGGCGCCACCCGCCGGCCTTTCCGGCGAACCTCTTGGCAGAGGCGCAGCCGGGGCAGCACCGCGCGCCTCTTCGCGCGGCCGTAGCGCAGCGAAGGACGGCTCTGGCCGCTACTCTTTTGTTTCGCGATGCAAAGCGCGCTCACTTCAGAGCGCGCGGCGGAAAAGAGTTGCGGGCGCCGTTGCGCCACGGACCGGCTCTGGCCTGCTTCGCCGCTCCAAAGGACCGGTGGAGGCCAGCCCGCAATCCTTAGATGCGCCCTTGACCTCACCACCTCACTCGCGGGGCAGCCCCCTCACCTCCCCTGCCCGCGCTATCGTTGCTCCTCCCGGCGACGGTTCGGGCCGGTCCAGCGGGTGAAGCTGTTCCTGCAGCCTGGCCAGCGGTTCGGCGGCACCGATCAAGAGCAGGTCGGCGTTCCAGTCCTCGCGTTGCGGCTTGAGGAGATGCATATCGATGTCTGTGTCGAGATGGCGGGCTATCAATCGCTCGGCAGCGGCAAGCCCTGCGTGATCGTCGTCTACGGCAATGTAGAGGCGGCTCAGAGTGGATGGGAGCTCCAGCGCGGAAAGATGGCCTGCCGAGAGGGCGGCGGCGACCGGCATATGTGGAAGCAAGCTCCGGAGGGCCAGCATGGTCTCCACACCTTCGCCAGCAATCAGGACGTCACCCACCCGACCAATGCGGACCGCGTTGCCGAGGACGTCTCCCAGCGCCTTGCGAGGTGATGCGACCGGTGCCTTGTCCGTACCCCGCGCGTCAAGGTACATGCGCGACACAGCGGTGAGGGTGCCAGCCTGGTCTGTGACCGCGGCGATGATTGCCGGTAGTGACAGAAGGTCGGTTTGCTCGCTGTCCCGGTAATAGCAGGCCCCATGGAAACGCAGCGAGGGCAGATGCATCGGGCCATCGTATCCTCGGGAACGAAGGTAGCGCTCGCCAAGGGTCCCCGCGACAGGCTGAGACGCCGCAAACAGACGCCGCGCCGCTGCGGGGCTGTTTCTCGCAACCGGAGCAATATGGCGCCTGGAGAGGTGAACCGGTTCTGACAAGAAGCTCAGGATTTCGTCCCGAAGCTGGGCATAATCTGCAAGGTTCCGGTTGATCCTGATGAGGTCCACGAGGTCCCCATGGTCTCCGGTCGCGGCATCGTTCCATTTGCCAGCAGCACCACGGCCAGAAGAAGGACCGACCAGACGGACGTAAAGCGACCGGCCGGGGGTGTTGTTGACATCGCCGACCAGCCAGTAACGTCCTTGCTTGGTCCCGTTAGACAGATAGTGCGCACACACGGCCTCGGCATTGTCAGCAAGGCGGCGCGCCAGGGTTTGGATATCGGTGTCCATGGCGACCTCCTAAGCTGCCACCGGCATGTAGCGGTCCAACAATGCTTGCAGGACGTCGTGGTTGTCAGGCGGTACGAACAATCGCGTGCGGTAGGCGATGATTTCGGAATAAAGGCCCAGCGCTTTCAGGCGGGGCAGTTCGTCGACCTCGAAGCCCGTCAATTCATAGCGCTGTTGGTACATGACCTTGGCGGGTCGCACCGCAAGGTCTCTGCACAGTGTCAGGACTTGCCCGGCCCTCAGCTTCGACCAACCATTCTCTGATGTGAGAACGTGGGCGGCCTCAGGCTGGAACATGGCGACTGACTCCGGGGCGATCAAGCGGCCGATATATTGCGCACCGTCGTCGGTTGTGAAGCGGTAAACGCGCGGATTGTCGGCGTTCATCAGCTTCCAGATGGGCAACAGAAGTCCGGTCATCACGTGGAAGGTCACGTCGCGGAATTCCGGCACCTCAGACACTTCCTTCGACCATGCGTCATCGAACGCGGCTGCGCTGCACGGATACCAATGGGTGTCCTCCATTGCGGCGGCGGCCATGGTGAAGGATTCCATTGGCCGCAGCAGGCGAAAACGTTTTTCACTGGTTCCGTCTTCAAGCGTGAGCGATGGCGCTTTCACTTGCAGTGCCGCCCGCCCTGATTTTTCATTGATGAGCTTGACGGCCTCGCCTTCGCTTACGCGCGCGATGACGGCTGCAAGCGTCAGAGGCGTATTGCGTTCTTTCTGACGGACCTCGAGCAGTTCGGTGATGGCGCCGGATGCGGCGTGGGTATTGACGGTCGATCTGTTGACAACCGTCATGCTGACCGCAGTGAGTGTCTCAAGGCCTGCCTCATACGTCCCTGCGGCGACCGCGGCCTCGATGCGTCCCTCGAGAATGGCCTCGAATTCCTCAAAAAGAGCGTTCTGCACGTGGATCTGCAGCGCGAGCACGCGGTTGAGGAAGGTATGGATGGGGGGCAGGTCTTCGAGGAGCGTGCCGTCTTGGTCAAGCAGGCGCAGACCCGTCATATCGACAAACGACTTCAGCGAGCAGCACTTGATCTTCCCCTTATGCAACAGCCGGTAGAACTGCCGCAGTGCGTCACGGGCATACATGCTCTCCAGATTGTCGGAGGGCTTGAACATCCCTTGGCCGCCGGTCTGGCGTTGGCCTCGCGTGATGGCGCCGAGACTGTCGAGACGGCGGGCAATGGTCGATATGAAGCGCTTCTCACCCCGCACGTCGGTTGACAGGGGTCTGAACAGCGGAGGCTGTTTCTGGTTGGTGCGGTTGGTGCGGCCCAGGCCTTGGATGGCGGCGTCGGCTTTCCACCCGCCTTCCAGCAAGTAATGGTTGCGCTGGCGCTGGTTCTTGCAGCCGAGGTCGGCGTGGTAGCTGCGTCCGGTGCCGCCGGCATCCGAGAAGACGAGGATGTGCTTTACGTCGTCCATGAATGCCTGGGCCTCCCCAAGGTTGGAGGAGGTCGGTCGGTTCTGCACCATGAGTTTGGCGCCAGTGGCCGTCACCTTCTTGATGATGCGTCGCGAGCGGCCCGTGACTTCGGCGACAGCGTCTGTCCCGAAGTGGTGGATCATCTGGTCGAGTGCGGCCTGCACCGGTGGCAGCGCACCCAGACGCTCAATCAAGGCGTCCCGCTTGGCGACAGCTTCCCTGCACTCGACGGAGTGGCCGTTCTTGTCCAGCACTGGCCGGGTCTGGATGTCGCCATTGCCGTCGGTGTAGCTTTCGTAAAGCACGGTCGGGAAACTGTGCTTGAGGTAATCCAGGACGTATTCGCGCGGCGTCACATCAAACGACAGGTCGCCCCATTCCGAAGCCGGAAGCTCGGACAGCCGCCGTTCCATCAAGGCTTCCGAAGTTGAAACAAGCTGCACCACCGATGCCAGACCGGCTTGCCGATCGGCTTCGATACTCCGGATGAGGGTCGGCATTTTCATGGCGGTGATGAGGTGGTTGAAGAAGCGCTGTTTGCTTCCCTCGAAGGCCGAACGCGCCGCGGTCTTTGCCACCTTGTTCTGCGTCACCCCCGCCTTGGTCACGCCGGAAGCTTCCATTGCGGCATCGAGGTGGTGATGGATGATCTGGTAGGCGCTCGCGTATTCGTCATAGATGGCAATCTGACCGGGGGTCAGCTGGTGTTCCAGCAGTTCGACCTCCACGCCGTCGTAACTCAGGGAGCGGGCCGCGTAGAGCCCGAGAGACTTCAGGTCCCGCGCCAGCACTTCGGAAGCGGCGATGCCACCGGCATGCATGGCCGTGACAAAGGCCGTACGGGACTCAAACGGCAGGTCATCGGAGCCCCACAACCCGAGGCGCTGCGCATAGGCTAGGTTTTCGACGCTGGTTGCGCCTGTCGCCGAGACATAGACCACGCGCGCGTCGGGCAGGGCATGCTGCAGCTTGAGGCCGGCAATACCCTGCTGCGATCCCTTCTGGGCGCCGCGTTCGGAAGACGAGCCAGCGGCGTTGCCCATGGCGTGGCTCTCATCGAGGATCACGGCGCCGTCGAAATCGTCGCCAAGCCAATCAAGAATTTGCTTGAGGCGTGACGCCTTGCCCTCACGCTCGCCGGAGCGCAACGTTGCATAGGTGGTGAAGAGGATGCCCTCGTCGAGCTTGATCGGCTTGCCCTGACGGAAGCGGGATTGCGGGACGACCAGAAGACGCTCCTGGCCCAGCGCCGACCAATCGCGCTGCGCGTCCTCAAGAAGTTTGTCTGACTTGGAAATCCAGAGCGCCTTGCGTCGTCCCTTCAGCCAGTTGTCAAGGACGATGCCGGCGGCCTGACGTCCTTTCCCCGCGCCGGTGCCGTCGCCCAGGAACCAGCCGCGTCGAAACTTGACCGCTCCGCTATCGCCTTCGCGCGCGGCGTCAAGCATGTCGAGCGTTTCGTTCACCGCCCAGGCCCCGGCCAGATACTTGCTGTGGGATTCGCCCGCATAGATGACACTCTCGAGTTGTGGCGCGGACAGCAGCCCGTCCCGAACAACCGCCTCAGGCAAATGCGGACGGTAAGTGGGTGCAGGCGGCAGCACCGACGACATCGCCGCCGATTGCACCAATGTGGTGGGATGCGGCTGCGCACCGAGGATCGAGATGCGTTCAGGGCTGTAAGCTTCGTAGAGCGCGTCACCCGACGTGACACAGGGCCGGGCATCGGGGACGAGGGTGTAACTCACCTCCACGCCTTCGGCCTCGCGGGCCGCCTTGCAGCTTGTGGGTGGCACCGGCACTGGCGAAGCAGCCACCCGGTCCCCGAGAACGACGCCAAAGACCGGCAAGGCGTGCAAGCGTTCGGGAACATGGTCGCGGACCATGCCCAGTGCGGCCTCCACGTTCATGCACTCCTCCGGACGGACAGCGGTCAGCATCGGAGCGCCGGGGGTCTTGTCGAAAACGGTCAGGCGTGTGGGGATATTGGTACCGTGTGCCGCGAAGAGCCCTCGCCCAAGCTTGCAGGTCAGCCGCAACGTGGCGATCGACGCCAGGTCCGCGAAGGCATCTCGGTAGGTCGGATTGTCGGGAGCGAGCCCTTGGCTTGTGATGGCGACCAGCCGCCCACCCGGCGCCAACAGGCGCAAGGCCGAGCGCAGGTGCCGCAGGTCGGTCCCCGCCATGCCGCCGCTGACGTGAGGCGAAGCCGAGAACGGAGGGTTCATGATAACCACCGAGGGCGCGAAACCGTCCGGGGCCATGTCGTGGATGTACTCAGCGTTCAAGTCGAGGACCTGCGCGTCCGGGAAAAGCTCCTCCAGGATGACGCGGCGGTTGTCGGCCCATTCGTTCAGGACGAGCTTTGCACCGGACAGAGTCGCATGCAGCGCAAGCTGGCCCGTGCCCGCCGACGGTTCGAGAACCAGGTCCTGCGGTGTCATCGCAGCGGCTTCCGCCACCACGGTCGCCAACGCCATCGGCGTCGAGAATTGCTGCAGCTGCACGCTCTCCTCGGAGCGCTTGGTATGTGTCGGCAGCAGTTTGCCAAGCTTGATAAGCATCAGCTCAAGCTCATGGCTCGTGCTGGCCTTCTTGCGCATTGCAGGGAAAAAGCGACACAGGAACATCACCTGGGCAACTTCGACCGCTTCATAGGCGTCCTTCCACACCCACGCGCCTGAACTGTCGGAGGCCCCGAAGGCTTCGGTCATCGCCGAACGAATGAGGGCCGCATCGAGCGCCCGGCCACGTGAGAGCGCATTCAGAAGGGTTTTGCCTGCGCGGACGAGTCGGAGGCCGTCGACCTCCCCGGAAAGCATTGGTGCGGGCATGGGGGCAGGCATAAGCGGTACTGGTGTCAGTTGGGTCATGAGAGCGGTCCTGGTTGAAGGCTGACCGGCCAGGCCTGCGTCCCTCGCAAACCCGTTCCCGGTCCGCTCCCTCCTCCTCCCCTCTCACTCTGACGGGACCTCGGCGGGGATCATGCGCGCCATGCGCGCGGCAAGCGACGGCAGCTAGCGCGACGTCAAAAGCCGAGCTCACGGTTGCGCCGCCCCTTTGCTGCGATTGCCAGCTTAACCGCTCGAGCCTTGAACTTGCTTTGGCCGATCCAGTCGCCACAGAAGCGAACGACGTAGCGGGCTTCCGCATATCCGCAAAATTCGCGAGAAATGGAGTACCGTTTATCTTTAACGACGGTCTGAATGTGCGTCTTGGTCCCGTCGAAGGGGCGGCGAGGTTTGGCGGTCATTGTAGGTTCTCCGGTCATGTTTGACCGGTAATGCCCCTTGTCTCTCAAGTGACCTGTCCGGCTTGCCCGCCCCTCCCCTCCTCTGCCCTCTCCGCCGCCGCCAGCTCGTCGGCAGAAAACCGCCATTTCAGCCAACCGGAACGCCAAAAAAGTCGCTGTTCGCCACCGCCCTCCCCCCCCGCCAAGAAATGGCTGATACCCGTCCTTCTTGCCGGTGAACTTCCTCCTCAACGTGGTCTCACCCCCGCCGACAGGTGGGACTTGGCGGAACGATCGTCACCCGCATGGGCGGAGACGCGGCACGCGGCTCCGTGAGCCGCAGGCGAATAGAGCGTGACCCGAGCGCAGCGAGGGGCCGCCCCAACACGGTCTGCTCAAATCCAATCCCAGCGAACTAACGCTACTTCAACCGCCGCGCCCTCGTCGTTGCCAGATACACCGTCTGCAATGTCCAAGGACGCCCCGTCCGCGTAGGAATGCCTCGGGCATTGAGCATGGTGGCCACATCCCTGTACGTGACCGCCCCCTCGCGACGCATCACATCAAACACATCGTTCATAGCCAGCGCCCACTGGTCGGCCCTCTGAATACGAATAAAATGCGAGGGGAAAAAATCACCTACAGGACGAGGAGGCACCACTCTGCGACGTGGACGACGAACCTTGTAATACCGCCCAGCCTTGCCCAGACGAAGCAGCGCCGCATAGCGATGGCGCACAACCGCAATGGCATTCAAGGTCCAAGGACGACCGGTCCGCGTCGGGATACCCGCCGCATTGAGTTCCGCTGCCAATTCCCGATTGGCAAGCCCCCGCGCATCACCGGCATCGAACAACGCCACCATCTGCTTGTACCAAAGCAAGAGCTCCTCACGTGGCGGCGCAAGGGGCGATGACAAGGAACGTCGGACAGGCATGCGCTATCGTAACGCGGTCACGCAACGGGAGAATCCACCTGACGCAATAAGCGCCATCAAAAGGGCCAGCTACCGGGACGGCGCCTCAAAACCCGCCAAAGCATTATAGAACCGGGCCTGCTCCCGAACGGCGTGGTCTTCAATGCGGAGTTCAAAATCGAACTCATAGCAAGCGTCCCGCGCCGTCCGCAGAACCTCCATCGCAGACGCATCCAACCTGTCCTGCTTCTGCATGGTAACCACATGCGCCGCCATCACCTCCATCGACTGAGGTAGGGCACGCCAGCTGCCAGAGTGCTCGGACTCGCAGATCTGCTGAGACAACGCCGCAAGCTCCATAAGCTGATCTTCAAAAACAGCAGGCGTCCACGAACTCGACATCAACAGCATCGTTTCAAATTTGAAGAGGGCCTGAGCAGCCTTGAGTTGATCGGCACCGTTACGGGCAGCCACCTCGCCACCGAATCCAAACCACAGCGCAAACTGTGGCTGAACATTTTCCGCATCAATCACATGGGAGACTTTCCTAGGCCTCTACCCTAGCAGACCCTTGTATACTGCTCGAGCGACCTGCCTCAGTATGAGGCATCGCTGAAAGCATGGGCGCTACCGCGTGGCGGACAGCATGGGTCTGCCCAAACTCGAACGACCTCAAGCCACCGCTGGCGCTTCAACCACCTTCAGGCCCATTTCCAAGCCGCGCTTCCGAAAGTAATCGACCTTCGCGGAAGATCCGATGCACGCAAGGTGAGTGTACTTTTGGAACCCGAGCATTGCCTCCCACAGCAGTGGATGTTCGACCGGCTTGGGAATCTCTCCTCTGGTTTCGCCCCAGGCGTAGATGAGGCGATAGCCGTCGATGCCCATCTCCTGTCGAATGTCCCGCCAGTAGCGCTCATCGTCATCGTAACCGGGCCAACTCATATTGTATTCGCCGGTCGCAAGGTCGATGCCAGGATTGCGTACGACCGGCGGCACGCGGCGGACGCCAACGATATCATCGGTCACGCGCGGGTCAGGTTTATAATCGTACCATCCCTGCTCATCGAACGGCATGTCATCATGCACAATGGAGAAGAAACGCGTTACCTTTTTTATGTTGTCATAAACTTCCAGCAACCTCGCGTGTGCAACGCCGTCTCCAGTGATGATAAGTAACCTGTCATGTTCAAATCCCGGTGGATCTTTATCGTCGTTCGAGATCGCTACAGCTGGAGCAACCGTCACACTTAGGCCCAGTTCGGTTCCACGTCTCTTGAAGTAATCAACTTTTGCGGATTCGCCGATGCACGCCAGATGGGTAAACGGCTGGAACGCCAACATCGCTTCCCAGAGCAAGGGGTCTTCGACGGAGCGTGGAATGGGATTTTCGTAACAGCCCAAGTGGTAGCGCAGTTGCCAACCAGCCAGCGACATCTCATCCCTGATACGCAGCCAACGGCGTTCCCCGTCTTCCGACCCGAAATTGCGGGGTTCGAAGTGCCCAAATTCCGCGCTCGGCACCGAACGAGGCCTTGCGTTGTAAACCACCCCCCGAAGCTTTTCCGAGATTTCCATCCGGTCTTCACTGGAAATTGGGAACCGGTCCTTGAACGGGAAGTCGTCGTAGACCCACAGGAAATACCTGCACTTTGTTTCCGTGACTTGAGTGTAGACCTCATACATGCGCTCGACCGCGACATCATTCCCGGTGACGATCAGGAGCTGCTGGTGAGTGTCATTGAGCGCCATCACCGACTTCCTTCTTAGGGAGCATCACCACTGGAACATGCGCCGCCGCCGCCCTCTCTGCGCAGAAATGAACTTTGTCTGAGCTGCCTATGCAGACAACAAGCCGGTAAGGCACAAGCGTCAGCATACGAATCCAGGCAGCTTCTCGACCTCCTTCGATCAACTGAACGGCGCCAGATGCAGGGCCGGATATGCTGGCAAGCGTCCAATCCACGCTTATGTCGTCTAAGACCCTGGATAGTTCGCCGAGCTTATCCCTCCCAAAGATGAGCCTTGTCGGCCGCGATGAGGGTGCGGTGTTGACTGCCAACCTGATGCTGAGGTCCGGCACATGGCCCGCAAGCGTAACAGGGAGGTCATGAAGTACCGCATCGAAAAGACCGTAATAATCCGACAGAAGAGCGTAGGCTTTGCCCACCTCCTCAGGCGACACCCCGGTATCGGTAATAATCAATACCCGTTTCAGGTTGCGGGAGAGCGGAGACGTTTCCGGCATGACTTGCTTGGGCAAATAATGATGGACAGGCTTACCGGCTGCGCGCGCGGCGGCAACTATTGCCTCAACCTTGCGTGAGCGGCCAACAGCAAGAACTACGTCGCTTCGGAACGTACCCAGCCGACGCCATTCGTCTTCGGGACTTGCTGCCATCAGCATCTGTCCCTGCGTCATGACATGATGACGATAAATTGTGCCAAGACGCATTACGTCAAGCTCTAGCTGCGTCTGGTTCGCATGACCGTACTGCTCTTCTGCTTCTGGAAAAGCATCGCGGACCAAAGTTGAACCGTCATGGATGAGTTTAAAGTCAGATGCAGGAATCGCGCCCTCATCTTTAAAAAACCTGAGCGCCTCTGCGAAGATGCCCTTGTCTCCGAACCCGTCCGGCAAAGCAAAGAGCAGGCGAAATGTATTTGGCAAACGCTCCCCCCAGTAATGCAGTCAAAAGATTGGCGATAGATCGCGCTGACGCAAGACGGGAGCGGATGCAGAGAAGCTTTTGGTGAAGTTTGTGACCTCTGACCCACACCGAGCCACAGGCAAGGCCAGCGGCTTCCACATAATCAATACTCACGCTCGTCGTCCAGCTCCGCCGCCTCTTCCAAGGCAGGCGCATCGACCACTGCCTTCTTACCCAAGTAGACATTCTTCTCCCGATTGCTGGTCCTGTTAAGACCGTACTGCACTAGATCCCGGAATAACGGCTCCCCGTAATCGACGACGATTTGCTCGGCGTTGTTCCACTCATCGGGTTTCATCGCATCGAGGACTTGGTCGAGGTCCTCTTTGCAGCGAACACGCAGATACTCCGGCTCCTCGGTCACGCCGGTGAAACGGGCGTACAAAAGAGCGGCCTGCTCATAGCGGGGGCCACGCTGTGGCTCTTTCACCCGATTTTTCACGCGGTCATTGGTAGCCTTGTCATACATGGCTAATGGGCTGCGGTTGCCCGCAGCCCCTCCCTCATCAGGTGTGAAGTTTGAAGACGATGGGTTCCTCGACCGGCCAGAACGGGACCGTCTCAAGCGTGAAATCGCCCTGCAGAGCGAAGTAGGTCGCGCAGAAGTCGATGTGACCCTCGAGCTTTTCAGCTCCGACACGATCGACGGCATCGGGCTCCGCGATGTGGTGCAAGGCTGTCAGAAGATGGCGGAGCTTGGCCTTGCGCCGCAAGAACATCGGGTCGGCCAGCTTTCCAGAGGGGACCATCACGGATGGAATGCTCATCGTGCGTGCTCCATCTCTTCGCGGTCCATCTCTACAGCTTGCCCCAGGCACTGCAGGCAAAAGCCGCCGCTCGAAGGAGACGGCCCGCAGATCCGGCAGTCACCGAAGTCGATGCCGCGGCTCGACGCGTAGTCCGCAACGCCGTCGGGGCCGTCCATCTCGTCGATCAGCACCATTGCCCGGTGGTGAGCTTCGATATCAGCGGGTGGCATGGTGGTCAGTTGGGACAGGAAGTCCGGTAGCCAGTCGTCATGCGGCGAGGCATGCTCGCGGGCGTCTGCGCCCCAGGTCAACAACGCTGCCGGCAATAACGGGTCCTTGAGGTTGCCCTCGCGTGCCAGGCGTATGGTTGCTCGCGTGCAGCGCAGGTCATCCAGCACCGCCTCTTCCACTTCTTTCCCTTTGAAGCGGGCGTGAAACAGCTTGTCCGCTTCCGGCGCGGTCATGAACAGCGCGGAGGAAACGTCAATGCGGGAACGGATGCGCAGGGGAAATTGGGATAGGCGGGGCATCCCGTCCCATCCAACCAGCTTGATGTTGAGCTGGCCGTCATCGTTGTAGTCATACTTCACGGCGCGGGAGAGTTTCAGCATGGGGAGCTCCAATCAGAAGATGGGTCAGGAGAATCCGGAGCGGCCCCGTTACCGGGGCCGAACAAGCGTTAGGCCCGTTCCAACTCGTCTTCTTCGCGCTCAACTTCTTCGGCCTGCTCAAACTCCTGACCTGGCTCCAGCAGGTCCTGCTCCAGCGACTTGGAAGCTTCATATTCAACCAGAGAGCCTGTCAGCATTGCCTTTCCGTTTTTGTCGGTCTTCGACCAGGCCGCCAGCCGCATCAGCGGTTCTTTGCCGCCGGGGTTGTAATACCCCCACCAATCGGGCCTGGATTGATTGTCGGCATCCTTGCTCTTGTTAGTGAACAGCACCATTGCACCGGGCTTGATCTCCAGGCTCTCGGCGCCATCCTTTTGAGCAAGTGCGATTGTGGTGTCGGTGTCGTGCTGGCGCTCAGGGCTGGTGAGACGCTCTACCTGCGTGTTGGCGTCGTCCAACGCCTTGCCCGACAATACGGTGGCTCCCGATTTCTCGGAAGTAAAGCTCCAGAGGGCATAGCCGCGCTCGGTTTCCTTTCCTGGCAGCGAGAGTTTGCCTTGGAAGATAGGACGCGAGTCTCCTGGGCATTTTTTGGTATTGAGGAAACCGATCAGGTTGCCGCGCTTGGGATTGGATTTCTGGGTCGCCATGGTGTTCACCTCGGGTTTGCAAAGCCACAAGCTGCTTGCTTGCTGCCTCCATCAAGCCGAGGAAATTACCGTCGTAAATCGCTATTTTTCAGCCTACGTAGCAATAAGTAGCGGGGCGCAGCTGAGCGTAGCTGGTGCGAGATCACGATTTGTTACTGAGACAAAAGCAAATGGCCCCGAAGGGCCATTTGCATTCTGTACCGCTTACCGGCTACCGCGCGACTTGCGTGCACGGGACTGGGTCGGTTCCAGGATTTCACCTGTGGTTGCGTCAACGGATAGACCATCAGCCGGAGCGTGGAAGCTGAGGGCTGCTTCTTTCGAGATGGCGTATTGGGTTTGACCGGTCAGCAGGGCTTGGCCTTTGTCCGATTTGCGTGCCCATGCGGAGATGGAAACCAGCCCCTGGCCTTTGCCGGGGTTCCAACGGCCGTAGTAGTCCGGACGGTTGGGGTTCTCGGCATCCTTGTAGCCGTTTGCGAACAAGACCATCTGGCCGGGACGCAGTTCGATACCATTCTCTTCCATGCGACGGGCTTCGGAACCGACACCGGCCATCTGCGCAATCTGCTCATGAACGTCAGCGTCGCGGGAGATTGTCGCCGCGGAGCCGGTGAACATGACGCGGCCGTTCTTGTCGGTGCCAGCCCACAAGGCGAGGTCGAACTCATCTTTCGCGCCGGGGACCGCGATGCGGCCGGTGAAGTTCGGTTTGCGGTCGCCTTCGCGCTTGTAGCGGGGGTTGGCTGCGAAGCCGATGAAGTTGCCTTGCGGCTGCTCTACCTGAGAAGTTTGTTCGGGGGTATCAGTGCGGTGGTCGTTTTGGGTATAGTCCATCGTCGTTTCTTTCCTTGACGGTGGAACGGTCTCTTACTTCCGGTATACCGTCAACATACCATGCATACGGCGTGGGCAACTTTTGACCGACCGATATACGATCATGATGTCGCGACACGCAGGAGGGTAACTGTGGCCTACTGGGGTAAGAAACAGTCAGGTAGGAAGAACGAGGAGCCTGCGAAGGAAATCGAGCCCTCACCCGCAGCTCAGTCTGTGGCCCAAGCGAAAGGACCGACAAAATCCAAGCCAAAACGCGTTGGCTTCAACATAGCCGCATTTGCCGCCGATACGCTGGCGCCGTCAGACCAGCTTGAGGATCGGCTTTCTCTGACTGACATCTGGGCAGCTTACAAGACATGGTGCCATTCGAGCGAGGCCGCACCCATCGCTTATGTGCTGTTCATCGATAAATTCGACGAAATCGCCTCTGCGGTAGGTATGCGATATTACCAGCGTGGCTCCAATCGGCTTTACCTGCATGTCACCCTGCGGAGCGCACCATGACGTGGGACCACGACAAGCTCGTCAAAATGGCAGCGGATTTTAACCAGAAGCATCCTGCAAATGACGGCCTTGATGCTCTGCTTCTGCTGAATGAGCGTCGCGAAGGACGCACCGATGAACCTGCTCTTGACTACGAGCAAACAGGGCGGGACCTCGAACTGGCATTGGCGGATTTCAAGCCGAGCCCGACGATCGACACCAGCGAGGCGATCATGGCGCTGCGGACTTTCGCTGCTGAGTTCAATGCTAATCGCTTAGCCGAGCTCAAGGCCCAACCGGCCCCAAAGGCCCTTCCGACACCGTCGCCCGTCTCCCCAACACCCCAACCACAACCGACCCAGGCCCAAGCAATCGAACAAGACACCGAGCGTGATGATGACGAGGACGGACCCGACCGTTAGCGGGCGCTGAACATGTGGCTCATGCCTTGAAGGTAGGTCCGAGCTTCGGCATGGCCAAGCTGACGTTGCCGCCAACCGATGCCGTAGACCCGCAACAGTTCCGGACTCTTGCCTTCCTTAGCAGGTACAACAGCATGAAGCAGCGTGCTGGCCATTGCCCAAGTTTCCAAGGCCTCATCAAAGGCGGGGCGGCCAACGTAAGGAGTGGTCGGTAACGGCGGAATGCGCCGAAACAAGCCCTCGTAAAGCTCGCAACCAGCGAGGCCCGCGTCACCACCGATATGTGAACGCTCGGTGGTGGCTGCCATGAAGTGGGCGACGTATAGCGTTTGCGAGGTTGTAGTCTCACTACTGCTATCGGTGATGAAGCGCTGTTGGCTCCGCAAAACCTGACCCTCGTGCACTTTCTCTAACGGGTCAACGATATGGATTGGCCGACTGTCGTATGTGATACCTGCAACCGTGCGGCGTAGCTCGTCTGCTAACACCTCTCGCCTAGAAAGCTCATCAGCAGGAATAGTGTTCAGGGCTGTTGATAGATGATGGCGGCGATACCGTGAATTAGGCGCCGCTCTAATGGTGCCGACCAAGTCAGGTGATGGCGTAGCTTCAATATTTTCGCCAGCTATCAGCTGGGCGACTTGTGGGTCGAAACGACCTTTGGGCATTGTCCTCGCTTTCCTTGAGCAAGGAGCATGCACCACTTGCGTAAATGTTCAAGTCAAGTGACCGGTGGTGGCGGCATCATTTTTTCCGGTTCGCGAAGGTACGAGTAGTGCTTGTCGAGTACGACGGGCTTCTCGTTCGAAGAGGTAACAATGATCTTATCTTTGTAGTCGGGTCCCATTAGTTCAGCTTCCGTAACAGCCTCGGTGGATTTGCCGAACTTATTGATGCCGCTGAGGCTAGGGCTGAGATAGTCGGCGGTCGCGTTGTCTGGTTGCATGAAACAACGGACCTTGCAGCTGTCTATGACCCCAAGGTAGCTATCCCCCCCAAATGCGGTCATGAGCTGCGGGATGTTCTGGCAGAACATCCACAGTCTGAGCCCGGCGCTCCGGCCTATTTCCTGCAGATCGAGGATGGAAGCGAAATTGCCGAGCTTCGGCAGCTCGTCGATGAAGAAGGTGATCGGCGGTTCATCCGGAGAGGCGTTGTAGTCCTGCAGCACGTTGGCATGCTGGAGCAGGATGATGCGGATGATGGCGCCGTATGTCCGGAGGTCGTCGGCCGACATGCAGAAATACACAGTAGTAGGTTGCTTTCGCAGTGTCACCGGTGACCAGTCTGATGCAGACAGCGCCTTGATGACTGTTGGCGTCCGCGCGTATGTGGAAAGGGAGGCCTTCGCTGTCGCAAACATGCTGTTGGTGGTTGCCGTAAACTTATTGTTCTGCGGAACCCACATTTCTGCGTTTGAACTGAGCTGTTGAAGATTATGACGTTCGCCATTTCGTTCCATCGAAGCAGCCATAAGGCGGCTTTTCGAATTGGGGTCGTCTGACAGTGGGAAGTTCACCAGCCGGGCAAGGCCCGCCATCGACCGGTAATCGCCAGTGTTTTTTAGAGCCACCATCATCGCGCACGACCAGATGATCTCACGGGCGCTATTGTCCCAGAACTTCTCCTTGGCGTGGGGATTGTCGGGTACCAGCTGCTGGGCAAGAATCGAACAGTAATGCGCGGCCTCCCCAGGGTTGCTGGCATCGGGGATAAGGTCAAAGACATTGTAGCGGTTGGTTTTGCCGGTTAGGTCACCCGGTGCGAAACGGAGCACCCGGTGTCCAAAGGTTTTCTGGCGATAGGCCGCTGTCTTTGCCCATAAGTCACCCTTCACATCCAGGACTACCGCGCTGCCGCGGTAGCGCAGGAGGTTGGGAATTACCTGGCTCGCAGTCTTGCCTGACCCCGGCCCGCCAATCGTGATCAGGCTCTCATGGCCGGAAAAGAACACCTCCTGCTTCGTATCCTTGAGATAGCCCAGCAACAACGAGGGATCCTTGGCTTGTGTCATGTAGGTACGGCTCCCAGCTAGGTCAGCGCCTTTCATCCAGCGTTCGGCTCGAACATCGGCAATCATGGCCGACGCAGGACGCAACGTGACCGCACGGCGTTTGGAATAGCGGGCAACCTTGGCTTGGAAGTTCGCAGATGCCATGCCCAGCTTGGGGCTGTTTTGATCGAGGTGTTTGTACAGGATTTCGCGCACTTCATTGATGCCACGCTTGTTCACTAGCCCGGCATGCGGTTCCAAATTGCAACTTCCAGAATCCCAAGTTGCCAGCGCGTACCAATGGCGCCAGTCGTTCAAAGAAAGTTGGCGGTCTACCACCATCTCGGCGAAGGCGCGGAACAGCGTCCCGGTTTCTTCTTCCATGTTGAGGACTGGTTTGCTGATTGTGAACTTGTGCAGGTAGCGCATCACCGGACGATGATCGTATCCCTGTTTGATGGCTCCGGCAAAAATGGATCCAAGGGCTTTCACGTAAGCGTAAGAATCATCCTTGGCGCCGAACGTCCCTGCGACTTTCGCCATGTTTTCAGAAACGCTGTTGGTGGACCCGTAGTATTCTTTGACGCGGGCTTCGAGGTCCCGCATGTCGGTCTGGTCCAGAAGGTGAGTCACGTCACAGGATAGGATCGAACTGTTATCCGTGAAGAACCTTTCAACAGCTTCCAGGAAGTTCGGATAGTCATTTGGGGACAAGAGGGGGTGGGACATGATTTGCGGGCGCCTTCATTGAAATCACAATGGTGCGGTCATCTGCGTTAGGCTCCATGGGATTGAGGAGCAAGACTTGCGCGAGCAGGTTGACGAAGGTGCGGGACTTAACCTCGGGATTGCCCCAGCCTTCCACCAACGCCGCCACCGCCTCGTCGTCGACCGTAGGAGGGTCTTCGTTGGTGTAGAAGATACCTTCCGCGCCGTCGGTAAAACACAGTACCGCGCTGATATCCCTTGCGTTGATTTGGGTGGTGGCCAGCCACTCCTCCCAATCCGGCTCACCGAGTGAGGCAGTACGCTTGACGTCGTCTGGCAGTCTGGCTGAACAGACCGGCACCAGCTTGTGCTTACGATCGGCACCGCTGCCGACGCCAATGTACGCCATCACGCTGCTATCCCCGATTGTCGCCACGGTCAGTGAATTGGCCTTGATTACAGCCACCGCAATCGTGGTTGCAAAGTTGAGAACTTCCACACCACGCCCCATGGCCAGAGCCTCAAGTGC
The DNA here is from genome assembly GCA_965279065.1 of Hyphomicrobiaceae bacterium. Lineage (GTDB taxonomy): Bacteria > Pseudomonadota > Alphaproteobacteria > Rhizobiales > Hyphomicrobiaceae > JAKAXS01. The sequence goes on from OZ257134.1 coordinate 2,470,246, forward strand.
CTGACGTGCCTGCCGCACCGCTGACACCATGAGTTCTGGGGTCGGGAATATCCCGCTCGAAAGCTTCTCACCAAGATAATCGTTCAGCGTGTTGGCGACCACATGACTGCCGGTTGCCCCAAAGTCCACACCACCTAAACCGTCGCAGGCGATTATCCAATGAGCGCCGCCAGCCTGCCCGACTGCATAGTTGTCTTGGTTGGGCTGGCCCCAAGCTTCATACTTCCTCCCGTGCTGCGTGGCTGCCATTACGAAGTACGGTGGAACCCACCAAGAGCCGTAAGCGCACAGCACGGGCGGGCTGTGGGGTTTTGGAAGATTGCTCATTCTTCCTCAGGCAGAGGAGATGGCTTCAGTGTCAGGGAGGTGCCATCACCGAAGTTCTTGGGCATGTTGTCGGCGGTTGCACGCTTTATGGCCGTGTCCGGGTCCAGTCCTTGGCTGAATCCAACCATGGTAGCCGAGACAGTTCTCAGAAACGATGCAAAGCTGTCGGCCGCTTCAAGTTGGCTTTTGAGGTCCCTTACCATTTCTTTGCTGCCCATGAGGTCTTCGAGCAGCATCTTGCCGTTCCAGCGCTTGCCGTTCACTTCAATCGCTTCAGAGGTATCAAAATTGGGGGATAGGAAATTGTACAGTGGTACGCGTGCTGTCGTGGCCCCGAGCATCGGCGTGTTGAACGATTTGATACGAGTCTTTATTTCAGCCCATTCCGGGGTGCCGGGGATTCCATCGTTGAGACAACCGTCAGTCAAATGGAAGATGGCACCGGCCCCGTGAGCAAATTTGTTTTCTTTGTAGAATTTGATGCGCTCGCCAACCTTATCGTAGGCGGCCATGAGCGCCCCGATCGTACCAGTCGTTCCCCCAGAAACCTGTTCGGGCAGCAAGTTGGGCAACGTGCTCGAAACACTCCACGGCAGCACTTCGTTGACGGAACTCGCGTAGGTAAGGACGCAGAGATCGATTTTGCGGTTGCTGGTTTCGAATTCAGATCCTGCCGGCGGGTTCTTGATAACTCGTATCAGCTCGGCCATTGCCTGATTGATGAATGTGATGTCAGGCACGTCGCCGTCACCCGTGGAGCCGGAGATATCCATCAGCAGTACAAACGGAAATCGCTTCAAATGGTCATCGGCCTGCGGGACAATTCCGAGGTTAGCCAGGGAACCGGCAATACCGCCATACTTTGACATGAGAACTCCTAGGGGTTCGATTTGGCTTTCTTAGGCGCGGGTTTGCTGAACACCCACGACTTTCCGTTGTTACAGGCTTCATCGTTTGCGACGACGATGTTGTCGTTCCATTGCGTGGTGAGGCTGAGCGCAATGCACTGTTTTCGCGAGGTTGTGGTCCCCGGCATCAGAGTTACGGTGGCAAGTCCTTTGGGATAGGGAAGCCTTGCGTAATTGAAATCATTGCGCCCCTCGTTGGCGAGTGCATCCACCACCATGTCGTCAATGACAAAAAGGTCTTGCATCGTGAGCTTGGCAACGCGCTCCGGGACCGTCGATAAGGCCAGGGCATGACGCCCCATCGCAAATGGGGTAGCACCACGGGGACGTGGAGTTGCAGGCGGGCCAGGTTCGATTTTGGCCAGCTGTACCGCTGGCAGCGCTGTTTCGCCCTGCTTGCTTAGTGGTCGGTCTTGCTCTGCATTTGGGCTCACCATCCAAAGCACTCCGCAGACCATAAATGTAAGCGCCAACCCCCAACGATACCCTCGCGGCCCAGGTGCTGGAGACAAGGTGATGCTGGCCGTCTGGGTGACCGGCAAAGGGTCTGTCGGTTCACTTGCCTCATAAGATTCGAACGCTGTCCAAGCACTTGGCGGTTCGTCATCATATCTGAGGCCTGTGCCGACGTGTCCTTCTGGGGAAAGCGGTAGTTGGATCTGGCTTTCAAGCGACTGCCCCTGGTCTTTGAAGCAACCTCCAGTACGTGGCGAGGAGCGTGCCCCACTGCGCTGCGGTGAGCGGCGTCTTGGTGAAGCTCGTAGTGAAAGCCTCGCGGATGTTCTGTGGAAGCTTAAGGTAGGTTTCAATCACCGAGGGCCTTACGGGATACTGGGCCTGGTTATCGAAAACGAACGCCCGCTTGTCGATCAGGGACGCAATGTCATTGTTGTCGGACGCGTCGAAAGGGTTGTAAGGCCGACCGAGCGACCCCATCAGCAAAATGCAGATATGGATCGCAAGCACGAATTCATCATGACTTCGCTTCAGCATTTCGCTGGCTATCAACTGCTTGCGCGCGTCTGGCGAGGTATAGTCAAACGCGACAAAAGGGGGGCAGTTGAATGGTTCTGGTACGCCTGGAGGGTCGAGCTGAAAGGAATCCGTGTCAATAAACTTGATTTTACGGTCTCTCGTTTTGGTAATGTGAATGTTGCGCGCATTGAAGTCGCCAAACACAAACTTAAAGTCATGGGCGTGTAGTTTCTGCAGGCAGTCAGCCAGATGCACCGCTACGGCGACATAATCCCGTTCCTGAAAATTGGCCCGCTCAGCCTCCTTATCAATCAAGTCTCCCAGCGACACGGTGTTTTCGAGCCGGTCCATTCCGAAGCCAATTAGCTTCTTGTGAATCGCCCCTGTCTGCTTTGGTTTTTGCAGAAACAGCAGCCGGCGCGGCCAGATACAGAAATCAAGATCCTTCTTGAGACGAGGTTCGTTTATCGCGAGAAATAGGATGCGGTCAGCATGCTCTTTTTTGTACTGGACGAGCTTGATGGTCTCGGCGTTGAATATTTTGGCCGCCATGCGCGGGGTGTGCTGCTCCACTTCCCCAAGGGCATAGACGTGCGCGGTGCCTCCGTAACTTTTTTCCGTCAGCAGGTCTCCCACGGTCATGCCGGTCCATGCTTCAGGCGTTTGAAGGTCACCCGGCTGATAACGCACCGTGGCGATGAGCTTGTCGCTGAACTCTCCCTTGAGAGGCATGATTACAAATCCCGCTCATCGTCGTCATCTCGGTCATGGTCGTCTGGTTCGGGTTCCGGCTTAGGCATCGGCTCCTTTTTCTGGGCCTTGGGCCGCAGCGCATCACCTACCTGGTCATGCAGCCAGTCGCCCAGAGATTGGTGGCGGGCAATATCCTCTCGGGCCGTGTCGACGGCTTGCTGCACGCGCTCCACAGCGGCCTCAGAGCCAACTCCCATCTCCTCCAACGCCTTGGCGAACTGCAATTCATCCAAAGCTCCAGAAAGGCACTTCTTCGCATCGGACAAGGCTTCGTTGTCTCGGCCCACGGCGGAAACCTGCACGGTTGGTGTTAACGGGATGTCTTCACGTTCTGGCACGGATGCCGGAATGACAGGCGCGACGACCTGCGCACGATTGCCACGCTCTGCATGCCGTTTCGCCTGCATTTCCTCGCGAAGCTGGGCCTTTTCGTCGTCTGTGAGTTCGCGAGGTTGCTCGGCCTCATCCTCTCGGGCCTTCTTAGTGTCGACCTCTGACGCGCGGGCGCGGACCTGCCCTGGAGCGTCGTCGGTTTCTCCCGGCGGTACCGGCGCTGACGGCACATGCGTATCTCTCGGGACCTTGAACGAGACCTGATCCCCGGCAAACGATTCCACCGCCGCAATGACGTCCGCAGGAGCCGCCGGACCATTTCCGTCTTCAGCCTCCCAAGGAGGCGGCTGGGCGCGTTTTAGCGGGAGCTCCGTGAGCCAAGGCCGACCAAGTGGTGATACTCTGTCATTCTGCGTCTTCATAAGCAGCAGGGGAGGTTCTGTAGCAGCCCGTTCGAGATAGGTTTTGAAGGCCTCGCCATACATGTCTTCAAGGCTGGAGAGCCGCACCTGCTTCCCAAGGTCGGAAAGCTTCATGAAACCGCGCTCGTCCGCGATGACTGCGCCTTGCCCCTTTGCTTCGATGGTCAGACCGCGCTCGGCCAATCCAATTGCCAGCTGTCGCCATGACCGGGCCTCTTCGATCACGGGAGCCAGCTCGGCACGCCGCGCCTTGATTAAGGTGCCTGCCCAGCGGTCTTTCGGGAGGGGCTTGCCATGACGGATCGAAGCCTGGACTTCGCTGTCGCGCGCCGTGCGGGATTTGCCGAAGAACTTGTCCGGGTCATTGAATCGCCCAGGCACATAAGGGATGTCTAGAATTTCAGCCTGCCGCCGCAGCGATTTTTCAATGCGGGCATAGTCCATCCCCGCGTGCCAGGTCTTGCCTGTGTCGGGATGAACTCTGTTGACCACAATGTGGAGATGCTTGTGGTCCGTATCTCGGTGCGCAATCAAAACAGCCTGATGCTCGTGTAAATCGAGGTCCGCAATTGTCGTATCCCCGACAAGACGCATCATCTCGTCGTTGGGGTTCTCTAATTCATGCCAACTTATGACCAGGTGGTAGACCGGTCTTTTCGTCCGCGTCGATTGTTGTGCAACGGCGCGCATGAGTCGAGGGGCTAGTTCCACGTCATCAATAAGCAAATTCCTTGTAGATGCCCAAGCGACACGGTCGGGGTCCGGTTGGTCTTTGCGACCCTTCATCAGGTAGCTGACCAAACCACGGAACCCCGAACCAGCGCGAGGAACCTTCCCGATCATTGCGTGACCTTTTCCATCAGGGCCTTGCATTCCGAGAACAACAACTGGTGTTGATTGAGGACGTAGTCGACCTCCACACGGCGTATTGGAACCATCCCCGCGTTGGCCTGGTGGGCGAGCTGGTTGACGTTATTGCCCAGCTTTTTCCATTGGTAGGCAAGCCGAGACAGCTCTTGTGCCATGGCATGTCGACCAGAGTTCTTGGTCGGTTTTGGCGGGGAGGCGAGTCCTACGGCCGCAAGGATAGCCGCGTGCATGTAAGCGCACTCCGTAAGGCCGGCGGCATTGGCCGCGGCCTGGAGCAAAGCCTCCTCATCCGGCCTAAAGCCAACCTTCTTACGGCGCCGACCCACAGGTGATTTGCGGACTCGGGATGCCGGCGTCGCAGACTTCGATTTCATCGAACACAGCCCTCCCGGCGTTTGAGGGACAAGCAAGCTCTTGAGGCCGCTAGGCCGAATGAGCCGCTTTTGGCGCCCACGATAGTGGGCCCAAAAGCATTGCTTGCTCCCGTACATAGACACCATACCTGATGTATTCACGCAGTACACTTACACCGATTACAAATTGTCCAAAGATATCGCTAACTTGGTAGCAGCATCAAACGCCGCCGGGGGCTGTCTGCCCCCGGACCCCCGAAAGTTTTACTGGCAGTGAGTTTGATGAATAATTGCGCATAGGACGAACCCGCAGACATTCTGGCTGCGTTTTACAGTAGCAATGCGTAGGAAAGGGTACCTGAAGGGATAGGCGCTTAGTTAGCGCGCAGGCGTCCGGCTATGACGTCGACCGGTCCAACGGTGGGTTTCTTTGAGGACAGGGTCCGCGACAAGGTAGAGCTCGCTCATGCTCCGGCATTGCACCTTGTCCAAGTCACAGTTAAGTCGCGCGGCCACTTCGGAAAGCACAGCCGCTTTGACGGCGTCCAGCTTCTCCTGTGTGGTTGACCAGCGACATGCAAATTCGCCAGGCTCGACGACCAGCATGCAAGCGCCATCACCGTCATCTTCGAAATACGAAACCACCGACGCCAGCTGCGTCGCATAAATGCGAACTGTTCCGTTGGGCGCTGATTCAGCTGTCAAAAGCATGGTAGCTGCATAATCAGCATCATGCTGGCGTGTTACCAAGCCCGCATGATGCATAAGGAGGCAGCAGGCATACAGCCTGTACGCTCCGTGTGTACCTGTGTTGCCGGGATGGCGCAGGTAAGTGAGGCGTGGTGGTCATCCAACCTGCTATGCAGCCAATGGCTTTGCAGAAGCTGTGTGACGATTATTGTCAGCCGCAACATCATCGAGTTCAGCGACCATTTTCTTTGCCGAGCGCCCCATCCACGGTTCGGGACGAATGGCGCGTGCCCAATCAGCGAACGACGGAATACGCCCCAGGTCTTCTTGAACATGCTGCTCCGCCACCCATCGGGTCGGTATCACTCGACCTGAAGACAAAGTGAGCGTGGGTCCGAAGATGGTCTCGGCCATCATGCAGCCTTCTGCATGGTGCCGAAGCGCACGGTGTCTGAAATCGGCAATAATTCCTTTGGATGCGTCAAACCATTGGTGGACGGCTAAATAGTCTTCAACTGCGCCGCCAAACTTTTTCACGCTGCTAAGCGCGTGGTGATACGGATTCATAACGTTAGCTTTCGTTGGGTTTAGTAGAGATATTCAGGATGGCTGAGGTCTTCACCGCCCCAGCCGTTGCGGCACTGGATGTAGCCCAGGCGGTTCACGAACCGAAAGCCGGGTGTGAGGTAGAGCTGCCCGCCGGTCATCGGATCGAGCACCGTCCACCAATACCGATAGTCGGCACCTTTCGGGACGTCGCACGGCTCCCAAAGCAAATCGCCGCCCTCGCGTTCAATCGGCGAGAACAGGTTTTCAAATGTCTTCCACGACCGCGCCCGGCTGAAGGACTTTGCCGGAGGCATGACAAGCTGTCTCATTGGCGGACCCTCCGTCGCTCACGGGCGCGCGCCATGATGAGGCTGCGGTGACTCGCCGTAGCGTTCGCCACCGGAGTGTCCCACACGCCCCGTCCGTAGATCTCGACGGCGATTTCGGCGCCCCGACTGTAAATACCAACTACCCCCACACCAGCGACATCGACGTAGAGGCAGCCGTCAGTGGCGCTTTCGTCATCGACAGTGAAAGGGTTGTCCGGCAGCGAAAAGTGCAGCATTGCGTGGCCCATCAGTACAACGCCTCCGCAATGTTGAGGTTTGGACCGAACTGCTCCTTCGCCAACTGGTAGATCGACTGGAGTGTAAGGGTTATGGAGCGCCCGTCCGAGTGCACTGCTGTCGCGACGCCACCGACATAGCGGTCCCCTTCGTTGGCGATTTCGAGGAGTATCGCAACATCTTCTGGATGGAGAAAAGCGGCGAGCTCCTTTTCAATTTCGATCTCGTATTCGTCTTCATCTTCATGATCGTAGAAAGGCCAGGTCTCCCCTTCCCGTGACTGGATTGAGAAAACCGTAACAGGCTCTTCAGCCACACCAACGTCGACGAGGAGCGCCGGGTGCGTGGTTATATGGACCCTGAGGTGCCGTCGTTGACACCACTCGAGGAACGCGACTTCGTTTGTGACGCGGAACGTGTTGGAGAGCGTGTGCGCAATAAGATCTGCCATGTCACACCTCCACCTCAGATGTTTCCATCGCCACATAGTTGTCGTTGCGGGTCAGTTTCGCCGTCCCTGCATCGACATCAATGACTAGCGTGCCTGAGCCCCCGTCATTGTTTTCGAAGCCATCATGTTCAACGCCGATGACCTCCCACATGAAATCATCAACGAGGTCCGCCAACGCGGGCGCCTGGCCGTCATCCGGATCCTTCATCACGGTCAAATCCACCAGCAGCTGCGTTTCATTGTCATCAACAAGCTCGCCGTTAAGCTGAGGGCGATAGCCATTGATGTTCTCGATTTGCCCTTCGTCTCCCTCACCGTTGTAAGTGACTTCAATACGGGAGACGTGATGGTGCTTTGCCCGCGCCAGTATCGCAGCCTTCTGGCCAGCAATCCGGCGGCGGGTTTCGGCCTCGAGTTCGGCCAGCTGCACGAGGAATTCGGTGTCGGAGCTAACGGCCTCGAGGTCTGCTACTTCATCGCCCGCTTGTGTTTGGATGATTTTGCTCATCTTACACCTCCACGTCGAAGTAATCGCAGACCACCCGACGCGAAGCGTGCTTGAGCCCCACTGTGCCCGCCCTGACATCAATGGTCACCACCCCATCGGCGCCGTAGTCATCAAGGCTGCCGGGATAAAAGTGACCGATGAGGTTCCAGGCGAACACCACCACCAGCGTGTGCAAGGTGTCCGCGCGGCGGTCGCCGTTGAAATGCGGAACGGCCCGAAGGTCGACCAACGTTTGCGCGGCTTCTCCCTGAAGGGTGGTTGCGCCCAGCGCCTGCACCAGGCTGATGGTCCCCTCCCCGCTGTCGCCGTTGTAGCGGACGGTCACGGTGTCGACGCCGGCGGCGTCCAGCGCATCAATCAGGTAGGTTTTGGATTGGCGGATAAGGTGATCATCCGCAGGTACCGGCGATATCTTCGTCAGCGCGGTTTGCTGTGTGTTTTCCATTGCTGGAGCTTTCGTTGATTGGGCGTCCCCGGCGAGGGCCCCTTCCCTCATTGACCGTGGACACTTCACCCCTCCCCGCCCCACCTCTCGCTCTTACCGGCCCTTGGGACGGAGGTAACCCTTGCTACCAGCCCCCGGACCAAGTGAATGTAAAATCACAGGGCGATATCGGCGCCGAAACATAAACGAGCCCCGCCACGTCAGGCTGGCTGGCGATATTTCGCATAGGGTTCCATGACCCACGACGATGCTTTGATGCTGAAACTGGCGCAGAAGCTGCTGGAGACCTTTGCTGACCGCAGTCTCCGCGGCTTCGAACGGTATTGGGCGCTAAGCGGTCCCGTAGAAACGTTTGCAGCGTCAGCCACTGGTATCGACGAGGAAGAGTTGGCAAAAGCCCTTCAAATTGCTTTGGAGGCGGCCTTGATGCGTACCGCGCCCGACTCTGTCCATCCGGATGCACTGGCTATGGTGGAGGCTCGTGGTTTGAAGCGGGCACCGCAAAGACAATGGAAGCCGCTCGGCAGTATGAAAAGGCGCTCATAACAATCGAGGTACCTAGCTGGGTAGCAAATGGTCTCCAGATATGGAGCCTGCTCGGAATTGGGAATTGGTTCGCTCTATAAAAATGCGAGAGGTGTCCCTAACAAAGTAGGGCCGGAGGTTTCGCTGGCCGTCCGGCGTTCCATCCGGGCGCAAAGGCGAGGCCGGACAGCTTAGATGGGTGATCTCTCACCGCCTGGGCCCTGGCGCTTCCGCTGTACCGTCCATCCATCTTCTGCGAACAGAACCGCCAGCACAACCATCCCCTTGGACAACAGCGCATGCCATGTTGCGGCCAAAACACAGATTTTCAAACGGAGTGACGAAGCATCAAGCTTTTGCTAGACATGCCTCTCGTCCCAGGGACTCGTCCCAACGAACGTCCCAACAATTCAGATGGACGGTTCCCGACGGGATTATTTTGGACAGGCCGGTCAAGCACTTAGAATTCATTCTTGGAACGGGTTAGATTCCTACCCACGGAGCCAGACCTCCGCCCTGCCTGAACGCAGTTGGTGGCCGGCAACGAGCTGAGACTCAGCCTAACATGACCCCGTAATACATGCCGGTGAACTGCGACCAGGACAGCAGCCACTCGACCGGCTTACCGTCGAGGCCGAAAATCACCCGGTCGACGACCAGTAGATACGTGGCCTCTTCGACGCCGAGGGCCGTAGCGACGACTTGGCCGGCACGCTTCAGGTAGAGCTTCTCCGCGACGCGGCCCAGATGAAAGCCCTGCCGCTTGGCGGCGTCGAACACATCCCAGGTCTCTCCCGCGCCGGCATCGGGCATCAGCCGCTGCGGCACATGCGCTTCACGATAGACGCAAGGTTTCTGGTCGACGCTGACGATCTGGCGGCACTGAACGATCTGCTCTCCGTCCTCGACGTCGAGGTGGGTTAGATCGTCCTGACTAGCCTCTCCGACCTGGCAATCGATCTGTTGAACCTCTCCGGCGATCGGCCGACCGTCCTCGCGGAACAGTTTCTCGAACTTCGCCCGCTGGCTGTCGGAACTCGGGTCGGACACAAACGTGCCCCGGCCCTGATGGCGATGTAGCAGTCCTTCGTCCTCCAGCGCCAACAGCGCCTTGCGCATCGTTCCAACGCTGACGCCGTAATCTTTCGCCAGTTCGATCTCGTTTTCGATCACCTGACCGGGCTTCCATCCTCCTTCGAGGATCTTGGTCATCAGCGCCAATCGAACCTGTTCATAAAGTGGCGTCGTCGAAAAAACTGAATTCGGCATTCGGACCCTCGGGATATTTCTCCGACTCGCGTATTTATGTGAGTGAACTCGCGAGTCGTTCAATAGCTTTTAGGCGGCAATACGTCCCGTGAACATTCCGCGGCAAAAACTAGGCCTCGCTTCGGACAGTGCACGACGGTGTACATAGTAATATAACGACACTCTGGTAATCGAAATAAATTGGAAAATATTTAGATATTTCATCTGCTTACAATATAGCAGATATGTGACAGATCCGTATGCGCCTCTTAATCGAATAGCGATGTGGCTAGTCAAACGCGACATCAGGGCAAAGCCCGGCGAAGCACGTGCTTCAGCTTGCCGAAAGCCCGCGGCGAAGACAATAAATTGCGGGCGTTGGATTAAAAGAATTCACGGATTTCGGTCCGTTGAAACGGAGAGTGAGATGACGGCAGGCTTGAAACGGTGGGCGCTTACGGCGGGAATGCTGATGTTTGGGGCCGCATCGGCTTCCGCGGCAGATCTTGGCGGAAATTGCTGCGCGGACCTGGAAGAACGTATCGCGGAACTCGAGGCCACCACGGCCCGCAAAGGCAACCGTAAGGTAAGCCTGACAATTTCGGGTTGGGTAAACCAGGCATTGTTCGCCTGGGACGACGGAACAGAGAGCAACGTCTACGTCGGCACCAACTCGCTCGAACAGGATCGCTTCCGGTTCGTCGGCGAAGCCAAGGTTTCCGGCGACGTATCGGCCGGCTATACGCTGGAAATCGGCGTTTTCGGCGGCGACTCGAAAGGCTTCTCGCAGGATGCCGACAACGGCGGCGCCACGTCCAACACGCTGGTTCTTCGCAAATCGAACTGGTGGTTGAAGAGCAAGTCGTTGGGCAAGGTTACCGTCGGCACCGAAGGCACGGCGACGTACCACTTGCTCGACGATGCAGACTCTACGCAGACGCGCAACTTCGCGGACGCTGAGGCAGCCGGCGTGGCACTCGCTCAGTTCCAGCTTCGCGAAGACGGCGGCTTTATCGGTGGCGGTCCTGCCTCAAACGGCGGCAAGCTCCGCTGGACCGACCTGCTGCAAGGCGGAAACAACGATACGCCAGGCCAGAACGGCCGTCGCAACATCGTCCGCTACGATTCGCCGGAGTTTGCCGGCTTCGTCTTCACGACGTCCTGGGGACAGGACGACCAGTGGGGCGCCGCACTGACGTATAAGAACACGTGGGGCGACTTCGACGTCGTTGCCAAGGCCGGCTACGAGAAGTCATCTGACGGCACCAGCACGCGCTGCAACACGATTGCTGGCGATGATGGCGATTGCGAATGGTGGGGCGCTGCATCGACCGTGATGCATAAACCCACGGGCCTGTACGTGTATGGTGCTTACGGCGATCAGCGCGATGAATCTCGCCGGGACGTCCAACCAGCCGCCGATGAAGATGACACGATGTGGCTGGTTCAAGGCGGCATTGAGCAGAAGTGGTGGGAACTCGGTAAGACGACTGTCTTTGCCGAATACCGCAAGGACGATGGTGGGTCGGTCGTGAACATCGTGCCTGTCATTGGCCAAGGCTTCATCGAAGGCAGCGACATCGAAAACTGGGCCGGCGGCGTCGTCCAGAAGATCGACAATGCTGACATGAGCCTCTACGCAATCTACCGTCACGCAGAAGGCGACTTCACGACCAGCACCGGCGTTGTGCACAAGCTCGACGACTTTGACATGGTCATCACCGGCGCCAAGATCAATTTCTGATCACAGCAAGAAAGGCCCCTTCGATCGAAGGGGCCTTTTTCTATTCAACGGCTGCCGTCCGGCCGTTCGTCCCAACGCTTACAGGATACCGACGCTGTAGTAGGCGTCCGTCAATGCCGTCCAGGACACGAGCCACTCCAGTGGCTTGCCCTCGTAGCTCAGCATGATACGGTCAAGAACAAGAAGGCACACCGGCATTTCGACATGGAGCGCCGCCGCAGCCGCAGCATTTGGCCTTCTGAGTTGCACGCGCTCAAAGGCGCGGCTGATCCGCTTCTCGTAGCGCTTGGCCGCCGCAAACACATCCCAGCAGTCGAGCATCGCCGCGTCCGGAAACTCCTTCACAGGAACATAGATCTCGCGGTAGCTGAACGGTTTTTGGTCGACTTCGACGATCTGCCGGCAATCGAACACTTGATCGCCGGCACTAAGCGAGAGAGCTGACCGGGCCTCCGTGTCGGGTTGCATCAGCCGGCAGTCGATCTGGCGAACCTCTCCGGAAATGCGCGTGCCGTCCGCCGCATAGAGGTTGTCGAAGCGTTCGCGCTGCTGGTCGGCGGCAGGGTCGGACACGACCGTGGCTTGCCCCTTCTTGCGGCGAACCAGTCCTTGATCCTCGATTGCCTGCAGAGCTTGCCGAATGGTGCCGCGGCTGACGGAGTACCGACGCGCCAGTTCGTTCTCGTTTTCGAGCACGTGGCCGGGCCTCCAGTCGCCGTGCAGGATCTTGGCGGTGAACTCGTCGCGCAACTGCAGATAGATCGGCTTGTGCGCCGCACTGGCGCTCAGCTTCGGTTCTTTGTCCGTGAATCCATTTGTGCGTGGCATCGGCCAACCAATCGATGAGATCTACTGAGGCGAGACTCTCATATGCGACAAGCACATCTTACAAAAAACGGCCGACTGACGCAGCATCCACTGAAAGATGCGTCACTTTGCCAGCGGTAACGGTGAATCGGTCAGCATGATCGCTACCAAATAAGGAAGGCCGCGGACAGAGTCCACGGCCTTCTGGTCGTGTATGAAAATCAGGCCTTTTCGCCGACGGCACGTTCCGCGGCGGCAATCTCGGCCTGCCTCCGGGCGATCTCCGCACCGATGGGCGGCCCCTTGAAGCGCCGGTTCTCGAACGCCACCCAGATGATCAGCGACAAGACGATGAAACCGACGGTGATCTCCAGTGCCCAATCGTTAGGCGGCTGGATACCGGCGAAGAAGATGACCGCCATCGAGATCAGCGACAGCACCGCCACCAGCCGGAACAGGCCGCCACCGAGGTCCCAGGGGCCCGGCTTGGGGAACTTCGCCGTTCCGTACGTGAACAGCGCCAAGGCGATCGGCACCGCAAACGACAGGAACAGGAAGATCACCGTGCACGACACCACGATCGAGTACGCGGGCGTTCCGGCGATGGTGATCGCGGAGGTGAACCACACGAACAAGACAGCCAGCGCCGAGCCCGCCCAGATCGCATTGGCCGGCACGCGGTGAGTTGGGCTAACCTTGGCAAGCGCCTTCGAGATTCCGGGGATGCCGTCATCTCGCGAGAATGCGAACAGCATGCGCGACACCGACGTCACCGTCGCCAGACCACACAACCATTGCGAGACGAAGATCACGATGTACATCGGCGTGCGAACCGCTTCCGGTACGCGTTCTCCCATGGCCCAGAAGAACACGTTCCAACCCTGCTTCGCAGCATCGTCCATGTTCGGAATCATCAGCACGAACGCAGTCAGGAACAGGTATCCGAAGATGCCTGACCACAGCACGGCCGAAACCATGCCCCGGGGCACCGACATCGAGGCGTTGACCGTCTCTTCTGCCGTGTGTGCCGAGGCATCGTAGCCGGTGATGGTGTAGATCGGCAGCAGCAAACCGAGAATGAAAGCCATCAGCGTGGAGACCGCCGTGGGCCAGACCGTGCTGGCGCCTTCCGTACCGGTGTAGTTCGCAAACGTGAAGAGCCGTGCGAAGTCCCAGGTCTCGGCGTAGTACAAACAGATCGCGGCAAGTGCGGCCGAACCCAACAGGATGATGTAGCCGGAGAAATCCGTCAGCTTCATCGTCAGGCCGATACCGAAGTGGTTGACCAGTGCCTGCAGGGCCGTGATGGCCGCCACGAACAGCACCCGGTGCGTCAGCGTATCTTCAATGCCGAACTGAGGCCCGAAGGCGCCGAAGAAGAAGTAGAACGTGCCGACGTTGATCGCGCCGAGCACGGTAATCAAGCCGAGCAGATTGAGCCACGCCGACAGCCAGCCGGTGAACCGGTTGCCGAGAATCGAGCCCCAGTGATAGAGCCCGCCGGCCGTTGGATAGGCCGAAGCGATCTGCGCCAGCGCCAGCGCGAATACGCCCGAGATCAGCACGCCGATAGGCCAGCCGATGCCGATTGCGGCGCCGCCAGCTCCCGAGGTCGCCTGACCCAGCGAGTTGATGCCACCCGATAGAATGCAAATGATCGAGAAAGAAATCGCGAAGTTCGAGAAGGCGCGCATACGGCGCGACAGCTCTTGCGCGTAACCCATGCCGTGAAGCACGGCGACGTCATCAGAGTGCGTACTCTGATCGTTTGGTCCTGCCATGTTATTCTAGCCCCATCCCAACTAGCCAGCCGTTCAGACCAGCGGACTTCCGGACGAGGCCGGCAGAGCTGGCTTTACGGAAGCGTCAGGATGAGCGGGTTTGTGATCACATGTCAACGGCGATCGCGGCCGTGGAATTGGACGCTCCAGCACAATAAGTGGGCAGAGTTCTCGCAGAACTTTCGGGAGTCCGCTCGTGCTTAACCAATCAGGCTTTGATCCGTGCTCCCGAGGGATCGTACGGCGGCTCGACGAACGCCTTCGCCGCAACGCGTTCACCCGCGACCTCCAACTCGTACTGACCCGACAGCACTTGGTCTCGCGTGACGCCGTTGTCCGCATCGCGCACATACCCGTATCCGATACTGCGTTGCAGCGTGTAGCCGAACCCGCCGCTGGCCAGCCAGCCGACGCGCTTGCCGTCGCGATAGATGGTCTCCCGGCCCAGCAGCACGACGTCCGGCTCGGTGCTGAAGCCGGCCAGCAGTCGCGCTAGCGGCTTCTGAGCCTGAGCGGTAAGCGCCTCCCGCCCCTGGAACGCCACGCCCGACTTCAGTTTGACGGCCCAGCCGAGCCCCGCCACCAGCGGCGAATGATCCGGCCCGATCTCCGATCCCCAGGCGCGATAGCCCTTTTCCAGCCGCAGCGACTCGATCGCGCGATAGCCCGCGTTGGCGATGCCGTGCGGCTGTCCCGCCGCCATCAGCGCGTCGTATACGCCCGCCGCAAACTCCACCGGCAGATGCAGTTCGTAGCCCAGTTCGCCGACGTACGTGACGCGCAGTGCCATCACCGGAGCGCCGGCGACGGCGATGCGCTGCATCTGACCGAACGGAAACCCTTCATTCGACACATCGTCGTTTGTCAGTGCCTGGAGGACGTCGCGCGCCCGCGGCCCCATCAATGACAGCACGCAATAGGCCGACGTCACGTCGATCAGATGCGCGTCGAGGCCCGCGGGAATGGAGCGCTTGATCCAGTCGAAGTCGTGCGTTGCAAATCCAGTGCCTGTGACGATGTAGAACTCGCTGGCGGACAGCCGCACCACAGTGAGATCGCACTCGATGCCGCCACGCGAATTCAGCATCTGCGTGTAGACCAGCGAGCCGGGGGGCTTGGCGACGTTGTTGGCGCAGATCCAGGTCAGCGCCGCCTCCACGTCCTTCCCAACCATCAAGAATTTCGCAAACGAGGTCTGGTCGATGACAACGACGCGCTCGCGGCAAGCCGCATGTTCGCGCCCGACGGCGGCAAACCAGTTCTGACGGCCATAACTGTATCGGTCTTCCGCCGTCTCACCCGCACGCAAATCCGCAAACCAGTTCGGCCGTTCCCAGCCAAGTTTCTCGCCAAACACCGCGCCCTGCGACTTCAGCCGATCGTACAGGGGCGAGCGCCGCAGCGGCCGTCCGGAATGATGCTCCTCGAATGGCCACGCCATCGTGTAGTGCTTGGCATAGGCCTCCAGTGTCCGCGTCCGCACCCAGTTTGTGTCCAGGTGATTGCGTCCGAAGCGGCGAATGTCGACCGGCCACAAGTCGTACGGCGGCTCACCCTTGGCGACCCACTCGGCGAGCGCCATGCCCGCGCCCCCTCCCGACGCGATGCCGAAAGCATTGAAGCCCGCGCCGACGTAGATACCCGACACTTCCGGCGCCGCGCCGAGAATGAAATTGCCGTCCGGAGTGAAGCTTTCGGGCCCGTTGATGAACGACTTGATCCCGGTCTCCGCCATCGCTGGCACACGCCCCGCCGCCAGCTCCAGGATCGGCTCGAAATGATCGAGATCGTTCTCCAGCAGTTGAAACTCGAACTCCTCGGGCAATCCGTCTTCGGCCCAGGGCATCGGGTTGGGCTCATAGCCGCCCATCACCAGGCCGCCCACCTCTTCCTTCCAGTAGGTCAGGCGGTCCGGATCGCGCAGCGTCGGCAGGCCCGACGTCACGCCCGCGACCGGTTCCGTGATGAGGTACTGATGTTGCACCGACACCAGCGGAATGTTGACGCCCGCCATCTGCCCCAGTCGCCGCGACCATTGCCCGGCGCAGATCACCAGCTTCTCGCAAGCGACGCGGCCTTCGTTGGTGGTGACGGCCCGCACCCGGCCGTCCTCGACGTCGATGCCGGTAACGCGCACATCCTCCTTGATCGTTACGCCGCCACGCCGCGCCCCGCGCGCAAGCGCCATGGTCACATCGGACGGCGACACCTGTCCATCCGAAGGCAGGAACGCGGCGCCCACGACGTCGTCGACCTGCATCAACGGCCACAGGTCTTGCGCTTCTTTCGCCGACATCAGGTGCATTTCGAGGCCGAACGACTTCGCCGTGGTGGCTTGCCGCTTCACTTCGGTCCAGCGTTCCTCGTTGCACGCCAGACGCAATCCGCCGTTGCGCTTCCAACCGGTCGCCAGTCCCGTGTCTTCCTCGAGTTTGTCGTAGAGCGCCACGGAGTAGCCCAGCAGCTGCGTGATGTTGGCGCTCGTTCGCAGCTGCCCGACGAGACCGGCGGCGTGCCACGTCGAGCCCGACGTCAGCTTGCCGCGTTCCAGCAGGATGACGTCCGTGATCCCCATCTTGCCGAGATGGTAGGCGACAGACGTTCCGACGATACCGCCACCGATGATGACGATCTTTGCCGAGGCAGGAAGAGTGCTCATGATCAATCCAGGGTTTGGAATTTTGCGTACGCGGCTTCAAACCGGGCCAGGTTCTCGGCGGTGTAGCCCGCATAGTCGAAAGCAAGCTCCGAGTGGATCTCCGACACCATGCTCCACATCGCCTCGCGCAGCAGCGATGCAGCCGTCATCGCTGCCGCCTGCCGCAAGAGAGCATCATCCGGTTCCCGCCCGAAATAGCTGCCGAGCAGGGTCCGTGTTAGCCCGGCCGGGAATTCATTGTTTGACGCCAACCCGCCGATATCAAACAGGGGCGAGTTGAAGCCCGAATACTCCCAGTCGAACAGCCACAGCCGTTTGCCGTCGTCGATGAAGTTCGCCGCCAGCATGTCGTTGTGGCCGAACACGATGTCGATCGGCCCGACCGCATCTTCGAGCACCTGCGCCCGTTGCAATAGCGACGGCAGCAACGGGACATGGCCGCTCTTTCCTTCCACCAGCGTGTGCGCATAGTCGCGCACCACATGGAACACCCAGAACATGGCAGCCGGCCCACGCAAGTGCTTCGGGATGTCGGTGTGACAGCGCCGGATGATGTCGACCAGACGGTCGAGATTGTTCGGGTCGCGCACCTGGTCCGGCGTCAGTGTCACGCCATCCACGAACTCGAGAACCAGAACGTCGGCCTCGGCATGCACAACCGCCGGACTGACGCCGGCCGCATGCGCCGCCCGGCTCGCCGCGTGTTCGCTGGTGCGCAGCACGCCATGGACGATCTTGTCGCCCCCGACGCGCACGACGAGACGGCGCCCCCGGTCCTCGACAACGAAGTTGCGATTGGATATGCCGCCGCCGAGCGGCTGCGGGTCGACGGTCCCACGCCAGATCGGCAGTTGAACCACCCGCCGCAGACCGTCGTCACCTTCGCCAACGGTACTCATCCGCGACCCCCGTCCCGCATTCCTTCGGACTATGCGCCGGGCGGCAATCTCCGCGCAAGACATCGAAAGGCCGTCCTCGCGGCAACGTTCCCTAGGGGACAGCCGGCCCGTTCGCTTTGCCGCATGAACGAGGCTTCAACGAAAGGACGATGCCCATGTCAGCAATCAAGATCGTTTCGAAGCTCCGTGCGGCCGGCGCCCTCGTGCTCGCGGCAAGCCTCTTTCCTGCAGCCGCCTCAGCCGCCCCGGATGCAACCGGCGTCTGGTTCAACGATACCGGCCGCGGCGCCATCGAAATAAAGCCCTGTGGCGGCGGCTTGTGCGGCCACGTCGTCTGGGTCAAGGACGGCAGCGACTCCAAAGGCTGTGGCCGCCAGATCATCGGCGACGCGCAACCTGTCAAAGCGGGGCTTTGGGACAACGGTTGGATCTACAGCCCCGAGAAGAAGAAGCGCTACGACGTCGAACTGAAACCTCTGGACGATGACCGCCTGCGCGTCACCGGCTATGCCGGCAGCAAGTTCTTCTCCAAGACGATGATCTGGAAGCGCGCGCCGGCAGACCTCGTCCGCTGTGGCACGGAAACAGCTTCGACCACGCCACCCGTAGCGCCGAAGCCCTCGGCCGATCCTGTTCCGCAGACCGAAGCGGCAACCGCAGCCACGACGGAACCGGTTGAAGCTGAAAACCGCAGCCCGGAAGCGAAGCTGCGTGACGCCATGAAAAAGGAAAACGAAAAGGAGGCGGTCGCCGCCGCGCCAGAAACGTCCGATGACGGCGCCAGCACCGAGACCGCCGACGCCGGCGACCTCGGCCTGGGCGATCTCAAGCTCGACAAGTACTTGAAGCGGGAAAACGGCAAATGCGCGCTCGACCTGCCGTGGGTCAAAGTCAACTTCAAGTGCAAGGACATGTAGGCCAGTCTATCGGAGCGAGCCAATCCGCTCGCTCCGACTCCTTTGGGCATAATCCTTCAATGAAATCAATGCTGCGACTCGCTGCGGCTTTTGCTTCACTGTGCCCTCGATAGCATTTAGACATACCCCCAGCGCAGCTGGGGGTATCGAATGCGGACCTTATTTGAGCAAATCAAATCAGAGTTGGCCGTACCGGCCGACAGATGGCCCTGGCTGACAAATCTCATTGCCGCCTTAGCCGTACTGACACCGATTGCCTTGCTCGGCAACGGCCTGGCAGACGTCGTGATCTCGACCGCAGCCGCCCTGTTCCTCGTGCGTGCCATTCTAGCCCGCGACGCGTCATGGGCCCGCGAGCCCTGGATCGCCGTCGCGGCGGTGCTTTGGCTTTACCTGGTCGCTCGCGGCTTTCTGAGTGTCGATCCGGAACGGTCCGGACTGAAAGCTCTCGGCTGGATCAGGTTCATCGTCTTCGGCGCGGCACTGCATTTCGTCCTGGCGCGGTCCGTCGCACTGAGACAAGCGCTGCTCTATTCCATCATCGCGATGGCGGCCTTCGGCGCGGCGGACGCATTGTTCCAGTTCGTCGTCGGCCACGACATCTTTGGGCGTCCGATCGTGAGCAACCGGCTGTCCGGCCCGCTACAAAACCCGGCGATCGGTGTCCTCTTGTTGTTCGTCGGTCTACCGGCCATCATCCAGCTGTTGAAGACAATCGTGTCCGGCTACGCCGCAGGCAGGATCGAGTGGATCCCGGCAGCGATACTGGCGATGATCTTCGCCACCATTATCCTATCCGGCGAACGTCTCACTCTGCTGATGACAGTTCCAATCATGGGGCTGGTCGCTGTTCTGATTTTCCGTGTCTCTTGGAAAACCCTCGCAGGTATCGCCATTGTTGGCGTCGCAGTCCTGGCGATTTTGCTTGCGGCGTTCCCCGACGTCCGCCAGCGGCACCTGTCCACACTGAAAGAGTTCTCGTCGCCCACACAATCAATTTACACGCGCATCATGGTGGCCGGTCTAGAAGTCATTAAGGACAACCCCGTCTTCGGCGTCGGGATCAAGAATTTCAAGGCGCATTGTCCGCAGTCTGCACCGGAAGCCGTCGTTGGCGACGCGTGCAAGCTCATTCATCCCCACCAAGTCTGGCTGCACATTGTCTCGGAAACGGGCCTCATCGGCGGAATTGGTTTCCTTAGCTTGTTCGTGCTGGCGCTGACACCCGCCGTGCGCTTGTGGCGATCATGGGCCGATGAACCCCTCCTCGCAGGCGCCACCATTGCCGTCCTCATGCGCCTCTTGCCATTCACGCCCTCTGGCAACTTCTTTTCGAACTGGCGCGAGTCCTTCTTCTGGTTCCTGCTCGGAACGTCGGCCGCGATGGCACGCATCGCGATGCGCGATCAGAAGCCGTCGGCGATCGAACCGGCAAGACCGCCGACCGAGCCCAAGCCAAGCCCTAGCGTCCCCGTTGCGTGATGATCTCCGAGCGATGCTGATCCCACTGCCGGGTGAATGCGTCGATTGTGAAAGGAAAGTCATCCCAAGCCACGGTCTGCAGCCGGGTCCGCTCACCCTCGTTGACGATCAGGTCTTCCAGAGCCCGCTCGATCTCCTCGGAGGTCACGGTGTTCAACGGCCGCACACGATGCTCGAGCTCGGCTAGTCCGCCGCGCCGGCTGGCGATCACCGCACAGCCTTCCGCCAGCGCCTCCAATCCTGTCCGCCCGAAGGGTTCGTCCCAGTTCGACGGCACCACCGCGATCGACGCGCGCCGCAGATACTCGCGGACTTCCGAGTTCTTCAGGAACCCCGTCACCGTGATCCGCGAACAGCTTTCCGCAGCCTGCCGCACTTTCAGCTCGTACGGCGTAAGCGCCTCTCCGCCGGTGAACCAGCGTGCGCCGATCAGAAACGCATTCCACTCCGGATGCCGCGGCAGCACCCGGGCCAACGCCTCCGCCAGCTCTAAGGCACCCTTGATCGGGTTCATGCGGCCGACGAACACGATAGACTTATCCTTGACGGGTGGTGACGCGATCTCGCGCTCGATGCCGGTGCGCAGGATCTTGACGTTCTGCGTGCTGCCGCTGAGGCCGTCGATGAAGCGGTCGTAGACGAAGGTGCTGATGACGAACACGCCGGCGAGGCGTTCAACGAGCGCCATGCGTTCCGCCAGCGTCCTTGAGCCTTCCTTGTCCTGCGGGTCGTTACCGAAATAGACCGTGACGGGAACCGACGGAAATCGCTTCGCCAGCCACATCGCGACCGTCGGCCGGTTGAAGCACTCGATCAATGCCGGCTGCGACGCGGCGACCGCCCGTGCATAGGCCCGCGTCAGCCCCATCTTGTCACCGAAGATCGCCGGCCAGTACGGCGTCAGCGATTGAAATGCCACGTCCGGATAGGGCGCTGCCGTGGGCTTGCCGAAGACAGTGATGGCTTCGCGATATCGGCTGTGCCTGGAGGTCTGAATGATCTTGAGTGCCTGCGCCCCCGCGCCAAGTTCAGAGAACTCTTCCTTGGGCGACAATAGGCAATGAATGCGCGGCTGGGTCATCAAGCATCCCGGACGAGACCTGAGGTGGAAGCCTATGACTACGTGTCCCGCCGGGCGTTTGGAAGCCCAACATTCGCAGCTCCCGGCCGCCTAATTGAAATCGGTCCCGTTCCAGTAACCATCGCTCTTGGCGGCGGGATCTGGATCGTTCGGGCCCCGTTGACGCCGTTCGGTTCGCGGCTTCGGCTTGGGCTCGGCCGGCTTTGTTGCCGCGGGAGGCGAAGGTTTGGCTGAAAAGCTGTCCTCAGCGCCGCTCTCGGGCTCCGGCTCCGGCTCCCCTGTCGAGGAATCTGGTTCCGCGGCAGATACGGGTGGGGCCGTCTGGGGAACGCCTTCGGCAGCAGCAGGAGCATTGGCTGCCGGCGGAATTCCCTCAGCACCAGCAGAGCCGGAAGGCGCCGGTGCCCCGGGTACCGGTGGCGCCGGAGACGCCACCCCTTCGGCGGGCACTTCCGACCATGGCGTTGCCGGCGGCACTGCCGGAGGAGTTGGCGCCGGTGCAGACGTCGCAGCAGGGCTCGACGGCGCGCCCGCCGGCGCTGCCTGCGGTGATGGCGACCCTTCGGGAACTTCCGACCAGGGCGTAGCCGGCGGCGTTGCACGCTGCGGCGCCGGAGCCGCCTCGACCGGAACAGTCGTGGAAGGCTCCGGAGGCGGCAGCTCAGCCGGCCGGCTAGCCGTCAGCTTCGCCGCGAGATTGGCCACCACCGGCACGACGATCGGGATGGCAGCCCAGCCCGCGCCTGCCAGTGCCGCGATGACCACGGTCCATTTGACGGCGGGCCAGAAACTGATGCGCCGGCCTGAAGCCTCGTGCCAGACGAATTCCGCCGGCTTGTGCTCCGGAAGCTGCATCGCGATGGGTCTCCTGCCGGTGTCTAAACGCTAGGTTGTCAAATCTTCCGGCGATGTCCACCTTTAGCTGATGTGTGAGACAAGATCTGCGGGCGGAGTGGGGCGTGGGTGAGGCTGACAAGCAGATCATCCGGGTATCCTCGGCGATATCCGAGATCGACGCGGCCGCCTGGGATCGTCTCGCCAACCCGGATCCAAGGCTGCACAACCCATTTGTCTCCCACGCCTTCCTCAACGCCTTGGAGGAGGCTGGCACCGTGTCTGCGCGGACCGGCTGGATCCCCCAGCATCTGACGGCCGAGGATGCGACCGGCTTGTCCGCCGCCATGCCGCTTTATGTGAAGACCCACAGCCGCGGCGAGTACGTGTTCGACCACGGTTGGGCCGATGCCTTCGCCAGAGCCGGCGGAGAATACTACCCCAAGCTCCAGGCGGCCGTACCTTTCACCCCAGTCCCCGGCCCGCGTCTGTTGACGCGCGAAGGCAAGGGCGCGGCACACGGCCGCCATCTCCTGGCAGCCGGCGCTGTCACGCTCGCGGACAAACTCGAGGCCTCCTCGGTTCATGTCACATTTCTGACGAAACCCGAGTGGGAGGCCCTCGGCAAGCTCGGCTTCCTGCAGCGTATCGACCAGCAGTTTCACTGGCTGAACGCCGGCTATGCGACATTCGACGATTTTCTCGCCACGCTCGCGTCCCGCAAGCGCAAGTCGATACGCAAGGAGCGGCTTGCCGCGCTCGATGGCGGCATCACCATCGAGTGCGTCACCGGATCCGAAATCACCGAAGCGCACTGGGATGCATTCTACGGTTTCTACATGGACACCGGCAGCCGCAAGTGGGGCCGGCCCTATCTCAATCGCAAGTTCTTTTCATTGATCGGCGAAGCGATGCCCGAGCGTACGCTGCTCGTCATGGCTAGACAGGCCGGTCAATATGTCGCCGGCGCCCTGAACTTCATCGGCGGCGATTGTCTGTACGGCCGCTACTGGGGCGAGACCGGGCACCACCGCTACCTGCACTTCGAAGTGTGCTACTATCAGGCAATCGACTACGCCATCGCGCATGGCCTGCCTCGCGTCGAGGCCGGCGCCCAGGGCGAGCACAAGCTGGCACGCGGCTACATGCCGACCGAAACCTACTCCGCCCATTTCATCGCCGATGCCGGCCTGCGCCGCGCCGTCGAGCACTATCTGGTGCGCGAGCGCGAAGCCGTCCGCGAGACGTCGGAGCTGCTGGCAACTCTTGGCCCCTTCAAGAAGCCCAACGGCTGACCTTGACGCCACGCGCGTCCGCCGATCTAACAGGCGTCGGCAACAGCGGGCGGAGACGGCCATGAGCTACGACGTGGACTACGACACTGGCAACATCTTCGCAAAAATCTTGCGTGGCGAGATTCCCTGTCACAAAGTCTACGAGGACGACGACGCCATCGTCTTCATGGACGTGATGCCGCAATCGCCCGGCCACGCCCTCGTCGTGCCCAAGGCCGCCTCGCGCAACATTCTCGACGCCGACCCGACCACCCTCGCCGCTCTCGCACCTCTGGTGCAGAAGATTGCACGCGCCGCGGTCGCAGCCTTCGAAGCCGACGGCATCACCGTCCTTCAATTCAATGAGCCCGCCGGCGGACAGAGCGTCTTCCATCTGCATATTCACGTCATTCCTCGTTATGACGACACGCCCCTGCGGCCCCACTCCGGCAAGATGGAAGACCCCGCCGTCCTGGCCGCGAACGCCGAGAAATTGCGGCAAGCGATCCACGCCTGAATTCGGCCACGTCCAGTCATTTGAACATCACCTGGGCGGGTGCCATACTGCGCCCGGCGCCGGGAACGCCGCGTACGGGAGGACGTCTCATGTCGAGGAATACGACGCTTGCAACCGCGTTGGCGCTAGCCATCGCGCTGTCGGCAGGCGGCTCCGCAGCCCTCACGCCGGCCGCCGAACCGTATCCCGGTCCCGAACCCACGCAGGAACAGAAGGCCAAGATGGCCGCCGCTCCCGAAGAGTGGCCCATGAAGATCGACGAGTTCCTGGCCAAGGAATATCTGACGCGCGCCGACGTGGTGCTGACGCGTCGCGACTACGACCCGACGTCTTTCGCCATTCGCTGGGCAACGGCCTCTCCCTATTCCCACGCCGCCCTCGTCTTCAATCGCCCGCGCCAGGAGACGGGCATCAATTCGACGTTCGTGATCGAAGCCGGCTCCAGCGGCGTCGACCTCACCAACCTCCGCGACTACATTTCCGACAAGTCGTCGTTCATCGCCATCAAGCGCTTCAAGAAGGAATGGTTCACCGAGGAGATGCAGGGTCGCGTTCGCGGCGTGCTCCTGGAAAAGATCAAGGACAGCTATAACTATTGGGTCATCGGCCGCATCGCGCGCAATCTGTGGTTCGGCGTGCAGACCGCCACGCGGCGCAATCGCGAACGCTCCGTCCAGGCCTACAAGGACAACGAGTGGAAGCCGCCGAGCGAATTCATCTGCTCCGGCCTCGTTCAGATCGGCTTCGTCGAAGCCACGATCGAGGCCATCAAGGCCGGCCAACTCCCGCCGCGTGCCCTGCGCGATGTTGTCTTCCTTCAGCGCCAGAGCCGATGGCTGCCCAACGAGAACGGCTGGAAGCGCCTCGACAAGACCAAGGCTCGCGACACGGCCGTGCAGTTCCGTCAGCAAAACCTGGCCGCACTCGAGTCCATCACGCCGGAAGATCTCGCCCGCAGCGACAAGCTGGAGTGGCTCTACGTCATCAAGAACAATTTGGTCTTCAAGGTGAACTCCTACGATCAGGCCAAGGCGCTGATCGACGACGTCGCCGTCCCCGTGCAGGACGTCATCCCCACGCCCGAGAAGCCACCAGCCGAGAGCGTACCGCCTCCGCCGCCCGCCTCCGTCGAAGCTGGCCCGACCGAAGGTCCGGCAGCCGCGCCCGAAGCCCCCGTCCCTGCCACCCCGGAAGCAGCTGGCACTCCGGAGGCACCTGCCGACGCCTCCGGGACGCCCGCAACTCCGCCGGAGAACCCCGCCGCCGCCCCTTAGGTCGAGGGCCTCTCAAGCCGCCGGAATCACCGCTTCGGCGGATATTTCCAGTAGTCGCCATGATCGGTCGTCATTTTCTGCAGGATGGGGAAACGCCGGTCCGGCGGCCGCTCGCCCGTCTGGATGATCAGTCCGATGTCGGCCAGCAGGGCGTTGTTCTCCGCGTAGCTTGAATGGTTGAGGTAGAGCCCCTCCATTCCAGCTGCCGTCACGTCGATCGTATCGATGCCCGACAGGATCATCGGCCCCGTTGTCGGAACGTCCCCGGCGCGCGGCACACCGCCATTGAAGCGGCGCGAAACGCTGAGCGCCCTGTCGTTGCTTGCAGCATAGAGCGTCACGCCCTTCGCCATTCCTTTGATCTCTTTGGCGATGTTCTCGAAGTTGTCACGATCGACATCCGGCGCCGCCAGAATGATCTGACTGATCACCACGCCCGCGGGCTTTGAATACTTCAGGTCTCGCAGGATTTGCAGAACCGGCTGGTTGCCCATCGAATGCGCGATGATGGAAACGGACTTGGCGCCCGTCTCCTTCACCACGAGATCGAGGAAGTCGCGCATGAACGGCTGCGACTGGCCCGCACTTTCTCGGTCGTACGTATAGCTTTCGAACGTCCCGCCAGACGGCCAGCTGTACAGGAACGGCGCCCCGTCGAACTTCAGGTCGTACGCCATCTGCGCCGTCCGATAGATCGCAGAATCGAATGCCGTGTTGTAGCCGTGCACGAAAATCACGGCATGATCCTTGTAGCGCGACGACGTCGCCAGCCTTTCCTTCACGAATGCCAGGAACTGCTCCCGCGTCAGCGACTGGATCTCCTTCATCGTGAAGTGCTTCTTGGGATCCTCCGCCTGCTCGTAAATCTTCACGTCGAAGTACGGCACCTTGATCGCCCACGGCCGTTCGATGTTCGGCACCTCGTGAGACTTCGGCACCGTGATCAGCGCGCGACCCAGTTCCAGCTTGCGGCCGCGATCGGAGCCGTAGGCGATGCGCTTTGGATCGGTGATGCGCGCGCGGTCCGTGCCGAAGAACACCGGCACGACGTCCCAATCCGATTTCTCGTCGACAACGGCGGTACCCGGCTTCGTCACGCCCGCATCGGGGGCAGGCGGCGTTGGCTGGGCAGCCGGCGCGCCACCGACGGGCGCCGGACTGGCCGGCGCTTCGGCGCTGCGCCTGGCCTCGGCCCGCGGCGCCTCAGATGGCGGCGGTTTCGGCGCCCCGAAACTGCGCGGCCTGATATTTGCGGGCGGCTGTGCCGTGGCCTTAGCGTCCGGCACTGGCGGAGGGGCCGCCCTACCCGAAGCCTCCGGTGGAGGTGGCGCCGCCTCGATCGGAGCGGCCGCCTCGTCGCTTGCCACGTCCGGCTTGCCCGCCCCCGGCTTGGATGACTCGGCTTGGTACTCGTACCGCCGCGACTCGTATTTTTTCTCGGCTTGCTGCTGGTCTTTGGGCGGCGCTTTCGCCATCTTCGGCGCGTCGCAGCCCGAGATGGCGAGCGCCAATGGCACCAAGAACAGGACAGCCAAAGCGAGGCGAATACGCCGCGCTCCGTCCGCGATCCGCAATCCGCTACTCCAAATGCGCATCATGAGATCCCCCACTCGTTCCCAATGCCTTGCAGCCTCTAGGGCCTAAACGTTCGCCCTACAATAAGGGTCAGCCAACGGCGCCGCTTGCTGCCGATGTTACCTTGGTCTTGCGAAACCTCTATTTCGCGGCCATGACAGGCGCGAGGCTTAAGCACCGTTCCGGGCAAATTGACGGCCGGCAGGCAAGGACACCGCATGGCGAGCAGCGCCCCAGCAAATATCAACACAATCAATGAAATGGCCGATGGCGTCCGCGCCGGCGAACGGGCCACGCTGGCGCGCGCCATCACGCTGGTCGAAAGCACCAAGCCGGAGCATCAGGAACTGGCCCAGGCCCTGCTGCAGGCCCTGTTGCCTGCAAAAGGCTCAGCCCTGCGACTTGGCATAACCGGCGTACCGGGCGTCGGCAAATCGACGACGATTGATCAGCTGGGTATGAACCTCGTCGACGCCGGCCACAAGGTCGCCGTACTCGCCGTCGATCCCACATCGCGCCGCACCGGTGGCTCGATCCTCGGCGACAAGACGCGCATGAATCGGTTGGCTCAATCGCCCAACGCTTTCATCCGCCCCTCGCCGACATCCGGCACACTCGGGGGCGTCACCCGCAAGACACGCGAGACGATGGCGCTATGCGAGGCGGCAGGCTTCAACGTCATCATCGTCGAGACGGTCGGTGTCGGCCAATCTGAGACCGCAGTCGCCGACATGGTGGACTTCTTCCTGGTCTTGCTGCTGGCCGGCGGCGGCGACGATCTGCAGGGCATCAAGAAGGGCGTCATCGAGATCGCCGACATGATCGCCATCAACAAGGCCGACGGCGACAACGTCGCCCGCGCAGGGCGGGCCGCCTCGGAGTATCAGGCGGCACTAACCATCTTCACGCCCCGGGACGCCACCTGGTTTCCCCCCGTCCTCACCATTTCCGGCCTCGACAACAAGGGTCTGGAAAAGTTGTGGGCCAGCGTCCTCGACCATCGCGACAAGATGTCGGCGACGGGCGAGTACCAGGCGCGCCGCAAGCGCCAGGCCGTCGAATGGATGCGCGACATGCTGCACGATCGCCTGATGGCGGCTCTGCGCGCCAACTCGCGGGTCGCCGCCCGCATGCCGATCATCGAGGCCGAGGTACGTGACGGCAAGCTGCTGCCAACGCTTGCCGTCGATGAAGTGTTGCAGCTGATGGGGCTTTGAAGCGCGATGCGAAAAAGCTCGGCCAGGATCGCGCTCGTCACGGGCTCCACCAGCGGCATCGGCCTCGGGATCGCCGAAGCCCTGAGTGCGGCAGGATTCGATGTGATGTTGCACGGGTCACGCCCCGCCGCCGACGCCGAAGGCATCCGCAAGCAGCTCGAAACGTCGCACGGAACGCTGGTTCGCTACCACGCTGCGGACGTGGCCGACCCCGGCGCCGTAACCGATCTGATAGCAGCAACCGAAGCCGCCCTCGGCCCTATCGACGTCCTGGTCAACAATGCCGGCATCCAATATGTCTCTCCCGTCGAAGACTTTCCCGACGACAAGTGGAACGCCATTCTCGCGATCAATCTCTCGGCAGCCTTCCACGCCATCAAACGCACCGTGCCCGGCATGAAGCAGCGCAAGTGGGGCCGCATCATCAATGTCGCCTCGGCCCACTCGCTCGTCGCCTCCCCGTTCAAAGCCGCCTACGTTTCCGCCAAGCATGGCCTGCTCGGCCTCACGAAAACAGTGGCCCTGGAAGTCGCCGAGCATGGCATCACCTGCAATGCCATCTGTCCTGGCTACGTGCTGACGCCGCTTGTGCAGAAGCAGATTCCCGACCAGGCGCGTTCGCGCGGCATTAGCGAGGAAGCAGTGGTACGCGACGTCATGCTGGCGCCGCAGGCAACGAAGCAGTTCGTCACCGTGGAACAGCTCGGCGCGTTGGCGGCGTTTCTCACCACCGACGCGGCCAGCCAGATCACCGGCACCGCCTTGCCGGTCGACGGCGGATGGACGGCGCACTAGCGTGGTTTAGGAACCGGGCAAGACAGACAACTGAGAGACGGATTGGGTAAACGATGGCTCAGCTGATTTTGCTTCTCGTCTACTTCGTCATCATCGCCGCCATAGTCTGGCACGTTACCATTCTCGTGCGCGATCCAACGTCGCGCTCTGGCACCCGCATCCTGTTCGTTGCCGTGGCCAGCGCGCTCATCGCCGGCGTCATATATTTCGGCGTGCTGCATTAGGATGGCTCAATGTCGGCGTCACGCCCCACCATCCTGCTCACCGGTTTCGGGCCGTTTCCAGGCACGCCGCACAACCTGACCTCGCGTCTCGTGCCGGAATTAGCCCGGCGTGCCGCGCGCCGCTTCCGCGGGCACGACGTGGTGAGCGAAATTTTCCCCACGGAATGGTCCAAGGCACCGCAGCGCTTGAGCCACCTCTACGCCGAGCACGCGCCGAAGCTCGCCCTCCACTTCGGCGTCTCGGAGCGCGCCACCGGCTTCCAGATCGAAACGACGGCCGTGAACCTCTGCGTCAGCGCAGCAGACGCCGCTGGCTGCTTGCCATCGGCTCCGCAGATCGAATTGAGCGGAACGGAAAGCGTCTCGACGCGACTGCCGGCGCACGCAATCCTCGCGCGGCTGCATGCACTCGACCTGCCTGCCTCGCTGTCGCCCGACGCCGGCGGCTACCTCTGCAACAGCATCTTCTATCGCACCCTGCATCACGCAGCGGCCCTGCCGAGCCCCGCCATCGCCGGCTTCATTCACATTCCATCGACGTTGGCCGATCCCGCCCCAGAGCAAGGCAGCTTACCGCGTCCCTTCGACTGGAACGTCGCTCTCCTCGGCTCTGTGGAGATCATTCGCGTTTGCCTCGGCCTGGCGCCGAAACCTGTCATCTAGCGCCGCGTGCGGCAGCCCTGCAAGCAACGTGTCAACACCGAGTCGCATCCCGGTCCGCCCTTGGTGGCCCGCATGCACGACTTCTCGGCCGCATAGCACTGCGCGGCGCACTGGCTGGAACCTTCAGCTCGCACCATTGGTGCCAGCAGCAGCGCCATGACGACGGCCGCAATGAGCGGGCTCAATACTTTTACGTGCAATCCCAACGCGCATCTCCAGCGTGTCAGCGTCTAACAATGTGTCCGATCACCTTAGCATCGGCAAGCGGTGACGCTACCCGCGCGCGCATGAATGCGACCTGAACTGTTAACGCCGCCCGCAGACCTCAGAACGCGTATTCTGCGAATATGTGATTAATATTCCTGTTCCAGGGCCCGTTGAACCGCTCCAGCAGATCATCGGCCGCCGTGCGGCCGATTTTCACGAGATGTTCCAACGGCTCAAGGTAGATCGTCTCATCCTGGCTGCGCAGGTTGACGAAGCCGCGTCGTTTCAGGCCGCCGCGCGCGATGCGCAACGCATCCGCCGCGATGTGCTGCACGGATGTCTTGCGCAGGGGCGTCGCCAGTGCCGTCTTCGGTACGGCGTTGCGCAACTCCTGCCGCTCCTCCGCCGTCCAATCCTTGATGAGCTCCCACGCCGCATCGAGTGCACCGCGATCGTAGAGAAGCCCGGTCCAGAACGCCGACAGCGCACAGATGCGTTTCCAGCGTCCGCCGTCGGCCCCGCGCATCTCCAGGAACCGCTTCAGCCTCACCTCGGGGAATAGCGTCGTGAGATGATCGGACCAGTCGTCGATCGTCGGCCGTTCGCCCGGCAGCGCCTGCAGCTTGCCGGCCATGAACTCGCGGAACGACGCACCGGCCACGTCGATATAGTTGCCGCCCCGGTAGACGAAGTACATCGGCACGTCGAGTGCGTAATCGACGTAGCGCTCGTAACCCATGCCGTCCTCGAACACGAACGGCAGCATGCCGGTACGGTTGGGATCGGTGTCGCGCCACACCTCGCTGCGCAGCGACTGGAAGCCGTTCGGCTTGCCTTCGGTGAATGGCGAGGCCGCGAAGATGGCCGTTGCAATCGGCTGCAGTGCCAACGATACGCGCAGCTTCTTGACCATGTCCGCCTCACTGCCGAAGTCCAGGTTCACCTGGATCGTCGCCGTGCGATACATCATGTCCAAGCCGCGCGAGCCGACTTGCGGCATGTAGCGCGTCATCACCTCATAGCGCCGCTTCGGCATGCGCGGCGTCTCTTCCAGCGTCCACTTCGGCGAAAAGCCCAAGCCGAGAAAACCAATCCCGAGGTCCTCGCCGACCGCCAGCACCTCGTTCAGATGCTCTTCCGTCTCAGACGCCGTCTGGTGCAGCGACACGACCGGCGCACCCGACAACTCGAACTGCCCGCCCGGCTCCAGGCTGATCGTCCCTGTCGGCCGGCCTTGTGCCTCGCACTGCGGACAGTGCAGGGCAATCATCGTATCGCCCTCTTTGATCGGCTCCCACTGGTAGCGGTCGATCAAAGCCTGCATCAATGCGCGGATGCCGCGCGGCCCCTCGTAGGGCACCGGTCCCAGAGTATCGGTGTGAAAGACGAACTTCTCGTGCTCGGTGCCGATGCGCCAGGCGCTCTCCGGTTTTTCACCGGCGGCGATCCACTGGACGAGGTCGTCACGCGAGCGCACGGCGCCACTCGGCGCTCCGTCTTGGCGGGTCGACATCCAGGATCCTTCGAGCATTGTTCTTGGTTCAGCCGGCTGCCATCCCGGCCGTCACGCGAGGTTATGGGGGCTTCGCCCCAGCCGCACAAGCCCCTGCTCCTCGCCAAGTTGCAGCAGCGGCCGAGCGCCGGCATCGTCAGTTCAGTTTCTCCAGCCACACGTCGCGCAAGGCGCTGTCGGCAGCCAGACGGCTGATGGTGCGGCACGCTCCCTGTCCGAGTTTCCAGGACCGCCCATCCTTGCGCAGGCTGGTGAGCCCGATGCGGCCTTCGCTGGTCCGATACGCGATGGCCAGCGCCCCGCCATTGACGCCCGCAAAGAACGTCCCCGGCAAGACCGGCTCGTTATAGAGAAAGCTGTCTTGCAGTTCGGCATCCGATCTTGCTGGCGTGCCCGACAACGCCGCCCCAATAGGGATCGGACATTCGAGCCAGCGCGGTGATTTGCCCGAGCCTTCCGGCAATTCCCCCGACGGCATCAAACCACCCGTCAGCGGCGCGATCAGAACTTGAAGCGTGTTCTTCGCCAGCACGCCGGTCTCGGCCGTCTCGGAACAGGCGTCCCCGTTATGCGCCGAGCGATAGCTCCAACAATTGGCGAAAAATACGACAGACAGGCCAGGATCGCCGTTGATTGAGAACGGCGCCAGGATGCTCGGCAGTTCGAAGAACATGCGCGGATTGCCCAGACGCGTCTTGTTCCACGTCTCCTTTTCAACCCGGACTTCGTCGACGACCGGCTGCGGCTTCTCGCCTTCCTGATCCGCACGTCGCGCAGCCTTCTTCGGCCGCGGCGGAATTTGTACGACCGCATACTGCACCGGCGGCAGTCCCAGCACATCAGGCTTGCGCGCCCGCCATGCGTCCTTTGCCGAAAGATTCAATCGCGGATCGAGTGTCAGGACCGACAGCATGGGATAGCGGGCACCGGGTTCGCTGCCGGCCGCTCCGCCCACGTGTGCCGACACCATCAGCACGCCGGCGCGTCGCGCCGCGCGCGATGTCATCACTGGATCCGCCGGCTCCGGCCACGACAGCGGCAACCATGTTGCCCGCGCCAACTGCAGGCGATCGTCGGTATCCTCCTGTGGGTCGCCGCTTTGGTCGGCAAGATTGTATGACATGAGGTCGACGTCATTCAGGTAGCCGGCAGCGGCTTTGACTGTGGAGCTGGGGCAATTCTCCCGCACGATCGTCGACAGTGTCTCGCGCAGGACAACTTTGCCCTTGCATCTCACCGGACCTCGGGTCGCGAGCGCCGGATACTGCAGCCGTGACGTATCTCCGGCACCGGCCTCTTTGCCGTCGGCGCACTGCGCCAGCCGATGTCCGTCGTCGGTGTACTGGTCACGCTGAAGCCTCCACAGGCCAGTCGCGGCGTCGAACGAAAAATGGAATAGCCGGCGCGCGATCATGTCCGGATCGGCGCTGGCGCGAGCAGCCATCAGGAACATGTCTTCCGGTCCCTGCGCCGGCAACGGCTCGCAGTTTCCAGGTGGCCGCTGCACGACGACGAACTGATGCCCCAGCAGCTGATTGGCAAACTCCCCCGACAACGGTGGTGTGTGCATTCCTGATCGCGTCGAAAATTCACCCCATTGATCGAGCGATGCATATGCCTTCACGGCTTGGAACGTTATGGCGCCCGCAGCATCCACCGCCGTCTTGACATGCGTGAGAACGAGTCCCGATCCCGCCGTCAGCGAGACGAGCACGATTTCATCGACGCCGTCGCCATCGCTGTCGATGACAATCGGCGCAAAACGCAACCAGTCGTCAGCCAGGAATCCGACGTCCGCCAGCGTCGTGGGACAGGTCACCCAGCGCGACCCCAGCGGATGGTTCGAAGCGCAAAATTGTTCACGATCGGCCAGGTTCACCTGCGCTGGTGACAGCTTCTCCACCATTGCGATCGATTGAGAACCGCCATCGGTCGTCAACCGCCGCAAGTCGATGGTGATGCCCGCGTGTTCCGCTTCTTCCGTAAGCGTGACCACCTGCTCCGGCTCGCGCTCGGGCGATCCGGCGAGGAAGCGTCCGCTCACCACCTGGTCGCGCGCGCCGTGCGCCGCCGGCTCGTAATCGCAGGTCGACGCTCGCTTCGAAACGAACGCATCGCGTCCGAACACGGAGACGCCCGAATAGGCCAGCATGCCGCGCCAGCGGCAAAGGCGGCGATCGCGCCACTCTTTGCGTGACGGATATAGCAACGTGCAGTCCCTGACCGAGTCGGCCAACAACGCGGAATCGCAGGCTGCGCGCACCGCTTCCGGCGTGTCCTTGGGTGAATACGTCGAGGCCGCATGCGTGTAGCAGAAGTCATGTGCCCGGCAGCCGCGCCGGAATTCTCGGTAGAACGAACTCCCCTCCCCCGCACCCTTCAGATAGAGGTCCGTGAGCTGTGCCTCGGAACAGGCAATGCGGCTCGGCCCCAGCCGAGCGCTTTCGATGTAGCCGCCGCACCGCCGAAACTCCCCGTATGACGCGATCGGCGCCGCGCCTGCCAGACAGGATTGGTCGGCACCGCATGCCGCCCCCGTGAGCGTCTGATTGGCGCGTTCCGCAATCAGCTTGCCCGACTCCGGATACGGCATGATCTTGCCGTCGAGCCACGCCGTGCCGGCCAGCAGCAGCGCCAGCGCCACGACAGACGCGCCGATCAAAGCAAACAGACGCATGAACAATCCCCTAGAGTCCGTGCCGCATTTTCGATGGCCCGACCACTGCCCCCGCAGCGCCGTCCTTATGCCACCTAATCCCAGTCTCCGGCTACAGCATTGACGAGCGCAAGCGCCGCCACGGCCGCCGTATCAGCCCGCAAAATGCGTGGCCCGAGCGAAATCGCTCGACAGAAGGGCTTTCCGCGCAACAGTTTTTGTTCTGTCTCCGAGAAGCCGCCCTCCGGCCCCACCAGAACCGCGAGCTTGCCACCCTGCAAGCCATCCAGCGCTTGCAGCGGATTGCCGGCCTCCGCCGCCTCGTCGCAGAAGATCAGCACCCGGCGGTCGTCCCACCCGCCGAGGGTCTTCTCCAGCTTTTCCGGTTCGCAAATCTCCGGCACCCGCAGGATACCGCATTGCTCCGCCGCCTCGACCGCGTTGGCGCGCATGCGCTCGAGATTCACGCGCTCCGCGACGGTGCGCTGCGTCAGCACCGGCCGCAGCCGTGCCACGCCCATCTCTGCCGCCTTCTGCACCATGTAGTCCAGTCGCGAACGCTTCAGCGGCGCAAACAGATAGTCGATGTCGGGTCCGCCATGTTGCTGTCGGGTCTGCTCCCGGCACTCCAGGCGGCACGTCCGCTTCGACCGGCCGGTGATCTCCGCCAGCCATTCGCCATCACGCCCGTTGAACACGAGAACGTTGGCCCCGTCGCCGAGCCGCAGCACGTTCAACAGGTAATTGGCCGCAGCGGCATCGACGATGACGACAGCATCAGCCCCCAGCGCGGCCTCGACGAATAGCCGGTTGGCGGCAAAATCGTATTTTCCCATGGCTTTAACTAGCCCAAGCCGCCTGCGCGGCAAATAGGTCTGCAACGGTTGCCGTCGCCCCCGAGCCCGACTAGGTTCGGCGCCAAAGGCAATAGATATGACGACGTCGGACAGCAAGCTGCCAGTTCCCGTGAGCGATCGTGACGGCCCGGCCGATGCCGAGGCCGGCAATTGGGTCGACCGCTATGCGCCGGAATCGTTGCGCCCCTACTTGCGCCTCGCCCGCCTCGACCGGCCCGTAGGTACCTGGCTGTTGCTGTTTCCCTGCTGGTGGTCCGTCGCGCTGGCGGAGGTGTCACAGAGCCGGCCCTATCCGAACGTCACCTATCTGGCGCTTTTTGCCGTCGGTGCCCTGCTGATGCGCGCCTCCGGCTGCGCCTTTAACGATTGGGCCGACCGCGATTACGACGCCGCCGTGACACGAACAGCCGCCCGACCCATTCCCTCAGGCCAGGTGTCGCCCGAGGCGGCCCTCATATTTGCCGCCGCGCTGGCGTTCATCGCCTTCTTCGTGCTCATCAGCTTCAACGGCTTCACCATCCTGCTGGGCATTGCTTCGTTGTCCCTGGTGCTCGTCTATCCGTTCATGAAGCGCTACACCTACTGGCCGCAGGTGATCCTCGGCCTTGCCTTCAACTGGGGCGCGCTGATGGGGTGGGCAGCCGTGAAGGGCTCTCTCGACATCGCCCCGGTGCTGCTGTTCGTCGGCTCGGTCTGCTGGACCATCGGCTACGACACGATCTACGCTCACCAGGACGCCGAGGACGACGCCTCGCTCGGCCTGAAATCCACCGCCCTCAAATTTGGCGAGGAGACGATCACTTGGGTCGGCGCGTTCTATTCCGCCGCCATCGTCTTCTGGGTCGCAGCCGGCTTCTTCGCCGGCACGCACTTGTTCTTTTATATGTGCATCGCGCTGGTTTCCCTGCAGCTCGCCTGGCAGGTTTCCACCCTCAAGATACACGATCCGGACAACTGCCTCTGGCGCTTTCGCTCCAACCGCGACGTCGGCGCGGCACTTTTCCTCGGCCTCGTGGCCGACATGCTCTTGTCCTGGTGGTCCGGGCTGAGCTGAGTGAGTAGGCAGTAGTGAGTAGCGAGTAATTCTGCCGACAACTGGCTACTGGCTACTCCCTACTCACTCACCCCACTTCAATCCTCCTCGGCCAGCTCATCCGGCTTGCTCGGCAACTCGCGCAGCTTGGCCAGGATGCGCGCGGCCTCGTCGGTCTCGCTCTCCTCGGGCGCAGGCTCCGCTTCCTTCGGCTGCAGGATCTCCGCCATCGGCCGCGGCGCCGGCTTCTGCTCGGCCGGTGCCGTCGTCTCTTCTGTCGGCAGCAATGTGCCGGATTTCGCCAGCTCCTTCATGTGCTCGCGCCGCTCGCGCTCCATGCGCCGCGCCGCCTTCTGCACTTCCGCATCGAGATCCGTCTGCGAGCACAGTCCCAGCGTCACCGGATCCTGCGGCACGAGATTGGGTGAATTCCAATGTGTGCGATCGCGGATCTGCGCGATCGTGGGCTTGGTCGTGCCGACGAGCCGCATCAGCTGGCTGTCCTTCAGCTCTGCATGATTACGCAAGAGCCACAGCACGGCGTTCGGCCGGTCGTGACGGCGTGACACCGGCGTGTAGCGCGGCCCGCGCTTCGTCGTCGATTCCGGAATGGTGACTTTGCTCTCGGCCAGCCGCAGCGGATGCGAGGCATCCTCCTCGGCCCGTGCGATTTCCTCGCGCGTCAACTGGCCGGACGTGACGGGATCCATGCCTTTGATGCCCTGGGCCACGTCACCGTCGGCGATGCCTTTGACCTCCAGCACGTGCAAGCCGCAAAATTCGGCAATCTGCTCGAATGTCAGCGAAGTGTGTTCCGTCAGCCAGACAGCGGTGGCTTTCGGCATCAAGGGTTTACGGTCGCTCATAGCTCTTCTCCGGGCTCTCAGCGGGTGTGCCCGCGAAAGCCAAATGCAACGTGAAACTGTGGGGATACCCTTTGCTATAGCCCGTTTCGCGGGCATTTCGCAACCGGCAACCGCGGCGTTAACCGCATATTGCAGTGCGGCAGGCCAGCGGATAGGGTGCGCCCGCCATTGGAGGCACCGGTCGTGTGCCCAAGACTTAATCAAAAGCAAGGACGGCTACCGCCATGACGAACATCACCTATTTCGAAGACCTGAGCGTCGGCCAGGAAGCCTCCCTGTCGAAAACAGTGACCGAAGCTGACATCGTGGCCTTCGCCGAGGTTTCCGGCGACAAGAACCCGGTCCATCTCGACGCCACCTACGCTGCCGGCACGATGTTCAAGGAACGCATCGCCCACGGCATGCTGTCCGCCGCCTACATCTCCGCCGTCTTCGGCATGAAGCTGCCCGGTCCTGGCGCCATCTACATGTCGCAGTCGCTGTCCTTCAAGGCGCCCGTCAAGATCGGCGACACCGTCGTCACCACGGTCAAGCTGATTGAAACCGTGCCTGAGAAGCGCCGCGCCAAGTTCGAAACCATCTGCTCCGTCGACGGCAAGCCTGTCCTCACCGGCGAAGCGCTGCTGATGATCCCCGCCAAGCCTGCGGCTTGAGCTGGCGGCTGGAACTGGTAGCTGAAATAGCACACGCTCTGGCCGCGAGCACTGCCCCATCCCCTACGGTCATCCCCGGGCTTGTCCCCGGGATCCCGCGAACGGCTTGGTCGGACGTGCAATTGCAGCGACAGCGCACAGCGACTAGCACCCGGTATATGCGCTGATACCGGGATCCCCGGGACAAGCCCGGGGATGACACCTAATTTGGTTCGACTCCCAGTTCGCAGAAAGTTCGCAAGATCTGCGCCGAAGGCGCACCCTAAGGACACGTCAATGTTGGTTCTCGAAGGCTATAGGGATGTGCCGGATGCTGCCCGTGGCTCCGCCATGGCACTTGGCAACTTTGATGGCGTGCATCGCGGCCACCAAGGTCTGATCTCGCTTGCCGTCGAGAAGGCGCGCGAACTCAACGTTCCCGCCGGCGTCATGCTGTTTGAGCCGCACCCACGCGAGTTCTTCAAGCCTGACGAAGCCCACTTCCACCTGACGAGCCTGCCGCAAAAACTTCTCGAACTTGAAAAGCTCGGCATCAATCTCGCCGTTGTCGTGCCGTTCGACCAGGACTTTGCCTCCCTCACCGCCGAAGATTTCATCGCCCGCGTCCTCGTGCAAGCGCTTGGCATCAGCCACGTCGTGATCGGCTACGACTTCTTCTACGGCGCCGGCCGCAAGGGCACGCCCGACCTCATGTGGCGCGCCGGCGAGGAACTGCGCTTTGGCGTCTCCGTTCTCGCCCCCGTCGCCCACGATGGCGAGGTCGTCTCATCGAGCGGCATCCGCCTGAAGCTGGCCCAGGGCGATGTGAGGGGCGCGGCCGAGGGCCTGGGCCGCAACTGGCGTGTCGCCGGTCTTGTCGTTGGCGGCGCGAAACGCGGCACCGGCCTCGGCTTTCCCACCGCCAACGTTCCCATGCCGCGCGGAACCTCCCTCGGCCACGGCATCTACGCCGTCCGCGCCCACGTCGACGGCCAGGTCCACGCCGCCGCCGCCTACCTCGGCACCCGCCCCACCTTCGACAACGGCATGCCGGTGCTGGAGGTCTTTCTGTTCGATTTCGACGGCGACCTCTACGGCCACACCATGGAGGTGGAATTCGTCGATCTGATCCGCGAAGACCGCAAGTTCGACAGCCCCGAAGCGCTGGTCACGCAGATGCAGAGGGACGTGGCCAAGGCGCGCGAGATTCTCGCCGCTATGGGCTAAGGGGCAGTAGGCAGTGGGCAACGGGCAGTGGCTTGAAGGCTGGTCCTGTGAATGACCTCCACTGCCCCATGCCCACTGCCCGCTGCCCCACTGCCCTTTGCTTCTCCGCCCCGTGGTTGCTAGAACGCGGCCAGTTCTGAATTTGAAAGCGACCAAGATGGCCAAGTCCGACGGCGGCAAGGGTGCCGCCTCCTCCAGCAAACCGGCTCCGGCGGAAGCAGCCCAAAGCGAGGGCCGCGACTGGAGCACGACGCTGTTCCTGCCGCAGACCGACTTCCCCATGCGCGCCGGGCTGCCGCAGAAGGAACCCGAACTGCTCGCCCGCTGGCACGAAATGGGCCTCTACGACCGCCTGCGCGAAGCCTCCAAGGGCCGCGAGAAATTCGTGCTACACGACGGCCCGCCGTACGCCAACGGCAACATCCACATCGGGCATGCACTGAACAAGATCCTCAAGGATCTCGTCGTCAAGTCGCAGCAGATGCTTGGCAAGGATAGTAACTACGTCCCCGGCTGGGACTGCCACGGCCTGCCCATCGAATGGAAGATCGAGCAGGAGTATCGCGAGAAGGGCCGCAAGAAGGACGAGGTGCCGATCCTCGAACTGCTCGCCACTTGCCGCGCCTTTGCGCAGAAGTGGGTCGACACCCAGCGCGAGGAGTTCAAGCGTCTCGGCGTCGTCGGCGACTGGGACAACCCGTATCTGACGATGGCGCCGGCCGCCGAGGCTGTCATCGCCCGCGAACTGCTGAAGTTCGCGCAGAACGGCCTGCTCTATCGCGGCTCCAAGCCCGTGATGTGGAGCGTCGCCGAGCAGACCTCGCTCGCCGAAGCCGAGATCGAATACCACGACTACCAGTCCGACATGATCTGGGTGAAGTTTCCGATCCGCTCTGCTGAAACAAGTGGTTCGCGAAGCCTGGAAAAGCTGACGGATGCCTCTGTCGTGATCTGGACGACCACGCCGTGGACCATTCCTGGCAATCGCGCGATTTCGTTCTCCCCTAAAATCGAATACTCGCTGTTTCGAGTTGACGATGCGCCCGATGAGAACTGGGCCAAGGTCGGTGACCACTACATTCTCGCTGACAAGCTGGCTTCAGACGTAATGAAAGTTGCCAAAGTCACTTCATTCTCGAAGGTGCAGCCGGTCACCAATGAAGAACTGGGCCGCGGCTTCTCGTGCCGTCATCCGCTGTACGATCTCGGATATGAGTTCGACGTGCCATTACTGGCAGGTGATCACGTCACCGACGACACCGGCACCGGCTTCGTGCACACCGCTCCGGGTCACGGCGCCGACGACTACAAGATCTGGATGTCGAACCAGAAGGCTCTGCGCGACCGCGGCATCGACACGACAATCCCGCTCACCGTCGAAGCCGACGGCGTGATGACGAGCCAGGCGCCCGGCTTCACCGGCAAGCGCGTGCTGAAGGAAAACGGCGACAAGGGCGACGCCAACGACGCCGTCATCAAGGCGCTGAGCGAAGCCGGCAACATCATCGCGCGCGGCCGCCTGAAGCATCAGTATCCGCACTCCTGGCGCTCCAAGAAGCCCATCATCTACCGCAACACGCCCCAATGGTTCATCGCCATGGACAAGCCACTGGCGGAAGGGCCGACCCTGCGTCAGCTCGCCCTGAAAGCCATCGCCGAAACCGAGTGGGTGCCAGCCACCGGCGAGAACCGCATCACCGGCATGATCGAGGCCAAGCCCGACTGGGTGCTGTCGCGCCAGCGCGCCTGGGGCGTGCCGATCCCCATCTTCGTCAAGGAGAAGGGCGAGGGCGCCTACGAGATCCTGCAGGACGAGAAGGTCAACGCCCGCATCATCGAGGCCATAGCCGAGAAAGGCATCAGCGCCTGGCACGAGCCGGGCGCCGCCGAGCGCTTCCTCGGCAACGGCTATCCCACCGACATTTGGAAGAAGGTCGACGACATCTGCGACGTCTGGTTCGACTCAGCCTGCACGCACGCCTTCACCCTCGAAGACCCGCAGGCATTCCCCGACCTCTCCGGCATCAAGCGCCCGGTCGACGGCGGTAGTGATCGCGTCATGTACCTTGAAGGCTCCGACCAGCATCGCGGCTGGTTCCACTCCTCGCTGCTGGAGAGCTGCGGCACCCGTGGCCGCGCGCCCTATGACGTCGTGCTGACGCACGGCTTCATCCTCGACGAGAAGGGCGAGGACAAGATGTCGAAGTCCAAGGGCAACGCCCTGTCGCCGCAGGAGGTGATGAAGACCAGCGGCGCCGACATCCTGCGCCTCTGGGTCGCTTCCGCCGACACGACGAACGACATCCGCTTCGGCGAGGCGATCGTCAAGTCGTCGACCGAAGCCTATCGCAAGATCCGCAACACGCTGCGCTGGATGCTGGGCGCGCTCGCACACTTCGATGCCGAGAACGACCGCATTCCACTCACCGAACTGCCCGAACTCGAACGCCTGATGCTGCATCGTCTGTTCGAACTCGACGGCGAGATCCGCGCCGCCTACGCCGGCTACGATTACCGCAAGGTCATCTCGGCCCTGTCGCAGTTCATGAACACGGACC
Organism: Hyphomicrobiaceae bacterium; assembly: GCA_965279065.1. Taxonomy (GTDB): domain Bacteria; phylum Pseudomonadota; class Alphaproteobacteria; order Rhizobiales; family Hyphomicrobiaceae; genus JAKAXS01. Next base: position 2,511,461 of record OZ257134.1, read on the forward strand.
TCTCCGCGTTCTACTTCGACATCCGCAAGGACACGCTCTACTGCGAACCCCGCTCCAGCGTGAAGCGTAAGGCATCCCTCACCGTCATCGACCAGGTGCTGGGCTGCATCACCTGCTGGCTGGCGCCGATCCTGTCGTTCACCGCCGAGGAGGCCTGGCTCTCGCGCTACCCGGACATGGCTGCCGCCGGCAGCGTCCACCTCCAGCCGTTTCCGGCCGTGCCGGCGGCATGGGAAGATGAAGTGACGGCCGACAAGTGGGCGATGTTCCGCAACGTCCGCCGCGTCGTCACCGGCGCCCTGGAGTTGGAACGCGCCGGCAAACGCATCGGCTCGAGCCTGGAGGCCGCCCCCGTCGTCTACGTCGCCGATCGCGTGCTGTTCGACGTCATCGCCGACATCGATCTGGCCGAAGCAGCCATCGTCTCGTCCGCCAAGCTCGTGCTCGGCGCCCCGCCTGCGGGAGCCTTCACGTTGCCGGACGTACCCGGTGTCGGCGTCGTGCCGAAACTGGCCGAAGGCACCAAGTGCGCCCGCTCCTGGCGCATCACCAAGGACGTCGGCTCAGACCCCAGCTATCCGGATCTTTCGGCGCGCGACGCCGCCGCCGTCCGCGAATTCGATGCGGCGCAGAGCTGAAATGCCGGGGGCATGCGGAAGCGCTATTTTACGAGCTTGGCTCTGTCCGCAGCCGAAACGCGCTTGTCGCGATTGCGGAAGACGGACGCTGCGTGCGCAGCCACACCAGCGCCCCAGCCGAGCAACACCCACTGGAACCACCACGGTGGACCGCTCAGCGCATTCACGAGGCCGAGACCCAGAACGACAAGCGCAAAGATTGTCGCGTGCACCTTCAGTCCGCGCAGGGCGTCCTTGTGGCGCTGGTTTTCGAGCCGACCGACGTAATCGCCGGCTTTGCCTTCGTCAGCCATTTTCAACCTCATCTGTCGCAGTCATCAATTTTCCAATGACATGCGAGCCTCATACGCCAACTTGGCGCCCCCTACTATCGCGCACGGTACATGGGTGGTGCACGCCGGCGGCTTGCTCCCGCCAAAACCCCACTTTATGGTCGCCCCGTCGCGGGCCGCTGCCCTTTCTCTAGACAGGCCCTGGATGACCGATAGCTCTCCGCCACAAGCCGCGAAATCCTGGTTCTGGGGCCGCTACGCCGCCCTGGGCCTGACCGTCGCCGTCCTCACGTGCCTCATCGACCAGGCCAATAAATGGTGGATGATCAACGTCCTGGACCTGCCAAACCGAGGCGACGTGCCGGTTCTGCCGTTCCTGACGTTGAAGTTCACGCTCAACACCGGCATCAGCTATAGCCTGCTCGACATGCCCACTTACGAATGGCAGCTAACTCTAGCTGCCGTAGCGGTTATCGCCGCCGCAGCACTCTGGATCTGGCTCGCCCAGAGCGCCACGAACAAGGTCATGGCGATCAGCCTGGGGTTGATCATCGGTGGAGCCATCGGCAACGCCATCGATAGGGTGCTGCTGCAAGGTGTTGCAGATTTCTACCGCCTGCACGCTTTCGGCTACAGCTGGTACATCTTCAACATCGCGGACGTTGCGATCGTTGCGGGTGTGGCCGGGTTGCTATATGACTTGTATCTAACGAGTCGCAAAGACGCCGCAAAGTCTCTGTAGCGCCTGAGGGTTAGGAAAATCGCCTGCTGTACCGATTCCACTCGGCGCGCGCGCGACGACCAGCCAGGGAAACGACCATGATCCGCAACGCCAGCGCCACAAGAAGCGCCTTCTACGCACTGGCAGGAGCGACCCTCCTGGCACTTGGCGGCTGCGGCGGGTTCGACGGCGTCCAGCTGAACGGCAAGGTGTTCGACGCCATGGGTATCGGCGGCGAAGGGACGAAGTCCGGCGAACCGAAAATGGCCCAGCGCACCGGCCTCGTGGTGCCGCCAAACACCGAGGCCCTACCCGTACCCGGCTCGCAGCAGGATGTCGTTGCTCCCGATGTTGCCGCACTCCAGGATCCCGACAAGGTCGCCGCGGTGAGCCAAGCCGAAAAGCAGCGCCAGCAGGACGAATACTGCAAGGTGCACTATGAGCAGGCCAAGCAGCGCGGTGACGACAACGCCGATCTGGCCGAAGGTCCGCTCGGTCCCTGCAAGGGATCCGTCGTGTCAGCTCTCAAGAAATGGCAGAGCGGCGGCGACGATAGCGCCGACGACGACCAGCAATAGGACGTAGAGAGCGCCTTGCGGTCTCGTGGCGTCTTCCAAGCACTTAAACCAATTAAGCAATTCGTCATTCGATCGGCGCGGCCCGACACGATCAGATGAACACGATGTCATTTGACTTCGCACCGCCGAAACCCGAGACCTGCAGGCAGGCCTGACGCCCGCGTTCGGCAGTTTGCGGCAGGCATCCTTTGCATCAGCGTCCGGGATCTTTCCCAAAGTCTTGACGCCCCGGACATAGGACCGAGAATGATCAAATTTCCCGGCATCCGCCGCTTCACACAAGTGTTGGCCATCTCCATGCTCGCAGTCGCTCCCTCCATCTCCTATGCCGCGCAAGAGCCCTCGCGTGTCGGCTCCTTCACCCTGCCGAACGGCCTTCAAGTCGTCGTGATCCCGGATCACCGCGCCCCCGTCGTCACCCACATGGTCTGGTACAAGGTCGGCGGCGCCGACGAGCCCAAGGGCGTCTCCGGCATCGCCCACTTCCTCGAGCATTTGATGTTCAAGTCGACGGAGAAAATCCCGGTCGGCGAGTTCTCCAAGATCGTGGCCAAGCTCGGCGGCCAGGACAACGCCTTCACCGGCCACGACGCCACGTCGTACTTTCAGCGTGTCTCCAAGGACAAGCTGCCGACGATGATGGAGATGGAGGCCGACCGCATGGTCAACCTGCGCCTCACCGAAAAGGAAGTGTTGACCGAACGCGACGTCATCCTGGAAGAGCGCCGCTCGCGCGTCGAAAACAATCCCGCCGCCATCCTCAATGAGCAGATGGACGCCGCGCTTTACCTCTCACACCCCTACGGCATTCCCATCATCGGGTGGGAGCATGAGATGGCCAAGCTGTCGCGTGAAGATGCGCTGACGTACTACAAGCACTTCTACGCCCCCAACAACGCCATCGTCATCATTGCCGGCGACGTCACCGTCGACGAGGTACGCCCGCTCGTCGAAGCCACCTATGGCAAGCTGCCGGCCAATCCTGCTGTTGGCGCAACGCGCCTGCGTCCCCAGGAACCGCCGCCGCGCGCCGCCCGCCGCGTCTCGCTTGAAGATCCGCGCGCCGGCAAGGCCTCGCTGCATCGCGACTATATCGCGCCGAGCTACGTCACCGCCGCACCCGGCGAAGCCGAAGCCCTGGACGTCATGGGCAAGATCCTCGCCGACGGTGCCACCAGCCGCCTCTATAAGAAGCTCGTCGTCGAGGACAAAGTCGCCTCGTCGGCCGGCGGCAGCTACGAAGGCTCTGGCCTCGACAGCGGCAAGATCTCGTTCTACGCCATCGCCGGAGACGGCGTCGATCTCGCCAAGGTCGAGACGTCGATGGACGCGGCGGTCGCCGAGATCCGCACCAATGGCGTGACCGAGGCCGAGCTGCAGCGCGCCAAGAATAGCTACATCGCCGCCTACACCTACGAGAGCGACAACCAGATGACGCTGGCGCGCCGCTACGGCTGGTCTCTCGCGCTCGGCCGTTCGATCGAACAGATCGAAGCCTGGCCCGACGCCATCGCCAAGGTAACCGCCGACGACGTCAAGAAGGTAGCGGCTCGTTATCTCGATGCGCGCGGCTCGGTCACGGGAACTCTCACGCCGTCCGAGCCCGCCGTACAGGCGCAGCAGACACCTGCCAAGACGCGCTCGTGAATGCGAATTTGGCATAGGTCATTGGAAGGTCACACATGACAATGCGCCATCTGTGCAGCTCTCTTGCACGTCTCGGCCACAGCTTTAAGAATGTGGGCTTTAGAGTTGACGTTGCAGCCGTCGCCACCGCTCTCTTCGCCTTCGCCAGCATCACTGCCGTTAGCACCGGGCCCGCAAACGCCATGAAGATTCAAACCATCAAAAGTCCCGGCGGCATAGAAGCCTGGCTCGTCGAAGAGCACTCCGTGCCGCTCATGGCGCTGCGCTACTCGTTTGAGGGTGGCAACTCCCAGGATCCGGTGGGCAAGGAGGGCTTGGCAAACTTCCTCACCGCCATGATGGATGAAGGCGCCGGCGACCTTAACTCCGAGGCCTACCAGGAGAAGATGGAAGAGCTGTCGTTCCGCATGTCGTTCGACGATACGCGCGACGCCTTCTACGGCAGCTTCGAGACCCTGACGGCCAACCGCGCCGAAACGCTGGCCATGCTGAAGCTTGCACTCAACAAGCCGCGCTTCGACACCGACGCCGTCGACCGCATCCGCGCCCAGCTGCAGGCCAATCTCGTTTACGCTGCCCGTGATCCAGAAAAGACTGCGTTCAAGGAGTGGTTCGCCACGGCATTCCCAGGCCACGCCTATGGCCGTCCCTCGTCTGGCAGTGAAACCTCTCTCACCGCCATCACGCGCGACGATCTGGAAGCGTATCGCAAGGCCAACTTCGGCCGCGACCATCTGAAAGTTGTCGCCGTCGGCGATATCACCGCCGAGGAGCTGGGCAAGCTGCTGGATGACGTCTTCGGCGCCCTCCCCGCGAAATCGCAGCTGCTGCCTGTCGAAATGACGGCCCCCCTGAAAGGCGGCAAGGAGCAGCTGGTAGAGATGGCCGTGCCGCAGGCCGTCGCCGTGTTCGGTCTCGGCGCCATGCCGCGCAAGGATCCCGACTTCATGGCCGCCTTCCTAATCAACCAGATCGTCGGCGGCGGCGGCTTCGCCTCTTCGCTGATGGAAGAGGTTCGCGAAAAGCGCGGTCTGGCCTACTCCGTCTACAGCTTCATCCAGCCCTATCACCACGCGTCGATCTTCACCGGCGGCGTCGCCACCAAGGCCGAGGCCATGGATCAGTCGATCGACATCATCAAGTCCGAGCTGAAGCGCATGGCTGACGACGGCCCGACCCAGGACCAGTTCGACAACGCCAAGAAATACCTCGTCGGCTCCTACGCGCTACGCTTCGACACCAATGCCAAGATCGCCAGCCAGCTGCTTGCATTATTCGAGGACGATTTCGGGCCCGAGTACGTCGACCAGCGCAATGCCCAGATCGAAGCCATCACCATGGATGACGCCAAGCGCGTGGCCAAGCGCCTGCTCGGCAATCCGGACCTGATCGTCACCGTCGTCGGACCCAAGCCCGATCCGACCAAGAAGGCGACAATCGCCCCGGTCGTGCAGAAGCCGGCAGCCACCAGGACGTCCCCGGCGGAAGCGCCGCTGTAGGCGCTCGGTGACGTCACATCGTTCAAAACGCGCCCGCCGCAACCTGCGGCGGGCGCTTTGCGTTCTGCCTCACGCATGCCCGCGAACAACGGCTTGCATCGAGACCGAAACGCCCTAATTTCCAGGCGCGTCAAGCGGCCGCCAAAGCTGCGAATTGCCCAAGAGGTTTCGATGTCTCCCACCACCGCTCCCAAGCCAAAAACGTCCCCCGAAGCGACGGCTCCCTACCTTCAGTCGGTCGAGGGTTGTCTGAAGGAGGCCATCGGCAAGCACGGCCTCTCCGAGCGCCTGTACGACCGTTACACCGGCCAGCTGTCCGACGAGCTGGCGCGTATGAAAACGAAGTATCGCGGCCGCGCCCTTGCCATCCTGCGCATCGCCGAAGAAACCAAGGACATCGACGACGCCCAGGCCGCACTCGCCAAGCTGTCGCAAGGCGCCGAGACGATCGTGTTTTTCGGCACCGGCGGTTCCGGCCTCGGCGGCCAGACGCTCGCCCAGTTCGGCGGCTGGAACATTCCCGGCGTCTGCCCCAAGCCCGCCAAAGGCCGACCCCGCGTCCGCTTTTACGACAATCTCGACGGCCACACGCTTGGCAGCGCGCTGAAGTCGCTCGATCTCGCCAAGACGCGTTTCGTCGTCACGTCGAAATCGGGCGGCACGTCTGAGACGCTGGCTCAGGCCATCACCACCCTGACCGCCATCAAGGATGCCGGCCTCGCCGACAAGATCCCCTCGCTCTTCCTTGGCATCACCGAACCCGCCGCCAAGGGCAAGACCAATGGCCTGCGCGCCTTGTTCGAAGAGCTGAAGATTCCATTGCTCGATCATCACACCGGCATCGGTGGCCGCTTCTCCTGCCTCACCAACGTAGGCCTGCTGCCTGCCATGGCCCGCGGCCTCGATGCGCGCGAGATCCGCGCCGGTGCCCGCGAAGTCGTCGACGCCATGATGGCCGCCAAGACCCCGCGCGAATTCGCCCCCTGTATCGGTGCCGCCGTCGCCATTGCCCTGTCCAAGGAAAAGGACATCCGCACCTTTGTGTTCATGCCCTATGCCGACCGTCTCGCACGCCTCGCCGACTGGTACGTTCAGCTCTGGGCCGAAAGCCTCGGCAAAAAGGGCGAGGGCACCAGCCCCATCGGCTGCCTCGGCCCCCTCGACCAGCACAGCCAGTTGCAGCTTTTCATGGATGGCCCGCGCGAACTCTACATCACCATCATCCGCTCGATGACCGAAGGCGCCGGCCCCGTCATCGACAAGGCCATGGCCAAGACCGCCGGCATCAGCTTCATGGGCGGCCGCGCCATCGGCGACGTCGTCGATGCGCAGTCGCACGCCGTTGCAGACGCACTGCGCGAAGCCGGCCGCCCCGTGCGCACCTTCGACCTGCCCGAAATGAACGAACGCGCCATCGGCGCCCTGCTCATGCACTTCATGCTGGAAACCATCTTCGCCGGCAGCCTGCTCGGCATCGATCCCTTCGACCAGCCCGCCGTCGAACTCGCCAAGAAGCTGACGAAAGAGCGGTTGGCGTAAACAAGAAGGGGTCAGACCTCGGTCTGACCCCCGCGTGTTGCGCTCGCCAAGGCTCAGACAGAGGTCTGACCCTGAAACTAGGCCGCCGCTTCGCCCGACTTCTTGTTCTGCCGGTTGCTGATCAGATCATCCACCACAGCCGGCTCCGCGAGCGTCGACGTATCGCCGAGGTTCGAGAAATCATCCTCGGCGATCTTGCGCAGGATGCGGCGCATGATCTTGCCCGAGCGCGTTTTGGGCAGGCCCGGCGCGAACTGGATCTTGTCCGGCGAGGCGATCGGCCCGATCTCCCGGCGCACATGCGCCACGAGTTCCTTGCGCAGCACGTCGTCGCCCTTCTGACCCGCGTTGAGCGTCACGTAGCAGTAGATGCCCTGCCCCTTGAGATCGTGCGGATAACCGACCACGGCCGCCTCCGCCACGTTGGGATGCGCCACCAGCGCGCTTTCCACTTCCGCCGTGCCCATACGGTGGCCCGATACGTTGATCACATCGTCCACACGGCCCGTGATCCAGTAGTAGCCATCTTCGTCACGGCGGCAGCCATCACCCGTGAAATACATGCCCGGATACGTCGAATAGTACGCCTGCACGTAGCGTTCGTGATCCTTGTAGAGCGTACGGAACTGCCCCGGCCAGCTGTCGAGGATCACGAGGTTGCCGTTCGTGGCGCCCTCCAGGATCGTGCCCTTGTCGTCCACCAGTGCCGGCTGCACGCCGAAGAACGGCGTCGTGGCCGAGCCTGGCTTCAACGCAGTCGCACCAGGCAGCGGCGTGATCAGGATGCCGCCCGTCTCCGTCTGCCACCACGTATCGACAATGGGGCAGCGCTCCTCGCCCACGACGCGGTGGTACCATTCCCATGCTTCCGGATTGATCGGCTCGCCGACCGAACCGAGCAGCCGCAGCGACTTGCGGCTCGATTTTTTGACGAGATCGTCACCCGCGCCCATCAGCGCGCGAATGGCTGTAGGGGCTGTGTAGAATGTGTTGACCTTCCACTTGTCGACCACGTCCCAGAAGCGCGAAGCGGTTGGGTAGTTGGGAATGCCCTCGAACATCAGCGTCGTGGCGCCGTTGGCGAGCGGCCCGTAGACGATGTAGCTGTGGCCCGTTACCCAGCCGACATCCGCGGTGCACCAGTAGATGTCGCCGTCGTGATAGTCGAAGACGTACTGGTGCGTCATCGAGGCGTAGACGAGATAGCCGCCCGTCGTGTGCACCACACCCTTCGGCTTGCCGGTCGAGCCGGAGGTGTAGAGGATGAACAACGGGTCTTCCGCATTCATCTCCTCCGGCTTGCAATCGGCGGAAACTTTCGCGGTCTCATCGTCGTACCAGAGATCGCGGCCGGCCGTCATCGCCACGTCGTTCTTCGTGCGCCGCACGACGAGAACCTTCTCGTCGCCCTTGCCAACCTTGTTCAGCGCCTCGTCGGCGTTCTTCTTCAGCGGTACGGCCTTGCCGCCCCGCATGCTCTCGTTGGCCGTGATGATGAACTTGCTCTCGGCGTCCTCGATGCGGCTCGCCAGGCTGTCCGGCGAGAAACCGCCAAACACGATCGAATGCACCGCCCCAAGGCGCGTGCAGGCCAGCATCGCGTAGGCCGCCTCCGGGATCATCGGCAGGTAGAGCGTGACGCGGTCGCCCTTCCTGACACCGTGCGCCTTCATGACGTTGGCCAGCTTGCACACACGCTCGTGCAATTGCTTGTACGTGATCTGCTCGTCGGTATCCGGGCTGTCACCTTCCCAGATAATGGCGACTTGATCGCCGCGCGTGGCCAGATGCCTGTCGATACAGTTGGCCGACACGTTCAGCGTGCCATCCTCATACCATTTGATCGAAACGTCGGGCGCTTCGAAGCTGGTGTTCTTGACCTTGGTGTACGCCTTGATCCACTCCAGCCGCTTGCCCATGTCGCCCCAGAACCCCTGGGGATCGTCGACGGAGCGCTTGTACTGCGCGAGATAACCGGCGTTATCCAGCCACGCCTTGCTGGCCCATTCGCCCGGAACCGGATACGTCTTCTCCGACATCGCAGTATTCCTCCCGAATTTATTGACCTTATTACTGTGATTATGCGACCCGGCCGCCAGCCGGACAACTGCGTCGTTGGTCTATATCGGCTTGTCGCAAGCTTACCGCAGGCCGACGATCCGCTACACCCCTAACCAACCAATGACGGCACCTTGAATGAGCAGTACGGCAAGCCAGTGCCCGCCGTCGATCAGTGTCAGGATGAGCCTAGCACCTTGAAATGCATGGTTCACCGCCAGCGTGGTCGCCACGAAACCGACCCAGATGAAGCCCGCCGATATGAGCCCGTTACGCAGGGTTACCTGTCCCGGCCCGAGATGCCCCATCACGCCGGCAAGCACAGTGGCCATCACCAGCAGCGCCACGATAGCGATCACGAACGGCGCTATATTGCCGTTGGCCTTGAGATCCTCTTCGCTCTTGCCGAGGGCAGTCATCCACGACTTCGCCAGTGCCCCATAGTAGAGCGCGCCAAAGCCATAGCTGACGACCGCAGCAAGAACGATCGCCAGATAGTTCGTACCTGCAAACGCCATGCGCTCCCCCTCAACTGGTTGCCGCACTGTATCAGAATTTTAGCTCGCAGCGTCGTAGCGGAGTGGTCAGACCTGGGTCTGACCTCACAACTATCCGAGCCGCCACACCGCGGTTTGCTTGATCTCCGCATCCTCGAGTTCCCGCGTCACCGGCACACGATATTCCGCTGCCATCTCAAACTTCCCTTTCGGAAAATAACTGCGCTGCGGATCGCCGATCAGCACCAATGCCCCGCCCTTGGCCGCGGCCTCGATGTAGCCCGACACGGCCTCGGCCAGCACGCGCTCGTAAAAGAGATCCCCCACGAGAACCACATCGGCATGCCGCGGCGGGCCCTTCAACTGGTCCTCGCGCGACGTCGCCACGCCGACACCGTTTGCCGCCGCGTTGAGCTCCACCGCCACCAGCGCCAGCGCATCGATGTCCGACGCCAGCGCGCTCAGCGCCCCCGCCTGCATCGCCGCGATCGCCGTCAACCCGGAACCTGAGCCCAGGTCGAGCACCGTCTTGCCGCGCATCAGCTCGCCGCTGTCCAGCAGATAGCGCGCCAGCGCCTGTCCGCCCGCCCAGGCAAACGCCCAGAAAGGTGGCGGCACGTTGATCTCGCCGAGTTCCTCTTCCGTGCGGCGCCAGATCGGCAGGCTCTCTTCAGCCAGGTGCAGCTTGATTTCCGGTACCAGCGGTGGCGCCATCAGCTTGGTATTGGCACGAATGAACGCCGCCATCGCGCCCGGCGTCTCGAAACTCACTTGATACCAATCCTTGGCCGCGCGTGAGTATGGCTCAGCGCTTGATCTTCTTCGGATCGAGCCCACCCAGACGGCAGATCTCGTTCCACTCGTCCACCGCCACCGGCTGCACCGACAGCCGTGAATTGTTCACCAGCACCATTTTGCTGAGCTTCTCGTTCGCCTTCGCGGCATCGAGCGAATACGGCTTCGGCATCGCGCACACCGCGCGCACATCTACGCATTCCCACTTCGCGTCTTTGGGATCGGGATGCACGGTGGCGATGACCTCGAGAATGCCGGCGATCTCCTTGCCCTCGTTCGAATGGTAGAAGAAGCCCAGGTCGCCAACTTTCATGGCCCGCATGTTGTTGCGCGCCTGGAAGTTGCGCACGCCGTCCCACGCCTCGCCCTTGGCCCCGCGCGACACCAGCGTGTCGTACGAGAACACATCCGGTTCTGACTTGAACAGCCAGAACCCTGACGTCGGCTTGTCGGGCGCCGCCTTCGCCGCCGGCTTGGCCGTCTTCGTCGCGCTCACTGCCTTCGCCATGTCGCTGCCTCGCTCACAACCTCACTCGAGGTCCACCGTACACTCCGTGTCATAGCGGGACACGCCGCGCCCCGTCCAGCACTGAACCCGCCAAAGTTATCCCCGGACTCCGGGCGTCCCGCACCATCACGCCATCCATTGGTCGCGTGACAGGGTGCGATGATCTCCGAAGAGTTGAATGAACTCCGGCAAGACCTGAAACAGCTCAAGGCCGAAATTCTCCAATTCGAACGCGATCTCGCCTGGAACCGCGTCATCCGACAAGGCAATCGTCGTCTGCCGCCTGCTGCGCAAGCTCGAGGTGGCGGAAGCGGTCAAGTTCAACCCAAACTGGGCGAACCAGCCGCGTGTGCCGAAGGAGCAGGTCGGCGGCGGTCGCTGGACCCGTCCTGGTGGGGGCGGCGCAGCAGGCAATTTGCATCTGACAGGCGGGCGGGGACGCGGATTGGGCGGCCAACAGCCCCCACGCGGACCAAACGGTCCCTACCGCTTGCGTCCCGGCAAAGTTGAAGTGCCACCGAACATGGTGGTCCCGGTTCAGACTGCATTTCAACGCGCCGAAACAGCCGTCGCGCGTGCTCAATCCGGGAATCCAGGCTGGCGGCCCCCGCCCGAGATTTCGCATGCTGCAAGCACGCCGCAACAATTGATCGCCTACGCCAACCGCGTCGAGAATCGTGCCAACACCGAGATCACTCGCCAAATCGGCAACAATGGCGGACCACCGCTGGACGAGTCACGCGCCCCGCAAGCGGGTCGACGTTCATTCAATTCAGATCCCATTCGCAGACAAGTCGGACTGCCAGAACTCGGCGGCCGTGCCGCATTGTCGAAAAGCGAAGGCACCGTTGCCGCGGCAAGAATTGATGGCACAATTTACGTAGGAGTGAACTCACAAGCACCAAGTTACTCCGAAGTCGACCGAGCTGACGCAAACTACTTTCGTGACCAGTTGATCGAGCGCTATCCGGACGTCATGAAGACGGAAAATCGTGGTCACAAACCCAATGACTTTGTCTATCATGCCGAGGCTACGCTGCTATTGCGAGCGTGGCGCCAAAATGGGGGATCCCTACTAGGGAAGACCTTCATCGTAAAAACTGACAGAGAAGTCTGCCCAAAGTTGCCGCGATGGATTACCCCTTTTGGGAAAGCAATTGGGCAATCCAACTGTACGTTTCATTTCGCCATCGGGGCAACTCCTGACGATCAGAAACGGCCTTGGAAAAAGAGGTCAAAAATGAAGAAAGAAACATATTTCCATGAATACTATGGCCCAGGATGGCCCAGCACCTCCTATCTGAGACCTTTCTTCCTGTCACCACCAGGTCAAGAATGGTTTTATAAGTGGGGGAATGATTCCGCCGGCCTCTATTTGTATGGAGACGACAAGGAGCGACATATCGGCAGCCATCCCGAGGACGTAATTCTCAGTATGACGGGAAACCCTGAGCATGGCGTAACGCTCGATTACAGAAAGGGCGGCGGCGTCAGCTATTTGTCAAAGGGCGATCTTTCTCGCCTGTTGGAACACGTCGACTCCCTTCACGGCACGCCCATGTCAATTGGGCTGTTCGTTCCATTCAGGACAGCATGGCTCGCTGTCCAGGAGTTCATGGAAACCAATGGGCAGCTTCCCAAGAGCATCGAGTGGGTGAAAGACAACGAACTTCCTGAAGGGACCTTTCCTGATCCCGAAGCGCTCTACCCCGCCTAAACACCGATGCAGCAACATCACAGGCACGCCACGACGCGTGTGCTAGAAGGGGCCACCTGAAGCCGCACCAGGACCTGAGCCCGTGACAGACGCCACATTCGCCGCCCCCTCCGCCGCCAGCTTGCCCGTCACCCGGGCGCCGCTGCGGGCGCGCCTCTCCTGGGTGATGTTCGACTGGTCGGTTCAGCCCTTCTACACCCTGGTGCTGACGTTCCTGTTCGCGCCCTACTTCGCCAATGCCGTCGCCTCCAGTGGCGCCGAGGGCCAGAAGCTTTGGGGCTATGCCGCCGCCGCAGCCGGCCTGCTCATTGCCATCGGCTCGCCCATGCTTGGCGCCATGGCTGACGGCGGCAGCCGCCGCAAACCCTGGATCGCCCTGTTCTCTCTGATTTTCATCGGCGCGGTCTCGGCCTTGTGGCTCGCGGTCCCCGGCGCCTCCTTCAACACCATCCTGCTGGTGTTGGCCGCGTTCGTCGTCGCCATGGTGGCAATCGAGTTCGCCACCGTCTTCACCAATGCCATGATGCCCGGGCTCGCCCCCAGCGAAGAATTGGGTCGCCTGTCCGGTCTGGGCTATGCCGTGGGCTACGCCGGCGGCCTCGTCAGCCTTGCCGTCATGATGGTGTGGCTGATCGCCGAGCCCACCACCGGCAAGACCATCGCCGGCCTGACGCCCCCGATCCCGCTGAACGCCGCCGCACGTGAAGGCGAGCGCCTGATCGGTGCCTTTTCTGCCTTGTGGTTCATCGTCTTCATGATCCCCTTCTTCCTGTTCGTGCCCGATCGCAAGCCCGTAGGCGGCAGGGCGCACGGCACGCCGCTTTCGGAGCTGTGGAGCACCGTCAAGTCGCTCCCGAGCCATCCCTCCATGCTGCTCTTTCTGGTCGCCCGGATGCTCTATGCCGACGCGCTTGCCGCCATCTTCACCTTTGGCGGCATCTACGGCACCAGCCTCTTCAACTGGTCGCAGACCGAGCTTGGCATCTTCGGCATCGCCATCATTTCCATCGGCGTGCTCGGCGCCCTGATCGGCGGCCGGCTCGACGACAAGCTCGGCTCCAAAACCGTGATTGTCGGTGGTCTGATCCTGCTCATCATCGCGCTCGCGGGTATCCTCTCCGTTGATCGCACGCATGTGCTCTACACGATCGAGGTCGCCCAGAAGGATCCAGCCGGCGGACACTTCTCGTCCGTGGGCGAATGGGTCTACATGGCCTTTGCCATTCTCGTCGGCATCGTTGCGGCCCCAATCCAGGCCGCCAGCCGCACATTGCTGGCAAGGCTCGCCCCGCCCGACAAGGTGACGCAATTTTTCGGCCTGTTCGCATTCTCCGGCAAGGCGACGGCCTTCCTGGCGCCGCTGCTCGTCGCCTGGGTGATCGGCATGTCCGGCGATCAACGCCTGGGCATGGCCTCGATCACCGTATTCCTTGTGATTGGCATGGTGCTGATGCTACCCGTGCGCACGCGGCGATAAATCTCGCGGTTTCTGCCCCGCGAATGCCATACGAATTCGCCAAGCTGCCACAATCGCCGCGCAAACCGGCATGAGAGTTGAAAGCGAGCCGCCGGCCGGCTCCGCTGCGGGGATCATCGATGCCGATCAAGAATACCTTCGCGATCATGAACACCAAGGGCGGCGTCGGCAAATCGACGCTCGTTCTGGCCTTGGCCGAGACGCTGGCCGTACATCACGGCAAAAACGTGCTCGTCATCGATAGCGACGCCCAGTCTAGCGTCTCCAGCATGCTGATGACGGTGTCGAACCTCTATCAATTGCAGAACGACGGCCTCACCCTGGTGGACTATCTTGTCGCCAAGGTCCTGCAGAACACCACGTCCGACCTGCGCCGCTTCGTCGTGCGTGACGTGTCCGACGTCGACGACGTCAACTCCATCTTCCTCATCCCCAGCGACATGCAGCTCACGCTGTTCGAGCGGGAAGTCTCGCGTGAAAGCCGCCACGGCCGCCTGCGCGTCGTCATCCGCGAATTGCTGGACGAAGTCCGCGACGTCTTCGATATCATCCTCATCGACTGCCCGCCCGGCCTCTCCGTGCTGACGGAGAGCTGGCTGCGCGAGGCCGACTTCCACGTCGCCCCCACCAAGGCCGACTATGTTTCCGTCTGCGGCCTGGAAGTCTTCCGCCGCTTCAAGCAGCTCAACCCCGAGATGGGCTTTGCCACGAACCTCGGCGTCATCGTCAACATGAAGGACATGGCCTCGCCCACCGAGGACGAGTACCACACGTGGCTGCGCGACAACGCCGAGAACCGCTGCTTCAAGCAGGCGATCCCCCGTATTCACGCGCTGCAGGATGCAGCTCGATTCCAGCCGGAACAGCGCTCCTATCTCGCGAAGTACCCCGGTCGTATCGGGGAAGCCATGCGCGCGCTCGTGCTGGAGTTTCTCGATCGCGTGGCCGAACCGGCATCCGCTGCAGCGCCCGCTCCGCCTGTCCCGGCGCCCGTCGAGCCGAGCTATCCGGCCGTCTCGCATGACGAAGACGATGCCGACGCCGGCGAGGAAGGCCGCAAGACGACCAGCGCTGCTTGATCGACAAGACCTGCCACGACAAACGGCCCCGCTCGATCGAACGGGGCCGCTTTTGACTGCTCACTTAGCTCGGCTGTGGTGCACCGGTATCCGGAACCGTGCCCGTGTCGCCCTTGCGACGGTCCGACATGAACTGGTCGAATTCCGACCGGTCCTTCGCCATCCGCAACCGCTCTAGAAAATCGCGGAATTCGCGGCTTTCATCCTCGAGACGATTGAGCGTCGCCTCGCGGTACTCGTCGAATGCGCGGTTGCCGCTGGACCAGGACCGTTGCGGTCCGCCCCAGCCACGACCGCGGCCACCGCCGTGACGTTCCCATTTGTCTGCCATCCGCGCCTGCCAGCGCGACATCCCGCCATGCCGTCCACAATTCATTCGTCCGCTCCATAGCATATAGGCCAGGACCGAGAGCCCGATGGGCCAGAACACGATAAATCCCAGCACCATCAGTGCGATCCAGGCAGGTCTGCCAAAATCGTCGATCCTCGCGACCATCTGGTCCATGTTGGTTCCTCACTTAATGTGAATGTAATGAACATTCACATAGCTGGAGCTAAAGACGCCGCCCGTCAAGAGCCGGGCTCGAAAAATTGTGAGTCGGCCGTCGCCGAGCCCGAGACGGTGCGATCAGTTAGATGGGGAGGCGTTCGGCACACCCAAGCCCCCGAGATAGACGAGCACCGCCGCTTCCAGCAGTTCTTCAGGCCGCATCGGGATCGGCCGCCGCGCGCGGTCGCCGCGTGCAAACAGCGACGCGATACCGTGCGTCACCGACCAGATATGCAGAGCCATCATCATCACCGGCGGCCGCCGCTCGGCCGGCAAGGTCGCGATCAACGCCGCGCACGCGTCCCGCAACACCGAAAACGCCCGGTCGCCTTCAGCCCGCAGCTCAGGATAATCGGCAATCGGCAACCCGGCCTCGAACATCGCCGAAAAGTACGCCGGCTCCTTGCGCGCGAAGTCGAGGTACGCCTGCCCCACGCGATCGAAGGCGACGCGCGCAGCTGGCTTTCCGCCATTCCACGCCTTGTCGAGCGCTTGCGCGAACAGCGCAAACCCCTGGCGCGCAACCTCGGCGACGAGCGCATCCCGATCGCGGAAATGTCGGTATGGCGCCGCCGGAGAAACGCCCGCCGCCCGCGCCGCCTCTGCAAAGCTGAAGCCGGCCGATCCCTTCTCCAAAATGAGATCGAGCGCGGCCTTGATCAGCGCCTCGCGCAGGTTGCCGTGATGATAGCCGCGCCGCCCGCCGGGCCCGTCGCTCTTGTGCCAGCTCATGGCATGCTTCTATCGCAAAAGCCTGTGCCGCGTCAGAGGCCGCAGCAAGCGGACCTGAACGCACGATCGAGTTGTCTATGGAAGAGAATTTTTCTGGAGCGGGCGATGAGATTCGAACTCACGACCCTCACGTTGGCAACGTGATGCTCTACCCCTGAGCTACGCCCGCATCCGAGAAACGAGGGTCACGCACGGCCCGGGGGCCGCGCGGCCCCGTCTTATGACCCAACGCATAGGCGATTGCAAGTCCCAACGTAAACGCGGCTAGCCCATTGATTCCACGAAGCCCGAAGCAAAAAACGGCACTTGCATCCGAATGCTGGTGGCCGCGCGCCGCCGATCCACGGAGGGGTTGACGGGTTCGGGTGCTTTGCAACATGGTGCCGCGCTGCACTGCCCATTCGGCAGCCGGATCACCCTTCGTGTTCGACCTGATCGTCATCGTTGCCCTGATCGCCCTCAATGGCGTTTTCGCCATGTCCGAATTGGCGGTCGTCTCCTCACGAAAGTCCCGCCTCAAGATGTTTGTCGAAGGCGGTCGCCGCGGCGCCGCCAGCGCGCTGGCCCTGGCCGAAGATCCCGGCCGTTTCCTATCGACCGTGCAGATCGGCATCACCCTGATCGGCATCGTCGCCGGTGCCTACTCCGGCACGGTCTTCGGCGACGCCCTGTCGGAACGCCTGATGGCCACTGGCATGACCGAGAAAGTTGCTGATCCGCTCGGCTACGGCATCGTCATCGCCGCGATCACGTACCTCTCGCTGGTCATCGGCGAACTCGTGCCAAAGCAGATTGCTCTGCGCAACGCCGAGGCCATCGCCTGCTTCGTCGCGCCGCCGATGGCCGTTGTCTCGAAAGTCGCCCGCCCGTTCGTGACCCTGCTGGATTCCTCGACCAAGGCAATCTTCCGTCTGTTGGGTCTCTCTCTGCAATCGGACCAGTCCGTCACCGAAGAAGAGATCAAGACGCTGATCGCCGAGGCCGAAACCGCCGGCGTTCTCGAAAAGGACGAGCAGCGCATGCTCGTCGGCGTCCTTCGTCTTGCCGATCGCCCCGTTAAGGGCGTGATGACGCCGCGCACCGAAGTCGCCTGGCTCAACATTTCCGCAAGCGACGACGAAATCCGCCGCATTCTCACGGACACGGCACACTCGCTGATCCCGGTCGCGGAAGGCACCGTCGATACCATGGTCGGCGTGGTCCAGGCGCGAGCGCTGCTCGCCTCCGTCCTGCGCGGTGAGCCCCTGAACGTCAGCGCCCACATCAAGAAGCCGCTGATCATTCCCGATACCATGGACGCCCTCGATGCCATGACGGCGTTGCGCGACGCCGAAGTCAAGATGGCCCTGGTCCACGACGAATACGGCCACTTCGAAGGTCTCGTCACGCCCGCCGACATCCTTGAGACGCTGACCGGCATGGCGACGGATGTCGAGACACTAGATCCCAAGTCGGTACTGCGCAGCGACGGCTCGCACATCCTGTCGGGATGGATGCCGGCCGACGAGATGGCCGATCTGCTCAAGATCCCGCTGCCGGCTCAGCGCGACTATCAGACGGTCGCGGGCTTCGTGCTGGCGGTCATGCAGCACCTGCCCCGCATCGGCGAGAAATGCCAGGCCAACGGCTGGGAGTTCGAGATCCTCGACCTCGACGCGCGCCGCATCGACAAGATCCTCGCAACGCGCCTGGACAAGGCCGCATGAACGACAATGCCGCCTTCAAACCGCTAACGCGGGTGCAACTCTTCGCGCGTTTGAACGAACTGGGCATTGTCACGCGCACGGTGGAACATCCGCCGCTATTCACTGTGGCCCAAAGTGCTGAAGTCGAGCGACAATTGCCTGGCGGCCACACCAAAAACTTGTTTCTGAAAGATGCCAAGGCCAACCTCTACCTCGTTGTAGCTCTAACGACCACCTCTGTAGACTTGAAAACGTTGCCGCAAACCATCAGTTCTCACCGGTTGAGTTTTGGAAAACCCGATCTGCTGATGCAGGCACTAGGGGTACAGCCAGGCTCAGTCACGGCGTTCAGCGTTATCAATGACACGGCTCAGCGAGTTGCCGTCGTCGTCGATGCCGCCTTGATGGCGCACGACACGATCAACTGCCATCCGCTGGAAAACACGGCGACGACAAACATTGCGCGAGATGACCTTTTACGCTTCATTCGCGCCACCGGACACGAGCCGCGCATTGCCGTGCTCAATCGTACGACAGCTTGAATTGCACCGATCCAGATTTGCGATCGCGGGCGCCTAAGAGAGGCACGACATGGAATTCGGAACCGCGAAGGCCGCGGGTACACCAGCAGCAGGCGGCCTGGACATCATCAAGGACGGCACGACGGCAAGTTTCGCCCGCGATGTCATCGAGGCTTCGCGCGACACCCTCGTCCTGGTCGACTTCTGGGCGCCTTGGTGCGGCCCCTGCAAGCAGCTGACGCCCATCCTCGAAAAGGTGGTGCAGAGTTACGCCGGCAAGGTTCGTCTCGTGAAGATCAACGCCGATGAGCATCCGGCCCTGACCACCCAGCTGCGAATCCAGTCCTTGCCCACGGTCTATGCGTTTCGCGACGGCCGCCCCTTGGACGGCTTCATGGGCGCCCAGCCCGAAAGCGCCATTCGCCAGCTCATCGATCGCACCCTTGGTGAGGACGCCGAAGCCGACATCGCCGCCGTGCTCGCCGCCGCAGATCAGGCGCGCGAATCCGGCGACCTGCAGAGCGCCGCTGAGGCCTATGCGGCGATCTTGCAGGAAGACCAGCAGCACGCCGCCGCGCTGGCAGGACTGGCGCAATGCTACCTCGCCAGTGGCGACACGGAGCGCGCCGAGCAGATGATCGCGCTCGTGCCGCCGGAAAAGCGCGGCCTCGCTGCGGTCCAAAGCGTCAAGGCCGCCCTCGACCTGGCACAGCTGGCCGGCGAAGCCGACAACACCGCCGAACTGGCCCGCGCCGTCGACGCCAACCCGGCCGATCATCAATCGCGTTTCGATTTGGCCGTCGGCCTGGCCGCTCGCGGCAACAAGGTGGATGCGCTCAACCACTTGCTGGAGATTGTAAAACGCCAGCGCACGTGGAACGAGGAAGCAGCCCGCAAGCAGCTGGTGCAATTGTTCGACGCCTGGGGCCCGAAGGATCCCTTGACGCTTGAGGGGCGCCGCAGGCTATCTTCGATTCTGTTTTCATGATCCACGACGCTTATTTGCATTTCAGCCCGCTGTAGCGAGGTAACCGCGTGGCCCTCATTGATCGCTATCGCCGACCCTCCGATCTGCCGCCGCGGATCCCGTTGTTTCCTTTGCGCGGCGCCATCCTGCTGCCCCGAGCAACGCTACCGCTCAACGTCTTCGAGCCGCGCTATCTCGCCATGCTAGATGACGTGCTGTCGGGCAGCCGCGTCATCGGCGTCGTCCAGCCGGTCACGGCCGAGGATGCGGGCGAGAGCCCCGAGGGCAAGGATACCGCCTTGCGCAAGGTCGGTTGCGCCGGCCGCGTGACCGCCTACCAGGAGTTGGACGATGGCCGTCTGATGATTACCCTGACCGGCATCGCGCGATACGCCATCATCGACGAAGCCATCACCGCCGAGCCATACCGCGTCGCCACCGTCAGCTACGATCGGTTTGCCTCCGACTTCGACATCGGACGGGGCGAAGAACAGGTCGACCGGACCAATCTGGTTCGCGTACTGCGGGCCTACCTTGAGCAAAACCGCCTGAAGGCCGACTGGACCGCGATCGAACGCGCCCCCAGCGAGTATCTCATCAACGCCTTGTGCGTTATGAGCCCCTACGGCCCCGAAGAGAAACAGGCCCTGCTCGAAGCCGAGGACCTGAAGCGCCGCGCCGAAGTGCTCATCGCACTGGCCGAGATGGAGTTGGCGTCCACTGGCGGCCCCGGCGGAACGTTGCAATAGCGGAGGACACGATGTCTGAGACACCGTCGGAACCGTCCGCAAAGACCGAGCCAAAACTGTTGGAGTTTCTGGTCTGCCCGATAACGAAAGGGCCGCTGGCCTACGATGCCGCCGCCCAGGAACTGATCAGCCACAAGGCCCGGCTGGCTTACCCCATCCGCAACGGCGTCCCCATTCTGACCCAGGAAGCGGCCAGAGCCTTGGTCGACTAGCTCAGCCAAACACGGCTCAGGACTTGTGGCACCTTCGATCTCTGCAAACCGGGCTCGACAGACTGCAACTTGCGATCCGTTAACCACGCCTCTTCACGGAATCTAGACCGCGATGTGGTGCACTCCGAGCTGAAATCTGAGCCGGGGTGAGTTTGCGTGGGCTTGCTGCAAGAATCCGACGGAGACGACGGGAGCGCCGTTGGCCATGCCGCGCCGCAGACCCGCGACTCTGACGAGCCGCCTGCCGCCGCGGCGCCTCGTCGCTTGCTCGACCGGATGCGCGATCTTACCCACCAGTGGCCACTCATCCTCGGCTCCGTCGCCATCGCCAGTCTTTTCGCCATCGCTGTAGCCCCGGATGGCCAGGTCGACACAGCCCTTGCCATCATCAACGCCACCCTGGTGCTGGCCGTGGCGTTTCTGTCCCTGCCCTACGCGCCCCACCGCAAACTCGACCACAAAATGGAACAGCTGCAGGATCTGCAGTGGGCCATCAGCGAAAACGAAGCTCGTTACCGCGGACTGCTCGACGAGCAATCCGAACTCATCCTTCGCCGCGACGGGGAAGATCGACTGACGTTCGTCAATAGCGCGTTCGCGCGCACTTTCGACCTCGACCCATCGGACGCCCTGGGCACGACATTTCGCCCGACCGTTATCGATAGCGACGGAAATGCTGCGATCGAGCTGACTGGCCAGCTTTATCGCCGCCGCAGCGTCGAACTCCTCGTCACCAGTTCCGGCACACGATGGATCGAATGGGACGAGCACGCCGTCCCCGGTACCGTCAGCCCTCCGGAGATCCAGAGTATCGGTCGCGATGTCACGAATGAACGTATCGCCGCCCAGGAACTTGAGCGTGCCCGCGATCAGGCCGAGTCCGCCAATCGCGCCAAGTCGCGCTTCCTCGCCTCGATGAGTCACGAGATTCGCACGCCCATGAACGGCATCCTCGGGATGGCCGGCCTGCTGATTGACACCGAATTGAGTGCCGAACAGCAAACCTACACCAAGGCCATCGACCAGTCGGCCCGCAACCTCGTCGCGCTGATCGATGAAATCCTCGACTTCTCCAAGATCGAAGCCGGCAAGCTCGTACTGGCTACGTCTCCGATCTCCATCGCCGCCACGGTCCAGGCCGTCGTCGAGCTATTCGCGGCCAGCGCCCAGCAGAAGGGCCTGCAGATCGCGTGGTACATTGAGAGCGACGCCGACTGCATGCTCTTGGGCGATCAGGCACGCGTCCGTCAGATCGTCCTCAACCTTGTTTCCAATGCGGTGAAGTTCACCGATTGCGGCGGCGTCCTCGTTAAGGTCCGCCGCGTCGGCCGCATGACGCACATCGATGTCGAAGACACCGGCATCGGATTGTCATCGGCAGACCGTCAAAACCTGTTCGTCGAGTTCGAACAGGCTGACGCCGCCATCCGCCGACAGCACGGCGGCACCGGCCTCGGCCTCGCGATCTCGAGAAAGCTTGCCCGCGCCATGGGCGGCGATATTGCGATTTCCTCGACGATCGGCCAGGGATCGACGTTTAGCGTGAGCCTGGACTTGCCCGCGCTCGCCTCGGCAAACATCGCCAAAGACCCGCAACCCACCGGGGCTCTGCGCGTACTCCTGGCCTTCGACAAGACGATCGAGCGCTATGCCATGCTCAAGGCCCTGCGGGCCCGCAACATCATGGCTCAGGAAACACCATTCAAGACTGCCGAAAAACTTATCAAAGACGCCGCGCGGGAAGGACGGCCATTCGACCGCATCATCGTCGACCTCGACGCGGATCCGGTCAAGTCAGGCAAACTTTTGCGCAAGGCCAGGACACTGGCACACCAGAGCGGAGCCGTAGGCGATAAGGTTCGCGGCCTCGTTCTCGTCAGTGTGCTGTCACGCCGCAACCTTGGCGCCTTCCGCAGCGAAGGCTTTGATGCCTACCTCGTTCGCCCGGTCCGCCCCGGTGCCTTGCTCGAGCATCTCGGCGCCATCCCGTCCCAGCAGGCGGCTGCCATCGACCACACCGACTCCCGCCGCTCGGCGTTGCCTTTCGGAGCAACCATGGCATCGACGGCAACCGATCTGCGCAAGCCCAACATTCTCGTTGCCGAAGACAACGGCATCAACGCCCTGCTGGCAACGCGCGTGCTTGAAAAGTGCGGCTGTCAGGTCACCCTCGTGGGCAACGGTCGTGAGGCCGTGGAAGCCGCCGCAAGATCGCTGCAACCGGGTGCCGCGCGTTATGATGTCATCTTCATGGACATCTTCATGCCCGAGCTGGATGGCCTGGAAGCGGCCGGTGAAATTATCCGTCTGTTTGCCGCCAACCACAACGGCACGCCTCCTCCCATCGTTGCCCTGACGGCCAATGCCTTCACCGAGGACCGCGAGCGCTATCTTGCCGCAGGCATGAACGACTACCTAGCCAAGCCGTTCGACGTCGCAGCACTCCAGGCCGTGCTCGCCCGCTGGCTGGGCCACGACGAGGACAGCGCTGAGCGTCTCCCCGCCGCGTAATCGGGCCGGCACCTTTGCAAGTCCAGGCCGTTGGATGGACCGTCGCAAAATTGTCTCGGAATCGTGATTAGTTCCGTCTGTTGGCTCAACGCATCTTCGCCGGTGCTATGACGCCTCCGAGCCGCGCGTGCAACCAAGTGGGACAACACGCTTGCGCCGCTATCTGAGGGAACCGCCCGCACGTGGAGGATCTATGAAGGCCGCAGCGCGCCGCATCGCCGGACGTTTGAAACGCCGGGGTTTGCTGAAGCCTGAAGCCCGCGGCATGTTCGCCCTGGCGGCGCTGAACGCCCGTGTCGCCGACGCCGCTTCTCGTCCTTTCAAACGCCGCGCCCAGCCGAAAGTTTATGGCGCGATCGGCGACCTGCAGGTTCAGCTCGCCAAGACACGCAGCGACATTCTGCAAGCCCAGCGCCTGCGCTATGAGGTATTTTACGAGGAACGCGCGGCCGTCCCCAGCGTGCTCGCCGGTATGCGCCGTCTGGACCAGGACCCCTATGACGCCATCTGCGATCATCTGTTGGTCGTCGATACGGCACTTCCGGGCAGCGATCCCGAAGCCTGGACCAATCGCCGCCGGCCGAAGGTCGTGGGTACCTACCGCGTCCTGCGGCAGGAAATGGCACAACGCCGCCAAGGCTTCTACACGCAGAGCGAATACGACATCGCGCCGTTGCTGGCCGCCAAGTCCTCTCGCTATCGCTTCATGGAACTTGGCCGCTCGTGCGTCTTGAAGCCCTACCGCACGAAGCGTTCCGTCGAGCTGCTTTGGCACGGTCTGTGGACCTACATTCGCGAGCACAAAGTCGACGTCATGATCGGCTGCGCCAGCTTCGAGGGCACCGATCCGGACGCTCACGCCATGGCCCTGAGCTTCCTGCACCACCACGCGCTGGCCACACCTGAGTGGCGCTGTCGCGCGCACGCGCATCTGCACGTGCCGATGAACCTGATCCCGAAGAACGAGATCGACACCAAGGCGGCATTGAAGGCCCTACCGCCGCTGATTAAGGGTTACCTCCGTCTCGGCGCCATGGTCGGCGACGGTGCCGTCATCGATCGCCAGTTCAATACCACCGACGTCATGGTCATCCTGCCTGTCGAAAAAATTGACCCACGCTACTTCGAACATTTCGGCGCGCCCGATGAAACCAAGAGCCGCATCAGCGTCGACGCGCGCGATCCCTCGCTCAAAGAGCTGGTGAACTAGCCGGTGGGTCAGACGTCGGTCTGACCCCAGTTTACCTTCATCCTGAAGCTGCCGCATTGCTTGGGACAAATAGCTCTCCGCCGCCGTCCGATGCCGCGAATCGCGCTACTCCGGTCGGCAGGAGAGTTCACCCTGGCCATGACCGCGCCTATTCGCCAGCTGCCCGCTGAGACCGTCAATCGCATCGCCGCCGGCGAGGTGATCGAGCGGCCGGCGAGTGTCGTCAAGGAGCTGGTCGAGAATGCCATCGACGCCGGTGCACGCGAAATCGACATCGTCACGGCCACCGGCGGCCTGTCCCTCATCCGCGTCACCGACGACGGCAGCGGCATGGATCGTGCCAACCTCGACCTCGCCGTCGAACGCCATGCGACCTCCAAGCTCCCGACCGACGATCTCCTTGACATCCGCTCGCTGGGATTTCGCGGCGAGGCGCTGCCGTCGATCGGCTCTGTCGGCTATCTGTCGATTGCCTCGTGTCAACGCGGAACGCGCGACGGCCTCGAGGTCGTCGTCGATCGCGGCAGCAAACAGACGATCAAGCCTGCCGCATTGAATGCCGGCACGCGCGTCGAAGTGCGCGATCTCTTCTCCGCCACGCCCGCACGCCTCAAATTTCTAAAATCCGAGCGCTCCGAGAACATGGCCGTCTCGGAAGTCGTCAAGCGCCTAGCCATGGCGCACCCGGAAATCGGCTTCGCCCTGACCACCGGCGAGCGCACCGGATTGCGTCTACCGCGCGCCGACCTCTCCTCCAACGGTCTGTTGCAGCGCCTTGGCCGCATCATGGGCCGCGATTTCATGGCTGACGCGTTGCCGATCACCGGCGAACGCGATGGCATCCGCGTCTCGGGCTTTGCCGGCCTGCCCACCCTGCATCGACCCGACCCCGGCCAGCAGTTCCTGTTCGTCAACACGCGTCCCGTGAAGGACAAGCTGCTGATCGGCGCCGTGCGCGCTGCCTACGGCGACTTGATCCCGAAGGGCCGCTATCCGCTGCTGGCCCTTTTCGTCGAACTCCCGCCCCAAGAGGTCGACGTTAACGTCCACCCGGCCAAGGCCGAAGTGCGCTTCCGCGACGCTGGCCGCGTTAGATCCTTACTGATCGGTGCCCTCCAGTACGCCCTGGAAAACGCCGGCCATCGCGCTACCACCCGCGGCGGAACGCTGACCGTCGAGACCTTCGTCGTAAGATCCGGCCCCCCGGCCGCAGCGCCCCATGACGATCGCGCCGCGTCACTGGCACCGGTGAGCCACCTTCCGCACGGCTTCTCCGATGCCATGCAGGCCCCGTTCGCCGCGTTCGCCCAGCCAAGCGCCGACAGCTCCGCGTCGACGACAGAGGTCGCACCCGATCTCCTCGATCATCCGCTGGGCGCCGCACGGGCGCAATTGCACGAAACCTACATTGTCGCGCAGACGCGTGCCTCGGTCGTCATCGTCGACCAGCACGCGGCCCACGAGCGCCTCGTCTACGAACGCATGAAAAAGATGCTCGGCAACGGTGGTGTCGCCCGCCAGGGCCTGCTCATTCCAGCTATCGTCGAACTCGGCGACGACGAATCTGCTGCCCTTATAGAGAAGGCCGATGAACTCGCTGAGCTCGGCCTCGTGTTGGAAGGTTTCGGCAGCGGCGCCATCGCCGTTCGCGAAGTGCCAGCTTTGCTCGGCGATACGAACATCGACGGTCTCGTCAAGGATCTGGCAGCAGAGATCCTCGACAACGGGCAGGGTTTCGCATTGCGCGATCGCCTCGAAGCCGTCTGCTCCCGCATGGCCTGCCACGGCAGCGTGCGCGCCGGCCGTCGCCTGACGCCCGCCGAAATGAACGCGCTTCTCCGCGAGATGGAAGCGACGCCATTCTCCGGCCAGTGCAACCACGGCCGTCCCACCTACGTCGAGCTGAAGCTCACCGACATCGAACGGTTATTCGGCCGGCGCTAAACAGTGGTTGCCGGCAAGCGTCTATGCTTCGAACCGCGCAAATATCACTTGCGTATCGCCGTACGATCGCCGGTCGACCTCGGCAAAACCTTGCGGCAGCGAAACCGTCTCGGCAACCCGCTCTTCCACCACCGCAACCGCACCAGCCTTGAGCCAATTGCCGTCTAACAGCGCCTGTAGCGCCTTCTCCGCCAGCCCCTTCCCATAGGGCGGATCGAGGAACGCCAGATCGAACGGCTGGTGCGGCGCGGCAGGCCCAAGTGTCGTCGCGTCGCGCCGATAGATCTTCGTCACCCCCATCAGCCCCATCGCCTCGACATTGCTGCGGATGAGCGCGCGCGCTTCCACCGCTTCCTCGACGAACAGACAGTACGCAGCACCGCGCGATAGCGCTTCCAGCCCCAGCGCCCCCGTTCCCGCAAACAGGTCGATCACCCGCGCGCCTTCAACATCCAGCCCGTCGATCCCGTGCAGCAGAATATTGAACACGGACTCCCGCACCCGGTCCGCCGTCGGTCGCAGCCCGGCATGCGACGGCGCCGCGATCGCACGCCCCCTGAAGCGGCCACCGACGATCCGCATCTATGCGTCTCCGCCGCCGCGCTGCTGCTTTGACCTGGCGAAGCGCGCCTTGCGCTGCGCCTTCTCGTCCTCGATCGCGCCCGTCAGCCCGAACTGTTCGGCAACCTTTGCGCCCAGCTGGTCGGCCAATACCTTGCGGCGAACGTGCTCCGCTTTGCCCGGCTTCAACTCCGCCAACTGAAACGGCCCAAACGAAATGCGGATCAGCCGGTTAACTTCCAGCCCGAAGTGCGAGAGCACCTTGCGCACCTCGCGGTTCTTGCCCTCGCGGATGCCAACCGTGAGCCAGGCGTTTGCGCCCGATACCTCGTCCAGCGTCGCCTCGACGGGCCCGTAGTGCACGCCCTCGATTTCCACGCCGTCCTTGATCTTGTCCAGATCGGCCTGCGACACACGCCCGCGCGCCCTCACGCGGTAGCGCCTGAGCCAGCCCGTCGACGGCAGCTCCAGATGCCTCGCCAGCTCTCCGTCGTTGGTCAGCAGCAGCAAGCCTTCCGTATTGAAGTCGAGGCGCCCGATCGACACGACGCGGGGCAGATCGGCTGGCAAGTTGTCGAAAACGGTCGGCCGGCCCTGCGGATCCTTGTTCGTGGTCACTTCGCCCTTCGGCTTGTAGTACCGCCACAGTTGGGACGGCTCCGGGCGGCCCATGGGCTGCCCATCGACCAGGATGCGATCCTTCGGACCCACTTCGAACGCCGGCGTTTTCAGCAAAGCCCCGTTGACGCTGACCCGCCCATCTGCAATCCAGCGCTCTGCGTCACGGCGCGAGCACAGCCCTGCCCGCGCCATGGCCTTGGCAATGCGCATGCGTCCGTCATCACGCTTGGCGGCCTCAGCCGGGACAGGCTTGCCCTCGTGGCGAACCACTGGTTTATGCGGCTTGCTGCGCGCAGGGCGGACAGGCCGGCTGCTGGTGCGCTCAGGTGGCTTGGCAGGCAGTTTCGGTTTCAAGCTATGCTCTCTTCAATCGGGTGAACGGACGCCTTTATGACAGCACCGGACAGGATCGGCCACATGGACGTGGCCCTCGCCGAGGCCCGCGCTGCCGCAGCCCGTGGCGAGGTGCCGATCGGCGCCGTTATCGTGTCGCCCGGCGGGATGATTGTCGCGCAGGCCGGCAACCGCACGCGCGAACTGTCCGATCCCACCGCCCATGCCGAAATCCTCGCTATCCGCAGCGCCTGCGCGGCCGCCGGCTCGGAGCGTTTGCCCGATCACGACCTCTACGTCACGTTGGAGCCCTGTCCGATGTGCGCAACAGCCATCTCGTTCGCGCGCATCCGCCGCCTCTACTGGGGCGCCTCCGACCCCAAGGGTGGCGGCATTGACCACGGCCCGCGCATCTACAGTCATCCCACGTGCCATCACATGCCGGAACTCTACGGCGGACTAGCCGAGCCGGACGCCGCCGAACTGTTACGCCGTTTCTTCGCGGAGCGGCGAACGTGAGGTACTGCTTGCCCCATCGCTGGCAAGCCGGGCGAACTTGATCTCGCTCCACCACAGCCCTTGAGCCCAGATGCAGTCGCGCAAGACGCCCTCGCGTCGCATCCCGAGCTTTTCCATGATGCTCTGGCTCGCGACATTTGCGATCGCAACGTCGGCCTCTATCCGATGCAACCCCAGGTCCTGAAAGCCGTAGGCTAGAAGCCGGCGGACGATCTCCGTTCCGTAGCCCAAGCCGGCGTAAGACTGGCCAACAAAAACACTGAGACCTGCGATGCCAGGCTGTTGCGATCGCACGAGCGAACCGCTTCCGATGATCGCGCCGTCAAGCAGCGCCGAATAGACCGACAGCCGCTGCACGGCGCCATCGCCGCGGTACCTCATGTAATTTTCGATCCGCAAACGGGCGTCGGCGAACTCCTCGGGCTCCACGGCCGACAGGGCCCACATGTAGGGGCAGTTCTGCAGCAACTGCATGGCCGGAGCATCCGCGACCTCGAGTTCGCGCAACCTTAGTCGTTTCGTCTGCAGCTCGGGTAACATCTTGGCGCCTCGCAATTGCCCTCGCGTAGGTCGCAAGACGTCGCCACTTGGTTCAATCCGCTTTGGACCGTGCTTTCACCAGTCCCCGACCGCGCCGGTGCCGCGGCGCCGGGCGGGCCTCGACTTGAGCTGGCAGCACCGGCTGAGCCGCCGCAGCCGGCAATGTCTCCGCCCCCAGCACACGTTTCAGCTTTTGCCTTAGCGCATCCTTCGCCGGCTCCGCCGCAGCCAGGATGCGATCCAGCTTGCGGAAGTCGAGCACATTGAACGCGTCGACCGCGACGTTGATGTAGACGTCCGGCTGCAACCATTTCAGCTTTTCGCGCACGATCGAATGCTGCAGGATCTGCGACGAGGCCACGATTGCCTCGATCGCGCCCGGCGTCCTCCGATCCTCGGGCATGCGCTTTGCACCCGAGACATCAATCGCGACCGTCACGTCCGCGTCACCCATGATGAGGTCGAACGGCAGGGGATTGACGAGCCCACCATCCATGAGCACGTGGTCCTTGGTCAGCACGGGAGAGAAGATCACCGGCAGCGCGATGCTGGCAGCAATCGCCGGCAGCAGAGCGCCTCGCTCGAATACGACTTGTTCCTGCGTGAAAAAATCCGAGGCGACAACACGCAGCGGCATGTCGAGTTGACTGAAATCTTTTGCCAGGCGCGACGGCATGACAAGTTCCAGCAGCGCCTGGGGCTTGAGCAGAGAAGATCGCCGCGGCACGACGCCGAGCAACTTCTGCACCGGATCGCTGCGCGCCAGAAACAGCTGGCGCACGATGTCGAAACGCTGCCGCAGGGCGTCTTCGGTGATCGCCCTGATCTCGGCTGCCGACAGACCAGAGGCATACGCTGCCCCGAAGATCGCCCCGATCGATGTGCCGGCAATCAGCGTCGGTTTGATACCGAGTTCGTCGAACACCTCAAGCATGAGGATGTGCGACAGGCCGCGTGCGCCACCCCCGCCCAGCGCCAGCGCGATCGTCGGCGCCGTCACCGGCAGGCGGGTCGTCTTGGCTTCAGCTGCTTTGGACACGTCGCCCAATCCCGAACAACCACAACCTTGGGGCGTGTGTGCCACGGGGCCGTGGCACCAGTGTGATGTCGCGACCCCGCCAGTCTCGGACGAATTTTCGGCTTACGCCAGCTTGAACGGCATGTCCTTGCCGGCGAACACCGCATCGACGTTGTCCAGCGCCTCATAGCCCATCTGGTTGCGTGCCTCGATGGCGGCCGAACCCAGATGCGGAAACAGGAACGTGTTGGGCAGGTCGTAGTAGCCTTCGTTGATCTTCGGCTCGCCGGCGAACACGTCGAGACCCGCGTACGCAAGGCGCCCCGACTTCAACGCAGCGATCAAATCCTCGTCCTTGACCAGGTCGCCGCGCGCCGTGTTCACGACGATCGCGCCTTCCGGCAACTTGGCGATCGTCGCGGTGTTGAAGAAGTACCGTGTCTCCGGCGTCGACGGGGCGTTGATCGAGAAGAACTCCGAGACAGCCAGCAGGCTGTCCAGCGTCTCGTGGAAGATCGCGCCCTTTTCCTTGTCGGCGGGCTGCCGCACGATGTCATGGTAGTGAATTTCCATGTCAAAGCCGCGCGCCCGTTGTGCCAGCGCCTGACCGATCTTGCCGAAGCCGTAGATACCGAGCTTCTTGCCGTCCAGCCGGCGGCCCACGAGTTGCAGCGGCGCCCAGCCAGGCCAGGACCGCGCCCGGATCATACGCTCGCCTTCGGACGCCCGGCGTGCCGAGCCCAGCAGGAGCAGCATGCCGATCTCGGCCGTTGCAACCGTCACGCCGTGTGGCGCGTTTCCGACCGGCAGCCCCTTCGCTTTCGCGGCCTCCAGATCGATGTGGTCGAAACCGATCGAGAAGGTAGACAGCGCCTTAACGTTAGCCGGCAGCGCCTCAATGACCTCCTTGCGCATTTTATCGGTGATGGTGATCAGGACCGCGTCGACGTCCTTGGACTGCGCCACGATCTCGTCCGTCGTCATCTGATGATCGTCCTGGGCCTGCACCACCTCGTAAGTGGCGTTGGCGCGGGCCTCCACGGCGGCCGGCAGCCTCCGGGTGATGAGCAGACGCTTCTTCATGACGGACGTTCTCCCTACGATCTTGAACTTTTGTCGAATACGGCGATCCATGCCGCAAGCCGCGCGCCCTGACAAGGGACGAACGTCGGCCCAGGCGCCGCACCACGCTTGGCACGAGGCTTAACGGCCCATTGAGGAATAAAACTTATCTTTCCGTTACACTTCAGCGGGAAACTGAACGCATGCTACCGCGCCGCGACAAAAGGGAAACCACGCGTTCCCTAATGGGAGAGTACGCCGCCCTGGTGGGGGACGCCGTGCTGCGCCAGCGCGCCCGTATCGCTGAGCAGGATGCCCGCGTCCAGTCGGAATTGGTTAACAAGATCCGCTCTGAATTCCTCGCCAACATGAGCCACGAGTTGCGCACGCCTCTGAACACGGTGATGGGCTTCTCGAAAATGATGGTCACGCACGGCACCCGCCCGCTGAAGGACCACGAGATCGTTGAGTACTCTGGCATCATCCACGAGGCCGCCAGTCACCTGCTGGCCGTCATCAACGACATCCTCGACATTTCCAAGATCCAGGCCGGCCGTTTCGTCTTGGACCAGCGCGACGTAGAGCTGGATGAGATCCTGCGTACCTGCGCGCTGTCGTTCCATTCGCTCGCAGCCGAAGCCGGCTTGAAGCTGGTCGAAGACATCGCCGCCGATCTGCATCCGACCCGCGGCGACCCTGGCAAACTCAATCAGATTTTCAGCAACATTCTCTCCAACGCCATCAAGTTCACACCGCATGGGGGCACCGTCACCCTGAAAGCCACCAACTACGCGCCGGATTTCGTATCGATCACCATCAGCGATACTGGCATTGGCATGAACACCGACGACATCGCCGTCGCGATGACGCCGTTCGGCCAGGTTGACGGCAGTCGCACGCGTTGGCGCGAAGGCACGGGCCTCGGGCTGCCGATCGCCCACTCTCTGACGCAGATGCACGAGGGTGAAATCAAGATCCGCAGCAAGCCGGGCACCGGCACGGAAGTCACTGTGCTGCTGCCGTCGTCGACACACATTTCCCTGGCCGAAGCCCGCAAGACGCTGTTGGCCCAATCTGGCGTGTGAGAACCATGCAAAACTCCATCAGCGCGACCCGTCCAACCGGCGGCGATCAATCCATCGGACGCATCGTCTCCGTGGCAGGCGCCAAGGCGATCGTCATGCTGGATCAGGCGCCGGTTCACACCGCGTCGTCCGAACGGCCCGAGATGGGCATGCTCCTGGCCATCGAGACGTCCCGGACCGTCGTTCTGGCCATCATTTCCGCCCTGAGCATTCCGGTCCCGTCCCAGCGCGACAACGAAAGCGAATTCTGGGTTGCCGAACTGAGCCTCGTCGGCGAACTGAGGGCTTCCAGAGGCGAAGCGGGCCTTCGTTTCTTCCGCGGCACGTCTAGCTATCCCGCACTCGGCGACCGTGTGCGTCTGGCCAGCCACGTCGAACTGCAAACAGCCTTTTCCGAGCAGAACCGAAACAGCGTCCGCATCGGCACCCTGCGCCAGGACGAAACGATCGCGATCAACGTCGACGTCAATGAACTGCTGGGAAAGCACTTTGCCATCCTTGGTTCGACGGGAACCGGAAAGTCCTGCACGACCGCACTGATGTTGCGCGCCATCCTCGCGCGTAACCACGCCGCCCACATCGTCCTGATCGATCCTCACAGCGAATACGCCACCGCTTTCGATGACCTGGCCGAAGTGATCTCGCCCAACAATCTGCAACTGCCGCTGTGGCTGTTGAACTTCGAGGAAACCGTCGAGATCTTCGTTCCCGATCACGATCGTAAGCCCGAGATCGAGATCTTGTCGGAACTCATCCCGATTGCGAAATTCCGCTTCGCGGCCGGTCGCGCAGCCACAGACGGCAACCGCTTGCGGCGTGCCGCGGCCGACATCGGTCGTTGCTCGGTGGATGCGCCGCTGCCATATCGCGTCTCGGATCTTCTGGCCCTGATCGACGAACGCATGGGACGCCTGGAGAACAAGCGCGAACTCCAGCCTTACCGGGCTCTCAAGCAGCGCATCGAAGCGATCTCGCTCGACGGCCGCTACACGTTCCTGTTCAGCTCCCTCACCGTCACCGACGATATGGCGCTGGTACTTGGCCGCCTCTTCCGCGTGCCGCTGCACGACAAGCCCCTCACCATTCTCGAACTCGCCGGCCTGCCGAGCGAGGTCGTGAACGTCGTGGTCGCCGTGCTGTGCCGCCTCACCTTCGAGTTCGCCATGTGGAGCGACGGCAAGGTGCCGATCACGCTCGTCTGCGAAGAAGCGCACCGCTACGTTCCCGCCAACCCCGCGCTAGGCTTCGAGCCCTGCAAGCGCGCTATCGCCAAGATAGCCAAGGAGGGCCGCAAGTACGGCGCCTCGCTGTGCATTATCACACAGCGCCCGTCCGAAATTGATCCGACGATCCTGTCCCAGTGCAATACCGTCTTCGCGCTCCGCCTGTCCAACGACCGCGATCAGGAGATCGTGTCCTCCGCCATCTCCGATACCAGCCTCGGCCTCCTCGAATTCCTGCCCGCGCTTGGCCAGCGCGAAGCTTTGGCATTCGGCGACGGCATTCCCCTGCCTGTCCGCCTGCTGTTCGACGAACTGCCGGCCAACGCCATGCCCCGCTCGACGACCGCCAAGTTCTCAGAGCGCTGGCAGGACGGCAAACTCGACGAGAATTTCCTGACCCACGTCATCGACCGCTGGCGCGCCATGTCCGGACAGCAGTCCGGGTTGCAAGACGTCGCACTGGACGCCACCAACGACCTGGTTGCGGAGCTGGTCGTGGCCGACGAGGCGATGACCGCCGCAATGCAAGCCCAGCCCCGCACCCAGCCTGCAGCGCAGACGTCCCAGGCTATCGCGGCAACCGCACGCCTGCAGGCGGCCTTGCAGCAGGAGGCGAACGCCGCGAACGCCGGTGCGCGCACGGCGACGACGACGCACGCGACGCTGCGCGAGCGCCTTCTACGCCCGACCCCCGCCGCAAAAATGCGCTGATGCCCGGACGTCGCGTCAGAACCAGCGACGCAGTCGCTGACGAAACTTGCGCGCGTATCGGCGGGTCGGTCTTGGGGTCCTCCTGCCTGCTCGTTCGGCTGGCAGCACCTCATGACCCACTGTCCCCCGCACGCCACATCATTCAAAAAGTCGCCGGAAGTGGATTTTTTCCCCTTGCCGGACAACATCGCCCAAGCTAACGGATATTATAACATCAAATCCAAGACGAATTTCGGACCAGCTATCTCAAACGGTCGGTCAGTCGTCCAAGCCGCAATCGCTGTCACGAGGTCCCATGACCAATATAGCTTCCAGAACCGCATTCCTCATCGCCGGTTCGACAGCCTTTGCTCTCGCGATCGGCTTCTGCAGCGGCACGTCGGTCGCGCAAGACGCCACACCCCTCCCCGAAATCGTCGTGACGACGCCCAGTCCGGTCGTCAAGAAACACAAGAAGTCTCCGGCCGTCGCCAAGGCCGCGCCTAAGAAGCCGGCCAAACCGGATGAGCCGGCCCCGCTGCCGCCACCGGCGAGCAGTCACATCGACGCGGCCGCCGGCACGCCCATCGTCGCCGACGACGCTTTCGTGCCGATCACGGTCATAACCGAACGTGACATCCAGGCCCAGCAGGGCGCCACTCTGACTGACAGCTTGCAGAACCGGCCCGGCATCACCGGCTCCAACTTTGCGCCCGGCGCCAGTCGGCCGGTCATCCGCGGTCTCGACAATTATCGTGTCCGCGTCCAGGAGAACGGCATCGGCACGCACGACGTATCGGCACTGTCCGAAGACCACGCGGTGCCCATCGACCCATTCGCCGCCGAACGCATCGAGGTCGTCCGCGGGCCGGCCACCCTGCGCTACGGCTCGCAGGCCATCGGCGGTGTCGTCAGCGTGGAGAACGATCGCATCCCCTCGTTCATCCCGCCCCGCGGCTATACCGCCGAATTCATGGGCGGCCTGAACTCCGTCGACGACGGCCGCGACGGCGCCTTCAAGGTCACGTCCGGTGCCGCCGGAGTCGCAGTCCACGCCGACGGCTTCGCCCGCCGCAGCGACGACTACGACACGCCCGACGGACGCCAGCGCAATTCGTTCGTCGACAGCAAGGGTGGATCTTTCGGCGGCTCCATCGTCGGACCAGACGGCTTCGTCGGTGTCTCGCTCGCGCGCATCGAAAGCCTCTACGGCATTCCCGGCGGCGATGTGTCCGAAGATCCCCGCATCGATATGCAGCAGGACAAGATCAACGCCAAGGGCGAGTGGCACGTCCACGCCTCCGGCATCGAAGCCTTGCGCTTCTGGTTCGGTGCGTCCGACTACGCCCACAATGAGCTTGCCACCGTGGACGGGGCAGAGTTCGTCGGCTCCCGCTTCACCAACAAAGAGCAGGAAGGCCGCCTCGAACTGCAGCACATGCCCATCGCAACCGCGTTCGGCGAACTGACCGGCGCGGCCGGCGCCCAGTGGGGCCATCGCAACATTCGCGGCCAGAGTTTCGAGGGTGAAAGCCTGCTGGAGCCCGCCGAAACCGACAGCATCGCCGGCTTCATCTTCGAAGAGCTTCAGCTGACGCAGAAACTGCGCCTGCAGGCTGCCGCCCGCATCGAGCACAACCAGGTCACCGGCGTCGGCGTCGAGGATCCATTCGGCGCCGCACCCGTGCCGACCGCCCAGGATCGCTCCTTCGACCCATTCGGCACCAGCCTCGGCCTGCTCTATGAGTTACCCATGAGTATCGTCGCGCGCGTCACCGGACAGTACGTCGAACGCGCGCCGGACGCCGCAGAGCTCTTTTCAAAGGGTGCGCACGAGGCGACCGGTACCTTCGAAATCGGCGATCCCAATATCGGCGTCGAGAAGGCCCGCACCGTCGAGATCGGCTTGAAGCGCGCCACCGGCAACCTGCGCTTCGACGCATCGGCCTACTACACGCAGTACGATGATTTCATTTTCAAGCAGCTGACCGGGCTCCACTGCGGCGAGACGCTCGCCAGCTGCGGTGCGCCAGGGGCCGACGAACTGAAGCAGCTCGTCTTCGGCCAGCGCAACGCCACCTTCTACGGTGCGGAACTCGCAGCCCAGTACGATGTCGCCCGCGTATGGCACGGCCTGTGGGGCATCGACGGCCAGTACGACTTCGTGCACGCCGAGTTCGACAATGGCGAGTACGTACCGCGCATTCCCCCGCACCGCCTGGGCGGCGGCCTGTTCTATCGCGACGCCAACTGGTTTGCCCGCATCGGGGTCCTGCACGCCTTCGATCAGAATGAAATCGGCGTCAACGAAACCGACACCAAGGGCTACACGCTGTTGTCCGCCGAAGTCAGCTACACGACAAAGCTGGAGGAGAACGCTCTCGGAGCGCCGCAACTGACGGTCGGCCTCAAGGGCGAAAACCTCGCCGACGACGACGTCCGCAACCACGTTTCCTTCAAAAAGGACGAAGTCCTGGAGCCAGGCGCCAGCGTCCGCCTGTTCGGCAGCGTGAAGCTCAACTAGTGCTTCCGGAAAAGTGTGAAGCGGTTTTCCGAACAGAAGCACGATCAAATTGAAGCAGGCAGCGCGTTCGCCCGGTTGCGGCCGAACAGTCCCGTGCTGCCTTCGACGGCGAAGACCGCGAGCCCCGCCAGAACGCTGCAGGCCAGGAAGCCGACGGCAAGCGGCAGCACGCTGCCGTCGAACATGCCCCCGACAAGACCGCCGATGATTGCCCCGGCGCCGGTTGAATAGAAGCCTATGATCGAAGAGGCCATCCCAGCCTGGCGTCCTTGCGGCTCCATGGCGAGCGCATTGAAATTCGGAGCCACGAAACCGAAACAGAAGAAGCACGTCGCCACCAGAACGGCGAACAACCAAACCGGCACGGCGCCCAGCAGCGTCGCCGCTACCAGGATAAGGGCCGCGCTTGTGCTTCCGCACAGCGCAGTGTGCGAAACAAGCCGCATGCCGTAGCGGCCCACCAGCTGCGCGTTGGCGAACGACGCCACCGCCATGACCGACGCAATGGCCCCGAATGCGACCGGGAACATAGTTCCCAGTCCGAACACATCGACGAACACCTGCTGCGAGCTGGCCACGTAGCCCATGAGGCATCCGAACATGAAGCCGCTGCCGAGCATGTAGCCCAGCGTCTGCGGCACCGACAGCACCGCCTTCGCCGACTGCCACAGCGACATGCTGGCAGCGTCGCCCGGCAGGGACACCCTCGTCTCCGGCAGCCGCCACGCGCTCCAGCCTGCGGCCAGCACGCCGAACACCAGCAAGGCGTCGAGCGGCGTGCGCCAGCTTCCCGCCGTCATCATCAACTGCCCAAGGGCTGGTGCCAGCACGGGAATGACGATGAAAACCATCATCGCCAGCGACATCACCCGCGCCATCTGGCGTCCGTTGAACAGGTCGCGAACGATCGCGAGGCTCATTACCCGTGGCGAGGCCGCCCCGATGCCCTGCAGCGCCCGCGCCAGCAGCAGTGTCTCGAACGTGGGCGCCACAAGCGCCGCCAGCGAGCCCGCGATGAACAGGCCGAAGCCGATCATCAGCACCGGCTTGCGTCCCCAGCGATCCGACAGCGGGCCGTAGATGATCTGACCCGCCGCAAAACCCAGGACGTAGATGATGATCACGAGCTGCCGATCATTCTCGCTGGTGACGCCCAGCGCCTGGCCGATCTGCGGCAGCGCCGGCAGCATGATGTCGATCGACAGCGCCGTCAGGGCCATCATCGAGGCGATCAAGGCCACGAACTCGACAAACGGCAACGTCAGCCGCGGCGGCACAGCTCCGGACGCCGCGCGCACGGCATCGTTGTCCTGCAAGTTCATGGAATGTCTCTTTGCTCCCTGGCGCCGGCCGCGCCGCGACGAGCGAACGTCAGTAGAACAGGCTCGACACGCTCTCCTCGCGCGATGTACGCACGATGGCCTCGCCGATCAAGGCACCGATCGACAGAACGCGGATGTTGCGCGCCGCCTTGACGGCCTCCGTCGGCAGGATCGAATCCGTGATGACGAGCGACTTCAGCCGCGAGTTCTGGATGCGACTGACCGCGCCGCCCGACAGCACCCCGTGCGTAATGTACGCCATGACTTCCGTAGCACCATTCTTCAACAGCGCTTCCGCCGCATTCACCAGCGTCCCACCGGAATCAATGATGTCGTCGATCAGGATGCAGCGCTTGCCCGTAACGTCGCCGATGACGTTCATGACTTCGCTTTCGCCGGGCTTTTCGCGGCGCTTGTCGCAGATCGCGATCGGGGCCTCGATGCGCTTTGCCAGCGCCCGCGCGCGCACCACGCCGCCCACGTCCGGCGACACCACCATGAGGTTGTCGCCCTTGTGGTTCTCGTGAATGTCGCGCGCGATGATCGGCGCGGCGAACAGATTGTCAGTCGGGATGTCGAAAAAGCCCTGGATCTGCCCGGCATGCAGGTCGAGCGTCAGCACGCGATCGGCACCGGCGCGCGTGATCAGATTGGCGACGAGCTTGGCCGAGATCGGCGTGCGCGGGCCCGGTTTGCGATCCTGGCGGGCGTAGCCGTAATAGGGAATGACCGCCGTGATGCGCCCGGCCGACGCCCGCTTGGCCGCGTCGATCAGGATCAGCAGTTCCATCAGGTTGTCGTTGGCTGGAAACGACGTGGATTGCACCACGAACAGATCCTGCCCGCGCACGTTCTCCTGGATCTCGACGAAGATCTCCATGTCCGCAAAGCGCTTCACCTGGCTCTTCGCCAGCGGCACGTTGAGGTGGGCGCAGATCGCTTCCGCGAGCGGGCGATTGGAATTGCCGGCGACGACTTTAAGGCGCGGCCCAGTCCGGCCGCCACTATCGCGCGCTTCGTAGGACATTGGGCGGCTCCCGACCGGGCCATGACGACGTGGCGCGCTCATAGCAAGCCGTCACAAATGTGTAAACCGCCGAACGCCCAATTCACGTTAACAAGCGGTCGAATGGTGCTTCCTTAAGCCACTGATGCATCGTTGAAACACAACACACGTCTGCCGAGGGTAGCCGCGGCCATTCCGCCCGACCGAACCCCGAGAAAGCAAAGAGGCCAGGCTTGCGGCCTGGCCCCTGGAATTTTTGCGAACGTGGCGAAAGTTACCCAGCCTTGGCCTGACGCACCTGGCTGGGCAGCAACTCGACGATGCGCTTGACGGCGGCTTCCGCGACCATGTCTGCGATCTTACCCCAGGGCCCATCGAGCGCGCCTGCGGTAACATTGTTCTTCTGCGACACCGTGCCGAGCTTCTTGCCGGTCGGATCCTTGACCTGCCACTCGATCTCGATCGGCTGCTTGCCGTTGGCGACCTGGCCCACGATCACCCTGCCCTCGACCTTGTAGGCCTGCCCGCCACCGCCCGGCGACAGCGTCACGCCATTCTTGGTCAGTTCGCGCTGGATGGCATTCGTCAGTTCCACGCTGCCACCACCGGGGGCTCCCGTCACCGTCGGCACCATCGCCGAGACAGGTCCCTCGCGGCCGATGCTGCCCGTCGCCGTCGGCGCAGCCGACGTCGGTGCGGCAGGCAGCCCGGCCGTAGGCTGCTGCGGGCCTTGCGGTGGAGTCGCCGCGGCCATCGGAATGTTGCCGTTGTTCGGCGCAGCTGACCCTGACGTGGGCGGTGTGCCGGCAACGGGTGGTGGCGTCGACGGTGCGACCGTCGGCAGCCAGGTCGCCAGATTCGCGGCCGTCTTCGAGGCGATCTTCTCGCCAACCTGCGGCGTCACGCTCATCCAGGGATCGCGGCCCGCCGCCGTGTCGACCAATTCCTCGCCGGCGATGCGGTTGAGACGCTTGCCGGTTGGGTCGGTCACATCCCAGACGTACGAGATGCTGGTCTTGTTGCCCTTCTTCGACGACAGGAAGTATCCGCGCAGCGTATACTCGCTCTTGTCAGTCGTAGCTTTGGCAACGGTGATCTTCTGTTGCTCGATCGCCGTCACCATTTGCCCGTGCATGGACTTGGCAATGGTCTCCGACGGCCCGAATACCGGTGCCACGGCGATCTTGGCCGGAGCGATGACAGCCGGCGGCGGTGTCTGCGCCGCAATCGACGTCCCGTCTGCCGAGCTGGATGAACCGCCAAACAAGGATGACCCGGTTTCGCAGCCACCTAGGCCGACGCCGATCCCTGCAATCAATGCCGCGAGAAGCGCTTTCTTACGAACGCCCCACGCCGCAGCAGCATCAATGGTCGTCACAGTGACGCCCCCCTTTAATGACCCGCTGAACTTCCGGCGGCCGGCGTACGAACCTTGCGGCCTTAAACTCCAAACATATCCCGGTACCCAATGGGACTCGTCTAGCCATTGGAAAACGGAGCGTCCAGACGGTTTCGGGACAAAACTGATGACAGAGCTAATTTGGTCACGTTCCTTTGCCGCGATATCTGTGGATTTTGCAGTTAAGTCACAACAATGGCAGAGATTTGGCGCCCGTAGTCTGCCTCGTTCCGATGTGTTGCACGCCGGAAACTAAACAGAAGCGAGTCGTTGTCGTACGTGCAGAGGGACTGCCGCTCGATGCCTGCGATGCCGGCTCGGCCAAGCCGGGCCTCCACATACCCCGGCAGATCGAAATACGCCTTGAGGTTGCGTCCCATCGGCGTGAAAAATCGAAGGCTGTCAGCGTCTTGCGCGACAACAGCTGATTCGAAGTCGCTGCCGACCTCATAGGCGGCCTGATTGATCGTCGGCCCAATCGCGGCGACGACGCGCCCTCGTTGGGCCCCCAAGTCCTCCATAGCCGCAATTGCCGCCTCCAGGACCCCGGCAGCCGCACCGCGCCACCCGGCATGCGCCGCTCCCACCACCCCCGCGACGGCGTCAGCGAACAACACAGGCGTACAGTCCGCCGTCAGCACGCCAATCGCCAGCCCCGGCGTACGCGTCACGACGGCGTCTGCCTTCGGCAGCGCATGGCGAGCAATCGGACCATCGACGGCCAGAGCCGTCGCCGAGTGCACCTGGTAGAGCGTCAGGACGTCGGCAGAGGCAGCACCCAGATGCCCCGCCACGCGCGACCGATTTTCCAGCACGCGCGCCGCCTCGTCCTTTGACCCGATGCCGCAATTGAGGCCCGCGTAGAGCCCTGTCGAGACCCCTCCCACGCGCGTGAAGAACCCATGCCGGATGCCGGAGATCGCCTTCAGGTTTGCAGCTTCGATTGGCTTGACCGCGCCAGCTTTGACGTCTGTCATCCCATTCCCCTGTCGCAAGTACCCGGAACAGGAAAGCCGGGCAGCGGCGGCAGTCCAGCGCT
The DNA here is from genome assembly GCA_965279065.1 of Hyphomicrobiaceae bacterium. Classification (GTDB taxonomy): domain Bacteria; phylum Pseudomonadota; class Alphaproteobacteria; order Rhizobiales; family Hyphomicrobiaceae; genus JAKAXS01. Next base: position 2,552,509 of record OZ257134.1, read on the forward strand.
GCGCAGACCCACCGCCTTGAAACGCGTCCCCATTCCGTTCGGCGCCATCAGTCGCGCCACCCCAGCTTCGATCGTCGCCGCCTGTGCCGGGTTCGCCGCCATCAACCGAGACGCGCGCTCGATGATGCCCAATGCCCCCAGGAACTCGGCTTGCGGAACCGGCCCATCGGCAGCAAGGCCGTTGCTCTCCGCCCGTTCCACAAGCGCCGCAAAGCTGACCTGCGCCGTCAAATCTGTCTCTCCCGGAGCATCGAACGGCGAAGCATAGTGATGGTGGCGCACACCCTGCAGCGTATCGCCGATCATTGGCGCCTCGGCCCCATAGTCGATCCACAATGACGCCATCGCCCCGACCTCCGCATATCGCCCCAGCAGGTCCGCGACCTGGCTTTGCGCCTCGGAAAACTCGCGAATATCACCATCCTTTACGCCGTCGCCATGGGCATGACCGCTCGGCTGGCCATCGACGAATGTGAAACCGCCGGCCGCATCGAGCCCAATCTCGCGCCAGTGCCACGCGCCGTCGCGCGAAATGATCTGCTCGATCGGCAACGCATCGAGAAACTCGTTGCCAAGCACGATCACCGGTTGTCCCGAGAACGTATCGCACTCGGGCCAGCCCTCGTGCCACGCAATGTTCGCCTGGCCTTTCAACTGCTGGCTCTGTGCTACCCGCAGCGTCCTGTTGATCTCCACGAGATGAACCTGCAACGCCTGACGAAACGCTGGCAGCGCCCTCGCGCTGCGCAGAGCGTCCGCCATCAGCGTTCCACGGCCTGGGCCGAACTCGACAAGATGCAGCCGTTGCGGTTCTCCCATCTGCTGCCACACGACGGCGCACCACAGGCCGATCAACTCGCCGAACACCTGCGAAATCTCCGGCGCGGTAACGAAGTCGCCGGCCGCACCGATAGCCGCTTGCCGTGTGTAGTAGCCGTGGGTCTCGTGGAACAGGCAGTCGCTCATGAACTGCGAAACCGCCATTGGGCCAAGGGTGCGGATCTGCTCCTTCAGTAGGTTCGCCAGTGGCGTCTCCTGGGTGGCAGCCGTCATGCCGCGGCCGACCTCTGCGTTCGCCAGACGAGGTAGATCCCGATCAGCACCATCGGTAACGAAAAGGCCTGCCCCGCCGTAAACGGCCCGATATTCAGGAAGTGCCCGGCATTGGGTTCGCGGAAGAACTCGCCGATGATACGCGCCACGCCGTAGCCCGCCAGAAACACGCCGCTGACGATACCCGGCGTCTTCAAGGCGTCGCGGTGATGCGTCAGGACACGCAGCACGAGAAACAGAATGAGCCCTTCGAGCGCGGCTTCGTAGAGCTGGCTGGGATGCCGCGTTGCCGGCTCCACCGCGGAATGCAGCTTGTAGGCATCGGGAAACACCATGGCCCACGGCACATCGCTCTGCCGGCCGAACAGTTCACCGTTGATGAAGTTCGCCACGCGCCCGAAGAATAATCCGATCGGCACCGCCGCCGAGCAAAGGTCCCCCGTGCTCAACAGGCTCACCCCGTAGTTGCGTGCGAACAACCAGATCGCCGCGACCGTCCCGATCAGCGCGCCGTGGAACGCCATCCCGCCACGATGCACCATGAGAATCTGGATTGGATCGGCGAGATACGTCTCCGGCTGCCAGAGCAGGACGTAGCCCAGCCGCCCGCCGAGAATGACGCCGGCCGTCATGTACAGCAGCAGATCGTCCACCTTCGCCACGGCGAACGGCGGCATGTCGTGGCGCCAGAGCCTCGGCGTCGCCAGCAGGCGCCGGATATAGAGCCAGCCCAGGATCAGCCCTGCGACGTAGGCCAGGCCATACCATTTGATGTCGATCGGCCCGTAGCCGAGCAGCGGCCCGATCGACACTGCGACCGGATCGAAATTCGGAAAGGGAATGGCGAGAACGGACATGGGTCGCCTTAGGTTGTTGAACCGCGGCGACGTTGTCGGCAGCCCGGAGCCCCTGTCAACTCGCCAGATGCACGCCAATACCTTGAAGCCACGCCCCCTCCGTCCCATAGTCCGGAAAACAGCCCAGGATACCGCCTGGAAATCGCAAAGGATCCTCGATGACCCAGACGTCAAACCCTCTGTTGGACCAGTTTGCCCGCCTGATGACCGATGCCGCCGGTGCCGCCCAAGGGGTAAAGAAGGAAATCGACACTCTCGTGAAGTCTCAGGGCGAGCGTATCCTGAAGGACATGGATATCGTCCGCCGCGAGGAATTCGAGGTCGTGAAGGCCATGGCCGAGAAGGCTCGCGCCGAAAACGAACGCCTGGAAGCCCGCATTGCCGCCCTTGAAGCGCAATTCCCGCTCGCTAAGACCGCCGCCAATTGACGGATTCGCGCACGCCAACTGCCCTTTCCGCAAATGCGAGTGCGCAAATGTGACGCCGGGGCACGATCGGCGTCTTTTCAACATTCTCGCGCGGAATCGGGCGAAAATTGCCCAGTCCCCAACGACTTGAAGACATTGTCCGTGGACAAGAGGCCCCGCGGGTTGCGACTCGTGCCGCGCTCTGTTTTCGTCGCCTCGTTCACATTGCTGCTTCGGTCGGTGGCGCAGCGGAACCCGCAGACGAAACGCGGTCCGCTTGAAGGGGGGCCTTTCATCGACCGGCCAAGCGGCGCGTCGCGTTTCCAATCAATGAGATCGCCGGCCGCGCGCTCTTGCAGCGTGCGCCAGGTTGAACGTGCTGAGGGAAGATAATGGCTACTGCTGAAGCAGGCTACACGCGCGTCACGAACCCCATCGACATGATCGAACAGATGGCCGTCGACCACGACTGGCCCGCCGATAGATCGAGCGACGATGAGCTGACGCTGGTCGTGTCCGGCAGTTGGACCGACTATCACGTGTCGCTGAATTGGCGCGACGACCTCGAGGCCCTGCACCTCGCCTGCGCCTTCGACTTCCGCGTCCCCGATACGCGCCTGACCGAGATGTATCGCCTCATCGCCCAGATCAACGAGCAGCTGTGGCTCGGCCATTTCGACCTGTGGACCCAGGAAGGCCTCATCATGTACCGCCACGGCCTGCTGCTGAACGGAGCCGTCGTCACGCCCCAGCAATGCGATGCCATGCTGAAAGCCGCCCTCGAAGCCTGCGAACGCTATTATCAGGCCTTCCAGTTCGTCGTTTGGGCGGGTAAGGAAAGTCGCGAGGCCCTCGTGTCCGCCATGTTCCAGACCGAGGGCCAAGCCTAACACCGCGACGCTGCGCTCACCTCGCGGCTCGCCATCTATCTGGACGAGCCCCATGAGCATCCTACTGCCAGGTCCCCTGGTGTTGGCCGGAGCCGGCAAGATGGGCAGTGCCCTCTTGTCGGGCCTGCTGCAAAAGGGCGTCGATCCCGCGCAGATCTTTGTCCAGGATCCGGCACCCACCGCCGCGATGGCCGATCAGTTGGCGCGCCAGGGCATTGCCGTGACCGCCTTGCTTGAGACACTGCCGTCGGCACCTTCCGTCGTCCTCGTTGCCGTCAAGCCCCAGGTGATGGATGCGGTGTTCCCGTCCCTGGCACAGCTCGCCGGCCCGGATACGCTCATCCTGTCCATTGCCGCCGGCCGCACGATCGAAAGCTTTTCGCGATATTTGCCGCGCGACGCCGCCGTCATTCGCAGTATGCCGAACACCCCCGCCGCCATCGGTCGCGGCATCACCGTTTGCGTCGCCAATCAGAACGTCACCGCGCGGCAACGCGAGCTGGCCGAGATCCTGCTCTCGGCCGTCGGCGAAGTCGCCTGGATCGATGATGAATCCCTCCTCGACGCCGTAACCGCCGTATCCGGCTCTGGCCCCGCGTACCTGTTTCTGCTGACGCAGTACCTGGCCGAGGCCGGCGAGGCCGCGGGTCTCGCTCCGGAACTTGCCCAGCATCTGGCACGCGCCACAATGACTGGTTCTGCGGCGCTCATGTCCGAATCCGACCTGTCACCGGCGCGACTGCGGGAGAATGTGACGTCACCCGGCGGCACCACCGCTGCCGCCTTGGGCGTCTTGATGGCATCAAACGGTCTGGGCCCGCTCTTGGCCAAGGCCGTCGCCGCCGCCACGGCCCGCGGTCGAGCCCTTGCCGGATAGGTCGCCGGCCCCTTTGATGTCACGTTGATAATGCTTATCTCCAACCAATCCATGCGGAGGAGACGTCATGATCAATGAAACGCACGCCACCGGCCGCGTCATCAAGGCGGCGCTTGACCTTGCCGCAGAACGCCCCTGGCAGGATGTCGCCCTGCGCGACATAGCCGACCGCGCCAACGTCCCGCTCGCCGACGTACGCAATGATTTTGCCGGCAAGCCGGCAATCCTCTCCAAGTTCATCCGTCTCGTCGACGATGCCGTCCTCGCCAAGGCGCCCGCCCGCGACCCGGGCCAGCCCGCACGCGACCGCGTGTTCGATGTGCTCATGACGCGGCTCGAAGTGCTCGAACCCTACAAGGCTGCCCTGCGCTCCATTGCCGGCGCTCCCGGCACCGGGCTGGCGATCGCCAGAAGTGCAATGGCCTCGCAGGCCTGGATGCTCCACGCAGCCGGGATCGGCACGGACGGTCCCCTCGGCGCAGCGCGCGTCGCCGGCCTCGCGTCGATCTATTCCAGCCTCCTGCAAACGTGGCTGGAAGAGACCGATCCCGCCTACCCGCGCACCATGGCCGCGCTCGACCGCCGCCTGAAACGGGGTGAGGCGGTGTTGAAATCACTGGATGACGTGCAGGCGTTCGCCAGTCGTCTGGCCAATGTCTTTCGCCCCCGGCGATCCCCAAAAGAGACGGCATCACCCGCGTCTGAGCCGCCGAATGCAACCGTCGAGGTCTGATGCCGGATTGCATCAGCACCCATCTTGTGGAGCGCGGCGGTAACGGCGTTGTTCGCTCACGCTGCGAGGCTTATACCTCGCCTGTGATGCGCGCCCGCATGTGCTGAAGGCTGCCCATCGAGGACAACGGCCATGGATCCAGTCGTACCCCAGCTCGAAGCCGAGACGCGCCGGCGGCGGCGCGCATTGATGTTCCGCCACCGCCAAATTCCTGTTCGCATGATGGTGCCGAATTTCGTCACGCTGCTGGGCCTGTGCGCCGGCCTGACGTCGATCCGCATGTCCATCGACGGCCGCTGGGAACTGGCAATCGCCGCCATCGTCTTCGCCGCCTTGCTCGACGGCGTCGATGGTCGTATCGCGCGCCTCCTCAAGGCCTCATCGCGCTTCGGCGCCGAACTCGACAGCCTCGCCGACTTCGTCAACTTCGGCGTTGCGCCCGCCATTCTGATCTTTACCTGGGGCTTCGCCGACCTGAAGAGCCTGGGCTGGATTTGCGTCCTACTGTTCGCACTCGCCTCGGCATTGCGCCTGGCCCGCTTCAATGTCGCCATCGACGACGACAAGCCGAAGTGGCAGGCGAACTACTTCTCCGGCATGCCGACGCCCGCCGCCGCCATCGCCGTGCTGCTCCCAGCCTATCTGGACCAACTCGGTTTCAGCGGTATCCGCACCAATCCCTTCTTCTTGCATCTCGTGCTCGCCTACACGGTTTTCATCGCGGTCATGATGGTGTCGTCGATCCCAACCTACTCCGGCAAGCTCCTGCACGAACGCATCAGTCGCGAACTGGTGCTCCCGATCTTCGTTGCTGCGGTTGCCCTGGTCGCCCTGCTTGTCACGTATCCCTACGGCACGTTGACCGTGGTCACGCTTGCCTACCTTGCCTCGGTCCCCCTCACCTACCGCGCCTTCATGCGCAAGGAAGCCGAGATGGCGGGACAGGCACCAGTGACAGCAGAAGACACAACGGCACAGCCAGCTGCGTCCACTGAACCGGTGCCGTCTGCCCCAGCCGACGCCTCGACCGTGTCGTCCATGCGCGTGGTCGACATCCGGCCGCTAGACCCCAAGCGTTAAGTCGGGCCGCCCCACCGAATAGCGAAAGGCCCCGAATGCAACACGCATTCGGGGCCTGAATTTTTCACACGTACGTCGAATGTCTCAGTGGCGCGACGGCAGCCCGTTCAGGTGAAAGTCGAGCTCGTCCTGGATGTTCGTCGTTGCCTGACGCCAGTCGCCGCGGCCGAGAACGCGCGGCTGCTGATCGACAGACGGTGGCTCATAGGCCGGCAATTCCCGCGACACTGGGCTGTCTTCCAGCGCCGGCATCGGGTGATGCGCGTAGTTCGGCAAGGTGCCGATCGTTGCCGCCAGGTTCTGCAGTTCTTCCATGATCGCGCTCCGCCGCGCGTTGTACTGCGCGGTCACCATGCGCACTTCATGCAGCAGTTCGTCGTCGATGCGGTTCAGCGCTTCGCCCAACGACCGCACGAGTGTCCGCTCGTTGGTGTTCGTCTGCGTCAGCCGCGCCCGCATCTCCTCGATTTGCTCGAGTACTGATTTCATCGTCTCACCCCTGTCTGCACGTCAGCGCGAATCAAAAACCGTTAACGACATGTTACGAGCAAACCGCCTCAAGCCAAAGCAACCTGTGAGATCTCCACAGGCGCACGCAGCATTCCTCTCGAAGAATCAAGGATTACGTTGGAGGCAAAATTTACCCGGCGTCGGCTGAACGTTGTGCCGCGGCGTCCGCCTTGTCACCGGACACACAGTCGTTGCAGCGTCCACGGAGTTCCAGCGTCATCTCGCGAACCGCGAACTTCGCCTTTTTCGCCCACGCCGTCAGACCGTCCACAGCCTTGGGTTCGTCGAACTCGTTCACTGTGCCGCAGGTCTCGCAGATGGCGAACACGGCGCGCCCTTCGTGGCGGGAATGCGAGCATGCAACGAATGCGTTGAGCGTTTCCAGCCGGTGGGCGGCACCCATCGCGATCAGCCTGTCGAGTGCGCGATACACCGTCTGCGGTGCCAGCACGGCCTTTTCCCGCAGCTGATCGATAAGTTCGTAGGCACTGACCGGGCGACCAGCGCCCCGCAAGGCCTCCACGATCATCCGATCCTGCTCTGGTGCGGGTGTGCGTTTGCTGGCTCTGCGCAACGTATGTTCCTTTCGCACCGGGCGCGTTATCCTGCCGGCAGGCTCGATAGCGCACGACTTGGCGCCACGAATTGGTCACCCCTAAGTGGGCACCGGCTGCCCAACAGAAAAGGCTCCGATGATTGTCGAATACATACGCTATCAGCTCACAAATCACACGGCCGATGAACTGATCGAAGCCTATGCCAAGGCGGCACGCCATCTCAGCGCGTCACCCCATTGCCTATCCTATGAACTCAGCCGCTGCGAGGAAGATCCTGCCAGCGTCACGCTGAGGATAGAATGGGATTCGACAGCCGGGCACATCGACGGCTTTCGCAAAAGCCCCGAATTTCCCCCGTTTCTCCGCCTGATCCGGCCCTACTTTGCCGAGATTGCCGAAATGCGCCACTACGCCCCGACCGATGTCGCTTGGCGCCGCCCGTAACGTTGAAAAATAACGAGAAATGTCCGAAAATCGATGGTGTTCGCGCTGCTTGGCCAATCAGTTGCCAAACCGCCCCTGAAACCGCTATAAGCCCGCCATCTCAAGCAAATGCGTGAGACGCCGCCCGGCACCCTTGGAGGCCGTGAGCGGCTAATTTCGATTGGAGACAGCCCATGGCTCAGCAAACAGTTGCTTTTGCTGCCACGGCGCGCCCGCGTGCAGGCAAGGGGGCCGCACGTCAAGCTCGTCGTGAAGGAAAAGTACCCGCCGTTATCTACGGCGACAACCAGACGCCCCTTACCATTGCGCTCGACTACAACGAGCTGTGGAAGCAGGTCCTCAAGGGCCACTTCACCTCGACGGTGATCGAACTCAATCTCGACGGCAAGATGCATCGCGTGATCCCGCGCGACCTGCAGCTCGATCCCGTCAAGGATCTGCCGCTGCACGTCGACTTCCTGCGTATCGGCAAGGATGGCATCATCCGCGTCAATGTTCCGGTCAAGTTCATCAACGAAGGCCAGTCGCCTGGATTGAAGCGCGGCGGCGTCCTCAACATCGTCCGTCACGACATCGAGGTCTACGCGCCCTACGACAAGATCCCCTCTGGCTTCGAGATCAGCCTAGAGGGCCTGGAAATCGGCCGCTCCATTCACGTCTCGGCCATCATCATGCCGGAAGACGTGCGCCCGGTGATCCAGAACCGTGACTTCACTGTCGCCACCATTGCCGGCGCCGTGAAGCAGGAAGAAGAAACGCCGGCCGCCGGCGCTGCTCCGGCCGAAGGTGCTGCCGCCGCAGGTGCCGCAAAGGGCGCGGCTCCCGCCAAGGGTGCGGCTCCTGCAGCCGGTGCCAAGGCTGCCGCCGCGGCCCCTGCTGCCGGCGCCAAGGCTGCGGCTCCAGCAGCCGGTGCCAAGGCTGCGGCTCCCGCAGCCAAGAAGAAGTAAGCGTCGCTGTCAGACAACGGGCTTCAGGAGAAACCCTCCTGAAGCCGATCGATCGAGGGGCATTGGCCCCTCGAATTGTTTGCGGACCTCCAGAGTACTTCCGGAAAAGCGTGCAGCGGTTTTCCGAAGAGAAGCACGCAACACTAAACCAAAGACAGGGCCATGAAGCTGCTCGTCGGCCTCGGCAATCCCGGATCCAAATATGCCAGAAACCGTCACAACATCGGTTTCATGGCCGTGGAGCGCATTGCCGAACGCCACGCCTTCGGCCCCTGGAAGAAGAAATTCCACGGCCTGGCCTCCGACGGCGAACTCGGCGGCGAGCGCGTTTTGCTTCTGAAGCCCGACACCTACATGAACGAGAGTGGCCGCAGCGTCGGCGAAGCCGCCCGCTTTCTCAAGATCGGCCTGGACGACATCTACGTCTTCCACGATGAGCTCGATCTCGCGCCGCAGAAGGTGAAGGTCAAGGCGGGCGGCGGCAACGCCGGTCACAACGGCCTACGTTCCATCACGGCCCACCTCGGCAATGACTACAAGCGCGTGCGCCTCGGCATCGGGCACCCGGGCTCGAAGGATGTTGTCGTCCACCACGTTTTGGGCGATTTCGCCAAAGCTGATGCCGAATGGGTCGACGAGATGCTGGATGCCGTATCAGCGGCAGCCGGCCGCCTGGCGAAAGGCGACGACAGCCGCTTCCTGACCGACGTCGCCAAGGCACTCGGCACCATGGAAAGTGGCAAGAACGACAAGCCGCCGAAGGGAGCGCCGGTCGAACAACTGCCGCGCAGCCCAGGACAAGGTCGCCACCCGGCCGGCGACCGTGCCGCCAAACAGAAGTCGGCCCTCGCCGAAAACCTGAAAAAATGGCTCGCAGGGCGGGCCGGCAACGACACGAAGGACAAAGACTAGATGGGTTTCAAATGCGGCATCGTTGGTCTGCCGAACGTCGGCAAATCGACGCTCTTCAATGCATTGACGCAGACGGCATCGGCGGAGGCGGCCAACTATCCGTTCTGCACCATCGAACCCAACGTCGGTGAAGTCGGCGTGCCCGATGACCGGCTGGACAAGCTCGCCGCCATCGCCAAGTCGGCGCAGATCATTCCGACGCGCCTCACCTTCGTCGACATCGCCGGCCTGGTCCGCGGCGCCTCGAAAGGCGAGGGCCTGGGCAACAAGTTCCTGTCGCACATCCGCGAAGTCGATGCCGTCGCCTACGTCCTGCGCTGCTTCGAGGACGGCGACATCACCCACGTCGAAAACCGCATCGACCCGACCGCCGACGCCGATGTCGTCGAAACCGAACTGATGCTCGCCGATATGGAAAGCCTTGAGAAGCGCATCCAGCCGATCGAGAAAAAGGCCAAGACCGGCGACAAGGACTCGAAGATCCAGCTCGCGGTCATGGAGAAGGCGCTTGCACCGCTGCGCGAAGGTCGGCCCGCACGCACCGCCCAGGTGACACCCGAAGAACTGCCAATATTCCGCGCCCTGCAGCTGCTGACGTCCAAGCCCGTCGTCTATGTCTGCAACGTCGAGGAATCGGCCGCAGCCTCGGGCAACGCCTTCTCGGACCAGGTCGCCGAAAAGGCCAAGGCCGAAGGCGCCGCGTGCGTCATCATCTCCGCCAAAATCGAGTCTGAATTCGCCGGCCTTCCCGACGCGGATCGCGCCGAATTCCTGGCCGAGATGGGCCTGGAGGAACCCGGCCTCAACCGCCTGATCCGCGCCGGCTACGGACTGCTCGACCTCGTGACTTACTTTACGGTCGGTCCCAAGGAGGCACGCGCCTGGACTATCACGCGCGGAACCAAAGGCCCGGCCGCAGCCGGCGTCATCCACACGGATTTCGAGAAGGGCTTTATCCGCGCCGAAACGATCGCCTACGACGACTACGTAGCGCTCGGTGGCGAAGTCGGCGCCAAGGACAACGGCAAGATGCGCCTAGAAGGCAAGGACTACGTCGTCAAGGACGGCGACGTCATGCACTTCCGCTTCGCCAACTAAGACGAGACTACGCGATCGCGCGCTCGACGCGACGAATGATCGGCGAGGGAGAAGCGCTGTCGGCGTCCACATGCCCGCCGTCGGTCATGACGCAATTGCGCCCACCGCGCTTGGCCGCATAGAGAGCGTTGTCCGCACGTTTCAGAAGATCGGCCGGCGTATCGCCGCGCACGTACTCGCTGACGCCGAAGCTGCACGTCGCTCCAAACAGGCCGTCGTTCCCCGGGTAGCGCATGCTCGCGAACTGCTCGCGCAGACCTTCCGCCAGCCGCATCGCCTCGGCGCGCGACGCCCCTGGGATGATGATGGCGAACTCTTCGCCGCCCAACCGCCCCACGATACCGGGCACGCTGGCAGCATTTGCCGAAACCGCCTGGATGACCTCATCGCCGACGTCGTGCCCCTGGCAATCGTTGATCGCCTTGAAGTGATCGATGTCGAACATGATCGCCGCCAGCTTGTCCGACGACGACGTCTGCTCGATGGCTCCGTCGAGCCGCGCAAAGAACGCGCGCCGGTTGAACAGCCCGCTCAGCGGGTCGCGTTCGGCAAGCTCCAGTAATTTCTTCTGTGCCGCGAGCAGCCGTTCGGCGGCGCGCAGGCGCGCGACGAGCGCCTCCGGCTGCGGCGGCTTCTCGATGAACTCATCGGCGCCGCTGTCCAGTGCCTCCGCCAGGCTGCTGGCGTTGGTTTGCGATGACATGACGATGACATAGATCGGCCGGCTTAGCGTCCGCACGCGCCAGGCCAGTTCCATGCCCGACAACGGCGTCACTTCCAGGCTGGTCATCAGCACGTCGACCGACATGTCGCCCTCGACGAAGTCCAGCGCGTCCTTGGCATCAATGAAGGCCGACACGTAGTGGCCACGCGGTTCCAGAACGGAAGCAATGACCCGGTGCACCACCTTGCTGGGATCGACGACGACAATATGCATTGGGTGGGTCCTTGGCGCGCGGGCGCCAAAAAGGCGCCCACGGCCAATCTGGAGCCATTACCCTTTCGGAACCGTTAAATGAAGCCGGCGACGGCTCGGCCGGCTGCAATCGATTTGACCGGCAGCGTAACTCGCCCGTCATTTATTGTTTAAACCACTGCAGCTAGACTGGCGACGCAAGCCAACCTCGAGAGCGGTTCGATGGTTCGCACCAAGGAAGATGCCGAAGCCCTGATGGAACATGTCTTCGACGCGTGGAACGCGCGAGACATCCCGTCGATGTTGACATACTTCTGCGACGATCTGGTCTTCGTCGAGCACGCGGGCGAAGGCGGCACGGGCTTCAAGGTGCGACACGGCGCAAATGCCTTCGGCGACTACCTGCAAACCTATCTCGACGTCGCCGACTGCGTATCGGTCGTCAACTTTCTGACTTTTGACGGAATCTATGTCCGCACCGTCATCGGTTTCTCAGTCGTGCATCGCGCCAAGAAGATGAAATTCGTCGGCCGGTTCCGCCAGGTCATTCGCCTGCGCGGCAATCGCATTTCCCATCTCGACGAGTATCACGACGTGGATGCGTCGGCGACCTTCTGGGAGATGGTCGATTCTGGAGATGGTCCATAGCAGACCATCTACTGCTCGTTGATATCCTGCTTGCTCTTGCGCGGGGCTCGTTGCGCCCTGACCTTCTTGGGTTTCACGGAACCCATGTCTTTCGCAACGTGCTCGGCAATGTCGGCGATATCAATGAACTGATCCGCCTTGCGCCGCAGCTCATCGGCAATCATCGGCGGACGCAGTTGCAGGGTGGATACTACCGAAACCCGGCGCCCGCGCCACTTCAAGGCGTCGACCAGCGGACTCAGCACAGCGTCGCCGGAAAACAACACGATGTGGTCGACCAATGGGGCGATCTCGAGCGCGTCGACCGCCATACGGACGTTGAGGAAGTTCTTGTTGCTGCGGCGCCCCGAGGATTCGTTCTCCCGCCCCGAGCAGGCTACTGTGCTGTAGCCGTTGTACTCTAGCCAATCTGTCAACGGCCTCAGCGACGCTTCTTCCTCGTCGTCGCGATCGATATGATAGAATTGTATTCTGACCAGGTGGGCAATGCCCTGGAAAAATCCGAGGATTTTTTTGAAGTCAATATCGAGGCCCATGCCTCCGACGGTCGCCCGAAGCTCAGGCCCGTCGATGAACACGGCTAGGCGCTCGGTCTTCGCAAAATTCATGCGCATCATCCCTTGCAGAGGTCGTTGAAGCGAAACCGCAATGTTGTTGTGTTGCGAATTCGCCGAAGCCCCCCGCAGAGCTGCCGGCTGAATAGGTCTTAATCCAACAAATAGATTTACAGGACGCTAACCTCCCCGAACAGGCCGAACTAAGGCAAACCGCACTTGGTTCGGAATATTATGCCCAGCAATGCACAAGTTACGCGGTCGTCAGACCACAGACTTAAGAGCGCACTCAGGGTAAAGCGAACTTAACCCCTCTCGGCTGGCTTGAGTGACGCCTCGCTCGGTGATGAGCCCCGACACCAGTCGCGACGGCGTGACGTCGAACGCCGGATTGGCCGCTGGCGAGCCCGGCGCCGCAATCTCCATTTCGGCGACGCTGCCATCAGCCAACCGCCCCGTCATCTTCAGAACCTCGTCCGCCGAGCGCTCTTCGATCGGAATGTCGGCGCCCCGGGAGATCCTCCAATCGATCGTCGAGTACGGCAAGGCAACGTAAAACGGCACGTTGTTGTCGTGCGCCGCCAGCGCCTTGAGATAGGTGCCGATCTTGTTGGCGACATCGCCGTTGGCACTGACGCGATCCGTACCGACGATGACGAGGTCGACTTCGCCGCGCTGCATCAGGTGACCGCCCGCGTTGTCGGCGATAATCGTGTGCGGAACGCCGTGGCACCCCAGCTCGAATGCCGTGAGCGAAGCACCCTGATTGCGCGGTCGGGTCTCGTCGACCCAAACATGTACGGGGATACCGGAATTGAAGGCGTGATAGATCGGCGACGTCGCCGTCCCCCAGTCGACGCACGCGAGCCACCCGGCATTGCAGTGCGTCAGGATCTGAACCGGCTTGCCGGCCTTGCGTGTCGCCGTCTCGGCTATGAGCGGTAAACCGTTGACGCCGATGCGGCGGCACGTCTCCACGTCGTCGTCGCAGATCTCAGCCGCCCGCCGGTAGGCGGCGTCTGCCCGCTCGTGCGGCGGCAGCGGAGACAACTCCGATCGCATCTCCTCCAACGCCCACCGCAGGTTGATCGCCGTCGGCCGCTGCTCGGCGAGAAATTCCACGGCCTGTGCAAGCGACGCGTCCGAACCATCCTTGCGCATCGCCAGTGCCACGCCATACGCCGCGGTCGCCCCGATGAGGGGCGCGCCGCGGACTTGCATTGTTCGGATGGCATGAGCCACCGCCGCCAGCGTCGTCAGCGTCAACGTGACGAACGCATGCGGCAGCTTGGTCTGGTCGATGATCTCCACCGACCAGCCGTCTTCCTTGATCCAGATTGTGCGATAAGACTTGCCGTCGATATGCATCGGCGGACCGCTCAGCCGGCCCCTCCTGCAGGCGGCATGCCGAGCGCGATGTGAAGGGTGTGCTCCAGCCCACAGCTGTCGCAGCTGAGCGCATACCATTCGGCATAAGGCCGGGCCGAGCGGTCTTCGATCCCGAGCCTCTCGTGGCTGCAACGCGGGCAGGCAACGGCGATCGTCGGGTTGGCGCGCCACGCGCCCATATGCTGCCAGACGGAACTGGCTTCAGCCTGCGTCATTGGTACGGCCGGTGTCGCTACGGACATAGCTACATTCATGGCGTAATCCCCTTAGGTCTAGCCCCACCCCCGTGTTCGCCGCACGCGGCGAACGAATCGGATGGTGTGGCGCAACGGTGTCATCTCAATGACCAAACCGAGGGTCGGCCTCAGCTCGCCCAAAACTCCAAGCCGCGAACTTGGTTGCACGCAAATTGCGCAAAAGCGGACGTCTTCGTCAAACCTCCGCGAAAACAGAAGAAAATCCATGCGCGGAGGTCATGTTGCAGCGCGCACAATTACGAGCGGCCGCAACTCGACGTGGCTTAATGCCCTTCGAACGTCACCAACGCGTGACTTTGCACGTTGTGGCTTTTCAGGAGTTTCATGCCGCCAAGATCTGGCAGGTCGATAATGAAAGTCGCCCCGACGATCTTTCCGCCCGAGCGTTCGAGCAGCTTCACCGCCGCCTCTGCCGTACCGCCGGTCGCGATCAAATCGTCGACGATCAGGATGCGCTCGCCCTTGGCGATGGCGTCCTCGTGGATTTCGATCACGTCGACCCCGTACTCCAGCGTGTACTCCTGCCCGATCGTCTTCCACGGCAGCTTGCCCTTCTTGCGAATGGGCACGAACCCGCAGCCCAAACGGTCGGCCACCGCGCCGCCTAGAATGAAACCGCGAGCCTCGATGCCGGCGACGGCCTGCACTCCCTGATCTTTGTACGGCCTCGCCAGGCTGGCGATCGCCTCCTGAAATCCTTCCGCATGCCCGAGCAACGTCGTGACGTCGCGGAAAATGATCCCGGGCTTTGGATAGTCTGGAATGCTGCGAATAAGGCTTTTCAGGTCGGGCAAAGCCACCTCCTCGTCAAACTGGCGGCGCAAAGTATCAGTAAGGCAGTCAACAGGGTAGGGCGATTGCGGCGACCTCATTGTGCGTCACCGCGTTGATGTCCTGGCGCGTTGCCGCGTGGAGTGATTGACATGGCTAATACCGATTTTGCCTTGACCGCAGACGTCGCCGAATTCGACGACCTGCCCCGTACGCTGCGCCGCGAAAGGGAAGCCCGCGAACGCGAAAAACGAGAACGCGAGTCACGTGACAGGACCGTGACGGCTCCCGTCGACAGGGAGGACCACCGGAAGGCGACATTCGAGCCGGCCGCGTCGCTTTACGTGCCGCGCGACCAGGACCTCGACCAGCGCGGCTCTGACGAGCTGGACTATCCGGCCGCAACCGTAAAGCGCTTCGACGTCCCGTTCTTTCACATGATGGGCTTCTATCTGAAGGGCGTGGTTGCAGCTATTCCCGCGCTCATCCTGCTGACGGCGATCTGCTGGGGCATGGGCCAACTCATCAAAATCTTCTTCCCCTGGATGCTGAAGGCCCAGATCCTTATCCAGTTCCCGAACTGAGAGCGCTTCCGGAAATGTGTGAAGCGGTTTTCCGATAAGTAGCGCGACGAACAGCCTAGACGCCATCGCCCAGTAGCCGCCCGGCCACCGCGTCGAGTTTCTTGACGAGCGACGCGTCGCGCGCCTCGGGTGCTGTGATGATCGCAACGTCGAGCGCCCGATCCGAGCCGATCGGGCATGGCGGATGCTCGCGCGGAAACTCCTTGGCCAGCCGGATCACCATCCGCTGCGCCATTTCCGTGTTGCCTTTCATCACAGCCATGATCGAAGCCACGTCCACGGCCGCATGCCCGTCGTGCCAGCAGTCGTAGTCCGTCACCATGGCGACCGTCGCGTAGCAGATCTCCGCCTCGCGCGCGAGTTTGGCTTCGGGCATGTTCGTCATGCCGATCACGTCGCAGCCCCAGCTGCGATAGAGATTGCTCTCCGCCCGCGTCGAAAACTGCGGTCCCTCCATCACGAGATAGGTTCCGCCCCGCGTATGCGGCACGCTTTCGAACGTCGCCGCGGCCTGGATTGCATCCACCAGCAGCGGGCTGACCGGATCGGCCATGGACACGTGCGCCACTAGCCCCGGACCGAAGAAGCTCTTCTCGCGCGCGAACGTCCGGTCGATGAACTGGTCGACGAGCACGAAATGGCCAGGCGCGAAAATCTCCTTGAGCGATCCGCACGCCGAGATCGACACCAGGTCGGTGACGCCGGCGCGTTTCAAGGCATCGATGTTGGCGCGGAAGTTGATCGCCGACGGTGGCACGGGATGTCCGCGGCCATGTCGCGGCAGAAAGCGGATCGGCAAGCCGTCGATGTCGGCGAACAGGATATCGTCCGACGGCGCCCCCCACGGCGTCATGATGCGCTGCCACCGCTGGTTCTCCAGCTCAGGCAGATTGTAGAACCCGCTGCCGCCGATGATGCCCAGAACCGACTTCATATGTCCCCCGCAGATCGCCCGCCTGTCCTCCACCAGAACCACGCCGGCCATCCGTGTGCAAGCGGGTTGACGCCGCCGCGGGCCAAATGAGAAAGGCCGGACGATCACGCCCGGCCCTCATCAAATTCAGATCGTCGAAGGCTAGTGTGCGTCGGCCCAGATCCGCTTCTTGCCGAGCCAAAGCAGCACGGTGGTGATCAGCAGATACAGCAGCACCACCCAGCCCGTGCTCTTGCGGCTGTTGAGCGAGGGATCGGAGGCCCAGGTTAGAAACGCCGCGATATCCGCCGCATTCTTCTCCAGCGAACCGGAACCGTCAGCGTAGGTCTGGAACGCGTCTTTTGCGAGCGGCGGCGACATCGCGATCTGGTGGCCCGGGAACGCAGCGTTGTAGTGCATGCCGTCCGCCACCGTCACCCCGGCCGGTGGCTCGCCATATCCCGTGAGCAGCGCGTACACATAGTCGGCACCGCCTTCCTGGTATCCGGTCACGATATCTCTCGCCATCAGCCCAACATGGATCGGCCAGAACGCGCTGTTGTGGACGTTGCGCGCCTTGGCGATGTTGGACAGATCCGGCGGCAGCGCGCCGTTCTGCGCGGCTCGCGCCGCCTTGTCGTTCTTGTATGGCCCGAGGATCGGGTCCGACAGCTTTGCCGGCCGGTCGAACATCTCGCCGGCATCGTTGGGGCCGTCGGTGATTTGGTTGGGCCATTGTTCGGCCAGGGCCTTCACCGAAGCCTCGGGGAACTCTGGTCCCCCGGGCTGCGCCAGATTGCGGAAGAAGAGCCGTTTCATCCCGTGGCAGCCGGAGCAGACGTCCTTGTAGATCTGGAAGCCGCGCTGCAGCTGCGCCTTGTCGTACTGGCCCCTGAGGCCGCCGAACGCCCACGTCTGCCGTTCGATGTGATGCTCGCCGCCTTCGGCAGCCATGGCGCCCGGCGCAAGCGCGAGCAGCACCGCTGTCACCATCCCGAACCCCAGCGCCTTGAAAGTGTACGTCTTGAACGAGGTCTTGCTCATTGGTCGGTCCCCGTCCTCAACGTTTCTCTGGCGCGGCGGCAGCCGTCGCGGGCGACGCAGCACCCCCGCCGGCCGACCCCAGCACGCTTTCCGCAATGGAGCGCGGCAGCCTGTGCGGCGTCTCGATCAGACCCACGATCGGCATGACCAGCAGGAAGTGGGCGAAATAGTAGAATGTGAAGATGCGCGCCCAGAACACGTACACGCCTTCCGCCGGCATGGCACCGAGATAGCCGAGCGCCAGACACGTGAAGCCGAACAGCCAGAAGAACCACTTGTAGATCGGCCGATACTTGGACGAGCGCACGCGGCTGGTATCGAGCCACGGCACGAAGACCAGGATTGCGATCGCCGAGAACATCGCGATCACGCCGCCCAGCTTGGAGGGGATGGCGCGCAGGATCGCGTAGAACGGCAGGAAATACCATTCCGGCACGATATGCGGCGGTGTCACCAGCGGGTTCGCTTCGATGTAGTTGTCCGCGTGTCCGAGATAGTCGGGCATCACGAACGCGAACCAGGCAAACACCAGCAGGAATGCAAACAATCCCACGGCGTCCTTGGCGACCGCATGCGGGAACATCGGCACTGCATCTGCCTTGGTCCGGATGTCGAGGCCGGCCGGATTGTTCTGCCCCGCCACGTGCAAGGCCCAGATATGCAGGATGACGAGGCCGGCAATCACGAACGGCAGCAGATAGTGCAGCGAGAAGAAGCGGTTGAGCGTCGTCCCCGAAACCGAGTACCCGCCCCACAGCCATTCGACGATGGCCGTTCCGAGTCCCGGAATGATCTCATTCAGCGACGAGAACAGGTTCGTGATCACCGTCACGCCCCAGAAGCTCATCTGCCCCCACGGCAGCGCGTAACCCATGAAGGCCGTCGCCATCATCACCAGGAAGATGAGCACACCCAGGATCCACAGCACCTCGCGCGGCGCCTTGTAGGAACCGTAGTACAGGCCGCGGAAGATGTGGATATAGACCGCGATGAAGAACATCGAGGCGCCGACCGCATGGAAGTTGCGGATCATGTAGCCGTAGTTCACGTCGCGCCGGATATGCTCGACGGAGTTGAAGGCTTCCGCCCCGCTCGGCTGGTAGTGCATCGCCAGCACCAAACCGGTGAGGATCTGTGCGGCCAGACAAAACGACAGGATACCGCCGAACGTCCAAAGATAGTTCAGGTTTCGCGGTGTTGGAAAATCCACGAAGCTGCCGTGCACCAGACGGGCAACCGGCAGCCGTTCATCCATCCATTTGCCGAAGCGGCTGGTGGGTGTGTAGTGCGACTCGTGAGCCATGCTGCGCGTCGTCCTCAGCCGATTTTGATTTTTGTGTCGGAGATGAAGGCATAAGGCGGCACTTCGAGATTGCGCGGTGCCGGACCTTTGCGGATGCGCCCCGAGGTGTCGTAGTGCGAGCCGTGGCACGGGCAGAACCAGCCGCCGTAATCGCCGCGTTCGTCACCCATGGACTGGCCCTTGGGAATGCAGCCGAGATGCGTGCAGATGCCTACCAGCACCAGCCAGTTCGTCTTGCCTTCCTTGACGCGGTTGACGTCGTCGGCCGGGGTGTCCTCTGGCAGCAGGTCGTTGCGCGCGGAATTATCCGGCACCTGATCGCCCTTCACCTCGGTGGCCTTGGCGATCTCTTCCTTCGTGCGGTTGCGGATGAACACCGGCTTGCCGCGCCACATTGCAGTGATCGCCTGGCCTTCCTTGATCGGCGATAGGTCGATCTCGGTCGACGCCAATGCCTGAGTGCTGGCATCAGGATTCATCTGCGCCACGAACGGCCACAGCGTAGCCGCCGCCCCGACGGCGGCGAATGCATTGCCCGCGATCACAAGAAAATCGCGGCGGGTTGGCTCGTCATCGGCGTGAGATGCCACGTCAGCCTCCAAAGGCACTGGTTTTTCTGAGCCACGAACCCGATGACTGGCCGCGGCGCGACCGATTGTCGGATACGCCTTAAGCCGGATTCTGGATGAACCCGGTTTCAAAACGCCAAGCGGTTATGCTGCGGCGCGCCCAGTCCCGATGGGCTCGCGTTCGGCTAGACAGAAGACGCAATATCCCGCATCGGCGTCGGCGACTTTCGCGCTACTCTATGCATCGTTCATTGTGCGACTCAAGACATCCAACGGCCTACCCCATTGGGCAATTTGGCGCAGCCCATCCGGGCAAGGAGGTAATCGCGATTCGATGCGCCTGGCTCTTTATCAACCCGACATTCCACAAAACACAGGCACTATCCTGCGCATGGCGGCATGCCTCGGCGTGCCCGTCGATGTCATTGGGCCAACCGGATTCGATATGAGCGACAAGGCTCTACGCCGGGCCGGCCTGGATTATCTGGATCATGTCGAGCTGACCCGCCATCTCGACTGGCCCTCGTTCCAGTCCGCGAATGCGCAAGCGCGCATCGTTCTGATCACCTCGCACGGGACGCTTCCCTACACAGCTTTCGCATTCGAGCCTGGCGACATCATCCTGATGGGTCGCGAGTCGGCAGGCGCACCGGCAGCGGTCCACGAGGCCGCGGCCGCGCGGCTGCGCATTCCGATCCGCCCCGAACTGCGCTCCCTCAACCTGGCTGTCGCCGCCGGTATCGTCCTGGCCGAAGCCATCCGCCAGACCGAAACTTGGCCAACTCAGTAAAAAGCCCCGACCTGGTAGGGCCGGGGCTTTCCAACTTTGACAACCCAAAAGGGATCACCCTCTAGGCGTACGATTTTACTGCAGACCGTCCACGCAGATGTCGACCTTCTTCAAGGTCAGCTTCTTCTTCATGGTGACGATCTCGACCCGATCAATCGACCGCGTACGGCCCCTGACGGAAATCGGCGGCGTCTCGCCATTCTTTGGGATATCGGCGCGGATCTGAAGATTGTCCGGTTCGCCATTGGAATAGACGATGCGGGCATCCAGCAGACGGATCTTCTCGCGCTTGGCGCGGAACTTCACCGCCTTGAAGCGGCCATCGCGGCGCCCGACCGGGATCACATCGCGATCGGCGCCGAACAGCGCCACGCTGCGGCAGCCGAGCTCAACCCACTCAGGCGGACCGCCCCAGCGGCGCGGCGGTGGACCCGGAGGAGGTCCACCAGCCCGGCGATCGTCCTGACGGCCATAAACCTCTACGACGGCCCTGTCGTCACGCCATGGCCGGCCGACCGACCGGTAGACGAAATCGATGCTGTCGATGGCGCGGTCGCCGCCGCGCAGATCGATCGGACGCGTCCGCTGGCCTTCCTTGATGATGCCGTTGACGGTGAATCTTTGCGGCTCACCGCGCGCGAAGTTGACCTGCATTTCGCGGATCTCGACATCGCCGTTCTTGACGCTGAGCACGAGCGCTTCGAAGCGCCCCTCGCGACGGCCGACCCGGATCGTATCGCGTTCACCGCGGAACCGGACCGTCTGCGATCCCAGCAATTCGTAGTGGTCGTCGCCACGCCGATCATCACGCCGATCGTCACCACGACGATCGTCATCGCCCCTGCGGTAATCGCCCCCGCGATCATCACCCCTGCGGTCGTCGCCTCGGCGGTCATCGCGGTCCCGCTGTGCGGACGCGGGCGCGGCCGCTACCGTCAGCGTGATCAATGCCGCACAGAGCGCATTGAACACAAGTTTCACTGACATTATTTCCTCCCACGTAAACGTACTGACCAGGCGGCGCCGGCGGCCACCGCAAATGCGGCATTCGGAGGCGTCGACTTGGCGATAGTGCGACTTTACGGCACCCGGATGGCGGTTGTGACACAACCGGCATAAGTGCCGTAACAATTTGAGCTGAATGGCTGGCCGGCCTTTTGAAGCGCCAGCCTTTGAAGGGATTGAGCCGAGCCCGCGAGGAGCCCGGCTCAAGTTTATTCGGCCGCTTCGCGCGCCAGGAACCCACCGGACTGGCGCGCCCACAGCTCCGCATAAAGCCCGCCACGCTTCAGCAATTCGCTATGCGAGCCATCTTCGACGATCGCGCCCTGATCCATGATGATCAGCCGGTCCATTGCCGCGATCGTCGACAATCGGTGCGCGATGGCAATGACGGTCTTGCCCTGCATCAGGTTGTAGAGCTGCTCCTGGATCGCCTGCTCCACCTCCGAGTCGAGCGCGCTCGTCGCCTCATCCAGAACCAGGATCGGCGCATCCTTCAGCAACACGCGTGCGATGGCGACGCGCTGTCTCTGGCCACCCGACAGCTTGACACCGCGTTCGCCGGTATGGGCCTGGTATCCGGTCCTTCCGGACAGATCCTGCAGCCCGACGATGAAGTCGTGCGCGTGCGCCTTCTTGGCCGCCGCGATCGCTGCTTCCTCGCCGCCATCCGGCCGCCCGTACAGGATGTTCTCCAGCACCGACCGGTGCAGCAGCGACGTGTCCTGCGTCACCATGCCGATCGCTGCTCGCAGACTGTCCTGCGTCACCTGCGACACGTCCTGGCCATCGATCAGCAGTCTCCCACCGTCGAGATCCCAGAACCGCAGCAGCAGGTTCACCAGCGTCGACTTGCCCGCACCCGAACGGCCGACAAGCCCGACCTTCTCGCCCGGCGCGATCGTCAGCGACAGGTTTTCGATGATGTGGCCGCGCTTGTCCTGCGGGTTGCGCCCGTAGTTGAAGCGGATGCCCTCGTAGCGGATCTCGCCCCTCGGCACCGTGAGCGGTTTGGCACCCGCAACGTCCACGACCTTGCGGTCGCGCGCGATCGTCGTGATGCCGTCGTGGATGATGCCGATCTGTTCGAACAACCCAGCCACTTCCCACATGATCCAGTGCGCCATGCCCTGCATGCGCAGCACCAGGCCCACGGCGAACGCAATCGCGCCCGTCGTCGCCGCACCGATTGACCACAGCCAGATGGCCGTGCCCGTGATCGAGAACAGCAGCGCACAATTCAGCGTGTTGAGCGTCAGCGTCAACAATGTGACCAGCCGCATCTGCACGTAGACCGTGTCCAGGAACGGCGCCATGCCGCCCTTGGCGTAGCTGTCCTCACGGTCCGCATGCGCGAACATCTTCACCGTGGCGATGTTGGTGTAGGTGTCGACGATACGCCCGGTCATGATTGACCGCGCGTCCGATTGCACGGTCGAGATCTTGCCCAACCGTGGAATGAAATAGCGCAGCGCCATCACGTAGCCGACGAACCAGATCAGCATCGGTGCCGTCAGCCGCAGGTCGCTGGCCGCGAACATCAGCAGCGCACCCGTGAAATAGATGCCGACGTAGACGAACACCTCCGCGAGTTTCATCACCGTCTCGCGCACGGCCAGTGACGTCTGCATCACCTTGGTCGAGACGCGGCCGGCGAAGTCGTCGTTGAAGAACTCCATCGACTGGCGCAGCACGTAGCGATGCATCTGCCAGCGCGTGCGCATGGAGAAGTTCCCCATGACGCCCTGGTGCAGGACAGACTCGTACCAGAATTTCAGACCCGGAATGACCAGCAGCACGACCGCGCTCATGCTCAGCAGAAACCACCCGTGCTCCTGCCAGACCGTTTCCGGTTTGGCCACGCTGAGCCAGTCGACCAGGCGGCCGAGGAACGCGAACAGCGACACCTCGATCAGCGCGACGGCCGCGGCCAGCACGGATGTCGCAATGATCATCCAGCGCATCGGCCACGTGTAAAACGTCACGAACCCACGGAAATCCGACGGCGGTCGTGGCGCCGGCCCGGACGGGAAGGGATCGTATCTGGTCTCCAGCCAGCGGAAGACGCGGGCGAACATGAGTGGCTCCTAGACCTCGTAAGGTCTGATCTGATGGGTCGCAAAGACCGGATTGGACGGCCAAGAAACGAGACAGCATGCCAAGATCTGTCGGTTTCGGATGTAGCCCCCGGAACAAAGCAAGGAACTACACGAGGAACTACGGCCGTGGCGCGCTGCGTGCGCCGTGATTTGGGGACGGCGCCTGCGCAGCACAATTGGATGCCGTCTTATACATCGCGTGTGACGGCAATATCGAGGCAGAACTGTCACCAACTGTTCCAGCTTGCACCGATATCACAAACCGTCTCAAATCCCCGCCGTATAACGAGAAACGGAAACCTACACGTGTCCCCTCCCGAGATCCCAGCCTTGCCACTTCCGACGGATGCCCAGGACCGCGCCCGAGCGTGGTTCGAGGACCTGCGCGATCAGATCTGCACCGCCTTCGAAGCCCTCGAGACGAGCCTGCCGGCCGATGCGCCCTTGGGCGATCGCGACCCCGGCCGTTTCGTCCGCACGCCTTGGCAACGCGCGGACCACACCGGCGTCCCCGGCGGCGGCGGTACGATGAGCATGATCAAAGGCCGCGTCTTCGAGAAGGCCGGCGTGCACACCTCCACCGTCCATGGCGAGTTCGCGCCCGAGTTCCGCGCTCAGATCCCCGGCGCCTTGGAAGATCCGCGTTTCTGGGCCTCGGGCATCTCCCTCATCGCCCACCCGAACAACCCCAACGTCCCTGCCGTGCACATGAACACGCGGATGGTGGTCACCAGCAAATGGTGGCTCGGCGGCGGCGCCGACCTGACCCCCGTCCTCGATCGCCGCCGCACCGACGCCGATACCGACACGCTGGCCTTCCATGCCGCCATGCACGGCGCCTGCGCCCAGCACGCAATCGCCGACTACCCGAAGTTTCGCAAATGGTGCGAGGAATACTTCTATCTGCCCCATCGCAAGGAAACGCGCGGCGTCGGCGGCATCTTCTACGACTACATCGCCCCACTGCCCGAGCAGGGCGGCTTCGACGCGGCGCTGGCCCTGACGCAGGACGTTGGCCGTAGCTTCCTGCGCGTCTATCCGATGATCGTGCGTGGCAACTACACGATGCCCTGGACGCCCGCCGACCGCGAGGAACAGCTGATCCGCCGCGGCCGCTACGTCGAGTTCAACCTGCTCTACGACCGCGGCACCGTCTTCGGCCTGAAAACCGGCGGCAACGTCGACAGCATCCTGTCGTCCCTCCCACCCGAAGTGAAATGGCCCTAGCGAAAGGGTCAGACCGAGGTTTGACCCCGCGTCCTCACCCCTTACTTCCCACCCTCGACCCCGAACCACTTGTCGTAGAGCGCCTGGTATGTCCCGTCCTCGCGCAGCGCCAGAAGCGCGCCGTCGACGCGTTTGCGCAGCGGGCTGCCGGTCTGGAATACGATGCCGTAGTCTTCCTTCCGGAACGGCACGCCGACCACCTGCACCGAACCCTTGCCGCCGTGATTGGCGTAGTAGAGCAGCACCGGTGAATCGAACACCACGGCATCCACCGTCTTATTCCGCAATGCCGCGTAGGCGTCGCTGATCGTCTCGAACGGAGTCGTCGCGACATGCCGCTGTTGCAGCCAAGCCGCCGACGTCGAGCCTTTTGTTGTGCCCACGGTCTTGCCTGGCAGATCCTCCGGCCCGTTGATGGCGCCCTGGATCTGCTGCACCGTCAGCGACGCCGTCAGTTGCGCGGTGTAATAGGCCACGAACACCACGCCCGTGAACATCCACAGGACCGCCAGCACGCGCCCGATCCAATGCCGCGGCATCTGCTCGGCCTGCGTCGCCAGCGTGCTCGCCGCCCACCACAGCGCCGTGTAGATCCCCGGGATATAGGGCTCGTTCTGCGGGATGATGCCGTCCGGTCGTCGGCGCTCCAGCCACCACATCAAGTGCGCCGGAATGATGATGAGAAGCGCAGCGATGCCGAGCCACATCAACACCACCGGCGAGAACAGGATCTTCAGCAGCCCCGTCAGCGGATTTGGTGTGTCGCCTGCGCCGCCCGTCCCGCGCACCAGGATCTGCAGGCCGCTGTCCAGCATGGGTTGCGAGAAATCGAATTGCTGGTCCCGTTCCGCAGTCACCGAGATCGCCGCGATCCCGACATCCGCCTGCTTGCCTTTGACCGCCTCGAGCAATGCCGGCACATCGCTGGCGACCTGGAACTGCGTCGTGACCTTCAGCTTGTCGGCGATCGCCTTCCACAGGTCGATACTGAAACCCGTCAGCTGATCCTTATCCTGTATGACCAGCGGCGGAACGACGCGAGTCGCGACGCGCAAGGTCTCGGTCGCCGCCGGCGTTTGTGCCGGGGTTGCCTGCGCCATCAGGCCGCCCGCCCAAAGCACTGCCAGCAGCCGGAACACGAAACTCCGCATGTCGATTCCCCGTTGCAATCGGATTGGCCCCGGACCTACCAGGCCATCGGCTTCTTGTCTTTGAAGAAGCCGCCCGTGGGCCCATCATCCGGCAGCGTTGCGAGCCAGACGGCAGTCTCCGCTCCCTGGTCGACCGGCCGCTCGGCATTGGCGCCGCCCATCTCCGTCTGTACCCAGCCCGGATGCATCGAGTTGATCTTGATATTGCCGGGCCCGATCTCGGCCGCGAACACGCGCGTCAGCACGTTCAGCGAGGCCTTCGACAGCCGGTACGCCGGCCAGTTGCCGCCCATCTCTGCCAGCTGCCCGAGCCCCGACGACATGTTGACGATGCGCCCGTAGTTGTTCTTCTGCATGAGGGGGATCGCCCGCTGGATCAGCCGCAGCGGCCCCAGCACGTTGGTGTTGAAGGTGTGTGCGATCGTCTCGATGGACACGTTCATCGCCGTCGTGCCGCTGCTCGGGCCGTCCTGCATGATCCCGGCGTTGTTCACCAGGATGTCGAGCCGTCCGCCGAACAGGTCCTCGACCTGCTTGAGACCCGCCGCACAGCTCTCGTCGCTGTCGACATCGATCGGCACGACGCCGACCTCGATGCCCTCCGACAACAGCTTGTCCGCTGCCGCCTGCGCTTTGACCGGATCGCGAGCGCTCAGCACCGTGACGACACCCAGCCGTTCCAGCTGCCGCACGATCTCGAACCCGATGCCCCTGTTCGCGCCCGTCACCAGCGCGATCCGCGTCTCCGCCATCAATCGTTCCCCTAGATCCCGTTTTCCGCCGCTATCCCGGACGGTTGCCGCGACCATACCCGCATCAGTCAAGCAGGGCGAGAGGCATCCGGGCAACCGTCGAACGACGGCACGACACTTTACGAACGTGGCAACATCCGTAATAACCAACCGGAAGTTCGTGTAGAGATTGAGGAAGTCGTGTCCGATATTTTGAATGTTGCGATTGAACACTTAGGCAAAGAGATTGCAATAGTTGCGGGAGGCGTACTGATTGCTCTCCTTTATGCAATGGGCCGCGTGGTCTGGAGAGAGATCCGAGTCTTCTTCTGCTTCCTAAGAAGCCGGCACCGGGCGACGTCAGCCGTAAAACGAGAGCGCACCAAAGACGGCCCCAGAGAAGGCGCCGGGGTATGGCTCGCGAAGCCCATCGTCAAGCCGGACGACTACTCGAGAGGGTTCAACGGAAACACGAAGGTGTTGGCAATCGCGAATTTGAAGGGCGGTGTCGGCAAGACAACCCTCGCCGCGAACATTGGCGCCCACCTTGCGAGCAGCCAGCAATGGAACAAGCGCGTCCTACTAATTGATCTTGACTTTCAAGGTTCGCTTTCGTCGATGGCGTTGCCCGAAGATGAGCGGTGGCTCCCTGCCCCGGGACAGGACTCTTTGAGCACGAGGATGATAAGCGGCGATTGGGACGCTGCGACTTTCGTCAGTTGTGCTAAGCCGGTTGAACATCAGGCTAGGCTCAAGGTAATCACGGCCCACTATGATCTGGCTCAGGCGGACAACCGCCTTCTAGTGGAATGGCTGCTAAGGTGCCGTCCAGCCTCTCAAAGCAGCATTCGCAAGGCACTCGGCGATTTGCTGTATGGTAAGCTGTTTAAGTCATATGATGTTCGCTACAATCTGGCCGACCTTCTACACACTCAAGCCGTGCAGACGGCATTTGACCTAGTGATCATCGACTGCCCACCTCGGCTGACCACCAGCGCTGTTCAGGCGCTTTGTGCGAGTTCGCATTTGCTAGTTCCTACAATTTTGGACACACCCTCAGCTGAGGCGGCCTTGAAGTACTGCGAACAAATTCAAACATTGAGGACCAAGGAAATTTGCCCACACCTTAACGTGATTGGTATCGTCGGCACAAAGGTTAGGCCGACCAATGCAACGACCGCCGCGGCAACCCGCATACGCGATCAATTGAGGGCACGGGGTATGAACTTTGAGCTCTTGCCAGACGCCCAGCATTTTCCACACACAGTAGCTTTCGTGCGAGATTCGGATGACGGAATCGCCTACTTTGTTATGGACAACTCAGCGCCCGCCCAGCAGGCAAAGGCCGCTATCGCAACCCTGTCGGACTTTATTGCTGGCCGGATGGGGATACCTACATCAGGCGTTCCCGCCAGCTAGGGGACTAAAATGAAATCTTCAGAATTCGCCGAGTGCTTGGATAACTCCGCCGACCTACTAAAGGTCGCCAACGCTACCGCTTCGGCAGCATCGCTGCATCAGCTGTCCTCAATCTTCCGGCTCGCTCCAACGAAGAAGGTATCTGATATCGTCGCCAAGCTAGATGCTATCGAGATAGCTGGGGCATCGTTCCTTCAGACGAAGGTCGATAGCGTGGCCACTATCGTCTCTGCGTTGTCCCAGCTCGCCGTAGCCATGTCGGCAAGATCACAAGATGATTTCAAGCTGGTGCATGCCCTGCTGAAAAAGTCCGCGAGAACGTCGCTCGATGATTGGATTATACGAGCTTCCGATACGCTAAGGGCCACGACCGAAGCGAAGCCTAAGAGAACGAAATCCGGTCCTAAGCCGCTGAACAGTGACCTCGTTGAACGATACTTTCGAATGCTGGAAACATCACTCGGCGATGACCCCGGTTTCCGCAGCAATTTTGCGAAGCTTGAAGCTGATCCTGAAATGAGGTCAGCGGAGGTATCTGCATTGGCTAAGCGTTTCTCGTCTGCTTCCGTAAAGGCCCGCCCTGCTGCGTTGAAGAAGATCTTCTCGCGTCACCAGGCATTGATGATCAACCGCGCGGCAGCGGCGGCCACTGCGGGCCGTATCGCTGGCTGACACGCTTACGCTGCATCTCCGATCACCACCCGTACCAACAGGCCCACGAAGAGTGCAAACGTCATCATGCCGAGCCATGCACCAATAATAATCAGTGCGGTTGCCTTGGCGCCGACATGCAAAAAGTACGCAATCCCTCCTGCAACGACAAAGAAGATGGCGTAGTCCAACAAAAAATTGCTGACGCCGGTCAGGGGTTGCACCACCAGTTCGGAGAGCCCCGCCTGCATCCCGCCAGCGCCGATGGCGATGGCCGGTCCCTTCCACAGGCTGACGCCGCTCATCCAGGCTCCCAACGTACAGCCCAGCACCAGTCCGACAATGCCCGCTACGGGAACCGCAAGTTCAAGCCAGCTCATCAACAACACCTCATTTGTCCGCACAGCCCGCATGTCTTTAAGCGGAAGATCCGCCTCTGAAAAGGCGTGCCGCGCAGACCCTTGAGCCTTGCGGCCCGACACGCCATATTCTGGCGATGCCGCGCCCTCCAAAATCAGACACGACCCCGAAGCCGCGCCCATCGCGCGTACGCTCGGGCAAGCCGCCCGCACCGCCGACGGAAACGTCCGGCGGAACACCGGCACCACGTGGCTATGCGGCTCCGCCCGAGGGCTTCGCCGAAGCACCCCAGGCTGCTTTCGACGCCGGCTATTCAAAGAAAGGCGAACTCCCCGCGTTGCGCCAGTCCGGACCGCGCCCGCCGATGGGCGGCGAGACGCTGACCGACCAGCTAAACGCCCTGCTCGCCAAACCGCACGAGCGCTCCGACAAGGCCAAGGAACTGATCGCCCGCCAGCCCATGATGGCCGCCCATCCGCTCGTCTCCGGCTCGATGCCGATGTTCATGCCGCACCGGCCGGAGCGCCCCGAGAAGAGCGAAGGCGGACGCACATTCGAACTCATCTCCGAATACACGCCCAAGGGCGACCAGCCCACCGCCATCGCCGAACTTGTCGCTGGCGTACGAGAGACCGAACGCAACCAGGTTCTGCTCGGTGTCACCGGCTCCGGCAAGACCTTCACGATGGCCCACGTCATCGCTGAGACGCAGCGCCCGGCGCTGATCCTCGCGCCCAACAAGACGCTGGCGGCGCAGCTCTACGGCGAGTTCAAGAGCTTCTTTCCCAACAACGCGGTCGAGTACTTCGTCTCCTACTACGACTACTACCAGCCCGAAGCCTACGTGCCGCGCACGGACACCTACATCGAGAAGGAAAGCTCGATCAACGAGCAGATCGACCGCATGCGCCACGCCGCCACGCGCTCGCTGCTGGAACGCGACGACGTCATCATCGTCGCCTCCGTCTCGTGCATCTACGGTATCGGCTCGGTCGAAACCTACACGGCCATGACCTTTACTGTGAAGGTCGGCGAAAAGCTGTCGCGCGATCAACTGTTGGCCGATCTCGTCGCCCTACACTACCGCCGCAACGACCAGGCCTTCGTGCGCGGCAACTTCCGCGTCCGTGGCGACACCGTCGAACTGTTCCCGGCGCACTACGAGGATCGCGCCTGGCGCATCTCCCTGTTCGGCGACGAGGTGGAAAGCATCACCGAGTTCGACCCGCTCACCGGCCACAAGTCCGACGAGCTGTCGCTGGTGAAGATCTATTCCAACTCGCACTACGTCACGCCGAAGCCGACGCTGCAGCAGGCCATCAAGTCCATCAAGACCGAACTGAAGCAGCGCCTCGAGGAAATGTACGCCAACGGCAAGCTGCTCGAAGCCCAGCGCCTGGAGCAGCGCACGACCTTCGACATGGAAATGATGGAAGCCACGGGCTCCTGCGCCGGCATCGAGAACTACTCGCGCTATCTAACCGGCCGCAACCCCGGCGACCCGCCGCCGACGCTGTTCGAATACCTGCCCGACAACGCCCTCGTCTTCGCCGACGAAAGCCACGTCACCGTCCCGCAGATCGGCGGCATGTTCCGCGGCGACTACCGGCGCAAGGCGACGCTTGCCGAATTCGGCTTCCGCCTGCCGTCGTGCATGGACAATCGGCCGCTGCGCTTCGAGGAATGGGATGCCATGCGGCCGCAGACGCTGTACGTCTCGGCCACGCCCGGCGGCTGGGAACTGGAACAGACCGGCGGCACCTTCTCCGAGCAGGTCATCCGCCCCACCGGCCTGATCGACCCTGAAGTAATCATCCGCCCCGCCAAGAGCCAGGTGGACGACCTGCTCGACGAAGTGCGCCAGGTCGCCAAGAAGGGCTACCGCACGCTCGTCACCACGCTCACCAAGCGCATGGCCGAAGATCTCACCGAGTACATGCACGAGAGCGGCATCCGCGTGCGCTACATGCACTCCGACATCGAGACGCTGGAGCGCATCGAGATCATCCGCGACCTGCGCCTCGGCGCCTTCGACGTGCTGATCGGCATCAACCTGCTGCGCGAGGGCCTCGACATCCCCGAGTGCGGCCTCGTCGCCATCCTCGACGCCGACAAGGAAGGCTTCCTGCGCTCCGAGACGTCGCTGATCCAGACCATCGGCCGCGCCGCGCGTAACGTCGACGGCCGTGTCATCCTCTATGCCGACCAGATGACCGGCTCGATGGAACGCGCCATCGGCGAGACCAATCGCCGCCGCGAGAAGCAGACGGCCTTCAACACGGCCAACGGCATCACGCCCGAAAGCATCAAGCGCAACATCACCGACATCATGTCGTCGATCTACGAGCAGGATCACGTCACGGTCGACGCGGGCCTCGCCGAGGAGAACGCCACGCTCGTCGGCCACAACCTGCAAGCCGTGCTCGCCGACATGGAAAAGCGCATGCACGAGGCCGCCGCCGACCTGGAATTCGAAACCGCAGCCCGCCTGCGCGACGAACTGAAGAGGCTGCGCGAAACCGAACTCGCCATCTCCGACGACCCGCTCGCTCGGCAGATGGACGTCGAAGACCGGGCCGGCCGCTTCAGCGGCGAACGCAAATACGGCGCCAAGGCCAATATGCCGTCAGCCGGAGTGTCCAGCGGATCACGCATCAAGAAGCCGTCGCTCGACGACATGGGACCGGGCACTGACCGTGCATTGCCTCGCCGCGATGCGACCTCCCTGCCCGCGCCCCGCGCGCCCAACGTCGATACCCGCATCAAAGCCGGCGCCTTCGGAGAGCAAGTCCGCGGCCCGCACAAACCCACCCTCGACGAAATGGGCCCCCACGCCTCTCTCAGCGTGCCGACGGCCAAGGCCGCCCCCGCCAAGCCAACCCGCACCGTCGACATCCCGACCGATACCGAAAAGAAGGGCCGCCGCGGAAGACCGAGGAAGACCGGACGGCCCGGTAGTTAACACCGACCAACACTTGGTAGGCCGACTGTCATATGGCATAACCGGATGTATGCGCCGAACTATAGCGAAGCCGTCATGACGAAGTTGGAAGATATCGAAAAGGCCGTTTCGAAGCTCGCAAGGGAGGACCTCGCGCGCTTTCGTGCTTGGTTTGATGAATTTCAAGAGCAGGCGTTCGACAACCAGATTGAGCAGGATGCGAAATCTGGAAATCTGGACTGGCTTGCGCAGGAAGCACTGCAAGAGCATCTGGAGGGGAACACGAGGCCGCTTCCCGTCTCACGCAAGTAGCTTGCATGAGGCACTTTGCGAGCAGCCGTTTCTGGTCCGAATTTCGTAGCCTGCCCATCGAGATTCAACGCTCTGCATCGAAAAACTATCGAATCCTGGTTAGGGATCCTCGTCATCCCTCTCTGCAATTCAAAAAAGTCGGGCGCTTCTGGCCGGCACGCGTCTCGCAAGGCTACCGAGCACTTGCGATCGAGGTCGATGGAAATCTTGTTTGGGTCTGGATTGGTCCACACGACCAATACGAGCGACTCATCAAATAGGAATCATGAGCATGGCCAAAACCAAACCTGCCCCCATCGACCTCTACTACTGGCCGACGCCGAACGGCTGGAAGATCACCATCATGCTGGAGGAGTGCGGCCTGCCTTACACGCTGCACTACGTGAACATCGGCAAGGGTGACCAGTTCCAGCCGTCGTTCCTCGCCTTTTCGCCCAACAACAAGATGCCAGCCATTATCGATCCGGAGGGCCCCGGCGGCATTCCGATTTCGATCTTCGAGTCCGGCGCCATCCTGCAGTACCTCGGCCGCAAGACCGGACAGTTCTATCCCAAGGACGAACGCGCCCGCGTCGAAGTCGACCAGTGGCTGTTCTGGCAGATGGGCGGGCTCGGCCCGATGGCCGGCCAGACGCACCACTTCCGCAACTACGCGCCCGAGAAGATCCCCTACGCCATCGACCGCTACGTCAACGAAACCCACCGCCTCTATGGTGTCATGAACAGGCGCCTTGCCGACCGCGAGTTCCTTGCCGGCGACTACTCCATCGCCGACATCGCCTGCGTTGGTTGGGCGAAACTGTGGGAAGGCCAGGGCCAGCACATCGACGAGTTCCCCAACGTCAAGCGCTGGCTGGAGACTTTGCTCGCCCGCCCGGCCGTCAAGAAGGGCCTGGAAATCCCCGGCAACGCCCCGAAGACGGACCTCGCCACCGACAAGGACGCCCAGAAAATCCTGTTCGGCCAGCGCGCGCGCTGATGCGGATATCGCCGCGAGAAGAAGTCGTGCACGCACGGGGTCTTGTTCCGGTCATGCGACTCAGATTGGGCTAGGGCCTTCGCCATCGGCCGGCCTGTGCCGTGCCCTGAGGAGGCCCCACCATGGGATTCCGTTTCCGCAAGACCGTCACGATCTTCCCCTTCGTGCATCTGAATTTCAGCAAGTCCGGCGTATCGCTCAGCCTCGGCCGCCGCGGCCTGATGTATAACGTCGGCAGCGAACGCGAGACCATCGCCATCGGCGCGCCAGGCACCGGAATGGGCTATCGCGCCTCGTTCACGTTCGGCCTGTTGCTAATCCTGATCGGCCTTGCCGCAGCGATCGCCATCGCGTGGCACTTCTATCCCGAAACAGTACGCTGGGTGCTTCACTACTGGCAGCCAAGTATGTTCTGACCCGACAAATGAAAACGGAGAGCGCATCGCTGCGCTCTCCGTTTCAACTGGCCAGAAAACTTCTATCAGCGCCCCGGATAGGGGTTCATGTGATAGGTGATCATCAGCATCGCCATCAGAACCGCTGACAGGAGGCCCGCTAGCGCGCCCAGCATGCCGAAGCCCGGGACACCGACGACCGAGTAGAGGTCGTGCGCTGCGAGGCTGCCCGCAATCGAAGCAATTGCAGCATTGACGACAAGCACCATGGGAACACGAGACTCGTCCGCGCCCTGACCGGCCCCGAGGAACACGACCTTGTAGCGCGCAATGCTCGCGACGATTGTCGCGATAAAGCCGGCCGCGATCGCAATCGTGCGCGAACCCAGGCCCTCGATCCCGCTAAGCCCCAATCCCACGATCGCGCCGATCGCTGCCGCCACCAGAATGAGCACGATGATGCTTGCGGAAATCACTCCGCCACCGCCGCCGGGTGTAGCCATAATACTTGTCTCCCCAATATTTTTTGCCCCCGCCCCATCGGCGAAAGTGGCCGGATATTGGGTTACGTAGCGATAGTGGGTCAACCCCGTAAGTCGTCGCGACACACGGCAAATGCGCCACGATGTACGGCCGGAACCCCTGCGCGGACGTCGCGTTTCTCTCAGCCGCTCCGCACCGAGAGCGCCCCGATCATCAAAAATCCATACACCGCTGAGGAGACCCTCATGAAGATCAAGAATGCCAAGATTCTGATACTCGCGACCGACGGCTTCGAACAATCCGAACTCGAAGTTCCGCGCGACAAACTCAAGGAAGCCGGTGCCCTCGTCCACGTCGTCGGGCCGAAGGACCGCAAGGACAAAAAGGCCATCACCGGCTGGAAGGACGGCAGCTGGGGCAAGCCCGTCGACGTCGACCGCGAACTCGCCGACGCCTCTGAGAGCTTCTACGATGCCCTCGTGCTCCCGGGCGGCGTCATCAACCCCGACAAGCTGCGCGTCAACGAGGAGGCTATGACGTTGATCAAGGACTTCCTCAACTCGGGCAAGCCGGTCGCCGCGATCTGCCACGGGCCGTGGCTGTTGATCGAGGCCAACGGCATTCGCGGCCGCAAGGCGACGTCCTACAAGTCCATCAAGACGGATCTCGTCAACGCCGGCGCCGACTGGCATGACGAAGCCGTCGTCACCGACCAGGGCATCATCACGTCACGCAGTCCCGAGGATCTTGCACCGTTCGTTGCCAAGATCATCGAGGAGGTCGAGGAAGGCAAACATCAGCGCGCTGAACTGGCCGCGTAAGTTCCTCACATGGACGGGCAAGATCAAGAGCCGAGCGGCGTCCGCTCGGCTTTTCTAGTTGCCGTTCATGTTCTCCAGCAACTTCATCATCTGCTTGAGCTTCATCTTGCCGCCGTTGGGCAGGCGGACGAAGCCGGGCCGCAACCCCTCGGGGCACGTTGGGCCGATCCACGAATATTCATGTTCCAGATCGACGGTCGATGACTCGCCGACACCCGTTTTCGTATGCACCTTGAACATGTACAGCGATTGAAAATCGCCCTTGAGTTCGGCTCGTGAAACGACCGTGCGCCCCGTCGAGATCTGGCAGTCGGCCAGAATGACGATGGCATTGCCGTCGCGCGACCAGGTCGGCATGGGGCAGATCGACGTCACGATCGACAACGAGGCATCCATCATCTCCTTGTCCGTCTCTTCGTCGACGCACATCTGCAAGGTTGCATCGGGTCCCTGGTTCACCGTCATGTTCAGCTCCCACAGCCCGGGCTTGCGTGACGGCACCAGTACGCCGGCCGCCTCCACCGCACCGGCGCATGTCATCGCACCGATTGCGGCCAGCACTAGCCGCCTTCCCCCGCCAAACCGCATTTCGTCTCCCTTACTGGGCGCCCTTGCCGAGCGAATCCATCATGCCCATCATCTGTTTCATGTTCATCTTGATGCCGCCCGGCATCAGCATGTCGCCCGGCACCATGCCGTCGCCGCACGTCTCGCTTTTCCAGCGCGCTTTGTGTTCCACATTGGTGTCCGCATCGACGCCCGCAGGGGCGCCTGACATCTTCGCCTTCGTCGTCATCGTGTACTCGGACTGGAAATCGCCGCTGATCTCGGTGCGCCCCGACACCGTCATGCCGGCCACCTGACACGTGCTGTCGATGACGATCTTCTCGCCCTCACGCGTGATCTTGTGTCCCGGGCACATCGACTTCGCCATGCCCGTGCCCATCTCCATCATGCCCTTGTCGGTCGCCGCGTCGAGGCACAGCTGCACCGTCATCGCCGGCATGTCCTTGCTGGCCTTCATTTCCAGCTCCCACTGCCCGGGCTTGCGTGACGGCCAATCGAACTCCTCGGCCAGGGCGGCCTGGGTCAATCCGCCGCTCAGGCCGCACAAGATGGCAGTCATCACGAGTCGCTTCATCGGTCGATGATCCTTGCTGATTGGGGCACACCCGCCGTGCAACCAGAGAAATCAGGCGAAAATGACAACAGCCGGGCCTGGCCCGGCAGGTTTCGGCACCATGCCATAATGGCTCGGGTGTGAGCCGGCCTGACGTCGGCTGTGCCCGCCCCCTTGCAGCCGCCACACGGCGCCCCAAATCTTCTTGTTGACGAACGCATTAGAAGACACGGCGCTGATAAAGCCGGGTTGTATAGTGCGCATTACAGTCGCTAGGATGCGGCGGCGAAGGCTGACGACGTCAAGTCGCCTCGAAAATCAAAGCTTGGGAGACTTAGTCTGTG
Organism: Hyphomicrobiaceae bacterium; assembly: GCA_965279065.1. Lineage (GTDB taxonomy): Bacteria > Pseudomonadota > Alphaproteobacteria > Rhizobiales > Hyphomicrobiaceae > JAKAXS01. Next base: position 2,588,647 of record OZ257134.1, read on the forward strand.
CGCACCTTCATGACATTCGCGGCCGCGTTGACCACCTCAGTGATCCTCGTCACCGGCTCGGCGTCCGCCAAATCCCCCAGCCCGTTCGCCAATCTGGCCGGCAGCTGGAGCGGCGGCGGCACGGCCTCATTCGAGGGCGGCCGCGGCGAACGCCTGCGCTGTACGGCCAATTATCGTCCCGGCAGCGGCGGCAACACCCTCGCAATGACGATCCGCTGTGCCAATGCCTCGCTCAACGTCCAGCTGAACGGCAACCTGCGCTACAACAACGGCCGCGTCAGCGGCAACTGGTCGGAAAGCTCTACGGGTGCCGGTGGGAGTGCCGCTGGACGGGCCGGCCCGTCCAGCCTCCGGCTTCGCATCGGCGGCGATTTGTCAGGCAACCTGTCGGTCTCCTACTCGGGTTCCAGCCAGTCCGTCTCGATCGCCACCAATAATTCAGCCTTCCGCCGCGCCAACTTCAACCTGAAGCGGCGTTAATCCTTTAGCCGTTACGACGCAGACGTGAGTGTTGCGCTCGGGTCACGACCGATCGTAAACAGCACTGCTACACTGCGCGCGGGTCGTCGGATTCCGCGCGCAGCACGTTGCATCCACAGAGCCGGACACCATCTGGCTATTCGTCTTCGGAGGATTGTTTGGTGATGGCTCTCAACTCAGCAAAGGCCCTGATTGCGGCCTCTGCCCTTCTCGTCTCGTTCGCGGCCCCGCCCGCCATGGCCGAGGGCGCATTCGCTAGCTTCAACGGAACTTGGCGCGGTGCGGGCAACATCACTCTCAGCGGCGGCCAGAAAGAAAAGCTGACCTGCAAGGCGTACTACAACCCCAAGAGCGGCGGCGCGGAACTCGGCATCGCACTGACGTGCTCATCGCAAGCCAACAAGATTGAGCTGCGGGCCAATCTCAGTTCCTCAGGCGACACGGTCAGTGGCAGCTGGGAGGAGCGCGCCTTCAATTCATCGGGTAGCATCGCCGGCAAGGCCAGCGGCAGCAAGCTGAACTTGTCGATTTCCGGCACACTAACCGGCACCATGTCGATCTCGACGGGCGACTCCAGCCAGTCCGTGAACATTCGCACCGACGGCACGGGCTTCAAGTCCGTCAGCCTGACGCTGTCGAAGACCTAGAACACAGTAGAGAGTCCCACGGCGCGGCATCATCTGCTGCGCGATGCCGATACTCTGTCAGTCATGAACCGCGCCGTTGGCGCCAGCCATAGAAAGCCAGTCATGGTTCGGACCTCTTTGATTGCCGCCGGTCTTGCCACCGCCCTCACGATCTTCGGCGCTCTCGCCCCGGCTGAAGCGACGTTCCGCAACCGCGGCTACAACGGCGGCCGCGATGGCGTCGTCGTTGCCACCAGCCGCTACGGCAACGGTTCGGTCTCAGGCCCGGTTCGTCAGGCAAAGTTCGGCCTCGAAGTCCGTCTCCCCGGCGGCACCTGGGTCGGCTGCCGCGCCAGCTGCTCCGAAACGCTGCGCGTCGAAACCGTCGACATCTGGGAAAATGATGGCCGCCTCGTAGGCGCCGGCGACGCCCGCAACGAATGCGGCATCTTCGGCTGCCTTGAGCTGCGGCGCTGATCAGGCCAGCTCGATCAAAAACGGATTGCTCGCCCGCTCGGCCCCGATCGTGCTCATCGGCCCGTGTCCGCAAATGAAAGCGATATTGTCGTCGAGCGGCATGATCTTCGTCTTCAGTGACGTCATCAGCGTCTCATGATCGCCGTGCGGCAGATCCGTCCGCCCGACCGAGCCCCGAAACAGCACGTCACCCATCAACGCAAAACGTTGCGCCTTGTTGAGGAACACGATCGATCCGGGTGAATGCCCGGGACAATGCAACACCTCGAACGTGTGTCCGCCCACGCTCACCGTTTCACCCTCGTCGAGCCAGCGGTCGGGACTGACATTGCGCGCTTCCATGCCGTACGCATCGCCCTGCGCTTCGAGATTGTCGAGCAACACCTTCTCGGCCTTGTGCGGTCCCTCGATCTTGACCCCCAGGTCGTCGCGCAGATCCGCCGCGCCCCCCGCGTGATCGATATGTCCGTGCGTCAGCAGGATTTTTTCGACCTTGATCCCGACGTCGTCGATGGCCTTCAGGATGGCATCGAGGTTGCCACCCGGATCGACAACGGCACCCTGCATCGTCTCGGGATTCCACAGCAGCGTGCAGTTCTGTTGAAATCCTGTCACCGGGATAATCGCAGCCTTCAGACCGACTACTGCCTTCTGTTCATCTGCCATGATTGTCGCCGTCTCCTAGCTGTGATGGGCCTCATAGCCTGACCGGCACCTTCTGGCCAGTTCTGCGGATAACGCCCCGTCGACCGCTTCGTTAACAAATAATTAGGCATTGTGGCGCCAAGATTCCCGCGCGGGGCATGAAGCCACGCAGTCATCGCCGTCTGGCTGGCCATGACGGTCTGTCCGACCCGGCCACAGGCCCCTATCGATGATCGTCAATCCGTCGGACACGACCACTCAGGCGCTCCTCCAGGTCCAGCCTCGCCCAATGCCGCCCGTCGTGTCGCCGCCCAATGCCCTGGCCACCACGCCGGTCACACCGCCCGTCGCCACCTCTCCGTCACCTGTCGTGACCGCCGACCCACTGACATTGCTGCTGCAGAGCGGCGCCGCCGACCCGCCTGAGACCCCGCTTCCGTCGGCAGATCTGGCCCGCCGCTATGCCGAGAGCGGGACCTTGACCCAGCGTGCCGCCACCGACGTGGGAGCGAAGGCACCGCAAGGCAACCTGGCCCCGGCCGACACGGCCATCCTGTCGAATCTCTCTCAGGCCTACCGCCAGACGGCAACCGCAACGCCGTTGCCGCAGCCCGCCAATGTGACACGCGAACTGGCCAACGCCCAGATCCCGAACGCTCCCGCCACCGCAGGAAATACCCCCGCGGTCATCATCGTCGATGGTCGTTCGCTCCCGCTCAATCCGGCGCAAATCGCCAACGTACGCGCCAGCATCGAATCCAGCTTCCGCAAGATCGGCCCTGCGATCGGCGGATCCGACGCCGAAAACCCCACCTTGATGGCGACGGAAGTCAGCGCCGACGACGTGATCACCAACGCGCACAAAGTCGCCTCCGTAGAAGCCAGCCCGCGGTCCCATATCGGATCGCCCGAACGCCGACCGCTGCAGAACGAACTCCCCGGCTTCCCCGCCGCACTTGCCGACAACGAGACAGTCGAAGCTGTACAAGCCGTCCGGCAGGACCACCCGGCGCTTTACGAGCCGCAGCTGATCCTGCCGCGACCGCAAGACCAGACGGTTATCGCTCCCGGCCCGGATCGCGTCCTGCTTGCCGGTCAGCAGCCGGCTGAGACCGCCGGCCAATCCGCCATCACCGGGATCGCCGTCGCACTGGCCCCCGGCATCACCCGCGACGACGTCACGGCTGAGCTGCATCAGGACGGCTATCGCCTGAGCTTCGCCGGCAGTGACGACGCAATTCTGCTGCATGCCCGCGCCGGCCTTTCAGCCCAGCTCGTCTTCGCCGACGGGACCAGCATGCGCCTGCAGCTCAACCACGACTGAAGGCAGAAATCGTTCATCGGCACTTTGCCGAAAAAAAATCGGGAGCCAGAGCGGCTCCCGAGTTCGATCGTTCATTTTGATTTCTTGCTACTCTTAGGCAGCGACGTGCTCGTCGCCCGGGTTGCGCAACACGTAGCCGCGACCCCAAACCGTTTCGATGTAGTGCTGGCCGCCTGTTGCCGTCTGCAGCTTCTTGCGCAGCTTGCAGATGAAGACGTCGATGATCTTCAGTTCCGGCTCGTCCATGCCGCCGTACAGATGGTTGAGGAACATTTCCTTCGTGAGCGTCGTGCCCTTGCGAAGCGAAAGCAGTTCCAGCATCTGGTATTCCTTGCCGGTGAGGTGAACGCGCGATCCGTTGACCTCGACCGTCTTGGTGTCGAGATTGACGCGCAGATCGCCCGTCTCGATAACCGACTGTGCGTGCCCTTTCGAGCGCCGCACGATGGCGTGAATGCGCGCGACGAGTTCGTCCTTGTGGAACGGCTTCGTCATGTAGTCGTCCGCCCCGAAACCGAGGCCGCGAACCTTGTCCTCGATCTGGGCCAGGCCCGAGAGGATCAAGATCGGCGTTCCGACCTTTGCAACGCGCAACATCTTCAGAACTTCATATCCGCTCATGTCCGGCAGATTGATGTCGAGAAGAATGATGTCGTAGTCATAGAGCTTACCGAGGTCGACCCCTTCCTCGCCAAGATCGGTGGTGTAGACGTTGAAGCCTTCCGACTGCAGCATCAGTTCGATGCTTTGTGCCGTCGCGCTATCGTCTTCAATCAGAAGGACGCGCATCTGTTTCCGTTCCTCGCTTTGCCCTGCCCCGTCGCCAGGTCGCTGCTGCTGCTATCTGCCTTGACACTCGCCCCGGCACAGTCCGCTTGCCCGAAGCTTAATTCCCGTCACAAAAACTAACCGCCATTCGTTAACAAACACTGATGCCCTATCGGGGACGTGTCACAAAACGGCACTATCGTGGATCGCGAGCCGAATCTGCCCGGACAGACGTTCCAATTTGCTAACGTTTCCTTACCTAGGCCTTGCCCGCCAAAGTCGGGCCCACCGCGTGCGGGCCAGGACCTTGACGTCGCATTACTCCGCAGACGCAAGTTTGCCGCAGGGCGCGCCTACATCCTTAATGTTAGTGATTTACTGAGACGATTCAAGTGGTACCAGTGTTCGGTTAAGATTGGAATCCGGTCTCGCCTCAAAATCGACGTACCTATGAACGAATTTTTGAAACAGGCCTATGGCGTTGCTTTACCGCAACTTAATGCGCGTATGACATATTGAGTCTTAAGAGCCGCCGCACCATTGCCTGCAACGGTGCGTCACCGGTTTTCAGTATGCCGACCGATCCAACCCGGCCACGTCCTTGCCGAAATGGATCGAACTGGCACGAAAATTGAGTTCTCGCCTAGGCGATGTTCGACTGTGTTGAGGGTATCGAACGATGAAAGCACGAGAAACCGCAATGCGCTTGAAGCGCTTTGAGGCGGACGAGAAGGCCCGTAAGGCGGCCGATCTCGAGCACATGATCCGCGAGTTTGAAACCATCGCCTCCGATCTCGATCGGCAGATCCAAGCCGAGGAGGATCGCAGCGGGGTGCGTGATCCGAGCCATTTCGCCTATTCCACATTTGCAAAATCTGCCAGCCAGCGCCGCGATAACCTTCGTGCGTCGGTTGTCGGTCTGCGCGAAAAACTACAGGCAGCGATGAAAGAACGCGACGAGGCCGCCGAACAGGCCGTCCAGACCGCGCCGACCCCGCTCCGCGTGTCCGGCCGTCTGCACCGTCGCGGCGATCGCGCGCCCAGCCCCTCGTTGCGCTGAACCAGTTACATCCTCTGATTCGTCAACAGAAAGCCCGCCCGGCAGACACCGCGGCGGGCTTGCTGCGTCTTGCCAAGGCCACAGGTCCATGCCAGGGGATCAAGACGTTTGCGCCTGGTCCTGCGGCCGGGGGCTAACCACAACAACCGATCGATGGAATGCACCGCGCCACCGGCACATCCGTTATTGTGCTCTTCCTCGCAACTCTGCTTCTCCAGGGGTGCTCTTCGTCCATTGTGCCGGGTGAAACCGGCGTTGCAACCACCGCAACGGCACCTCCAATCGTGCCGCCGGCCCAGACATCCCAACAGCCCGCAGCGCCGGCCGAAGAGAGCGGCGCCGTCGCGTCCCTTAAGGCCATACTGCCGAAAGGCGAGCAGATCGTGGGCACCCCGACGGAGTTGTACACGCGCATCGCACGCGGCGCGTTAACATGTTGGTTCGGCGCATCAGGGCCGCTGAAGAGCGGGTACATGTATCATGCCGAAGCAGCCCCGCCTTCCAAGGGTGGGCGCTCAGAAATCATAGTCCGCATCAAGGACAAGGACGCCGCCGATCCGCGCTCGCTGCGCGCCTATCGCGTCTCGATCGCGCCGGGCGAGACCGGCTCCGTGCTTGAAACCGAAAACGTGAAGATACCCGAGCCGCTGGCCACGAGCCTTGGCGCCGACGTGCGCCGCTGGGCTGCAGATGAGGAGGGGTGCAGCGCAGCAACCGCCACTGGCGACTGGAGCGCCGGAGCCAAACATCCCGAGCAGGAAAAGCCGGCCAAGCCCGCGAAAAAAACCGCCAAGACGGCCGACAAAAAGAAGAACTAGCGCCAATGCCTGCACGACCGGGTGTGCTTCCACCACCCAGTCGCACAAGACACAACTTTGGCTGGGGAGATCAGCCGCGGTAATCCTGAATGCGCGTTGCGCGCAGGCCGGGAAGGCCGTGCTTGTCGATCGACCGTTGCCAGGACAGAAACTCGTCCACGGTCAGCTTGTAGCGATCGCACGCCTCTTCGATGCTGAGCAGACCACCGCGCACGGCAGCCACCACTTCCGCCTTGCGGCGAATTACCCAGCGCTTGGTATCTTTCGGCGGCAGGTCCGCCACGGTGAGCGGACTGCCGTCCGGCCCAATCACGTAGCGCACGCGCGCTCTCATATGCTGCTGTTCGGTCATGATACTCATTACACTCTACAGACCCACAACCAAGAAGGTAACCGAATGCTCTTAAAATGCCACTAAGTCATTGAGTAAACATAGCATAAAGCAGTGCCCCAAAACATCAAAGTCATTCCATTAACGTTGACGGCTGCCTTGTTGCGGCACAGCGCCATGGTCTAGACATATGTCTGAGCATATTGTGCCCCCACCGAAGGCTTTGCAGCTGTCGCTTCTGACACTTGTTGCGGCGCAGGCGATGAAGTGCGACAAACAGGCGGTCGCGTCTGGGAAGGGCCCGCGGCAGGATGTACAGGCCGCCGGCGGAACAATCGCGTTCAGAATCGCGCAGCGGCCGTCGACTCAGCAACGAACTTGGTCCAGATGCACGCCGCAGAGCCAGAATTCACGCCACGCCGCATCGTCGTCGCCATGTCCGGCGGCGTCGACTCGTCCGTGGTTGCCGGCCTCCTGAAGCGGGCAGGGCACGACGTTGTGGGCATTACGTTACAGCTTTATGACCATGGCGCCGCCACCGGTCGCAAAGGCGCCTGCTGCGCCGGCCAGGACATCCAGGATGCGCGCCAGGCCGCCGAAATCCTCGGCGTGCCCCATTACGTCCTCGACTACGAGCGCCGCTTCAAGGACGCCGTCATCAACGCGTTCGCCGACAGCTACATCGCCGGCGAGACACCGATCCCGTGCGTCACCTGCAATCAGAAGATCAAGTTCCTCGACTTGCTCGAAACGGCCAGGGACCTCAACGCCGACGCACTGGCCACCGGCCACTACATCGAGCGCCGCGATGGCCCCAACGGTCCCGAACTCTATCGCGCCATCGATAGCGATCGCGACCAGAGCTACTTCCTCTTCGCCACGACGCGCGAGCAGCTCGACATGCTGATGTTCCCGCTCGGCGGCCTGACCAAGCCGCAGGTGCGCGAGTTGGCGCGCGACATGGGCCTGCCCCTTGCCGACAAGCCGGACAGCCAGGACATCTGTTTCGTGCCGAAGGGCCGTTACGCCGATATCATCGAACAGCTCAAGCCCGGCGCCAAGCAGGGCGGCGAGATCCGCCACGCCGACGGCCGCACGCTCGGCCGCCACGACGGCATCATCAATTACACCATCGGCCAGCGTAAGGGCCTCGGCATCAACAGCATCGAGCCGCTATTCGTCTTGAGCCTCGACGCGGACCGCAACGAAGTCGTGGTGGGACCGCGTGACTTATTGCGCACGCGCGACCTTGTGCTTAAAAATGTGAACTGGCTCGGCGACGAGCCATTGGAACAAGTTGCCGCATCTGGAATTGCAGTGCACGCACGCGTTCGATCGAGCCAGCCGCCCCGACCCGCCAGAGTTTTCGTGGAGCCGGATGGCGAGGTGCGCGTGACGCTGGGCGAACCTGAGAATGGCGTGGCCGCTGGTCAGGCCTGCGTGCTGTACACCGATCACACCGCTCAGTCTCGCATACTGGGTGGTGGCTTTGTAGCCAAGGCGATCAGGCCAGCTTTGCTGGCGCGTGGCCGTATGGCGACCGGCCCCTCGTTGGGCCGGACTGAGGAAACCGGGCGCGACGTCCGCGTGTCAGATTTGAGCGCGGGTTAAGAAGGGTGAGAGCGGGTAATGCTGAATATGAATAACGAACCTCAGGGGCGGAGAAAAATCAACGTGCGCCCCAGCGACAATCGCCGCCGCGCCGTATTGCAGAAGGCCGATGGCAAGATCGTCGGCATTGGCCGCATCGAGGAAGACGTCGTCAAAAGCGCCTACCGTCGTTGGGCGCCAGTCTACGACGCCACCTTTGGTAAAGTCTCGACAGTCGGCCGCAAGCACGTTGTCGAAGTCATCAACCAGCGCCGCGGTCGTGTCCTCGAAGTCGGCGTCGGCACGGGCCTCTCTCTCAGCGACTATAAAAGCGATCTCGAAATCGTCGGCATCGACCTGTCGCCCGACATGCTGGAGAAGGCGCGCGAGCGCGTCGCCAACGACAGCCTGGCGCACGTGACCGGCCTTCACGAAATGGATGCCAGCGAGCTGACCTTCGCCGACGCGTCCTTCGATACCGTCGTCGCCATGTACGTCATGACCGTGGTGCCGGATCCCGAAAAGGTGATGCGCGAATTGGCCCGCGTCACGAAGCCGGGCGGCGAGGTCATCCTCGTCAACCACTTCAGCCAGGAAGAAGGCGTGCGCGGCTGGGTTGAGCGCCGCATGGCGCCGTTCGCCGAGATCATCGGCTGGCGACCCGTGTTCGACGTATCTCGTGTCATGGGCTGCACCGAGCTGCAGATGGTCCAACGCCAGGCTCTGCGCCCGTGGGGCATCTTCACGATGATGCGCTTTAAGCGCCACGCCGCTGTCGCAGCCGACGCGGCAGAATAAGCCCTTCGCACCAAATGGATGCGGCCGCAGTGGCCGCATCCTTGACAGCCCGGCGCCAGCCTCCTAATAGCTGGCCTGCGTGGCGGGATAGCTCAGTTGGTTAGAGCGGCGGAATCATAATCCGTAGGTCGCCAGTTCAAGTCTGGCTCTCGCTACCATTTTTTCTTGAAATTGGGACATTCGCGGCGACGCCGTGCCTGCATCAGGCCAGCTCGCGAGCCTGTCACCTTGTCGGTGCGATCCGGTTGCTCGTCAATCGGAAGACGCGGCGTTGAAAACGGCCAATTGAGCTCCGAAGGCGCGCTTGAATGCGGGTCGCGCTTCGCCTCTTGCGATATAGGTCGCAAGGTTCGGATATTCGTCCAGAATACCCGACCGCTTTATCCTTTGCAGCACCGTGACCATCAGAAGGTCGCCCGCGCTGAATACGCCATCGAGCCAGTCGGCGTCGCCAAGCCGGACGGAAAGTTGCCTCAACCGTTCGCGAACGCGATCCTCGACCAGAGGCAGACGTTCGTTGCTCCAGGGCTTATCGCTCTCCAGGAGTTTCGCAGTTGTGAGGTCAAGGATCGGTGGTTCCACCGTATTCACCGCGGCAAACATCCAAGTGATCGCGCGTGCTCGGGCATTGGCATCGTCCGGTAGCAGCCCCGCATGGCGGTCGGCGATATGGAAGACGATCGATCCCGTCTCGAAGAGGGCAAGGTCGCCCTCCTCATAAGTTGGAATCTGGCCGAACGGGTGAAGCGCCAGATGCGCTGGTTCCTTCATCGCGCGGAATGAAACCAGGCGAACCTCGTAGGGTTGGCCCACTTCTTCTAGCGCCCAGCGAACGCGTGTATCACGTGCCAAGCCCTGGCCGCGATCGGGCGACCGTTCGAATGCTGTGATGGTGGGAGACATTGGCAAGACCCCGACTGATTGCTTGAGGCTGTCGAAAGAAACGTGTGCAATTGGGCAGACCCTTCACGCGATTTGCCCAACTCGTGCCCTTCGCATCCACATGACGAGCGGCAACTACGGCTTTCGACAATCGACTGCAACTTTCGGCTCAGGCTTCCGGCGACAGGTGCATCTTAAGACGTCCTGGACCATCGCAGACGTGACGCCAGCAGCCAACCTACCCACACTCAGCATTCAAGGTATTGCTCACTGATGTCCACTCGTAACCAATAGCGGACGTCCCAGGTGGTTCACTAACCTGATGATGACTCTGGGCTATGGCCCACGCAGAACCAATTCGGGAAGACGGGCGCGCGTTTATCGAGCGCGTGTTTCAATGGCTCGCTAGCCTCCTGGGCACAAGCGTTTGCCCCTGGGATCTAGCGATCGAAGCTGCTCACATACACACTTGCCAAGAGTGGTCGGATACTTCCCGCTCAAGCACCGACACTTCGTCTGAAGGGCGCTTCCGTTTGAGCGCGGGATCGATGACGCCATCGCCGTGGAGCCGTTCCGAACATAGTCGCGGGAACCGGCATCGCTGCCGGTTCCCGCCAGTGTTAGGTCAGGACAATGACTTCGACGATCTCGTAGGTATCCGGATCGACGATCACGACTTCATCCTCGTACACGAAATACTTATAGCGACGGTACTCGGGCACGATCACTACGACATCCTCCGGAACGGCATACAGCGTCACGCTACGTGGAATGGCCGTACCGATGCTGATAGTGACGTTGAGGTTTTTGACTGACTTGTCTTTATGGCCGCGGAAACTGCTTTGCACCTTGGTCCGCTGTTCGCCGCTCAGCTTCGGGCCAGAACCCGCGCCGCTGGCACCCTCGGACTTTCCGGTCGTAGCCGACTTGTCCGCCGAGCCACTCTTGTCGTCGGACTTTGCTGCGTCTTTGGATCGAGCCTTGTCGCCGTCGGCTTTCGCATCGTCCTTAGACCTGTCATTGCCCGATTTGGCTCTGTCGTTGTCCGATCTTGCGTTTTCATGCTTGCTCTTTGGAGTGTCTGCCTGGGCGTTGTCGGCATCTGACTTGACGCGGTCCCCGCGATCAGCCGACCCGGACGAACCGGCCTCGCCCCCATCCATCTTGGAACTCGAAGCACCGTCTGTTCCGCGGTCCATCGATTTGGACGGAGTCATCGACCCGCTACCTGCAGGACCGCGATCGCCTCCACTGGCGGCGCCTGGCGCTGGTGACCCTGGCGACGCCGCGCCCGGCCCGGTTGCGCCGGCTCCGGCCGCACCGCGATCCTGTGCATTTGCACCAAGGCTTCCAATCGACAAAGCCAGGATGCTCGAACATAGCAAAAGTGACTTTTTCATCGAAACGTCTCCTTACCCTCTTACCTCCCCATGGAAAGGCAACGGGCGGGAAGCGATCGCGTTCCTCTATCCTTGGGACTTCATAAGGTCGCGGCAAAGCGATACCTGGCAGCAGTTGAATTGTGCCTTTGAATCCTCAGATCACGGCTGAACGCGAGTGATTTGATGCTCTCGATGCCGCAGAAAGCAAAAGCGGCGGCTGAATGATCAGCCGCCGCTCGCGAATTCCAGTCGAGAGACGTCTTAGATAACGTCGATCTCTGCCGGCAGATAGCTCGTGACTTCCAGGCCAACTTCCTGCTCACGAACCTGCGGCTTCATCCAAACCTTCATAGCTTCCTCCTGTGATTGATCTTGCTTGCTAGTCTCGACTAAACGCCCTGGAGCCGAAAACGTCTAATCGAATGTTTTGATGTCGCCGATAAGCCGCACTGATCAGCAGCCTGCGGAACCATTCGCCATCGATTGAATTGACCATTTGGTCGCATTTTCAACGAGATAGTCCGATAGGTCTTGCGTTGATCCCGATCGACTTCACAGCCTGCAGGTGGGGGAATGGCGCTCAAACGTCTGACGTGGAAAGCTCCGTCTGTCGAGACTGTGTCGACGAGCCTGACCTACATCGCGCTCACGGGAGCACTGCTCGCGCCCTTGGCCACGGCGTCGCCACGCCTTCCCCCGGCCGTCGAGGCCAGAGTGACCACCGCCTCCCCGCCGGATGCGCCCGCCGTCAAGGCGAAAGCCACCCCCTCAAGCCGTCAGGTCGAGGCCCCGGATTTGCCAGCTGGGATCGCAGGCGCGCCCGTGACGCCTGCCGTCGCGACGGAAGGCGCCGAGACAGCCCGCGAGTTGCGCGAATTGCCACCCGCCCCGATTGCCGAAGTTCGCTCGCGCTTGAAGGCCGTCAAGGCCAAGGACGTGACCACGAAGCCGGCGCCGCCTGAATCGCAAACCCCCGAAACGGCCGACGTTCGCATCACTGAAATCTACGAAACTCATAAGCCGGACGATGACAAGCCGGTCAAGACCGCGAAACTGGAAACCCCGGCACCACCCGCCAATGCACCAGCAGCCTCGCCGGCCGCAACCGCTGAGGCCGCGCCCGCAGAACTCACGTCGTGGACGGATGCCGACATCGCCGCCGCACTCAAGGAGTGCGTGCGTCTTCTCGCACCCATCAATGCCGAGGTCGAAGTCAATACCGCGATGCGCAAGGGCCAGTGCGGAACACCCGCACCGATCCTGCTGAAGAGCGTCGGCGCCAGCCCGAAGCTGACGTTCCAGCCAGCCGTCGAAGTCAATTGCCAGATGGCCGTCGCTCTAGGCGAATGGGCCAGAGACACCCTGCAGCCTGCCGCACGCGACGCCTACGGCAGCGAGGTCAAGAGCATCGTCGGCGGATCTGGCTATTCCTGCCGCAACCGCTATGGCCTCGCCGGCGAACGCTTGAGCGAACACGCGCTGGCCAACGCCATCGACATTGGCGGCTTCGCATTGGCTAATGGCAAGATCGTCAAGGTGACGGCCGGTTGGGGTACCACGGCGCGCGATCGCATCGCGGCAGCCAAAGTCAGCAACCAGAAGGCCGACATCCCGGCCACCAAGCCCGACGAGAAGTCGTCGGTCGCTTCCGCCATTAAGTCGGAGAAATCCACGCAGCGGGCCTCCCTGAAGGAGACCGACCTGCGCACGTCCGCTGCAAAGGGCAAGGACGCCAAGCCGACCGTTACCGACACAAAGGTCGTCGAGATCGACGGCACGACGACACCGGACGGACGCTTCCTTCGCCGCCTTCACAAAGGCGCCTGCGAGACGTTCGGCACCGTCCTTGGGCCGGAGGCCAATGAAGCGCACCGCGATCATTTTCACTTCGACTTGAAAGCCCGCAAACGCCGTGCCGTGTGCCAGTAGTCAAAACCGTCTAGGCGGCCGTCCACGAGTTGCGATCTGAATCGCATCAGGCTGACCACGTCGGCCCACCAAAAAAAAATGCGGCAGCAAGACGCCGGCGGGCGTCTGCTGCCGCTTGTTGAAGCCTGGGTACGGGACGTCCCAGGACCTCCAAAGGTTTGGCCTCCCCGTGTCGGGATAACGGTTTGGCCGATGGCGTACGTTCGACGTCAGTCTCGGGAAGTGACCAAAGAGCGAGCGCCATCTGTCCGCTAGGACTTGCGTACCGTATATTTCCTTACTACAAACGTCAACATTAATTTCCGCGAACGGGGACAATATTTGTTCGCTGTAAGTGGAATAATTCTAACATCTGCAGCAGGTTCCGACGTGCCCGAGGAAGCGCCTCCAACGCCAGCGGTGAAGCAAATTGCCTCCGAAGATCTGTTCGACGGATCCCGAGAAATCGTCATCCTGCACAACGGCGAAGTCTATCGCCTGCGCATCACGGCCAGGGGCCGGCTGATCCTGACCAAGTAGCGTGCCGACTATTTAAGCCCCGAGCGCCGGATTGATGCGGCTGGGCTTCAACGCCCCGACGGCCTTCAGCGCATACTCGTCCAGCCCCTTGCCGCCGGTCTCCTTGACGTAGGCGGTGATGGCGTCGCGCATGCGCGGCTCCCAGAACTTCTGAATGTGCGACGCCGTCTGACGCACGGCGCGTTCCTCGCCTTCGACGGCATAGGCGCGCGAAATCTGGTTGGCCATTAGGACCAGGCGGTCAGCACCGTGCAGCATGGACGTCGTTTCCTATCTTAACGTCGATCTTGTGGGCCGCAGGCGTCACGACGCGCTGGCCCCCTGTGAAAATCTCGAATGCATCCCGACGGGCCACCGCCACCAACGTGATGTTGGCAGCCTCAGCCGTGCGGATGGCCAGCGACGTCGGTGCCGAGACCGCAACGATGATCGGCGCGCCCAACACCGCCGTCTTCTGCACCATCTCGACCGAGACGCGGCTCGTCAGCAGCACGATGCCCGCAGCTGGATCGACGTCCGTTCGGGAGATCGCGCCGATGAGCTTATCCAGCGCGTTATGTCGCCCAACGTCCTCGCGCAGCGCAATGAGACCGCGCTGTTTCGTCCAGAACCCCGCACCGTGCACGGCCCGCGTTTCATGGTTGAGCACCTGTGCCGGTTCCAGCGACGCCAGTGCTTCGCGAATATCGCCGGCCGTAACTTGCAGCTCGGACATGACACGTGGCGGCGCTGCGACGGCAGCTTCCAGGCTCTCGACGCCGCACAGGCCGCATCCCGTAGGCCCGGCAATCTTGCGCCGCCGCTCCGCATGAAGCTTGCCCAGACCAGGCTTCAACCACATGCGCAGCTCGAGCCCGTCGGCATGCTCCGACACCTCCAGATCACGCACGTCGTCGGCCCGCGCGATCACGCGTTCCGACAGGCTGAACCCGTAGGCGAAGTCTTCCAGATCGGCCGGCGTCGCCATCATGACCGCATGCGTGGTGCCGTCGTACACCAACGCAACCGGCGTCTCCTCGGGAATGACCCGCGCCGTCTCCGCCGTTGCATCCTGCGACACGCGCAGATTTGGCACCTTTGAGACGGGCGCGGGCATGCGTCCTTACTCCGCGGCCTCTTTGACCGGCTCGGCGATACGGCGGCTCTTGCGTGCGAACTCGTCGTAGTCGTCCTGATAGTCCGTCGGACCATTCGACTTCGACACCTGCACCGCCGTCACCTTGTATTCCGGACAGTTCGTCGCCCAGTCGGAGAAGTCCGTCGTGATAACGTTGGCCTGCGTCGTCGGATGATGGAACGTCGTGTACACGACGCCCGTTGCCACGCGGTCGGTGATCAACGCGCGCAGGGCCGTCGTGCCGGCACGGCTGTCGAGACGCACCCAGTCTCCGTCGTTCACGCCGCGCTGCTCGGCGTCGTGCGGATGGATCTCGAGGCGATCCTCGGGATGCCATTCCACGTTTGCCGTGCGCCGCGTCTGCGCACCCACGTTGTAATGCGACAGGATGCGCCCGGTCGTCAGGATCAGCGGGAAGCGCGAGCCGGTCCGTTCGTCGGTCGGCACGTATTCCGTCATCACGAACTTGCCCTTGCCGCGCGTGAACTCCTCGATGTGCATGATCGGCATGCCCTCGGGGGTCTCGTCGTTGCACGGCCACTGAACCGAGCCCATCTCCGCGAGCTTGTCGAACGAGATGTTCTTGAACGTCGGCGTCAGGCGGGCGATCTCGTCGAGGATCTCGCCGGCATGCTTGTAGTTCCAGTCGAGACCCAGCGCCTGTGCGATCAGCTGCGTCACTTCCCAGTCGGCGTAGCCGTTCTTGGGTGCCATCGTCTTCGTTACGCGCTGCACGCGCCGTTCTGCGTTCGTGAATGTGCCGTCCTTCTCCAGGAACGTGCAGCCCGGCAGGAAGACGTGCGCGTAGTTGGCGGTTTCGTTCAGGAACAGATCCTGCACCACGACGCATTCCATCGCGGCCAGACCGGCCGAAACGTGCGTCGTGTTCGGGTCCGACTGAAGGATGTCCTCGCCTTCGATGTAGAGCGCCTTGAACGTGCCCTCCACGGCCGAGTCGAGCATGTTGGGAATACGCAGGCCCGGTTCGGGATCAAGCGGACGGCCCCACTCGGCTTCGAACAGCCCGCGGGCTTCGTCGTCCGAAACGTGACGGTAGGCTGTCAGTTCGTGCGGGAACGAGCCCATGTCGCAGGCGCCCTGCACGTTGTTCTGGCCGCGCAGCGGGTTCACGCCCACGCCGGCCCTGCCGATGTTGCCCGTTGCCATCGCCAGGTTGGCGATCGCCAGAACGGTCGTCGAACCCTGGCTGTGCTCGGTAACGCCCAAGCCGTAGTAGATCGCCGCGTTGCCGCCCGTCGCGAACAAACGGGCTGCCGCACGCACATCCTTGGGATCGAGGCCGGTGTACTGCGCGGTCGCTTCCGGCGAGTGGCTCGGCTCTGCGACGAATGCCGCCCATTCCTTGAACTCTTCGACTTCGCAACGCTCGTTGACGAACTTCTCGTCGACAAGACCTTCCGTCACGATCACGTGTGCCAGCGACGTCACCACGGCAACGTTCGTGCCCGGCTGCAGCGGCAGATGGTAGTCGGCACTGACGTGCGGCGAGCGCACCAGGTCGGTCCGCCGCGGATCGATGACGATCAGCTTGGCACCTTCACGCAGCCGCTTCTTCATGCGGCTGGCGAACACGGGATGGCCGTCCGTCGGATTCGCGCCGATAACGAGAATGACGTCGGTAGCTTCGACGCTGTCGAAGTCCTGGGTGCCGGCCGATTCACCGAACGTCGTCTTCAGGCCATAGCCCGTCGGCGAGTGGCAGACGCGTGCGCAGGTGTCGACGTTATTGGTGCCGAAGCCGGCGCGGATCAGCTTTTGCACGAGGAAGCTTTCCTCGTTCGTGCAGCGCGACGAGGTGATGCCGCCGACCGAGCGACGGCCGTATTCGCCCTGGATGCGCTTGAACTCGCTGGCGACGCGCCCGATGGCCTCTTCCCACGTCGTCTCGCGCCACGGATCGGTAATCTTGTCGCGAACCATCGGCTTCATGATGCGATCACGATGCGTGGCATAGCCATAGGCGAACCGCCCCTTGACGCAGGAGTGACCGCGGTTGGCTTTGCCGTCCTTCCACGGCACCATGCGCACGACTTCTTCGCCGCGCATCTCCGCCTTGAACGAGCAGCCGACGCCGCAGTAAGCGCACGTCGTGATGTGCGAATGCTCCGGCTGGCCGATCTCGATCAGCGCCTTCTCGGACAACGTCGCCGTCGGGCAGGCCTGCACGCAGGCGCCGCACGAGACGCACTCCGACGCCAGGAAATCTTCGTCCATGCCGGCTGAAACGCGGCTGTCGAAGCCGCGGCCGGAAATCGTCAGGGCGAACGTGCCTTGCACCTCTTCGCACGCGCGTACGCAGCGATTGCAGACGATGCACTTGGCCGGATCGTAGGTGAAGTACGGGTTGGACTCGTCCTTGCCGATGTAGAGGTCGTTGGCGACGCCATCCATCTTCTTGAAGACGTGGTTCTCGCCCTCGTAGCCGTAGCGCACGTCGCGCAGGCCGACGGCACCGGCCATGTCCTCAAGCTCGCAGTCGCCGTTCGCCGGGCAGGTCAGGCAATCCAGCGGATGGTCGGAGATGTACAGCTCCATGACGCCCTTGCGGATGTCCTTGAGCCGCTGCGTCTGCGTCTTCACCCTTATGCCGGGCGCCACCGGCGTGGTGCACGAGGCCGGCGTTCCGTTGCGGCCCTCGATCTCGACGAGACAGAGCCGGCAGGACCCGAAGCTGTCCAGCATGTCGGTGGCACACAGCTTGGGGATGGTCGTCCCCATCTCCATGGCCGCTCGCATGATCGACGTGCCTTCCGGCACCGTGATCTCTGTATCATCGATGGTGAGCGTCACCATCTTCTCGGACTTCGCGGCCGGTGTGCCGTAGTCGATTTCTTTGATCAGTGCCATGCGCTTATCCTCACTCCGCCGCCGCAGGGAGTTTCTTCGCGGGACGTCCGAAATCTTCAGGGAAATGCGTCAATGCGCTCATGACGGGATATGGAGTGAACCCCCCCAAAGCGCAAAGCGAACCGAACTTCATCGTGTTGCAGAGATCCTCGACGACAGCGAGATTAGCTTCCGCCCGCTCGCCTGCGCGAACCTTGTCAAGCGTCTCCACCCCGCGCGTCGAACCGATACGGCAGGGCGTGCACTTGCCACAGCTTTCCACCGCACAGAACTCGAACGCAAACCGGGCCTGAGCCATCATGTCCGCAGTCTCGTCGAACACAACGACGCCAGCGTGACCAATCAGGCCATCGCGCGCCGCGAACGCTTCGTAGTCGAATGGCGTATCGAAATAGTCGCGCGGAAAGTAGGCGCCCAGAGGGCCGCCAACCTGAACGGCCTTCACCGGCTTGCCCGACAGTGTGCCGCCGCCGATGTCGTCGACCAGTTCGCCGAGCGTGATGCCGAACGCAGTTTCGAACAGACCGCCATGCTTCAGATTGCCGGCGAGCTGGATAGGCATTGTGCCGCGAGACCGGCCGACGCCATAATCGGCATAAGCCTGTGCGCCATGCTCCATGATGAAGGGCACGGCCGCCAGCGACAGCACGTTGTTGATCACCGTGGGCTGGCCGAACAAACCCTTATGTGCCGGCAGCGGCGGCTTGGCGCGAACCAGTCCGCGCTTGCCTTCCAGGCTCTCCAGCAGCGACGTCTCCTCGCCGCAAACGTAGGCACCTGCACCCATCCGCACCTGGAGCTCGAACGCATGACCGGAGCCGCGCACGTTGTCGCCGAGGTAGCCGTCTTTCTTGGCCGCCGCGATCGCCGCATTGAGAGCGATACCGGCGTGAGGGTACTCCGACCGCAGGTAGATGTAGCCGCGCGTAGCGCCTACAGCGAGGCCGGCGATCGTCATGCCCTCGATGAGCACGAAGGGATCGCCTTCCATGATCATGCGATCGGCAAACGTGCCGCTATCGCCCTCGTCCGCGTTGCAGACGATGTACTTCTGCTGCGGCGGCGTATCGTGCACCGTCTTCCACTTGATGCCGGTCGGAAAGCCCGCGCCACCGCGGCCCCGCAACCCTGACTTCGATACGACGTCGACAATCTCGATCGGTTTCAGCTTGAGCGCCTTCTCCAGGCCCTTGTAGCCACCGAGCCGCTTGTAGTCCGCCAGCGAAACCGGATCCGCCAGGCCACAGCGCGCGAAGGTCAGCCGCGTCTGCTTCTTGAAAAACGGAATGTCTTCGACAGGGCCAACGGCGAGCTTGTGCTTGATGCCCTTCGGCCCCTTTTCGCCAAGGATGCCGGCCTTCACCAAGTCCGGTACATCCTCTTCGCCGACAGGACCGAAGCCGTAGCGGACGCCATTGTGCTCGACCTCGACCAGCGGCTCCAGCCACAACATGCCGCGCGAGCCGTTGCGCACGATCTCGATCTTGATGGCGGCCTTCTTGGCAGTCTTCTTGAACGCGGCCGCGACCTCGTCGGCGCCGCAGGCGATCGCGGCAGCGTCTTTCGGAATGTAGATCTTCACCGTCATGCGCCCGCTCCCTTCAGGAGCCGGTCGAGCTTAGCCTCGTTGAGCCGGCCGACGAGCCTGCCATCAAGCATAGCCGAAGGCGCCGTCGCACACAGGCCCAGGCAGTATATCGGCTCCAGCGTCATGCGGCCATCCGCACTCGTTTCGCCGCACTTGATGCCCAGTCGATCTTCGGCGCGCTTCACCAGCGGCTCGCAGCCCATCGATTGGCACGCTTCCGCGCGGCACATCTTCAGCACGTGCTGGCCCGCCGGCTCGCGGCGGAAGTCATGATAGAACGTCACCACGCCGTGCACTTCGGCACGCGACAGGTTCAGCTCGTTGGCAATGACTGGAACAGCCTCTTGCGGCACGTAGCCGAACGTCTCCACGCAAGCGTGGAGGATAGGCATCAGTGGGCCCTCGAGACCCATGTGCTCAGACACGATTTGCCGCGTACGCGGCTCGCTCCATGGTTCCCGCCCCATGTCGCGCCACCTCCCGGTTTTTGATCTAGCTGTTGCGTCTACAGATGGCCCTTTCCCGGCGGCACTTCAATAAAGCTCTTCCGTGCCACGATAGGCAAACGCAAACATCCTAGAAACGCGTTACATTACAGCCACTTAAAAAGCGCCACCCCTGCCGGATGAACGTCTGCGAAGTTAGGCAGGTTCCAGCTGAGTTGCCGCGGCCTGCTTTGCCTCTGAGACAAAAGCATTTACCAGGGGTGAATGTGGCTCACGGCGCAAAATAAGCAAGCCAATTTTGTGGGTGACGGAAGGCGCGGTCAGAGGAATGGCCCGCAGGCGGCCTCTGGGGTCCAGCGTCTCGGCCAATCGTGACGAGAAGATGCTGGCGAATTTCCCCGTCCGGACATGGGCATAGAGCGTCAGCATCGAATTCGACTCAAGCCGGAGTGTTCGCCGCCCACCCGCGTCCTCCAGATGCCTGTCGACGATGCGGCGGTTCTGCATGTCCGGTGTCAGCAGGCACAGCGGCAACTGTGCCGCCTGAGTCCAGGTCATCGTCTTGGCCTTCGCCAGTGGCGAATCGGGCGAGACCAGGACCGTGTACTGCTCCTCATAGAGCGGGATCGCGACGCATCGGTCGATCGGCTCGTCATCGATGTAGGAGATGCCGACATCCAACTCCAGATCCGCCAGACGGTCCAGGATCGCCGCCGACGTCAGCGACAGCACCGTTAGCCTGACATCCGTAAACCTGTTGCCGAACGGGATCGAAACCGACGGCAGGAACGGCAGCGCCGTCGGAATGATGCCGATGCGCAAATGCCCTGACAGTCCGTGCTTGAGCGCCTCGATTTCAGACTTCATCGTCCGGCTGTCGCCGACGAGCCGCCGCGCCCATTCCAGGACGCGTTCACCCTCCGGCGTAAAGCCGCGAAACCGCGACCCGCGCTCGACGATCAGGATACCGAATTGATCTTCCAGGCTTTTTACCGTCGACGACAACGTCGGTTGCGTCACGCCCGAGACCTCTGCTGCACGGCCGAAGTGACGTTCCCGCGCCAGCGCCAACAGCAATTCCAACTTGTCGATCATCGCCCGCGCCTGCCCTGGGGAGCGCTGCGGCCGCTCCACCCTCCGCCTGATCCTAGCCTATTTTTGGCGCCTGCGGAGGGGTTTAGTGGCCAACTACACGGCGCCCTGTAGGCCGCTCGGGCCCTCGCCATTCAATTGCTCCAGGCTCAAGTCTTCGTCGTTGACTCCGACATCCGCTTCCCGGTGGAACATCCGGTAGAGAGCCGGAAGCACCAGCAGCGTCAGGATGGTCGACGACACGATGCCACCAATCACGACCGTCGCCAGCGGCCGCTGCACCTCCGCCCCGGCACCCGTCGCGATCGCCATCGGCACGAAGCCCAGTGACGCGACCAGCGCCGTCATCAGCACCGGTCGCAGCCGCTGCATGGCGCCGTCATGGATGGCCTGATCCAGGCCCAACCCATCTCGCCGAAGATTGTTGATGAAGGCGATGATGACGAGACCGTTCAAGACCGCCACGCCCGACAGCGCGATGAATCCGACACCCGCGGAGATGGACAGCGGAATGCCGCGTAAGGCCAGCGCCAGAACGCCGCCCGTCAAGGCCAGCGGCACGCCGGAAAAGACGATGAGGGCATCCTTGGCCGAACCGAGACTGGTGAACAGCAGGAAGTAGATCAGCGCCAGCGCCACCGGCACGACGATGGCAAGCCGCTGCGACGCCGACATCAGCTGCTCGAACTGCCCGCCCCATCCCAGCCAATAGCCCGCCGGCAGCTTCACCGAACCGTTGACCGCAGCCTGCGCCTCGACGACGAACGAGCCGAGATCCCGACCGCGCACGTTCGCCGACACGACGACGCGCCGCTTGCCGTTCTCCCGGCTGATCTGATTGGGACCGGGCGCAAATGCCACCGTTGCCACCTCGCTCAGCGGTATGACACGCGGCATCTTCCCCGACGCCGCCGGCGCCAACTGGGCCGCTGCGTTCGTTTCCGTTTCCGCATGCACCTCCGGCAACGAGATCGGCAGTCGCTTCAGGGTATCGATATCAGCGCGCCGTTCCTCGGGCAGGCGCACGAAGATGCCGAACTTGCGGTCGCCGTCGTAGATGGCACCGGCAGCCTTGCCGCCGACCGCGATCTCGACCGCCTCCTGCACGGCCGCGACGCTCAAACCCATCCGCGCGATTGTCTCCCGCTTTGGTGTGATCGACAGGATCGGCAGCCCGGTCACCTGTTCCACCCGCGTGTCGGCGGCACCCGGCACCTTGCTCAACACCACCGACACCTGGTTGGCCACGCTCACCAGCGTATCGAGATCGTCGCCGAAGACCTTGACGCCGATGTCCGCGCGCACGCCCGCGATCAGTTCATTGAAGCGCATCTGGATCGGCTGCGTGAACTCGTAGTTGTTGCCCGGCATCTCATCGGTCGCCGCCTCGATGTCCGCCACGACATCGGCCTTGGTCTTCGCCGGATCGGGCCATTGCTCCTTCGGCTTCAGCATCACGAACGTGTCCGCCACGTTCGGCGGCATTGCGTCCGTGGCGATTTCGGGCGTGCCGATTTTCGAGAACACCAACGACACTTCCGGCACCTGCGTCAGTCGCATCTCCAGCGCCTGCTGCATCTCCGTTGATTGCGTCAGGCTGGTACCCGGCACGCGCATGGCATGCAGCGCCACATCGCCCTCATCGAGACTCGGAATGAATTCCGTGCCGAGCTTGGTCGCGCCGAGCCCCGCCAGCACCACCAGCACGGCCGCGATCGTCGCCACTACGGATCGCTGCGCGACCGCCAGCCGCAAAAGCGGCTCGTAGACCGCTTTGGCCCCGCGGATGATGAAGCTCTCAGTCTCGGCCACGCGTCCCGTCACGAACAGCGCGATCGCCGCCGGTACGAACGTCATCGACAGCACCATGGCCCCCGCCAGCGCCATGACAACGGTCAGAGCCATCGGCGTGAACATGCGGCCCTCCACGCCGGTCAGCGTGAGGATCGGCAGGTACACCACCATGATGATGAAGGCGCCGAACACCGACGGCGTGACCACTTCCTTCGTCGCCGCCAGCACCGTCGCGAACCGTTCTCGCCGCGTCAGCAGGCGCCCCAACCGGTGCTGCTCCTGCCCCAGCAACCGCAGGCAGTTCTCGACGATGATCACCGCGCCGTCGACGATGATACCGAAGTCGATCGCGCCGAGGCTCATGAGATTGGCGCTGATCTTCGCCTCCACCATGCCCGTGATCGCCACCAGCATCGACAGGGGAATGACGCACGCCGCGATCAGCGCCGCCCGGATGTTCCCCAAGAGCAGAAACAGTACGACGATGACGAGCACCGCGCCTTCGAACAGGTTTTTTTGCACCGTCTCGATCGTGCGGTTGACCAGGTTGGTACGGTCATAGACCGTCTGTACCTCGATGCCGTCGGGCAGGCTGCGCTGGATCTCCGCCAGCTTGGCCGCCACGCGTTGTGACACGGTGCGGCTGTTCTCGCCGATCAACATCATCGCCGTGCCAAGCACGGTTTCCTGCCCGTTGATGGTTGCAGCCCCCGTCCGCAGCTCGCGGCCGATTTCCACGCGCGCCACGTCGCGCACCCGCACCGGCACGCCGTCATGCGAGCCAAGCTGGATGTCCAGCAACTCGTCTCCGGTCGCCAACTGCCCCGGCGAGCGCACGAGGTACTGTTCGCCGTTGCGCTCGATATAGCCTGCGCCCTTGTTGCCGTTGTTCTGCTCGATCGCCGTGACGAGCTCGGCCAGGCTGACGTTGAAGGCGCTGAGCCGTTCCGGTTCCGGCACCACATGGAACTGGCGCTCGAAGCCGCCGATGGCATTCACCTCCACGACGCCCGGCACCGTGCGCAGCTGCGGCTTCACCACCCAGTCGTGCAAGGTGCGCAGATCGGTCGGCGTGTACGCCCCACCCTCCGGCTTTACTGCACCCGGTTTGGCTTCGACCACATACGAAAAGATCTCGCCGAGGCCCGTCGCGATGGGACCCATTGCCAGTTCGATGCCCTCGGGCAGTTGGTCCTTGACCTGCCCCAGCCGCTCGTTGACCAGCGTCCGCGCCCAATAGATGTCAGTGCCATCCTCGAAGACCACCGTGACTTGGCTCAGTCCGTAACGCGACAGCGATCGCGTGTAGCTGAGCAGTGGTAGCCCACCGAGCCCGGTCTCCACCGGAAACGTCACCCGCTGCTCCACCTCGAGCGGCGAGTACCCCGGCGCCACGGCATTGATCTGCACCTGGACGTTTGTGATATCCGGCACCGCGTCGATCGGCAGCTTGAGATAGTTGTAGGCCCCGAGCGCCGCGACGCCCAACGTCACGAACATCACCAGCCAGCGCTGCAGCACCGAAAACCCGATGAGCCGATCTAGCATGACACCGGCTCCATAACCCTGGACGCGCAAGCGGGCTCAATGCACATGTTCGGCCTCACCTTTGCCGAGCTCGGCCTTGAGGATGAAGCTGTTGCCGACCACCACCTTGTCGCCGGCCGCAACGCCGGACACGATCTCGATCATCGTGTCGTCCTTGACGCCCAAAGCGATATCGCGCTTCTCGAACCCATTCTCGTCTTCGATGAACACGACGGGTTTGCCGTCGATATACTGCAGCGCCGACTGCTTCACCGCGACGGCCGCCGGTTGCTCCGAAAGCAGCACGTGGCCAGTGACGAACAGCCCCGGCAGGAACCCACCGTCGCCATTCTCCACCACGGCGCGTGCGAGCATGCTCTGCGTGTCGGTCACCCCGATCGGCGACAGATAGCTGATGCTGGCGGAATGCACCTCGTCGTGCCCCGGCAGCGCGACGTCGACCTTCTGCCCCACCTTGAGTTTGCTGAAATCCTGGCTGTAGACGCGCAGATCCACCCAGACCGTACTGAGGTCGGAGATCGCCATCAGCCGCTTGTCGGTCGCGGCAAACTCCCCGAGCGTCCCACTGCGCTCGATGACCGTGCCGTCCATCGGCGCCTGGATCTCATACTGCGTCAGGCTCTCGTTGCTTTCGATGCGCGCGACCACCTCGCCCTTCTTGACGCTGTCGCCGAGACGCTTGCCCATGTTGCGCACGATGCCGCCGAAGCGCGGCAGCACCGCCACGGTCTTCTCTTCGTTCGGCTGGATGATGCCGTTCAAGATTAGGGTCTGTTTGATTGCGGCAGGTCCTGCTGTCTCGATCACGAGCTTTGCATTCTCGCGTTGCTTGGCGGTGAACTTGACCGCTTTGCCATGCCCCTCCTCCTCGTCGCCGTGCGCATGCCCACCTTCGGCCTCATCGTGCTTGTGATCGGCCGCGGCTTCCCCTTCGTGCGCGTGGCCGCCCGCGTCTTTTTTCTCGCCCGCCTCGTGCGCGTGGCCGCCGTCCTTCTTTTTCTCGCCGCTGTCGTCATGCGCCTGGGCGGTTCCGGGCACCTCGCGCTCGTACGCCAGAATGGCCGCACCCGCGATCACCCCCGCCGCTAGCACGCCGATGATCGCCACGCCGCGCGATAGCCGACCCAAAATTCCACCCTTCGGCAGCTCAACACCCGTACTCATTCGCCGTTTCCTTCCGACACCGGCTCCCAGCCGGTCTGCCAGGGCTTGCGCGCCACCAGCGTTTCAACTTTCGCCGCCGCCGTATGGCAGCGCGTATCCGCCTCGATCTGCAGTGTTTCGACGTCCAGCTGTGCGCCATAGCCGTCGAGCAGGTCCTTCACCGTCAGCCGGCCCTGGTCGAAGCTGCTCTGCACGTCGTCGGCCGCCAATCTTCCTTGCGGTACGACGACCTCGAACAGCCGCTCCGATTCCAGGCACTCCGCTTCCATCTCGCCATGCGCTTCGATCAGCCGCCGCTGCAGCGCGCGTCGCGCCGCCTCCCGTTCGAAGCGCACCTTGTCGAGCCGTGCCTGCGACGACAGGATGTTGCCCTGATTGCGATCGTGGATCGGCAGCGGGATCGAGCCCGTGATGACGAACGCCGTATCGTCCTGCTCGCTGAAGCGCCGCACGCCGGCACCCAGCGTCACATCCGGCACCGCCAGCGAATGCTGCACGCTGACTTCGCCCGCACGCTCGGCGTAGACGGCATTCCAGCTCAGGATCGCAGGGTGCCGGTCGAGCAACGGCAGCAGTTCGGCCACCGCCAATGGCTTGTGCCCGTTGTGACGCAGTTTGCCGGAAACATCTTTCGCCTCGCCAAGCGAGCCCGACCAGTTCGCGACCAGTTGCTCCTTGGCAGCCTTGAGATCGATCCGCGACTTTTCCAGTGCCACCCGCGCCCGTCCCGCCGCAAGCCTGCCGCGTGCCAGGTCCGCCTTCAGCGAGCCACCCGCTTCCACGCGTTTTTCCAGTTGCGGCACCAGGCCCTCGAGCCGCTTCACCGATCGCGCCAGCGTCTCGACTGTCGCCATCCCGCTCAGCACGCGGACGTAGTCGATTTTGGTCTGCGCAATGATCTCGCGCCGCAGAATGGCGATTTCCGCGTTCGCCACGTCTTCCTTGCCGCGCGCCGCTTCCAGACGCGCCGCCCGCTTGTCTCCGCGCTCGAATTTCTGCTGCACGCCGAGCGTGACTTCGGCGCTGTCGAACCCGCTGTAGTCGCCGCTACCGCCGAAGTTCTCGACCTCAACCGCAGCTTCCGGATTGGGCCGCCTGCCGGCCTGATCGATACCGCCGCGCGCCGCCTCGACGTCGAGATCGCCGGCCGGCAATCGCGGATCGGCCGCCAGGGCCTTGCCGATGGCTGTGCGCAGATCCAGCGCACGCGCCGGCGACGCCACGAGGACACCGGACAGCACGATGCTGAACAGAATTGAACAAACCCGCTTGGGGGGCATGACTCATGCTCCAATCACCACACGCTTGCACTCGGGGGCAAAGCACGCGCAGGCGACTGGATCGCGCAGCGCAGCTCAGCCGAGGAGCGCGATCGGTGGTCGGAACAGGTCGCTTGGTGGAAGGGAGGAGAGCTGGCTTGTCACCGGCAGGAACATGATCCGCCGGGCTTCGACCTTGCGCAGTTCCAGCATGTCCGCGGACAGATAGAACTTGCCGGCAACGAGAGCACAGAACGCGCAGTGTGACGTCACACCAGGAGCCGGCGCTCCCTCGTGGTCGTGGCCGTGCCCATCCTGCGTATCGGAGACAACCACTGCCGCCGAAGCAAAAGCAGCATTTGCGTGCATGTGCAGAACACCCGCGCTGAACGCAAGCAGCAGCACGAGAGCAATCGCCCTCGGCCAACCCTTGTTTGTGCGCAGTGCTGCCAGCACGTGAAGCCTCGATCAGAATCGCGTGACACTAAACGCTAGGAAACCCCAGCGATTGCGTCAACACAGGCCGAACCATATCACCGTATGACTTCTGTCGTCACCCGGCCCGCAACGCAACTTGCCGCAGGTGTGTCCCGAACATTCTTAAAGGACCGCTACCGCGTAGCGCACGAAATCGTCGGCGGGCACAAAACGGTCGTAAAGCCGCCGCGCAACGGCATTCGACTGCCGTGTGTGCCAGTAAACTCGGGCCCAGCCGCGCTCGCGGCCCATCGCCAGCAGGTCTTCGATCAGCGCCCGGCCGGCCCCCGACCCGCGTACGGCGGGGTCCACGAATAGATCTTCCAGGTAGCAGGCCGGCTCCCGCGTCCAGGAGCGCCCATGCACGATCGACACCGAAAAACCGATGACACGGCCGTCCCGCTCCGCCACCCGGCCAATGAAACCCTCCTCCTGCCCCAGGATGCGCGACCAGGTATGCGCCGTGACGGCTTCAGGAACCTCGGACTCGTAGAAGCGGACGTATTGTCCCCACAAGTCCCGCCACACGGCTTCATCGTCAATGCGCGCCCACCTCACCCTTGTCTCGCCCATCACATCAACCCCAGTACGATCAAGCCGCTCACCATCAAGACCGTCAGCAGGGTTGACGCGTTGACGTCCCCGAATTCCCGCCCCCGCACGACACGGATGACCTCGCGTGTTTCCACCGCCGGCCGCTCACTGCCGGGATCGCGCGCCCGCACCCAGTTCCAGAAGAACCGCCCGAACGAACTCGACCGTTTCCAGATCTCGTGCGGCGCCCGCTGCCATCCATATTTCAGCGAGTAGATGACGATGACCAGGATGGCGATCTGCAGCAGCGTCGACACCCAGCCGCTGATGAGGAACCAAACGATCGTCCAGATCAGCCCCAGTGCCGAGACCACCAGCCACAACAGCCAGGCCAGAATATCCATGCCGCCATCCTCGTTGCCGGCCACCCGGCCGGTCGCGGCATAGACATAGCCGTCCGCAGTGGAAATTCCTATGGCGGGGGCGGTTGAAGAGGGGGAGCAATGGGCGCTGAAAAGCGAATGGGTGCCGGGCCGCCAAGGAGGATGGCTAAGCCCAGCACCCTATCCATGCTGCAAGCCTGATAAACTTACGGAACCCTCAGGATCTTGGCCACGGCAGGCTTTCCCGAAAAATCCGGGAAAAATTCCCTAATATTCAGAACTCTGCCGTGTCCTTGGATCACACAAACCGCTCGATCGCGATCGCCGTCGCCTCCCCGCCGCCGATGCAGGCCGACGCGACACCCTTCGCCAGTCCGCGCCGCTCCAGCGCGCCCAGCAACGTCACGATCAGGCGCGCGCCCGTCGCCCCAATCGGATGCCCGAGTGCACACGCCCCGCCGTTGACGTTGAGCCTGTCGCGCGCAATGCCGAGGTCCTTCTGCGCCGCCATCGCCACCACTGCGAACGCCTCGTTGATCTCGTAGAGATCCACCTCACCCACCTCCCAGCCCGCCTTCGCCAGCAGCTTGCGGATAGCCGGTATAGGCGCCGTGGTGAACCAGGCCGGATCCTGGCTATGCGTCGCGTGCGCTCGGATCGCGGCCAGCATCGGCAAGTGTTCGCGCTCGGCGACGGATCGCCGCGTCAGCACCAGCGCCGCCGCACCATCCGCATTCGCCGAGGAGCTTGCCGCGGTGACCGTGCCGTCCGGACGGAACGCCGGCTTCAGCAACGGCACCTTGTCGGGAGAAACCCGCATTGGGATTTCATCGTCGGCGATCACCTTCTCCCCGCCTTTGATCGCGATCGTGACCGGCGCGATTTCCGCTTTGAAGGCCCCGCTCTGCACGGCATCACGCGCCCGCGTCAGCGTCTCGGCAGCATAAACATCCTGCGCCTGGCGCGTGAACTGATAGGCCTCCGCCGTCGCCTCGCCGAAATCACCCATGCTCCGGCCGGCATCATAGGCGTCCTCCAGGCCGTCAAGCAGCATGTGATCGAGTACGCGGTCGTGTCCCACGCGATACCCGCTGCGCGCCTTCGCCAGCAGGTAAGGTGCATTCGACATCGACTCCATGCCGCCGGCCACGATGATGTCTGCCGAGCCAGCCGTAAGCAGGTCGTGCGCCAACATCGCGGCCTTCATGCCCGAGCCGCAGACCTTGTTGATCGTCGTCGCCCCCACGGCATCGGCTAGTCCCGCCCCGCGCGCCGCCTGACGCGCCGGCGCCTGACCCTGCCCTGCGGAAAGCACATTGCCGAACAACACTTCATCCACCCGATCCGGCGCCAGCGACGCACGGGCCAGGGCGGCGCGGATCGCGTGCGCACCGAGCGCATGCGCCGTAAGCCCGCTCAATTCTCCCTGGAATTTGCCAAGCGGCGTGCGTACGGCCGAAGCGATCACGATCGGGTCAGATGGGGAAGACATCGTCTGGCTCCTGTGAACTTATTCATGATGGACATCATAATACATGATGACCATAATGCAATTGCGCAAGTCGCGTCAGAGCGGCGCACGCAGTGCGCCCCGTGGCTTCAAGGAGAAACGAGATGCCGCGCGTCACCCGCAAGGAAGCCGAGCAGCACCGGGAAGACGTCATCAATGCCGCCGCGAGGCTGTTTCGCGAGCGCGGCATTGCCGGCGTCAGCGTCCCCGGCGTCATGGCCGAGGCCGGCCTGACGCATGGCGCCTTCTACGGTCAGTTCAGCAGCAAGGAAGCGCTGGCCGCCGCCGCGTGCGAACGCGCCTTTACCGAAATGCACGCGCGCTACGACGACATCGAACGGCGCAATCCCGACAGGGATGCTGCCCGGTTGGAGTTCATCAAGACCTACACGGCACGCTTGCACCGCGACAAGCCCGGCCTCGGATGCGCGGCGGCCGCCCTAGGTGGCGAGATCGCTCAGGAAAAGCCGGACAGTCCTATCCGTGCAGCCTTTGCCGCCGGCATCGAGTCCATGACCGCACGCTGCCAGTCCTTGCTGGCCCGCCCGCGCCACAAGCCGCCGACTCGCGACGACACACTTGCCGCCATCTCGATGCTGGTCGGCGCACAGGTGCTTGCCCGCGCCACCAAGGGCCACAAGATTTCAGACGACGTGCTGCAGGCCGTGCGCAGGGCGCTGTCGAGCTGACCCGGCGCGAACCCTATTCCGCCGCCACGATCGGTTGCGCCTTTGGCCGGTTACTCGCGGCGATGTCCTTCGCCAACTGCAGCGCCGCGACGTAATCCGCCTTGCCCGAGCCCAGCAGCGGCACCCCGTCCACGACGAAGACGTCCGCCGGCACCATCAGCTCGGTGGCACCCTTGCCCTTGGCGAAACGGCTGAACGCGTCCCGCGTCGCCCCCGCCTCGCTGGTCAGCAGCACGAGCCGTTCGCCCTTGCGCGCATCCGGCAGC
Organism: Hyphomicrobiaceae bacterium; assembly: GCA_965279065.1. Classification (GTDB taxonomy): domain Bacteria; phylum Pseudomonadota; class Alphaproteobacteria; order Rhizobiales; family Hyphomicrobiaceae; genus JAKAXS01. Next base: position 2,619,011 of record OZ257134.1, read on the forward strand.
GCGACGACCACGAGCGGCTTTGCCGGCCACAGCTCGGACGCCAGCGCTTCGACGGCGGCCAGCGACACCATCTCGCCCGCGATCTTGGCGAAGCGCTTAGCCCGCCCCTTGATGAAGATGAAGCCTTGCTTGTCGATCGTGACGATGTCGCCCGTGTCGTGCCAGCCGCCAATCGGCGGCTCCAGCACACCCGGGTTCTCCGCGCGATAATAGCCGAGCATCACGTTCGGCCCGCGCACGAACAGGCGGCCGCCCTCCTCGATGCCTGCCACCGGCTCTAGCTTCGCCTGCATCAGCGGTGCCAGCCGCCCGACGCTGCCGGACTTGTTGGCGAGCGGCGTGTTGATGGCCAGCACCGGCGCCGTCTCGGTGACGCCATAGCCTTCCAGGATACGCACGCCGAACTTTTCCATGTAGATCTGTCGCGTGCGCTCCTTCACCGGCTCCGCGCCCGCCAGGATCATGCGCAGCCGCGCAAAATCGTAAGGGTGCGCCACGCGTGCATAGCCGTTGAGGAACGTGTCGGTGCCGAACAGGATCGTCGCGTTCGAGCCGTAGACCAGTTCCGGCACGATGCGATAGTGCAGCGGCGTCGGATAGAGATACACCGGCACGCCGCCGACCAGCGGCATCAGCAGCCCGGCCGTCAGCCCGAACGAGTGGAACACGGGCAGCACGTTGAACACCTTGTCGTCGCCGTTCACGGCCACGCGGTGCAGGCTCTGCATGCAGTTGGCCAGCAGATTGCGGTGCGACAGCACCACCCCCTTCGGCGACCCCTCCGAACCCGACGTGAACAGGATTGCCGCCGGGTCGTCCGCACGCCGCTTCACCTGGGGCGCCGAGCCCGCATTCAGACCCGCCAGCTTGTCCGCGAAGGTAATCTCGGCCTTGATGTCTTCCAGATAGACCACGAGACACGTCTCATCGAGGCGCGTCACCACATCTGCAAGCCGCGCTTTTTCGATGAAGGCCCGCGACGTCAGGATGACATTGACCTTCGCCGCGCGGCACGCCGCCTCGATGTTTGCCGCACCCGCCGTGAAGTTCAGCATCGCCGGCACGCGGCCGATGCTCTGCAGAGCGAAGAACGTCACGGCCACGCCGGCCGAGTTCGGCAGCATCACGCCGATCGCGCTGCCGATGCCGGCATAGCGCTCCAGCTTGCGTCCCAGCACCTGCGAACTAACGATCAGCTTGCGATAGCTGAGCTTGGTGCCGAGCGGATCCTCGACCGCCGTCTTGCCCGTATCGCGCGTCGCCTTCGCCAGCGCCAGCGCTTCGAAGATCGATTGCTCGATTGGCGCCGTCATCACCGCCGTGTCGACCATGATGTCCTGCAGCTCGGCGCCTGCCGCCTGTCGCCGCGCCTTGCCTTTCAACGCCGGATCGATCTCGAGCTTCACCGGCGGCAGGATCGTCACCGTCGTTTTCGGAAACAGCGAGCGTTTGGTCTGGCTGGAGCTGAGGTAGCCGAAGTACGAACGCTCCAGACCATCGATACGCACCGGCACGATCACGGCATCCGCCTTGTCGGCGATCATCGCCGTACCGTCGTAGACCTTCATCAGACCGCCCGTAACGGTGAGCCGTCCCTCGGGGAAGATCACCAGCGTCTCGCCGTCCTTCACCGAATTGATCAGGCTGCGCGTGCCGATCGGCTTTGTCGGGTCGATCGCCTGCGCCTTCACCAGCTTCAGGAACGGCTTCACCCAAGGTTGCTGGGCCATCACCGTGTCGATTGCGAATGACGTGTGTGACGGCAGGATCGAATACATCACCGCCGCGTCCAGCAGGCTGACGTGGTTCGGCGCAATGATCGCCCGCTGCCCCAGCGCCGGCAGGTTCTCGCGGCCCTTCACCTCCAGGCCGAGAAAGGTGTTGAACAAGAACATGCCGAGGTCTTGCAAACCCTCGCGCCCCCAGGCCCGCAGGATGAGACCGGCGGCCACGAGATTGCCGATGCCCAGCACCGTGAACAGGACCCAGAACGGGACGTGCAGGCCCAGCGCCGCACCTGCGATGACACTCGCGACGGTCATGAACGCGGCCGACAGCACGTTGCAACCCGCGATCACCCGCGCCCGCGCGCCTTCAGGCGCCCACATCTGCACCGCCGCGAACGAAGGCACGATGTACAGGCCGCCGGCCACCGACAGGCCGAGGAAATCGATCAGCACCCGCCAGCCCGAGACGTTCGCGAGATAAGCGCCGACGGTCATCGGCTCGGCCGCGTGCGCGATGCCTGACACCGCCATCGCCAGATCGAAACAGAACAACCCCATCAATGCCGCGCCGACCGGCACGAGCGCCAGATTGGGCCGCGTGCGGCTGGCACGCGCCGCCATGATCGACCCGACGGCGATGCCGACGGTGAACACCACAAGCGCGAGCGTCACCACGCCCTGCCCGGCACCGATGCCGTCCTTGAACAGCGGCGGCAGCAGCGACATTGCCACCGCACCCACGAGCCAGAACCACGCCGTGATGAGACCACCCACCCACAATCGCCGGTCACCGCGCAGATCGCGCAGCAGCGCCACCGTCGAGCTCCATGGATTGGTGTCGATCACCAGATCCGGTGCCGCATCGCCCGTCTTGGGAATGAACCGCGAGATGAGCCAGCAGGCCACGGCCATGACGATGACGAGCCCTGCGAGCACCTGGTTGCCGACACCCTCGCCCGCCAGCATGCCGCCGGCGATCGTGCCCAGCAGGATCGCCGCAAACGTCGCGCTCTCCACCAGCGCGTTGCCGGCTGGCAGCTCGGCCTTCGTCAGGTGAACCGGAAGGATGCCGTACTTGATCGGCCCGAACAGTGCCGCGATCGTGCCGTAGAGCCCCAGCGCGACGAACAGGATCGGCACCGAGTGCATGATGAAGCCGGTCGCCGAGACGATCGCGACAGGGATCTCGAAGCGTTTGAGCAGCTCCGCCATCTCCGCCTTGTCGTAGCGGTCGGCGAACTCGCCGCCGATCCCCGAAAAGATGAAGAACGGCGCCACCAGCACGGCACCGGCCAACGCAACCAGGGTGCCACTCTGCTCAGTGCCGAGCTGGAACAGGATCAGGATGACCAGCGCGTTCTTGACGAAGTTGTCGTTCAGCGCGGATAGAAACTGGGTCCAGAACAGGGGAGCAAAACGCCTGGAGGTCATCAGCGACGTGAACATGGGCACCACAAAATTGTATGTGAAAGCGGACCATCCGGCCTGTGTCAGTTGCCGACACTAATGGACTGATCATGGCTATAGAACGGCCTGTTGAAATGAGCGTTAGCGTGCTTCTCCACAGGCCCGCGTCGGCACCTCAACGGCTGGCCGGCTGAGCCCTTCGCCAGTCCGGCGGCCGCCCTCGCCACATCACGAGGGCCGCCTCCCCCTCCCAGCTGGCAACACATCCCTTGGCCACCGTACCAAGCAGTGCAACGTCGACCGCGCGACGACAGCTACGGCGTATAAGGGCCAAACGGCTGCGAAAACGTAATACGGAAACTGAACCCATGAAGGCACCGCCAAAATCGAACACTGTTCAATAGAGATAGAACGAATTGAATACCGTTCAATAAGCCCTGCGCAGATTTTTCGTGGCATGCCACGTTGTGCAGGCAGGGCCGAAGCGCTTATTCAATGCTGGAAGGAGTTCTTAATGCTAACCGCCACAGCGACAGTTACGCCCGGCACACGCCGTATTCGCCTCAACGGCGAAGACGCTCAAACCGCCGCGACAACGCTGGCCGACCTGCTGCAGGAGAAGGGCTTTGCGGACGTCAAAGTCGCAACTGCGGTGAACGGCACGTTCGTTTCCGCCCGCAGCCGCGCCACGCAACCGCTGGCCGAAGGCGATCACATCGAAGTGGTCTCCGCCCGCCAGGGCGGCTAGGACGACGCCATGAACGCACCCACCCGCCGGCCTGACATGCCCCCGCAGCCCTTCACCGCATACGGCACCGCCCTGCCGTCCCGTCTCTTGCTGGGCACCGCGCAGTATCCCTCGCCCCAGATCATGAGCGAGGCAGTGGCGGTATCGCGCGCCGGCATCGTCACCGTGTCCCTGCGACGCGAGCAGGCCCGTGGCCGCACGGGCGAGCGCTTCCTCGAGCTGATCCGTGCCTTGAACGTCCACGTCCTGCCGAACACCGCGGGCTGCCGCACCGCCAAGGAAGCCGTCGCCACGGCGCAGATGGCCCGCGAACTCCTCGACACCGATTGGATCAAACTCGAAGTCATCGCCAACGACGACACACTCCAGCCGGATTTGTTCGGCCTCGTCGAGGCGGCCGACATCCTCACGCGCGACGGCTTCAAGGTATTTCCCTACACCACCGAAGACCTCGGCGCCGCCGATCGCCTGCTCGCCGCTGGTTGCGAAATTCTAATGCCCTGGGGCGCGCCCATCGGTTCCGGTCGCGGTCTGGCCAATCCCTACGGCCTGCGCACGATGCGCGCCTATTTCCCCTCTGTGCCTCTCGTCATCGATGCCGGCGTCGGCGCCCCCTCGCATGCGTCGGCGGCGATGGAGATGGGCTATGACGCCGTGCTGCTGAACACCGCCGTCGCCAAAGCCGGCGATCCCATCCGCATGGCCGCCGCGTTCGCTGCCGCCATCGATGCCGGGCGCACCGCCTACGAAGCCGGCCTTATGGAGCCGCGCGACATGGCCCAGCCCTCGACGCCCGTCGCCGGCACACCGTTTTTTGATCTCCCTCCGCGCAGCGGTTAGACGTGATGCCGAACCCCAACCAACAACCCGACGTGTTCTATCCAATCGTGCCCGATATCACGTGGCTCGAACGCCTGCTGCCCCTTGGACCGCGCACCCTCCAACTGCGCCTGAAGGACGCCGACGACGAGACGATCACAAACCAGATCCGCCGCGCCGTGACCCTGACGCAGGGTTCGAACTGCCAGCTCATCGTCAACGATTACTGGCGCCAGGCGATTGCCGAAGGCGCCGACTACATCCATCTTGGCCAAGAGGACCTCGCCGCAGCCAACCTGGACGCGATCAGAGCCGCCGGCCTCAAGCTGGGCATATCCACGCACGATGAGGCCGAACTGGAAACCGCTCTCTCCGCCAAACCGGACTACGTCGCCCTCGGCCCGATCTACGAGACCAGGCTCAAGGCCATGAAATGGGCGCCGCAGGGCCTGGAGCGCGTCACGTCGTGGAAGGCACGGGTCGGGACAATCCCCTTGATCGCCATCGGCGGCATCACGCCCGAACGCGCCCCCGGCGTCCTCGCCGCCGGCGCCGATAGCGTCGCCGTCATCACCGATTTCGTGACCGCGCCACATCCCGAAGCCCGCGTGCGCCTCTGGCTCGACTGGGCGGATACCGCGCGCCCGAGCGCTTCCGGAAAAGTGTGAAGCGGTTTTCCGATAAGAAGCGCAACAAGGAAGAGCGCTTCCGCGAACCTAGCCCCGCTCCAACGCGCGCCAGCCGATATCGCGGCGATAGAAGCCGCCTGGCCAGTCGATCTTGCTCACCGCCTCGTAGGCACGCGCCTGCGCCTCCGCCACGGTCTTGCCGCGCGCTGTGACGTTGAGCACGCGCCCCCCGTCCGCCACGATGCGGTTCCCGTCGCGTCGCGTTCCGGCATGGAACACTTCGACCCCCTCGACGGCCTTCGCCTCATCCAGTCCCGCGATTTCCGTGCCCTTCTCCGGTTGGCCCGGATAACCGTTGGCCGCCATCACGACGGTCAGCGCCGCATCCGAATACCACCGCAAGTCGAAGTCCTTCAGCACGCCGTCGGCCGTCGCCAGCAGCGCGGCAAGCAGGTCCGACTTCAGCCGCATCATCAGCACCTGCGTTTCCGGATCGCCGAAGCGCACGTTGTATTCGATCAGCTTCGGTCCCTGCGGGCCGATCATGAGCCCGGCGAACAGCACGCCCTTGAAAGGCATGCCGCGTTGCTTCATGCCCGCAACGGTCGGCCGGATGATCTCCGTCATGACCATGCGTTCGACTTCCGGCGTCACGACCGGCGCCGGCGAATAGGCCCCCATGCCGCCCGTATTGGCGCCGGTGTCTCCCTCGCCGACTCGCTTGTGATCTTGCGCCGCCACGAGCGGCAGCGAATAGCTGCCGTCGACGAGTGCGAAGAAGCTCGCTTCCTCGCCGATCAGGAACTCCTCGATCACCACCTCTGTGCCCGCCTCGCCGAAGGCACCAGAGAAGCACGCGTCGACCGCCGCGATGGCCTCCTCCAGCGTTTCCGCGATGATCACCCCCTTGCCGGCCGCCAGCCCATCGGCCTTGACGACGATCGGCAGAGGCTGCCCGGCGAGGTACGTTTGCGCCGCGGCACGATTGTCGAAGCGCGCATAAGCGGCTGTCGGGATCTTGAACTCCGCGCACAGATCCTTGGTGAAGCCTTTCGACCCTTCCAGTTGCGCAGCCGCCCGCGACGGCCCGAAGTGCTTGATCCCCGCCGCAGCCAGCTCATCGGCCAGCCCGGCCACGAGCGGCGCTTCCGGCCCGATAATCACGAAATCGATCGCCCTCTCGCGACAGAAGGAAACCACGGCTTGGTGGTCGGTCGCGTCCAGACTGACGCAATCCGCGACGTCCGCGATGCCGGCATTACCCGGCGCACAGTAGAGCTTTGTCAGCAACGAACTGCCCGAGATTGCCCACGCAAGCGCGTGCTCACGGCCGCCCGATCCGATCAACAACACGTTCATAACCTAAGTGCCTTCCCCGCTTTGACCGTGCTGCCATGCTATGGCCTCTGCCGGCTGCCTTTGTGTACCATCACTCCAACGCCTGAACCAACATCGAGGATCGATTCTTGGCCGACACGCCAGCAACTTCCGCGCGCTCGGCAGGCAACGTGGCCGAATACTCGGTCTCGGATCTTTCCAACGCCATCAAGCGCACGTTAGAGGATGGCTTTGCCTATGTGCGCCTGCGCGGCGAGATCTCGGGCTATCGTGGCCCGCACGCGTCCGGCCACAGCTATTTCGCATTGAAGGACGACAAGGCCAAGATCGAGGCCGTCATCTGGCGCACGGCCTTTGCACGCCTGAAGATAAAGCCGGAAGAGGGCATGGAAGTCATCGCTCTCGGCCGCATCACCACGTTCCCCGGCTCATCGAAATATCAGATCGTCGTCGAGACCCTGGAGCCCGCCGGCATCGGCGCCTTGATGGCACTACTTGAGGAGCGCAAGAAGAAATTCGCGGCGGAGGGCCTGTTCGACGACACCCGCAAGAAGCCCCGTCCGTTTCTGCCGCGCGTCGTCGGCATCGTCACCTCTCCCACCGGCGCCGTCATCCGCGACATGCTGCACGGCTTCGAGGAACGCTTCCCCACCCACGTCGTCGTCTGGCCCGTACGCGTTCAGGGCGACGGCAGCGCCGCCGAAATCGCCGCCGCGATCAACGGCTTCAACGCCATCCAGCCAGGCGGGAAGGTACCCCGTCCCGACGTCATCATCGTTGCCCGCGGCGGCGGCAGCCTGGAAGATCTCTGGGGTTTCAACGAAGAGATTGTGGTTCGCGCCACCGCCGAAAGCCGCATCCCGCTCATCTCCGCCGTCGGCCACGAGACGGACTGGACCCTGATCGACCTGGTCGCCGACGCCCGCGCGCCGACCCCGACCAAGGCCGCAGAGTGGGCCGTGCCCAAGCACGCCGACCTCAGCGAGAATACCGCCAAGTGCGCCTTGCGCCTGGCCATCGCCATGCGCCGCTACGTTGATGCCCAGCGCACGCATCTCAAGGCCTCCGCGCGCGGATTGCCCAGCCGCGAAGGCCTGCTCGCCCTCCCTCGCCAGCGTTTCGATGCCTGTGACAAGCGCTTGGGTCTGGCTCTGCTGTCGAACGCACGCGCTCACACCCTGCGCCACGCCAGGCTGGCGTCCCGCCTGCATCCACGCCTGCTCGAAACGCGTCTCGCACGCAGCCAGGATCGACTGGATCGCGCCGCGCGTCGCAGCGCCGAAGCCCTGTCACGCGGCACGTCGGCAAGGCGCGCCCGCTTCGAGCGCCTCGCCGGCCGTCTGACGCCGCGCCCCATCCAAGTGCGCATCGACCGCTTCGACGAGCGCCTCGCCACGCTGGAAAAGCGTGCCGCCCGCGCACTCCTGAATAGCGTCACCCAGCGCCGCCGCGCGCTGGACGGCTCCGCCCAGATGCTATCGTCGCTGAGCTATCGCAGCATTCTCAATCGAGGCTACGCCGTCGTTCGCAACGCCGCCGGCGTCATGGTGCGCCAAGTCGCCGGAATTGCGCCAGGCGATCGTCTGAACCTGGAATTCGGCGACGGACGCATTGCCGCCGAAGTATTGGAAACCGGCGTTGACGCCTCGCCGCCAGCCTCGGAGCCGCCGACACCATCGTCACCCTCAACCCGGCCAGCGCCACCCAAGCGGCGGTCCGGCCCTAACGATCAGGGCTCTCTTTTCTGACCACTCATGCGATATGCCTGCGTCGCCGTGGCTCACCGAAGCTTAACCACGCCTCTTCCCCGACGCCTTGACGGCGATCATATTAATTGGCCAAGAAAGCATATGCGTGATCACCTACCCCACCATCCCCGCCGCGCAGGAGCAGGCATGAACCGGTTCGAAAAATTGTTCGGCAGCCGCGGGGAAGCTCAGGTTCGCTACCTCGACGCCGAATTCGAGGTAGTGTCGCCGGGAGACTTCGTGCGCTGCGCCGTCACCGGCGAACGCATTCCGCTGCCCGACCTGCGCTATTGGAGCGTCGACCTGCAGGAGGCTTATGCCTCGGCCGAGGTCTCCCTCAACCGTTACCTATCCGCCATCCGCCAGCAATCTCAGGGCTGAGTAACGCCACGGCGATAGCCGCCGGTTTTTACGGCTGCATCGATCAGCGACGCCAAGCGCGTCGTGTCCTGCTCGTCGAACACCAGCCGGATCGGCAGTGCCCGCGACCGCGCTTGCAGCGCCTCCAGCGCACCACCTTCCCGCGACAGCCGCACCCAGTCCTTTTCCGTCGTCACCAGCTGCGCGCCCATCGCATCGGCCGCCGCCATCAGGTCACCGGCTTCGCGTTCCTTGAACTGGTGATGATCGCCGAACGTTCGTGTATCCGCGATCACGGCCCCAAGCGCGGACAGTGTTTCAAAAAATCGCCCCGGGTTGCCGATTCCGGAATAGGCGAACACCGGTCTCTCGCTCAGCCACGCGTTGTCCTCCGCCGCTTCCACCCGCGCCTCCAGCACGGGCCCGGGAAATCTGCGTTTCAGTTGATCGAGCACCGCCGTCTCGCGGCCTTCGACCGTACCGCGGCCGTTGACGACGATGGCGTCGGCAAGCCCGAGTTGAAATTCGATCGGTGCCCGCAGCGGTCCCGATGGAATGACGGCCCCGTTCCCGACGCCGCGCGCGCCGTCGACCAGGGCGATCACCAGGTCCTTCTTCAGCGATGGATTCTGCAATCCGTCGTCCATGATCACGGCATCGGCAGCGATCGTCGATGCTTCGATCATCTGCACGCCGGCCCTGCGATCGCGCGACACGACGACGGGCACGGACTGCGCCAACAGCAGCGGTTCATCTCCGACCTCCGCTGCACGATGCCGTCCTGGATCGACCAGCACCGGCCCCCGCATGGCCCCGCCGTACCCGCGCGACAGCACCACCGGCCGCTCGCCTCTCGCGCTGAGCAGCGACGCGATCAGCTGCGTCAACGGCGTCTTGCCCGTGCCGCCTGCGGTAAAGTTGCCGACACAGATCAGCGGCAGACGCGACTGATAGGCCACGCTCTTCTCGAAACGGCGCTGCGCCATCCGCCCGTATAACCACGCCGCCGGCGCCAGCAGCGACTGCTGCAGCCGGCCACTGCCGTCCGCCGCATACCACCAGCTCGGCTCGTCAGGAGGCACGGAGCATACCCGGAGCAGCCGGCAACAACGTTGCGAGCGCCGACAGCGTCTTTTCCAGCGCTCCGCCGAGCACGTGCAGCGCCGCGTCAGCCTTGGCGTTCATCGTCGCCAGCTCCGCCTCGTCCCTGATGATCCGCGCCACCTGCACAGCCAATTCGTCGGCCGAATGCACTTCGATGGCGCCCTTGTGCCGTAGCAGCGTATCGTAGGCATCCTTGAAATTGTGCCAGTGCGGCCCCGTCACGACGGCGCTGCCATGGCGGATGGCCTCGATCGGATTCTGTCCGCCATGCGCGATCAGCGACCCGCCGATGAAGGACACCGGCGACAAGGCGTAAAGCGTCCCGAGTTCACCGATCGTATCGGCAATGTAGATGTCCGTTCGCGCCGTCGGCAGCGCTCCGGTCGAGCGTTGCGCGATCGACAGGCCTTGCGCCTTCAGGGCCTCGCCGATACCGGTCCCGCGTTCCGGATGCCGTGGCGCGATAATAGTGCAGAAACCCGGAACCTCGCGCGCCAGCCGCCGGTGAGCTTCCGCGATCACGGCCTCCTCGCCCTCGTGCGTGCTCGCCGCGACCATCACCGGCCGTCCCGACAGCGCCGCCTGCAAGCGTTCCAATTCCAGCGCATCGGCTGGCGGCGGCGGAGAATCGATCTTCAGATTGCCTGCGGCGATGACGTGTCCGGCACCCAGGTCGCCGAAGCGCTCCGCCAGGCGTTCGTTCTGCGCCATCACGAGATCGAAGCTTGAAAACAGTGGCCGCGAGAACCCTCCATTGCGGCGCCAGCGTTTGTAGCTTCGCTGCGACATGCGGCCATTGACCATCGCCATGGCAATATTGCGCTTCGTCGTCTCAATGATGAGGTTCGGCCAGATCTCCGATTCCGTGAAGATCGCCAGGTTGGGTTGCCAGTGGTCCAGGAACGCGCGCACGTACTCCGGCGCGTCGAGGGGCACATACTGATGCAGCGCGCGCGCCGGCAACCTTTGTGCAGCCAGCCCCGCCGACGTCACCGTTCCCGTCGTGAGCAGGAACGACAGATCCGGTCGATCCTGTCCAAGCCGGTGGATCAGCGGCAGCACCGCGTTGGTCTCGCCGACGCTCGCTGCATGCACCCAGACCAATCCCCCTTCCGGCCGAGCGGCATTGGCCCTCCCGAAACGCTCGCCGCGTCGCCGCGCGTCTTCCTTGCCCTGGCGTTCGCGGATGCCGAGCAGCAGCGGCGCCAGCGGCCGCATCATGCTCGTCCCGGCGCGATACACGGCAAGCTTGAATTTGCCGCGGCTGTCACCTGCTCCGCCTGCCGCCGGCGGCGTCGCACGCGCCGGATCGGCTCCGGCCAGCGCGTACGCCTTCTTCATCGCCGCGTTGAGGCTCGCCTCGACTTCCAGGCGTTTGCGTTCCATGAGTTGCGCGTCCGCGTCCGCCGGCACGAAGATCGGCGATCCCACCACATATCCCATCGTGGAGTATGGCATGTTGATCGTCATGCGGCTCCATGTCTTTAACGCGTGATAGCGCGAAGATGCAGCCCCCACAGGTACGATCGGCCGCCCTGAAAGACGCGCCAGAAGAATGATGCCCTCGCCGCACCGTCGTGCCGGCCCGGGTGGCACGTCGGCCGTCATCACGAAGCTCACGCCCGACTGCAGCGTCTTGACCGCGGCACGCAGCGCCTGTGCGCCTCCCCTATCCTTCTTGCGCTGTCCTGCACCCGCCCCGCGGATCAGTTCGACGTTGTATCGCCCCAGCGCTTTGCCGATCAGCTCGGCATCACCGTGTCGCGCGACCATGGCCCCGACGCGTAGTTCCTTCGGCCACTGCGTCACCAGCATCATGAACTGGCCGTGCCAGGTGGCGATGATACCGGGATGTCCCGCCCGCAGCGCCGCCTGCGCATCGAGCGGTTCCGAAACGACACGGGACGTGCGGTCGACCCACGCAATATAGCCACCGAGCGAACGCCCGGCGGCCATCGCGAGTCTGGTTTTATGCTGCGGTGACAATGCCATGCAGGGCTTGTCACGCCTCCCTGTGTCCGCCGCCGATGTTACCCTTGCGTCTGGTTCCTATAGCGAATATCTAGCGAAAGCAAACGCGCCACGGCAGCGCAACATCGCTCTCGAACGGCGCCCGCTCGCGTCGCGCTTTGGATGTGACACATGGCTCCACAACCCGGCTCCGCGACGGGAAGCGAATTGCGCACGGTGAACTCCAAAAAAAAGACCCGACGCGCGATTTGGGCGGCCGTCGCAAAAATGCGCGCCTCAGTCGCCGAGCGCACACCTGCATCGATCCGCCGTCACATTTCCCCGGTGTTGAACTACGGCGAGATGCTGCTGCTCGACCATCTGGTCTTCCGCCTCGTTTTTCCCAACCGCCACAAGGTCTCCGACAAGGTCTGGCGCGCCGCGCAACCGCTACCGCACCAGATCGCCGCGGCCAGACGATTAGGCGTGCGCACCATTCTCAATCTGCGCGGCCAGTTCGACATCGCCACCTACATCTACGAGCGCGAGGCCTGCCGCCGCGCCGGACTGAAGCTGGTGGATTTTCGCGTCAAGTCCCGCAACGCTCCGACCCTGGAAGAGCTGCGCGGCGCTCGCGATGTTTTCCGGTCCATCGAATACCCGGTGCTGATGCACTGCAAGTCCGGCGCCGACCGCGTCGGCCTGATGAGCGTACTCTACCGTCACCTGCACGACGGCGTGCCCATGACTCGCGCCATCGACCAGCTGTCGCTGCGCTACGGCCATATCGCCCAGGCCAACACCGGCATCATCGATTACTTCTTCGCGCGCTATATCGCCGACAACGCACGCACGCCAATGCCGTTCTTTGAGTGGGTCGAAACGGTCTATGATCCCGATGAACTGCGCCGCTCGTTCAAGTCCAGCACCTGGGCCAACCGCCTTGTTGATCGCGTGCTGAAACGCGAGTGAGCTAGGCTGCAGCCTGGGGAAGCGGCACGTGCGCGGCCCCGAACGCCGCGCGCTGCCGCGCTTCCACCACATCCAGCTTGAAGCCTTCGATGGTCTCGTTGAACAGCCTGTACCAGTTCTGCCGCGCATCCAGATGCAGGAACACGCCGCCGAGCCCGATCGCCGCCCGGTCCATGAAAACGAACTCGCGCGGCACCGTCACCGGCCCCTTTTCCCGCAGCACCTTGTGCACCGTAAAGGCCTCGCGCCGTCCGTATTCGCCTGGCGTCGTCCCCTCCGCGATCGTGCGCTCGCGATCGTCGAGCAGCGGCCCGTAGATGAACCGCGCCCAGATATTCATGGCATCGATGAGCTCTGAGGACAGCCCGCGGAAGCCCCACGTCTCATAAGCATGCACCACGAGATCGCGGTTGCCCGTCGACAGCCCGGTGTAGAGGTCGATGACGCCCTGCACGAACTGCGTCGGGAACGTGCGGATGCAGCCGTAGTCGAGCAGGTTGATCCCCGCCGCGCTGCCGTCCCTGGCAAACACCGAGTAGTTGCCCAGGTGCGGATCGCCGTGAATGACGCCGAAATGGCTGAACGGAAACCACCAGGCGCGAAACATCGCCTGGGCGATCGCGTTACGCTCCTCGATCGGATGCGACTTGTACGCCAGCAGTGGCTTGCCCTCGAGCCAGGACATGACCAGCAGACGCTTCGTCGACAGCTCGCGCGCCACCTCGGGCACGCGGATGCGAACGTCCCCGGCAAAGATCGCGCTGTAGAGCGTGGTGTGATGCGCTTCCAGTTCGTAGTCGAGCTCCTCACGCAGCCGCGCGGCGATCTCTTTCCAGATCTCCTTGGTATCGACACCGGGGTTCATGCGCGCGTGCACGGCAAACACCAGCTTCAACTGACTGAGGTCTGCCTCCACCGCCGACTGCATGTCGGGATACTGCAGCTTTGCCGCCAGCGCCGCACCATCCAGCGCGATGGCACGATGCACCTGTCCAAGCGACGCAGATGCAGCGGCCGTGGTCTCGAACGTCTGGAACCTCTGCCCCCAGTTGGGGCCGAGTTCGGCAACCATGCGCCGCTTCACGAACGCCGGACCCATCGGCGGCGCATGCGCCTGGAGCTGCCCCAGCTCGCGCGCATACTCCGCGGGCACGGCCTCGGGAATGGTCGAGATCAGCTGCGCCACTTTCATGATTGGGCCCTTCAGCCCGCCGAGTGCTGCAGCTAGAGCCGCGGCATCCTTGCCGCGATCGGCCTCGACGCCGAACAGCCGCTGGCCCGCGACCTTCGCGGCCACCGCACCGACGTTCGTGCCGACGCGCACATATCGCGCCGCCCTGGCCGACAGCCGGTTATCTTCGCTATCGCTCATGAATTGCTCTTTGTTGGAACGTTCATTCGGCGAGGCTGATATTGGGCCGTCTCTGCCGTTTGACTACCCTGCCGCACCGGGTGCGGCGATTTCACGGTCGGCGCACGACCGTCATTCTAGCGCAACCACGACGATAGCGTCAGCGAGACGCTGCAGGTCTTCGATACCATCGCTATTCGTCAGGATGGTGACCCCGATCCACCCCGGCTTGCCCTTCTCCACGACGATTGCGTTGAAGGCCGTGTATCCTGGCACCGTCCCAGAGTGGCTATAGATTTCAAGCCCGGGCGCCCGCTCGACATAGAAGCCCATGCCATAGGAGAGCGACGGAGTGATCGGCGCCGACGGTGTGAACATCAGCTCGCGCACGCGCGGCGAAACCACGCGCTGCTCCATCAGCGCCTTATCCCAGGCAAACAGGTCGCGCACGCTGCTGACGACATCTCCGCTGCCTTTGAACCAGTCCGGCTTGCCGAACCGCGCATGCCGCCGGTAGTGCGGCGTCGCAACCTCCGCCTCCAACTCGCTGGCAAAGCCGGTGTGAACCATCCCCGCCGGCGTGAACAATTCGGAGCGCAGGAACTCCCGATACTGGCTGGCACCGTCGACCGGCATCTGCCCGCCCGCGCGCATCTCGATGATTTCCGACAGCAGGAAATAGCTGGTGTTGGAGTAGGAGAAACTGTTCGGCCACGCTGTCGGCGCTAGCTTCTTCACCTCACCCAGCAACCGGCTGGCCGGCATCGCGCCCCAAGGATCGCTTTCCGGCGGCGGCTCGGCAGTGAAGTTCGGAAGGTTGGACGTCATCGTCAGCAGCGAACGCACAGTGATGGGCGGCGCGCCCGGCATTTCCCAGTTTGTCACGCCGTCGAACAGCTGTCGCAGCGGCCGGTCCAGCGTCAGCGGCTCTGACGCCATGGCCGCACCGGCATCGCGCTCGATCAGCTTCAAAACGCCGGCCGCTGTGAACTGCTTGGTGAGCGAGCCGATCTGATACAGCGTATCGGCATCGGCGACCGCCCCGGGCTGCGCGTTTCCCCATCCCTTGGCGACGACAAGTTCACCGCCGACGCCCACACCGACGCTCAGCGCCGGCGGCTGATGCGCCGGCTCCCGGCTGGCGAGAAATTGCGCAACGATATCGTCGACACGTTGGCTTTTGCTTTGCGACCACGGCCCGGCAGCGGTCGACGGCATGGCCGCTAGCCCCCACACAACCATCGAAACCAATGCGGTTAGAACTCTCATCGGGGTCCCGAGCGCTCGAATCCTGCGGTCACATCATGTTAGATTAGCTTCGGCCGAGGATAGGACAATGTTACTGAAGGCGTGGCAAAGTTGCAGCCTCGCGCGAAATTTGTCGCAATATTTACCGAGCCTCCAGGAAACTGTCGGACGCCTGCCAGAAATCGGCCAAAAATCCCCATGATTTGCCAAGTCTTAGCCTCGGATGCTTCACAAGGAACCGTAGTCCTCCGTGTCGCGTTAATGGCCTGCAAATCATCCAAGGGAGAATTCCTGCATGTTGAAGACAGGTTCGATCGCAGCAGCATTGGCTGTCTGCGCGTTTGCGCTTGCCGGCCCCGCCGCCGCGGCACCACTGTCGGCGGCCGCCAATCCGTCTGCCAGCGCCGCCGCGACGCTGAATGGCTCGGTCACGCAGGTCGGCTGGCAGCGGCGGCGCCATTGTCACCGCGGCCGCTGCGGCTGGCGCCGTATCTGGGTTCCGGGCGTGAGCATCATCATCGGACCGAAGCACCGCCATCGTCATCATCATCGCCGCCATCGCCACTGACGGCGGGCGATTGGAACTGAGGAGACACCCGTAATGAGCTACAAGCTGCCGATCCACCTCTTAGGCTTAGCCGCGGCGCTCATTGCGGGTGTCGTCTTCGTCGCACCCGCGCAGGCGCAAAGCACCGACGGCGACAGCACATATTCGACGAGCCGCAGCATCAACGATGATGATGCCGTGCCGAATGACAACGCTGATGCCGCCGATGATGATGATGCGCAAGCCGCCGATGCCGAGCGCGCGGATGCGAACCGCGACGACGACGACCGTCGCGCCGATGACGGGCAGGATTTCGCCCGATCCGAGGAGGAAACCCGCTGCATGACCGAATTCCGCTCGTTCGATCCGGCGACGGGCATGTACGTCACCGAAGATGGCGATCGCGAACGGTGCCCCTACCTCTTTTGAGGTCAATCATCTCGAGCTCGCGGACGAAGCTGACCGCCGCTCTGCCCATGCTCCTGTAATTCTGATCAGGGCGCCAGACCGGCGCTCGGAGGCGGCGCCTCGGGATCGGCGACTTCCGACAACGCCTGGTGCCCGTCACGATTGTAGATGTCGGCGCGAAATTGAGCGCGCCCGTCCTGGCTGGCCCAGGCGGTAATGTACGTAAAGAATACGGTCACAGGCCGGCCCAGGTTGACGTCGAGGGCCTGGCCCTGCGACAGCACCTCTTGCACCCGTCCCGGCTGCTCCCAGCCCGGTTCATAGCGCGCAAGCCATTCCGCCAGCTCGAACACCCCCTGGACGCGCACGCAGCCCGCACTGAACGGCCGCGAGGCCTGCGCGAACAGCGGCTTCATCGGCGTATCGTGCATATAGACGCCTTCGGAGTTCGGCATGTCGAGGCGCACCAGGCCGAGGGCGTTCTGCTCTCCGGGATCCTGCTTGAACTTGATCTTCTGGTAGTCGGCCTGCGTCCAGTCGATCTGGGACGGATCGAGTTCCAGTCCGTTGAAGTTATCCTGGAACACCCGGATCTTCTCCTGGGCCAGATACTGCGGCTCCTTCTGCAACTTCGGAATGAGGTCCAGCTTCGCCACGCTGTCCGGCACGCGCCAGTACGGAAAGAAGTTCATCGCCTTGATCGACGCGCGCAGCGTCGGCGAATCGCGCCCGGGACGGCCCACGATCACGCGATGGCGTTGCTCGACATTGAAGTTGTCGACCGCTTCCAGTTGGAAAGCGGGAATGTTGACGAGGACGTAGCGTTGCTCCACCTGCTGCTTCAGCAGATCCGACACCCGCTGATAGTTGAGGCGCAACTGGTCGAGCCGCTCCTGTGCCGAAACATTCAAGGCCGCCAGCGTCGGCCGATCGACACGGCCGCTTTCACGCAGCCCGTGCCGCGCCTGGAAGCGCCGCACGCCTTCCACCACGTCTGAATCGTAGCTGTAACTTTCGGTGTAGCCGCCACGCATATCGCCTGTGACCGCGAGCCGCTTGCGCAACGCCGGCACGCGCTCGTCGTCGTCATTGGGCCGCATGCTGCGGTTGCCCGGGATCTGCGGCCAGCCGCCCGCGCTGACGATCCGCTGGTAGACGCCCATGGCCTTGTCGATGGCGATCAGCATCTCGTCGCTGCGCCAAGGCATGCCGTCGGTCCGCAAATCGTTCTGCGGTTCGACCTCCTTCTCCGGCTTGTCGCCTTCCTTTGACGTATCGGAATAACCGAAGCCGAAGCCCTGCCACCACTCTTCGGCGGCTTGCGCACGCACCGGACCAGTCAGGCAGATCACGCCGACCGTCAGAACCGTCAGCACCCAGCCGATGACAGAATGCGATCGCCGCTCGATTGTGAACGGTCGTCCCGCAGCCGGCTCCAGGCCCTCGATCCCCATTACTCTTCCTGCTTTCGTCACCGCCGGCACGGCGTCCAGTTCAATTGCGGCCACGCCAGCGCGAGGCCTTTGATGCACCTAAGGCTTTACGGATATGGCCAAAGCAAGACGCCGCCGCCTCATAATCCGTACGTGTAGGCGTCTATCCGAGGTCGTGACTATTGTGCACTAGCAAATTGGCATATCAGTCACGCTCACGCGGCGAAGTGATCCCAGCCAGGATCCCGGACGACCATCGGACTGCCGTCCACGGCCACAAACAGCACGCCATCCCCGTCGTCGAGGACCCCGATCTCCGTCACCTTGACACCGCCCTCCGCCGCCTCGGCCCTGAAGTCCGCAGCGAGGGTGGATGGTACCGCGGCCAGGATCTCATAGTCGTCCCCGCCGCCGATGATCGTCGTCCAGGACTTCGGATCGCTGCGCACCACCGCGGCCGCCGCTGGTGACAGCGGCAGAGCCGGCACCGCAATCGCCGTGCCGACGGAGCTTGCGCGGCACAAGCGGCCGAGATCCTTGGCCAGGCCGTCCGAGATATCCATCGCCGCCGAAGCATACTGCCGCAGGGCCGGCCCCAGACCCAGCCGCGGCTGAGGCCTCAGATAGGCTGCGACCAGGCCCGCCGCCCGGTCTGCTGACAATCCCCACACGTCGGCTTGCGCCGGATCCTGGCGCACCTTCAGTCCAAGCGCGCTATCGCCCAGCGTGCCGGACACGAACAACACGTCTCCCGCATGCGCATCGCTGCGCAGCAGGTTGCGGCCCGCAGCCGTCGTCCCCATGGCCGTGATGGTGATGGCCAGCGGTCCGGGTCGGCGATCGGTATCGCCACCCGCCAGCACGATACCGAACTTCGCCTGCGCCTCGGCAAGCCCGCGCGCGAAGCCCTCCAGCCAACTGTGGCGCGGCGCTTCCGGAAACGCCAGCGACATCAGATAGGCCACCGGCCGAGCGCCTTTCGCAGCGAGATCCGATACGTTGACCGCCAGCGCCTTCCAGGCGATGTCGGCAGCATCGTCGTCTGCAAAAAAGTGCACGCCCGCCGCCACAGCATCCATGCTCATGACGAGTTCTTCGCCCACCGGCACGGCGATGGCCGCACAGTCATCGACGAGGCCGAACGCACCCGGAAACCCGACCGAAAGGGGCCGGAGGTAACGTTCGATGATGTCGGATTCCGACACGGCGCGATCGGCCACAGCTGGCCTCCGTCATTGTCCCGGATTGAGTTCCGCGGGTCTCAGCTTATGCGCGATGCGGTCCAGCACGCCATTGACCACGCGTGGCTCATCCTCAGAAAAGAACGCGTGCGCCACGTTGATGTATTCGTTGATGATCACCCGCGCCGGCACGTCCGGCCGTTCCATCAACTCGAACACGCCCGCCCGCAGGATAGCGCGCAGAATGGAATCGACGCGCACCAGCCGCCACCCTGTCGCCAACTGCTGATCCACCAGCGGATCGATATCGCGCTGCCGCCGCACAACGCCCTTCAGAATGTCGGCAAAAAACACGGCGTCGGCGGTCTCGAAACCGTCTCCCGTCTCTTCGTCTTCGCCAACGACCGCATCGCGAAATCGCACGGAAACGAACTCGTCGATCACCTCGCTGACGTCGGTGCCAGCCAGGTCCATCTGATACAACGCCTGCACCGACGCCATGCGCGCTGCCGTACGCGGGCGCGGCACGTTGGGATCGGCCGGTTTCTTTTTCGAAGCCTTCATGTCATTCCCCCGCCGCTGCGCGAGATGCCGGCTTCCGAGCATTCTCGCCACTCAACTGTTGCTTCACCTCGATCATGCGCAGGCACGCCCGCGCGGCATCGCCGCCCTTGCCGCTGCGCCCGCCACGTGCCCGCTCCTGGGCTTGCGCCATCGACTCCACGGTCAGGATCGCATTGCCCAGTGGGATACTGCTGCGCACCGCCACGTCCATCAGCCAGTGATTGGCATTGTTGCAGACGATATCGTAGTGCCCCGTCTCGCCGCGGATGACGCAGCCGAGCGCGACGGCCCCGGCGTACACTGGATTGGCACCTTCGAAATGCCCGGCCGCCGCCGCCTGCGCCAGAACCTGCGGGATCTCCAGCGCACCCGGCACGGCGATCCGTTCGTACGTCCCGCCGGCGGCCTCGATCTCTTCGATGGCGCCCGCGGCCAGGTCGTCGCCGATGTCCTCGTAGAAGCGCGCCTCGATGATGAGCACGCGCCCCGCGCACTGAAACGGTGAGCCCGCGGGTGCGGCGGACGTCGAGTCCTGCGGTTTTGTGACCATGATCGCTACTCGATCCTGCGCGTGCCGACGATGTGCAGCCCGAAAGCCTCCACGCCGACGTAAACCGGCGCATCCGTGTTCGTCAGCAGGATCATGTCCGTGACACCCAGATCGCGCAGGATCTGCGAACCGACGCCGATCTCGACCTGCCGCCGTTCCCGTCCCTTGGACGTGCTCGTCTCCGACAGGTTCGGCTTTTGCAGCGTTACCCAATCCGAAATCGTATGCACGCCGAGATCCCGGATGAGCACGATCACGCCACGCCCTTCATCCGCAATGAGCTGCATCGCCTTGCCGATCTGCGACGCCCGGTCAGTCGTCCCGCCGATGCCGAGCAGATCCTGCAGCGCATTGACCGCGTGCACGCGCACGAGAACCGGGCCGCCCTTCGCCACATCGCCTTTGACGAGCGCCAGATGTTCGGCGCCATCGATCGTCTTGGCGTAGACGTGCATGTCGAACGTGCCGCCATGCGCGCTGTCCACCTGCCGCCGCGCCACGTGGTGCACCAGCGTATCGTTGCGCAGCCGGTAGGCGATCAGGTCCTCGATCGTTCCGATCTTCAGCCCATGCCGCTGCGCAAAAGGCACAAGGTCCGGCATGCGTGCCATCGTGCCGTCGTCGTTCATGATCTCGCAGATCACCGCCGCCGGCTGCAGGCCGGCAAGGCGTGCCAGATCGACGGACGCCTCCGTATGCCCCGCGCGAATCAGCACACCGCCCTCGCGCGCCACCAGCGGGAACACGTGCCCGGGCGAAACGATATCGTCCGCGCTCTTCGACGCGTCGATCGCCGTCGCGATGGTGCGTGCCCGATCACCGGCCGAGATCCCGGTCGAGATACCCTCGCGGGCCTCGATCGACTGCGTGAAGGCCGTCCGATTGCGCGATGCGTTCGTTCGCGTC
The DNA here is from genome assembly GCA_965279065.1 of Hyphomicrobiaceae bacterium. GTDB lineage: Bacteria > Pseudomonadota > Alphaproteobacteria > Rhizobiales > Hyphomicrobiaceae > JAKAXS01. Next base: position 2,640,001 of record OZ257134.1, read on the forward strand.
ATCGCCTTGAGATTGAGCTCGCTGGCCCGCGCCTCCGTCAGCGTCAGGCAGATCAGCCCGCGCCCGTGCTTGGCCATGAAGTTGATCGTATCGGGCGTCGCCATCTGCGCTGCCGCGACGAGGTCGCCCTCGTTCTCGCGATCCTCCGCGTCGACGAGCACGACCATGCGCCCGTTGCGCAGATCTTCCACGATCTCGTCGGTCGAAGACAGGAAGCCCCTGCCCTCCTGAAAGACCGCGATGCCCGGGCCTCGGCTCACTTGGGAAACTCCATCATGCGCGCCACGTAGCGCGCGAACACGTCGACCTCGATGTTGACTGGGTCGCCCGGCGTTTTGCGCCCCCAGGTCGTTTGCGTCAAGGTGTGCGGAATGAGATTGATGCCGAACCTGCGGCCCTCCGCCTCGTTGACCGTCAGCGACGTTCCCGACAGCGCCACCGACCCCTTTGGCGCGATGAACCGCGCCAGGTCGTCCGGCACCTCGAAGCTGAACCGCAGGCTCTCGCCGTCCGGCGTGGTCGACAGGATGCGCGCCACCCCATCCACGTGGCCCGAGACGACATGCCCACCCAGTTCGTCCCCGGCCCGCAGCGCCCTCTCAAGGTTAATCGCCGTCCCGGGCGCCCAATCTCCCAGCGTCGTCTTCGATAGCGTCTCGTTCGAGACATCGACGGTGAAGACGCTGCCGGCGCCGTCCGGCATCACGCGCGTCACCGTGAGGCAGCACCCGTCGCACGCGATCGACGCACCCAGCGCGATCGTCGCGGGATCATACGCGCAGCGGATCGCATAGCGTCCCCCGGTCCGCTCCACGACCTTGCCGACGTCCGATATGATACCCGTGAACACGTTGCCTCTCGTCTCAACTCTTGTGTAGGGCCGAAATCAACTGTGCCCTCGATCCACTTTAAAGAACGTCATGGTCGCGGAGGCGACCATCCACGACACGTCTGAGCATCATCCACGCTAGCGGCAACTGAGAAGCGTCGAGCAACCACCTGGCGTCTCATCTCCTGATACGTGTCGTAGGTCCCCGCCTCCGCGGGGATGACGTCAGGGGGGAGGAACCGGATTCCGCCACTACACCCGTTGTAGCAGCCGAGTTCGTTCCTGCACCACTTCGCCTACCGCCTAGCTCTGAACACGGTCACCCGGTCCTGCGCAAGCTTTAGCTCGGAAGTGGGCGACAAACCGTCAAGGTTGATGAATGCGCCAGCCGCACTTCTCGCATCGGCCCTCGGCCCCTGCGCCTGATAAACGACAACCTCGTCGATCACCCCCGCATCGGAAAACGTCCGCCACACCTGCGGGCCGCCTTCCACCAGCAATCTCGTGATGCCCTCGTCCGCCAGGGCTCCCAGCGCTTCGCGAACGTCCAACGGAGCAGTCGGAGCCACGGGTACCACAAGCACCCCCGAAGCTCGCAGCCGTCCGACAACAGCCTGATCGGCGACGTCCGATGTCAGGACCCAAGTCGGCACATCGCGCGCCGTCGCGAAAACCTTGGCGTCGGTGGGCACGTCGATCCGTGAACTCAACACCACCCGCACCGGCGAACGATCCGCCATCCCCGGCAGCCGGCAGGTCAGTTGCGGGTCGTCGTCCGCAATCGTGCGCGCGCCGACCAGGATGGCATCGGCTTCCGCCCGCAACATCGCCCCGTGCGCCCGCGCCTCCGCGCTCGTCACCCACGCCGGCTGGCCCGCCTCGCCGCGTGGCACCTCGCCGTCGGCCGACAGGGCCAGCTTCACCTGCACGAACGGCCGCCGCTCCGCGACACGCAGGATATGACCCAGCGTCAGCCAGTGCGCCTCGTCGGCCAGCAGCCCGGTCCCGACGGCAATCCCCGCCTTGCGCATCAAGTCCAGTCCGCGTCCGGCAACGCGCTTGTCCGGATCGCTGATCGCAACCACGACGCGCTTCAATCCCGCATCGATGATGGCATTCGCGCACGGCCCCGTCTTGCCGTGATGCGAGCATGGCTCCAGCGTCACGTACATCGTCGCCCCGCGTGCCCGTGCCCCGGCTCGCGCGATCGCTTCCGTTTCCGCATGCGGCCGCCCGCCGGGCTGCGTCCAGCCCCGCGCAATGACCTCTCCCGACGCTTCATCCGCGATCACGGCCCCCACGGCCGGGTTCGGCGACACGCGCCCGAGGCCGCGCCGCGCCACACGCAACGCGATCCCCATCATGTCTCGATCGAAATCAGCCGCCACGTCGATCCTATCCCCAGCAGCACCCGCTCACCGCTTGTTGCCCGCGACGGCCGCCACCGTGTTGCCCTCGTCCTCGCGCGCGATCTCTCCCAGCACTTCCTGGAAGTCCGCCGCCTCGCGAAAATCGCGATAGACCGATGCAAACCGCACATAGGCAACGGGATCGACCCCGCGCAGGGCCTCCATCACGTACTCGCCGATGATCGACGACTGGATCTCTGACTCGCCGGAGCTCTCCAGCTGCCGCACGATGCCCGACACCATGCGCTCGATCCGGTCCCCGTCGATCGGCCGCTTGCGCAGCGCCACGTCGACCGACTTCAACAGCTTGTCGCGATCGAACGCAACCTTGCGCCCGGAGCGCTTGACCACGACCAGCTCGCGCAACTGCACGCGCTCGAACGTCGTGAAGCGGCCCCCGCAGTCCGGGCACACGCGTCGCCGCCGGATGGAGGCATTCTCCTCCGTCGGCCGGCTATCCTTCACCTGCGTATTCTCGCCCGAACAGTAAGGGCAGCGCATCGATGGTCTCCTGCTGTCTGACAGCACCGCGCTCCGACGGCCGGGCACGACCCCTCAACAGGTGTCATCCCCGGACTTGTTCCGGGGATCCAGTCATCCGCGAGTCTGAAGCGTCCTTGTAGCCGTCGTCGCGCCAACTTGCGAGTGTCAGTCCCGCTCCACGCGGGATCCCCGGGACAAGCCCGGGGATGACGCAGCGTGGGCAGGTGTGGCGCCAGACTTCACGCCGGCCTCTCGGCGCTGTCATCAATGGAAAGGGGTCGAACCCAAGGTTCGACCCCTTTAAACGCTCGAAAACACCCGCGATCGTTCAGCAAAGGGTCAGACCGAGGTCTGACCCTGCAAGCTTACGAGTAGATCGGGAAGCGCTTGCACAGCTCCGTCGCCTCGGCCTTGACCTTGGCTTCGACGGCGCCGTTGTTGTCTTCGCCGTTCTTGGCCAGGCCATTCAGCACTTCGGCCACCATACGGCCGACATCGCGGAATTCGGCAACGCCGAAGCCGCGCGTCGTGCCGGCCGGTGCGCCGAGGCGAATACCCGACGTCACCATCGGCTTGGCCGGATCGAACGGCACGCCGTTCTTGTTGCAGGTGATGTGCGCGCGCCCGAGCGCCTTCTCCGAGATGTTGCCCGTGAGGTTCTTCGGACGCAGGTCCACCAGGATCAAGTGGGTGTCGGTGCCGCCGGAAACCAGCGCGAAACCGTCGTTGACGAGCACTTCACCCATCGCCTTGGCGTTGTCGATGACGTTCTTGGTGTAGACCTTGAACTCAGGCGTCAGCGCCTCGCCGAAGGCCACGGCCTTGCCGGCGATGGCATGCATCAGCGGACCGCCCTGGATGCCTGGGAAAATCGCCGAGTTGATCTTCTTGGCGATGTCTTCGTCGTTCGTCAGGATCATGCCGCCGCGCGGGCCGCGCAACGTCTTGTGCGTCGTCGTCGTCACGACGTGCGCGTGCGGGAACGGCGAGGGATGATGCCCACCGGCGACGAGACCGGCGAAGTGCGCCATGTCGACCATCAGGAACGCGCCGATTTCATCGGCAATTGCGCGGAACGCCGCAAAATCGATCTGGCGCGGATAGGCCGAGCCGCCGGCGATGATCAGCTTCGGGCTGTGTTCCTTGGCGAGCTTGCGCACCTCGTCCATGTCGATGCGGTGGTTGTCTTCACGCACCATGTACGACACGGGCTTGAACCACTTGCCGGACTGGTTCACCGGCGAACCATGCGTCAGGTGACCACCGGCTGCCAGCGACAGGCCCAGGATCGTATCGCCCGGCTTGATCAGCGCGTTGAACACGCCCTGGTTCGCCTGGCTGCCCGAGTTCGGCTGTACGTTGGCAAAGCCGCAGTTGAACAGCTTCTTGGCGCGATCGATCGCGAGTTGCTCGGCGATATCCACGAATTGGCAGCCGCCGTAGTAGCGCTTGCCCGGATAGCCTTCGGCATACTTGTTGGTCAGCACACTGCCGGCCGCGTCGAGCACGGCGCGCGAAACGATGTTCTCCGATGCGATCAACTCGATCTCGTCTTGCTGACGGCCGAGCTCTTTCTCGATGGCGGAGAAGACTTCAGGATCTGTCTCGGAGAGAGGCGCTGAGAAAAAACGCGCCGTCGGGCCACGCTTGGCCATCATATTAAACATGGGGAGTTTCCTCGTTCTGGCGGCTTTGGTTCTTGAGGGTCAGAACGGAGCTGGCGTCGTCCCAAGCAGAAAGCAAGCCGACGCCGGCGCCTCCGGCAGCACCCTTAAGAGCCCATACCATTTTCCAATGGCGCTCGACAACAAACTATCCGCAGAGCGACGATGCCACGCAGGATTGGAGCACGCGACACAAGCGGGTAGGCCCGACCTACACCTAGATCGCCTATTCCGCCGCCAGCCGTCCGAAGTGGCCCACGGAAACCGGGCAGGCCGCCCAAAGTTCGGTCAGCGCGGTGACGAGATGATCCATCTGCGCGTCGGTGTGTTGTGGCGACGGCGTCAGGCGGATGCGTTCCGTCCCCTTGGGGACGGTGGGATAATTGATCGGCTGCGTATAGATGCCGTAGTGATCCAGCAGCGTGTCCGTGAGCCGCTTGCAGTGCACCGGATCGCCCACGGTCACCGGCACGATGTGGCTGGAGCCTTCGATCACGGGCAGCCCAGCCGAGACCAGGCGCGCCTTCAGCGTCTTTGCCCGTTCCTGATGTTGCTCACGCTCCACCGAGCTCGACTTCAAATGCCGGATTGACGCCAGCGCGCCGGCCGCGATCGTCGGCGCAAGTGACGTCGTGAAGATGAAGCCAGACGCGTAAGACCGGATGGCATCGCACAGCACACGGTTGCCGGCAATGTAGCCGCCCATGACGCCGAAGCCCTTGGCGAGCGTGCCGTTGATCACGTCGATGCGATGCATCACGCCGTCGCGCTCCGCGATGCCGCCACCGCGGGGGCCGTAAAGGCCAACCGCATGGACCTCATCGAGATACGTCATCGCACCGTACTTGTCGGCGAGATCGCAGATCGCCGAGATCGGCGCGATATGCCCGTCCATCGAATAGACGGACTCGAAAGCGATGATCTTCGGCGTGCCGAGCGGCAGCGCGCGCAGCTTCTCTTCCAGGTCGGCAACGTCGTTGTGGCGAAAGATCTGCTTGGGTCCGCCGCCATGGCGAATGCCCTCGATCATCGAGGCGTGGTTCTTTTCGTCCGACAACACGACGCAGCCCGGCAGCAGCTTGACCAGCGTGGCCAGCGTCGCGTCGTTGGCGACATAGGCCGAGGTGAAAAGCAGTGCGCCTTCCTTGCCGTGCAGGTCGGCAAGCTCGGCTTCCAGTTCCACGTGATAATGCGTCGTGCCGGCGATATTGCGCGTGCCGCCCGAGCCGGCGCCGACAAGGTCGATCGCCTCATGCATGGCGGACGTGACCTTGGGGTGCTGTCCCATTCCAAGATAGTCGTTGGAGCACCAGACCGTGATTTCGCGGCTGGCGCCGCCGGCAAAATGGCGCGCTTCCGGAAAGGCACCACGTGTGCGCTTGAGATCTGCGAAGACGCGATAGCGGCCTTCCCGCCGCACTGCATCTAGCGCGGCACTCAGATACTTCGCGTAATCCATCCCGATAGCCGTCCCTGAGTAGTTGCGGAGTGCACGTCCCCACTTTTTATTAGTTCTAACATTGCGCATGGTCGCTGCGACTGCAACTGCGTTTATGTCGCGGTTATCCAAAACATTCGCTGCGGCGCAACAATGGCGAGCCGTCGCTAACCCGCAGGCGCGCAACATAAATTCCGAGTTGAGCAAATGGTTATTTCAGTACGCGCCGGCGATTTCGCCGACCCCGTCGCGATTGTACAGGTCGCGACGGAAATGCACCGCGCCGTCTTCGGTTGCCCACGCCGTGATGTAGATGAAATAGAGCGCAACGGGCTTTTTCACCTTCACGTCCTTGCGCTCACCGTTTTCCTTCATCTGCTCGATGTGCGTGCTGCTCCAGCCCTGGGGCGCGAGAATCCAGAGCGCCAGGCGATCGATTCCGCTGACACGAACACACCCTGAGCTGTCGGCGCGGAAATTGCGCCCGAAGATCGAGTTCTTCGGCGTATCATGCATGTAGACGGAATGCGCGTTGGCAAAATTGATTTTGAGGAAACCGAGCGGATTTTCCTTCCCCGGCTTTTGCGAATACGACAGTCCGGCCGGCTGCCCCGACGACCAGTTGATTGCTTCCGGATCGAGCTTCTTGCCCGCACCGTCGTAGGCATCGATGCCGAACTTCACCAATACGTTCTTGCCCGCCGCCTGCATCTCGCGTCCCCGCGGAATGAGGTCCTTGGTGATCACGGTCGGCGGCAGGCGCCACACCGGATTGAAGTTCATCTCGTAGATCGCCGTGCGCAGCAATGGTGTTGGCCGTTCAGGTTTGCCAACCACGCCCGCGTAGCGCTCCACCACCTGGCCATTCTCGATCGCTTCGATTTGCGCCGCCGGGATGTTGACCATCACGTACTTCTTGGCCGTCCCTGCCGACGCCTGCGTCAGCCGGTCGACGTTGACTTTCAACTGCTTCAACCGGCCCTCCGCGGGCACGTTGAGCGCCGCGATCGTCCGCTTGTCGACGATACCTGTGGGTGTCAGCCCGTTGGCGGACTGATAGCGCTTTACCGCATCTACCAATTCGCCGTCGTATGTCTCGCTCTTGCCGGTATCGCCGGTGTACTCGCCTGACGCCTTCAGCCGGTCGCGCAGCATCGCGATGGCGTAGCTGGCCTGTCCCGGCTGGATCTCGATGTTGGGCACCGTTGGCCAGCCGCCCTGCGCCACGATGTCGGCATACCGTTTCACCGCCGCCTTCGTGGCCGCGATGTTGCCCTTGGACAGCGTCGCCGTGCCCTTCTCGGGATTGACCTCGTATTCCTTCACGAACTCGCGGCTCGACGTGTCCGTCCCGCCGCCGGCTCCGGGTCCGACCGGCCCGAATTGGATGCCGTCGAACGCCACGGCTGGAAACCCCGTAAGCAACGCAACCGCCATCACCGCCGGCAGGCGGAGGCATCGTCGTGGCGAAATCGCTGGAAATGTCGCCATTGCGGGGAACCGATCATCCCTGAACGTCAGCCGCCACCGGACCAAGCCGGCAGCGCGCCGAAGGTGCCCGACGGCTGGTCCCTTGCAAAGCCTTTTCCGGTTTATGAACAGCCGCGGAAGGAATAACGCGGCCCCTTCGCCACACGGCCCTTGCGGTCCTTGCTCGCGCGGAACCTCCGTTGTCTGAGCCTATTAGACCAGCCGCGAGTGTCTCAGACCCGAGATTTCTGCATTTCTTCTCGCGACGCGAGTTGCAGCTCCTCATTGGCCGCCAGCGGTGCGAAATAGGCATCCACCATCTCGCCCGTCACGCCAGTCAGCGCGGCCGGGCTCCAGGACGGCGCGCTGTCCTTGTCGATGATCGCGGCGCGCACACCTTCGTAGAAGTCTCCACCCTCGAGAAATCGGCAGACCAGGCGGTAGTCGGTGATCAAGGTCTTTTGGATATCGAAGGTCGCGGCCTCCTTGAGGTAGCGATGCGTCACCTTCAGCGACGTGGGCGAGCGTTTGCGCAGATCGCCGACGACACCCTGTGCCCAAGCGCGGTTCGCCCCCTGCACGGCGTCCAGCCGGGACACGATGTCCTCCACCGCCGCGGCCGAGAACGCCAGCTTGATGACGTCGCCAAAAGGTTCCAGTTCGCCCGAGCCCGGATCCTCGTGCAACCCGTCGAGCAGCGGATCGACCGGATTGGCCAACGCCATCTCCTCGACGATTCGCGGAAAATGCTCAGCCCCGATGCAGTGCGACGCCAGCCCAAGCCGAAACGCGTCCGCGCGCCCGATGGAACGACCGGTCAGCGCCAGGTACTGCCCGACCGCGCCCAGCCGCGACAGGGCATGTACGGCCCCGACGTCGGGAAACAGGCCGATCATCGTTTCCGGCATCGCCCAGGAATAGGCTTCGCCCGCAACCCGGTGCGTGTTGAATCCCGATATGCCGACCCCACCCCCCATCGTCATGCCGTTGCTGAGTGATATTGTCGGCTTGGAAAAGCACTCCAGCAGCCAGTTCATGCGGTATTCCTCGGCAAAAGCCGCCCGCGCCTCGGCGCGCGACCTCTGCGCCGCCTGCACGATCTCGCGCACGTCCGATCCCGTCGAGAAGGCCCGTGGCGATGTCGATTGCAGCACGACTGCATAGATCTGCGGGTCACGCGCAAAATTGGGAATCGCCGCCGCGATTCCCCTCCGCATCTCGCCGGTCAGCGCGTTCAATGCGCCGACCCGCTGTAACGTGATGAGGCCGACGCTGCGATCGGCCGAAATCGTAATGTCGGCCTGTGCCGCGCTTGTCATCGTGTCTTCCAAGCTCATCGCCCTGTCCGTTGCCTGCGGCAGACAATCCGGCCCTCGGCCTCGCATTGCCCAAATTCGCCGCTATACATGAATCGACGTAATTACCCAGGTCTCGTGCCAGCCAGTCGGGGTCCGCCTGTCTCGCGCCAGCCAAGTGACCTACCTATCAAGTGTCTGCCAACCAGTTCGCGCCGTCATCTGCGCTCGTGCAACGTCTTGCATCCCGGATTTTCTGCTTGATCCAAGCCCTGCGAGTTCTGACAGCATTGGCTTTCGTGGCCGCATCCGCGACGGCGGCGCACGCGCAGAAATCGATCTCAAAGTCCCTCTCCGACGGTTGGGAGAGCGTCGTCAAGGACGCCTCCAAGGCCGCCAAGACGGTGACCAAGGCGGCCGACGAGGCCCTCACCCCCAAGAAGTCGAAGAAGCGCAAGTCCGTCAAGCGCAAGGAGCCCGACGAGGACAAGCAGACGCAATCCAAGGCGACGGAGGAAGCCGAGGAAGAGGGCCCACCGGTGCCGCTGACCCAGCCGGCACGCGAGGAGATTGAGCAGCCCGCCGCAAAGCCACCGGTGCTGAAAAAGGAGGCCACCCCCGCCAGACGTCTTCCTCCCCCGCCGCCGTCCCCGGCCACCCCGACCAAGGTCACCGCTGACCCGCCGCCGGCCGTCAAGAAAATCGACGCCCTGCCCCAGGCTGAAGTCGTCCCGATCAAACCCGGCAAAGGCCAACCCGCAGAGGCCCAGCCCCCCGCACCACCCGGCAAGCCGCTGCCCATCACCATGATCCCGCCGAAGCCGGCCGAACCGGCCGCCGCGCCGATCACCTGGACCAAGGAAGAGATCGAACAGGCGAAGGCCAACTGCGTCGCGATCCTGAAGGGCGTCGAGGCCGTCACCATCGCCGAGGCCCCCGTGCGCGAAGGCGACTGCGGGGCCCCCGCCCCCGTGCGTCTTGTCAGCATCGGCAAGAACCCGGAAGTTGCCCTGTCCCCGCCGCCCCTCGTGACGTGCGATCTCGTCGCCGGCCTCTACCAGTGGATGAAGTCCGACATCCAGCCGCTGTCCAAGAAGCACTTCGGCTCGCCCGTCATCAAGATCGAGACCATGAGCGACTATTCGTGCCGCATGGCTTACGGCCGCAAGGGCAACAAGCTGTCGGAACACGGCAAGGCCAACGCCCTCGACATTCGCGGCTTCGTCACCGCCAAGGGCGAGACGGCCTACGTGCTCGAACAATGGGGCAAGACCGAGCGCGACCTGAAGGCCGAGGCGGCCGCCTTGGCCGCACAGCAGGAAGCCGCCGCCAAAGCCACGGCTGCCGCTGCCAACGCCGGCTCGAGGTCGGCCGTCGAGCAGGAGAAGGCCGACGGGCTGGCCAAGGTGCAACCGAAGACCGGCGTCTCTCAGGCCAGTCTGGCCGGCGCGCCACTGAGGCCCGGCAAGGACGGCGCGGAACAGAAGGCGGCCGCAGCCATCGTTCCCGACGCGCCGCGCAGCAAGAAGACGCAGTTTTTGCACGACGCCCACGACACCGCCTGCCGCATCTTCGGCACCTCCCTGGGCCCGGAGAGCAACGAGGCCCACCGCAACCATTTCCACGTCGACATGGCCGAGCGTAAACGCACCAAGATCTGCGAATAACCGCGTTCTCTTTTCGCTCTTGCGCCCGCCTGCCGGGCTCGCCAAGGTCGCGTCCTTCCGGCAATTCCGCTACCTTCCTGCGAGTCCACGATCTATGACGTCCGACCCCACCTTCCCAGGCGCCTATCCCGCAACCCGTCTGCGCCGGCCGCGCCAGCACGCGTGGTCGCGCCGCCTCGTCGCCGAAAACGTGCTGACGCCGGCCGATCTCATCTGGCCGCTGTTCGTCATCCCCGGCGACAACCGCGTCGAGGACATCGCCTCCATGCCGGGCGTCCAGCGCCACAGCATCGATCGCATCGTCGCAGCCGCCCAGGAGGCCGTCCGCCTCGGCATCCCGGCCATCGCGCTGTTCCCCGCCACGCCCGGCGATCTGAAAACCGATGACGCCCGCGAAGCCTTCAATCCGGACAATCTCGTGTGCCGCGCCACGCGCGCCATTCGCTCAGCAAAGCTCGATCTCGGCATCATCCTCGACGTGGCGCTCGACCCTTACACCAGCCACGGCCACGATGGCCTGATGCGCGACGGCGTCATTCTCAACGACGAAACCAACGCCGCTCTCGTCAAGCAATCGCTGGTGCAGGCGGAAGCCGGCGCCGATATCCTCGCCCCCTCCGACATGATGGACGGGCGCATCGGCGCCATCCGCGCAGCCCTCGAAAGCGCCGGTCACACCAATACGATGCTGATGTCCTACGCGGCCAAGTACGCCTCCGCCTTCTACGGCCCCTTCCGCGACGCAGTCGGCTCGGCCGGACGCCTAAAGGGCGACAAGCGCTCGTATCAAATGGACAGCGCCAACACCGACGAAGCCCTGCGCGAAGTCGCCTTTGACCTCGCCGAGGGCGCCGACATGGTGATGGTCAAGCCCGGCCTGCCCTACCTCGACATCGTTCGCCGCGTGTCGGAAACCTTCGCCGTCCCCACCTTCGCCTACCAAGTCTCCGGCGAGTACGCGATGATCTCTGCCGCAGCAGGGAACGGCTGGCTGGACGGTGACGCCGCCATGCTCGAAAGCCTCCTCGCCTTCAAGCGCGCCGGCGCCTCCGGCGTGCTGACCTACTTCGCGCCACGGGCGGCAAAGCTGCTGGGGGGTTAGCCCACCGGCCGGACAGAGGGCACAAGCCGTATGCTTCCATCGCAGACCATCAGCATTTCCATCAATCGCGGCTGGCGCGACGTCTATGAAGCCTTCTGGCGGCCTCTCGACTTCGCGAAGTGGGCCTCAGGTCTGGTCGAAGGACAACTTGCTCAGCGCGGCGACGTTTGGACCGCGCGCGGTCCCGAAGGACCGATCGTCATTCGCTTTTCGCCCCGCAACGATTTCGGAGTGATGGACCACGTCGTCGAGGTCGCGCCCGGTTCAGAGGTTCATGTTCCCCTCCGCATCATCGCCAACGGCGACGGTGCCGAGGTGTTGCTTACTCTTTTTCGCCAGCCCGACATGTCCGACGAGCGTTTCGCCGCTGACGCGGCACTCGTACTGCGCGATCTTCAAAAACTAAAGAGATTAGCCGAAAGCTAAGGGGCAGACCGAAGATCTGCCCCACCAAATCATTGCTATCTGACGAACCTAAAACACGTCGCCCAGCATCGCGTTCTGACGCCAGCTGAAGCCGGCGCCCAGCAGGCGGCGGTAGAGCTGCGGGGCAGCCGCCACCACGACCCAGCCGACGGCGTTCACGGCCAGGGCAGCCGCATGCGTTGCGCTGAAGTCCGTGCCCAGTGCTGCCAGAGTAGCCAGCGTCAACGTCAGGCACGCCATGCCGGCGCTGAGGCCGATGTAGAAAACGACGAAAGCAGCGTCGAGGGCGATGTTGCGCGTGTTGGTCATGGGACGCTCCTGAAATCTGAAGGCTGCCACCGGACCCTTGCCGGCTTCCATGCTCATCAGACTAGGCCCGCCCGCCCCTCTCCGCTGTTCCAGCCGGAACACGAGAAAAAAGGGTCAGACCTCGGCCTGACCCCAATAGCTACTGCTGCTGCCGCCGACCGAACGAGACGGCATACGCCCCCGACCGCAGCGGGAAGATCTGGTCCTCCGTCGGCCCGGCAATGCCATCCGCAAGGTTCGTCGGATCGAACGTGCCCGCATCGCACGTTGCATCCGCCTCGACCGCCGAGATCGAAACCGACCCGAGCGTCACGAACTCGTGCCCCTCATCCGGCCAGAGCACCGTCGGATCGTTGACCGGATCGCCCTCTTTCTGCAGCTGTGCCGTCAGATTGAACTGCGCCGGCCCCTTGCCCAAACGGTCCTTGATCTCGACGGTCTGGAAGTCGTCTGCCTTGCCCTTGAGTTCATCCTCGCTCAACCCCTTCTCGCCCGCCGCCGGCACCAGTTTGAACTTCGCCGTCGTCGCCTTGCCCTCGGCATTCGTCAGCGTGAAGGCATGGATGCTGAAATAACTCGTGTCGGCATAGCTGGCGGGCACCGGCCGCGCGCTGACCCAGGCGCCCTGCTTTGCCGTCTCCGGGTTGGCTTCGGTAAAGGCCTTCACCTTCTCGGGATCCGGCTTGCCGTCGGGCCCGGCAGCGCGCGCCTTGAAGAATCCCAGCGTCTGCTCCGGCGTGCGCGCGAAGAAAATCGGCGCCGTCAGCATCACGAAATCCGTGCTGGTGCCGTCCGGATCGAACCGCAGCGCCAGTCCGCGCCCTGTCTTACTCTTGTCGGACGCCACGGGATTGCCGCCGCCGATCGAGAAGCGTCCGAGAACCGGCACCTCTTTCGCGAAGCTGGCCGACTTGGTCCACTTGGCGATATCGCTGGCCGGCGTGAACGAGCCCTTCACGCAGATGCCCTTGGCGTGACTGCGCCGTTTACCCTGGTGTTCGCCGAAGATGCCCTGCAGGCCGTCCACGAGCTGTTCCGACGTTACCTCTTCGGCGTTTGCCCCCGGTAGCGTTACGCACGCGATCGCCGCAGCGACCAAGACCGATTTGATCTGCATTCCCGTCTCCCGATTGAAGCAGGCGCAATCCCGCGCGCCTCCTGGTCGGGACATTAGCCACGCCCGCCATTACCGGTGCATCATTATTTCGTGCAGAGGATGTGATGAAAAATCATAAGACGCATGCCCGCTTATCGGCACAGGCGGTCAGCGATGCTTCTGCGCCCAGTATTTCCGGTAGGCGTTGACGATCTGCAGCATCGTATTGCGCACGTGCGGCGCCCGGTTGACGTACTGCTTCACCGGCCAGGACAGGATGCGCGTCACGCCCTGGATGTTTTCCAGCCCCGGCGTCCCCTCGACGGCCTGCCCGCCTTTGAACGTCACGCGCGGCGCGAACGTCGCCGTGATGTGAACCGTCGACTTCGACGTCTTCACATCGCAGGTCACCGGCTGCTCCGGCGACTGGAACACGTAGTCGATGTCCTGCACCGCGCGCTCAACTAACCCGCGGTCGATGCGCACGGCCACCGCGCACGTCACGTCCTCGAGGTACCCGCGCGTGATGCGCTTGAGATCGGCGCGCTCCTGCTCCGCCAGCGCCACGGGATAATTGCAGGAGAATTCAGCTTTCGTGCCGTTTTCCAGTTCGTCGAAGCAGTCCCGCTCGACCGCCGTCGCCGGAACGGCCGTCAGGCAGCCGACCGCCGCGGCCATGCCGATGCTGGCCAGAACTCGAATTCGCTTGCCGGTACGCACCGTCATGGAGCCGCCTTCGCTTTCGTGGGTTCGGGCTTGACCGCCGGCTTCTCGGCTGGCGCCTTATCCTTGGCCGCCTCCGGCTTCTTCGGCTTCACTGGCTTGCCGTCGTCATCGTACTCTTCCGCGACCTTGGCGTTGGGGCCGTATTTCTGCGCGCACCGCTTGTGAATGAACTTGTTGACCGACTTGATCAGGCTGCCGTGGAAGATGCCGAGCTTGTCCTCCATCGCCGCGATCGTCGAGATCGTGCCAGTGACGTTTTCCGGCCCGTCGATCTTCTCCAGGTTGATCCAGATCTTGTCCGCCTTGCCGTCCTTGAATTTCAGCTTCGGCGCCGCCTTCGCCGTGATCGGCTTCAACTCGCCGTCTTGCTCAATGACGCACTTCACCGTCTGCGTCGGCACCCGCAGCGTGTACTTCGGCTGCGTCAGCGCCGCGATCATCTGCGTTCGGCTAACCTGCAGGTTGGCCTGGCAGCGCGTATCGCCGAAGCCCCAAGACACCGACTTGCTCTCGCCCTGCTTGATCGTCGACCTGGACCAGGTCTTGACGATATTGCAGTCGGGATTGTCGCCCTTGGGCTCTTTGTTGAGGATGATATCGCACACGCTTTTTTCGCACCGCTTGATGGTGCCCCACTCGCCCTTTTGCGGCTCAAGCGCGCGCGCCGGTCCCGCCAGCGACACCGTTGCCGCAAGTCCCACCAGCACCAATCGAGTCATCTCGCCCAAGCCCATCCGCCGTCCCTGCGTTGCAGAAGCGTATTTTTCCGGTGATTGACACCCCATTAGGCCGGGATTGAGGCGCCCCCCGCGGTCAATTGCGCCCGATACTTCGTATAACTTGAAGCTCGCCGTGTGTTGCGCTAGGACGAAGCACAAGCGCAACAAACGTTCTGGGGAAACAACTATGGGTCTCGATCTGACCGGCGGCCACGCAGCGATGGACTATTCCGAGCATGCGCGGACCTACAAGGGCTTCATCAAGGGCACGATCGTTCTGGTCGTGAGCGTTGCCGCCCTCCTAGTCGGGATGTTCTTCTTCCTGATCTGAAGTCTTTCCCAAGCAAACTCTCGCCAAGTCTTTAGCGCTCTACGTTGTTGCCTGCCCGCGGACCTGCTGCGGGCAGGGCACACGACCCACGTAGGCCTCTGGACGACACCTTTGCAGCGGCCCCGGCCGCCCGGTTCGAGCGGATACGCCATGGTCACGGTTGCCGTCACCCACGAGAGCGCAGACGAGCCCCGCGTGGCTGTTTCTCCCGAGACCGTCAAGAAACTGACGGCTCTGGGTTGCAAGGTGAAGGTCCAGGCCGGCTCCGGTAAGGGCTCCAACTTTTCCGACGAGACGCTGCGGGCCCAGGGCGCCGAGATCGTGCCGGACGCGGCCACCGCCCTCTCCGGTGCCGACATCCTCTTGAAGGTCCGCCGTCCCACCACCGACGAGATCAAGGCCCTGAAGCCTAGTGCCATCGTCGCCGCCATTCTCGACCCCTACGACAAGTCGGCGATGGAGCCTCTGGCCGGCACCGGCGCCAATCTCTTCTCGATGGAATTCATGCCGCGCATCTCACGCGCGCAGTCGATGGACGTGCTGTCCTCGCAGGCCAACCTCGCCGGCTACAAGGCCGTCGTCGATGCCGCCTCCCTGTTCGGCCAGGCCATGCCGATGATGATGACGGCCGCCGGCACCGTCCCCGCCGCCAAGGTCTTCATCATGGGCGTCGGCGTCGCCGGCCTCCAGGCCATTGCCACCGCCCGCCGCATGGGCGGTGCCGTCTCCGCCACCGACGTCCGCCCCGCCACGAAAGAACAGGTGCAGTCCCTCGGCGCCAAGTTCATCGCTGTGGAAGACGAGGAATTCAAGCAGGCACAGACGGCAGCCGGTTACGCCAAGCCGATGTCGCCCGAATACCAGAAGAAGCAGGCCGAACTCGTCTCGACCCACCTGAAGAACCAGGACATCGTCGTCACCACGGCGCTGATCCCCGGCCGCCCGGCCCCCAAGCTGATCACGCGCGCCATGATCGCCGCCATGAAGCCCGGCTCCATCATCGTCGATCTTGCAGCCGAACGAGGCGGCAACACCGAAGCGACCGAACCCGGCAAGACTGTCGTGGTCGATGGCATCAAGATCGTCGGCCCGTTGAATCTCGCGGGAACCGTCGCGGCCAACGCGTCAAGCCTTTACGCCAAGAACCTTTATGCCTTCATCGAGCTCATGATCGACAAGAAGGAAAAGACCCTGAACGTGAACTGGGACGACGAGATCATCAAGGGCACGCTGGTGGCCAAGGACGGCAAGATCGTCCACCCGAGCCTCACCGGCCAAACCGCCTAAGGATGACCGCTTAAGGATGACGATGATGCGACAGCTCAAGCTTCTTCTCGCCGCCGCCACCGTCTTCGGTGCCTTCGCCGGGTCCGCATCCGCCTCCGAAGGCATCGGTGGCGCCGCCTCCCCGTTCGTCTACCAGCTGATGGTTTTCGCCATGGCGATTTTCGTCGGCTATTACGTCGTCTGGAGCGTCACGCCGGCCCTGCACACGCCGCTGATGAGCGTCACCAACGCCATTTCCTCGGTGATCGTCGTCGGTGCTTTGCTCGCGGTCGGGCTCAACCTCGTGACATCGGGCACCACGCTCGCCAAGATTTTCGGCTTCCTCGCGCTGGTCATGGCCTCCGTCAACATCTTCGGCGGCTTCCTCGTCACCCAGCGCATGCTCGCCATGTACAAGAAGAAAGACACGCCCGCCAAGAAGTGACGTTCGACGGTCGCCTTTCGTCGCGAAGGGCAGCCACTGACACGCAAACGTTGAGAGAGGTTGGGGTCAGGCCCCGAAGTAACCAATGCCGCACCTGTCCCCCAATCTCGTCGCGCTGCTGTACCTCGTCTCGGGCGTCCTCTTCATCCTCGCCCTGCGCGGCCTGTCCAGCCCGGTCACCTCCCGCCAGGGCAACCTGTTCGGCATGATCGGCATGGCCATTGCCGTGGTCACCACACTCTGCGTCTCCAATCCGCAGGATGGGCTCTCCTGGTTGCTGATCGCCGGCGGCCTCGGCATAGGCGGCGCCATCGGTGCCATCACCGCCAAGCGCATCCCCATGACGTCAATGCCGGAGCTTGTGGCCGCCTTCCACTCGCTGGTCGGTCTTGCTGCCGTCTTCGTCGCCGCCGCCGCCATGTACGCGCCGGAAGCCTTCGGCATCGGCACACCCGGCAACATCGCCGCCGGCAGCCTGGTCGAAATGTCGCTCGGCGTCGCCATCGGTGCCATCACCTTCACTGGCTCCGTCATCGCCTTCGCCAAGCTGTCGGGCCGCATGTCCGGCAAGCCGATCACGCTGCCGATGCGCCACGCCATCAACCTGGCCCTGCTGGCCCTGCTGATCTACCTCATCTACGCCTTCTGCCAGTCGGGCGGCGACGCGCTGCTGTTCTGGGCTATCACCGCTGTCGCACTTCTCTTCGGCGTGCTCATCATCATCCCCATCGGCGGCGCCGACATGCCCGTCGTCGTATCGATGCTGAACTCCTACTCCGGCTGGGCCGCGGCCGGCATCGGCTTCACCCTCGGCAACATCGCCCTGATCATCACCGGTGCCCTCGTCGGCTCGTCGGGTGCGATCCTGTCCTACATCATGTGCAAGGGCATGAACCGCTCGTTCGTCTCCGTCATTGCCGGCGGCTTCGGCGGCGAAGTGGCAGGCCCCGCCGGTGGCGCCGAACAGCGCCCCGTCAAGCTCGGCTCGGCCGAAGACGCCGCCTACATCATGAAGAACGCGCAGAAGGTCATCATCGTCCCGGGCTATGGCATGGCCGTCGCCCAGGCCCAGCACGCCCTGCGTGAGCTGGCCGACAATCTCAAGGCCGCCGGCGTCGAAGTGAAGTACGCCATTCACCCCGTCGCCGGCCGCATGCCCGGCCACATGAACGTGCTGCTCGCCGAGGCCAACGTGCCCTACGACGAGGTGTTCGAGCTGGAGGACATCAACTCCGAGTTCCAGCAGGCCGACGTCGCCTACGTCATCGGCGCCAACGACGTGACCAACCCCGCGGCCGAGGAAGACAAGACCTCTCCGATCTACGGCATGCCCGTGTTGCAGGTGTGGAAGGCCGGCACTGTGATGTTCAACAAGCGCAGCCTTGCCTCAGGCTACGCCGGCATCGACAACACGCTGTTCTACCGCGACAACACGATGATGCTGCTCGGCGACGCCAAGAAAATGACCGAAGAAATCAGCAAGGCCACGGCGCACTAGCACCTCAACGCGCCGTGGGCGGCAGCACCAAGCGCTGACCCGGCTTCAGTGGCGCACCGCTCAGTGCGTTCGCCTGATTGAGCGAGGCAACCGTCACGCCATACCGCTCCGCGATCCCGTGCAGGGTGTCTCCCGGCTGCACCTCGATCATCTGCGCGTCCGGTGGCGCGCTCTGCTCGCGCGTAGCCTGTGGCGCCGGCTGCGGCTGCAGCCTCGGCGGCGGCACGCCCGGTGCCCCGGCCCTGCCTTCGATGATACGTTGCGGATTGCCGTTCCACTGATAACGCTGGCCCTGATCCTGGGCATCGACCGGCGGTGTGATGATGACGGGCCTGTCGCGATCCGGGTTCCCGAGCCCCGACTGATGCGCTGGATCGATCGAGCGGGCGCCGACGTACGACGCTTCCTGATCGGCGCAGCCGGAAATGAAAAGCGCGCCGGCGCACAAGCCCAACGCGGCGGCGCGGGGCGCACGCCGGAAGTCACGGAGACGCAGCACAAAGTCCTCCGAATTAGTCACGGTTCGACCCGGCGATTGATGCTGCATTCCCGTTAAAGCCCGATTAAGTCTGTTGGATGAGCACATAATAAGTGCGTCCGCAGCTTACAACGATCGGCATCGCCCCCGCGTTCCACGTAATTTGCCGCGTTGGCGGGCGGCACGGCGAAATAACTGCAATAGGACTGACAATGACCGGGTTCATTTGGAAGGCATCCGCGACCGTACTGGCCCTCTACGGCCTGGTCGTACTGAGCGCTTACCTTATGCAACGGCGCCTGACCTATTTCCCCGACACCCAGCGCATCACGCCCGCCAGCGTCAACCTGCCCGACGTGCAGGAGCGCACCCTGAATACACCCGACGGCGAGAAGGTGCTCGTCTGGTACGGCCGCGCCAAGCCCGGCAACCCGACGCTGCTCTACTTCCACGGCAATGCCGGCTCGTTCGAATTCCGCCAGGAGCGCATTCGCCGTTACATGGCGCGCGGCATCGGCATGTACATGATGACCTACCGCGGCTTCGGCGGCAGCACCGGAGTGCCCTCCGAACAAGCCAACGTCGCCGACGCCCGCCTCGCCTATGCCAGCCTCGTCGACGAAGGCGTGCAGCCGGACGACATCATCGTCTACGGTGAGTCCCTCGGTTCGGGCATCGCCGTGCAGCTGGCGGCGGAGAAACCGGTCGGCGGTCTCATCCTTGACGCCCCCTACACCTCCCTCGTCGATGTAGCCGAGACCGTCTATCCCTACCTGCCCACCCGCTGGCTGATGACCGATCGCTACGAGACGATGCAATTCATCCGCCGTGTCCACGCCCCACTCCTCGTCATGCAGGGCGAACAGGACGAGGTTGTGCCTATCGCCATGGGACGCGCCGTTTTCGCCGCCGCCAACGAACCCAAGACGCTGAAAACGTTCCCCGGCGCCGGCCACTCCGATCACTGGAACTTCGGCTCCTACGACGCCGCCTATGCCTGGCTCGACGCTTGGCGGGCACGCCGGCGGACGGCGTCGCAAAACGAGCCCCCGACCCACTGACGGCTCCGCACTGATCTGCAGCGATCCGATCCGGGCCCGAAATGCAGATGGCCCGGACGCTGCATCAGCGTCCGGGCCATCTGTGCAATATCTATGTGCGGAAGGCTTAGCCTTCGCTGCCACCGAAGCGCGAACCACCGCCGCCGAAGCCGCCGCCACCAGCACCACCGCCGAAGCCACCACCAGCAGGACGTCCGCCGGCGCCACCAGGACCACCGCGTCCGCCGGGACCACCCTTGGCACCGGCCGCACCGCGAGCGGGTGCCGCCTTGCCCGGCAGCAGCCCTTCGCGCTGCAATTTCTTGCGCGCCAGCTTGCGGGCGCGGCGCACGGCCTCGGCCTTTTCGCGAGCCTTCTTCTCGGAGGGCTTTTCAAAGTAGTTCCGGAGCTTCATCTCCCGGAAAATACCCTCGCGCTGCATCTTCTTCTTGAGCGCCTTGAGGGCTTGATCGACGTTGTTGTCGCGGACGAGAACCTGCACGCTGTTGCTATCCTTCGGGTGCTGTTCGGTTGTTGAATAAACAAAGCCCAAAGCACAGGCGCGCCGTCGGCGCCCGGACTTCAGGGTGTCGGATTGGCCGCCTGTCTAACAGACATCGTGGTGTATGTCCATGGGCCGGAAAACACGTTCCACCAGCAACTGTTAGCTGATTTTTGGCGCGTCTGCACGGGGCCGCAACCGCGTGATATGGCCCATTTTGCGACCCGGCCGGGCCTCGTTCTTGCCGTAGAGATGCAGCCCGGCGGATGCCTCCGCTGCCAGTTGCGGCCAGGCATCCACGTCTGACCCGATCAGGTTCTGCATCACCGCATCGGAATGCCGCCCCGCCGGCCCCAGCGGCCAGCCTGTCACCGCCCGGATGTGATTCTCGAACTGGCTGACAGCGCACGCGTCGATCGTCCAGTGCCCCGAGTTGTGCACGCGCGGCGCGATCTCGTTGACCATCAGCGCCTCCGCACCCTCGCGTGCCGCAAAGAACATCTCGACCGCCAGCACTCCGGTGTAGTCGAGCGCTTCGGCGATTGCGCCGGCGATCTCGCGCGCCCGCGCCGCGTGTTCAGGCCCGAGCGGCGAGGGCACGCTCGAGGTGTCGAGGATGCCGTCGCGGTGCGTGTTGATGGGAATGTCGTAGAACGCCAGTTCCCCCGTGACGCCGCGCACAACGATCACCGACACCTCGAAATCGAACGCGACGAGCCCCTCCAGGATCGCAGCATCCGTTCCAAGCGCCGCGAACGCCTCGCCGAGCTCGCCTCCCTTGGCAATCCGTGCCTGGCCCTTGCCGTCGTAGCCGAGACGCCGCGTCTTCAGGATCGCCTTCCCGCCCGTGACGCCCAACGCAGCCTTGAAGTCGTCGGGCCCGGAGACGGCGGCGAACGGCGCCACCGGGATGCCGAGGTCGGCAATGAACGTCTTCTCGATCAGCCGGTCCTGCGCGATCTCCAGCGCCTTCGCACCCGGCCGCAACGGCGCACTGAGCGCCGCGGCCGATGCGGCCGTCAATGGCACGTTCTCGAATTCGTACGTCACCACCGCAACGCTTTCCGCAAACGCGCGGATCGCCGCCGCGTCCCCGTACGCCCCCACCGTCGACTTCACGGCGACGTCGAACGCGGGGCCCGGCGTGTCGGCATAGACGTGGCAACGGAACCCCAGGCGCGCCGCCGCCATAGCCAGCATGCGCCCGAGCTGACCGCTACCGAGGATGCCGATCGTGGATCCGGGGAGCAGCGCCTTGGTCATGTCGGGCTCATTCGTCCTTGGGATTCTCGGCGACATTCGCCGTTTGCTTGGCACGCAGCGCCGTGACCCGTTCGGCCAACGCCGCGTCGGACAATGCGAGGATCTGTGCCGCGAGCAAACCTGCGTTCGTCGCGCCCGGTTCCCCGATGGCGAGTGTCCCAACAGGAATGCCGGCTGGCATCTGCACGATGGAATAGAGACTGTCCTTGCCCGACAGCGCCTTGGACTTCACCGGCACGCCAAGCACTGGCAGCGGCGTCAGCGACGCCGTCATGCCCGGCAGGTGCGCCGCGCCGCCCGCGCCCGCGATGATCACCTTGATCCCGCGCCCAGCAGCCTCCTTGGCGTAGGAATAAAGCCGTTCCGGCGTGCGATGCGCCGAGACGATCTTCGTCTCATAGGGCACCTGCAGGGATTCAAGCACGTCGGCGGCGCACTTCAGCGTCGGCCAGTCCGACTGGCTGCCCATGATAATGCCGACGAGGGCGGTCTTGCTGGCCATGTGTTGCCGATCCCGCAAAAGGAAAGCGGGGGTTTATCGGAACCAGGCAGCCGCGGCAAGCGCGCAGTTGCCCGCCTGTCGCCCGAGTTGCGGCCTGAGTTAACCGGCCTTTCTGCCGGCCAGCCACCGTTCCCTCAGGATCGTCGCGCCATCCACCGTCAGCGCCAGTCCGGCAGCCACGAGCAGCACCGCGAGGGCATAGCTGCCGGCAGCGTCCGCATGGAGACCGAGGTTCACGCCACGCGCAAGGCATGACGCACCGAACGCGATCTTGGCAACGTGCCACCATGCAGGCCACGACCTGCTCGTCTCATCGTGACGTGTGTTCTGTCGATTGAGCCAGTTTTCGATGCGCTCGAAACGGCTTGCATCAGATGCCATCGGACATGCTCCCTGCCTGGCCGTTGTGGCCGCGCAAGTACTGTCCCGCCTTGCGCCCTCGCGCTGCTCCCTCAGGAACACGCAGAGCCGCGGCGCAATCTAGGCAATGATATCTGGCAGCAACTGGTCCTCGACCGACTGGATCTGATCCTTCAGCGCCAGCTTTTTTTTCTTGAGGCGCCGGATCAACAGCTGGTCGGCCGTGCCGCTGTCCTCCAGCGTCACGATCTCGTCGTCGAGCACGCGATGCTCGTCGCGAAGCTTCACAAGCTGTTCGCGCAGCTCACGCTCGTTCTGACGCTGCTGCATTGGTCTTCGCTCGTTCCCCGCCGTGTTCGTCCGCGCTTTGACCGCAGTTGAGTTGAAGTATCGGACCAATTCTGATTCTGCGCAAGCAACCCTCTTGAAGCACCTGAATATTTGTTTTTGTAAACAGAATGTTAGGGCTAGCTTCCGAAGGTAACGTGTTTCCTGCGTCCCGCAACATTCTGTCGCCCAACAACGCACGCGGGGCATTGGACAAGCCGTTGTAAATCTGTCACCTTGTAGTTCTCTTCAACTCTGAGAAGGAGGAAATGATGGCGTTAACGGCACATCTCCAGGAGCTTTCAGAGAAGCATCGACAATTGGAGCGCCGAATACACGAGGAAGTGAGCAGGCCAGGATCAGATGATCTTGAGATCCGCCGCCTCAAGCAGGAAAAACTCAAGCTGAAAGACGAGATCACGCGTCTGGAGACGCGGCACTGAGTTTCATACAGGCGGTCCCGCAGGGCCGCCTTTCGCATATTGATGATACGTTGCTGCCGCTGGCCCGCGCCATCTCCGATCGGCCAGCCGCTCCCGCTAGAGGGCAGTGAATTTAGTGCGCGCCGCTCAATACGCGGCGCGCAAATGTTTCAGGCCCACGCGTTGAGCATTTGTCGCGCAAAGAATTAGGCGTCGCGCGCCATCTCGCGCAACTTGAACTTCTGGATCTTGCCGGTGCTGGTCTTGGGCACTTCGGTGAAGATCACATGGCGCGGCGCCTTGAAGCGCGCCAGATGCTGCAGGCACCAGGCCACCATTTCGTCTGCGGTCGCCTCAGAGCCCGCCTTCAACTCGATGAAGGCGCACGGCGTCTCGCCCCACTTGTCATCGGGCTTCGCCACGACCGCGCAATAGGAGACGGCGGGATGCTTGTAGAGCACGTCCTCCACCTCGATCGAGGAGATATTCTCGCCACCCGAAATGATGACGTCCTTTGAGCGGTCCTTCAGCTGGATGTACCCGTCCGGATGCAGCACGCCGAGGTCGCCCGAATGGAACCAGCCTCCGGCAAAGGCTTCAGCCGAAGCGTCCGCGTTCTTGAGATAGCCTTTCATCACGATGTTGCCGCGGAACATGACCTCGCCCAGCGTCTCGCCGTCCGCCGGCACCTGCGTCATCGTCTCGGGATCCATCACCGTCAGATCCTCCAGCGCGTGATAACGCACGCCCTGCCGCGCCTTCTTGGCGCCGCGCCCGGCGCGATCGAGGGCGTCCCACTCGGGCTGCCACTCGTTCACCGTGGCCGGGCCATAGGTTTCCGTCAGGCCGTAGAGATGCGTCAGCTTGAAGCCCGCGTCCCCCATGGCATCCATGACTGCGATCGGTGGCGGCGCCGCCGCATGCGCGAACGACACCTGCTGCGAAAACGTGCGCCGCTCCTCGGGCTTGGCATTCAGCAGCGTCGACATCACAATCGGTGCGCCCGAGATGTGCGTCACGCCATGCTCGGCGATGGCGTCGTACATGGCCTTGGCCCGCACCCAGCGCAGGCACACGTGCGTGCCGCCCACCGTCGACAGCGACCAGGGAAAGCACCAGCCGTTGCAATGAAACATCGGCAGCGTCCACAGATAGACCGGATGCTTGCCCATGCCCGTGTTGATGACGTTGGCGTAGCACATCAGCGCCGCGCCGCGATGGTGGTAGACGACACCCTTGGGATTGCCCGTCGTGCCCGAGGTGTAGTTGAGGCTGATCGCCTCCCACTCGTCCTCCGGCATGCGCCAGGCAAAATCCGGATCTCCGCCGGCGACCCAAGTGTCGTAGTCCAGATTCGACAGCGCCTCCCCTGCCTGCGGATACTCCTTGTCGTCGTAGTCGACGACAATGGGTGTCGCCTCTGCTTGCGTCAGGGCTTCCTTGGTCAGCGCCGAGAATTCGCGGTCCGTGATCAGCAGCTTGGTCTCGGCATGATCGAGCTGGAACGCCACGATCGGCGCATCGAGCCGCGTATTGATGCAATGAAGCACGGCGCCCGTCATCGGCACCGCATAGTGCGCCTCCAGCATTGACGGCGTGTTGGACAGCATCACCGAAACCGTATCGCCCGGCCCGATTCCCGCCGCCGCGAGCTTGGAGGCAAGCTGACGGGCCCGCGCATAGAACTGCGCGTAGGTCAGGCGCTGATTGCCGTGAATGATCGCCGTGTGATCGGGATAGACCAGCGCCGACCGGGCCAGCATCGTCAATGGAGTGAGCTGCTGGAAGTTCGCAGCATTCTTGTCGAGGCCGGTGAGGTAGGCGTGGGTCATGCAATGACATCCGATCAAACAATGGTCAGCGCAAAAATCAAGCTAGCGAAGCCGCCAGCGGTGGGCAACGGCTACGCTTCGGTCACCGTGGTACGCCACTGCTGCCGGCGTCGCACCCCGGCGCCCGCGACTATGCGCCGCTTTGCGCCTTCTGGCTGAAGAACGGCCAACTCGCAGCGGGGCCTGCCGCGGCCCGCGATCGCGCCGAAGAGGACCACATGAGCCCGCCGAAGACCGAAACCAATAAACAACTGCTTCACCTCGTCTTTGGTGGAGAGCTGGAAACCCTCGATGGCGTGGCCTTTCGCGATCCCCATAATCTCGATATCGTCGGCATCTATCCCAGCTACGCCGAAGCCCATGTGGCTTGGAAGGGCGCGGCCCAGCGCAGCGTCGACAATGCTCTGACACGCTATTTCATCGTGCACATGCACCGCCTGCTCGATCCCGAGGAATCCTGAGCGCTCTCAAGTGCCTCTTGGCGGAACGGTGCGCGGGGCTTAACAAGAACGCGCCGGACCAAGCCGGCGACGCAGGATGCCGTGCAGGATAAGACGCCCAGAGTAGACGAGAGATCCGAGCCAACGCCTGACGCTGTACCAGCGACTGGTGTGCCAGACGCGCCGGCTGCCAAGCCGACGCGGGCCAAGCTCGCCTTGAACAGCATGACGCGCGGTCTACTGTACCGCTTCATCGCCGACTGGATTGCGCCGCGCTGGCGCGAACTGCTCGCTGCCGGCCTGCTGACCGGCGGCCTTGCGGCGGCGACCGGCGCCTACCCCCTCGTCATCAAATACTCCTTCGACACCCTGATGAAAGGCGATGCCGCCTGGCTGCCTTATGTTCTGGGCGCCGTCATCCTCATCACCGCGGCCCGCAGCATCCTGCTCTATATGCAGACGGTCGCGACGCAGGCCATCGTCCAGACGGTCTCGCGCGAGATCCAGAAAACGGCATTCGCCCACCTCATGAGCGCCGACTTCGGCCGCCTGACGCGTGAGAGCCCCGGCCGCCTGATGTCGAAGCTGACCAACGACGTCGGCTTCATCAACATCGCCACCCTCGCGGTGCTGAACACCGTCGTGCGCGACGCGCTAACGGTCATCGCCCTTGTCGGCTCCATGTTCTACCTCGACTGGGTCATCTCCATCATCGTGCTCGGCGTCTATCCGTTTGCCATCGTGCCCATCACCGTCATCGCCAAGCGCCTGCGCACCAACGCCTCGCGCACCCAGCGCGAGATGGGCAGCATCACGTCGCTTCTGGCCGAGAAACTATCCGGTGCCCGCCTCATCAAGACGTTCCGCTTGGAGGGTTACGCCACCGATCGCGTGAACCAGAGCTTTGACGAGATCAATCGCCTGAAGATGAAGGCCGTGCGCAACAAGGCGCGGCTGGAATCCATGCTGGAAGCCTTGGGCGGCGTCGCCGTGGCCGGCGTCCTGGCACTGGCTTACTGGCGCATCGCCAGCGGCACCTCGACCGTCGGCGACTTCATGGGCTTCACCACGGCGCTGCTAATGGCCGCCCAGCCCATCCGCGCCGTCGGCAACCTCATGGCACGCGTGCAGGAAGGTCTCGCCGGCGTCGAAAGTATCTACGGCATCCTCGACGAGAAACCGACCATCGTCGACAAGCCCGGCGCCATCGACTTCGCCATCAACACCGGCGCCATCACCTTCGACGATGTGTCGTTCGCTTACGCCGAGAACAAGACGCAAGCTGCCGTCTCGCATTTCTCCCTCAAGGTTGCCGGCGGACAAACCGTCGCCCTGGTCGGCCGCTCCGGCGCCGGCAAGTCGACCGTCATCAACCTGGTGCCGCGCCTGTTCGACGTCACCGGCGGTCGCATTCTCGTCGACGGCCAGGATGTGCGCGACGTCAAGCTGGCCTCACTGCGCAGCGCCATCTCCATCGTCAGCCAGGACGTCACGTTGTTCGACGACACGATCGCCGCCAACATCGCCTTGGGCCGCCTCGGCGCCCCGCACGAGGATATCGTTGCCGCCGCCAAGGCCGCCGCCGCCCACGACTTCATCCTGGCCCAGCCCAATGGCTATGACACCCAGATCGGCGACCGCGGCCAGCGCCTGTCCGGCGGCCAGCGCCAGCGCCTGGCGCTTGCCCGCGCCATCCTCAAGGACGCGCCGATCCTGCTGCTCGATGAGGCCACCAGCGCGCTCGACACCGAATCCGAACGCCTCGTCCAGGATGCCCTGGCGCGCTTCACCCTGAACCGCACGACGCTCGTCATCGCCCATCGCCTGTCGACGGTGCAGAATGCCGACCTGATCTGCGTCATGGAGGACGGCGGCTTGATCGAGCTCGGCACCCACGCCGCACTCGCCGCCGCCAGCGGCAGCTACGCCCGCCTCGTCAAATCGCAGCTGGTCGCCGACTAGCTCGACTTCCCACCACCGTCATCCCGACGAAGGTGCAGATCGCTACGCGCCTTCCAGGTAGTATGCCTTCTGCGATGGGTAGTAATCTTCGAACGACGGTTGCGCCTTGCGCTCGCGCGCGGCGACCAGCATGTCGAGGTAGTACTCCCAGCCCGGCCCGACGTCGCCCGCGAGTTTCCGATCGCTGAGCGGCTGCACAAAGCGCAGCTCGGTCGTGTCGTCTGTCTGCCTCAAGGTCAGCTCGATGCGCCAATCGCCATGGTCATCCTTCATCGTGATGACGAGGCGGCGCGGCGCCTCGCATTCTTCAATCATCACGTTCGTCCACGGCTGGCCCTTCTCATGGACCAGCTGCAGCCGCACGATCTTGCCCGGGCCGGCGTCGCCTTCCCACCCACCGAGCCACAGCGCGGTGTCTTCGGAATTCGTCACGCTCGTCCAGACGTCATCGATGGGCGCGTGGAACGTGCGCGTAAGGATCAGATTGTTTCCATGAAGGTGGCCCGTAGGCTTAGGGTTCATGCTAACGCTACCGCCGCACACGCCGCCGCGGCGTCTCGGGCTGTTCGCCCTGGTCTTCGGGGGCCGCTGCGGCAGCCCCACCCTCGACGCCTTCCGCACCGGCGGGCGGGGGAGGCCCCTTCACCGCAACCGACTTCGTCGGCTTTTCGCACTGCGTCAGCCAGACGTCGAACACCGGATGCTCGACCGCATTGAGGCCCGGGCTTTCAGCAAACATCCAGCCGGTGAAGATGCGCTTCTCCTGGCCGTTCAGCTGGATCTCGTCCACCTCGACGAACGAGGTCGTCTTGGGCTGCTCCGTCGGCGGGCGGGAGTAGCAGGCGCGCGGCGTCACCTTCAGGGCGCCGAACTTCACCGTCTCACCCAGTGGTACTTCGAGCTTCTGGATCCGTGCCGTCACCTTGTCGAGCGCGGAGAACACGGCCACCCCGTTCTCCAGCCGCTCGGCCGCAGATGCCGGAGAGCCCGTCCCACAAAGTGTGCCGAGCGCCGCTAGACCAGATACGACAAAACCCTTCATCACAGACGTTGCATCCCGCGGCGACCCAGCGCTCGCTTAGCCAGCCATGTTGTCACCAGGAAGGCGCCCGCTGCAGCTGCATCAGTGCGGCTTCCATGGCTTGTAGTCGCCCGTCGCCTTCGGCCGCTGCCCATCGCCCAGGATCGATCCCTGCGGCCGGTAGGCGTCGCGCGTCCCGGTCATATTCATGCGGTGGGCCTTTTGCCAGGGCTTGGCCCGGTAGCCCTTCGATGGTGGCTTATCGACGGTATAGTGCAGCCACCCATGCCATTCCGGCGGCACCTTCGAGGCGTCTGCCAAGTCGGTGTACGTCACCCAGCGCCGCGGCACGCCTAAGGGACCGTTGCCCTTGCGCTGCTGGTAGTAGGTGTTGCCGTAGTCGTCGGTGCCGACGACGTCCCCGAAGCGCCACAACCACAGGCGGGTGCCCCAGGTCTTGCCGCCCCACCAGCTGAAAAGCTCGCTTACGATGCTCATTCAGTGCCGCATCCTTTGCCCGAATTTGCCGTCCGCTTAGACCCTCTAAGGAGGCCAGTCCAGTGTTGCGTCTGCCGCGGCCCAATTGCAACAGGGCCCACGCCGGAATCGCGTTAGCCTGTCATCTGACGGGCCGCATTTTGGCCTTGCTCACATGGCCGCAAAATCGAGTGGCGCTACACTTCGCCCGGTTTTATTGAGCCTCCGGCGGCTTTCCTCCACATCTTGCACACACCACTACATTTAGTTGTCGCTGCGGGCGACACCACCACATCTTGTTTCTCTGGATTCCCTTCCAGCTCGAATCATCCTAGCTTCATGTCGTCGCCGAGTTCGTAACTTGTCCGCTCTGTGACACTCCGAACAGTCGAGTAAGGGCCTCGCCGGCCCACTCCCAAAACCCAGCGTGCATCGTGTCTGCGCGAACTCTTTCGTGCGGCCGGGGGACTGCGCGCGGTCGCGGGAGACACCGAATGTCCGGGTGTGTGTGCGTCGCTATCGCCATCCAAATCACGAGCAGACGGGGACATAAGAAATGAAAATCACGCGGCGCTTCACGACGGCAGGCAAGTCACCCTACGAGACCATCCCCTTCCGCCGCGCCACCTCCGAAATAAAGAACCCCGACGGCTCCGTCGTTTTCCGCCTCGAAGGCTTCGACGTTCCCGAGCACTGGAGCCAGGTCGCCGCCGACATCCTCGCCCAGAAGTACTTCCGCAAGGCCGGCGTCGCCCGCGCCCTGAAGAAGGTCGAAGAGAACTCCGTCCCCTCCTGGCTGTGGCGCTCCGTCCCCGACACCCGCGCGCTTGCCGAGATCCCCGAGCGCGAACGCACCGGCGGCGAAGCCGACGCCCGCCAGGTCTTCGACCGTCTCGCCGGCACCTGGACCTACTGGGGCTGGAAGGGCGGCTACTTCTCGTCCGAAGACGACGCCCGCGCCTTCTACGACGAGCACCGCTTCATGCTGGCCAAGCAGATGGCCGCACCGAACTCGCCGCAGTGGTTCAACACCGGCATGCACTGGGCCTATGGCATCGACGGCCCCAGCCAGGGTCACTACTACGTCGACTTCGAGACCAAGCAGCTCACGGCCTCCTCCTCGGCCTATGAGCATCCCCAGCCGCACGCCTGCTTCATCCAGTCGATCGAGGACGACCTCGTCGGCGACAACGGCATCATGGACCTGTGGGTGCGCGAGGCGCGGCTGTTCAAGTACGGCTCGGGCACCGGCTCGAACTTCTCCAAGCTGCGCGGCGCCAATGAAAAGCTGTCGGGCGGCGGCAAGTCGTCCGGCCTGATGAGCTTCCTCAAGATCGGTGATCGCGCCGCTGGCGCCATCAAGTCGGGCGGAACCACGCGCCGCGCCGCCAAGATGGTCGTCGTCGACGTCGACCATCCCGACATCGAGGAATACATCAACTGGAAGGTGAAGGAGGAGCAGAAGGTTGCTGCCCTCGTCACCGGCTCCAAGATCTGCCAGAAGCGCCTCAAGGCCGTGATGAAGGCCTGCGTCAACTGCGAAGGCCACGGCGACGACTGCTTCGACCCGCTGAAGAACCCGGCCTTGAAGCGCGCTATCAAGGACGCGCGACGCGACGACGTGCCCAACAACTATATCCTGCGCGTCATCCAGTTCGCCAAGCAGGGCTACAAGGACATCGACTTCCCCACCTACGACACCGATTGGGACAGCGAAGCCTACCTCACCGTTTCCGGCCAGAACTCCAACAACTCCGTGCGCGTGACGGACGAGTTCCTCAATGCCGTCACTGAGAACAAGGACTGGAACCTCACCTCGCGCCTGTCCGGCAAGGTCACCAAGACCTTGAAGGCCCGCGACCTGTGGGAAGACATCGGCAACGCCGCCTGGCAGTCCGCCGACCCCGGCATCCAGTTCCACACCACCATCAATGACTGGCACACCTGCCCGGCGTCCGGCCCGATCCGCGCGTCCAACCCGTGCTCGGAATACATGTTCCTCGACGACACGGCCTGCAACCTGGCGTCGCTGAACCTGATGCGCTTCCGCCGCGACGACCAGAGCTTCGACACCGACAGCTACGAGCACGCCTGCCGCTTGTGGACCGTCGTGCTCGAAATCTCGATCCTGATGGCGCAGTTCCCCTCGCGCCAGATCGCCGAGCTGTCTTACCGCTACCGCACCATGGGCCTGGGCTTCGCCAACATCGGCGGCATGTTGATGGCTGCCGGCCACTCCTATGACTCGGACGAAGGTCGTGCCATCTGCGGCGCCATCTCGGCCATCATGACCGGCGTCTCCTACGCCACGTCGGCCGAAATGGCCGCCGAACAGGGGCCGTTCCCCGGCTACGAGCCCAACCGCGAGCACATGCTGCGCGTCATCCGCAACCACCGCCGCGCCGCCTACGGCGACGCCTTCGGCTATGAAGACCTCTCGATCTACCCCGTGCCGCTCGATACCGCCAACGTCGAGGACAAGCGCCTGGTCAACGCCGCGCAGGCCGCTTGGGACCGCGCGCTGGCCCTCGGCGAGGAGCACGGCTTCCGCAACGCCCAGTCCACCGTCGTCGCCCCCACCGGCACGATCGGCCTCGTCATGGACTGCGACACCACCGGCATCGAACCCGACTTCGCGCTGGTGAAGTTCAAGAAGCTGGCCGGCGGCGGCTACTTCAAGATCATCAACCAGTCCGTGCCGGAAGCCCTGCGCAAGCTCGGCTACCGCCAGAGCGAGATCGCCGAGATCGAGGCCTACGCCGTCGGCCACGGCACGCTGGCTCAGTCGCCGGCGATCAACCACGGCTCGCTCAAGGCCCGCGGCTTCACCGCCGACGCCATCGCCAAGGTCGAAGCCAGCCTCGGCACCGCCTTCGACATCAAGTTCGTCTTCAACAAGTGGACGCTCGGCGAAGACTTCGTCACTGGCACGCTCAAGATCGCGGCCGACAAGGTCAACGCGCCGGACTTCGACCTGCTGACCGAACTGGGCTTCTCCAAGAAGGACATCGAAGCCGCCAACGAGCACGTCTGCGGCGCCATGACCCTCGAAGGCGCCCCGCACATCCAGGCCAAGCACCTGCCCGTCTTCGACTGCGCCAACCCCTGCGGCCGCAAGGGCAAGCGCGCGCTCTCGGTGGAAAGCCACATCCGCATGATGGCGGCCTCCCAGCCGTTCATCTCGGGCGCCATCTCCAAGACCATCAACATGCCCAACGACGCCACCGTCGAGGACTGCAAGCAGAGCTACATGCTCTCCTGGCGCCTGGCGCTGAAGGCCAACGCGCTCTATCGCGACGGCTCCAAGCTGTCCCAGCCGCTCAACAGCCAGATCCTCGGCGACACCGCCGAAGAGCAGGAAGAGGTGGCCGAGACTCTGACCTCCAACAACCCGCAGATCCAGCGCGTGCTCGTCACCGCCGAACGCCTCGCCAAGCGCGTCGCCGAGCTGGAAGTGGAACTGAAGGACTCCATCGAGCGCTCGCAGGTCCAGGAGCGCGCCAAGATGCCCGGCCGCCGCAAGGGCTACACCCAGAAGGCCTCCGTTGGCGGCCACAAGGTGTACCTGCGCACCGGCGAATACGACGACGGCACGCTCGGCGAGATCTTCATCGACATGCACAAGGAAGGCGCCGCCTTCCGCTCGTTGATGAACAACTTCGCCATCGCCATCTCGCTCGGCCTGCAGTACGGCGTGCCGCTGGAAGAGTACGTGGAGGCCTTCACCTTCACGCGCTTCGAGCCGGCCGGCCTCGTGCAGGGCAACGAGACCATCAAGAACGCCACCTCGATCCTCGACTACATCTTCCGCGAGCTGGCCGTCTCCTACCTGTCGCGTCACGACCTGGCGCACGTCGACCCGCGCGAGATCGTCGGCGAGACCGGCCTCGGCTCCTCCGACCTGGCGACCGACGAGCAGCTCGACCTCAACCTGCCGGCACAGAAGTACGTGTCGAAGGGCCTGGTCCGCGGCAACGTCACCCAGCTGGTGGCCCGCACCACGCGCACTTCGGGCGGCACCGTCACGACGGAGGAGGTCAACGCCGTCTCCGCCATGCAGGAAAGCGCCGCCACGGCCTTCGCCTACTCGAGCGAAGGCGCCACGGCCCTCAAGTCCGACCCGACGGAGCTCTACACCCGCACCACCGTCGTCGAGACCTCGTTGACGACACGCCAAGCACCCGGCCGCACCGACAGCGACCGCCGCGTCGAAGCAAAACTTCGCGGCTACGAGGGCACCAGCTGCCCCGAGTGCCAGAACTTCACGATGGTCCGCAACGGCACGTGCCTCAAGTGCGAGACCTGCGGCAGCACGAGTGGGTGTAGCTGAAATGGTCAAGGCCAGACAATGTTGTCTGGCCTTGACCCCTAAATGTCGAATTTCTTCCAATCAAATTCTTCAGACTCAAATGCTCTAATGTGCCAGCCCAGTTCAGAGCGGCGGATTAAATGGAAACCGCTGGCAGAGCGACCAAGCGAGCTCTCGCCGACCTTAAAGCGCTCCACATCGTCTGTAATCTTTTCCCAACTCTCCGCCAACGAGCATAACTGTTGGGAGATATACTGCTCAACAAAGGGCATAATTGCCAATTTGTGCTCCGCGCAGGCCTGAGATACTTGCTCCTCGTTTTGCGCTGAACTTAGTGCTTGCCGGTGTCGGAGTTGAACAGCTTGCCAACCGTTCATCTTCTCGAGATCCATTGATCCAACATACAGTTGAATTATCACATGCTCTTTATTCACAGGCAGGCAAATCTGTATTTTTTGCCCGACGTGATACGATATCGATTCATTCCTTGAAACAAGGTCCGTAAGAAGGGCAAGGATTTTTGCAGAGCCGCTCTCCGGCTCGTCTTTGGAGGAGACGGTTTTTTTCGTATACTTGTAAAGATCCACACCCGCTTCTTTAAGAAACCCGCCTAGAAAATTTGTTGCGAAAAGCGCAAGAGAGGCATAGAGAATTAGTTCGATGGTGACATTCTCCATGAAATTGGCGCGACCAAAATCCTCTCGCCTTTTCGCAACGGGAATTTTCAAAAATTTGATATGGCCGTCAGCGAGCAGATTAAGCTTGGCGACTTCAGCATCACTTAAAATAAACTTGTTTTTTTCAGAGCTTGTCAGAATTAGTCCATCGATACTTTCTTGAACCATACTTCTCTCCAATGCCCAGGCCAATAAATTGCTTCTTTGAATTGCCGCGCGGAGCACGCTGCACCTACCCGCGCCGACATAACATCCTTGCACTGATGCTTATGTCAAGCGCACGCAAACCTTCATCGCCCCTTGTCGTATCAACGTGAGCTGTCGATCAAAACCCCAGCCTGACGCCTCGGGTGCGGACTAATAATTGAGCTCCACCGCTGTCCAAAGGACCGCAGCAATTCTGGCACAGCGCGGAATTTTGCCCGCGCCCCCGCCGCGACGCCATTTTCCCCGCCCCGACGCATGATATCCGGTTGGCGCTCGCCCCATCGCCCACGCTGGACCCCCATGCGCACCCTGCTCGTCATCGCCCTCTGCACCCTCGCGCTGACCCTCGTCGGCGGCGACGCGGCCATGGCTAACGGCCTGTTCAACGAGCTGAAGTTCGGCGTCCTCGATCACGACGTGCCGGACCTGTGGAGCAATTTCCGCGCCGAGCCGGCCTCCGTCGCCCTCAACTTCGAAGCCCTGTTCTCGCCCGCGCTCGCCCTGTGGGGCGGCACCGTGCGACCCGCCCTCGGCGCCTCGATCAACACCGAGGGCGAGACCAGCAACGTCTATCTCGACGCCCGCTGGCAGTATGAATTCCACAACGGCCTCTTCGTCGGCCTTGGCATCGGCGGCACCGTCCACGACGGCCAGCTGGAGTTGAAGGACTGGGACCAGAAGGCGCTCGGCTCGCGCGTGCTGTTCCATTTCCCCATCGAGATCGGCTACCGCCTCGACGAGCACAACAGCCTGTCGGCCTACTTCGAGCACATGTCGAACGCCTACACCGTCGACCCCAACGAAGGCCTCGACCGCATCGGCGTCCGCTACGGCTATCGCTTCTGATGGCCTGGCGCGGTCTCGCCCAAACCACTTCCGTCTTCCCAACCGCACCGCATCGGCATTACAAGACCACACGTGCTTGCGCACGTTTGTTTCAAGCGGAAGGAACGCGTCATGGCCTTGGCTAAATTTGAACTGGTGCACAAGAAGGCAGACGGCAAGTGGCACTTCACCGGCGACAGCAAGTCGTTCGCCACCAAGGCCGACGGCGTCGCCCACGTCATGAAGTTCGGCAACAAGCATGGCAACTGCTCGGTGCGCATCAAGAAGGCCGACGGCACCATCCAGGAAGAGCGCACGTACGGCAAGGACCCCAAGCGCTCGAAGGGCTGACGCGTCAGCACGACACTTGGCGCTTTGAATTTATCCCCGCCGCCCGCGAGCGGCCTATCCTGGTCGCGTTCCTTCCAAGCACGGGGCGCGATCGATCCGTCCGATAGCGTGGAAGGTACACGGCGCCCGGAAGAGAAGCCTGACGGCAGGCCGAAGCTCCGGGAGGTCCGCCGCTCGCTCGTCGCGAGGTGGGTGCCGGCAACGGCATGGCCCCTCGCGTCCGCCAAATGGGGCTTACCCCGCTACGCCGGCAACCTGAACAAGGCCAACGGCACCGAAGGCGCGGGAGAAACGCGGGCCGGAACAGAAAACGCCGTCACGCGGGCGCCGCTGAGCGGCATCCTCACCACCCCAGTCGCTGCCCATCGGCGCCCGCGCCCGTGCAGTTTTGATTGCGCCGGCGACTCCCCTGTGGGGAGCCGGCCGCCGGCGCGTGGAAGATTGATTGCACCGGCGACTCCCCTGCGGGGAGCCGGCCGCCGCCGCATGTTCTTTGAACCGTCAGGCGCCCCCTCAATGCGCGTAGAGCGAGATCGCCGGCTGATGCACCGCCAGCGACGGCTCTGGCCGCGCGCTCGGCAGTACGTGCAAATGCACGTCCTCGCCGCCGTGCGCCGTCAATGTCGCCAGCGCCACGCGTTCATGGTCGGCGCCGTTCGTACGTACCCACAACAGCAATCCACCAAGATCGATGTGCTGCTGCATGTGGTACGCGCGCTCCCGTCCGACGAGCCCGGCAAGGGCCCCGCCAAGTGCCGCGCCCGTTCCGCCCGCCAGCACCGCGACAGCGATCGCCACAGGCATCGCCGCCCCCGCGCTGATGACCGCGAGGCTGCCGATCACCGCCGGAAAATACGCCGAGGCCGCAATGAGCCCACCCTTGGCGTTGCCCACGCTTTCGTCGGGAATGTAGCCCACGCGCGGCACGTCGGGATCGTCCTCCAGTTCGCGCGTCGAGGCATAGGGTCGCCCGAGCTTGTCGAGCACCGCACGCTGCGAGGCCAGCACGCTGAGGTCGGCATGGTCGAAATGTGCGTGGTTGAGCAGATCGTCCACCGCAGCCTGGAAGGCCACGACATCGTGGAAGACCGCGACGGCCTCGGTGGAGGTCGTTGAGTAGCTGCTGTCTTGCATAGCGCGTCTCCTCATGAAGCCGGGCGCTAGCCGAACGGCTGTCGTCGCGAGGAGATGAAGGCGCTGGAGCACGATCCGGCCGGCGCACGTCATGCAGTGTACCACACATTGCCGCTCAAGTGTGGCACCTCGCATCACAGGAATGCAGTCGCTGCACCGCAGCGACTATGAGGCCGCATCGCAGCGTGTGACCGGCAAACCACTTCCATGCCGCAACCCGTTGAATGACCGGCCGTCCCGCCGGCCGATCTTTGCCGCCGCGGCGCGAATCATTCATCGTTCAGATCGAATGAAGCTGGTGCGAGCCAGAAGCCCGACAGGCCGAAACGTGGAATCCGAGCCACCCGATCATCTGCCGTTATGCCTGTGGGCCCGGCCCTCGTCGCCCCCGTGCGTCTACTTCCTCGCCGATCATCTCGACGCCGTCCTGGCCGCCGGCGAAGACATGCGCAAGCTCGACATCACATGGGTGTCCAGCACCAACGGCACGCAGGAAGAAACCGTCCGCGATCTCGTCACGCTGCGCGACAGCGTCGACGAGCTCCGCTCGCTCGAACTGAGCCTCATCGCCCGTCTGCTGAAATCCCGTGAGCGCGCCGAAGAGCTGGCCCGCACCGATGCCCGCCTGAAGCTGATGGCGCGGCTGTTTCTTAACGGCACCGGGCTGATCACCGACGCCCTGCCGGAACTGGCCGACGCGACCGCCACCGACTTCAACACCGGCGACGCCGACCTCGCCTACCTGCGTGCCCGTGCCCTGATCGCACCGGACGCTGCTGCCCCCGCCGAGAACGCCCGGCTACGCGTGACCGACGCCTTCCCCATCGCACGTCGCCTCCCTCTAGGTGCCCTGATGGATCTCGTTGCGCAGTTCCTCGACACGATGGAACTGCATCACGACATCTACACTGAGCAGTGGAACCGGCTGGCGTCCGCCAGCATCGAGGAGGCTACCCCCGCCATGTCTGACAAGGATAAGAACCCGTCGCCGGCGCCATCGCCGGAGACGGACGCAACCCACGCGTCGACGCCGCCTCGCAAGGGTTACCGCTCGCTCACGGCCGCTCTGGCGGAGTTGGAAGAGCAGGAACGCGCCAGGCACGAAACCGCCACCGCCTCGTAGGGCGTTGCCGAAGAACACGCCGGTGCGCAACGAAAAAGCGCGGGAGATACTCCCGCGCCTCGAGCTCGTACTACATTTAGACGACTTGCACCGGCCCACGCGCCGGCGCCTTGCCGGGCAATGCGCGCTCCTCGCGGACACGCTCCACCGGCATCTGCTGTATCAGCCGCGAGCCCGGCACGAGCCCACGGATCTCGACGCGATCGATCATCACTTCCGCCACGCGCCGATAGCCACGCGACCGCGTTACCACCGGCCGCCGTCCGCGCAACTGACGTGTCACGACGCGGCTGCGCGACAGCACCCGACCGCGCGCAATGCGACGCGACGACGACGCCTTCTGCTGATAGGCGTAGCGCGCACCGCGCACCTGGCGCCGCGACGCAATCGTCGTACGCCGCGCGCCACCACGGCGCGCATAGTGCGACTTCCGCTTCGAGGCAACGCGCTTGGCCTTGGCTTCGAGGCGCTTCTGCACCGTCTTCATCACCGGGCGCGCCGGCTTCTTCTCGACCGCCGCCGCGACCACGATCTCCGGCACATCGATGCGCAGGTCATCCGATGCAATGTTCGGCGACATGGCGGCCGTCGCATCCGCGACCTGAGTCAGCAGCGTCGCCGGCATGGTGTCGAAGGCCCGCATGACG
This sequence comes from Hyphomicrobiaceae bacterium, assembly GCA_965279065.1. Lineage (GTDB taxonomy): Bacteria > Pseudomonadota > Alphaproteobacteria > Rhizobiales > Hyphomicrobiaceae > JAKAXS01. The sequence continues at coordinate 2,678,073 of OZ257134.1, forward strand.
GCAAGGCTCAGACGTGCCTCCTCGAGGCTGTCGTACTGCCCCACGGGGCCCGGAACCGCCGAATACTTGCGATGGCTCGCGTACGTCGCCTCTGCTTGGCTTGGCGCGTCCATCACGTGGACCTGCAGTTCCGCAACGCCGACCGGCTGGAAGCCGAGCGCTTTCGCGGCAGCGCGCGACACGTCGAGCTTGCGGCCGCCCCAATACGGACCCGCATTGTTGACGCGCAGAACCACGGCTTCCTTCGATTGTGGCGACCACACCAGCAGCGTCGTGCCGTCAGGATAGATCGGGCTTGCAGCGTTGTCAGGACGGTCCGGACGAAACGCTTCGCCAGAAGACGTCAGCCCGCAGGGATTGAGCGAGTCGTTCTTGCAGTCGTCATAGAACGAAGCTTGGACGATTTCCTTGGAACCGACGAGGCTCTGCGTTTCGGCGATTGTTTTTACCCGGTGGCACGTGCCGTAGTAGCAATAGGTCGATCCGGGAGTCTTGGCTTCTGCTGGGGAAGAAATGATGAATGTCGTAAATCCGGCGAGGCCGGTTCCCATCAACGCGACGAGAGACAATGTCGTGCTCCGCCCGGTCCGCCACGCAATAGCGCGTCCGGCCGAGCCCCCTGTCATGATCATCGGGTGCTCCACTCTTTTTGTTTCGCGGTGCGCCCGTGGTTATCTCCCGCTCCCGACTTCTCGATCCGAAGATCCGAGCCGGGTTACAGGGCCCACGTTCGTGCGCACACCGCTCGGGATAACGCCCAAAAGTGGCATTCCGATCCGGCGAATTGCCGCAGCAACAAAGAGTCAGGAAATCGAGAGCTTTAGCTTAAGCTGTTGCAATGATTCACCAAGGCGCTTTTCGTCTGTCGCGCGCAAAACGAGCTCCGTGCGAAACCGTCCGTCCCCGAATGAGGGGTAGCTGCCCATGCTGACGTCTGGCCATTGCGCCTGATGCGCGGCGAAGATCTCGGCAATGTCGCCCTCGGGCCGGTCGAGTCCCAGGCTCAACGAAAACAACTTCTTGCCTGTCCGCAGCCGCGTCGTGACGTCGGTCAGCATCGCCTGCATGACCAGCGGCACGCCGGCCATCACGATGACGTTGTCGATCATGAATCCCGGCGCGATCGACACCGAGTTGGCAATCAGTTCGGCTCCGTCCGGAATGCGTGCCATCCTGAGCCGCGCCGCGGTCAGCTCCATGCCGCGCTTGTCGTAGTGCGGTTTCAGCAGCGCCAGCGCTCTCGGATCGACGTCGATGCCGACACCGAACGCCTTCGCGATCGCGTCAGCCGTGATATCGTCGTGCGTCGGCCCGATACCGCCCGTGGTGAACAGATACGTGTAGCTCCGCCGCAGCTCATTCACCGCGCTCACAATCTCCGCCTCGACATCGGGGACCACGCGCACTTGCCCCAGCCGGATGCCGATCGCGGTCAGATGCTCGGCGATCGTGCCGATATTCTTGTCCTTGGTCCGCCCCGACAGGATCTCGTCGCCGATGACGAGGAGGGCGGCCGTCACGATGTTGTCGTCTGCGATCACGGGGCCTCGACGTTGCTGCTGTCCTATGGTCTTACAACGGCCCGCCATGAGCATCCACCGCCACGCGCAACGGCCCTATGGTCAGTCGCCCCGCCCGCCATTAAAGAGCGGCCATGAAATTTCCAACACCCCTGAAGCGCGGCCGCCTCGTCCAGCGCTACAAGCGCTTCCTCGCCGATGTCATTCTCGACGATGGCACGGCCGTCACCGCGTCGTGCCCGAACACCGGCTCGATGCTGGGCCTGACGACGCCCGGATCGGTCGTCTGGCTCTCCGAAAGTACGTCCGCGACACGCAAATATCCCCACACGTGGGAAATGGTGGAAGATGACCTTGGCCACGGCACTTCGCTCGTGGGCATCAACACCGGCCTACCCAATCGCATCGTCAGCGAGGCCATCACAGCTGGCTCCATCCCGGAACTCACCGGCTACGCCAGCCAACGACGCGAGGTGAAGTATGGCACCGCCAGCCGCATCGATATACTCCTCGAAGATCCCATTCGCGGTCGCTGCTATGTCGAAATCAAGAACGTTCACCTGTCGCGTCGTCATGGCCTGGCCGAGTTCCCGGATTGCAAGACGGAGCGGGGCGTCAAGCACCTGCGCGAACTCAGCGAGATGGTGCGGCAGGGGCATCGTGCCGTGATGCTGTATCTTGTTCAGCGCAACGACGCCGAACGCTTCGCCTTCGCAGCCGACCTCGATGCGACCTATGCCACGGCCTTCATCGCGGCTGAGAAGGCCGGCGTGACCGCCCTCGCCTACCGCTGCCGCCTTGACCCCTCAGAGATCCAAATCGACGCAGCCATTCCGATGGCGCCATAAGTCATTTGTCGGCAACCGTCATTCCTCGCTATATCTGACGGCAATGAACCCTGGCCCGGCCCGACACGCATCAGCGTACCAAGGCCGCAAGCAAAAGCTGGCCGGGACCGGAGGAATGCCCATGTTCACCCGCCGCCAGTTCGGCTTCACCGGCGTTGGTGCGGCCATCGTCGGCCTCGTCAGCGGCTCCGCGCGCGCCGCCGACACCTTCGAGGTCTCCAAGAGCGATGCCGAGTGGGAGCGCATCCTGTCGAAGGAGCAGTTCTTCGTCCTGCGCAAGCACGGTACCGAGCCACCGCGCTCCAGCCCACTCGACAAGACGTACGATCCCGGCACCTATCACTGCGCCGGTTGCGACCAGCCTCTGTTTTCGTCGCAGGCCAAATTCGATAGCGGCACCGGCTGGCCGAGCTTCTACGAACCGCTCAACGGTGCCGTCGAGACGTCGACCGACTACTACTTGATCATGCCGCGCACCGAAGTGCATTGCAGCCGCTGCGGTGGCCACCTCGGCCACGTCTTCGACGATGGCCCCAAGCCGACCGGCCAACGCTATTGCATGAACGGCGTTTCGCTGAAGTTCATACCTAAGTCCGGCAATGCCTAGCGCATCGTCAGGGGCCAGACCTCAGGTCTGCCCCCTGTCTCACGCCGTCCGCACCTACTCCGCCGCCTGTGCGTGCGCGGCAAGCACCTGATCGGCCAATCGCCCGGTCAGTTCCGCCAGGTGGTCGAACTTCGCCACATACGTGCCCACGCCCGACGTCGTCGAGCGCAGTTCCACGATCAGGTCATCCATTTCCGACGCCGGCATGCTGGCCTGCACCACATCCCAGCCTGGCCACCCCTCGCGATTGTCGAACCCGAGGATCTGCCCGCGTCGCTGCGAGATGATACCATTGACGCGTGACGTTGCTTCGGAGGGGACCGCGATCTCGACCGCCATGATCGGCTCCAGCAACACTGGATTGCATTTCGTCATGCCGTCGGACATGGCGATGCGCCCGGCCTGCCGGAACGCCATGTCGGAGCTGTCGACCGTATGATACGAGCCGTCCAGCAGCGTCACCGCGACGTCGACGACCTGGAAGCCGAGCGGACCATGCTGCAGATAGTCTTTCACGCCGATTTCGACCGACGGAAAAAATTGCTTGGGCACCGCGCCACCCGTGACCTTCTCGGTGAACTGGAACCCTTCTCCACGACCCATCGGTTGGATGTCGATCACGACATCGCCGAACTGCCCATGCCCGCCCGACTGCTTCTTGTGTCGACCGCGCACTTCGATGCCCTGGCGGATGGTTTCCTTGTAGGGAACGCGCGGGCGCTGACGCTCTACGACGATCCCGTACTTGCGCGCCAACCGCTCGAACGCCACACGCAGGTGCATCTCGCCCTGCCCCTTGAGCAGGATCTGATGCGTGTCCTGGTTGTGCTCCAGCACAAGCGATGGATCCTCCTCCATCAGCTTCGCCAGCGCCGCCGACAGCTTCACTTCGTCCTTGCGGTCCTTGAGCCCAATTCCGACGGCAAAAACAGGAACGGCCCCGGCAGGTCCCTTCACGTCGCGAATACCGCCCTTGTTGGTCGTCACCGTCTCGCCCGACTTGATGCTTTCGAGCCGGCCAAGCGCCACCGTGTCGCCGGCCTTGGCAGTTCCCCGCTTGATCGCCTCCTCGCCCTTCATCGTCATGATGCCGGCCGCGCGCTCTTCCGCACCCGAAGAACTGATCAGTGTCGCACTATCCGCGATCTCGCCCGTCAGCACGCGCGCCAGCGACAGCTTGCCGCCGTGCCCGGTATAGATCGTCTTGAACACGTACCCGCTCGACTTGGCGTTCTCGAGCTTCAGCCGCTTCGCCGTTTCCTCGACGAATGGCGCCTCATGCCGCAGCGCCTTCATCAGGCGCAGGATGCCGTTGCCGTTCTGCGCCGAGCCGATCAGCACCGGACAGATCAGCCCTTCACGCAGCTCCTTGGCCAGGTCGTCGAAGACGCGGTCGTTGGGAGGCTGCATGTCCGACAGCAGCTGTTCCATCAGTTCGTCGTCGTAGTCGGCCAGCTGTTCGAGCATATGGAAGCGCGCTTCCTTCTCGCGCTCGCCGACAGACTCTGGAAGATCGACGATCTCCGAGGGTGCATGCTCGCGATAGACGTAGGCGCGTTCCGAGGCCAGATCGACGAACCCGGTGGCGATGCCGTTATCCCAGATCGGGATCTGCCGCAGCACGAGCGGCTTGGTCGATGCGGGTTGCAGCAGTGGAACGATCTCACGCACCGCAGTCGACGAGGCGTCGATTTTGTTGAGGAACAGGAAATGTGGAATTCCGCGATCTTCGAGGTTCTTGAGAATGACCTGCAGCGCCGGCACCCGCTTGGCATCCGGTTCCGTCACTACGATCGCGGCATCGCACGCCGTCAGGGCCAGCGCGCCTTCGCTCTGGAACTCGATCGAACCCGGGCAGTCGATGAACGTGAAGGTGTCGCCAAGAAATTCGACGTCCGCGACATTGACGCTGACGCTCATGCCATGGTCGCGCGCTTCCGCAGACGCATCGCCAATGCTCGATTTCTCAGTCACGGAACCTTGTCGGGGGATGGCGCCGCATCGCGCCAGGATGGCTTCGAGAAGCGTGGTCTTGCCGCTGAGGTACGGGCCGATGAGTGCAATGCAGCGGGCTGGGCGGCTTTGGGCGCCGTCGGTTTTACCCATGATTTCCTCCTCTTGGCTTGTCAGGCGCCGGGCACGCGGCAACGCGGCCGCAACCCGCGCCTCCAAAGGAGCGGCAAGACATGTTCGCGCCGTATACCATTGCGCGCAAGCGAAAGCGGAGCCGGAATCACTTGTTCTTGCGAATTCATGGCAGTCACTGAACTGTCATCAGTCTTTCGCACCGCAATATTGCGCTGCACCAAGGTTGCGCCGCCTTAGACCGGTCAAAGGAAAGACTTTCCTTAAAAACAACTTGACCATAAGCAATATTCGATTGAGTATGTCTTTAGTCAGAAGGCTGGGGTAGCCGTGTAATGGGTAAACGCATCAAGTCACTGATGGACGCCGCTCACGCCGCCGGTTACGCGATGGCGCCGGAAGATATTTATGCGGCCGATGAGGTCGTCGAGCGGCACGTCATGGCTCCGGCAAAATCCACCGCACTCGTGCCGTACATTGCCGCGACGCCAGCGGTCAGCCTGATGTCGCAGGCACGCGCGGTCGCCAACCGGTACGCCGCTATGGCCTGGCTGACGCCGCGCCTGCCGGCATAATCCCCGGCAGCACTGTTCCGAGCGATAATCAGAACAAGGGCCAGGCGGTAACCTGGCCCTTCGCTTTTCAGCTGAGGTTTCCGCAGAAGCGCTGGATGCGGATGCAGGCTTCCTTAAGCGAAGCGGTTGACGCCGCGTAGGATACGCGGAACGCTGGCGAACCCTCAAACGCCGCTCCATGAACAACGGCGACGCCCTCTTCCTCAAGTAATGCGGTTACGAAGTCTTCGTCGGTGTTGATCTTCACGCCTTGCTTGCTTGTCTTGCCGATGGCGCCGGCGCAGCTTGGATAGACATAGAACGCGCCCTGCGGCATCGGGCACTTGAGTCCCTTCGCCTGGTTCAGCATCGACACCACGAGATCCCGGCGCTCCACAAACATCTTGTTGTTCTTGGCGATAAAGTCCTGCGGACCGTTCAAAGCTTCCACGCCCATCCACTGCACGACGGATGCCGGATTGGACGTCGACTGCGATTGCAGTTTGCACATCGCCTTGATCAACACCTCGGGTCCCGCCGCGTAACCGAGCCGCAACCCGGTCATGCAGTAAGCCTTCGAGAACCCGTTCATCGTCAGCGTCCGCTCGTAGAGCTTCGGCTCGACTTGCGCGATCGTGGCGAACGTCAAGCCGTCGTACAGCAAGTGCTCGTACATATCGTCCGTCAGGATCCAGACATGCTCGTTCTTCTTCTTCAGAAGAACATCCGTCAGCTTCTTGAGGTCTTCGGCCGAGTAGGCCGCTCCCGTCGGGTTCGACGGCGAGTTGAAGACCAGCCACTTCGTCTTTTCGGTAATGGCCGCGTCAAGCACCTCCGCCTGGAGCTTGTAGCCGTGCTCCATCGTCGTTTGCGCAAACACCGGCTTGCCACCACCCAGCAGGACGATGTCGGCATACGATACCCAGCACGGTGCCGGCATGATCACTTCGTCGCCCGGGTTCAGCGTCGCCAGCAGCGCGTTGTACAGCACCTGCTTACCACCGGTCCCGACCGAAACCTGCGATGCTTTGTAGTCCAAACCGTTTTCGCGCTTGAACTTTGCGACGATCGCGGCCTTCAGCTCAGGAATGCCGTCGACATCGGTGTACTTGGTCTTGCCGGCAGCCAGGGCGTCCACCGCCGCCTTCTTGATGTTCTCCGGCGTATCAAAATCCGGCTCGCCCGCCGACAGCGAAATGATGTCTCGACCCTGCGCTTTCAGCTGCCGCGCCTTGGTCGCGACAGCAATCGTTGCAGACGGCGAGATGCGGTTCAGACTGTCGGCGAGGAAGCCCATGGCGGTTCAGGTCTTTCCGGTTCGGAGGCCAATTCGAAGAATGTGCTGCAGCGCACACTTTTGAGCGGCGCGGACCCTACGCCGATGATTTGCCGACATCAATAGCGACGAAAGCGCCATGTCGGCATTGCACCAGCAGCCATCGTGGCGCAACGGTCACAGCCGGCTATGATCTTGGGATCACCCAAGAAAGGTCTTACCTCGCCACATTGTGATCTCATCCGCGCCACACCCCGGCAGTCAAACTGCAACACTGGCGCTACGGCTCGCGCTGGATCGATTTCAAAGGACAGAGGGGTCCCAATGAAAATTCGACGCACATTCAGGCCGCTGATGCTTGTGACTGACGCCGTTACGGGCCTGGCGATTTTCTTGTTGCTGGCAGGCATCCTGACGAGCAGTTGCGACGGTCGTAACGTTCGCCTCTCCGACATGATGTCCGAGGCCCATGCCGCACAAACCGAAATCTCGACGTCGTGGGCCCAGCCGACGGCGCAGACCATACCGCTGGCCATGGTCAACACCTATCCCGGCCAAGTCTTCCGCAGCACCGATCGCACCACGGCCTTCCTTGTCCTTGGCTCGGTCTTCACGTTGCTGTTCGTTGCGAATCTGGCGCTCTATCGCCACCTCCGTAGCCAGTACAGCCGCCCGCGTCGCCGTCGGCGGACAGCGCAAGTCACGGAGTTGTAAGGTAAATCTAAAAGCCTGTAGATTTTGTGACGTTGCCCTGCTGCGCTCACAATCCGGTTCCTATATTGTTACGTATTGGTAAGGGACCAACGCAAAGGCATTGCCCATGACTCTCCGTCCGGCGCCTCTTCATCCGCTTGCATTTCTCCGCAGCAGCGCCGCCGCCATCGCGCTCTGTGCCTCTTTGGGCATCGCCGTGGCAATCGGCGCCTCCGGCAGCGAGCGCCTGGTGCAGTCCGGCTTCGACAAGGCTCTGTCGACGCGCGAGGCTCCGGCGGAAACAGCGGCGGTCAAACAGCCAGCAGCAAGCGTAAGCTTGCCGCAATCGGAAGAGTTCTGGCTCCGCAACGGCCACGGCCGCACGGGAGACGTGAAGCCTGTCGCCTGGTCCGGCCAGTTGGCCCGCGGCGACCGCCTCACCATCTCGCAGGCCGGCACGCCCAATCCCCGCATACTTGAGGTGGTCGAGACGAGCCCGGTGTCCCTTGACACCACGCGGCTTGACGCCAGCCCCGACGGTGCCCAGTTGCTGGCCGTCTCGTGCCGCGACATTGCCCGGCCGGACGCGCCTCTCGTCCGCCTGATCGTGACAGAAGGGGCCCTGCCCTTCGCCGTCACCCGCCCGGGCGAGAAGGCTCTGTAGCATCAGCCCCTAGCCGGACTTCGCCGTCGCTTGCGCGAGGTCGTTGTGGCGTGCGCGCAACCGCATTGGCCTCTTCCGATCGCCTTGCCCGCGTCTGGCCTGACACAGCCCCGGTGTTGTGGGCTATGGTGCCGCCGATAGTCCGCCCGATGCCTGCGTGGAGTGATGACGAGATGCGCCTGAACCCTCCGACCCTCGTGATCTTCCTGATCTCGTTCGTGCTGGCTGTTCTGGCCCTCATCACCAAGCTCGGCTTCGTGCCCGTGCCGCGCTACCTGCCGCACCAGGAGTTCTGGCTGGCCATCACCGCCTACGTCACCCTGATGATTGGCAACCTCGTCCGAGGCCTTTGAGAGCGTCTTCAGCTCAGCTCAGCGCTGCGCCTGACGCTCGGCCATCAATTCGTCGAACACCTCGGAAAATTCAACGGCACCCGAGTTCTTCATGTTCGAGTTCATGCGCTCGTCGAGCGCTTCCAACAACTGCTCCGACGTCTTGCCGCGCACGATGGTGTTGCGCCCATAAGCACCGCGCTCGAAGAAGTTTGGGGTCGGCGCGGTCAGTCCCGCAGGCCGCATCATCTCCAGGCCCGTTCCCGGCCCGGCAAGATTCATGAGTTCAATCTGCGCGCCCGACAGATCCTCGCGACCGTTGCGCGCAGCCGACTCCTTTAGCCCCTTGATTTTAATCACCTGCAGCCAGGGCCCGATATCGCCGTCGACATTGGTCGCATGCATGCCGAGCCCCTTTTCGGTGCGCGCGAGTGCGACCTGCTTGGCCCAATCGTCCGGCACCGTCCGCGCATTCCCCACCATGCGTTTCAGTGCGGCGATCTTGCTCCGGATTGCCGCCGCCTGCTCCGGATGCCGGCGCGCCTTGTCCTCCAATCGTTCGATGAAGGACGGCCCGCTTTTACGCAATTCGTTGATCGTGTTGGCCGCAAGCAGTTGCGCGTACCCGATCGCCGTCGAAATCGGCGATCCCTTCTTGGTAATAGGATGAATGCCGGCCACCATGTCGGCCGTGCCAAGCCCGCTGGTCTCAAGTGCGTAAATGCGCACGACCTGGCTCTTGGACAGCCCCAACGCCAGCGCCTCGCGCGCGTATCGGCGTTTGAACTCCTTCTCTGGAATGCTCTCGGGCGCGAAGCCATAGTGGGCCCGTGCCAGCGACAGGAAGTCCTGCACCGTCGGCTTGGGGTCGGGCTCTTTGACGGGCCCGCTGCGATCTTGCGCCTGGAAATCCGTCCAGCGCTTTTGCAGCGCCACCGGCAGGTATGGGCCCTTGTACTCCGGCGGAAAAGATTGGACGTAGTCGTCCGGCCGCAAATCGAGTTTGGCGACCTTGCGCTTCTTGCGCAGGGCTCGCTTGTCGGAGACCTCGCGCCAGTACGCATCGAGCTTGAAGTCGAACACGCTGCGGGCGCCGATATACTCTTCGAACGTCTTCAGCTCTTGTGCTGACAGAGTTTCCTTGAAGGCAGCCGTACTGCGCGCCATCGCCGTCTGCGGCAAGGCAGCGGCAATGACCGCGGCCAGAGCCATCAACGACACGACGAAGCGGGTGGCACGAAGCATCCCAGGCAATCTCCAGCAATAAATCAATCCCTTACGCAATAACATGGGCCATACCAACAAAAATGGCCATCCCGGGGCACTCACGACGATGACGCATCCGCGCAACAAAGATGCAAAAGCCAAGAGCGATGCTATGACAAGCCCGATGCCAAGCCGTCCGCGCGCCCTCCTTCCCCCGATCTCGCTCGATGCCTTCCGTCAGCTCGCCGCGACGTCTCTGCGCGCCGATCCTCCGGCAGCCCCCGAAGGCCCCAGCGACTACGACCTGAACCCCGGCCTGGAACGCGAATTTCCAAAGGCGAGCGCCCCACGCCCGGCCGCCGTTCTGGTCCCGGTCATTGCCCGGACGCCGCTGACGATGCTGTTCACCCAGCGCACGGATGCCTTGCCGTCCCATGCCGGCCAGATCGCCTTTCCCGGTGGCAAGGTCGAGCCGTCGGACCGCAATGTCGTCGAGACCGCACAGCGCGAAGCGGAAGAAGAGATCGGCCTCGACCGGGCCCTAACCGAACCCCTGGGATACCTGGACCCGTACTTGACCGGTACCGGCTTTCGCATCATTCCCGTCGTGGCAGTGGTTCAACCCCACTTCAAGCTGAAGCTCGACCCCTCCGAAGTTGCCGCCGCCTTCGAGGTCCCGTTCGATTTTCTCATGAACGCCGAGAACCACCAGCGCCATTCCCGAACTTTTCGCGGTCAGGAGCGCTTCTACCATGCGATGCCGTATGAGGATCGCTATATATGGGGAGCCACCGCCGGCATCCTGAAGAATATGTACGGAAGGTTCTTCCCTAAATGATCCGCGTCGTCATTGAGAACATCGCGATCTTCCTGATCCCGACGCTGGTTTACGCCGCCTACGTCGTCCTGGTGACGTTCCCCAGAACCGAAGATGCCGGCGAGCGCGCCTTCGCCCGGATCGTTGGCGAAGCGCCGCTGCTCTGGCTATTCACCGCCGGCGCCGTGCTAGTCGTTCTGAGCCTGATCGCCTTCCAGTCGACTGACGGCGGACGCCCTGGCATGAAGTACCAGGCACCGTCCATGCATGACGGTCACATCCAGCCAGGCCATGCCCAACCCGGCCCACCGAAATAGTCCCCATGGCCGACACCTCCCCACCGCCTCCATCGCTGCACGATGCGGATTGGCTGCAACGGCCCGAAACGCGCGACCTCTTCGCCGCCCTGAATGCCGACCAGCACGTGGCACGCGCCGTTGGCGGCGCGGTGCGCAATACCTTGCTAGGCACGCCGGTGCACGACATCGACATCGCCACGACGTCGCCGCCCGAAACGACAATCGCATTGGCGGTGAAAGCCGGCCTCAAGGCGATGCCGACCGGCATCGATCACGGCACCGTCACCGTCATCGTGCGCCACACGCCTTTCGAGGTCACGACGTTGCGCACCGACGTCGAGACATTCGGCCGCCACGCCCGGGTCACCTTCACCGACGATTGGTCCGCCGATGCTCGCCGCCGCGACTTCACGATCAACGCCCTCTACTGCAGCGCCGACGGCGAAGTGTTCGACCCACTGGCCGGATATCCCGATCTTCTCGCCCGCCGCGTGCGGTTCATCGGCGATGCCGGCGAACGCATTCGCGAAGACCATCTGCGCATTCTGCGCTTTTTCCGTTTCTCCGCCGAATACGCCGGCGGCACGCTCGACCCGGAGGGCTTTCAGGCCTGCCGCCTTCTCTCCCACGGGCTCGACCAGCTGTCACGAGAACGCGTGCGCGCTGAGGTGTTGCGGCTCCTTGATACCGCGCATGTCACGGCGGTCGTCCCCGTTATCGCCAACGATTTCCTTGTCCGGATCCTTCCAGACCCGCCCGACGTACGCCTGCTGGAACGCGTTGTCGCCATCGAGCGGGCCCAGGCCCGCGCGCCGGACACGATCGTGCGCCTCGCTGCCCTGTCGGGCGCCCAGCCGGGAAGGGCATTGCAGCTGCGCGAAGCGCTACGCCTATCCTCACGCGAATTTGAACGCCTGGCACGCCTCTCCATGCCGGACCCGGCTTTCGATCCAGGGGCGCCCGAGCACGAAGCCAAGAGCTTCATCTATCGCCACGGCGCCGAAGCTTTCGTCGGAGGCACGATGATCGCATGGGCGCGCAGCGGCGTGTCTGCGTCTTATCCGGACTTCGCTGCGCGCCTTAAGCTGCCGCAGCGCTGGCACGCGCCTGCGCTGCCGATTCGCGGCTCGGACGTCATTGCCCTCGGCATCCAGCCAGGTCCACGCGTCGGCCGCATCGTCGGCGCCTTTGAGGATTGGTGGATCGGCGCGCACTTTCCGCAGGACGCGGGCCAACTCGCCGCGCGTCTTGCCAAGATCGCGGCAGACACTCCGGAAAGCTGAGACCGCGCACCGCGGCAGCCGTCACTTGGCGCGGGGACCCTGGTTTTGCACCAGCGCCTTTTCGATCCTGCGCCAGGTGTTGGCTTCTTCCTTGTCGCCACGTTCCTCGTACAGCTTCGCCTTTTGCGCCGCCTCGGCCAACGCCTTCGGCCCGAGCGCGGCGAATAGCTTATCGGCGTGCTCCTGAATTTCGATAGCGTGCATCACGACACCTCCATCGTCATCATTGCAGAAGGCATGTAGGGTTACGCCGCTATATGGCAAGAACGGGACGGGCGTCGTGTGCTCCGCGACAGTTGGCAGCGGCAAAGATAACGTTAGAGGACCAGTGATGACCCAAGGTACCCCCAAGAAGGCCTCGGACTGCATCGCCGCATTCAACGCCGGCCGCGATGCCTCGCGACTTGCCCTGAAGTATTCGGCGATGCGTGACAACCCATTTTCGTTTCTGCGCGGCAGCGCCCATTTGTTTCATGCACGCCTGGTCGAGCTTGGCGTCGATGCGGCGGGGCCCCCGGCCTGGATCTGCGGCGACCTGCACCTGGAGAACTTCGGCACGTACCTCGGCGGCAACGGCCTGACCTATTTCGACGTCAACGACTTCGACGAGTCCGCGCTGGCACCCTGCCCGTGGGACATCCTCCGCCTGGCAACCAGCATCCTCGTGGCAGCCCCGCTTTACGGCATCAAGCGCGCCGCCGCGGTCTCCCTGGCAGGACAGGCCATCGCCGCCTATCGCGCCGAGCTGTCGACGGGAAAGCCGCGCTGGATCGAACGCAAGACGGCGGAAGGCGTCATCGGCACGCTCATCGACAGCCTTCGCCATCGCGACGAGGAAAAGTTCGTACTGAAGCGCACGATCGGCAAACGCGGCGAGAAGCTGGATACGGCATCGGAGAAAATGCAGGCCGTCGCTTCCAAGCCGGAACGCCAGCAGGTCCAGGCCTTCGTCGAGTCTCGCACTGACGGCGCCAAGGGACCGCAGGCCTATAAGTTCCGCGATGTCGCCTATCGCATCGCCGGCACCGGCAGCCTCGGCATCGTGCGCTATGTCGTGCTCGTCGAACGGCTGACGCCGCCCGGCGGCCTGACGCTGCTCGACCTGAAAGCCGCACAGGCCTCGTCCGTCGTACCCGCCAGCCAAGCCCAGCAACCCGCCTGGAACAACGAAGCCCAGCGCATCGTCGCCATTCAGAGCCTGGCGCAGGCCATCCCGCCCGCGCTGTTGCAGGCCGTGACCTTCGCCGGCCAGTCGTTCGTGTTCAAGGAACTGCAGCCGACATCCGATCGCCTCGATCTCGACGAGGTCGCCAAAGACGAGGCACAGTTCTCAGCGACCATCGTCACGATGGCTTCCTTGGCCGCCTGGGCTCACCTTCGCGCCTCCGGCCGTATGACGTCCGCTCCCTCGGACGATCTTGTCGCCTACTCACAGAGCAAGACCCCCTCCAAGAGCCTGCTGCAGGCCGCGCAGACGATGGAGAAATCCACGCTCGACGACTGGGCGGACTACTGCAAGGCCTTCGACGCCGGCGCTTTCGCGGCGACGATGCAATATCTTGATCAGGCCAAGGGTGACGAAGCCGCCTGAGCCCCCTTCCATTTCAAACGGCGACAGCAAAAAGCAAAAAAGCCCCGGTTCTCACCGGGGCTTTTCGATTGTCTCAGACGTGGTGGAGAGCCGGACTTAGAAGTCCATACCGCCCATGCCACCCATGCCGCCACCGCCCATCGGCATCGCCGGGCCTTCCTTCTTCGGACGGTCGGCAATCATTGCCTCCGTCGTGATCAGAAGACCGGCCACCGAAGCGGCATCCTGCAGCGCGCAACGCACGACCTTTGCCGGATCGATCACGCCCTCGGCGACCAGGTCGCCGTAGACGCCGGTCTGGGCGTTGAAGCCGAAGTTGTAGCTGTTGTTTTCCAGGATTTTGCCGACGACGACAGAACCGTCTTCACCAGCGTTCTGGAAGATCTGGCGCGCGGGCGAGGAAAGCGCACGGCGCACGATCTGGATGCCGACCTTCTGGTCGTCGTTTTCGGTCTTGAGCTTCTCGAGCGCCTTCACCGCGCGAACGAGGGCAACGCCACCGCCGGGTACAACGCCTTCTTCAACGGCCGCGCGCGTAGCGTGCAGTGCGTCGTCGACGCGGTCCTTGCGTTCCTTGACTTCCATTTCCGTGGCGCCGCCGACCTTGATGACGGCCACGCCGCCGGCCAGCTTCGCAAGACGCTCTTGCAGCTTTTCACGGTCGTAGTCCGAGGTGGTCTCCTCGATCTGCGCCTTGATCTGCTTCACGCGCGCTTCGATATCGCCCTTCTTGCCGGTGCCATCGACGATCGTGGTGTTTTCCTTGTCGATCGTCACCTTCTTGGCGCGACCGAGCATGTCGATCGTGACGTTTTCCAGCTTGATGCCGACGTCTTCCGAAATCACCGTGCCCTGCGTCAGGACGGCGATGTCTTCCAGCATGGCCTTGCGGCGGTCGCCGAAGCCCGGAGCCTTGACGGCTGCCACCTTGAGCCCACCGCGCAGCTTGTTGACGACGAGCGTGGCGAGGGCCTCGCCTTCGACGTCTTCGGCGATGATCAGCAGCGGCTTGCCCGTCTGCACGACGGCTTCGAGCACCGGCAGCATGGCCTGCAGGCCAGACAGCTTCTTCTCGTGGATCAGGATGTAGGGGCTTTCGAGTTCGGCCACCATCTTGTCGGCGTTGGTGACGAAGTACGGCGAGAGATAGCCGCGGTCGAACTGCATGCCTTCGACGACGTCGAGTTCGGTTTCGAGCGACTTGCTCTCTTCAACCGTGATGACGCCCTCGTTGCCGACCTTCTTCATGGCTTCGGCGATCTTGGCGCCGATTTCCGCGTCGCCGTTCGACGAGATGGTGCCGACCTGGGCGATCTCGTCGTTCGAGGTCACCTTCTTGGCGTTCTTCTTGATCTCTTCGACGACGGCTGCGACGGCGATGTCGATGCCGCGCTTCAGATCCATCGGGTTGGCTCCGGCCGCGACCGACTTGGCGCCTTCCTTGACGATGGCCTGGGCGAGAACCGTGGCCGTCGTCGTGCCGTCACCGGCAAGGTCCGCGGTCTTCGACGCCACTTCGCGCAACATCTGCGCGCCCATGTTCTCGAACTTGTCTTCGAGCTCGATTTCCTTGGCGACCGTCACGCCGTCCTTGGTGATGCGAGGAGCGCCGAAGCTCTTCTCGATCACGACGTTGCGGCCCTTCGGACCGAGCGTCACCTTCACGGCGTTGGCGAGGATGTCTACGCCGCGCAGCATCTTCTCGCGCGCGTCCTGGGCAAACTTTACGTCTTTGGCTGCCATGTGTGGCTACTCCGGATTCAAATGTTCAGGGACTTCGGGGGCAATTAGGCAGCGGCCTTGGTGGCGGTCTTGCCTTCGAGGACGCCTAGGATGTCGCTCTCCTTCATGATGAGGAGATCCTGGCCATCGATTTTCACTTCCGTGCCGGACCACTTGCCGAACAGGACGCGATCACCCGCCTTGACTTCCAGGGGAACGATCTTGCCGGCTTCGTCGCGAGCGCCGGGGCCGACGGCGACGATCTCGCCTTGCATCGGCTTCTCTTTGGCGGTGTCCGGGATGATGATGCCGCCGGCGGTTTTGGTGTCTTCTTCTACGCGGCGAACCACGACGCGATCATGCAAAGGACGGAACTTCATGAAGCTTACCCCATGATAAGATTGAGTTTTCTAACGGACGATTCTGGCTTGACCGCACCAGCACGGGATCCGGCGCCGAGCACTTCCGCTCGGCTTGCCATGCGCCGCCTATATGCCGCCACCTGCTAGCAGTGTCAAGGAGCGAGTGCCAAAATTGGTTTGCAAATGCGCGCGATTCACGTCCCGCGAGCGAACATGGCAGAAGCGCCCGGACAATTGCCCGAGCGCTGGAAAATTCAGACATAGACCCGAAAGACTAAACGGCGAAGTCGTCCATCTTTGCGCCCTTGCCGAGCTTGGCAACCAGCCAATTCGGCTTGCGCCCGCGACCCGTCCAGGTTTCGCTGCGGTTATCGGGATTGACGTATTTCGCGGCGACGGCCTTGCCCCGCCCGCGTGCGCCAAACAACTCGCCTACGGAAAATCCGGCATTTTCCGCCAATGATGCGATCTTTTGCTTGATTTCAGAACGCTCACGATCCTTTGCCACTGAAATCGCGCGTTCAACCTTCGTCTGAAGATCGAGAAGATCTTTGAGAGGCATCTTGTCGACATTGATGCTGGCCATCGGTAGCTCTTATCCCATTTGTAGGTTTTGAATTGCTCTGCGAGAAACCCGATAGCATCGTTTCCCCATACAGTAAATATATGTCCAATAAGAATTTCACGGGTTGAATTGCTTCGCACTGCAACCTTGGCGGGGAAATGATAATGCCGGACTATTCCTGAAATTTATAGGAAATCAGTTATTCACTACGAAGAGCGTCAATGGGATTGAGCGCTGCCGCACGTCGCGCCGGGAAATATCCGAAGAATATTCCCGTGGCCGCCGCCGCCGCCATTGCCCCGGCAATCACGCTAGGACTGACCACCACCGGCCACTGGGCATAAAGTGCGATGACGGAGGCGGACCCGACGCCGATAACAATTCCGATAAGTCCGCCAAACAGGCACAGCGTTACGGCTTCCACCAGAAACTGCCTTAGAATATCGCGACCGCGACCACCCACGGCCATTCGCAAGCCGATTTCACGAGTTCGTTCGGTTACCGAAACGAGCATGATATTCATGATGCCAATTCCGCCCACGACGAGAGAAATTACCGATGTCGCCGCCAGCAAATAGCTCAGCGTGTTCAGAACTTCGTTGCGCGCTTTCATGAACTCGGCGAGATTGCGCACCGAAAAGCTGTCTTCGCCGCCCGGCAACGGCGGCCGCCGCTGCCGCAAAAGATTCTCGATGTCCTCCTGCGCGTCGGCCAGGCTCATTTGCGCATCAATCTTGACGTGGATTGAACCGATTTGATCGTTTTGCACCTGGCTACGTCCGACGATGCGCCCTCTGGCGGTCGACATCGGCATCAGAACCGTATCGTCCTGATCGCGGCCGACTCCGGTCTGCCCTTTTGTAGCCAACACGCCGACGACCTGAAACGGCACGTTTTTGACACGGATCATGGCGCCGATGGGGTCGTTTTCGCCGAACAGCTGCTTGGCAACGGTCGTCCCAATCAGCGCGACTTTCGCATTCGATCGCACATCCGATGGCGTCAATTCGCGCCCGCTGACGACCGTCCAATCCTTGACGACATTGAATTCGGCGTGAATGCCGGAAAGATTGGTTGTCCAGTTCGCATTGCCGAAAACCACCGGACCGGATCCGTTGAGCTGGCCCGAAATCGCCACCACGCCCGGAACCTTGTCGCGAATTGCCGCCAGATCGCTTTCGGATAGGGGCCGGTCGCTACCCGCTCCCGCGGAACGCCCACCCATGCGCCGGTCACCCGAACCCACGATCAGGGTATTGGTACCCAGCGCATTGATCTGCCGGTCGACCTCGGACGAAGCGCCCGTGCCGACGGCCACGAGAATGATGACCGACGCAACGCCGATGACGATGCCGAGCGTCGTCAGAATGGACCGCAAGAGGTTGGCCTTCAGCGCCGTCAGGGCGACCTGGAGACAATCGAGGAGCGTCATTCCGCGGCCTCTTTGCGTGGCCTGTCATAGTCGCCCCCATGGGAGGCCTGCAGCACATCCTCGACGATATGTCCGTCCTTGAACAAGATTCGCCGCGAGGCCCATTCCGCGATGTCCGGTTCATGGGTCACCAGCACCACCGTGATGCCGCCGGCGTTCAGCGTCTTGAACAGCCGCATGATCTCATCCGACGTCTTGCTGTCGAGCGCTCCCGTCGGCTCGTCGGCGAGCAGGATCTTCGGATTGTTGACCAGCGCGCGCGCGATCGCGACGCGCTGCTGCTGACCGCCGGAGAGCTGCCGTGGATGGTGATCCAGGCGATCACCCAGCCCCACCTGCTCCAACCGGTGCCGCGCCAGTTCTTCAGCGTTATCGGGCTTGGGATGCGCATAGAGCATCGGCAGCATCACCTGCCGCAGCGCCGTCGTGCGCGGCAGCAGGTTGAACTGCTGGAACACAAAACCGATCGAGCGGTTGCGCAGGTCTGCCAGCTCATCGCTGTCGAGGGTACCAATGTCGCGGCCGTCGATCGCCAGCGTCCCTGTCGTCGGCACGTCGAGCGCGCCGATCAGGTTCATCATCGTCGACTTGCCGGAGCCCGACGGCCCCATGATCGCGACGAACTCGCCTTGGCCGATCCTCAGTGAAACCCCGTCGAGCGCCTTCACCACCTCCGCGCCCATGCGATAGGTCTTGACCAGGCTGGTGGCGGCAATCAACGGCTTCACACCGACGTCGTTTCGCGCCTGCGCGTCCATCACTTGACCTCGCGCGACCGCGTGACGACGAGGTCGCCCTCGCGCAGCTGTCCGCCGACAACTTCCGTGAATTGGTCATCCGCAATGCCCGCGCGCATCATGCGCCGTTGCAGTTGCTTGTCGGCGCTAACCACATAGACGGGAATCATGCGCGCCTGCTGGCGACCTTGCTTCCACTTCGCAAACAGCGGCCGTTGTTCGTCGCTTAGCAATGGCTGCAGCGTCTTCTCGATGATGGCCTGCGTCTTCTGGCGCATGGCCCGGCGTTCGTCGCCGCCCATCGCCGCCGCCGAACCTGCTGGCGTCTCGCCGGCAGCCGCGCGAAGCTCGTCGCGCAACGTCTTTTCCTGCTCGGCCGTCAGCCGCAGTTCTTCCTTGAGCCGCTCAATCTGCCGCTCTGAACGGTCACCTCTCCCACGACCTTCGCCGCGCCCGCCGCGCGCATCGACGACCTCGCCCTTCGGCTTGAAGCGCAAGGCGTCGTTGGAGACGCGCAGCACGCCGTCCCGGCGCGCCGCTTCGATCATCACGCTGGCGGTCATGCCGGGAAACAGCCGGCGGTCTTCATTCTGCGCTTCGATAATGACGGTATAGGTGACGACGTTGTTGAGTTCGGTCGCCGCCAGCCGCACCTGCGTCACCCGTCCCTCGAACTGCCGTTCCGGGTAGGCATCGACGAGGAACGACACGGCATTGCCTTCCGCCACGGCGCCGACATCGGCTTCATTCACTTGCGCCTCGATGCGGATGCGCGACAGATCCTGGGCAATCTTGAACAGCTCAGGCGCCTGCAGGCTGGCGGCCACCGTTTGCCCCGGATCAACCGTGCGCGAGATCACCGTGCCTTCGATCGGCGCGCGAATTTCCGTGCGGTCCAGATCCGCCACTGCCTGCTCCAGCGCCGCCTTGCGCTGTGCGATCGTTGCCTTGGCACTGGCGATTTGCGCCTTGATCACGTCGATATCGGCCTTCGCTACGTCGCGGTCGCGCAGTGCCGTCTCGAATGTCAGCTGCGGGGACAGCCGCTTCTCCGCCAAGCCTTGCTGCCGCACGACATTCGTCTCGGCCGCCTGTAGCACCGCGATCGATTTGTTCATCGCCGCTTCCTGGATCGCCAGCGCCGCGTCGGCGGCTCCCAGGTCAGCCTCGCCTTGCGCCACCTTCGCTGCATACGTCTTGCGGTCGAGCACGGCCAGCACCTGCCCGGGCGAAACCTCGGTGTTGAAATCGGCATTCACAGCCTCGACCTTGCCCGACAGCTGCGAACCGACGCTGACCGTCACCAGCGCCCGAACCGGTCCGGACGTGCTGACCAGCTTGCGGATCTGGCCGCGCGAGACCGCAACAGTGTCATAGACGAGATCCTTGCCCGCGCTCCCGCCCCAGCCGTTCAGCATGCCCAGGACACCGCCCACCAGAGCGACCGGCACAGCCAACGTATAGAGGTAGTTCAAACGGCGTTTGGTCATTGGGTTCATCCGCGCGAGACCTGCTCATTGGTAAAATGGATAACGTGGTTTTGCGCCTGTTCCGTCGGGCACCTGGCCGACAAGACCCCTGCAAACAATATGTCTGCGGTGCGTCTGTCGGATGAACGGAATCTGAACGGCACATTCAGATTGGGTTCAACCCTCGTCTCCTAGATTGCAATCTACCCTGATATCCAACTTCCCCGGCGTGATCCAATGGGGGCCGAGCGCGCAGGGTCGCCCGGCCCTCATTTTTTTGCCGGGCCGCCACGATCAATCTTCAAGCCGTTGATCCACCCGCATTTTCCCCAACGCATCGAGGTCCTGCCCCTCTCCGCTTGCGGGCCTTCCCGCTTGAATGGAACCGGCCAAGCCGATAAGGCATTGCTCTGCCATCGGCCCCATTCCCTGAGAAAATGAACGGAGACCTCCCGTGACGTTCAAGTTGCCTGAACTTCCCTATGCTTATGACGCGCTCGCCCCGCACATGTCGGCCGAGACGCTTCAATTCCACCACGACAAGCATCATCAGGCTTACGTCGACCAGGGCAACAAGCTCGCCGGCCCCGGCACGAAGTATGAAGGCAAGAGCCTCGAAGACATCTGCAAGGAAGCCTTCGCCGCCAAAGACCAGCCGGTCGTCAACAACATCGGCCAGCACTACAATCACACGCACTTCTGGCAGTGGATGAAGAAGGACGGCGGCGGCAAGAAGGTGCCCGGCAAGCTGCAGAAGCTGATCGAGGAAATCGGCGGCTATGACAAAGTCCGCAACGACTTCATCGAGGCCGGCAAGGGCCAGTTCGGTTCGGGCTGGGCTTGGCTTGCCGTCAAGGGCGGCAAGCTCGAAGTCATGAAAACGCCGAACGGTGAGAACCCGCTGATGCACGGCGCTCAACCAATTCTCGGCTGCGACGTGTGGGAACACAGCTACTACATCGACTACCGCAACGCTCGCCCCAAGTACCTGGAAACCTGGTTCGACAGCCTGGTGAACTGGGAGCACGTCGAAGAGCTGCTCGGCAAGGCCTGAGCCAAAGGGTCAGACCTCGGGTCTGACCTATTTCACCGACCGCGCTGGTCACAATCATTTCAAAGGGGTCAGACCGAGGTCCGGCCCCTTTTCATTTGCGCCTCACCGCCACCGCGACGTTGTCGATTAATCGCGTCTTGCCGAGCCAGACGGCCACCAGCACGCGCCCAGCACGCTCCGGAGACCAGGCCGCCAACGTCTCCGCGTCGCGCAGCGCGACGTAGTCGACCTTTGCGAAGCCGGCCTGCAGGATCTTCTCCGCCGCGACCTTTTCCAGGGTGGCTACCGCTTTCAGATCGGACGCAGCCCTTGCCACATCCACGATGGTCCGATGCAGCACCGGCGCCACCGCCCGCTCCTCAGCCGAGAGGTACTGGTTGCGCGACGACAGAGCCAAACCGTCCGCCTCGCGCGCCGTCGGCACGCCCAGGATCGCAAGCGGCAGATTGAGATCGCGCACCATCTGCTTCACGACGCAGAGCTGCTGGTAGTCCTTCTCACCAAATGTCGCAAAATCCGGCGTCGCCGCCGAGAACAGCTTGCAGCAGACCGTCGTTACCCCGCCGAAGAAGTGGGGTCGGAAATCCGTCTCCAGTCCCGATGCCGCGCCTCCGGCCTCGATACGCGTTGCAAAACCCTCCGGATACATCTCGCTTGCGTCCGGCGCCCAGACCAGATCGGCGCCCACGCTTTTCAGTTTGTCGAGATCGCCCTCGATGTCCCGAGGATACCGTCCGAAATCCTCGTGCGGTGCGAACTGCCTGGGGTTCACGAAAATTGACACCACCACGCACTCGGCATGCGCCTTACCGGCGCGCACCAAGTCCAGATGTCCCTCGTGCAGGGCGCCCATGGTCGGCACTAGGGCCACACGCTGACCACCCTTCCGCCAGCCCGCGACCCGAGCCCGCAATTCGGCGATCGTCCGCACCACGTCGATTGGCATCTCGGCCACAGATCTCTCCCTTATACTTGTATCAAGCTCATACGATGCGGATATCTCCCGTCAAGGCGTGCGAACGCAAGGAACGAGCCGACCGCATCTGATAGGATGACGCGCTTTCACGAATCACGCTTGAGGATCGAATGGTGGCGCTGAGCAGAACCGGCAATCCCGACCCGCACAACCTGGGTCAGGCCAAACTGGGGCCGGCAAGGCAGAACTCTCGCGACGAGATCGCCACGCACCACTTGATCGACGAAACCCGGCTAGTCGGCGGTCTCATCGAGCGTGCCGTCTATACCGAAGACGAACGCCGGCGAACGGCAGAACTCGCCCGGCGCCTCGTTCACGCTGCCCGCGTCAATGAAGCCAAGCACTCCGGCATCGACGCCTTCATGCTCGAATACGGCCTGTCGAGCGAGGAAGGCGTCATCCTCATGTGCATCGCCGAAGCGCTGCTGCGCATTCCGGACGCCGATACGGCCGACAGGTTCATCGCCGAGAAGATCGCGCATGGCCAGTGGGAGCGTCACCTCGGCCATTCCGACAGCCTGTTCGTCAATGCCTCGACCTGGGGACTGATGCTGACGGGGCGGGTCGTCAAGCTGAAGGACACCCGCGAAGCCAATCCCATCGCCGCCCTGAAGCGCCTCGTGGCGCGCTCCGGCGAACCGGTGATCCGCCAGGCCATCCGCCAGGCGGTCAGGCTGCTGGGCGACCAGTTCGTTCTCGGCCGCAGTATCTCTACCGCGATCGCCCGTGCCCGCGCCTTCGAAGCGCGCGGCTACCGCATCTCGTACGACATGCTGGGCGAAGCCGCCCAGTCCGAGGCCGACGCCCAGCGCTATTACGATCGCTATCTCGGCGCCATTGAAGCCGTTGGCGCCGCGGCCGGCCCCATGCCCGCCACGCACCACGACGCCCTGCTGAGCCGCCCCAGCATCTCCATCAAGCTCTCCGCCCTGCACCCACGTTACGTCGCCGGCAAGGAGGAGCGTCTGTCGCGCGAGTTGTCCCCGCGCCTGCTGAAATTACTCCAGGCCGCCGAGCGCCACAGCCTGTCCATCACCATCGACGCGGAAGAACAGGATCGTCTCGAGACGTCGCTCCACATCTTCGGTGAGATCTTCACGCATCCCACGCTGACCCACTGGCATGGCCTGGGCATCGCCGTGCAGGCCTACGGCAAACGCGCCATCCCCGTCCTGCGCTGGCTCCGTCGCCTGTCGGAACACACCGGCCGCCGCATTCCCGTCCGCCTGGTGAAGGGCGCCTACTGGGACAGTGAAATCAAGTGGGCCCAGGAGCGGGGCTTGCATGATTATCCGGTGCTGACCCGCAAGCTCTACACCGACGTGTCCTATCTGGCCGCGATGCGCTTCATTCTGAGCGATAGCAAAGCCTTCTATCCGCAGTTCGCCACGCACAATGCCCACACCGTCGCCGCCGCCTATGTCTCCGCCGGCTCCACCGGCTTCGAGTTCCAGCGCCTGCACGGCATGGGCGAAGCGCTCTACGACGAGGTGCTCGGCGAAGGCAAGCTTGCCCGCCCCTGCCGCATCTACGTGCCCGTCGGCGATCACGAGGATCTGTTGGGCTACCTCGTTCGGCGCCTGCTGGAGAACGGCGCCAACACCTCTTTCGTCAACCGCCTTGCCGACGACGAAGCGCCCATCGCCCAGATCATCCGCGACCCGGTGGAGGCCGCTGAAGCCGAGCGCGCGGACGTCTCCGCCATCAAGCTCCTGCCCCGCCCGCGCGACATCTATTGGCCCGACCGCAAGAACAGCGCCGGCATCGCCCTCACCGAGCCATCCGTGCGCGAGCCGCTCATCGCCGAAATGATTGCCGCCTTGCGGCCTTCGTTTGCGACCGGCCCTATTGTCAATGGCGAGATTACAAGCGGCGGCGCTGCGGCCAGCCTGGTGATCTGCCCTCACGATACCCGCGAGCGCATCGGCACCGTCCGCGTCGCCACGCCCGCGCAAGTCGACGCGGCGATCGCCAGCGCCACGTCCGCCGCCCAGGGTTGGGACAAGCTCGGCGGCCCGGCCCGCGCCCGCATCCTTGAACACGCTGCCGACCTCTTCGAACGCGATCGCAGCCGTCTCATGGCGGTAATGGTGCGCGAAGCCGGCAAGACGCTTCCCAACGCCCTCGGCGAAGTGCGCGAGGCCGTCGACTTCCTGCGCTATTACGCGTTCGAAGCGCGCCGCCTTTTCAACGAACCGGTCAGCCTGCGCAGTCCGACGGGCGAAACCAACCTGCTGACCCTGCGTGGCCGCGGACCCTTCGCCTGCATCTCACCCTTCAATTTCCCACTCGCCATCTTTGTCGGCCAGGTCGCTGCCGCCCTTGCCGCCGGCAACAGCGTGATCGCCAAGCCGTCCGAGCAGACCCCAGTCACCGCCTTTCTGGCAACCCAGCTGCTGCATGAAGCTGGCGTACCGACCGTGGTCCTGCACTTTCTGCCGGGTGGTGCCGCCGTCGGTTCGGCCATGATCAAAGACCCGCGCGTGAAGGGCGTCGCCTTCACCGGCTCCAACGAGACCGCATGGTCGATTCACAAGATGTTGGCCTATCGTCACGGCGAGATCGTACCGTTTATCGCCGAAACCGGCGGCCTGAACGCCATGATCGCCGACTCAAGCGCCCTACCGGAACAAGTCGTGCGCGATGCCGTGCGGTCCGCTTTCGACAGCGCCGGACAGCGCTGCTCGGCAGCGCGTGTCCTCTTCATCCAGAATGAGATCGCCGACCACACCCTGCGCATGCTGGCAGGCGCCGTCGACGCCTTGGATGTCGGCGATCCCTTCGATTACGCAACTGACGTCGGCCCGGTCATTGACGAAGCAGCCCAGGATCACCTTGACGCCCACAAGCTGCGCATGCAGCGCGAGGCTCGCCAACTGGTCGACGTCCGCCTTCCTGACGACTGCCGCGCGGGAACCTACGTCACCCCAGCTGTCTACGAGATCGAACGCATGAGCATTCTGGAGCGCGAGGTGTTCGGCCCCATTCTGCACGTCGTGCGCTTTTCCTCCGGTCACATTGATCACGTCGTCGACGCCATCAATGCCAGCGGCTTCGGCTTGACCCTCGGCCTGCATAGCCGCATCGAGTCCGTCGCCGACTATGTGGCCGAGCACGCCCGCTGCGGAAACCTGTACGTCAACCGCAACCAAATCGGCGCCGTTCCTGGCGTCCAGCCGTTCGGTGGCGACGGTCTGTCCGGGACCGGGCCAAAAGCCGGCGGCCCCAACTACTTGACCCGCTTCGCCACAGAACGCGTCCGCACGACAGACGTCACGGCCACGGGCGGAAACCTGCAATTGCTCAGCCACGGCGCCACCCTCGGCAAGCCATAAGTCGCCAAACCCGCCGTCCCCGCAATAAAATGTCTTTCCTACGAAGCACTTGGCGGAATCTCAAAAAGTTACTATGTCCAGAGTCGACAATTGTCGTGATTGATTGAATCGGCCCAAAGTTTTTGATGGCATTGGAGCCGCTCAAGGAAGTTGTTGAGCACCGGCATGCAAACCAACCGCAGTGTTCCCACAACGCCCCGAGGCAGCCCGGACGATCGGGAGGTCAGCGAATTTCTAGCAAAGGTGAAGGAACTCGCCGTCGCGCCCAGTCAAGATCGCGGCCGGCTGATTTTTGCCATGGACGCCACGATGAGCCGGCAGCCCACCTGGGATATGGCCATGAGCCTCCAGGGCGACATGTTCAAGGCCATCAAGTCGAGCGGTGGGCTTGACGTTCAGTTGGTCTACTTCCGCGGCCTGGACGAATGCCGCGCGTCAAAGTGGGTGTCCGACCCCGAATCGCTCGCCAAGCTGATGACCAGCGTGAAATGCCACGGGGGCTATACGCAGATCCGCAAGATTCTGAGCCACTCCACCAAGGCAGCGGGCGCGCGTCGCGTAAATGCAGTCGTCTATGTCGGCGACAGCATGGAGGAAGAAATCGATGAGCTCTGTGCAGGGGCAGGTCAACTCGCCTTGCTCGGCGTTCCGGTATTTCTGTTCCAGGAAGGCCACGATGCCCGCGCCGCCCGGGCATTCCGTGAGATTGCACGGCTGACGAATGGCGCGACGCTGAGGTTCGACAGCGGCGCGGCCGGCGAATTGCGCCAATTGCTCGCGGCCGTCGCCGCCTACGCCGCCGGCGGCCAGCGGGCTCTCCGCCAGTTGGGCCGCACAAGTCGTGGGGATGGCGCACGCCGCCTGCTCGCTCAAATGAAGCCGAGCGAGTAGACTCGCGGAAATGGGCACCACCTTCCTCCTTCTTGCCGCGCTAATCGCGCTGCTGGCCATGCTGCGCGGCTACATTCGCGCCAATCCGGCCACCCTGGCTCGCCGCCTCAAGACGGCGGCCGGCATTGCCGCATGCGTCGCGGCCGCCTACCTCCTGAGCCGCAGTGTCGTTCTGCTCGCCATGCCGCTCGGATTGCTCGGCATCTGGCTCCTGTGGGGACCGGGCCGCATCGGCTCCGCTACACCCTCCTCCGGGAATGCCTCCAGAATTGCCACCGATCATCTCGAAGTGCAGCTTGACCATGATACTGGTCTCGTCACCGGCCGCGTCTTGAGGGGCATGTTCGCCAACCGCCGCATCGAGAGCTTGCAGCCGGCAGAACTCGCCCTCCTCTGGCAGGATTGCCGCTTCACCGATCAGAAATCGGCACAGATCCTCGAAGCCTACCTCAACCGTGTTCATCCCAGTTGGCAGGCGGACATGGCGCGTGGCGAAGCGGAAATGGCGAGCGGCCCGGACGGCACGATGTCTGAGCGCGAAGCCCTCGAAATCCTCGGCCTGGAGAAAGGCGCCAGCGAAGAGGCGATCCGCAAGGCCCACCGCGAGTTGATGATGCGGCTTCACCCCGATCGCGGCGGCTCCACCTACCTGTCGTCGAAAATCAACGAAGCCAAGACCGTTCTGCTGGGCGAGTGAGCGGTTGTCATTGCGTCTTGGCGGGAGGCACCCCGGACGTTACGGCATCAAGGTTTGCCACCTGGCGAACCGTGAAGGCACCACCGTTGCCGTTCTCCTCTTTGTCGACGAGCCCGCCGATGGGGCCAAGCACGACCGACGGCTTCGACAGACGCGGCGCGATCTCGACCTTCACCGTCTCGCCCGCGCGCACTTCAAGCGGAATTGAATACCGGCCCGGATAGGACCAGGACTCCACGCTCAGCGCCACAGGTCCGGGCACAACGTCCACGACCGCGATCCCTCCTGCGGCCACGTCCGCCACCTTCGTGCCGTTGACCTTGGCCGTAGCGGGCGTCGTGGCGTGCAACGTCTCATTGGTCCGTTGCAGCACGATGCGAGCCTTGCCCGGCGCCAGCGCCGACGTCGCGATGCTGTTTTGCCCGACCGACGCGCAACCGCCCGACAGTGCAGCGTACGCCATGATGCCAATGCAGCAGCCCCTCGGGCCGAGGAGCACGCTCCCCCACCGCCGCAGACCCAACGCCATCGAAGTCCCCCGCGAATCGCTCAGTGCAACGATCCTAGAACCGACAATGGACAAACGTGCGTCAGCGCCGCCGCAATCCACGATACAAACTGCCGCACTTATTTAGCCTTCTGCAGCGGCGCCACGAAGAATCCATCGGTGCCGTGCTGACGCGGTGTAAGCGTTACCGGGCCGGATGACTGACCCAAGCCCTCGAATGCCACGGGCTGGGTTGAAAATTGCGGATGCGCCGCAATGAACGTATCGATCTGGTCGCCGTTCTCTTCAGGAAGTACGGAGCACGTCACGTACACTAGCCGTCCGCCGGGTTTCACCAGCCGGGCTCCCAATTCCAGAACGGCCCGTTGCTCCTCCTGGCGCTGCGCCAGATTCGGCGGTTTCAAACGCCACTTCGCATCCGGCTTGCGCCGCCAGGTTCCCGATCCGGTGCACGGCGCGTCGACCAGCACGAGATCGAAACGCGGACCCTCTTTCCTCAGCGCGGCTTCATCGCCGGCTGTCATGGTTTGCACGTTGCGCACGCCGGCACGCTTCAGCCGTTCGAAGATCGGCCGCAGCTGTGACTTGTCGCGATCGTAAGCACTGATCTGTCCGGTATTCTGCATTGCCGCCGCCAGCGCCAGCGTCTTGCCGCCGGATCCTGCGCACAGATCCAGCACCTGCTGGCGCGGCCCAGCGGCGGCAATCGCAGCCGCAATCTGGCTACCCTCGTCCTGAACCTCGAACCATCCCTTGCCGTGCGCGGCTTCTGCCTCGACGTGCGGCGCCTTGCTCGCCCCCTCGGGCGCCGCGATGCGCACCCCCAATGGCGAGATCGGTGTCACGGCGGCGCTAAAGTGCGCTAGCGCCTTCAAGACCTTCTCGCGATCGGCCTTCAGCGTATTCACCCGCAGGTCGACCGGCGCCCGCATGGCCAGCGCCGCCCCCTCCGCAGCCGCATCCGTGCCGAACGCGCGCTCCAAAGATGGCTGCAGCCATTCCGGATAGTCGCCGGCAATCCATGCCGGCGTATCGGCCGCAAGGTCGCGGGCCAGCCCCGCCTGTTCGTCCGTACTCAGCGGCGCCAGCGCATGTTCGCTGCCGTCGGCCAGCGCCGAAACCGCTTCGCAACTGAGGCCGTAGGCGCGCGCCGCAGCGGCCAGCACGAGAGCCCGCGACGTATCGCTCTGCATCTTTGCCGCGAGTGACTGCCGCCGCCGCAACACATCGTAGACCAGCGTACCGATGGCCGCACGATCGCCCGATCCGGCGAAGCGATGGCTTTTGCCCCAGTCCGCCAGAGCCAGTTGCGCCGTCCGGTGATGGGCCGCCATGTCGTCGAGAATTTCGACGGCGGCCGCCAGCCTTGCTCCAGCCTTCATGGTGCCGACCCTGTGCCGTTGAGGGTGGTCCATGTCAGCATCGCGACATGCCCCATCAGGAAAAATACGGCGGCTGCATTGATGCAGAAGACGCTACCGCGCAAGCGCACGTTGTCGGTCAGGCACTGCACCCCGCTGTGTGCGATACGTCCAGCCAGGAACACCCAGGCCGCGATCACGTCGCTCTGCTGCACGGCATTTGCCGCGATCAGGACCGCTGCGGCGAAGTAGGCAAACATCGGCAACTCGAACTGGTTCGCCAGGTTCCGCTGTACGCGTCTGCTGCGTGGTGCATCCCCGTTGGCACGCACGTAGTCGTTGACCTTCACCTCGCCCGCCAGCACCGCACCGACACGTTGGATGGTGAGAACCACCAGCAGCACGCCGACAAGCGCGAAGTGACCGAGGAAGGGCACGAGAAATCGACCGGCGATTTCGCTCATGATGCGGCGCCGGCCGCCATGATCACCTGCACCGCGAAGATCACCCACATGGCCAGCAGCGTGAACACCGACCCGGCGAACGCGTAGAAGCGCCGCGGCACGAAGTTGCTACCGGTGTGGATGTAGGCGTGCAGCAACCGGAAAACGACGAAAACCCACGCCAGCACGACCAGCGGCAGAGAGACCTGCCCCGTCACGATGGCCAGCGCCACCACGACATAGAACAGCGTCGGCATCTCGAACTGATTTCCGAAGGCGTTGGAAATCTGCGTCGTGCGCGCTGGCCAGTTCGACTGCCCGAGTGCAATGTCGGCCATGCGCACATCTTTGCGCTTCAACGCCCCCGTTCGCGAGAACGCCATCGAGAACGTAAGCACGAACGTCAGCGCCACTTGCGCGAAGACCGGCAGGAGGATGTCGAAGTTGGTCATCGATTGGCTCACATGCTGCCGGGATAGTTCGGGCTTTCGCGCGTCATGGCCACGCCGTGCGCATGGCTCTCCCGCATCGACGCCGGCGAAATGCGGATGAACTCCGCCTTCTTGCGCAGCTCCACGAGCGTCTTGGAGCCTAGGTAACCCATCGACGACCTGAGGCCGCCGACAAGCTGATGCAGCACCGCGTCCGCCGGACCTTTGTAGGGCACCTGCCCCTCGACGCCTTCCGGCACCAGCTTCAGCGTGTCTTTCACTTCCTGCTGGAAGTAGCGGTCCGCCGAGCCGCGCGCCATGGCGCCGACCGACCCCATGCCGCGATACGACTTGTAGGTCCGTCCTTGATACAGATACGTATCGCCCGGGCTTTCGTCAGTACCGGCAAGCAGCGAGCCCACCATCACGACGTCTGCCCCCGCGGCCAGCGCCTTGGCGATGTCGCCCGAATAGCGGATTCCGCCGTCGGCGATGATCGGCGTATTCCGCTTATGCGCGGCCTCGGCGCAATTGATGATCGCCGTCAACTGCGGCACGCCCACGCCCGCCACGATCCGTGTCGTGCAGATCGAGCCCGGGCCAATGCCGACCTTCACGGCATCCGCGCCGGCATCGATGAGCGCATTCGTAGCATCCGCTGTCGCCACGTTGCCTGCAATCACCTGCACGCTGTTCGACAGCTTCTTGATGCGCGCCACGGCTTCCAGTACCCGCTTGGAATGCCCGTGCGCCGTATCCACGACAATCAGGTCGCAACCGGCCGCGATCAGCCGTTCCGTCCGCTCGAACCCGTCGGTTCCGACCGTCGTCGCCGCGGCGACCCGCAGCCGGCCCTCCGCGTCTTTGCAGGCGTTGGGATGTTTCTGTGCCTTCTCGATGTCCTTCACCGTGATCAGGCCGACGCACTGATAGTCGTCGTCCACCACCACCAGCTTCTCGATACGATGTTGATGCAGCAGGCGCTTGGCCTCCTCCATCTCCACAGAGCGCTTGGTGGTGATC
Organism: Hyphomicrobiaceae bacterium; assembly: GCA_965279065.1. Lineage (GTDB taxonomy): Bacteria > Pseudomonadota > Alphaproteobacteria > Rhizobiales > Hyphomicrobiaceae > JAKAXS01. The sequence goes on from OZ257134.1 coordinate 2,708,854, forward strand.
AGCCTCTCCTTCGTCATCAGCTCGGAGACCGGCTGATCGACGTTGCTGGCGAACCGCACGTCGCGATTGGTCAGGATGCCGACCAGCTTGCCATTCTTGCCGCCGCCCGCCTCGACCACGGGAATGCCGGAGATGTTGTTCTCCGCCATGATCTGCAGCGCTTCCCGCAGCGTCTTGTGCGGCTCGATCGTGATCGGGTTGAGCACGATACCGCTCTCGTACTTCTTCACCTGCGCGACCTGCCGCGCCTGCTCCTCCGGGTCGAGGTTGCGGTGGATCACGCCGATACCGCCCGACTGCGCCACGGCAATGGCCAGCCGTGCCTCCGTCACCGTATCCATGGCCGCCGAAACAATAGGGATATTGATGGAAATCGAGCGCGTGATGCGGGTTGAGACATCGACCTCGCCCGGCATCACCTCCGATGCCGCCGGCACCAGCAGGACGTCATCGAACGTCAGCGCCAGCCCGAAATCGTTAACGATTGGGCTTTTGGCCATGGGGCAGGTCTCCTCGGGCTGGATATGACAGATCGCGCCGCGGGAATCGCGCAGCGGGATTAAGTCGCCCGGCATATAGCAGGCCAGCGTTCAGGATGGAAGGGCGGCAGATTGGACAGGCCAACGGCGGCCATCCCCGCGGCCAGACCTCGTCTCTATGCCACTCATCTACCGATCAGTGGCGCTTTAGCCACGCCGATCCTGAACCTTTTGTCCTAGTCTCCGTTCACCAACCGGGCGCGGCGAGGGGACTTTGCGATGGCTGACACGAACACGGGCACCACGACGCTCTCCGGCTGGGCGCGTATCTCGGATTACCTGTTCGGCCGTAACACGCTGATCGGCATCGCGTCCTTTATGCTGCTGATCATCTCCGGCTACGCCACCTGGCACGGCATGCGCGACTTCATCGTCGGCGTCTCCACCACCCCCGTCACCCAGGGCGAAGGCCTCTCGATCTCCAACGACGTGCTTGTCATCGCCGTCGTCATTGCCCTGACGTTCCTGATGTGGCTGGCGCTGCGCGAAACCTTCGGCGCCCAGCGCCGCTTCACCGAGCGGCTCATCACCTTCCCGCTCTATTTGTTTCTCGCGCTGTGGTCGATCGGCTTTGGTTACGGCTTCTGGTGGAGCCTGATCGCCGGCGAAGAGGCGACCCGCACCGGCCTGTCCGGCCTGCAGGAAGACGCGCGCGACGCCGGCAGCGTCGTCTCCGCTCGCCTGGAGGCCGTACGCCTTCAGCTCGACAGCGTCGTCAACTGGTCCGACAGCCAGATGCAACGCGAGGAAACATCCGGTGGCAGCTGCGGTACGGCGTCCGGAGCGGGACGCGGCCCTCTCTATAACGCTCGCCGCAGCGTGCGCGACGGCGTGGCAAACCTGCGCGACGGATTCACACGCTCCTGGCTGCAGCCCGTCCAGGCCGACATAGAACTTCTCCAGCAGAGCGTGGCGGGATTGCAGGGCACCAGCGTCGAGGAGCGCCAGAAGCAGTTCGAGGCCAAGGCCTCCGAAATCCGCGGCAAGGCCCGCTCCATCGCCGCGCGCTCCAATGAACTCGGCAAGTCCACCGCCACGGAAATGCGTTCGCTGGCCGCGTCCGTCTCGGCCGAACCCGGCAGGTCGAATTCTTCCTGTTACGACCCGACGCTGGCCGAACGCCTGAAGCAGGCCGCCGATCAGGCCGACCAGCCGGCCCAGCTGAAATTGCGCGAGGCCGTCTTCAACGAAGGCCCCGCCGGCGTCGCCAACGCCATCAAGAAGCTGTGGGAAAACATCGGCGCCTACATGTCGAGCCTTGTCTCTTACGTCTTCTCAGGCGGCCAGGAAACCGGCGACCACACCACGGGCGGCGAGCCGATCACCGGCCGCGACATGATCGCGCTGCTCGCCACCATCGGCATCGACATTGGTCTGCTCGCCCTCGCCGCCCTGACACCGTCAGCCGCCGGTCCCGTTCGCGAGGACGGCCTGGCGGCGACCCAGTCTGAGATCCACCTGCCGACTGACGCCGTCATCCAGCACCTGACGACGGCAATGGAGACTGCGATTGCCCGTGCACCGGATGTCGACTTTGAATGGATTCGACGACATTTCATCCATCACGACGGTTCGTCCTACTTCGTCATTCCGAACCTCTACAGCGTCCACGACGACAAGAAGGAAGAGCTGAAGGCACTGGCCATGAACCAGCTCGCAGGCGTGTTCGACGATCTGAAGCTAGTGCGGGCTCTTTCGGAGAAGGAATTGAAACGCTTCGGCGAGGAAGAACGCCGCCGCAGCTATTCCGACCTCAATGCCTATCGCAAGACCGACGACAGCGCAGTCCCCGGGAGCGCGACCGGCGGCTTCTGGAAGAAAACGTTCGGCGGCTCCGCCGAAACGCCGTCAGCACCACCAGAGGCTACCGCCGACGGTGATGCTCCCAAGCGGCTGCGCAACCACGGTCTACTGTCGAAGGCGGAACGTGCCCTTGACATCGCCGGCTGGAGCGCCGCCGCCAAGAGCGACGTAGAGGTCTTCCGCCTCGTCGATACCGAGGGCTTGACGCCGCTTTTGACGGTACTGAACAAGGCCTCGCTCGCCAAAGGCAGCGTCGCGGCCGCCAGCAGCACTCCCGGCACCGAACCACAACGCCTGTTGTCCGGCCCAGGCGACAACGCTTAGTCCGCAGCTGAGACAAACGTTGCGATGTTGATGATGCGCGACCGCGCTTCGCGGATCGCGCCGTCGCGGCTACACTCACGACGCGACGAGGATTCTGCACGCGCGAGGAATTGAGCATCACGCCTTCATCCATCACGATTGCCGGCGCCGGCAGCGTCGGTTGCTACGTCGGCGGTTGTTTGGCTCTCGCCGGCCGCGACGTCACGCTCCTTGGCCGCCCCGATCTCATGCATGCCGTCGCCGTCAACGGCCTGCGCATTACCGATCGCGATGGCCGTGACGCGATCCTGCCCCCCGGTCGCATCGCCACGACCACTGATCCGGCCACGGCATTCGGCCGCGCCACGCTCGTGCTCGTCACAGTGAAAAGCGCCGCCACGACAGAAATGGCCAGGCTGATCGCGCGCCACACCCCCGCAGGCGAGACCGTCGTCAGCTTGCAGAACGGCACCGGAAACGCGGCAGCGCTACAGCGCGTTCTGGGCACGACGGCACAGGTCCTCGCCGGCATGGTGCCGTTCAACATTCTGCAGACGCGCGACGCCGGCGACATCCCCCACATGCACAGGGCCACGAGCGGCCGCATCCACATCGCCGCCGGTCTGCCGGGCATCGTCAAAACCCTCGACGTCCAGGGCGTGCCGGTCGTGGCGCATCACGACATGACGGCGGTCGCGTGGGGCAAACTGATCCTCAACCTCAACAACGCCCTCAACGCATTGTCCGGTCTCACGCTGCGTCAACAATTGGCCGACCGCCGTTGGCGTCTCATCCTGGCGGCCCAGGCCGAAGAAGCCTTGGCCGCGCTGCGCGCTTCCGGCATCAAGCCCGCGCGCATCGATCGCACGAACCCGCGCCTCATGCCTTTGGGTCTGCGGCTGCCGAACGCGCTCTTCAAATTGGCCTCCGCCGCATTGCCCGCGATCGATCCCACGGCACGCTCCTCAATGTGGGAAGATCTCGAACGCCGGCGCCCCACGGAGATCGCCTACCTGCAAGGCGCCATCATCGAGCTTGCCGCCAAAGTCGGCACCGATGCCTCCGTCAACAAGCGCATATCCGACCTCGTTCGTGCGGCGGAAGCCGGCGGCAAGGGAGCACCGGGCCTTGCGCCAGAAGTCGTCGCAGGCGATCTCGTGAAACTGAAATAGCGCGGCACGAGGGCACGATGGATGCGGATGTCATAGTCGTTGGAGCCGGCCTCGCCGGTCTCACCGCTGCAGTCGAACTCACCGACGTAGGCCGCAAGGTCATCATCGTCGACCAGGAGCCCGAGCAGTCCCTCGGCGGACAGGCCTTCTGGTCGCTTGGTGGCATCTTCCTCGTCAACACGCCAGAGCAGCGCCGCCCCTGGCTGCGCATCAAGGACAGCTTCGATCTGGCCTGGAACGATTGGATCGCCACCGCCGGCTTCGACCGCGAGGAAGATCACTGGGCGCGCGAATGGGCCAAGGCCTACGTCGAGTTCGCCTCAGGCGAAAAACGCGCCTGGATGCATCAGCTCGGCCATCGTTTCCTGAAACTGGTCGGCTGGCCCGAACGGGGGGGCCACGGCGGCAACGGCCCCGGCAACACGGTCCCCCGTTTTCACATCACCTGGGGCGCCGGTCCCGGCGTTCTGGAGCCATTCGTTGTCCGTGCCGAGGAAGCCCGCAAGCGCGGCCTGTTGACTTACAGGTTCCGTCACCGCGTCGACCAAGTGGACGTGACCAACGGCACCGTCACCGGCATCTCCGGCGTGATCCTGGAGCCGAGTGACGTCGACCGCGGCAAACCAAGCTCTCGCACCGAGGTGTCGAGCTTCAAGCTCAGTGCATCGGCGGTCCTCGTCACCAGCGGCGGCATCGGCGGCAATCACGACCTCGTCCGTGCTAACTGGCCCAAGCGCATCGGCCCGCCGCCCGTGCGTTTGCTGTCAGGCGTTCCCGATCACGTCGACGGCCGCATGCTGGCGATCTCCGAGACCGCCGGCGGCCGCGTCATCAATCGCGATCGTATGTGGCACTACGTCGAAGGTTTGGAGAACTGGGACTCGATCTGGACGCGCCACGGCATCCGCATCCTGCCGGGCCCATCCTCGCTTTGGCTCGACGCCACCGGCAAGCGCCTGCCCGTTCCGTATCTGCCGGGCTACGACACGCTCGGCACGCTGCACCACCTGCGGCAAACCGGTTTCGACCATTCCTGGTTCATCCTCACGCGCAAGGTGATCGAGAAGGAGTTCGCCCTCTCCGGTTCTGAGCAGAACACGGCGCTCGTCCGCAAGAGTATGACGGTAATGACGAACCTGCTGAGCTCGCGCATTCCTGTCGCCGTGAAGGCCTTCATGGATCACGGCGCCGACTTCATCGTCGAACGCGATGTCGGACAGCTTGCCCGCCGCATGAACGAACTGACCGGCGAACGGCTCATCGATCCCGCCAAGCTACTGCGCGAGATCGAAGCCCGCGATGCACAGTTGGACCACCCCTACTGCAAGGATTTGCAGATCAATGCCATCCGCAACGCCCACGCCTACTTCGGCGATCACGTCGCCCGGGCCGCCAGGCTGCACAAGTTTCTCGATCCGGCAGCAGGCCCCTTGATCGCCGTCCGTCTCAGCATTCTCACGCGCAAGAGCTTGGGTGGCCTGCAGACCGACCTGACGGGCTCGGTGCTGCGCGGAGACGGCACGCGCCTGCCGGGGCTGTACGCCGCCGGCGAAGTCGCCGGCTTCGGCGGCGGCGGTATGCACGGCTATCGAGCGCTTGAAGGCACGTTTCTCGGCGGTTGCCTCTTCTCCGGCCGCACCGCCGCGCGCGGCATCGCAGACGCCATCAAGGATTGATGCTCTGAGCCGCCAGCGCGTCGACATTGTCCCCCGTGAGGCTTTCCAGGAACGCGACGAGATCTGCAATCTCGCCCTCGCCGAGCCCTAGCGCCTTGATCGCCGGATCGAGATTGTCATTGGCCCCACCGCCGGCGTTGTAGAACCGCACGACATCCCCCAGCGTCGCCAGCGAGCCGTCGTGCATGTAGGGACCCGTCACCGCGACATTGCGCAGCGTCGGCGTGCGAAAGCGATAAAGATCCCCAGGCTCCTGCGTCACCTCATGCCGGCCTCGATCGCCGGCAGCAGCGAAATCGATGGTCGCGCGGGCATTGCGCGGTGCGTTCCGCACCACTCCCTTGTGAACGGCTGCCGCCACAACGCCCGTGTTGTGCATACGGTTATCTGAAAATAAGGCTTCGGTAGTCCCGACGACATGACACGACGTACATCCGGCCTTTCCCGAGAACAGCACAAAGCCACGTTGCGCGCTCGCCGACACAGCTTCCTTTTCACCGCCGAACTTCCATCGATCAAACGCCGAGTTACCCGACGCCAGCGTCCGCTGATAGGCCGCCAGCGCCGCCGCCACATATGCCATACTCGGCCCCTCGCCGAACACGGCACGAAACCCCCGATCATATTCGGGCACAGCTGCCAGACGCTGCTCCAGATCGGCGAACGTCGCGTTCGCCATCTCGTTGCCCTCGAGCAGTGGCGTGAGAGCTTGCGCCTCCAGCGACGGCGCGGCCCCATCGTGCATCAATGGCGACGCATAGCCGACGTTGAGCAACGTCGACGCGTTGCGCCGCAGCGGATGCCCGTCACGGCCCGCCGGTGTCGGTCTGTCGTTCTGCGTGAAACCCTGCCGTGGATCATGACATGTCGCACACGACATCGTCCCACTGGCCGACAGCCGCTTGTCGGAAAACAATATCCTGCCAAGCCACACGCGGTCGTTATCGATCCTTTTCCCATTCAGCGCAGGTAGCCCCAACGGCGGTGCGACGGACGCGGAGCGGTCGACCCCATCAGATAACCGCCACATGACGATCAGGAGAGCACCTGCGCCAATGGCTGCCGCCATCGCACCTGCGCCCCTGCCACGAAGGCGCAAGGTTGCGACTGTGCGTTCCATTCGACTGAGAAGGCTACGGAAGACGTTCATCGAGCGCTTCGTGGATTTACAAGCTTGCTGTCGTTGCAACGATCACGTCTCTAGCCATGGCCTTCGTCTTCACGATCCAACAGTCACAACCGCTGGCTGAGCCACCGACATCAGAACCGCTGATCGCTCGTAAGGCAAAATCCGATTGGACGGTAGCGACGACCTCCGTCATCTTGCACCCGTCCGGGCACTCCGGAGCAGCTTTTAAGGAGGAATATCATGAAGACTTGGATGAAGCCGCAGGTTCGCGAGCAGGAAGTCGGCCTGGAAGTCACGAGCTATCTGCCGGCTGAGATCGACGTCATCTAAATCGACGTTTGTGCAGTACGATGGCGGCCAGACCTCTGGCCGCCATTATGTTTTTTGCGCCCGGCCACCGCGAAAGCCGGTCGCCAGCACGTAGAGTTCCGCGCTGTCTGCCCGGCTGGCCGGCGGTTTCACATGTTTCACGCTGCGGAAATTCTTCTTCAGCAGATCCAGCAGATCGCGTTCCGTCCCACCCTGGAACACCTTGCAAAGGAATGTCCCGCCGGGGCTCAGCACGTCGCAGGCGAAGTGCGCCGCCGATTCCGCCAGCGCCATGATCCGCAAATGATCCGTTCCGGTATGCCCGACGGTCGGTGCGGCCATGTCCGACAGCACGATGTCCGCATGGCCTTCCCGCAACAGCGCTTTCAGCTGATCTTCCGCCGTCTCCGACGTGAAGTCTTCCATCAGGATCGTCACACCCGCGATCGCCTCGACGCCGAGATAGTCGATCGCGATGACCTGTCCGCGACCATCTACGGATTTCACGCGATCCGCAGCGATCTGGCTCCAGCCGCCGGGTGCCGCGCCAAGGTCGATCACACGCTGCCCCGTCTTCAGCAGCCGTTCCTTGTCGTCGATCTCCTGCAGCTTGTAAGCCGCACGCGATCGCAATCCATCCCGCTTAGACGCCACTACGTAGGGGTCGTTCAACTGCCGCTCCAGCCAGCGTTGCGACGAAGACGTCCGCCGCCGCGCCGTCTTGACGCGCACACGTAGACTGCGTTGACCACCGCCCGGTCCGCTACCGACCCCACCGCCGGAACTGGCTTTCTTCACCATCGGGATCGCCTATCGCCGCCGCCGCGCCGAACGGTAAACGCCGTCCTCGCGCATCAGAGTCGACAGAATGCCTTCGCGCAATCCGCGATCCGCAACCCGCAGCCGGTCGCAGGACCACATCCGCAGGATGGCCTCCAGGATGGCACAACCCGCCAACACCAGATCCGCCCGATCCTCTCCGATGCAGGGCTCCGCCACTCGCTCGTCATAGCTGCGCGACAGCAGACTGCGCGTGACGTCCTGCACCTCGTCCACGTTGAGCCAGCAGCCGTCGACGCGCGTGCGGTCGTAGCGCGCCAGGCCCAGTTTGATGCCCGCCACCGTCGTGACCGTGCCCGACGTTCCCAGCAGATGCACGTTGGTGCCAGCGATCTTCTCGGCAAAGCGATGCTTGGCCTCGAACGGGGCGATGAGCGAGACGACATGCTCCACCATCTGCTCGAAGCTCTCGGCCGTCACATGACGCCCGCCAAACTTCTCCGCTAGCGTCACGACACCCAGCGACAGCGACGTCCACGCCGCGATGTGCGAGGGCGCCTCGAAGCGTTCGACATGATGCGTCGGCCGCCCCGGCTCCGCCGGCGCCCTGAGATCGAGCCAGATGAGTTCCGACGAACCGCCGCCGATATCAAACACCAACACGAAATCGGCTCGCGGATCGATCAGCGAGGCGCAGCCCGAGACCGCGAGCTTCGCTTCCGCTTCTGGTGTGAGAATTTCGATCGCCAGTCCCACTTCGCTGCGCACCCGCTCCAGGAACTCGCCGCTGTTGCTCGCGGCCCGGCACGCTTCCGTTGCCACCAGTCGCGAACGGCGCACGTCGCTGCGGGCGATCTTGCTGGCACACACGCGTAGCGCATCGATGGTACGCGTCATCGCCGCTTCCGAAAGCGTGCGCGACTGCGAGACGCCCTCGCCGAGACGGATGATGCGCGAGAACGCGTCGATGACGCGAAATCCGCGCCGTGACGGCCGTGCCAGCAAAAGGCGACAGTTGTTGGTGCCGAGATCGAGCGCACCATAGACCTCGCCGCGCTCGCGATATTGCCGCTGGTCGTCCCAGGCAGCTGATGGCGTGGCGAACTCCGGTTGCGCGGACAGACCGGGAATGGTTTCCCGAACCCTGGCACCTATTGTGGGCGAATCTGGCCCTTCATCGTCGCGCAATCCACCCACGGTGTTGTCCCCAGCGCTTGGATCCGCATATCTGTCAGCGGGTTAACCCACTGCACAGATCGCTCTCAAGCGGCTTCTGGCTGCATCTGAGGACAGAGTGTAACAGTTCGCCTGTCTGCGTAAATAGAGCAAAGTTCGCGCCACCCTTAACGACCGCAAAGGCTGCCATGCGATCGACTGCGTTCCGACGAGTGTTGAAGCTGTCGTTTCTTGTGGTGGTTGTCTCCACGTCGGCATCCGCCCAAGACGGCGCCGACACGACGGCTACAGATCGCCAACGGCTTGTTGCCGCCTATCCCGATGCCCTGGAGCGCATCGACGGCGACACGCTCGTCTGGCGCGACGGCACGCGCACGCCGATGAGCGACGGCCAGGCGACCAAACCCTTCGCGACGTGGCTTGCCAACCCCGACCTCGACGATATCTTCGCCATCCCCTATCCCTCCGGCGATCCAAAGCCACCCGCCAAGGACAGCGACCCCGGGCGAGCCCGCCCCGCCGCATTGTTCGACAAGATGTACGGCGACTGCCGCAAGGGCGACGTCGAGAAAAATCTCGTGACCGTGCGCTGGTTGCCGCGCAAGACCAATCAGCGCCTGCGCGTCACCCGCATCAACGGCGTCGACCGGAAGCTCGCCGCCGTTTCCGACGACCTCGACGCTCTCCCCGCCCGCTTCGACACATACCTGTTCCCCGCCGCGGGTGCCTACGTCTGCCGCACGATCGCCGGCACCGATCGCACGTCGGCCCACGGCCAGGGCATTGCCGTGGACATCGCGCTGAAGCACTCGCACTATTGGCGCTGGTCGAAACCCGACTCAAGTGGCGCGATTGCCTGGCGCAACGACATACCTTTGGAAATCGTCCGCATCTTCGAGAAGCACGGCTTCATCTGGGGTGGCCGCTGGTACCACTACGACACGATGCACTTCGAATATCGCCCCGAGCTTCTGCCCCCCGCCGGCAGCAAGCCGTGAGGCGCACCGGCGACGTGCAGGCGAGCCAGATCAGCCACGAACGGCACGTGCGGCTCGCCAGAAGGGGAGTTTCGGCCACTGCCGCGCAGCGTGCCGCCCCCCGCAACGCTTTGTCTCGGGCTTCAGCCGCCCTACGGGGCAGCGCTTGAACTGGTGGCCCCTACCTGTTATATCGCGCCCTCCAGGGCTCCCGGGGCTCTCGATCCTAGGCATTGGGGGATCGTCTAATGGTAGGACTGCAGACTCTGACTCTGCCTGTCTAGGTTCGAATCCTAGTCCCCCAGCCACACAGTCTACCGGTTCCAGACGTCTCAACCGGACGGTTCACTTGCGCGACAATAGCGTGAAAAATCCGATAGTTATTCGTTAGCCGTTTGACCATTCTAGAAGGAGCAGACTTCTGTTACATGATCTCACCACGAGTTTGCGCAGACGTCTCCGAAGGCGAATTTGCGGGTGACAGTTTGGCAGCAGGTTACGGCGGTAACCGACGTCAACCAGGATCTAGTCTGTGAATTGAAGCTGACGGCATTGGGCGTCCCAATCTGCCGAAAGTGCCGTCCGGTACATGAGGTGCTTCAACGTCAGATCCGCCGGCTGTCGTCCTTCAAGGATCGCTCGCACGATTCGCGGTGCTAGGCAGGCCAGCGGTATATGGGCCTGAACGTAGGATCGCGGGAGCTGCTCGCGGACAGCGAGCTGGGTTAGGTCCGCAATGCGCCCGGTTCTAATGTCCTCGAACCAGGCGTAAGCCCGCGCGATCGCCTGAACGAGTGTCGCGTCACGTCGCGTTATCACGACGCCATTCCCGATGACTAAACGCTGCTCGACACCACGCTTCGACACGCGGACTGGTGCGGTGAGCGTGTGTAATTCCTCTGCGTCAGATTCGAGCGGCAAGTGTCCAAATGTTTGCCGCACTTCGGCTAGGTTGAGGGTGACCGCGATCGATGCCTCCGCGATCACGATCCGCGTGACTAAGGACTGCAGCGAAGTCCGCAGCCGAGCTAACTCCGGTTCGCGCAGAGACTGCGACAGACGGGCTACTGCTTCGAGCACGGCCGTCGTTTCGACCGGTGACAGGCGAGCTAGATTGAACAGCGACGTCAGCTCAGCATGATTGTCCAGCAACCCAGTGATAGAGGTGACGACAGCAGTCTCGAGTTCGGTGGCCGGAATGCGCCACCGCTTGCCTACCTTGTCGGACGTGGTCTGCCCGGTTACGAGCGTTTGCGACACGTAGTACCGGTAGCGCAGACTGCCCCGCCGAGCGTGTGTCGGCGTCAAACGCTCGCCTGAGCTGTCGAATACAAGTCCTGCCAGGGGACTGGGAACATGCGCTCGTGTCTGGCTTCGATGCTCAACCCTGTTCTCCCCAAGACGCCGTTGCACCCGGTCCCAGAGCAAGGACTCGATAATCGGCTGATGCAGCCCCCGATATAGGGCACCTTTGTGAACAACCATGCCGATATAGACGGGATTCTGAAGCATCAGATAAAGGCTGCCACGCGTAATCACATGTCCACCAACCGTCCGTCCTGACTGCGTGACGCGCTGGTGCGACCGTATTCCCCGACGGTTGAGATCATCTGCCAGGTCGCGGACCGAATTCAACTCAAGATATTGCGCGTAGATCAGCCGAACCTTTGCCGCCTCACTTTCGTTAATGACCAAGCCGCGATCCTTGACCTCGTAACCGAGGGGAACCGAGCCTCCCATCCACATTCCCTTCTGACGGGAGGCTCTAATTTTGTCGCGGATCCGTTCGCCGGCAATCTCACGCTCAAACTGCGCAAATGACAGCAGCACGTTTAACGTAAGACGACCCATCGATGTCGTCGTGTTGAATTGCTGCGTGACGGCTACGAAGGAGATGCCCTGGGCATCGAAGACCTCGACGATCTTCGCGAAGTCCGCTAGGGACCGCGTCAAGCGATCCACCTTATAGACGACGATCACATCAATCCGCTTCGCGCGGACATCTTCTAGAAGGCGCACCAATCCTGGCCGCGCCATGCTGCCGCCTGAGAAACCGCCATCATCGTAGCGGTCAGGTACCACCATCCAGCCTTCATGTTTCTGGCTGAGAACGTAGGCTTCGCAAGCCTCGCGCTGCGCGTCGAGCGAGTTGAAATCTTGCTCGAGCCCCTCCTCCGAGGATTTTCGAGTATAGATCGCACAGCGTGTGCTCTTATGCTGGCTCATCCCGCCCCCCGCGCTGCTTCAGTCCAAAAAAGCGTTGACCGCTCCACTTTGCGCCGGTGATTGCGAAGGCGATACCAGAGAGGCTTCGATACGTTTTGCCATCGCAGACAAAGCCTTGATCGGTGGCCAGCACCTCATAGGTTTCTCCACCCCACTCTCGCAGCAACTTCGTCCCCGGCTTAATCCTGATCTGTCCTCTTGTGGGGACCGAGTGCGTTCCCCTGGCTAGGGCTAGCAGTTCCCGACGCATCGAAGCTGGTAGCCCACCCAACGCGCGTTCCTGCAAAACATAGCCAATGGCGTGCCGCATGAAGTTCATGCTGGCGTAGCGCGGCGGCTCCATTCGATAAAGCCGCCGCCACTGCGCAACCAGATCGCCGCGTGAGGCGGGTTCGAGGTCCCGCAACGCCTGCCTCAGCTTGTCGTGATCCGGCATCTATCACTCAGCGCGCACGATAGCGTCGCAGCTCCCCGTCTCGCTTCTCGGAAATCGGTTCGAGTCCATGGCGTTTCCGCAAGGCGCCAGCCAGGAAGCCTCGCACCGAGTGCGATTGCCAGCCGGTTGCCGCCATCAATTCGGGTATTGTGGCACCCTGCTTTGACCTGAGCAAAGTGATGACCGCCTCAGTCTTGCCGCGCGAACGGGCCTTGACGGGTTCTGCGACGACAGCTTTCAATCTGGCTTTTGTGATGCGAGCCATGGCGTGTCTCCTAACGGCGGCACCAGCCAAATGCTGATGCCCGCACCACCCAAAGCCCCGTAGTCATCCGGGGCTGCAGGAGACGTCGTTAGTGCCGCAAGTGACGCTCGTATCTGGACAGAGTTCAAGTCACTTCGCGCGGCTCCTATCACCCGGGTTCGCTTCACTCGCGACCCGAGGCCGCCATGGTCGTCATCACGATCCACCGCCTGTCAGCACAACCAAGGCGCCAGCAAGTGCCGCGGCTTCTGAAACGGCGGTATCAAGCCGGCTGGCCAGTTCGCCTTGTTGCTGGGCTCCGACCGATTTAGACTGACCATCAACTGAGAGCTCGTGCGCATTTTCTAGCCGGGCCGACATACACGCAAAGAGGTGTCGAATGAGCTCACGATCATCATGCTCCATCGATGTCTTCTCCCCCAACCGCCAACACTAAAAGGCGTGGTCCCCAAGAGAAGTCCAGGAAGAAAGTCGGTTGAACTGGATGTCTGCTTTGCCGTGAAAGCAGACGTCGCCGACCGATCGCTTATGCATAGGTAAGCGCGGAACGGTACGTCCGCTCAGCATTCGACAGCAGACGCCAGGTCATGCGCGCCCACTCCCCCGCCTCGCGCCACTACGTGGAATGTCAAGGTGGTCAAACGCGGGGGCATGACCAGCACTTTCTTGCAATGCAGTCACAGCAGAGCCGTCAGAGCCGACAGCCCTTTGTGGTCCAAAGTGAACTCCCTCAGGTCGATTGTTCGATGCCGGATTTCGAGCGCCCCCAGAAGGAGTGCCGCCGCATATAGGACAAACCATTTCACTGGTTGTCCATCCACGCGCCGCAACAGCATGTCGAAGCGCTCTTGAGCTGGAGGATGGGAGGAGGTGGTCTCATGCCCGAGGACGGCAACCAGAAAAAGACCCGTCATGACGCTCATGGCACGAAGGTCTCGCACTAGCTCGGGCGGCTTGCCGTTGTCGGCGGCGTAGCTATCGGCGCAATCGAGCAGGTAGCCAACGGCAAAGGCGTCGCAGATCCGCTCCTCCTCAAGCGGATCCTCGGGTTGCGCGCCACTAGCCCGCAATTCTGCATGCTTGATCTCGTGCAGCAGCATGAACGCCCAGGCGATATGGGCGATGTCTCGCACCAACTCGTCCGGCTTCGAGGTTGAGGTCTGCACCGGCGCGGGCACTCCATCTGGCCACCGGAAGGCTCCCGCGTCGTGCGATGCGAGCAGATTGCGCGCGGCAGCGAGACACCGCGCGACCCTGGCAACGTGCTCGGCCTGCTCTGGCATCTCGGCGATGTCAGAGGACGAGAGACTGTCGGTCAGGAGTAGTGCGGGTGAGTAGGCCGCGACGCAGTTCCAGGCGGCGCAGGTGACGAGCCAGGACGCGGCCGGCGAACGATGACCAACTACGATTGCGCCGAAGGCCGTCTCAAGCTGAAAGCCGTCGTTGTCGGAAGCTGCAATGACTTGCACATTGGCGGCCTTGACCAATTGCAACACCTCGTCGGCTCGCTCGGGAAGTGCGGCTTTGAGCAATTGGAGATGAAGTTCCGGAAGGACCGCGGCCGTGGCGGAACTGTTCGATACTTCAATCACGTTTCAGCCTCGCCAATAAAGCATGATACTCATCACAGCGGCTAGCATCCGGCGGTGAGACTCTTCCATATCGTCGAAGTGCGACTGCCCACGGACGAGCGCAGCCTGAATGCGACCCGCTGCAGCTGCGAGCAGGTTTTCCTGATCGACATCACGCGAACCGCCCTGCTCGAGTATGGCGTCATAGTCGTCTCCAATCCATCGGCGGTTCACCTTGCGGATCGGCCAGCGCAAGTGCGTAGCGACGTATTCGGCAAGGACATCTTCGTTTTCATGATAACGCTGAGGCACCGGACAGGATGCGAGATCGTCGATAAGCTTGTTCAACTGTGCGGCAAAGCTTTCGTCCTCGATTTCATATGAGAAATTGGCATCGTCCCAGGTCAAGTCCCAATTGGGCCGGATGTGGGAGAGCGGACGAAGGACCATGTGATCGATCAGGGCGCTGTTGGCGAAGAAGCGCTTGAGCCGCTCGGAATGTGCGCGATCGGGTTTCATGTGGCAGGAGTGCTCTGGGATCGGGCGCGCAGGTGACGAGCAGCATGACCTGAAGTGACGCAGCGTAGTCAATCCACGCTTTGGGCGGCAGCGGCTATGGCAGGTTCCGTATTTAAGTTCTCGCCTGCGTGCGGTAAGCTGCTCATATCGCATTGTTGCTGATCAGGATATTTCTAGCTAGCCAATTTCTACGACGGAACCCACGTGAGTGGAAATGTCGGACCGGGGGTACCCAGTGTTGAATATTAGTGCTCGACAACGCGCGGCCGCTCCGCGCGAGCGTGTTTGCGGAGCATTGCTTCATGGAGCGCCCCAACAGATTGGTCAACCATCGGTCGGGGCAGGAAAAGAATGAATAGGCCCGTCGATGAGGTTGACGAGACGGACCGCGGCGATGACATCATCCGCCGCTTCCGCTTCCAGATCGGTTATGTAGCGCTCAAAGCTATCAGCCTCCTCGGCGCGGATTGCGTTGCCGTCTGCATCTACTGTGAACACCACGAAGATGCGCTTATCGAGCTTGCCAATGGAAAATTTATTGGTTCTCAAATCAAAACCCGTGAAGTGGGGTTTCCGCCTTTCAAGTCAACAGACGAGCAAATCCTTAGTGCTCTCGTCCGCTTCTGCAAGGAAGACGCAGCGTATCCGGGACAGTTCGAGGGTTTCTGCCTCGCAACCAATGGCGTCTTTTTCAAGGGTGACGGCGCCGACGACCTTCGCAATCTCACCGAATGTGCACGCGTTAATCCCGAACTGACGGGATTGACAAACCGCAACACTTTGAGGCGGCTGTTCGTGAATATCGTCACAGAGTCAGGCGTGCCGCTTGAAGGCGTGATCGGCACGATCGCCAAGCTTCAGCTCGACGAACGGCACACGGGAGTCGATCTCGACCCACTCATTGTTCAGGGCCTTTCCGAAGTCGACGGCTGCGCAGAAATCCGACATGCCCATTTGCTAAAGGCTGCGAGCCTCCTCCGCGACGGGCTAATGTCGGCAAGTTCCCTTGCCCATTCACGCTCTCAGATCCTGGCCAACTCCCCAACATTGGACATCGCACAGCGTACAAAGGCGCTGACAATTGCGAACAAGCGTGTCGATGGCGCATTTGTCACGAAGTGCATCACCGATGCCGGTCCGTTGACGGGCACACCGGCCCAAGAACTTCTCGCCATTCAGGACTATCTTCAACGCGATGGCTCACCCGCCATCATGTCCCGCATGGAAGCCAAGATGGCCGTGGGGCAGCTCTCCGTTATGGAGGTTGAGCAGTTTAAGGACGACGTTCGAACACTTGAGCGCACTTTTCTCCGATGGAAGGAAAAGCACGACTTCAAGGAGGCGAACGATCGCCTTCAGCATTTGCAAGGCCTGGCGCTTCAGCAATGCCGCTCTCTACACGATGGCTCACTGGCGCCTCCCGGTTTCCGCAATCCCATCGTGACCGACCGGCGGGCGTTGAAGGCTCAGCTTGTTAGCACTGCCTCCACGGAGGCGCAGACGCTTTTCGGATGTCGGCCAGAACATATCGCCGGCGCGGTTGGAATGCTCACTGAAGACTGTCGCGTCTGGTGGTCGGCGCCCTTCGATTTCGAGGGCCTGGCATGACCTCATTGCCGGGTATCGTGGAATGGCTCGAGTCCGATGACGCTTTGCAGCTCGGGCGGCTACTCGTTCTACTCCGCGCCTTCGGCGGTCGGAGAGGCAACCAACCTGTCGAGGGCCTCACCAAGCTTGCGAAGCTCGACTTCCTGTTACGCTACCCAGCCTATCTGGAAAGAGCGCTTGCCGCCCGAGGGGTATCGGCGAAGCCGACCAAGGTCGAGGACTATGAACGTAACAGCGTTGAAGCGCATATGGTGCGCTATCGATATGGACCCTGGGATCATCGCTACCGTCGGCTTCTGAACACGCTTGTAGGCCTTGGTCTTGTTCATGTTGAGACCGACCGGCGTACCCTTGTCATCAGACTAACCGACGAAGGCAAGATAGCCGCTGAAGCGCTTAGTGTAGACCCGAGTTATGTCCGAATTTCTGAGAGAGCGACGCTACTGAAGCGTCACCTCGACATCGGTGCCACCAATCTGATGGAGTTTATATACGCAACGTTTCCAGAGGTAGTCTCTTTGTCCTTGGGAGAGACTATTGAGCCATGAAGATCAGATTTGAAACGCTAAAGCTCATTTGCAGGAAAGGCGAAGAGGTCATCGATCTCTCGTCGCATATTTCCTTTTTCCACGGCCAGCTTAGCGCGGGCAAATCTACGATAGCCCGTCTCGTCGATTTTTGCCTTGGAGGGTCGCTTGAAGCGACGACAGCCATCCAGCAGGAGATGGTGGCCGTTCAGCTGACGCTTCAGGTATGCGACGACCTGGTGCTGATAGAACGGAACAAAGGCGAGAACTTCCTGCAAGTCTCCTGGTCGGGGCCGAACAATCCACCAACTTCAGTGCTAGTAGCGTCGCGTGGAGACGGTGCACCCGTGGTTGCCGACAATATCCGCAATCTCAGCGACCTCATCCTTTACCTGCTTGGCATTCCCGTCATCAAAGTGAGAAAGCGGACGGAGGATTCTGATTCTTCTCTGGTCCGGCTCAGCCTCCGCGACATCCTCACATTCTGCTATTTGCCGCAAGAGGGGCTCGACTCCGAATTCTTCCTGCTGATGACCCCAATCCGCCGCGAGAAAAGTAAAGACGTTCTCAACTATGTCCTCGGGTTCTTCAGCGACCAGCTGAATGAACTGCAGATTGAGTATGACCGTGTCGCGTCCGACCAGCGCACGAAGGAGCTCTCCGCGAAGCGAATTCGGGAATTTCTTGGCCAGTTCGAGTTTGGTACGGACTCCGACATCGACCAGGAGATGGCGGCTATCTCAAACAGTCTCGCCGAGGTCGATGCAAGCATCGCGGGTGAGGTCGCCCAGTTTCAGAGCAGGACGCACTTTGCGGATGATGAGCGTGCGAAATTGCTTGTTGTGTCCCGGGAGCTGACAGAAGCGCAGGAGGCCGCCTTCGATATCGCGCGCAAGATTGATGAGCAGCGCGAATTGAAGGCCGAACTCATCTCCATGAAATTCAAGACCGCGCGCGCGGACAGTGCGCGCAACGTGCTGGCCGGCGCGAAGTTTAGGGTCTGCCCGAACTGCGGGCAGCCGGTCTCATCCCATCGAGTAGATAACCCGGAAGATTGTTACCTCTGTTTGCAACCGCCCAGCCCGACGGACGTCGGTGTAACGGTCGACGTTGTCCGTGCGGACCTTGATAACCGCATCTCCGAGATAGATGGCTTCCTCAGGCGGCAGGATAAAGCGCGTACCGCCCTGCAAGGCAGAATACATGCGTTGCAGACAGACAAGGCGCAGCGCGACAGCGAGCTCTCGCAGCTGCTAGCTGCCTATGAGACTGATCGTCTTGCGCGCACCAGAGAAGCCGAGCGCCGGCGAGCCGCTCTTCTCGAGCGCCGAGCCTTCCTTGAGCGCCTTCGGAAGATGCCACAGGCCGTCGAACAAATGGCGAAAGAGGCCGACGAACTCAAGGTGGAGCTCGAGCGCATCGCACGCGCGATCGGAGCCGAGAAACTGAGGCTTACGGATGCCGACAAGAACTTCACCCTTCTTGAGGAGTACTTTTTGGACGCCCTTGTCGCCATCGGCCTGCCCGGCATTTCACCGGACGACAAAGTTCACATCGATCGGCGCACGCTCATTCCTGAGATCTGGCCGAAAGGTGACGAAACGATAGCTTACACGTTCTTTACGGCGGGCAGCGGCGGGAAAAAGGTGATGATCACGATATGCTTCGCTTTGGCTTTGCATCGGGTCGCCGCAGTTCGATGTCTGCCGTTGCCAAGCTTCCTCATGATCGACAGCCCGACCAAGAACATTACACCCGACATCAATCCCGAACTTGTGTCAGCATTCTACACCTACCTATATTCACTCGCAGCTAACGACCTTTCGGATATCCAGTTCATACTGGTAGATCAGACATTGGTTACGCCTGCCGAGGATCTCGACCTTTCCTTTCAGCATCGTCTGCTAGAACGCGGCAATCCGGCCAATCCTCCTCTCATTTCCTATTACGACGGTCCATAACGTTATGGCTCTCCAAACCTCTTTAAGACGAACCTCAGGGACGGACTTGGCGAACCTAGGCATTGTCCGATTGACCTGCGTGAAAATTCGAAGATCGAGACCACTGTTCGCTAGCCTGAGATCTTGGTCGACGATGCGATCGAGATCGCTGAGAAGATCGACATCTTCTGACAGCATTACTCCGATGAGCAGACTCGGTCGGTGATTGTACGGGGGCGCCGACTACGGCTGCGGCAATCACGGCTTCTGGGACTTAACAGACATCTCGCTATGACCGCTTAGCCAATTGCGGAAGTCGTCGACAGACCGCTTTGCTCATGCGATGCAACCCAACTTACGTCCGCTTCCTGGTACAGATCGGCTGGCGAGCGCGTCCAGTGAAGGTCCCGTCACAGGGGCACCCTGCAGACATCTGCGAGCTCAGGCAACCCGCAGTGCCTGATACGAGCGCGATATACACTTGCGGACATGTTGGTCGTTGCCGGCGGGTGATCCAGCACGGCAAACGCGACGTCAGCTTTCGCTGAGGTCGCAGACACGGTTCGCGTTCAAATGCGGTTGGGCATCTCACGCAACAGGCTTCCATGCCAGCATCGGAGACGCTCGACCCATACATCCATTGCGATACGTTCTTGCTCGAGCCGCCACGGCCCTTCTTCCATTAATTGCTGGGCGCTATGCTCTGCGTCCGTCAGTCCCGCGTATGCTTGAGCTGGGCCGGGACGCGACGCGTCAGCCACCCAATAGGGCCGCAAGCCCATGGCGGTGTCGGCATCCATGAAGGCCGTCTCCAGGTGGGAAAGCCCGGCGCGCCGGAGCGCAGCCACCATTTGAAAGCCTGCACGGTCGAGATCGCCCGCATAGAGCACCGGAAGATCAGCGAGCCAGGAAGCGGCCGCTAACATGCGCACGGCGTCTCCTCGCCCGAAGATCGCGATAACGCCCGGCACCGGCGGTAAGGCACGAAACGTCGCGGCGTTTTCAACGATGACCACGCCGACAAGTTGCGAGCTTATGGAACCGCGAACCGGCGAAGCCAACAGGGACGAAGCCGGTAGCGCGAAATGCGGGTATGGAAGCAACGCCCCATCGAGATCGCGCAGCTCGAACAGCGCGGTCTCGTCGTCGACGAAGCCTAGCTTGCCAGCCCATCCTTTTGCGTCGGCGTTGCTGGCAACGCCGAGCGCGGCGAATATCGGCGTGAGGAGACTTCGGTTTTGCTCCAGGAACTTCGAGTGCATGCCCGCACAGGCCACCTCGCGCACGCGCACGGAAGCGGGCTGGGTCAGGGGCACGAGCCTTATAAAGCGGCACAGAATGTCGAAGTCAGTGTCCGCCAGCGCCACGACCGCTGGCCAATAGTTAGCGAGAAGTACAAGACGAGGATCAAGTGCAGAAAGGCTTTCACAGCGTCGCTGCGCCGCCGACAGCTCTTCTGAACGCTGAAGCAGGCGGGCGACGTCTTCGACCGATGTCACGCGCGCATTGCGGGGAATGCGCACGCGGCCGAAATTGCGGGTCGGCCAATCCTCATAGTCGAGAGAGATACCCCCCGCAGTTTCCGCTGCCTGTTGCCACGTAAGCGCCCACTCACGCACGGCGGGGAAATTCTCGGCGAGATAGGCGGCAGTCAAGCCGGGTGTGGTTATGGCAAAGATTTCCGGAGAAGCGCCCGGGTCGCGCAGCGCGGCGCTGACCCAGCGGTCGAAGCGCTTCGCCATCCAGCGTTCGAGGTCGGTAGGCGATTTCCACCGCGTGATGGCATCAGGCGATGTTGTCATTCAGCACGATCTCTTCCGATGCTTCGCCGGCCGCCACGCGCTCCAACGCTTCCCGCGTAAGCCCGGCAAGACGCTCATCAATCTGCGCAAGATCGAGCTCGGCGATGTCGATACCCGCCTCCTTGGCCATCGAGAGCGCGGAAGCCGCGGCTATGCTCTGGTTTTGCTGCACGAGGTCCTTGAGGTCATGAACCGTGACGACCGTGCGGCGGTCTTTCGTATCGACAGCGAAGGCCCGCTCGATGTGGCGAGCGACGACAGCGAGATTCTTCGAGGGCATGGCGAAAATCATCTGGAAGCCGAAGGCGCTGAAAAGCTGCAGCAACGCGCGGGTCGTGTCGTCGTGACTGTTCTTGAACGCCTCGTCGAGCATGAGGACGCAAAAAGACTTGTGGCCCCCGGCTGGATGGACCATGCCGAACCGCCATGCCAGTCCAGCGGCCATGACAGTCATGGCGAGGCGTTCTTTCTGACCGCCTGAAGAGCCAGTCGCGCCGTCAAAGTCATTGATGATCGTTTCCGACCCGTCCGGATGCAGCTTGTATTCCTGCGCGACGAACGTGAACCAGCGGCGGCTGTCGAGCACCTCGCGCCGCCACGCCTGGTTCTCGGGAACATCCTTGACCTGGTCGATGAACCGCTTGGTCTTGGCGTAGCGGTCCTCGATATTGCTGTCGGTATTGCCGATCCAGTCCTCGGTGACTTGCTTCAACTCGCGGGTGAAGGCGAGGATGCGCTGCGACGGCGCGTCGTTTGGCCTGAACCGGATCCGCGAACCATGCAGAGGATCGTAGGTGATGAAGCGCAGCGTTTCGTTAATGCCATCGACCGCGTGGCGTATCTCAAGGCGCTCTTTGTCGAGCTGCGTCTTGATATTGACGATGCCATGGTCGATCGCATCGGTCATCGCCTGTTGCAGACGCGCGCGGTGGCGTACAAGCTCGCGCCCTTCGATGTCGGCGCGCCGCTGCCGCCACTCGGCCCGCAGACCCGTACCCTCCGTCTCTGCAATTCCGTTGACCGCCAACAGGGCGGACTCCGACGTAAAATCCCGGAGATACTCCGAGGCTTGGCGCGGAAGCGATGTCAGAATCTTGCCGCGCCGGTTCGCCTCCTTTTCCAGCGCGTCCTCTATGCCGGTGCGGATGGTCTCCCATGCACTCTCGCCCCGCTTCGCAAGCGGAGCGGGATCGTCTTCGAAGATCGACGTGGCGACGCCAACCTGCTCGGCGATGCGCCTATACCCTCTCCAGGCCGAGAATGGCGTCCTGCGGCCTCGCAATTCCGCGACGAGGGTTTCAAGGCGGCTCCGTTGGTTCTTAAACTCGTGGTCCTGCACGGCGAGGACATCGGCGCAGGCCTTGGCCGAGGCCTTGACCGCCGGGACTTCCGCCTGGGCTTTGGCCAGTGCGTTTGAGATGGCGGCGTAGTTCGGGTTCTTGGCCGTCGCCTGCTCGATCCATTCCTCGCGCTCTTTCATCTCGGTCTCGAGGCGATGAAGATCAACCGAGCTGAAGTCGCCCATCGACGTCGCAAAGTCGCGCATCTGGGTCGCTCCGATCACGAGCTTGTCGCGCCCGGAGCGCAGCGTTGTTTTTTCAGCGGTAAGCGTCTTATGCTGATCCTGGAGCCGTTTGATCTCACGGTTCAGAATGGCAATTCGCTCGGTCGTGTCCCAACCGAGCACATAGGATGCCCTGTCGCCAATGTGCCGCCTGTCGTCCTTGACGTGCCGGTCGCCATCGCGGCTCTGCCCGGCCCTGGTAAGTGCGCGGCGCGCGCGCCGGAAATGCTCATCGGCACTGACGAAGCACTCGTGATCGAAGCGGGTGTCGAGTACGCGGCGGACATAGCCGGCAAACTTGCTAGCGGGACGCACCTCGACCTTGCCGGCGACGCGGCTATCGCCATGCTTTGCTGGCCCTGGCGCGACGAGATCGATCCTGTCGTATTCCAGCTTGAGGCCGAGATGACGGGCATCGATCCAGCCCACGGCGCGCGCATAAAGAGATTCTTCGACAAGCAACCGGCGCGCTTGATTGGCGAGCAGGCGGTTGATAGCTCCTTCCCAACCCTCGCTCGCTGCCCGCGGCGTGACGCGCACGAGTTCACCGAAAAAAGGCAGGGCATCGGTGGCAACGCCGAGCGCCTCCGCGAGCTGCTCGCGGACCTCAATGTGATCGCGTGGCAAGTTGGAGCGCGACCGCTCGGCGGCGGCAAGGTCCGTCGTCGCCGTCGCGAGCGCCGCGTCCGCCACCGCCAGCTCGCCCGACAATTTGGTGAGGCCGACCTCCATCGCCCCGGTCTGGGCGGGGATGCACTCGGCCGCCGTCCGAAGTCCGGCCTTTATGCGCTCCCATTGGTCCTTGGTATGCTGGGACTGCTCGAATGAGACGCCGGTCGACAGTCCGAACCCGGAGAGGGTGACGAAAAGCTTTTTTAGGTCTGCGTCTACCCTTGCCATCAGGCTGGAGCGATCGTTGATTTCACGCCGCCACTCGAGCACCTTTTGCCCGCCGAGGTCCCGCTCCTGCCGTTCAAGATCGCGGACACGCTGTTCGAGGCCCTCCAACAGCGCTGTGGCCGTCTCGCTTGCTTGCCGGGTTGCGGCGAGTTCGGTCTCGCGCCGTGCCACGTCACGCCGCACCGCGCGCGCCAGGACGGCAGTTTCCGCCTGCTTACGGAACGAGTGAAGCCGCCGCAGCTTCTCGGTTGCCGTATAGGACTGCTCGATATCGTCAATGTCGCGAATGATGCGCTGAAGCCTGGTTAGCTTTTGCTCGTCTTGCTTTACGGCCTGATAGGCTTCGTCGAGCGCGGCCGTGGACCGCACCAGCTCGTCGGCCGTGTCGGCAAGGCTCGACATCGGCAGAATGAGCTCGCGCATGAACTCCGTTAGATTGTCGACGGACTTGGTGCCGATCGCGCGCTCGAAGAGGGCCCAAGCCTGTTTGGCATCCTCGATCCCGAAGCGGGCTGAGAGAGCCTCGCGATAGGCGGCAAAGGTCTCATAGACCGTCACGCCCTTATCGGCTAGCGCGCCTCGTATCGCGCGGGCTGTCTCAAAATGCGGAAAATCCGTGCCGATATTCAAGGACTGCCGGGCGAGGATGTAGCGCTGCGTGTTGCCCTGCCCCTGCGCGTCGTATTGAACGAGGCGCGCCGCGGAAAGTGTGCGTCCGTCGCGGTCGGAGAAATTACCGACAATGGCCATGAACTTTCGGTCTTCGTACCGGCGCAGAACGTGGAATTCGTTGCGGCCATCCTGCTGCACCTTGCCGATCACA
Organism: Hyphomicrobiaceae bacterium; assembly: GCA_965279065.1. Classification (GTDB taxonomy): domain Bacteria; phylum Pseudomonadota; class Alphaproteobacteria; order Rhizobiales; family Hyphomicrobiaceae; genus JAKAXS01. Next base: position 2,732,899 of record OZ257134.1, read on the forward strand.
CCCTGATAGTAGGTTCGGATATCGCGATCCCGCTTGCGCGAGTCTGGCACTGTCGCGTCATTGAAGCTCGGCTCCTGAGCGATCAGCATGCGAAACGCGTCTATCGCCGTGGTTTTGCCGACACCGTTGCGCCCGGTGAAGATGGCTCCCCCGCGGTTAAACTGGAGGACGGACGGCGGGCCGTCATAGCTGCCGAAGTTCTGGATCTGGAGCTCGTTCAGTCGGAAGCCGGCTTTTCCGGATGGGGCGACATCGGCGGCTTGAATTTCGCCGTCTTCCACCAAGGCCTCCGCCATAGCGAGCGGCGCGCCATCTTCGGCTGTGGCGCTACTCACCATCGGCATCTCCGAGCGGCCCATCCTCTTCTGAGGCCGGCCCCGATTCCAGAAGTTCGCCGATAAGCCCGCTGAAGCGTTCGAGTTCGTCACGTGGGACCATGACCAGCAGCATCAATTGCGGTTGGATCGCGGGCTGACCGCTGAGCTGGGTCTCTTCGATTAACCCGTAGTCCTTAAACTTCTTAAGGGCCGCGTCGATGCGTCCGGTCAGGGCCGCCTCGTTGTTCTTTTGAACATCGGGTTGCAGGTTGATGATGGCGTCCTGAATTTCGCTGCGTAGGATAGCCTGGTCGAAAATGCCCATGCTGGCCGCCGCATTGAGCTTGTCGTGCAGATACGCCAGCACCTGACTTTCGAGGAAACTCAGAGCGCGGGAATGCAACAAGGCCGGAAGCACGGCCCTGCCCTTGTCCTGTGACCGCCGTTCGCGAGCGCTCTCGCTCATTTGCCGAAGTAAGGCGATGCGGTAGTCGCTGTGAACCACCAGCTCCACCCCAATCTCGTCGAACCATCTGCCGAGGTGGTCGCGCCCGAGGAGTAGCTGCTTCCACAAGTCCGGATCGTCTTCTTCGCGGAGCGGCCCGGCAAGCAGCCGCACCTTGACGTGCTCGGTCGCCACTGGCGCTTCGCTAGCCATGAATCTCTCCGGCTCCGTTCGCGCGACCATTGCCCGCCACTGCGCGTTGCGGCGGGCTAGACGGGGTGGCACGACCAATAAGCCGTTCGACAACGGCCTTCATGCCGGCAGCTTCCAATTCCGCCCACGTGCCTTCCTCGGCGAGGTCGTCGTCCGGCAGCAGGCAGCTTATCGCCTCGATGCCTTGGCCGGGCTCGCCCGTTTCCAGAAAGACCGGATCGAAGAACGTGCACGTGCGCTGGCCAAGCGGATCTTCGAATTCGTCGATCAAGCGCGTGGCGGCGATGAGATTGGGATCGAATCGCGACGGGACGTGCTGCACGGCCATCTCGATGAAGGCGTTGAGCTCGAAAAGACCGAACTTGAGAGCAAAGAGGTGCAGAACCTCGCTTAGTCGCACCTCGGCGCGCCCGGACTTCATCCGGGCCAGCGCGATTCTGAGCTTCAGCTGCTCTTCAGCCACATAGGTCTGGCGCCGCATATCCCTTTTGAAGGCTTCGGCATCCGCCTTCTCATCGGCGCCGTGCACCGCGGGGGCAACCTTTGATCTTTTGGCCATATTGGTGGGAAACCGGATGTCCGCCGTCGGATGCGGCTTCAATGCGTTTCCAGGAAGCACAATCCCGATGCCCTGCAAGCGCCGGTCGCGCGGCGAGGGCTTGATGCGATCACGCAGCTCGATGAACCGCTTGGCGAGCGTACGATGCGTCCTGCTGACGGCACGCATCTCGTCGATGTCCTCACGCACGACGATGCCGCGGAGCTGCTCGTAGTAGCCCATAAACTCGCTGTCGATACGGCGCGAGCGGTCGAAGAAGCTTTCCACTGCACCGTCGAACCGCGCGGGCATTTTGCCAGCGGCGATGAAGCGCCGGTAGATTGCAGGGTGCCCCTTCAGCTCCTCCACCTTGCGGCGTGTTGCCGAGCGCAGCTGGTCATCGGTCAGCAATTGCCGGAAGGCGTCGAGCGAGGCGAACTCGTCGGTCTCGCGAACCTTGTCCTCCTCGCTGAAGACGAGATCGAGCAACTGGCCCTTGGGGCCATCGGATGTCATGACGAGATCCTGCGTCGCCGACCTGTGGCGTGCCACGAGCTCGCGCACCTGATCGAGGTCGGCGCCGATTGCGCCGTGTATGCGCAGCAGCTCTTCAAAGCCAGCGACGATTTCGCGCTCGGGCAGCGGCTCGACCTGTCCGGTCCGCTCGATCGTGGCAATCTCCTTTTCGGCGCGCGCGATCTGCTCTTTGAGGTCTCTGATTCTACGGTCTGGAACGCCGCTCGTGCGCGCGGCAAGATCGTTTGCGAGATCAATGAACCGTTTTAGCCGGCTCTCGGTGGATACGGAGCGCCCGGCTTCGATCGAGGCGAGCAGCGTGTGTGCCTCGCGGCCGGAAGATGTCAGGCGGTAGAATTTCAAGCCGGAGCGGTCGACGTGGACCGAGAACCAATGCGGGCCGCGCAAGGTCGACCACTGGTTCAGATAGTGTTTCGGATCATCCTGAAGACGCGCGTCGCCATCTTGGGAAAGATCGAGCTCTCGCGCCGCCACGAGTAGCTGCTCGAGTGCCGCGCAAAGCTGGTCTTCCGTCGCCTCGCTGACTTCAGGATTGATGAAGCAAATTCTCGCCAGCGACGCGGCGATAGGGAAGCGCGGCGACGAAAAAATTCTGAGGACCGCGCTGTTCGCATACAAAAAGTCGATGGTCTTCAGTGTCTCCAGCACTTCGCCCATGCTTCACCTTCCAGCACAATCACCCACGGAGAACATACAAAGAACGGCGCGAGCCGTCGAGGAAATCAAGCTGCGGGTCCTAGAGATCAACAAGAAGATGATCCGAAAGCATGGGTCGTGCGCAATTTGCAGCGCAGAGGGTTCGCTCAAATATACAAACGATGATCCCATGAGCGCGTCATGCGCTTGTCTCGACGAGCGAAAGTGCACAGCAAGTCCGCCTTGGCGGGAACTGCCGACGTCCCATGCTGACGTGCCCATAGTGTTCGCCCTGCGTCCTGCGATAGCAACTTTCTCGGCATTGCAACGACAGCGACGTTCCAATTGAGGTCATTTCAGATGTGGTCAGCACCTAATAAATGATCGCCGACGAAGGTCCGCTTGTGGAGGTGAACCGGCCGGTAAGTCGCGCCGGGCCGGCGCAACGGCTCCTTTACGAGGCGAAGTATTTCGCTTCGCGATTGTCGAAGGCCGGCCGCGTCCCTTCCAACACGTCCACCAGGTAGCGGTTGATCGCCGGGGACTCGATCGCGCCCATCGTGTAGATCACCTCATTGCCGGCCGCGCGATCAATATGTGCGTGGATGATTTGCTCGGCATCACACACCACGGCGATGTTGGGGCTGTGCGTTACCATGATGATTTGCCGCCGCTTCTTCACGTCCTTGATCACTGGAATAAGCAGTTTGTAGACGGTCTGACTGTCCAAATTCTCTTCCGGCTGGTCCACAATAATGGGCTTGTGGCTCTTGTCGACAAGCAGATAGAAAACGAGCAGCAGGGTGCCGCGCTCGCCCGGGGAAAGATGGCTTAGATCTTTCCCGTCGAGCTTGAGTGAGTATTCGGGCTCCAGATACCCAAGTCCCCACAGGAAGTCGTACAGCGCCTTCACGTCGACATTCTTGCGCAGTTGGCTTGCGATGCTCATAGGCGATTGCTGCGCCGTCCGCATGTCATGTTCAAGGTGCGACACGATCTTGTCGATGTAGCTCAGCGCCTCTTCATCTGTGTTGACGTCGAATTCACCACCGATCTCGTCGAGCGCGGTCCCCTTTTCCTTCCGGTAGAAGGAGCCGCCCACGTTCGCTGAAATGTACTTGTCGAAGAGTTCGCCCGCGAGATTGCGGACGATGATGCTGCTCTCAAACGTCAGCTTGAACCCTTCCTTAATGACCACACTCGAGCTGATGAGCTCCTGCACGGCGGCGAACATTGCCTTGTAGACGTCGCGTATCGCGGCGATGCTTTTGTGAATTCCCCTTGCGATCTCGCGGCGCTGCAAACGCAGCTTGTCGATATCTGTCGGCAGCCCGGTCCGTAGATAGGCAAGTTGCGCCTCATAGCCCTTCAGCGTGTCGGCCTTCTCCGGCGACCCCTCGATGAGCGCGGCCTTCTCGTTCCACGCCCGAAGAGCTTCGTTGTATTCCTGGAACCGTTTGTTTGGTGCATCGAGCTGGCCCTGCAGAGCCGTGATCCGCTCAAGGCACGCCGCTTTCTGCAAAGGCAGGCTGTCTGGTGCACCGCCATCTAGAACGGCGTCAACCGCGGTCTTCTCTTCCATAAGCTTCTTGCGCGCGGCAACCAACATCGACTTGTCGATCGTGACCGCAACGAGCTTACCGAGCTCCAGGCCCAGGCGCTGCAGATCATCAGATGTTTCGCGACCCAGCCGCGCGTACTCGCTTCCGAAAGTATCGATCTTGCCTTCGATCTTTCCGGCGAGCGCGATCTTTTCGGCGAGCGCCTTCTGTAACTCTCGCTTCTCGGTCGTCTCACTGTCGATCCGGTTGAGGGTCGCGCGCTCCTCGCCGAGCTTCGATGCGATCGCATCGAAAGCAGCCTTTTGCTCGGCGCCTACTTCGCTCGGTTGTTCCACCTTTGTGGGCGCGATGTCTTTGTGAGCTTTTAGCTCCTGCTGCTTTTCCGCGAGCAGCGCCTCGATCCGCGCCCGATAGTCCGGCGTAGACTTCTCTTCCGAGCGAACCAGATCCGTGTTCACGCGCGAGATCTCCCGCCGCGCGTTGGCGATCTGGACCTTGAGCTCCTCGGTCTTGTACTCAATCAGCTCATCCAGCGTGTGCTTGCCCAGGCGATCGGCTTCGCTGATATGCGAGAAGATGACTTTGCGAAGTTCAGCCTGGAATTCGCTCTGCTGCCCGGGCTCTGTCTCGGTGCACACTTTCTCAAGATAGGTCTGCGGTATGTATCGCACGCGCTCGACACCGTTGGGATCAGGTTTGGCATTCAAGCGAAGCGTGGTCTCCGTTCCGTCTGCCCACAACGCCCGCACCTCGAATTGCTTGGCGAGTTTACCGCTGCGTTCGCAGAACCGGTGCTTCACAAGGAAGGAAAAGTGATCGGGATCGCAATGCGTGTTGCCCGCCAGCGCCAGAATATCTGCGAGGGCACTCTTGCCGCTCCCCTTGTTGCCGATGATGGCCACCATGTCCGCATTCAACGGAACGTCGCACGCGAACCACTTATCCGGCGTGTCGGCGTCCCCGCTACGAGTGATCTGTAGCCGGTCGATAAAGCGCGTCGCGTTGTTCCGAACCTCCTCCAACTTCGGCGGACAGGCCCCGATGAAGATCCGGTCCTCCGGCTCGTGCAAGATCTGACGAAGTCCGGCGAACGTCGGATCGGCCTTGATCCAGCAGTATTTGTCGGTCGGTTGGGACTTGTGGTCTTTCAGCCTTCCCAGCTCGTCGTTGACATTGTGCGAGTCGCTGCCCTTCACGCAGGGCTTCCTCACGCCAAACCATTCCCGGAACTGCTGTTCCGTGTATGTCGGATGCTTCCACAAGAAGAAGTCCGCCTGATTCTTGTTGGAAGAGCCCAGCATGTCAGCGTCGCGGATCAGATTTAGTTTGAGCAGCTGATCCGTCTTTGGATCGATGCCATCGATGCCGCCGTACTCATCATAAGGCAGCCAGACGAGGAAGCGGTCGCGGAAGTTGCCGTCCGCCTTCAGCCGCTTGAGAATGTCGTTGAAGTCCACCTGGACGCTGTTGAGCAAGAACGCGCTGTCCGCATAACGGCCACCGATCGAGCTGCCGTTCACCTGTTGCGTCTTAAGAAAATTCTCGATGTCCTCCGCAGGCAATTCCGGATCGAAGATGAGATGAAAGTTCAGGCGCTGTCCGGACTTCCCGTGCTTGTTCATCAGCACGTTGGTCATGCGGCACTCCACGACCGGGAGCAGCACCTTTGACCTCAACTTTTCGAGCGCGTCGCGGTACGCCGCGTTCCCTTCGGTGTCGCCGGCCGGATCAGCCAGACGACGAACGACCTCGCGGTAGCCCGCGACAGAGAAATAGTCGTTTACGCCGATGACGTCGCAGTCGGCATTCCCGAGTTGGATAATGAACTGATTGTAGTCGCCCTTGAAGCCATCGGAGGCAGGGCTGTGAACATGAATGTCCCACTTGCGCCAAACGGCGCCTCTTGGCCAACTTTTATCGGGCACGGCGCGTCCCCCAAATGAATTGTCGAGCGGCGCCGTATTTCCCTGCAATTGGGTCTCAACATTCTGTGCGGCGGCCGTATCTCCCTATAACTTGATGCGCCTGTGCGTATCCTATTCGACCCCTTTTTTCCAAGCAATTTTACTTGGCGCGATCATCCTCCATGCGCGATAACGCTGAATCAATGGCTTAGCCGATGCACCTGCCTCAAGCCCGCAACCAAGCAGGTCTGCTTTAATCGGGACTGACGACGTGCCATCCGGGACCCCCCGATGCATTCACCCGGCGCCTGGCATGACCGCTTTCTCGGCAAAGCGGACAATCAGGAGCTCGGCCCCAAGATGGAAATGTTGCGAGGCCCCTACCTGCCGGCGATTTTGATCTGATCAAGCAACGCGCCGGGAGACACTTTCAGAGCCTTTGCAATTTTCTCAAGGATAACAATCGTCGGGTTGCGCACACCCCGCTCGATACCGCTGATATAGGTCCGGTGCAGGCCGCAGTGATCGGCAAACGCCTCCTGCGAGAAGCCCTGCTCCTCCCGAAATCTCTTGAGATTTAGGCCGACACGACGCCGCACGTCCATCGCGGCAGGGAACGGCGCCCGTGACGATTGATCTACAGACTATGAGTCTCATTTCTCTGGACTTCCACTACCGTCTGAGCGATGGATCGAGACGCTCTGATGACGATGAGTCTCAAGTCGCGCGTTTCCACCGAGTTCAGGGCAGGAACCTCGCCATCGAGGCCGCGAGACAAGAGGAGCATTCCATGATCGAAGACAACGACCTGAGCACTGTCCAAAAGGGCAAAGTTACGGAAGCCCTGGTAGCCTCTACGCTAATCCTCGCCTCAGGTGGACGACTGTCGCCCTTTGCGCCGATCTCGGACGACTGCGGGATTGATTTGATCATTCTCGACAAGAAGACGCATCGGTCCCTGCCCCTTCAGGTGAAGTCGCGGATCGCCAACCCGGCTCGCCCGACCGTCCAATTCAATGTCCGCAAGACGTCGTTCGGCGATCTTGGCAATCGCTATCTTCTCGGCGTCCTTTTTGACCCTTTGAACATCGCCCTGACGGCCTCCTGGCTCATCCCGATGTCTCGCGTCCCAAATGTCTCCGTAGATAAACCCGACACCTACGCATTGACGCCTAACACGCTCATTGGGTCCCGCGACCGCTACCAGGAATTTCGCCTCAACAATGCAAGCGATTTGGCCAACGCGGTCCTAAGCGCCATCGCTGGAGAAGATCCGTCGCTTACAAAGCGCGAGACGGCTTGAAGCGCCCCACGTCGGTCCGGCGTTTTCTTCAAAAGAGAATGCCTGCCCGCTTCCGGCCATGGCCCTCGATCCAGTTTAAAAACTGCGAAGTGCTATCGACTTGATCGTCATTTCGTCCTCCTGGAAACGCCGACAATTCGGCAATGTAGGCATCTCTCCATGCTGCGCGCTTCGGCAGGAAAACAGAGCCGGCTTCGATTATCGCTGATTGAGTTGCCATCCGAACAACCTTTGCGGCGTCCGCCTGGACCGGGATGATGTGGACCCCGCCCTCCGACTTCAGTTGTTGGATAAGTCCTATCCCAACATGAGCATTTTCAATCAAAACGACTTTTGCGCGCTGCGACCGTGCGTGAGCAACAACTTTGCGCTTAAGGTCCGGGAATTCCCATCTACCTCGCAAGACGTCTTGCAAATAATACTTGCGATTTTTAACTAGCCACGTCGTGCAGACGGACCAGTCTGAATTGACGTTCGAGGTCGCGGCAACGTCCCAACTTTGCACAATACGCTCGGGCTCGATGTCACCTTCATAGTCGCGAAGCCAAGATCGTTTGATGAGATTACCTTCGGGCGGGATTGGGTTCTGCTGATACTGAGCCGAGAACAATACCGTGCCTAGGGTGGCACGGCTTGCCTCGATCGCTTTGCGGGATTCTTGAGCGGGGTGGAGAACCTCGCCAGCTTTACGACCGAGGTACCTCACGTTGCCTAGAGGCTTCAGAAGCTCAAAGCGTTCGTCGCAGACGGCTATGGCGGGAAGCTCGATTAGCTCCCAGTCTTCCTTTTCCTGAACGTGAGCCACAAGATCGTCGACGTGCACCCGCTGCATGACAAGAATGATGACGTCATCGTCTTTGCTATCTAGACGTGAATAGAGTGTGGAGTCGTACCAGTCTTTGACCCTTTCCCGATTTGCCTTTGACTGCGCATCGAGAGCCTTGATGGGATCATCAATGATGATGAAGTTGCCGCCGCGGCCTGTCAGCGATCCACCCAGCGACGTCGACAGCCTTGAGCCTCCCGCGATCGTCTCGAATTCTTCCTCTGCTAACTTGTTAGGATTGAGTGCGCCCTGCGGAAAGGCTCCCCGGTACCACGGCGACAGCATTACCTTGCGACATTTGCGGGCTAAGTCGCCCGAGAACTCCTGTGCATAGCTTGCGCAGATAATGCGAAGCTTAGGGTCCTGGCCCAGCGCCCAGGCTGGGAAAGCAATCGACGCAGAAATCGACTTGAGGCTCCGCGGAGGCAACGTGATGATGAGTCGCTTGATCTCGCGGCGATAGGCGGCCATCAGGCGGTCGGCAATCAATTCGATGTGGAAGTTCGGCAAGAACTGGGTTCGCCCGTCTACCGTCGCATATGTTCTTCCGATGAACGTCAGAAGATCGGTACGGAGAAGCGTTCGGTAAAGCTCGGCATCACTCGCCATCGTCATCGTCCGTCTTTCCGAGAACCCGACGCCGGTACTCTGCAATCATCTGTCGATCGATCTGCTCCAGATCGCTGTCCTGCAGAACGTCGATCGAGCGTAGTCGGGCGCTATGGGCGAGAATCAGTGCGCAAGCCTTGGAATCGCCTTTAGCGGCCTTGGCAATCTGCGCCTTCGCGATGATTCTGTATTTCTTCACCTTTGACGTCCGACCGTTTTCGGTAACGAGTATCTGCTGATCCAGCTCCTCATCCAGGATCGCCGCAAAGCTACGCGCTCCTTTGCGTCGCCCCTTCGGGTTACCCGACTGACCCGGCTTGAATTGCGAGTGTTTGGGCGGTCGACAATAGCCAACGCTGAATCCCTCCGCCTTACGCACCGTTTTCGTCGCGGAATTTGTCTTCGTCTTCGCTTTAGGCTTCGGCTTCGGCTTCGGCTTCGGCTTCGGCTTAGGCTCAGGCTTCGCCTTTGCCTTTGCCTTTGCCTTTGCCTTCGGCTTTGTCTTCTCTCTCATGCTTTCCCTTTTTGCTTCCCCTTCCGGGCTGGCATTTGTGTAGATCTGCAGCGGGGTGCTGGTGTCTCGCCGAAGGCCTGGCCAGTCTCTGCGTGGGTAGCAACATTGCCGGTTGCCTTTTGCCAACGTGCAATCGTGACGTCGACGTAGCGGGGTTCCAGCTCGATCAGGCGCGCGCGCCTCCCGACACGTTCAGCAGCGATTAGCGTGGTCCCTGCTCCGCCAAACCCGTCGAGGATGATGTCGTTTCTATTGCTGGCATCTTGGATAGCATCCGCGACCAGCAGCACTGGTTTGACAGTTGGATGGTCGGACAAATCCTTGCCTCGACCGTTACGCCAGGTATTGAGGCCAGCGTAGTCCCAGACATTGGACCGATACCGGCCGAACCTGCCCAGTTCGACATTGTTGATGTGGCTCGCCCGGCCAAGCTTGAAGATGAACACCAGTTCGTGTTTGGAGCGATAAAACGACCCCATGCCGCCATTCGTTTTGTTCCAAACGCAGAGATTTTTGAGTTCCGTGTAGACGCGCTGTCCCGCAGTTGTCAGTTCGCCAAGATGCCGCCAGTCCATGCACACGTAGTGCAGCGACCCATCAACAGCGACCGACGCCATGTTGTTCAAGGCGATTTCGAGGAAGTCGGCAAACTCCGCGGAGCTCATCTCCCCGCTCGCGCAGGAAAAATCTTGATGACGGTTCCGGCCAAGCCCCGAAACGTGACCATCGATCGGCACATTGTAGGGCGGATCGGTGAACACCATTCGCGCTTTGTCGCGACCCATTAAGCGCCGAACCGCCCCGGCGTCCCGCACGTCGGCACACAAGATGCGATGCTCTCCAAGACACCACAGGTCGCCGGAACGCGTGATAACCTCTCGCGCTTTCGGCGGCTCGGGGACATCGTCTGCGGGATCAGTCGACTTCCCATTGCTTTGGATCGCCAGATCAATCTCAGCGTGATCAAAACCGGTTACCGACACATCGAAATCGCAGTCGATCGAGACCAGATCAGCAAGCTCCAGTGAAAGAAGGTCTTTGTCCCAGCCGGAGAGTTCAGCCAAACGATTGTCGGCGATGGCGTAAGCCCGCAGCTCTGCCTCACTCAGGTGCGTGAGGCAGATCACCGGGACCGAGCTAAATCCCAGTTTGCGCGCGGCCTCAAACCGACCGTGCCCGGCGACAATGCGATTGCCGTCGTCGACGAGGATGGGATTGATGAAGCCGAACGTCCGGATGCTTTCGGCAATCTGATTGATCTGTTTGGCAGAGTGCGTCCGCGCGTTGCGCGCCGCTGCTCTCAGTTTGTGAACGCTTCGCTGTTCGATTCGCGAATGCTCGAAGGCCCTGACAGCTGGCCTATTCCTCAACGTTGTACTCATGAGCGCAGCGCGTCTCTCCCTAATTCAAATGAAGGGGACGCGTCTCGCGTGGCGCCAAAAGATGATGCGGCGCCAGAGACCAACAATAGTTGCATGCATATAGCAATTAACTAAGTTGCGCAAGCATTTGTTATTACAGAGTAAACGTGTTGCATCAGCACAAATTGGTTAATGTCGAAAAATCAGCGAGCGACAAGGATTTAAACGAACAAAAACAATCAGGTAGAGGTTGATTTTGCACCGTCATCGAGCATCGTGGACCTACGGATACGGACACGCGTGAGTCTTCACTGAGTAAGGGGACTTGCGCGAATCAACCAAGGGGACGGTTCAATGACTGGAGAGAGGTCGAGACACCGCGCATTGGCCCTCGGCGCAGGCGTCACTTTCACCTGCGGTGCCCTCTATATTCTGCTCGAGGACGTGGTCAGCGGGCACTCCTGGTCGATGGACCATGCCCTCACCGTACTCACCGTGATCGGGACGATCGCAGTGGGTCACCTCGCTGTTGAAGCTGCGCGCATCAAACACGTGCTGCCAGCCCTAGGCTTCTGCTCCCTGTTCATCGCCGGGACCGCCCTCACCGTCTATAATTCGGTTGGGCGTCAGGCAGAAACGAGCGACGCCAAGCTTTTCGATGCCGAAGCACGCAATGAAGAGATCATCGCGACGAAGAAGGCCCAGCTCGCCAATAGAGCCATGCTTTCTGAAGCGCGCGAGCGTCACGCTCAAGAGTGCGCCTCAGGCCGTGGAAAACGCTGCGATGGGATCACGGCGACAATCCGCGTCTACGAAGATGCCGTGAAAGGCAACGATGCCGATCTGCACAAGCTGGGACCACCGGTACCCGTCGCGCCAAAAGCAGAGAAAATGGCGACGGTTGCTGCGATCTTCGGCGCCGACAAGGCCCAAGCGAAGGCCTTTCTCATGCTGATCGAGCCATTCGCCTACACGCTGTTCTTCGAACTCGGGTCCATCATCTCTCTTGCCTACGGTTTCGGTGGCGAGCGGGCCCATACATCAGAGCTATGCCCTCCCACCAACCGTCGCATCGCGTATCCGCTTGGCGCCAAAAAACGAATAGGCGGCAACCGACCCGTGAACGTGCGCAACCGTTGCCTTCCGCCAGCAACCTTGAAGAGCAACGCCCAACGCGACCTCGTCGCAAGGCTAGCAACCGGCGAAACCGTTGCTGCCCAGGACGATCTGGCCGAAGCCTGGAACGTCAACAAGGGAACCGTTTCCAAGTGGGTTTCCGAATGGGAGCGCAACGGCACGATTCCGGCACGGCGACCGATCGGCCGCTGCAAGATGATCACTCCAACCTGAGAAGGTAGGATAACAGCAACATTTTCGCTAATTAAAGGGCTGAATCAATTGTCCGCTTTATCGTGCCAATGACGTACGCCTGGCGGAAGCCAGATGACGTCGCCTGCAGTCTCCTCTTTCCTAGGGCCACTCTCAATCTGGATCCAGCCGAACCCGTCGGCCACGCGTGGCGCACGCATTCCCGGGTCAAATTCCGGAGCCGTCCGCATCGCGGGGCCCTCGCCCCAAAACGGTCTCACGATGCAAGAGCCTTGGGTCTCTGGCACTGCCAGGAGTTGCGGCAACGATCGTTACCCCGCTGGGCGGAGACGCATCGCGGCTCCGTCGCGCCGATGCGCGACAAGCGTGCCCTGACCAGGGCCTGCCAACGTTGGGTTAGCGCTGACATGTTTGCATTCTTGCGCCCCACACTGGTGACGGGTCGGATGCTTCAGTGCTCCGGGGTCTTATGTGCTAGTGCATAGCAGTATCGAAGATTTCCCCATTGCCTCGACGCTACGGTAATTGGGCAGGAGACGTGCGCCATCGGAGCAAACCGACCGCCTCCCATGTCGCGCAGGTAGGTCTGGACGAGATAAGGAGCGCGATTGCGTGCGGCGCTCTGCCCGACGCGATCCTGGTAGATCCGGCGATTGCGGCAATTGGCAGCGTTCCATGTGGCGTCGGCGGTAGGTCGTTGTGCGTATTTCGAATTGATGGTCGGGACAAAGCCGTTCTCGTCTGTAAGGGCACAGACAATTATGCGTGAATCGAAAGATAGCGCCGCATCCAGAATGGGGACGATCAGACGGTCGAACGCATCCACGTACCTCGTCTCGAATTGCTCAGGTGAGGTTCCAGGTACCGGAATGTAGCTCCTGTCGAAGACGTCCTGCAAATCGAGGTAGCCATCTACAGCGTCATTGAGAGCGCACGACACCCGTTCGGCCAGCTTCATCGCCTCAGATACGAAGATCGTGTCCTCCGTCGAGACGCCGGACTCAACATTAATCTCCACCAAGGCTTCGCCAGCCAACTGAACATCGCTGACGCGAGCTTCGATGCGTTGGACATTGGCGCGAGACATATCGAGGCTGCCACGAAATGCGCTAAAAATGTCGACCAGTGAAGCGCTTTTCGCGCCGATTGAGTCGGCTGCGGCGGAGATGTTGGAGGCACTCCCCACAACGCTCCTTACGGTCTTTTCAACCGAGTCCAACGCCACGGAGATACCGCCGGTCTGTGACCGCACGCTGGTCGCCAGCGCCGAAGTTGCGGTCGATTGATTCATCAACTCACGGCACTGGTTCTCGATTGTCTTGATCGTCGATGTGACGTCCTTTGTCACCTTCTCTGATTGCTCGGCAAGTGTCTTCACCTCGTTGGCGACGACAGCAAATCCCTTGCCGGCCACGCCAACGCGCGCCGCCTCGATTGCGGCATTCAATCCCAAGAGACGTATTTCTCTGGCTACCCTTTCCACGCCCCGCGTACCCTCGGCGACGCGTTGCAGGACACCTTCCAGGCTGGCAAGAATGTTGCGGCCGCTGGCTATTGCATCAAGCAGTTCGCCGACGCCGGTAACGGATGAGCGGATAACCGCAATGGAGTGGGTTATCTCCTCACTTGCCGTTGTGGCGATTTGTCCACTCTCCATCGCATAGGTGGCAATGGTCGAATTCGCACTGTCGAGATCGCGCATCTTGCATTCGACGTCGTCGAGCATGAGAGTTTGTTGCTGCATTGTCAGCGACAGCTCTCCCGCAGTGCAGGCGACATCGACAATCTGATGCAAGACCCCCGTTGATCGAGCGGCGTAACGCTCCACAAGCGAGCTGACCTTATTGTCGTGTGGGATCTGAGGATCCGTCGTCGGCCGAAAAGGTTGGCTCGCTGTCATCTGTAACCGCCGCAATGACCGAATCGCCGGATCATTAGATGCGTATTGTCGAGCGAATTAAACTAGGCAGAGGTCCTACATGACCTGCGCCGAGTGCAGTCTCTCAATCGTCGGTCGCGATTTCCAGCGGCAGACGGCCGTTGAGTGTCAAACAGCAGGCCTAGGACGCTGTCGCAGCAGCATCGTGACGGCGTGGGTTTGATCGCGTCGCGCTACGGCGTCGTCGCAACAATCAAGAGCGTGACGAAAGTCGTCACTATCGCCCCGTCTTCTGTCGAATTGCGCTGCACCGTTCAGGTCATCACAATCGGTACCGACTGTGGTCCACCAGATGAAGGAGCGCGATGGACGATCCCTATCCAGTCGAACCGGGCCCGCATCTCTTCACTGGCATGATCCAAACGTGGGGTCCCGACTGGGGCTCGCTGACAACGGACAGCGGTGTCACAATCGTTTTTTTGACACGCGGTCTGGAGACGATTCCGCCGGGGACACGCATCAGCATGCTGGCCAAACGACTCCGTCAACACTTCTCAATCACGCGTATTGTGCAACGGTGAGCGGAGATAGCGATCGGCGAAGCAAACCCTCTCATGAAAATGTGGCCCTGTCGCTGGAACCACAGCAGGTGACCGAGACAATGACCGCAAAGGACGCTGTGTTCGAGCCTCGGCGGCATGAACGCGGTCGTCTGAAACCAAGTGATGTTCGGTAGGGACTGCCAGAGGCGCCTCGATGCTGTCATCACAGCAAGACATGGCAGACCATTGACAAGACTTCCGTGCAATTGAACGGCTCTCCGGCACGCAATAGCATCATTGCCGTGTCTAGGATGATATAGTCAATGTTGCTTGACGTACCACGCCGGCGCACGCGCCATGCCCTCGATGAGGCCGCCACGCTTTCGCAGATTCGCTACCAGGCCGCAGATAGCACCCCATGTGAAACATTGCAGGCCGGCTCGATTGGAAAGAGTTTTCTCAAACGTTCCTACGAGATGGGTGCCCCGCAGGAAGCTGTAGTGCGGGAACACAAAGTCGCTCCGGTGTTGGCGACCTCTCCATCATCTAGCCCGTCGTCACCACCTTCGGGATGGATCAGCAATGCGAAATGACTTTCGCGCGCTGGCCCGCCGCCTGTCGCAGCATGCCGAGGCCGTTTGCGTTCGTTACCTCTCCAACGGTTCAAAGAACGGACGCTATTGGCTGGTCGGTGACGTGCACAATACTTCGGGTCGCTCGCTCTATGTACGGCTCGTCGGCCCTGAATTCGGGGCCGGGGCCGCCGGACGGTGGACCGATGCAGCAACCGGCCAACACGGCGACCTTGTCGACCTGATCAGGTTGAACCGAGGGGTTACATCCTTCGCGGTCTTGCGGGACGAGGTGCTGGCATTCTTGTCCGAGTCGCGTGCTATCGCGACAAACCCAGCCTCGTCAGTCTCGCGCAACCGGTCACGAGCCGCACGTGAATTGTTCGCGGAGTCCCAACCCCTTCCGGGAACCCTGGGCGAAACCTATCTGCGCAGCCGTGCCATCAGCTGCGCCTTGCCAATTCCCTCGCTGCGCTTTCATCCGAGGTGCTATTGCCACGACCGGGAAACATTGTCGCGTCAGACGCTGCCTGCCATCATTGCCGGGATTACGGCAGGCGATGGATCGCTGACCGGGGTCTTGCGACTTTACCTCGATACAGCCTCCGGCAACGCTCCGGTCTCAAATCTAAGTAGAGCGATGGGGAACGTGCTTGGCCATGCCATCCGGTTCGGCAACGCCGGGGACGTGCTCGCGGTCGGAAAAGGCATCGAGACCATGTTGGCGCTACAGACTCTGGCTCCGCAGCTGCCCATGAATGCCGCCATGTCCGCTAGTCATCTGGCCGCCCTCATCTGGCCCGCCAACGTGAAGCGGCTTTACATCGCCATGGACAATGACGCGGCTGGGAGCAGGGCAACGGAAAAGCTCGCCCGCCGCGCCCTGGGAATGGACGTCGAGGTCCACCTCCTCAAGCCAGCGTGCGAGGACTGGAACACCGACCTGATGACGCTGGGGCTCGCTGGCGCGTGTGCAGGGCTGGCCTCGCAGCTGACTCCAGCTGATCATGTCCTTCTTGGCGGATAGGAAAGGTCTCTTGCTAATGCCCTTAGGGTGCGCTTGAGCCCAGCTAGACCCGCGTAACGATCGCTGCATGGATGTCTCAGAACTTGGAAGCAGTCTCGCGCGACTTCGTTCGCGCATCGAAGGCGGCGAACAGGGTGCTCGTGTAGTGGCGCTTGTGGTCGTGGGTCATGGTCCAGAGCGGGTAGGGCTTTTTCGGTTGGTTTTCGGGAGGACTTGTGTTACATAATGTCGGTATTTACACGCAATCCCCGACGCTTTGAACATGCCCGAAACAGTTCGACAAAGAGAGCGCGCCCTTCATCTTCTGGATCGGCACCGCATCATGCGGCTCTCGGATCTGAAGGCCGAGGGCATTCATGCGCCGACCGTCTCCCGGCTCGTCAAAGAGGGCGCAATCGTCCGCACCTCTCGCGGTCTCTATGAACTCGCTGATGCAGAAGTGGAGATCGCCCACAGCCTCGCCGAAATGGCCAAGCGCGTGCCCAAGGGCGTGATCTGCCTGATCTCGGCGCTTCAATACCACGAGATTACGCTCCAAGCGCCACGCAGCATATGGGTTGCGATTGGCGAGAAAGACCGGAAGCCGAAGGTGACGCACGTCGCCGTCAAATTCGTGCGCTTCGGACCAACAGCTCTCACGACAGGCGTACAAACATACAATATCGACACTGTGCCCGTCAGGATCTTCAACCCTGCCAAAACGGTTGTGGACTGCTTCCGCTATCGCACGAGCGTCGGTCTCGATGTCGCCCTCGAAGCGTTACGCCTAGCGCTGCGGTCCGGCAAAGCGTCTGCGAGCCAGATTGCCGATTATGCGCGGGCGCTACGCATCTGGACCGTCATACGCCCTTACCTCGAAAGCGTAGCAGCCGATGACACGTGAGCCTGTCGATCTTAAGGCATCGGTCACTGCCCGCCTGCGAAACATCGCTAGCGAGAAAAAGTCTGACTTCCAACTGGTGCTGCGTCGCTACGCGATCGAGCGTCTGCTCTATCGCCTGAGTGTTTCAGAACACCGCGAGCGCTTCGTGTTGAAGGGGGCCATGCTGTTCACGGCATGGGTCAAGGACCCATTTCGGGCGACCAAGGACCTCGATCTTCTGGGGCGAGACAAAAAGGATGTTCAGGCGATCACCGAAACATTCAAAGCCGTATGCCAGCAAAAGGTAAAGGATGACGGTCTGACCTTCGATCCAGATACGCTCCGGATAGAAAACATCCATGGTCAGCAAGAAGAAGGCGGCCTGCGCGTCAAGACGACGGCGCTATTGGCAAAGATTCAGATACCGGTGCAAATCGACATCGGCTTCGGCGACGCGATCACACCGGACGCAGTGGAGATTGAATTTCCACCTTTGCTCGACGCGGCCGCGCCGATGCTCAAAGCCTATCCAAAAGAAACGGTTGTCGCCGAGAAATTCCAGGCGATCGTGGCCTTGGGGCACGCCAACAGCCGAATGAAGGATTTCTACGACCTGGTCGCGCTCTCACGTCTGTTTGCCTTTGACGGAAAGGAACTCAGTGCTGCCCTCGCCGCGACATTCAACCAGCGCGGCACGGAGCTGCCAGCAGATCGGCCCATCGGCCTGAGCACAGCCTTCGCTTCCGACAAAGGGAAGATTGCGCAGTGGTCCGCCTTTACACAGCGCGAGCCGCTAGGTCTCGCTGTCGGCGAACTCGCCGCGACGATTGAGGAAATCGCTTCCTTCATTATGCCCGCGGCCAACGCGGCGCACACAAACTTAGAGCTGAAGCAGGTTTGGAGTCCTGGCGGACCATGGAAGCCCAAAGCATAATAGACGCTTTTTGATGCGCCACTACGCTCCGCCAACAATTCAGAAACAATCGGGTCGAAATTCTGTGAGACGGTCGCGATAGAAATTCGGAGACCGACGATGAACGCGATGCCACAAGCCGCCGTGCTGCTGAACGAGTCTGCCGGCGTGGCGACAATCACCCTGAATCGGCCGAAGCAATTGAATGCGCTTTCCGAGGCGACCATTCTCGAACTTCAGAGGATTTTGAATGGCCTCGCCGTGAGCGCAGACCTTCGATGTGTCGTTCTCGCGGGCAATGGCAAGGCATTCAGCGCAGGTCACGATCTGCAGGAGATGCGGGACAATCGACACGCGAAGAAATACTTCCTGGGCCTCTTCGCTGATTGCTCCCGCGTTATGCAATGCATCGCGGACCTTCCCGTGCCCGTGATCGCTCGCGTACACGGCATTGCGACGGCCGCTGGATGCCAGCTCTGTGCAGCGTGCGATATCGTGATCGCCTCGGCGTCTGCCAGGTTTGCCGTGTCCGGTATAAATCAGGGCCTCTTCTGTTCGACACCGGCAGTACCCCTATCCCGCGCTATTCATCCAAAACAAGCGTTCGAAATGCTTGTGACGGGACGATTTGTTGCGGCCCAAGAAGCGCTGCAGCTCGGTTTGGTGTCGCGTGTCGTCCCCGATGACGAACTCGATGACGCCGTCGCCGAGCTCACGCGCGAAATCACGTCAAAAAGTGCCGCGGCCATCAGGCTCGGCAAAGTCATGTTCTCAAAACAGCGGGCAATGAGCATCCCCGAAGCCTACGCCTTTGCCGGCGAAGTGCAGGCGCAAAACATGATGCTGGAAGATGCAGGCGAAGGGCTCAACGCTTTCATCGAAAAGCGGCAACCAGTTTGGAAACACAGGTAGCATGCGTCTCGCGCCTCGGGACCAATACCGAGCGCCGGAAACTGCGGAATATCTTTGATGCCTCGGACTTGCGGATGCGCGTTGATCTTGTCGACAGGCATTAGCTTAAAGACGACTTCAGATGTATGATTGAGGGATCAGCACCCGGACAACGTCTCGGCGTAGGGCCGGTAACTGTCGTTAGGCGAGCGCCGCCACCTGCTCCAACAGTTGTTCCGCCTGATGGCGAAGGTCGTCCTGCGCCCCGATCAGTATGGCACGCGTGACCCGCGACCCTAGCCAGTGATTTGCCTCGGCCTGCACCTCGTCGAGAACAGGCTTGGTGATGCGGTCGAGATGGGCCAGGCGAGCGCGGTCTTTGAACCCCGTGACCTCGGCGTACGGCAACCGGTCGCGAAACTGCACGAGCGGCACCTCCAGCGCAAAGGCGGCATCCGTGATTCGCTTGCGGTAAGTCTCGTCCTGTCGCCAGTCCTCTTCATTGCAGATCAGGAGCAAAGCCTGCGCCGCCTCCAGAGCTGCGGCAATGGCATCCGAAGAGAATTGCAACGCTTCGGCTGCGGCCGGATGGGCTGCTGCAGCCGGCGTTTTACGAACGGAAGGATGCGGACCTCTGGTGACCAAATCTTCGACTGCATCGATGATCTTTTTGAAGTCATGCACAGGCACGCCATGGATGCGGCCGAACGGCATCGGGATGTCGTCGGTTGGGAAGCCGTCGTCCAAGGTGTTAATCAGCTTGCCCGAGCGGTGAGCCTTCTCTGCCTCCGCCTGGACGAAGTCTTTTTCAAACGATCGCGTTGACCAGATTACGATAACGGCTGAGGCAGTCTTCAATGCATCGGCGATAGACGTGTTCCACTGCTGGTGCGGTCGCAGGCTGTCGTCCCACCAGACACCATACCCCCAAAGTTCAAGCGATTTGGCCAAGGTCTGAGCAAGGGAGCGATCGTCTCGGGCGTAACTTATGAAAACGTCGGCCATGTGGGCTTTCCGTTACGGAGGGATCGACTCTCCACACCACAATTCATGGCGAGGCGACTGCGTGATCGCGGCCAACACAGCAGGCAAGCGTGTTGCCTGCGCTCCGGCTTATGTCGAAAGCCGACTGTGATCATGTGCGAGACCTCCTGGCCTTCGCAATTTAGGGTATCCTTAGATAGCAGATTCGATGGAATGACGGGCGAGCACGGTGACACCGTGTTTGCGACAGGCGAGGGAATACCACGGTTGTCGCTGATGCCGTCGGAAAGAGGGAAGGTGGCAACAGTCGCTTTAGCCAGCACCCTCGGCGTCGGTGACGGCTGAGCGCAGTGTGATGTTCAGCGCGCAGGCATACTCGCTTCTGCTTCGCTCCAGCGGTTTTCTTGCATGACGCGATTTGCGACTTTGCAACGTAGCAACTTGGGAGTTCGAGCAAGATTTGCTCGTCATGGCTTAGGCTGCCGACGTTAGGAATTGGCGGCCGACTTCATCTATAATGTGGGAGGCGGCGTGGGCCTTGAATACAATTGGAAAAAGTTGCGAGACGATTGTGAAAGAGTCTGCAGTTACTGCTTGCGTCGCAGCACCCGTCGCGCTGCTTTGCGATGCATAAAGAGGCACGATGAAAAAGAAAACCACCACCGTTCCACGCCGAAGGTGGAGGGATCGGCCGGCACACCTCCTTCCAAGCCTGTTAGGAGTAGGGCTCGACAATGGACCACCCATCTCGCCGATCGAAAAACTGCTGACGCCCAGAGAGCGACGCGTCCTCGATCTCCTCATCGATGGTCGATCGAACAAGTGCATGGCGGCAGACCTGAAGATTACAGAGTCGACCGTCAAAGCCCACGTCACCAAGATCATGAAGTCGTTCTGCTGTGAAAATCGGACACAAGCAGCCGTGCTGGGGTTTTGCATGAAATTCGGGCTTCACAACGAGTTGCGGTACCTCAGCGGCAAAATCTTACTTGAGGGCCAAACGCAGCAGCCGCTAGATGCTCTGCAACAGATGTAGGTTCTGGAGCCTCAAAAATCAGCGCCGAGCCGATATCTGTCTGTACTTTTTTGGTCCTTCTTGCGTCCAGTTGTGAAAAGCGCGGTAGAAGGCGGTGGTGTCCGAATACCCTAGGTCGCTGGCAATCTTCTCAATGGGTTCGTCCGAGCGTTCCAACTTTGCGAACGCTCGACTGCGCCTGACCGTGTCTTTAATCGCGCGCAGGCTGGCGCCCTCCAGCGTCAAGCGGCGTTGCAGCGTACGGGTTGAGAGGTTCAGCTTGGAGGCGATGTCTGCCAGCGCAACCGTCTCCGGCAGTGCCGCAGCGACGATCTCGCGAACCTGACGGACGACCTCGTGATCCCGCCGATAAAGCACTGAGATGCGACCAGGGGCACCGTCGAGAAACGCAACAAGATCCTTCTCTTCCCGACGAACCGGCGCATCAAGCCATCCCGGCTCAAACGATGCAATGAGCGACGCCGCATCGAAGGTCGAGTGAGCCGTGTAGAGCACAGCATATTCGCAAGCATGTGGTGGACGGGGGTAGGGAAACAAGACGCTATCAAGTGAAATGTTGCGATCCACCAACCAACACATAAGCGCGTGGATCAACCGCAAGAGCCACTCGAATGCAAAGATGCGGCGAGGATCGGCGCAGTGCTGCCAAACCGGCGCAGCCTCGCGGATTTCGATCGACGCTGCAAACTTCGTGCGGGTCACCGTCAGTTGCATCTCCGGAAGCCCGAGCCGCAGAAAGCGGCTGATGCGTTGCAACGCTTCATGCAAATCCGCACTGCTCACCACACTGCGCGTCAGGAACTCGAATGTGCCTGAACGCAGCGGCGCGGAAAACATTCCAAACGCTTCATCGTCGAGCGCCAACGCTAGTTGATTATACATATTGGCGTAGTTCCTGGGCGATATCCGGATATCGGTCCGTTGTAGTAACTCGCTGCACAGCCCCACGCCGGCCAGTAGTTCGTCGGCGTTAAAGCCCCGCGCCAATGACCCGGACAGCAGTCCGGTAACAAAGCCCATCGCGACCTCAGATCTGCGAGAGCGAGCTTTTCGCTTTGATTGTAAAGGCAACGTCGGCATGGGCGGTCAAAATGTCCGGACAGTTCCAAATTTGGCGCAATATACAATGTGACCGTCATGCTGCGCAATGGTCGGCAGTGAGGCCCGTGGGTACGCTTGCGATCGCGATGGGAAATCCTTGCAACATAAGCAAGGAACGTAGGTGTACCAATTCGATGAATGTTCGTTCCGGGCCAATTCAGGCGGAAGTCTATAAAGCTAAGAACAAGCTGCGGTTGATCACGGCGACGGCGCTCTTTGACGGCCACGACGCGTCGATCAACATCATGCGCCGGATTCTCCAGGCCAGTGGCGCCGAGATCATCCATCTCGGCCACAACAGATCGGTCGAAGAGGTCGTTAACGCCGCGGTTCAAGAAGACGTCCACGGCATCGCGATTACCTCCTACCAGGGCGGCCACGTCGAATATTTCAAGTACGTCATCGATTCCCTGAAGAAGCGCGGACGCGGTGACATCAAGGTCTTTGGCGGCGGCGGCGGCGTCATCGTGCCCGCTGAGATCGAAGAGCTGCACGCATACGGGGTCACCCGCATCTACTCACCGCAAGACGGAGCGCGACTCGGCCTGCAGGGAATGATCAACGAATTGCTCTTGTTGTGCGATCAAGGCGCGGCCGCGCGAGAGGCCACTGACTCAGACGAGCTGCTGCGACTTATCTCCGGGGGTGATCGGCGCGCTTTGGCTCGCGTGATTACTGCACTGGAAGCAGGTCTCTGGAATTCGGAGAAAATCGCCGAGTTGAAAGCCGCGGCAGCGGCGCTCAAGACGCCGGTCCTCGGCATAACCGGCACCGGCGGAGCCGGCAAGAGTTCACTGACCGACGAGCTGATCAGGCGCTTTCGACTTGATCAGAACAACGACATCAGTATCGCCATAATCTCGATTGATCCGTCGCGGAAAAGAACGGGCGGCGCGCTCCTCGGTGACCGTATCCGAATGAATGCGATCGAGTCGCCGTCAATCTTCATGCGTTCGCTCGCAACGCGCGAGGCGACGGGCGAACTGTCCGCGGCGTTGCCCGACGTAATTGCCATCTGCAAGTTGGCCGGCTTCAATCTCGTAATCGTCGAAACGTCTGGCATCGGCCAGGGAGACGCGGCGATTGTCGATCACGTCGATACGGCGCTGTACGTGATGACTCCCGAGTTCGGAGCCGCCAGCCAGCTGGAAAAGATCGACATGCTCGACTTTGCCGACATCGTGGTCATCAACAAACTCGACAGAAAGGGCGGCGAAGACGCGCTGCGGGATGTCGCTAAGCAGTACCAGCGCAATCGCACCCGCTTCAGCGAACCGGCGTCGGCCATGCCGGTCTTCGGAACCATTGCCAGCCGTTTCAACGACAATGGGGTGACCGCGGTTTACCAGGCGTTGCTGGACAAATTGAAGGAGGACGGGCTACCGGCAAAAGATTCCGTGCTGCCTATCGCAACAAGTCGTCATTCCACAAGTCAGAATCTGATTATCCCGCAAAAGAGAGTGCGATACCTGGCGGAAATCGCCGACGCGATCCGTGCTTATCACCAACAGGCGGAGCGGCAGGCCAATGTCGCTCGCCAGCGACAGGCCCTTTCGATTACGCGGAAAATCTATGACGACCTCGGCAAGGAGCTACCGGACTATACCGAGGTCTGCAAGCTTACGGACAACGACCTGACACCCGTGTGCCGGCAGCTGCTGGCCGATTGGACGAAGACGGTTGAGTCATATAGTGGTGAGCAGCACAGCGTCAGCGTGCGCGGAAAGACGATCCGCTCCGAACTTTCGACACGATCGCTTTCCGGAACCAGAATTCCTAAAGTCGCGGTCCCCAAGTTCGCCGACGATGGGGAAGTGCTCAAGTTTCTCCTGAAGGAGAACTTGCCCGGCTATTTTCCATTTACCGCTGGCGTGTTCGCTTTCAAACGCGAGAGCGAGGATCCCACCCGCATGTTCGCGGGCGAAGGCGACGCGTTTCAGACCAACCGCCGCTTCAAGAAGCTGTCAGAGGGCCTGCCGGCTCACCGGCTCAGCACCGCTTTCGACTCAGTGACCCTCTACGGTTGCGATCCCGACCTACGGCCGGACATCTTCGGCAAAATCGGCAATTCAGGCGTTTCCATCGCAACCTTGGACGATATGAAGGCGCTCTATGATGGTTTCGATCTGTGCGATCCATCGACGTCGGTTTCGATGACCATCAATGGCCCGGCCCCGATCATTCTGGCCCTCTTCTTCAACACCGCGATCGATCAACAGGTCGAGAGGTTTAAAAGCGAAAATAGTCGTGAGCCGACTGAATCCGAGTGGGCTGAAATAAAAGCCCGCACCCTCTCGGTTGTCCGCGGCACTGTCCAGGCCGACATTCTAAAAGAAGATCAGGGGCAGAATACCTGCATCTTTTCGACCGAGTTTGCCCTGAAGCTTATGGGCGATATTCAGGAGTATTTTGTCGACAACGATGTCAGGAATTTTTATTCAGTCTCGATATCCGGGTATCATATCGCGGAAGCTGGCGCCAATCCCGTTTCGCAACTCGCTTTCACCCTTGCTAACGGGTTCACGTTCGTTGAATCGTACTTGGCTCGCGGCCTGAAAATCGACGATTTCGCGCCCAATTTGTCGTTTTTCTTCTCCAATGGCATGGATCCGGAATACTCCGTCATTGGGCGCGTGGCCCGACGGATCTGGGCTGTTGCCATGCGGGACCGATATGGCGCCAATGAGCGCAGCCAGAAATTGAAATATCACGTGCAAACGTCAGGGCGAAGTCTGCACGCCCAAGAGATGTCGTACAACGATATCCGAACAACGCTGCAAGCGCTGATTGCGATCTATGACAACTGCAACAGCCTGCATACGAACGCCTTTGACGAAGCTGTCACAACACCATCGGTCGAGAGCGTCAGGCGGGCCCTTGCGATCCAGCTCATCATCAATCGTGAGTGGGGACTGGCAAAAAACGAAAACCCGAACCAAGGCAGCTTCATCATCGAAGAGCTGACGGACTTGGTCGAAGAGGCGGTGCTCCAGGAATTCGAAGCGATCAGCCAGCGCGGCGGCGTTTTAGGCGCGATGGAGACAGGCTATCAGCGCGGCCGGATTCAAGATCAATCGCTACTCTACGAACACAAGAAGCACGACGGATCCTACCCAATCGTCGGCGTCAATATGTTCCTCAGTCCAGAAGGCAATGAAGAGGTTCGACAGGTCGAACTCGTCAGATCGAGCGAAGAACAAAAGCAATCGCAGCTTCGGCGACTTTGCACCTTCCACGAACGGCACCGTGGCGCCTGCAACGAGAGCCTGGCTGCCCTCAAGAAGGCGGCCATCGAGAATGGCAACACCTTCGCGGCATTGATGGAAGCGGTGCGTCACTGTTCGTTGGGCCAGATTTCCTCGGCGCTTTACGAGGTGGGCGGTCAGTACCGCAGAAATCTATGATCTGCGGCGCGCGTCGACGGTCAGAAGGGACCGATGTCATGGAACCAGACTGGGGTCTGAAATCGTCTCGCGCAACACGGGTCCGCGCCGTCGAGAGGGTTGGGCAAAATATCGGCGAAGCTTGCGAAAAGATGCCTGCTGCAAAACCCCGGATCTGCATGCTGGCTCACGCGTCGCGCATTCAGACGGAGCTGCAGGACTTCGTCGCCAGCTTTGGATTTGAAGTCAGGTCTTGCGAAACAATCGCCGAAGCCTTGAAGTTCATAGACCGCGATGGTCCGGCGGTCTGCGTTGTCGATATCGATCTCACCCAGAGCAACGGCCCTACCATCATTCGCGAGCTGGCCGAGCGATCTCGCTGTGGGTTGATTGCTGTTTCCACATTGGGCGATGTTTCGGACCGGGTGCTGGGGCTTGAGCTGGGCGCCGATGATTACCTCACGCGGCCATTCGAGCCACGTGAATTGGTCGCCCGCATTCGCAGTCTAATCCGCCGCTCCGAGAACACCGGTGGTGGCTCCGTGGACGATCGGCAATCGAGCGCACATTTCGGCGATTGGACCTATTGGACGTCGACGCTGGAGCTGCACAACGCTGATGGACGCCTTGAAACACTGACCGCTGCCGAAGCCAATTTGCTCATGGCGATGATCACCCGGCCAAATCGGCTACTCACACGCGAGCAATTGCAGCGCGATGATGACTGGACCGATGACCCGGCGTTCGAGCGCAGCATAGATGTCCGCATCTCCCGAATCCGCAAGAAGATCGAAGAGGACGCTCGATCGCCGCGCTACATCAAAACCGTCTACGGCGCGGGCTATATTTTCTCGGCGCTGGTCAGCTGGAAATAATCCGTCGCGAAGAAAACGTTAGGTCAGGCGCCTCGCACTCAGCGAATACACAATTCGTAAAGTTCCAGAGAACTTTTTGCAATTGTCCTGGGATAGTCAGGAAGAACTGCCCGGTGAAAAAAGGGCAGCAACAATCGTAGGGAAGCGCACATGAAGAGAACGAGCTTATTGCTCAGCTTGCCGCTCTGTTTCGCGACAGTGGCAAGCGCCCATGCCGAGACCTGGTCTATCTATGGTGGTGACAACGGTAACACCCGCTATAGCAAGGCAGCGCAAATCAACACCAAAAATGTGTCGGACCTGAAAGTCGCCTGGGCGCTGCAGCTGGGCTCTTTGCGATCGCAGGAGTCGACCCCAATTCTCGATGGCGACACGTTGTACGTGACGTCGTCATTCGGCCCCAAGAACGTTTTCGCCGTCAACGCCAAAACCGGCGAAGTGAAATGGCGCTACTCGCCCGAGCTGCCCAAGAATATCGACCAGTACGCGTGCTGTGATGTCAATAACCGCGGCGTCGCGGTCAAGGATGGCAAGGTCTTCTTCGGGCAGCTGGACGCAAATGTCGTGGCACTCGATGGCAAAACAGGCAAAGAGGTCTGGAAGTCCCAGATCATCGATCCCACCGGCGGTTCGGTAATCACGTCACCACCCATGGCCGTCGGCAACATCCTGATCAGCGGCTACGCTGGCGGTGAATACGGCGCCCGCGGATCCATCGTCGGACTCGACATCGCAACGGGCAAGGAAGTCTGGCGTACCTACACCGTGCCAGGACCCGGCGAGGCTGGTCATGACACCTGGAAGGGAGACTCCTGGAAGTTCGGTGGCGGCGTGGTTTGGAACGTCGGGTCGTATGATCCGGATCTGAACCTGGTCTACTTCGGCACCAGTAACGCCGCTCCTTGGTCTGGCGTCGTGCGTGGTAACGACAGCTCCGATATCGGCCCGTACAGCAACCTGTACACCGCGTCGGTCGTTGCGCTCGACCCCTCTAACGGAAAGATCGCATGGCACTATCAGTTCACACCGCACGATGTTTGGGACTACGACGGCGTCAATGAACTGGTTCTGACGACGATGTCAATCGACGGCCAGAAGACGCCGGTCCTCATGCAGGCCAACCGGAATGGCTTCTTCTACGTCCTAGATCGCCGCAACGGCAAATTGCTCTCGGCGAAGCAATACGTCGACGGCGTCAACTGGGCGACCTCGGTCGACTTGAAAACCGGCAGGCCCGTGGAGACGCCGAACAACGAGAAGCGTCCGCGGCTGAAGCAGAAGGCGTCGAACATTTGTCCAAACCTTCTGGGCGGTAAGAACTGGATGCCGATGAGCTACAATCCCGACATGGGTTTGGTGTTTATCCCAACGCTGAACCTCTGCATGGACCTCGAAGGCGTCGAACAGGAATATAAGCGTGGTTCGTTCTACCTTGGTGTGAACTTCGACCTTGGCAAGGTTGGCCCCGGCGGTCACATGGGCGGCGTCAAGGCCTGGGATCCGGTAAAACAAGAACAAGTCTGGTTCAACAAGGACGAGCTTCCCTACACGGGAGGGACGCTCTCGACAGCCGGCGGTTTGGTATTCCACGGCGACATCAAAGGCTGGTTCAAAGCCCTCGATGCGAAGACTGGCAAAACGCTCTGGAAGTTCAATGCCGGAACGGGAATCAGCCAGGCACCCATTACATATGAACTGGACGGCAAGCAGTATGTCGCTGTAGTCGCGGGTCGAACTCTATCGATCGCGGCATTCGTTGGTCCGATCGGCGAGAAAATGATCAACGCTTCTCCCGAGGGCGGCACCCTGCTTGTCTTCGAGTTGCCGAAATGAGGCGTAGGGGCGCCCTCGTACAATTCGGCATCTCGATCGCTGTGGCTGCGTTCATCTGTCCCAATGGATGGGTTGCGGCCACAGCGGGGGCTCAAGTGGTCGCAGTTGGCTTAGGCTCCGAGCCAGCTGCGACCGCTGAGCCAACGGTGCTCAGGGTCTGCGCAGATCCGGACAACCTGCCGTTTAGCAAATCGGATGGAACCCAACGCGGGCTCTATATCGATCTAGCCGAGCTGGTCGGCCAACGGCTGAAACTGAAGATCGAGTATGTGTGGTGGCTCACTTACAATCAGAAGCGGGCGCTCAGGAACACGCTTCTAGCCGGAGACTGCGACGCAGTCTTCGCGCTGCCTGCCACTCCCGGCTATGGGGGCAAGCGCATCAAATTGACGAAGCCGTTCCTGCACGTCAGCTACGCAATGGTGACGTCATCTGAAACGAACATCGCAACCTTTGACGAGCTGAAAAGCAAACGGATCGCCGTGCAGTTCTCCAGTACCCCGCAGCTGTTCTTTGCCAGCCGCGGTGATTTCAATGTCACCACGTTTCGCCGCGAGGACGAACTCTTTGCAGCTCTGCAGGCGGGCGACGTCGATGCGGCGTTCCTCTGGGGACCTGCGGCCGGCTACGCCAATAAGACCAAGTATGCGAATGCCTGGCATGTCACGCCATTCGAAGGCGAGGATATGGGCGGAGGGGTAGCTGTCGGGGTCCGCGCTGGTCGTGACGACCTCATCGCGCGCTTGAATGAGGCGCTTGAGAGCCTCCAACCGGAGATCCTGCAACTTGCCGACAAATACGGCGTGCCCACGGGCCCAACCTTGGTGGTGGACCAGAAGCGAGTAGCCAACGTCGCAACTCAGGAACCTGCAGAGGTGCCAAAGTCGGTGCAGACGGACGCGGCCGATGCTGAGGCGGGCCACGTGCAATTCAACAATCACTGCTCTCATTGCCACGCACAAGACGCACAGAGCCCGCTGCCGGAAAGGGACTTGCGGCGGTTGAAGAAGCGTTACGTCGGAGATTGGAAAGACGTCGCGGAAAAGACCATCATCGAGGGGCGGCCCGACTCGGGAATGCCGATCTGGGGCGATGCACTGACGGCACGAGAGATCGCAAATATTATCAGCTACCTTGAAACCGTGCAGAACTAACTGCCGAGCGCGACGTCCGAGGCCGCCGCGCTACGGCAAATTCACGTCGTCGACACCTACGTTCGGCCGTCCACCGCCATACCTGCAGAGACTGGGAAAAGAGTAACAGCGATGACTCTCAGTGCGTACCCAGTTGTTATAGCGGGCGCAATGCGCACCCCGATCGGTGAATTTCAAGGCTGTTTTGCCAATGTGACGGCTGCTCAATTGGGTTCGGTGGCCATCGCTGGGGCGATTGAGCGGTCGGGGGTGCCGATCGAAGATATTGACGAAGCCATTCTGGGCTGTGTCCTGTCCGCCGGACTCGGCCAGGCGCCCGCGCGCCAAGCTGCGTTGGGAGCCGGACTTCCCCTCAGCGTACCATGCACCACCATCAATAAGGTCTGCGGCTCGGCGATGAAGGCCGCGATGATCGCAAACGACCTCATTCTTGCTGGCAGCGCGAAGATCGCCGTCGCCGGCGGCATGGAGTCGATGAGCAACGCGCCATACCTGCTCTCGAAAGCTCGCGCCGGATATCGACTGGGGCACGCAGCGGTCGTCGATCACATGTTCAAGGATGGACTTGAAAGCCCATTCGATAACAAACTCATGGGCCATTTCGCTGAGCAGTGCGCCGACAAATACGGCTTTACACGCAAACAACAAGACAGTTTTGTCATCGAGTCCGTCCAACGGGCGCAATCGGCGTCATTGGGTACAAACTTCGAATCCGAGGTGGCGGTCGTCAGCGTCAGCGACAAGGGCCACACGGTGGACGTCCGGCGGGACGAAACGGCCCTGCGGTGCGACGTCGCCAAGATCCCGACCCTGAAGCCCGCATTCAGAACGCATGGCAGCGTCACCGCGGCCAACTCGTCATCCATATCGGATGGAGCTGCTGCGCTCGTGCTGATGCGTCGCAGCGAAGCGGAGCGGCGCGGAACGACGCCACTGGCGACAATCGTCGGCCACGCGACGTTTGCGCGAGAGCCAGAATGGTTCACGACCGCTCCGATCGGAGCCATCAATAAGCTTCTCAATGCCATCGGCTGGACACCAGACAATGTAGACCTATTCGAAATCAATGAGGCCTTTGCTGTCGTCACGATGGCGGCAATGCGCGACCTGAAGTTGCCGCACGAAAAGGTCAACGTGAATGGAGGCGCCTGTGCCCTCGGCCATCCGATTGGCGCAACCGGCGCGCGCATCATGGTGACCCTGATCCATGCTCTACGCCAACGGGGCTTACAGCGCGGCGTCGCTTGCCTTTGCATAGGAGGAGGGGAGGCAACGGCCGTGGCGCTGGAAGCCATGTGAGGAGGACGATCAAGCACTGCACAGGATCGATGTGATGCAAACCGCTACAAGTTTTACCGCCGCTCGCGACTTTCTTCTCGAGCATAGGGACAATTATCACGTTGCTTACCGGGACTTCCGGTGGCCGGCGCTCGACGAATTCAATTGGGCGCTCGATTACTTCGACACGATGGCGTGCGGTAATACCGCCACCGCGCTCTGGATCGTCGAAGAAGATGGCCGCGAAGCCAAACTGACATTCGAGCAGATGTCAAAGCGGTCCAATCAGGTGGCAAACTTCCTGCGGCGGCACGGCGTGCGGCGCGGCGACCGCATCTTAATCATGCTGCCAAATCAGGTTGAACTGTGGGACCTGATGCTCGCGAGCATGAAGCTTGGAGCGGTAATTATTCCAGCAACGATGCTGCTTGCCGCCGACGACATCGATGACCGCGTGCAGCGCGGGCGAGTTCGGCACGTGATCACGACCGCATCAGAGTCAGAGAAATTCCAGAGCTATGCCGGGAGCTTGACGCGGATCAGTGTCGATTCCCCGGAAGGCTGGCTGCGATTGAAGGACGCCCACCTCGAAGAGGCGTCATTTACACCAGACGTCGCAACCAAGGCCTCTGATCCCTTATTGCTGTACTTCACATCGGGCACGACCAGTAAGCCCAAACTGGTTCTGCACAGCCATCAAAGCTATCCGGTCGGTCACCTGTCTACCATGTACTGGATCGGACTGATGCCCGGCGACATTCATTGGAACATCAGCTCTCCCGGTTGGGCTAAACACGCCTGGAGCTGCTTCTTTGCACCGTGGAACGCCGGAGCGACGATCTTCATCTTCAACTATGCGCGCTTCAAAGCGCCCGCCGTCTTGGACATGGTGTGCCGGTGCGGGGTCACGACACTGTGCGCGCCCCCGACAGTGTGGCGAATGTTTATCCAAGAAGACCTCAAGAACTATGCGGTCAAGTTCCGCGAATTGGTCGGCGCGGGAGAGCCTCTCAATCCCGAAGTCATCGAACAGGTTCGCTCAGCCTGGGGGATCACGATTCGGGACGGCTTCGGCCAGACCGAAACGACCTGCCAGATCGGCAATCCGCCGGGACAGAAGTTGAAGACAGGCTCAATGGGACGGCCGCTGCCCGGCTACGACGTCGTGCTGCTGGATGCTGACCATAACCGCACCAAGGAAGGGGAGATCTGCCTGTCGCTCAGCCCCCGCCCCCTGAGCTTGATGGATGGCTACGCCGATGACCCCGCCAAAACTGCCGAGGTTATGGCAGACGGCCATTACCACACCGGAGACGTCGCGCAGATCGATAGCGAAGGATACTTCACCTACGTCGGACGTGCCGATGACGTTTTCAAAGCGTCGGACTACCGCATCAGCCCGTTCGAACTGGAGAGTATCCTCATCGAGCATGCGGCGGTCGCCGAGACGGCCGTGGTGCCAAGCCCAGACCACTTGCGCCTCGCCGTGCCGAAATGCTTTGTGACGTTGAAAAACGGTCATGAGCCAAGTCGCGAATTGGCGATCTCAATTCTCCGACACGCGCGCGAGCATCTCGCTCCCTACAAGCGCATCCGGCGTCTGGAATTTTGCGAGCTGCCAAAAACCGTCTCCGGCAAAATTCGCCGTGTCGATCTGCGACGCATAGAGGAGAATAGGGATGACGCAGCCCGGCGCCCATTTGAATTCTGGGAAGAGGATCTGCCTGAACTCATCTGATGCGACGACAGGCCTATGAGATGAAGAATTTTTACCCGGAGCGTATCGTTTGTATGACCGAGGAACCTACCGAGGTGCTCTATGCCCTCGGCCAATCCCATCGCATCGTCGGTATCTCCGGCTACACCGTCCGACCCGCTCGCGCGCGACGCGAAAAGCCAAAGGTCTCGGCATTCCTCACGGCGAAGATCGACGAGATCCTCAAGCTCGACCCGGATTTAGCAATAGGCTTCTCTGATATTCAAGCCGATATAGCGCAGGCGCTTATCAAGGCAGGTGTCGAGGTTTGGATCAGCAATCACCGATCGGTGGACGGCATTTTGAGTTACGTCCGGCGGTTGGGAGGTATGGTCGGTGCTCACGCCGCGGCGGAGACGTTTGCAGAGGGCCTCGAGGCGCACATCACCAAGATCACAACGGCGGCGAAAAAGTTCCAGCGCCGGCCGCGCGTCTACTTCGAGGAGTGGGACCAACCCCAGATCTCGGCCATTCGCTGGGTCAGTGAACTCATCGAGTTGGCGGGCGGCATCGATGTCTTCAGCGATCTTGCGACAAGTGCTCTCGCTCAGGGACGCATCATCACCGATCCTCAGGAGGTCGTGCGGCGAGCACCGGACATCATCATTGGATCCTGGTGTGGCAAGAAGTTTCGACCGGAACGGGTCGCGGATCGCCCCGGCTGGCAGAATATTCCCGCCATCCGAGATGGCGAGATCCACGAAATAAAGTCGCCGATCATTCTGCAACCCGGGCCCGCGGCCATTAGCGACGGCCTCAGCGCGCTGCACGACGTGTGCTTGCGCTGGACGAGACGTCGCTTTGCGGCTTGACCCAACTCTCGGACAATCCATGTTCAAGGCCATCGTACTGACGCAAGACCAAGACCAGACGCGCGCGATCCTGACTGAGCTGCCCGAGGCGGATCTGCCGGCTGGCGATGTCGACATTCAAATCGATTTCTCGACCCTAAACTTTAAGGATGCGCTCGCGATCACAGGCAATGGCCCCATCGTTAAGCAATGGCCCATGGTGGCCGGGATCGATTTCGCGGGGACGGTCTTGAGCAGCCGTGACATCTTGTGGGCGGAGGGTGACCAGGTGGTTGTCACCGGCTGGGGCCTGGGAGAAACGAATTGGGGAGGCTTGGCGCAAAGGTGCCGCATTCAGGCAAATTGGGCGTTGCGACCCCCGTTGTTTTATTGCGCGCGCGATTGCATGGCGATCGGTACTGCGGGAGTGACCGCAGCATTATGCGTGATGGCGCTTTTGCAACATCATCTTACCCCCGACGATGGAGACGTGCTGGTTACAGGGGCAGCAGGCGGAGTCGGATCCGTCGCCATCATGCTGCTGGCCCGCCTGGGATTTCATGTCATCGCATCGACCGGCCGACCTGAGGAGCGCGAGTATCTAGAGTGGTTAGGCGCAAAGACGATTATCCATCGCTCAGAACTCGATAAGCCTAGCCGTCCTCTGGCGCGCGAGCGCTGGTGCGGTGTCGTGGATTCAGTAGGCGGCTTGACGTTGGCGGCAGCATGCGCGGCAACAAAGTGGAACGGCGCGGTCGCCGCCTGTGGCCTTGCCGCAAGCTCCGAGTTCCCAACAACGGTCATGCCCTTCATCTTGCGTGGCGTAACACTCTACGGCATCAACAGCGTCTACGTACCAAACGGTCGGAGACGACAAGCCTGGCAAATGCTGGCCGATAAGATCGGTACAGGTGAACTCGACAAGATGTGCAAAGTGATCGGACTGTCGGACGTCATCGCCTACGCTCCGGAGATCCTTGCGGGAAGAGCGCGCGGCAGAACCGTTGTCGATGTGAACCGGTAGAAGCTTCAACAGTGAACCGTTCACCAGTGGCCACCGGTCGCTGCTCTCGCAAGCGGCGCTAAGCGGTTGACGGGGAGAAAATGGACAAGCGGTACTCATTCCATCCCATGTCCCCAGTGCCGCAGGGTGCGAAGCACCTTTACCGCTGGAAGAATCGTCTGAAGAGACGGTCGCCTTCGTCCACTGCGTCGCAGCGAGTTTGCGGCACTTTTTTCTTCGAACGGCGTGGACCGCCTTTGCTGACTGAGTCGGACAAGAGGCCCGTGCGCTTGCGGAGTTGAGCCAATGCGGTTGAGTGAGGTGACGGGCAGCAAATCCCCGCCCTTGTTACAGCGAACCATCGGCAAGGCGCTATTAGATGCTGTCGATCGATGGCCAGACAAGGAGGCCGTTGTCTCGGTCCATCAGAACCTCCGTCTTACTTATCGTGAGCTGAACGCAAACGTGGATGCCTTAGCGCGAGGTCTTGCTTCCCTCGGTCTTGAGAGGGGAGACAGAATTGCTATCTGGGCGCCAAATTGCATCGAATGGCTTTTGACCCAGCTGGCCACCGCCAGTCTCGGTTTGGTGCTCGTCAATCTCAATCCAGCCTACCGGAAAGCGGAAGCGGAATTTGCCCTCAGAAAGACCGGCACAAAGGTGCTGGTCGCCGCGGCGCGTCACAA
Organism: Hyphomicrobiaceae bacterium; assembly: GCA_965279065.1. Taxonomy (GTDB): domain Bacteria; phylum Pseudomonadota; class Alphaproteobacteria; order Rhizobiales; family Hyphomicrobiaceae; genus JAKAXS01. The sequence goes on from OZ257134.1 coordinate 2,767,559, forward strand.
GAACTCCGATTATCTGGCCATGGTCGAGGACATGAATTCCGGTCCGTTTGGCTCGCAAGACTCGAGCCTTTCCATCGTCGTGACGATAGGTGAGGAAGAAAGACCTGGATGGTTCCGATTCAGTGATCTGTGCGCTCAAGGCAAAGTCATGGCTCTGCCCGTACTCGAGACGTGGCGCTCAATGATCGACCCGGCCGACGCCGTGAACATCCAATTCACGAGCGGGACCACGGGTACTCCGAAGGGGGCAACGCTTTCCCACCTAAATATTCTAAACAACGGCTTCTTTGTCGGCGAAGCAATCGGGCTCACCGGAGCTGACCGCTTGTGCATCCCGGTGCCCCTCTACCACTGCTTCGGAATGGTGATGGGTAACCTTGCGTGCCTCACTCACGGGGCGGCAATGATCTATCCGGCTCCATCCTTCGACCCATTGAGCGTTCTGAAAACAGTCGACGCGGAGCGCTGCACGGCACTCTACGGCGTACCGACGATGTTCATCTCAATACTGCAACATCCTGAATTCGCTTCGTTCGATTTGCGATCTTTGCGGACCGGGATTATGGCGGGGTCGCCTTGTCCGATCACGGTGATGCGAGAAGTCGTGGCGAAGATGCATATGAATGAAATCATCATCGCCTATGGCATGACAGAGACCAGTCCCGTCAGCTTCGCCGCCGGTACGCGAGACCCGTTGGAAGTTCGCGTCGAGACCGTTGGGCGGGTCATGCCGCATCTGGAAAGCAAGATTGTCGACGAGCGGGGGGCACCGGTGACGCTGGGCGAACCGGGAGAAATCTGCGTCCGCGGCTATTCTGTAATGCTGGGCTACTGGGACGACCCTGAAACGACCCGGAACGTGGTCGATGAAAACGACTGGATGCACACAGGCGATATCGGCACGATCGACGACAAGGGTCTTTGCCGGATCGTTGGCCGTCTAAAAGATATGATCATTCGCGGAGGCGAGAATATCTATCCTCGGGAAATCGAGGAGTTTCTTTTCCGCCATCCCGCAATCGCAGATGTCGGCGTTATCGGTGTTCCAGACCAGGTATTCGGTGAGGAAGTGTGCGCGTGGATCAAGCTTCATAACGGTCAGTGCTTGTCGGTTGAGGACGTGAGGACATTTTGCTCTGGCCGTATTGCGCACTATAAAATCCCAAAAATAATACGTTTCGTTGACAGCTTCCCATTGACGGCAACTGGCAAAGTCCAGAAGTTCGAAATGCGCAAAATCATGGAGGCCGAACTGGCCACTTCGGCCACGCCGGCGGAATTGTTCCCTTCGGACGATTGACGAGCGATATCGACTTGGGAATGCAAAGCGTGACGATCGCCAACTTTCATTGGAAATCGCGCTACTAGTGACGCGCTCCCGCTGTGGTAGGCGGCGCCGCCCGCGCCCCCTTGATCTCCCGGGACCCGGACCACCACTAGGAAGAAGCTATCAATTTGCACGCCATGGCTACATCCACACCCTTGCAAAAAAAAGGCGCTCCTATTTCTAGGAGCGCTTAGACAGGAGAAAAAAGTGCAACGTGAGAGTTAGTCCTAATGCCCATTTCTGGGTAGTGCCCATCGTTGGAGGATGCCCACCGCTGGGTCGTTCGAGCGAGCTTTAAAAGGCGATCATGCCGCCAACTTCAACTCGCTGGAAGTCATCAAGCTGACCACAAAGTTGAGTACATGTGGCAGCCGGCCCCGTGATTTCGCCGTCCCAGTGCTTGTACGCGACCCAGATGGACATTGCGGCAGCGTCGATTTCTTGCAGGACGCCAACGCCCCAGCGATCAAATTCCGAACCCGTAGCGCCAGCTTGCAGGGCGAAGAAGTTCATCATGTCGTTGGTGCGCTGATACTCGACATAAGGAACGGTGTGCCCGATTGAGAACCATTTCTGCCGAATACCAGCTTTTAGGTAGTACGCATCGTCGTTCTTCAGCTCGAACCCGGATGGACTGGCCGACGCCGCGTTCGGACTGTCGATGTCCTCAGTGCCGTACGTTCCATAGACGAACAATCCTGTGGCCTTGTGTTCCAGGTAAGCGCCGATCTGGAAGTAGCTCACATCGCGTTCCGTTGCTGGAATGAGCCCCCCAAACAAGCTGTTTGGAACGATGAAGTTCTCATCCTTGTTCTGAGAGTAGGCGCCAGCGACGTTGAACTTGAAACCATGCCCCTCACCAGCGTAGTGCGCGGCGATATCCCAGAAATCGTCTTCGCCCCAAGTTCCAGAGATGGAGAAGCCCTTGAACACTGGACTGTCATAGCGGATCATTTGTGCCGGCGCCGCGGTGCAGTCCATACTAATGCCAGCGCCAGCGTCGGCGATCTGCCAACAGTTGGCGATGTCATCCCAACGCGCCGCGCCGCCGCCGACGCCGCCCAAAACGTCTTGCCCATTGCGGCGCAAGAAAAAGTTCCTGAACGATCCGAAGTTCGGCGAGTTGGCTGGGAAGATCGTGCCAGAACCGTCCACGCCAATGATCGTGACGTTGTCGGATGCCGGCGAGATCTTTCCGAGCGAGACCTTGCCCAGGTCATCACTCTTTATGAACCAATACGATTGAAGTGCGACGACGCCCGTCGCGAACGACGAAAGCCCCGGGTTGAAGACGCCGTTGTCCGTTTTCTGATCATGAAAGAAAGGATCGTTGGGGTTCGCTTCGATGTGAAGCACGTAACCAGCCGTCAAGCCCGGCTTGATCGTCGCCTGCCCCGTAAACACAACGTTCGATGACAGCGTCGTGCCGGCACCCGAGATATAAGTGTTCTGCTCTTCGCCATCATCCCAGTAGGTCATGATCTCGGCAACCCAGCCGGTGATGGTGAGGGAGACCTTGCGGTTCCCCTTACGCGCCGTCGTCGCTTCCAGCTCAGCAATACGTTCTTCAAGATCCGCGCAGCAATTGCCACCCAGGTCTGCAGCTGAAGCCGGCGTCGACAGTGCTATCAAACTAGCTCCGATCGTCGCCAGCGCAATCTTGCGTGCTGACATTTTCATCCTCCCAAAGTTCCCCGAAAAGTTCGATACCCGATCGGTATCCGGTCGGACTTGCACAAATTTTGCTCGATTGTTTCAGAAACTTTCAGAGACCCTAAAAGTGCATTTCCGTCGCAGCCGTGGCAAATGCGCAACGCTCACAAAATTGAGGGCGAAACAGGAAACATTTGCACATAATCCAGAAACACTGCCGTCACATCAATGACTTAGTTACCGCATTTCGGGCCGACGAAGATCGGCCAAGGTAGCCAGGTGAGCCATGTCCTACATACCGCCATTAGACGACATCGTGTTCACGCTCGATGAGGTCTTGGACTTAAACGGGATTATCAAGCTCGAATCTTTTGCTCATGCCCCTAGCGATTCGCTTTTAGACTTGCTTGGCGAGGCCGGCAAATTCGTCGCGTCCACAATTGGACCGTTAAACCGCGTCGGCGACACCGAAGGCGCGCGGCTTTCCGAGAGCGGTGTGTTGACCCCTACCGGCTGGAAAAAGGCATATCAAAGCCTCTCGGAAAGCGGCTGGTCGAGCACGTCCCTCGACGTGGAGATCGGCGGCATGGGATTGCCGACAATGATCGGCGGCGCCGTGCAGGAGATGCTGCACAGCTCAAACATGGCGTTTGCACTCTGCCCGATGTTGACGACTGCGGCGGCCAAATTGATCGCGATGGCAGGCTCCGAAGCACAAAAAGAGAAATACTTGCCCAAGCTGGTGAGCGGTGAATGGACCGGCACAATGGTGCTGACCGAGGCTCAGGCAGGATCCGATCTCGCCGCCGTTCGGGCAAAAGCCAAACGGAACGGCAGCGACTACATCATCTCGGGCAATAAAATCTTTATTACCTACGGCGATCACGACCTCACCGAAAACATCATCCACATCGTACTGGCACGGACATCGGCGGGCGGCGTCAAGGGACTGTCCCTGTTTATCGTGCCTAAATTCAGAATCAGCGCGGATGGATCGTCAGGCGAGCCCAACGACGTCAGATGCGTCTCGCTCGAACACAAACTTGGAATTCATGGAAGCCCGACGGCACTTCTAGCCTTCGGCGAAAACGGTTGTTGTCGTGGTGAACTCGTCGGCGAAGAGGGGCGCGGCCTCGACTACATGTTCATCATGATGAACGAGGCGCGCTTGAGCGTCGGTGTTCAAGGATTAGGAATTGCCGAGCGGGCCTATCAAGCGGCGAACACCTACGCCAATGAGCGAGTCCAGGGCCCGATCGTGGGTGACGAGGCAGCCGCGTCCCGCTCCATTCGCTACCATCCCGACGTGCATCGCATGCTCATGACAATGCGCAGCAAATGTGAAGCGATGCGGGGGATTGCCTACTTGGCCTCCCAATGTCTCGACATGTCGCACGCCGGGCCGACAGCAGAGGTCCGGCAGCTCCACGCGACACGGCTCAGCTTGCTCGTGCCGATCGTCAAGGCTTGGTGCACCGAGCAAGCATGTGAAGTGGCCTCAACCGCTTTGCAAGTGCATGGAGGCATGGGCTACGTCGAGGAAACCGGAGCCGCGCAACACCTTCGCGATGCGCGAATTACGCCCATCTACGAAGGAACAACCGGAATCCAGGCCAACGACCTTTTAGGTCGCAAAATTCTCCGCGATAACGGAGAGGCGGCGATGGCCATCGTGAGGGAAATGCAAACGCTAGATGAGCGTCTCGCCAACCAGGCCGGACATGAGTTCTCAGTCGTGCGTGCCGCGCTGGACGGCGGCATCAGCTCGCTCGAAGCCGTGATCGATGTCATCACCTCGACCGGCCGCCATGACGCGGCGCTGTCTGCAGCGCGCGCGGTGAATATCCTGCATATTTTCGGATTGACCCTGGGCTGCTGGATGGTCGCTCGAGCCGCGCTGCGCGCGGCGGAACTCCTCGATAAGGGCGAAGGACACCAGCTCTTTCTGCAAGAGAAAATCGGCGTGGCACACTTTTATGCTGGCCAAGTTATGCCGGAGATCCACGCTCGCCTTGCGGCTGTCATCGATTCGTCTCGTAGCGCATTGGCGCTTTACCCAACCCTTGGCTGACACTTGGATCGCCTTCGAACAGAACGCGGAAGACTAATAATGCAACTTAACAATTCGATCGCCGCCGTCGTAACGGGCGGTGCATCCGGCCTTGGCGCCGCGACGGCTCGCGCCCTTTCCCATACCGGTGTCCGTGTCGCTATTTTCGATCTCGATGAGCCGAATGGGATCAAAGTTGCAAGCGAAATCGGCGGTTATTTCGCCAAATGCGATGTTACCGACGAAGTGTCTGTCGATCTAGCGCTCGCTGGCGCTCGTTCCCAGCACGGCCAAGAACGGATCCTTGTGAACTGTGCCGGAATTGCTCCCGGCAAGCGTACGGCGCGCCGGGTCAGGGAAACCGGCGGCATTGAGGCACATGACATCGCATCATTCCGGCGGTGCATCGAAATCAATCTGATTGGCACGTTCGCCATGATCACAAAATGCGCGGCGGGAATGATGTCGCTCGATGCGATACAGCCCGACGGAGAACGAGGGGTCGTTGTTTCCACCGCGTCCATCGCGGCCGAGGACGGCCAAATTGGGCAAGTGGCTTATTCGGCGTCCAAAGGGGGCGTGCAGTCTATGACCTTGCCGATTGCTCGCGACCTGTCTCGCGATGGAATTCGGGTCGCGACTATTCTGCCAGGGCTGTTTCGCACGCCCATGTTTGATGGGCTGCCGGAGGCGGCGACACAGGCGCTCGCAACTCAGGTGCCGTTTCCATCTCGGCTTGGACACCCTGCAGAGTACGGTCAACTGGCGGTCCACATCTGCAGCAACGCGATGCTCAACGGAGTTTGCATCCGTCTCGATGGAGCTATTCGACTGCCCCCGAAATAGCTCTGACCGAACGTCTCCGATCAATCTCTTCGAGGCTCAACGCGCGTTCACAGGCTGCGGTCAACAGTATGAACAAAAACGTTGTTCTAGCCAGTGTCAGCGGAATCGCGACGCTGATGGTGAGCTCCCTAGCCTTGGCCGCCGAGGTCTACGTGAGCAATGAGAAGGACAACACGATCTCGGTCATTGACACGTCGAGCCTACAAGTCGTTCGTACATTCCCGACCTCGAACCGGCCGCGAGGTATTGTCGTTTCACCCGACGACAAGCTGCTGTACGTATGTGCAGGGGACGCCGATCGGGTCGATATCATCAATGCCCAAACCGGCTCGTTGGACGACTCGCTGCCCGCAGTCCGCGATCCGGAACAATCGATCCTTTCGAGAGACGGGCGCCTCCTCTTCACAACCAACGAGGAAGACGGCTCTGTCGGTGTGCTGGATCTCAAATCAAAGTCCATCGTGAAACACATTCCCGTCGGCGTCGAGCCCGAGGGCATTGCTATCTCGCCAGACGGAAAGACGTTAGTCGTGACATCTGAAACGACCAACATGGTGCATTTTATCGATGTCGCTTCGCTATCCGTCTTTCAGAACGTTGTCGTGACCGCGCGTCCAAGAGTGGCGGAATTCGCACCAGACGGGAAAGCGGTTTGGGTATCCTCGGAGATCGGAGGGGTGGTTGCGGTTATCGACGCACGCACCCACGTCCTGCTTCGAGAAATCCGCTTCAGCGTTCCCGGTGTAACGGAGAATAACGTCCAACCAGTCGGGGTGCGCTTTTCCGATGATGCCAAGCTCGTTTTTGTGGCTCTGGGACCAGCCAACCGGGTCGCAGTGGTAAACGCGGCCTCCGGTGATGTCGTTCGGTACATCCTCGTTGGGCATCGGGTTTGGCACCTGGCTTCTGACGGTGCTGGTCGACTTTACACGACGAACGGTATGTCAAATGACGTGACGGTTATCGACGCAAGAAGCCTGATCGCCATCAAGTCGATAAAAGTCGGGCGGCAACCTTGGGGCATCGCCGCGTCGAGGCCATCGCATTGATCCCGGCCGACCGCAGCCCGAAATGCAAACTGCCGCATTCCGATCCATCAGTGCGGCGGCCGACACTAAATCATTCGGAGACGAGTACTCGAATTGGTAACAGAAACAGGGGCAGGCGCACTTTCGGTCGTGCTTTCGTCCAGAAGGGCCCCAACCACAAAGCTTCGGTTCCGCCAAACTGCTGGGTCAGTGCTTGGTCTCGTACTCCAAGGTAGGCGACTGCATCACAGCAAAGATAAGGTTGGCCTTTGCGGTCAACTCATCGATCCTGACTTGGACCTCCTCCTCTGTTTTGCCTTCCAGCCAATCCCGGTGGTACTGCTCTAAGTACTGGCGTGCCGTTATCACGTCGCTCAAGATCGGCCTCCGTTACAAGTCCCTCGCCATTTACCCAGCTCACACGCAGCGTTCAATCCATACGGAAGGATGGTGTGTCAGTTGCGCCATCACTCAGCATCCTGCGACTGATACCGCTTCCATCGGGCGGAAAACAGCCGCGTCGATTGGTCTGTCCTCCCAATTCGTCGCGACCCCGATCCTCGTGCTGAACTGCGTAGTGAGATTGTACGAGGGGCCATGCTCTAGGATTACTAAAGAGGTCGTCTAATTCTGCGGCATAGGGCGCGCCACGTACAACGGCTGGACCTACGTGGGCGCGACGGACTTTCGCGCATATGAACGCAAGATGCCCACATCATCCTGAGTAGGTGCGGTGGTGTCAAAGTCGCTCACATCAATCCCGCTCATGAGCCAGAAGACAATCATGCTGTAGCGGGGCCGGTCGCCGGCAATCGGCAAGACAGCGTGAGGTGTTCCGGGGAGTAGGCCGAAGCCAGCTTGTGCTAGCGCGTGCCCCGGAAAGATTACCGCTTGCTTGCCGGAGCCAGATTCATGGCACAGCGCCGGACGGAACTCAGACAGACGAGCTTTGCTTGGTCCAGGAGGAGAAAAAACTAAACCTTCACTTCCGGAATCATCCGTGGTGTGCATGACGCAGCTGAGCGCGGACTTATCGACATGTGGGTTCGTTCCTGCGAGCAAATCGGGTGAGTATTTCAGCACGCGAAGAGCAAGTATGGGACGACCCATTTCATCGTGGAGGAAGCGGTAGAGGGTCGGCTCGGCTCGGACGATCGCGGCCGTTACCTCAAGTAGACTCGGCAGAATCTCATGAGCCGCTTCGAAGAGTAGCTGGTCCAGCCGTTGAACCTCGGACGTGTAGGCGGTCTGCACCAGGACGTGATCCTGATTGACGAGATGCCTAACGAAGGCGGGACAGGTCTGATAGATGATTTTCTGATCAGAGGTGTGGCGACCATTCCGGTCTCGATAATAGGGTGCGAAGAAGCCGGAGTGGGAGAGAGACTTCCATTGCTCCTGCTTCCATACTTGGCCGAGACCATTAAACCTATCGGACCAGCCGCCCTCTGAGGAGCGGTCGATCACATTGTCGAACGCCTTATAGATCTGAGCAGCAAGAGCGTTGCTAGAGCCAGGCACAGAGAGATAGCCATCATGGCTCAGGCGCCGGAGAAGCGTCCAACGACACGAACTCGCAATCTGCACTGTCATCGTGCAACCTGTGGAGCTATCACGCCTTAGTACCACTTTTTAGCTCTATTTTGCAGCTATGTAAAGTGGTCCGGCTACCTGGTAGTTTCCTGTGATATGTGGCGTCTCAGTAACCCCTCGTTGCGGGAGATAGGTTACTTAATGGTGCGTAATAACCACGAATCAGAGGGGCGGGACGTGGGGGGAGAGTACACAGGCGCGCAGATTGCTGCCGCGGTGCAGCATAGGTTGGTCGATTTCTCAGGTTTTATTGATGGAGTGAGACAAGAGGTCAAAGATCCTCGCCTACTCCTTCATGTCGATCGGCTGCTTCGCCAAATCTACTTGCATCACCTGGACGACAAGTACATGTCTAAGATGCAGGCTTGTAGAATGATACCCGCTGAACACATCGACACCTGCAAGAAATATGTAACGGAAGCTGAACGGCTCGGATTCTTCAAGTTCGTGGATGACAAATCGGACAAGAGGAAAACGAATATTGTGCCAACGAGTGAATTCATTCATTACGTTGAGAACCGCGCAGTGCAATCGTTAGATTTGTTTAAGCGCGTACTTAGCGAATAGGCGCATCCTCCCATTTAAAGTTCACATGCCGGGGCAATTATATAATCTCGACGCCAGGGTATTTGGGGGAGACGTTGACGATAAGGTTCGCCTTTCGGCAAATCCCGCAAAAGGGTGGATTGTTCATTCTTTAGAGATCGTTGTCAGCTACAAATCGAACAACTATCTTCTTCTCACGCATCCTCAATATTCTGTTTACGACGAAGTGTCCGATGGGCCGCCGAAGCAAGTGCTTGGGTTTTGGGCCTGTCCATATTTCGCGCTTGCCGTAAGCATGCCTTCCTATCACAGCATAAATACCGTGGGCCAAGCGCGACGATTTATGTCCGACGCTTACGACAAGGTTAGACGCGAGCGTCTATACGAGGACTTGTTGGGCAATTTTGTTTTTCACAACAGCCTTCGGAGCTTCGAATATCTGCCTGAGCTGCTTGAGTTCAAAATATCTCCGAGAAACAAAAAATCCCATCGCCTTTATAAGATCATCCGAATGGCGCCAAACGACTGGGATGAAGAGTCTATCTATGATCTGACTGACCCACACTTCCTCAAGGGCAATTACTTTATGGGTATTGATGAAATAGAGCACGACGCGAACGCTGACGCCGATATTCGTTTCCACGGCCGGCCGCTAATGCCCAATATTGTGCATGTACTCAAGAACAGGCGAAGTCTCTGTCCGCCCCAAACGGTAAAGCCAATCGCAACCGAGGAGTCCCACTGGGTTGAACGTTGCGAAGGGATGCTGGTCTCTATTGACCTTAGAGGATTCGAAGGCCTCATGGGGAGTTTGCGCCGATATTCATTTAATCCTCAAGGAGCTCCGGACCGCACTATTGATGATGCTCGCGGCATGATCGTCTCGCTGTTTTGTGAGCTTTCTAGGAAGGTTGGAACGGGTCAGCTATTTACAGCCGGCGATGGTTGCATACTCGGCTTTCCCTCGTCAGAAGCGGATGCGATCGAAGAAGCGTACCAGTATCTTGAAGACGTTCTGGATCATATTATGACCTCGGGCCGGCATGAAGTATTTACAAATTATCCGCTGCATTTTCGCGTTTCGGTGCTTAAGGGTAGCTACCGCTTCGGGAGAATAGCCGGTCCATTGTCTTTAGAAGCGAGCTTCGACGGCGAGGATATGACGCGTTTAGCACGCTTAGACGAAGGTCATAGGGCAGTTATCGAAGGGACCGATACCGGCATCCTTTCACTTGGTGTTGAGCAGGAGTTGGGAAGATTATTGATGCCTAGGCTGGCGCAGCGGTTCGAGTTGCAAAAAATCCGAGAGAATGAACACAAAACCAAAGCCGGAAACGACATAGGGATGTCGATATACGCGCAAAGGTTTAGCGGCAAGGTCGATATGTCATAGTGCGAGTTCGACAAAAATATAACCCCCGACCGAAATCCTTGCCCTGATTGCGTTTCTTACTCTTGTTACGCCAAGGACGAGCGCGAACTCGATACTCTTGCCGAGCAGCACGACTGGACTTTGCGCGATCTGCGCAGTACGGCCGCAACCGGTACGGCTAACGCAGGCGTCGCCCCCTCACGTGGTCGAAAAGTTCTCAAGACGCTGCGGGTTCTCCGAAGCAGACGTGGGAGGCGCCGCACACCATCACCGGCACGCTCGCGAGTATCGCCAGCTTCCCCGCCCAGTTGTTCCCGGTTGAAGCCAGCCTGCCCCACAACTCGCACCGCCACTACGACCCAAGCCTCGGCCGCTAAACCCAGTCCGATCCACTCGACTTGGTCGACGGACCGAACCTGTATGCCTCTGCTGGGAGTACTTTAAGTCTCATCAAGCTCAGAAGAAGTGGTTCGTCAAAATCAACGGGTCTGATGCTGGAGACAAATGGCGCATAGCCACTACGGCCACTCAAGCAACATGCCATGACTAAGCCAATCGGCTCGCCGGTCCAGTGCTCGCCGTCTACACCTACGAAGGCAACGAGCAGTTGATCACACGTGTCGTGACGTTGCCGGCCTCGCCGGCCGCCACGATCCCCACCGTCCACAACAATCGCGGCAACGTCATCGCCGAGCTGGATGGCCTCGGCACCAGCGACGAGCGAAACCAAATTATCTAGTTCGCCGTGAAATTGCCTGTTCCCCGTCCCAGATTTCCCTGATCATGTGGGAGCCATCGCTGGTAGTCCCCCTTCAATTCCCAGTTCCGGCGAGTAGGGAATTGTCTCAAAATCGCGCTGTGCCACAGGCGTTGCCAGCGTCGCAGAGCACTGAGACTGAGCAAAAATCATCGAAATTCCCTGTAGATCGGCGGTTATCAGGGAAATCTGCGGAGACGGGTTCGCTCCAGACTGCCTGCACAGCCACCGACCTCGCTAGTGGTACTGCCTGGTGTCGCGGCATCACCGAGTCTAGAACACCCCGTGATTTCCGCACGTTGTGGCAGAAGATCGTCGACCTCTGAGTTCAAGAGACGCTCAAGGACAAAATCTATCGCCCGATACGGCGTTTGGTCTCTAGGGCCAGTTTTGTCCCGGTCAGATGTCGAGCTTTTCGGCCTTGTCGGGCGCTCAATCCCGTCCGAACCCAAGGTACGCTCGCTGTGCGCGCCAGTCGTGCGGCAGATCCTTGCAGAGGGCAATCAGCCGCGTTGGCGTCAGCTCGACAGGCTGTTGGCCGGCGAGGACCGCACCCACGATCTCAGGTGCGAGGTAAGAAAGACGGACAAGGGCCGTCAGATGCTCTCGTTTGACATAGATCTGCTTGGCCATGGCATCGATGCTGTCGTAGCCTCCTGACAGGAGCGCTTGGCGCGCCGTAACCGCCCTGCCGATCAAGGACGTCAAACCCTCATCGATCTTGTTCTCGATAATGAGCTGTTCTCAAACAACGTCAGCTACGCGGTCGAAGGCAACAAGCATGTTGTTACTCGCCTAAAGCTGACTCTAAATGTCAATAACGAGAAGATGGCCGGAGCTGCTATGGAAAGCTTTGCCACGATGGCTGAAGTTCTCATTGAGACGGCTCTTCCCGATTGCAAGGCCGAGTTCTAAAGGCCGCGCGGTCGGGACGCTTTCGCACCCTGAAGACACCGAATGCAGATATCCAACTGACGCGAGAAGACTGGAAGAACGGCATAATAAGCGGCTACCAGCTCATGCTGGTAGTTCATCAGCAGACGTAGGTCATGCGAGCATAGTAATCTTGGTCGACCGATCGCGCGACTTCCGCTCATGGGATAAAGCGGTCGCGCCCACACGTCAGCTTGATCCCAATTGCTAACATTAGCCACATCAGGAGCCGGACGAGGATGTCGCGGGAGGCATGTCCGCTGCTCTAAAGAAGCGGACGCCAACATGTCCTTAGATGGACGGCTGGTAGAAGCGGACCGTAACAGCGAGCAGCGTAGTGTAGGTCATTGGATGTCCGCGTTCTGGAAATGGCGTCGTGTCGGCAATCGATGCGATCCGGAGTTTGGCCGGCGTGAGCGATTGGTCGACTAGGCGGAGGTGGGTGCCTTGCCACACGCCGCCGGAGCGACTTTTGGTCCGTGGCACCGAATGCCGCCCCGCTCACGGCGAAAACGTGCTACAATCAAGTCATCGACGGAAAACTGACGCAAACCGTCGGCTGAGGGCATCGCACAGGCTCCCGCCTAACAGGCAAGGAGCCCCAAAATGCGATCTAGAACTCTATTTTCAGACAAGTCGCTGATGGTCGTTGCCCACTACGAGGCGGCAATCTGCGGTGTACGCCCGCAAGCGACACCAGGCGAACTGCGTCCGTTCAGGATCTGAAACCGATTAGGCGAGCGCTTCGTGCGAACGAAGGGCTGGCGATGAGTGCTAGGATACCGGATGACTCGGAACAAAATCAGCGTCAACTCGACAGGTCTCTCGTCAGCTACAAAGAACGGCGCGTTTCGGGTTTTGCGAGATCGACTCGAAGATCTGGCCGGTAGGCCCGACCTCCCAGTCTCGGAGTTTCTCGGGGTCTACAATAACCATCAGGCCGATTTGGAGCGCGAGGCCGACGTCCTGCGCCGGCATGGACGGGCTGATCCAACCGGCGTTGTAACCCTACGCAGGGTGGGCGCTAGAACGGTGTTTGGGCGAATCGGCGGCAGATAGCGCAGACTCGCGACAACTAGCAGCTTCCGATCATTAGGAACTAAAGGAACCACAGACATGACAGAGGTTTCGAAGGCGGCTGGCTGGGTGGTGCAATTCTCGTTCCCTCAGCCGGCAACCAACAAATTCGGCGCTAATCCTCCAAAGATGGAGTTTTACAATGTCGCAATCGAGGCCCCGACCAGGGCGGTCGAAGCGGCGCTCAAAAGCCGGCAGCCGACCGATGACGACACAGAGTCGTTTGTCGTCCGGCCGCTATCGACAAGCGAGATTGCCTTCCTGAAGCTGGGTCAGGGCGAGGTCAGGCGGGCTTAGTGAATGGATCCCGGTCCGGGCATTCCGTCCAAAGCTCGAGAATGCCCGGTAGAGATGCTCTATAAAATTCTTATCAGGCAAAGTCGCTTCACTGCGCTTCGCCGATCGATGGAGTTGCGATGCCATTCATTCAGCGCCCAGCCGGTTTCAACAACGACACGTTGGACCTGCTCGACAAGGCAATGATGGGAATCTGGTTGGATCACGCGGCCCGCATTAGGGCCGAGCAGATTGCTGCGGGGGTCAAGCCGACCAGACCGCCCTCAGGTCTGCGTGGTCTGCTCGTGTATAGGGCCCGCCCAAAGCTGAAGTGTTATTGATTCACAGGAGACTTGCCTATGCCGTCACACAAATACAAGGCTGGCCAAAGCGTCAGCTATGATGCCCCGAAAGGTTTGCTCCAGGGCAACGCCATCTACACCGTCGAACGTGCTATGCCGACGGAGAATGGAGAGTTGAAGTATCGCATCAAGTCACCGCAAGAAACCTTCGGACGCATGGCGAAGGAATGCGAACTGGTACTTGTTGCCGATGCCGCCTGACGTCGACAGATCGTTAATGTACGATCTCGTCTGTCCAGACCTTGAATGACTTCAAGATATTCTGACCAAAGCTGGTTGTGATCGCCACATCGGCAGCGTCGCGACCGCGCGCAATCAAAACTCGCCCGATACGCGGGACGTTGTTCCTTGGATCAAACGTGTGCCACTGGCCACCGAGATACGCCTCGAACCACGCGGCGAAGTCGCCCGGTGGATAGGGCGGCGGTGTTCCGACGTCACCGAGGTAACCCGTGCAGTATCGCGCCGGAATATTGAGCGCCCGACAGAACGCAATCGCGAGATGTGCGTAGTCGCGGCACACACCGTGCCTCTCCCTGTAGGCTTCTGAGGCAGATCGCGTCACGCGCGCCTGTTGGTAGTCGAACGCAATGTGCTGATGCACGAAATCGCAAACACCCTGGACCCGTGCCCACCCGGTGGCGCGCTCTCCAAACAGCGACCATGCGAGATCAAGCATCTGGTCGCTGTCGCAGAACCGGCTGGCGAGCAGGAAGACAAGAGCCTCTTCGGGTAAACGCTCGACCGCCACCTGCTCCGCTGTGGCAACAACGGGATCAGGCACGCCAGAATCTGCGATACTGGTGTCGCTTGTGATGCTCATCAGACCAGACGGGGCCACAAGGCGAGTGCACCAATTCCCGAAACCGTCTCGATAACCGGAAAGTGACGCCGAAGGCGTGACGACGGGGTGGTCCGGCCTCAGCAAGTCCGAAACGCGCGTGTGATGCACGTTGAGCATCAAAATCATCGGCGTAGGCCTGGGGCAGTCGTAGACGAGCTCGTAGCCAATTCGAAGTTTCATACGGCTGTCTTGCCTTTCCTCGCGTCTGCCGGCTCGCTGGCGTTCAAACCCGCAGCCGCGGATCGTCCATCACGCTATCGTAGGTGTAACTCTTCGGTCGGGCCAGATCGCGCCGCAAGTGCTGTTTGTCGAGCTTGAGGACGAAGGTCGGCATCATCCCAGCGGCGGTCTGCGACCAATCCGTCACCGCGTAAGGCTGGTCATCGAGAAAGATCATGTCGATTGCGAACTTGATAGGCTGCAGGTCGGCCCGGCGAAATGGAATGGTCACTTTGCACAGCGCGAGCGGTGTCATCGGCAAACTCCAGGTTGTTGCGAAGTGAGCCGTCGCGGCCTTCGTCGCGCAGCCCTCCTTAAGAGCCCCTTGACGGCAAAGGCGAGCGGGACGTCTCGGCCACGCCATCTGCTTCTTGCAACGCGCGCATCACTTCCTTGACGACGTTCGCAATCGTCGACTCCGGCTCCATCCGGATCGTCCCATTCTCCACCATGTTTTTGAACTGCGAGTTTCGCAAAATCTGGCTCAGCTCGTAGCGAGCCTGGAAGTGCGGCAGGATATCGGAGTCCTCCTTGATCGATGCCACGTCAATCTCTGCGATCTTGCTGTTTCGACCAACATCCAAGGTGGTCTTCGTTTTGTCCGTCTGGGCGATGTAGACACTCGCGGCCATGTGTTCCTCGTTCTGACAACGGTTCAGTTCAGCCTTTGGCTGCGTGTCATCTGCAGCACCCACGTGTTCAGCGCTGGATCAGCGAGGTGGAGTGTTGCGTCGAGTAAGTTATTCTATCATTCATTTCCGTGTTTTCTCTGGTAGTGCGCCCCTTGGGAAAACCCAAACTGCCTGAGTTGCTTCGCGTCGAACTGACCGGCGTTCGCGAGATCAACGATCGACCTCATCACCACATCGCGCACATCGTCACTTACGAGAAAGGCCGGGTCTTCTCCCGATAGGTCGCTGATGACCTTTTCAAACGCGTTCATCACATTTGTTCTGAAGGACTCGTTACGTCGGACAGGTGCGCTTTCCAGCATCCGCTCTTCCTTAGTGCTGATTGAAAATTCGGAAGCCCCGATGGTCTCGGGGCTTCCGTCACGTCCGTTGAGGAAAGTCTGGACCTAGTAGTCCATCCCGCCCATGCCGCCGCCTGGCATCGGCTGGCCGCTTTCTTTCTTCGGCAGATCAGCGATCATCGCTTCTGTCGTAATCAGCAGCCCGGCGACGGATGCCGCATCCTGAAGGGCACAGCGTACGACTTTCGCCGGATCGATCACGCCCTGCGAAACAAGATCACCGTAAGCTCCAGACTGCGCATTGAAGCCGAACGCGTAGGTGGCGTTTTCGAGGATCTTGCCGACGATCACGGACCCATCCTCACCGGCGTTGGTGAAGATCTGACGTGAAGGAGCCTGCAGCGCCTTGCGCACGATGGCGATGCCGGTTCTCTGGTCCTCGTTGTCGGGCTTGAGCGCATCGAGTGCCTTGATCGACCTCAGCAGCGCTACACCCCCGCCGGGCACGATGCCTTCCTCGACCGCCGCACGTGTGGCATGGAGCGCGTCGTCGACGCGGTCCTTGCGTTCCTTGACCTCGATTTCAGTGGCTCCGCCGACCTTGATGATGGCGACGCCGCCAGCCAACTTTGCCAAGCGCTCCTGCAGCTTCTCCTTATCGTAGTCCGAAGTCGTATCGTCGATCTGCGTCTTGATCTGCTTGATGCGCGCTTCAATGTCGGCCTTCTTGCCGGCACCGTCGACAATGGTGGTCGTCTCCTTGTCGATCGTTACTTTCTTGGCGCGACCGAGCATTTCAAGGGTGACGGACTCCAGCTTGATGCCGAGGTCTTCTGAGATGGTGTCGCCACCGGTAAGGACGGCGATGTCTTCCAGCATGGCTTTGCGCCGATCGCCGAAGCCCGGCGCCTTGACGGCAGCAACCTTGAGACCGCCGCGCAACTTGTTGACGACGAGCGTGGCCAGAGCCTCGCCTTCCACATCTTCGGCGACAATCACCAGCGGCTTGCCGGACTGCACGACCGCCTCAAGCAAGGGCAACAGGGCTTGCAGACCGCCCAGCTTCTTCTCGTGGATCAGGATGTAGGGGTCTTCAAGTTCGACCATCATCTTTTCGGCGTTGGTGATGAAGTACGGGGACAGATAGCCGCGATCGAACTGCATGCCCTCGACAACGTCGAGTTCCGTCTCGAGGCTCTTGCTCTCCTCGACAGTGATGACGCCCTCGTTGCCGACCCGCTTCATGGCCTCGGCAATCTTGGCGCCGACCTCGGCGTCGCCGTTCGACGAAATCGTGCCGACCTGGGCTATCTCTTCGTTCGACGTGACCTTCTTTGCCCTTGCCTTGAGTTCTTCGACGACGGCTGCCGTTGCCTGATCGATGCCACGGCGCAGATCCATCGGGTTTGCGCCGGCTGCAACCGATTTGGCGCCTTCGCGAATGATCGCCTGGGCCAGCACGGTTGCCGTCGTGGTACCGTCGCCGGCAATGTCGGAGGTCTTGGAGGCGACCTCCTTCAGCATTTGTGCGCCCATGTTCTCGAACTTGTCTTCGAGTTCGATTTCCTTGGCGACGGTCACGCCGTCCTTGGTGATGCGCGGGGCGCCATACGACTTATCGAGCACGACATTGCGGCCCTTGGGACCCAGCGTGACCTTGACGGCGTTGGCGAGAATGTCGACGCCGCGAAGCATGCGGTCGCGTGCGTCTTGACCGAATTTGACGTCTTTAGCTGACATGTGGGCAACTCCTAAAATGAATGCAGCAGTGAGGACTAGGCGGCGGCTTTGATCTTCGCTGTCGCCTCGATCACGCCGAGGATGTCGCTCTCCTTCATGATCAGGAGGTCCTCTCCGTCGATCTTGACCTCGGTGCCCGACCACTTGCCGAACAGCACGGTCTCGCCAGCCTTGACGTCGAGGGGATTGATCTTGCCGGCCTCGTCGCGGGCGCCTGGGCCGACGGCAATGACTTCGCCACGCATCGGTTTTTCTTTGACGGTATCGGGTATGATGATGCCGCCTGCGCTCTTGCTGTCCTCTTCGAGTCGCTTGACGACGACGCGATCGTGCAAGGGCCGGAACTTCATAACGTCCTCAAATCTTTGGATTGGTTGGAATAAGTGCTGAAAGCGGCGCGGTTTCAAAAACCATAAGCGCCAAATACACTTAGCACTCTTATTGACTGAGTGCTAATGGTGTTTCGAATCTCGAAGTCGACTGGGGCACAAGAGGACGGTTGATGGATCTGGACGCGTACGGTTGGTGCCCCGAAAGGCAGGCGGCGTTTGCGTCTGACGCGGCCGAGGGGTTGATACCGGGCCGCGTCGTGGGCGAGCACCGAAGCCACTTTCAGGTCGCCACGCAGTTGGGCGAGCTGTCCGCCGAATTGGCGGGACGCGTGCGCAACACCGCGACGCTCCGATCGGACCTGGCCGGAATAGGCGACTTCGTTGCGCTGCGGACGTCGACTGGCGATGGGCCTGCGACGATCGAAAGAACCCTGCCACGGGTAACCGCTCTGATCCGCTCGGCATCAGGTGAAGACCGCCCTCAACTGCTGGCTGCGAACGTACAGGTGGTGTGCATCGTCACGGCACCCGATGGCGATTTCAATCTGCCGCGCATCGAACGGTTCCTGGAGCTGGTGGCCGGCAGTGGCGCAGCGCCGGTCATTATCCTCAACAAAGCTGACCTCGCACCCGATGCAGACGACGTCGTGCAGCGGATCGCTGATATTGCCCCTGGTGTTCCGGTGCATGCAATCAGCGTGCGAAATCGCCAAGGAATAACTGTCCTCGAACGATATTTCGCGGGCAACTCGACCATTTGCCTCGTCGGCTCGTCCGGCGTCGGCAAGTCGACACTGACCAACGAGTTGCTGGGACGCGACGTGCAAGCGACTCAAGGCGTCCGAACTCATGATAGCCGCGGACGCCATACGACGACTGATAGGCGACTGTACCTCCGGCAGCAGGGCGGCGCCATCATCGACTCGCCGGGGATACGCGGTGTCGTGGCGTGGAAAGCCACCCAGATCGAAGAAGTCAGCTTCGAGGATGTGGAAGCCTTCGCCCGATCCTGCAAGTTCCGCGACTGCCGGCACATCAATGAGCCAAAATGCGCGGTGCGTTTAGCGGTGCAGCGCGGTGGACTCACGGCTGAGCGTGTTGCGCTGTTCTCAGCTTGGAAGGCGCGCAATTCACTTTCGACAGACTCGCGACGGAAGTCGGAAGCTACCGTTGGCTGAAAATGCCGCGCATCTCCTTGCCGTGTCCGCGAGCGGTTGCTTCATTATTTTTCTTCTGCCTTGATTGCTCGAGCAGCAGTTGCTTCCTCCCAAGCGCCCGGCCTCCATTGGGCCGCCCGGCAAACAAGATGGTATTCCAAGACCTCAAGAGCGGCGATTTCCTTATTCGCAAAGTGTGGCCCGCCAAGCCGTACATTGCCCCACGCCGGCACCGGCCGAGTTTCACCCCAGTAGGCGACAGCCTGCCAATGCCACCTGCCGCGCTCGTCGGGTTTTTGATGAAAGTCCGAGATGGGAGAGCCGCTGAGTTTGCCGATTTCCCTACCTTCGAAATCCACCACCCAGATCTCGTGAAATCCTAGGATGCTGGGCGGGTCTTTCCCACTGACATTGCGCAGTGTGTATCTTGGCTCCATGTCAGGGAATGCGCCTTGCCCGCAGGTCTGATGTGGGACTGCGTGACCGCTGGTTGAACATGCGATCCGCGCTCTGCGTCAGCAGGAACGACTTTACCTGGGATACGGCGTAGCGTTGCAGTTGGCCGGGACTGGTCTGACCGGTCGATGCGAGCGCGAGGATCGCCTCGCCGGCGAGCGATTCAAGGTGCGCCTCGTCGCCGCCGACATGAGTGCCCCCTAACACTTCTTTCATCGTGGATGCGAGCGTCTTGAGCAGTACGATTTTGAATGGCTCCTCAAAGCCCGAATTCGATATTGCTTGCATATTTTGCTCCGTTCAAACGGGATGCCCGCTTGGCGTCTCGGGCGGTCGTACGCCTTGCAGATTGCCGAAGCTGTCGACATTCGCCCGCACGGCGCTGCCAACTGCGTATCCCAAACGGGCGAACATCATGTTGGGAACTGTCCACACCAGCGGCTTTCCGCTGCCGATCGTGACTTCGACGCTGGTTGCGTCGCCGCCCTTTGTGATCCGAGTAATCTTTCCGTCGACAAGGTTCATGCGTTGCCTCTCCTGAATTTCGGCTGCTTGCGAGCGACCCGCGCTACTTGGCCTGTTCCTGCTCCCTGCACAGTTCCCGCCACCGCTTCTTGGGGATGTGGTTGGCCTCTTCCCACAAGCGCATGCAAGCCTCGAACTTTTCAGCACGCGTCGGCTCCACGTAGGTGTGTGTTCCCAGCTTGACCGAGGGAAGCGGGACCGGGCCTTCGGCCACGGCCGTGCCGCTGGACCACGCGATGACCAGCAGAGCGAGGTAGTGACGAAACCCCAACATGTCAGACGATCCTTATGCTTTGGCCTTCGAGGCGCTTCGCGCTTGATCACAAAGCCGATCAAGCGTCAGCCTTGTATGTTCGCCGCGCAGCTCGATCGCTGCCAGCAGATGGCCTTCGTGTCTCAGCCTTACTTGAACGTCGCGCCAGCTGCGGCACCCGCCGGATCGCGCCAACTCAGGCGCGCGCTTTGCGATGTAGAGTATTTGCTCTTCATGGGTCACGCCTCGCGCTCGCTTTCTGCAAATGACGAAGGACTGAAATCGTCTTCTTGATCCGCGCCGTGAACTTGGCTTCGTCGAGCCGAAAAAGCTTGTCGGGTCCGCGGCCACCTTGCGCGCGGTGGATGCGCCGGTCACCCCAGTCCTTTTTCAGCCTATCCCGATACCAGTCACGAAGGTTCGTTGACATCTCTTCAATTCGCTAGTGAGCCGGCCCGTGCAGGACGGCATAAGCCAGCAGCATGAGAATAAGGGCGGCAGGCACGACGATAGGCGTCACAAACCACGTCGACCGAATGCGCCACCCCCCTTTTTCATGGGCGTTTGTCGACTCTTTCATGTCGCGGCGTCCCCATGTGATCCCCTGCTATCGCTGGCGAGGGCAGCATCAAGTTCTTTGGGATCAACAGTGACAATCTGCTTCGACATGGATCGATGAGGGAGTTGCCCGGCTCCCACCGCTGGCAGCATTATTGTCGTCCAGAGACGCCGGTAGGCGACGAAGGAAAGCCCCTCGATTGGTTCCTCTGTTGTTTCGACGAGATAGTCTCCGGGAGGCAGCTCTCCATCGACATCCGTTATCCGGAACGGATTGGGGAATGTCACCGTGCTATTGCGGATGCGTTGCTCAGGCATCGAAGCCACCTCCGATGCGCCCTAAGACATGACGCCGGCTTCGAAACGACACGGAGAGGCTGGTTGGGGCGTCTTGAACGATTTCTCTCAACGCCTCCTGCATCCATTTTGAACGTCCAGCGACCGGAGCGGCGACCGCCGCCTCGTAGCGGGCGACGACCGTTGGTGAAATCAGGGACTTGTCTGAAAAAGGAGTGCTTCGCATTCTGGGGCTCCTAGCCTGTGAGGCGGGAGCCTGTGAGATGCCCTCAGCCGACGGTTTGCGTCAGTTTTCCGTCGATGACTTGATTGTAGCACGTTTTCGCCGTGAGCGGATGCCATTCGGTGGCACGGCGGAATGGAACAAACCTGCGTTGACGTTCTCGCCAAGAAACTACGACAGCCCCCAAGAGGATGAGGTGTTAATCATTAGTGAAGGCCGATAAATCGCCTCCAATGCTGCTGATCGCACTCCACCAGGGTACTCCACGGGCACATGATACATACGAGGCTTCCTAAACTCAGGAATTAGCAAAATGCTCAATTCCTGCGCAACGGATTTAGACAATGCGCCAAAGTGAAATGTATCCAATCCGGAGCATTTTAGAATCTGCGCGGACCCAAATTATCTAGTTCGCCGTGAAATTGCCTGTTCCCCCTTTCAGATTTCCCTGATCAGGTAAGGGCCATCGCTGGTGGTCTTGCCCCAATTCCCTGTTCCGGCGAGTAGGGAATTTCGTCAGAATTGCTCTGTGCCGCAGGCGTTGCCGAAGGCGCAGAGAACTGAGACTAAGTAAAAACCATCGGAATTCCCTGTAGATCAGCGGTTATCAGGGAAATCCGCGGAGACGGGTTCGCTCCAAACTGCCCGCCCAGCCACCAACCTCACTAGGACGACCGCCTAGTGCCGCGACATATCCGGAACCGAAAATCCTTCGGGATTTTTGCACGTTACGGCAGGAGATCGTCGACCTCTGAGCTCGAGAGACGCTCAAGGACAAAATCTATTCTTCGCAGTCGATCGAAATCGTTGCCCCGACCGCGGGGATGTACCTCCGACATTCCATGTTGCTCGAAGAGGCGACATAGGCGGGCGCTCGCGCCGTGATCGCTTGAAGCCGGTCGCGCGCTTCAACATGTGCCGATTGGGCATCGATTGACTTCGCAGGCAACACAAGAGCGCGTTGGTATCGCGCAGTCGCGGCAATGGTATCACCGCTTTCCTCCAGGATACGGCCAAGTAAGGTATGAGCGGCGGGATAGGCATCTTGCAGAGCGAGAGCCTTTTCTGCGTCGGCGCTCGCAGAATCTAGACGGTGCTGGCGAAACGCAATGAATGCGCGTGCATAGTAGCCGCCGGCAGTCTCCGGATTTGCGGCCAGCACCTTGTCGATCTCAGCTTGACCCTCCGCATGCTCATCCTTGTCGGATAGAAGGAGCGCGCGCAATAGCGGAATTTTAAGCTCAGTAGGGTTCAGGGCGGCCGCCTTTTGCAAGTCAGCAAGCGCGCGATCCGCCTCGCTGAGCCGCCGGAGCATCAGCGCTCTTTTGTAGTAGGCCGTCCAATTGTTACCTTTCACCTCAACGTAGCGATCGAGATCAATGATCGATTTTGCTTTCTCGCCCCGGTCGTGCTGAACGACTGCTCGGCTATAGTATGTGTCGGCGTAGCGGGGATTAAGCTTTGCTGCGCGGTCGAAATCCGCGAGCGCCTTTTCCAAGTCACCGGCGTTCCGATAGGCCCAGCCCCGGTTGAAGTGAGCAATGTAGAACTGACTATACGGGAGACGCCCGCTCTTCAGGACGCGTTCACAGGCCTCAGCGCTTGCCAGACGATCGGCCGATCTACAGGCGGAGAGGTCTGCGTCCATGCCAGCGATGCTTGGAGACGCAAGACCCATCGATATGACGACCCAGCCGATAAAACAGCGTACACGCTTCATCGCTGATCCCTTGAAGTTCTTGAGCGCTGGCGATGGCTGCGAGCGCGATGGGCGTCTGTTACCTACGTAACCGTAGATTGCTGACGAGAAACCGCTGTTCCCTAGGGAACAACCCTTGAGCGTGCGTCAAACCACCCTGCGTAGCGAAGCCTGATGAGGGTCAGCGATATACTTCACTGTCATAGGCCGCCGCCGGTTCTCACCAATCAGCGGCCATGTTGGGCGACGGCATCACGTTGCCGAACAGAAGTGGCGACTTCCGCTTCTGGGATTTAGCGGACTATGGCAGATATCCGCTTTGCGAGAGGGCAGACATTGGCGCTATTGTTTGAACGTCAGACCGCTTGTTCTGAGAACCCCGTCATTCACCTCAGCATCCGATAAACTAGTCCCGGCGGCAGGATGAATTCGCCGTGCGTGAGAGCCTCGTATTCGTCGCCGCCGTCCAACCTTCGTGAGGCTACCCCAACGAATTCGAAACTGCGGTGCCAGCGATCTGTCACATACTGATTGATTTCAACGCCTCGATAGAAACCCATAACCGGGCCCGACTTTGTTACGTCCCGTAACGTGTGATAAGCGGTGACCTTCTTCCCATTCAGAGCATTCATCGGTGGCATGTGCACACCCTACAGACCCGTTGCGACACACTGCAAATGAGTTGCCCCCGCCCGATTTTGGGCGAGGGCAGTTCGCGTCAAGGTGCAGCTGGTGGAGGTAGCTGGAAGTAATAGTGAGACGCTAGGACCACCACACCCGCTGCCAGAAGCGTGAGATATGGCAGCATCCCTGCTCTGCGAACTCCGAGGTCCTGACTCTTCAAGTCCAGCTCAGCAAGCATGTGGTCGGGGAACCGACCCCTGTCCTGAATGTAGTGTCTGAAAAAGAACACTGGGATGATCGCCGCTGCAAAGGCCAATCCATACCAGAGTGCATTCGGATTTCCCCACACCTTGGCACCTGCACCCATCAGCACAAGGTTGACGAAACCAAGGAGCGCATTGAATGCGACGAGCCAATTGGGGCAGCGGTACGGTCTTGGGATATCCGGGCTGTCGATCCTGTGGATCCATGTCGCCTGCAAGTTCAGGAAGATGAAGATCATGTAGCCGACGTTCGAGATAGACAGGATCAGATAGTAGGCCGTTGCGTCGGACGCTGCGAAAGTAAGCAAACCGAGATTGAATATGAGATCGGTCCACATCGCCTTGGTGGGGGCGCCGTGTTCGTTGGCGTGCGACAGATATTTCGGAAGCCAGCCGTCGACACCGCCCTGATAGAGAGTGCGTGACGATCCAGCCATAGCCATCATGATCGCCAGGATAAGCGCCAGGATCATCATCATCTCAAGGAGATGAGTGATGATTTTGTTGCCACCGCCAACCATGTCACCCATGGCGCCGGCTACACCCGTTCCGTCGACGATGCCCGGTGCGGTCATCCCTTCAACGCCGAGGTGGCCCTGGAACGTCGTCGCGACGAGCGTATAGAGCACGACGCAAACAGCACCCGCCCAGACGATCGACTTTAAAGTGTCCGTGGCAGGGTTCTTGAACTCACGAGTGTAGCAAACAGCCGTCTCAAAGGCGTAAGTCGACCAGCCAGCAATGAATAAGGCGCCGAGGAAGAAGGTCCAGCCGCCGTTGTTCCATTCTCCGTTCGGGGGAACGAGTGGCATAAAGTTGGCGTAGTTCACGGCACCGTTGAAGAAAGGAACGATACCAACGATCGCCATTGGGATCAGCACCATCAACCCGATATACATCTGAACGCGAGCCGTGCTGAAAATACCGCGATGTTGAATGGCAAACGCCATCAACATCAATGCGGCACCGATGAAGAACGTCGATCCGACTTCGATGTTTGCCAACCCAAAGAACGAAAAGCTCACTAACTTGAACGAGCGCAACACTGGTGTACCAGCGTCAGTCACGGCTGCGACTGCAATCTTCACCGCTTCTTCTGTCGACTTTCCGTCAATCAGCGAGGCATGCGCGGCGTTCTTGAGCCATGCGAGTACCTCGGGCGAGTCCGGAAGATAGATCGGTATCGGCGCTATGGCATTGAGGATGTATCCCGCCGCAATCGCACATCCCAGAGAGAGCACTGGCGTCCACGCAAACCAGTTACACCAAACTGACAGTGGTGCGATGATCTTGCTGTACCTCAGCCAGGCCGCTGCACCGTAAACGGCAGCGCCACCCGACTTGTTGGCAAATAGACCGGCGATTTCGGCGTAGCTGAAAGCTTGGAAGAAGCCCATCGCCACCGAGATTGCCCACACGACGAACGCGAGCTTTCCCGCCGTGGCACCCATTCCGCCAATTGAAATCAGAACAAGCGCCGGAACACCACTTGCGATCCAAAACGCGCCCTTCCAATCGATAGTTCTATGAAGCCCAGTAGAATCGCCAGGCGATATCCCCGGCCCTACGCTTGAAGCGATTGTCATCAGTCACTCCTCCAAACAGGCCGTTATTGCGCTGAGCCGGCCGATGGGGGTGCATAGTGACGCTTAGTTACATATGATGCAACTATTTTGCATGCATAGAATGTAATATTTTTGCTGCAAATGTAAGATTGGCGTTGTAAAATCACACTAAATTTTTCAACTGGCTTTTGCCGACACGCAAAAATCGTTCATACTATTACATCGGCGGGCTGATCGCCGACACTGAAAGAGAGATCATGACGCCAGCGAAACAAAGCAAGCCGTCCAAGCCTGCGGCGGGACGAACTGGAAAAGTACCTGTTGAGCCAGACGCCGCTGACGTGCCCCTGGAAAAGCGAATTGGTGACGTCCTGAAGGCGCGGCGACTCGCTGCCAATCTCACCCTGTCAGACTTGAGCGCAGGGGCCGGCCTGTCGAGCGCGATGTTGAGCCGTATCGAGAACGGTATGGCGACGGCTAGTCTCGATTCACTGGAGAGGCTTTGCCAAGCGGTAGGTATCGGCATGGCCGACCTATTTAAGGAAACGGACCTCAAAAAGGGCTCCGCTCAGCTGATCAAACGATCCGAGCAGATGGAAGTTGTCCGGGTCGGCACCAAGTACGGCCACACCTATCGTCTACTCTCCTATGACCGCGGACCGAAAAAACTCTTCGAGCCGTTCTTCATCGAGATGGATAAGAAAAGCGAGTCTTACCCCCGCTTCTCACACCCGGGAACCGAGTTCATTTACATGTTGCAGGGGCGGATGCAGTACCGGTTCGGCGACAATGTCTATCTGGTCGAACCGGGCGATGCCTTCACCTTTTCAGGCGAGGTCGTCCACGGCCCTGAGAAGCTGCTCGACGAGCGCGCAAAATTCTTGGCAATCATCTTTTACGGCGACAGCCCTCCGTAAAGAATGCCGGGAGCGAGCTCCCGGCAAGTTTACCAGGGGTATGCAGGTGCGCGGTTTAGTTTCCCCCCGCGCCAGGGATCCAGTTCGTGCCGGCCAACGGCACCTTTGCCATCGCCGCCGCCTCAATAGTCACCGCCACAAGATCTTCCGGTTCGAGATTATGCAGGTGGTTCTTGCCGCAAGCCCGCGCCAGAGTCTGGGCTTCCAACGTCATGACCTTCAGGTAATTTGCGAGACGACGCCCGGCGATCACAGGATCGAGACGGCTGCTCAATTCCGCCGTCTGAGTAGTGATGCCAGCCGGATCCTTGCCCTCATGCCAATCGTCGTAACAACCGGCGGTGGTTCCAAGTTTCTGGTATTCCGCTTCCCATTTCGGATCGTTATCACCCAAGGCAATGAGTGCGGCTGTGCCAATTCCGACAGCGTCTGCGCCTAGCGCTAGGGCCTTGGCCACATCAGCACCATTGCGGATGCCACCGGACACGATGAGCTGAACCTTGCGATGCATACCCAAATCCTGCAGGGCCTGGACCGCAGGCCGAATGGCTGAAAGCAGCGGGATGCCTACATGTTCGATGAAGACCTCCTGCGTCGCAGCGGTGCCGCCCTGCATGCCGTCGAGCACGACGACATCCGCACCAGCCTTAACCGCGAGAGCGACGTCGAAGTACGGTCTGCTAGCACCGACCTTCAAATAGATCGGCTTTTCCCAGTCCGTAATTTCTCTCAGTTCGTTGATTTTGATTTCCAGATCATCCGCCCCAGTCCAGTCTGGATGACGACAGGCGGAACGCTGGTCGATGCCCTTTGGGAGTTGGCGCATTTGCGCTACACGGTCAGAGATCTTCTGACCAAGCAACATGCCACCTCCGCCAGGCTTCGCTCCCTGGCCGATCACAATTTCAATAGCATCGGCCTTGAGAAGATCGTCAGGATTCATCCCGTAGCGGGAAGGCAGATACTGATAGACAAGATATTTTGATTGTCCGCGCTCTTCGGCCGTCATGCCACCGTCTCCAGTTGTCGTTGAGGTGCCAGCAAGCGACGCGCCGCGCCCCAAGGCTTCCTTCGCGTTTGCGGACAGCGAACCGAAACTCATGCCCGCGATGGTGATGGGCGTCGCGAGCTTGATCGGCTTCTTGGCAAAACGAGTTCCCAGCACCACGTCGGTGCCGCATTTCTCGCGATAGCCCTCAAGGGCATAGCGAGACATCGATGCGCCGAGCAGCAATAGATCATCGAAATTCGGCAAGCGCCTCTTCGAACCGCCGCCGCGTATGTCATAGATGCCGGTAGCAGCAGCCCTACGTATCTCGGCCATCGTGTAATCATCGTATGTTGCCGACTTGCGCGGGGGAGTCGGCATCCAGTTTGATTCATGGATCGTCATCAGTAAGCTCCCGCATTGTCGATGCTAAAATTGTAGAGTTTGCGAGCTGAGCCATATCGGCTGAACTCCGACACATCCACCTTGTGCGCTTCCCCAGCGGACTTAAGAAGCTCAAGCAGTTCGGCCTTATGCGCGTCGCGCATCTGCTTCTTGACGCAGTCCGCACCTAGGCTTGTGACCGGCCCGCGAACATAAATTTTCGCCTCATAAAGCGAATCGCCAAGCGCCTCGCCCGCCTCACCCATGACAACAAGACGACCATTCTGGCCCATGAACGCCGAGAGATGCCCGATGCCGCCTTTCACGACGATGTCGATGCCTTTCATCGAGATGCCACAGCGAGCCGATGCATTGCCCTCGATGATGAGGGTCCCACCGCGACCTGTTGCGCCCGCGCACTGGCTGGCGTCGCCTTTGACGTGGATCAGGCCCGACATCATGTTTTCGCCAACGCCCTGACCTGCGCTGCCCTCGATCATGATGTGGGCATTCTTGTTCATGCCGCCGCAGTAGTATCCAACATGTCCTTGGATATTGACGCTGATAGGTACGCGAACGCCCGCAGCGATCGAATGCTCGCCGTTGGGGTTTGCAATCGCCCAGAGCGTCTCATTTGTGTCGGGTTGAAGCCGGTGCAATGAAGCGTTGAGCTCGCGAACCGGGGTTTGAAGCAAGTCTACATTCGGCATCACTGGTGCTCCCAAAAGTACACCGTCGCCGGCTTCGGTTCCCAGACCTTCGCGGTCTCGATACCAGGAAGGCACGTCAGTGATTTGTATTCAGATGCAAAGGCGACGTACTGATCGGTCTCAGCCATCACTGCGGGTTTGCACGCGATGGGATCGCGCAGCACACCAAATCCATTCTCTGTGCCGACAACGAATGTGAAGAATCCGTCCAGATCAGACAGGCTAGATTCAAGCGCTTGGCCTAGAGACTGCCCGTCTCGCATTTGCTTTGAGAGATATCCCGCAGCGACCTCGGAGTCGTTCTCCGTCCTTATCTTGATACCCTCTCGGCGCAACTCGCGCCTCAGCGAGGCGTGGTTCGAAAGCGAGCCGTTATGCACGAGACACTGGTCGGCCCCGGTCGAGAACGGATGAGACCCGCTTGTATTGACAGAAGACTCGGTTGCCATTCGGGTATGAGAAATCCCGTGACTGCCGCGCATCTTCGACATGCCGAAGGCTTCTGCGACGTCCGTCGGATAACCGACTTCCTTGAATATCTCGAGCCGTTCGCCCTCGCTAACGATATTGACTTGCGGCCAATTCTCTTCAAGCCAAGTCTTCGCCCGCAACACGTGCTGCTTCTTCAAAGAAATTACGACATGAGAGTGCTTCAACGCGATCTTCGCATCCCGGTCGACAACCATCGCCAGGCGCTCTGCGACCCTCTCGATATCGAAGCGCGTGTCGGGACCAGCAAGGACGAGCTTAACTGAACCAGGAGTCGAATCTCCGTAGATTGCAAATCCTGCTGAATCAGGCCCGCGGCTGCAAAGTGTCGCTGTCATCTTGCTTAGCAGCGCCCCGAGCTCGGATTCCAGTTTTGCGTCCTTTATGAAAATACCCGCAATTCCGCACATATAGATCTCCATTCAGAGGTGATTCAGAAGAAGCTCAGGTACTTCTTCGTTTCCCAGTCCGAGACGTGGCGGTGATAGTCGAGCCACTCCTCGCGCTTCAGGCCGACGAACTCATTGATGAAGGCGTCGCCTAGCGACGATCGAAACAGCTCGCTCCTGGCGAGCGCTTCAACTGCTTCGCTTAGGGACTGGGGCAGGATCTCAATTTTACGATCAGCAACTTCCTGCTGAGACAGAGCATAAAAATTGATGTTCTGCGGTGGTCCCGGATCGAGCTTGCGGTCAATGCCGTCGAGGCCGGCCGCAATGATGGCCGCCTGTGCCAAGTAGGGGTTCATGCCGCTGTCCCCTACGCGTATTTCGATGCGACCGTAGGGTATCCGAACCATCGCGGTGCGATTGTTATCTCCGTACGCAACGAACACGGGAGCCCAGGTCGTTCCCGATGCAGTACGTCCGACGACGAGACGCTTGTAGGAATTCACCGACGGGGCAAGGAGCGCCGTTAGTGCCTTCGCGTGCGTGAGGATACCTGCGGTAAAGTGATAGGCCAGTTTTGACAGTCCCATTCCGCTTGGATCGGACTTGTCGTGGAACAGATTGTTTCCAGCAGCATCAGTGATTGACGCATGAATGTGCATGCCGTTTCCGGTCATGGAACTCTTGGGCTTAGGCATGAAGGAGCAAATGCCGCCGAGTTCGTGCGCGATCTCTGCGGCCGCCATCTTGAACAGGATGATTTGATCTGCCGACTTGAGGGCATCGGCATACTTGAAATTGATCTCGTATTGGCCGTTAGCATCTTCGTGGTCGATTTGGTAGACGTCGATGCCAAGTGCCTGAAGGCTCTCGGTAACCCTCTCCAAAAACATTCTTGCCCGCGACAGTCCCCTGTAATCGTAAGCGGGCTTCTGCAGGCAATCGGTTTCGTCGAGAGGAGCAACGCTGCCATCAGCGGTCCGCTGCAATAAACTGAACTCGGGCTCGATGCCGGTCTGGAGAGTCCACCCGCGTTGAGCAAGTCGTTCCGCCTGCGCTTTCAAAATATTTCGGGTGTCAACCGGGTGCGGCTTACCGCTTACCGTGCCTGTGCCCATCATTCTGGCGTAGCCGGGAGCCCACGGCACAAGGGTCAAAGTGGTGATGTCGCCAACGACAATGAACTCTGGTTCGTGGGGAGCAAGACAAAGTCCGAAAACACCGCCCCCAGCAAATCCAACGCCATCTGTCACGATGTCTTCGAGGTGGCTAACGGGGACAGCTTTGCTCTTCGCAACGCCATAAATGTCGACGAACTGCGCGAGAATGTATCGAACCTGATTTTGGACGAGGAACGTCTTGGCAGATTCAATATCGAGCTTTGAGGGTGATGCCATCTGACCAGGCGCAATGTGCCAATCCCAATGGGTAGCCATCATCATATTCACGGTTGACTCCGCTCGGCTGAGGAACGCGACGAGTGATCCAACCGTCATAATTCAAACTTGCATGTGATGCAACTTTTTTGTAGAGCGTACAAGCGGGCGTTGGCGTTCGCATCCTTCAGCTGGGAGGCTTACGTGCAACTACGTGGTGTAGATGGGCTCGCTACAGTGGGCGCTCTTGCGACAGGAAGAGCTGGCTCGTCATCCCAAATCACATTCAAGCCCTATTGGTGGGAAGCCGCTCCACGTCGGCTGACTTCGCCCGAGCCTCCTCCATCAGCAACTGACGTTGTAATCGTAGGATCCGGATTTACCGGTCTTTCGGCCGCGCTCACCCTGACCAAGCGTGGGCGAGAGGTAGTGGTTCTAGATCGAGGGGTGCCAGGGTTCGGTGCCAGCACCCGAAACGGTGGGCAAGTCGGGAGCGGCAATCAAAAGTTTCGCGTCAAGAAGCTGATCGAGCTCCGTGGCGAAGCCAAAGCCGTAGCGATGCTTCAAGAAGGAACAAAGATGCTCGACTACATCGAGCACCTGATTCAATCCGAGAATATCGATTGTCATTTTCGCCGCTGCGGTCGTTTCAGAGCGGCGGCACGACCGGAACATTACGAAGCGATGGCCCGAGATCTCGATGATCTTCGTCGTACTTGCGGCGTCGATAGCTTCATGATTTCTCGCGGAGAACAGCACCAAGAGATTGGCAGCGACGCATACTTTGGAGGGTCCGTCCTGCCGAATGATGCGTGTCTCCATCCCGCTGCCTATTGCGACGGCTTGATGCAGAAGGTGGAAGCTAACGGCGGTCGCATCCACGGCAACTGTGGTTGCGAAGTCATTACATCAGAGTGTGGCAACTTTGTCGTTAAGACCCCCTTCGGAGAAATCGCCTGTAAGAATGTCATCGTTGCTACTAATGGTTATACCGACAGGACGGTGCCGGAGCTCGGTCGACGCATAGCACCGATTGGCTCGGGTTTGATCGCGACAGCGCGGATCCCTGACGTGCTGATGTCCCGGCTACTTCCCAAAAACCGCGTCTATGGGAACACTAAACGCGTGTTTTCTTACTTCAGGTCTGCTCCGGACGACAAAAGGATTATCTGGGGCGGCCGCGTCGGCCGCCTCGCTGCAAACACCTCCCCGCGAGCATTTCAGCACCTCGCGAGAGATATGCTGAGAGTATTTCCTGACTTGAAAGACACCCCAGTTACCCATGGTTGGGACGGGATGATCGGTTACACGTTCGATGAAATCCCACACATAGGCCGAACAGCCAAAGGGGTGCATTACGCAATCGGGTACTGCGGCACAGGTGTTTCACGGGCCACCTACTTTGGGCACAAGGTCGCGCTGAAAGTGTTGCACGATCCCGATGGTCGAACCGCTTTTGACGACCTCGAATTTCCGAGCTTTCCATTCCATCCAATAGCCAAAAGGGTCGTTCCCATTGTGGAGACCTGGTAC
Source organism: Hyphomicrobiaceae bacterium (assembly GCA_965279065.1). GTDB lineage: Bacteria > Pseudomonadota > Alphaproteobacteria > Rhizobiales > Hyphomicrobiaceae > JAKAXS01. The sequence goes on from OZ257134.1 coordinate 2,799,893, forward strand.
CGCATTCGCGACAAAACAAATCTTTAAGACGGGAGCAAACTATGACTAAGAACAGAACGAAGCGCGTCAACATCTCATCTGGCGGAGCGTACGAGTCAGTATTCGGCTATTCGCGTGCTGTGCGCGCCGGCAATGACGTTCATGTGTCCGGCACATGCGCACCAGCGGGACATGAGAAAAGCGGCGCGTATGAGCAGGCGCGCGCTGCACTTGCGATCGTCAGCAAAGCTCTCGGCGAAGCTGGAGCGTCAACAGAAGATGTTGTCCGTACGGTCGTATACCTACGGGATATAAACGACGCGGAAGACGTCGCAAAAGCGCATCTAGAACGCTTCGATAAGGTCCGGCCGGCAAGCACGTTAGTCCAGGTCACGTCGATGTTGAGGCCGTGGCAGAAGGTAGAAATTGAAGCCTATGCAAAGGTCGGCGAAAACTGAGTGCGAGTGTCTTAGAACTCGTTGCCTATCTCGCGAGTTTAGGAGTGCAAGTACGGTCAATGATGATCCGTGCCTCCCGCAGAGTCGCAGATGGGCGTTCGCGTGAAGAAGCTCTTGCCGTTCAGCCGCGTTTCAGTGGAAATCTCGTGAGCCGGGCAGAATGCGCACGCTACGGGGATGCCGGCTGTGGGATGTTTGTGGGTTCAAGAACTCGTCTGCGCGCGAAAGCGCGATCGTCGCCTCCTCGGTTTCGGAAAGACGGGCAAGCTCAGCCGTGCGGTCGATGACGCGTCCGGCCATCAGGTGTACGACGTTTTCGGGGCTGCGCTGCACCTTGCCCTCGATTACCAAAAGTCGGCCACCCATCACCTCCTTGCGGAATTTCTCGAATGTGCGCGCCCACAACACGGCGTTCGTAACTCCCGTCTCGTCTTCCAGAGTCATGAAGATCGCATTTCCCTTGCCAGGTCGCTGACGCACGAGCACGACGCCGGCGACGCGCGCAAAAGCTCCATCACGGAGGGCGTTGAACTCGGAGCAAGAGACAATGCCTTCGCTCTGGAAGATGGTGCGCAGGCATCCCATCGGATGACCTTTGAGCGATAGCCGTACAGTCTGATAGTCAGCCGCGACGTTCTCGCCGAGAGAGATCAGCGGCAATCTTGCATCGGGCTCATCTGCTATATCCTGCTCACGGGCCGCAGCGAACAGCGGCAGATCGTCGGCGTCAGGCAGGCGCCTTGCCGCCCACAACGCCGTGCGGCGATCGATATCCGTGGAACGAAAGCAATCGGCGTCGGCGAGAAGATGCAAGGCTTGCTGCGGCAATCGCGTGCGCCGCGCTAGGCTGTCCATGTCGGCATAGCCGTTTTGGCGCATGGAGATCAGCCGCTCGCACCAGTTCTGACGCATGCCATCGATCTGGCGGAAGCCAAGCCGTACCGCCGTTCCGCCCCCGGCGCCCACGCAGAGCGCGTTGTCCCAACAGCTCTCGTTGACGTCGACCGGATAGACTTCGACGCCATGCTCGCGTGCGTCGCGCACGATTTGTGCAGGAGCGTAGAACCCCATCGGCTGGGAATTCAGAAGCGCACAGGCGAAAGCTGCCGGGTAGCGGCATTTGATGAAGGCCGATACATAAACAAGCTTGGCGAACGACGCCGCGTGGCTCTCGGGAAAGCCGTACTCGCCGAAACCTTTGATCTGCTCGAAGCAGCGTTCTGCAAAACTTCGCTCGTAACCACGCTCGACCATGCGCTCAACGAGCAGCGACTCGAACTTATGAATAGTGCCGACGTTGCGAAACGTCGCCATCGCCCGGCGGAGCTGGTTGGCCTCGGCGTCCGTAAATCTGGCGGCGACCATCGCAATCTGCATCGCCTGTTCCTGAAAGAGCGGGACGCCGAGCGTCCGCGCCAGCACATTGCGCAGCTCGTCTGGATCGTGCGGGAGCGCCGGCGAGGGAAACGTAACCTCTTCGGGTTTCTGGCGGCGTCGCAAGTACGGGTGCACCATGTCGCCCTGTATGGGCCCCGGCCTGACGATCGCGACCTGTATGACGAGATCGTAGAATGTCGCGGGACGCAAGCGCGGCAGCATGTTCATCTGCGCCCGGCTCTCGACTTGAAAGACCCCGATCGAATCCCCTTTTTGAAGCATTCCGTAAACGTCGTCCTGTTCGGCCGGGAGCGTAGCGAGATCGTAGCTTTTGCCTTCGTGCGTTCGCACCAGATCGAAGGCTTTGCGAATGCAGGTCAGCATGCCGAGAGCGAGGACGTCGACTTTCATCAGGCCGAGAGCGTCGATGTCGTCCTTGTCCCATTCGATGAACGTGCGTTTCTCCATCGCAGCGTTACCGATGGGCACGATGTCATCGAGCCTGCCGCGCGCAAGAACGAAGCCGCCAACATGCTGGGAGAGATGACGCGGAAAGCCGATGACCTGCGTGGCGAGCGCAATCGCCTGGCGGATCACCGGATTACTGTGATCGAGACCGGCCTGCCGGAGATGAACGTCAGAAATCTCAGATCCCCAGCTTCCCCATAGGGTTCCGGCAATGCGGGCGGTGATGTCCTCGCTCAATCCCAGAACTTTGCCGACTTCACGAATGGCGCTGCGCGGACGGTAGCGAATCACGGTCGCGACGATCCCGGCGCGCTCGCGCCCATACCGATTGTAGATGTATTGGATCACCTCCTCGCGCCGTTCATGCTCGAAGTCGACGTCGATGTCGGGCGGTTCCCGTCGCTCGCTGGAGATGAAGCGCGCAAACAGGAGATTGTGCTGATCAGGAGAAACCGCGGTAATGCCCAGCACGAAACAGACGGCCGAGTTGGCTGCCGAGCCGCGTCCCTGACAGAGAATGCCATTCTCCTTGGCGTAACCGACGACGTCATAAACGGTGAGGAAGTAGGGCGCGTAATCGAGGCGGGCGATGAGCTCAAGCTCCTCGAGCAATTGCTTGCGCACCTTCTCCGGCACGCCGGCTGGGTAGTGCGCGTTTGCGTTCTTCCAGGTCAGATGCTCGAGCCAGCCCTGCGGCGTCCAGCCTTTGGGAACCGGCTCATCGGGATATTCGTACTTGAGGTGATCGAGCGAGAAGGCGATGCGGTCGAGCAAGTCTTGGGTCGCCGAGACTGCCGCCGGACAATCGAGGAAGAGCTGCGCCATGTCCGAAGACGACTTGAGATGCCGCTCGGCGTTGGCTTCGAGCCTCCGGCCCGCCGTCTCGATGAGCAGACCTTCGCGAATGCACGTCAGGATATCCTGCACCGGTCTTTGCTGCGGCGTGTCGTAGAGCACATCGTTGACGGCTATGAGAGGCGTCCCGGTCGAGCCTGAGATGCCCATGAGATCGTGAAGGCGCTGCCGGTCGTTGCCTTTGAGATGCATGGATGCTGCGAGCCATGCCTTTCCTGGTGCAGCCTGCGTAATGTCGCGGAGGCGCTTTTCGTGGTCGTCCAGCGCTGGTGGCGGCATGACAATGAGCAGCAGCCCGGCACAATCGGACAGCAAATCCTCGCTGTGCAGAATGCAATCGCCTTTTTCTGCTCGGCGCTTTCCCAGCGTAAGCAAGCGGCAGAGACGGGCCCAGCCGTCACGGTTTTCCGGATAGGCGATGATGTCCGGCGCGCCGTCAGCGAATACAAGGCGGGCACCTACGCCAAGCTTGAAATGCTGAGCGCGTTTTTTTATGACGTCCGAAAGGCTGACCCAGTCAGCCGCCTCGGGATGATCGATCCAGGCGTATTCACCCGGTCCCGAGCCGTCACGAACTTTGCACGGCGCAGGCAATCCGTCGCGGCGCAAGTCTTCAAGAGCGCTATAGGCCCTGACGACGCCCGCAAGCGTGTTGCGGTCGGCAATACCGATACCCGTATGACCAGAGAGCACGGCGTGTGCGACGAGATCCTCTGGGTGGGACGCTCCACGCAGGAACGAGAAGTTCGTGCTCGTTGCAAGCTCGGCATAGGAAGTCATGGGAATAGCCCATGTAGAAACCACTTGCGCGGTTCGGCTAGCGTCGTCGACGCGGTACGAAAAATCCAGAATCGACGGCCATCGAAGCTTTCGACCCTGTAATAATCGCGCGTGCCGTAACCAGAGGGTGAAAGCCACCATTCCTCCGCGATCCGCTCTGGGCCGACCATCTCCGCGACGAGATGCGTGAGGCGGCGCCAGCGAAAGCGCGTGGGCAAGTCGTTGGAATTCGCATCCACCTCGATCGGGTGTGGCGGATCGTAAAGAAAGGGCGGTCGCCACATCTCGTTGACGAGCGGACGGCTCGTCCATTCCGATGGCGACGTGACGTCCGAAGCCGGCGCAACAGTCTGCGCCCGCTCCGGAATGTGACTATCGACGGACTGCAATCGGATGATGCGCTCCCTCCCCAGCATGGCGCCGAGCCGGTCGACGAGGTGCGTGATCTTGCTGCTTTTATCGTCTTGTGCGTCGAGGGACGTTTGCGTCTCCCTGCACGGCTCGGTGCGCACTGCCTCGAAGCGGATGAGATCGAAGCCAAAGCCCGGGTCGAGAGGGTCGGCCAACGCATCGAACCGGTCCCGGTAGAGGCGCAAGATCACGGCAGGGTCGCGTGTCGGCAGGCTTGTTTCGACGCGGATACGGCGCACTACTCCATCGGTTCGACAAAACGTGCTCTCGAAGACGCGCCCTCCTTCTCCGCGGCCGCGTAACTTGTCACGCACGATCGTGGCCAGATCAGCAACGATGCGGGCGATCGCGTCGTGGCTGACGACAGGATCGACACAATGATATTCGGCTGTGTAGTTCGGCAGGGGGCGTATCGGTGATATACGCCGATCGTCCTCGCCGAGCACCCGGGCGAGTTTTGCCGTAAAGGTGGATGTAAAACGTGCGGTGAACAGGAGCGATGGCCGGCTGGCGACATCGGCGATGGTTTTAAGCCCGGCGCGCTTCAAGGCGACGGTATCCTCCTCAGCGCATTCAAGAGCCGCGACAGGAAGCGCGCGCACCAGTTCATCGTCATGGGCAAAACATGGGTTTGTACGCGCGAAACGCGCGAGCGCACGGGCCATGTCCGGAGTGGGAGCAATGGAAAGTTTTGCAACGGATACGCCGGCGGCCTGCAAAGCGACGTTCAAGCGCGCTGCGAGCCCAGCCTCTCCTGCGAAAAGATGGGCGCACCCTGTGATATCGAGCACAAGCCCGCCGGGCAGGTCCAAAGCGACCGATGGTGTGAAGGCCAAGGCGAGATCGGCAAGCCGGCCCAGGAACGCGCCATCGGCTGACGGACTTGTGGCGACGGCGTGCAATTCTGGGAGGCGCGCTCGCGCGTCGGCGAGCGCCATTCCGGCCTTGAGCCCCAAAGATAGCGCCTGTTGGTCGACTACCGTCAGAAGCGATGCCCCCTTCGCCTTCGCAACGAAAACCAAAGGTCGCTTGTCATCAGCGCCATTCTCAAGCCGCCAACGATCCGCCGGCAGGAATGGCAGCCACAGGGAAAGATAGCGTCTCCGTAAAGCATCGTCTGTCATTGTCCCACTCCACGATGCAGCTTCTATCGGCCAACCCAGCAGGATGCTTCAGGACGGCGACTTCGAAAACCGCGCACTTTCTGCCATCTCGCTTCGTCAAGGCGGGAACGGCGCGGACGCTCCAGCGCACTTGAACGGCGTTGGGCGCGGTAGGGTTTGTCAGCCGGATCAATACGACCGCGACTCCGGATTTCTCCGCCGCAAGCTTCAATCTTCTGCTGGCCGTCAGATCGACGGCGCCGACGGTTTCGAGGATGACGGCGCTCAGTGCCGCACAACGTGCTCCTTCGAGAGTGGCGCGCAGGGCCTCTGTTTGCGTGCGCACGCGGGCGACGACGAGACGGGTTGGAGAGAGCCCCAACGCAGCGAGGCCCGGGCCATAGGCATCTCCCGTTTCTGCCGTAACGGCGGCTTCGCGCACCCAAAGCACCGTGGCGTCGTGCGGCGCCGATGCGAGCGTCTGGGCCACGAATGCCAAGCCGAAGCCTACAGCGGCGCCGGCTTGTCCCGGCCACGCAACGACCTCATGCAGGACAGCATGTCCTGGGCTCGCGCAGGTTGAAATCGGGTGCATGGCGCTGACAGGTCAGACAAATTGTTCTCTATTTGTTCTACAGCACGTCCGACGCCTTGTCCAGGTGTATGCCAATGAGCCAGGACCGTTAGCGCTTGGCCCTAGCTGCAATGAACTGTTCGACCGCAAGATCCCATAAGCGGACATCAGACATGACGAAGACTCGCGCTGACAACGCCTCGCCGGAGCGGTCCGCTTATCGAGCCGGAGCGGAAACCTGAGTGCCGCGCCTAAAGGCAGGTTCTGACCCTCAGCGGACCTCAGCAGGGATCGGGTCAATGCCAGCGCCGGGGCCGCGCTCACTCGCGATAACTTGCTTGAGGAGTTGCGGTCCGACGGAATTCCCACCCGTGAAAGGACGACTATAAGCAGCGATGAGTAGCACCGACAGTGCAATGCCTGTTGCAAAGAGGATCAGTGCCATAGCGCAGGCGCGCCGGTTATCGCTGTGAACCATGGCAATGGCGATCAATGTGCAGAGCCCTTGAAGCAGGATCCCCACCCATTTGACCGAGCCAACAGAAGACTCGCTGACAACAATGCGTTGGCGTCTCGCATCGAGCACCGTCTGGAGCGCTCTCACCATTTCAGCCTGGGTGGTTCGCGCGCTATCATCGGCGGGCTTCATAGCGAGGACGTCATGCAGTGCGCTGATCAAAGCCGTGGGTAAAGGCGAGAGTGTCGCTCGCTGTTGCGCCATCTCTGGCCATTCCTCATTCACCGCTACCTCTATATGACGGTTGATCAGACCAATGAGACGGACCTTCTGTTCTTGCGGGAAGTTTCCAGCGAGTAAAACGACAGCACGAAGCGCGCTGGCCTCAGCGGCAACGGCGGTCTTTGCCTTATCGAAATTGTTCCAGACCTCGACCGCAATGAAGCCAACCAACAACGCGAAAAGAATGCCCAGTGGCGACAACATACCAGGCGACACTGCCTTGAAAGCCCGTGCCCACTCGGTCGCTGCGAGCTTCGTCACAAGCAAATGCACGCCCCCTGCGATGAGATAAGTCGCCAGGAAGACAATCAAGGCCAAGCCTGACACAGGGAGATCGAGCAACCAGTCAGACATCATTGACTTTCCTACTCATATGCATTTCAGCGCTATTCTACACGGGCTTACGCTGCTGACCACCGAAGAGAGTTCTCGCTGCGCAATAACTTGATGTCGTGAGGACGAGAGCAAGCTTAGAGATGGCGACCTCTGGGTCTTCACCTCCGACAACCGGCCAGACCGGCGATGTGCACGGCTCGGGCCAGATCGGTTTCGTCGCGGCGGTGTCGATCGGCATCGGCGGCATGGTCGGCGCCGGCATTTCTCCTCAATCTGCAGGTCCTGTTCGATGCCGTGCTCATCGAGCGGCACGTGGGTCGGGCCGCCAAACGCCTGCACCCCACCAGTGCCGCTAAGACGCGATAAAATTCGAGCCGTTGTCTCCCGTGCCGCACTGATGGATGCGGGTGTAGCGTGGATGTTCGGGGTCCTTCAGGAGTTGCTGCTGGTCAAGTCCGCCCACCAGCGGTGCAAGTTCTGGCGGGTCAGGATCGGATCGCTCACCACCTCCATCCCAGAAATACTAACGACTGCGTTGGCCCAAGGGCTGTCTGTGTGCCCTCTTGGCCCACAACGCGCTATTTGGGTTCGCAGAACGACCGCCATGGCGTATGCTTTAGCAGGATGGGCGGCGAGCTCGGTGACATGTAACCATGACACCAACGATGGAGGTCGGCCATGAAAGTCAAAGACGCGATGCACAAAGGCGTCGAGTGGGTTGGCCCGGACACCCCGGTAAGCGAACTCGCCAGTTTGATGAGCGTACATGATATTGGCGCCATTCCGATCGGAGAGAACGACCGGCTGATCGGGATGGTGACCGACCGTGACATTGTCTGCAATGGTCTGGCACGCGGTGATTTCAACGCGCAACGGGTGACGGCTCGCGATGTCATGACGTCAGGCATTCATTGTTGTCGTGACGACGATGACCTGTCCAATGCCGTGCGCCACATGCAGGTCAACAGGATCCGGCGCCTGCCGGTTATCGACGATAACAGGCGAATGGTTGGCATTCTCAGCCTGGGCGATCTGAGCCAAACTGTATCGCGCGACACGCTGGCTAACTGCGTTCAAAGCGTCTCAAGCCATCACCACTAACTCAGCGGAGGCCAGGACTCGGCGGAAGAGATCAGCCACCGAGCCCGGCTGCTCCAGCCAACGGAAACTCTCGGCGCTAATCGTTCGTCCAGGCGCTACCGCGTCGAACAATCGACGTTCGCAGTTGCTGGTCTTGCGGTCGTCTGCGTGCGCTCTCGGTGACCGTGAGTTTTGTTACAAGCTGATATCCGGAATCTGGGCAAGACATCGGGAGCTCCGGGGCAGACTACTGTCCCGCGCGTCACAGTCCGATCTCGCGGTTTGCCACCAATCACTGACGTCGTTACCGGGCAAGCCACATGGCTTGCCAGTCGCCGCGAACCTCCGGCTCACATGGTGCGTCTCGTCCGCAGGGAGTTTGGCCTGCCCGCTTGAGTGCGCAAGCCAAACCGGTCGCATTCAAAGCAGCGTGGTCACGACGTCGATGTTGCCGTGCGTCGCCTTGGAGTACGGACAGATTTCGTGCGCGGCCTCGATAAGGTCCTGCGCGATCGCGCGCTCGACGCCCGGCACGCTGACGTTCAGTCGAGCGCTCAAGAAGAAGGAGCTGCCGGCCTTGTTCAGATTGATCTCGGCATCGACTTCAGGATGGGCGGGGAGCTTGACCTTCTTCTGGGCGGCGGCGAGTTCGATTGCGCCCAGGTAGCAGGCCGACCAGGCGGCACCGAAGAGATTTTCAGCGGCCGGGTGGGGCTGCGGCAGCTTTACGTCGAGAAAGCCGTCGCTGCTGCGCGCGGCACCGTCAGGGCCGGCTGTGACGTGGGTCGTGCCAGTGAAGAGAACCTTGGCAGCAACGGGCTTTTCGATGGTGGTGGTCATGGCGAACTCCTTTGGGTAAACTACAAATCGCATCCGATCTAATCGTGTGCGATCTTACATAAAGGGGCGGCATCGCCTTGTCAAGCACTTCCGATTTAATCGGATGCGATATATATTAGCGGCCGACAGATCTGACTTCGGAGGTATCCCTTGTCCCGTTCGCCCCAGACCGACAACAAAGGTCGGAAGCTATCGAATTTCCTGTGTTTCGCGGTCTACTCGGCGAATCTGGCCTTTGGTCGCGCGTATAAACCGATCCTGGAGGCGCTCGGGCTGACGTACACCCAGTATATCGCCCTTGTGGCGCTCAGCGAGGAGGACGATCAGACCGTCGGAGTGCTCGGCGAAAAACTGTTTCTGGAGTCCAACACGCTAACGCCTATCCTCAAAAAGCTGGAGGTTTTGGGCTACATCCGACGTCAACGCGACCCCGCGGACGAAAGGCAGGTGCGCCTCAGCCTAACACACGCCGGCCGCCGTCTGCTCGAAAGGGATCTCGGCTCGTCGCTCGTTGAAGCCACCGGACTCGGCGAGGAATTTCCAGCAGTGCAGCGAACCGTAACCAGGTTGCGCGACAACCTCCTGCGCGCCACACAAACAGAACCGGAAAGTCCGTAATCCACCATGCGTCATCCGGCGCACTGCCGCCAGACATGGGCAGTCGAGGATCGCTCCTGGCGCTGAACGCCAGCGCTTTTTGTATGAGCCGATGACCTTCTTGATGGGCAAAGTTCTGACGTGGTGCTGCACTCGCTCACGGCCGCTTCTGGCCGAGTGCGGACCTCGCGATGGGTCGGCGAAAAGTCGGCTTCTGACCCGATCTCGAAAGGTGCTGCGCCACTCCCGGCCCATTCGCCCTCGCCGATATGCGTGAAGAAAAAGAGCGCGCAGGTACGACATATCGAACTCTGACGCCGGTGGTAGAATGTTGAGGCGCGGACGAGGCGACGCGAGAGATATTTTGGTGCCTCGGTCGACGCAAGATCGATCAGTTTCCCAGACTTGCGATGCGATGGCAGACCCAACACGAGCGCTGAGCCAGACATCAGGTCCCTGCCCGATCCGAGATTTGGACAAGGGTTGAGACGAACCTGTGCAGATTTCAATGCAGCTTAGAACTTCAGAGCCAATGAGGCGCCGTAGGTCCGCGGGTCTAGCAGCGTAGCATTCGGCGAAGCGGTGTTGAGAATCAGGGTGGAATAAGCCGTTTCATCAGTGAGGTTGTTCACGAACACTCGTGCCGTCGCATTCTTCCCGAACTGATAGCTGGCGCCGACATCGACGAGCGTATACCCACCAGCGACATTCAACGTGGCATTGCGGAAGTCGGTGAAGTAGTCGTCGACGTATACACCCTTGGCGTAGAGCTCGAGATTGTCGACTGGACGCCAGGCGCCTCCGAGCGAAACAGAATACGACGGATCTTGTCCAAAATCGTTGCCAATGATCTGAGGCTGGGTCTGGGCACTCACCTTGTTGATCCGAGTTTGCAGAATTCCGAAGCCGCCCATCAGATCAATAGCAGGCGTAACAGCGTATTTCGCCTCCACCTCTATGCCGTAAGACTCGGCTTCCGGCTCATTGAAGATCCGGGGAGGCGCAGTGCTAGGATTTGATATGGCGAACTGCTTGTTCTCATAATCGTTGAAGAACGCAGTAATTCCGAGTTTGAGGCGATCGCGCATCATCGCAGTTCGGTAAGCTGCCTCATAAGTCCAGACTTCCTCGGCCTTAAACGTTTCGAAGGGGAACCTGAGTGTCGCGTCTTGCAGATTCACGTATGCACCACCCGCATTGTAACCTTTTCGAGCGGTGACCGCGACGGTGTCGCGTGGCCCAAGATTGTAGCGCAACCCCGCTTTCGGCAGCACAAACACTTCGGTTTCATCGTAGGAATAGTTTCGTGCCGCCCTCAGGAACGGGATTGCCGACCGGCTTCCCGCCGAGAAATCCCGAGAGTCGTCTACCCGCTCGATGCGCCCTCCGAAAAGAAGATCAAACGGTCCTGCGAAATTCCAAGCGATGTCTGCATAAACCGATTGCGTCTGTATTTCGGCATCGGTCTTACCGTAGGCCGTGAAAGCCCCAAATACTCCCGGGCCGATCGGAATTACAAAGCTGGCGTCGGCATCGTAGTCTCGCTTGCTGTCAGTTACGCCGACCCCGACGATACCGGTAAAATTGGCGATGTCGCGGAAGCTGTAGGAAACATCCTGCGCAGCTCGCTCGTCGACCATGCCGTTGAAGTTGAAATTGCTCGTGCTACGAGGCGACGACTCGTACTGATCGTGGACAAAGCTCGTGGTCGATTGGATGACTTCGCGCGAGCTGATTTCGTAGCGGGCACGAACCGCTCCAGCCCAGCCTTCGGTATCGTTGATTCGATGATCCGCTGCTGTCCTCTTGCGATCACTGAAGGGCCGGACGTCGACGTAGCTATCGAAGACGTTATCGAGTCCTTTGCCGTACTCAGCAGACACGAGCACGCTAAGTCCAGGAATGTTGTCGGGTTCGACCAGGAACTTGCCGCGCAGGTTCAGGCCGTCAAAGTCATCCAGCTTATTGAGATCCTTGCCCGCGGGTGCCGGCCCGACAAGTTCAACCGGTATCTCACCACTTTCAAACTGTGCAACGATACGCATCGCCGCTTCGTTTGAGAAAGGCACGTTTGCCAGACCAGCATATCGATGGTTTGTGCCCGAGTATTCGTTGTAGGTGAACTCGGTGAGCGTCTCTGCCGAATAGCGGTACTCGGGATCGTTCGTTTCGATGACGTAGGCGCCGGCAAACGCATTGGTGCCAGGGAGTGTGTGCTGCGGCCCTCTCAGGACTTGGATAGATTGAACATCGAAAAGGCTCTGGAACGCGTTGTTGGCATATGATGAGATGCGCGGAATGTCATCGACATGCAAAACCATGCGAGGGGTCGACCCATTGTAGTAGCCCCCAAATAGATTGGTGGGGGTAGCGGACTCGCCTCGAATGGCTGGCAGCGTCGGACCACTCGGAGCGGGCGTCACGTTCGGCAAGGACGTCAGGACGTCATAGACCTTACTCTCTCCTGAGCGCGCGACGTCTTGAGCAGAAAGCGTCGAGGTTCCAGTCGTGCCGTCACGAAGTTCCGAAGCAACATCCGCCGCATTTTCTCGACCGCCATCTGCAGACGGCGCGTCCGCGGGAGCAGTCGGCTGAGGGGCCGGTGCCGCCTGCTTCTTTGCTTGAACCGTAGTGACTTCTTTCTTTGCTGTCTTCGCAACAACCTTCTTGTTCGCGAGAACTTCCACGGCGGGAAGCTCCTGGGCAGGTTGGGCGGCCTGCTGCGCGAGAGCGGAGCCAGATAGCAAAGTGGCGCTAGCGAATGCACCCATATGAAGACGCGCGTAAGCTCGCCGTGCCATCGAATGACCTCGTCGCAAAAATACTGTTTCGCCGAGGTTGCTTTGGGCTGCCGCTTGCGCGAGCTAAGCACCTCCTATCGAGGATAATTTGCGCAAGAGCCCGCCTTTGTCTACTATGATAGTCCAGATTCTTATAGTGTAATAAAAATCGGTGCAATAATATCACTGAAGATCTCGGCATCTTCCGCGCGCTCAGGAACGGTCTAAGGCCAGACACGGCCATCGGTAGCCAACTTGTCGTATTTGGGCTCCCATAAGGTCGGAACGCAGGTTGCACGATTTGCAGCCCTCGCCGAGTATTCCAATCGGCGAAAGTTCGCGCATCCTTTCGCGGTCCAAACACGCTGCGGCGCTCAGCAAATACGAAGATCGGCAAAGAAAAGCAGAATCTCTTATTTGCCCGGTCTCCCCTGACATTTCAAAAAGCCGCTCAAGAGCGTGACATCGGCCGTGATTTGAATGAGCGGACGATGGTCGTTGACGCGTGGGGAGAGGCATGACGACTGCGCGAGCACCAGATGACCCGCTAACAGACGACGCCGAAACCTTCAGCCTTTGGGTCTTCTCGGACGCGCATGTGGCGACCGATCGCGCCGTTGCAGCAGCGATCCGCAATGGCATGGGCTTCATCCCGCCAGCCGGCTATCCAGAAAGCCTGGCGAACGCGCTTAGACAGTCCGAACACGGCGGCGATCTCGGCGGACCGTCATTCCATTGGGACGTCGCGCTGGACCTTGGCGACAACGCCGGCTTGTGGGATTTGCCCGACGACGAGCAGGGCCGCGAAGTCGTGCGCCAATACGGCGTTCTCGAGCGTCATTCGCGTGAGCAGATCTATCCGGTGGCCGGCAATCACGACGCGTCACCCGGCAATGCCGCGTCCAGCTTGGGCAAGCCTGACAACTGGTGGTTCCGCAAGTGGGTCGACCCGCTCGGTGAGAACCCCACTACCTCACGAGTCAACGATGCGCACCGACCATTCCCCGTTGAAGGTACATGGGAGCGCTACAGCTTTAAAGTCGGCAACATCACGTTTCTGATGATGAGCGACCGCAACGATTTACCCTATCCTGTGGGCCGTCAGGAGTCTGGCGGAGGCTCGCCGGCGGGCGCGGTCACGGGCGACACTTGGCAGTGGTGGCAAGAGAAGGTCGCCTCGGCCCGCAACGACATTATCATCAGCTGCCATCACCACATGCTGCGGGAGACGACAGTTGCATCCGGCGACTTCGAAGGCGTGTCACGGTATCCCGACGGACGATACCGGCATGGTCGCTACCACGGTGTCGACGGCGTTCCGGAAGGCGCCTCGTATCTGTACTTCGTCGACAATGAACCGAAGGCCCAGAAGTTCGAGACCTACCTGGCGGACAATCCGGGAGCGGTCGATCTCTGGCTGGGCGGTCATACGCATACGCATCCTGACGACATTGTTGGTGGGCGAGGCCATATCGAGCGCCGCTGGGGAACGCACTTCGTCAACTGTGCGCAGCTTTCGAAGTATCACTCATTCGTCACCTGTCCGCCAATGAGCCGTCATTTCACCTTTACGTCCGGTTCGCGTCTGGTGCTTGTTCGCTGCTATCTCCATGATGACAGCCACGCGCCTCAAGGCTGGTATCAACCGGCCGAGCGAGTGCTCGAGCTTTCCAAGCCCTTCCAGCCGCCGTCACGCGAGCACTCGCATCTGCGATCCCAGACCAATGTGCGGTCATTGCAGACAGCTTCGGACATTGCGTGAACCCTGCTAACGATCGCAGGTTTTCTTGGTTAGGTGGCGCATCGGTACGTCGTAGTGCACGGTGACTGGTTCAGTGGATCCAAGCATCGTGCCACGTATCGCTACGTCCAATGTTCGCCATCCGGAGCCTGGTACCGGTCCCGATGCGTTGCAGCATCCTGTGACGGCCGTGACGCCTCAAGCCCTACACCTGGTCGACAAGGACGTCACGCTCGCCACGCCGCGCCTCACCCTCGACCATTTGACGGTGACCTTTCCTGGACGCCGCACACCGGCTGTTGTCGACATTTCACTTGATGTGGCAGCCGGCGAGTTTGTGGCGCTGCTCGGTCCCAGCGGCTGCGGAAAATCTACCTTGTTAAACGTACTAGCGGGCTTTCAGGCCCCGTCGAACGGCCGCGTGTTCTTCGACGGCCGGCTGGTGACAGAGCCATCGGCCAACTGCGGCGTGGTCTTCCAGAAGCACTCGCTATTCCCCTGGATGTCGGTCATCGAGAATGTCGCCTTCGGTCCGAGAAGTTTGGGACTTCCGGATCCGATCGGCGTGGCGCGCGCTCTATTGGATATCGTGGGACTGAGCGACGTCGCGGATGTATGGCCATCGAGCCTATCCGGCGGCATGCAGCAGCGCGTAGGGATCGCGCGCGCACTAGCCACGCGGCCCCCTGTGCTGCTGATGGACGAACCGTTTGGGGCCTTGGACGCGCAAACGCGGGCCCTGATGCAGGAGGAACTGCTGTCGATCTGGGACAAGTTCCGGCCGACCGTCATCTTCGTCACCCACGACATCGAGGAAGCAATCTTCCTCGCGGATCGCGTCATCGTCATGGAAGCCCTGCCCGGTCGCATCGCTCGGGAAATCGCCATTCCCTTCGGGAGACCACGTTCCGTCGCGCTGATGGACGAGCCCGGCTTCATCGAACGGCGCCGCGAAGTCTCCGAGATCATTCGCGTCGAAGCGCGGAAGTCTTTCCGATGAGTGGCCTCCAAAGTTTCGCTCGAGCGGCAGGAGCAACGACCTTGATGTTGGGCCTTGGGGCGCTCGGCTTGTTTCTGTTCCTCCTGGTTTGGACGATCGCTTCGTTGAACCTCAATAATGCGGTGCTGCTGCCGTCGCCGCTCGCCGTCGTGGAGAGCTACGCTGAGCTGATTGCCGACGGATCGTTGGCGAAAGATGTCTACGCCAGCATATTCCGCGTTTTCGCCGGCTTCCTGATCGCGGCGAGCGCAGCCGTCCCGCTCGCCCTCATCCTGGCGTATTCCCGCATCGCGCGGGGGCTGGTCATGCCGCTGATCGCGCTAATCCGGCCGATACCGCCGATCGCGTGGATCCCGCTGGCGATCCTGTGGATGGGCCTCGGCGATCCGCCAAGCTATTTCATCACGGCGATCGCTGCGTTCTTCCCAATCTTCCTCAACTCGTTCGCCGGGGGCACATCGCTGCAGCGAGAACATCTCAATGCCGCACGGTCCCTGGGCGCCGGCCCAGTAACGCTTCTGACTCGGATCATGTTGCCGTCGGCAATGCCGATGATCGTGACAGGACTTCGCATCGGTCTTGGCCAGTCGTGGATGGCCGTGGTGACGGCGGAGCTGATCGCTGCACAGTCCGGCCTCGGCTACATGATCCAGATCAGCCGGCTCAGTCTTGAAACATCCCGCGTGCTCGTCGGCATGACCGTGATCGGTCTGCTGGGAGCGCTCATGATCGGCGCGCTAGGAGTCGCGGAGCGGCGCCTCATCGTGCCCTGGCACTATCCTCGATGAGAAAGGAACTCGTTATGTCACGCCGTTTTCGCTACGTATTGGCCACGATCGCAGTCGGTCTTGGAACTTTAGCCGCAACCGATGCGATCGCCGAAGATGCCAGGATCCGCATCGGTTACCCATCGGGCATGAATGGGCAGGTCCCCGTGGTGCTGGAGAAGGCCGGGATTGCGGCGAAGCATCAACTTGCGGCCGAATTCACGGGCTTTCAATACGGCCCCCCGATGATGGAAGGCTTGGCTTCGGGGCAGCTCGACGCAGTGGTCACAAGCTTCCTTCCGCCTTTGACGCTTTCGGCGAAGGCGCCCGGCTCGGTCAAATTCGTGGCGACGCTGGGACAATCCAGCCATTCGTTGCTGGTTCCCAAGGACAGCACGATCAAAGCGGCCGCCGATCTGAAAACACGCAAGATCGGCGTATCGGTAAGTTCCGAATCGCACCTCGACCTCGTTCTCTGGCTGAAGGAGTCCGGTCTCGATGAAAAAGCCGACGTGCAGCTGGTCAATCTCCAACCCAACGAGCTTCCCGCCGCGCTTGAAAAGGGTCTCGTGGATGCCGCTCTGATCCGGCAACCTCAGACCTTGAAGCTGGAGCAGGGATTGGGGGCAAAGAAGCTTCACAGCTGGCCCTTCCGATTCACGTCCATCGTTCGATCGGAATATCTGGCAAGCAATCCGGAAGCCGTGAAACACTACGTCGAGGCGCTGAAGGATGCGGTGTTGTTCATCGCCACGAACGGCGATCAGGCCGCGACCTGGTTCGCCGAATCCCAGCGCATCGATCCTGCCGTCGTGAAGCAGCTTGCCGGGGAGAACCCGCTGTACGCCGTGACGAAGCGCGAAGACATTCACATCGAAGTCGACGATGCATTCAAGTCGCTGCTGGCGGAACGCCTGGCCGCCGCAACGGCACATGGTCTGATCAAGTCAAAGATCGAAGCCGCGTCGCTGGTACCTTGACGGGGGAGCGCCGCCGCAGTGAGCGGCGGCGCTCGCTATTCGACAAACGAAATGAAAAGTGGCGACGTCCACACGCGTTCCTGATCCACCTGACGGGCACTGAGATAGACGGGCCGGAAGCCGTATGGACTGTTTTCGGGCTTCACGTCGATCGATCCGGTCGCCTCAAGAGGCAGTCCTGGCTCTGCGATCCGCTCCAACGCGATAAATAGGCCTTCTCCGCCAAGCTCACGCCTGACGGCCCCTGCCGACAGCAATTCGGCGCCCGTCACGGACCAGTCGAACGACGGACAATGAGCAAACGAACTGTGAAGCGAAGCATCGCCGATTTTGGTGTACTCGCCGATCGTGCCGGCAATCGAGATCGAGGCGTTCGCCAGCCCGGTCAGTTCCACCTCGATCGCGTCAGCATCGCCGTACGTTTCCGAGTGGAACAGGATGTCTGTGGCACCCACCCGCCGCGCGCGCTCTTCGGGATGATCGAAGCCGTGAGGCGCAATAGCGTGAATGATGGCGTTCGTGATCCGGATCTGTCCCGACCATTGCGCTCCGCGGTAGCGGTCGCGGATCCTTGCGCCACCCCATCGAAACCGGAACCGCCGGGAACTAAAGCCCGCTTCCTGCTGCAGGTTACGCTCCCAGAATATTCCGTTGTGGTCGTGCGCGGCGATATGATCCCACGGCGCGCTGCCAAGCAGGCGATAGTCGAGGCGGGCCGCGCCGACAGATCGGACGTCATCGCCTTGAACGGATGCGCCGCACGATAGAAGTGCTACCGCGCGTTCGCCCGTCGTGGCCCAGGTGTGTCGCGCGCGTAGGGCTGCGCCGATATCCTTGCGGGTGAGGCTGGGCGACACAATGCCGGTCAGACCGCCTTTCACGCCGAATACCGCGGCGCCGGGAGCTCCACCGCCGCAACGGCCGCGATGTTCGTCTCCGGCTGCGGAGGCGCCCAGCTTGTAGCCGCGCGATATTGCGTCCTGGTAGAACCAGTCGAAATGTCCCCAGGCGGAACTGACCTCGATCAGGCGTTCGAGGGCTGGGTCGTGCCAGTCCAAATTGGCCCTCCGCCCGCCCACGTGGGGGATGAGGAGGTGACCTTCAGGATCCGCGGCATACAAATCCCAAAGGTGTTCAAGCGGCCAGACAGAGGGTTCGATCGTCTGCGCGTGCATTTCGGAATTCCACTCAAACGATCGTGCCGAACGCCCGTCACGCGTGAACGGGAAATCCGGTTTGCGGTCATGCAGGAAGACGACGTTGTGGTCGCCGCCGGCACAGGAGTTGCCACACCACTCCGTTCCGGGAAAGCAAACAAAGGCGCCTTCTTCATGCAGGTCGCGCGTCAAGGCCACGGCCTTGTTCCAGTTGCTCTCGGTGATGTTGAAATCGTTGGCGGTATAGCCGAGCACGTCGAGACCCGCGACATCGCGCCCGTAGGTCAGGTTGTATTCCGTACTGTTGATGCCCACGGTGTCGTCGGAATGGACGTGAAGGTCGGCAAACCACGCGCGTGGTGTTGGAAAACTGGGATCGACGGTGAGCGTTGCGGTCACTTCGGCAGCAGAGGCAACGCCCTCTAACGACGCGGCCAGAGCCAGATCGCCAGCGTGCTCGGAGGTGGAAACTGGAAGCGCAACGACTGCCCAACCGTGCTCAGGAAACGAATAAGTGTCCGTAAAGATCTTGCCAGCTGCGGTGACACTGAAGTTCAGCTTCGCGCCAACCGATCGGCAGCAATTGCCCCATCGGTCGAATGCCCGGATTCGGGTCGGAGCGACCTCGCCCTGCCGAACGATACGCGGCGTGCTGATGGAGAGGGTATGGATTGGACCGGGAACGACGTCGATCTCGACATCACCCGGGATGTTGGCAAACCGCGATGTCCCTAACGGATCCACGTAGCCGCGAAAAACGAAAGCAGCTTCGGCGAATGTTTGAACGCGCGTGCCGGGGCCTCCTCCCCGCCTATCGCCCAGGCGAACTTCAATCCGATCGCCCGGACTTAGGTATCCGTCAACAATGTCGAGGATCAGCGCTTTCTGAAATGGCCGTTCGTGGCCTTTCTGGTCGAAACTAATCTTGATCGCCTGAACGGTGGAAGCGCTTTGCCCTGGCCGGCGCGGTGCGGCCGCAACCTCCGCCGTCACATAGTTCGCGGCCGACGGATTGGTGTTCTGGAACAATGCCCAATCGCTGTAGAACTTAAAGGCAATCTTGAGCCGGGCTCCGTCTGCGATCCCGCTCGCTCCGACTGTATAGGTCAGACCAATCTCATCCCATGAACCAGCGACAAGCGTGCTGTGGGTGCATACCAACGTTCCCAGGAAAGGCAGACTTCTGGCCAACTCCGCGGTGCCTTGAGGTGTTGTTCGCGAGGCAGAGCTGTTTCCAGTGGACGTGGAGCTTGGCACGCAGTGTCTCCGGCTAATTGCAACGGTTTTAGGCTGCATGCATTTAGCGTCGGCCAGGCCCTGCTGCTAAATCTCCATTTCTAATTTGCTTATTCCAATCGACGTGCTGGCGGGGGAAAGGGACACCAATGTCCGCCGAGCAACAGGGGGTCGGCAGTGCATCGGAAGCGGTCATCGGCCTTTCGATGTGCCCGGCCGCAATCAGCTCATCGGGACTTGCGCGAGCATCGTGCGTGCGTAAGGCCATCCTGGGTCATTGCGCATTTTCTGAACCCAGGGTACCGGCCATTCGGATCAAGTCGGCAAGACTGGTAGCCTGCATCTTTCGCATGGCGTGTGCCCGATGCACCTTGACGGTGATTTCGCTCAGGCCCAGATCGCCGGCGATTTGCTTGTTCAAACGACCACGCACAACGTGAGCCATGACCTGACGCTCGCGTGTTGTCAGGGTCGCAAAGCGTTGCTTGACGTCGGCATTGCGCGACGCTTCCAGCCGCAAGGCCCGGTCTTTATCGATGCCCTCCCTCACCGCATCCAGGAGTTCCTGTTCGCGAAACGGTTTCAGCAGGAACTCTATAGCCCCTGCCTTCACGGCGCGCACCGACATGGGAACATCCCCGTGACCGGTTATGAAGATGATCGGGATCGGATCGCCGATATTTGCCAGCTCCGCCTGATAATCCAGACCGCTCGGTCCGGGCATGCGGACGTCAAGGATCAGGCAAGCGGGCCCCTCGCAGCGGCTATGCTGAGAAAACTCCTGGGTCGACGCAAAGCAGCTCACACGATACCCGACCGACCGCAACAAGCTGTCCAGCCCCTCCCGCACGGACGGATCGTCATCGACGACGTAGACCGTCGCATTATCCTCACGCATGGTCATGCCCTCACCTTGAAGGGGAGCGTAAAGCCGAACACCGTCCCGCGTGGGAAGTTCGGCGCAACATAGACCGTGCCGCCATGCGCCTCAATAATCGAGCGGCTAATGGCAAGCCCCATGCCGATCCCTGTGCTCTTGGTCGTGTAAAAGGGTTCGAACACCTGTCCCAGGGCCTCGTTTGACACACCGGCCCCGGTATCACGCACACTCACGGTTATCTTTTTTCCGTCGGCGGCTGCACTGACCAGCAAATCACGAACCATGATATCAGGTCCGCTCAGCGCCTCTACGGCGTTGACGATGTAGTTGAGGATCACCTGCTGAAGCTGGATGCCGTCACCGAAAACCTGCGGGAGGTCTGAGGCAAGCTCCGTCCGCAATAGGATCTGGTTGGTGCGGATTTCATTCTGCATGAGCGCGAGCGTCTCTACGATCACCAAGCTGATATCGACGGGGTCGAGTGACGGAGGTGTCCGCGTGACGAGGCGTCGTGCCCGTGCAATAACCTCGCCTGCGCGATCGCCATCGGCCAGGATACGACTGAGGGCAGACTGCGCCTCATCGTTGCGCGGAGGCGATGCGGCAAGCCAGCGTAGCCCGGCACTTGCGTTGGCCACGATCGCGGCGAGCGGTTGGCTGACTTCATGTGCGATTGACGCCGTCAATTCGCCGATCGTCATAACCCTCGCCATATGCGCCAGATCGGCCTGTGCCAGGCGTGCCTTGGCTTCGAACGATTGCAACTTGATCGCCAGGAAGGTGGTTCCGACGATCGCGAGGATGCTGAGGCAGCAATTCACCAAGCCAGCTTGCGGTGAGCCGTGCGGGGTGAAAATAAAGCTGATGATCGTCAATCCTACGCACAGCATCCCCACGACGAAAACGACCTTGGGCCGTCCCAGCATCATCGCGATCAAAACGACAGCGACATAGAGCACTGCCACGGCGATCTCGAGATCCGTCACCGTGTCGGCGGCAAATATGAGAATTGCGGGTACGGCAATACCGAACCACACCAGCGGCTGGCGCAATGAGACAAGCGTGCGCTTCACCTCACACCTTCGCACATCGTAGCGGCTCGCCTTGTCATAAAGGCTCGCGCCGGCGCATTTGGCTGCGAACCAGGTTGAATGCTAGGCGGCCGAGCCAGGAAGAAAGCCGGAATAGGGGCCGGACGGCGCGCACGGACAACATACCGGAAAATACCGATCTGGCGGCAAAACGCATCAGCGCTTGTGCGAGACCAAGAAGGCCAATGATCGCCTGGCAGGTGATGAATGTATGCAGCCGCTGCACCAACTGCCGCGTCGGGCACGGACGGGACAGTTCGGCGTTGGCCGCTACGCCCCGGCACATGCGCTCCAGGCGCAGGTTTTCGATGGCTGAATGCATGTTGCCACCCTTCTAGCGCGGATCATCAAGCGTGAACTGATCGGCCTGCTCGTCGTAGGCAAAGTACTCGCCGTAGCGCGCCCAGCTCGTGACGGCCTTCAGCGTCTTGGCGGCGTAGTCGGCCGTCATGTGATCTTCCAGTTCGTCCCTGAACCGCCGCGCAGGCGCCACATGGGAGGGCCGCTCGTCAAGCACACGCCGAATATGAGCGGCAAGCGGCACGTAAGTTGCCAGATGCTGGGCAAACAGCCGCTTGCGATCGTCCACATCGCTCTCCGCGATCCGCAGCCCGGCAGAGGTCAGCTTGATGTCGCCCCCCTCCACATCGGCGAAACGCAAGAGTTGCAGCGTCTCCGCCACGGGGAACAGATCGTCGATCTCAAGGTGGAGTTCGGCCGCGAGAGGCGGCAAGTCCGCTCGGCCAAGATACGGCGCCGCCGCAACCGCCTCGATCAAACCCGACATCAGATTGGTGGAAACTTGGGGGAGCGACATGGCGATGCCAGTCCCAGGGAAAAATCCGTCCCGAAGTGGTGAGGAGGTTTTGACGGTCATCCGGGCGTAGATATCATCAACGAGACTTCGGAATGCGGGATCCCGCCGATCTCGGGGTTGGGGGATGTCGATTCTGATCTCACTGTTGACGCGTCCGGGGTTCGATCCAAATATCAGAACCCGGTCGCACATGAGAACCGCTTCCTCAATGTTGTGCGTGACAATGAGGATGGACTCGATCGGCATCCGCCCTTCGGGCCAAAGGTCGAGCAGGTCCGTGCGCAAGGTCTCGGCCGTAAGCACGTCAAGCGCCGAGAAAGGTTCATCCATAAGGAGGACCTTGGGCTGCACAACCAGCGCGCGGGCAAAGCCGACCCGCTGGCGCATTCCGCCCGACAGTTCCTTGGGATAGGCGTTCTCGAAGCCGTCCAATCCGATCAGGTCGATAGCCGCCAGGGCGCGCTTGCGGCGCTCGGCCGGCAGGACGCCCTGGGCTTCCAAGCCGAGTTCGACATTCTGTAGAACCGTCAACCAGGGAAACAAGGCAAAGCTCTGGAACACGACGGAAATTCCAGGATTTGGCCCGGTCAACGGCTGGCCTTCGAAGCTGATATCCCCCTTGCTCGGCCGGATCAGGCCCGCGATGGCGCGCAGCAGTGTGGACTTGCCTGAACCGGACCGTCCGAGCAGGCCAACGATCTCAGCTGGATGCAGTTGAAGGTCAACGTTCTCAAGCACCACCAACGACCCGGAGGCGCCCTTGTCATATGTTTGACCGACCTGCTTGACGCAGACGATCGGCTGATCGGGTGAGTTGGATATCTGATGGATGACGGCAGTCGATTCCATTTTGCGCTCCAGTGCGAAGTGTTAGTCCAGCCGCATGCGGCGCTCGGCAAAGACATAGAGCGGGCGCCAAAGCGTTCGGTTGAAGAGCGTCACGAAGAGCGACATCACCGCGATGCCTAAAACGACGCGGGGAAAGTCACCGGCTTCCGTGGCTTTTGCGATGTAAGCGCCCAGTCCGAACGCTTCGAGTTTGGTATTCCCCCAACTCGCCACCTCGGCAACGATGCTGGCATTCCACGACCCGCCCGACGCCGTGAGCGCACCGGTGACGTAGTAGGGAAAGATCCCCGGAAGGATGACGCGGCGCCACCAGGTCCAGGAGCGCAACTGGTAGACCGAAGCGGCTTCGCGCAAATCGGTCGGGAACGCGCTGGCGCCGGCAATAACATTGAACAGGATGTACCACTGGGTACCCAGCACCATCAGCGGCGAAAGCCAGATATTGGGGTTGGCTCCGCTGGCAACGATGGCGACGACCGCAATTGGGAACAGGACATTGGCTGGGAAGGCCGCCAGAAATTGCGCAAGCGGCTGAACTCTGGCCGCAACTGCCGGGCGCAATCCGATCCAGACCCCAATTGGCACCCAAATGAGGCTGGCCACCGCGATGAGGACGATGACACGGGTCAGTGTCGCAAGCCCACCACCGAACGCTTCGCCGATGTCCCTCCAGCCTAACGACTCGCTCAGATAGAGGACGGTATGCGTGATGCCCCACACGCCAAGACAAGCGATCAACCCGAGCCATAGGTAGTCCAGCACGCGGCTCGTTTCGCGCGACACATGCCGCGGACTCCGGCCCGAGCCCCGAGACCAGCGGATCAACAGGAGCCTTTGCCAAACTGCTGTGAATAGCGCAGTCACCAGTTTGAGGAGTCGAGTGCGACGGACAAGTGAATAGACCCAGGACCGCGGCTTCTCCTGGCTCGCCGTCTGCTCAAAACGGAACTTGTCGGCCCAAGCGACAATTGGGCGAAACAAGAGCTGGTCATAAATACCGATGACGATCGCCATCGCGAGCACAGCCCAGCCCACCGCGGCAATATCCTGTCGGTCGATGGCCAGTGCGAGCCATGATCCAAGGCCCGGAAGCTGCACCGTGGTGTTGCCGACCGTAATCGCCTCCGAGGCGACGACGAAGAACCACCCTCCCGACATCGACATCATGGTGTTCCAGATCAGCCCGGGCGCGGCGAACGGCGCCTCGAGGCGCCAGAAGCGCTGCCAGGCTGACATGCCGAAGCTGCGGCTCACCTCGTCGAGATCACGCGGCACGCCGCGCAGGGATTGATAGAACGAAAAGGCCATGTTCCAGGCCTGACTGGTGAAGATTGCGAAGATGGCGGCGCATTCCGCTCCCAGCTGGCTACCAGGAAACAATCCCATGAAGAACGCTACGGTAAAAGTCAGGAAACCGAGCACGGGCACCGACTGCAGAATATCGAGCGCGGGGATGATGACCATTTCGGCGCGCCGGCTTTTTGCGGCGAGCGTAGCAATCAGGAACGTGAACACGAGAGACGCCATGATCGCGGCGAGCATGCGCAGAGTTGTGCGCAGCGCGTATTCCGGTAGGTGTGCCGGATCGAGCACCACGGGAGCGACGGTCAGCGCCTCAAGCGGAGCGCGCATGGCTCCGGCCCCATGGATTGCCAACACGGCAAGGGCCGCAAGGAGAGACACCGCTACGAGGTCATAGCCGTTGGGAACGACGCTCGTGCGCGCCAGCGCTGCGATGCCGCTATGTTCCCGCGGATCTGATGCAAGAGAACCCACGCCGGCCCTTTCTAATTAGCCCAAGCCAATTGATTGGATGCCGCGGGCAGCGGCAATTGCAAAACCCATTCGAAGGCGTTATCAAACCGCGCAATAAGCGACCGGCGAACGGCATCGAAACAATTTCACGAAAACCGCAGCCGAAACTGACATGCGTCAGTTCCTCCCGCAATATCAATTTGGTACATAGATATTATACAATGGTATATTCACCAACCCAGCGGCAACTGGGAAGACTTTGAAATCCAATCCACGGATGTCATTTTTCGCAGAGCACGATTGAATTAGGCGGTCCCCTGCCGTCCAAGTCCTGGGAAATGGAACAAGCCCATTAGAACCGAAAGGTCGCGCCTGCAGTTAGCCAGCGCGACTGCTCCCCGGTAATGTTGTGCCCGCCTATCAGGTCCAGGTCGACGTTGGCGCGCGGCGAATATCGGACACCTGCCTGTGCGCGCGGATCGCTAAAGTGATTGGTCTGGCCGTAGATCTCGCCGATGAGGGTGACCGATTTTACGAAGTCCCACTCGAAACCCGCGCCCCATGTGAGGTGGTCGTCCTCCAAAAGCGCATCATGCAACCAGCCCGTATTGAAATTGACGCGTAGCCGATCGTTGAGTTCGACGGACAGCGGCATGTTCACGAAAGTTAGGGCACTTTGCCCAACGGTTAGATCATAAGTCGCGCCAACCACCAGTGCGACCGCAATCCCCTTGGCTTGGGCAGGCAGAACAAGCTTTCCCTGCATGCCCACAACGCCCGCGCTGTCACCGTCTACCCGAAGCCACTGCGCGAGTGTCGTTATCTCGACAGGAAGCCCGACGTCGACAACACATGCGGGCTGCGTGACGCCTATGAAATCGCCGTTGCGAGCCGACGATACCCAGGATTCGATCTGGCAATCGCCAACCTTGCCGATGGCCGCATCGTCTACAGCGTAGGCGCCGCCCGCGGCCCGCGCAGATCCAGCGCCGACGAGTATGGCTAGTATTCCAAACATCGCGGGCACGGTGCGATTGGCGAGCATGGTTACCAGATGATCGTTGGGCTCAGGTTCGACGAATCAATTGATGTGATTGAATTCAATCAACCGAACCGATCCATCGCCAGCTATACAATCGTATATCGGATCAAATTGCAGCGTGTGCGTGGCTGAGAAGCATATCCTGTTCTGCACCCATTGAAATCCAGAGGAACCATCCAGCCCGCAATGGGCACGGAGTGCACGCCTTCCGCATCTGATGCCGCCGCGGTGGCATTGGCTGTCTGGAGGCTGGGCAGCGAACCGTAACTCAATTGCTGCAATTGAAGATTTTCGTCGTCATCAACGTCCAATATTAAGTTTCAGGCAATCTTCTCATCGTTTCCTGAGGGCAAACCTTGGAGATGCTCTATGCTGCGATATTGGGCGATTAGACGCAAAATTTGCACGTTGATGAAAGAGACTATTGAACTCGGTCCTTTCCCCGTGGACGCCAAAGAATCCGACGCGCTCTGTGAAGTCGTCGCCCGCAGCGTGTCGGGTTGCCACGACGTAATAGCCGTCCTTGATGACGTCTTGGCCGCAAGAGGAGTCCATCTAGCCGAAGGAAGCGACGGGCAGTGGGGATGGACCGGACTTCGAATTCGCTCTGAAGCGATCGCCAGTTTGCCGTCATGGAGAGAGCGAGGGAGGGCCGCGTAGGTCCATTGGTATCTGGCAACTGCGTCGCTCGCCTACGAGTGGAGCGACCGGCTCGGCACCTACTGCGAGGCGGCGGCAACCTTCAACGCGGAAGACCCCCATAGCGAGGTCGTCGTCCTTGGCGTCGGCGTGACTTACGCGGTGACCGATGACCTTCAGCTCGACGCCGGCGTCAACTTCGGCGTTACCGATGCTGCTGATCGGATCAATCCATTCGCCGGAGCCTCGACGCGCTTCTAGCGCATCAGCCTGGTTCACGCGCCCTGATTGATGACCCACGGCTAGGCTACCCCACGCCCATCCAAAACGGAGACGGTCTCGTCGCCAGATTCAGGCGTGCGCGTCCCATTGGTCTGTGACGGAAAATCTTGGTCAACCAGAGTTAGACAACCGTCAGAGTTACAATCTTACAGAAAAGCGCGAATGACCTCAGAGCTATGCATAGCGGAAGCTGGCCGATCCAGATTGGGCGCGCCCGGCCAAGCCCGGAATATCCGGAAATGCGTCATCGCGCTGTTACATGAATTTCGGAAGAACCTGCGCGAGTCCGCGGAATGCCAAGGCAACCAACGGCTCGGCTTTAGTCGCAACATGGGGGAATTTCATGTACAAAAGTATCGCACTCGCAGCTTTGTTCGGCCTTACATTTGCATCAAGTGCATTCGCCGACATGGATTGCATCGTTCACTACAATCGCACCGCATGCCCTGGCAAAGAGGCTGAGTCCTACAGCAAGTGCGGCGGCTCGAAGTCGTGCGACAAGAATGAAGACGCCTCCACGGAGGCGGCTTGCATCGCAGCCGCGAAGGCTGCCTGCCCGAATTCGCGTCTGGAAATCACCAAATCCAAGCGCATTACCGCGCGGTTCAATGGCAAGGCTCTGAAGGGTCCCTTCGGCGGGAGCTTCTGCGCCCCCAACCGTCCGGACTTCAACAAGTGCAAGTCATAAGCTAACGGCTGAACATACGAATGCGGAGGTCCGGGCTCGTCCCGGTCCTCCGTTGCCGTTTGCAACGGCCTCGTAGCATGGTCGTCGGATCGTTACCGATCGTCCAAATGCCTTTGACTCTGCGAAGTCGTGCCCTCGCCACTGTGTCGCTGGAAAACGGTGCGCTACGCCTGCAGCCGCGGCCCGTCATCCCTGCTCATTGCATTGGCTGAGCGGTAGCCAAGCGGCACAAAGCTCTCGCCGTATCGTTTGCCTTCACCGTCGGTGAAGCGCACTTGCCCGGCATTGTAGCAATTCAGTCGGCGATACTGACGGGACTGAACGTGGGCAATTCAAGTCAACAACGAAGCGCAAGTGGAAATTTCTTGCATACTGATGTGAGTGCAAGAGGCCCGGCTCAGGACCGCTTCTGATGACCGCGAAGTCATCAAACGATCGAGAACCGGACCGCTGTTTGTCTATCACTTCTCTGGGGCAGCCATCGGCGTGAGTTCGGCAGCTACCTTTGCTACCTTCTCCATGTCTTCCTTGGGCATCGCGATCAGCCCCTTATCGACCAAATAGCCCTCCTCACCAATCGTCTTGGCAGAGACGTACTCGGCAAGAAACTCCTTAATTCCAGGAATCACGCCGACATGAGCCTTCTTCACGTAGATGAAGAGCGAGCGCGAGGCCGGATACTTGCCATTGGCGATGGTCTCGTAGGTGGCTTCAATGCCGCCGACCAGAATGCTCTTAATTTTCGTCTTGTTTTCTAGGAGATACGAGAAGCCGAAAATTCCGATAGCTTTCGGGTTACCCTCAAGCTTTTGAATGATCAGATTGTCGTCCTCGCCAGCCTCAATGTAGGCGCCGTCTTGGCGGAGCGACTTCCAGACTGCTTCGTAGTTCTTTGTGCCACTCTTCTCGTCGGCGTCCTTCATATCCCTGAGCGCGCCGAACCCCTTAGCGCCCTTTTCCATGACGTTTTCGAGGAATGCGTCGCGCGTGCCTGAGGTCGGCGGGGGACCGAAGACCTCGATCTTGGTCGCGGGAAGCGACGGATCGACGTCTTGCCAGATCTTGTGAGGGTTCGGGATGAAGTTCAGGTTCTCGTCATGAATTTGCTTCGCAAGGGCGAGGAAGATCTCCTCTTGCGTCAGGCTGATCTCGGGGCCGTTCTTAGCGATCGCGAGAACAATGCCATCGAGACCGACCTTGATCTCCACAATGTCAGTGACGCCGTTTTTCTGACAGTCTTCGAATTCGGCCTTCTTCATCGGACGAGAGGCGTTTGCGATGTCGGGGGTGGTCTCGCCGACTCCGGCGCAGAACAGCTTGATGCCGCCGCCCGTGCCGGTTGATTCCACGACCGGTGTTTTGCCGCCGCCTTTTTTACTGAAATGCTCAGCGACCGTGGTCGTGAACGGGTAGACCGTTGATGAGCCAACTACGCGGATTTCGTCGCGCGCGAAGGCTGCGGTCGACATAGAAGCGGCTGCAATTGCAACCGCAGCCAAGCCTAGACCATTCTTGAAATTGGGTGTCATAGTACCTCGATTGTTAGACTGCTGCGGAAGGCGAAGGCGCTATTTCCAGCAACTTCTCGTCAATCTCGGCCTTCTACCCATGCTGAACAAAACTTTTGTGACGTAAGGTGCATTGATCGGCAGCGGTGCGCTCTCACAGCGAGCCCATGACGCCGGATGGCAGAAATGCCGTTGCAGATGGGGCCGGTCTGCAACAGTGATCATGAGGCCAGCGGCCAGGATCCAATCGAACCTTGTGTGGGCGTAGCCACGTAGACTATTCAGCGTTGAATAGGATGAGGATTGGAACCGTCGCGGACCGCAGATGAAATACTTGCGCGCCACTTGTTTGGCATTGGTCATCGGCCTCGCTCTGCATTCGGAGCTTGCGCAAGCGCAGTCCGACGCTCCCTCTGAGAGCGATGCGCAGCAGCTGGAGGCGGAGAGAGCCGAGCGCGCTGCCCGCCGCAAATCCTACGAGCCGATCGTTTATCCGAAGTACATGGACGGGGGCGAACGGCCCGACATACTCCCCGCCAAACCGCCAATCGTTTATTTCGACCGTAACGAAGAGGTCGGCTCCATCATAGTCGATACGCAAGCTCGCAAGCTCTACTACGTGCTACCGGACAAGAGAGCTTACGAGTATCCAATCTCAGTCGGTCGCGAGGGCTTCACCTGGACAGGAACGGAGCGCATCAGCCGTATCGCCCCCTGGCCGTCGTGGACACCGCCGCCTGAGATGCACCAGCGCATATCCGGTTTGCCGATCACGGTATCGGGAGGGCTCAAGAACCCTCAAGGCGCACGCGCGCTTTATCTAGGCAACACGGTCTATCGTATCCACGGCACGAACAATGACCGCACCGTTGGGCGAGCGAACTCTTCGGGCTGCTTCCGCTTGACCAACGAGCATGTCGTGCACCTCGCCTCGATCACGAAAGTCGGAACGAAGGTTACCGTGATGCAGGCCTACACCGGCGGGGTCAGCGAGACCGCCCCGCTTTCGTCCCTGTTTTCCTTCTGGGGCTCGGATCCACCACCGCCCGCCGCCAAGCCCAAGCCGAAGAAACCGGCCGTTGCGAAGAAGCCGACGGTGACACCTGCCTCCCAGAAACAATAAGTTTGGCTCCTGAAGCGACGGGTGCAGTCGTCTGTAGGACATCCGCAAACTCCGCATTGCCGCCTTCGTGACCGCTTGTGTTGGCGACCGGGGAAGTCCGTTCACGTCACCAATCGTCGCCACTCACTCAGCCGCATGCAGCATCCGTGCGTCGATGATGGACTTGATCTCCGATCGGCACGAGCCGCAGTTGGTCCCGGCGCTGGTTGCTTCGCCGATCGCAGCCACTGTCCCGCAGCCCCTTGCGCACGCCGCCGCGATGTCGTTGACCCCAACATTGAAACAGGAGCACACCGTTGCCCCACGGTCAACGCTGCCTCGACCGGGACGTCCGGCGATGATACCGAGACGCGATCGGCCCGACATGATCTCCGTCAGCTGGGATACGGCCCAGCTGCGTGATACGGAGACCGGCTCGGGCGCCAGATAGAGTGCGCCGATGAGGCTCTCACCATCGAAACAAGCCATCCGGTATTGGCCGGATCTCAGATCGAAGTAGGAGTTCGTCTCCGAACCAGCCGGTCCCGCAAACAAGTCTGCCGCAAACCCAGGCCAGTCGGCCTCATCTTTCCCGAAGGCTAGCTCTACGCGCCACCCACCGCGACATTTGGCAATCGCCCAGTAGTCCGCGCGGAGGTTTGAGGGTTTGGTCCGCAGGACAGCAAAGCCAAACTTCACCGCAGCGAAACGTTCGAGACGCGTTGCCGCATGTTTCGATGCGGGCTGGCCGGACACCGGATCCGTCACGCCCGGAAACAGAACGTCAACGCGAGCTGACGAGGCGAACTGATTAGTCCAATGCATCGGCACGAATACCGAACCGGCAAGGGCGCGGGTGGACCGCAGGGCGCGCACAAGGATTGCACCCTGTGCGGTCTCCACGCGGACGATATCTGCATCATCGACGCCAAGTCGGTCGGCGTCGGACGGATGTAGCTCAACGAACGGCTCGGCAAGGTGTTGCGACAGTCGCGAGCTTTTGCCTGTGCGTGTCATCGTGTGCCAATGATCACGCACGCGCCCCGTATTGAGAACGAACGGAAATGCGGCTGTCGTGCGCCTGGTCAACTCCGGCTTGATGGCCACGAAGCGTCCCCGGCCGTCTGGTGTGAAGAACCGGCCGTCGGCGAAGTAGCGCGTCAGATCCTTGCCAGAAGATGTCGACCGGGGCCACTGCACCGGGTCGAGGTCGTCGAATGCCGCCTGCGAGATGCCGCTGAAAGCGCCGATGTCGAAGTCGCGCGTGCCATCGTTTTCGAAAGCCGATAGACGGGCGTGTTCAGCGAATATCTCTCCCGGACTGTCATAGGCGAAGGCCGCGCCGTGTCCCATGCGCCTGGCGACCTCGGAAATGATCCACCAGTCCGGCTTCGCGAGACCGGGTGCTGGCAGGAATGGTCGCTGCCGGGACATGCGCCGTTCCGAGTTGGTGACCGTGCCGCTTTTTTCACCCCAGGCTGTAGCAGGCAGGCGCACGTGAGCATGGCGCACCGTATCCGTCTGGCTCATCACGTCCGACACGACGACGAAGGGACACATCTGGATTGCGGCTTCGACACGATCGGCATCGGGCATCGAGACGACCGGATTCGTTGCCATGATCCACAGCGCCTTGATGCGGCCATCGGCGATCGCGCGAAACATGTCGACGGCTTTGAGCCCCGACCGCTCCGCAACACGTGGCGCCCGCCAGAAGCGCTGGACGCGATCGCGGTGCTCGGAGTTTTCGATCTCCATGTGTGCGGCAAGCATATTGGCGAGACCGCCAACCTCGCGGCCGCCCATGGCGTTGGGCTGGCCTGTGACCGAGAACGGACCGCAGCCGGGCTTGCCGATGCGCCCGGTTGCAAGATGGCAGTTGATGATGGCGTTGACCTTGTCGGTGCCGGATGATGACTGGTTTACGCCCTGGCTGAAGACGGTGACGGTTTTCTCATTCGCGGCAAACAATCTGTAGAAGCCCTGCAGGGTTTCTGCATCGAGGCCTGTCTGCCGGACGATCTCCGTTGGCGCTAACTTGGCCGCGCTAAGCGCGTCCTCAAAACCGTTGGTGTGTGCGTCGATGTAGTCCTGGTCGATCGCGTCGTTGGCGGCGAGGAAACTGAGAAGCCCCGCAAACAGGGCTGTATCGCCATCGGCAGCGATCGGCAAATGCAAGTCGGCGATGTCGGCCGTCATCGTGCGGCGTGGATCGACCAGCACGACCTTCATGTGCGGCCGCTTCTCCTTTGCGGCCGCGATGCGCTGATAGATGACGGGATGGCACCAGGCGAGGTTTGATCCCACCAGGATGATCAGGTCGGCGAGCTCAAGGTCTTCGTAACAACCCGGCACGGTATCGGCTCCGAACGCGCGCCGATGTCCGGCGACCGACGACGCCATGCACAAGCGCGAATTCGTATCGATGTTGGCCGACCCGATGAAGCCCTTCATCAGTTTGTTGGCGACGTAGTAGTCTTCGGTCAGGAGCTGACCGGACACGTAAAACGCGACCGAGTCCGGCCCGTGCTCCGCGATCGTGCGCTGGAACGTTGCGGCGACGAGATCCAGCGCCCGGTCCCAGCTGACGTCGCGCCCATTCACGACAGGATTGAGCATGCGGCCGTCGAGATCGATTGTCTCAGCCAGGGCCGAGCCTTTCGAGCAGAGCCTGCCCAAATTCGCAGGGTGATCAGGGTCTCCGCGAACTGATACTTGCCCGTCCGCGGCGACTTCCGCGAGTACGCCACAACCCACCCCGCAATAGGGGCAGGTGGTTCTTACGACCTTTGGCGTTTCCTCCATTCTTGCCTCAAGCGGCCTTTCTGCGCAGGGCTTCCAGCGAAATGAACAACTGATCGCCATCGACCTTCACGGGGATTGTGCGAACGCAGCCCTCGTCGGCCCCGAGCGCCTTTCCCGTTTCCAGCGAAATGACCCAGTTGTGCAACGGACACGTCACGGACGCCCCATGCACGATGCCCTGTGTCAACGGCCCACCCTTGTGAGGGCAGTGATCTTCAATCGCGAAGACGTGGTCTTCCGCCGTACGGAACACCCCGATCTTGCCTTCCGGAGTGTTGACGCAGCGGGCTCCGCGGCGGGGAATGTCGGAGATGCTGCCAATGGGTGTCCAGTTCATGGGGTCACTCCGCTGCCTGGGCGATGCCGATTGTCGCCATAGGCTTGAACTCATGCTTGTCCTTGCCGGAGACTCGTTCCGACCAGGGATCGATCTGCGCAAACTTTTGGGAATGAACGAAACGCTCGTAGTACTCGCGGCGGCGCGAGGCATCTTCGAGCACCTGTTTGCGAATCTCGGGA
This sequence comes from Hyphomicrobiaceae bacterium, assembly GCA_965279065.1. GTDB lineage: Bacteria > Pseudomonadota > Alphaproteobacteria > Rhizobiales > Hyphomicrobiaceae > JAKAXS01. The sequence goes on from OZ257134.1 coordinate 2,833,128, forward strand.
ATGCCGACCCGTTTGGTCCACTTGTAGATGCGTTCGAGATAACGCCCCTGCTCGCGATACATCTGCGTCAGAGCCACGATCACCTCGAGGGCCTCGTCCTCGGTTTTGACCAGGCCAAGGACCTCGGTACCCTTGATGTCGAGACCGGCGGCACCGGCGAAGTGGATTTCGTAGCCGCTGTCGACGCAGATTACGCCGATATCTTTGCACGTTGCTTCCGCGCAGTTGCGCGGGCAGCCGGACACAGCCAGCTTTACCTTGGCCGGCGTCCAAGACCCCCACATGAACTTCTCAAGGCGAATGCCCAGCCCGGTTGAGTCCTGCGTTCCGAAACGGCACCAGTCGGAACCAACGCACGTCTTTACCGTGCGCAGGCCCTTGGCGTAGGCGTGCCCCGACACGAAACCGGCCTTACCGAGATCGGCCCATACAGCGGGCAGATCCTGTTTCTTGACACCCAGCATGTCGATGCGCTGGCCACCCGTGACCTTCACCGCCGGAATCTGGAACTTGTCCACGACGTCGGCAATCGCGCGCAGCTCGTTGGCGTTCGTCACACCACCCCACATGCGCGGCACGACCGAATAGGTGCCGTCCTTCTGAATGTTGGCGTGTACACGCTCGTTGATGAAGCGCGACTGATAATCATCCTCGTATTCGCCGGGCCAGTTGGCGACCATGTAATAGTTCAGGGCCGGCCGGCACTTGGCGCAGCCGCACGAGCTCTTCCACTCCAACTCCTGCATGAGGGCCGGGATCGTCTTCAGTCCCTTTGCCATTATCAGGCGGCGCACGTCGTCGTGACCGAGATCGGTGCACTTGCACATCGGCTGCACGGCAGCCGGATTATAGCTGTCGCCCAGCGACAGCTTCATCACCTGCTCGACGAGACCGGTGCACGAGCCGCAGGACGCGGAGGCCTTGGTGTGCGCGCGCACGTCGTCGAGCGACGTCAGACCCTTTGCCTTGATCGTGCCGACGATCTTGCCCTTGCATACGCCGTTGCAGCCACAGATTTCCGCTTCATCCGGCAAGGCTGCAACGGCCGCCATAGGGTCCAGCGGGGACCCTCCCTGGTAAGCCTGGCCGAAGATGAGCGTGTCGCGCATCTCCGTAATGTCGGTGCCCTTCTTCTTCAGATCGTTGAACCAGGCGCCGTCGGCCGTCTCGCCGTACAGCACGGTGCCGATGATGCGGTTGTCTCTAATGACGAGGCGCTTGTAGACGCCGGCTGAGGCGTCGCGCAGCACGATCTCCTGCCGGTCGTCGCCGTCGGCGAAGTCGCCGAGCGAGAACAGATCGATGCCCGTTACCTTGAGCTTGGTCGGTGTGTCGTTATGCACGAAACCCGGCACGTCTTCGCCGGCAATTTTGGCGGCGGCAATTCGCGCCATTTCGTACAGAGGCGCCACGAGGCCATAAACATGGCCGCCGACCTCCGCGCATTCGCCCACGGCGAAGATGTCGGGGTCCGATGTCTGCATCTGATCGTCGACGACGATGCCGCGGTTGACATCGAGGCCGGCACTCTTGCCGAGCCAGGCACTCGGCCGAATACCTGCTGCCATCACCACCAGCGTGCACGGGATCACAGTGCCGTCTGCAAGCTCGACACCCTCCACCTTGCGTTCGCCCAGAATGCGCTTTGTGCTCGCCTTGCAGATCACCTTGATGCCGCGATTTTCCAGCTCCCTTTGCAACAAGTATCCCGCGGCGGGATCGAGCTGCCGTTCCATCAGGGTTGGCATCAGGTGCAGCACTGTGACGTCCATGCCCTGCATCGCAAGGCCCGCCGCCGCTTCCAGGCCGAGCAAGCCGCCGCCGATCACGATGGCCTTGGAGCGCGACTGTGCCGCGAGCATCATCGCCTGCACATCGTCGAGATCCCGGTAGCTCAGAACGCCCGCGAGATTGTTGCCCGGAACCGGCAGAATGAACGGCGTCGATCCCGTGGCAATCACGAGCTTGTCGTATTTCACTGTCACGCCGCGATCGGACGTGACCGTCTTGGTCGCGCGATCGATCGCGACAATCTTGTGGCCCTTGTAGAGCGTGATGCCGTTTTTGATGTACCAGCCGTCACCATGAATGATGATCTGCTCGTAGTCTTTCTCCCCCGACAGAACGGGCGAGAGCATGATGCGGTCGTAATTGACCCGCGGCTCCGCGTTGAAGATCGTGACCTCGAAGTGGCCAGGTGCCTTCTCGAAGAGGTGCTCCAGCATGCGCCCAGGCGCCATGCCGTTGCCGACGATGACAAGCTTCTCGCTCATATCGATGGCTCCGCTCACTCTGCCGCTACGGAGGCGTAAGACTCGGATCTCGCGGCTGGCTGCCGGCCATCGCGCTCCATTTGCCGAATGGATACTTGCATCCAGATCAGCGACCCGACGCAGATGGCGAACAGCAGCATGAAGCAACTGGTCCACAGGCCGGTCAGGTCATTGAGCGCGCCGAACGCGATCGGGAGAACGAAGCCACCGAGGCCGCCGATCATGCCGACGAGACCGCCGACAGCGCCGACGTTGTTGGGGTAGTACGTCGGGATGTGTTTGTAGACGGCCGCCTTGCCCAGGCTCATGAAGAAGCCGAGAACGAAGATGATGACGATGAAGGCCACCGGTGCAATTTCGAAATGGAACGCGACGTCACCCTTGATGCCCTTCATGACCGAGTTCGTCGGCGGGAAAGAGAGCACAAGGGTGGCAATAGCCGAGACGCCAAACATCCAGTACATCACCGTACGCGCGCCGATGCGGTCCGAGAGGTAACCGCCGTAGGCACGAAAGATGCTGGCCGGAACCGAATAGGCTGCGCCGATCATGCCGGCCGCCGCCAGGCCGAAACCGTAGACGCCGATGAGATAGCGCGGTAGCCACAGTGCCAGGGCGACGAACGCGCCGAAAGCGAAGAAGTAGTAGAGCGCGAAGCGCCAGACGCGGATATCCTTCAACGGCGCCAGTTCAGCGATGAAGCTTTTGGGCTCGGCCCCCGTGATGCGCCGCTGCTTGATGACGGGGTCATCCGCCGTCGCGAACCAGAACACGGCCGCCATGACGACGAGCGCAGCCGCCCAGATGAACGCTACCGACTGCCAGCCCCAGGCGAGCAGCACGAAAGGTGCCACGAACTTCGTTACCGCCGCGCCGACGTTGCCTACGCCGAAGATGCCGAGCGCGGTGCCCTGCTTGCCGGCGGGATAGAAGCGCGACACGTACGCCACGCCGACGGCGAACGAGCCGCCCGCGATACCGACGCCCAGAGCCGCGACCAGCATCTGCGTGTAGGTGGTGGCAAAGCCGAGCAGCACGGTTGCAATCGCTGCCGTCAACATCGTCGCCGTGTAGACGAGGCGCCCGCCGAAACGGTCGGTCCAGATGCCGAGCACTAGGCGCACCAGCGAGCCCGTCAGGATCGGCGTGCCAACAAGCAGCCCGAACTGCGTCTCCGTCAGGCCCAGTTCATCCTTGATGCGCACGCCGATGATGGAGAAAATCGTCCACACAGCGAAGCACACCGTAAACGCGATTGTCGACATCCACAGCGCGCGCGATTGATCGGCGTCGTGCGAAGTACCCCATGCCTGCAGTCCCGTCATCTTTGCTCCCATTCGCGGCGTGCCGCGATCCCGACTGAAAACAAAAAAGCTGCCGGCCAAGCCACCCAAGCCGCCGGAACATTCCCGGAGCGACGGTGACTTGATCGGCAGCTTTGCCTTCGCGCCCATCGTTGGGCGCTTTCGAAATCTATGAAAGCAGGATCTGTGCCAAACTTAAGAATTCCACTTTAACGTTATAAATCATATAGATGCTACGAAGCAGCGGAATCGGATCAACTGCAGGCAAGGCCAAAGTCTCAGCAGTTTTTGTGTGCATCGCACAATTTCTATGCAGCGATCAGCGGATCAATGCTCCGGACCGCCTCAACTAGAGGTCTCTTCGTTGCCGCGCGATGTATCCGTCGATTTCGTCAGGATCGAACCGGCCGCCGTCAAAGAAACCGTCAGGTCCCAAAGTCAGGCTAGCTCCTGCTGATCCAACCGGCGTCGCCGTTTGCAGCGCGCCTTCCACCTTCGCATTCGCGACGGGAAGGGCAATGCCGAGGGGCTTGAGCGCCGCCCGATAAAGGTCGGGCCGATACGTCTCGCGCGCGATGGCAACGTTGCCCGGCGTGTGCCGCACCTGCCCCCAACGCACCATTTGCGAATAGAACCACAGCGCGTGGCTCTTCCACGGGAATGTTGCGGCCTTCGCGAAGGGAATAAAGAAGTCGTCCACACACACAACAGTCGACCCATCGACCTTCAACAATCCGGACAGTGCCGGGAGCATCCAGTCTGCTGGGCGCGCAAGATAGCTCGGACCGGACAGGATGTGCGCCAGCTCTGCGTGATTGCCCGGCTCGGCGCACCATTGGGCCGACAGGCATAGACACCGCAATAAGGACGCTAAGGCTTCAGGGTGCGCCTCGGCCCAACGCGCATCGGCACTGAGCACCTTTTCCGGACTCGACCGCCAGATGGCAGCCTTCACCGTTGCAATGTGGCCGTGGCCGAGACGTGCGCAGGCCGTGTTCCACGGTTCACCCACGCACAGACCATCGATGTTCCCGCTCGCCAATGCGTCGGGCATCAGCGGCGGTGGCACGATGACGATCTCGACGTCGCGTGCCGGATCGATGCCACAGGCTGCCAGCCAGTATCGCAGTTCGTAGTTGTGACCCGAATGCGGGTGAACGACCGCGAACCGAAGCAGCGGCTTGCCGTTCGCTACGCGCTCCGCCACGACCGACTTCAGCGCCCGGCCAGTACGCGTGGGATCGAGATCTGACTTGGCTCCCTGGCCCGCCATCGATTGCCAAATGGCACCCGACACGGTGACCGCATTGCCGCCGAGCCCCAACGCCATCGGCGCAATCGTCGGCGCAGCCAGCGGCGTCAGTCCGAGATTGCACGCGATCGGCATCGGGGCCAGCGCGTGCGCCACCTGAAAGTGCCCGACGGCCAAGCGATCTCGAATATTGGCCCATGAGGTTTCCCGAACAAGCGTGAGGTCAACTCCTTGCGCCGCAGCAAAGCCCTTCTCCCTCGCCGAAACGAGAACTGCGGCGTCCAACAGCATCATGAAGCCGGCCGTGATCTGATGCCTGTCGGCCATGATCAGTCCTCCTCCGGCGGCGCGAGCAATCCTGCAGCGGTTATGAGGCTTTCGGCGATCTCAGATATCTTTCGGTTCTGGTTCATCGCCGTCTTACGCAAGAGCGCGTAGGCGTTCGGTTCCGACAGTCCGCGTGTCTTCATCAGAATGCCTTTGGCGCGATCGATCACCTTCCGGCTTTCCAGCTCCGAGCGGACGTCGTCGAGCTCCCGCGCCATCTTGGAGAACGCATTGAAACGGCTGATCGCCATGTCCAGGATCGGCTTCACCCGCTCCTGCTTGAGGCCGTCAACCACGTAGGCCGAGACGCCGGCATCCACAGCTGCCTCGATGGAGGCCTGGTCGGACTGATCGACAAACATGGCGATGGGCCGCTTTACCACTCGCGAGAGCTGGAACATGTTTTCCAGCATGTCGCGGTTTGGGTTACCGAGGTCGATCACGATCACGTCCGGCTCCAGCTCGGCGATCCGCCGCGCTATCCCCGTCACGTCGTGCACGACCGTCAGCCGGTCGTAGCCAGCCTCCCGCAGCCCGGCTTCGATCACCGAAGCACGAATGCGGTTCTCGTCGATGATGAGTATCGATAACAGGACGGTTTGCGCCTCATGCCTGGGATGCACAGTTTCAGTGACTGCGCTCTTAATCCCTACCGCGCCTCTCATCAAGCCTGAGCGTGACCTTGTAGTCGCGTTTCGCGCGCCAAGAGAAGGATGTAGGATCGTCAACCTCGACAGCTCAACTCGAGCCGCACTTTCCGGCCCGTTATCAAGGAGAAGGGGAACGCGCCAATGAAATTCGAAACACGCGAAGACCTCCTGAAAGTCGCGCTCATGCTGTTCGGCGTGATCTTCTTTCTTGTCTACCCGCTTGGGCTGGTGTGGCCCGCGGGCTGGGTGTGGCACGGCGGCGAGGGGTTGTACTACCTGCAGATGATTTGCGGGATTTACGCTGTGCTAGGCGTTTTCCTGATCGCCGCCTCGCGGAACCCCTCCGCCTATCGCAGTGTGATCTCATTCACGATTTGGTCGAGCGTCGTGCACGCCGGCATAATGGCCGTTCAGGCGATCGGCGACAGCAGCGAACACGGACACCTCGTTGGTGATGTGCCCGCGTTGCTGGTTGTCGCCCTAGTGCTATGGGTGTTGTCTCCGGAATCGCGATCTCCGGTGCAGACGCGTCATGCCGACGCACGCTGACAGCAGGCGGCTGGCGCGCCCCTTTTCCTAGTCGGTGTGTCTGACGTGACGGCTGCATTGCCTCACAAGCAGACCTCGTTCGGCGACCATTTGGCGGCGCCAACCGCGATCGGCATCCTCCGTTCCTCACTAGCCGCGTCGTGCCGCCTCTATCGCAGCGACGTCGATCTTCCCCATGTCCATCATTGCGACGAACGCTCTCTTAGCCTGTTCGCCACCGGCAGCCAGTGCTTCGGTCAGGACACGCGGCGTGATTTGCCAGGACACGCCCCACTTGTCCTTGCACCAGCCACACGCGCTTTCCTGTCCGCCGTTACCGACGATTGCATTCCAGTACCGGTCGGTCTCTTGCTGGTCGTCGGTGGCGATCTGAAACGAGAAGGCGTTGCTGTGCGTGCATCCAGGACCGCCGTTCAACCCGATGCACGGGACGCCGGCGACAGTGAATTCCACGACCAGCACATCTCCCTCTTTTCCGGATGGATAGTCACTTGGCGCGCGCATGACGGCACCTACCGAGCTGTCGGGAAACGTGGCGGCGTAGAAGCGGGCAGCGGCTTCCGCCTCCTTATCGTACCACACGCAGATGGTGTTCTTGGCCATTGCTCATCCTCTCGCTTTGCAATTCGTCCAGAGTGGAACTCTTGCCGGCCGGCGCCAGTTCATGATGCACGTGAATGGCAAGGAATTGATGGCCGCGTCGCGTCCGCCTAGCCCCGCGCCGATGCCATCGCCAAATGCACCACCACTCCGGGACTTAGCACCCCGCATCCCCTAGAAGGAGCGACAGCCGGACCGCCTCGTCAGCCGTCTTTTCCGTCGACCCGCGGCCAGCGCGACGCTTCGAGCTTGGGATAGAGATGCATCACCGACCGCTCATACTCGTAGCGCGCCAATGCGATCGTCTCTGTCCACTCCGGCAACGGCAACGCCGTTGTCTCCGCGATGTCCAGCCCCCTGTCGAACGCGTCTTTGATCTGCGGCTCGATAGTTTCCAGCCAGCGTCGCGTCTGCACGATGCCGCGTTCGCCAGGCTCGGCGGGACCGTGGCCGGGAACGAGCAGTCCATGCGGGATACCGCCCAACGTTGCCAGGGTGATCCGCCATCGCTCGATATCGGCGTGTGGCGTCGTCGGCGCGCGATCCAGGAACACCAGATCACCGGCAAACAGAACGCCGCTGGTCTCGTCGAAAATGGCGACGTCGCTGTCCGTATGGCCGCGCATCAGGAGCGGGCGCAACCGACGATCGCCGAAGTCTTCCGGTTCCCCCGACAGCACATGACCCGGCTGCCTCGGTTCCGTACCGCGCATCCAGTCGCCCGCCGCGAAATACATGGAATCGGCAAAGGCCGCGCCCATGGTCTTGATTCCGTCGATGACGCCCTGGCTCGACGCGACGACGTCTGGTGCGAACGCTTGATTGCCGAACATGTGGTCTGGATGAAAGTGCGTGATGTAGACGCGCGCGATCTCTTTCTTCGTCAACGCGCGAGCAAGCGCCGCCAGCGCCTCTCCGTAGCGCAACGACGGCCCGGTATCGATGATTACAGCGCCAGCATCCGTATCGAGAATGGCGCTGTTGGCGATCGCCCCGCCATTGCTCCTGGTGATGGCTTCCTGCGCGCCGGCAACGAGCCAGATGCCGTCAACGATAGGCTTCGGCTTCAGATCGTAGGTCAACGGCGAGGCTTCGAGCCCGAACGCGGCGACGTACGGTGCTACCGCCGTTCCGGCAATCGCAGCCAGTGCCTGGCGCCGCGAGAATTCCGTACGATATCGCATTCAACTCTGGCCACCGGCCGGCATACTCGAACGATATATGCCACCGTTGTTGTCGCGACCTTCCACGTCCACATGCGTATCCGCCAGCGGCAGGCGCAACATCAGTGTGACGGTCGGATCCTCACTGACCGGCTCGAACATCTCCAGTGTCGCGAGTGGATCGCCTGAGACAGACCGCATCTGCAGTTTCTCGATGAAATAGGCCGGATCGTTGTTGCGGGCGAGGCCGGTGTCCATAGGATGGCGAATACGCAACCGCACGCGCGCCGAACCGTCCGGCTGGCGAAACACCTTGCCGTGCGTCTGCCCTACCGTCGTCGACCAGTCGGCATCGCCACGCGCCAGCGCAGGTGCCGAGCAGCCGCCACCCGCAGCGGACAGATACGCGCCGCCGACATGCCAGACGCCGTCCTCGGTCTGCGCCGCAGCCCGAACCGGAGTGCCTTGCTCGACCTTCATGCGAAAGGCGACGTAGGCCGCCGCCTTGTCCGGCGACAGCGTCAGCACATGCTGGATCGGATTGAGGTCGGCGACGACCACAAGCTTCTTCACGCCTTGCAGGGCACGGGCATCCGCCGTGATCGGCACCTGTGCCTGGTTCTCCACGATGGAGGGCACACTCACCTTGACCCGATCGTCGAACACGACCGGAGCATCGCCGAAATACTTGGATTGAACCGATGCCCACACCGGCGACTCGAGCGGATCTTTTGCCGGTTCGGCGGCAATCGCGGCCCCCGCGGACACGAGGCAGAGTACGAACGGCAGCAATCGGCGCATCGATTCAACTCCTAGCCGCGGTGTCCCGGCACAGTCTTGGCAGGCAAGCTACCGCAGGAGGTAGCGAAGCGATATAGTACTCCAGAATAGGAAAATATCTCCTGCAACTCACTAACCGTGTCGCCGTGGTCGACACTGCGACCATGCCGTGTCTAGTAATCTCCTCGTCGGCCAACGCGTCTGCATCGGCAGCCAACTCGGAGGAGAACTACTGTCCACCGCCAACGGAACATCGAGCGACGTCACGGTTGGCCGCTCTCGTCGGGGCGCGGCCCTGCGTCCCATCAAGCGCTGCCTGCTTGGCACATTGGCGGTCTGGCTCGCCGTTGCCTTGCCGCCACTGGCATTCGCCGGCGAAGGTGGGCCAGCCGACTTCGATGCGGCAACGGGCTACCGCATCGCACGCTACCGGTCGCCTGTGCCGGCCGAGGTCCCCGGCGGCAAGCGTGTCGGCATCGACGAAATCGATGGGCTGCTAGGGGACCGCAAAGCCATCCTGCTCGACGTCATGCCCTCGGAGGGCGCAGGCCTCATCGCTGAGACGGGCGAGTGGGCCACGAAGCGGCATGAGAACATTCCCGGCTCAACCTGGCTGCCCGACGTCGGCCGCGGCCGCATCGACGCCCGGCTCACACGCTATCTGATCGACAACCTCGACCGCCTGACGGACGGCGACAAGACGCGCGCAATCATCGTCTATTGCCAGTCGGATTGCTGGATGGGATGGAATGCCGTGCAGCGGATTGCCGCCCTCGGTTTCACCTCCCTCTACTGGTACCCGGACGGCATTGATGGCTGGCGCGACTGGGACCGAACCTTCGCACCGGCAATTCCAATTCCAGCGCGCCCAGACTAATGCCGCCGAAAGCCATGAGCTGTAGTTGCCTGACGCTTTTTCGTGGTAGGTGGTCTCCAGGATACGGATGGGACCACGCCGATGATCGAAGAAGCCGCGCTGCTCAAAGCCATCGTCAACACGCGCCAGCAGATCGACTTTCTCTGGCAATTCTTCGTCAGCGTGGAGATCGCGATCTTCGCACTGCTGTTCATCTACGACAGCGTCGTGGAGAACATGAACTTTGTCGCCAAAGTTATGGCCGCCGCAGGCGTTGCGCTGTTCTGCTGGATCAACGGCAACGCGATCAGCAACACATACTTGCTGCTCGATGCCATGATCAATCAGTACGCCGTCTGGTATGGCAAGCCGAGCCGCTTCGATCCCGCCTTCCTGGAGCACTTCGTCAAGGTGAACTATGCGGATCGGCCGCAGCTCGTGCTGGTGACGCACTCGCTATCGCTGGCGATCGTTGTTCTGGCCCTATTCTGGCGGCGCTTCATCCAAACAAAGCAGCCAGCATAAGACCGCACCGCGAAGCAGCCGGTAACCACGTCGCGCAAATGCCTGCGACGCTCGTCCTCTGTGCTACACTGCATGTGGCTCCGGCATCGAGCGGATTGGTGGAATGAGCAGCCAGCTCAGGGATCAGCGCGGCTTCGTCCTGGTGGTGGTGTTGTGGATCATCGCCATCCTGGCGATCGTCGCCGCTGCGTTCTCGCGTTCTGTCCAAGGCTACGTCCGTGAGGCGTCCAGTTCCGCGCGCACAGCTGATGCCCAGATGATGGCGGACGCGGGCGCCAACCTCGTTGCTTATCTCTTTACCGCAAACCGGGGCCGGCCGGGTCTGCAACGCCGTTTCGGTGTCGACGGCCGCATATTTGCCTGCCGGTTCGCCGAACTCGGCACCTTGCAAATCGCCGTGCAGGATGCCGGCGGCAAGGTCAACGTCAACTTGGCGGATCCTCGTCTTCTCGCTGCCCTGATGTCGGGCCTCGGCGTCCCGGTCGAGGCCGCTGTTCGCCATGCCGATCGCATCGGCGATTTCCGCGATCCCGATGACGAGGGGAACCCTTCAGGCGCCGAACGTCAAGCCTACCTCGACGCCCTCGCCCCGCGCGGACCCAAGAACGCGCCGTTCGAATCGTTGCTCGAACTACACCAGGTGCTCGGCCTCGATGCTGCCACCGTCGCAACGATTTCACCCTATCTGACGCTCAACTCCGGCTCTGCGAAACTGGACCCCGCGGTCACGCCTGCGGCCCTAACGGTGATCCTGAACAAGGGCCTGCGTCTTTTGCCCTTCGCCAAGGGCTTCAGCATTCTCGAAGATCGAGTGCCGGAGGAGTTCAGCGGCACCGCACAAGGCCGGCACTATTGGGTCTCGATTACGGCCCGGCCCGATGCCGGCGGCGCATTCGTCCGCGAAGCCACCATCGACCTTCAGTCGCCGGACAACCCACGTCCCCGGTTCATCGGCTGGGACATAGGTACCGACACCGGCCCCAGCACCGACGCCGTGGAAACACCACCACCCTGCTAGTTTCAGCACCCGACTTCTTCTACTGTCGCTACCGCAACAGAGTTCGATTCGGTTGCCCATCGTGCCGCGTCACACCGTGAGCCAGCAGATGACAACCAGAACCGTCTCCTTGATCTCCGCCGCGCTGCTCGTCCTGACACCTGCCGCGTGGACCGGCCAGGCCCAGGCCGAAGGACGCTATCGCGTGCCCTATCAGACGCCGCACGCCGGTCCGGAGGGCCGCGGCTGCTACTGGATGCGTCAGCGCTTGTATTGTAGCCGCTACTGCTACGTGGAGGTCGACGGCCGCCGGTACTGCCGCGAACGATCACGTTGGGCCTACCCGCAGGCGCCCTATTACGAGGATGTGGACCCGCGTGGCCGTGCCTTCAAATAGCTACCGGCGGCGCCTTTGATGATTAACCCTGAGCCTCGTTGTCACGGCCGCCGAACGCCCGAAACGGCGGCGATTTGTGTTGCCTGACAGCTGCGAAAGCTGGATCATGAACGCCATAGTTTATTGAGTTTACAGGCGTGTAATGGATCAGCCGGACCTTTCAGCAAGGCCCGCCAACGTCGACCCTCGCAGTCCCGAGTTTGTCGATCGTTTCAGCGCATTTCTGCTGCAGTGCGGCTTCGTCGATGAACTGGGTCTGCGCCGCGCACAGCGTGCTCAGCAGCAGTCCGGCGAACGTTTCGATTTCGTCGTGACACGGCTAGGTCTTCTGCCCGACGAAGCCCTGGCCAAGGCGCTGTCGTCCTACTGCGCCATCCCGCTGCTCGCCCCGCATGAGGTGCCGGCCGTATCGATCTTGCCGGATCGGCTGGACCTCGCTTTCCTGAAATCCAACCGCATCCTTCCCGTCGCCGACAACGGGACCTCCGTGGTCCTGGCCGTAGCCGATCCCTTCGACACCGACAACATTTCCGCCATCTCTTACCTGATCGAACGCGACGTCGAAATTCGCATCGCCGCCGATGGGCAAATCCTGCGCCTGCTTGATGCTCTCCACGGCGCACGGACGTCCTTGTCCGCGCCGCTCCCGGCAGCAACACCCATCAACATCGCCGGCCCTGAATCATCCAGCGACGATGACGTTCGCCGCTTGCAGGACATGGCGAGCGAAGCCCCCGTCATCCGTCTTGTTCAGGACCTGCTGACGCGCGCCGCAGGCGAGAACGCCTCCGACGTCCATATCGAGCCGCGCGAAGACAGCGTCCGCGTGCGCATCCGCGTCGATGGCTTCCTGCACACGATCGAGACGCTGCCGCTTGGCATGCGCGCCGCCATCGGTTCGCGCATCAAGATCATGGCCCGCCTCAACATCGCCGAGCGCCGCCTTCCGCAGGACGGCCGCATCGTCATCAATGTCCGTGGACGCGAGATCGATCTGCGCGTGTCGACCATGCCGACGCTATGGGGCGAAAGCATCGTCTTGCGCCTGCTCGATCGCAGCAGCGTGGAACTGGATTTCCCCAAGCTCGGCTTTCACGGCGGATCCTACGCCGAACTTGAACGCCTCCTGCGCCAGCCCAACGGCATCCTTCTCGTCACCGGCCCCACCGGCAGTGGCAAGACGACCACGCTCTATGCCGCCCTGAGCCTGCTCAACGCCAGCACCAACAAGCTCTTCACCGTCGAAGACCCGATCGAGTATCAACTGCCTGGCGTCAATCAGATCCAGGTTCAGCCCAAGATCGGCCTGAGCTTCGCCCACGCCCTGCGCTCCATCCTGCGCCAGGATCCTGATATCGTCATGGTCGGCGAAATCCGCGATTTGGAAACCGCGCAGATTGCCATCCAGGCATCACTGACGGGCCACCTCGTTCTGTCGACAGTCCACACCAACAGCGCCGCCGCCACCTTGACCCGCCTGATCGACATGGGCGTGGAGCGTTACCTGTTGGCGCCCACCATCAAAGGCGTGCTCGCTCAGCGCCTCGTGCGCAAACTGTGTGCGTCTTGCGCCGAGCCGTCGCCCGACACGCCGCGCATCCTGCGCATGCTGCAAGCAACTGGTGCTGATGCGGAAACCCTGCTCGGCAGCGTTTCGCCGGCCTTGCGCCGAGCGTCTGGCTGCCCTGCGTGCCGCAACACCGGCTTCTCCGGCCGCACCACGGTCTACGAACTCCTCACGATGACGCCCGAAATTGCCGACGCCGTTATGACCGGCGCGTCCGAGGCCGACATCCAGAAGCTTGCCGTGTCCCAGGGCATGATCACCATGCTGCAGGCCGGCCTCGTGAAAGCATTGCAGGGCGAAACGTCTCCCGAAGAGGTCCTGCGCGTCGCCCGGTTCGACCCATGACCCGTTATCGCTACAAGGCCTACGACGATAAGGGCGTTCTGACCGAGGGCGAACTGGAAACGGGATCGCGCGAAGCCGGCATCGAGGCGCTGCACCGGCGCGGCCTGCTGACGCTAGATCTGTCCGAAGAAGCGGCACGTTCGCCGCAGCGCTGGTGGGAGCGCGAGGTCTTCGCCAGCGCCACCCTGCCTCTCGCTGGTCTCGCCATCCTCACCCGTGAACTGGCGACGCTGATCAAGGCGGACCTGCCGTTGGACGAGTCGCTGCGCATCACCAGCCTGCAGCCGCTGATGTCCGCGCGCGTCAGAAACAGCACGCGCATGCTGCATGAGTCCGTTCGCGAAGGCGCGTCGCTGTCGGCCGCTATGGCAGCCCAGGGCCAGAGCTTCCCGGAATACTATTGGCGGCTGATCGAGGCTGCCGAGGCCAGCGGTTCCCTTGGCGACGTGCTCGATGATCTCGCGAACTTCATCGAGCGCAGCAGCGAAACGCGCTCGCAGGTCGCCTCCGCCCTGCTCTATCCCATGGTGCTGCTGATCGCAGCGGTGGTCACGGTCGGCGTCATTCTCGCCGTATTGGTCCCCGCCGTCGTGCCGCTTTTCAAGGACGCCGGCACCGAGCCGCCGGCTGCCTTGCAAGCCCTCGCCGCGCTGCATGACTTCACGACTGCCAACTGGCCGATCGTCCTGACCGCGCTCGCCGCCGGCGCGCTCGGCCTCTATGCCGTGTTGAAGCAGCCCGCTGTCCGCAACATGCTCGATCGTGCGTTGCTGCGCCTCCCGTTGCTCGGCCGCCTGATCGCCAACAAGGAAACGGCGCGGTTTGCCCGCACGCTTGCCACCATGACCCGCAACGGCGTGCCGATGCTGGATGCAGTACGCATCTCGGGCAGCGTCCTGACCAACCGTGCCTATAGCGACGCCGTTGCCGACGCCGGTGCGGCGTTGAAGGAGGGCGGCACCCTCGCGCAACCGCTGCAGCGATCGGGGCTGTTCTCGGAGTTGGCCCTTCGTCTGATCGCCGTGGGCGAACAGACCGGTCAGCTTGAGCCGATGCTGATGCGGGTGGCATCGATCTATGAAGCCACCGTGCAGCGCCAGATGCAGCGCTTCGTCACGCTGCTGACACCGGCGCTAACCCTCGTCATCGGCGCCATCGTCGGCAGCCTCATCATCTCCGTGATGGGCGCCATCCTCAGCGTCAACGATCTGGCTCTGCGATGAAACGACATCCGCCAGTATCGCGAGCGACGGACGGCTTCACTCTGCTGGAAGCCCTCGTCGTGCTGGTCGTGCTGGCCCTGGTCTCGGCCATCGCCTGGCCGCGTCTGACCGCGCTGTCACCACGGCTCACAGTACAGACAGCCGCCGTTCGTCTCGCAGCCGAACTGCGCGCCACGCGAGCCGACGCCATGCGCACCGGCACGACGCGCTCCGTCACCGTCGACATGGGCAAACGCACCTTCTGGTCCGGCGACGGCAGACTACGCCGTCTCCCAGTCGCCGCTGCCGTCGATGTCGCTGGGCGTAACGTGCAGTTCTCCGGCCCGCAGCGCGCGCTCTTCCAGTTTCGCCCCGACGGCAGCAGCAGCGGCGGCAAGATCGCGCTGAGGATGGGCCGCAGCACCGCCGTCGTCACTGTCGATTGGATGACCGGGGCCACGAGCGTTTTGCCGGGGCACCGGCCATGACCTCCCGCGCCAACGGTTTCACATTGTTGGAAGCCATCGTTGCTCTTGGGTTGTTTGCGCTGGTGATGATCTCCGTGCAGCGCGGCTTCGCCACGGGCACACGTGCCGTCCGCGCCGCCGACCAGGAAAATCGCGCTGTTTCGGTCGCGAAATCGGTCATGGCTTCGGCAGGCACCGACATCCCTTTCGCCGACGGAACCGTTACAGAAGGCACACAGGCGGGCGTTTCCTGGCAGGTCCGCACCAGCAAATACCAGCCCCCAGATACCGAGCCGACCCAATCGACACCCGGCCTCTACTGGGTGGAAGCGGAAGTGCGCTGGCGCGACACAGCCCTGTCACCCCAGAAGACGCTGCAGCTGAAGACGTTGAAGTTGGGGAAAATGCCGTGACGCGGTCTGACGACATCCCCCCTGGCACACGCACCGACAGCGGCTTCACGTTGCTGGAGATGCTCGTCAGCCTCACGCTTCTGGCACTGATCGTTGCCGCACTGCCCGGAACTTTGCATTTAAGTCAACGCGCACTGCGCACAGCCGGCGCCTTGGACAGGACGGCCGTCGACAACGCGGCGATCAATTTCACCTTGCAGAAACTCTCGCAAGCCATGCCGGTCTTGCGGCATACCGACGATGGCCTGCAATCGGTGAACTTCAGCGGAGCACCGCGCACCGTCTCGTTCGTTGCCCCGATGCTGGCAGACGGCGAGCAGAGCGGACTCTATCATTTCACCCTCGCCGCTGCCGCCGCTGCAAGCGGCAGCGAACACGTGCAGCTATCCTGGCGGCCATACCGCACCACCAACGACAATCGCGATCTCCTGCCAGCCTCCGACAGTCGAGTCATCGTGCGCCGAGGTAATCCATTCGGACTACGCTACTTCGGTGCCGTCACGGGTCCGGCCGCCTGGCACGACACCTGGACCGGCAATGACCTGCCGCAGGCCATCGAACTGACGTACGTCGGTGATGGCGGCCGTGCCAAGGTCGTGGTGCAACGGATGGAACTGCAGCCGAAGAAGTAGAGCCGCGTCTCAGTTCAAGACGTCTTGGTCTTCCGCCGCCCCGCCGCTTGCGTTGTCACGGCCGAGCGTGAAGACGTCGGGCTGTCCGCCGCGGCCGGGAAAGCGATATTGATAAGGCCGTCCCCAAGGATCGATCAGCCCTTCCGCCTTCTTCAGGTAAGGTCCCTTCCACGCCGGCGCATTCTGCGGCGCCGCGACGAGCACGCGTAGTCCCATCTGTTGCGATGGAAACCGCCCGCTGTCGAGTGCGTAGAGTTCGAGCGCGGTGGCGATTGCCGAGATCTGCGCTCGCGCCGTCTCGGTACGCGCGTTCCCCATGTAACGCAGTACCTGCGGCGCGGCGATCGTTGCCACCAGCGCCAGGATGCCGAGCACGACGAGAAGCTCGAGCAGCGTATAGCCGTCCTCCCGCGCACGTCGTTTGATCGCTCGCGAACGACGATGACGCGACATCCTTTCCAGCTCACAGCACGGCTTCATTTCACTCGTCATGACACATCCAAAACGGGCCGCAACACGGCTCGCGAAATCTCCGGCCGTCCGCCTCTTGACTTCAAGCATATTGCCGTTGAGCCGTTTTCGCCACAACATTTGAGTTTCCGCCAAGCTTAGAACCATATATAATTCTAGGAATGGTCCGAGACGTCGCGACCACCTCTGCGTAAATGCGCACGACAACTATATTACTCCGGATCTTCAATAGTAACATTCGAAACACGACAAGTAACTAATGTGATCTTTGGTGTGTCGCGCAATGACTGCTATTTCCGGGACGATTAGTGACTTTTTCTCCTGGTGGAGCGGCGAACTGGCCGATCTTCCCATCTTCGCCGCGCCACGTCCGAAAGCCGGCCCGATCATCGAAATTGACGGCGATCGCGCCCGGCTCGTCGTGCCCGCTTCGCCCGAAAACGAATGGATCGGCTTGCCGCAACTTCTGTCGGACTTGGCGAAATCCAAAGCTTCGCAAGCCGTCACCATCCGTTTTCCGCATCGCGCCGCGTTCTCACGCACCGTCATGCTGCCCACCGCCGCGAGCCGGAACTTCGCGCAGATTCTCGCGCTCGATCTGGAGCGCGCCACACCCTTCAAGCGCGAGGAAGTCTACTCCGGCCACACCATCATGCCGACGCCACTAGGCAGCACGAAGCAATCCGTACGTCACGCCGTGATCAAGCGTCACCTCGTCGACCGCGCCCGTGCCGATATCGAGACCGCAGGCCTGCATCTCACGTCCGTTGAATGCAACGATCCTGACGGCGGCGCACCGTTGCTCATCGAGCATCGTCCGGGAGCGCAAGCGTCGATCGGCAATGCGCGCGTTCTTAAGACGCTTGCGGCATGTCTCGTCGTTCTAGCCGCCTCGTTGGCATATCTGACCGTTCAACGACACGAGCATGCACTTGCGGAATTGCAAGCTGAAATCGCCACCCTCAAGCCCGACGTCCAGGCAATGCGCGAACAGCTCGCCCTACTCGACGAAGCCGCTGCCGCGGCTGCTTCGTTCAATGCGCTGCGCCAGGCCGAAGTTTCCCGGGCGGCAATTATGGAAGAGTTGACGCGCCTCCTACCGGACCAGGCCTGGCTCACCGAGCTCAAAGTCCGTGGTGCATCGGTCGACATCGCCGGTGTCGCCGCGTCTGCGAGCGCGCTGCTGCCCCTGATCGAGCAATCGCCGTATTTTGTCGACGCGCAGTCGACGACACCTGTGACGCTTGACCCGCAGAACAGGGAACGTTTCGGCATTCGCATGCGACTGCGTAACGTCGTTGTTGCCGAGCAGACGACCGAACCCGACGCACAGGAGACCCTGGCCACGGGCGCGATCCCGATGGAGGTGGAATAGCCACATGATCCACCGTCTCTCCAAGACCTCACGCCAGCTGTTCGCCGTCAGTCTCGCCATCGCCGCGATAGCGCTGGTCGCCACCCTAGTCGTTGGCCCCGTATGGTCACGCGTCGCAACGTTGCAGGAACAGATCGCGCAGGAACGCCTGCTGCTCGGCCGCCTCAAGACCGTCAAGGGCGACAACGCAGATCTCGAGGCGCAAAAAACTAAGGCCCTGACGCTTCGCGGCACTGCCGAGGTGATCAGCGGCAACAGTGAATCGATCCGCCAGGCCGCCCTGCAGTCGCAACTCGCCGATATCTTGTCCGCGAACACCCTCAAGCCCCGCTCCGCGCACGCGCTTCCAGCGCGCGAACACCAGTCGCTCCATCTCATCGGCGCCCAGTTGCAGATCGTCGCACCGATTGAGAAGCTGCAGAAGGTCCTGGTCGCCATCGAAGATCACAAGCCCGCTCTCTTCATCGACACGCTGCAGATCGTGCCTTCGTCGGCCAGCGGCCTCCCAAACGAAGATGCCGCTGGACTGCTCGACGCGCGTCTCGACATCTTCGCCATCGCGATGCCGCCGAGGTCATGACATGCCGCTAGAGCCAGCATCCCCAAGTCGGACACTCGCAGGTGCGATGCTTGCGGGTATTGCCACGCTCATTGCCGCAAATGCCTATTCGTTGCAGTCTGCCATCGACATTTCTCCGGTAACGACGTCCGCCGTGGTTGAGCCCTCTCCCGCGCGTGCCGAAATCACCTTGGCGTCACCACCGCCGCGAGGTGACGTCTCCGAAACGATCGAGCGCCCACTCTTCAACGCCTCGCGCCGTCCGCAACCAAAGCCTGTCGAGGAAACGGCGCAGTCAGCACCGGCGGAGAAAGCGCAGTCCGCCGAACATCTCGAACTTAGGGGCATCATGCGCTTGGGTAACGGTCGCGTGCAGGCGCTGATCCGCTCCGGCAACGACGCGTCGGGCGTGTGGCTGACCGTCGGCAATCGGCGCGATGGCTTGAAACTTCACGCCGTCAACGGTGACGTCGCCGTCGTAGAATCGAACGGTCGCCGTTACGAGCTGCCGCTTAAGTACCGCAGCGCTGCTGCTGAGAAGACTGACGCCCCACCACAATGAGCGCTACGGCGTTGCCGATTGCAGCTCCAGGTACGAGATGACGTCGTCTGCGTCCTTCGCCGTCAATCCGAGATTGGGCATCTCTACGTCGGGATACTGATCCGCCAGTTCTAAGGCGATGGGATCGCGGCTGGCGAACATCTTGTCCGGAGTCGCGATGAATCGCGCAAGCCAGTCCTTGTCGCGTTTGCCCACCACTCCTTTCAAATCAGGCCCCACCCGCTTGCCAAGTCCGATCGTGTGGCACGACGCGCACATTTTGCCGAACACCGCCTGGCCCGGCGCCAACTCTATCGCCTGTAGATCGGCAACGGCCGCCCGGCGCAGCAACGCCTCGCGATCGAAGGTCGGGTCCATCGTCCGAATGCTGAGAACGAGCGCATCGAGATCGCCGAACACCGAATTCTTCGACCAGTTCTGGATACTGTCGTCACCTATCAGGATGTCCTGTCGGTGATCTCCGAGCAACGTGCTGCGCTCGCCGAGCTTGTCGTTGATCGCCTGGATATCTTCCGGCCGCCCGGTCAGAAATTTCCATCCTGGCTTGACGTTGTAGGCATTCGCATGCCGCTTCAGCTCGCGCGGCCCATCGTGCAATGGATCGACCGTGATCGAGTACATGAAATAGTCGCGTCCCACCGCGTCGCCGAGCCGCTCCTGCAACATCGCCATGCGCGAGGTCACCAGCGGGCAGATCTGCGAGCACGACGTGAAGATGAAGCTGACGATCACCTTCTTGTCTTTGATCAGGTCATCATAGAAGCGGAACGTATTGCCGTCCTGATCGACCACGGGCAGGTTCGGCATGTAGCCTTGTCCCCAGCGCGCATCGCCCTGCGACGTCGAGAACCGCGCGACGTCGGCTTCGCCGATCAGCCGGTAACCGGCCCACGTCGCCACGCTCCAAAACGTCGCCATGGCAACGAACAGACCGATCGCAATTTCCTGGGCGGTGAACGGCAGACGCATCAGTCGCACCAGTTGAACTTTGGCCGGCGTCGATTCGCCGGCCATTGCGCCTATCAGGTTTTGAGAGCCCCACCGGGAGGCGTGGAACTCTCGTTCTCGTTGCTGCTGATCCTCTTCTTTGTCGGGTTACCCTCCGGCAGCACGGTGGGCGTCGTATAGACCACGCCGTCGGGCGTGGGATTTGGCGTGGCCGTGATCTCGCCCCGGATCACCGACTTCGTCGGATCGAGCGCGTCCTTCGCCTTCGACGGATCGCCGAGCACCTGCAGCCGCAACAGCATGGCGAAGTCTTCATGCACCGTGTTGTGGCAATGGTTCACATACGAACCGCCGTACTCACCGAACTGCACCTGGAATTTCACGCTGCCGCCCGGACGCAACCGCCAGACGTCTTTGCGCACCAGTTTTTCGGTGTCGGGAATGCCGCCGGCGCCACTCCGGCTCATCGTCACACCTTCTTCGAAGTGGAGGTGGATCGGATGATCCCAGCCGCCGCCGCCGTTTTCGTACGTCCAGTGCTCCACCTCGCCCGGCTTCGGAATGAGCAGCGAAATACGGTTGGCATTGAACGAGTTCGTCGTCTCGCCGTTCACGCGTATCATCCACGGGAACAATTCCACGACTTGCGAGCAGTCCGGCGTGCATTGCCCGTTCGAATCCTTCGAGTTGCCGATTCCCTTCTTGAATTCCACGTGTCGCGTCCTGACCGGGGATACAATCGGAATTTGCTCCGTGAGATTGGGCGGCACGACGCTGGGATCGTTTGCGTTCAACATGACGCCCGGCGCATCGACGCTTTCCAATTGGGCGACAATCTCGAAGCGCAGGACCGACCCGACGCACGGATCATTCGACTTGCCATTGATGGCATCTGAGATCGACAGCACCTTGTCCGGCTTGTTTGGATTGGTCTGCTGCAGCAGGTTGACGAGATGCAGCTTGTCGCCTCGCTTGAACGAGGAGAAGTCGACGATGATGTCATACCGTTCGGCGATGCCTTGCTCGTCGAGTTCGTTCAGTACCAATGGAGAGACCACCAGGTTGCCGTCGTTGGCAATGAACGTGACAGGGAACTTCCTGCCTTTTGGATCCGCCAGCGCCAGCTTGATGAATCGCGACATGCAGCAATTGATCAACCGCAAGCGATACTTCCGCGGCAGCACTTTCATCACCGGCTTGTAGGCGAAGTTCACCAACGGCATGTCGCCGAGAAAGCCTTCGTTGGTGAAGATGTCGAAGAAATACTGCCCGTCGAGATCGGTCGCGCCGTCCGAGAAGATGACGTTGACGTCGAAGTCCGTGTTGCCCCAGTCGAGCGCGCTGCCGCTCGGCAGCCGCAGATTGACGCCATCCGACAAGGTCTCGTTGCCGCGATCCGGACCGCTGTACATGTTGCACATCATGAGATTGCCCTTGTAGACATTCTCGGCGGTGAAGAAGAACCGATGGTCGTGCGCCCACATCGAGCCCTGGATTTCGCGGAAGTCACCCGGAACATTCACCAGTCCGCCATTGCCGTCGGGGCCTGACGCCCGCCGGTCGGTGGCATTGGTATTGATCGTGTCGCGCCGAGCCAGCGTCGTGCTCCAACGGTAATCGTAGAACGTTCCTGGGAAGTGGTGCACGTTGGCGGCGCCGTCGCTCTCCGCGCCGTTATGCATGTTGTGGAAATGCAGTTGCGACTGGTTGACGCCGAACCCGTTGTTTGCCGCCCGATCGACCGGCAACGTATTGTAGACGCGCGTCAGCGTCGGCTCGCCATAACGCAGCTTGACCAGACAAGGCGGCATCTCGCAGCGTTCGTCTGACGACGACGGCCCGTAGCCGTACGTCCAGACCGAGTTGCCCTCCTGCGGTGCCATGCTGGGATGGAAAAAGGTACCCTTGTGCCCGAGCACAGGGTCGGGCTGTTCGCACTGCCCGAGGAACAGCAGATGCCCCACCTTCGGGAAATACTCGTCCCAACGTTGATGCGAGAACGCTTCGCCCCAAGGCCGACCCTCCATCGGCCCGCGCTCGGTGATCGGATTGCGAAATTGATTGCCGGTGGTGTTCTGGTCGAGCAGCAGCGGATTTCTGCCAAGCTCGGTCTGCCTCAGATTGAAGTCCGTGTGATACGACAGCCGCTTCGCCGCCGGCTGGTTGAGTGGAGTGCCGTCGGCATCGAGAAACACCGCTAGGTCGTCGTTCCGATTGCTTGTGACCTGCTTGCGCTGGATCTTGTGACCCGGCACCTCCCTGACGCGGTTGAAGGGCTGCGTGAACGCCCCCGCGCCGAACAACGGCGTGCGCGGCGTCCCGGTCGGCTCGGCGGCAAACGAACTGCGGGCGAACGGGCTCAATCCGTTCTTGACCACCAACGCGCCACCAGCGGTGAATAGCCCCCACTTGATGAGGTCCCGTTTGGTGACCTCGCCATTTGCCAGCGCCTTGCGAATTTCGTTCCGATTGGTGCGGGCATTTTGCGCTTCGCGCTCGCGTCGGCGCGACGATTTTGGAAATAAATACATCGATCCCAACCACACGCTATTAATAATGCATTAATCATCCTAACCCGCGCCATGCCGCGCGGTAGGGCCCGGCGGCCACGGCCTGTGGGCCGTGCAGGATCGGACTTTAGTCTGAAACCCCTATATGACTTTCAAGGCCCGTACGCCGGCGACACCCCGACGTGATTTCGGTTGCACCGGACGAACAACTCCGAACCACGGCTATTGCGAATCAGAAGTGAATCCCGAACACCACAGCCGGCCGTCAATCGCAGGCTCAAACTTGTTGATCGGTAAGAATTGAGTTGAGATATCCGCACAGCCGTTGACATCGTTATCCTCGGCCCGCCTAAGTCGGGTGTCGATACCAGTTCCGCATTGAGTTCGCGTTGCGTTGTGGTGAGCGGTCCAGAACCGCGATGTCGCCTGCCGCGTTCCGTTTGCGTTGAACATTCATTTCCAAGGTGTTCTCATCGTGAAACGTGCCTTCCGTTTGTGCACGACCGCGCTTGGCGCAGTCTGGCTTGCCGGATGCACGTTGCCTTATGAGCAGCTGTCGACGCCTGGCCCCGTGACGCCGCCCCTTCATGAAGGCGCCACCCTGCCGACCAGCACCACCGGCACGCCGATGTCGAACCCGGCATCCCAGCCGCCTGACACCAATCGCCTCTACGAGGGCTCCGGAACCTTCGCGCGCACCGCATGGTCGGCGCAGTCCACGGCCGATCCTGCTCCTGCAACCGCCCAGCCCTCCACCCCCCCGGTCGCCGGTGGCACTCCGGCCGACCCCGCGAGCCAGACGACAAAGGACGGCATCACTCTCAATCTCGCCAACGCCTCGGTGGCCGAAGCCGCAAAGACCGTGCTGGGTGACGTGCTCGGCGCGACGTACATCGTCAGCGACAAGGTCAACGCCACGATCACCTTGCGCACGGCACACCCGGTGGACAAGGCCGCACTGTTGGAGATCTTCGAAGCGGTGTTGCGCGCTGAAAACATCGCGATCGTATCCGACGGCGGCATCTACAAGATCGTGCCGAGCTCCGAGGCTGCTGCATCCGGCGCTCCATTCCGCCGCCGCGGCGACAGCCGCGAAGCCTCACTCGGCGTATCGAGCGAAATCGTGCCACTTCGTTTCGTCGCCGCCGCCGAGATGGAACGCATCCTGCGGTCTGCCGCACCTAACGCGGCCGTTCTGCGAGTCGACGAGAACCGCAATCTCCTGTTGATTTCCGGCACGAAAGCCGAACTTGGCTCGATGACCGAACTCGTCCGCGTATTCGACGTGGACTGGATGCGCGGCATGTCGTTCGGCGTATTCCCGGTCGAGACCTCTGATCCTGACGCCATTGCCCAGGAACTTGATGTCATCTTCGCCAACGACAAGGAGAGCCCATCGAAGGGGCTCGTGCGTTTCGTTCCTAACCGCCGCCTCAAGTCCGTCCTCGTGATCACCTCGCGGCCCGAATACCTCAAGAAGGCGGAGACCTGGATCTCGCGCATCGATCTCGCCGCGGCGTCCACGGAGAAACGCGTCTTCGTCTACCACGTGCAAAATCGCCCCGCGAACGAAGTGGCCCAGCTGCTGCAGAAGGTGTATCGAACGTCGGGGTCCAATTCACAGCAGTCGGGCGCCAACGTCGCGACAGGCGGCATCCTAGATCCGCGCCTCGACGGAGCAGGCGTCCCCGGTCCCGACCAGCCCATCTTTACGTCGCCGTCTCAGCCCGGCATTCCGCAGCTGCCGGCGTCACCGCAACAACCGGCACCTCAAGCCTCTGCCGCGCTGGCCAACCCGCTCGATCCCAACGCCCCGATCGATGAAGGCCAGGCGCCAAAATCGACGATTGGTTCCGGTCTGCCTCCGGACGATCGCTCGAATGCGATCTCCATCGTCGCCGACGAGGCCAACAATTCCATCGTCATCACCGCCACCGCGGCCGAGTATCGCCGCATGCAGAACATGTTGCGGTCGGTCGACGTAGCCGGCACACAGGTCCTGATCGAATCTACCATTGCCGAGGTGACGCTGACCGACGAACTGAAGTTCGGCGTCCGCTGGTTCCTGGAGAAGGGCGGCAGTCGGCTGACCCTGACCGACAGCTTGACAGGCCTGGTGAACCCGGCATTCCCCGGCTTCTCCTACTTCCTCAACGTGTCCAACGTCCGCGCCGTCGTCAACGCGCTGAGCACGGTGACGGACGTCAACATTGTCTCCTCACCCTCGCTGACGGTCATGGAGAACAAGAAGGCGACGCTGCAGGTCGGCGACGAAGTCCCCATCGCCACGCAATCCGCGGTCGCCATTCAGGTACCCGGCGCGCCGATCGTCAATTCCGTATCGTTCCGCAGCACCGGCGTTATCCTGGGCATCACGCCGCGCGTCAGCGACAACGGCAAGATCGTCCTGGATATCGAGCAAGAAGTCAGCGACGTCGTCCGCACCACGACATCCGACATCGACAGCCCGACCATACAGCAGCGCCGCATCAAGACGACCGTCAATGTCCAGGACGGGCAGGCCATCGTTCTGGCGGGCATGATTCAGGATCGCGCCGAACGTGAACGTGGACAGATCCCGCTCCTCGGCGACCTGCCCTACGTCGGCAACGCCTTCAAGAACAAGACCGACACCATCCGTCGCACGGAACTGCTCATCGCCATTACGCCGCATGTGCTCAAGGATCGCCAGCAGATCGACGACGTCGCAGCAGAGTATCGCGACAAACTCAATCTCTCGACGCGCCCTCAGCGCTCCGCCCCGCCCGACCGCCGCGAGAATTTCGATCGGCTGATCCGCTGACGAAGCTTGCCTTGCTCACGGTTCCAGCAATCCGGTGACAAACGTCACCATTGTTCCGATGAGCCACCAGTAAAAGCCGACCGATGCGCCAATGGCCGCCAGCCAAATCGCCACCGCGTGATTGCGCGACGCCACGCGATATGCGCTCTCCTCCGACCTGGACGGAATTTGATCCGCCACGCCGCGATCACTCACGGAACGCGCGGCTCATCTGGTCGGTGAACGGCTTGGCGAGATACGACAGCGCAGTCCGCTCGCCGGTTGACATGTACACCTCCACCGGCATGCCGGGGACCAGCTTGAGATCGCCGATTGCGTGGCGCGATTTCTCATCCATTTCGATGCGGGCGACATAGTAGTTCTGCCCGCTCTTGGGATCGACCGTCACGTCGGCGGAAACCTGCACGACATGCCCGTAGAGCTCGGGCGTGTTCTGCTGGTTAAACGCTGACAGCTTCAACACCGCCTGGCGCCCCACCGTCACCTGGTCGATGTCGGTTGGCGACAGGCGCGTCTGTATCGTCAGGCTATCTTCATCCGGCACGATCAACATGACCTGTTCCGCGCCGGTGATGACGCCGCCGACTGTATGGGCCACCAACTCATGAACGACGCCTGCCTGCGGCGCGCGGAGTTCGACGCGATTGAGCTTATCCTTGCTCGCGACCTCGCGTTCCGCCAACTCCGCCAACTTTGCCTCGATGCCGCGCAGTTCCCTCTGCGCCTGCGCACGCAGGTTTTCGTCCACGGCGATGATCTGTACATTGATCTCGCTGATCTGACCGTTGGCCCGTGCAATCTGCGCCAGGAGCCCGCCATGCTCGCCACCCAGCCGGGTCTCCTCCCGCTCCATGGAATAGACGCGCGAGACCGGAGTCAGCGACTTCTTGGCCAGTGCCCGCACCTGCTCCAGTTCCCGCTGGATGATGTGCAGCTCCGTCTTCTTGGCATCCCGCTGCGCGGTGAGACCGACGATCTCCTCTTTCAGCTGCGAGATTCGCAGCGCCAACTGCTCCTTCTGGCTTTCCTTGGTTCGCTTGTTCTCCTGAAACAGCCGCAACTCGCCGTCCGCGGCAGCTTTCGCATCGGCGCTCTGTTCAGCGAACGTCGCCGGCAGCGTCATCTCGGCACGACTGTCGCGTTCCGCCGAAAGACGCGCGCTGCGCGCCACGAGTTCGGTCAGCTGCGAGCGGATGATCCCGAGTTCGGCCTTGATCTGCGTCGCATCCAGCCGCAGCAGAACCTGACCGCTTTGCACACGGTCCCCGTTCCGGACATTGATCTCCGAGACGATGCCGCCGTAGCTGTGCTGCACCTTCTTGACGTTCCGTTCGACCACGAAGGTTCCAGGCGCGATCACCGCGCCGGACAGGTTGGCCGTCGCCGCCCAGCTGCCGCAACCGATGACGAGAAACCCCATCACCAGCGATGCAAAGACGATGTGCTTGGAGACGCCGAACGCTGGTGACAGCGCGATCCGTTCGGCTCCTGCGCCGGAGGCAGAGCTCTTGTCTAGGGTCATGCGCTTACCTCACCCAACTCAAACTGCTCGATAGAAGTCGTCGTCGGTCAGCTGATACACCCCCGCGAACTCAAGTTCGAATTCGGAATCGGCATCGTAATCCGTATTACCTTCCAGCACTGTGATCGTGGTGTCGTCGAGCGTCTCGTAGCGAATCTTCATCTCTCCCGGCCGCATGAACGAATCCTGCTGGCCGATCAGCACGAAACGCTGAATGTCCTGGTCCTTAAACGAGTCACTCAGATCGTCGGCGAACTCCTCACGCACGCGATCGATGTCGATGCGATCGCCGACATCAAAGTCCATGATCTTGTCACGACTGCCGTGCCCCCGGCCCATCGACGCCGACGAATGGAATACGAACATATCGTCTCCCCCGCCGCCAACCATGACGTTGCGGTCGTCGCTAGCAACGATGACGTCGTTGCCGCGACCGCCTTTGACGTTCTCGAAGTTGGAAATCAGATCGTCACCGACTTCCAGGCTGCTGGCGCTCTGGGCGATCAAGTCGATCAGTGCATCTGCCGACGTCGTGGAGATGTCGTAGGTATCCTCGCCATCGCCACCGTCGTAGCGGTCGTCGCCATCATCGCCATCGCTGTGCCCGCTATCGCTGCCGCCATTGCCGCTGTTTGACGTCGCAACGACCGTATCGTTGCCTCCCCCGAGCGTCACCGTGTCGTTGCCCAGGCCGCCTTCGACGACGTTGTCCTCATTAGAACCGACAATGGCGTCATCACCACAGCTGCCGACGACGTTCTCTATACTGGCGATCGTATCGTCGCCGATCTCCGAGCTGCTGGCGCTGCCTTCGGAGAGATCGATGACGGCATCCGCGTTGGTGCCGCTGGCGTCATAGGTGTCGGCTCCATCCCCGCCGTCGTAGCTGTCGTTGCCGTCATCGACGCGTGCAACCACGGTGTCGTTGCCGGCACCGGTATCCACGGTATCGTCACCGGCCCCGCCCGTCACGACGTTGGCGTCATCCGAACCCGTGATTCTGTCATCGCCTGTGCCGCTGACGACATTCTCGATACCCTCAAGCGTATCGTTGCCTGTCTGCGCACTCGTGGCCGTCCCGGCACCGAGATCGACATTTGCATCCGCCGAGGTAGCCGCGATGTTGTAGGTATCGTTACCGTCACCGCCATGGTAGCTGTCGTCGCCGTCGCCGACAGTTGCAATGATCGTGTCATTGCCACTGTCGAGCGCAACCGTATCGTTACCCTCGCCACCGATGCCGATATCGTTCCCGTCGCCACCTGCCAGCGTATCTTCGTCCTCTTCGCCGATCAGGGTATCGTTGCCCTTCTCGCCGAATAGCTGATCCTGGCCCTTGCCGCCCCAAAGGGTGTCGTCGCCCTCGCCGCCGAAGGCGACGTCATCGCCGTCGCCAGCAAAGATCACATCGTCGCCGTCGCCGGCGACGATGCGATCGTTGCCGTCTCCCCCATAGATGATGTCGTCGCCGTCCAGGCCGATGATGACGTCGTGCCCGCCGAGCGCATCGATGATATCGGCGCCGGGGGTTCCCACGATTGTCTCGGACCCCTGAGTTCCGACTTGCACTTCCGAATCTGGTCGCGGCAGAAGATCCATCGTCGCCGTCTGGGCAACACTGCCTTTGCCATCACTCACTTGATACGTAAACGTCACGCTGCTCGTGTCGTCGGCGACCGGTATGAATACCCAAGAGCCGTCCGCACGTTGCTCGATCGTGCCCGAGGACGCCCGCAAATTGCGAATGCTCAGGGTGTCGCCATCGGCATCCGACGCCAACGCCAACAGATCGGCCGACGACAGCGCCCTTGCCTCGTTGGCCATCAGCCCGACGAGAACGACGGGCCCCAGCAGGAACGGCAACCGATTGGTCTGGCGCGGCGGCTCGGGATTGTTCGAACCGCCTCCGCTACCGCCGTCCGGACCTTCCTGCCCATCGTCGTCGCCGTCGCCGTCATCACCATCGCCGCCGCCGTGCCCGCCGGACGAGCCGTCCGACCCTGCACCGCCACCGCCACCGTGCGAGCCTCCCGCCTGCAGCCGCGTCGCGTCGATACCGTCGGTCGTCAGTCCAATGCCGCGACCCGGCGTTGCACCATACAGCTGTTCGTTGTCATTGCTGGAACTGATACGTCCGCTGCCACGCCCGAACCGTATCGGTGCGAGTTCCGGCTCCACCGACAAGCCGCCGCCGGATAGATCGATACGAATGCCCGACCCCAACGCAGCTGGAATGTCGTCATCTTCGGTGACCACATGACCCTGCTGCTGTGTCTCGACCTCGAGCCCCACCGGCTCGTCGCCGTCCGTCACCTGGCCGCTCTTGTCCCCTTGGGCGACGGCAGGAGCGGCCTGCGCCGGCGTGCCGCCGAACAGCACATTCTTGAGCATCACGAAAGTGCTAGCGAGAACAAAACCGATCACACCGCGTACAACGATCTTGCCGTCAGCCTGCTCCTCAAGCTCATACTTCCGGCGCGCGGTGCCGTCGTCGTTGAGTTCGAGATGCTTGCCGGACGTCTGATCCGTCATACTGCGCATTTCAACCCTCCTGCGGCTTCAGCCGCTGCGGGAGCGAGTGGAGAGGCGATAGCGACCTTCGGTTTGGTCTGCTGCTGGGCAGCGACGATCTCGTCCTTGGGACCGAACGCGGCAAGGCGTCCGTTCTGCACCACGCCGACCATATCGACCGCGGCAAGTGCGCTCGGCCGATGCGCCACCACGATGACAATGCCGCCGCGGGCCCGCACGCCCAAAATGGCCTGCGTCAGAGCCGCTTCGCCCTCGGCGTCTAGGTTGGAGTTCGGCTCGTCGAGCACCACGAGGAACGGGTTGTCGTAGAGCGCCCGTGCAAGGGCGATCCGCTGCCGCTGGCCGGCTGACAGCGCCATGCCCTGCGGACCCAGAGGCGTCTCGTAGCCCAGCGGTAGCCGCACCACGAGTTCGTGCACGCCCGCCGCCCGCGCCGCCGCCAGGATCTTCTCGCCATCGGCATTGGGATCCAGCCGGCTAATGTTTTCGCTGACGGTTGCATCCAGCAGCGATACTTCCTGCGGCAGGTAGCCGATGTGCCGGCCAAGCGTATCCGATGGCCACTGGTTGAGGTCGGCATCGTCGAGACGCACGTTGCCGCGCAACAAGGGCCACACGCCGGTAAGTCCGCGCACGAGCGTCGACTTGCCGCCGCCGCTTGGTCCGATGATGCCGGCCGCCTGGCCCGACTTGAGTTCGAGCGACAGATCGCTCAGCACGACCGTACCCGTGCTCGGAGCCGCAACCGTCACCTTCTCGACCTTGAGACTGGCGCGCGGGGCCGGCAGGACGATCTTGCTCGGAGAATCTTCAAGTGCTGTCAGTGTATCGCTCAGCCGCCCGTAGCTACGGCGGGCTGCCACGACGTTCTTCCACTGGCTGATGGCCAGATCCACCGGCGCCAGCGCACGCGCCGATGCAACCGAAGCCGCGATGATCGCACCGCCCGTCAGGTCGCCCTTGATCGTCAGATAGGCGCCAAGACCCAGGACGGCTGACTGCAGGATCATGCGCAGCACCTTCGACAGACCGCTCATCGTGCCAGTGATACCGTTGGTCTTGGTCTGCAGTATCAGATGCTCGGCATTGATCTTGTTGAAGCGAGCGACCGCGTGACCCGCAAACCCCATCGCGTAGATCACGTCGGCATTGCGCGCGTGCGAGTCCGCGATCGAAGCGCGTGCGATCGACGCCTGCTGCGTCGCCGCGCTATGGCGCTGCGTGGCGAGCTCGGTGATGACGGTCATTGTAGTCAGGATCAGCGCACCGCAGAACGTCAGGATGCCCAGCCACGGATGCAGCGCATAGACGAAGGCCAGATACAACGGCATCCACGGCATGTCGAACAGGGCCATCGGCCCCTGCCCGCCCATGAAATGCCGCAACGTATCGACGTCGCGGCTGCGCTCGGCCGCCTCCGCAGACGAGAAGCCGTAGCGCGGCATATCGATCGCCACCTTGTGCGCCAACGGCGCCAACTGGAAGTCCAGCTTCGCACCCAGCCGAACCATGATCTGCGACCGGCTCACGTCCAGGACGCCCTGGAAGAGATAGAGACCGATCGCCAGCGTCGAGAGCGCCAGCAGCGTGGGAATGCTCTGGCTCGTCAATGCGCGATCGTAGATCTGCAGCATGTAGAACGAACCGGTCAGCGCCAGCACGTTGACCACGCCGGACACGACGAACAGGAAAATCAAGATCCCCTTGAGACTTCCCAGTTCGCCGAACGGCGTGCGCCTTTTCGTGAACAGCTTTTTGACCGGCTTCTTGCGCATCACGTTCCCCTACGGCGTTTCTTTGCAGGGACCGGGAGAATTTGCCACCCGGCCAGGTCGCGAATGATTAAGCGAAGTCGTTCCCTGTCAGCCCGACGCGACCGATGATGCGGATCGAGAATTCGACGGATTGGTCGTCGTCCGTGTTGCCTTCCACCAGCGTATCGGTGCCGTCGATCGTGAAGCGCACCTGACCGCTGGCACTGAACGTGGCCGCGTTGTCGATGAAGTCGTTGTTATCAAGAACCGGCATGAACGGCCTGAGGTCGATCGTATCGCCGGGCGAGAAGCCTTCGATCGTATCGCCATTCGCCGCCGCCGCCGAGGTGAACACGAACGTGTCGTTGCCTCCTCCGCCGTTGAGCAGGTTGTGCTCGACGCTGGACACCGTGAACGTGTCGTTGCCGGCGCCGCCCCTGACGTTCTCGATGCCGTTGAGGACATCGACCCCCGACTGCGAACTCTGCGCCGTGCCCGAGCCGGCGGCGTCCAGAGTGACCGTTAGCGCCGCCGTGATGGCTTGGTAGTCTATGGTGTCTGAGCCGGCACCGCCGATGAACACGTCGTCGCCGTCGTTCAGCGTCGCGTGGAAGATATCGTTGCCACTGCCGCCGTCGATGATGTCGCGCCCTTGATCGCCGAAGATGCGGTCGTTGCCGTCTCCGCCAAAGATCTGGTCGTTGCCCTTGCCGCCGAGCACGGTGTCATCACCGGCTTCCGCGAAGAGCGTGTCGTCGCCGTCGTTGCCAAGCACGACGTCGGCTCCACCACCGGCAAACACCTGATCGTCGCCGTCGCCGCCTGTCAGGCTGTCGTCACCATACCCGCCAAACAACGTATCGTCGCCGGCACTGCCCGACAGGATGTCATTCGTGTCGCCGCCGACACCAACGTCGTTGCCGCTCGTGCCGAGGTATACGACGTAGGGCAGGACGCTGTTCCCGGTACCGGACCCTGATCCATTGCCCGAACCGTTGCCGTTGCCTGACCCCGAGCCGCTGCCCGAACCGTTGCCGTTGCCCGACCCCGAGCCGCTGCCCGAACCGTTGCCGCTACCCGACCCGGAACCGCTGCCTGAACCTGATCCGCTACCCGATCCTGATCCGCTGCCCGAACCCGAACCGCTGCCACCGCCCGCATTCTGGCCCGGTGCGTCATCGTCGTCATCATCGTCGTCGCCACCGGAGTGGTTGTCCTCATCATCATCGGGCTCGTCGTCGTCATCGTTCGGGGAGCTGCCGTTCACGAACTGCGGCGGCGTCGCCCCTGAGAACGTGACCGAGTGTGTCCCGTTCGAGAACGTCTTGGTCCCGTTGGCGTTGTTGGTCAGCGCATAGTCCGCCAACGACGACCCCTCGACCAATTCCACCACGTCCTGCGCACGCAGCGTGCCGACGATGGTATCGTTGCCACCATGAGATTTGAAAACGACGCGGTGCGCCGACTGCAACGCCGATATGTCGATCGTGTCGTTGCCCGTCGAGCCTTCCAGCGTAATCGTGCTTGTCGCCAGGCTCGTGCCCGCGAACGACCCGATCGGCAGGAAAGTGTCGCCACCGCCGAGACCATTGATGATGATCTCTTCAACGTTGTCGAGTTCGGCAATGATCGACGCGTTGTTCGTCCCGTTGCGGGTAATGACGATCTCGGTATTGCCATTGATGCTGTTGAGACCGGCCGCAAGCGCCTCTGTCCGAGAGTAGATCCGGAAGGTTTCTGCGACATTCGCGGACCCCGCGATCTTCACGGTATCCGTGCCGCCGTTGCCATCCATAAAGTCGCGGCCATCGCCCACTGACCAGAAGATCGTGTCGTTGTCGGCGCCTCCGCTTATCGTGTCGTTGCCGGCACCGCCAACGAGCAGGTCGTCTCCGGCATTGCCGTTCAGCGTATCGCCACCGTTGAGACCGAAGATGGCCTGCGAGTTGGCACCGCCACTGAGGGTCTGCGCACCGTTGCCCCCGGTCACGACCGCAAAACTGGTCCCGGCAAACTGCAGTGTTTCGACAGCCGTCAACGTGTCGGTGCCTTCCGCGCCGGTCGCATCCGTGACGGTGATTTCTGTCGCGGTGCTGCCCAACACGAAGTTCGTGACCGGACCGAGGAAGATCGCTGTGTCATTCCCGGCCCCACCGGCGATCGTGTCGTTGCCGGCTCCACCGGTGATGGTATCGGCGCCATTGCCGCCATCGATGATGTCGTTGCCTTCATCGCCGTTCAGGATGTCGGCACCGGCTTCGCCGTTGATAGTGTCGTTCCCAGTTCCGCCGGACACTTCGTCGGCCCCACCGCCGGCATTGATGATATCGTCGCCTCCAAGGCCGATGATGTCCTCGTTCGCAGCCGTACCGTTGAGAACGTCTGGGCCCTCCGTCGGCAGCAGAGGCAGCAGAGCCTGCACCTGCGCGATCGTCAAAGTCTGGTCGTCGAAGACAAAGCGCTCGAAATTGCGCACGATGTCTTCTTCGCCCGTGATGTTGTTGACGACCTCGATCTCGCCTTCGGCGTTGACTTCAAAGGTGTAGTTCGCGCGGGGCCCGACAAATATGGCCCGATCCAGTTCGCCGGCGAGACCGCCACCATCGAGAATGTCGTTGCCGGCACCGCCCGTGATCCGGTCCGCTCCATCGCCGCCGAAGATCTCGTCGTCGCCGATGCCGCCGATAAGAACGTCGTTGCCGCCAAGACCGAAGATGATGTCGTTCCCTGCCAGGCCGTCGATCGTGTTCGCGTTCTCGTCACCGGCAAGAATGTCGTCCGCCGGTGTAGCCGTAATATTGAACGGAGGCAGCAGCGGCGCCGTCGGCAGTGCGACGACGGAGTGCGGCACGCCGGCGACGTCGTTATAGCGAACGATCGCCCTCACCCGAGGAGGTGCCTCAGTATCGAACTCACCGTCGAACGGCGGCGTGAAGCCGGGGCCGCGGAAACCGGTATCCACAAAGATGCCCGGCTCTTCCTCGATTTGCCATTCGATCTCGAACGGGCCTGTAACGAGGCCGCCCGGATTGTCCGCGTCCGTGACGCCGGTCAGGATGACTTGTCCCTGGGGCGTGGTCGTCGTGTTCAGCGTCAGCAGACGGCCGAACTGAGCAATGCCGGAAATGCTCGCGTTGCCTACCGGCTCGGCGTTGTTGACGGGAACGAGGATTTGCACCTGATCCGCAAACTGCAGCCGTTCGATATTGTGAACGATGTCGACACCGTCGTTGGCTTCACCATCCTCAGGATCAGCGTTTGTGACGTGTTCGACTCGCCAGGAATTGGCGTCGATTTGCGTCACGGTGTACTCGGCCCTGCTGCCGCGAAACACCGCCGTGTCGACGTCGATCGTAGGCAGGCCCGTACCAGGATGTGCCGATGTCGGCCCCGCGTCGAGAATCTCGCGCACGATATGCAGTTGGTTCGGCACGACTGTTCGTGAGACCAGCAGCTCGAACAGCGACTTGCCGACCCAGGCAGGAACGCCGTCGGCTGCAGTGAAAATGTGTTTCAAACTGTCGACAGTTGCGATCTGATTGGCAGCCGTATTGTCTTGACCCGCCGCCGTCAGGCGGATGCGCACGTTCAGCCACTGATCGCCGTCGAGCACGTCGTTACCGCCGTTGCCCTGCAGCGTATCGCTACCGCCGCCGCCGAGCAGGATGTTGCCGCCGGTAAAGGCGACAGTATCGGCTCCGGACGGATTGGCTGCCAGGCCGAGGAGTTGGCGCAGGCCGGCGATCCGATCAACGCCCGACTGCGTCAGTTCGTCGTTGAAGAAGACGCCTTCCGTCGTCGCCGTGATGGCACCCGCATCTGGTACGCCCTCGACACGATCGTCACCAAGCAGCCGGTCGTTGTGCTCCCAGCCCGACATGGCTTCCACCTTGTCGAAGCGGTTGCGCAGAATGTCGTCCTGCTCGGTCGTGAAGATCGGTGTGCGCAAGTCCGCATCCGCTCCAAATGCCATGCCCTTGTAGATCGCCCAGTCGAAGCCGAACATGCCTTCGTTGCGGATCACGCTCTCGCCCTGGACCATGATGTCGTCGCCGGATTCGGCGTCGAAATCCTGTTCCTCGTTACCCGAGAACATAACGTCGTGGCCTTTGATCGTGCTGTCGAAGAACAGGTCGGAGTTGTCGCCCGAGATGGTGTCGAAACCACCGGCGCCCTCGATCCAGTCGTCCCCTTCGTTGCCGAGGAGATTGTCGACGCCTTCGCCGCCAAGGACGAAGTCATTGCCGGCGCCGGCAAAGACTTCCGTGCTGTCGACGCCCGCATAGATGACGTCCTGGCCCGAACCGCCCATCAGGATGTCGCCGATGCCGCCCGATGACGCGATGACGTCGTCCCCTTCATCACCTTTGAGGAAGTCCGTCACGTCGCCGGTATCGGTGATGATGTCGTTACCCATGCCACCGTTGACGAGATCGACGCCCGCACCCGACTCGATCCGGTCGTCGCCAGCATCGCCCCAGATGCCGTCGTCACCGAAGTCGGTGATGATGGTGTCGTTACCCTGCGTGCCGCCAACCACGATATGCTCGCCACCGGTGAACCGCAGGTAGTGCCCTGTCGCGCCGCTCTGGTCGGCGGACGTATCAGCCGGACTCTCGTCGAGAACGGTATTCGGATTGTCGCGCTGAACCTTGCCGAGCCCCAAGCCTTCGAGGACGGGATCGATCCCGGACGGATCCTTGCCCGCCGCCGCACCATTGTAGTCCGCTTGGTTGGCCGCATTGATTTCAAGCGTGAAGTCGTAAAGTGCGAACGCGTCGACGCCGATGTGGCGCGGCACCTCGTCGTCCGCCGTGCCGCGGATACCATCCGCGCCCGGCAGCGACAGGTCGGTGTTCGCCATGATCAGCTTGGCGAACGAGTTCTGCTCCAGCGATGTCAGCAGGTTCTGACCCTGCGTACGCGTGAGATAATACAGGCGGTCGCCGTCCTGCAGGTTCTCCA
This sequence comes from Hyphomicrobiaceae bacterium, assembly GCA_965279065.1. GTDB lineage: Bacteria > Pseudomonadota > Alphaproteobacteria > Rhizobiales > Hyphomicrobiaceae > JAKAXS01. The sequence continues at coordinate 2,869,428 of OZ257134.1, forward strand.
TCTGCAGCTCGAACACGGCATTGAACGTGGAGCCCAGCATGCCGCCGAACGGCAGGATCTTTTCCGCCAGGCCGCCGATCCACAGATCGATGTTGTTGAGACCGGTCTCCACACCCGCCCAATCGCCCGTACCAGTCAAAAACTGGTGGCGATCCAGCGGAACGACAGCTGATCCGGTCGCCACACCCATGACGAGTGCGGTCGCCGCGTCGCGCTTCTGCTGCAGCGTACCGTCCTCAGGGATCGACGGATGCGTGCCGTAGGCGGCGATGAAGTTGATGACGGACGCGGGATTCTTGATGTTCTGCGCGAACTCCACCCAATTGTCGTAGGGTTCCAGGAACGTCGAACCCGACGCCGCGTAGAGTTGCTGGCGCGCTTCGTTCAGCGTCGGCATGCCGGTGTCACGCCCGCGCGCGATGTTGAGCGTCGCAAGGTCGAGCGGCAGGCCCAGCAGGTTGTTGCGCAACGAGCTAACGATGAACTCGTCGATCGCGTTGCCGTGCTCGACCACCATACCGCGCACGATGGCGGCAGCTGCCTCGTCGTGCGACATCGTACCGTTGTCGTCGAAAGCAAGGGGATTGAGGAACGCCTCGACAAGACCCAGTTCGTTGGCGAGAGGCTCACCATCGGGACCAAGGCGCGGCATGCCGTCCGTCAGCATCGAATGGCCGAAGCGATAGACGGTATTGGCGAACTCGGCGAAAATCGCCGGATTGACGTCCGTGATGTTGTTGAAGACGAAAATGTCGATTTCCGGCTGGATCTTGCGCGCAAACTCTTCGAACACGAGATGCTGGTACTGCATTTCCGTGGCGAAACGTGCGGCCTGGAACAGACGTTCGCCGTCCCACGCATTCGCTGTCGTCAACTGGGCGGCCAGCGCCTGCGCCTCAGCAAAGCTTGTCGGCAGGGCTTGACCCGGGGCCAGATCTGTCGACAGCCACTCGTTGATGAACGCGCGGTCGCCGCTCTGCAGCACGGTCAACTTCTGCGCTTCCACCTGGCGATTGTGCTCGGAGTGGAAGATGTGGTGCACGGCGGTCAGGCCGATGTTCTCGTTGCCGCGACCGTCGCCGGTAATGTAGTGCGCGTCGAGCAACTCGTTGTCGTAGGTCGTCGTCGGGTGCGAGACCTTGACGTTGTCGATCAGGAACTGCTGCCCGCCGGTATTGATGATCTCGATTCTGAGTTCCTGGCCATCGACGCCTGCAGGGGCAGGACCAGAAGTAATCGTCCTGGCGGCCCAGGTGCCGTTCGCCGCCGGCGCTGTGAGGTTCAGCGTAGCCAGTACCGTGCCATCGCTGCTGACCAGCCGTGCCGTCCCGCCCGTGAAATCCTGATCCAGACGGTCGCCGAGATTGAACGTCAGCCGATAGACCTTGCCGGTCTCGATCTCGACGCCGGTGTCCTTTGAAAGCGTCGCGCCGCCTTGCAGATAGGCGACTTTGCCGCCGGCGTGACCCGTTGCGGCGATTGCTGCCGCGGTCGGACTATAGACGCCGCCGCCACCGCCGCCGGAGATCTGCCAGCCTTGCGGTGCACTTGTCGTATAGTTGCCCAGCGTCGGGTTAGCGATGACGCCCGGGTCTCCCTCGGTCGTCGAATCCGCTTCGAAACTGTCGTTGGTGATAACGATCGTCGCATTGATCGAGCCATCGGCATCCGGCGCCTTGAACGCGCCGGTCTGCGAATCGACCGGACTGGCGGCGTTGGCGATGTCGTCCAGGAACGCGTGCCCGATACGGACGGCCCCGGTATAGGTTGTCGTCCCGACCGTGATGCTGGCCGTAAAGGTATTGACCGGAGCCGCAGGATTGCCCTCGATGACGATATCGTCAGCGGTGTTGGGAATGCCGTCTGCGCCCAGACCCAGGACGAGTTGCGGATAGCCATTCGGCCCGCGGATGAACTCTCCGTAGGGATCGGTCCGCAGCAGCGGAATGTTGAGAACGTCGGCATCGGTCAGCTGGATGCCGAGCATGCTGGCAGCCTGCGCCTTGATGTCCCCCCATGTCGGCAGCTGGTTTGGACCACCGTCCAGCAGATGGCCGGTGGCAAGCGGCTTGCCGTCCGGTCCATTCTTGTACTCGCGCAAGAACAGCTGGTGCGAAGCGTGCGAGGTATAGGTCTGGTTCTGATCGACGAACGGCGTCGTGGTATTGCGTTGCTCGTGATGCGTGTTGTCGGCGGCCTCGTTGACGGCCGTATTCGGGTTGTCCACCAGAATGCCGTCGGCACCCGGGCCATCGACCGGCGTCGCGCGCGTCAGCACCATGAACCGCGTGTTTGGCCCGACCTCGTCACCGGTGCCTGCGATGCCGTCTGGACCATGGGTAACCAGCGGATCGTCCGCCTGCAGCGGCACGTAGACCGTTCCGGCGCCACCCTTGGAGATCAGATCCAGACCGTGGTCAAAGAACTGGCCGAAGAACGTCATCCAGCCGTTGAAAGGCGCGGAGATGCCGTCGTCGGGCGAAATGTTCGGGATCGACGCCAGGTCTTCGTTCGTCAGCAGGACGCCGCCAGGAACCGGGGCATCATTCGGCCCGAGTGGCTTGGCGCCCTCGCCGTATTTCGCCTCGAACGCCGCCATGGCGAGCGCGTTGTTCTTGAACGCCGCAATCGCCGCCGGGTTGTTGATGCTCATATCGACGATGAGGTTCGATATGATGCGCGGATCCGCGTCCGCCACGTCAGTAGTGGAATTGTAGTTTGTGTTGGTCACTGGGGGTGGCCCCGGGCCGAACACCATGCTGTCGCCGTCAGCGTCATCTCTGAAGCTCGGATCCAACAGCCGTGGCATGGCCTGATCGGCTGCACCCCAGAGCTCACGCCCACCGACGATGTTATTGTACGTGCCGTCCACCGTACGCAGGCCCCATGGCACATGTGGATCGGGAATGAGTGTGCTCAACGGCGTACCGTTCGCGTGCTGCTCAGCGATCTTGATCTGATCGAGGATGAACTGGAGATCGGCCTGGGTTACGGCGAATGCAGTCATTTTACGCTCCCGTTACACGCGATGTTGTCGTGGCGGCTCTTGCGCAGCCGCGTCGAAACTCAGGTCAGCTGCAGGTCAGTCGCTTCGTCGCCCACGCAAATACGCAGGACGGATCCTCGGTCGGAATTGCCATTGGTGCGTGATCGAAGCCGGTGCGGGCCGATGCAGTTCGAGCCGCCCACTTCAAAAAATGTTCTGTCCAAAAAGCACGATCAGTGATCTGAGTAGTCTTTTTGGACTGATAGCGCTTGCGGAGTGCTGGCACTCTGGGCTTTAAATCGATGTTCATTACGCACTACTCACGCAAAATAAATTAACCGACTTTCACAGCCCACCCGCTCAGTAGCGCCGAACAGCTCGTCTGCAGTTTGAGACATTCATTAATCGAACGTTAGTAAGATGACCGATCATGCAGTAGGGCACCACGTCCGGCGATCTCTACGTCCTCTGGTCCAAGGCTGGTTCAGACCATGGGCCCATTGGCATCCGACCTTGGTCTTACGCCGCGTTTCGGACAATTGGGCCCGTCACACACTTTCGACGCGCTATCTGATCGCATCGATTTTCGTGATTTGCACCGCGATGCTGCATATCGGCGCCTGGGTTGACGGCCGCATCAGAAAAAGCGTCGTCGACCCCGCAGCCTCGGCGTCCGCTCATTACATGGAGCGCGTCATCAGAACTTACGAGAAAGAGCTCGCTGCACAGACACCCCTTTCGGAGGCATCCAAAAGCGCGCTTGGCAGCTACGTCGACCCGACGTCTCGCCACGGTATTCTGGAGATCAAGATCTTTTTGCCGGATGGCACAATTATCTATTCCTCACGCGGCGAAAAAAGCGGCAAAACCAAGCAATCTGCCGAATTGACGACGGCATTGTCAGGACGCGTTGTCGCCCATTTCGATGACGCCCACGATTTCGAACCGCTGGACGACAAGACAGGTGGCGTGCCCGTATTCGAGGTTTATGCGCCGCTGCACGACGAGGCGAACAACCGAGTGATTGCGGTCGCCCAGTTCTTTCAGGATGCATCGATTCTCAGACGCGAGTTTACGATCGCGCGTCAGCATAGCTGGCTCGTCGTCGGCCTCTTGACGTTGGGAATGCTGTCGCTGCTTTTCGGTATCGTGCATCGCGGCAGCACGCTGATATACGATCAGCAACAGGCGCTGCAGGCCAAGGTCTCGGAACAGGCCCGCCTCCTGAAGCAGAACGAACTGCTGCGCGCCCGCCTCACACATGCGCATCAAAGCAGCCACATGGTTTCCGATAAGCTGATGCGCCGCGTCGGCGCGGACCTTCACGACGGACCGGCCCAACTGTTGAGCCTGGCATTGTTGCGTCTCGACGAACTCGCTCCTGGCACACCGACCAGCCCGCCCCAACAGGGACCACCAACGCTCGATGCCATCCGCTCTGTCACGCAGGATGCTCTTGCCGAGATCCGCACGATCTCGTCCGGCCTGTCGTTGCCCCACCTCGAGCACCTTTCAGCTGCGGCTACCATTGACTACGCGATCGCCAATCACGAGCGCTGGACGCGCACCTCCGTCAACCGAGATATCGAGCCGATGCCCGACGCCGTTGGCCTGTCGGCCCGCACGTGCCTGTTCAGGTGTCTCCAGGAGGGCCTTAACAACGCCTTTCACCATGCCGATGCACGTGGCCAGCACGTGCTGGCGCACGCGGAGAAAAATTTCATACATCTCGTCGTAAGTGACGAGGGCCCCGGCTTCCAGGCGGAAACCCTTCGCGATCGAGACGATGCTCTCGGCCTTGCGGGGTTGCGCCACCGGCTCGAGTCCATCGGCGGCAGCATCGAGATTCTTTCAGTCCTTGGGCAAGGCACCAAGGTTGCAATGACAATTCCCGTGAAGGCAATACATGACTGAAAAGATTCGCCTCGCCGTTGTCGACGACCATCCCCTGATGCGGGATGGCATCGCCATGACCTTGAACCGGGAGCCTGACTTCGACGTTGTGGCTTCCGGTGGCAGCGCCGCCGACGCCATCCGTATCGCCGAGGAGTTGCAGCCTCACATCATGCTTTTGGACGTCAACATGCCCGGCGGTGGCCTCGCCGCCGTTCGCCACATCGGCACCGCCATGCCGGGGATCAGGCTACTGTTCCTCACGGTGTCGGAACGCCAGGAAGACGTGACCGCAGCACTCGAAGCTGGTGTGCGCGGATACATCCTCAAGGGCATCAGCGGTCCCGATCTCGTGCGCACGATTCGTAGTGTCGCCTCCGGCGAGACCTATATCACCCCTGAGTTCGCCGCCCGGCTGCTGGCCCTGCCGCATCAGGGCCCCCGCGCAGCCGCACCCAATGAAGCCGGCCATGATCTCAGTGCACGCGAGGAGCAGATCCTGGAAGGCGTTGCGCAGGGAATGACCAACAAGGAGATCGCGCGCAAGCTTGATCTCAGCGAAAAGACTGTGAAGCACTACATGAGCGGCGTGTTGCAGAAATTGAGCGCACGCAACCGCGTCGAGGCGGTCGTTGCCTCCAGACACCTGCAAAAGCCCGATGGCGAAAACCCGCCCCGGCCGCCCATCATGCGCCTGAAGGATTGATCCTGCGCGCGCTTTTGTACGGGATTGGCTTGTTTGCAGCAATCGAACCTTGGCACGGCCCCAGGCGCTGAATCTAGCGCGACGCGCCGCCTTAAAACTTTGTAACACCTGGTGCCACCGGCACTTGGCGCCAACAATCGCCCATCCTTGCCTGTAACTTTTCGGCACGCTGTTCGTATATGCAGCAAGAACGAATGCTGCCAGGGAGGAGCGAATGCTCTCAAGACGCGTGTTCCTATCGGCTTCCGCCATAGCTCTGGCCGCCGCGACGTCCGGTCGTTGGGCCGGACACGCCGACGCCGCTGAAGCCTTTGAGGTGAGCCACACCGAAGACGAGTGGCGCAAACTGCTCACCCCCGAGCAGTTCGATGTCCTTCGCAAGTCCGGCACCGAGCACCCCTTCACCAGTCCGCTCCTGAAGGAGAAGCGGCGTGGCGACTTCACCTGCGCCGGCTGCGACCTTCCCCTTTTCTCATCCACCACCAAGTTCGAAAGCGGAACCGGCTGGCCGAGCTTCTGGGCTCCACTTGACAAGGCTGTGGTGACCGAGCAGGACGCGAGCCTCGGAATGACGCGCACCGCGGTCAACTGCCGGCGCTGCGGCGGTCATCTCGGCCACGTCTTCGACGACGGGCCCAAGCCCACCGGCCTGCGCTACTGCATGAACGGCGTGGCCATGAAATTCAAACCTGTCGACGGCCAGAGTTGAGGTAGATGCTTCTTTTTCTCATCGCATATCTCGGCGGCGTGCTGACCATCGTCAGTCCCTGCATCCTGCCGGTGCTGCCGTTCCTCTTCGCCCGCGCCGACCGTTCGTTCCTGCGGAGCGGCCTGCCGATGCTGGCCGGCATGGCACTGACGTTTGCGGCCGTCGCCACACTGGCCGCGGTCGGCGGTGGCTGGGCGGTGACGGCCAACGAGTACGGCCGATATGCCGCGCTGGCCCTGTTGTTCGTATTCGGCCTCGCTCTGTTGTTTCCCTCTCTGTCTGAACGGCTCACGCGACCGCTGGTCCAAGCCGGCAATCGACTTTCCCACACAGCTGATGCTGCGGGCGGCCGCGGCGCGGTCTTTCCATCGCTACTTCTCGGCGTCGCGACCGGCCTGCTCTGGGCGCCGTGCGCCGGACCCATCCTTGGCCTGGTGCTGACGGGTGCCGCGTTGCAGGGCGCCAACATCCAAACATCGCTGCTGCTGTTGGCCTACGCGGCGGGTGCCGCCACGTCGCTGGCGTTGGCGCTGCTCGTCGGCGGCAAGGTCTTTACGGCCATGAAACGGTCCCTCGGCGCCGGCGAATGGGTTCGTCGCGGCCTTGGCGCCACCGTGCTGGCCGCCGTCATCGCCATCTTCTTCGGGCTGGACACGGGCCTGCTGACGCGCCTGTCGCTGGCCACGACCGCATCAGTCGAACAGAAGCTGCTCGATCGCCTGCATCCGGATCGCAAATCGACCGCCATGAGCGGTGGCGCCATGCAGGGCGGCCCAGCGATGATGTCAGGTGGTCCAGCAATGCAGGGTCCGGCGATGCAGGGTCCGGCCATGCAAGGTCCCGCAATGGCCATGAGGGGTAAGACTGACGACAACAGCGGCGGACTGGCCGTCGAAGGCGTCGCGCCTCCCATCAGTGGCGCCACAGCTTGGTTGAACTCCCCCGAATTGACGCTTGATGGCCTCAAGGGCAAAGTCGTGCTCGTCGATTTCTGGACCTACTCCTGCATCAACTGCTTGCGCACGATCCCCTACGTTCGCGCCTGGGCCGAGAAATACAAGGACAAGGGTCTAGTAGTGATTGGCGTGCACACGCCGGAGTTTGCCTTCGAGAAGGTGCCGGCCAACGTCCGCAGGGCCGTCGACGATCTCAATATTACGTACCCGGTCGCTGTCGACAACGACTACGCCATTTGGCGCGCCTACCAGAACCGCTATTGGCCGGCGCACTACTTCATCGATGCCCAGGGACGCATTCGCCACCACCACTTCGGCGAAGGCGACGATCAGCGCTCCGAGGAAGTCATCCGACAACTCCTCACCGAAGCTGGACAGAAGCTGGACGGCGACAAACCCGTCGCGGTCGAGGCATCCGGCGTGCAGGCGACCTCGTCGGAGACCGTCAAGTCGCCAGAAACCTACGTCGGCTACGAGCGCGCCGAGAATTTCATCTCGGCCGGCGGCGCCTTGCAGAACCAGCCGGCCACCTACCAGACTCCCTCGCCACGGCTCAACGAGTGGGGCCTCACCGGCAATTGGACGATTGGCGGTGAGCACGCCGCCCTGAACGAGAAGGACGGCAGCATCGTCTATCGCTTTCACGCACGTGACCTGCACCTGGTGCTGGCTTCCACTGACGCCAAGCCGGTCCGCTTCCGCGTAACCATTGACGGCAAACCGCCCGGCGACAACCGCGGCATGGACGTCGACGCCAACGGCGAAGGTGTCGTCAACGGCCAGCGCCTCTATCAGCTCGTGCGCCAGGCCGGCGACATCGCCGACCGCACCTTCGAGATCAGGTTCCTCGACCCCGGGGTACAAGCTTTCGCCTTCACGTTCGGCTGAACGGAGAGATCGCCATGACGCAGATGCAATCGAACTTGTCCTCCGGTGCCGCGGCTTGGTTGGGTCGCCCGGCGTTCCTCGCCACGCTTGCAGCGGTGGGCCTCGCCCTCGCGGTCACGCGCTGCAGTGCCGAAGAAGTACGCGCCATTCCCCCACCGGCCGCCGACATTGTCGCAGCAGGCACCGCCCCCGCGACCGAGACCGCCGTTCTAGCCGGTGGATGCTTCTGGGGCGTGCAGGGAGTCTTCCAACACACAGTCGGCGTGACCAATGCTGTCTCCGGATATGCCGGCGGCGAAAAAAGCACCGCCGTCTATGAAATGGTCGGCACCGGCCGCACCGGCCATGCCGAGGCTGTGCAAGTGACCTACGACCCGCGCAAGATCAGCTTCGGCAAGATCCTGCAGATCTACTTCTCCGTCGCGCACGACCCGACCCAGCTCAACCGCCAGGGGCCTGATAGCGGCACGCAATATCGCTCGGCAATATTTCCGGCCAATCCCGAGCAGGCGCGCATCGCCAAGTCCTACATCGCCCAGCTGAACGCCGCCCGCGTCTTCGATGCCGCCATCGTTACCAAAATCGAACCGGACCACGCCTTCTACGCCGCCGAAGCACATCACCAGGACTTCATGGCACTCAATCCCACGTATCCCTACATCGTCATCAACGACGCGCCAAAGGTCGCTGGTCTGAAACGCCTGCTGCCGGACCTTTACCGCGACAAGCCTGCCCTCGTGGCGGATGCACAGCCCGGCAATTGAAAGAAGATGCAGCGGCATGCTGCTCCGCAGCAAGCAGCGCGAAGTTGTTCAGCTGATCAAATCTCGGCCAAACACTGCCTGCTGAGCAGCAACTCGCACGATATCTGCACCAATATTATGCAAATAGATTTCCTGCGAAGTAAGTTTATTGACTTCGCATTGGGCTTGCGATTAGCTCGTGCAAGCGGCTGATATGAGCGCAGCCGTGTCGCGCGGAAACTGGGTGATCGAGCTCAAACTAAGCATTGCGCGGCGGCTACTGAATTATAGTGGATCAAGCCATCATCGGGGGTGCCGGATGAGCGTCGCGCAGGGAACTCTGGAAGTAGACGGATCAACGACTTTACATAGAGCCATAGATTGGCGAGGCGCATTTTGGGTCGCCAGCGGCGTCCCACCACTGGTCCTCTTTTCGATTGGCGGCATTGCCGGAACGAGCGGCAAGGTCGCCTTTCTTGTATGGGCCGTCTCGATGCTCATGGGCATCATTCAGTCCTTCACCTACGCTGAAATCGCCGGTCTTTTTCCCGGCAAGTCTGGCGGCGCCTCGATCTACGGCGCAGCCGCGTGGGTGCGCTATTCCAAGATCATCGCCCCGCTTTCAGTGTGGTGTAACTGGGTCGCCTGGACGCCTGTGCTGTCCCTCGGAACGTCGATTGCTGCAGCCTACATCTTGAACGCCTTGGCACCGATTCCCGGCGCCGATTCACCGGCTGTCGTCGAGTGGGTGAAGGCCAACGCCGCATCGATAGCTGCCGATAGCCCACGCGTCGTCGAATGGCTGGCCGCCAACGCCGGCAAGACCGCGAATGATGCGGTCGCCGCCCTGCTTTCCGCAGACGGCATCTCGGCACTGACACCGACCATCCGCACTTGGACGCTGTTCTCGCATGCCCTTGGCCCCGTCAGCTTCTCGCTGAATGCGGTTTTCTTCATCGGCGTTCTGCTGATGCTGATGACCTTCGCGATCCAGCATCGCGGCATTCTCGGTACCGCCAACGTTCAAAAAGTCGTCGGCCTGATCGTCATCATTCCGATGTTGATCGTCGGCGTCGTCCCCATCATCACCGGCCAGATCAACTGGGACAACTACACGCCCCTGGCGCCGCTCAAGGCTGCCTATGCCCCCGAAATGGGTGCATGGGACATCGGCGGCTGGACGTTGGTGCTCGGCGGCATGTTCATCGCCGCCTGGTCGACCTACGGCTTCGAGACCGCCGTCTGCTATACCCGCGAGTTCAAGAATCCGAAGTCGGACACCTTCAAGGCGATCTTCTACTCCGGCATGCTCTGCCTGCTGGTGTACATCCTGGTACCCTTCTCGTTCCAGGGCGTACTTGGCCTTGAGGGCATGCTGGCCACGCCGATCGTCGATGGCTCGGGCGTTGCCGAGGCCATGGGCAACATGGTCGGCGGCGGCGGCTTCGTCACCTCCATCTTCGTCATGTTGATGATCCTCGCGTTGATCCTCGCCATCATGACGGCAATGGCTGGTACGTCGCGCACGCTCTATCAGGGTTCGATCGACGGCTGGCTTCCGAAGTACCTCAGCCACGTCAACGAGCATGGCGCGCCCACGCGGGCCATGTGGACGGATCTGGTGTTCAACCTGTTCCTCCTCGCCATCGCGGCGGCCGATGCCACCAGCTACTTCTTCATCCTCGCGGTGTCGAACTGCTGTTACATCATCTTCAACTTCCTCAACCTCAACTCCGGTTGGATCCATCGCATCGACAACGGCCACGTCGAACGGCCGTATAGGGCGCCCACGATCCTTCTGGTGCTGGGCACCATCTTCGCTTTCGTCAACGCCATGTTCATGGGCGCCGGCGCGAAGGTCTGGAACCCGATGGCTCTGTGGGCCGGCTTGATCGCCGCTTCGCTCATCATCCCCGTGTTCTTCTTCCGTCACTACATCCAGGACAAGGGTGTGTTCCCTCCCCACATGCTTTCGGACCTGAACGTCACCACCGCGGATCTGAAAGTCCGCAAGGCCGGAATGCTGCCTTACCTGACGCTGCTGGCCGGCCTCATCGTCGTGCTGGTATCGAACTGGTTTTTCCAGCTTCCTGGCTAGCAAAGCATCGGGAGCGAGACATACGTGTCTCGCTCCCGATTTATTTCTACACTGTCCATCTTCGAGTTTGCCGACCTTGAGGAGACGATGACTGAACCTATGCTAAGCCGGCCAAGGTATCCCGGTCTCTCCGCGGACCCTTACGCGAAGTTCAATCTCATCCTTTGCGAAGGCGAAGGCGCGGTCGCCGTTCTCGACCTCGCCAAAACGGCCCCTGCTGGCTTCTTCTCGCGCGCCGTCATTCTCTTCTGTCTCTGCGACGCCGATCCGGCCTACGAGGCGAAGCTCGAAGCCCTCCAGCCCAAGTCGCTATGGGTGCTTCCCAGCATTCCCACGGCGATGTTTCGCCTGAAAGGCGTCCTCGCCACGGCCACCATGGGCACGCGCATTTACGCCGCGGGCACCGAACCCTTCATCGGATCCGTACTGCAGGAAACGCTGGCCGTTGGCGTCGATCACAAGTCGGTCTTTACCGAACACCGCGGCTCGGCCAGGCGGCGCGTCCAGTGCGTGCATTGTAAAGGTCTGACCGAGAACGTTACCGCCAGTCCATTCACCTGCGCCCACTGTGGGCTCACCCTGTTCGTGCGCGACCACTATTCCCGGCGGCTGGGCGCATTCCAGGGCGTCCGCGTCGACGCCGAGGTTCCCGGCGACGTTCCTCCCGTTGAAGAGCTGTACGCATGACTGCACCCGCCGAAATTCGCGTCCGCGTGGCCGAGGCCGAGGCCGTCACCCCGGCGATCAAGCGGCTGAGGCTCGTGCCGGTGACGTCGACCGTGCTGCCCGACTTCTCCGGTGGAGCCCATACCATCGTGCACTACACCGACGGCCCCCGTCACGTGCGCAACCCCTACTCCTTGATGGGTTCGCCCTTTGATCCCTCGGCCTACCAGATAAGCGTTCTCCGCGTGCCGGACTCGCGCGGCGGCTCGGCACTGATTCACGATAGCGTGCACGAAGGCACCGAAATCACCATCACCGCGCCAATCAACCTGTTCCCGATAGACCGCCGGGCACGTCGTCACATCCTCATTGCCGGCGGCATCGGTATCACGCCGTTCATGGCAATGACGGCGCAGCTCGACCGCGAAGGCCAGGATTTCCAGCTGCACTATTGCATGCGCAGCCGCGACACCGGAGCCTACTGGAAACTGCTGCAAAGCCACTATGGCCATCGCGTCCATACTTATTTCGACGATACGAACCAGATTCTGCCGCTGACTCGCCTTCTCGACGGCCAACCACTTGGAACGCACCTCTACGTCTGCGGCCCCGCCGCCATGATCGACTGGGTGTTGAAGACGGCGCGTGAAGCCGGCTGGCCGGATGAGAACGTGCACTATGAGCGTTTCGCCGCGCCGCCGCCCGGCAAGGCTTTCGCCGTTGAACTCGCAAGATCGAAGCGCACCATTGACGTCGGTCCGCGCGAAAGCGTGCTGGAGGCCATCGAAGCGGCCGGCATCGAACCGCAGTTCTTGTGCCGTGGTGGTGCCTGCGGTCAATGCGAAACGGCCGTCCTGTCGGCGGACGGCGTCATCCGGCACAACGACCACTTCTTGTCGGATGACGAAAAAGCATCCGGCAGGAAGATGATGATCTGCGTCTCGCGCTTCGATGGCGCGCGGCTCGTGCTCGATCTCTAACGAAGGAGAGGCCTGATCATGGGCTTGATGTTTAAGGACGAGACCTATCGCGGCGACTTCACGTTCTACAATAGCCCGGCGGCCATCCGCCATTTTCCGTTCCCGTTCCATGAAGACAAATACATGTATGCGGTGAACATCGAACCGCATACCCCCGGCCCGAAGGACTCGGCCTACGAGTTCCCGATCGATGTCGACGAGCACTACGTCGCCGACATGAAGGACCGCGCGCTCGTGCTCGCCGAAGACCCGCTACGCTGCCAGTCGCTGCCGCATATGCTGACCGCCGAGTGGGACCTCGTCGAGCTCCTCATGACGTCCATGTCGGAGGCCTATCCCGAGCACTTCACCCTGACGCGCAACGGCGACGCGTGGCACTGGATCAACCGCCCGCTGGGCATCGACGACGAATTCAGTTTCGGCGACACCGCGACATTGCCCTACCCGCCGATGGAGTACATCACGCGCCAGTGCCAGGGCGATTTTTGCATTCTCGATCAGCGCGACGGCGACCTGTGGATGGATTCCGGCATGGTGACATCGCAGGCCGACTGGTCGCTCGATTTCGACATCGGCATGAGCTTCAAGGAATGGCATGCCCCGGTGCCGCTGGCACACGAGATCGGCATTTTCGATCGCGCGCTAAAGTTCCTGCTCGCCATGCAGATTGGCCGCCCCGTGCGACGCCTCAACTGGACGATGACGATCAACCCGCGGCTAGATACCTCGCCGGAAAATTATCACAAGTGGGGCGTCGACCGCACCACAGTCACGCCGGAGAATGTCGGCGACAAGGTGCATCTCCGCGTCGAGTTGCAGGCGCTGTGGCGTCTGCCACGCTCCAACGCCATCGTCTTCTCGATCCGCGGCTATCTGATCAAGATGCGCGAAGTCGCCACAATCCCGAAATGGGCTCGTCGTCTGCATCGCGTATTGAAGTCGCTGCCTCCCGAACTCGCCGCCTACAAGGGCCTGACCCGCTATCAGCAGATGACCATCGATTGGCTCGCCAAATACGACGACGGCGCTCCGACGTCACCCGGTGTCTGGCCGGAGTAGCAACGGACCGTCCGCAAAGGGATACGCACGTACACAAGGAGATCTCGATGTCGCAACGTATCGCCATTGTCGGAGCCGGACCCAGCGGTCTGGCCGCACTTCGCGCCTTCGAGAGCGCCAGGAACAAGGGCGCGGAGATTCCCGAACTCGTCTGCTACGAAAAGCAGAGCAACTGGGGCGGTCTGTGGAACTATACCTGGCGCACTGGCCTAGACGAGTTCGGCGAGCCGGTCCATGGCTCCATGTACCGCTACCTCTGGTCCAACGGCCCGAAGGAATGCCTTGAGTTCGCCGACTACTCCTTCGAGGAGCACTTTGGCCGGCTCATCCCGTCGTATCCACCCCGCGCCGTGCTGCATGACTACATCGCCGGTCGCGTCGAGAAAAGCGGCGTGCGCAAGTACATGAAGTTCAATCACTCGGTAAAGAACGTCACGTACTGCACCAAGAGTCAGAAATTCACTGTTTGGGTGAAAGACCTGCAGGCCAACGCCGTATCCTCATCGGAATTCGATTACGTCATCGTCGCCTGCGGTCACTTCTCCACGCCGAATGTTCCAGACTTCCCTGGTCTGTCAAAGTTTCCTGGCCGCGTTCTGCATGCCCATGACTTCCGCGCCGCCGACGAATTCGCCGGCAAGAACGTTCTGCTGATCGGCGCCAGCTATTCGGCCGAAGACATCGGTATCCAATGCCACAAGTACGGCGCCAAGTCGGTCACCTTTTCCTGGCGCACGAAACCCATGGGCTTCAACTGGCCGGAAGGCTGCAAGGAAGTCGAGCTGCTGCAAAAAGTCGAAGGCAAGACCGCCTATTTCAAGGATGGCTCCAGCCAGGATGTCGACGCCATCGTTCTCTGCACTGGCTACCTGCACCACTTTCCGTTCTTGGACGAGTCCCTGCGGCTCAAGACGCGCAACCGCCTCTACCCGCCGCAGATCTACAAGGGCATCTTCTGGTGGGCCAATCCCAAGCTGATGTACATCGGCATGCAGGATCAGTACTACACGTTCAATATGTTCGACGCGCAAGCGTGGTACGCGCGCGACGTTGTGCTTAGCCGCATCAAGCTGCCCGGCTACGACGTGCAGGCCAACGACATCAACAAGTGGGTCGCATTGGAAGAGGCGCTGGAAGATCCATTCCAGGCAATCGATTTCCAGACCGAGTATGTTCGCGACCTGCTGTCCGCGACCGACTATCCCAGGCTCGACGTCGACATGGTGGCCAAACTCTTCAAGGAGTGGGAGCACCACAAGGTCGAAGGCATCCTGACCTATCGCGACCGCAGCTATCCATCGACGCTCACTGGCAACGTGGCCCCCGTTCATCACACACCATGGATCAAGGCCCTGGACGATTCGCTGGAGGCGTTCCTCAACCAGCCGGACGCCGCCAAAGTGGCCTGAGACTGGAAAGGGCTGAGCTACCCGAAAGGGCCTGAACCATGAGCCGATCCGCGATCGCCACGCGCACCAAGCCGCGCATCATCGTGCCCGGCACGACCGCACTCGACCCGGGTGTCGAGCGCTACGTCGTGCGTGGCGGCGGCTCGGCCGTCTTCGCCCTGGAACGCGATGATCTGCTCGAGATTGCATTGCTTGAGGGCGGGCAGCCGGTCGAGGTCGTCGTCTTCGGCAAGGGCGGAAAGTCCGATCTTGCCGCCATCGGCCTCAAGGGCAAAGGCAAGCCCGAGGGCCTGCTACGCATCCTGTCGACCGGCAGCGACGACGCCGAGCGCGTGCGCTTCGGCCTGTTCCGCCGCGGCCTCGATGTCGGTCGCGCAAGTTGCGCGCAGCTGTTCGGTACCGACGCCCTGGCCGGAGAGGCCGTCGACCTCAAGGCCGAGCGTCCTGCCGTGGTGGTGGTGTCTGCGCCGGCTCAAGGCATGCTCGTCTGGGATCAGACCCCGCCCACGGACGTGCTGGTTTTCATCACCCGCGCCCGCATATTGTCACCGGGCGAACTCCGACTGCCCGAGCCCCTCGCCGAGCCGCGTCTCGATATCACCATCAACATCGCCAGTGCCGAGAGCTTCGAGGTGTTCGAGGGCGAATATATTCAGATCATCGATGTCGCCGGCCGTCAGTGTTCCGATTTCCTGGCTTTCAACCGCCAGGCCTTGGACAAGAACCAGGTGCGCGGCATCGACTCGACGACGACGCGTTCAGCAACCGGCTTGGCCTATCCCAAGCCCGGCCTGTTCTCGAAGTTCTTCGATCAGGATCGCCAGCCGCTGGTCGAAGTCATACAGGACACCGTCGGCCGCCACGACACGTTCGGCCTCGCCTGCACGGCACGCTACTACGAAGACATGGGCTACTTCGGCCACGCCAACTGCTCGGACAACTTCAATCGCGCCCTGCACAACTACGGCGTCGGCCAATACCGCGGCTGGCCCGCTATCAACTTTTTCTACAACACCAACGTCGGCGCCGATAACGTCATCTGGTTCGACGAGCCTTGGTCTGAGCCCGGCGACTATGTGCTGATGCGAGCACTCACCGACCTGGTGTGCGCCGCATCGTCATGTCCCTCCGACATCGACGCCGCCAACGGCTGGTCCCTCTCCGAAATCCAGGTGCGCGTCTACCCCAAGTCAGCGTCGTTCAAACGCGCGATCGGAACTCGCATGACCCCAGACAGTCCGCTTAAGCTCACTCGCGAGACCGGCTTCCATCCCGCCACCTCCAAGCTCACCCGCAAATTCGGCGAGTATCGCGGTTACTGGGTTCCCCACCAGTTCACCAAGGGCGGCGCCGTTGAGGAATATTGGGCCTGCCGCGAGCGCGTCGTGATGATGGACCTCTCGCCGCTGCGCAAACTGGAGATCATCGGCCCCGACGCCGAGCAACTGCTGCAGGGCATCTTCCCGCGCGATGTCCGCAAGCTCGCCGTCGGACAAATCGTCTACACGGCCATGTGCTATGAGCACGGCGGCATGGTCGACGACGGCACGCTGTTCCGCATCTGCCAGAACAATTTCCGCTGGATCGGCGGCGACGACGCCAGCATCCTCTGGATCAAGGAGCAGGCCGCCAAGACCGGCGCCAACGTTCAGCTCAAGACGGCCAGCGATCAGATCCACAACGTCGCCGTCCAGGGACCCAAATCGCGCGATACGCTGCGCGGCATCCTCTGGACGCCACCCGGCCGTCCGACTCTCGACGAACTGGGGCTGTTCCGCTTCACCATCGGCCGCCTCGGCGATCATGACGGTATCCCTGTCATGGTCTCGCGCACCGGCTATACCGGCGAACTCGGCTACGAAGTCTTCTGCCATCCGAATGACGCACCCGCCGTCTGGGATGCGATCATGGAAGCAGGAGCGCCGCACGGCATCTCGCCCTTCGGCTTCGACGCCCTCGACATGGTCCGCATCGAAGCCGGTCTCGTGTTCGGCGGCTACGACTTCGACAGCACAACCGATCCCTTCGAAGCCGGCATTGCTTTCACGGTGCCAACCAAGAAGGAAGAGGACTACATCGGCAAGGCCGCACTGGAGCGCCGCCGCGCCACCCCGGCGCGTAAGCTCGTCGGCCTGGAAATTGCTGGCAACGAGATAGCCGGCCACGGCGATCACATCTACGTCGGCCGCGCCCTCGTGGGCGTCGTCACCAGCGGCATGCGCTCGCCATTGTTGAAAAAGACTTTGGCCCTTGCGCGCCTCGACGTGGCGCACGCCGAACCGGGCACCAAGTTGCAGATCGGCAAGCTCGACGGCCACAAGAAGCGGCTGTCGGCCACCATCGTGCCGTTCCCCTTTTACGACCCCACCAAGAGCCGCATGCGCGTCTAGCCGCGAAGCAAGCAAGTCGCAATGAGTTGAAAAACCACTGGGAGAAATACGACAATGGTTATGTCATGGCGTTATTCGGTCATCGCCGACCGGCATAAGGCGCTCGGGTCCAAGCTCGAAGACTGGAACGGGATGGGCACGGCGTGGACCTACGACAAGGACATGGCCGACGAGCACGAGGCGATCCGCACGAAGGCCGGCCTCATGGACGTGTCCGGCCTCAAGAAGGTCCACGTCGTCGGCCCCCACTCTCACCACCTGCTGCAGTACGCCACGACCCGCGACGTCACCAAGATCTATCCCGGCAAGTCGGCCTATGCCTGCATGCTGAACCCGCAGGGAAAGTTCGCCGACGACTGCATCCTCTATCGCACCGGCCCCAACTCGTGGATGGTCGTCCATGGGTCCGGCGCCGGCCACGAGCAGCTGCAGTTGCAGGCCGAGGGCAAGCAGGTCGCGTTGCTGTTCGACGATGATCTGCACGACCTCTCCCTGCAGGGCCCGCTCGCCGTCGACTACCTCGACAAGCACGTGCCCGGCATCCGCCAGCTTCCCTACTTCCACCACATGCAGACCAAGCTGTTCGGCTTCCCGGTGATGATCTCGCGCACCGGCTACACCGGCGAACGCGGCTACGAGATCTTCTGCAAGGCCGAAAACGCGCTGGCGATCTGGGACACGATCCTCAGCGAAGGCAAGGCGATGGGCATCATCCCCTGCGCCTTCACCGTGCTTGACTGGCTGCGCGTCGAGAGCTCGCTGATGTTCTACCCCTACGACAACTCAGAAATGTATCCTTTCGCCAACGAGGGCCCCGGCGACACGCTGTGGGAACTCGGCCTCGACTTCACGGTCTCGCCCGGAAAGACCGGCTTCCGCGGTGCCGAGGAACACTATCGCCTGAAGGGCAAGGAACGCTTCAAGATCTACGGCATCGAAACCGAGGGCAAGACGCCGCCGGACGCCGCCGCCGAAGTTTTCATGGGCGGCCAGAAAGTCGGCCTCGTGACGTGTTCCATGCACTCCCGCCTCGTCGGCAAGACGATGGCCATCGTCCGCCTCGATCCCAAGGCTGCCGTTCCGGGCACCAAGCTCGAGATCCGCGGACCGTCCGAAACGATGGCCGCGACGGCACATCCTTTGCCGTTCGACGATCCGCAAAAGAAGAAGCGCACCGTCGTCGGCTGAACACGCACTCATGTCATGCACAATGTAATCGGCGGCGGAGCCACTCCGCCGCCGATTTCGTCACGAGCGAGCATGTCACAGAGTGGACGCGACCAAAGCAACGTCGTTCGACGCAGCCGATCCGCCACATAATGCAGTACAAAGAGCTTCAAATACGCTAGATCTAGGTAAAGCCTAGATGGCCGCCTGGAGACGCGGGCCAGAAAAGCGGCTCGTCGGACCTGCGAAGATTGAGCAAAAGCCATGGCGACCATCCATCCCGTCATCCTATCGGGCGGTTCCGGCACCCGGCTCTGGCCGTTGTCCCGCGAGATGTATCCAAAGCAGTTCGTCCGGTTTCTCGAAGGCGACGACAAGACCATGCTCGGCGCCGCGCTGGCACGCCTTCCCGAGGCTGCCGGATTCTCTGCTCCGATCCTCATGTGCAACGATGATCACCGCTTCCTGATCAGGCGCGAGATCGAACAGGCAGGGATCGTGCCCAGCGCAGTCGTGTTGGAGCCGTCGGCACGCAACACGGCGCCAGCCATCGCCGTGGCCGCACGGCTCGCCGCGCGCCTGGACACCAATGCCATCATTGCCGTCCTGCCGTCTGACCACGTCATCGCCGACGTGGCAGGTTTCGTAATGGGCGTCAGACGTGCCGCTGCGGTCGCTGCCACCAATAGGTTGGTGCTGTTCGGCATCAAGCCGTCACAACCCCATACCGGATATGGCTACATTCGCCGTGGCACCCCACTGCCAGGATCCGTCGAGGCCTACGACGTCGTCTCATTCTTCGAAAAACCAGACGCCGCCCGGGCCGCCGCGTACCTCACCGACGGCCAGCACTATTGGAACAGCGGTATATTCGTATTGCACGCCTTGACGTTCCTCGATGAACTGCGCCGCTTCGAACCTCAGGTTTATGAGGCCGCCGAGCGCGCCTTGGACGGCGCCGAGCAGGACCTCGAATTCTTGCGACTCGACACCAAGCCGTACATTGCTTCCCCGTCGATATCGGTCGATCACGCCGTCATGGAGCGCACGTCTCTGGCGGCGATGCTACCGCTCGACGTCGGCTGGAATGACGTCGGCTCGTGGTCATCGCTTTGGGAAATGTCTTCGCACGATGATCAAGGCAATGCCGTGCAGGGCGACGCGATCCTTCACGATAGCAGCGGCTGCTACGTCCACTCCGGCAGCAACAGCCTGGTCTCTGCGATAGGCGTGAAAGATCTCGTCATCGTCGACACGCCGGATGCCGTCCTAGTCGCCGAAAAGAGCCGCGCCCAGGATGTCTGCAAGATCGTCGCCGAGTTGAAGCGCACCAGGCGTTCCCAGCACGCCCAGCATCTACGCAACGCACGTCCGTGGGGCTTCTTCGAAACGCTGAATGCCGGCCCGCGCTTTCAGGTCAAGCTGTTGCACGTCAAGCCCGGCGGCCGTCTGTCGGCTCAGATGCACCATCATCGCTCGGAGCACTGGGTCGTCGTGCAAGGCACGGCGCGAGTCGTCGTCGATGGCGCCGAAACGCTCGTACGAGAGAACGAAAGCGTTTTCATCACCGCCACGCAGTGGCACCGGCTGGAAAACCCGGGCAAGGTCCCACTGGAGTTGATCGAAGTTCAACTGGGCGCCTATCTTGGAGAAGACGACATCATCCGCTCCGACGACGTCTATCATCGCACCCCCGAAGAGACACGATGAGCCACGCCAGGAAGGCGTTTTTTCCGTCTACGCAGCAGGCCCGTCGCATGCTCGCGGGGCACGCTCCACACCGCACAAAAAGATGGGCTCTCTTGCCAGCATCGTTCGCGTGAAGCCATTTCCCGACAAGAAAACCAAAAGCAGTTGTTTTCTTCTCAGTAATTATTGTTGCCCAGCAGTTGACCCGTGCCCGCGCCGGGTATAGTGTCATTAAGGTAGCCAGCTCATTTGGGGATCCTCGCATGTGCGGAATCGTCGGATTATTTCTAAAGGACAAGTCCCTCGAACCTCAGCTTGGCGCCTTAACCGCTGAAATGCTTGGGACAATGTGCGATCGCGGCCCCGACAGCGCGGGCTTCGCCGTCTACAGTGACAGCACCAAAGGCAAGGCCAAACTCACGCTGCAGTCCCCCCGTCCCGAGGCTGATTTTGCCGGCCTCGAAAAATCGATCGGCAAGGCCATCGGCGGCGATGTCAGCATCCGCGTGAAGTCAACCCACGCCGTCCTCCTCGTCCCCGAAGGCAAGATTGACGCCGCCCGCGCCGCCATCCGCGCCTCGCATCCCTCGATCCGCATCATGGCGACCGGCTCGGCGATCGAAATCTACAAGGAAGTCGGCTACCCCACCGAAGTGTCGAAGGCCTTCGCGCTTTCGCAGATGCAGGGCACGCACGCCATCGGCCACACGCGCATGGCAACCGAATCTGCCGTGACGACCATGGGCTCGCATCCCTTCTCCACGGGCTACGACCAGTGCCTGGTCCACAACGGCTCCCTCTCCAACCACAACAACCTGCGCCGCCAGCTCATCCATGACGGCATGACCTTCGAAACCCAGAACGACACCGAAGTCGGCGCCGCCTACATCACCTGGCGCATGAACCAGGGCATGAACCTCGGCGAAGCGTTGACCAAGAGCCTCGATGATCTCGACGGCTTCTTCACCTTCGTCGTCGGCACCAAGAACGGCTTCGGCGTGCTGCGCGATCCCATCGCCTGCAAGCCCGCCGTAATGGCCGAGACAGACCAGTACGTCGCCTTCGGTTCGGAATATCGCGCGCTCGTCAACCTGCCCGGCATCGAACAAGCCAAAGTGTGGGAACCCGAGCCGTCGACGGTCTACTTCTGGGAGAGATAAACGCCATGGAGCGCGCGAATATTCGCACCGTCGATCTGGCCAAGACGACGCTGCGCGAGCTGAACCACGACCTGCACAAGCTCAATCCCGGCACCAATGACGGCGCCTGGGAAATCCTCAACGCCCGCGGCTTCCATGCCGTGGCCGTCGGCGTCGATGCCCCCATCACCATCGATATCCGCGGCAGCGTCGGCTACTACTGTGCTGGCATGAACAAGCAGGCGGCCGTTACCGTGCACGGTTCGGCGGGCCCCGGCGTCGCCGAGAACATGATGTCGGGTAGCGTACGCATCACGGGCGATGCCAGCCAATACGCCGGCGCTACGGGCCGCGGCGGACTGCTTGTGATCGAAGGCAACGCCTCGTCGCGCTGCGGCGTGTCGATGAAAGGCATCGACATCGTCGTCAAAGGCAACATCGGCCACATGTCGGCCTTCATGGCTCAGAGCGGCAACCTCGTCGTGCTTGGCGATGCCGGTGACGCGCTCGGCGACAGCATTTACGAAGCCCGCCTGTTCGTGCGCGGCACCGTCAAGAGCCTTGGTGCCGACTGCATCGAGAAGGACATGCGCGACGAACACCACAAGGCGCTCGCAGCCCTGCTCGACAAGGCCGGCATAACCGGCGTGAAGACCAGCGAGTTCAAGCGCTACGGCTCTGCCCGCAAGCTCTACAATTTCAACATCGATAATGCGGATGCGTACTGATGACCTACCATAATCCCCCCGTCACCCCCCGCAAGTCCGCCACCTTCGACGACTACACGCTGTCGGAGATCCGCCGCGCCGCCCAGACCGGCATCTATGACATCCGCGGCGCCGGCGCCAAGCGCCGCGTCCCGCACTTCGACGACCTGCTGTTCCTCGGCGCATCCATCTCGCGCTATCCGCTGGAAGGTTATCGCGAGCGCTGCTCCACGTCGGTCACGCTCGGCACCCGCTTTGCCAAGAAGCCGATCGAGCTGAAGATCCCCATCACCATCGCCGGCATGAGCTTCGGCGCACTATCGGCCAACGCCAAGGACGCCCTCGGCCGCGGCGCCTCCATCGCGGGCACCTCGACGACGACCGGCGACGGCGGCATGACGCCCGAAGAGCGCGGTCAGTCCAAGACGCTCGTCTATCAATACCTGCCCTCGCGTTACGGCATGAACCCCGACGACCTGCGCAAGGCCGATGCCATCGAAGTCGTCGTCGGTCAGGGTGCCAAGCCGGGTGGTGGCGGTATGCTGCTCGGCCAGAAGATTTCCGATCGCGTTGCCGAGATGCGCAACCTTCCCAAGGGGATCGATCAGCGCTCCGCCTGCCGTCATCCCGATTGGACCGGCCCCGACGACCTCGAAATCAAAATCCAGGAACTGCGCGAGATCACGGACTGGGAGAAGCCGATCTACGTCAAGGTCGGCGCCACCCGTCCCTACTACGACACCGCCCTCGCCGTGAAAGCCGGCGCCGACGTCGTCGTCCTTGACGGCATGCAGGGCGGCACTGCCGCCACGCAGGAAGTCTTCATCGAAAACGTCGGCCTGCCGACGCTCGCTGCCATCCGCCCGGCCGTCCAGGCGCTGCAGGATCTCGGTATGCATCGCAAGGTTCAGTTGATCGTCTCTGGCGGCATCCGCAACGGCGCCGACGTTGCCAAGGCCCTCGCCCTTGGTGCCGATGCGGTCGCCATCGGCATCGCCGCCCTGGTTGCGCTCGGCGACAACGATCCCGTCAACGAGGCCGAATACGTCAAACTCGGCACGACCGCCGGCGCCTATGACGACTGGCATGAGGGCCGCGACCCCGCCGGCATCACCACGCAGGATCCCTTGCTGATGCAGCGCCTCGACCCGGTCAAGGCCGGCCGCCGTCTCGCCAATTATCTGAAGGTGATGACGCTGGAGCTGCAGACCGTCGCGCGCGCCTGCGGCCACAACGACATTCACAACCTGGAACCTGAGGACCTCTGCGCCCTCACCATCGAAGCTGCCGCCATGGCACGCGTCCCCCTGGCCGGCACGAGCTGGATCCCCGGCGTCACCCAGGGCGGTTTCTAGCGCGACCCACACGAATTATCGCCAGGCATCCTCTGTTTTGGCGCTCCTCGACGGCGGGACCCAACCCCGCCGTTTTTTTGCGCCGATTATCCAGTGGCAGCGTTTGCTGAATCCCTGCAGCCATGCGCGTAGATCCGCCGCACCACGCCCGTGGACGGCCATTCCCCCCAGACTTGTCAGCGCTGCCAAACCTGCCTATACCCTGGCCCCAGCGCTCCCTTCGTCTATCGGTTAGGACGTCAGATTTTCATTCTGAAAAGAGGGGTTCGACTCCCCTAGGGAGCGCCAGTCTTTTCAGATAGATAGCGCGACGTAGCTTTCCATTCCGAAAACTTCTACCTCCTTCGTTCTTGAAGGCCGTGCCGAAGCTCAGTCCGTCTCCAAGGCGTAGACGATGGGGATGAGAGCACTTGCCGCAAAAGCGGCAATCCATAATCCCGACAGGCCGAAATTTCCGTAGGCGTAAGCTCCTAATACAGCCCCCAAGACAAGTCCCAGCCAGAGAGTCAGGTAGCGAAGCCATTCCAGTCGGGATCCACCCCTCAGAGCGCTCGCGATCCCCTGAGCCATCCGCACGAGGGTGCCGGTCATATATGTGACTGGAATGCTGGTTGCTCCATCAGTCTCGAAGAGAGTGTTGATGGCGCCCATGGCGATGACGATAGCGGCGATGGCAAGAAGCTGAAAACCGAACGCGTTGGATACGGCGGCGGCAGTCAGTGCAACGGCCACGAACATCATCAGCGTCGTCCGCTGCGCTGCGCCCGCCGAGCGGCCTATGAGGGATCCCGCGATCACCCCGACAACGAAAAGCAGAATGATGGCGGCCGGGATGAGCGCCACGGCTAGACTGTCGGCTGCAATCGCAGCGCCGAGCCGCGTCAAGTTACCGCTCATGAACGAGACGAAGAAACCGCCCAGACTTAGGAAGCCCAGCGCGTCAACATATCCCGACAACGCTGAAACGGCGACCGCGAGCGCGAGTAATTTTCGGTTATTACGGATCATTGCACTACGCCGACAATCTTGAGGACGACATAGCCAGCATACAGGTCGGACCATGGGGCGACACTGCGCCGGCTTCGACTACCGGCTACTTTTTTCAATGCGTATCCGTCTTTTGACGGCCGCAGATGTGCGTCGGGTCTCTGACCTCTTCACGTACAATCTCAGCGCACCTGGCGATTTGTGCATCAAGGCGGACATTCCTTCGAATTCCGTCACGCCAGAATCGCCCAGTTCTGTCAGACCGCCGTGCCGGCAGGCATCGAGAGTGACATGGGGCTGCCAAGCCAGGCAAGCTTCCGTGCCTCCCGAACGCGACGCCGGGTACTCGCTGGAATAGGGTCGAGACGCACCTGCGAACCCGGACAGCCAAATAGGCTCTTTCTAAACGTCCGGGCCGAACTTACATTGACCGGTGGTCGATGTGTGTGTTCGGGGTACGGCTGATGACTTTACGGGACAGGCTCAATCTCATCCAAGGCAACACTGTGGATGGCGATCATCTGATCGCAATAAGGGAGAGCATGGCTCGCGCAGCCAGGCTAGCGAATGAAAACCGCCGCCAGCTAGCAATGTTGAGCGAGGTGGTAGACGACATCATCCTGCCACCGGCTCCACCTCAACCCCCACCGCTGCCACGACTTCCTCCATACCCCTCGTTCGTTATTATGCGGGCTCGCGCCATGGTTCGGAATCGGCGTGGAGCCTGACGCCCTTGTCCAGGTACGCCCTCCCGCATGGCTGACGGCGGTCTGTCCCCGATCGCAAGAAGCCTTCGCACATTGATAGATCGCGTTAGGTGATGTGATTTGGCGTGCAGACGATTCAGACTCATCCTGTCCGGGCATCCTTCTTCCATTCTTCCAACCCGCCCATTGGGGCGGGTTTTCTTTTGCGGTTGAGGGCTCGACTTGCTCCGGCGGCAGGCCTATGTTGCGGCTTGGCTGCCAGTTACCCATCCTCAACGCCGGATATGCCACGACGGCTTAGGGATGAAGCAACTGCCAGCGCCAATTCAGGCCCGCCCCGCAAGGAGGCGGGTTTTTCTTTACCGGGCTGTCGGCTCTACGACCGCTGATGAGAACTTGGTGCTCTGGAAATGGGGCGCCGACCGCTTGCCAGTGTCTGTCCCCAAAGTAACAGCACGCTCGTCAACCCTGCTTCATACGACGCACGCTCGCTGGTCTATCAGATCACGCAGCCCGCTGATTGTGGTTACCTGTCAACGAAGGACATCGATGATGCGAACGAACTTCCTGGCAACCGCTACGTCGGTTGCATTTCTTGGCCTGGCACCTCCCACGTTTGCCGCGGACGATGCCCAACCGGCGCCCACTGCACCACCTGCTCCCACCGCCGCATTGTCTCTATCCGGGGCCCTGCTGCAGGCACAGGTCGACAAGTGCCTTGCCGACGGTAGCATCACGGCTCAGCAAGTCCACGCGATGGCGGACAAGGAATTGATAGCCGCGCTCGACAAGTGCTCCAAAGTTGCAGCTGTTTCATCGCCGGCCGTAGCGGCACCCTCGCCGGCTGTCGAACAGCAGGCGTCGCCGCCCGTCAATGAGCAGAGCGTTCGTGTTGCGCGTTCCGGCAAGGTTGCCAAGCCAAAGGTGACCGCTGGCGTGCCCGCCCAGTCCAAAAGTGACCACAACCTGCGACCCACTCCCTTGCGTTCTCGTGCCGACGCAATAAGCGTTGATGGGCAAACAGGTAGCGTCGTCAGAACGAAGCCTCAGCCCAGCGAGTTCGGTGTCAGTCCGAATGGTCATTTCAGCAACTTTTGGGAGACCGGCGAGCGTTCAAAGTTGGCCACGGCAGATCTCTCCGAGAACGGCAGTACCCGTTTGACGTCGCGCATCAGGTCGACCGTGAGGGAATTCGTGAAACGCCGGGAGGCCCCAAGCTCCAACTGACGCGTCCGCTATCGCTTTTTCCACGCCATTTCGACCAACCGTCGAACGGCCTCAGGTCTCGTCGGCAAGCCGTTCTCATCTCTTCGCCAGATGCCGACGACGAGGCGGACCATCGCTCGCAGCACGTCGCGCAAATGTTGCCGATGTCCGCCGCCCAATCGTTCTTTCACGACGCAGCTTTGATCCATGCCGGAGCCGCGCTCGTACCCCAGCCAAGAAAGAAGCCGAAGTGGATGTTGATCTCGCCGACCGGCTCAAGGTAACGGGAGTTCGACAGCACGCCCGACTCGACGGGCTCGAAATCGCCTTTTGCGACGATGCCGGATACGACCTTCTTGGCGGCCTCGTCATCGCCCGCAACAAACACCTGCACGGCTCGACCCTCGCGCGCCTCGGCAGGCAGGAGCTGCGCGAAGATCGTGTTGAATGCCTTCACGACCTTAGCTTGCGGTGCAAGCTTCTGGATTTCCTCTGCCGCTGAAGTGGTGTGGCCGACAGTCAGCGCCCTGAAATCTGGGGTGATTGGATTCGAAATATCGATGAGGATCTTGCCCGCAAAGCCGTCGGCCTCGCGGATCGTTTCAGCGGCTGCCGTATAAGGAACAGCCAGGATCACGACATCGGCGAGCTTGGTGGCAGCAGTGATGCCGCCTCCTTCGGCACCCGCCCCAATCTCCTTGGCAAGCTTGGCTGCTTCTGCAGGATCGCGTGAGCCGATAGCGACTTTCACACCCTTGCTGGCAAGTAGACGTGCAAGGCCCCCGCCCATTTTGCCGGTCCCAATAATTGCGATGCTCATATCAGTTTCTCCGTTGCTCGGTAGCCGATGCTGGCGGCGTTGAACAACGATATGAACCCTTCGCAGTTTGAGATAAATCGTCATATGATGGGAAGACTAGAAACCAATGGTTGGAAATCGCAATGGACCGTTTCGCGAGCATGGCGGTGTTCGCAAAGGTTGCGGAGACGGGATCGTTTACCGCTGCCGCCGATGCGCTCAAGATTTCAGGACAGATGGTCGGCAAGCATATCCGGATGCTGGAAGAGCACCTTGGCATCCGTCTTCTCAACCGCACGACGCGGCAGCAGAGCCTCACTGACGCGGGCAAGGACTTCCTGGAACGAACGCGGATTGTGCTCGCTGAGCTCGAGGCGGCAGAGGCGCTCGCTGCCGACAGTCGGGCCAGGCCACGGGGCGAACTTCGGGTGAATGCTCCGGTGACCTTCGGCGCCCACAGCCTCGCACCGCTCCTCCCGGTTTACATGGCCGAGAATCCGGAGGTGACGATCCGCCTCACTCTCAATGACCGCGTGGTTGATCTCGTCGACGAAGGCTACGATTGCGTCTTTCGCACGGGGCCGCTGATGGACAGCACGCTCATCGCTCGGGGACTGCGGCCGTTGGAACTCATCGCCTGCGCGGCACCAACCTATCTGAAGGCAAATGGCACACCGCGGCAGCCTAGCGAGCTTTCGGAACACGAATGCCTGGGGTTTGCTGGAGCGGCGATCGAAGATCGTTGGGAGTTTAGCGGCAAGGACGGCAAGGTTGCCGTTCGTGTCAAATCGCGCTTTTCCGCCAACAGCGGACAGGCCTTGAAACAGGCAGCACTCGCTGGGCTCGGGATTATCTTCCAGGCCGCAGAACTAACTCAGGAAGAGCTAAGGGCCGGCAGATTGGTTCGGGTATTACCCAAGTGGAGGTCCACCAGATCGATGCATATCCTATTCGCGCCCGACCGACGGGTTACTCCAAAGCTGCGGTCCTTCATCGAGTTCGCCGCGGCCCGCTTTGGGTGAGGATAGAAGTCCCTTTTCCTAGAGTTGTGGGCCCTTGTTAGGTCGGCTTCGGGTCAGAGACGGACAATCTCCGTCCCGTGCGTTTGCTGAGCTGGCAATCATTTGCCCTCCGTCAACCGGTTGAGCGAAAACAGTGTTAGATCAAATCGACTCTTTGCCTCAATCGCGAGGTCAGCAAGGATTTCTCCAATAGCGCTCGAGAACTTAAAGCCGTGGCCAGAACAGGGCGAGGCAACGATGACATCTGGATAGCCTGGTAGCCTATCAAGAATGAAATGCTCGTCAGGTGTATTCGTAAACATGCAGGATCTAAGCGCGAGCAATTCTCCGTCCGCTTCCGGAAAAAATGCTGACAGTCCTCGCCGTAGGGCATCCTCGTCCGCACGGTTTGGCTCACGGGGGAGTTCGTCTGCCGGTCCCTGTTCTCCCAGATGATGATAGAGACCAATTTTGAAGCCGGGCACATGCCACGTTGGAAATTGGTAAAAGTGCCCAATGTCACTCTTTAGATTGGATACGGGAAATTTTCCCAGTTCGAACAACTTTGGCTTCTTCGGCTGGAACCAGCCGAGGACTTGCCGCTCGGGAACCGCCAATCCATTCAGGGCTGGGATTAGTTCTCCGATCCACGCACCGGCAGCGACGATCAATTGGCCGGCTTCATAGCTGCCACGCGTTGTTCGCACCCGAACCCCGCCCCCAGCGATCGGCGCGAAATCCAACATGGCTTCCCGGGCGCGAAGCACAGCGCCCGCCTTAAGGGCAATACCGGCTGCGGCGACGATCGCACGCTCGGACGCGACAAAGCCGCCATCTTGCTGGTAGAGCGCGACGTAGTTGTCCGGGAGAGCGTAACCAGGATAGCGCGACCCAACCTGGTCGGCAGAAAGCAATTCGTGAGGAAGCTCGTGCAGCTCGCAGCTTGCGAGAGAACGGCTTATGATCTCGCTGCCACGCTCTCCAATATCGAACGATCCCGTGACGTAGAGAAGCTGTTCGCCTGCCTGCTCTTCAGTCTCCCTCCACAGCTCATAGGCCCTCCGAAGAATTGGCACGTAGGTCGGATGCTCGAAATACGCCAATCGAATGATGCGATTTACGCCGTGCGATGATCCCATGGCATTGGGAATGTCATAGCGATCAAGACCAAGCACGCGCCGTCCGCGTCTAGCGAGTTGAGCGCACGTTGCGGCGCCCATGCCTCCGACGCCCGCCACGATGACATCATAAGTGCTCACAGTTGCCTCATCCGCCTTATGGTTGGAACGTAGTAATGTCAAAAACTGCGCGGGCTGCCAGCACTCGTGGAACTAGGTTCGAACGCTTTGCCTATGTTCGGTTACAACGCCCGAGGATGACATAGCAATGTCTGCAGCACCGAGCAGTCATTGACACGCCGCTAACCTCGCGACGTAACGCTTTCTCCGGTCGATTGAGCGACTACCATTGACTGGATCTGGTCGAGCCAAGCAGCAATTCTCGAACGTGCCTCGGCTGAGCACGTTTCCACTGTGGTCACGCCAAAATGCAGGAAACAATGAAAAAATTGCAATCGCATCCGCCTGGAACGCGGGCCACAACCACTTCTTCGGCCGTCAGCAAATCACTGCGGTCGCCGCGCAAGGTTGAAAAGTATCGATCACGAAATTTACCGTAGATTTCGCGACGTCAGAAGCAGAAATGATTGGTTTTGCTCGCAAGCTTATTGCTTCGTACGCGCGTAGCTTCGTGACCGTGTGCCCAAGCCACTTGTACGGCGGACTGCGAGGTGGGCGATGCCCGACCGGGAGGGGGACAGCCTCAAGCAGGCTCGAGGTCTTCTGCTTGTGGTCTCCTTTATCTACATCGCGCTGATCGGGCCGGCGTTCATGGCGGTGATGTTGAAGGCTGGGTATCCCCTGATCGCATACGCCGCGCTTCCGCTGCACTGCGCGATATCAGGCGGCCTGATCCTCCTAAATTTAAGGGCGTGGAGATGATGCCGGCCGTCTGACGTGAAACGGGACTCGGAGCGAGCCGGCTTAGCACCTATTTCGTTTGGACCCGTTCCAGTTAAGCCGGCGACCGTCGTTTCAACGTCGCCCTCGGTCCAAGTGTGGTGTGCTTCCTGCAGGATCACCTTTGCTCGGTGAGATCCATCGATCACCCTGAGCGTTAATCCGGATCTGGGATTTGCCAGACCGCGGTGACAGGCGCATAATCCTCTTGCGACGTATCAACCTGTTTGGTGCAACGGCACTGCGCCCAATCAGAAGTCGCATGCCAACGCGATGGCCAAAATACTCCTGTACGATCATAATCCCGCTGAACAAGCGCAGCGTTTTGGAGATAAGGACCTCCGCGACTCACGCGTTGGAGATTCTTTCGGGCGAAACCGTTCTGCCCTCCAAACAAGCAAAAGTGATCGACGGCGATGGCAATCCCTTGAAGAAAAAGGATCTGTTGCGATTGCGAGACAGCGACGAGTAGGAACACCTGGTGGTCCACCCAAATTCTCTAAGGCGCACTCTCTTTTTCAAGTGCGAGCGCTACAATAATTGGGCGTTGGTTTCGTGGGATTGCATCGCACATGAATCACCTCAACGAGGAAACGGCTCGCGCGATCTTTGAAGCGTTTCACGCCGCATGGAGCAAGGGCGACATCGATGGAATGCTGTCCTGGTGCCACGACGACGTTACCCATTTCCTGAACACCGGTGCTCCAGACGGAGGGCCGTTGAGGCTGTTTGGTAAGGCGGAGTTGCGATCATTTCTCCTGCCGATCGCTAGTATCTGCGAGAGCGCAACTGTACCGATCAGCTTTGTCTTTGGAGACGGCATCGGCAGGGCGCAGATCGAAGCCTATGTCCAGCATCGCAAGACGCGTCACGTCCTCTCAGGCACATACCGGCAGCTCGTGTTCTTCGACGGATTCAGGATTTCGGCACTGGAAGAATTTCACGATGCCGCAAAGATGAAGGCATTCTGGGACATGGTGCGGAGTGAGGAGCTGCAAATGAACCGCTCGAATCGGATTTCTGCGGTTGAGCAAGCGCTGAGACTAGCCGAGCGCGCCCTGCTGAACGGAACTGGCGGATCAGGCCAGAGCTGAGCTGGATATTGGCTCTTGCTCAGGATGTCTCACTGAACAGGTCTGTGTTTGTCTTAGGACTGGTTGTTCTGTCGTCTTCGCAGGCCTTGCTGTGAGTGAGGCGGTGAAAAAAAGCCTGCCAAGACGACTACATATCGTTCTGCGGCCAGCATGAAGTAGGTAGCGACGGCCTTCGTTCCTGCATGCGCGCCAACAAGAAGCAACTGTCCAAACACTGCGCGACGACGCTCGCGAAGTCCGGCGAAGCCTCGAACGCGGATATCGAAAGTTACAAGCGCGAGATGCGATAACTACGCCGTCGCGATGGAACAAGTGGCCACGGTGCAAAGGCTCAAGCCCTCGGCGGATTAGGCCGCGACCGGATCGGCAAAGGCTTCTGCGATGATGGCCGCGTCACTCGGGCTAGCCCAGACCACCCAGGAAATCTTCCGCTGGTCCAGAGATTTCTTCAACTCGTGTCCGTTTGGAAGAGAAAAGCCAATCATCACCACATCGATCCGCTTCGAGCCCGTCACGCGGAGAGCGGCAGGCACCGACCTGACGACGTGAACATCCGCGCCGTTGTCGATGAAGCGTTGGCGTAGGTAGGCGGCCGAGAGGTTTTCGCCATCGGCAATGAGCACGGTTTTTCCAGCTAGCATGGTCATAGTGGGTACCTCGCTGCGCCATGCGCATCACGATGGAGCAAGGCCCGGCGACAGGCTTGCAGTCCCATACGACAGTCCGCCACGGGCAACGGTCCTGACAAAAGCAAAAGCTACGCCCGTTCGGCGTTTATCTAGCCGCTATGTCTCAGGGGCAAGTCCAATTCGATGCTGCGATGCAGCTCACAGCGCCAGGTGATTATGTTAAGCTTTACAGAACACTACGCGGGAGGCGTTCGCCTTTCCTGGCCGCAGCAAAATGCGATCGCGTCCGACGCCTTCATCGGGCATTTCGCCAGAATTTCTGAAGCCCCAAATGCTGACAGCAACAGCGAAAGCCAGCACGCCTAATACTTCCACCACGTTCGGCAGAACCGACAACGCCGTCGCAAGTACCCAACGCGAATCTGCTCGCCGCTGAAAATCCGCTATTGCGGAATGGGCGGCGCTGCTGTCGCTCCCGTATAAGTAATGCAGCTCTTCTTCGTTCCCATACGGGCCCCTCCTCCAACAATGTCGAATTGGGGTCTAATTGGGACGGGGACAACGGCAATGGCGGCGACGCTCACACTTCGACGGATTGGCCTGGTGTCGGGCTTCGCAGTGCTCCAGGCGGCGACATCGGTCGCGCCAGTTTATGCCACTGAGGGATATTTCCTGCATGGCTATGGCGCTCGCTCGAAGGCGCTCGGCGGGGCGGGTGCGGCCGACACACGAGATGCGACCGCTGCCGCTCTCAATCCGGCAGGCCTGACACACGTCGGCAACGAGGCCGACCTGGCTATTTCATTCTTCAGCCCGTGGCGCGACGTCACCGGTTCTGGTCCGCCCGGCTTCACGCCCAGCGGAGAGGTTGAGAGTGACAATCACCTGTTTGCAGTGCCGAACCTTGCGGTCAGCTACCGTCTTTCACCCAACCCGTTCGCCGACGTCGTTGCCTTCACGGTCTACGGCAATGGCGGTATGAACACGGAATACCCCGTCGGGGGCGGCCCCGGCGTATTCCAAAGTGGCAAGGCCGGCGTCAACTTGCTTCAAGCGTTCGCATCAGTGGCGTTTGCCAAGCGCTTCGGCAACATCTCGCTCGGCGTTGCCCCGATCTTGTCCTATCAGCAGTTCAAGGCCACCGGCTTGGGCGCGTTCGGTGTCACCGAGGCGGAACTCGATCGCTCGTTCGGCGGTGGCGTGCGTGGTGGTGTCGAATGGAGCATCACCGATCGCCTGCGTCTCGGCGTGTCAGGAACATCGCGCATCTATTCGCAGCCGTTCAAGGTCTACGACAATCTTTTCGCCGAGGATGGAGACTTCGACACGCCTCCCAGCTTGCAAGCCGGGATCGCCTTGGACGTGGCGCCCAACGTCACCTTGTTGGCCGACTACAGACGGATCTGGTTCAGCTCGGTGAACTCTGTCGGCAATCCGTCAACAAATGCCTTGCTTGGCATTCCTTTTGGAGCCGACAACGGTCCCGGCTTCGGCTGGGACGATGTCGACGCGGTGAAGTTCGGTGTCGAGTGGCGCACATCCCCGACGCTCACACTGCGTGCCGGGTATGCCTACAACACAAATCCGATCGACGCGCGGGATGTCCAGTTGAACATCTTGGCTCCAGCGGTCGTCCAGCAGCACTTTACGGCAGGCGCCCAGGTGAAGCTGAACGATCGCTGGGACGTCGAAGTGGCCGGCTACTACGCGCCGGAAGAGACGGTCAGCGGCTACGAGATCATCGGAAACCCGCAGCATCGCGTTGACATCAGCATGGACCAGTTCGAG
This sequence comes from Hyphomicrobiaceae bacterium, assembly GCA_965279065.1. Classification (GTDB taxonomy): domain Bacteria; phylum Pseudomonadota; class Alphaproteobacteria; order Rhizobiales; family Hyphomicrobiaceae; genus JAKAXS01. Next base: position 2,903,197 of record OZ257134.1, read on the forward strand.
CTGACGTTGGGCGTCAAGTACCACTTCGATGCCGGGCCAGCCCGGCTGAAGTGATTACCACTTACTAGGCACTACACAACTAATGTGCACGTCGTAGCTTTCTGCATGAGCGTTTCGCTGAACTGGCGCGACGATTCTGCGGGCTCGGCAAGGTGGTGAAAATGCACGCAGTGGTAACGGAATTCACCCCTATTGCCTCCGCAATTGGCGGCGCCCTCATCGGTCTCTCAGCCGTATTGCTGCTGGTGTTCTCGGGACGCACTGCTGGCATTTCAGGTTTGTTGCGCCACCTCATTGTGCCCTCGGCATATGCGCGCTCACTGGATGCCGCTGGCTTCATCACAGGATTGCTTGCCGCGCCTTTGGTGTGGCAGGCGCTCTGGCATTCGCCAATCGAACAGACCGTTTCGCCCAATATTCCTTTGATTGCGTTCGCAGGGTTGCTCGTCGGATTCGGCGCCGTATGGGGCGGAGGCTGCACCAGCGGCCACGGAGTTTGCGGTCTTTCGCGACTATCGCCTCGATCCATTGTTGCAACGGCCGTGTTTATGGGTGTTGCCATCGTCACGGTCTTTGTGACCCGTCATCTCCTGGGCGTCTCCGCATGAGACTATCCGTAAACTTTGCGATCGGTCTGATCTTTGGACTCGGACTGATCGTTTCAGGTATGGCCGATCCGGCCAAAGTTTTGAACTTCCTCGACGTGGCCGGAGCGTGGGATCCAAGTCTGGCCTTTGTCATGGGCGGGGCGATTGCAGTGGCGGCGCCGGGCTTTGCATTTGTCCGGAGACTTCATGCACCACTGATCGGCGATCAATTCGAGTTGCCTCCGACACATCCTGTTGATGGCCGGCTGGCCGTCGGCGCGACAATTTTTGGCCTGGGTTGGGGGCTTTCCGGACTTTGCCCCGGCCCGGCTGTCGTATCGTTGCCGCTGGGTGCAGCGGGTGTCCTTGCTTTTGGTGCCACTATGCTAGTTGGCATAGTGGCGGCGGCAAATACGGTCGGTCGGAAGAGGTGAGAAAAGCGCCCTTTGCTTAGACGTCGGGGCTCACCGACGGGAGGCCATGGGGGATGACTGAGTCGCCGATCATTCTAGTGAATGATTTCCCAGTTCGTATAGGGCTCGCCACATACCGCAACGATCACATTGCGCGGTCCTGCAATGCCAAGACAACGGCGGCCGCCGCCGGCTTCTCGGGTCAACTGTGGGATTTCGATTTCACTGCCCGATCGCGTCCAGCGTGTGTAGTTCGGAAGGGCACATGGAACTGCGACGCCAACGAAGAACGGTGTACCAGCCGTCGCAGCAAGGCAGCGATCAGTTCCTGCCTCTCGGGTGAGCTGCGGGCTCTTAATTTGGTCGCCGGTGAATTCCCATTCAACGTAAGACGCAAGAGGCCCGTCGCACGGAACAATAACCGCGTGATATGCGCCTTCCTCCGCGTTGATTCCAACGCATCTCGGAGAGCCAGTCTCCGCTGTTGCTGTAGGAGACTTGATCTTATCAGCCCAGAGTGAGCCGGACGTGGAGCCCAGTACAATTATTGCGAGCGTTAAGCAGCTCATAACTTTGAACATAACGACCCTCCCATACAATGATGATGGTTCGTGCGAGGGAACTTGAAAAGTCGGTGATTGGTGTCGGGTGCCACGTGTAGGCTATTGGGGTATGAACTTAAAAGTCGAAGCTTGGACGTGAACAATTCGGACGCACCATCAATTGATCAATGCTACGCTCAACTGCGAGCTTTGCCAACGCCGCTGTCGGCATAAGGAACGTTGATCGTGAAAGGACGAGCCGTTCCGAAACCTGAGATATCCCCTTGAAGTGTAAGGCCTGGCACGTCGGCCCACTTTCCGGAACTGCCCCTGAAGACCGCAGATTTTCATTCTGAAAAGAGGGTTCGACTCCCCTAGGGAGCGCCATTCGCGGGCAAACATGTGAAACCCTGAACATGTCCGCCTGTTGCCAGAACAGACTGTTCCAAAACATCCTTTCGGCCGATGATACGAACCTCGCTCTCATCGACTTCGATGCGATCTATCATAGCCACAAGATCGGCCTGACGGAACAGCACTTCGCCTCTGCCCAGCTTTTCGCGCCTTGTCCCTGATCTCAGGCGTTCTAACGCAGCTAACGCAGCTAACGCAAGTTCGCGATCCGCCAATAGAGAAGCAATTTGACCCTTCAAATGGTCGTCCATTGCAGCCGCTCATCTGCCTTATTGGCTTCCCGCTCCAGTACGGACAACCTGCCAGCGGTCGCTGCCGCCTTCGCCGCTCGACGGTCGGCAAGCGAATTTATTGCCCCGACAAGACGGCGGGATCGAGCAGGCCATCCAAAGCTTGGCCGTAGCCAAATTGTCAAGGTTATCCATTCAAGTTCCGCCCACCTTCGTTCTTCAGTTGGTCGAACGACAAACCACTACACCGGACTTTGGCGTCACTCTCGAAACCCGACTCGATCATGTCTCACCGCAGCCGCCCCATCATAGCTATGGGCTCGCTCTTGCACTGAGCGGCGACGAGCGAGATAGTGGGCGAGACCACACATGCGACGCGCTCTAACCACCCGACGGTAACATCCGAGTTCTGTGTTCGCGCACCTCCCGACCGCTAGAGAGACAATAGATGACTAGGGCTGTATTCTTAGGGAGCAAGGTTTTGGGGCTACGGATGTTCCAGTCTATTCGCCATGTGGGATCTGATGTTTCATGGTCGGTCATTCATCCGAACGACACTTTTGACGGCCGCAGTGTGTTGGACGAGTTCCGGTCTGAAGCAGGCAGGATCGGTTCTCATTTTGTCGTGGCCGACAGTCGGGCAGATGCCGAGCGATCGCTTCGGAGTGGCAAATTTGACATTGCGTTTGTCTGCGGTTGGTATTGGAAATTGACAGAAGCGGAGCTTTCCCTCGTGCCGCTAGGGTATTACGGAATACATAACAGCCTTCTGCCGAAGTATCGTGGAGGAGCACCATTGGTTTGGGCAATCATCAGTGGAGAAACAGAGGTCGGCTCAACCCTGTTCAGGCTCACTGAGGGCCTTGATGATGGCGACATCGCTTTGCAGATCCGTGTCCCTGTCGGGCAGGAAGTATCCGTGGGAGAAGTGATGGCCACCATTGAGGACAAGGCCGTGGCTGAGGTACCAGCAATCTGGAAGAAGATCGTGGATGGCACAGTTGCGCTCAGCAAACAGGACGCCGCACATGCCACCTATTGTGGACAGCGAACGCCAGAGGACGGCTGCATCAACTGGAACGTGGAAGCGCGGTCGGTGCACAACTTCATAAGAGCGCAGATGCACCCATATCCTGGTGCCTTCTCCACTGTTTCGAAGCAGAAAATCACATTTGGCAGGACTGCCATCGATCCCCGGACGTATCTGGGAACACCGGGCCAGATCGTCGAACGCATGCCCGACTTCGTCGTTATAACCTGCGGCAATTCTACGGCAATCCGCGTGTATGAGATTGATGGAAGACCGGCTTCGGAAATCCTCCGGACGCTCAAAACGAGGCTGTGATCCAACGCTTCGAAAACTGGCGTCAACTGACGTATGAACAGACCCGCGAGGCTCTCCCAACTAATTGGTCACTACGACCACCACTGTCTCATAACGGTAGGTCTTACCCGTTCTCGACTTCCAATCACACCCCCCCCCCACAAGTCACCTCCAGCAGAGTCGATCCTTGCTTCAACCAGCCATGGAGTAAGACGCGATTGTACACGGATGTACCTGTTCTCATCAGGCATCGGCCCCCAGATCTCTGAATTAGCCATTAGGCTTGGGCCGAGCATGCTGCATCCAGTTTCGAACACCTCAAGCTGGTCCGCCAAATCAACAACGATCCTACACGTCCTCGCCCTTTGATATCGCTGGGTTCCTTCGAGCCACGAAACGATAAATTTCACAAATGTCGACCCAATTAATCACCCTTAGCGCCAGGAGAACAACGCACCCCGTGGCCGCTAGACCAAGTTTCAGAACCATGTCGAGAACCGGCCAAAAATCAATTTGGTGCCCTAAAACCAGTAGAATAGCGAATACTATCCCCGTCCCGACAATAGGGGGCCAATTATGTGGTACAGGGTAAAATTTCTGACTCAGCGCCATGTACATCATAAAAACGCAAAAACTTGTCGACAAGGTAGCCACGCATGCCCCCACCACCCCAAGTATTGGAATTAGCAAATAATTTAGAGCGCCATTTAAAAGCGCGCCCAAGCAACTGACAGCAAAAACCAAGCGCGTTTTCTTTTCTATAAATACCCCCGGCGCAAGTATGTACATGCTGGACAGCAGCATCGCAGGCGCCATGTAGGCTACCACAATTGCCGATGACGCATACTCATCTGTTAGCAACAGCCAAATAATCTCCTTGGCAAACAGACTTAGGGCGAGCGCCATAATGAAGGCGACCGCGACAAAGTAGCGAAAAATCCTAGCAAGGTCTTTAGGAGCGTTATCCTCGCGGTAATGGGCATAAATAAGCGGAGTTAACGCCACTTGGAATCCACTAACTACCAATAAGACAATTCCGGAAATCCGCACGCCCACCCCAAAAAAACCGACTTCTTGCAACGACAAGAAATGCTGGAGCATCACGCGATCTACATAAGTAGTGAAAAGAATCGCCATGGCTGACGGAACCAGGGGGATCGAAAAGGTTAACATTTCGCGCAATCGCGAAATTTCAAATTTGCCGTGAAGGACAGAACCACTTATGCGCACCAGGCAAAAGCAGAGTGCACAGAGGGTGCCGCATGTCATGCCCAAAAGTAGCCCAATCAATCCCCACCCTAAAGCGTATGTGAATACGATGGAAAAAAAAGCAGTCGTCACCGCAATCAATACAGACACAAATGCATATGTCTTGCTGCTGAGATCCCAACGGAAGTGGTTCTGAAGAAGGTTGGTCGCTCCGCCCAACCAGAGGTATACCAACCCTACACGAAATGCCAATTCGAACGCATGCGAGCCTGTTATCAAGTGAGACAGGAAAGGTGCAAATATTTGGGCTAGGCTGAAGAACAACGTATACGTAAAGATTGTAAAGACGAAGGCGGTTAGACCGTAAGAACTGCGAATATCAGCATCCAAGTTTTCGCCGTAATATCGAGCCATTCCTTGTGAAATCTCGAGCGCGACACTTAAATGAACTAGCGAAGCGAATGCAAGAAATAGATCCAACATGCCATAATCGGTAACGGACAAGAGCCGGGTGTAAATCGGGAGCAGGATAAAGCCTAACCCCCGCGTTAGCACCACAGAGGCTGTATAAATCAGGCCGTCCCGCCCAAGCTTGGCAAGCATTACCGACTTTCCAGGATCATCAAAAGTTGATTCCTGCTTACACTAGTCCGACAGTTATTGAATGCCCAATCGTAGCCGCGGTTGGCAAGGCCCTCGATTAAATCCGGGTTTTCAAGAAGGTATTTAAGATTATCGAAGACGTCCCAGTAGCGAGTTACCAGCCAAGCATCATTGGCGCCTTCAGGAAGAGTTGGCTCAATATTCCGATCCGCCGACGTTAATAGCGCGCAGTTGTTCGCCATAGCCTCCACCCCTAGCAAGCCCGGAAGAAAGGAATAGAGTTCGTTGACCACCAGATGAGTCGTTAGAAGATGTTCGCGAACCACCTCATTTTTCACGTTTATAAGCTCGACATAGTCGATGTTGTAGCCAAGCAATTTGAGTTTTTTTATCGCAGCGCGCACGAGCGGCGTGCCTTTGATAAAGGGGGATGTGGGAGCGTGAACAATTTTTATCGTCCTCATATCCCGAAACTTATCACCTGCCTTAAAGAACCAGGCGTCGGGATAGAAATACATGAAAGGATGAACAGCCCTTTGAATGTAAGAGATTTGATCCACCGGTGCGTTGAAGATATAGTCGGCATATCGGTCGGCGCTCTCAGATAACCGCTTAAGGCGATCCTCGTGGGTGTTATCTACCTGTCCTGGGTTACTCGGCGGCATGTAGGTCGCCATCACATCCAGATCATGGTGCCTTGCGTGTTCCAGCGAAAGTTTTAGGGATCTGATATCCGAGCCGCAAAAGAATGCGACGATCTTTTTTCCTCGCCTTTTTAAAAAGGCAAGTTCGATTTCCCGTCCGCCTTGGGAATGGTGAAGAAAACCAGTGGCCCCAATATAAAAAAAGTTCGATGCACGGTTGGCAAGGTAGCCTAATAGGATAGGGCCAACGATCCCGCGAACCACCCACCTACCAGGCAGGGAACGTTCTCGCAGCGAGAAATCGTAGACATTATCATAGTATTTACTTCGATGAAGATTAACCGTGAAACTCTTACTGAAGGCCCGGGATATGTTGAAGGTGTTGTTAGCCACCTCATCAACCCCCACTACCCATAATCCATCATCCGCCGGTACAAATGGCGAAAGCAAATAATATGCGGCGTAGAGCAGGGCTTGCTGAAACAATTCGATCAGTTTTGACATGCCCCACCAAAAGTTAGGCTGGCCAATTCGGCAGGGGTGGGGAAGTTCACTAGGACCCCTTTTCCTCGCTTCTGAAAAACAACCATGCTGCCAACGCCCACCGCTGAAGAGCCAGTCTTACTAACAACTATCTCAGCATCTGAAACGCTACCGCATCCGCCGTGCGCCACAACGGGAATAGTGACAGCGTCAGCAATGCTTTTCATAAGCTGCAGATCGAACCCCACCCAGGTGCCCTCGCGATCGATACATGTGGCGATTATCTCGCCTGCGCCTAGATCTTGCACTCGCCTCGCCCAGCCCGCAGGGTCGAGCCCGGTTCTTCGCCTACCGCCGTGGCTCCAGACCCGGTTGCGTCCCAACCAGTCACTCCTCACGTCCATTGATACGACAACAGCCTGGCTCCCGAAGTCCCGGGCCAAGTCGGTGATGAAGGCCGGGTTTTCGACCGCATAGGAGTTCAAGACTATCTTCTCGATTCCTATCGATAGGATTGATCGCGCAACATCAATGTCTCGAATTCCGCCTCCATAGGAAACGGGCATGAAGCACTCGCTCGCTATTTCGGCGAGAAGTTTGAGATTTGGCCGCTCGCTCCTTCGGGTAGCCAAAATATCCAGGAATAATAATTCATCTACTTCGAGGTCGTTGAAGATGCGAGCGGTGTTGCACGGATCACCGACATACGTAAAGCGCCCGAACTGACGCGTCTTCACCAGCGCTTCATCTCGGAGGAGAAGAACAGGAATCATCCGGGTCCGAAGCGTCACGATCCACAAAGCCCCTCTTGATGGCTACTTTCCTGCGGGAAAGCAGTATTTTAGATAAAAGCTCATAGGCACGAGATTTGCCTTGGCGAGAATCGCAAACAAAGGTCTGAGCTTTTCGAAACGTCCCTTATAGGTTGGGTATTCGTGCCAGGATTTCGGGGGTCGACTCATTATTTGTTCGAACGCTTCTTCGGAGAGACCCAAACGCTTTCTGAAGTAGCTTGCCAACTCCCCCTCAATGAAAGGAGGCAAGGTATATGCCTCCCAAGCCTCCTCTCTCGACATCTTCCCGTTTCGGGCGAGAGCGGACAAGGTATTATTGCGAAAATCCTGGTCAAATTTCCAGGGAGCGTAGATTCCGTGGAAAAAGGCGGTAAGCCGATTTTCGAGGTGATGACCACCGTAATACGTCCAACCGAATTCGCGCTCCAGAAAGTTGCGGGCATCTTCCTTTGAGTATTGAATGTACCAGAAAGGACGAATCTTCTTTATGCGAGCGACGGCAACCCACCAAAGAAATCGATTAAACGTCATTAGCGGGTAGGTGTTCATTGGGCGCCTGCCAAATGCGCGATGAATTGACTGGATGTATTTGCCGTCGAAGTAATTGCGACCAACGGGCGTGATTCCCTCGGTCACAAACGAATGACCCTCAAATATATACTTCACACCATTCTTATAGGCGGCGCGGTACATAACCTCTGCGAGAGCGAGATCGGTGGGCGCCTCTATCTCCGCAACGTCCGCAAGCAAGAAGGACATGACAAGGTCATCAGCTTCCTTGTTGTCAACAACATGTGTGTATAAATCAATACCCAATCCCTTCAAAACTTTGCTGATGTTCTGAGTTGCAATTGCCGAATTCCAAGTATTGTCATAATGCACAGCAAGGGGTCGCAAACCCCACTGCGTCAGCAAATACGCCATATAAGATGAATCGGTACCCCCGCTTACCCCGATGACGCAATCGTATTTCTTGCCTAATCCATCTTTTTTTACCTTCGCCACTATCTCGGCAAGCATCGCATCGCCAGCGGGTTGTCCGGTGCAGTATTGCTTTTGCAGCGACTCAACCTGAAGACAGTAGTTGCAAACGCCCTCATTATTAAACTGTATGGAGGGTACCCGCTCGTCATAAATGCATCGTTCGCAGATTCTCAAACTTGAGCGGTCGAGCTTTGAATGCAGCTTCTGAAGCATTGTTTCCTCGCGTTGCTCTGCTCAACGTACTCCAGTGAAACTGCGCCGTCCGAGGTTGGTCTCCGGAGTCAATGAAGTTGGCTGCGACGGATCCACCGATGGAGACGGCGTCGACGTCCACAGCAACGATTGCGCCTGCGGCGACCAGACAATGATCAGTGACACCCATGGTGATTACGGGAGGCATCCCCAAAAAGCAATAGGCGCCGACTAGAGCCGCTAGGCTGGGAGTCCGCCACAACAAGTTGCGTGGCAGAGCCTTCGCAGGCTGGACTAACTCCCCTCGCCGGTAGACAGATCAATCCAACGTACCAGTTGCCATGGACGTACTGGCACCAGGACGCTTTATGAATCTTCCACTATAGCAAGCCTCTTCCTCATGAAAGTAGGCAATCGAGAGCTCGGCTTTGGCAACGAGATCAAAAACCTCTTCTTTGCGGTAGCGTTTGGCGTTGCTCGGGCTGTACCAATCAAAATTGACAACATCTGACGTGTCGCGGCCTAAGTCGGAATTCCAGTAACATTTCAAAAAATTCCAATAGATGAAGCGCTGCACATCAATAACGCCAGCTTTGATGCCTAACGCTGGTATTTCGGGAACATCCACCGAGACTTTTAATTCTGACAGTCGCCGACCGAGCTCAGTCAGTTGTTTCGCCATGATCATGATCTCGTCGTGTGACATGGAACTGCACTTCGTACGGAAATGTTCGTCAAGAAGCTCCCGCGGCAACGCCTTCGTCGCGTAGAAATAGCACGCGAGTTGCCCACCTTTCGGTTCTGTGATCCGAGCAAGCTCATGGAATGTCCTGGCCGGATCCTCGGTATGCATAATCACCTGATCACAGCTGACATAGTCGATGCTGCCGGGTTTGAACATTTGCGCAGCAATGTCACCTTGCACAAAGAACAGATTTGGTATGTTACGGTAGCTTTCTGCCGCGATGCGTGCCGAGTCGGAATAATCTACGCCAATGACGATGGATCGAGGTGCCAACTGAGCAAGCCAGGCAGCTTTGTATCCCAATCCGCATCCCGCATCATAAATATACTTCCTATCGGCCAGGAACGACGCAAGCGCGTCTTCGGTCCCGAATCCGTAAAGCTGCAAATACCACTCCCGCTGCATTTGAAATAATCTGTCCTTTTCCTCGCTCTTATCATACTGCCCCCATTTGTGGGAAAAGGCTGCCGTAGTCTGATCCTGACGAGCCCATCCGGAAGCGTTTGACAGGCTGATGTAATTTGCATCAGGGGCTAGCTGGACCTCACCGGCGAAAACGCTGACGACGTCATCCAGGAGTTTCAGGTTCCTCATGCGGTCTCCAGGTATGCGGCCAGCCATGCTTCCGTATTCAATAACGACCAAATCAATAGACGACGGTTCTCCCGCCCGTCGAGATGGGTGTTGATCATCGCCTTAATATGGTCATAGTCCATAAAGTTATATATTTTAGCATTCTTGTTCAGAAGCTTCCGCTTCACGAAATCAATGCTTTCGCCTTTGAACCAACTAGCATCGGGCGCTGAAAATCCCTGCTTTTTTGCACTAGCAATATCACGGGGTATGTATCGGCCCATTACGTCGCGAACGATTTGCTTGCCATCTCGCTCTATTTCGAAATACTTTCCCGCTTTTTCACCAGGTTCATTTTCGTCAATTCTAGTGACGTTGCCTAGGTTGTTCAACTTAAGGCGAACCGGACAACGCATCGCAAAGTCAACCAAGTCATTGTCTAGAAAGGGCACCCGGCTTTCAAGCCCGTGTGCCATTGATAGTTTGTCTTCTACGACCAATAGTCCATGCAGAAATGTCTTCGCCTCAAAATAGAGCGAGCAATTAATGTAATCCTCGGGCTTTGAAAGCCGACTTACTCTTCGGTTTTTAAACACGCCGCGAAATACTTCGCGCATGTCGGAGGGTTTGACGTCCTGCCAGATGGGATCAAACACTTGGCGAAGTTGATCCGTAGGGATCAAGCGTTGCCAGAAATGAAAGTACTTATCGATGTAGTCTTCAAAGCTATCACTTTCAGCTGCACGATAGTAGCGCCAGGGATAACCAGCAAATATTTCGTCGCCACCTGTTCCGCTCAGCACGACTTTTACGAATTTGGAGGCTAGCCGCGCCACGTAGAAGTTCGGATAGCTTTGACCTACGCGCGGCTCCTCAAGGTGCCACGCGACCTGCGGCAGGATGCGCTCCATGTCACCCGCCTTCAGCACCATCTCGTACTGCTCGGTCTTGAAACGGTATGACATGTATTCAGCGCGAGCGCGTTCGTCAAATCCCATCTCGATGCCGGAAGCGGAGTTGAGATCAAACCCACACGTAAACGTTTTGATATTTGAATAGGACCGCGCAGCAATCGCTGCAATCGAACCCGAGTCAATTCCACCGCTCAGGTAGCAACCCACGTCGACATCTGCAACCAATTGTCGATTCACCGCTTGTTGAAAAAGGAAATCGAGTTCCTCATTATATTGTGCGGAACTAAGAGGCTTGTCGGGCTCGTGGAAATCGTAATCCCAATACTGGGTCAGTACCAACTCGGGCTTGGCTCTATTCAAATCGAGAAGCGCATAGTTACCCGCTGGAAGGATCTGGATCCCTTCGATGAGCGTGTGGTCCGAAAAAATATTCTGGAACGTGAAATATTCGACAAGTGCCCGCTTATTTAACTGACGATCGAACTTTGGTCCTGCCAGGATTGCCTTTTGCTCCGAGCCGAAACGTAGGATATCATCTTGCACAGCATAGTAGAGGGGTTTTACGCCATACCGATCACGTGCAAGTAACAGCGTCTTTTCTTTCCGATCCCAGATTGCAAAGGCAAAAATGCCATTGAAGCGATCAAGTGCTTTGACGCCCCAAGCGCTAATGGAATTTAGTAATACCTCGCTGTCAGTTTGAGAATGAAACAAGTAGCCCTTGGATTCCAGCTCGGTACGCAACTCTCGAAAATTATAGAGTTCGCCGTTGTAAGACATCACAAAACGCAGATCGGACGAGATCATCGGTTGGTGGCCTGCTGGCGACGGGTCGATGATCGAAAGGCGCCGGTGGCCTAGCCCTGCGTGTTGGTCCGTCCATAGCCCTTCACCGTCTGGACCTCGATGCGCGATCGCATCAGTCATCCGTTTCAGGATGACTGGAGAAATGCCGGCCGATCCGAAATTCACTAGCCCTGCGATACCGCACATATTCCGCTAACCGATCATCTTTATTGCGTTCGCAACGTACCGGAAATCGTCGGCTGTCATTCGATTGTGCAGCGGAATGGCCATGGAATTGTTGTTACATTTTTGAGCGGTCGGATAGTCCTCCGGTTTGATACCATAACGGTTGCTGTAATAGTGCAGCATGTGGACGGCATGCGTCCCTGGGCGTGTGGCAATACCTTGCGCTCCAAGCCTCTCCATGATTTCGTCGCGAGGTGCGGGCGCACTATGCGGGTCGACATAACAGACAAATGCTTGCCACCCGTGGCGACATCCATCTGGAGCCTGGGGCAATCGCAACCAAGCGACGTCACGTAACTCCTCAACGTAAAAGCGCGCCCACTGATTGCGTTCATCAATCAACCGGTCGAGCTTTCTCAGTTGGACCAGTCCAACTGCGCCCTGCAGATCGGTCATGCGATAGTTGTAACCGAGCAAGTTGAAACTCGGCAGAATATGGGGCTTAGGGCCGTGATGACGTTGCTCTTCGGAGATCGAGGCTCCGTGGTTGCGCAACTGATTCATTTTCTCAGCGAGTTCAGCGTCGTCGGTAGTTACCATCCCTCCTTCGCCTGTCGTTATGGATTTTCGTGGGTGAAACGAGAACACTCCAACGTCGCCAAGACATCCCGCCGGCCGGCCTTGCCAATCGGCTCCAGCTGCACAGGCCGCATCCTCGATTATTTTAACATGCGGGGGCAATTCAGCTCGTAACGCATCAATGTCTAAGCAAAGGCCAAACAAATGTACTGCTATCACCGCTCGTGTCCGTTCGGTCACCTTCGACGCGACTTGGGCGGTATCGAGATTGTAGTCTGAACTTTTGACGTCGACAAAAATCGGAGTTGCGCCACAATACAGGACGACGTTAGCCGTCGCGACCCAGGTAAAGGCTGGCACAATAACCTCGTCGCCTGGTCCAATGCCCAAGGCCGAGAGCGCCAAGTGCAATCCAGTGGTACAAGACGTCACTGCCAGCGCGCAGGCAACCCGATGACGATTGGCAAATTCCCTTTCGAACGCTGAAACCTTAGGTCCCTGCGTCAGCCAGCCGGTCAATAGCGGCTCGCGTGTGGCGTGCCACTCCTCTTCACCCGTTACGGGAAGTGAGATCGCAATACTGCGGGTCGTTGCCGTCACTCTTCACCCTCACTTTGTGCACGCCAGTCGATCAGGCGCTGCAGCCCTGCTCGCAAACCAATATCGCTAGTGAATCTGAGATCTTCCGCTGCCTTCTTAGGGCAACCGATGCGATTCTGTACGAGCCGCCGGGCATCATCAGCGGAGTATGGCTGGTACTGGACTTGAAGCTCCGAACCCTTCATTTGGAGGATTAGTTCGCACAACTCGCGTATAGTAGTCTGTACTCCAGTGCCAACGTTGTAGAATTCGTCATTTGCTTCAGACTTCAGCGCGAGCACATTACTACGCGCGACATCATAAACCGAAATAAAGTCATAGGCTTGGCTACCATCGCCATTTATCAAGGGCACCTGTTGCGCATCAATCTTGTTTAGCAGGATGGGAATGACACCGGTGTAGGCAGCCTGTTGATCCTGATGCGGACCGTAAACGTTCATGTAGCGAAGGCCGACGTAACTGAGATTGAAGCGATCGTAGAATGCCCTGCACATCGCTTCGCCCGCGATTTTTGTCGCTCCATAAAAGTTTCGATTATTGAAGGGGTGAGCTTCTGTCATCGGAACTTCGGCAGCGTCGCCATATACAGAAGCCGACGAAGAATAAACTAGACGCTCTACCCTGTGGTTGACGCAGGCTTCGAGCACGTTAAACGTGCCTCCGATGTTGACGTTGAAAGCGGTGCGCGGGTAGTCCTTACAGTGAAGAAGCCACATTGCCGCCAGATGCACAACACCGTGAACGCCTTTCATAGCGTCGTTCAAAACATCGGTATCGCGGATATCGCCGCCATCGGGAAATACTGTGCAGCGCCTGTCCTCAAGTTGGTGGGTTAGATTGCTGTGCTTTCCTCGGGAGAAATTGTCGTAGACGACAACTTCGGCAACGTCCGTCTTCAATAGTTCTGCGACCACGTGGCTTCCGATGAAGCCTGCACCGCCGATCACCAGGATTTTTTTATTGCTCAGTTCCATGTGTGCCGCTTCTCGTTTTGCCGAAGGTCCAGGGCATATAGCGGCTGCCCAACCCAGTCAGCAACCGTGGCCGGTCCTATATCTCGTTCGGCCCCCAAACAAAAGCGCTGGCATTGGGCGCGCGCCTCCAGCACTCGCAATGCTGCGTGGCGCCTGCACCAGCTACGTGATGCGTTCCGCCCCTGCGCACTGGTTATTACATCTCAGCGTCGAATTGCTCCAATACGGAAAGTAGCGCCGGTCGGATTCCTTGCAGTTCCTCGATATGGGCAATCGCCAGCCCCTGTAAGACCTTCTCCGCTTTCCCGGTCAGTCTTACGAGCACCCGACGGCCATCGGCCGGATCGTCGGAACGGATGACAAGACCTTGCTTGGCCAGGCGCGTGACCAGTTCGCCGGCCGTGTGATGCCGGATGAGCAATTGCTCCGACAATTCGAGGATTGTCAGGACATCCCGACCGGTTGCGCCCTTGATCGCCAGCATTGCTTGGTATTGCTGCGGGCTGACGCCTGCCTCCGCTGCGGCTCTTTCGCTGAAAGCTAGAAACGACCGCAGTGCAAAACGAAATCCGGCCAGGGCTTCGTAGTTCGACTTTTCAAGCGTCATCGGTTTTGCACGTTTGGCCATAGTTCCTCTTGTGTTTATCGTATTACGATATACTCTGGGTCATCGACAAGTTCGGAGGAACGGTCATGGCCAAAGAGCATCCCCACCAATCCCCGTCGAACAACGATGTCAACATCACCGCCATCTTCATGATTTGCCTCATAGGCCTGTTGGTCGTTTGGAGCACGGGTGTCAGCGTGCCGCAGTTATGGCGTGACGTGATGCAGTCCGTTGGATCCGACGCCACCGCGGTCACCCCGAAGGATGGAGCCCCGCTTCCGCTGTAGGTCCGCAGAAGCGGTTGCTCACCAGGAGAAGGACGTCGCATGCCCCGCGATAAGGACGCCCGTACGGTCGCCGCTGGCAACGGGATCGCCTCAGACACGGCTTTCGGTGCCGTTACCCCGCCGATCTACCTGTCCAGCACATTCTCGTTTGCCGGCTACGAACAGAGTCGGGCTCATGACTATTCGCGGACCACCAATCCCAGCCGTGAGATGCTGGCCGACACACTGGCGAAACTTGAAGGCGGCGCCGGTGCGGTGGTGGTGTCCTCCGGCATGGCCGCAGTCGATCTCGTGCTCAGCCAATTGGGGAGGTACGACCTGGTTGTTGCCCCCCATGATTGTTACGGCGGCACACAGCGGCTCCTCACGAGCCGCGCCGACAGGAAGCAGTTTGAGGTGCTCTTCGTCGACCAGACCGACGAACAGGCCTTCGGCGAGGCAATGGAGAACTCTCCCGCATTGGTCCTGGTCGAGACGCCGAGCAACCCACTGATGCGCGTCGTGGACATTCGCGCCATCGTTGCGCACGCCAGAAAGGCGGGCGCAAAAGTAGCCGTCGACAACACCTTCCTGTCGCCCGCCCTGCAACGTCCTATTGCGCTCGGCGCGGATTTTGTCATCCACTCTACGACCAAGTATCTCAACGGACACTCCGACGTGGTCGGCGGTGCGGTTGTCGCAGCAGAAAAACGTGATGTCGAAGCATGTGCCGAGTGGGCAAATATCACCGGCGTCACCGGCGCCCCGTTCGATTCCTATCTTACGCTGCGCGGGCTTCGGACGCTGTTCCCTCGCATCGAGCGTCAGCAGGCAAGCGCCTCGGCGGTCGCGGTCTTCCTGGCCGGCCACCCGCTCGTCAGCGCGGTGCATTACCCCGGCCTTCCCGCCGATCCTGGACATGCCATCGCCAAGGCGCAGCAAGCCGGATTTGGCGCGATGCTCAGCTTTGAACTCGCCGGCGGCGCCGCTCAGGTTCGAGCTTTCGTCGAGGCGGTGAAGATCTTTACCTTGGCGGAGTCGCTCGGCGGGATTGAAAGCCTTGTCGCGCATCCGGCCACCATGACCCACGCCAACATGAGCCCAGCAGCACGCCGCGTGGCCGGAATTTCCGACACGCTGTTGAGGCTCTCGATCGGACTGGAAGCTCAAGACGACCTAATTGCAGATCTGGAAATGGCGCTGTCGGCGGCACAGGCCGTCGACACCAAGGTTTTGCATTTCACGGCAATCGGCACGCCGCTGTACGCAGGCGCCTGATCGATCGGAAATGGCAGGCGATCCGCGCCTACCTATCCACTGCCAGATCGAAGGAGGAAATGCGATGGTCTGGATCGTGGCCCTGCTTGCCGTGGCAGGCATGCTCGCATTTCTCGGTGCCGCGCAGTCGCACTGGATCGCTCCAGCTGCGCTATTTGCCGTCAGCGCGCCCGTCGTCATGGTGATGTCGCACCATTTGCCGATCGAACAAACCGCCGCCCATCAATCGGCCATGCTGGCCGGCTACTACGTGGTCTTCGCCATCGGACGCTGGACGGCGCAGAGAATACTGCACCACTCGCAGGCCTGACGTTGAAGTCTAACCGCTACCGGCTCTCAGGGCGGCAGAGCCCGAATGGTACCGGTCATATTCGGATGGAAGCGGCAGTAGTACGACGTTGTGCCGGATTCCAGGAACGTCCTGCCGGCGGAAGCGCCTGCCCTCAACACAACGTCCCAGGCACCTGAGCTTTCCGTCGCCGTGTGATCGAGGAAATCGTCGTTCTCCCAGACGACGGTATCCCCTGCGGTGATTGTGATCTCCGCAGGATCAAATGCCATGGCAGTAATCTTGACCGTGACCGTACTGCCGGCCAGCGCAATGCTCACCGACAGTCCCTCACAAAGCAGAACACCGATCGCAGTAATGACGCCTCTCATGTTCGGGCTATGGAAGCTTGGAGGCAAGCTGCTCGGCATGCTGCAGATGGCCTTGGAAGATTTTCAGCCCTGTGTGCAGCAGGCTCTTGAGTTCGGCGTTGGACGAGGCCGGGATGAGCGTCGCCTCCAGCGCGCCGTTCACCGTTTTGTGGTAGGCCACTTCGTTGTCGACGTAGGCCTTGTCGAAAGCCGCCCCGCTTAGTTTTTCCAACTCGGCCTGCTTGCTCTGAGCCGCCTTCACCAGCCCCTTGCTGATGTCGTTGTCGACCGGGGTGACGTTCAACCTCTTCACCAGTGCGAGCGCCTTCTCGTTGACCGCGGTGTGATCGCGGACCATCCCGGTCGCAAACGCGCGCACATGATCGTCCTTTGAAATCTTCAGCGCCAGCTCGGCAGCCTTGACGTCGAGGTCCCCCGCCGTATAGGCGACGTGCGCGATCTGCGCGTCGGACAGCTTGTCGGCCGCATTGGCGGAATACAAGCCGGTGGACAGAATCACGGCAGCCGAAAGGCTGGTTCTCAGTCGGTGACGCATGGAAACCTCCGTCTCGTCGTTGCCTCTAGTGACGAAGGATTGGATGCAGTCGCCGTCAAAAAGGTTCCCCGCACATTCTCCGCGTCAGCACGATTGACGCAATCGCGCGACCACGGCTTCAGTGAGCCGGTCGCAGCGCCACCCGGCAAAAGGAAAAACATCGCCGATGAGGTCGCCGATGTGTTCGGCAAGCGATGATCTCAAGAGGGCGCGCGCCCGGTGCAACCGCGTCTTGACCGTCTCCGGCCTGATATCGAGAAGTTGTGCCGTCTCCTGAATACTCATCCCCTCGATTCCTCGTGCGATCAGAACCCCGCGGTAGTCGTCGGGAAGTTGATCGATCGCCTGCTCCAACAGGATGCACATCTCTCGTTGCGCCATAGCGCGCTCCGGATCTATTGGCGGACTTGCCTGCATCGGAAACGGAATAACCAGCGCTTGAGATCTGGTCGAAGGATCTGCCGGTGCTTCAACTTTCCTTCGGCGCCGTTGCAGCGCTTCATTCAGGACGATCCGGCTCAACCAGGTCGCCAACGCGGCATCTTGGCGATACGCACCGATCGCAGCGAATGCCTTGACATAGGCATCCTGAAGAACATCTTCGGCCTCACTGTCGTCGCGAACCACACTTCTGGCCAGGCGGTACAGACGTCGGTTGTTGGCCCGCATAATAGCCCGGATAGCCGCTTCCTCCCCAGCCGCGGCTCGGTGGATCAAGTCAGCCTCAGCCGGCGGGACGTGCTCTTGAACCTGGGTCATCGTGGTATCTGCCTGAACCAATTGACAGTCGTTGGATGCTCCGGACGCCAAAAGGTTCCCGGACCCTGTGGGCTGCAGTCATCCTCGCTGTGCAAGGCCGACGCATCGTAATGATGCAAGCCTCCACGTGACCAAGCCTTGTCTGCGGACTATCTGTTGACGAGCGCCGTCGCCACGGTTCGCAAATGCTGCATCAGCAAATCGCCGGCTTCACCGCCAAGCCCGATACGCTCAACCGCCATGGACATGCATTGCAGCCATGTATCCTTGGCAGCCGCATCGATGTCGACGTGCTCGTGCATCTTTCGGATGTCTGAATGCCCGTACCTCTCCACGTAGAGAGGCGGCCCACCCAGGAATCCGCTCATGAAGTTGAACTGCTCTTCGCGAGAATGCGCCACGCCGTGCCCACGCATATGTAGCAGGAGCAGATCCTGACCTGCAGGTTCGTGCTCAATGATATCATAGAAGGCAGTGACCAAGGCCCTCAACACCGACTCACCGCCGATCCTGTGATACAGGACGGACTTGGTTCGTGTTGGCGTTGGCGCAGAGAACCGCAATTCGTCGTCCAGCACCGGCTGGCATCCCTTGCTACGAAGGAGCAATATATATCGTTATACGATGCATTGCAAGGGTTGGGCTTACTTGGTCCGCCACCCACTGACCCGTTAGGGACGGGGCGGACGGCGTCGCTCCTGAAACCAGGAGCGATACTCCGCCATCTTCGTGCGCTGCGCCTCCGGTGCGCGGCGCTTGCACGTCGAAATCTCGTCTCCCGTATCGGGCGCGCCCCAACGCAATTCCACACAGTCATTGGCGTTGTAGGCCATCTCGAGTTGCGTGGTGCGATCGATGACATCCTGCAGTGCCAGTGGCCATTGCGAACCATCGCTTCGGGCGTACGAGAATTTGCGCGCGGCGAGTTCCGCAGCAAGCACCTTGCTCAACTCTGCTTTGACGTCGGCAGCGCTTTTGTCCTTCGGCATGGCGTAGCGCTCGGGTCGGCGCTCGACCCTATCGGGAAAGCCTCGCACGACGTCGATGGCGATCAGCAGACGCAGATCGCGCGACGGGGTCGCAAAATCCTCCCAGGCCCCCGTGGTTTCGAAGATGGATGCGCCGTCGGGAATCGCAACGACCGGTCCTCCGCCGGCTTGGAATTTTCGCCCATTTTCGACCGAGGTCACGCGAGTCTTAACTTGCTCTTCAAGAGCGGTGATCACTTCCGTCAGGGCGCGAAATGGATCCAGCGGTGCAGGCGACATCACATCGTCCATGCGGTCGTAGAACTCTTCAATCGTGAGCTTGGATTGATCCAGCGAGAAGTCGCCGTACGCTGCATTCTTCTCGATTTCGGAATTGGTCAACCGCCGCAACCCCCCTGCCTTATCGGCGACGATGGGGCGGAAACGCTTGAATCCAGGGCCACCCAGGGCCGGGTCCTGGGCGAAAAGAAAGTTCCCTCGCCAAAACCGCTTGCGGGCAACGGTCCCGTCCGGCTGCCCATCCACCGCGAGAAACACACCCGCCGCGCCTTCGGACTGCGGTATCCGTCTCGTCAGCACCAAGACGTGACCGTAGGGATCGGCATAGATGGTCCCCGGTCGCAGAGCGTCCTGCGTGAGCGGAACGGGATAGTAGTCCGTTTCGTTGGCGTTCGACGCTGTCCGCGCATTCCCCGAATGAACGCCATTGGCCAGCGTCGTCCGCAGGTAGTAACCGAATCCGGGGACGAGGCCCGGCGGCTTGGGCGGAAGTTTCGAAGGCGCCGCAGCTGGAGCTGAGTCAAAGAATCCGAACAGCCCCTCTTGCGCAACGGTCTGCACGGGAGGCGCCTCGGGCGGCTCCTGGTCTTGGATGTTCCACCATTGGGGACACCGCGGCGCCTGACCTCCAGTGCCCCGGTTGCATTTCGCATATCCGAACGGCAGTCCCATCTTGAATGCGAAGTAGGCGCGCAAGAAGTAGGGGAGGTCCGCGCAATCCGGACGGATCAGGAGACCCTTCTCATCTTCACGCAGACCCAGATGATTGAACAGGATGTTGCGAGATCGGTCCCGCAGGACGTCATGAAGAGCCGGCCATGACAGTGACGCCTCAAGCGGCGCGTCGAAGAGTTTTTCAATCCAGGCCGAGTACAAATTTTCCGTCGAGCGGCTCCAGCGGTCCCGCAGCGGCCAAACGTCTTTGCCGGCCCGCGGTGGAGGTGGGGCGGCCCGACGGACGGCAATCTCGCGATCAACCGCTGCACACTCTCCCGTCTGCCCGTTGCGCACGAGCTTGGCGCGCCACGAACCGGGGGCTGGCGATGCGACCTCGGCAAACCAAAAGTACGGTGGTCCACCGTGCCTCTCTGTCGACTTGGCGGCCACGCTGCCGTCCGGAGAGACCAGCGAAAGCTCGCCGCCAAGCTCCTGCTCAACCGCAACGATGACGCGCAGCGGCGAGCCCTTCGATGGTTGCAAAGGCGAGGATAGAACCGCGACGTCGAAAGTGTCTTTGCACGCATCAACCGGGCTCACAGCGCGGGCGCTCGCTGCAGATGCGAGAACCGCACCGGTGATCAGGACAAGTCTGATCCCATCAGGACAACGGCGGGCAGAAATCACCAGATCCCCCTGACCAGCTCAAGGGATCGAAATTACGCAGAAACTCCGGACCGGACCAAGCAAAATGGCGGATCGATCAGACTGATAATGATGCGGGATATCTCCCCGATAATCCTTGCAATATGGTCCTGACCATCCATATACCATCCACATGGATGGAGGAAAGCATGTCAGCAACCGTACATAACCTGCGCGAAAAAGGGGGCGAAACCGAAAAGCTGACGCTCAACCTCGGTTTCGTCGATTTGGGTCGGATCGATCTTCTGGTTCAGGAGAATTTCTATTCAAACCGTTCGGACTTCATCCGGACGGCAATCCGCAGACAACTCGACGCCCACTCGGACGTGGTGACGCAATCTTTGGCGCGGCACACGCTCGAACTCGGATTACGCGATTACACAGTTGATGAACTCGAACGACATCGGTCGGCAGGCTCGCAACTGCACATCAAGGTTCTGGGGCTCGCGCGCATCGCATCGGACGTGACCCCGGACTTGGCGCGCGCGGTGATCGCCTCGATTACCGTCCTCGGGGCCCTTCAGGCCAGCGCCGAAGTGAAAGCCGCGCTCGCAGATCGCGTTCGTTAGTCCAGCAGCAACAGGAATATTCATGACCCGCAATCTCTCGACGGCCATGCGCCGGGCGATGAAACTGACGCGCGCCGCCGACGTGATGGGCGCCACCCGTGCAATACAGGATGCATTGTCGTTCGGAAGACCTCGGCCGGTCGACGCCGCGGTTGGCGTACCGTCGATCGCATTGCGCGGTCCAGATCCGGACGTTGTCCGCGAGCCTGTCGCTCCTATCGCGCGGAAAGAAGAGCCGGCCGCACAGCGGCCCCAGAAGCCGCTGTCCGAAGTCATCGGCATCCTAAAGGTGGGTCGCGCCAAAATTCTGGACGTGCCGGCCTCGCGCACGCCCCCGGTCAGAACACCGGTTGGCGCCCAATTTCTGTCGCGCGTGTCCTCGGCGGAAGCCGGTGCGCGGCGGTACAAGCTCTACGTGCCGGCACCGCGAGACGAACCTCCGCGCGGCCTGATCGTCATGCTGCATGGATGTCAGCAAAACGCCGACGACTTTGCCGTCGGCACTGGCATGAACGCGGTCGCGGAAAATCACAACTTCCTCGTGGCGTATCCGCAGCAGGAAAAGTCGTCAAACGCGGCAGCCTGCTGGAACTGGTTCATGCCGGCGCATCAGCTGCGCGATCGCGGCGAACCGGCGTCGATTGCCGCAATCACTCGGACGCTGGTCGCGGAGTTCAAGGTTCCTCCAGCGCGCGTCTTCGTAGCCGGACTTTCGGCGGGTGGTGCCATGGCAGCGGTTCTCGCCGAGACGTACCCCGATCTGTACGCCGCCGCGGGAGTTCATTCCGGCCTGGCCTATGGTAGCGCAACCGATGTGATGTCGGCCTTCTCGGCCATGCGTGGCGACAGACGTTCGCCTCGCCTTGTGCGCGGCAATGCCGCTTCCGGTGTTGCGAGAATGATCATCTTTCAGGGCAGCGCCGATGCAACGGTGCACCCGTCAAACGCGCAGGAACTCGTCAACGGGTCCGCTGACTCAAGCTGGAAAAATACCGAGCAGCCGGCAAGCAATCATAACGGGCGCAACGTTGCCCGTGAGATCTATGAAGATCGACACGGATCCAGCAGGATGGAGGTCTGGCGCATCGAAGGAGCCGGGCATGCCTGGTCGGGCGGGGATTCCGACGGATCCTTCACGGATCCAAAGGGCCCAAACGCATCCGAAGAGATGGTCCGATTCTTCCTCGAAAAAGAGACGGCGAGGGCTGGAGATGACCCTCGCCGCCCGAGAACGCGGAAGTGATGGCTATTCCGCGGCAATGACGATCTGTTCACCCAGTGCTCCGCTCGCCCAGATCTGCGCGATACGGCGTTCGTCGAAGCGCAACACGTTACGAAGGATCTCATCGGTGTGTTCGCCGAGCAGCGGCGAACGCTCCACCACGGTCGGGCTGTCCGAAAGCTTGATCGGGTTACCCACGGAGAGATAGTTGCCACGTACGGGGTGAGCGACCTCGACGACAGTGCCTGACGCCCGCAGCGATGGGTCCTCGGCGATTTCCTTCATCGAGAGGATCGGTCCGCAGGGAATGTGGTCGTCGGTGAGGATTGCCATCGCCTCGAACTTCGTCTTGGTCATTGTCCACTCCTCGATCGTATCGAAGATGGACTTCAGCCGTGGCAGACGCGCCGCCGGCGTGGCGTAGTCGGGATGCGTGATCCACTCGTCCTTGCCGATGACCCTGCAGATCTGCGCCCACACCGGCGCCTGAGCGACGAAGTAGATGTAGGCGTTGGGATCGGTCTCCCAACCCTTGCACTTCAGGATCCAACCAGGCTGGCCGCCGCCCGACGCATTGCCGGCGCGTGGCACGGTGTCACCGAATGTGCCGTTGGGGTATTGCGGATACTCTGTCATCGGCCCGCGTTCGACGCGCTGCTGGTCACGCAGCTTTACGCGGCAGAGATTCAGCACGCCGTCCTGCATAGCCGCGTCGACGCGCTGCCCACGCCCGGAAACCGTACGCTGGAACAGCGCCGTCACAATGCCGAGCGCCAGATGCAAACCCGTGCCCGAGTCACCGATCTGCGCACCGGTTATCAGCGGCGGACCATCGTCGAAGCCGGTCGTGGACGCGGCACCGCCCGCGCACTGCGCCACGTTCTCATACACCTTGCAATCTTGATACGGCCCTGGGCCGAACCCCTTGATCGACGCCACGATCATGCGTGGATTGAGTTCCTGGATCCGCGTCCAGGAAAAGCCCATGCGGTCCAGCACGCCGGGCGCAAAATTCTCCACCAGCACGTCGCAGCTCTTCACCAGGTCCTCCAGCACGGCCTTTCCGTCTGGCGTCTTAGTGTTGAGCGTTATCGATCGCTTGTTGTGGTTGAGCATGGTGAAATACAGGCTGTCGGCGTTCGGCACATCGCGCAGCTGCGTGCGCGTCACGTCGCCGATGCCGGGCTTTTCCACCTTGATCACATCCGCGCCGAACCACGCCAGCAGTTGTGTGCAGGTCGGGCCGGACTGGACATGCGTGAAGTCCAGGATGCGCACGCCTTCGAGTGCCTTGCCCACAGGGAACCCTCCAAAGTTCTCGCCGCGTCACGAAGCTTGCATGCACCGCTGGGAAACTAGCCCGTCCGCGTGATCAGACGTCGCATCGTCGCCGTATAACGTGAAGGCTCCGAGCCAACGTCGTCACAATCTGGCATGCCAGATGCCAATTGTCAAATCTTCCTACCCAGTCGGGTGGGGTGGGTTGGGATACGCCACCCATGCATACCTGAATGCCAAAGGCATGCATTTTTTGCAATGCTGCGATGCGGCCAGCAGCCTTTGCAAACCGCAATCAAACTAATAGGTATCTGGCATGCCAGTGATGGCTCTCTGGCAAAGATATGGAGAAACTGAGATGTCCGCACATACCTTCCGTTATGCTGCACCGCGCTCGTTCGGCGATCGCGCCTGGGCCGTGTTGTCGGCTGTCCTAAAGCGGACCGGCGAGATCTATGACCGCAATGACGCGGCCAAAAAGTCCCGTCTTTCGTGGCACTATTTCTCCGCGTGACGGCCGGATGACGGCATCCTCGGGCTCGAGCCCGAGGATGCATTTTCTCGGCGAAAGCTATAATATATTGGAATATATACAAAAATCAGACATGCGCCAAACTTGATCCAGCCGACTACGTTTCCGGCACCGGCCGAAGCCCGGAGATTTAACAATTTTCTAAAATAATTTTTGGCCTTCCCGAGTTGACTAACGTCCGCCTCGAATAATCGTTATTTTTGAAATCTCTGCCTCCCTCTGAACGAGTGGCAGTTAAGGCCGAATCACGGCCATTTTGCCCCCTCCTCGCGCTCTTCCGCGGCATTTTGCCTTGCCATCTGGCATTCGGTATACCAGAATGACCTCGGTAAGTTCATCTGCAACAATGAGCGAGGCCAGAGGAATCATTGCTTCCTACTGGAAATGTCGCTCAAACGAGGAGAGCGCACAAATGTCGGACGGTACACGGGCATCTGCGGGGCCGGGAGGCAACGCTCTGAGCAATCGCTGGCTTCAGCTTATTATCGGCGTCGCCTGTATGGTCGCCGCCTCGAACATCCAATACTCCTGGACGCTTTTCGTCCCTGCGATCCAACAGGAGCACAACTGGACCCGCGCCGCGATCCAGGTGGCGTTCACGATCTTCGTGGTGGTCCAGACCTGGGGGACACCAATCGTCGGATATTACGTCGACCGATATGGCCCGCGGACGGTCGTCCTCGTCGGCGGTGTTTTGGTCGGACTCGGCTGGGTGGTCAACTCTTACGCCACTTCCCTTTACGGCTTCTATCTTGGATCGGTGCTGGGCGGGATGGGCGTCGGCTGCGTCTACGCAACATGCATCAACAATGCACTTAAATGGTTCCCTGATCGCCGCGGACTGGCAGCTGGTCTCACGGCAGCAGGCTACGGCTCGGGCACGATCCTGACGATCATTCCGATCGCCAACACGATCGCCAGCTCCGGTTACAAAACGGCCTTCTTCGAGTTCGGTCTCATCCAGGGCGCCGTGATCCTCCTCGTCGCAGGTTTCCTCCGCGCCCCCAAGGAAGGCGAAACGACATTTTCGGAGCATGTCGTGCAGTCGCGCCGCGACTACACGCTCGGAGAAGCCCTTCGCACGCCGGTCTTCTGGGTCATGCTCGTCATGTTCACCTGCACGGTAACCGGTGGTCTCATGGCAGTCGCCCAGCTGGGTGTCATTGCCCAGGATCTCGGCGTGAAGGAAATGCCGGTCAACTTCTACTTCTTCGTCATGGCCGCTCTGCCAATGGCCCTCATGATGGACCGCATCATGAACGGCATCTCACGGCCACTGTTCGGCTGGATCTCGGATCACATCGGCCGCGAAATGACGATGTTCATCGCGTTCTCCCTCGAAGGCATTGGCATTCTCGCACTCGGCACCTTTGGCCACGACCCGTGGATGTTCGTGATCCTGTCGGGCATCGTCTTCCTGGCTTGGGGTGAGGTCTATAGCCTCTTCAGCGCGACGGCCGGCGACACGTTCGGCACCAAGCACATCGGAAAGATCTATGGCGTCCTCTATTGCGCCAAGGGTATCGCCGCTCTGCTCGTACCCTTCGGTAACCTTCTCATGGAGTACACGGGCACCTGGTCGACCGTGCTCTACATCATGAGCGCCATGGACATCACCGCCGCCTTGGCAGCCGTCTTCATCCTCCGACCGCTCCTTCGGCGGCATCATGCCCAGAACGGCGTGGTCATCGACGGACGTGGAAAACAAATTGGCGGACGCGCTTTGGCCTGACCATTGCGCAAGAAAAACGACGGCGGGCCGTGATGGGCCGCCGTCCGTCCTGGACAAAGTCCTGACCCGCGACCGGCGCATCGCCGGCGCGGGTCAGTGCGTTTCTAGAGGATTATCAGTTAACAGTCTCACACCCGGCTGCGACCAAAGGGGGATGCCAGCTGCTCATGCATCACACTGACGCTGCAGGCTCAGCGATTGATGGGATGGCGTTTGTCCTTGATTTATGGTCAATTCTCACCGGTCTGTGAGACCACCGTCTCAACTTGAAGAGGAAAAATCGTGGCTGAGAAGGCCCAAGCACACTGGCCGGTTTCGGAGCAGACGACTCCCGATCTTGTCCTCAAGCGCTTTGCGCCCGAGGAGACCTACAAGACGAAGGTCTACAATGCGCTGAAGCATGCCATCATCGACATGGATATCTACAGCTCGCGCGAACCAACCTGGATCGACGAGCGTCAGCTCGCCGAGAGTCTCGGAGTGAGCCGGACGCCGATCCGCGAGGCGGTCGCCATGCTGGAGCAGCAGGGATTTGTCAAATCCATGCCGCGCCGGGGCATCATGGTGTTGAGGAAGACCAAGCGCGAAGTCGTCGAAATGATTCAGGTCTGGGCCGCCCTTGAAGGCATGGCCGCGCGCCTCGTCACGCAGCACGCCAGTGACGTCGAGATCGCACGCCTCAGATCCTTGTTCGAGAAGTTCAACGAGGGGCACAAACCCGCCGACTATCTAAGCGAGTACTCGCAGGCCAATATTCGCTTCCACCAGGCGATTATCGAGCTGACGGGATCGGCGGTTTTAGCTGAGATGACGCAAGATCTCCTGCTGCACGTGCGCGGCATCCGCCAGATCACCATCGGTCGCGACGACCGCGCGACAAAGTCAATTCAGGACCACCTCAAAATCATTGAAGCGATCGAGAAGCGCGACACCGAACTCGCCGAAAAGCTTTCGCGCGACCACACGCTGGGACTGGCGACCTATGTGGAAACGCACGGCGAGGGAATTTTCGATTGAGGGCTGGCGCGGCGTACTCCGCCGACCTGCACGCGCCAGGCTCTAGGAAGAGCCCGCCATGACATCTTGCCATTCGGGATGCCTCTTGAACTGAGCAAGCACGTACGGACAGGTGGGGATGATCTTGAACCCCGTGCTGCGCGCGTCGGCGATCATGGCGTTGACGAGCGCGAGCGCGGCACCCGTACCGCGCAGGCTGTCGGGTGCACTGGTATGGTCGGCGCTGATGAGTGACGGCCCCTGCACCGAGAAGGTGATCTCCGCCTCGCCATCTCTGCCGTCGATACGCGCCACGTAACGGCCCGCGCCGTCCTGGACCTGTTTCTCGATACGCACCGCTTCGGTCATGGATCGCCTCGGAATTTCCTCAAAACGCGCTTCTGTCCCGCCCAAATTTTTAAGATAGCAAAATCAGCATTTTGCACGTTTGAACGCTGATTTGCACCCCTTAGGCCATTTGGAAGGCTTGCATACCCCGCATATCTGGCATACCGTATCCCAGCTGGTATACGGTATACCAAATAACGGGACGACCGCCGATGTCTGGCAACCGCTGGAAATCAGATCAGCTCGCCGGCGCCCTTGTAACTGGGGGCACGCTGCAGTCGCGCGACCACCTCACACAGCACTTCGATTTCAACTTGCAAGAACACGCTCAGAAAATTGGAGGAGTACCGTGAATATATTCGCGAAGGCAAAGTCTACCGCGCCGGCAACCTCACAGGATTTGGCCGCCGCGCCAATCTTCGTTCCCGCGGCCGCCCCCACTTCGGCCGCTCCAGCATTGCACACGAGCGCCCCGGCATCCTTCCCGCTGGGCGTCGCACCCGGAACAAGCCGAGGGACGTTCGTCCCCGCATCATACCCGCTCGGCGTCGCACCCAAGGCGGCGGCATTGACGGATGGCTTCCATCTGATCATCGACGCGCTGAAGCTCAACGGCGTCAAGACGATCTATGGCGTGCCCGGCATCCCGATCACGGACTTCGGCCGCATGGCGCAGGCTGAAGGCATTCGAGTCCTCTCGTTCCGACATGAGCAGAACGCCGGCAACGCAGCTGCGATCGCCGGCTTCCTCACCAAGCAGCCCGGCATCTGCCTCACTGTATCGGCGCCCGGCTTTCTCAACGGCCTGACCGCACTGGCCAACGCCACGACCAACTGCTTCCCCATGATCCTCATTTCCGGCTCGTCCGAGCGCGAGATCGTCGACCTGCAGCAGGGCGACTACGAAGAGATGGATCAGCTCGCCATCGCCAAGCCGCTGTGCAAGGCCGCGTTCCGCGTTCTGCACGCCGCCGACATTGGTATCGGCGTGGCGCGCGCCATTCGCGCAGCGGTGTCCGGCCGTCCTGGCGGCGTTTATCTCGACCTGCCGGCCAAGCTGTTCTCTCAAGTGATGGATGCTGAGAAGGGCGCCAAGTCGCTGGTCAAGGTTATCGACGCCGCACCCGCGCAGATACCCGGCAAAGAAGCAGTCCAGCGCGCGCTCGACGTGTTGAAGGGCGCCAAGCGCCCGCTGATCATCCTCGGCAAAGGCGCCGCTTACGCCCAGGCCGATAGCGCAATCCGCACCCTCGTCGAAAAGAGCGGCATCCCTTTCCTGCCGATGAGCATGGCCAAGGGCCTCCTCTCCGACGTCCATCCTCAATGCGCCGGCGCGGCACGCTCGACCGTGCTCAAGGACAGCGACGTCGTGATGCTGATCGGCGCTCGGCTCAACTGGCTGCTGTCGCACGGCAAAGGCAAGGCCTGGGGTGACGCACCGAAGAAGTTCATCCAGATCGACATCGAGCCCAAGGAGATGGATTCAAACATCGAGATCGCCGCTCCGCTCGTCGGCGACATCGGCTCCTGCGTCACCGCTCTCCTCGACGGCATGGGTGACACCTGGCAGACCGCACCATCGTCATGGACCGGCGCCGTCACGGCGAAGAAGGAAGAGAACATCGCCAAGATGGCGCCGAAGCTGCTCAAGAACACCTCGCCGATGGACTTCCACGGTGCACTGGGCGCGCTACGCACCGTCATCAAGGAGAATCCGGAGGCCATCCTCGTCAACGAAGGCGCCAACACGCTGGATCTCGCCCGCGGCGTCATCGACATGTATCAGCCGCGCAAGCGCCTGGACGTCGGGACCTGGGGCGTCATGGGCATCGGCATGGGCTTCGCCGTCGCCGCAGCCGTCGAGACCGGCAAACCGGTGATCGCACTTGAGGGTGACAGCGCCTTCGGCTTCAGCGGCATGGAGGTCGAAACCATCTGCCGCTACAATTTGCCGGTCTGCATCGTCATCTTCAACAACGACGGCATCTATCGCGGCACCGACGTCGATCCGACGGGCAAGGACCCCGGCACCACTGTCTTCGTCAAGGGTTCGCGCTACGACAAAATGATGGAAGCCTTCGGTGGTGTCGGCGTCAACGCTACGACGCCCGCCGAGCTGAAGCGCGCCGTCGACGCGGCCCTCGCAAGCGGCAAGCCCACCCTCATCAACGCGGTGATCGATCCGACGGCCGGCACCGAAAGCGGCCGCATCGGCAATCTCAATCCGCAAAGCGTCGTGCAGCGCAAGAAAGCGCACTGACGATCCAAGAACAGTTCAACCTGACAAATTCGACAAGGAGACCCCAATGACCAAGGCTCTCGACGGCATCAAGATCATCGACTTCACGCACGTGCAGGCCGGCCCCGCCTGCACCCAGCTGCTCGCCTGGTTCGGCGCCGACGTCATCAAAGTCGAGCGTCCCGGCTCCGGCGACGTCACGCGCGCCCAGCTCCGCGACATCCCCGACGCCGACGCTCTCTACTTCACGATGCTGAATTCCAATAAGCGCTCGTTGACGCTCGACACCAAGAAGGCCGAAGGCAAGGAAGTTCTCGAAAAGCTCATCCGTGTCTCCGACGTCATGGTCGAGAACTTCGGTCCCGGAGCGCTCGATCGCATGGGCTTCAGCTGGAAGCGCATCCTCGAGCTCAACCCGAAGATGATCCTCGCCTCCGTGAAGGGCTTCTCCGACGGGCACCACTACGACGATCTGAAGGTCTATGAGAACGTCGCCCAGTGCGCCGGCGGCGCCGCGTCGACGACCGGCTTCTGGGACGGCCCGCCGACCATCAGCGCGGCAGCCCTCGGCGACAGCAACACGGGCATGCATCTCGCAATCGGCATTCTCACCGCACTGCGCCAGCGCGACAAGACCGGCAAGGGCCAGAAGGTCGCCGCCTCGATGCAGGACAGCGTACTCAATCTCTGCCGCGTCAAGCTGCGCGACCAGCAACGCCTCGATCGTATCGGCTACCTCGAGGAATATCCGCAATACCCGCACGGCAGCTTCAGCGACGTCGTTCCGCGTGGCGGCAATGCCGGCGGCGGCGGGCAGCCGGGCTGGATCCTGAAGTGCAAGGGTTGGGAGACCGACCCCAACGCCTACATCTACTTCACCGTCCAGGGCCATGCCTGGGAGCCGATCTGCGACGCACTCGGCAAACCGGAGTGGAAAACCGATCCGGCCTACACGACGGCTCGCGCCCGCCAGCCGCACATCATCGAGATCTTCGAAACAATCGAGGCCTGGCTCGCCGACAAGACGAAGTTCGAGGCCGTCGACATCCTGCGCAAGCACGACATCCCCTGCTCGCCGGTGCTGTCGATGAAGGAACTCGCCGCCGATCCGTCGTTGCGTGCGAGCGGCACCATCGCGGAAGTCGACCACAAGGTCCGCGGCAAGTATCTGACGGTCGGTAGCCCCATCAAGTTCTCGGACATGAAGGTCGAGATCACCGGGTCGCCCCTGCTCGGCGAGCACACGGAAGAGGTGCTGTCCGAACTCGGCTATTCCAAGGACGGCATCCAGCAGCTCCACGCCGCCAACGCCGTCTAACCAGACTAACACGTCATACTTCCTCCCCAAGAGCCTGGGCGGCGCCCGCAACGGCGCCGCCATTTTTCTTGAGGTGGCATATTGATGGAGACCGACATGCAAACGACGGTTGACCTCAACGACCTCGTCTCGGCCGTCGGCGACGCCGTCGTCGTTAGCGACGCGAATGGTGCCATTACCTTGTGGAACAAGGCCGCGGAGCGCCTGTTCGGCTATTCGGAGGCTGAGGCATTAGGCCAGTCGCTGGACCTGATGATACCGGAGCGGTTGCGCAAGGGGCATTGGGACGGCTACCGCAAGACCATGGAGACCGGAGTGACCCGCTACGGCACGGAGGTGTTGCAGGTGCCGGCCATCGATAAGGCCGGCCGTTCGTTCTCGATCGCATTCACGGTCGCCCTGCTCTATTCGGCTGACAACAAGGTCTCGGCCATCGCCGCCGTCATCCGCGACGACACCAAGCGCTTCGAGCGGGATCGCACCCAGCGCAAGCGCATCAGCGAACTGGAGTCGCGGGTCAAAGAGACTGCACCTTCGCCGATCGTCGAATCTCCGAACACCCCGCCGACTGGTTGTCCCGTCCACGCCGGATAACGTTTGTGCCTGCCACCATTGGCTTCGAAACGGCCAGGCCGCCAGCCCTTTTCCGTAATCGGTCCGTTAGTGTTATTTTCAGCGGACTGCTGCACTGATTCCCCGTGTCCCGGTCGGACCGGCGGCTTGCAGCGCGCGGAACGGGCGAAGGGCCAAGCACTCCAGATGGAGAACGACACGCTCAGCAAGACGCCCTCGTCGGCTGAGCCGGCCAGCGACACCATCTACGATCTCGCCATCGTCGGCGGCGGCATCAACGGCTGCGGCATTGCCCGCGATGCCGCAGGTCGCGGGCTCTCGGTCTATCTCTGCGAAAAGAGCGATCTCGCCAGCGGCACGTCGTCCGCCTCGACGAAGCTGATCCATGGCGGGCTGCGCTACCTCGAGTACTACGAATTCCGCCTGGTGCGCGAAGCTCTGATGGAGCGCGAGGTATTGTGGAGGATTGCCCCGCACATCGTGCGTCCCCTGCGTTTCGTCTTGCCATATCACCGCGGCCTGCGTCCCGCCTGGGTCCTTCGCCTCGGGCTGTTCATTTACGATCATCTAGGCGGCCGCAAGCAGCTACCCGCGACCAGGACGCTTGATCTCACGCGACAAGCTGCCGGCCTCCCATTGAAGCCGGGCCTCTTCGCCAAGGCCTTCGAATACTCCGACTGCTGGGTCGACGACGCCCGTCTCGTTGCCCTCAATGCGCAGGATGCCGCGGCCCACGGCGCCGTGATCGAGACGCGAACGGCACTCGTGTCCGCCAGCCGGCAAGACGCATTGTGGATCGCCTCGGTAACGGACCAGCGCAGCGGAGCGACGAAGGAAGTCCGCGCCCGGGTACTCGTCAACGCCGCCGGCCCCTGGGCCGGCGAAATCCTCGGCGAACGTGTCAAGTCGGCGGCAACGGCCCATACCCGCCTCGTGCAGGGCTCACACATCGTGGTGCCGAAACTGTTCGACCACCCTGCCTGCTACATCTTCCAGAACGCCGACCAGCGCGTTGTCTTCGCCATCCCTTACGAGGACGACTTCACGCTGATCGGCACGACGGATCAGGACTATCGCGGCGATCCAGCGGAGGTCGCAATAACCCCCTCCGAGATCGACTATCTCTGCGCCGCCGCGTCCGATTACTTCGCCAAGCCGATCGAGCCCGGCAGCGTTGTGTGGACCTACTCCGGCGTTCGCGCGCTTTTCGAGGACGGCGCCACCGCCGCCCAGGCCGCAACCCGAGACTATGTTCTCGACGTCGATGCGCCAGGCTCTGACGCACCGCTGCTGTCGATCTTCGGCGGCAAGATCACCACCTACCGCCGCCTGGCCGAACACGTACTGGAGAAGCTCGCGCCGCATCTGCCGTCACGCCACGGTCGCCCGCCCGGCTGGACCGGCCGGACCTCACTACCCGGCGGCGACTTCGCGACATCTCAGTTCGACGAGATCGTCGCCGGACTGGCGTCGAACTATCCCTTCCTCCCCCGCGACCTCGCAACCCGCTTCGTGCGTGCCTATGGCCTGAAAGCCTACGACCTGCTGGGCAGCGCCCGGTCCATGGACGATCTCGGTCAGCAGTTTGGCGCCCTGACCGCCGCCGAAATCCACTACCTGCGCGACCACGAGTGGGCGGAAACCGCCGAGGATATCCTCTGGCGCCGGTCTAAGCTGGGCCTCAGAATGTCAGCTGAGCAGCGTCGCGCCGTCGCGGATTATCTGGATCGCCAACCTCGGCCCGAAGTTCTCGCCAAATCTATTCGCCCGCACTCCTGATCGAGTTCGCTCTAGCAGCAGCTGGCGTGCCGCGTCTCGCCCTGGCCGTAGCTGCTGAATTTTTCGAGTACGCGTGCGATCTCCTCGTCCGGCAGCACGTGCGGCTCACCGACTTGCAGCGCCCGCCAATATTGCGCCGCCAGCGTTTCGACTTCGACGGCCAGCCACGCTGCCTTCTTGAGGTCCGGCCCGACACAGACCATGCCGTGGTTCGCAAGCAGGCACGCCAGGCGGTTGTCCAAAGCCGCGACAATCGCATCGGCCAGGTCTTGCGTGCCCCAGGTGAAGTACCCTACGCACGGCACCGTCGATCCACCCGCCGCCGCGATCATGTAATGCACCGCGGGAATCTCACGCCGAAGCATCGACAGCGTCGTGCAGAACATCGAGTGCAAATGGATCACCGCACCGACCTGCGGCTTCTTCCGCATGATGTCGCGATGAAACCGCCACTCCGTCGACGGCTTGCGCGATCCCGAGCTGTTCGCCTCGACATCCATCAGCACGATGTCGTCCGGCACCATCTCGGCATAGGGCACACCCGACGGCGTGATCAGGAACCCCTCGTCGACGCGCACGCTGATGTTGCCCGCCGTTCCTTGATTGATCCGGTTGTCGTTCATGAAGATGCAGGTCGCGATCATCTCCCGCCGCAGATTCTCGTACTGCATGCATCGTCTCCGCAATGACAGGATCCACCGGCTCTGCTAGTTGCCGTCGGCCTTCCGTGTCGACCAGGTCGCCAGAAAGATGCCGCGTCTGGTCTTGTGAACGGCCGGCTCGAAATTCTTCCAGGTCATCGTCAGCTCGGTCGGCGACACCACCGTCCACTCCTTCAAGTTGGGCGATGACCACATCGATTGCTGCCGCGGGGGAATGCGTTGCTGGCCATCCTCGAAGGCGAGGTCGTCGACCGTCCAGCCATCGAGCGTCACATGGAAATCGGCTCGTTTGATCGTGTCCTTCCAGACCGCCCCGGTGTGCGTCGTATAGGCCAGCGTCTGCGTCCCCATGACGTCGGCACCGTTGTCGGCGACGTAGCGCCGCTCGATCACGACATCTTTGCCTGCCGGAAAGACGACGTCGACGGTGTAGAAATCCGCGCGCTGGATGCTTTCAGGCGGGGCGTCGGCACGCGGCGCGCCCAACCCGCTGCGCGGAATGCCGTACTCCGTGGTCTCGAACCAGCCGGCCTGTTTCTTCGCCTCCACACTCTTGCCGTTGATGGACGTTTCCAGGGAACGGATCGCGCCGACGTTCGCATCTTCCCCCGTCAGCACATCAGGAAAGCCTACCGTCTGGCGCGCATCCCCCTCGGTCTTCGTGCTGCGGAACGTGAACCGGCAGGTCACAGTGCTTTGCGTCTTGCCGAAGTGGATGTCGATCGTTTCAGAGACCATCTCAATGACGGATTCTTCGCTCACGAACTCGCCGAGCAGGGCCGGACCGTGCGCTCCTGAATTGATCGCCGTATCGTTCGCCAGAACGGGGCAGCAGGCGAGCATCAGCAGCAAACTGGCGTACGTCGATCGTGGCAACACCATGTTGGGTCCTTCCCCTGCACACGCGTGATCAGCATGTCCCCTAGTAGACTAGTGCGATGCCGCGTCAGCACTTTTACAGAATGTGCAGCGCACAATGCAAAATAGTAGTGCGAAATTCGAAATCTCAGTTTAGCTTGGGGTTGCAGCTAAAGTTCAGTAGTCAGTCACACGGCTGCTCTTACTCGGTGACTGTCGATTGGGACTGCGGGCCAAAGGCCTTGCTCCTAGCGGAACGCGCGACCGATCTCGCGCACGCGGGTACCCAAATGCCAACATCCCCCCTTTCCGGGCTGAGCATCCTTGTTGTCGAAGGCAACAACGGCAAGGCTTCGGACTTGCGAACCGCACTGATCAAACTCGGCGCGAAGGTCCACGTCGTGGCCAACGCAAATACCGGTTTGATGATTTCGACTCGCAAGCGCATTCATGGCGCGATCTTGGACTGTGTCGGTAACGGCATCTCGTTACCGTTATGCACGCAACTGGCAAGAAACACCGTGCCATTCATGTTCATTGACGGCGCTGCAGACCGCGGCGCCGACGAGGCCGCGACGTGCATGGCGGATCTCATTTCTGTTGAAACGCATCGGTCTCCGGCTGAGCGGCGCAGAAACCTCTTTGGCAGCGGGGACGACCGGCACTTGTCACTTTTATAGGTGACGGTCGCATATACGTGCCGGCGGAGCAGTCCTCCTCTGCACCCGCCGGCACGTGTTGTGCGTCACTCTGATCGGAATTAGTTCTTCAACTGGTCCTTCATGGCCTTGCCCGTCAGGCTGCCGTCCTCGACCTTGGCCGTCGGCGTAACCGTCTTGCCGGCCGCATCCTTGTTGACGCCCGGCTGATCCTGCATCGCCTTTTCCGACAGGCTCCCGGAGTCCGGCTTGGCCGTGGCATTTGCGGTGGTTCCCGGACCGTTGTTGCCCGGCAGGTCCTTCATGGCCTTCTCGGTTGCGTTCTGGGCAAGGACGACAGATGACGTGAGGGCGAGCAAAATCGCCGCAAGAAACTGCGTTTTCATGACGTATCTCCTGGAAGGTTGAATTCTGCGACTGTCCACTCGCACCGTGGGCCGCGGCAGCGGCTCCCACATCTGCGAGCTTGCTGGAGTTACGCAGCTTGATCGCTGATTGTTGCAGCCCGACGCAATATTTTTCCGGGCGCATATTTCCGCTTCGAGCGACAGGCCATAAACCCTGAACTCCGTTGACATGACGACAGAAGTCGACAATCGGCGTTTTGCATGCTCTAACCCCTGCCAGGACACCATATTCCTATGTAGGCTGGGGAAAGCACATTGCCGTCCGAACTTCAAATCGGGATCACTCTATTCGGACTGGCGCTGCTCCTCGCCGGAGTTCTCGTATTGCGCGGCAGCTGGCGCCAGCGCGGCGATAGCAAACCAATCCTGCGTTTCGGCGGCTGGTCGCTCGTCGCCACCGGAACAGCAGCCTTCGTCCACGCCTACGGCGGCGAGGTCGGCACGACCTACGCTCTTCTAGTCCTGTCGCTTTTGGCTTTCGCCGTTATCGCCTCAGGCATCGAGCGGCGCGCGTCACGACAACGCGCGGCGCGCGAAGTCGCCCTGGAACCGGAAGACCGCCCCACGAACTGGCCGCGCGCCATCGTCAAGAGCCTGCTGGCCATCGCTCTCTCCGGTATCGCTGCGATAGGCCTGGGCGTCGCCTTCGCGGTCGCCATGCCGCTCGAACCGACGGACCGCATCGTCATTGGTGGCCTTCTCGTCCCCGTGCTCTGGGGCGGCGGAATGGCATGGACGCTGTGCGACGCCAAACTCGTCCGCGCCACCATCCTGCTGATCATCGTCTCCGCCGTCGGCTACGGCATCGCATTCCTACCGAAGGTTCTCACGTGACAGCACGCAACCCCGATACCAGGACGCGCAAGCGGCAATTCCTGAAGCCCGACTTCGTTCGCGCAATGCTGGCGGGCCATTCCGCACTCGGCCTGGCCTTTGCAGCACTCATCTACATCGTCTGCCTCAGCGGCACGCTATCGGTCTTCGTCCACGAGCTGCAGCGATGGGAGCAACCAAACACCCCGCGCATCGACGGCTTCGCGACGCCCGAGCTGCTGCAGAACGCCACCGTCAATGCCCACAAGCAGGCCGTTGCCGACAACGCCGCTCACGATGTTTTCATCATGGGCCCTGGCGGCGTGTCCCCGCGTTTGCATGTCAACTACCACGATCACGAAACCGGGGTGCAGGGCAATTGGCTCGGCGACGACCGCGGCAACCTCGTCACGCGCGTTGCCGCCCCGTGGACGGATTTCGTCGCGGACTTGCACATGGTGCTGCATCTGCCGCGCACCTGGGGCTTGTTCCTCGTCGGCCTGACCGGAGTGGCACTGCTGTCGTCGCTCATCTCCGGACTGCTGTCTCACCCCCGACTGTTCAAGGATGCGTTCTATTTCCGCTGGGGCGGCTCGCACCGTCTGCAGGAGGCAGACCTGCACAACCGCCTCGGCGTGTGGGGCCTGCCGTTCCACGTCGTCGTATCGCTATCCGGTGCGCTGCTCGGGCTGTCGACCCTGATCGTCGGTGTGCTCGCGCTGGCCGCCTACGACGGCGACCGGCAGAAGGCATTTTCTGTCATCCTCGGACCTCAGCCCTCGGCCGACGAAACGGTCGCGCCGGTTCCCGATGTGGCCGCCATGGTTCGCCAGATCACCGACCGACACCCCGGGGCCGTGTTCTCCTCCATGAACGTCGGGCACATCGCAAAGACCGGCCAGATCGTGACCATCACGATGCGTTCGCCTGGACATCTGCCGTTCGGCAACCCCTACGCGTTCGACGGCAATGGCAAACTCCTGTACGAAGGCGGCTTTGAAACCGGAAGCATCGGCCAGCAGATCCTCGGCATCCTGCAACCGCTGCATTTCGGCTGGTTCGGCGGCATCTTCGTTAAACTCGCCTACGGGCTGCTAGGACTGGCGCTCACTGTCGTCACCCATACCGGCGTCACCATCTGGCTCGCGCGCCGACGCGA
Organism: Hyphomicrobiaceae bacterium; assembly: GCA_965279065.1. Classification (GTDB taxonomy): domain Bacteria; phylum Pseudomonadota; class Alphaproteobacteria; order Rhizobiales; family Hyphomicrobiaceae; genus JAKAXS01. Next base: position 2,940,852 of record OZ257134.1, read on the forward strand.
TCAAGGGCGACCCGCCCCGGGCTGGGAACGCGTCTGGGCCGCCGTCGGCTGGAGCCAGCCGCTGGCCTTCGGCACAACGGCACTCGCCGCGCTGTCCGGGGCCACCACCTATCTGGTTGGGGTGTATCTCGCCACGCTCGTGGTGGCTTTCGCGATCGCCGGCGTCACGCGGGACGGTTTCGCCACCGGGCGCTCGCTACGGCTGCTCGGCGCCGTCGCGATCACGGCCGCCGTCGCTCGGCACGCGCAGATCTGGAGCTCGCAGATTTCCGACCCCATGGCCTGGTACGTCTCCGCCGCCATGCTGATCTGTGCGGCAACGCTTGGCGCACCGGCACTCCTCGGTGCCCGAACAGCCGCTAGACCCGCCGCGGAACAGGCGTAACCTAACCTATCCGCTGGTGATCCGCTCGATCGCAGCCCCGCAGCGCGACAGCTTGGCTTCGAGCTGTTCGAAACCGCGGTCGAGATGGTACACGCGATTGATCGTCGTATCGCCTTCAGCCATCAGCCCGGCAATGACGAGGCTGACCGACGCCCTGAGGTCGGTCGCCATCACCGGCGCGCCGCGCAGCGCCTTCACGCCCTTGATCGTCGCCGTATCGCCGTGCAGCTGGATGTCGGCCCCGAGCCGCGCCAGTTCCTGCACATGCATGAAGCGGTTCTCGAAGATCGTCTCGCGAATGACACTGGTTCCGGAAGCGCGCGTCATCAGCGCCATCAGCTGCGCCTGGAGGTCCGTCGGGAATCCGGGAAACGGCTGCGTCTCGATCGTAACGGGCGCGATGGCCGCGCCATTGCGCACCACGCGGATGCCGCCGTCGACCTCGCTGACCTGCGTCCCTGTCTCCGCCAGTGCATCGAGCGCGTTGGCGAGCAGGTCGCGCCGCGCGCCGGCGAGCACGACATCCCCGCCGGTCGCCGCAACAGCGAATGCAAACGTTCCCGTCTCGATCCGGTCCGGCAGTACCGTGTGCACGGTGCCCTCGAGCCGTTCGCGTCCTTCGATGCGCAGCGTCGACGTGCCGATGCCCTCGATCTTGGCGCCCATCTTCACGAGGCAGTCAGCCACGTCACCTACTTCCGGCTCGCGCGCCGCGTTCTCGATCACCGTCTCCCCGCGCGCCAGTGCCGCCGCCAGCAGCACCTGATGCGTCGCACCAACGGATACCTTGCTGAACTGGATGCGCCCGCCGCGCAGCCCGCCCTTCGGCGCCTTGGCAAGGACATAGCCCGCATCGATGTCGAGTTCGGCGCCCAGCGCCTTCAAGCCGACGAGATGCATATCAACCGGCCGCGTACCGATGGCGCAGCCGCCTGGTAGCGACACCTTCGCCTGCCCCATGCGCGCCAGCAGCGGCCCCAGCACCCAGAACGAAGCCCGCATACGCGAGACCATTTCGTACGGCGCCGTCGTGTCGACGATGTCCCTCGCTGTCAGGTGGAAGGTCTCACCCAGATGCGGATTGAGCCCCGGCCGCTTGCCGTCCACCGCCAGATCCACGCCATGATTGCGCAGGATCCGCGTCAACAGGTTGACGTCGGCGAGATTAGGGACGTTCTTGAGCGTGACGCGATCCGGCGTCAGCAGCGAAGCGATCAACAACGGCAGCGCCGCGTTCTTGGCACCCGAAATCGGAATCTCGCCGTTGAGCCTCTGTCCACCCGTGATCTTGATGCGATCCATGCCCGCCCGTTCGTCCTGCCTGGTTTGTTCCCGGAATGTGTGTAGCGGCTTTCCGGTAAGAAGCGCGACAAACAACTAGTCGCTTCGCGGCCCCGGCGGCAAGTCCAAGGCTGCCTCGCCCGCCCCGTTCTCCGCAGTTGACGACGTCCCGTTGTCCTCACGTCGCGCCCGCGCCTGCCCCTTGCGCTTCTGCAAATTGGCCCGCAGCTGCTGCTCCAGCCGCAGCTGTCGCCTCTCGGCCTGCGTCAGCGGCTTTGCTCTGTCCTTGCGTCCGTCCATGGCCTCACCCGCGGCTGTGCGGCAAGTTGTCAAGCTTCTGCCGGCCCATGCAATAAGCGGAAAACCGTGCCCTGGCCAGCTCGACAAATTGAGCCGAACGCGCTTGCCGGGGCGGAAGCCTTATGGCAGTGTCGCGCCGCTTCGCGAGGGTGCCGCACAAAGTGAGACACGCGCCCTCGCCGTCTGCATTTCATCGGTTCGCTGCTGTAGCTCAGGGGTAGAGCACTTCGTTGGTAACGAAGAGGTCGTGGGTTCAATTCCCACCGGCAGCACCAGATCGTCTCACAATAATTTACTGAATTATCAAAGATTTGGTTCATGCCCATCCGCCAATTCGCTTGACGTCGGCAACAACATTTCCGATGTAATCTGCTCAATCTCAGCTCAAGACCGGCGCCATTAGCTGTTCTGCTTCCAGAACGGCCGGCCGAACCTCCCGTTATGATCCCTCGGAGTGCCGTTTCGAATGACAAAGAAGCCCGCCAAAGGCGCCGTCCTGCACGCCACCGGCAAGCCCACCCGTGAGGACGTCGAAAACGCGGTACGCACCATCATTCGCTGGTCTGGCGACGACGTCTCGCGTGACGGCCTGCACGAAACGCCGGCCCGCGTGACACGCGCCTTTGAGGAATACTTCAAGGGCTACGCCGAAGACCCCGAGGAGATCCTGCAGAAGACCTTCGAGGAGATCGAAGGCTACGACGAAATGATCGTCCTGCGCGGCATCCGCTTCGAGAGTCACTGCGAGCATCACATGGCGCCCATCATCGGCCGCGCCTGGGTCGGCTATATCCCCAACGGCCGTGTCGTCGGCATCTCCAAGCTGGCCCGCGTCGTCGATGCCTACGCCAAGCGCCTGCAGATCCAGGAGAAGATGACGGCGCAGATCGCCAACACGATTGATCATATCCTGCAGCCACAGGGTGTCGGCGTCATCATCAAGGCCGAGCACCACTGCATGACGTCGCGCGGCGTGCACAAACCTGGCACCGACCTCGTCACCAGCCGCATGTTGGGCGTCTTCCGCGACAACCCCATCACCCGCCAGGAACTGTTGTCCATGGTCGAAGGCTGATCATGGCCATGCTCACGTCGTCCCAGCCCAAGACTGTTCTGATTACCGGCGCCAGCACAGGCATCGGCAAGACGACGGCCGAATATTTCGCCGAACGCGGCTGGAACGTCGCCGCCACGATGCGGACACCCGACAAGGCGTCATTTCATTGCGATGGCGCCGAGCGCATCAAGGTCTTGCGGCTCGACGTCACCGACGAAGCGACGATCGCCGCTGCTGTCGGCGACACGGTCGCGGCGTTCGGCAGGATCGATGTCCTGGTCAACAACGCCGGCTACGGCCTGATCGGCTTGTTCGAGGCCATGACACCCGACCAGGTGCGACGCCAGTTCGAGACCAATGTCATCGGCGTCATGAACGTCACCCGCGCCGTGCTCCCGCAGATGCGCACGCAGCAGGCCGGCACGATCATCAACGTCGCCTCGGTGGCTGGCCGCATGTCGATGCCGTTGTACTCGCTCTACTGTTCCACCAAATGGGCTGTCGAAGGCTTCACCGAAGCGCTCAGCTACGAGCTGAAACCCCACGGCATCGAGGTCCGCATCATAGAACCTGGGCCCATTCGCACCGACTTCATGACCCGCTCACTCGACGTCGCCGACAATAATATCTCTAGCGAGTACGGTGAGTTCGAAGCCCGCGTCTGGGAAGCCTACAAAGTCGAGTTCGCCGACGCGCCGGGTCCTGAGCTGGTTGCCGCCAGCATCTACAAGGCCGCCACGACGACATCACCATGGCGTCTCCGCTTCAAGCCGAATGGCTGGCTGCTCATGTTCGGCCGCCGCTGCGTGACCACCAGCACGCATGTCGGCATCGTCGGCCGCGTGCTTGGCGCCAGCGAACCTATTCTTCCGTGGAATCGTCGTCGCTTTGCTCAGGAGAGCACGCGTCAGCTGCACCATAATCAACCCTTGTGAGATAGAGCCCCTGCGGCGGCGCCACCGGCCCGCACGCAGCGCGATCAGCCGCTTGCAGAGCCTGCTGCAAATCCCGCGGCCGCCACTTTCCCTCTCCGACCAGTTTCAGGCTGCCCACCATCGATCGCACCTGATTGTGCAGAAACGACCGCGCCGACGCAGTGACGTGGATCTCCTCCCCGGCGCGCGACACGTCGAGGCGGTCCAACGTCCGCATCGGCGAGTTCGCCTGGCACGCCGCCGCCCGGAACGTCGTGAAGTCGTGATGCCCGACAAGATACCCCGCCGCCTCGTGCATCGCATCGGCGTCGAGGTTGGCAAAAAGCGGCCACACGCGGTTGCGGTCGAGCACCGGGGGCGCCCTCCGCGTCAGGATGCGATAGAGATAGTGCCGCGCCGTCGCCGAAAAGCGGGCGTCGAACCTGTCGTCGACCTGTTCACACTCTAGCACCGCGACCGGCGCCGGCTTCAGGTGGTAGTTCATCGCTTCGCGGATCCGGAACGCCTCCCAGTCCTTGCTGAGTTCGAAGTGCGCCACCTGCCCCATGGCATGCACGCCCGAGTCCGTTCGCCCTGCCGCGCGCACGATCACCCGCTCGCCCGACATGCGCAGCAGCGCCCCCACGATGGCATCCTGCACGGCTTTGCCGCCGGGCTGCGACTGCCAACCGGTAAAAGGCGTTCCGTCGTATTCGATGGTGATGCGGTAGCGCGGCATGATCAGGTGAAAAGCTGTAGGCGGGGACGCCGAGTAACCCCTCACCTACAGCGTTTCGCTCCCCTTGCGAACCGCAAAGCAGCCAACGCGCTTCCGGAAAAGTGTGCAGCGGTTTTCCGATAAGAAGCGCGAAGGAACAGCAAACCTCAGTAGCGGCGGCGATTGATGACTACGTTGGAGGTACTGGTCGTCTGATTGTTGACGTTGGTGCCTCCGTCGACGTCGATCACCAGCGGAGTGCGGCTGGGATTGACGATAACGGTGCGCGGTCCGGCCGGCAGCGGGCGATAGACGCGCACGCCGGCTTCGATGGAAACGGTCGCGCCGTACGTCGGACGCGGTTCGATTTGAATGGTGCGGCCTTCGGCCATCGCGGATCCGGCTGAAGCGGCAACGAGGGCAACGACTAAGGTTAAACGCATGGCTGGAACTCCCGAAAACGCGGGTAAACAACTGGTTGCAAGTATCTTACTCAGAAACCCTGGGGCAACGAGCGCAATCGCCACGATGCTTAATGTCCGTCAGCCGAGCAGCGTGCCGGGTAGCAGGCTGAACCCTCGTTTGAACTCTTCCGCTGCCATCGGCTTCTTGCCCGCGCGTTGCAGTTCGACGAACCTGACAGCCTTGTCTCCGCACGCGATCGTCAGATCGCCGTCGAGCACCGTACCAGCCACGCCGTGTCCGTCCGCTACCACCGTGCGCAGCACCTTTACGCGTTCCGGAATCCGCCCGGCCGCGGGTGCGGCCTCGATCCAGGCGCCTGGAAACGGCGACAGACCCCGCACCTGATTGTGCACGGCAAGTGCGGACCGCGAAAAATCGATCCGCGCCTCCGCCTTGTCGATTTTCGTGGCGTACGTCACACCCTCACTGGGCTGCGGCCTGGCATCGAGGTTGCCGCGTTCCAGCGCCGACATCGCGCGAATGATCAGGCTGGCCCCCAACTGCGACAGACGGTCGTGCAGCGCGCCGGCCGTCTCATCCGGCCCGATCGCCACGTGCTCGCCGAGGCAGATCGGGCCCGTGTCGAGCCCCTGTTCCATCTTCATGATCATGACGGCGGTCTCCGCATCGCCTGCCATGATCGCCCGCTGGATCGGTGCCGCCCCGCGCCAGCGCGGCAACGCCGAGGCGTGGATGTTGAAACAGCCGTGCCGCGTCGCTTCCAGCACGGACTTCGGCAACAGCAGCCCATATGCCACGACCACGGCCGCGTCAGCATTGAGCGCTGCGAATTCCGCCTGCTCCGTCTCTCCCTTGAGGCTCACCGGCGTCCGCACGGGAATGCCCGCCGCCTCGGCATAGCGATGCACCGGGCCGGGCTGCGCCTCCAACCCGCGCCGCCCCGACGGCCGTGGCGGCTGGCTGTAGACCGCGGCGATCTCGTGCCCGGCACCGATCAGCTCCGCCAGGGCCGGAACGGAAAAATCGGGTGTGCCCATGAAGACGAGGCGTAGGCTCATGACAGCTGTGGCACTCCAGCAGCGGCGGTCACGACGTCGCGTCGCGCGATTGCTTCTTGAACCGCCGGATGACGATGTCGCGCTTCAGCCGCGACAGGAAGTCGATGATGAGCTTGCCGTTGAGGTGATCAATCTCATGCTGGATAGCCGTCGCCAACAGACCGTCGGTGCGGAGTTCCTGCAGCTTGCCGTCGAGGTCGAGATACTGCACGCGCACCCAGTCCGGGCGATCGATATCCAGCTTGAAATCCGGGATCGACAGACAGCCTTCCTCGTGCGTGCGCAAGTTACCGCTCGCCTCGAGAATTTCCGGGTTGATCATCGTAATGGGACGCGGCGTCTCGTCGTCGTCCGCCACGTCGAGCACCAGCATTCGCCGCGGCACACCGACCTGCACCGCCGCCAGCCCGATGCCGGGCGCCGCATACATTGTCTCGAACATATCCTTCGCCAGCCGCGTTAGGTCCGCGTCGATCGTCTCGATCGGTTTGGAGGCCTGGCGCAGCAGCGGGTCCGGCAGGATGATGATGGGCAGTTTCGACATTATCTGCAGTGGAATAGGAAAGTCGCGCCACCCGGTCAATCGCCGTGATCGGGACCGCACAACGCCGTTAACCCGTTTCGGACTAAGGTTGAACCCTGCAGTGATTTGCTGACCCGTTTGAACTAGAATCTCGTCCTGGACCTGGGGACCGATGCTGGACAAACCTCTCATACTCGGCCGCAAGGAATGGGTGGCCCTGCCCGATCTCGGCCTGCCCGCCATCAAGGCGAAGGTCGACACGGGCGCGCGCACGTCCGCGCTGCACGCCGGTGCCATCGAAGCCGTAGGCACGCCGCTGAAGCCGATGGTGCGATTTACCGTGCACCCCCTGCCGTTGCGGCCGGACATCTCGGTGGCCTGCACGGCCCGCATCCTGGCCGAGCGCGAGGTCACCAGCTCCAACGGCGAGAAGGAAAAGCGCTACATCATCGAAACGCGGCTACGCATCGGCGACCGTGAATGGCCCATCGAGATCGGCCTGACCAACCGCGAAACCATGAGCCAGCGTATGCTGCTTGGCCGCCAAGCCATCCCCCCGGAGTTCATGGTCGACCCCTCCGGCACCTACCATCAACCCAAGCTCGGCGCCCGCTCCTATAGATCCAGCACCCGTTGAACCGGCGGCCATGGGGTCAGACCCCAAACGCACGTTGAATTCCCATCACGCCCCACCCAGAACCGGCCCACATGGGCCCAGGCCGCAAAAGGCGGCCCGGCGCTGAGCGCCGCCCCCGCGGAGCGCGCCGCGCGCGCGTGAGCGACCTAATGCAGAGTGCCCGAGTGCGGCGGCCAGGGGGCCAGTAGCGTTTCCTCGTGGCGGAGTGCGACTTGCGGTGCGTAACCTTCGACCAGACGGGACAGGAACTCGTCGATGCCCGCCATGTCGCGCCGCGCCATCAGGCTCCTGAGAATCGCGAATTCGCGAGCCAGCTCGTCGGGTTTGAGAAACGGCTCGTCCGACTTCCAGATGCGCGGGTGTTCCGTCTCCGTGGTTGCGAGATCGCCGCCAATCAGCAGTTCCTCGAACAGCTTTTCGCCGGGCCGCAGACCCGTGAAGGCAATCTCGATGTCGCCCGCCGGCCGGCTCGCATCACGCACGGTCAACCCCGAGAGATTGATCATCAAGCGCGCCAGGTCGGCGATCTTCACCGGATCGCCCATGTGCAGCACGAACACCTCGCCCCCGCGCGCCATTGCACCGGCCTGCAGGACGAGTTCGGCAGCCTCCGGGATAGACATGAAGTAGCGTTCGATATCGGGATGCGTCACGGTCACCGGACCGCCCGCTTTGATCTGGTTGCGGAACACCGGCACCACAGACCCCGAGCTGTCCAGCACGTTGCCGAAGCGGACCATCGTGAAAACCGTCGCGCTAGTTTCCGAGGCGGCCGCCTGCAGGACGAGTTCCGCCAGCCGCTTGCTTGCACCCATCACGTTCGTCGGCCGCACCGCCTTGTCCGTCGAGATCAGCACGACGCGCTCCACGCCCGTCGCCTTCGCCGCCTCCGCCAGCACCTCCGCTCCAAACGCATTGTTGACGAGCCCCGCGATCGGGTTGGCTTCAACGATCGGCACATGCTTGTAGGCGGCCGCGTGATAGATCGTCTCGATGCCGTGACGCGCCAGCGTGTCGGTCAAAAGCGCCTTGTCGAGCACGCTGCCCAAAACCACGCGCACCACCGGCTTGACGCCCTGTCCAAAGTGCGCGGCGATGCTGCGCTCGACTTCCTGTTCGATGGTGTAGAGGGCCGGCTCGGCGATATCCAGCAGCACCAGCCGCGCCGGAGCCTGTTTCAGGATCTGCCGCACCAGCTCCGAACCGATCGAGCCGCCGGCTCCGGTCACCAGTACCGATTTGTCGCGTGTGTTGCGAGCAAGCAGGTCGGCGACAGGCGGCACCGGATCTCGCCCCAGCAGGTCGACGACGTCAACGGGCCGAACGTCGGCGATCCGCACGCGGCCGGACGCGACATCCTCGAACGCCGGCAGAATCTTGACCTGCACGGGATAGCGTTCGAGTTCGCTCAGCACTGCTCGCCGTTCGCGACGCATGCCCTCCGGCATCGCCAGAATGACTTCGCGCACATTTTCATTCTCGATCAGCATCGCCAGCCGCTGCGGCCGGTAGACCTTGATGCCCTTGAGATACTGCCCCCACAGCGTAGGCGACGGATCGATGAAGCCGATCGGCCTCCGATCGGAAGATCGCTCCAGCGCGGCCATCAGCTGCACGCCCATCCGCCCCGCTCCGTAGATGAGCACAGGCGCGCGCTCGCCGCCGCGCTGAAAGCGGAAAATTCGCAGCCCGCTGTTCTCCAGAACGATACCCACGGCCACACGGCACAGCGTGATCAGGCTCGCCGCGCCGATTGCATGCACCATCAGAGTCGAGCGCGGAATACCGAACTGTCCGGCCATGAAAACGATGAACGACCAGATCAGTACGGACAGCAGTACGATCAGGAAAACTCTGCTGGCGTTGCGATAGCCGAGGTGTCGCGTCACCACCCGGTAGACGCCGAATTGCGCCAGCGTTGCCACCGTGGTTAGCGGTCCAACGGCCAGCAGCAGCGCCACATCCCAAGTCTGGGGAATGAACACGTGCCCGTAGCGCAGCGACATCGCTCCCCACAGCACGACGCTCGCGATCGTGAAATCGGTAACGACGAGAATGCCGCGCTTCGTGTAGCGCGACATTTCTAAGAGCGACTCCTGCCAGGATCGCTGCTGCGTTTCGTCACCTGACGACATCGACTGGTGAAGCCCCAACCCCGTTACGAAATAAGTCCTAAAATGTAGCGCATGCCCCGGCATTCAGGAACCGGAGATGTTGCGACGTACCCGATGCAACACTGTCGCCCAAGCGTCACACTTCGCCGCGCGTGGTTAAACCTGCCGCCGTGCCTTGATGGCTGCCGCCAATGTCCCTTCGTCGAGGTAGTCCAGTTCCCCGCCGATCGGCACACCCTGCGCCAGCCGCGAGACAACGACGTTCGCCCCTTCCAGCTCTCCGGTGACGTAATGCGCCGTCGACTGCCCCTCAACCGTGGCATTGAGCGCCAGCAGCACCTCCTTCACCTCACCCGCGTGCGCCCGCTGCACCAGGGTGCCGATGTTGAGCTTGTCCGGCCCGATCCCGTCGAGCGGCGACAGATGCCCGCCCAGCACGTGGTAACGCGCATTGACGACCTGCGCCCGCTCGAGTGCCCACAGGTCGCCCACCTCCTCCACGACGACGATCAGCGTCGGGTCGCGCCGCTCGTCACGACAGATCGTGCAGGGCGAAACCGTATCGACATTCCCGCACGTCGGGCACTCCACAATCTTCTCGACCGCCGTCTGGATCGCCTCTGCCAGCGGCAGCAGCAGATCCTGCCGCCGCTTGATCAGCGCCAGCGCCGCCTTACGCGCCGAGCGCGGTCCAAGTCCCGGCAGCCGCGCCAGCAGCTGCACTAGGCGCTCGATCTCCGGTCCTGCAATCTTTTTTGACATGAGGGCAGCCAGCTATGCGCGCAGCGACCGCATCAGAACAGTTTCATGCCGGGTGGCAGCGGCAAACCGCCGGTGACCTCCTGCATCTTCTGTTGCATGGTGGCCTCGACCTTGGCCTTCGCGTCCGCCATCGCCGCCACGATGAGATCTTCCAGGATCTCGCCCTCGTCCGCCTTCAACAGGCTGGGATCGATGCGAATGCGCCGCAGGTCTGCCTTGCCGTTGAGCGTAATCGCCACCAGCCCGCCGCCGGCCTGGCCGTCGACTTCGAGGTTTTCAAGCTCCTGCTGCACCTGCTGCATGCGAGCCTGCATCTGGCCCACCTGCTTCATCATGCCCATCAGATCTTTCATCACGTCTCCTACCCGCGGCGCCGCGCGGCCGCCAAATCAATCTGCTGTTTGCATAACACACTTGGCCGGCCCGTCGATCCTGGCGGCCCGCTCTACTTCGGGTTGGCCCACTGCCGGATCAAGGCATGCGCGATGGCATGCCCGCCCGGCACGAACAGCCCGCGCGGATGCTTCAACTCCAGCATCTGCCGCACCTCGGATCTGCCGAACCAACGTGCGTGGCTGATTTCCTTCTTGTCGATCGTGATCGTCTCGTCCAGCGCCTCTGCGACGCATCCGATCATTAGGGAATGCGGAAACGGCCACGGCTGGCTGCCGAAGAAATCCACATTGCCGACCTCGATGCCGATCTCCTCGCGCGTCTCCCGCCGCACCGCCGTGCGCACGTCCTCGCCAGGCTCCACGAACCCGGCCAGCGCCGAATACATCTTCTCAGGAAACCGCGGCTCGTGCGCCAGCGCGCAATTCTCTCCGTGCGTCACCAGCATGATCACCACCGGGTCGACGCGCGGGAACTGCTCCGTCGCGCACGCCGTGCAATGGATCTTCCAGCCGCCGTCGCCAATCTTGGTCGGCGCCCCGCACCGTCCGCAGAACTTCGTCGACAGGTGCCACTCGCTCAGCGCTTTCGCCTCTGACAGGAGTCCGAAGCCGTCTTGCCCGATCACACCCTGCATGACGAGAGACCGCAGATCGACCAGCGGCGCCAGCGCCTCCGCATGTGGTTCGGCTTCCGCCTCGCTCAGCACGACGGCGAAACGCCCGGCCCGCGACGCCCCATCGACGCCGAGAAACAGCCCCGTCTCCGTCGCGATCTTGAGCGCGGCAAGTTCACCCGCCGTGAACCACCGCACCGCCGCCCGCCGCCGGTCTTCGCTGGACACGATCGCCGCCCGCGCCCCCGCGATGACCAGGAACCGCACCTCCGGCGCCCCATGCAGCTCCTGCAGGTAGCCGCGATCGCCACGGCGATAACTTTGGCGGTCGAGCACGAAGGGAGCAAATGCGGTTGCGGTCATGGCGTCTCTGGCGTTGCAGGCACCGGACATGGGCACGCCGAGCGGTGCACGTCAAACCCCACCATTTACCGTCACAACACGCTGCGCCCCATGTGACGTTTTCGGGGGTTGCAAGCCCGCGTGGCGTCCTCAATATGCCGGCCCATGCCCATCGCTACACCCGCTCAGTACAGAGCCATGCTCGCTGCCGCACAGTCCGGCAGCTATGCGTACCCCGCCATCAACGTCACGTCGTTGGCCACCCTCAACGGTTCGCTGAAAGCCTTCGCCACGGCGAAATCCGACGGCATCATCCAGGTCAGCACCGGCGGCGGCGAGTTCGCGTCCGGCACCGCCGTCAAGGACATGGCCCTCGGCGCCATCGTCCTGGCCGAAGCCGCCCACACGCTGGCCGAACGCTATGACGTCCTGGTCGCGCTCCATACCGACCACTGTCACCCCAAGAACGTCGAGAAATTCCTGAAGCCGCTCATTGCTGCCACCGCCAAACGCCGCGACGAAGGCAAGGGCAACCTCTTCAACAGCCACATGTTCGACGGCTCCGAGTTACCGCTCGAAGACAACATGCGCATCTCCAAGGACCTGCTGCAGCAGTGCGCGGCGCTCGACATCATCCTCGAGATCGAAGCCGGCGTCGTCGGCGGCGAGGAGGACGGCCATGACACGTCCGGCGTCGCCAACGAAAAGCTCTACACCACGCCGGAGGACATGCTGACCGTCTACGAAACTCTGAACGGCATCGGCCCCTACATGTTCGCTGCCACCTTCGGCAACGTCCACGGCGCCTATAAGCCCGGCGCGGTCAAGCTGAAGCCCACCATCCTGCGCGACGGGCAAAAAGCTGTGACCGGCAAGTACGGCCCCAAGGCGGAGATGGACCTCGTCTTCCACGGCGGCTCGGGCACACCGCTGGAGGAGATCCGCGAGACACTGGCCTACGGCGTCATCAAGATGAACATCGACACCGACACCCAGTACGCCTTCACCCGCCCCATCGCCGAGCACATGTTCAAGCACTACGACGGTGTCCTGAAGCTCGACGGCGAAGTCGGCGACAAGAAGATCTACGACCCACGGGCCTACCTGAAAAAGGCCGAGCAAAGCCTCTGCGACCGCCTCAAACGCGCCTGCGACGACCTGCTCAGCACCGGCAAGACCATCTACGGCCAGGCCTGAAACTCCACCCTGCGGGCTCGGCGCCACGGCGACATTGCGCTGCCGCGGCGCGTCGAGCTAGGCGCCGTGTTCGTCCAGAACCTCGTTGCGGCTGACGACTTTGCGGTAGAGATGCCACGTCGCATGGCCGAGGATCGGCAGCACGATCGCCAGGCCCACGAAGACCGGCAGCATGCCGATCGCCAGCGCCAAGGCGACGAACACGCCCCAGAGCGCCATCGTGACCGGATTGTGCAGCACGGCCCTGACCGAGGTGCGCACCGCCGTCGACGCGCTGACCTTGCGATCCACCAGCATCGGGAACGACACCACGCTGATCACGGCCGCCACCATCGCGAACACGAAGCCCACCGCGTTCCCGGCGAACATCAGCTTGCGGCCCTGCTCCGTCGTCGTGACGTCATGCACGAACGCCCCGATCGAGGCAGGCGCCCCGCTGCCCATCGTCTGCTGATAGATGAGATGCGCCGTCATCAACCAAGCCACAAGTAGCGCGAACAGCACGAGACCGAGCCGCGCAATGGCCCCGATCGATGGCGATCCCAGCACGTCTGTCAGGTTCCACACCGATGTGTCCAGCCCCTGTTCGCGGCGCCGGCTTAGCTCATAGAGGCCGATCGCCGCCACGGGCCCGATCAGCGCGAAGCCGGAAGCCAGCGGAAAGACCAGCGGCAACATGGCGTAGCCGAACAGCAGCCGGCTCAGCACGATGCCGATCACGGGATAGATCAGGATGAGAAACACGGCATGGCTTGGCACGGCCATGAAGTCCGCGATGCCGGCCCTGACGGCGTCTTTCAGGTCGGCAACGCCGATGGTGCGAACTGCCGGCTCGCCGCGCCGCCAGATCATTGACGCGGGCCAGCGCAGGTCATGGCCGGCCCAGTTCCGGCCGTAAGGATAGTCACGTTCGAGCGGGGTCGCCGCGATGTGGGTAGGTTGCATGGTCTCAGCCTCCGGAGCTGCTGTCTCAGCGCTCTGGACTGTGGCGTTCACCCGCGAATTTCACTGACGTACCGCGGATTTCCGCCCGGGCCCTTGTCGCCTGACAGCTTCAGGCTCTGAAATCAATGTGCGCCTTGCGGCCAGCGGAGGCAAGGGGATGGCGGGGAGCCATCCTGTTGTTTTCCGTGGCGCGATCGACCAACTGGCATCCCGCTGGAATGTCGCTACCCCCACCCTTGCACCCCGCCCCCACATCCCCCATAACCCCGTCCGGGAGGTTGGCGGCGGACGCATCCCTCGCCAACCGGGTCAGGTCCGGAAGGAAGCAGCCCTAACGAATCGGAAGCGGGTCGTTCGCCAGCCTCTCACTGTGCCGCTCACGCGCGCGAAGCGCGCGCCGCGGAGGCGGCGCTTGCGCCGGGCCGCCTTGCGGCCTGGGCCCTACGGGCCATTGACCCGCCAAGCCAACACCCGGATTCGACCTCGCTAGCCACGCCGCCTATGATGGCGCCACCCAGAATGAGGACGCCGCCACCCGCATGGCCAAAAAGCCCAAACCCGACGACGAAGCCACGCCGCCGGCGCCAGCCCCCGACGCTGTGGCCAAGCCGTACGTCGTGCTTGCCCGTAAGTACCGGCCGCAGACCTTCGATGACCTCATCGGTCAGGAAGCGATGGTCACCACGCTGCACAACGCTTTCCAGTCCGGCCGCATCGCCCAGGGCTACATGCTCACCGGCGTGCGCGGCGTCGGCAAGACGACGACGGCGCGCATCCTGGCGCGCGCGCTGAACTACGAAACCGACACGATCCACAAGCCGACAATCGACATGCCCGTGCTCGGCCGCCACTGCGCCGACATTATCGACAGCCGCCATCCCGACGTCATCGAGATGGACGCAGCCTCCAACACCGGCATCGACAACATCCGCGAGATCATCGAGAACGCCCGCTACAAGCCGCTCGTGGCGCGCACCAAGGTCTTCGTGATCGACGAGGTTCACATGCTGTCCAAGGGCGCGTTCAACGCACTCTTAAAGACGCTGGAAGAACCGCCCGAGCACGTGAAGTTCATCTTCGCCACCACGGAAATCCGCAAGGTCCCGGTGACCGTGCTGTCGCGCTGCCAGCGCTTCGACCTGCGCCGCGTCGACGTGCCGTTGCTGACCAAGCACTTCGCCATGATCGTCGCCAATGAAGGCGCAACCGCCGAAGACGAAGCCCTGCGCGCCATCGCCAGATCGGCCGAAGGCTCCGTCCGCGACGGCCTGTCGATCCTCGATCAGGCGATCGCCATGGGCCAGGGCAAGGTCACGTCCGACGGCGTGCGCGCCATGCTTGGCCTGGCCGACCGCGGCCGCATCTTCGATCTGCTGGAGCAGGTCGTACGCGGCGACACCGGTGCAGCTTTCGCCTCGCTCGCGGGCCTGATCCGCGACGGCGCCGAGCCGGCACAGGTGTTAGGTGACCTCGCAGAAGCCGTGCATCTGGCCGCCCGCCTCAAGGCCGTGGGTGCCGAAGCCGGCGGCGAACTCGTCTCGGCGGAGGAAGCGCGCCGCGCATCCAAGCTTGGTGAAAAGCTGTCCGTGGCGCTGCTGGTGCGCGCCTGGCAGATGCTGCTCAAGGGCCTGGAAGAAGCCGGCAAGGCACCCAACCCGCTGGCAGCAGCCGAAATGGTGTTGATCCGCCTCGCCTACACGGCCGACCTGCCAGCGCCAGACGAAATCATCGCGGCCCTCGGGGGAGCATCGCGGCCTGCACGCAAGCCGGGCGGCGCTGCAGGCGACACGCCACGGCCCCGCGACGACCGCGCTCCGCTCAACGCCGCGCCCGCCGCAGCCCCGCAAGCTCACGCCGGCACGAAAGACGAGTTCGCCTCCGCGTTCGACGAGAATGCGTACGACATGTCAGGACTCGAAGTCGATGCGTTCGAAGGCGATGGCCTCGAGAGCGATGGCGAAGCCTCCCTCGACGTCGGCGCACCGGCACCCGCCGGTCGCCCCCTCAACACCTTCGCCGACGTCATTGCCCTCGTCGGGGAAAAGCGTGACGCCAAGCTCAAGATCCACCTGGAAGACCACGTCAGCCTCGTGAAGTTCGATCCAACGGGTGCGATCGACATCTTCCTGCTGCCGGCTGCCCCCAAGGAACTTGCCAACGACCTGCGTGAAAAACTCAACCGCTGGACCGGCCGCGCCTGGATCGTCGTGCTGTCGAAAGCAGCCGGCGAAACGCCGGTCGGTGAAGTCAATCGCGCCCGCAAGGCGGCGGAACTGGCCGAACTGAAGGCACACCCAGCCGTGGCCGCCGTTCTCGAAGCTTTTCCCGGCGCCGAGATCAGCGAAATCCGCCCGTTGCTCGAGGCCGCCAAAAAAGACGCCGCCAACGGCTGATCGCCGGTCTACGGCGAGGCTTTGGGATGCTCGGGCCGCGTCGTCACATAGAACGCACACCCGGCCATGAGCACCGCGACAAAGACTGCCAGTCCCAACCCAGGCCGCGCACCGAGCCAGAACATGGCATAGCCTGACGTCATGCCGAGGCAGGCCAAATATTTTGCGCGGCGCGGCACGATGCCATGGTCGCGCCAGGCCCGCAGACTGGCCCCGAAGCGCGGATGCTCCAGCATCCACGCTTCCAGCCGCGGCGACGAGCGGGCAAAGCACGCGGCAGCAAGGATGAGGAAAATCGTGGTCGGCATCAGCGGCAGCACGGCACCGATGACGCCAAGCGCCAGCATGAGAAAGCCGAGAGCGAGAAAACCCTTTTGCTGAAGTCCGCTCAACGCCTGCTATCCACTCGTGCTTCCTACCCGAACGCCGTGTCGACCAGCGCATGGACACGTTCGAAACTGGTCGTCGCCCCCGCAACCAGGCGATCCTCTTGCGCGACGTCGAGCGGGATCGCGTCCAGAGCGGCCGTGAACGTCCGCCAGTGCAGGCCACGCCCATCGGGATGCCCGGCGAGATGCCGTGCGCCGAAATCCTCTGAGAGACCGAGCTTGATCGCCTCCTTCAGCAGGAAGGCGGCACCGAGGTTAGAACCTTCGGCAACATACAGCCAGCCCAGCGCGGTCGGCAGATCTAAATCCGCTCCGAAGGCCACCGGCCCCATACCGGCCAGCGGCGCGATGCCGAGGTCGACCATGTCCTGTTCGATCGAACCAAGACGGCGGCGCCCGGCGAGATCTGGCAGCAGCCGGTCAAGCTGCGAATTGAAGTACAGCGCGTCGATATCGCGATGAAAGGCATGCTGGACCGCAACGAACCGTCCGTAGCGCTCGCGGCTTTCGAACGGCCGCCCGGCCATTATGCGGTTATCGAGACGATCGTGCGTGGCGTTGGTTCGTGCCTTCAGCCGCTTGGCGCGGCTCGACTCGGTGCGATCGAGAATGGGTGCATCCGTCATTTGAGGGCCTTGTGGTGGATTGATGGTCGCAAATGGTCGGCAGCCAAGGTCGAACGAAAGCAAATGATGCCACCATTCAACTTCTGGCCGCAGCGCAGGTCTTCGGAGCCATGCAGCCACGACTTCTTTGTAAAGTATACCTAAAAAATCAACAAAATTAGTGCGTTGACGTCATAATCGATGCAGGGGCCGACTGGACGCTACGAACTCAAATTGTCAGTGGTATCAAGGCTTTTCAGGTTGCAGGTCGCATCGCCGCACTGTCGAAAGGCTCGAAAAGGCTTGCCCTGGAGGCCCGCAACCGACAAGACAACGCCATAGCCCGGACCAATCCTCCGCGACCGGTCCCGCAAAACAATCCGAAGTGACCATGACCTCCGTTTCACAGGCCAAGCGATCTGCCAAACCGCGTGCCGCGCGCAAAGCCCCGGCTCCGGCCAAGGCGCGCCGCGACAAGGCCAAGGCCGTCGCCCCCAAGGTCGGCTTCGTCTCACTCGGCTGCCCCAAGGCCCTCGTTGATTCCGAGCGCATCATCACTAAGCTGCGCGCCGAGGGCTACCAGGTCGCCGCCGACTATCAGGGCGCCGACGTTGTCGTAGTCAACACTTGCGGCTTCCTCGACAGCGCCAAGAAGGAAAGCCTCGACGCCATCGGCGAAGCCATCGCCTCCAACGGCCGCGTCATCGTCACTGGCTGCATGGGCGTGGAGGAAGGACGCATTCGCGCCGCCCATCCAGGCGTGCTCGCCGTCACCGGCCCTCATCAGTACGAGCAGGTCGTCTCCGCCGTGCACGACGCCGTGCCGCCGCTGCACGATCCCTACGTCGACCTCGTGCCGCCGGAGGGCTTGCGTCTCACGCCGCGCCACTACGCCTATCTGAAGATCTCCGAAGGCTGCAACAACCGCTGCTCGTTCTGCATAATCCCGAGCTTGCGCGGCGATCTGGCGAGCCGCCCGGCCGCCAGCGTGATGGGCGAAGCCGAACGCCTCGTCAAAGCCGGCGTGAAGGAACTGCTCGTCATCAGCCAGGACACCAGCGCCTACGGTCTCGACATCAAGTACGCCGAGAGCCAGTGGCGCGGCCAGCCCCTGAAGGCCCGCTTCCTCGACCTGTCCCATGCCCTAGGCGAATTGGGTGCATGGGTCCGCATGCACTACGTCTATCCCTACCCCCATGTCGACGACGTGATCCCGCTGATGGCTGAGGGCAAGATCCTGCCCTACCTGGACATCCCGTTCCAACATGCCTCGCCTGCCGTTCTCAAGGCCATGCGCCGTCCTGCGCACCAGGAAAAGACCGCCGCCCGCATCGCCCGCTGGCGCGACCTCTGCCCGGACTTAGCTATTCGCTCCACCTTCATCGTCGGCTTTCCCGGCGAGACCGAGGAAGACTTCTCCTTCCTTCTCGACTGGCTGAGGGAAGCCAGGCTCAATCGCGTCGGTTGCTTCAAGTACGAGCCCGTCGAAGGCGCCAAGGCCAACGACCTCGCCGGCCTCGTGCCGGAGGAGATCAAGGAAGAGCGCTGGCATCGCTTCATGGCCGTGCAGCAGGAGATCAGCCGCGACCTGCTTGCCCGCAAGGTCGGCCACACCATCGATGTCGTCATCGATGAAGTCGATGACGAGGGCGCCATCGGCCGCTCCAAGTGGGACGCTCCGGAGATCGACGGCTCCGTCTTTTTGAACGGCGAAACCGCCGTTAGAGCTGGCGACATTGTTCCCGTCCGCGTCCTCCACTCCGACGAATACGATCTTTGGGGCGAGCGCGCCCTGACCAGCTGAGCCTTGAGGCGCAAGTGTAATTCTGCAGCGTCACGGCGTTTGCTCAATCCCGACATAATGGCAACACCTTTGCCGCCGAAGCAGATCGCAAGCGCGAGCTTATTCGCGCGTGGAGCTTTGGGACGAACTCATGAATTTTCTGCGCACCGCGACATCATCGGGGCTGATTGCCATAGCCCTGGCCGCAACGTCGGGGCTGACGCCCGCAATCGCCGCAGGCAGACCCGATGCTCTCATCCAACTCGCGCAGGCCGGCCCGAACAACCAGCCGGCAAAAACCGACGACGACGACAAGGGCAAAAAAGGTAAGGGCGGCGATCGCGGCGGTGAAGGCCGTGGTGGAGATCGCGGTGGCGAACGTCGGGGCGACGAAGGCGGCGGCGGTGACCGCGGCGAGCGTCGTGGTGGCGAACGAGGCGATCGCGGCAACCGTCCCGACCAGCCACCGGCCAAGCAGGCTGCTCCGCCCGAGCCCCCGCCACAGCAACAACGTCAGGTGACCCCGCCTTCCGTTCAGCCGCGTCAGACAGTACCGCTCGCATTTCCTCGCCAGGAGCAGAAGCAGTTCCAACCGTTAGAGACGCCGCGTGTCGAGAAGCCGAACAAGCAGCAGGAATTCCAGCGCGTCGAGCAACCGCAAGACCGCGATGATGACCGGCGCAAGTCGGATCGCAGGGACAATCGTCCCAACGGCTTCAACCCGAATCCCAACATCCCCGGCCCCACAAATCGGCGTGACTTCGACCGTCGCGACGACCGGCGCCCACAGGTCGAAGACCGTCGCGATGACCGCGACAATCGGCGCCCGCAGGTCGAAGACCGCCGCGATGACCGCGACAACCGGCGCCCGCAGGTCGACGACCGCCGCGGCCCGCCCCCAGTGCAGGCCGAACCGCGACGCCTGGATACCTTTAAGGATCGCTTCCGCTCGCGCGTCGGCGAGGACAAGGCCTTCCAGGATCTGCGCCGTGGTCGCGACGAACGCGTTCGTGAGCGTCGCGAACGCACCCGCCAGGCTTCACCGTTCCGCGGCTTTGAGGATCTCAAGTCCAAGCGCCGGGAACGCCGCGAGGGCGGGGCGATCGTGATCGAAGAGCCGGATAAGCGTTCGATCATTCGCGAGGGTGGCCGCAGCATCATCCGCACCGACGAGAACGAACGTCTGCGTCGCAACTTCCGCGACGTGCGCCGTGAAAAGCGCAACGGACGCGACGTCACCATCGCCATCGGCGCCGGCGGCGTGCAAATCTTCACCGATTTCGATGATGACGGACGTCCGCGCCGCCGTTGGCGCCGCGGGGCCGATGGCCGCGACGTCGTTCTGTTCGACAACTCTCGCTCGCGCGGCTGGGGTCGTCACCGCCGGGGCGGACTGTTCGATGCCATCATCGACCTGCCGCCGCCGCGCCTGCGCATTCCGCGCGACGAGTACATCGTCGACTACGACCGCGCTTCGGAGGATGATCTCTACGACGCCCTCTCCGCACCGCCGGTAGACGAGATCGACGAGGGCTATTCGATCGACGAAATCCGCTCCAGCTACTCGCTGCGTGATCGCATGCGGCGGATCGATCTCGACACGATCAACTTCGCGTTCGGATCATGGGAGGTGGAGGAGCAGGACTACGATCGGCTGGAACGGGTCGCCCGTGCCATGCGTCGCGTCTTGCGTCGCAACGCCGACGAGATGTTCCTCATCGAGGGTCACACCGACGCCGTCGGCTCCGACGAGGACAATCTGACGCTGTCTGACCGTCGAGCCGAATCCGTCGCGCGCATTCTGTCGGAGGAGTTCCAGATCCCGGCAGAGAACTTGACGACGCAAGGCTACGGCGAGCAGTTCCTGAAGATCGATACGTCGGAGCCCGAACGCGTCAACCGCCGCGTCGCCATCCGCCGCATCACGCCTCTATTGGCGCGTTGACGCCACGAGGCACGTTGAATTGCAACGCGAATGGACGGAGCGATCCGTCCTTTCGCGGAGACCGCGGAGCCCTTCCTCGGCTGATTCTCAAGGGTGACGGGTGTCACATAAGGTCAATCAATCGAGGAATTCCTCAACTGCCTCAACATTCAGCAGTGTGGTTCACGTTTGCGCATCGGCCTGTTATAAGCGAGGCAACCGGGGACGCGTTGCGGCCCCGGTTTGAAACCAGGGATTAATGGGGGACTTAACGAATGTATCTAGGACAGTATCTTGGCGCCTACGGCTGGTTGGAGCCGGTTCTGATTGCTGCCGCAGTCGTTTTTGTCGTCGACCTGATCGGCAACATTCTCACGTTCAGCAACCGTTTCGTAAATGCGCTGGTCACGGCGCTTGTCTTTGCGCTCATCTTCGGCGGCCTGACCTATTATGGCCACGGCAGCGTCTCGATTCACGCCAGTGAAACGCCGAGCGCCAACGCTCCGGCGAACCAGCCGGCGCCCTGATACCGCAACGGTAGCGGTGACACTCAAAGGGATTGCTGCCGGGTCGTTCAGACCCGGATGTGCAATCCCTTTTTTCTGTCCGGCCAACGGCTAGTCCCGGCTGCCGCCGTCGTAGCTGTTGAGTTCGGCACGCCGGCGAAAATAGTCGAGCACCCAGATCCGCACCGCGGTCGATAGCCCGCCCTCGTTGGCTCGCGCGTCGTCGATCTTCGCCACAAGGCCCGCCAGCGTCAGCTTCTGCTCCGCCGCCGCATCGCGCAGCGCGTCCCAAAACGGCGCCTCCAGCGAAATGGATGTGCGGTGCCCCTTGATCGAGAACGAACGTTTCTGCGGCCGGCTCATGACGCGTCGTCGTCCGCTGGTTTATTGACGTCGCTTGCGGTGACCTCGCGCTCGTGAGCCTGAAATCTCTGCTTCCGCAGCGCCTCGTTAGCCGCTTCGTCTTTGCGCTCGCGCTTCGTCCGCCCATGCTTCGCACGGTTCTCCTCGGCCCGCTTCTCGCCCGCCGCCCGTGCCTTCGCTTTCCTCGCCTGCCGCAGATTGACGATGTCGGCTGTCATGGCCCAACCCCTACTCCGGCCCGATCATCTTGCGCGGATCGACAACCTCGTCGAACTCCTTGTCCGTCACATACCCGCCGCCGACGGCTTCCTCACGCAGCGTCGTCCCCTTCTTGTGCGCCGTCTTGGCGATCTTGGCCGCCGCGTCGTATCCGATCTTCGGCGCCAGCGCCGTCACCAGCATCAGCGAGCGGTCGAGCCCTGCCTTGATATTGTCCTCGCGCGGCTCGATGCCGACGATGCAGTTGTCCGTGAACGAGCGCGCCGCATCGCCCAGTATGCGCACCGACTGCAGGAAGTTGTACGCCATCACCGGGTTGAAGACGTTGAGCTCAAAGTGCCCCTGGCTGCCCGCGAACGTCAGCGCCGCGTGATTACCGAACACGTGCGCGCACACCATCGTCAGCGCCTCGCACTGCGTGGGATTGACCTTGCCCGGCATGATCGATGAGCCGGGCTCGTTCTCCGGCAACGACAGTTCGCCCAGGCCCGACCGCGGTCCCGATCCCAGGAAGCGGATGTCGTTGGCGATCTTGAACAGCGAGGCCGCCACGGTATTGATCGCGCCATGGCTCATCACCATCGCGTCGTGTGCCGCCAGCGCCTCGAATTTGTTCGGTGCGGTCGTAAAGGCAAGCCCGGTGATCGCCGCCACCCGCTCCGCCACCTTCTCGGCAAAGCCCTTGGGTGCATTGAGCCCAGTGCCGACCGCCGTGCCGCCCTGTGCCAGCTGCATCAGATCCGGCAACGTCTGCGCGATGCGGCGGATACCGTTCTCCACCTGCTTGGCATAGCCCGAGAACTCCTGACCCAGCGTCAGCGGCGTGGCATCCTGTGTGTGCGTACGGCCGATCTTGATGATGTGCTCCCACGCTTTGGCCTTGGCATCGAGCGCGGCATGCAGATGCTTCAGCGCCGGCAGCAGCTTGTGCTGGATCTCCTCCGCGCACGCGATGTGCATCGCCGTCGGATAGGTATCGTTCGAGGATTGCGCCATGTTGACGTGATCGTTGGGGTGGATCGGCGTCTTCGACCCCATCTTGCCACCGAGCATCTCGATCGCGCGGTTGGAGATCACCTCGTTCGCATTCATGTTCGACTGCGTACCCGACCCCGTCTGCCAGACCACGAGCGGGAAATGCGCATCGAGCTTGCCGTCGATCACCTCCTGCGCCGCCTTGACGATCGCTTCGCCAAGCGTCGCGTCGAGCTTGGCGAGAGCCATGTTGGCTTCGGCGGCCGCACGCTTGACGATGCCCAGCGCACGGATCACCGGCTTCGGTTGCGTCTCAGTGCCGATCTTGAAGTTGCCGAGCGAGCGCTGCGCCTGCGCGCCCCAGTATTTGTCCGCCTCCACCTCGATGGGGCCGAAGGTATCGGTTTCGGTGCGCGTCGGCGTTTTGGCGGTCATAGGCGTCCTCGTCACGTGGAAGTACGGCGTTTCTGGCGTCGGGCGTAGCATGCACTTTGCAGCCGTTCCAGTCTGCGTACCGGCCCGGTTCGTGCCGTTTCGGCAAGAATTCCCGGCACATCGCGATCATTCGCCTATTGACGAGGGCGGATACCGGTTCTAGCGGAAGGCGCCGATCAGGAACCTGGATGAACGCCACAGTCCGCGCCGCCGTCTCCCGCAACACCGTGCCGCTCATCGTGGCCACGGCGCTATTCATGCAATCGCTGGACGCCACAGTCTTGTCGACCGCGCTGCCTGCCATCGCAGCCGACTTCAACGCCAATCCCATCCACTTGAAGCTGGCCGTCACCACCTACCTTCTTGCGCTGGCGATCTTCATTCCCGCCTCCAGCTGGGTGGCCGACCGCTACGGCGCCAAGACCGTCTTTCGCTGGGCCATGGCCGTGTTTGCCCTGGGTTCCATCTGCTGCGCGCTGTCCACGAGTTTAATGGAACTCGTGGCCGCCCGCGCTTTGCAGGGCATGGGCGGCGCCATGATGGTGCCCGTCGGCCGCATCGTCGTACTGCGCGCCATCCCCAAGAACGAACTCGTCGGTGCCCTCGCCTGGCTCACCATGCCCGCCCTGATCGGACCCGTGATGGGGCCGCCGCTCGGCGGCTTCCTCACGACGTATTTCGACTGGCGCTATATCTTCTGGATCAACATTCCGATCGCCGCGCTCGGCATCTTCTTGATCACGCGCTTCATCCCGAAAAGCGAACCGCAGGACCCCGGCCAGTTCGACACCGTCGGCTTTCTGCTGCTGGGCCCCGGACTGGCGGCGTTCCTCACCGGTGCGACCATCGCCGGTCTTGGCCTCTTGGATCCGATCACCAACGCTTTGGTCATGGGCGCCGGCGCGATGCTGGTGACGCTCTACGTCGGCCACGCCCTGCGCAACCCCGCACCCATCATCGACCTGCGGCTGCTGTCGATCCCAACCTTTCGCGCCAGTGTCACCGGCGGCCTGCTGTTTCGCATTGGCATCGGCGCGTTTCCGTTCCTGCTGCCGCTGCTCTTTCAGCTCGGCTTCGGCATGACGCCGTTTCAGTCCGGTTGCCTGACACTGGCGAGCGGCGCCGGTGCATTGCTGATGAAGCTGATGGCCCCAGGCATCCTGCGCCAGTTCGGCTACCGGCCGGTTCTGGTATTCAACGCGCTGCTTGCCTCCGCATTCATCGCCATGCCGAGCCTGTTCTCGTCGGCCACCCCGTGGCTCGTCATCATGGGATCGCTGTTGATCGGCGGTTTCCTGCGTTCGCTTCAGTTCACCTCAATCAACTCTATCGCCTACGCCGACATCGGCCCGGATAAGCTGAGCCGCGCCGCCGGTTTCGTAGCCGTGCTGCAGGAACTGTCGGGCACTATCGGCGTCGCCGTCGCCGCCCTCGGCCTTGAGACGCTGCAGCATTGGGACGGCCGCGCCGCCATCGACGCCTCTCATTTCCCGCCGGTGTTTGCTGGCATCGCGCTATTGGCGGCGCTCTCATCCCTGATCTTCATTCGCCTGCCCAAGGACGCCGGGCGCGAAATGCTCACCAGGGAACTGGTAAAAACGCCAGTGGAGCCTGCGCAGTAACCGGCGCTAGGCTTAACCAGCGCCGAGAGTTCCCATTTTGGGCCAACGAGTTGGCATCGAAATTGGACCATGCCGGGTAGTCGTCCACAGATCGGATCGCTCCGCATGCTTAACCGCCTGAACCGTCTCGCTTTCGGCCTGGCTGCCGTCATGGTTGCATGCATCGTCGCACCGCGTGTCGAGGCCGCTCGCGATTTCGCGCCCGCCGCCGCCAGCCAGTTCGAAATCGTCGTAATCGAAGTCAACGGCTGCAAGTACTGCCCGCTGTTTCGCGAGGCAGTCGTCCCGGTCTACGAGGCGAGCCCCAGGGCCCGCGACATCCCGCTCCGCTTCCTCGACATCAACGGAGTTGGTCTCAGCCATTTGAAGCTGAAAGCCCCGATCACCATCGCGCCGACGGCCGTTTTGATGCGCAACCACGCCGAAGTCGGTCGCATCGAGGGCTTCGTCGGCGCCGAGGACTTCTCGCGCCTGGTCACCTCCCTGCTGCCGCAATAGGTCCCGCATCCCGGCGGTTGTGTTCGCCTGGCAGTTGCGCTTTGATGGCCTTCAGCCGGCCTGAGCTGAGGGGAAAGCCATGGATCGCCGCGACTTCATCAAGACGACCGCTGGCGCGGCGGCCGCTGCAGCAGCCGGCACATCGGCCGCGAACACTTCGTCCTCGTCGGTCGCGACGCCCCACGTTGCGACTGGTATTCGCGAACTGCGCATAGCGATGTCGTGGCCACAGAATGGTCGCGGCTTCGATGACAGCGCGCGCCGCCTCGCGCAATCGATCGCCACCCTCAGCGCTGGCCGCTATCGGCTGTCCGTCAGTCCACACCGCGAGGGCATCGACGCCCTGTCATCTGGACGAGCGGACCTCTATCATGGCGCCGGGCACGATTTCGTCGCTCTCGATCGTGCCTTCGCATACTTCGCCGGCTTACCCGGATCAAACGCCCTGCGGCCCACCTACCTTAATGCCTGGCTGATGGCCGGCGGCGGCCAGACGCTGTGGGATGACCTCGCCGCCCGCTACGGCTTCAAACCGCTCCTTGTTGGACATTCCGGCGCCCGCGCCGGGCTCTGGTCGCGCAACCCCGTCACCAACGTCGACGATCTTCAGGGCCTGCGCATCGCCGCCTCCGGTTTATCGGCAGACGTTGTCACGGCCCTCGGCGCCCGAGCCGTCAGCGTCACCCCCGCCGACGTCGCGCTGGCCCTTGCCGAGAACCGCATAGATGCCGTCGAGTGGGGCGGCACACTTGCGGCGTTCGGCTGCGATCTGCACGCGGTCGCGACACACTGCCAGCGGCCCGGCCTGTCGCGAAGTGGCTTCAGTACAGTGCTGGCCGTAAGCGCGACCGTCTGGGCCGATTTGCCGGAAGCGGATCAGGCAGTATTTGCCGCCGCCGCCGCCCAGGAACTGAACCACGTCGTCGCGGAAAATCTCGGCGTCGCCGGTAAGCTGCGCGCCGCGCTCAGCGAGCGCCATGGCCTGTCGTTCACATCGATGCCGGGCGACATTACCGCCTCTGCAAAGCATGCCGCCGACCAGGCCATTGCCGAGGTTGCATCAGCGACCCCGGAGGCAGCACGCATCCACGCCAGCTACACGGCCTTCCGTGGCGCTCTGCCTGCCCCGCGCCGCAGGCGTCCCGAGACCCCCGTCGCTTGAGGCGTTGCTCCTCTAGTGGCTGTAACGAAGAAGCTGTTATTCCGCTCTAAATCCGCTGGAATCGGTCGTATTCTGGGGTCGCTCGTGCATTGCAATGCGAGCGATTGGGAGGCTTGAATCCAATGAGCACCGATTATTCCGCTGACGTGAAGCGCTATGCATCTGCGGCCGACGACAAAGCCATCGCCGGCATCGTCAAACATCTCGGCATCGCGCTGAAAAGCGCCGACGCCTCGCTGGTCTCGTGCTCCAGCAAGGATGAACTCGCCCGCGTTCGCGACAGCTGGCTGAAGAAAAAGCTGAAACTGACGCAGGACGATGCCGAACTCGACAAAGGCATCAAGGCCGTGTGCGAGAAGATGAAAGCCGACCGCAACAAGCAGCGCGTCACGTTCTACTACCTGCTCGCCGAACATTACGGCAAGGTTTCAGCGCTAGCCTAAGGCCATCACGGCCAACGCCTCGGCTTGGACTGCAACACAGGTGGCGGCCGACGGACCCGTGTGGGCCGCGCCGCCACCAAGTTGGCAGCTCGATCTCGAAAGAAACGACTGACTGGGCCTTTTCGGCACCGGTGGTCCGCACCATCTGTGCAATAAGCGTGCGATGCCTGACGGTGAGCGAACCGGCAGTGCATTTGCGGGTGATACCGAAGCGTGCGACGCTCCGGGTTGAGTCGTGCAATGGCACGCGGCCGAGGTTGATGCGGATGGCGAAACGCCAGGCGAGCCTTAGCGACAAGTTTGATCTTGCCGAGACGCGACAGCTGCTCACCGGCACACAGGCGATCGTGCGCCTGATGCTCATGCAGAAGGCGCGCGACGAGAGCGCCGGCCTCAATACCGCCGGCTATGTCTCCGGCTACCGCGGCTCCCCCATCGCCTCCCTTGAATCCGCCTTCCAGCGCGTCGATGCGCTGATGAAGCGCCACAACATCCTGTTTCATCCCGGCCTCAACGAAGACCTTGCCGCCACCGCCCTCTGGGGCACGCAGCAGGCAGAACTCCGTGGCGACGGCAAATATGACGGTGTTTTCGGCATCTGGTACGGCAAAGGACCGGGCGTCGACCGCTCTGGCGACGCTTTCCGCCACGCCAATCACGCCGGCACGTCGAAGCACGGCGGCGTCCTTGCCCTGATGGGCGACGACCACACCTGCGAAAGCTCCACCAGCGCCCATCAGTCGGAGTTCGCCTTCGTCGACGCCATGATGCCGATATTCAATCCGGCGGGCGTCCAGGAAATCCTGGACTTTGGTATCCTCGGCCTCGCCCTCTCGCGCTACGCCGGCGTCTGGGTCGGCCTTAAATGCGTGAAGGACAACATCGAGAGCACCGCCACCGTCGACGGCCGGGTCGATCGCATCAACGTGCGCCTGCCGCGCGACGACGAATTCCGCATGCCCGAAGGCGGCCTCAACATCCGCCGCAGCGAGACCGCACTCGCCAAGGAGGCTCGCCTTCACGACCTGAAACGCCCAGCCATCCTCGCCTTCGCCCGCGCCAATGCACTTGACCGCATCGAATTGAGCGGCGGCGCCGATCCGAAGATCGGCATCATCACGACGGGCAAGAGCTACCTCGACACCCGCCAGGCGCTCGATGAACTCGGCATCGACGAGGTCCGCGCCGCCGCTCTCGGCCTGCGCCTGATGAAAGTCGCCATGTCGTGGCCATTGGAACCGCGTGGCGTCGAACGCTTCGCCACGGGCCTCGACCTCATCCTCGTCATCGAAGAGAAGCGCGCGCTCATCGAGACCCAAGTCAAGGAGCAGCTCTACGACACCCCCAATCGCCCCGCCGTGCTCGGCAAGAAGGACGAAGCCGGACGCTGGCTTTTCCCAGCCAAGGGTGCACTCGACCCGCTCGACATCGCCGTCGCGATCGGCGACCGCCTGCTGGCCGCGACGCCGGACGCAGTCCTCGCCGAACGCGTCGCCGAACTGAAGAAGCTGATTGCCAGCCGTCCTGCGGGCCTCGACGCCTTCCCCCGCACGCCGCATTTCTGCGCCGGCTGCCCACACAACATCTCCACTGTCGTTCCCGAGGGGTCCCGCGCTTATGCCGGCATAGGCTGCCACTACATGGCACTATGGATGGACCGGGAAACGGAGGGCTTCACCCAGATGGGGGCAGAAGGCGCCAACTGGATCGGCGAGGCACCTTTCTCTAATCGCGAGCACGTCTTCCAGAACCTCGGCGACGGCACCTACATCCACTCCGGTTCGCTGGCCATCCGCGCCGCGGTGGCCGCCGGCGTCACCATGACGTTCAAGATCCTCTTCAACGATGCCGTCGCCATGACCGGCGGCCAGTCACTCGACGGGCACCTCACCGTCGAGAAGATGGCCGCCCAGGTTCTCGCTGAAGGCGTGTCGCGCCTCGACGTCGTCACCGACGAGCCGGACAAGTACGCCAGCAACGCCTTCGCACCCGGCGTACGCGTCCACCATCGCCGCGATCTGGCGGTCGTCCAGCGCGCGCTCGCCAACACGCCGGGCGTTTCCGCGATGATCTACGACCAGACCTGCGCCGCAGAGAAGCGCCGTCGGCGCAAGCGCGGCACAATGGCCGATCCCGACATCCGTGTCGTCATCAATGAAGCCGTCTGCGAGGGCTGCGGCGACTGCGGCGTTAAATCCAACTGCATCGCCATTCAGCCGCTGGAAACTGACCTCGGCCGCAAGCGCACGATCGACCAGTCCGCTTGCAACAAGGACTTGTCCTGCCAGGACGGTTTCTGCCCCAGCTTCGTCACGCTGCACGGCGCCAAGGTGCGCCGCCCCGCATCCGTTTCACGCGATGCCACCAGGCATGCTTCGGATCCCGCGGCCGGCTTGCCAGCGCCCGCGATGTCCGATCTGCGCAAACCCTACGCCATTCTCGTTACCGGCGTCGGCGGCACCGGCGTCGTGACGATCTCGGCGGTATTGGCTCAGGCCGCCCACCTCGCCGGCCGCGGCTTCGGCTCCATCGACGTCACCGGGCTCGCCCAGAAGGGTGGTGCCGTCGCCTGCCATATGCGCATTGCCGAACGACCCGAGGACATTCACGCCATCCGCATCGGCACAGCCCATGCCGATCTCGTGCTGGGGGGCGACCTCGTGGTGACCGGGACCAACAGGATCCTGGACGCCGTCCGCCCCGGCCACACCGCGATCGTCTACTCGCCCTACGAACTGACGACCGGCACCTTCGCGCGCGACCCCACCCTGGAAGTCCCGGGCGCGGCCCTGCGCGCCTCGATCGAAGCCCGCGTCGCCGGTGGACCGTTCGCGGCCATCGATGCACATGACATCGCCACCACCGTGTTCGGCGACAGCATCTACGCCAACATGCTGCTCCTGGGCTACGCCCACCAGCTGGGCCACGTGCCTCTGCCTGCGACCGCGATCGAAGAGGCCATCGGCCTCAACGGCGTCGACATCGAACGCAACCGCTCCGCCTTCAGCCTGGGCCGCCTCGCCGCCGCCGACCCCAAAGCGTTCGAACGCATGCTGCCTCTGCACGCCGCACCGCATGCCGCGACAAGCCTTTCGCAGGAGTGGGACGCCATTGCAGCCCGCCGCGCCGTGGATCTGGCCAGCTATCAGGACGACGCACTGTCCTCGCGCTATCTCGCGCGCGTATCAGCCGTTGCCACGCTTGAGGCCAGGCGCACCCCCGGCCAGCACGGCCTCGCTGCAGCCGTCGCGAAGGCCTATTTCAAGCTGCTCGCCTACAAGGACGAATACGAGGTGGCGCGTCTCTTTACCAACGGTGACTTCAAAGCCCGCCTCGACCGCGAGTTCGAAGGGACCCGACGCGTCGAATTCCACATGGCGCCGCCACTTTTGGCGCGGCGCGACAAGCTCACCGGCCACCCGCGCAAGATCAAGTTCGGCCCGTGGGCTCTGCCGCTGCTCCGCCTTCTCGCCCGTGGTCGACGCCTGCGCGGAACGTGGCTGGACATCTTTCGCTACACTGAGGATCGCCGCCGTGAAAGGCAGCTGATCATCGAATACGAAGCGTTCCTGGACCAGCTGCCATCGCTTCTTGCGCCGAAGCACCACGCAACCTGCACGGCACTGGCCGCCTTACCACTTGAAATTGCTGGTTACGGTCACGTGAAGACGGCCAGCCTTGCCCGGGCCGAGATCCGGCGGCAACGTCTGACTAGTCAGCTAACGGCTCATACCGTTCAGGAAGCCGCTGAATGATCGGGCGTACCGTTAAGAAAGCCCGTATTTCAAGAGCCTTCGCGGATGCGCACGTGGCGAAGACTTATTGAGCCCCCCAAAAATCCAGACTAGGGTACTGCCGTATGCGAGTATTCAGGGCGTATCGGCTCGCCAGAAGCACGCGTAATTGGGGACGAGCACGCCATGAATGCAACCTCTCTGGAAGAATTGCGATCAGGGCAGACCGCGAAGGAGATGACTTCGCCGGTCGATGACACGCCCGCCGCTTCGGGTCACTCCGGCGACGAGACGATGGAGCAAATCCGTCAGCTGTTGTTCGGCGACAAGCTTCAGGCTCTCGAAGCGCGCCAGACGACGTTCGAGAACAATGTTCTTCAACGGCTCGACACCCTCTCCCAGCGGCTCGATGCGCTGTCTCGCGACGTCATGTCGGATCGCCGGGCCGCGTTCGACGAACTCGCCCGCGCCATGCAGGATCTTGGCAACCGCGTCCGCGGCATCTAGGTGGCGGGGAAGCGTTGGGATGTCGCAGTCCGTCGACCGCCTGAAAGAGCTGCTGTTCGAGTCGGAATCGCGCGCGCTGACCGACGTTCAACGTCGCTTGGCAAAATCCGAGACCGACCTTCACTCCCAGTCGCAAGAACGGCAACTGTTCGCAGACCGGCTGGAAGCCGTCTTTGCCCGCGCCGGCACTGAAGAGCGCTTTCGTGTCGCTGTCGCCGGGGTCCTCGACCGCGCCCTGCGCCAAGCCGAAACCGACCGCCATGCCGAGCTCTCCGAAGCTGTTGCCCCGCTGATCGTGCGCACGATCCGCACGGAGATCACCAACAGCCGCGATGAACTGGTCGATGCGCTGTATCCCATCACCGGTCGCATGGTGAAAGCCTACGTCGCCAGCGCAATCAGCGACCTCGCCAATCAGATCAACCGCAGGGTAGACGGCAATCCCTTCATGCTGCGAATTCGCAGCCTCCTGTCGGGCAAGACCGTCGCCGAGCTGGCGATGGCCGACGCCAACAGCCTGCGGGTCGAGGAGATCTATCTCATCCGTCGCGGCACCGGCGCGCTGGTCGGCCACTGGCCACAAGAGGATGGCGACAACCGCAATCAGGTGCTGAGCGGCGTGCTGGCCGCCGTCAACGAGTTTGCCAGCGATGCATTCGGCGACAGCGGATCGTCCCTTCGTCAGATCGATATGGGTGACGCGCGCGTCTATCTGCGCGCCTCCCCCTTGTACCTCCTCGCCGCGCGCTGCAGCGGCGTCGCCCCCGCCAGCGCCGAGCGCCTTCTCGACGACGCATTCCTATCGACGATCGAGCGCTGCCAGTCGCTCACATCGACACCCGGCACGTCGGCGCCCGCGCCCTACCAGACCCAGCTCAGCAACTTGTCGGACCAGCTGGCGATTGGTTTCAATGGTCTCTCTGCCAGCCAGAGGCGATCCGGCGTCAGCCCTGCATTGATCCTTCTGAGCGTCGTCGGCCTGGTCCTGGCCGGCATCGGCGGATGGATCGCCCTCGATCGCTACTTCGTCAACCGCGCGCAGGAGATCGCCCGCGCCGCCATCACCGCCACGCCAGGCACCACCGGATATCTCGTTGATGTCGATGTCAGCCCGTTTGGCCGCCGCGTCTCGCTGACAGGGCTGACGCAGGACGAAACGGTCAAGTCAGGCATTCTGCAGCGCCTGCGCACGGACCTTCCCGGAGTTGGCATCAACGATCACCTGACGCCCTTGCCGGGCGTGCATGGCGAGATCGGCCCGGCCATTGAGCGTGCAGCGATCGCCGCGTCGCTGCATCGCGCCGCTCTTCGGCTGGACAGCGTCACGATCGATCTCCCTCTCCTTGCGGCAAACAGCGACCACCCCGTGCATCGCCAGCTACTGGAAGACACGGCAGCGCTCGCTGCAAAGACCGCGCGCGACCTGCGCGACAACGCAAGCGAAATTCGTCGTTCGTCGGAGGAGCAGGTCAAGTTGGCCGAGCGGCTCCGCCATAAGGCCACGGATATCGCCGCGATCGCCGCCGGTCACGCACCTCCCGCCCCAGCCCCGGCCGGCGAGCCCGACAAGACCGCCGGCGACAGCGCCAGACATCTGGAACTCGCCGCAGATCAACTCGCCACCGTCACGTCGGCCGTCGTGCAGGCGGACGCGGTTCGCCGCAACCTACCTCCCGCACCCCCGATCGTTCGCGCGCCCGACATCACGACTTTCGAACGGCTCGCCGTGTTCGTTCGCACCCATGCCGTGTTTTTCAGCGACGATCTGGCCTATCGCAACGAAGAGCAGGCCACCAAAACCTTGGATGATCTGGCCAAGCTGATGCGAGACACGGAGGCCTTCCTGCGCATCGTCGGCTATACCGACGCCAAGGGCAGCGCCGACCGCAATACGCAGCTCAGCGACAGCCGTGCTCGCAAGATCTTCGACGCCCTGACGTCCCGTGGCGTCGCCGCTGATCGCCTCGTCGCCGTCGGCCGCTTTGATGCCAATCAGATCGCATCCCAGATTGGCGAGACAAGCCCCAACCGCCGCGTTGAATTCGAACTCGGCTTCGAAGGCGAAGGTGCTCAATGAGCGCATCGGCATACAAGGTGATGCTGCTTGGGCAGATCGGCGTCGGCAAGAGTTCCATTGCCCAGCGCCTGGTTTTCGATCGCTTCGAGAGTTCCTACAAACCGACGATCGGCGTCGACGTTTACCGTTACGAGGCCAGTGCCGACGAGCGCGCCGTCCCGATGATCGTCTGGGACAGCGACGGCAATCTCGGTGATGCCATGTTTCGCCACGTCTATCTCAAGGAAGCATCCGCGGCCCTGATTGTCGGCGACATCACCCGCCAGGATACCATCGACGCCATGCCTGAGATCGCCGCCTCGTTTCGCGACCGCCTGCCGGGACGCTGCGTCTGCTTCCTGGTCAACAAGGCGGATCTGGCAACGGACCTCGCCCCTTTGGAGGGCGAATTGGCACGTAGCGATACGATGCTGTTCCACACCAGCGCGTTGACCGGTGAAAACGTCAAGTTGGCCTTTGCAGAGACGGCGAAGGCCATAGTCCGGCGCGTACAATGACGGCGGTAGAAATACGCGTTCGCGACGCCCCGTTGATCAGCGCCAGCAGGTTGCTGGCCGAACGCGGCTTCTACGGCATCCTCTGGGTCGACGCGAACCTGCGCGTGTCGGCGCGCTACGGCGACCTCGTTGCATTCGTCGGTGTCGATGCCCCGCTGACCGACAGCGTCCTGCCGTTCGCCGGGCTGGAATCTGAACTTCTAGCCCTTTGGAACAGTCCGCAGCTCGTGCTCGACGTTCCATCAGTCACCATCATTGCCAATGCAGAACGCACCCCCCGGCTCAACCTGGCCGCCGTGTGGTGCCAGAGCGAGCAGAGCATTCTCGTGCTCGTCTCTCGCGCCGTGGTCAGCGCCGACCTCGAAGTCGAACTCAATCGCCAGATCCGCGCTCGTCTGATGGCCGAAGCCGACGTCAAGGCCAAATCCGTGGAACTCCAGCGCGCGAACGGCGAGCTCGGCCACGCCAACGCTGATCTTCAGCAGTTCGCCTCCGTGATTTCCCACGATCTGAAAGCCCCGATGCGCGAGCTGCGCTTCCTCGCCGACGATGCCGACGCGCTGTTGGCATCGGGCGAGATCGAAAGAGCGCGCGAAACACTGCTGGCCATGCGCGAGCAATCGCGCCGCATGTCTGACATGATGTCCTCGTTGCTGGGATACGTCACGGCCGCCCAGAAGTCCGAGGCGCTTGAAGAGCTGGATACCGGCGCGCGTGCCGCCGCCATCATCGAAAGCCTGCGCCGCCCAGGCGGCCTTTCGGTGCGACTGGAAGGCGACTGGCCGCGGCTGATGACGCTTGCGGCCCTGTTCGACCTGGTGCTGCGCAACCTGATCGACAACGCCTTGACCCACCATGACCGCGACACCGGCACCATCGTGGTGAGCGCCCGCAATGACGGCGATGACGTCGTTGTCAGCGTCAGCGACGACGGCCCCGGCATTGCCCCGGAACATAGGGAAGCGATATTTTTGCCGTTCCGGACGTTGAAAACCGGTCGCAACGGCTGCGATAGCGGCATAGGGTTGTCTATCGTCCGCCGCGCCCTGAGCACGGTGGGAGGCCGCATCATCGTCGAATCCGATGCTCCAAAGTCACGGGGCGCGACTTTTAAATTTTATTGGCCACGCTCACTGGACACAATCCTGAAGATCCAGTGGACAGACGATCAAACGAGGTGACAGAGTTTCCGTTGGAAGAGAGTGGATTTTTGGAATGGCAGAGACCGGTGGCGATTTTCTAGAGCGCAAGAGTAGTGTCAACAAGCAGCGGACCGCATTGCCCAAGCTGCATGACGTGCTGGTCGTCGACGACAGTGCGATTGACGCCAAGCGGCTGACGGCAACACTCCGCGTCGTGCTCGGATATGAGATCCAGGTACGGTGCGCCGCCACGATAGCCACGGCGCTGGACTGCGTGATCGAGCGACAGCCCGATTTGATCTTTCTCGACGACGTCCTGAAGCCCAGCGATAGCGCCACGGAAACGATCCCATACCTGCGACATGCCAAGTACGTGGGTCCGATCGTTGTTATCAGCGGCGAGGTCACGCGCGCGCGTCGCGTGCAGCTGCGCGCCTGTGGCGCGACCGAGGTCATCCACAAGGACGATGTCGATAGCGTCAGACTGACTGAGGCGATCGTTCACGTCTTCAGCGGTTAGCATCAAGGCCGGCGCACGCGCTCCAGCACTGCTCACCCACAGGAAGCTTCGGCAATGGCGGCCCGTCACTCCACGTCGAGTTGGTATCACCCGGTGTCGGTTGCGCGGGTGTTCATCGCCCGGCCCAAGATCCTGGTAGCGATCGCAATCGGCATCCTTACGGCTCTGGTTCTGCCGGCCGCGATACCCGGACCGGCCCGAACCACCCTGGCCTGGGACGCTGGAGCACTGGCCTACCTCGTCGCCGCATTCTGGATCATGACCGGCGGGCGCGCCGCGCAAATCCGCCAGCGCGCTGCCGACCACGATGAAAACGCCGTCGTCATCCCGGTCATCGTCGCCGCCGCGATTGCGGCAAGCTTTCTAGCCGTCGCCGGCGTCTTGTCGGAGGCCAAGGATGCCGCCGCCGAATCCAAAACGCTGTACCTGATGCTAGCGGGTGGCACAATCGTGTTGTCGTGGTTCGTGATGCAGACCGTTTTCACGATCCATTACGCCCACGAATTCTACGCCCCCCGCCAAAGTGACGAGAAAGCCGAAACCTGTCTCGAGTTCGCCGGGGAGGAAAAGCCGGACTATTGGGATTTCTTCTATTTCTCCTCCACGGTGGGCGCGACGTCCCAAACGTCGGATACCGAAGTCAGCAGCTCGAAAATGCGCCGACTGGTCACAGTTCATTCCATAATCTCTTTCTTTTTCAATACCATCGTCCTCGCCCTCACGATTAATCTTGCCGCCAGCCTGATCTGAAATTCACCTCGTTTTCCACAGGCCGCCTCCCTGGGTTGGCAGGGGGTCACCTTCCTGCCTATATTCGCGGGCAACGGTATTGCTGCTTTGCAGCATTTTATTGGATCTCATATTTGAAGGGGGTGGTCATGATGGCCTTGCGCGCTGTCATCGTTGGAACCGTGCTGTCGGCAAGCCCAGTGGCGTTTGCCGAAGAGTTTCAACTTCCCGCGGAAGTCACGCCCGCCATGCGGGCCGCTTGCGAAACCGATGTGCGCCGTTTGTGCATCGGGCAAAACCCGACCGTCGCCAAGGTCAAGGCTTGCGTCTATTCGAAGTTTTTCCGCCTCGGCCGCAAATGCCAAGTAGAGCTTGCCGCAGCCGGCCTCAGCCGCTGACGTCGCCAGAAGCTCGGTCAAGAAAAGCCGCGCGTCCCTCGGACGGCGGCTTTCTGATTTTCAGCGACTCGATAACGAAACGAACGCCCGCTTAGGCGGCCTTGGCTGTCTCCGCCCTGCCGATCGACGCGACATAGTCCATCGCCGCGGCAACGCCGCCCTTGCGATGCGGCACACCAGCCAGCCCCAGCGCCATCTCCACACCCGTCAGGGCGCCAAGCAGCGTCAGCTCGTTCGTGTAGCCCAGATGCCCGATGCGGAAGGCCTTGCCCGCGAGTTTGTTCAAACCCGAACCCAGCGCCATGTTGAAGCGCTCCAGCACCAGCGCGCGGAAGGCATCCGAGTTGTGCCCTTCCGGCATGGTCACCGTCGTCACCGCCGGCGAGTAGTACTTCGGGTCGCGGCACCAGATCTCCAGGCCCCACCCCTGTACAGCGCGCCGCGTCGTTTCCGCCAGCCGATCGTGCCGCGTGAAGACGTTGTCTAGCCCCTCTTCGGTCAGCATATCGATGGCCTCGTCCAGGCCGTACAGCAGCCCGGTGGCCGGCGTGTAGGGGAAGAAACCGTTGGCATTGTTGCTCAGCATGTCGTCCCACGCGAAGTAGGAACGCGCCAGCTTGGCCGTCTTCGACGCTTCGATCGCCTTCGGGCTGATCGCCAGCAGCGACAGCCCCGGCGGCAGCATCAAGCCTTTCTGCGAGCCGGCGATGGTGCAGTCGATACGCCATTCGTCATGCCGCAGGTCCATCACGCCGAGCGATGAAATGGTATCGACCATCAGCAGCGCCGGGTGCTTCACCGCATCCATCGCCTGACGGATCTCTTCAATCCACGACCGGCAGCCCGTCGACGTCTCGTTCTGAACGACGCAGACCGCCTTGATCGCGTGCGCAGTGTCCTGGCGCAGCCGCGCCTCGATGACGCTCGCCTCCGCGCCCACACGCCAGTCGGTCGCCAGGAATTCGGTCTTGAGACCTAGGCGGTCGGCCATCTGCTTCCACAGCAGTCCGAACTGACCCGTCTCGACCATCAAAACCTGGTCGCCCGGCGACAACGTATTCACCAGCGCCGATTCCCACGCGCCCGTCCCCGACGAGGGAAACAGCAGAACCGGGTGCTCCGTCTTGAAGATCGTTTTGACGTTGGTGAGCACGCGCTTGGCCAGCTTCTGGAACGCGGGCCCGCGATGATCCAGGATCTGTTCGGACATCGCGTTCATGATGCGATCCGGCACCGGCGTCGGGCCCGGGATCTGCAGGAAGTGACGGCCAGCACGTGTTGTCGAGTTCGGCATAACAATCCCCGTTGAGGCACTGGCGGTACGTCCACGCTTGCCCGGAACGAAATCGACGTTCCGGATAGGCAAACGGTGGCTCAAGGTTTGAAATGCCCGCCAAAGAGGCAGGCAGCTATGATTTGAAAGCCCTGCCCCGTCAAGCCCGATCAAAGGTTGAAAAGCGCTTCAAACTCTTGAAATTGCACTGACGCCTCACAGCAGCGGCGAAGCACCACGGCGGCAGCAGCCAAGGAAAACACGACGATGGGCGACGGCAACGACCCGGCAAAGCTGAGCGCGACCGCGCTGGCCGCCGCCATCCGCGATGGCAGGCTCACGTCGCGCGACGCGATAAGCGCTTGTTTGGCTCGCATTTCTGAGCGCAATGCTGCGGTCGCGGCCTGGGCGCATCTCGATCCCGGCTACGCCCTGGCGCAGGCCGATGCCGCCGACACAGCCGTTGCCACGGGTAAGCCGCTGGGCGCCCTGCATGGCGTACCCGTCGGCGTTAAGGACGTCATCGATACGACCGATTTCCTTACCGAGAACGGCACGCCCGCCTTCGCCGGCCGCCGGCCCCAAGCCGACGCAGCCGTCGTGACCGCGCTGCGAGCAGCCGGCGCTATCATCTTGGGCAAGACTGTCACGACGGAATTGGCCTTCTTCGGCCCAGGCAAGACGCACAATCCGCACGATCCCGAACGCACGCCGGGTGGATCATCGTCCGGATCCGCCGCGGCCGTCGCCGACGGCCAGGTGCCGCTGGCGCTCGGCACGCAGACCGCGGGCTCGATCCTGCGCCCAGCCTCCTATTGCGGCTGCATTGGCTTCAAACCGACCTTCGGCATCGTCTCGCGTGACGGTGTCCTGACCCAGTCGCCGCCGCTCGATACGATCGGCGGTTACGCACGATCCATCGCCGATCTTGCCCTATTGCTTGACGTCTTGTCAGGCGACACGCGACGGCCCGCAACTGTCGCGGTTTCGAACGCGGCTCAACGGCAGACTCCCTTGAAACTCGCGTTCGCGCGCACAGCCTCCTGGCCACAGGGCGAAGCAGCCATGCACGAGGCCGTCGCACTCTATGCCGCCGATGTCGGGGCCGTCGAAATCGAGCTGCCCGAAACCTTCGCCCACGGCATCAAGGACCAGCAGGCCGTCCAGTTTCACGACATCGCCCGCAACTACGGCCCCATCCTTGACGCCAACCCTGGCGTCATGAGCACGAAGTTGGCCGAAGTGATTGCTCTCGGCCGCGCCGTCTCCGACGCGCAATACGAGAACGCCTGCGCCAACCGCGAGCCCCTGTACGAAGAATTTTGCAACCTGACCCTGGATTTCGACGCTGTACTGACGCCCGCGGCCGCCGGCATCGCCCCGCTGGGTCTTGGCGCCACGGGCAGTCCCGCATTCAACGCGCTGTGGACCTACCTCGGCGTACCGGCCATCAGCCTGCCGCTGCTCGAGATCGGCAACATGCCGCTCGGCGTTCAAGTGGTTGCGCAACGCGACAATGACGGACCGTTACTCGCCGTCGCTGATGCGCTGCTCTCCCGCCACTGCACCTGACAACAGGAAAGCCGGAGACCACCCCCGTGGCCTCCGGCTTTTCCCCCTCGGCCGTAGCGCTCGCGCGCCGGCCGCTTCCCCCGAAGTTCGTCGCAGCGCTTTAGGCGCCGGCCGTTTCCTTGGCGGCAACCTTGGCGGCCTCGATCGCCTGCACGCGTTCGGTGATCTCGCGATCGCGGCGGCGCGCCTGCGGCGGCTGGAACGCGCGACGCGCGTGGAATTCGCAGTAGGGCAAGCCGGGAACCTTGTTCTTGCCGCAGAAATGGAACTCGGCGAGTTGCGGGTCGCCGATCGGCCAGCGGCACGAGCATTCGCTCAGCGTCTGGATCGTCTTGCGCTCGGCCATTGGGATGTCGAGTTCTTCGACAGCCGGAATGAATGGCTCGGCTTCCGGATGATACAGTGCGCGCACCGTCGGATTGCCCGACTGGGGGAAGCGCGATTTTCCATTGGGAACGGGACGCTTCTGCAGGGCGTTGGCAGCACCGGGCGCTACGGGGCGGTTGCGCGGCCGCATGATCTTCATCCGCGACGTGGTCGCGCGTCCCGAGAGCCCGAGGCGATGCACCTTGCCAATGACGGCATTGCGGGTGACGCCACCCAAACGGCCCGCGATCTGGCTCGCGCTTAGGCCCTCGGCCCAGAGCTTCTTCAAGAGCTCGACACGTTCTTCATTCCAGGCCATGGCCATGCGCTCCTCAAAATCGATCACAACCGGAGCGGCGCACATGAAGCGCACGCTCGACGAACTAGCGAGGAGCCTGTTGACCGCACGACGCAGACACGCCGGCGCGAACAGGTTACGACCCGCTTTACGAACGCTGAACTTGGGGGACGCTGAACAGAAAATGCCGGAACACGCGGCACTGACCTTGACAGCCAAACGGTGAATCGCCGTCCTTGGCTTCAACTCCGGCCAGGATTAACGCGTCGCCTTAACCCGCGACATCTCGTGGCCGAGCAAGGGAACACTACTACATCGAGAATTCGGTCTACAAGCCTGCACGAACCTTGCGCGGGGTGTTGACAGGTACACGTGGCTCTGTCGCAACATGTTCGATTCGTGTGGGCGGCATCGCAAGACGGCTTGTCTGTGTCTGAAAAATCTCACTTCCGCATCGGCTGGACCCGGGTCCGAAACGCCGAATTCATTGACACGGCGCGGCCGCAGCGCGTAAGTGACGGGAAACGACAGGCCGCCTGGCAGGGCGGCTTTTTTGCTTTGGAGGTTCCGGCACGGCCGGGAATGTTGCATGTCCGCCGCAAAAGCCAGCCAGAAGAAGGCCGCTGACCCTCAGCCCACGCACACGGCAGCGGTCATGGGCACATACGGACGCCAGAACCTCGTTTTCGAACGCGGCGAAGGCTCCTGGCTCATCACGACCAGCGGCACGCGCTACCTCGATTTCGGCTCCGGTGTCGCCGTTAATGCCCTAGGCCACGCCCATCCCAGGCTGGTCGCTGCCCTGACGGAGCAGGCCGGCAAACTCTGGCACACGTCAAATCTCTATCGCGTGGCGGGCCAGGAACAGCTAGCCGCGCGCCTGGGCGCCGCGACCTTCGCCGAACGTGTCTTCTTCTGCAATTCTGGCGCCGAAGCCTGCGAGGGCGCCATCAAGGTGGCTCGCCGTGCGCACTTCGTGGCCGGTCGCACCGAACGCGTGCGCATCATCACCTTCGCCGGCGCGTTCCACGGCCGTACGCTCACTGCCCTGGCCGCCGCCGGCAACGAGAAATATCTCGAAGGCTTCGGCCCGCCTGCCGAAGGCTTCGACCAGGTCTCATTCTTGGATACCGACGCCGTCGAGGCCGCGATCGGCCCGGAGACGGCCGCTATCATGGTCGAACCCATCCAGGGCGAAGGCGGCGTGCACGTCGCCACGCCGGAGTTCCTGCGCGCCTTGCGCACGCTCTGCGACCGCTACGGCATCTACCTCATCCTCGACGAGGTCCAGTGCGGCATGGGCCGTACCGGCAAGCTTTTCGCTCACGAATGGGCCGGCATCACACCCGACATCATGGCCATCGCCAAGGGTATCGGCGGCGGCTTCCCCGTCGGCGCCATCCTGGCCACCGCCGCCGTGTCGGAAGGCATGACTCCCGGCACGCACGGATCCACTTTCGGTGGCAATCCTCTGGCGATGGCCGTTGCCGGCACCGTCCTCGACATCGTTCTCGAACCCGGTTTCCTGGAAGACGTGCAGCAGAAGACCCTACGCTTAAAGCAGAGCTTGGCCGAACTTCAGGATTTGCATCCCGATGTCGTCGAAGAGGTTCGCGGCCAAGGTCTGTTGGCAGGCGTCAAGATCAAGCAGCCCATCGCGGTCGCCGACGTCGTCAAGGCTGCGATCGGCGAGAAACTCCTCCTCGTCGGCGCGGCCGACAACACTGTCCGCATCCTCCCGCCGCTCAACGTCAGCGACGAGGAGATCGGCGAAGCCGTCGCCCGCCTGTCGCGCGCCTTTGCAACGCTGACTGCCACCGGCGGCACCTAACCATTCCAACTGTAAAACTGGCGCGAAAGCACCGCAGGTCCGCCAACAGGTCCACTGACATGTCCTCCAAGAAAACCGCTCCCCGTCATTTTCTGGATCTCGATCTCATCGACGCCGCCACGCTGCGCCGCATCATCGATGCCGCCCACGAGATGAAACGCAACGGCAAGCGCGTGCCGGAAAACCTGCGTCCCAGATCGATCGCCGACGATGTGCTGGTAATGATCTTCGAGAAGCCGTCGACGCGCACGCGGATCTCGTTCGATGT
This sequence comes from Hyphomicrobiaceae bacterium, assembly GCA_965279065.1. Lineage (GTDB taxonomy): Bacteria > Pseudomonadota > Alphaproteobacteria > Rhizobiales > Hyphomicrobiaceae > JAKAXS01. The sequence continues at coordinate 2,983,049 of OZ257134.1, forward strand.
CGCCATGCGCCAGCTCGGCGGCCAGAGCATCGTGCTCAACCACACCGACCTGCAGTTGGGACGCGGCGAGTCGGCCATCGATACCGCGCGCGTCATCTCACGCTACATCGACATCATCATGGTCCGCGCCAACTCGCACGACACGCTGCGCGAGCTTGCCAAGCACGCGACGGTCCCCGTTGTGAATGGCCTGACCGACCGCACGCACCCCTGTCAGGTGATGGCCGACATCATGACCTTCGAGGAGCACCTCGGCCCGATCAAGGGCCGCAAAGTCGCCTGGGTCGGAGACGGCAACAACGTCGCCGCCTCTTGGATGCACGCCGCCGTCCGCTTCGGCTTTTCGCTCAACGTCGCTTGCCCGGAGGAACTTGCCCCGCACGCCGACGTCACGAACTGGGTGAAGCGCGAGAAGGGCAACGTCGCGATCATGCACGACCCGATCGCAGCCGTGAAAGACGCCGATTGCGTCGTAACCGACACGTGGGTCTCGATGGGCGACAAGGACGCCGACCGCCGCAAGGCCCTGCTGAAACCATTCAGCGTCGACGCGAACCTCATGGCCCACGCCACCAAGAAGGCCGTCTTCATGCACTGCCTGCCGGCCTACCGCGGCCACGAAGTCACCGAAGACGTGCTGGAGGGACCACAGTCCGTCGTCTTCGACGAAGCGGAAAACCGGCTCCACGCCCAGAAGGCCATCCTCGCCTGGTGCCTCGGCGCGTTCTGAACGCCGGGTCTCGTCAATGCATGATCGAGTGCGAGAACGTGTTGACCACGATCACGCCAGCGACGATCAGCGACAGTCCGACGATCGCCGGCGTATCGAGCGATTGTTGAAAGACGAAATATCCCACGAGCGCGATCAGCACGATGCCGACGCCGGACCAGATGGCGTAGGCGATGCCGACGGGAATCGCCTTCAGCGTGACCGACAGCAGAAACAGCGAGCCCGCATAGCAGCACGCCATCAGCAAGGTGGGCCAGGGCCGCGAGAACTGCTGCGAGGCCTGTAGGGCGGCCGTTCCGGTGACCTCAAGGCAGATCGCCAGCAGCAAAACGGCAAGTGCGGTAGCTTGGGTCACGGCGTTCCTCGCGCTTCGATGGTTTCGAGGGCACCGGAACACTTCGAAGTTGGAACCGCAAGCGCAGTCTTGCCGACGAGCTGTTGTGGTAAACGGATCAAGCAAAAAACCGGCGGACTTGTGCCCGCCGGTCGAGAGTGAGAGCTCAAAGTCTCAAATTTTGAGAGTCACACCTCTCAAAGTCTTAGAGTTTGCAGATCGTCGCCTGGCCGTGGCACTTCCAGCCGAACGACCCGCCCTTCGAGCAGCGATACTTGCGCGGGCCGAACGTATAACCCGGTGTCTTGCCGGTCGACATCCATGCCGCCCAGGCACCCCAATCGGTCGCCTGCAGCAGCACCTCGTCGACTTGGAACTTCGCATCGGCTTCAGAGCCGGCTTCGCCGACCCCGGCCTTCTTGAAACACGTTTTGGCCTCCGCGGCGCCGACACTCGTCAACGCCAGTCCTGCAACGGCTGCGATGGCGATCATCGATTTTTTGAACCCGATCATCGGTTTCTCTCCCCAAATGAAAAAACGGCGGCATGCCAAGGCGAATGTGCCCGACTCTGCCGCCGTTGCAAGATTGGTTTGCTTCAGTCCCTCGGATAAGTCGCAATTTCCCGGCGCTCGTGGCGGCGCGGTGACGCGCCATTGCCGAACAATTTCTCAGGACGAAAGCTGCAGGTTCACAGCCTTCGGGCCCTTGCCGCGTTTGTCAGGCTCTGTTTCGAATGTGATGCGCGATCCCTCATTGAGATGGCTGATTCCCGACTGCTCGACCGCTGTGACGTGGACGAACACATCCTTCCCGCCGTCGTCGGGCGTGATGAAACCATAACCCTTCTGTGAGTTGTAGAACTTCACGGTACCTGTCTGCCGCATCGCGACGTCTCCTTGCGTTTTCAATGACGTCAGCACCCCCTTGCCGCAGCCTGCAATGCCGCGCTCAACGCCTTCAGACATGGCGGGATCCGTTGTTATTTTTGAAGCAGTCCCGCTCAAGCGAAAATGTAACAACATATTCCGCCATCTGAATATCAGCTGACGACTTACTATTGCCAATCTCGCGGAACGCGCGCAAGAATTAATCGCAATGGGAACCTGTCAGCGAAGCGCCTTCTCTTGCGAGAGCCAGTCCAGGCGCCAGCTCGGCTTGGGGCCTTGACCCAGAACGTCGCTGAAAAATGGCAGCAACACACTGAGTTTGTTTAATGTTGTGAATGGCGGATTGAGCAGGATGAGCCCCGTTCCGCTGAGCGATGACGCGTCGCGATGCGCCTTGACCATCAGCTCGACCCGCAAAATTCTCTCAATGCCTGACGCACTGAGCTGGTCCTCGAAGGCGGCAATCGGGGCGGCGGACTTGATCGGATACCAAAGTATGACCGTCCCGGTCGCAAATCGGCGCACGATTTCGCGCAGTCCTGCAACCAGACGATCCAGGTCTCCCGCCTGTTCGAAAGGCGGATCGATCAGCACCACGCCGCGCCGCTCCTTGGGCGGCAGAAATGCTTTCACCGCCGTCCAGCCGTCCATGCTGGAGACCTTGACCAGGCTGTCCCGCGCGAACAGGGCGGCCAGGCTGGCGCTGTCGACGGGATGCAGTTCATTGGCGATAATGCGGTCGTCGCGGCGGATGAGACGACGTGCCAGCAACGGGCTACCCGGATACGTCCGCAAGTTTCCACCGACATTGCCGGCATGCACGGCGTCGAGATAGGGCTGCAGGATCGCTTCGATCTCTGCTGGCTTGGGCGCCGCCAGCAGGCGCGCGATACCGTCGCGCCATTCGCCGGTCTTGCTCGCCTCCTCGCCTTGCAGATCGTAGGCGCCTGCGCCCGCATGCGTGTCGATAACGCGAAACGGCGTCGGCTTCTGCTTGAGGTGTTCGATGACAAGCGCAAGCGTGACGTGCTTCAGCACGTCCGCGAAATTGCCCGCGTGATAGGCGTGACGGTAGTTCATCCCCCCACGTCGCACAGACGTGGGGGAACAATCAATCGGCCATACTCATGCCGGCCGTCTTGGCCGAACCTTGCACGGCTTTCTGCACCTTCTCGAAGGCCCTGACCTCGATCTGGCGGATGCGCTCACGCGACACTCCGAACTCTGTCGAGAGGTCTTCGAGCGTCACCGGATCGTCGGCCAGCCTGCGCGCCTCGAAGATGCGGCGTTCACGATCGTTCAGCGATGACAGCGCCTTCGTCAGGAACGACTTGCGCTGGTCGAACTCTTCAGACTCAACCAGCCGCTCTTCCTGCGACGGCGTATCGTCAACAAGCCAATCCTGCCACTCGCCACTCTCCTGATCGGCGCGCACGGGCGCATTCAGCGAGCTGTCCCCGCCGAGCCGCCGGTTCATCGAGATGACGTCACCCTCCGGCACACCGAGCCGCTTGGCGATCGTCTTGACGTGTTCCGGCTTCAGATCGCCGTCTTCCAACTGCTGCAACTGACTCTTGGCGCGCCGCAGGTTGAAGAACAGCTTCTTCTGGGCGGCCGTCGTGCCCATCTTCACGAGCGACCAGGACCGCAGGATGTATTCTTGAATCGAGGCCCGGATCCACCACATCGCATAAGTGGCGAGACGGAAGCCGCGCTCGGGCTCGAAGCGCTTCACGGCCTGCATCAGTCCGACGTTGCCTTCAGAAATGACCTCGCCGATCGGCAAACCGTATCCGCGGTAGCCCATGGCAATACGCGCCACTAGACGCAGATGTGAGGTGATCAGCTTCTGAGCCGCGTCGGAATCGCCATGCTCCGTCCAGCGCTTGGCGAGCATGTATTCCTCGCCCGGCTCCAGCATCGGAAACTTGCGGATCTCCTCCAGGTAACGCGACAGGCCGCCGGCATCGCCGGCGATCGTGGGGAGTGTTCTGCTGGCCATATCTCTGTGTCGCGAGGGTGCCGGTTTCCCGTGATCTCGCGTCCCTTCTTCGATCAAACTCTAACAACCGTGTCGATATTACGGAGCGCCCTACCCTCGCGTTTCATCTCCGCGTCATGTGGAATGAACGTAAGACCAAGCGAGTTCCCGTCGTTTCTAACCGCACAGTACATATTTAGCGGAACCCAGCAAATTACTGCTTTGTAACCTGCGGAAACCAGTTGCGAATGCCGGCTCCCACCCACACCTTCCTTTGCCGGAGAAAGCGGGCTTGCCGGCCACAAGGACGTCGCCATGCATCAATTGCATAGCCGGGTCGCATCAGTTTCGCAGCTCCTTCATCGGTCAAGACGCCAGATTGAGCTGACGCTAGAAGGGCATCATGAGCGAGAAAATTCCCAACCAGATTCTCGATGACCTGCAGGACGATATGGTCCTTCCGTTTCGCACGGAGAAATCGCGCGCGGTTGGCCGTCTCGTCCGGTTGGGCCCCAGCGTCGACACCATATTGTCGCGGCACGACTATCCTGAAGCCGTCAGCGAAGCCCTGGCGCAAGCCCTGGCACTGACGGCGATGCTGAGCGCCGCCTTGAAGCCCGGCGGCAAGCTGAGCCTTCAAACGAAGACTGACGGCCCGCTGCGGGTTCTCATCTCCGACATCGAACTGCCCGGCCGCCTGCGCGGCTACGCGAGCTTCGATCGCGACCGGATCGAACAACTCGCTGAGAGCGGCACCCGGATCCAACAGGGCCCGCTTTTCGGCGCCGGCCACCTGGCCCTAACCTTCGATCCTGGCGATGGGCGCGAGGCCCATCAGGGCGTCGTGCCGTTGGAGGGCCAATCGCTGACCGCCGCCGCGCACACCTACTTCCGCCAGTCGGAACAGTTACCGAGTTTCATCCGGCTCGCCGTCGCGCGCCATCGCCTCCCCGGCGCCGGCGACGGCTGGCATTGGCGCGCAGGCGGATTGATGATCCAGCATCTCAATGCCGACCCGAACGAAGAGGGTGACGACGACACCGGCAGCAATGAAGATTGGCAGCGTGCGCGGATTTTGGCGGCGACCGTGGAGGATCACGAGCTGCTCGATCCCACGTTGACGCCCGAGCGCCTGCTCTTGCGCCTGTTCCACGAGGAAGGCGTGCGTACATTTGCCCGTCAACCGGTTCACGCACATTGCCGGTGCTCGCGCGAGCGCGTGCAGATGTTTCTGACCCGCTTCGGCCGCGACGAACTCGCCGACATGCGCGAACCCGATGGCACGCTGGGCGTGACCTGCGAGTTCTGCAGCACCAAGTACACCTTCGCACTCGACGAGGTCGGTCACGCGCCAGACGCTTTGCCTGAGACCCAGTCGCCGTCCCGGTCCGCGATGCAGTCCGAGACCCAAGAGCGGAGCGATACGTGAGCGAGGCGCCCGCCGAAGTCCTGTTCTACCACCTGGAACGACAGCCGATGGAAGCTGTCCTGCCCAGTCTGCTGGAGCGCACGCTGGAGCGCGGCTGGCGCGCCGTCGTACAGGCCGGATCGGCAGAACGCCTCGAAGCGCTCGACACGTCGCTATGGACATACTCCGAGGCCAGCTTTCTGCCCCACGGCACCAAGAAGGATGGCCACGTCGCCGATCAGCCGATCTACCTGACGACCGACGACGAGGTCCCGAACGGGGCGGGCGTAAAATTTCTCGTCGACGGTGCCGAGGCCCAATCCTTCACGGGCTTCGTCCGCATCGTCTACCTGTTCGATGGCCACGACGCCGAGGCCACGCAGGCCGCCCGCCAGCAATGGCAGGCCGCAAAGGCCGCAGGCTGCCCCGTCACCTACTGGCGCCAGTCCGACGCCGGTCGCTGGGAAAAGAAGGCCTGACCTAGTTCAACGCGATCAGCTTCGCGTCGTCTGTGAGCACGTACATGCGGCCCTGCGCGACGATCGGCGCAACGAAGATGGGATCGCCGAGATCCTGCTGGCCCACGACCTTACCGGAGGTCGCATCAACGCCCACAAGCTGACCGGTGTTCGACGTCAGCCACAAGTTGCCGCCCGCCAGCACCGGCCCGGCGAACGTTGTGCCGCCCGGCAACTTGACAGTCCACTGGATCTTTCCGTCCTTGCGGCCGACGGCCATCAACTGACCCGACGTGTCGACGACGAAAACGCTCTCTCCCGCAACGCAGGGTGTCTGCGTGCCCGGCAGGTTCAACGACCAGACGCGCTCGCCGGTCATGCTGTTCGTCGCTACCATGCGCCCTGCGTGGCCGACCGCAAACACCATGCCGTTGTCAATCGCCGGACTGGCCGCGTCGCTGAGTGCCGTCAGCTGCGATGTGGTCCGCGTGCGCGTGAGGCTCTCGGTCCATACCGCCGTGCCGTCGGCGACCTTCAACGCAACGACATCGCCGGAGGGATACGGCACCACAACGATCTCGTGGTCCACGGCCGGGCTGACGTTCATCACGCGGCTCGCCTGCTGCGGCAATCCGCGGGTCGACCACAGCTCCGTGCCGTCGACGCCGGAAAGGCACAGAAAACGGCCTTCGCTCGTGATGATGTACACTCGGTCACCCACGGCGGTCGGCGCCGCGCGGACCGGCACCCCGACGTTCTTTTCCCAAATGACTTTGCCCGACGCTGGGTCGAGCGCGAAGACGCCGCCGTAGCCGCTCGCGCCGTAGACGCGCCCGCTGTCAATCGCAATTCCGCCGCCGTATCCGCCGCCGCTATCGCTGGCACCGAGCGAAAGGATCTGCGCACTGAAGCTCGGCGTCGCTTTGTCGCCGCTCAGCGTCGGCTTCAACTGCGTGCGCCAGATTGCCGAGCCTCCGGAGGTCGAGAATGCGCTGACGGTGCCGTCGGCGTCGAGCGTGAAAACCTTGCCGTCATAGACGACAGGGCTGGCTGTAACGCGGCCGACCTTGCTCGATCCCGTGCCTGCACTTGCACTCCAAGCCGTCTGGCGTCCGCCGCCAAACGCGAGGTGGCCTGGAGCGTTGCTGGGCTCGCCGCCCGGCTGCGTCCAGCTATCGTTGCTGCGTGGCTCCGGCAGCACGATAGGAGTAGAGGCCGCAAGTTCGCCCGGAAGCTTGTCCTCGCTCGGCAAGACGGCGACGCGCCGGCCAGGCAGCGGCGCCTGCTTTTCCTTGAAGGGATTGAGATCACCCATCTTCGGCAGGCTGGGCAGGCTGTCGGAGCAAGCCGAGACGCCAGCGCCGACGGCGACAACGATCGCCACCAGTGCCGCTCGTCTCAAACGGGTCAGCCTCATGCCTGCATCCTCGTTACGTCACTTCTTTTCGGGCGGCACAGTCTTCGTGTCCTTGGCCGCATCCGGCATCGTCTCGGGTGTCGCGGCCTTGGCATCGGGCGCAGGCGCGGCCGGAGTTCCCATTGCGGGTGCGGCTTTCGCCAGTGTTTGCGCCATGATCGAACCCATCAGAACTCTTACGCGTGCGGCGACGCCCTGCGGTGCCAGCGGATCGCTTAGAATGCGATCGAATTCCTTGGTAGCGGCGACGATGTCACCCGCCTTGTAGGCAGCCATTCCCAACAGTTCGCGCGCATTGAAGCGCCAGGGATTGCCGTCAGCTGCCAGATCGTTGAGCCGATTCTGCATCTCCGGCAAGTCGGCCTTCCCCAGCCGAATGCTTGCCGCCTGCAGCGTAGCGAAGCTTTTCAACAGCGGATCGGAAGTGGAATCCTTGGCGACCTTTTCGAACTGCGCCTGCGCCTCGTCCAGCTTGCCGGCTTTCAAGTCCGCTCCGGCCGCCTGCAGCGCCGCCAGCGCCGCATATCCGCGGTGTCCACCCTCGGCCAGGGCGTCGTAGGCCTTGATCGCTTCTTCGCTTTTGCCGTCGGTCGCCAGTTGCGTCGCCTGATCGTAGAGGGCGCCGCCTTCTGCCGCCAAGGTCGCCTGCCGCCCCTGCCAAAGCTGGTAGCCACCGATCGCCGCGATCACGACCGCAACGAGGCCGACGACGTACACGCCGTAGGTATCCCACAGCTTCGCCAACCGCTCGCGGCGGAGCTCTTCTTCGACCTCCCGGTACAAACTATCGTTCTTGTCGACCATAAGGCCCCTGTGCGTGCTGCTGCCTGGATTGATACGCCGCCTGAGCGGCCGTTTGGGCAGCATAGATACCCGACATGGCCAGCCGCGCAACTGCCGCTGTCCATGGCCGGATCGAATAGCCGCTACAATCTCCCACTTCCCAACGCTAAGTGCTCGGAATTTTCGGCTTTTTCGTGGCCCGACCCTGCCCAGGACCAGGCACCGCAGCGCCTTCGTCCCGCATGCTGTAAGCGTGCTCCGGCGTCGGAAACGTGCCCGCCCGGACTTCTTCGGCATAGCCGGCGATGGCCCGTTCGATTGCAGCGCCGATGCTGCCGAACTCCTTCACGAACTTCGGCACCCGCGGCGACAGCCCCAGCATGTCCTCCATAACCAGGATCTGCCCGTCGCACGACACCGACGCCCCGATCCCGATCGTCGGGATTGGAATGGCGGCTGTGATGCGCTCCGCCAGCGGCCCCGCAATGGCCTCCAGGACCACGGCAAACGCACCGGCTTCGGCGACCAGACGCGCATCCTCTTCCAGGGCATCCCATTCCGGCCGCGTCCGCCCTTGCGCCTTGAACCCCCCGAGAACGTTGATCGATTGTGGCGTCAGCCCGATGTGCGCCATCACGGGCACGCCGCGATCGACCAGGTAACGGATCGTCTCGGCCATGCGCCGCCCGCCCTCGAGTTTGACCGCTCCGCAGTCCGTCTCCTTCATCACCTTCGCGCAATTGCGGAAGGCGATCGACGGGCTTTCCTCGTACGTGCCAAACGGCATGTCGACGACCACCAGCGATTGCTTGGCGCCGCGTACTACGGCCCGGCCGTGCATCACCATCAGTTCCAGCGGAACCGGCACGGTGGTCTCGTGCCCGTGCATCACCATGCCGAGGCTGTCGCCGACCAGCAGGAAGTCGCAATACTTGTCAGCGATCGCCGCAGTATGGGCGTGATAGGCCGTGAGCGACACGATCGGCCGCACGCCTTTGAGCGCCGTGATGTCGGGCGCCATCCGCCGTTTCGCCTGCGTGTGTTGAGACATTTCTGAGAACTCTTCCTGGCGAAGCCAATGTACTGATGCAGAGCACAATATTCGGCTCCGGCCGCATACGCCAGATGCCCCACAGAAAGGCAGATAATTGCGATTAAGTTGAGATTGCGCCACAGCCCTCGACGAGACCGAACTATGGCCCGGAAGCCACGTTGCAACACAAGTTTTCGAGCTGTAAACCTTTCAGTAGGCGCGTCAGGGTCTAGTCGAGAGGCAAATGACCTTTTGCCGATTTGTAAGGGGTGACGCCGTGTTTTTGCTGGGAATTGAGACGGCTGGCGACCGCACGTCGTGCGAAGCCAATAGCTTGATGGACGGATCCGGATCAGGTCGCGCGATTGCAGCGGCAGCGCTGGCCATATCGATCGCCCTGGCGGCAGCGCCAACCGAGGCCTTTGCCAAGAAGAGCTATAACTCGGGCTGGAGCTTCTTTGGATACTCCGACTACGACTCCCCCCCGCGCTACTACAAGCCAAAGCCCCGCAGCCCAAAGCGCACCACCCCGGCGGATGACGCGTCGGCAGAGCCTCAGAAGGTCGCGCCGTACAAGTCGGATGGCAAGCCACTGTTCCTGATGGTGTCGCTCCGCAAGCAGCACATTTCGGTCTTCGATGCGACCGGTCGTGTTGCCGAGGCGCCGATTTCCTCAGGACGCATTGGTTTCTCCACGCCAACCGGCGTGTTCACGATTTTGGAGAAGAACCGCATCCATTTCTCCAACCTCTACGAATCCGCCCCGATGCCGAATATGCAGCGGCTGACCTGGTCGGGCGTGGCCCTCCACGCCGGCGATCTGCCGGGCTATCCAGCCTCCCACGGCTGTATCCGCCTGCCGCGCAACTTCTCCAAGCAATTGTTCGACATGACGAAGATGGCGACACGCGTCGTCGTCACCCGTGACCCCATCGAGCCGGTAGCGTTCTCTCACGCCAAGCTCTTCGGCGCTTATCCGCCGGACGACCTCGCCGTCACGCCCGCGCCGTCAGCCGGCGTCACGTCTGGCGAGGCCAAGGTACAGACCGTCTCGGCTGAAGGGACGAACGCCAACGCCGTGACCGAGGCCCTGGGTATCTCCGCGGCCGACGCCGCACCCCTGCCTGCAAGCCCATCGGTATCGGCCGTCCGCGCCAAGCGTCTCGCCGACAAGGCCGAGGCCGAGGCCGCGCTCGAATCCGCCAAGTCCGAAAAGAAAAAGTTCGAGGATGCCGCCAAGTCCGCCGTCGCCGAGGCCGACGCAGCCAAACTCGGCCTGCGCACAGTTACCCTCGCTGTCGGCAACCTGAAGCGCGCCGTTGCCAAGGCCGATGCCGATCGCACCGAAGGCGATCGCCTGCTGGCCGCGTTCTACAAGAAGTACGCCGGCACCTCGCCGCTGACCGACGAACAACGCGCCGCCTCCATCGAAGAGGAGAAGGCGCTGGAAGCCAAGGCGCTCGCCCTGTCCGACGCCGTCGACGCCGCGCGCGCCGCCGTCGATGCCCAGGCACAGAACATTCTCGATCACGAAGCCAAGGTCGCCGAGGCCGACCAGAAGCGTCGCGACGCCATCAACGCTCTGTCCGACGCCAACGTGAAGCTCAGGACCGCTGGCGTGAAGGTCAGCACCATCCGCACCGCCGAAGCGCTGCGCAAATATCCGGTGTCGGTCTACATCAGCCGCAAGACCGGCAAGCTCTACGTTCGTCAGAACCAGAAGCCGGTGTTCGACGCACCGATCACGTTCGCCAATCCGGATCAGCCGGTCGGCACGCACGTCTATACCGCGCTCGACTACGCCAACGACGCCAAGACGGAGTTGAGCTGGAACGCGATCTCAATTCCGGCCTCGACGGCAAAGCCCGATACGCGCACGCGTCTGGAGAAGCTGAAAGCCAAGGTTCAGGTCGTACCTGAGCCGGTGCCCGCAACGCGTCAGACGCCGGCCGCCGCTCTCGAACGCGTGGCCATGGAAGACAGCGTACGCGAGCAGATCGTCGACGCGATGAAACCCGGCTCATCGGTGATCATCACCGATCACGGCATCAGCAACGAGACCGGCCAGTACACCGACTTCATCGTGCTGACCAACCAATAGTCGTCCGCGCGTCGGAATGAAAATGGCCGGCCCACTGAGGCCGGCCTTCTTATTTCACGCCGAGATCTGCGGTATCGGCGCCACGCCGATCAGGTAGTGGTGCGCCCACAGCAGGATGACGGCAAACAGCACGATGCCGCCAACGACGACGATCACGTCGTTGACCGGCGACGGCGCGATGACGTTCACCGGAGCCGTCGTCACGCGCCGCTTCAGCGTGATGCGGTCGTAGACGGCATACGCCAGGAAACTCCCGAACAGGATCAGTGACGCCAGATCGCCGTTGGCGATGAGATGCGCTAGCGCCCACGTCTTGATGGCGATTAGCATGGGATGCTTCAGCGCCGTGCGGATGCGCGACGGCACGAGGTAAGCCACCAGGAAGATCATTGCCGGCAGCATGAGGGCCACCGCAATATGCTTGGCAAACGTGGGCGGCTCCCATAGCACCACGTTCTTGTCGGGCATCAGCTGCAGCTTGTGATAGCCCACGACGATCAATACGAGCCCGATCAGCGACAGCAGTCCGAAGGCGATCTTGTAGGCCGTCGTGCCGAAGCGCTCCGTCAGGCCCGCCTTCAGCTCCGGCGACGTAGGAACCAGATGCACTCCCAGAAAAATTATGATCCCCAGAATCAGAGGCAGCATGTCGTTCTCCCGAAATCGAATGTCCCGTGGCGGCTGACTTAGCACGAATGGCCAAAAGGTGGGATCGATCCGCGCCGCTTCAGGGCCTGTTAACACCCCCTCCGCTAAAACGATGGCCCCAAGTCTCGCGTTTGGTAGCCAGCGTATGCCCAGCCAGAAGAGCCCCCGCCGCATCACCAGGAAGGCCGTTAGCCCCGCCGGGCTAGGCAAGCGCCGCAACCTGAAGCAACGAAAGCCATCCACGGCGGCTGCGTCCAGCGACGCGCTCCTCATCGCTCAGTTCGCTGAGGCATTGGGCCACATGCCGCGCAAACGCCGGCCCACGTCACGCCGCTCGCTGACCGAAGCGCTGAATGAAGCCGCCCATCAGGGCAACGTCATCGACATCATGCCGGGCGCACGCATAAGCACCTCCACGCCGCCGTCGATCCCCGGGCACGAAGGCAGCGAACCGATCGCCCCCTGCGTCGCAGCGCACCGGCGCCAGCGCCTTCATCGCAGCGTCAGCAGCGCGGCATCCTGGTGCGTCACCCTTGTCGTGACCGCGGGCATCATCTCAGCCGCGGCCTTCGGTATCGTATCCCATGCACCGATCTCCTCGGCCGCGCCGATAACCACGGCAAGCGCCGCACAATTCTGATAGGACTGCCCCGACGCGGCTCCGCTGCCGCTCGTGGACCCATCGGCATGATCAATACTGAAAGCGAAGTCATCACGCTGACCGCCACCGAGGGCGATGCAGGCATACGCCTCGATCGCGTTGTTGCCGCGCAGATCGACAGCCTCTCGCGCTCACGCGTGCAGGCCCTCATTCGCAGCGGACATATCCAGGTCGCGGCAACCGCCGTCACCGATCCCGGACACAAACTCAAGCCGGGCGACATCGTGACGGTGGCCATACCTCCTCCCGAGCCGGCGCAGCCGCAAGCCGAAGCCATCGCGCTGCAGGTTATCTTCGAGGATGCCCATGTCATCGTCATCGACAAGCCTGCGGGCCTCGTAGTGCATCCCGCAGCGGGACATGCACAGGGAACCCTCGTCAATGCGCTCATCGCTCATTGCGGCGACAGCCTGTCCGGCATCGGCGGCGTTCGCCGCCCCGGCATCGTGCATCGCCTGGACAAGGAGACCTCGGGCCTGCTCGTCGTCGCCAAGACGGATGCGGCGCATCAAGCCCTGTCGGATCAGTTCGCTGCGCACGGCACCGATGGCAAGCTGCAGCGCACTTATCGCGCGCTGGTCTGGGGTGCACTGCCACGGCCGCGCGGTGTTATCGACGCACCCCTGGGCCGCTCCAACGCCAATCGCACCAAGATGGCCGTCGTGCCCGAGGCCGCGGGGCGCCGCGCCGTCACGCACTACGACGTCGGCGAAATTTTCTCCGATGACGCAGGCAAACCCATCGCTTCGCTGCTGACGCTTCAGCTTGAGACCGGGCGCACGCATCAGATTCGCGTGCACCTGGCCCACATCGGCCACCCCGTGTTGGGAGATCCCGTCTACGGCCTCGGTTTCAAGAGCAGCGCCGCCCGCTTGAGCGCAGCCGCACAGCACGCTCTTGACGGACTGGGCCGCCAGGCCCTGCACGCCGCCGAATTGGGATTTTCTCACCCGAAGTCAGGCAAGCAACTGCATTTCGTCAGTGCGTTGCCCGCAGACATGGCAGCTCTAGTTGCCGCCCTGCAAACCGCGCCGAAAAAGGCTGATGAAGCGGCGACACAAAAATCTAAGGCCCGCGCCAAGACCAGGCGCAGGCCCTAGGTACCTCCGTGTCGCCGTAGGCGTGACCTTACTTGGCCAAAGCGTTCTTGATCATGCCCACGATCGCCATGACGATCGCGCCACCAACGCCACCGCCGGCGAACTGCGAGGCCAGTGCGCCGATGTCGAGCCCTTCGGCGCCGCCGACACCCGGCAGACCCAGCAGGCTTCCCAGGATCTGCCCGCCAAGACCGCCGCCGACCAGACCGGCCAACGAGTTCCCAACGGTGCCCAGGCTGATGTTCTTCAGCAGCGAGCCGGCGACGTTTCCGCCCAAAGCACCCGCCACAAGTTGCAACAACAATGTCGTGATATCCATGATGCGTCTCCCATAGCCCCACCACGTCCAACGACCGGCAATTGTCCGAGTCGCCACCGCGAACCCGCAGCAATCTGAGTTATATAGTTTCCCAGAGCACATCCCAACGCGGGATTTTCGGAAAGTGCATTTCCCAACAGCTGTTCGTTGTGCCGGGGTCACAGCCCCACCGAAACTTCGACGGAAGGATCTTTTATCGAGCGATCTTAAGCCTATGTTCGGTAGTGTGCCGTCAGCTGCCGTCGTGGCAATACCGTTGAGAGGGCTTCAAATGGCTTCGTTTCGTTGCATGGCTGCGCTGATTGCGGCAGTCGTCGGCAGCACTGCACTCCTCGCCGACACCACACCGGCGATCGCCGCCGACGGCTACAAGAACGGCAAGTCCTACAAGAATACCACCCGCCGCGGCGGCTATTCATACGACCAGGCCGAAGTCATCAATACGTACGGTGACTCGCGCGGCCGCTACGGTTCCGCCGATTCCCTGCGCGATCCGCAGCTTGGCCGTCAGACGGAAGCGGGCCCCTTCGACCACGGGTTCTTCTTCGACTCGGGCGTCAATCGCAATGGCGGCGACGCTCCGTATATGCGCTGAATGGGGCTGTGGCCCGGTGGCAACGCCGGGCAACAACAGCATCAGTTTCGTCTCGACTGCGCAAATCTGCCATGAATAACATCATGATTGCGTTAGCCTGCGCCTAGGCAAGCCGACGTGGCGTAGCTATAGCTGGACTTTGCTATGATGTTATTGGGAGATTCCTGATGTCCTCCAGGTCGTCGTTGATTGCCGCATCGGTCGCTGCGCTGTCGCTGTTGGCGAGTGCCGCCACCGCCTCCGCCGCATGCAAGACCATGGGCTTCACCGTCAACGACTACGGCAAGGACGGCCCCACCAAGGACGCCAAGGAACTGCTCGACAAGGATATCGCCAAGTGGGCCGCCGACAACGGCGTTGAGAAATACACCGTCGGCAAGAAGACCGTGAAATGCGAACTCTTCCTCGACGTCATCCTGTTTGACGAACACACCTGCACCGCCAGCGCCTCCGTATGCTGGGGCGAGGGCAGCACGCCTCCAGCCAAGACGGCCAAGGACGGCGCCCCGCAGAAAAAGTCTGAGGCCAAGGCAGCCGCGCAGAGCGAAGCCAAGCCCCCGGTCGAGACGGGCGCGATCCCGCCTGACGCAGCACCCGCCAAGTCCGAAGCCCCAGCCGCCGCCGAAACACCCGTGCAGAAGCCGGTCGAAGCGGCCGCAACACCGCCGCCCGCGGCCACCCCACCTGCAGCGTCGGAAAGCGACGCCGCCGAGCGCGCCGCTGCTGCCGCTGAGCGCGCGGCGGCAGCTGCCGAGCGCGCTGCAGCCGCGGCCGAAAAGGCTGCCGCCGGTCACAAATCCGTCGCCGCCGATGATGCGCCGCCGATTGATGCAACACGCCAAATCGCGCCCGCCAATAGCACCGCGCCAAAGCCGTAAAGGCATCGCTCTTCAAGAGCGAGTTCTCGTTGGCTGAGATCCGTGCGGATCAAGCCCGCGCTGCAGCGTGCAGCCTCTCCAGCCGCAGCCGATGCCGCTCGTCCGTGAGCAGCAGCACCGATCCGAACGCCGCTGACAGCACGGCCAGTCCGGTCGCGCCGGCGATGAGAAACAAGATCATGATCTGATACTTCGCCGCCTCCCCCGGCGCCGCCCCTGCGAGGATCTGTCCCGTCATCATGCCGGGAATGGCGACGATGCCGGCCGTCGCCATCGTGCTGAGGATTGGCAGCATGCCGGCGCGCACGGCACGTCGCATGACATCACTCATTGCGACGAAGCGCGACTGTCCCAGCGCCAGCCGTGCCTCGATCGTCTGACGTTCGCGGCTAGCGCCATCCGCAACCGTGTCGAGTACCAGCCCGGCGCCCGCGAGCGCATTGCCGACGATCATGCCGAGGATGGGCAGGAAGAAGCGCGGCGCATACCAGGGGTCGGCACCAATGATCGCCGTGACGGCGAACAGTGTCGTGATCAGTCCCGCAACGAACGGCGGCCCGCCGGCCAGTGCGTAGCCGCGCCATCCCGCGATGCGACGCGACTGATGTGCCGCGACTTCATAGGCCGTCGCCCCCAGCATCAGCAGCGCGAACAGCAGCGTCGGCCAGAAAGCGTCGGAGGCGAAGATGTAGCGCAACAGGATCGCGATCAGCGCCAGCTGCAGCACCATGCGAACGGCCGAGATCGCCAGCGCCCGCTCCAGGTTCAAGCGATAGCCGAACGAGATCGCGCCGTTGATCAACAGCAGCAATGACGCCAGCACCAGATCCCAATACGTCAGCGCGATGTAGCTCATGCCGCCTGCCCAGGATTAGTCGATCTCCGGCCGTCGAGCGTCAGTCGCGCCCGCGCCAGCCGTTTCAGCAGCGCCGCATCGTGGCTAGCCAACAGAACGATGTTGCCCGACAGCAGACGATACCGGATCAGTTCCTCGACCAGTGCGCCCGAGGCCGCGTCGAGCCCGCTGGTCGGCTCGTCGAGCAACAGCACGCGCGGATTGTCGGCGAGCGCGCGCGCCAGCGACAGCCGTTGCCGCTCCCCCGTGGATAGTTCAGCAAGCGGGCGATCCAGATCCTTTGCCGCCAGTCCGACAGCGGCAACGATGCGTGAGGCACGCGATCGCGAAGCCTCGTCGGCCGGCAGGCCGTCGCGCGCCGTATCGGTCCACCACACGGGTTCGGCCGCCACGAACCGCACACTGCTGCGCCACGCCGGTCCCGGCATCTCGGACTGTTCCGCCCCATCGAGAAATACGCGGCCGTCGAACGGGTCTAGATCGGCCAGCGCCCGCAGGAGCCGGGTCTTGCCGGACCCGGACGGACCATCGACGGCGAGGCACTCGCCGCTCGCGACCTCGAACGAGAGCGGCGGTGAAGTCCCGATTTGGATGTATTCGGCCCGCAGTATGGCGCGCGTCCTCCGCCGGAGAATTGAACGCCGGACGCTACCAAACTACGCGGCATAGCGGCTAGAGCTGGGTTGAGAATGTTGGGGGAAGACCGTCTCAGGCTGCGGCAACGCCGCTTGCCGCGATCTCATCGAGTTTCTCGATCAGCATGCTGCGATCGAACGGCTTCATCATGTAGCTGTCGGCCCCCGCCGACAGCGCCCGCGCGATATCGAGCGTATCGTGTTCAGTGGTGACGTAGACGATATGCGGCCGCCGATCGCTCTCGATCGCACGGATCGCCGGGATTGCCTCGAGTTTCCCCGAGCCTGGCATATGCCAGTCCAGAAAGATGATGTCTGGCATCAGGACGGTACATAGCCCGACGGCATCGTTGCCGCTCTCCGCCTCCGATACCGTGCAGCCGAGCGAGCGCAGGATCTGGCAGGCAACTTTCCGTACGACGCTGGAATCATCGACGATAAGGCAGCGCGGCATGGACAGCCCTTGAGGACGACGGCTCGGGCGAATCCGAGCCTTGGACAGCGTTACAGTATCCTTTAAAGGCTTAACGTCGAATTGAGACGCAGTCTGAACTTACTGTGCGGCGGTTACGCGTCCGGTTCGGCAGCCACGAGGATATCGGCGCCTTCCATCAGGATCGAGATATGCATCTTGGCCGCGCCGGCCATCCGCCACGTGTAGTAGGCCTGAATGTTGATGGCATCGAGCGGCCGGGTCGGCTGCTCCATGATGAACTCCGGCAAATGCTGCGGCGGCCGCGCCCGGTTGCCGCTGCAGCGGATAACGAAAGCTTGCGCAGCCTCCGCACCCTCGAACGTGACATGGATCTGCCCGCCGTGGGGCAGCGCCGTCAGCGCGTTGGCGATAAGGTTGAGCAGCAGCTTGACCTTGTCCTTGGCCATGAAGGCCGGTCCGTCGTGCCAGACCAGCTTGTGCTTGGCGCTCTGCTCGATGACACCACGCGCAATCTCCTGCGCCTTGGCCATCTCTATAATGGCGCCGGCGCCGCCCGACGCACCGAAGGCAAATCGCGCGAACTCCAGCCGCGC
This sequence comes from Hyphomicrobiaceae bacterium, assembly GCA_965279065.1. Lineage (GTDB taxonomy): Bacteria > Pseudomonadota > Alphaproteobacteria > Rhizobiales > Hyphomicrobiaceae > JAKAXS01. Next base: position 3,000,904 of record OZ257134.1, read on the forward strand.
CGCCGCCTGGCGCGATGCACTGCGGATGACGTCGAGCGCATAGGCCTTCGCGTTCGGATCGCTCTCCGAATCGAGCACTTCGAAACCGTTGTTCGTCGCCCCGACCGGGTTAACGAGATCGTGGCAAACTTTGCTGGAGATCAGCGCCGCGAGTTCCAGATCGGTCGGATGAACGCGCTCACTTAATGACATGGTGCCCCCGGGAAATCGCTATGCGATGCGGAGCGGCGTCTCGGAGCCTGGCGCGGACCAAGCCATCACGCGAGCAACAGGGGCCGCTTGCGAACGGTATCTTAGCTCTGATACACGCGCCGCGAGTCGATGCAAAGTCTGGTAAAGGTCGTTGGCGGCTGAAACGGGCGTTTTGCCGTCTGCCTGAGCCCGCATCGCCACGCATAACATGACTCGCGGATGGGTGCGCGCGAACCCGTGAAGGAACGGTATGGCTCGGATAACGCAGCAGGATTACAGGCGCCTAGCCGATGGGCTACTGGCCTGTGTGCTGTCGGCCGGGAGCCTGCAGATGCGCTACCACGGCTCCGACATCGCCGTCATCGCCAAGCCGGACGCTTCGCCCGTGACGGCAGCCGACCACGAATCCGAATCGGTTCTGCTGGCGGGACTGGCCGCCGTTGCCCCGAATGTCCCCGTCGTCGCCGAGGAGCGCGCTGCCGCGGGCTTCGTGCCGAAGGTCACCGGCACGTTCTTCGCCGTCGACCCGCTCGATGGCACGAAGGATTTCATCGCCGGACGTCCCGAGTTCACGATCAACATCGGCCTGATCCAGGACGGTTCGCCGGTCTTCGGTCTCATCTACGCCCCGGCGCTTGCGTCCCTGTATTTGACCACCGACAGCGGCGAGGCCGCCTATTGCTACCTGCCCACCAACGCACTCGTATCCTCGTTCTCCGAATGCCGGTTCGAACGCCTGCGCACCCGCGTGCCTGAGCCGGGCGCCCTGCGCGCCCTCACCAGCCGTTCGCGTCCGAGCGAAGTGTCCGACGCATTTCTGCAGCGCGCCGGCGTCAGCGAGGCGCAGCCGACAGGCTCGTCGCTGAAGTTCTGTCTGATCGCGCAGGGCCGCGCCGACCTCTATGCCCGTTTCGGCCCGACCAACGAATGGGACACCGCCGCCGGTCAGGCGATTCTGACTGCCGCGGGTGGCGCAGTCGTGACCATGGATGCGACGCCGCTGGCTTACGGCAAGTCGGACCAGCGCTTCCTCAATCCACATTTTGTCGCCTGGGGACGCTGTCCGGCGCCGGCTTGAGACCTCCCGTTCGTCACACCTGCGCTGCTCTCTAGCCACACTTTAGTAATACTTGTGCGGCATCGTTTACGGGGGGTTAAGCCGCGCGCGTACGCCACTGCGCGGCAAGCTGAGGGATGGGACCAGCCATGCCGTTTACAAATTTCAGAAGCCTGTGTGTCGGTATCTTAGCCGCGCTGCCGCTATGCATGGCAGCCACGGCGGCGGCGCAGGATGGCCGCTACAGTCAGAACAATTACGGCGACGACAACTATTCGCGCAGCCGGTCCGGTGGCGACGATGCCTATCGTCCCCCCGCCGACGACTACGACCGCGCGCCGCGCGAAGAAGCACGTGAAGGCAACAGCCGTCGCGACAGCTTCTCGGAGCGTCGCAATGACGGATATGGCGACAACTATTCTCCGCCGCGCGAGCGCGGCTATAACGACGGAGGCTATCCAGAACCTCAGGGCCCGCCTCCGGGCCGCACGCGCTATTACGAAGAAAATGAGATCGTTTCCGCCGGTCACAGCTTCTTTGGCTCCGTCACCAAGGGGCTCGCCAGCGCCGTCGAGTACGCCTTCAAGAGTCAGGGCCGCCCCAATGGCTATATCCTCGGCGAGGATGCCGGCGGCGCGTTCATGGTTGGATTGCGCTATGGCGAAGGCCGCCTGTACACGAAGGACGCCGGCACCCACAAAGTCTACTGGCAGGGTCCTTCGTTGGGCTACGACATGGGAGCGGAGGGTTCCAAGACCATGGTCCTCGTCTACAACATGCATGAGCCCAGCGAGATCTATGAACGCTTCGGCGGTGCCGAAGGCTCGGCCTATCTCGTCGGCGGCGTATCCGTGCAGTTCCAGACATACGGTCACGTCACGCTCGGCGTCATCCGCTCCGGCGTCGGCCTGCGCTTGGGTGCCAACATCGGCTACTCCAAGTACAGCCGCAGCCCGACCTGGAATCCCCTGTAAGTCCCGCTGGAACTTCTGGAAATCGACGTAATTCCCGCGACTTTCGTGTGCCGGGGCTGGCGCAATGGCGCAGGCGCGCTATGCTGCCCCGCCGACGAAGCGTCAAAGACAGGCCGAATGGCCGTGCTGAGCGAAACGGGTTGCGGGCGCATGCGTTTGATGCTTCAGCTGCGCGGCAAATATCCTAGGGCTCGTCGACGCGGAGCCTGGATTCGGGCACTGGACGGGACCGGGAAACGATGACGAGGATGCGCGAGTGATCACGATCGAAGCGGTCATGCTCGTGCTGCTCGGCTTCTGCATCGCGGCGTTGCTAGTGTTTGTCGGCGCTCCTCTGTACGGCCGCCGTTCCGCGCGCCTCGCCACCGACGCCTTGCGCCGGTCTATGCCGCTGACGGAGGCTGAGATCCGCGCCGACAAGGATCGACTGCGCGCCGAATTCGCGATTACCATCCACAAACTGGAGTCCAGGGCCGAGCAGAGCGCACTTGCCGCCGCCCGGCACATGGTCGACCTCAACCGCCGCGACGCCACCATCAACGATCTCGAAGGCGAAGTCGCCCGTATGGGCACCTTCCTCGACGAGCACGAGAACGCGCGCCGCGTCTTGGAACAGACGATCACCGAGCGCCTGCCGCGCGTCGAACATCGCCTGTCCGAGGCCAAGAAGCTGCTTTTCCAGCGCGACCGCGAACTTGCCCACCTGACGGATTCATCGAACAAGCAGGCGCAGGCACTTGAAGAGGCCAAGCAGATCAACGCCCAGCAGCGCGATGAAGTCCATCGCCTGAACGCAACACTCGCCACCCGCGCTGCCCGCAATCGCGAAGCCCTATCGGATCCGCGCTTCGATGGCGAAGTCGCACTGCGCTCCGAGATCGAGGCGCTGCGTTCCAAGACGCGCGACCAGTCGGCGCTGATCACCAGGCTGCAGGGCGTCATGACGTCCGCCGGTGTCCCGCAGGATCGCGTCGCCGGCAGCGAACCCGCCGCTACACAACAACTGGACGCCACGGGCCAGGAAGCGGAGATCGGACGCCTGCGTCGGGACCTGGCTGATGCAGAGATGGCCTTGCGCTCCGTGCGTGGTGCCGCCGAAGCAGGCCAGGCCGGCCAGTCGATGGTGGAAGCAGAACTGCGCAAGCTCAAATCGACGAACCAGGACCAAAGCGCGGAGATCGCCAATCTCAAGGCCTCGCTCAATGTTTTCCAGAGCAGCGCAGACGACGACAAGGCGATCAGCGAAAGCAAGATCGCGTTGAAGGCGCGCCTCGGCGCCCTGCAGGCAAAGGCCGACGAGCAGGTCAATACCATTCAGATCCTTCGGTCCGAGATCGCCGCAGCGAACGAGAAACTCGCGCGTCAAGCGGCCCACTTCGTGGACGAGATGCGCCGGCTCGGTGCGGGCACCCTTCCCGCCGCTGGCCCGCAGCGGCGAACGAGCTACGACGTCAAGCGCCCGAGCCTCGCCGATCGCATTTCCGCACCCCGCCCCTTCGCCGCCAACGATCAGCTCGACGCGCAGCCGACCGAAGTTCCCGCCGCACCCTTCGGCACGCGTGAGACGCCCCAGGAGAAGGCGCCGGAGCCGGCACTCGCCGGCGGTTTCATGCGCCGCCTTGAAACCGCGGAACCGGCACCGGCAGCAAACGCACCGGCTGCCGACAACGGCAACGGAGCCGCGGCACCCGGCAGCAGCGACACAACGCACGGCCAGCGACGCCCGGGGCTGCTGGAACGCATTACACGCATCGAAAAAGGCAGCGGCGCCGCTTGACGCGGGCTGCCGGCGCGCTGCGGCAATGCGCCTCCGTGTGACGTCGCCGTGTCTGTGGTCCTTTGCCGAGCGCACCGATCCGACAAAACGTCGGAACAAGCACGCCAATCAAGCGTTTAGCGCGGAACGAGGAGCACAGAAATGCTGCCACGCCTGCTAAAGCACGCCGCGATCACTGTCCTGCTGACGGTTGCAGGCGCCACAACGGCTTCCGCCGTAAGTGATCAAGTACGGCATTCGTGCCGCGAAGATTATTACGCCCATTGTCCGAATCATGCCCTCGGCAGCGACAACTTGCGCCGGTGCATGAAGACCGCCGGTCCCAAGCTTTCGTCAGGGTGCATCAAAGCTCTTGTCTCGTCCGGCGAAATCTCTCAGGCGGAAGTTCGCGAGATCTCGCGAAAGCTGAAAGGCGCGCCGTAAGTGCCGCACGGCTTGTTGCGTCGGGACGCATCACCTCTCGAATAATTGCACGAAGACGCCCACGAACCATCGCTATTCGGACACGAAGCTGAGTCAGAACGCGTGCTCTGGCCGGCGAGCTTTCCTAAAGCGCCGCCAAAGCGTTAACTCGGAGAGTGAATGATGACGTCGCGCGCGGCCGCCGTCCTCCTTTGTATCGCGGCGGGACTCGGGACGGCCCAGGCTGAGCCCTACGCTCCCTGGGACAACGCACCGTTTTGGGAGCAGCCCTCGCGGTCGCAGACACCCGAGCGGTACCGTCCGTTGGGTCCGTCGAATCAGGGACTGCAGGGCGATGAAATTCGCGACGGCGGGCCCCGCCCGGAAATTGCTCCGAAAGCACCGATCGTCGTCGCCTTCAGCTTTGCGGAGTACCCCACGGGCTCGATCGTCATCGATAGTGGTGGCCGCAAATTGTACTTCGTCCTGCCGGGCAATCGCGCTTTTCAGTATCCCATTTCCGTTGGCCGCGAAGGTTTTGCCTGGGCCGGGACGGAAAAGATCAGCCGCAAACAAGCTTGGCCCGATTGGCATCCGCCAGCAGAGATGCGTCAGCGCGACCCCAAGTTGCCAGTGAAGATGCTGGGCGGCGTGCGCAATCCGTTGGGCGCGATGGCGCTTTATCTTGGCAACACGCTCTATCGCATCCACGGCACCAATGACGAAAAGACGATTGGCCACGCCTCGTCATCCGGCTGCTTCCGCATGATGAACTCGGCCGTGCTTCACCTCGCGCAGTTCGCGCAGGTCGGCACCAGCGTCACCGTCGTCAACAAGCTGCCCTTCGCACCGGCCCCGCCGCCGGTGGCCTACACACGGCCGCCTGCCGCCGTTCCGCCTCTCGCCGCCAATCGCCCGTCGCGCGTTCCGCCCGCCGCAGCCTGGCCCGACGACGAACGTGATGATGAGGCTCAACAGGTCCGTCCGGAGGAACCAATTCGACGTCCGCCGTTCGCCGCCGATGAGCCTGACTATGCCGACGTCACCGTGCGCCCCCATCGCGACGTCGACGACTATGATCCTTATGCGGTCCAGAGGCGCCCGGGTTACGCTCGCAGCTACGCACGCGATCGCTATGAAGACCCCTACCCGCGCGTCGATAGCTATGCGTCCGAACGTCCACGCGGCCGCGTCTGGTACGACGACGAACGCGATGATTACTGAGATTGAACGGCGTTCTCGTCTTTAGCGCACGCAATTTATTAAAGTTATGCCGTTTGCGCGGGTTGACGTTCTGCGCAGCTGACGGCAAATCTGCGCGGCGCAGTGGAACCCGCTGCGGCCATTGCGACTTTCCGCAACAGTAAGCGCCAAGCGCACCGCCCACCGAGGCCTAACCGTGTCGTCGAAGTTCGAGCGTTTGATGCAAAGTCATGGAGCACTGCTGTGCGCCATGACCATTTGTGCGCTCTTCCTGTGCGCGGCGAGCGTCTACTCCAAGCAGACACCGGTCGATGTCCGGCCCGCGCCCATCTCTGATGCATACGCGCTCAAGAATCCGAACGCGTTTGACCCCGCCCGCAGGCGTAGCGTCCGCGCCATGAAGGTCCCGCGCGAGACTGTTGCCCGCATGGCCTCAGGCCTGGATGCCGCTGAAGCAGACACGCCGGCCGTCGCCGACGCCGAAGCGGCGCCAGCCAATGCGCCGCGCGTCGCGGCAATCGTCACGCCCTAGCCCGTTCCGCCAGCCGCGCTTCGTAGGCTTTGAGGTTGGTGAAGACGAATGTCAGCCGGGGACAGGACTGGCCGACTCGCGCGGCGCGAACAAGCAAATCGCCGATGATATGATCGGCTTCGATCCGCGCCCCGTTTTCGATATCTCGAAACATCGACGACGTCTGCGGTGAAGCCTCATTGGTCAAAAAGGCGCGTGTCTCCCCAAGGAACGCAGCGCCCGGCGGGAACCCTTCGGCTTCGGCAATGGCCCGCACCTCGTCGATCAGGTTGAGCACGAAATCACGGCCTCCAGGCGCGCGATTGATGGCGCCGACGGGAGCACGCATGGCGCTCGTGGCACCCGCCATTGACGCCAGAACGACCCACTTCTCCCACATCGCTTGCAGAATGTTCGGGCTCGCCACCGCCTCGAACATCGCTCCGCTCAGCGCGGCACCCAGCGCCACCATGCGATCGCCCGGCCGGCTGACGCGTTCGCCATAGGTCAGGCTGTGCGTGGCGTTGAGGTGAACGATCGTCCCGTCGCCGTCCAGCGTCGTCGAAATCACGCACTGGCCGCCAAGCACCGCGGCAGGCCCGAAACGGGCCGCCAGGACATCGAGATGGCGCATACCGTTCAGCAACGGCAGGATCGCCGTATTCGACCCCATGGCCGGCGCGAGATCGGCGATAGCTGCGTCAAGATCGTACGCCTTGCAGCTCAAGATGATGAGGTCGAAGCCAGGATCGAGCTTGTCGGCAGTGACGCAGGGCGGCGCCGCAATTTTCACGTCGCCGGCCGGACTGCGCACGCCCAGTCCATGTTCCGCTAACATCGCGGCTCGGCGCGGTCGCACCAGAAACGTCACGTCGCGGCCGACTTGCAGCAGCCGCGCACCGAAGTAGCCGCCGATCGCGCCGGCCCCGACAACGAGAATGCGCATCGGATTTATGGATTCGATTGCGGCGGAGCACCGGTCGAAGCGCCGGTAGCCGCATCTCGCACCGTGCGCTCGGCCGCTTCCCGCGCCTGGCGTTCCTTCGTCACAGCATCCTGGGCTTGCTTCAGGTCGGCCTGCAACCGCGCCTCGACGTCGCCCACCGACTTTTGCGCCTGTTCGCGAGCCGCCCTCTCCTTGGTCAGCTCGTCGGCCAGACGAGCCACCTCGCCCTGTGCCTTGCCGAGCTCGTCGGCACCAGCCTTCAGACGCTTTTCAGCATCTTCCCGCGCCGTGTTGGCTTGGAGCTGCACCTGCTCAAGCTGGTTGCGCAGCTGCGTCACCGAATGATTCACCGTCTCGTTGGCGGCTTGCACCTTGTTCATCTCGGCCTTGATCTCTTCGATCGAGCGTTCCGCCACGTTGGCGCGTTCGTTGGCGGCCTTGGCTTCCTGTTCGACGGAGGCCCGTGCAGCTTTCATCGTCGCGAGATCAGTGTGCAGCGTCCTGTTGTTCCAGAAGAACAACCCCGACATGAGTAAGGCCACCGCCGCGACACCCATCAACACCGGCTTGAGCGTTGTATCGTCCATTTCTTTTCCCTTTGGCGCGGGCCTGTTCGGCCTTTCGTCTGCCGCAGTTTGGGGCTCGTTCCTACCACGCAGACGCGGTTCGCCGCATCCAGCGTCGCCATACGTGTTTACCGCGTGGTCCCCCCGCTCTGGTAGCCGCTCCGATCCCTCCGGGCGACGTCGAATTTCTAGCGGCTTTGCCGCAAGCGGGCAAACCCGCCGCGTCTATCAAGGAACGCTGCCTCACCGACTTGGTTGCGTTTTCCGCAAACCGTTGGCGCAACGCCAAGAATCGACTAGCTGATCGTCCATTAACTGTCGCATTGTGAGGTCTTGATGGCGTCCTTTCTGGCCGTAGCCAACCGCAAGGGTGGCGTGGGCAAGTCGACGACGAGCGTAATGTTGGCCCATGCGGCGGCCGCCTGGAGCGGCCATCGCGTGTTGGTCATCGACCTCGATACGCAGTGCAACGCCTCGCTGATGCTCGTGGGCGGCGAGGGCTGGGACAAGGCTCGCCGCTCACGCCGTACCATCGCCGACTATCTGTTCGATCGCTTCGACAAGGTCGCCGAAGACGAGTCGTCCTACATCATCGCCAACGCCGGCGACGTCGCCCACCCGCGCACGGGCAAGGGCCGCGTCGCACTGCTGCCCGGCTCGCTGCTGATGGAGGACATTCAGGGCGAACTATTCGTTGCGCAGGCGCGCAAGGGCAAGGACACCGATGTTGTCGCCACCGAGGTTCGCGGTAGGTTGAAGCGTCTGATGAAGCATTTCGGCATGGACTACGACGTCGTCATCCTCGATTGCCCGCCGGGCTTGTCGTTTGCCGCACTTGCCGCCTTGGACCTTGCCAACCGCGTCGTCGTGCCGTTCCGCCCCGACTTCGTGTCCCAGTTCGCCATCGACCGCATCTCGACCTTGATCGAGAAAGTCCACACGTCCGAAGACGTCGCCGCCATCCCGTTCGCTGACCGCCGCTACATCTGCCTGCCAAACTATGTGCGCAACAACAACGGCCGCGAGCGCCTCCTGCTCGACCAGATGGCCCTCGACCATCCCATGCTGGCGGCGCGCATTCCCTTGCTTGACAGCGTCGCGCGCGCGTTCGACTGGGAAGAGACGAAAAAGTCGATGGTCGAGAAGTATGCTGACGCCCTGCCGCACCTGCGCGCGTTGCACGCGGAGGTCTTCAGCGGCATTCCGCACGCCGAGCTGGATTGAACGACATGAGCAAGTCGACGCGCTCGATATCGGGCGCCGCCAAGAACACCTTCCTCGACGGCATCGTCCGCTCCGCCCTGGGCGAAGATCACGCCGCGCGCGAGCGATTGCTCGAGGAATTGACCGCGGCAGTCGCCAGCCTGCGTATTCGCGTCGAAGCCGACCGCGGCCGCAAGGCGACGCGCACCGTTACCCTGCCGGCACCTGACAAGTCAGGCGCCAGCTCCGCACCGCTTTCATCTCGTGACGCAGAGCCCGACGACGACTTCGACCCCTATACGCCGAACGTCATTGTCGTGGTGCGCACGCGCGGTCGTGACGCAGCTCTGGCAGCCCTTGCCGCCCTGACGAGCGAGCGTCATCTGCGCGTGCTGGCACACGAACAGCAACTGGGCGTGCCACCGGGCCAGCATTCGCTGGCCGACATTCGTCACGCCATTGTTGCTGCAGCCGAACGCCGCATCGCCAACCGGCTGGCCGCCGGCAGTTGACGTCAAACCGCGCGATGCGCGGCAAGGTTGATGACATTGTCCTCGGGACCGTCAACCAGCGAGAAGTGTGAAACCTTGTTGGCGTCGCTGACATAGATCCACTTGGCGTCGAACAGTTCGCCTTCGCGGATGTATCCGAAGGTCGGCCCTTTCTTGGGTCGCCAGAAGAGCGCGGGCGGCGCTGTGTTGCCGACCTTCTCCCAATCAGGCTCAACGAAATCGGCGATTTCAGTCCACTGCACCACGGCGCGGCTCCCAACGGCTTCTCTTGTTGGAGGCAAGCTTAGCCCGGTCGCGCCGGCAATCCTAGTTCGGTGCCGGACAGCGCCGTTCGCCCAGCTTTTCGACCTGCTCGCAGTGTGAGGTAAAAGTCGCCGACTGCCCCTCGGCCGTGGTGTTCAGCGACACGTGGCAGCGCAGCTTCTGGTCAAGCCCGGCACGCACGAACATGTGGAACCCTTCACCGGGGCGCATCGCGAAACGCAGTGTGCAGTCCTCGCCGTCCGGATTGAACAGGATCACGACCTCCGTGTTCGACTGCGGCACCTCCATCCCGAAGGTATCGCCGCCATCCCCCAGGGCCACCTCTGACTGCGGCCCGATGGTGAACAACTCGTCGGTCCGCGCTGAAGCCGGCACAGCCATCAGGAACACCGCATAGAGACGGATCAGCCAATGCGTCATGCGCCCACTCCTCGCAGCACACCCCTTTTCGGGGTGTGACGCGATGACGCTACCATGTACGAACGCTGCGGGGAGTCACCGCGGTGACCTCTCCACTGCAATTCCGCACACGGCTACTTGCGGCCGGGGTCGTACTTGTGGCGCTGGCGCCATTCCGAGATCATGTAGCCAAGTTCGTCGTCGATCACGTCCGGCAGCACGATCCGCACAGCGACGAGTTGATCGCCGGTCGTGTTGGTGGCGGCGTTCTTAACGCCCTTGCCCTTGAGCCGGAAGATGCGGCCCGAACTTGTGCCCTTGGGGATCGTCAGCTGCACGCGGCCGTCGACCGTCGGCACCTCGACCTTGGCGCCCAGTATCGCCTCGTCAATCGTGATCGGCAGGTCGAGTTGCACGTCGAGTCCCTGGCGCTTGAACTGACTGTGCGGTTTGACGCGGATCTCCACCAGCGCGTCGCCGGGCTCCCCGCCGCGCGGTGCCGGCGAGCCTTTACCCTTCAGCCGCAGCACCTGACCGTCGCTGACACCTTCAGGCACAGTCAGATCGAGGGTGCCGCCCTCCGGCAGCGTCACGCGCTTGCGGGCACCCTTCACCGCCTCCAGGAAGTCGACGTCCAGCGTGTAGCGCACGTCGCGGCCGCGCGGCGCATAGGTTCCGCCCCCGGCCGCACGTCCGCCGGCCCCCGCGGCCCCGCGGAAACCTCCGAAAATGTCCGAGAAGACATCACCGAAACCGAAATCGCCGAATTCGCCGCCGCCCCCAGCCGTCGGCCCGCGTCCAGCACCTGCAGCGTGCGGACGCGAATAGCGCCGCGGCTCGCCCATGCCGTCGATCTCGCCGCGATCGAACTGCCGCCGCTTTTCCGGGTCACCTAGAATTTCGTGGGCTGCTGTGACCTTCTTGAAGCGCTCCTCCGCCGTCTTCGACGGGTTGACATCGGGATGCAGCTCCTTGACGAGCTTCAAGTATGCCTTGCGGATGTCGTCGTCCGAAGCGGCACGGGCGACACCCAGGACAGTATAGGGGTCGTCGGCCATGCGTCGCCGAAGTCTCCATGATTCTGTTGGTTGAACCCAGACTAGCAGGATTTGACCCGGCCGCACACGGGCCCGACCGCAGCTTCCCGCTATGCTAAATGGGCTGGCTGGCCCTGAACTGAAGGCCCGCTCCTTAGCGGCCGACACGGACCTCGGACGTCAATTGCAGCAAGGCGGCCAGACTTTCGAACCGCCGCCGCAGCCGCTCCCCGTCCAGGCTGGCGTACGACTTCGGCAAGGTCAGAACCAGTTTTGCGTCTTCGAACTTCAAGGGCGTCTCGTCGATCACGCCCGGCATACCGATCGACAGCATGTGCGCTGCCCGGATGGCCGAGCCGACGATCCGCGCCCGCTTCAGTGCCCGCTTGCTCAGCGCCCCTTTGATCCGCTCCGACAGCTGATCGGTCGTCTGCTCGCTGGCGCCGACGTGGCGGAAGTACACCGCCATCGCGATGAACATGCGGCCCGGATGATCCGTGCCGACCAGCCCGGACTGGGCAATGACGTTCAGGCTTTTCTCTCCCCTGTAGTCCGGATGCGCCCGCCAGCCGATGTCGGACATCAGGCAGGCCGCATGCCGCAATCGGCGCTCGTCCGGTGTCTCCGTCAGATCCGGACTGTCGAACAGGACATCGGTCCAGGCGCACAGCTCGATGGCATGATCGTACGACCGCGATCGCAACCGCGAGTAGTCCTCGCAGAAGCACAACAGCGGATCCTTGCGCCGTTCGACCTCCGGCAAGAGGCTGAAGACCAGTCCCTCGCGAATGCCGTAGACCGAGAAGATCACCTCGGACGGCGCCAACAGCTTGAGCAGGCGCTCCAGCACCAGGGCGCCATACGGCAGCACCTCGCGCCGCGCCCGTGCCACGTCGTCGATGCCCGGCAGAAGCGACAGCTTCTTGGTTTTGCGCACCTTCTCGCAGAACAGGATCGCGTCCCGCGTGGCAATGTCGTAGCCCTGCATCACGCGCAGCGGATAGTTCGTCTCGTCCATGTGCAGCTTGGCGAGTGCACGCCATGTGCCGCCAACGGCATAGAACGGCCGACCGACGCCTTTCGCCAGCCAGTCGATCTTGCCCAGTGCCTCGTCGATCAGCATCATCGCCTTGTCCAGCTTGTCGCCGGTCGTATCGATCAGCCTGAGACCGCCGAGCGGCATCGTCGTCGCCTCGTTCAGCGTATCCTTGTAGATGTCGATCAGTTCCAGGCTGCCGCCACCCAGATCGCCGGCAAAACCGTCGGCCTCGCGAAAACCCATGCGGATGCCTTGCGCCGCGAGTTCTGCTTCCTTCTCGCCCGACAGGATCTCGATCTTCGTCCCGCAGGCTTTCTCGCCGCGTGTGATGAATTCGCGCCCGTTCTCCGCTTCGCGTACGGCCGCCGTTGCGATCGCTCGCAGCACCTTCACGCCGACGATGCGCGCAATGACACGGAATCGCGCCAGCGCGGCGATCGCCCGTTCCACTGCCTCGTCGCTGAGCCGCCCCGTCGAATGGATCGACCGGCCGAGGCCACACAGGACTTTTTCGTTGAACACCGGCGTTGCTGCCCGCACGGCGCCTTCATAGATGACGAGACGAACGGAATTCGAACCGATGTCGATGACGCCGATCGGTTCGCGTTCGGCTGCGAGCCAACGGTCACCGAAGATGTGGGGCATGACCGACAATTACTTGCGCTCCAGCTGCTTCAGCGAGAACCGTGGCGGCGTGCTGTCCTTCAGCGCCGTGCCGCGGCCGGAGAGGCTGGGATTGGTCATGAAGTATTGATGCGCATTGAACGGCTCTTCACCGCCAGCGGGCACGAGACGCTCGGATGATCCGTCCGCCTTGATGCGCCAGCTTTGCTGGTTGTCCTTCAGGTTGGCCACCATGATCTGATTGAGCACCTGCTCGTGCACCGTTGGGTTCGTAACCGGCGTCATTGCCTCGACTCGGCGATCGAGGTTGCGGGGCATCATGTCCGCGGAGCTGATGTAGACGGCTGCCTTGGGTGAAGGCAACCCCTGCCCGCGCCCGAAACAGTAGATCCGCGCATGCTCCAGAAAACGGCCGATGATGCTTTTGACGCGAATGTTTTCCGAAAGGCCCTTCACGCCCGGCCGCAAACAGCAAATACCGCGTACCACGAGGTCCACCTGCACGCCCGCGTTGCTCGCCTCGTACAGCGAGTCGATGATTTGTGCATCGACCAGCGAGTTCATTTTCATCCAGATCGCGCCGGGCCGTCCCGCCTTGGCGTGCTCGATCTCCTCGTGGACGTGCGCAAGCATGCGCGCGCGAATGCCGTGCGGGCTGGCCGCCATCTTCTCCAACTCGGCAGGTTGCCCATAACCCGTCACGAAGTTGAGGATGCGCGCCACGTCACGCGCGATCACCGGGTCGGTGGTAAACAGCGACAAGTCCGTATAGATCCGCGCCGTCTGCGGGTGATAGTTGCCTGTGCCGATATGCACGTAGGTGACAAGCTCGCCGCCCTCGCGCCGCACGATCAACCCCAGCTTGGCATGCGTCTTCAGCTCGATGAAACCGTAGACGACGTGCACGCCGGCATTTTCCAGATCGCGCGCCCAGCGGATGTTGGCCGCCTCGTCGAACCGCGCCTTCAGTTCCACGACGGCGGTAACCGACTTGCCGGCCTCGACCGCCTCCTTCAGCGCCTGCACGATCGGACTGTCGCGCGAGGTGCGGTACAGCGTCCACTTGATCGCCATCACGTTGGGATCCGCCACGGCCTGGCGCAGGTATTGCACCACCACGTCGAAGCTCTCGTAGGGATGATGGACGACGATGTCCTTCTTGCCGATCGACGCGAAGCAGTCGCCGTTGAACTCGCGAATGCGCTCCGGAAAGCGTGGCAGGTAAGGCTTGAACAGCAGGTCGGGTCGGTCGGACACGATCATCTGCGAAATGTCCGACAGCGCTAGCAGTCCGTCCTTGATGAACACGCTCTCTTCGCCGACCTCCAGTTCGTCGGTGATGAACTTGCGTAGTTTCTCCGGCATGCGCGCGTCGATCTCGAGACGGATCACGTGCCCGCGGCGCCGCCGCTTCAACTGCGTCTCGAACGAGCGCACGAGGTCTTCAGCCTCTTCCTGTAGTTCGATGTCACTGTCGCGCAGCACGCGGAACGCACCCTGGCTCTTGATCTCGAAGCCCGAAAACAGCTCGCCGATGAACATGCTGATCAGCTGTTCGAGCTGGATGAAGCGCAGATCGCTCGGCGCCTGTGTGCCGACGCGCAACCGGATAAAGCGCTCCAACTGGCCGGGGATCGGCAACAGCCCGCTCATGGTCTTGCCGTCAGATTCGCGATGCATCCACACGACCGCCGTCAGACCCTTGTTGAGGATGAACGGGAATGGATGTGCCGGATCGATCGCGATCGGCGTCAGGATGGGGAAGATGTGCGTCATGAAGAGCTGCTGCAGCCACGCGCGCTCTTCCGCAGTCAGCTGGTCCGGCTTCACCAGATGCACGCCTGCAGCATCCAGTTCACGCTTCAGCTCGTTCCAGCAAGCCTGCTTGTCGGCCACCAGCGCGGCCACGAAGTTGTTGATCTGCTTCAGCTGCTCCACGGGCGTGATGCCGTCGAGGCTCGGCGTCGTCACACCAGCCGTTACCTGGCCATAGATGCCGGCGGCGCGCACCATGTAGAATTCATCGAGGTTCGAAGCCGAGATCGACAGGAAGCGCAGGCGCTCCAGCAGCGGATGATTGCGGTTCTGGGCTTCTTCCAGCACGCGGCGGTTGAACTGCAGCCAGGAGAGTTCCCGGTTGTAGTAGCGCGAGGCGCCTTCCGCCAGCTTTGCTGGCGTCTCGGCATCTGCCTTGTCCCGCTGCTTGGCTGCCTTCGTTGTCATGTAACATGTCCTTCAAAACCCCGCCGGGCGGGATCAGATGCTGGCGTATGCGACGGCATGATGACAGCCTGTAAGCGCGAGTTACCGTTACGTCAAATCGCCCGGTCGCGCAAAATTCGCCAGCGCTTCGGCAGCGACTGCCCGGCTGACACGCCGCTGTTTGGCCAGCGCCAGCCTGTCTGCCTCGGCAACGACTTCGTTGGCCGCCTGCATCGAGCGCTCCATGTGCAGCGCCAGATAGTCGATCACGGGCGGCTCTACATCAAGCTGCCGATCCGCGAACAATTTAACCAGAACCGCCTTCAACAGCGCCTGGTCCGGCGCCTCGATCGTTGCCAGCGGCAAGGCCCGCAGCCGCGACCGCAAGTCCGGCAGGGCGATTTCGAGCTCGCCCGGCGCCTGCCGGGACGTGAGCAGCAGCGTGAAGCCCTTCTCCCGCGTGAGGTTCAACAGATGAAACAGCACCCGGTGCTCGAACACCTCGCGATCGATGTCTTCGACAACCAGCGCGCCATGCTCCGCCAGCAGTGCAATCGTCGCGTCCGACAGCTCTCCGGCAGCGATCAGCCCGGCGCCCGAACGGGCCGCCCAGACATGCGCCAGATGCGTCTTGCCTGCTCCCGGCGGCCCCGCGACGACGGCTGCCGGATGTACCCAGTCGGGCCAGCGATCGACCAGTTCGACCGCCGCCGCATTCGACCGGCTGAGCAGATAATCCTCCATGCCTTGCGCCTGGCGATGCGGCAGGTCGAAGACGAGTTGGGGCGGCTGCATTTTCTCAGCGGCACTCATAGGTCAGGGTCTCGCATCAGACATGTGGGTCGCGCAGGAGGTCGGTCGTAGCGCTGTCGCCCCGGTAGACGGAGCTCTGCAGGTAGACCGTCAACGCGAAGCGCACCAACACGCCGATCGCCGCCGCGACAGGAACCGCCAGCAGCATGCCGACGAGCCCGAACAGATAAGCGAACACGAACAGGGCAAATATGAGCCAGACCGGGTGCAGGCCGATTTTTGACCCCACGATATTGGGCGACAGGAAGCCCGCATCGAACGCCTGCCCCGCCAGGAACACGGCAATCACGCCGACGATCGGCAGATAGCCAGGCCAGAACTGCACCACCGCCAGTGCCGTGGCCGTCAGCAGCCCCAGGGCCCAGCCGACAAAAGGAATGAACGCCAGCGCGCCCGTGGCAAGCCCGATCAACAGGCCATAGTCGAGCCCCACGGCCGTCAGGCCCATGGCGTAGAACAGTGCCAGGATGATGCATACGGTGCCCTGCCCGCGAATGAAGGCCGAGATCGCGTCGTTGATCTCCGACGCCAGCGCCCGGATCGTCGGCGCATGATCGCGCGGCAGCCAGCCATCGATCTTCGCCAGCATCGCGTCCCAGTCGACTAGCAGGTAGAAGACGACCAGAGGCGTCACCAGTAGCAGCGACAGGAAATTGAACACCGCCAGTGAGCGATCCCATAGCGACGTCGCCGCCCAGCCGGCCAGACTCGCCCAGTTCTGCGCGAACGTATCGGTCGCGCGCTTGAATCCGGCGTCGAAACTGGCAAAGCTCGCTCCGAACCGCTCGCGCAGCCACACATCGAGCACGCCGCGCACGCGCTCGATCTCTCCCGGCAGCGCCACCGCGAACTGCTGCGCCTGATCGAACAGCAGCGGCACGATCAGGACGAGCAGGGTCACCACGATCACGCCGCCGGCAACGACGATCAACGCCGACGCAGCGACTCGGTTGAGGCCGAGCGACGTCAGCCTGTCGACAATCGGATTGAGGAAGTAGGCCAGCACGACACCGGCAACGAATGGCAGCAGCACATCCTTGACCATCGCGATGGCCAGCGCCAGCAAGACGGCTGCAGCCAGCCAGAAGAAGATCTGCCGTTCAACGCCGCGCATCTTCGATGTTCCCCAGTCAGTGGTGGCCTCGCCATCGGTCCGAAGGATCGCGACGTCAGCGCCCGGCTTTCACTTGGTTCCCGGCGGCTCATCCCCCAATTCATAGCCTGACATGTGCCGAAGCCAAGTCCTGAGATACGTCACCAGCGATGCAATCGTCAGCGTCCCCGTAATCCACACCAGTGCCACGCGCGCCGTTTCCAGCCCCAGACCGAAGCCGTCGTCGGCCAGCACCGTTCCAGCCAGCACGATCTGCGACAGCGTATTGACCTTGCTGACCACAGCCGGCTTGATCCGCAGCGGCCGATCCAGCACCCACGCCAGCACGACGCCGGTTACGATGAGGATATCACGCGACACGACGGCGATGACCAGCCACGACGGCAGCGCCGCCTTCACGCCCAGCGCTACGAAAATGCTGACGATCAGGAGTTTGTCGGCCAGCGGGTCCAGGTAAGCCCCGAGCTCCGTCGTCCATCCGAACCGTTTGGCCAGATAGCCGTCGACAGCGTCGGAGATGCCCGCGATCACGAAAAGCACGAAGGCCAGCTGTGTTTCGCCGGTGAGCAACAGCCAGAACACGACCGGCACGAGGATGACGCGGCCGAGCGAGATGAGATTTGGAATGTTTAAGGGTGACATTTATGAATTGCAGGATCTGGCAAGCCGTACGACCGGCGGGGTGAAGACGTGCATACCACGTTCACGCCACAAGACACCCGTGCGCCTGGGAAAAACTTAATTGGCGCACCGCTGGCCGAGGGCCCTCAATAGCCGCTGCGGACCAGCCACCCAGACCCGGATTGCTGCATCTGCAGCCCCTGGCGCCCCAGTTCTCCGGCAAGCGCGCGTCCCCCACCCGGGTATTTCACCATCACCTGTGCATTGCTGGTCGAAACGTTACCGACGCGCACGTCATCGACCGTGGGCAGATCCAGGATGCGCCCGCGGATCTCGTTCCACTCCGTCGCCGACCGGAATTGCACCTCCAGCAGAACGTCAGGCAGCCCGCCAGCTGCGGCCGCGCTGAATTCGCCGTTCTGCATCGCCTTCCAGCGACCCTCCAGCACGCCGAGCGAAATGACTGCGGCGAGTTCCACCGAATAGGCAACGTCGTTGTCGGTAATGCGATAGCTGCGTTTCCACAGGATGGGCGCCACGCCGTCCTGTCCCGCCAGTGTGACGTGTACCCGCCCGGCCGCCTTGTCGACCTCGGCGATCGCCACCACCACGTTTTCGGAGCCGTACTCGGTGGCCAGAATGCGTTCCGGACTATCCTCCCCGCCGGCCACGAGGGCCGCAATCGCATCGCTATGCACGGAGGGCTTGAGCGGGTTGACGGCCAGCGGCGTCAGAGAATTACTGACATCTAGCTCGGACCACACCGTCGACCATGGCCCGGTCGCGGCAGTGAATTCGGCACCGGCCAGTTTGCCCCCGCCAGTCGGCGGTGACTGCCGCAGCACCGGCACCAGGATCACCGGCTCGGCCTGCTTGTCGACGAATGCCACACCCTGCTGCTGCAGCAGCTGCCGCACGGAATTCGGCTCGAAGTTGAAGTCGAGGCTGGCGATGTAGCGCGTGCCGGAGTTCTGTTCCGACCGAATGGAAAACCCGTCAACGTAGTCGGCAGCCTTGATCGATTTCAGTCGGTCGAGCCCCTGATAGCCGGTCACCGGAACCAGCCTCTTCAGCAGCGATCGGAACGCCGCCTGCTGCCCGTCGGCGATAGCCTTGTCCTTTGCCGCCACTGCATCTTTGGCCGTCGCATCCACGGGATAATTGGCAATGGTGAACGCTCTCTCGGCCGGCGCCGCCCACGCCGGTGAGCCGCCCATCAAGATCGCTACCGCAACGAAGGCAAGACACGAAATTCTACGTTGCAAATCAGTCTCCGGTGACGCTGCGTCTCAAAGCTGCACAAAGATTGCGGGACCGCGAGTTGCCCCAAGCCGATCGAGCTGGTAGGAGCCCTATCTCTCGGCCCCAATCGGGCGAAATTGGGTTCCTCAGGGCCCTGAACGGCTCGGACACATTTGCGATACAGGCATGGCAGAGCCCACAGACACCTCAGCACGCCCCATAACCTACCGCGATTCCGGTGTCGACATCGACGCCGGAAACACCCTTGTTGAAATGATCAAGCCGCTCGTCAAGGCCACACGCCGTTCGGGCGCAGATGCCGCACTCGGCGGTTTCGGTGGCTTGTTCGACCTCAAGGCGGCCGGATACCGCGATCCCATCCTGGTCGCCGCCAACGACGGTGTCGGCACCAAGCTAAAGATCGCCATCGACGCCAACCACCACGAGACGATCGGCATCGACCTCGTCGCCATGTGCGTCAACGATCTCGTCGTCCAGGGTGCTGAACCTCTGTTCTTCCTTGACTACTTCGCCGTCGGCCATCTCGACGTCGAGATTGCCCGCAAGGTCATCGCCGGCATCGCCTCGGGTTGCCGCGAGGCCGGCTGCGCCTTGATCGGGGGCGAAACCGCCGAGATGCCCGGCATGTATCACGGCCAGGACTACGATCTCGCCGGTTTCGCCGTCGGCGCCGTCGAGCGCGGCCAGATCCTCCCCCGACCCGACATCGCGGCCGGTGACATCCTCATTGGCTTGCCCTCGACGGGCGTGCATTCCAACGGCTACTCGCTGGTGCGCCGCCTCGTGACCGAGGAGAAGCTCGACTGGAAGGCCAAGGCCCCGTTCGATCCCGCACACAACCTCGCGGAAACCCTGCTGGCACCAACCCGCATCTATGTGAAGCCGCTGCTCGCCGCCATCGAGGCGACCGGCGGTGCAGCCGACGGCGCCATCAAGGGTCTGTCGCATATCACCGGCGGCGGCATTACCGAGAACCTGCCGCGTGTACTTCCCCCCAGCGTCGCCGCCCGCATCGACCTGTCCGTCATTCCCGTGCCGCCTGTCTTCAGCTGGCTGGCCAAGGCCGGACGGCTCGATGACGCGGAACTGCTGCGCACCTTCAACTGCGGCATCGGCATGATCGTCGTCGCCGACAAGGCCAACGCCGACGCCGTCGTCGCCAGCCTCGCCAGTGCCGGCGAGCAGCCCGTCATCATCGGCGAGATCGGCCCAGGCACCGGCGAGCGCTCCTCCGCCAAAGGCAAAGGCGATGCCTGGGCCGTGGGCTACGAAGGCAAGTTGAAACTGGCGCGGCCATGACAGCTCCGAAAAAACGCGTCGCCATTCTCATCTCGGGTCGCGGCTCCAACATGCGCTCGCTGGTCGAGGCTTCCCGTACCCCGGACTGTCCCTACGAAGTCGTCGTCGTCATAGCCAACCGCCCAGACGCGGCCGGCCTCGCCTGGGCCAAGGAACAGAGCATCCCGGCACTCGGCCTGGACCACACACGCTATGAGAGCCGCGAACACTTCGAGGGCCAGCTCCACACCGTGCTGACCGCATCGAAAGTCGATCTTGTCGCCTGCGCCGGCTTCATGCGGCTGATGACCCCCGAATTCGTCGAGAAATGGCGCGACCGGATGCTGAACATCCACCCTTCGCTGCTGCCAGCCTTCAAGGGCTTGCACACACATGAGAAATCCATCGCGGCCGGCGTTCGTATTTCCGGCTGCACGGTGCATCTTGTTCGCCCTGCGATGGATGACGGCCCAATCCTCGGCCAGGCCGCAGTTCCCGTGGCAGTGGATGACACAGCCGACAGCCTTGCCGCCCGCATTCTAGAGGCCGAACATCAGCTCTATCCACGCATCCTCGCGGCGTACGCTGCCAATAAATTTTCAATTGTAGATGAAAGAGTTAGCTGGCCAGATTCAGTTAACCAGAGTGCCACCCTTTTCTCGCCAAACCTCGGTTTTGACAGCTAAATCACCGTTGCAGAACAACACGCCCCGCGCGCTAAATTGAAGCGGCGGCGCGCCGATCCATGGACACGCCCAACTTGCCGGTGATACTGAGGCCCGAACTCTTCACGTCAGTTCCACGGGGAACAGCAGGTTTCCGGCTGGCGATATCGCATAGTGATTGTACGCCCTGGCCTACGAGACCGGATCGGCCGTCGCCGAGAGGGCCCCAGGAGCGCTTAGTGACTGCCAGGGCCGAGTTCGCCGGCTGGCTTGGAAACGGTGCATGATGACCGCACAAGAAACGCACGGGCAAAATCATCAGCTCGGCGAGGAAAGCAGCATTTGGTTCAAGCTGACGGCGCTCCTCAAGGGCGACCCGCAGAACCCGATGCGTACGCTCATGGCCATGGCCGATCGCTACGGCCCCGTGATTCCCGTGAACTTCGGCAACCAGCGCGTCGTGATGCTGTCGGAGCCTGAGCACTTCAAGCACGTGCTCGTCACCAAGGGCGACGACTACATCAAGTATTTCGACGGCCTGAAGCCGATCTTCGGCAAGTCGATGATCACCAACGACGGCGCGCTGTGGCAGAAGATCCGCATGCCGCAGCAGCCGGCGTTCCACCCGGACATGTTCGCCGAGTACATCCCGTATTTTCTCGACGCCATCCAGACCAAGATGGACATCTGGGCCGACCTGGCGAAGTCCGGCGAAACCATCGAGATGGTCGAGCAGACGTGGACACTCGCCGCCGACATGATCTGCAAGGCGCTGTTCGATCGCGACATGCCCTTCAATCCCCACGTCGTCTTCAAATGCGTGAAGACCTACACTGACGTGCAGGGTCATAAGTCCATCCGCCTGAAGGTCAACTCGGGCGAAGAGTTCGAGATGACCGAAGAAGGCGCCTCGAAGGCCATGGAGATTTGGGCTAATGTGCCCCCTGCCGTCATGGGTGCCGATCCGCGCGAGGAGCGCGAACGCACGCTACTGACGATGATCCAGGCGGCCGTCGACGATCCCAGCGTTCCCGAGTTCGATCAGGCCCAGGCCATCGACGAACTGAAGCAGTACCTGTGGGCCGGCACTGAGACGACGGCACTCACCCTCGCCTGGGCGCTGTACCTCGCCTCCAAGCATCCCGAGACCGCCGAACGCATCCGCAAGGAAGGCGAAGAGGTCTATGGCGATCGCGCACCGGCTGCCGCCGACTATTCGGCGCTGGCCTACACGCGCGCCGTCATCCAGGAGACGATGCGCCTCTATCCGCCGATCTGGGGCTTCATCCGCGTCGCCACCAAGGCCGAGGAAATCGGCGGCAAGGAAATCCGCGTCGGCGACCGCATCATGCTGTTCGCCTACGGCGCGCACCACAGCCCGAAGTATTGGGACGAACCGGAAGAGTTCCGCCCCGAGCGCTTCATGGGCGACGCCGCCCGCAAGCGCAAACCCTACACCTATCTGCCCTTTGGCGGCGGCAAGCGTTCGTGCATCGGCGGCGCCATGAGCCAGGTGGAGAACACGCTGGCGCTCTCGATCCTGCTGCGCCGCTTCCGTCCCGAGTATGTCGGCAACGAACCGCCCGGCATCAACGGCACCGTCACGCTGACCCCCAAGGGCGGCCTGATGTTCAAGATCCGCGAACTCAGCTAGTCCAGATCTGGCGGCGATCAAACGAAAAAGGGTGAGACCGAGATCTCACCCTTTTTGATTCCAGCTGTCATTAGCGGAGCTACTTGCAGGGCACCGTCACGGTTGTCCCAACGGCAGCGACGAACTTTTTGCACTCGAGCGGCTTGGCGGGCGCACTCTCAGTCGCCACGCTCTCGCCGACCAGCAGCGTCGCAGTTGATACCGGCTTCTCCCGCTTGACGTTCGCTTCGGCGGGGGCAGCCTCGGCCTTGTTATCCGTCGATTGCGCGGTGGGTTTCGCCGCCATCTCGTCTTCCTTCCGCGAGAGACTGGCGGTCTCGATCTTCTGGGCGGCGGCAGCACGGGCCTTTGCCGCTTGAAGCTTTGCGGCCTGAAGCTTCAAGGCCTGCATCTTCGCCATCTGCGCCTTGGCAGCCTGTACGCGAGCCATCTGCTCCCGCATCTGGAGCTTCGCTGTGTGCGAAGCCTCGGGCCGGTAGGAACGGCGGTCGTGGTCTTTGGAGGCGTTGAGCACTTCCGGAACGTACTCGCACGAAATGCACGCTTGTGCCGCGCTCGTGAAGAGCATCGTCGCGCCAAGCGCCGCAGCAATGCTGATGATTGGATGTGTTCGGGTCATCTGAGGCTCTCCCAAGCGAAGCCGTTGCGATTTCCCCCTTTATCGCTCCCCACAGCCGACGACGCTGTCCCCTGCGAGACAGTCGCGATGCGGTCGCCGCCCGATAGTCCATGGCATGTCCGAGGAGCCCACGGGCCGCAGGTACCGTTAGCTCACCCGTGGGCGGCCAGATCCGTTGGCTGAGTTTTAACTTTGCACAGGGTTCTTTTGGGCTACGTCAGTCCAAGGAATGGCAAATCCGTTATGCTTGGCTTCAGCCCAAGCCGCGTCAGCATGGCGTTAACCTGCCCGCGGTGATGCGTCTGATGATTAAACAGATGTGTGATCAGCACTGCGCGCGGCTGAGTTATTTCCCGACCAGCACCGGCCGAAAACCACGTGAGGTCCCCCTGTATCCCGCGCGGATCGAATGTGACGGCCCATTCAGAGATCAATCCGTCGAACCTCTCGCGTTCCGCCGACAGTTCGTCCCAAGTCTCATGGAGACGCACCGATTCCGAAAGTCCGCTAAGTCGAGCTGGCGGACAGACGTTGAACCGCGACAGCCACATCTGGTCCGCCCAAAGGATGTGGTTCAACGTGCCGTGGATCGATTTGAAAAAGGCGCCGAGATCCTCCCGGCGCTGCTTGTCGCTCAACCCGCTCGCGAGGGTAAATTGCGCCTTGTTCTGCCAGGCGTTGTAGCGCCCCATCATCACCATCCACTCGCAAGTGATCATGGGGCGCACCTCGGCCGTGCAGTTTTAGCCGACGATTTCGTCGGCCTTGAAGTTGAGCTCGATCTCGCGCGCGGCCGAGGCCGGGCTGTCCGAACCGTGCGTCGAGTTTTCGCCCTTCGACAGCGCGAACCGCTTGCGGATCGTGCCCTCGTTGGCCTCCTTGGGATCGGTCGCGCCCATCACTTCGCGATATTTGGCGATGGCGCCTTCGCCTTCCAGCACCTGCAGAACGACCGGCTCGGACGTCATGAACGTGACGAGTTCGCCGTAAAATGGGCGTGCCGCATGCTCCTCGTAGAACTTCTCCGCCTGCGCCTTCGTCCAGCGAACGCGCTTCTGCCCGACGATGCGCAGCCCCGCCTCTTCGATAACAGCGTTAATCGCGCCGGTCAGGTTGCGCTTGGTCGCATCCGGCTTGATGATGGAGAACGTTCGCTCGATAGCCATCTTGTGTCTCGTATCCTTGATTTGCGGGAGTTTGCGGGCGCTTATAGCCGCGCACCCGCGGCCCAGCAAGGCCGCCAAATGCGCACGGCAAATCGGCGGGCAGAGGCACGCCGCCCTGAGAAAGCCTGGATTCTACAGTTGGAACAGGGGATTGTTGTACATCGCGCGACGCTCTGACGGTTGTGGTGGGGTCCGCCATGCCGTATGGAGGGAAGGGCTTGAGGCGCGGTTGAACGGACAAGGCGGGGAAGCGGTGTGCCTGGGGAAATTGATCACCCGAGCGATCGATTAATTTTCAAGAGCCGCGACGGCGCTGCCTTCGTGTCTCCGAACAAGTGCTGGTATGAGTAAGCATGAGCGTCATGCAACCTGAAGCGCAGTGGTTCATAGCCCGCGAAGGCACTCAGCACGGTCCGCTGTCAGATGCGGAGATGAAGAAGCTCGTCGAGCTTTCGTATCTGCGCCCCACCGACCTCATCTGGCGCCAGGGCTTTCCCGATTGGCGCCCCGCGCTGGCCGTTTTCCCGCGCCCGCAACAGGAGCCTGCCGGACTTCAGTCCCAGTCCTCCCTCGGCCCTGCGCTCTCCAACGAGCCCCGCACAGGCCGGCCGTCCGCGCCAAGCTACGAACCGTCCCTCGACGGCGGCGACAGCCACTTCGATGATGAGTTCGAGACGCCCTACAAGAGCGGGCGCGGCCGCAAGTTCGCCATCGCCGCCGTCGTCCTGATCGCGCTCGGCATCGGCGGCTACTTGAGCTACCTCAATCGCGACACGATCGTCGGCTTCGCCGCCAACATGACGGGCGGCGGCGGCTTTGCCACCGGCAGCATTGAGACGCCGGAGTCGGTCGACACCAAGCTGCAGAAGACAGAACCGTGGACCTTCGCCAAGCAGGAGTTCCCGGACTGGTACAAGGAGCAGATTGCCGAGGTCGCCAAGCTCACCGAGCAGAAAAAGACCGAACTCGAGATCACCCGCTATCTCGTCTCTGAGCTTGTGAAGTTCCGCCGCACCAACAGCGATGTCGCTCTCCAGGCGCCTTCGCCGGTTCTGCGCAATGTCGCCACCACCTTCCGCGAAACGCTGGTGCAGCTCGGCGCCACCAACACCAGCTCGTGCTACCAGTTCATCTCGCATGGCGAGCTGAGCGATCCCATCGTCGACATCATGCGCAAGATGGAGACGACCTCGCCCGTCCAGCGCCAGCTGAATTCCATTTTCTCCGCCGTTGCCGAAGGCAAGAAGTCGCCGATCAAGCGCGAAGGCAAAGCGGCCAATGACATCGATTTTCTGACCGCCGAACTGAAGAACGTCGGGTGGAGCCAGGACGACATCAAACTGTTCTTCGATCCCAAGGCCTTTTCGCGTGCCCCGCCCGAGCGCGTCTGCCAGATGGTGCAGGACCTTTTCACCGCGCTCCTGGCCATCAAGGATGAGGCCGCCCAGGATCGTCTGCTCGTCGAAACACTGCGCCACGTGATGGCTGGCTAGCGCAACAACGCGCCGTGCTGTAAGCGATCGCCCATCATGTTGCACATCAACGACCTCACCTTCCGCATTGAAGGCAAGCCGATCTTCGACGGCGCCACCGCCGGCATCCCCACCGGCCACAAGGTCGGCCTCGTCGGCCGCAACGGCGCCGGCAAGAGCACGTTGCTGAAGCTGATCACCGGCGAGTATCACGCCGACAGCGGCAACATCACCGTGCCCCGTTCCTCGCGCATCGGCCACGTCGCCCAGGAAGCGCCGGGCGGCTCCGACAGCCTGATCGACTGGGTGCTGGCAGCCGATACCGAGCGCGCCAGTTTGCTGGCCGAGGCCGAGCACGCCGCCGATCCGCACCGTATCGCCGAAATCCAGATCCGCCTGACCGATATCGACGCCCACTCGGCCCCCGCCCGCGCCGCGCAGATCCTCTCCGGCCTCGGCTTCGACGAGATGGCGCAGCAGCGCGCATGCCGCGAATTCTCCGGCGGCTGGCGCATGCGCGTGGCACTCGCCTCCGTCCTGTTCCTGGAACCCGAGCTGTTGCTGCTCGATGAGCCGACCAACTACCTCGATCTCGAAGGCACGTTGTGGCTCGAGACCTACCTGCGCACCTACCCGCACACCGTGCTCATCGTCAGCCACGACCGCGACCTGCTCAATCGCGCCGTCGGCGCCATCATGCACCTGGAGCGCGGCAAGCTCACGCTCTACACCGGCGGCTACGACGCCTTCGAGGATGCGCGCCGCGAAAAGCAGCGCCTAGAACTCAAGTTGATGAAGAAGCAGGACGACGAGCGCCGCCGCATCCAGGCCTTCATCGACCGCTTCAAGGCCAAGGCCACGAAGGCGAAGCAGGCCCAGAGCCGCGTCAAGGCGCTGGCCCGGATGCAGCCGATCGCCGCCCAGGTGGAAGATCGCGTCATCCCCTTCCTGCTGCCCAATCCCCAGAAGCTGCTCGCCAGCCCGCTCCTTCGTATGGAAAGCGCCACCGCCGGCTATGCTGCGGACAATCCCATCCTCACCGGCCTCAACCTGCGCATCGACCAGGACGACCGCATCGCCCTGCTCGGCCAGAATGGCAACGGCAAGTCCACCTTTGCCAAGCTGCTCGCCGGCAAGTTGGAGCCCCTGTCCGGCAAGGTCTACGGCGCCAACCGCGTCGAAGCCGGCTACTTCGCCCAACATCAGCTCGACGAGCTGAACCCGCTCGCGACACCCTACGATCACATCGCCAAGCTCATGCCTGAGGCGACGGAAGCCCAGAAGCGAACCCGCCTCGGCACCTTCGGCTTCAGCGCCGACAAGGCCGATACAAAGTGTGCTAGCCTCTCCGGCGGAGAAAAGGCACGACTTCTCCTGGCGCTGACGGCGTTCCACGGCCCGCACCTGCTGATCCTCGACGAGCCGACCAACCATCTCGACGTCGACAGCCGCGAGGCCTTGGTTCACGCGCTGACGGAGTTCGAAGGCGCCGTCATTCTCATCAGCCACGATCGCCACCTCGTCGAGGCCACCGCCGATCGGCTCTGGATTGTGCGCGGCGGCACCGTCACGCCCTACGACGGCGACATGGACAGCTACCGCACCGAACTCCTGGCCGAACGCGGCACGCGTCAGCGCACCGAGCGGAGCAGTCCCGGCGAAGCCGAAGCGCGCATCGATCGAGCGGCCCAGCGCCGCCTCGCCGCCGACCGCCGCGCGGAGTTGGCACCCTTGAAAAAAGCCATGCAGGCCGCCGAGAAGATCGTCGAAAAACTGACGGCCGAAATCGCCAGGCTCGATGCCGCCCTCGCCGATCCTGCGCTCTACGCCAATGCTGACAAGGCGCAGAAGACGGCATTCGAACGCGGCCAGTTCGCCAAGCGGCTCAGCGACGCAGAAGCCGCCTGGCTGCAAGCGGCGGACGCCTACGAGACTGCCTCGGCCCTCGCGGAGGTCGAGACGGCATAGGTCGGTGGCAGGAAGACTTGGCATTTCGCGTGGGAATGTCGGGCAGGTTAGCTCGTCCACGCAATGACACATGCCGCCGTTGCAAGAATCGACAACCTCTTTTCGCTCGCGAAATCGAATTGGTGCGGCGGCATGCGACGGATTTCATCTGGAGATAGCCGGCGCAGCCGATTTTCCGCGAGCCACACCACGCGCGCGCGCCGCAAATGCTTGTCCACAACACCGCGCGAATAACACAACCGCCGAATTCACATAAGTCGCGTGAGACGCGTCGTTGTATGTCTGAGATGAGGGGAGCTGACCGGTCTGATCTTGCGGGGGATCAGCCAGGCGTGGAGGGCATCGCCTGGACCACTGCGTCAGCTCCCTCGCTAAGCCCTCAGCTCCAATTTTGCAGCCGCAGTAGCGTTGGCGCACGGACTCTGCACTCGTCCCGGAACCTCACATCAGCTCAAGCGTTTGCACCCATCTTCCGCCGCAAACCGCGCGAAGGATACATTGCCTTGGGACCGCAGAGGCGCGTCATGACAGCAAGTTTTCGCCGCTTAACCGCAGTCGCGACATTCACCCTACTGATAGGTCAGTCAGCCGCGTTGGCGGACGATCCGAAGATTGCGGTGCAGGATCAGCGCGTGGAAAGCGGCAACATCGTCAAGGTCCAGGAAGTGACAAGCCCCGGCGACGGCTTCATCGTCATCCACGCTCCCGCACCGTCGAAAGCTGATGCACCCGGCGCCCCGATCGGCTACGCCATCGTCAATTCCGGCTCCAACAGCAACGTCTCCGTGAAGCTGGAGCAGGACGTCAAGCAGGGCGAAAAACTGGTCGCCGTCCTGCACGAGGACGCCAAGGCCGACGGCATGTTCGACGCTGACGCCGACAAACCCCTCGCCAAACCCGACGGCGCCGCCGTCACCGCAGAGTTCGTGGCGAAGTAGGCGCGCGCCGCTCGCTGTCTAGCCCGCGATCTTGGAGAAATCCGCGACCGTCAGAGTGGCGGCGCGGATCTCGGAGAGCAGCTTCAGCCGGTTAGCGCGCAGCTCCTTGTCGTCGGCATTGACGGTCACCTTCTCGAAGAACGCATCGACCGGCGCCCGCAGCTCCGACAGCGCCCGCATGGCGCCGGAGAAGTTCTCCACGTCGATGGCAGCCTTAACGTCGAAGCGTACTTTCGCGATCGCAGCCTCCAGCGCCCGCTCCGCCGGCTCTTTCAGCTGCTCGCCGTCGATCTCGCCCGCGTAGGTCGTCTTGTCTTTCTTCTCCTCGATGGCGAGGATATTGGACGCGCGCTTCACGCCCGCCAGCAGGTTGGCGCCGTCCTCGCTCTTGAGGAATTCCGTCAGCGCGTCCACGCGCTTCACGATCAGCGCCAGATCATCCTGTCCGCCCAGCGAGAACACCGCATCGATCAGATCATGCCGCGCCCCCTGATCGCGCAGGTAGACCTTCAGGCGATCGGCAAAGAACGAGAGCAGGTCTACGAGATGCGTTCGGACCTTGCGGCCACTCCAGTCCACCAGAGCTTGCGCGTGGCCGGATACGTAAGTGCCGCCCGATGCAGCTTTTTTTACCTTGTCGACGGCGGCAACCGTCTGATCCACAGCCTGTGCTGCTTTATCAAACGACGGAATAAGCGGCAGCCGCAAATCATTCTCGACCACAATCCGCACCACGCCCAGCGCCGCGCGCCGTAGCTGATACGGATCGCCTGACCCCGTCGGCTTCTCGCCGATGGCCCAGAAGCCCACCAGCGTATCGAGCTTGTCCGCCAGCGCCACGGCCACCGAAACGGCCTCCGTCGGCACCGTGTCGCTCTGGCCCTTGGGCTTGTAGTGCTCCTCGATCGCGCACGCGATCTTCGGGTTCATGTGCTCCGCTTCCGCGTAGTACCGCCCCATCAGGCCCTGCAGCTCGGGAAACTCGCCGACCATGCCCGAGACGAGGTCCGCCTTGCACAGCTCGGCTGCCCGTCGCGCCAGATCAGGCTCCGCATCCACCGCGCCTGCGATCTGACCCGCCAGCTCGCGGATGCGCTCCATGCGATCCCACTGCGTGCCGAGCTTCTCGTGGAACGTGATCGACTTCAGCTCGAAGTGCATCGGCTCCAGCCGGCGCTTCAGATCCTGTTCCCAGAAGAACTTGGCATCCGACAGACGGGCGCGGATCACCTTCTCGTTTCCGGACACGATGGCAGCACCGCCGTCCGTCGCCGTCAGGTTCGACACCGCCAGGAACTTGTTCGCCAGCTGCTTCGTCTTCGGATCGCGCAGCGAGAAGCACTTCTGATGCGTCTTCATCGACGTCATCAGGCACTCGGCCGGCACGTCGAGAAACCCCTTGTCGAACGATCCCATCAGCACCACCGGCCACTCGGTGAGCCCCGCGTTCTCGTTCGTCAACGCCTCGTCTTCCACCAGCGCCAGCTTGGCATCCTTCGCCAGCGCCAGCGCCTGCTTGGCGATATCATCGGCTCGCGCGACCGCATCCAGCCGCACCTTGTGCTTCTCCAGCTTGCTCACGTAGTCGGCGAAGCTCTTCACCGCGAACGGCGCATTGCCGTGGAAGCGATGCCCGCGCGTCTCGTTGCCACTCGTGACGCCCGCCCATTCCAACGGCACCACTTTGCCGTCGAGCAGGCACACGATCGCATGCAGCGGCCGCACCCACGTCGCCGCGCCGTCCCCCCAGCGCATCGACTTCGGCCACGGGAACTTGCCCAGCACCGCCGGCACCACCTCGGCTACGATCTCCGCCGCGGCCCGACCCGGCCGCGTCGAACGCGCCACGTAATAATCACCCTTCTTCTCGTCCTTGACGATCTCCGCCTCATCCAGCGACGCCAGTCCGGCAGCCTTCAGGAATCCGGCCACCGCCTGCTCCGGCGCGCCGACCTTCGGCCCCTTGCGCTCGTGGCTCACCTCCGGCGACTGCGCCGGCACATGCTCGATCACAAGCGCGAGCCGCCGCGGCGTCGAAAACGCTTTGCTCTCACCCAGCTCCAGACCCTGCGCCGTCAGGGCTTCAGACACGAGACGGCGCAGATCCTCCGCCGCGCGACCTTGCATGCGCGCCGGGATCTCCTCGGAAAACAGTTCGAGCAGCAGTTCAGACATCGATCAAACCTAACGAACGAATTCGGGTGCAGCTCACGGCGCCGGAGCCGGTGCCGGTAACTTCTCGGGCGGCGGCACAGTAGGCCCCGGCTCATCCTTCACGCCGATGGTGTTAAGTGTGAAATGACCGATGTCCGAGATAGCACCCGTCGACGTCAGGTAGCCGATGCCGACGATCACCAGGACGGCGTAGAACAGGAAGATCGCAATTCGGCGTACGAACAGCAATCCGATGAGCAGCAGCGGTAGTCCCAGCGTGCCGATACCGGCGATGAGTGCCTGGTCCATTATCGTCCTCCCTCCGTTTCTAGCCACGCGCCACAGCAGGCCTTCGCCAGTTCGCGCACGCGCAGGATATAGCTTTGCCGCTCCGTCACCGAGATCACGCCCCGCGCGTCAAGCAGATTGAAAACGTGTGACGCCTTGATGCACTGGTCGTACGCCGGCAGCGCCATCAGGTGCCCGCTGTCGCTGGCGCCCTTCTCGAGCAGCGACTGGCACTCCGCCTCGGCATCCTTGAAATGCTGCAGCAGCATGTCGGTGTTGGCGTGCTCGAAGTTGAAGCGTGAGTACTCTTTCTCCGCCTGCAGGAACACGTCGCCGTAGAGCAGCTTGCGCTCGTCCTCGCGGCCATTGAAGTTCAGATCGTACACGCGGTCGACGCCCTGCACGTACATCGCCAGGCGCTCCAGCCCGTACGTGATCTCACCCGCGACCGGCTTGCAATCGAAACCGCCGACCTGCTGGAAATAGGTGAACTGCGACACTTCCATGCCGTTGCACCACACTTCCCAGCCGAGCCCCCAGGCGCCCAGCGTCGGGCTCTCCCAGTCGTCCTCCACGAAGCGGATGTCGTTGATACTCGTATCGATGCCGATCGCATCCAGGCTCTTCAGGTACAGATCCTGAATGTCCGCGGGCGATGGCTTCATGATCACCTGGAACTGGTAGTAATGCTGCAGCCGGTTCGGGTTCTCGCCGTAGCGTCCGTCCTTGGGGCGGCGCGACGGCTGCACGTACGCCGCGCTCCACGGCTTCGGTCCCAGCGCCCGCAGCGTCGTGGCCGGGTGAAACGTTCCCGCGCCGACTTCCATATCGTACGGCTGCAGAATCACGCAGCCCTGCGCGCCCCAGAATTGCTGCAGCGTCAGAATGAGATCCTGGAATGCCTTGCGCGGTTGCAGCGCGATTGCTGCCTGCGCCTTCGCTTTTGTCGCCATGCGTGCCGGGCCGTCGCCTTCATCGATTTGCGCGGCACTATAAGCATTCGCCCCCGCATGTCACGCTTCCGGAAGGGCGCTCATTCCAGGGTCAGACCCATGGGTCTGACCCCATGGCCAACGGCTACGACCCCTTGGGCCGATAAACCTGATTGGCGGCATCATACTCCAGGGCGCCCAGATCCCGGGGCGCCGGCGCCGCCCCGGAGGCGCGGCGATGCATCTCCTCGGCAACGCGCGCCGCTTCATGGGCCTGCTTGGCCAGCGTGCGGGCAAGCCACTTGGCGCCGGCGTATACGCCAGCAGCGATCAACACGGCACCGAAGACGTGCGGCATCACGCACCTCTATTCAAATTGACGACCCTGCGCCGCAAGTTCACAGCCCGTATCTGGACCAGATCGCCCGCGCCTCGACAGCGGACACCAAGTCATCGCCGATTGCAAGGCCCGGCAACTGTCCCGAACCCGAAAGGCTGAACGATGGCAATCGCCTGAGCCGGCTGAACAGCCCACCCCGTTCCAGCGGCACCAGCTTCAGCCGGACTTCCGGACCGTACAGCTCCCGCATCTTGGTGCGCACGTCCGAGATGCCGTCGATCAAACCGAACTCCATCGCTTTTGGCGCCGACCAGAACGCGCCGGTGAACAGCTCGCCATCGAGACCTTTGAGACGGCCGGCCCGCCGCTCCTTCACCACGCCGATGAACACATCATGCACGTCGCGTTGGAGGCCCTTTAGCCGCTCCACGTCGTCCGGCTTTTCCGGCTGGAACATGTCGAGCGTGCCCTTGTGCTCGCCCGAGGTGTAGACGCGACGGTCGATGCTCAGCCGCTCGATCGCACGATCGAGGCCGAAGCTCGCCGAGATCACGCCGATGGATCCGACGATCGACGAGGCATCCGCAAAAATCTGATCGCCGGCGAGCGCGATGTAATAGCCGCCGGAAGCCGCGACATCCTCGCAGAAGACGTAGATCTTCTTTTTCTTCTCATCCGCCAACTGCCGCAGCCGCTTCAGGATCAGGCTCGACTGTACCGGCGACCCGCCCGGCGAATTGATCACGACGGCCACCGCGCCCACCTTCGACATGGCGAAGGCTTTCTCGATTGGCCCAGCTAGCCCCGCGATCGACAGGCCGGGACGCAGCGGCGTCGCCATGCCGATAGTTCCCGACAGCCGCAGCACGGGAACTACGGGACCGGACTTGAAAGGCCACATCGGGAAAGCTCTCCATTGGGATTGAGGGATGACTGGCATCTAGCAGCCGCAGGACGCAAACGACAACCTAACCTAGATGGCGAGCGCCCCGCCGTCTCTCAAGATGGCGTTGAGCTCTGAGGTGAAGCCCTGACCCTCGCCATGCAGCACCAGCGGCGGCAACATCTCAAGCGGCGCGCGGTTGCCCTTGGTTCCCTGAATGAGAACGCGGATCGCGGACTCTCCCGGGCGCGCATAGACCGGCTTCATTTTAACGCCGCCAAATCGTTGCCCGAACGCGGCCAGAATGTCCCCCACAGCATCCGCCTTGTGGATCATGGCGAACGTCCCGCCCGGCCGCGCCAGGCGCGCCGCGCAGCGCACCCACGCGTCGAGCTGTTCGCCTTCCATGGCGTGCGAAGCTGCCTTCAAGGCGTTACCGGCTGCCGTTCCGCGGCCCGTCAGATGGAACGGCGGATTGGCCAGCACCACGTCGAATGAGCCTTCGTTCACGCCCGCTAGCCTTAACGATTCGGCCTTGCCGGTCACATCCCCGCTGACCACCGCCACGCGGTCACCCAGCTTGTTCCGGATTGCATTCCGCTGGGCCAAGTCCACCAGCTCGCGCTCCCGTTCCACCAGCACCACGCGCGCGTCAGACAGACGCCGCGCCACGCACAGCCCAACGACACCGGCACCGGCACCCAAGTCGACCACTCGCAACCGGCCGCCACCAGTAACCGTCGCAGCCAGCAGCACCGCGTCGATCCCCGCGCGATACCCATCCCTCGGCTGCAGCATGTGCAGCCCGTCGCCGAGGAAGGCATCGTCGGTCACTGGCAGCTCAGTCGGCAGCACCTCGCTCACGCCGTATCCTTCGTCAGAAACGCCCCGAGCTCGGCGTCGAGAAGCACCTGCCGCGCCCGCTGCCACTGCTCGTCCTTGACCATCACCCGCTGCGGCGCCCAACCCGGCGCTATGTGCATCGAGTGCAGATTGCGGTCGAGCACGGCAAATTCGATGCCCGCATCGCGCAGCAAAGCCTCCACGAAGCTGATCAGCACGCTGTCCTGTGCCAGCAGCACTTCACGCATTGCGCCATCCCATTGACAAATCGATGCTCCCGTGCGGCAAAGGAGGTCAAAATTCGGCCCGGAGTAGACGCTAATACAGCCTCCGCCGCCCCGCCAGAGAAAGCCCGGCTAACGGGCCAAATAGAAAAGGATCGCCCTTGGGTGTCGTCGTCCCACTTGGTGAAGCGCGTGCCGCTTCGGAAGGCCTCCAGCCCCTGCTCGATATCGTGCAGGAGGACATGCAGGCCATCAACCGCATCATCCTCGACAAGGCCATCTCTGATGTGGACACGATTCCCGAGCTCGCCCACCACCTGATCGATTCTGGCGGCAAGCGGCTGCGTCCCATGCTGGCGCTCGCCGCATCCAAGTTATGCGGCTACGACGGCAGCGCCCACGTGCGCGTCGCCGCGGCGATCGAGTTCATGCACACCGCAACGTTGCTGCACGACGACGTCGTGGACGAGAGCAACGCGCGCCGCGGCAAGAAAACCGCGCGCCTCATCTGGGGCAACCAGGCGAGCGTGCTCGTCGGCGATTTCCTGCTCGGCCAGGCCTTCCGCATGCTCGTCGAAGTCGGCTCTCTGCCGGTCCTGCGCATATTGTCGAACGCCGCGGCCGTCATCGCCGAGGGCGAAGTCATGCAGCTTGCCGCCGCCAAGAACACCGCCACGACCGAAGACGAATACCTCGCCATCATCAACGCCAAGACTGCAGCCCTCTTCCTGGCCGCAGCCGAAGTCGGCGGCGCCATCGTCAATCGTCCTGCAGCCGAACTGGCCGCGCTGCGCTCCTATGGCAAGAACCTCGGCCTCGCCTTCCAACTCGTCGACGACGCTCTCGACTACGGCGGCGAAAGCTCGCGGCTCGGCAAGTCGACGGGCGACGACTTCCGCGAAGGCAAGATCACGCTGCCGGTCATTCTCTCCTACCGCCGCGGCAACGACGAGGAGCGCGCCTTCTGGCAGCGCACGATCGCCGAGGGCGAGATCGCCGATGGCGACCTGGAGCGTGCCCTTACTCTGATGCGCAAGCACAAGGCGCTGGAAGCCACTCTGGAACGCGCCCGCTCCTACGGCGCCATCGCCCGGGATGCCATGGCCATCTTCCCCTCCGGCGCCGAAAAGCACGCCATGCAATCCGTCATCGAGTTTTGCATCGCCCGGGCCTATTGAAGCGGGCTCGTCACCTATGAACTCGCCCTGATGATCCCACACAGCTTGCCGATTCCGACGCCGATCTGCTCCTCACTCGCCAGCGAATAGCTGAGCCGCAGCGTGTTGCGGCCCGAGCCGTCCGTGAAGAACGCCCCGCCCGGCACGAAGGCGACATCGGCCTCGGCGATCGCCCGCTGTAGCAGGTCCGCGCCGTCCAGCCCCTCCGGCAGCGTCACCCAGACGAACAGCCCACCCTCCGGCTTTGTCCACGTGACGCCCGGCAACGCCTGCTCTTCTAGTGCCGTCAGCATCGCATCCCGCCGCCGGCGATAGTGCACCCGCGCCCGCGCCACCTGTCCGTCGAAGTCGTCCTCGGCGAGACGATGCATGATGATCTGGTTGATCAGCGACGAGTTGAGATCGCACGCCTGCTTGATCAGCACCAGTCGCCGGATGACGGCCTCGCCCGCACAAACCCAGCCGACACGCAGCCCCGGCGTCAGTGTCTTCGAGAATGTTCCGCAGTAGATGACGCGTGACGCCTCGAGGTTGCCGCTGTCGGCAACGCTCAACGCCTGCAGGGACGGCTGCTCCTCGCCCTCGAACCGCAGCGCCGCGTAGGCCGCGTCTTCGATGATGGGGATATCGAGCTCGTCAGCGAGCGACAGGGCTTGCTTGCGCGCAGACAATGACAGCGTCTCACCTGTGGGATTGGCAAAGTCCGGCACGAGATACAGGAACTTGGTACTGCCGCCGTTTGCCGCCGCACTCGCTCGCAGCTCCTCCGGCGTCTCGTTGCCGGTACCCGGTCGCACCGTGTCGTAGCGCGGCTCGTACGCCGCGAAGGCCTGCAGCGCCCCGAGGTACGTCGGCGCCGCGACCAATGCAGTGTCTCCCACGTCCAGGAACAGCTTGCCCAGGAACTCCAGCGCCTGCTGCGACCCGCTGGTGATGAGGATATTGCCCGGCCGCGCC
The DNA here is from genome assembly GCA_965279065.1 of Hyphomicrobiaceae bacterium. Lineage (GTDB taxonomy): Bacteria > Pseudomonadota > Alphaproteobacteria > Rhizobiales > Hyphomicrobiaceae > JAKAXS01. The sequence continues at coordinate 3,037,182 of OZ257134.1, forward strand.
GGCACGCCCTGCGCCTGCATCTGGCGCGCAATCCATTCGCGCAGCGGCGCATAGCCTTCGCTGGTCGAATACTGCAACGCGCCGTTGGCGACCGCCGGCTCGGACAGCACGGCGTCATAGGCCGCCTTCACGCGATTGATCGGAAACAGCGCCGGATCGGGAATGCCGCCGGCAAACGACGTCACGCCCGGCTTCTCCAGGAGCTTCAGCAGTTCGCGGATTTCGGAGGCGCGCATGCGGCCAGCGCGGCGCGCATATGCAGGTTCCCACGCGGCCGTCATTGATCGCCACCCGTTCGAGATTGAGCGGCGAATATGTCAGCTATGCTGACCTATTTGTCAACTGTAACGCGATCAGCCTGAATTCGGCACGTTACGTTCGAAACCGACGTAGACCTCGAATTCGCCCGCTCGCGCACCTTCAGGCACATCGAAGGTCACCGACTGCACGGCGGAGAAGTAGCCGATGGGATTTTCGACCGCGACCGAGCTTGCAACTTCAAGCTTCTCGGTCTTGATCTTTTCGCGCTTGGCGTCCGTCACGAATACGTTGACCGGAAAACGCACAGGCCCCGAGACGCCCTTCGGCCCCAGCAGCACGCGGCCCGAGAAGCCGTAGCGGACCGTCACGCGGCCCTGCTCGACATAGCACTCGCGCGCCGTCTTGGTGATCTCCGCCCGATGCATGATAGCGAGCCCGTCACCCACCCGTCCGGGTTCGTAAACGGTCACGTTGTTGTCGCGCGGCCAGACGACAAATCGCGGACAGCCCGCGGACGCCTCACCGATCGTGCCGGTTTCGCCCGACTTAGCCTCCGCCAGCAGTTGCGCCTCATTGACGCCGCCTCCCGGCGCCGGTTGGTTGCCGCTGCTGCCGCCGAACACGCTCGATGAACTGAACCCAGAGGTCAATGAATTCAAGCCGCACCCGCCCAGGCAGCTCACGGCCATGACGGCCATCCCGGACGCGAGGACGCCCCGCATGATCTTGCTATTGCGTTGCGTCATCGTGCTCCGATCCGCATAATCCCGGCGGCACGCCCCACGCTGCGACCCATGGCGCGCGCCCGACGTGCTGAACCATCTCGACTCGAATTGTAACACCCTGCTAACAACCGGACCAAGCCCGGTACGCCATTGATCCGGCGCAAAAAAGGGAACTCAATTAACTTCATGACGTCCCCGTTGCCCATCGACACCGTTAACCAGCGCCCAACTGCTCAGCGTCAGAGATTGACGCTGCTGCTCGCGGCCCCCCGCGGTTTTTGTGCTGGAGTCGATCGCGCCATCCAGATCGTTGAGCTAGCACTGGCCAAGTTCGGCGCGCCCGTCTACGTCCGGCACGAGATCGTACACAATCGATTCGTCGTGGAATCGTTGAAGGCGAAAGGTGCCGTTTTTGTGGAAGAATTGGACGAGATTCCGAATACGACCCAGCCCGTGATATTTTCAGCACATGGCGTTGCCAAGTCCGTACCCGCGGCTGCGAAATCCCGCAACATGTTCTCGATCGACGCAACCTGCCCGCTGGTCTTCAAGGTCCACAACGAGGCACAGCGCCATTTCGAGAAGGGCCTTGAGATCGTCCTCATCGGCCACGCCGGCCATGCCGAGGTCGAAGGCACCATGGGCCAGCTGCCGCCAGGCGCGGTTTCGCTCGTGGAGACCGTGGCCGACGTCGCCCGCTTCACCCCGGCCGATCCCGCCAAGCTGGCGTACGTCACCCAGACGACGTTGTCGCTCGACGACACCGCCGAGGTCGTGAAGGCCCTCAAGGCCCGCTTCCCTGAGATCGTCGCCCCCCACAAGGAGGACATCTGCTACGCCACCACCAACCGCCAGGTGGCAGTCAAGGCGATCGCCCCGCGCGTCGAGGCCATGCTGGTCGTGGGCGCACCAAACAGCTCCAATTCCCTGCGCCTGGTCGAAGTCGCCGAGCGCGCCGGTTGTCGCGTGGCAATGCTCATCCAGCGCGCCGCCGACATCGATTGGCAACGCCTCGAAGGCATCGCCTCCATCGGCATCACCGCCGGCGCATCCGCCCCCGAGGAACTGGTGGAAGAGGTCATCTCGGCGTTGCAGGACCGCTTCGATGTCACCATCGAGATCGTGAAGACCGCAGACGAGCGCATCGCCTTCAACATCCCCCGCGAACTTCGCGAACCGGCGGCTTAAGCATCATGGCCGTCTACACCGAAGTCTCGGACACCGAGCTGTCGCGCTTCATCGCGGGCTATGGCCTCGGCGAATTGCGGTCCTACAAGGGTATCGCCGAAGGCGTCGAGAACACCAACTACGTCGTGCAGACGGCGAAAGGGCCCTACATCCTCACGCTCTACGAAAAGCGTGTGGCGCCGACCGACCTGCCTTTTTTTCTTGGCCTGATGGAGCATCTGGCCGCCAAGGGCGTCTCATGCCCGACGCCCCTGCACGACGCCGAGGGCCGCAACCTCTCCGAACTCGCCGGCCGCGCCGCCGCCATCGTCACATTCCTGCAGGGCGTCTCCGTCAGCCGGCCGTCGGTCGCGCACTGCGACGCCGTGGGTCGCGCGCTCGCTGAGCTGCACATGGCCGGCAAAGACTTCGCCATGCACCGGCCCAACGCCCTCGGTCCCGCCGACTGGCAACCCCTGTTTGAGCGCTTCGCGGCCAAAGCCGATGAAATCGCGCGCGGGCTGCAGCAAACCATTGCGTCCGAACTCGCTGACCTTCGGGCCTCATGGCCCGAAAACTTGCCGCAAGGCGTCATCCACGCCGACCTGTTTCCCGACAACGTGTTCTTCCTCGGCGGCAAATTCTCCGGCCTGATCGACTTCTACTTTGCTTGCAACGACGCGCTTGCCTACGACGTCGCCATCTGCCTCAACGCCTGGTGCTTCGAGCCGGACCACTCGTTCAACCTGGCAAAGGGCCGTGCCCTGCTGACCGGCTACTCCGCCGTGCGCCCGCTCTCAGCCTCCGAACGCGAGGCGATGCCGCTGTTGGCACGCGGCGCGGCGATGCGCTTCCTGTTGACCCGCGCCCACGACTGGATCCATCACGACAAGTCCGCGCTGGTCAGCCCCCACGACCCGATCGACTTCCTGCGCCGCCTGCACTTCCATCAGACGATCCGCTCCATCGCCGACTACGGGCTGCAATGACCACACCCGATACGATCGTCATCTACACCGACGGCGCCTGCTCCGGAAATCCGGGCCCGGGCGGCTGGGGCGCGATCCTCATGTGGGGTGACCACCGCAAGGAATTGTTCGGCGGCGAAGCCACGACCACCAACAACCGCATGGAGCTGATGGCGGCGATTTCCGCGCTCGAAGCCCTGAAACGCGCCAGCAAGGTCGAGCTGCACACCGACAGCAACTACGTGAAGAACGGCGTCACCGCCTGGATACACGGCTGGAAGAAGAACGGCTGGAAGACGTCCGACAAGAAGCCCGTGAAGAATGCCGAGCTATGGCAACGCCTCGACGCCGCTCGCAAGGCGCACGACGTCGACTGGCGGTGGGTCAAAGGCCACGCCGGCCACGTCGAAAACGAACGCGCCGACGAACTCGCGCGTCAAGGCATGGCGCCTTTCAAGAACCAACTCTGAAGCGCATCAGCTCTTGGAATTGCGTTCGCGCTTTTCGGCCTTGGCGATGCGCTTGTTGGCGTTTTCCATCTTGCGCTGGCGGTTCGTGATCTTCTTACGCGCCCCGTCTGACATCGTCGGCATGGAAAGTCCTCGTTGATCGGTCTGAAGGTTGATTTCAGGGTCCAATAAACGATCGAACCACCGGGTCAAGCAGGAATCCCGTTTGCCTACTCCGCGGCCACCAGGATCTCGCGCTTCAACCCCAACTGATGCTTGGCACGCTCGCGCAGCACATCGATGGGTTGCAGCTTGCCTTGCGCCTCGAAGTGCCAATACGTCCAGCCGTTGCAGGCAGCCCTGCCCTGCACCAGCGCACCCAGCCGATGGATTGACCCCTGCTGCCCGGGAACGGCCAACGTCCCGTCGGCCTTCACTTCGGCGCGAATACTGCGGCGTTCGTCATAAAGCTTCGAGCCCGGCTTGAGGATACCCAGTTCGATAATCGTCCCGAACGGCACGCGCGGCTCCGCGCGCTTAGAAGGCTGTGTCGAAAGCGCCGATTCCGAGTGCGCCGTGACCTTGCCGATGCGCTCCTCGGCAGCGGCCACATAATCCGGATCGCGCTCGATGCCGATGAAGCGCCGGCCGAGCCGTTTGGCAACGGCCCCCGTCGTTCCTGTGCCGAAGAACGGGTCGAGCACGACGTCGCCTGGATTGGTCGTGGCGAGCAGCAGGCGATGCAGCAGCGCTTCCGGCTTCTGCGTCGGGTGCGCCTTGCGGCCGCCGTCGTCCTTCAGCCGCTCCGGTCCCGAGCAGATCGGGAACAGCCAGTCCGACCGCATCTGCAGGTCGTCGTTGAGCGCCTTCAGGCTCTCGTAGTTGAACGTGTAGCGCGACTTACGATCGCGGCTGGCCCAGATCAGCGTCTCGTGCGCATTGGTGAAGCGCCGGCCGCGGAAATTCGGCATCGGATTGACCTTGCGCCAGACCACGTCGTTGAGGATCCAGTAGTCGAGATCCTGCAGCGCCGTGCCCATGCGGAAGACGTTGTGATACGAGCCGATCAGCCAGATCGCGCCGTCCGGCTTCAGGACGCGGCGGCACTCCGTCAGCCAGGCGCGCGTGAAGCGATCGTATTCGGCGAAATCGGCGAACTTGTCCCAGTCGTCATCGACGCCGGCCACACGCGATTGATTGTTCGGGCGCAGCAGTTCGCGGTCGAGCTGCAGATTGTACGGGGGATCGGCGAAAACGAGATCGACACTGGCGGTCGGTAGTTTCTTCAACTCCGCGAGACATTCGCCGCGAATGACGCGATCGAGTTCACACGCGGAAGCCACACGCCGACGAAGACCCATGAAACGCCTACTCAACTGACCAACTACGCTACAAAAACGCGCCGCTCATGATGCAAGCGACCGCGAGCGACCGTAAACGATCTCGCGTCGACGTGGGTTAACGAAGTTTCGCCAGCAACCAGATGGATCAACCTGGCACTCTGGCTCAGCTGGCCTTGGCAAGCTCCAGCGCCAGCTGCACCGGCTCGAACGAGCGGCGGTGATGCGGCGAAACGCCCAGCCGGTGCAGCGCCTCGCGATGCTCGGGCGTGCCGTAGCCCTTGTGGCGCTCAAAACCGTAGCCTGGCAGTTCGCAGCCGAGCGCGATCATCATGCGATCGCGCGTCACCTTGGCCACGATCGAAGCCGCCGCGATCGACAGGCACTTGGCATCGCCCTTGACGATGGTGCGATGCTGGCACTTCAGCTTCGGTGCACGATTGCCGTCGATCAGCGCCAGCCGCGGCACACAATCGAGTGCGGCGATCGCCTGTGCCATCGCCCACATCGTCGCGTTGAGAATGTTGTCGCGGTCGATGCGATCGACGTGCGCGATGCCTACGCCATAACGTGCACTCCCGGTGATACTGACATAGGCAAGCTCACGCTGATCGGCATCGAGCGCCTTGGAGTCGTCGATACCCTTCGGTAGGTTCGCCGGGTCGAGGATCACCGCGGCGGCCACCACAGGTCCAGCCCACGGCCCGCGTCCCGCCTCGTCGATTCCCGCGACAGGACCGCCCTGGAGTTCCAGCTCCAGGCTTTCCAAGTCATACGTCGGCTTTATGCGCGAATCGCTGATCCTCATGCGCGTGAGGATTGCGGTCCGCGTTCACGAAGTCAAAGCAGTGGCAACTGTCCGCCGGGGAGAACCGGGTGCCGGAATAGGTCCGTTCGCAATTTCTCCCGTTCGGTGTTGAGTTTGAGCCGCGCCAGCGCCAATCGGAAGCGTTGCCCGATCTGCGCCGCGTAGGGCCCCGATCCGCGTTGCCGCAAACCGAACTCGGCCGTGTAGTCGCGGCCCCCATGCATCGATTGCATCAATTTGATCACGCGCTGCGCACGATCCGGAAACTCCGCCTGCAGCCACTCCCGGAACAGCTGCTTGATCTCCAGCGGCATGCGCAGCATCACGTAGCCGGCCGATGTTGCACCTGCCTCCTTGGCAGCCACCAGGACGCGCTCGATCTCGCTGTCGTTGAGCGCAGGAATGATCGGCGCCATCAACACCGTGCTCGGAATGCCGGCGTCTGCCAGCTGCCGCACCGCCTCCAGCCGCTTCGCCGGCGTCGACGCGCGCGGCTCCATGGCGCGCGCCAGCTTGCGGTCAAGTGTCGTCACCGATATCGCCACCTTCGCCAGCTTGCGCTTTGCCATCCGCGACAGGATGTCGATGTCGCGCGTGATCAACGCCGACTTCGTCACGATGCCGACCGGGTGATTGGTCTGGTCCAGCACCTCCAGGATCGATCGCGTGATGCGATGCTCCCGCTCGATCGGCTGATACGGGTCGGTATTGGTGCCCAGTGCCATCGTTTCGCAGCGATAGCGCGGGTTCGCCAGTTCACGCTCGAGCAGCCGCGCGGCATCCGGCTTGGCATAGAGCTTCGTCTCGAAGTCGAGCCCGGCCGAGTGCCCGAGATAGCAGTGTGTCGGTCGCGCGAAGCAATAGATGCAGCCATGCTCGCATCCCCGATACATGTTGATCGAGCGATCGAACGAAATGTCGGGGCTGTCGTTGCGCGCGATGATCGTTCGCGTCTTGTCGAAGCGCACGTCCGTCTTGAACGGAGGCAGATCCGCTTCGCCCTCCCAACCGTCGTCGAACGTCTCGTTGCGGGCTGCGTCAAAGCGACTGGACGCGTTCGACAACGCCCCCCGCCCACGCCGACGATCCCGATCCACCATAGAACCGGAAACTCTTGCCACTCCCTGGGGTTTGCCGGCCGCGAACGCGTCGGCAACCGAGTTCTCGCTCTCGTAATCTGCATCACGCGCCATGAGAACAAAAATAGAACAAAACAGCGCGGCACACAAGCTGCAATTCTCAATGATCCGGGTGCCGTCTTGTCCTAATGGGGAACGCGTGTCACACACGTCGCCATGATTTCTGTGGTCATCCCAACCCTGAATTCCGAAAGCGGACTGGGCCTCGCACTGACAGCGCTGGTGCCGGCTGCGGTCGAAGGCATCGTCCGCGAGGTGATCGTCGTCGATGCCGGATCCACCGACCGGACGCTGATGGTGGCGGACCAGGCCGGTGTCGACGTGATCAGCGCTGACGCCGGGCGCGGCAAGCAGCTTCACGCCGGCGCCGCCAAGGCGCGCTCCAACTGGCTCTTGTTTCTCCATCCCGACACGATCCTGGAACACGGCTGGGAGTACGAGGCCGGCCAGTTCATGGAGCGCGTCGATAGCGGCCGGCGGCGCCGGTCGGCTGCCGCGTTCCGATTTACCATCGACGATGTGGGCCTTGCCCCGCGCGCGCTCGAAGTCTTCGTAGCGCTGCGCACGGGTCTGCTGCACCGCACGTTCGGCGATCAGGGCCTTCTCATTTCGCGCGATCTATACGACGAGGTCGGCGGCTTCGCGCCCCTGCCGTTGTTGGAGGACGTCGACATTATCAGGCGCCTGGGACGTCGCCGGCTCACGATCCTGCGCTCTCGCGCCCTGACCAGCGGTTCGCGCTACCGCAGCGAAGGCTATTTCCGTCGCGCACTTCGCAATCAGGCCTGCCTGGCGCTCTATCATTGCCGGGTGCCCGTGCAGCGCATCGCCTGGCTCTATTCGTGAGCCTCAGCGGCCCTCGCCCAACCGCGGCATGATCTCCACGAAGTTGCAGGGCCGATGCCGGTTGTCGAGCTGGTGCACGAGAATGCCGTCCCACGCGTCCCGGCAGGCGCCAGGCGACCCCGGCAGGCAGAAAATGAAGGTCTCGTTTGCCAAACCGGCGCACGCCCGCGACTGGATCGTCGACGTTCCGATCTTCTGAAACGAAAGGGCGTGAAACACCGCCGAAAAGCCATCGATCTCTTTCTCGAACAGCGGCCGAATGGCATCCGGCGTGACGTCGCGCCCAGTGAATCCCGTACCGCCTGTTGTGACGATGACGTTGATCTTGGGATCGGCAATCCAGCCGGCGACCTTCACCGCGATCGCGCCGATGTCGTCCCTCACGATATCGCGCGCGGCAAGCTCGTGACCGGCGGCCGCGATGCGATCCACCAAGACGCCGCCCGAAGTGTCGTGCTCCAGACCGCGTGTATCGGACACGGTCAAGACGGCAATGCGTATGGGCAGGAACGGGCGTGCAAGATCCAGCGTGGTCATCGGGGGGTCGCCTCTTGAGCAGGAGGCGAGTTGTGCCGCGCCCTGCGCTATTCGTCCAGCCCCGCGTGAGGCGCGCGTCAGGCGGCCTGTCCGTGGCTCTGGTTGGCCCAGCGCAGCGGCATGTTGAGACTGAGCGACCACGCGCCTTTCGCTCGGCGCTTGGCATCCCGCGAATACTTGATGATCGCCGGCCGGTCGTCGCCGATCAACAGGCCTTGTCCTAGCAGCGGATCGTCGAATAGGCGGTCGAGCGCCGGCGCCAGTGCCCGATGAGTCGCAACAGGCGCTCCGGTAAGATGCACGCCACCGGCGATCGTCTGCGTTGCCAGCAGGCCGCCGTCAAATCCTACGCCGTCGCACGGCAGTTCGATACAGGCGTCGAAGTACATGCGGCTGGAGCGCCCGAGCGATCCATACATCAGCCCATAGCCGATCCAGGCCTCCTCCGCCGCGCCGATGATGTGCCGTAGCTCCAACCACGCCGACGGTGCCGCCGTTGCGACAGGTCCGCGCTTGCGTACATACCCAACCGCTATCGGGCGGAGGTAACTCAAAGAATTTACTGAAGGATCTATCATGCCGCCGGAATATCACCACACGTACGAAATTCACCTCTGAAGAAACATTCTTAGACGATTAGTCTTATCCTCTGAACGACATCGGCAAAATTCCTAAACATCGCGTAAAAGTCGCGCGAACCTAAAGGACGGCTTTCAACGCGAGCAGATCACGCCAGGCGAGGCGCTTAGCGGCCGGCGTTCGCAACAAATAGGCCGGATGTAACGTCGGCAGGATGCGTATCGGCCGGCCCCCGAATTCGCCCGTCTGCCAGCGGCCACGCAGCCGCATGATGCCTTCCGCAACGTTGAGAACGTGCTTCGCTGCCGCCCCTCCCAGCGGCACGAGGATGTCGGGCTCCACCAGCGCAATTTGACGATCGAGAAACGGCCGGCAGACAGTCGCCTCCTGCGGCGTCGGCGTGCGGTTACCCGGCGGTCGCCAATAGACGATGTTGGTGATGTGCACGTCAGCATCGCTGAGCCCGATCGAGGCCAGCATGCGATCGAGCAGCTTTCCGGCCGGTCCCACGAACGGCTTGCCCTCAAGATCCTCGTCGCGCCCGGGCGCCTCGCCGATCAGCATGACCTTTGCCCGCTCCGCGCCGCGGAAGAAACACAAGTTCTTTGCGGTCGCTTTCAGGCCGCAGCCGTCGAACGCCCGGAGCGCCGCCTCGAGTGACGCCAGCGACTGCGCGCTTGCCGCAGCAGTCCGGGCCGCGATCTGCGACACGTCCGGCGGAGCCGAGGGAAAGCTGCGTGACGCAGGCGCCAGGGCCCGTGAAGCCGAAGCAGGCTGTGGCGCGGCGCCCGCGGGTCTCATCACCGCCGGAGGCGGCGGCCGCGACGGGGCCGCACCCTGCGGCGCCACCGTGGCAGCCGCTGTCACGTCGCCTTGATCCGCCAGCCGCTCGCGCAGGACTGCGCCCGGTGCCGAAGGCCCATGCTCCAGCCAGTCCGTCGGGCTCCCGGCAACGGCCTCGTCCACGCCCACCTCGCGATACCATGCAAGCAGGGCCGCCAAGGCGGCAGAGTCACGAATTGCGGTATCGTCGGCATCGAACATGATCCGATCCTACCCCGTTTCCCAGCCATTCCGAAAGGACGCGTGCGACGAGTGGCGCGGGACCCTGATCTTGACGTACGCGTTGATTGCGACCTAATCGCATGGACAAGCCGGGGCGGGCACACCGGCAGACAAAAGGATCGGGACGAATGGCGGATGAGGGCGCGGCGGGCGTCGTCGCAGACGAAGCAGATCTTCCGGCACGCGAGGCAATGGATTTCGATGTGGTGGTCGTGGGTGCGGGTCCCGCCGGCCTCGCCGCGGCCATCCGCCTGAAGCAATTGGCCAACGAAGCCGGCGAAGAGCTGTCTGTCGTCGTACTTGAGAAGGGCTCCGAGGTCGGCGCCCATATTCTGTCCGGCGCCGTCATCGACCCCATCGGCCTCAATCGGCTCATCCCGGATTGGAAAGACAAGGGTGCGCCGATCGTGACGCCCGTCACCGACGACCGCTTCTTCTACCTCGGGCCGTCGGGCGCGATCCGCCTCCCCAACATCTTCATGCCGCCGCTGATGAGCAATCACGGCAACTACATCGTCAGCCTCGGCGACGTCGTCCGCTGGCTCGGCGAGCAGGCCGCCGAACTTGGCGTTGAGATCTATCCCGGCTTTGCCGCCGCCGAGTATCTGACCGACGCCAACGGCGCCGTCATCGGCGTTGCGACCGGCGACATGGGCGTCGGCCGCGACGGCAAGCCCAACGACAATTTCGTGCGCGGCATGGAGTTGAAGGGCAAGTACACGCTGATCGCCGAAGGCGCACGCGGATCGCTGTCGAAGCAGCTGATCCGCCACTTCAAGCTCGACGCCGACTGCGACCCGCAGAAGTACGGCATCGGCCTCAAGGAATTGTGGGAAGTCAAGCCGGACAAGCACAAGCCCGGTCTGGTGCAGCACTCGTTCGGCTGGCCGCTCGACAATCGAACCGGCGGGGGAACATTCCTCTATCACTACGGCAACAACCTCGTCGCCGTCGGCTTCGTGCTGCACCTCAATTACCAGAACCCCTACCTGTCGCCCTACGACGAGTTCCAGCGCTTCAAGACCCACCCCGACATCGCCCCCATCTTCGAGGGCGGCAAGCGCATCGCCTACGGCGCACGCGCGTTGACGGAGGGCGGCTGGCAGTCGATCCCGAAACTGACGTTCCCAGGTGGCGCGCTGCTCGGTTGCTCGGCCGGCTTCATGAATGTGCCGCGCATCAAGGGCAGCCATAACGCCATCATATCCGGCATCGAGGCCGCTGACGCCGCCTTCGCCGCCGTCAAGGCCGGCCGCGCCCATGACGAACTGACGGACTACGAAGCGGCCGTACGCAGCGGCGACATCGCGACGGACCTGCGCCGCGTGCGCAACGCCAAGCCGTTGTGGTCGCGCTTCGGCACCATCCTCGGCATCGCCCTCGGCGGCTTCGACATGTGGATGAACACGCTGATCAAGGGCGTCGGCCTCGGCTACACTTTGCGCCACGGCAAGCCCGACTCCGCCACCTTGAAAAAGGCCAGGGACTGCAAGCCGATCGTCTACCCCAAGCCCGACGGTGTATTGACCTTCGACAAGCTGACCAGCGTTTCGTTCTCCGCCACCAATCACGAGGAGGATCAGCCCGTTCACCTCAGGCTGGCGGATCCCAGCATTCCCATCCGCGTCAACCTGCCGGAGTGGGCCGAGCCGGCGCAGCGCTATTGCCCTGCGGCCGTTTATGAAGTCATTCGCGAGGCCAACGCCGAGCCGCGTTTCCAGATCAACGCGCAAAACTGCGTGCACTGCAAGACGTGCGATATCAAGGATCCCAGTCAGAACATCAACTGGGTCTGTCCAGAAGGCGGAGGCGGCCCGAATTACGCCGGTATGTAGGCCTAAGCCACTGACATCTGAGCCGTTTGCCGCCATTGCCCGGCGCGATTGCCCCCGCGAACCTAAATTTGCGGTAACACTCGCCATTGGTCGGTGGTCAAGGTTGTAAGTTCTGCGCTAGTGTTACCGCATCGCGGAATCGAACAGGGTCTTGAACCCTTTACAGGACGAGCTTGATGCACGCCAAAGCTGCTCGCTGCGTTGCCCTTACCTCTACGTTGGCTTTTGGTTTTGCTGCGGTTCTTGCCATCGCGATGGGCCCCGCTCGGGCCGAAACGCCGGAACCCGAGTCCACGGATTCTGAGCGGCTGCAAACGCATTCGCTGGTCGGCAGCTACTTGGCCGGCCGCCTCGCCCGCAGCATGAACGACAGCGAAAGCGCCGCGGTCTTCTATCGCGACGCGCTGGCGCGTGATCCCGGCAATGGCGTGCTGCTGGAACAGGCCCTGTTGATGGAACTGTCCGCCGGCAAGTACGAACGCGCCATCGAACTGTCGCGCACGCTGGTCGCGATCGAGCCGACGCACCGCATTGCCCATCTGCTGCTCGGCCTCGAGGCGTTCAACGAAAAGTCCTATAAGGCGGCCGAAACCCATTTCCGCGGTGCCGCCACCAATCCGCTCGGACAGCTGACCGGCGCCATCGCCATCGGCTGGCTGAAGGTCGCCGAAGGAGACATCAATTCCGCGACCCAAATGGCCGACGTCGCCAAGCAGGCAGACTGGGCCCAGAATTACGTCCGCTACCAGCGCGCCTTGATGTACGACGTCGGCGGCAAGCGCCAGGAGGCGCGCACGGCCTATCAGAGCGTGTTCAAGCAGGACAACAAGGCCCTGCGGCCGACCACAGCCTACGTCGCCCATTTGGCGCAAGCCGGCGACGTCAAGCAGGCCCGCGCCGTCATGAAGGAATACCTCGACAAGGTGCAGGGCGACCCGCACCCGCTCGCCGCCGACCTCAACACGAGACTGCAGAGCGGCAGCAAGGTCGATCTGGTGATCTCCACTCCAGCCGAGGGCTTGGCCGAGGTCTTCTATGGCCTGGGTGAAGCCCTCGCCAGTGAAGGCGGCGTACCGCTCGGCGTCGCCTATCTGCAGATGGCGCTCTTTGTGAAGCCTGACCACGAACTCGCCCTCGTCGCCCTGGCCGGCGCGGAAGAGGCGCAGAAGCGCTACGAGTCCGCGATCGCCACCTACGACAAGATCTCCAAGACCAGCCCGCTGGCATCCGCCGTCGGCATTCGCAAGGCGTTCGATCTCAACTCGCTCGACAAGGTCGACGAAGCCCGCAGCACCCTCGTCGCCCTTCTCGATACCAAAGTCGAAGGCGGCGACAAGCCGGCGACGACCCCGTTGCCCACCCCCGCTCCCGCCGCCGAAGTCGCAGTGGATCCGGCAGCCATTGCGGCCGCCTCTCCCGACGCGGCTGCCCAGCAGGCAGCACCGGCAGCTGCATCCAGCGAGGCCCCGACCGACGAGACGCCCTTGCGCCTCGGCGTCAAGGACGAGCGCGTGCTCAAGCTCCAGGATGCCTTGACCAAGCTCGGCTATGACATCGGCACCGCCGACGGCGCCTTTGGCGATAAGACCCGCAAGGCCGTCATGCAGTTCCAGCGCGAGAAGAAGCTGAGGCCTGATGGCCTCGTCGGTCCGGAAACCTACGGGCTCATTCTCGGAGTCGAGCCGGGCGCCGTGAGCGTGGAGGTCGTCGCCCCCCCGCCCGCTGCAATACCCGCATCCGCCAAGCCGAAAATTTCGCGCAACGATGCCCTGCAACTGCAAGTGTTGGATGCACTGGGCAGCATCATGCGCGCCCGCAAGCTCTACGAGGAAGCCGCCGGCTACTATGACAAGGCCATCGCGCTGATCCCCAATCCTGGCCCGCAGCATTGGGCCTACTTCTATGCCCGCGGCACCTGCTATGAGCGCCTGAAGAACTGGCCGGCTGCCGAGAAAGATCTGCAGAAAGCATTGGCCCTCGTACCCGACCAGCCGCTGGTGCTGAACTACCTCGGCTATTCCTGGATCGACCAGGGCATCAATCTGAAGCAGGGCACAGAACTCATCGAGCAGGCCGTCGCCTTGAAGCCGGACGACGGCTACATCGTCGACAGCCTTGGCTGGGCCCACTTCAGGCAGGGTAACTTCACCGACGCCGTCAGCTATCTCGAACGCGCCGTCGAGCTGAAGCCGGACGATCCTGTGCTCAACGATCATCTGGGTGACGCGCTTTGGCGCGTCGGTCGTCATCGCGAGGCCCGTTTCCAGTGGGACCAGTCGCTCACGCTGAAGCCGGAGCCCGAGGACGCCGAGAAGACCAAGAAGAAGATCACTGAAGGCCTGGCGGCACTTCCTCCGCCCGTCGATGACGTCAAGACCAGGACGTCGTCGACCGAGCAGCCAAAGCGGCGCAGCGAGAACAAGACCGGGCCGCAGCCGCGGCGCGTACAGTAGGACGAGGCGTTTCGGCGTGCCGTGTTGATCGAAGAACTGGCGCGCGCCAAGGTCAATCTGACACTTCAGGTTCTGGGCCGCCGGCCCGACGGCTATCACGCGCTCGCCAGCGTGGTCGCCTTCGCATCGGCCGCCGACCTCGTGACGCTCGATCCCAGCCGCGCGCCGGCGATTGACATCGTCGGCCCATTTGCGCGTCAACTCGCCAGCGAATACCTCATCTCTCACACCCTGAACGCGCTGCAACGTCGGCATCCCGATCTGCTGCTCGGCGCCGTCCGGCTCGAAAAGCGCCTTCCCGTCGCATCCGGCATTGGCGGCGGATCAGCGGACGCCGCTGCCGTCTTGCGCGCGGTTCGGCGCGCCAATCCCGAACGCGAGGCCGAAGTCGACTGGCACGGCATCGCCGCGTCCCTCGGCGCCGATGTCCCCGTCTGCCTGGCCAACCAGCTCTCGTTCATGACCGGCATCGGCGACGAGATCCATCCCATGCCCGCGCTTGCCGAACCGCTCGCAGCCGTCCTGGTCAATCCTCAGATATCCGTTCCCTCCGACAAGACCGCGCAGGTTTTCCGCACCCTCAGGGCGCCAGCTCTGACGAGTATGCTGCCGCCACAGCCGCCGGGAATTGCCAATGCCTCCGGCGCGGTAGGCTTGATCGCTCATACCGGCAACGATCTCGAAGCACCGGCTGAGGCCGTGATGCCCGCTATCGCCGAGGTGCTGGCCGCCTTGCGCGCTTCCCCCGGCTGCCGTATCGCCCGCATGTCCGGCGCCGGCCCGACGTGCTTCGCCATCGTCCCCGACGCGGACCGAGCCGCAGCCGTCCTACGTGCCGGCCACCCCGACTGGTGGATCGAGGCCGTCACACTCAGCTAAAAAACGGGGGCTCGAGCTGTCCCCCGAACGGCGCACGAGGCCGTGGCCCGACAGCGTGCTCACACAAAAAACTGGGCCCGCCGGTCAGGCGAGCCCAGTCGAATTCAATGTCTATGCCAGCCAGCGCGAAACGCTAGTTCAGCTTGCCCTTGAGGTCTTTGATGCTCGTCTCGATCAGCCCTTTGGCGATATTGCCGGAGACGCGTTCCTTCAGGATCGTCTCGGCGGCACCAACGGCGGCTTCCACCGCGCTGGCCCGCACTTCGCTCACGGCCTGAGCTTCGGCGCGTGCGATCTTCTCCTCCGCCAGCTTGGTGCGGCGGGCGAGGTTTTCGGACAGCGACTTCTTCGTCTCCGCGGCCAGGGCCTCGGCCTCGTGCCTTGCCTGCTCGACAATCACCTTGGCGTCTTCCTCGGCCTCGCGCGCCTTGCGCTGGTAGTCGGCGAGCAGTTGCTGCGCCTCTTCGCGAAGACGACGGGCCTCATCAAGCTCGGTCTTGATTTCATCGGCGCGCTTGTCGAGCGCCTTGGCGATCAGCGCGGGCACGCGCAGGTAGAACACGATGCCCATGAAGATCAGGAACGTAACGAGGACCCAGAATTCGGCCGTGCCGGGATCTAACATATGCGCCATCGGCTTGCCCTCACTTGCCAGCGGCGGCAGCAACCGCGCGCTTGGCTTCGTCTACGGTAACGTTCTGGCCCGACAGCGCGCTAGCGAGTGCGGCGGCCGTGTCGGCTGCGATATCGCTGACGGACTGCATGGCCTTGGATTTGGTGGCTGTGATGCTGTTTTCCGCATCAGCCAGCTTGGCATTCAAGGCGGCATCGAGCTTCTTGCGTTCGGCGTCGACTTCGGCACCGAGCCTCGTCTGCGTTTCCTTGGCGATCGCGCCGGCATTGCTGCGGGCATCCGCCAGGGCCTTCTCGTAGCCCTTTAGCGCCTTGTCCGTCTCATCCTTGAGGCGTTCGGCAGACTCCAGATCGCGCTTGATGCGATCCTTGCGCTCGTCGATCACCTCGCCGATGCGCGGCAGGACCATGCGCGACAGCAGCAGGTAGAGGGCCGCGAACGTGATGGCGAGCCAGATCAGCTGCGGAGAAAAATCCGCAGGGTTCAGCGGCGGGAAGACCTTTGCGTGGCCCGCGTCGTGCGGCACCTCGGTCCCTGACGTCGTTGCTGTCTCGGCAGCCATTTGTTCGT
This sequence comes from Hyphomicrobiaceae bacterium, assembly GCA_965279065.1. Taxonomy (GTDB): domain Bacteria; phylum Pseudomonadota; class Alphaproteobacteria; order Rhizobiales; family Hyphomicrobiaceae; genus JAKAXS01. The sequence goes on from OZ257134.1 coordinate 3,053,437, forward strand.
CCACTCAGCTATGAAAGGTCACCCCGACAGGGGGTCCGACTGAACAAAGCGAGGGAGCGGCCGATGGCCTGCTCCCTGCACTTGTCTCGATACGCTCGCCTGATATCAGGTGAAGAGCAGCAGGAAGGCGATGAGCAGGGCGAAGATGCCCAGAGCTTCGGTCACAGCGAAGCCGAAGATCAGGCGGCCGAACTGGCCGTCAGCTGCCGACGGATTGCGCAGTGCGCCCTGCAGGAACTGGCCGAACAGGTTGCCGACGCCGATGGCGGCAGCGCCGGTGCCGATGGCGGCCAGGCCGGCACCGATGAGCTTTGCGGAAGCGGGATCCATTGAAACGTCTCCTCTTGGATGGATTGGTGTGTTCGGTTGAAAGAGTTGCCGTACCCTAATGGCCAGGATGCAGCGCGTCGTTGAGATACATGCAGGTCAGCATCGTGAAGACGTAGGCCTGCAGGAAGGCGACCAGGAATTCCAGTGCGGTCAGCGCGACCGCTCCGGCGAGCGGCAACGGCGACAGCGCCTGCGTGGCGATCGAGCCGGTTCCGAGCAGCATGATGATGAAGCCGGCGAACACCTTCAGCGTGATGTGGCCGGCCAGCATGTTGGCGAACAGACGCACCGCGTGGCTGATGGGGCGCGACAGGAACGAGATCACCTCGATCATCGTCACCAGCGGCAAAACGTAGATCGGAACGCCGGACGGCACGAACAGCTTGAGGAAGCCCAGGCCGTTCTTGGCAAATCCAACCAGCAGCACAATCGTGAAGACCATGACCGCAAGTGCCGCCGTCACTGCCACGTGGCTCGTCACCGTAAAGAAGCCCGGCACCATGCCCAGCATATTGACGGTGAAGATGAACATGAAGATCGTGAACACGAGCGGGAAGAACTTCATCCCCTGCTCGCCCATGGATTCGCGCACCATGTTGGCGATGAATTCGTAGGCCGTTTCCGCCAGCGACTGCACCCGCGTCGGCACCAGCGAGCGACCATTGATGGCGTACAGCAGGAAACCGACAATCAGCGCCGCGGCGACGACCATGAAGAGCGACGAGTTCGTGAACGACGCGTCGTAGCCGAACAGATCAATATGCCAGAGGCGTTTGATCTCGAACTGATGAATTGGATCTGGCATTCCAGATCCGGAGTGAGCGCCGTCGGCCACGATTTCCCCTCAACCTCAGTCGTCATCATCATCTGGCACCGACTGGCCAATATTGCCCTTCGTCGCCACTTTGATCTCTTCCTGGAGCCGCGTGAACGCCCGCGTCACGTTGACGACACCGGCAGCGAAGCCCAGGAAGAAGAAGACCAGAAAAAACCACGGCCAAGTGCCGAGCCACCGGTCCAAAGCATAACCAATCAGCCCGCCGACCAGCACCGCGCCAACCAGCTCGGATGCCATTCTGAGGCCATACGCCATTCCGCGCGCCCTGATGGCTGCCGAAGCATCGTCAGGTTCTTTCGCCGCGTGATGTGCACGTGCATCGTCGAGCCGCTTGTCGAGATCGCTGACACGCCGCTCGAATTGAGACCTGTCGGAAGGTGATAGATTATCCGACCCCGGGCCCTCGCCCTTCCGTTCATCCGGCATGGCAAAATCCCTTATGTCGGTAGGCCTTCGACGGGCCGCACCATAGTTACGCGTCCTACGCAGTGTCAAGGTCACGCCACATTGCCTTTTTGTCGAGCAGGTAGGGCGAAACCGCGCAGGCACGGCCGGTCGCAGGCCATTCGCTGGGTGCGTAGGTCCCTGCCAAATAAACGAGACGGCGATGTGGTCATCCGCCAACAAGCAAATCCGTGGCCACCGCATTCGCTTGGCCAGTCGGCGAAAACAAGAACGGCGCCCATGTCTGAGCGCCGTCAATCATGGAATTGCCAGTCTCTGGCTACAGTTACGGCTGCTGCTTGGGCTCGCTCTGCGGGCGTCTTATCTGGAACCGCTGGCGCATTCACGCCCGGCGAACCCAAGCCCGCCGTGTTCGGCCGGGATCGTGATGCCGAACCAGCCCTTCGTCGCCATCTGATCGATCAGCGACCGCGGCATCTCGCCTTTCTGGGGATCGAGGTCATCGGCGATCGGCAGCACGACATCGCGCGCGAAGTCCCGCGCTTGCCTCTGCAGTCCGCCAGGGCGACAGGAGTTCAGGCGGCTGCGGCTCGCGGTGATGTTGGCTCGGCATGCGGTCTCCGGTGGGGCGCTGGCGGGAAAGCTATGCGTCGGTCCCTTGCTAGTCCGGGACCGACCACTCAGCAATCGCCCTAACGCCACGCACGCCGGATGGTTCGATGGCAACGCCTTATCGGCGCTCGAGCGCCGCCACCGGCGCGTCGCCGACGATGGAGATCGTAATCTTGTCGCCGTCTTCATGATCCTCCAGCTGAAGGATCATGCCGTTGGCGCCGGGCTCCCCGGCGGCACGCACAATCGCGTCGATGTCGATCTGCTCCTCCAGCGCCCGTCCGGCCGCCTTCGGCAGCAGGCTCTTCGCCCCGCGCGCCATCCACAGCGGAAGAATGATCGTCGCCGCCGGTTTCCCGGCTTCGCACATTTCGATTTTAATCTTCGCCATTGCCTTGCGTGCTCCTTTGTCATGCCGCGCCGAGAAAAGCGCCGCACCGGATTGCACGCGTGGTTAAAGTCCGTCTGTGCCGCATGGAACGGCGACAGGGCTCACGCGACAGAACGCTCGCGCGTTGCCTGCGTCAGCCGATCTCTTCCACCTGCGGAAGATAAGCGCCGTAGCCCTGTGCTTCCATGTCGTCGCGATGCACGAAACGCAGCGATGCCGAATTGATGCAGTAGCGCAACCCGCCACGGTCGGCCGGTCCGTCTTCGAACACGTGTCCCAGATGGCTGTCGCCGTGCGTCGAGCGGACCTCGGTGCGGATCATGCCGTGCGAACCGTCGCTCAGCTCGGCGACATTGGCCGGCTCGATCGGCTTGGTGAAACTCGGCCAGCCGCAACCGGACTCATACTTGTCGGACGAAGCGAACAACGGCTCCCCCGACACGATGTCGACGTAGATGCCCGGCTCCTTGTTGTCGAGGTACTTGCCGGTGCCCGGCCGCTCGGTGCCGCTCTGCTGCGTCACGCGAAACTCCTCCGGCGTCAGTTTGGCGATAGCGTCCTCGGACTTCTTGTATTGCATATCGTTTCCACCTTTCTTGGCGGGCGCATCGGCTTGTTTCGTCTGCTTGCCGCGTATCGCCCTTTGCCGCCGATAGTACGCGCAACAGGGCCAATTTGTTACTGCCCAGCCGCCTCCGCAAAGGCGTCGTCAGGGTCCCACACCACTGGCTTTTCTGCGGGTGCGATCGACGAAGCGCTGTGCCAATCTCGCCCTATCCTAAGCCGACCCACTGGACTCCAAGCCCCGCCCACGGAGAATTGTCAGGGTCAATGCCAGCCGGCGCCGGCGGCCGGCTCCCCACCAGGGAGTCGCCGGCGCCCACCAAAGAGTTCTTCCATGACATCCGAACAACTCGCGCACCTGCAGGACGGCGCCTATCTGTTTCTGCTGCTGTGCTTCGCCGCTGGCGTGATCCATCTGGTGCTGGGCCTCGTGCGCCCCGGCCTCGTCTGGCGCCACGGCCGCGGCGGCGTCGTCGGCCTCACGCTCGGCATCTGGCTGCTCGGCGTCCTCGCCTGGGCTGGCACCATCGGCTTCACCCATTCCCACCCCAACGGCCCGCACGCCCTGAAGGGCTACCTCGACGACTACTTCGCCGAAGAGTGCGCCAAAGGCGCCGACCTGCCCGCCTGCAACAAAGACGGCGGCACGCCAGCAGCCGCACCCGCGACGGCCCCTTAACGGAGAATCGTCAGCGTCGATCCACCCACACCGTCATCCCGGCGAAGCCGGGATCCACGCCAGCCGCAACAACTTCGACACTCCTGGATCTCGTCCGCCGACAGATCTTGATGACCAAACGGCTTGCGCCCTATGCTTCGTTACGAACCAGGGCGGTCGTCTAACGGCGCGACCTTGGCGAGGCGGCCTCCATCTGAAGTCGTCGCCCGCATCACCTCCATGGCAGGGTCAAGCCTGCCATGGAGAGTGGGTATCTACCCCGCCTCCCTAAAACTCTGCGCCGTCTGCAAATCCACCGACACCAGCTGCGAAATCCCGCGCTCGGCCATCGTCACGCCGAATAGCCTGTCCATGTGCGTCATCGTCATCGGGTGATGCGTGATCACCAGGAACCGCGTGTCGGTTTCCTCGGCCATCTTTTCCATCAGCGTGCAGAAGCGGTCGACGTTGGCATCGTCCAGCGGCGCGTCGACTTCGTCGAGCACGCAGATCGGCGATGGGTTCGTCAGGAACACGGCGAAGATCAGCGACAGCGCCGTCAGCGTCTGCTCGCCGCCGGATAGCAGCGACAATGTCGCCGGCTTCTTGCCGGGCGGCTTGGCGATGATTTCCAGCCCGCCCTCCATCGGGTCCTCGCTCTCGATCATTTCCAGCCGCGCCTCGCCGCCGCCGAACAGCGACGTAAACAGCCGCCCGAAATGGCCGTTGACCATCTCGAACGCCTCGGCGAGCCGCTTCTTGCCTTCCTTGTTGAGCTGCCCGATGGCGCCGCGCAGCTTGGCGATCGCCTCGTCGACGTCGCGCCGCTCGGTCTCCATCGTGTCGTGCTGGGCCTGCAGAACGGTGAGTTCCTCGTCCGCCTGCAGGTTGACGCCGCCGAGCCTCTCGCGATCGCCCCTCAGCCGCGTCAACTGCTTGTCGACATCACCCAGATGCGGCGGCGCCGTGCCCGGCTTCAGCTCGGCCAGCGACAGGCAATCCTCCGGCGCCACCTCGAACGTCTCGCGGATCTTGCGCGCCTCCTCCTGGCGCCGCCCGCGCGCGCTCTCCAGCTTGGCCTCGGTGCGTGCCTTGCCCTCGCGCGCCTCGCCCACCTGCCCCTGCGCAATGCGCAGCGCCTGCTGGGCGGCCCGCAGCGCCGTGTCGGCTTGCGCCAGTTCGTCGGCCGCCGTGCGCCGCTCGCGCTCTGCGCCTTCAAGGCTCGCCAGCAACTTGTGACGCTTCTCGTCGATCAGCGCCGGCAGGTCGGCCATGCCTTCCAGTTCTTCCAGCGCCGCGTCCAGACGTTCGCGCAGCGTCGCGATCTGCTGCTCCGCGCCCGAAGACCGCGTCGCCCAGCGATCCCGCTCCGCCGTCAGTGTGCGCACGCGTTCCGCCCTGAGCGCGCGATCGCGCTCCAGCGCCGCCAGCTGCGTCTTGGCATCCGCGTGGGCGTTGCGCGCCGCCGTGGCCGCATCCTGCGCCGCCGCCAGCTGCGGCTCGAGGTCGTCCGCCTCGGCCAGCAGCGACAACGCCGTGGCGATCTCCTCGAAGCGCCCGTTGGCGTCGATCAACTCGTCCTCGGCGACGGCCTTCGCCTCGTTCAGCGACGCGATGCGCGTCTCCGTCTCGCGCGCCGCCCGCTCGATCTTCGTCAGTTCGTCGCGCGTCGTCGTCAATCTCATCTGTGTCTCGCGCCACAGCGTGCGCAGTTGCTTGTCGGCCGCCTCCGCCGCCTGCATCTGCTCGGCGGCATGCGCTTCCGCATCGCTGAGCAGGTCCGCCTCATCCGCCGCCTGCTTCTCGCGCGCCGCCAGGTCCGAGAGCCGGTTGCGCTCCGCGATGCGCTGCGCCGCAGGCGTCACGCCGTCGGCCGCCGCTGCAAACCCGTCCCAGCGCCACAGGTCACCCTCGCGCGACACCAGCCGCTGCCCGGGCCGCAGATGCGGCTGCAGCCGTGACCCGTCCTCGCGCTCGACGATACCAATCTGGCGCAGACGCCGCTGCAGCTCCGGCGGCGCGTTGACATACTTGGACAGCGGCTCCACGTCCGCCGGTAGCGCACCGTCGGCAGACCCCGGCTCGATCAGCCGCCAGTGGACCGCCGCATCGTCGCTGATCGGCGCCTCCAGGTCGTCGCCCAGCGCCGCACCCAATGCCGCCTCGTAACCCAGCGTGACACGCAGCCCCTCGGCGATCGGCGGCAGCCCTTCGGCGTTTTCGGCAACAAGCAACTTCGCCAGCGTCTCGCGCTCCGTCTTCAGCTCGCTGGCCCTCAGCCGCGCCTTGGTGGCCTGCTCGCGCTTGACGGTGACGGTGCTCGCCAGCTCCCGCACCTTCTCCTCGGCCGCCTCAGCCAGTTGCTCGATCTCCGCAATGTCACGCGCCAGCTTCTGGCCGGCATCCGCCGTCGAGGTCAGTTTCTGCACGTCCGGTGCCCGTGCCGACGTCTCGCGCAGCTGCTGGGCCAGCGCCGTCAGCTGCCGTTCGATTTTGCTCACACCCTCGCGCCGCTCGCGGCTTTGCCCCTCCAGACTCTGCCGCTGCGCGCGGAATTCCGCTGTCCGGTTCGTTAGCGCGACAAGCTCGGCTTCCGCCGCCGTCTGTCCTGCGCCGGCCTGATCCACCGCAGAGCGGGCCGCATCCTGCGCGTCGTCCGCGCCGGCCTCGGCCGCCTCCAGCGACGCCAGCTCCGTCCCGGCCGACTGCAGCAGCTCGCGCGCTTCCCCGATCAGCCGTTCCTCGCGTGAGATGTCCTGCGTCAGGTGCTCGGCGCGCGACTGCAGTTCGCGCTGACGATCCATCGCCCGGCTCGCCTCACGCTCGAAATTCTCCTGCTCGATCTTGAGGCGGCCTAGAGCCGCGCCTCGCCGCGCTTCCTCCTCGCGCAGCGGCGGCAGCGCCGCGGCGAACTCCGTCTCCTGGCGCAGCGCCCTGGCCTCGGCCTCGGTCGCCTGTCCCAGCCGGCCGAGCACGTCGGTGAGGTTGCGCTCCTCGCCGGTCACCAGCGCCTGCGCGTCCGCCCACTGCAGGTAGTGCCACAGCGCCTCGATGCGCCGGATGTCACCCGAGATCTCCTTGTAGCGCCGCGCCTGCCGTGCCTGGCGCTTCAGGCTCTCGATCTGGCTGGCCAGTTGGCCCATGATGTCAGTGAGCCGGGCGAGATTGTTCTCCGCCGCCGTCAGCCGCAGCTCCGCCTCATGCCGCCGCGAGTGCAGCCCTGCGACGCCTGCGGCATCTTCCAGGATGCGCCGCCGCTGTTCCGGCTTGGCGTTGACGATTTCCGAGATCTGTCCCTGCCGCACCAGCGCCGGCGAGCGCGCGCCCGTCGCCGCATCCTCGAACAGGATCTTCACGTCGCGTGCCCGCGACTCCCGGCCGTTGATGCGATAGGCCGAGCCCGCCTCGCGCTCGATGCGTCGCGTGATCTCGATCACGTCGTGGTCGTTGAATTCAGCCGGCGCCTGGCGTTCCTGGTTGTCAAGGAACATCGTCACTTCGGCGAAGTTGCGCGCCGGCCGCAGGTTGGTGCCAGAGAAGATCACATCGTCCATGGCGGCAGCCCGCATCGATTTGTGCGAGGTCTCGCCCATCACCCATCGCAGCGCTTCGAGCAGGTTCGACTTGCCGCAGCCGTTCGGCCCGACCACGCCCGTCAGCCCGCGCTCGATCACGAGGTCGGTCGGCTCCACGAATGACTTGAAGCCCAACAGGCGCAGGCGTGAAATCTTCATCAAGGTCTCGCTTGGCTACGGCCTCGACGCGGCCTCGACCCACATGTCGAAAGACACAGGGTCAAACTAGCGCTGAGCCGTCGCGGCCGGGCGGGAGCCCTGCTGCAGCAGCGGATCGACCATCGCGCGAATGTCGGCCATCGTCAGCGTGCTCTTCACGCGCTTCTCCATCACGAAGAAGTTCGGCGTACCGATGATGCCCAGCTTGCGGCCGCGCTCCTTGATGGCCTTCAGCGCCTCGATGATGCTTTGATTCTGGCGGCAGGCGTCAAACTCGGCCCGCGTCATCCCCACCTGTTTTGCCACGTCGAAGATGGGGTCGGGACGGACGTCCTGGCTCACCCATTTATCCTGCTGTGCCATATACTTGCCGATCAATTCGGCCTGTTTCTCCGGCTTGGCACAACGCATGATTATTGTGGCCAGGCCCGACGTCTTGCCGATCGGAAACTCGCGATAGATCAGCCGCACCTTGCCGGTGTCGATGTACTCGCGCTTCAGCTCCGGCAGAACCTCCTTGTGGAACTTGGCGCAGTGCGGGCACGTCAGCGATGCGTATTCCACGATCGTCACCGGCGCGTTGGCCCGTCCAATCGCAATCTCCGGCAGTGCTCCCGGCTCCAGCACTTCGGCCAGCGTTGGCGATTCGATGACCTGCCGCCCACCGCTCTCACGGTCATTGGGATCGGACAACGGATGCACGATGCCGGGCCCGGACTGCGCCGTCTCCTCCGCGGTCTTCACCGTATCGTAGGCGCCGCCACCACCGTCCGCTGTCGTGGACGCCGTCGCCACGTTGGCCGAGAGCGATGTGGAATCGCCCGAGCACGACGCCAGAAACACGGTCAGCCCGGCAGCTACCAGCCGCCAGGCCGAGGAGACGTTTCTGTTCGGCGCGCCCTTCACGTCAGTCCCCGTCTCGCAACGTTCAGCCGTTGGGCTTGCCCTCGGCTTCGCTGATCGCCTTGTCGAAGCTCTCGATCGTCGGCGCACCCTTCATCCGCTTGCCGTTGACGAAGAACGTCGGCGTCGCCCGCACGCCATAGTCGCGCAGCGCATGCTCGAAGTTGCCGTTGATCGTCTTCAGCAGCTTGTCGTCCGTCAGGCATTTGTTGAACGTCTCTTCCGTAAAGCCGGCCTGCTTGGCGATATCCAGCAGTTTCGGCAGCGGGCTCTCCTTCACGAAGGCCCACTGCTCCTGCAGATTGAAGAGCGCGCTGATCAGCGGATAGGCCTTGTCGTTGGGCACGCAGCGCACCAGCATGGCGCCCGCCACCGCCCGGTCGTTGCCGGGGTGATCACGCATGATCAGCCGGATCTTGCCGGTGTCGATGTACTTCGTCTTCAGAGCCGGCAGCACGTCCTTGTGGAAGTGCGCGCAATGCCCGCACGACAGCGAGGCGTATTCCACGATCGTGACCTTGGCGTCCGCCGGCCCGAGCGCGATCTCGGGCAGGTCGCCCGGCGGCTTCATGAGTTCGGCGACGGGAATTTCGGCCGGCCCATCCTCGCGCTGCGCCAGCGCCGGCGAAAGGGCCGTGAGCGACAACACACCGGCCAGGGCAGCGGCGCGCGTAAAATGGGTAAGCACATGAACCACGGAACTTCACTCCTGATCGTTTCTTTGCGGTGGCGTTTGCCGTTCGCTAGCACGCCTAACGCACTGGAATAAGGCAGATTGCGGCACTTGCGCAACGCCGTTGCCGCAACGGCACTGTTGGTAAATGACAACCTGGCGGGGATGCCTACTTCTTCCCTGCTAGCAGCTTGTCGAACGTTTCCATCGTGGCGGCGTCGTTGACGCGGCGGCCGTCGATGAAGAAGGTCGGCGTCGCGTTGATGCCGAACTTGTCGCCGGCCGCGGTAAAGTTCGCCACCAGCTTGTCGAACAGCTTCTGGTCCTTGGTGCAGGTCTCGAAGGCCTCCGGCGTCATGCCCCCGACGCCCGTCGCGAATTCCTTCAGCTTCGGAGTCGGATCGCCGGAAGAAAACGCCCATTCCTCCTGCTTGTGAAACAGCTCGCTCAGCAGGCCTACCGCTTTGTCCGGTGCCGCACAACGCGTCAGCATATGCGCCACCAGCGCCCGTTCGCTCGTCGGAAACTCGCGCAAGATCAGCCGTGCCGCGCCCGTGTCGAGATACTTGGCTTTGAAGTCCGGCAGCACCTTGTTGTGGAAGTTGGCGCAATGGCTGCACGACAGCGACGCGTATTCCACGATGGCGATCTTGGCATCCGGCTTGCCGATGACGATGTCGGGAATGTCGCCGTTGGCCTTCAGCAGCGCGTCCAGCGGCACCTCGGCCGGCCCCTCCGCAACCTCCTCTTCGGCGCCCGCCGCAGGTGGATTGGCCGGCGCACCGGCAGCCGCCGGGGGATCGGCCGGCTTGTCTTCGGCAAAACCGATCGTCGGCACTGTGGCGAGGGAGCCCACGACCAGCACGAAGGCGGCAAGAATACTCTCGAATTTCACGCGAAATCTCCCGCGTCGACACACATTTCAGCGGATGTTGCGGGCTGGCCCAATGATGTCAAGTGACGGAGAATTTAGGTTGGCGGCCGAGCCCGCTGCGGAGGCCGAGCATGCGAACGCGGAGCCCGCGCTGCCCCGGACTTCCGCACGCCATCTGGACCTTTGCAAAGCGTCCACCCATATGCCTCGCCACTTCGAAATGAGGCATCCATGACGCAATCGCGAATTCTCCAGTTCGTGACCGGCCGCGCCCTCGACGAGTCGGAGGCGCCGCAACCCGCACGCCCGTCGTCCTCCGACAGCCGTCTGCTCGACGCCTACAGCCGCGCCGTGGTCGACGTGGTGGACACCGTTTCACCGGCCGTCGTTCACATCCAGGTCGACCGCCCCGGCCGCGGTGGTCCCGCGACCGGCAGCGGCGTCGTCGTGTCACCCGACGGTCTCCTGCTGACCAACAATCACGTCATCGAAGGCGCCCGCAAGGTCACCGTCACCCTGTCGGACGGCCTGAAGTTTGCCGCGCGCACCATCGGCCGCGATCCCGATACCGACCTCGCCGTGCTGCGCGTCGAGACCGAACGGCGCCTGACCTTCGCCAGCCTGGCCAACTCCAAGCAGCTGAAGCCGGGGCAGATAGCCATCGCCATCGGCAACCCCCTCGGCTTCCAGTCGTCCGTCACCGCCGGCATCATCAGCGCCGTCGGCCGCTCGTTGCGCGCCCAGAACGGCCGCCTGATCGATGACGTCATCCAGACCGATGCGGCGCTCAACCCCGGCAATTCCGGCGGTCCCCTCGTCGACTCGGCCGGCCAGATCATAGGCATCAATACCGCGACGATCATGGGTGCCCAGGGCCTCTGTTTCGCCGTCGCCGCCAACACCGCCGAATTCGTACTGACGCAGATCCTGGCGCACGGCCACGTGCGCCGCAGCCTGATCGGCATCGTCGCCGAGCATGTCGAGTTGCCGCTGTCCGCACAGCGCGCCCTCGACTTGCGGCAGTCCAGCGCCATCGGCGTCCGCGGCGTTCAGGAAGGCGGTCCGGCAGCCAAGGCCAATGTCCGCGTCGGCGACATACTCACGCATCTCGACGGCCAGGCGATCACCAGCGTCGACGACATGGCCCGCATCCTTGACGGCAAGCGCATCGGCAAGGGCCTCACCGCCCGTGTCATACGTGACGGCAAGCTGCTCGACCTGATCATCGTCCCGCAAGAAAGATCGTAGCTGACCTCGCACAAATGCAGTGCGGGGCCGAACTACAGCTCAATGCCAAGCTTGGGCAGCAACCAAATCGTCAGCGCGTACAGCGCCATCGTCAGCAAACAGCCGGCGATCAACGACGGCCAGAACCCGTAGTCCGCCCGCAGCATCGCTGGAACAACGAGGAACATCGGCAGGCTCGGCAGCACGAACCAGAACGTCGCCTGCGCGTGCGCGGCAATCCGCTCCACGTCGCCGGTATCGCGCCACAGCCAAATAATCGCCAGCACCGACACCAGCGGCAGCGACGCGATCAGGCCGCCGATCCCCGGACTACGCCGCGCCACCTCCGACACCAGCATGACCAGCACACCGGAGACGGCAGCTTTGAGGATGAGGTAGGTCATGAGCCCTGACTCGCGGCAATCCGCGATCACGATCAATCGACTGTATCGAACTCGTCCTAGGCCGTCTGCGCCCGTGCCATCACGCCGGCTCCGAACCGCTCCAGCGCCGCCGTCAGCGGGTCCTGCCCCGTCGGCGCTGCGACCGCGGCAGCCCGCGGCCGCACGGGGGCAACCTGCACCCGCGGCGTCACCGGCGCCTGCAATATCCGCAGCTCAGCGATGGCGCGATAGCCGAAGTAGCTGTTGATGCGGTCGATGATCTGCGCCGCGCGATACTCCACGTCCAGCGCCCGCGACGGGTCGACCCGCAGCAGCAGCGTCGCGCCAGCGCGCGGACCGCTCGCATCCGCCTCGCCGAACGTCTCGACGCCACGCGGCCACTTCACGCGCTCGGGCACAGATGCCGCCGCCAGCTGCTCGCCCGCGATCGCCGCCCACTCGGTCAGCAGCGTCGCCGTGGAAAATCCGTACTTCTCGAAGGCCTTTTGTGTCAGCTTCGGCACCCAGCTGCCGACGGCCTTGGCCGCGACGTAGGCCGATGCGCGCTGTGGCGGAATCCACGCACTTCCCGTGGCGCGACGCGGTGCTGCGGCGGCTCGGGCGGCGTACCCACGTTTGGCTGTTAGCTTCGACACGTCTGACCCCGCCAATCAATTCCATTACGCGTTGCCGATGCTTACCATCATGTAAATGATTCGCGATTCGACGCGGGAGGCTCAATTGGGGATTGTGGCGCGACGGCAACTGCCGCTGCGGCCGGCCGGACCGGACACGGTCGCCGCCCTGCTCGATTGGTATGACCGCGAACGCCGCGATCTGCCGTGGCGCGCCAAGAAGCGCAAGAAGGCCGACCCCTACGGAGTCTGGCTCAGCGAAATCATGCTGCAGCAGACAACGGTGAAAGCCGTGATCCCGTTCTACCAGCGGTTCCTGGAGCGCTGGCCGACGGTCTTCGACCTCGCCGCTGCCCCGATCAACGACGTCATGGCCGCCTGGGCGGGTCTCGGCTATTACTCGCGCGCGCGCAACCTGCACAAGTGCGCCCAGGTCATCGTGCGTGATCTCGGCGGGCAGTTCCCCTCGACGGAAGCCGGCCTGCTACCGCTGCCCGGTGTCGGGCCCTACACGGCGGCGGCCATCGCCGCCATCGCCTTCGGCCAGCCGGCTACGCCCGTCGACGGCAACATCGAGCGCGTCATCGCGCGCCTGTTCGCCGTGCGCCATCCCCTGCCCGCCGCCAAGAAGGAACTGAAGCGCCTCGCCGCGACCCTCACGCCGCACCGCCGCGCCGGCGACTTTGCCCAGGCCATGATGGACCTCGGCGCCGCCATCTGCACGCCGAAGCGGCCCTCCTGCCTGATGTGCCCGCTGCAGACCGACTGCGCCGCCCACGCCGCCGGCATCGAGGCCCAGCTGCCGGTCAAGCTCGGCAAGACCGAACGTCCCGGCCGCTACGGTTTCGCCTTCCTGGTGCTGCGCGAGGACGGCCACGTGCTGCTGCGCCGCCGCCCGGAGGCAGGCCTGCTAGGCGGCATGCTCGAAGTTCCCTCCACCGACTGGCTGGACGATTGGGTGCCCATGGAGCCGGCCTGCGGCGCGGCCCCCGTACGCGCTGACTGGTGGCCGTTGCCGGGCACCGTCGTCCACGTTTTCACGCATTTCCGCCTGGAACTGCAGGTCCTGCGCGCCATCGTGCCCGTGAATTCGTCATTGACGTTCTGGGCCGATCCTGACCGCTGTGAATGGGTCGCCCGCCGCGACCTCGACGCCGCCGCCCTGCCCAGCGTCATGCGCAAGGTCATCGCCCACGCCCTCAAGGTGCAGTAACGCCCGGCTTGCCCCTGCCGAAATGGCCATGCTAGTCAGCCTGCGGCATATCGCTGACGCGAGGGACGACGATGGGTAGCGTTTCGATTGTTCACTGGCTGATCCTCCTCGGCCCCTTGGTGGCGCTCGGGCTCATCATCTGGATTCTCAAGACGCGCGGACACTTGTCGGCCAGCCGCGCGTAGACATGGGCGCCGCCTCTGTTTCCCCGGACCACAACGCGAACCAACCGCTGACACATTGTCGGCTTAGGCGATTTGACCGATTGCCATTTTTTCGGCCGCGCGCCATTGCGGTAACATCGGCGCCGCTTGGTTCTGGGAGAGATCCTTGTTTTCTGCTTCGTTGAATGCAGCGCGAAACCTTGCGCTCCGCACATCCCTGCTGTCCCTGTCGCTCGCCCTGCTGGCGCTTCTGTGGCTCGCGCCACCTGCTCGCGCCGGCGAAGCACAGGCGGCAACCGGCACCTACGATATTTCCGTTTTGCTCTCCTCTCCGGAAGATCAGTGCTTCAACACCGGCAACAACCGGGCCATCCGCGATTTTGTGAATCGCCGCGTCGCCGAACTGAATGGATCCGACGCCTTGAACGGCCGGAAACTGTCCGTCACCTTCCGCGACGACTTTCAGAATGCGCAAACCTCGATCGACAACGTGCGCGCAGCCATGCGCGATCCGCAAACGCTCGCCCTGGTCGGGATGCCAGGCTGGCGCCGCGCCGCCGATGTGTTCAACCAGATCGGCAAGGAGATTGGCGACAGCAAGATCCCCTTCATGTCCGACATTTCGGTCAACTCGATCTTCAAGGACCAGAAGAACGTCTTCACCATGCGCGCCTCGCAGGAAGAGGAGCGGCTGCCGGTCATCGGCCGCATCCTGAAGGATCAGAAGTTCCAGCGACCCGCCTTCATTGGTGTCAAGGACGAGGAGAACAGCAACGTTCTCGGTGAAGGCCTCAAGGGCTTGCGCGACGTGCCGCCGATCGTCGCCGATCATCGTCTCGTCGTGAAAGACAACAAGATCGACGCCGCCGAGCTGAGCGCCGCCATCGCCGACCTCAAGACGAAAGACGTCGACATGGTCATCATCGCCCTCGGCGGCGAGCCCAACGCCCAGACATTGCGCGAGGCGACCAACGTCGGCCTCAGCGTACCCTTCTTCATCTTCGGCAACGTCGAGAATGCACTGAAGAATGCTGGCCTCAAGGAGTTCCCCGGCGACCTCTATCAGCTGGCATTTGACGGGTTGCCTGGCCTCTATAACGAACGGCTGCGTCAGAGAATCCTGCGCGACAGCACGTCAAACTGGCTGTTCCCCGATCGCAAACGCACGTTGTCGACGGGTTGGCTGACGGGCAAGTGCAAGGAGAAAGAAGGCGACGACAACGCGAACATACTCGAACCTGAGAACCTGCGCTCGATTGCCCGCGGCACGCAGTATGCCGACATGATCGGCCTGATCGCCACTCTCATCAAGGATGCCCCGGCGAAGGAAGGCATCAACAATCTGCGCCACCGCGTGGTCGAGGGCATAACGAGCGAATTCGCCTCCGGAACCGGCATCTATAAGGGCGAATACGACAATTGGTCGTTCCGCCCCGATTCACGCACCGCCACCCGCACGCCCGTCATCGTCTTGCGCCCGCGCGGCACCCAGACCGTTCGTCTCGCGCCCGACCAGTACGTGCGCTTGCGCAACGACAATCTCAGACGCATCCAGACCCTGTACATGGATATCGATCTGATCCGGCTCTACCGCGTCGACGACAAGGAGAAGAGCTTCTTTGCCGAATTCTACCTGTCGCTGAACAATCCCGGCGAGCTTTCGATAGCGAACATCGATTTTGCCAACGCCTACATCGATCCCGAAAGCAACGGCGCGCAGCTGACCATCTCGCCCTTGTACGAAGGCGGCCAGAGCGACGCCTACCCGGAAGGCAGCAAAATCTACAAGGTCGCCGGCAAGTTCACGTACCACCCGGAGTTTTCCCGCTTCCCCTTCGACACGCAGTTGTTCTCCATCGAAGTGCAGCGCAAGAATTCCGAGAAGGCCTTCGTCATCCAGCCACCGCCGCGCGAGCTGCGTGACAAGTTCGCCGACACCGAAGGCTGGGCGATCGCCGACCAGTACGTGGGCTATGACCAGGACTTCATCTCGGTCATCGACGCACGTGGCGACGGCAAGAGCGTCGTACCCTTCTACAAGGGCAGCTATGCCTGGATCATGAACCGCGAGGCGACGGACTACTACCTGCAGGTCGTCATCCCGCTCGCCTTCATTTTGATCGTCGCCTACCTGTCGATCTTCATCCCGAAGGAACATTTCGAGGCGATCGTGACCATCCAGGTGACAGCCCTCCTGTCGGCCGTCGCCCTGTACCTGTCGATTCCAAAGGTCGCCTCGGACACGGCCACCGTTTCCGATCGCATCTTCCTCGTCGATTATCTCGCCGTCTCGCTGATGATCGGCCTCTCCATCCTGCGCGTCAGCGAGTACATCAAGAACCGCTCCAAGTACGCCCGCGCCATCGATATCGTCCACATCATCGGCATTCCCCTTCTGGTGGGCGTGCTCGTGATGTACATCCTCGGCCAGTCGCCGGCGCAGACCCTGTCGACGGCTCGGTTCCTGTGAGCCCGAACCGCTTGCGGTGAGCCGGTGATGTGCGCATAAGCTGAGCCTCAAGTCCGCGAGAGGCAGGCCGCGCGCGCCATGGCGACACAGACGCAGGATAAACAAGGCAGGTCGTTCCGCGATCGCCTGCGCGACCTCTACGAGGGCAACTCGCAGACCTCGCATCGCTTCCGCTACGGCTTGCTGTTGTTCGACCTGCTGACGGTGCTGTTCGTCGTCGTCACCTCGTTCGTGCCGCGCACCGAGCTGGTGGAACGCATCGACGTGCTCGTCGGGATCCTGCTGGCGCTGGACATCGGCGCCCGCTTCACCATTGCCCGCAAGCCGCTGGCCGAGTTCAAGCATCCCTCGACCTGGGCCGACTTCGTCGCGCTTGCCTCGTTCCTGGCGCCCATTACCGGCGAGGGCTTCGCCTTCCTGCGCATCCTGCGCACGCTACGGCTTCTGCATACCTTCCAGATCCTGCGCCGCCTGCGCGCCGACAGCGACTTCTTCCGCCGCAATGAAGAAGTCGTCATCGCCGTCGCCCACCTGTTCGTCTTCATCTTCATCATGACCGGCATCGTCTACGAGACGCAGTTCCGGTCGAATCCGCAGATCGCCAACTACGTCGACGCGCTCTACTTCACGATCACATCGCTGACGACCACCGGCTACGGCGACGTCACGCTGCCAGGCTCGCTCGGCCGGCTCATTTCCGTCGCGATCATGATCGCGGGCGTAACGTTATTCCTGCGCCTGGCGCAGGTCCTGTTCCGCCCGCACAAGGTGCGCTTCCCCTGCCCTGACTGCGGCTTGCAGCGCCACGACCAGGACGCTGTGCACTGCAAGGCCTGCGGCCGCGTGCTGTGCATCCCCGATGAGGGGATTTGATCGGTACTTTTCAGCGTTCGCGGATGGTCCGTCCGCCGGTGCATCTGGCCGATTGACAGCACTTCGCGGAACAAGCCTTCTAGCGGTTACCGCCATGACGGCCCTCTCCAACCCGCGGGCTCACGAAGATGTCGATGATCGGCCTGCAGCGCATTGCCTTGCTGGTTGCGGCGTTCGCCACGCTGGCTGCCAATCCTGACGTCAGCGCGCCGATAGTGGGCGCCGCGCTAGCAGCGGAACCTACAGCAGAAAAGCAAGCCTTCGAAGCTGCCAAGGAACTCGGCACCGTCGACGCCTGGGACGCGTTCCTGGCGAACTACCCGAAAGGCTTCCACGCCGACCTGGCGCGCGCCTACGTCAAGAAGCTGACCGGCGGCCCCGCAACCAACGCCCCGCCGCCAAGGGAACCTGAGGCAGAGCCCGTAGCTGCAAACAACGACTTCCCCGTTGAAGCCGGCACCTGGGGCGGCATCGTCCGCAGCGGTCCGGGGCAATCCTACAAGAAGCAGACGAGCCTGGCCGAGGGCGAGACCGTATCCCTGATGGGCGTCACCTCCGACCTCGACAACGGCTATCCCTGGTTCAAAATCTGGTACGGCCCCACCCACGACACGAAGGGCTACATGTGGGGCGGCATCCTCTGCGCCAAGGGCGTTGCCCGCCCCGACGTCTACCAGATGTGCCCAACTGAAGCGAAACGGGCCGCCGCAAAGGCGTCCGGCTCCTGCGACAAGCGCGGCAACGATGCCGAGAACATGGTGTGCGCCAACTCCACCCTCCTCGGCCTCGACGCCGAGTTGAACCTGCAGTTCAACGTGCGCGTCACGAATATCACGTCCGAGGCGGAGGGCGGCACGGAGGCGGACGTCGCCAAATTTCGCAACGAGCAGCGCGACTGGTTGCGCCAGCGCAACGCCTGCGGTGGCGACGTGACGTGCCTTGAATCGAAGTACCAGGAGCGGCTCAAGGTTCTTCGCGAACTCAATCAGCCCGAATAGGCAACCGCTCCACGGAAAACGAAAATGAGCCGGGCACGAAGGCCCGGCTCACCGCACTCAGGGAATAAAGTGCGTTACTACTCGTCGTTGGGAGCGCCGCCGCCATCAGGGCCGTCATTGGCCTTCGGGCCATCGTCCTGACCACCATCGCGGCCACGGTCATCTCCGCCGCGGTCGTGGTGACCACCCCAGCGCTTACCCCAGCCGCCGTCATGCCAGCCGCCGCCGCGATGGCCCCAGCCGCGGTGCCCCCCGCCAAGCTGAGCCACGCGCAACTCGCGCATCGCCGGGCCAACGACTTCCTTCTGCTGGTCGGTCAACGAGGCATAGAACGGACTGAACGCCGACGAGAACGCCTTCATCTTGTCGGCACGATCACTCATGCGCTTGGCAATGCGTTCATATCGCTCGGCAACGTTCGGTCGCTGACGCGTCTCGGCCGTCTTCTGGTCTCCGCCCTTCTCGCGCTCAGCGCGGCGTTCTTCGCGGCGCTTCTGGCGTTCGGCGCGCTTTTCCGCGCGTTCCTTGTACATGGTGCGCACCTGCTCTTCGATCGGTGCCCACAGCTTCTCTTGCTCGGCCGTCAGCTTGAGCGTCGCCTTGGCGGAGGCGATCTTGCCCTCCTGCAGGCGCTCGCGCGCCTCGGGGCTCATCTTCCAGCCGCCGTCGCGTGCCGCTTGGGCAACGAGGACGGCCGCTGGCGAGACGCCGATCAGCAAGGCCAGGGCCAGGCCGCGTGACATAGTTTTCATGGGGTTGCTCCACTCATCGTTCGGGGGAAAGGCAGCGATGCATCCGCTTCGTGGAGATAAACGGCTCACCCAAATGATTCCGTCGAACCGGCCGTTAACAGAAATGTTGCAGCGCAATGCGTTGAAATTCTTCGCTGAGTTCCATACGGAACTGGCCGCCGCGCCCGGCTGGGGCATCTTGGGGTCAAGACGAACCCATTTGACCCAAGAGGATTACGCCATGACCCGCACCATCGCGTTCTCGCTGGCCGCCCTTGCTTCCGCCATGACGCTGCAGGCAGCCCCCGCATCCGCCGTCAGCATCGCCGTGAAAATGGCCTGCATGACCGACTATCTGGCCAATTGCAGCCAGCATGCCATAGGCACCCCGGCCGTACGCTCCTGCATGCGCGCCGTCGGCCCCCGACTGTCCAAGCGCTGTGTTAACGCGCTGATCGCTGGTGGTGAAGTGACCCAGGCCGAAGTCGACCGGCGCAAGTCATCGATGAAGTCGGCAGCGAACTGATCGTTACGTCGAGCCTCAGGCCGCCCGGGCGCGGGGCTCGACCAGATAGCCGATCCGACCGTTCTGGATCTCCCGCACCCGCTCCAGATGCTCGAAAATGTCGCGCGGGTGCAGCGGCCGGCCCGTGTTGCGGATGGTATTCTGCTCCAGCGCGTCGAGCGGCCCCAATAATTCCTCGCCCGTCCGGTGCAGCATCGCGATCGTGGCGATCGTCCGCCGGCTCATATTGCGCGGCACCTTCGGCACGACGCTGGAAATCATCGTCTTAGCATCTTCCGACAGCAGGCTCGAACCCTGTCCCAGTAGCGCCACCAGCCGGATCACCACGTCTTCCTCGAACACGTAACCGTGCCTCTCCATCCATTCCAGCAGCTTGGTCATCAGCATATCTTGCAACCGCAGCGTCGACGTCAGGCGGTAATCCTGCCATTCCGCCACGAGATCGAAGCGCGGATCGAGGTCGATGTCGCCGGGCGCAAACGTCTCCTCCGCCGTGACGCCGATGCGATCGAAGAAGTCGCGATTGTTCATGTGCAGCCGCGTCGTGAAGGCCGGAACCATGACGGCACCGTTGCTAGCCATGTCGAACGCCTGCCGGACGAGCTTCGAGCAGAACAGCTTCTTGTAGCCTTCAAGCTGCATCGTAAAGTCGTAGACGATGCGCCGGCCGAGCGCCGCGTGCGACCGCTTGACGTGTTCATGGATCAGGTCGGCAGCGCGTCGCGCCAACTCACCGTCCTTGCATCGGTAGAGCACGGCCCGGCCAACCCCGCAGTCGAGCGCATGCTCGAGCGGCGTGATCACCGCGCCGTCCTCGATCAACGCCTCGACGACGGAATGATGTCCGTCGCTGTCGACGTGGATCAACCCGATGTGGCTGAACTGCGTGTCCACATCACCGATGCGGGCGATGGCGGCACTGTTGAAGGCGCTGCCACGCATCAGCAGCACGTCGCCAGAGCGAAACGGGATGTCCTGGGCGGAGTAGTAAGCCGGGTTGACCAGCGTATTGTGCTCCGTGCCGGTGAACATGCGGCGGCCCTTGCCCGTTCGCCCGAAGCGATCGAAACCGATCGCCAGTTCGCCCAGCATGTCGGAGCCGTAGCGCGCGATGCGAAACACGTCGCGCAGCGAAGATTCCGCCTGCAGCGTCAATAGGCGTCGGCTACCCCAGTCCATGATGCGATTGCGCAGCGCCATGCGCAGCTCGAAGATCGTCTGCATGAGAAACGGGGCAACCTTCGCCGTCTCCACCGCGTCGTAGCGATTGAGGTCGACGTCGTACACCGTCCAGTAGATGTGCTGCAGAATGCCCGCAAGTTCTTCCGACGTCCGTGCTGGACGGTCCGCGAGATCCTTCAGGCTCAGCAGGTCGTTGCCCAAGCTCGCAGCGTTAAGACTGGCAGCGTTTTCAACGCGATCCACTGGATGTCTCCCTCACCCCATGAGCCTTGAGGCTAGCCCAGTAGGTCGCCGCTAGGCAATCAGCTAAAGGAGTGGATTTCGCGGCGAAACGCGCCGGCCGCACGAAGTGGGGTTAACACTACAGCGCGCGGTCGATCAGCGAGCACAGCGTCTCCGCGCTCGACTTGTCATGGTCGGGAGGAATGTCTTCGACGTTCAATGTCTTGACCACCCCGTCATCGACCAGCATCGCATAACGCTTGGAGCGAATACCGAACCCGCGCGAGCCCAGGTCGATGTCCAGGCCGATCGCCTTCGTGAAGGCCGCGCTGCCGTCGGAGAGGATGAGGATCTTGCCCCCCGGGTTGACCTCGCTCGACCAATGGTCGAGGACGAAAATGTCGTTCACGGCGATGCAGGCCACCGTATCGATGCCCTTGCCCTTCAACTCGTCGAAGCGCTGCACGAAGCCGGGCATGTGTTTCAGGTGGCATGTCGGCGTATAAGCGCCCGGCACCGCGAACAGGGCGACCTTCTTGCCCGCGAATACCGCGCTGACGCTCGTGTGCGTCGGGCCGTCACTGCCCATCACCGTGAACTGTCCGTCCGGCAGCTTGTCGCCAACCGCAATCGCCATCGCTTGATCTCCCAGCAGAGTGTCGGCAGAGCCATAGCGCCGCGGCCATGGTAGAGCAACCTCTACCGGCTATTTGACGGTCACAATGGCCTCGGACTGTCCCGAGGCGCCCACCATTGTAATCTTCAGCGGCTTGCCCAGGAGCTGCTTCAGTTCCGCCGGACTGGCGATCGCCGCCTCGAACGTGACGGTATCACCGTCTCCGGCGGTGCGCTTCGGCATCGGCACGTAGAGCCCCTCCGGCGCCTCGATGAACAAGTCGGCGTCCTTCGCGCCCCCCGGAAACGTTCCGCTGAAGGAAATTTGCGCCGGAGCTTCATATGAGTCGACCTGCGCCCGCACGAGCTTGGGGTCGCCCGGCTTGGCATCGGCCATCGTCCGCGGCACGTGTCCCAGCGCCTCGGCGAACACACCGTCGGCCGCCCCGACCATGCCTGGCGGCACCACGAGATCATGGCTCGCCTCCAGCGGCACGCAGATCTCGCGGCAGACGCCGAAATGCAAGGCCAGCCGCAGCCGTACCGGCTTATCCTTCGCGGCCGCATCGATCTCGACGGGAAACACCGCGCGATCCTTGTAGCCGATCGTGTCCCCGGCCCGGTCCGACAGGCGTTTCGGCGCGGGATAGAGAACGCGGGCGGCCGTCACGTTTTCCGACTGGGCGAAATCGAAGGACG
Source organism: Hyphomicrobiaceae bacterium (assembly GCA_965279065.1). Classification (GTDB taxonomy): domain Bacteria; phylum Pseudomonadota; class Alphaproteobacteria; order Rhizobiales; family Hyphomicrobiaceae; genus JAKAXS01. The sequence goes on from OZ257134.1 coordinate 3,075,357, forward strand.
GCGGCAGCCCGCCCGCGTCACCCGGATTGCGCCAATAGGTCTTCCATCCTTCGGGCATCTGGATCTCGACGAACGCGACCAGCCGGCCGGCGCTCTCGCCCACGACCAGTCGTGTCTGCGCCCGCTCATGGTCGGCCCATGGCGACGCAACGGTCTGCGCGGCCGCCGGCCCGGCCACGGCCGACGCGATTACGACAAGCCCAAAAATAAGGCGGAAGGCGTGCACCATGGGCGATCCTGACCAAGACAGCATTGACGATCACTTTTACGCGCGATTGGCTTTATCTGGCTGGGAACCGCGGCTAGAAGTCTAATAAATTTTGCCGCACTGGTCGAATTGTCGGCTTCACAGGCCCTGCGCCTAGCGGCTATCTTTGACGGTATGAAGACTGTGAAATCAAAGCGCAAACGCGGCAGTACCGGGTATCTCGACGGCCAGCTCCTTATTGCCATGCCGCTGATGAGCGACCGCCGCTTTGCGCGTTCCGTGATCTATCTGTGCGCCCACTCCGAAGATGGCGCCATGGGCCTCATCATCAACCACCGCGCCGACCATATCAGCTTCCCCGATCTGCTGGACCGGCTGGGCATTGTCACGAATTCCTCGGAAGACGGAGTGCCCAACGACATCCTCGAACGGCAGGTCTACATGGGAGGCCCGGTCGAGACCGGGCGCGGCTTCGTGCTGCACAGCGCCGACTACTTCGCCACCAACTCCACGCTGGCCATCGACGATGGCGTCAGCCTGACGGCGACGATCGATATCCTCAAGGCCATCGCCCACGGCAAGGGCCCCGACCGATCGATCCTTGCCCTCGGCTATGCCGGTTGGGCCGCAGGCCAGCTCGAAACGGAAATCCAGGCCAACGGCTGGCTGCATTGCCCTGCCGACAACGGCCTGCTGTTCGACGACGATATCGACAACAAGTACACGCGGGCCCTTGCCAAGATCGGCATCGATCCCTCGCACCTCGTCAACGACGCCGGCCACGCCTGACGCCGCCGCACCCCCGCAATAACAAAATCGCTAACCCGCTTTGTCCTTGCGCGGCGGCGCTTCGATGCCGGCAAGACGCGCCAAGCTTTCGGCGATGGCCGGCGGCAGCTTGGAGAAGTCTGGCTGCGGCTGCACCGGTTTCGGCGGGCCGTTCGCGACGACCGGTGCCACCGCAGGAGGCGGTGGGATGGGTCGCGCCTGCAGGGGTGGTGCCGCGGACGGTTCAGGTGCCTCGGGCGGTGGCGGTGGTGCGAACGCGGCGGCCGGTATTGGCGGCGGCCCACCGACCGGAGCTGGCGCGGTTGGCGGCGTCGGTGGCGGGACCAGTCCCGTAGCACGCGATTGGGGAGGCGGCGGCGACTGCAGCGGACGCCCTGATGCATTGCTGGCAAACGCCGCAGCCGGCGGCGGCCAGGCTTCGCCGATCGTTTGCGCCTGCGGCGGCTGTGGTGTGGACGGCGCCACCGATGGCGGAGACTGGATTGTCGACGGGGGCATCGCTGGCCGCGCCGAACCCGGCATCGGCGGTGGCCCCGAAGGTGGTGATGTCAAAGGTAACGGGTCGGTCTGGAGACCTGACGGTGCCATCAACTGGCCCGGCGGTGAACCTGATCCGTTATTGGCAAACATGTTAGCGGGCGCGGCGCCTGCAACGGCGCCATTGCCGCCTGCCCCGTTGGCTCCAGGCATCTGAGGTGGAGCACCCGGCGACATCGGCAACGGTGGGTTGGTCGCACGTGATGATCCGGCGGGCGGCTGGCCGACCGGCCCATTGCTGCGCGGGCCGCCGGCGCGGGCCGCAGCGGCGCCCGGCAGCGGAGGCGGCACGCCGCCCGGACCAGACGATCGTCCGTTGGCTTGCGGCAGCGGCGGGGCGCCGGCGTTCGCGGGCCGGTCTGCACCCGAGCGTAGTCGCCCACCCCGCGGCGCCTGCACGCCATCGCCGTTCGCGCGTGGATCAGGCAGAAGTCCGGGCTGCACCGGCGGCATCGGCCGAGAGGCGGCAGCACCGTTCGGGCGGCGTTCGCCCGCCACGTTGCGCGGCGGCGGCGCCGCGGCGGCGATCGGCACCACCTCGGCGGTTTGTTGCGGCCCGCCGTCCTGCTTGCGCTTGCCCTTCGGCCGGAACATGCCACGCGGCTTCATGCGGCGCTCCGAACTGCGCACGCGCCGCAGCATCTGCACCACGTCACGATCCGGCACCGGATCGCCGTAGTAGTAGCCCTGCGCATACTCGCATCCGGCCGAGCGCAGGAACGCGGCGTCCTCTTCCGCCTCCACGCCCTCGGCGACGACCTTCTTGTTGAGTTCTCGCGCCATCGCCACGATGGAGCGGACGACGCCCTCGCCGTTGCCGTCCCGCCCGCCGCTCGCCTGCACCAGCTCGCGTTGTAGCTTGATCGACTCGAACGGAAGACGCCCGAGATACGACAGCGACGAGTAGCCGGTGCCGAAGTCGTCCAGCAGCAAGTCCGCGCCGGCCGCCTTCAACTGCTCCAGGATCTCGGCCGCCTGCTCGGGATTTTCCATCACCAGGCTTTCCGCGACTTCGAGCTTCAGCGCCCCTTTCGGCACGACACCCTGGCCGATGATGTGGCGCACCTCCTGCACCAGCACCTGCCGGAACATCTGCCGGCTCGCAATATTGACGGACACGAATAGCGGCTGGTCCGGCCGCGCCAGCTCCTTGTTCCACGCCGAGGCATCCCGCGCCGCCCGCATCAGCACGTGCGAGCCGAGCTTGGCGACGAGATCGCTGTCCGCATCCACCGGCACGATCGCCGACGGATTGATCAGGCCCTCCTTCGGATGCTCCCAGCGCACGAGCGTCTCGAAACCTGCCAGCTCTTCCGTCGGCAGGTAGTAGATTGGCTGGTAGAGGAACTTGAGCTGGTTCTTTTCCACCGCCTTGCGCAGATCCGCCTCGATCGCCAGCCGCTCGTCGCGGTCCGACCGCATCTCCGGCTTGAAGATCTCGATGCGATCCGCCCCGCCGCGCTTGGCGCGGTACATCGCGACTTCGGCATCCTTCAGCAGATCCTGATCCGCCTCGTCCGAGCCGTTGAACACGGCCACGCCGACCGACCCTGTCAGCACGATATCCTGTCCCGCCATCTTGACCGGCGACCTGAGCGAGCGGCGAACGCGTTCGGCCAGCGACGCGAGTTCCTGCGCATCCTGGTCCAGCAGCGACAGGATCGCGAACTGATCGCCGCCGACGCGCGCCAGCGTGTCCTGCGGCGACAGATGCCGCTGCAGGCGCCGCGCCACCGTCAGCAGCAGGCTGTCGCCGACCACGAGCCCGAACGACGTGTTGACGCTCTTGAACTTGTCGATGTCGATGAAGAACAGCGTCGGACGAATGCTGCGGTCCGACTTCGCCCGCATACCTGCCGTCTTAATGCGGTCGACCAGCAGCGCCCGGTTCGGCAGGCTCGTCAGGCTGTCGTGCACCGCGTCGTGCAGCAGCCGCTCGTGCGCCCGCTTGGCGTCGGTGATGTCGCGCATGAGCCCCACGCAGCGAACCTGTCGATCCTCGTCCTGGGGTACGCTCGCCGCCTCGATCTCGAACCAGCGGTAGCTGTTGTCGGAGTGACGCAAGCGCAGATCCGTGCGGATCTTGCCACCGGCCCGCTCCTGGATCGACCACAGCATCAGCCGGAAGCGCTCCCGGTCCGACGGATGCAGGAAGGCGATGAACTCGTCGGCCTTGGCCGACAGGGTGCCAGGACCGAGATCGAGGATCTCCTCGACGACGGGGCTCACCTTGACCGCGTTGCGTCGCGCATTCCATTCCCACACGGCAGCGCCCGCACCGTCGATGGCGATCGAACGCAACTGCGCTTCGGTCGGCGCCAGCGTGAGGCCGGCATCGCGCGTACGGAACGCAAACTGCGTGACGACGAAGCCGATCAGCAGCAGCACCAGTACCAGTCCCGCCACCAGCGACGACACCGCGATGTCACCCGAGACGCGGCCGTTGAGAACCACGGCAGCACCGAACAGCCAGACGCAGAACATCACCCACGGCGGCACCAGAGACATGGCGCGATCCTGCCCGCGCAACGCCAGTAACAGGATGACCGCCGAGCCCACCAGCCCCAACGCCAGGAAGGATAGCCGCGCAAACGTCGCCGCCAGTCGCGGATCGATGACCGCCAGCCCGATCAGGCTCAACTGCCCCACCATCCACACCGTGATGATCATGCGGATCAGCGCCGGCAGCGTTCCAAGTCGCAAGAACGTGTGCGTGAAAATGAGAAGGCTCGCCGCCAGCGCCGACTCAGCCGCGGCACGATAGATGGCGTTGTCCTCCGGCCTCAGCTGGAACAGCTTGTGGAAGAAGCCGAAGTCGACGCACAGGTTGGCCAGCACGCACCAGGCGACCAGCGCAGACGCCGGAAAGATGAGCTTGTGATTGGCGGCGAAGATCGACGTCAGGAAAATCGCCAGAAGGCCGGTAAGGCCCAGCATGATGCCGTTGAACAGCTGCCGATCACGAACTTTCAGCTCGTACTCCAGCGGTTTCCACAAATTGATGCGCGAAAAACGGTCGGACGCCAGCTCCACCACATACGTGATGGTCTGTCCCGGCTCGATCGTGATGCGGAATACGTCGGCACGTTCGCTCTTCACGCGTTCGGCGGCAAAACCCATCGTCGGCGTGACGTTCTCGATGCGCCGCGCATCGAGATCCGGCCAGATGGCGCCCGAACCGGCCACGGTGTAACGGTCTGCCGTGATCCAGCGCTCGATGGCGTTCTCGGTCGGATTGGTCAGAGCGAACACCATCCAATTCGGGCTGGTACCCGCCGTCGTCGCCGGCACCGAGACACGATCCGTCGTGCCGTCTGCACCCGCCGCCGTCTCGACCTGCAAGCTGTCGCTATGGGACTCATAGAGGTCGCCCAGCGTCGTGATCTCGACGCGGTCCTGGTTGGGATCGAGCACGATCGGCTTGAGCGCGAGCGCCGGCGCACTGAACCCGATGACCAGCGTCACCGCCAGCAGCATCGCCAGACCCAGAGTGCGAACAAGGGCGCGAAGGTGCATCACGTCGCGACGCCCCCCATTTTGAGATCCTCGGCGAGAAAGGCATACAGCACGTGGTCCTGCCACTCGCCGTTGATCTTGAGGTACTTGCGCGCGTGGCCCTCCGACACGAAGCCGCACCGCTCCAGAACGCGCATCGACGCCGCATTGTCGGGCTGCGACGCCGCCTCAATGCGATGCAGTTTGAGGGCATGGCACGCGTGTGGCAGCAGCGCCTGCACGGCGGCCGACATGTGGCCTCGGCGAACGAACGGCAAGCCCAGCCAATAGCCGAGCGACGCCGATTGCGTCACGCCACGGCGCACGTTGGACAGCGAGATGCCGCCCAGCAAGTCGTCGTCGCGATTGAAGATGAAGTAGCTGTACCCGAGATCTTCGCGCATTTCGCGCTGATAGTGGCGCAGGCGGCGCCGATACGAGCTGCGTGTCAGCTCGTCGCGCGGCCACAGCGGCTCCCACGGCTTCAGGTGCTCGCGTGACAGCGCCCGCAACTGGGCCCACGCACCATAGTCGTTCATGTGTGGAGGACGCAGCCAGATGCCCCGTCCCTCGAGGGACTGGGCCCCTTCCGGGATGAGGCCTGACCGCAGAAATGCCATGGGTGTGTTCGGACTCCGCTCACGTTCTTGCGCGTTGCGCCGCGTAGGCGGCGTGATCTTTCGAGCGACTGCCCGCGCCAACAACGACAACCGATGGAACCCCCGTTGTAACCTTCTCGGCGAACGTCCGCACCTGCTTGCCGGTGACGGCGTCGACGCGCTCAACCAGATCCTGCGTGGTCAACAGGCGATCGTAGGTCAGCAGCTGGCGGGCCATTTGTTCTGCGCGTCCCGATGAGCTTTCAAGGCTCATCAGCAGGCCGGCCTTCATTTGTGCCTTGGCGCGCGCCATCTCCGCCTTCGATGGACCCTTGGCGCCCAGATCCTTCAGCTCGGCACAAATCACGTCGGTCAGCTTGGTCATGGTGCCGGCCCCCGTGGCCGCCTGAATTACGAACATGCCCGTGTCCCTCATCCCCCATGCCGACGACTCGACAGAGTAGCACAGGCCCCGCTTCTCTCGGACCTCCTGGAACAGACGCGACGAGAGCCCCCCACCCAGGATGCCGGACGCGACCTGAGCGGCAAAGAACGTCTCGTCCAGGTACGACGGGCCTTCGAAGCCGATAATGAGATGGCACTGCTCAAACGGCTTGGCGAATGCGCGCGTCCCACCTTTGTAGACCGCCGCCTCGCCAACAGTACGCTTTTGCGCACTGAGCCCGCCGAATAGGGCTTCAGCGTGGCGGAGAAAGGCCTTGTGCGAAACCCCGCCTGCGGCAGCCAGAACCATGTTCTCGGGTGCATAGTGCATCCGCGAAAAATCCTTGAGTTGCTGAGGCTTGATGGAGCCGAGGCTGGCCGGCGTGCCGAGGATCGACCGGCCCATGGCCTGGCTCGGATAGGCCGCCTCGTGCAGCAGGTCGATCGCGACCTCCTCTGGGCTGTCGCGCACACCGGCGATCTCCTGGATGATCACCTCACGTTCGCGCTTCAATTCGCCCGCGGAAAATTGCGAGTTCTGCAGAATGTCCGCCAGCAGCTCCAGCGCGACGCCCTCGTCGCCGGCCAGGACGCGTGCGAAATATCCCGTCGATTCGGGCCCGGTCGCCGCGTTCAGCTCGCCGCCGACGGTTTCGATCTCTTCGGCGATGTCGCGGGCGCTGCGCGTCTTGGTGCCCTTGAACGCCATGTGCTCCAGCAGATGCGAGATGCCGTTCTGCGCCTCGGTCTCATCACGCGCGCCAGCGCCGACCCAGATACCCAAGGACGTCGTCTCCAGGTGGGGCATCTCGTGGGAAACGACGCGCAGCCCGTTGCCGAGCGTCGTGATCTCGATCGTCATGCCGCACCCTCAGATACGGCCCGCGCCGTGCTCAACACGAATTGCTTCACCGCTGCCAGATCATTAGGAAGCGACGCAAACCGTTCCTCGTCCGTCATCAGGGCGGACAGCCGGTCCGGCAGCACCGGCCGCTTGCCGGTGATGTCTTCCATGGCATCGGGAAACTTGGCGGGATGAGCCGTCGACAGCACCACGCCCGGCGCGCCACCCCCGCGGCCCGCCTTCTTGAGCGCCACCCAGCCGCACGCCGTGTGCGGATCCATCAGGTACTCGCTCTCCACAGCGACATGGCGGATGGCCTGCGCCACCTCGCTTTCACTGGCGGAGAACGCTGCAAAGTCCTTGCGCATCGCCTCCGCCTGCTGGCCGAGATCGAAGCGCTTGCCTTGCGCGAGCCCGTTCATCTGTGCCCGCACCCGTGAAGCATCCCGCCCGGAAGCCTCGAACAGGTAGCGTTCGAAGTTCGACGAGATCTGAATGTCCATCGACGGCGACGTCGTCGCCAGCACGCCCTGCATCTCGTAGACGCCGCTATCGTGCGCGCGCCTCAGGATGTCGTTGTCGTTGGTGGCGATGATCAGCCGGTCGATCGGCAAGCCCATGCGCCGCGCCACATAGCCGGCAAAGATGTCGCCGAAATTGCCGGTCGGCACCGAGAACGTCACGGGCCGGTGCGGTGCGCCGAGGCTAGTCGCCGCCGCGAAGTAATACGTCACCTGTGCGACGATGCGCGCCCAATTGATTGAGTTCACACCCGTCAGGGCCACCTGGTCGCGGAACGTGTGGTCATTGAACAGGCCCTTCACCAGTGCCTGGCAGTCGTCGAACGTGCCTTTGATGGCGACGGCGTGCACGTTGTCGTCGACGGGCGTCGTCATCATGCGCCGCTGCACGTCGGAAACGCGGCCTTCCGGGAACAGGATCACGACATCGAGCCGCGGCGAGCCGGCGAAGGCGTCCACGGCAGCGCCGCCCGTGTCGCCAGAGGTCGCACCGACGATCGTGGCGCGCGCGCCGCGTTTCTGCAGCACGTAGTCCATCAGCCGGGCGATAAACTGCATGGCGACGTCCTTGAACGCCAGCGTCGGCCCGTGGAACAGCTCCAGCACGAAGCGGTCGTGGTCGATCTGCGTCAGCGGTGTCACCGCCGCATGCCCGAAGCTCGCATAGGCGGCATCCGCCATTCGCTCCAGTTCATGGCGCGGGATGGCACCGCCAGCGAACAAGCTGACGATGTCGACCGCCACGTCAGCGAATTTCCGGCCGGCGAAACCGGCAATCGTCTTGGCGTCGAGCGTGGGCCAGGTTTCCGGCACATAGAGGCCACCGTCGCGGGCAAGCCCGGCCAGCAGCACGTCCTCAAAGCCAAGCACCGGCGCCTCGCCGCGTGTCGAGATGTAGTTCACGTCAACTGAGCTCCAAATTTTTGCGCGGCCGGCGGATTCAAACGAAGCAGACCGTTCGTCCGCAACCTAGCGCAGATCAGGGCGGAATTGGACGGCGAATCAGGATTACTTAGCCGTATCAACGAATTTCTGGCTAATTTGGATCGCTCTTTGGGCGCCGCACCCGCGTCACGACGAACGCCGCGTAGATCGCCAGCAGCGTGGCCGCCAGCCCGTACCAGGTGATCGCATACTCCAGGTGCCGATTCGGCAGGTCGACGAGCGTCACTCCGCCCTTCGGCAGCCCACCGGGATTGGCCGGCTCGGCGTCCGCGTCGATGAAGACCGGCGCCTTCTCCATGCTGGCTCTCCCGAATGCGGCGTCATGCATCTCGGTCAGCGACTTCCAGTAGTACATCTGGTGCTTGGGCTCGTTGTCCGGCGTAAACGTGCCCTTGTCCCTGTCGGAGATTGGTTGACGCACCAGGCCGACGACCGTCACGTCGCCGGCAACCTGCCCGGCCGGCCGCGTCTCCGGCGCCTTCTTGTCCATCGGCACGAAGCCGCGGTTGACCCAGACCACCCTGTTCGGCGCGATCTCCAGCGGCGTGTAGACGTGGTACCCGGGCCCCGCGTCCGGATCCGGCGCCCACAAGAACTGCTCCTTGTCATAGTGGAAACGACCGTTGACGCTGACGTGCATGTATTCCGGATCGTACGGCGTCTCGAACGTGGCCGACATGTTCGACAGAACATGGGCGAGCGGCACCGGCGGCGCGTGCGTGCGCTCGGCGATCTGCGCCAGCAGGCCTTCCTTCCACGCCTTGCGCTGCATCTGCCAGGTGCCAAGCGCCATCAGCATGGCGAACGCCACCATCGTGGCGATGGCCGATCCCAGAAACCCGCTCCGACGCAGTGTCATCAACATGGCGGCCCAACGACCCTTCGCTAAACGCCTAGTCCTGGCCCAGGCGCCCTTCTTCGGCTTTGTGCTTGAACTGCTGGCCGATCAGGGCGCCCTTGATCACCCGCAGCAGCGCGATGGCGACCAGCGGAGTCAGCAGCCCCCACGCCAGCACGTGCACCCACACCGGCGGCTCGTAGGTGAATTCCACGTACAGTGCCGATCCCATCATCAGGAAGCCGAGGATGAAGATGGCGAACACGGCTGGCCCGTCGCCGGTGTCGATGAACCTGTAGTCGAGCCCGCAGGCGCTGCAGCGTTCCCTCAGATTGAGCACCTGCCGGAACAGCGCGCCCTGCCCGCAGCGCGGACAACGCCCGCCGATGGCGGCCGTGACGGGTGACACCTGCGGCTGGGCCATCGCGATTGCACCTTCCTGAAAGCCAATCGGGGCAGCCCTGAGGACCGCCCCGCTTGAAACCTAGCGCCAATGCGCCGCGCAGCTGGCCTTAGTGCCCGCCGGCCGCGCCGGTATGCGCGCCCGCACCCCACACATAGACGCAGGCGAACAGGAACAGCCAGACCACGTCGACGAAGTGCCAGTACCAGGCCGCCGCCTCGAAGCCGAAGTGCTGCTTCGGCGTGAAGTGGCCCTTCATCGCCCGCAGCAGGCAGATGAACAGGAAGATCGTGCCGATCAGCACGTGCGCCCCGTGGAAGCCGGTCGCCATGAAGAACGTCGAGCCGTAGATGTGCCCGGCGTAGCTGAAGGCCGCATGCCCGTACTCGATCGCCTGCAGCACGGTGAACAGCGCGCCGAGCGCGACCGTGCAGATGAGGCCGAGGATCAGCTGGCCACGCTGGTTCTTAAGCAGTGCGTGATGTGCCCAGGTAACCGTGGCACCCGAGAGCAGCAGCACCAGCGTGTTGACCAGCGGCAAGCCCCAGGGGTCGAACGTCGCCTTGAAGCTGCCGGGCACCGGCGCTTCCGTCGTCTCGACGGGAACCGGGGGCCAGATACCACCCAGCAGCTCATTGCGCTTCACCATGCCGATCAGTTCGTTGGTGTTCTGCAGCTTGTGCACGTCACCCGGCAGCAGCGAGGCGTCGAAATAGGCCCAGAACCAGGCGACGAAGAACATCACTTCCGAAGCGATGAACAGGATCATGCCGTAGCGCAGGTGCAATTGCACGACCGGCGTATGATCGCCCTTGTGGGCTTCGATGATGATGTCGCGCCACCACAGATATGCAACGGCAATGACGGTCGCCGCGCCCGCAGCGAACACCCACGGACCGGTGACGCCGAACAGGCCTTCGCCGCCGCCCATCGAGCGCATCCAGATGATCGCGCCGAATGCCATGAACAGGGCGCCGACCGATGCCACCAGCGGCCACGGGCTGGGGTCTACGAGGTGATAGTCATGATGCTTGGCGTGCGTATCGGCCATCTTCTTCTCCGTCGTCCCTTGGTCGTGTGTTTCCACCCAATTCAACAGTCTCGTCGCAGACCGCGCCGATCTGGCGCCCTCTGCTTCAAATCAACTTCCTTTGCCCGGCTCGCTGCCCTGCTTGGCCGCCACCGCATCCTGCGGTGTGTCGACCGGATAGAACGTGTAGGACAGCGTCAGCGACGTCAGGTGCGCAGCATCCGGATCACTAGCGATCGCCGGCGCCACGAAGAAGCTCACCGGCATCTCCACGGTCTCGCCCGGCGCCAAGGTTTGCTCCTTGAAGCAGAAGCACTGCACCTTGCTGAAGTGAATCCCGGCAACGTCAGGCGCCACGTTGAAGGCAGCCGTCCCCGTGATCGTTTTGTCGGACGTGTTGGTGGCCCTATAGAAGGCCAGCGCGTTCTCGCCGAGCTTGACGTCCATCGTCTTCTGCACCGGCTCGAACTTCCACTTCATGCCCGGCGTGACGTTGGCATCGAAGCGCACGGTCATGATACGATCGAGCATGACGTGCGACGGTTCGATCGCCTTCTGCGTCGTGCCGCCGTAGCCGGTCACCTGGCAGTAGAGCTTGTACAGCGGCACGGCGGCGAAGGCCGCACCCGTCATGAACACCACGGCCGCAACGCACGACAGGGCGACTGCGTTGTCTCGGCCGATTTTCATAGCGGCCGCTCCATCACATGACCGCCCATCCGCACGATCGTCGCCGCGTAGAACAGCGCCACGAGCGAAGCCAGTACTACGGCAATGGCGACCGAGCGCATGCGCTGGCGCTTGGCCTGCGCTGCCTTGCTCTCGTTGTCGTTACCGTCCGCCAACTGGGGCTCCATCATCGGTTCGGTGTTCCGCCTAGGCCATCAAACGCGTCACGACACTCTCGCCCAACAACAGAGCGAACAGCAGGAACAGATAGAAGATCGAATAGTGAAACAGCCGCCGCGCCACCTGGTCGGCCGCCCGGCCTTCGCGCACGCGCCAAACGTTGACCGCAAGGGCCAGGAAGATTGCGCCGGCGACGGTAGAGGCGATGGCATACGTCATGCCGCCGAAGCCGAAGTAGATCGGCGAAGCAGCAACCAGCACCATCAGTACGGAGTAGATCAGGATCTGACGGCGCGTCTCGTCGGTGCCGGCCACGACCGGCAGCATCGGCACGCCGGCGCGCTCGTAGTCGCGGCAGCGGTACAGCGCCAGGGCCCAGAAGTGCGGCGGCGTCCAGATGAAGATGATCATGAACATGATCACGCTCTCGATTGACACCGAACCGGTCACTGCCGCCCAGCCCACCATCGGCGGGAAGGCACCGGCCGCACCGCCGATCACGATGTTCTGCGGCGTCCTGCGCTTCAGCCACATCGTGTAGACGAAGAGATAGAAGGCGATCGTCAGCGCCAGCAGCGCACCGGCCACCCAGTTGACCAAGAGACCCAGCGTCAACACCGAGCCGATCGACAGGATCGTGCCGAACGTCAACGCCTCGTCCGCCGTCACACGTCCGCGCGGAATGGGCCGCGCCGCCGTCCGCGCCATCTGCGCGTCGATGTCGGCGTCGTACCACATGTTGAGCGCACCCGAGGCACCGGCCCCGACGGCGATCATCAGCAGCGCAATGACTGCCAGAATGGGATGCAACGAGCCAGGCGCAGCCACCATGCCCGTCAACGCGGTAAAGATGACCAGCGACATCACGCGCGGCTTCATCAGCTCGACGAAATCGCCGACGGATGGCTCCAGCGTTTCGGCCAACCCGCTGGCGTCGCTATCGGCCCCGATGCCCGACATGGTTCCTGCTTCCCTGTGAGTTCGCGGGTGTGCCCGCTTGATCTTGTCGTTTTGCGCCAGCGCGGGCATTGCCGCTCCGGATCGTGAAGGCGGCGGGCGGAACTCTAGGTGTGTTCCGCCCGCCGCTTGTCGTCATGCCGTCGACCGCAGCTTAGTGATGCTGCGTCGGCTTGATGCGCGGCAGCACTTCGTAAGAGTGGAAGGCCGGCGGCGAGGGCAGCGTCCATTCCAGCGTCGTGGCGCCTTCGCCCCACGGATTGCCGGCGGCCACTTCCTTGCGCACGAAGGCCCAGACCACGCCGAAGAAGAACACCGCTGTGCCGAATGCGGTCATGTACGAGCCCCACGACGAGATGTGGTTCCAGTAGGCGAAGGCATCCGGATAGTCGACATAGCGGCGCGGCATGCCTGCGAGCCCGAGGAAGTGCTGCGGGAAGAACAGGATGTTGGCGCCGATGAACGTGATCCAGAAGTGCAGCTTGCCGATGAACTCGGAATACATGTAGCCGCTCATCTTCGGGAACCAGTAGTACCAGCCCGCGAAGATGGCGAACACGGCACCCAGCGACAGCACGTAGTGGAAGTGTGCCACCACGTAGTAGGTGTCATGCAACGCACGGTCGACACCGGCGTTCGACAGCATCACGCCCGTCACACCGCCGACGGTGAACAGGAAGATGAAGCCCAGCGCCCACAGCATCGGCGTTGTGAAGCGCAGTGATCCGCCCCACATCGTCGCGATCCACGAGAAGATCTTCACGCCGGTCGGCACCGCGATCACCATGGTGGCGAATACGAAGTAGGCCTGCGTGTTGACGTTGATGCCGGCGGCATACATGTGGTGCGCCCACACGACGAAGCCGACCAGGCCGATCGCGACCATGGCGTAGGCCATGCCGAGATAACCGAACACCGGCTTGCGCGAGAACGTCGAGATGATGTGGCTCACCATGCCGAAGCCCGGCAGGATGAGAATGTACACTTCAGGATGACCGAAGAACCAGAACAAGTGCTGATACAGGATCGGGTCGCCGCCGCCGCGCGGATCAAAGAACGTCGTGCCGAAGTTGCGGTCGGTCAGCAGCATCGTGATCGCGCCGGCCAGAACCGGCAGCGACAGCAGCAGCAGGAACGCCGTCACCAGCACCGACCAGACAAACAGTGGCATCTTGTGCAGGGTCATGCCCGGCGCGCGCATGTTGAAGATTGTGGTGATGAAGTTGATGGCGCCCAGGATCGACGACGCACCGGCAACGTGCAGAGCAAGAATGCCGAAGTCCATCGCCGGGCCGGGGTGGCCTGCAAGGCTCGATAAGGGCGCATAGAGCGTCCAACCGGCGCCGACGCCATTCATGCCGGGAGGTCCCGGAACGAACATCGAGGTCAGCAGCAGGGCGAAGGCAACCGGCAGCAGCCAGAACGAGATGTTGTTCATGCGCGGGAACGCCATGTCCGGCGCACCGATCATCAGTGGCACCAGCCAATTGCCGAAGCCGCCAATCATCGCGGGCATCACCATGAAGAACACCATGATGAGGCCGTGACCCGTCACGAACACGTTGTAGATGTGCGGATCGGCGAAATACTGCATGCCGGGCTCTGCCAGCTCGAGACGCATGCCCACCGACAGCGCGCCGCCGATGATGCCTGCGACCATCGCGAAGATCAGGTACAGCGTGCCGATATCTTTGTGGTTCGTCGAAAAGAGCCAGCGCTTGAGCCCCGTGGGCGCATGATCGTGATCATGAGCGTGGTCTGCGTGTGCGGTGCTACCCATTGTCTTGAGACCTTGTTACTTGGGTGTTTCCTGGAAGGCGGCGAGGCGGTAACGCGGAGCGGAGCGGTCCCACCTTGAGGCGTTACCGAGCAGCGCTCGCGTCGGCCACCGTGTTGCGCAGCTTGAGCTCCTGCTCAGCCGCGCCGATGACCGCTTTCACCTTCGCATCGTCGCCGGATTTCTTGGCCTCGACCCATTTTGCGAACACGTCGTCTTTCACGACGCGCACGACGATGGGCATGAAGGCGTGGTTGAGTCCGCACAGTTCCGAGCATTGCCCGTGGAACACACCCTCGTGCGTCGCCTTGAACCACGTCGCGGTTACGCGGCCGGGAACGGCGTCGGTCTTGGAGCCGAACGATGGGATGGTCCAGTTGTGAATGACGTCGTTCGACGTCACGAGAACATGCACGACCTTGTTGAGCGGCACGACGACTTCGTTGTCGACCGACAACAGCCGCGGGGCATCTTTGCCTTCGGCGCGCATTGCCTCGGTGGTCGCGTCATCGAGCATGGTGGAGACGAATTCCTCGATGCCCTGGTCCGGATAGGAGTGCGACCAGAACCAGGCGTTCCCTGTAGCCTTGATTGTCACATCAGCCTTCGGGAACGAGTACTGGTTGTGCAGAAGCTTGAAGGAGGGGATGGCGATGGCGACCAGGACAAAGATCGGGATAACCGTCCAGGCCACTTCCAGGAGCGTATTGTGGGTCGTAACCGAAGGAACCGGGTTGGCGCTCTCGCGGAAGCGGAAAATCACGTAGACCATAAGCAGCGCGACGAAGACCGCGATGGCAATGATGATGATGTTCACGAAGTCGTAGAAGGCGTGGATCTCTTCGGCGATTGGCGACGCCGCATCCTGCATAATCATCTGCCCGGGCTGTGAATGCCCCATTGCAGCCATGACTGGGTCAAAAACGCCGAGTAGCGCTACGACAGCAGCCATGACAAAGGCCGCCAGCGCACAGTAACGTATCGTCATTCTCCCGCTCCTAGTTGGGTCCGGCGAAGCCGGGTTCCTCCCGAATATTGTTTTCGGGCCGCTTGCCCGCCGGCTTCTCGCCAGCGTGACGCGACCTTATTATTGCCGTCCCTGGTTCAACGAGACTGCAGCCGGTGTTCGGGTCCCCGGTCACTGTCCCTTCTTCACGAAATGCGAAGTCTCCCCAAATGCACACACAGCACAACTGACTTCATCACGGCAAGTCAAGCTTATGCGGCAAAACTTCGCGACGAAAGCCATAACTTCCGATTGCGCCATGTTTTCGCATCGCACAGTGTCCCAACTTCGGCCGTTTTCATTGCTGACAGACGACACGCTCGCTCCGTCATCATTTTTCTATCCTTACTAGGTCGGTCAGGAAATCGCGTGCACGACATCGTCCAAGCTGTCTCGCGCCGCATCGCGCGCCGGTTCTGTCGCATTGCGTTGGCAACGGCGGTGCTCGCGGCCGGCGTCTATGCGGCATCTGCCGCCGCCCAGGATGCGACAGTGAAGGCCCAGCACGGCGATTGGCAGGTGGTCTGCAAAGCACCACCACCCGGGGCCAAGAGCGAGGTGTGCGCCTTAGTCCAGGCCGTCATGGCGGAAGACCGCAACAACGTCGGCCTAACGGTCTATTTCCAGAAGTTCGCCGACGGTTCACGCCGCCTGCGCGTGTTTGCACCGCTTGGCGTGTTGTTGCCGCGCGGCGTTGGCCTCAAGATCGACGACAAGGACATTGGCAACGCACCGTTTCTGCGCTGCAACAGTTTCACGTGCTATTCGCAGGTGGTGGCCGACGACAAGCTCGTCGACCAATTGAAGAACGGCAAGACGGCGATCTTCGTGATCTTCCAGACCGAGGAAGCCGGCATCGGCATTCCGATCTCGCTGGCCGGCTTCGCCGAAGGCCTTAGCGGCCTAGACCAGTAGTCACCGCAAATGACGCGCAGAGGTAAGGGGCAGCCTGACGCCGCCCGCCCACTGATCCTCAGCGCAAGCGACCGGGACTATGCGGCCTTGCGATCATGTCCGTTAGCCAGCGGCTTGCTGCCGTTGCGGCCATCAGAACCAAAGTCGATGTAGTCGCGCGCCGTGGCCTTCACAGGCTGCTGACCATAGCCGGACGCCAGGCCCGCCTGCGCCCAGGCTTCAGTCATGCGCCGCCCGGCCTCCGCGTACTGTTCGAACGCCGTTTGCCAGAACCTGGCCTGCTCGTTCAGCAGATCCTGCGGCGTGCGGCACTGTTGTAGCCGCGACGGGATCTCAAGATAGGCCTGCGTCCTGCGGCTGAAGAAGCCCATGACCTCGAGTTGTGCCCGCGCCATCCCCTTCAAGGGCGACATGCTCTGCGCCATCGTATCGAGGTGTCCGAAGTAGGCGTGTAGCGGAGCGAAGTAAGGTCCAGCCGAACTGGCCTGCGACGTCGAAGGAGTCGTCATTGCCCTCAGTCTCCCTATGGCTCGAATGCAAAGAATCGAGTTTCGTGCTTACCCGCACTTATGTGCGACACCATAGTGCCTTGCGTTCGGCTCAGCAATTGACCGCACCCCCGATTCGCTGGACGAAGACATTTTGCGGTGGATGACTGCATTTTCTATTTTAGATTGAATATTTGAGATTAATGTAATCATAGATAGTAAATACAAAGTATTTGACCAATTGTTCTGTCAGCGTCATATGTATACGGAAGTTAATCATTGCGTGTTCGCTAGTTCACATCTTGTTCCGTTTAGGTTTGTGTTGTGTTGCGTTGGCGGAAACACGACCGCTTTACCCTGTTAGGGGTGATCGCCCTCCTGACCGGTCTCACATGTCCTGGCGAGGTTGGTTCCGCTTTGGCGCAAGAGGCGGATCCTTCGCACGAACTATGGCTCGGCGCTCACGCCACGCAAGATACGTGGTTCGCCTATCTGGGAGGCACCACTGCGCCGTTTGGCGACCTCAACCACGACGGCTTCCGATTGCGCGCCGTCGCCGGCCACGGCGAATATCGTTACGAGGGTCATCAGCTTCGCATCGATCCCGACAACTCGGTTCGCTTCGCAGCGGTTGCATTTACCGACTGCGTGACGTTCACGGACGCCCTTCTGGGCTACTCTGTTCAGCTGGGACCGCTGACGGCCAAGGCCTTTGCTGGCTTGGCCTTTGTCGAACACGATGTTTCCGCTTCTCCGGGATTCGCGGCAACCCTGGAAGGCATTGCGTGGGGGCCGAAGATCCAGGCCGAGTTCTGGTACGATGCGGGCGGCCCCTATTGGCTGGCACTCAACGCCGGCTACACGACCGCGTACGACACCTACAGCGTCAACTCACGCACGGGTTTCCGTCTGGGTGACGGCGGCTGGTCCATCGGCACCGAGTTGAACCTCGACAATCGCGCCACTGACGGTGTCAGCCTCAACGGCGCCTACGCCCGTGGCGGCGCCTTCCTCCGGTATGCCTGGGGGCAGGGTGAGATCTCCGGCTCCGCCGGCATCGCCATGGATCTGGACGACAGCCCGGACCTGCTGATCGACCGGCAGCAATCCCCCTACGTCGGCATCAGCCTCCTGACAAAATTCTAGGCCGCCGTCCAGGCAGTGGCCATGGCTCCAGCACTCCCGAAAGCCACGCCACCTCCGACGTTCCGGCCGGCCTTGACTTGATCAAAATTTCGCCGCAAACAAAACGATCATTCGTTTTATTAGTCGTCCTCTCCGCCGAGATTGATCGCGATGCCCAAGCTCAAGCCAGACACCCAGCGCGCCCGCCGCGAACATATCCTTGATGCCGCCGAGCACTGCTTTGCCCGGTCCGGTTTCCATCGCTGCACCATGCAGGACATCTGTAGGGAAGCCTCCGTGAGCCCCGGCGCGCTCTATGTCTACTTCTCTTCCAAGGAAGCGTTGATCGCCGGCATCGCCGAACGCAACCGCGCCGATTTCGCTGCCCGTTTCGCCGATCTCGCAGAAAGCGGTGACGTCGTGCAGTCGCTCAACACGCTGGCCCGGCACTATTTCGTCGACGAGCCGGCCCACAAGCAGCTGATGTTCATTGAAATCGGCGTCGAGGCCACGCGCAACCCGCAAGTGGGCGAGATCTACCGCTCGGTAGACGAGTTCTGCAGCGCCAGCTTCGAGGCCCTGTTCGAACGCCTCAAGGCCGAAGGCCGCATCAATCCGGAGCTCGACGTCATCTCGCTCGCACGCGTCTTCGAGATCATCGGCGACGGTCTGTTCTGGCGCCGGGCCACCGATCCGAACTTCGATGCGGCCCGTACGATACCGGCCGTGATGCACACGATTGAAACGCTGCTGGGCGCGCCGGTGGCCGCGCCCGTGAAAAGCCCTAGCACCATGGCCAAAGAGGCCCGCCAATGAAATTGAAGCTGCTGATCGCCGTGCTCCTGATCGGCGCGGTCGTGGCCGGGCTCTTTTATACCGGGCACCTGAGCAATCCATCGGGCTTCGGCCCTTCACACACGGCAACAGCGGCCAAGGCCGAAGAAGGCCCCCTGCCCCCGGCCGTGACGGTCGCGCGCGTGTCGCAGGAAGCCTTCATCGAGACCGTCATGGTCACCGGGACGCTCGTGCCACGCGATGAGATTCTCGTTTCCCCGGAAATCGAGGGCTTGCGCGTCCTGGAGCTGAAGGTTGACGAAGGCGACCATGTCAAGAAGGGCGATATCCTCGCGACCCTCGTGCCGACGACGCTGCAGGCCCAGGTCGCCCAAAGCGACGCGTCGCTTGCCCGCGCCGACGCCGGGATCGCACGCGCCGAAAGCTCCATCGCCGAGTTCGAAGCCAAGGTGAAGGAAGCCGACGCCTCCCTCGATCGCGCCCGCCCCCTGACCAAGAGCGGATACCTGTCCGAGAGCTCATTCGACACCCGCGAGGCGACCGCCAAGACGATGCGCGCCCAACTCGTAGCGGCCCACGATGGCCTGAAGCTCGCCAAGGCCGAGAAGGAACAGGTCGTCGCCCAGCGCCAGGAACTCGATTGGCGTCTCGACAACACCGACGTGAAATCACCGTCCGATGGCGTCGTCAGCCGGCGTACTGCACGTGTGGGCGGCCTCGCGATGGCCATGGGCGATCCCATGTTTCGCATCGTCGCCCGCGGCGAAGTCGAACTCGACGCCGAGGTTCCCGAGGAGCCGCTCGCCAAAGTCCGCCTCGGCCAGAAGGCCGAAATCGAGGTTGCAGGTGTCGGCCCTGTCGCCGGCAGCGTGCGCCTCGTGTCGCCCGAAGTCGACAAGGCGACCCGCCTCGGCCGTGTTCGCATCTTCCTAGGCGCCGACCCTCGCATCCGCATCGGCGCCTTCGGCCGCGGCGAGATCCAGACCGCCGAAGCCAAAGGTCTGTCAGTTCCAGCCTCCGCGGTTCTCTATGACGAGAAGGGGGCCACCGTACAGATCGTGCGCGAAGGCAAGGTCGTCTCCCGAAAGGTCGAAACCGGCCTGATGGCCGACGGCAGGGTCGAGATCCGCTCCGGCGTCGCCCTCGACGACATGGTCATCGCCCGTGCCGGCACGTTCCTGCGCGATGGCGATGCCGTTCGACCCATCCAGCCCAACGCCGCCCTCAGCGAAGCCCATCCAGATCCGAGCAACACAGTGGTCGAGAGCACTCCATGAACTGGAATATCTCAGCCTGGTCGATCCGCCGTCCGGTACCCTCGCTGGTGCTGTTCATGGTGCTGCTCGTTGTCGGCGTGTTCAGCTTCCAGAACCTGCCGATCACGCGCTTTCCCAACATCGACATCCCGCTGATCCAGGTGCGTGTCTACCAATCCGGCGCCGCGCCAGCCGAACTGGAGACCCAGGTCACCAAGAAGATCGAGGACGCCATCTCAGGCGTCAACGGCGTGAAGCACATCACGTCGACGCTGACCGAGGGCGCCTCGGTGACGATGATTGAGTTCCGGCTCGAAATCGACGTCGACCGCGCCTTGAACGACGTCAAGGATGCCATCTCGCGCATCCGCACCGAACTGCCGCGCACGATTGACGGCGAGCCCATCGCCGCACGCGTGGAGATCCAGGGCCTGCCCATCGTCACCTATGCCATCAGTGCCAAGGCGATGACGGCGGAAGAACTCTCCTGGTTCGCCGATGACACCGCCACCCGCGCACTTCAAGCCGTCAAGGGCGTTGCCGAGGTCCGACGCGTCGGCGGCGTGACACGGGAAGTGCGGATCGCCCTCGACCCGGACCGTCTGTCGGCCCAGGGCACGACGGCCGGCGCCGTCAACGCCCAGGTACGAGCGACCAACGTCGACCTGTCGGGCGGCCGCGGCGAGCTCTCGGGCCGCGAACAGGCCATCCGCACCCTCGCCAACAAAAAGAGCGTGGAGGAGCTGGCTGCGACGATGATTGCCTTGCCGGGCGGCAAGAGGGTTCGCCTCGATCAGCTCGGCACCGTGACGGACAGCATCGCCGAGCCGCGCACATTTGCCAAACTCAACGGCGAACCGATCGTCGCCCTCAGTATCTCGCGCGCCAAGGGCGCTTCCGACACCGTCGTCGCCGACGACATCGAAAAGGGCGTGAAGTCTCTGCTCGCCAAATATCCCGACGTGCAGATGACGCGTGTCGACAACATCGTCGACTACACCTATGGCGTTTACAAATCGACGATGCACACGCTGCTTGAAGGCGCGGCGCTCGCCATTCTCGTCGTTCTCGTCTTCCTGCGCGACTGGCGCGCGACGTTGATTGCAGCCATCGCGCTACCGCTTTCCATCATCCCGGCCTTCTGGGCTATGGAGGTGATGGACTTCTCGCTGAACCTCGTCAGCCTGCTCGCCGTCACCATCGTGACCGGCATTCTCGTCGACGACGCCATCGTCGAGATCGAGAACATCGTGCGCCACATGCACATGGGCAAATCCCCATATCGTGCGGCCCTTGAAGCCGCCGACGAAATCGGCCTGGCGGTGATCGCCATCACGTTCACCATCATCGCCGTATTCACGCCGGTAAGCTTCATGGGCGGCATCGCCGGCCAGTACTTCAAGCAGTTCGGCCTCGTCGTCGCCTTTGCCGTGTTCTTCTCCCTGCTCGTCGCCCGCCTCGTGACGCCGATGCTCGCCGCCTACTTCCTGCGTGACGGCGGCCATGTGACGAAGGAAGGCCGCATCATGCGCGCCTACACCCGCCTCGTGGAGTGGTCGGTTCACCACCATTACAAGACGGTCGGCCTCGGCTTCCTCATCTTCCTCGGTTCGATCGGCAGCTTCTACATGTTGCCGAACGGCTTCCTGCCTCAGGAAGACTCCAGTCGCACGCTCATGGCCGTGGAGCTGCCACCAGGCTCGCGGCTCGCCGAGACCGAAGCCGTCACCGACAAAATTGCTCGCCACCTCAAGTCCCGCCCCGACGTCAAGAGCGTGTTCGTAGACGGCGGCCGCATCCTTGGTGGCGGCGAAGAAGTGCGCAAGGCCACCTTCGTTCTCAACCTCGTACCCAAGTCGGACCGAAAGCTGGCGCAGTATCAGATCCAGGAAGAGATCAGCAAGGAGCTGATCAACGTGCCCGACATCCGCTTCAACTTCATGGAAGATGATGGTCAACGCCAGTTCCAGCTCGTCGTGACCGGCCGTGATGGCGACGCCGTCGACCACATCGGCGCGGAACTCACCAGTGAGGCCAAGCGCCTGCCGATCCTGGCCAACGTCGTTTCGACCGCCGAGCTAGACCGGCCCGAGCTGCGCGTCATCCCCAAGCACGAAATCGCAGCCGAACTCGGCGTCTCGACCGAGGCGATTTCCGAAGCTGTGCGCATTGCCACCATTGGCGACATCAACGCCAATCTCGCCAAGTTCAACGTCGGTGACCGCCAGATCCCCATCCGCGTGCAGCTGACCGACAAGGCGCGCGAGAGCCGCCAGACGATCGAGCAGCTCAAAGTCAATACCGCTTCCGGCGCGGCCGTCCCGTTGACCACCGTGGCACGCATCGAGTTCGGCCAAGGCCCGACGGCCATCGACCGCTACGATCGCACGCGCCGCATCGTGCTCGGCGCCGATCTCGTCGGCAACACACCGCTCGGCGACGCTGTCGCCGCCGTCAAGGCCTTGCCCGCCGCACGGAATCTGCCGGCCGGTGTCGAGGTCAAGGAATTCGGAGCTGCGGAAGTGATGGCCGAGGTGTTCGAAAGCTTCGGTCAGGCCATGGGTGCCGGCTTGATGATGGTGTTCGCCGTCCTCGTGCTGCTGTTCGCCAGCTTCCTGCAGCCCGTCACCATCCTTTTCTCGCTGCCCCTATCCATCGGCGGCGCCATCATCGCGCTCGCCATCACCGGCAAGCCGATCAGCCTGCCCGTCGTCATTGGCATCCTCATGCTCATGGGCATCGTCACCAAGAACGCCATCATGCTCGTCGACTTCGCGGTGGAAGAGATCAAGCGCGGCGTGCCTCGCCTGGAAGCCATCGTCGACGCCGGCCGCAAGCGCGCCCGCCCCATCGTCATGACCACGATCGCCATGGTCGGGGGCATGCTGCCGTCGGCCCTGGCGCTGGATTCGGGCGGCGAGTTCCGCGCGCCGATGGCCGTCGCCGTCATCGGCGGCCTCATTTCCTCGACGGTCCTGTCGCTGGTCTTCGTGCCGGCCGTGTTCGTACTGATGGACGACGTGGCGACGTGGATCTGGCGCTTCTTCGGCCGCTTCGTCGGCGAACCCGACGAACCCGAGGCGGCGGAAGCCGCCTCCGCGTTCAAGCCCACGAGCACCCCACGCCCGGTTGTAGCGCCCGCCCGCGCCCAGGCCGCGGAATAGCGCAATCCCACCGACCCAAACTAAAACCTTAAGGCCCGAGTAAGGTGTTGCCCGCACAGTAGCCGGAGGATTCTCCATGCCCGGAACTGGGAGCTACCGTGTCGACGTTCACGAGCTACTTGCTGCTGACACGCGACTATTCGCGGACGTTGAGCAACCTGGCGAAGACGAAGCCGGTAGCCAATGACAGCCTGTACTACCAGGCCAACATCACCAAGGTGAAATCCGTCGACGATCTGATGAACAATCAGCGTCTGTACGCCTATGTCATGAAGGCGGCCGGCCTCGAGGACATGACGTACGCCAAGGCCTTCATCAAGAAGGTCCTGATGAGCGATCTCACGGACGACAAGAGCTTCGCCAATCAGCTGACCGACAAGCGCTACCTGGACCTGGCAAGTTCTTTCAACTTCGATGCCAAGGGCCAGGTCAAAAGCGTGACCGACGTCCAATCGGATCTGCAGGAGCAGACCATGGTTGGGCTTTACAATAACAGCATCATCGCGCGCGAGACGGCAGCCCAAAAATCGATCACGGACTACTCCGCCGGCATCGACGCCCTGACGTCGGTGGACGATCTGCTGGCGCCGGCCAATCGCTCGCTGTTCGACTTCGCGCTGACGGCATTCGGCCTCGGCGACATGGCCAAGTATGCCTCGTCGTCATACTTCCGCGAGATCCTGACCAAGGATCTGGGCGACCCCACCAACCCGATTCAGCAGATCGATCTCAACGCGCCCGGCGCCGCCGCACTCGCCACCAAGCTCACGAACCTGGTCTCTGCCTTCAATTTCGAAACGGACGGCAGCGTTTCGGTCGGCGGCGCGCAGTCGCTGACGCAGAAGGCGGCGACGGTCGACGGTTACCTGAAGAATTCCGGCGCCTCGAGCGTGACCGCCTCGCTCCTGTACTCGGCCGATACCTATCGCAACACCGT
Source organism: Hyphomicrobiaceae bacterium (assembly GCA_965279065.1). GTDB lineage: Bacteria > Pseudomonadota > Alphaproteobacteria > Rhizobiales > Hyphomicrobiaceae > JAKAXS01. Next base: position 3,099,279 of record OZ257134.1, read on the forward strand.
CGGTACCATCACCACGGCCCAGGAGCTTCTCGACAACGAAACCGTCTACAATTTCGCTCTGACGGCCTATGGCTTAGACCCTGCCACCGTCGACAAGGCCGATGTGCTGGCGGCCCTGACCAGCGACCTCAACGATCCCGCCAGCGCCGCCAATACGCTGGGTCTTGGCTATCAGCGCCTGGCGCAGGCCTTCAATTTCCAGACCGACGGCAGTCTTCCCGTTGGCGAACCGGCCCAGTCGGCCGAAGCGATCGACGCAACGGTCGCGGGGTACTTGACCAACGCCAACGCCGCCGGACTGCCCTACATCAACGACTACGAACTCTATAAGAGCGTCATCAACAAGCCGGGCATCATCGACAATGTCGACGACTTCCTGATGATCCTCAAGGGCACCACGCCCGCGCCGTCGGACCCCAATGTCACCGACAACGTCGCCGCTGCCATGGCGCGCTTTGTGCTGCGCTCGTTTGGCTTGGAGACGCCCTCGCGGCTGTCCGACGATTTCCTGCGCAACGTCCTGACCAGCGATCTCAACGACCCGGCGAGCTTTGCCAACCAGCAGGACGACAAACGCTGGGCGACTTTGGCCTCAATGTTCAACTTCCAGCCGGATGGCAGCATCCCGCCCGACGGCATCATCCAGAGCGACGAGAAGATCCAGGAACTTCTGGAGCGTTTTGTCGGCAAGGGCTTCGGTGGCACCAGCCTGTCGACGCAAGCCTCCTACGGCTATCGGTACGACATGCGCGATGTCCGCAACGTCGACGACTTCTTGCTCGACAGCGAGGGCAAGGCAACCGCCTCGTTCTCGTTCGCGTTGACCGCCTTCGGCTTCGACAGAACCTCAGCATCGTCCAATTACTTCCGCCAGATCCTGACCGACAAGACGTTTGCCGCTCAGGAAGCAACCGCCAAGAACGATCCGCGTCTTCTCGAATTCTCCAACGCCTTCAACTTCGCCGCCGATGGATCGCTCGCCGCCAACCAGCCGGCCCAGTCCAAGGTCGCTGAAGACCTGATGATCGAGCGGTTCCTGTCGAAGACCGACGACACGACGGGCGCATTCAGCAGCCGTCTGGTGAGCGAGTACAAGGCTGCAGTCCTGAACATCAAGACCGTCACGGATTTCCTCAAACCCGAGAATGAAACGGTCTACAATTTCGCACTCGCCGCGTTCGGCATCGATCCGGCGTCCACCACCAAGGAACAGGTCGGCCGCGTGTTGAGCAGCGTCGTCGATGCAAACGACGGCGTGACCAGCATCGCCGAAGAACTTGGCGGTGGTTTCCTGAAGCTCGCCCAGGCCTTCAACTTCGGCGCCGGCGGCGGCATCGTCCCCGACGACATGCAGACCCAGTCCGAGGCTCAGCTGGCCTCCACGATCAACGGCTACCTTGCCCGCAAGAACCCAGCGTCTGTGGCCGAGACCTCGGCGGCGACGACAGGCTTCAAATCCGCGATCAACACCATAGAGTCCCGCGCGCTCGCGAACCGGACGCAGGCCGTCGACGAGTTTCTGGCTGACCCCAAACTCTACAACTACGCCCTCGCGGCCTACGGTCTGGATCCCAAGACCGAACTCAAATCCGACATTCGCCAGGCCTTGATCGCCGACAAGACCAAGAGCTTCAACTTCCTCGATCAGCCGGGAAACCAGAAATACAAGGCGCTCGCCGAAGCCCTGAACTTCGATCCGGACGGTTCGGTTGGAACACCGCGCCAGGCCCAGAACGCCAGCGACGCCTTGCGCCTGGCGCAAAAGTACGCCGCCTCCTATCCGACGGTGAAGCGTCCCGACTTCGCCAAGGACATACCGACGGCCCAGGAAAATCTCATCAAGGCGGAGTCCGACTACTACGCCACCGCCATTCTCAAGATCGGCACCGTGGACGAACTGACGGCCGACAAGCGCGTCGTGTCCTACATCACCAAGGCCTTCGGTCTCGACGACAAGTTCAGCACGCTCGATCTGAAGCGCATCCTGACCAGCGATCTCTCCGACCCCAAGAGCTTCGCCAATTCCTCCAAGACCCTCGCCTACCGCGAGATCGCAGCAACCTTCAACTTCGACACGAAGGGCCAGAGCAAGCGCGTGCCCGAGACGTCGGTCCAGTCGTCCGGCGGCATCTACGAGACCCAGAGCGACTACCTGCAGCAGACCGTCGAGGCGGATGCGGGCGCGGACAACGCCGGCGTGCGTCTCGCGCTCTATTTCAAGCGCAAGGCCCCGACGATCACCTCCGCCTACTCGCTCCTGGCCGACAAGGCGCTGTTCGAAGTCGCACGCACCGCCCTGGGCATCCCGCTCGCCGCGGCCCGCGCCGATATCGACGTGCTCGCCCGCACCATCGACAAGAAGCTCAATGTCGCCGATCTGAAAGACCCCAAGAAGCTCGACGCCTTCATCAAGCGCTTCACCGCCTTGTACGATGTCGAGAATGGGGGCGGCGTCAGTAGCTCCAACAGCAACGCGCTGACGATTCTCACCGGCGGAAGCGACATTGGCTTCTCCACGGACACCTTGGCGAGCCTGCAGAACATCCGCTTCCGGCCATTCTAGCGGCCGGCGGAAAGATCATCTGCACATCAATAGCTTGTTAGCGGACGACTTCCTCCCTACCTAGGGCCTGCGGCTCAAAGTCAGAGAGGTCTTCCCCATGTTTGACGCCCGGTCCCTGCTCGAACAGATTGTGAATGGCGCCAATCGCAACGCGGCTCCGGGAGGGGGCGGTGGCGGTCTAGGAGACATCCTGGGCGACCTGATGCGCGGTGCGGGAGGCCAAGGTGCCCCTGCCGGGAATGTGACAGCTCGACCAGGCGCCACGCAAGGTGGCGGCCAAGGTGGTCTGGGCGACATTCTGGGCGACCTTCTCGGCGGCGCCAACCGCGCAGGCCCCGGTGCCCCCGGTGCGCCGGCAGCCTCCGGCGGCAATGCCTTGGAAGACATTCTTCGCAATCTCGTGCCCGGCCAGACGCGTGGCGTCGCACCGGGCACGGCCCCCGGCACGGCGGAAGGCGGCGGCGGTCTCGCAGATATTCTCGGCAAGCTGCAGCAAAGCCTTGGCGGTCAGTCCGGAGCCGGAGGCGGCGGTATTGCCGACGTGCTCGGCCAGATCCTCAGCCAAGCGACGCAGGGTGCCAAGGAAGGTGCTGGCCGCCTCAGCGACGCCACCGGCGCACGCGACGCCTTCAACCGCACGACCGGCCAGACGCCGGAAGACCTGATGGCGAAGCTGAAAGAGTTGATCGCCAACAACCAGCTCGGCGCCGGCGCCGCCCTCGGCGGTCTTGGCGGCCTGGTCCTCGGCACGCAGACAGGCCGCGGTCTGGCCGTCAGCGCCGCCAAGATCGGCGCCCTCGCCCTCATCGGCGGGCTCGCCTACAAGGCCTTTCAGAACTACCAGGCCGGCCGGCCGCTCATCACCGGTGCACATCCCGCGGAGGCAGCACCCCAGGGCACCGGCTTCGAGCCGCAGGCGCTGACCAACCAGAGCGCCACGACCTACATCCGCGCCATGATTGCCGCCGCCAATTCCGACGGCCGCATCGACGACAGCGAAAAGCAGCGCATCTTCGGAGCCTTGAAGCAAGGCGGACTGGAATCGGAGGCCGAAGCCTTCCTGCAGCACGAACTGGGCCAGCCCGCCACGGTCGACGAGCTCGCCGCCGCCGTCGGCTCGCCTGAGGAAGCAGCCCAGGTCTACACCGCCGCCCGTATCGCCATCGAACCCGACACCGCCGGCGAGAACGCGTTCCTTGCCTCCCTCGCCGACCGCCTGGGCATCGACCGGCAGCTCGCGTCCTTCATCGACAATGAGGCACGCACGACCTCCGCCTGACGGACACGCTGACTACAAGCAGCAAAGCAAAAGGGCCGCCCATCACAGGAGCGGCCCTTCGCTTATTCGTTAGAATGAGTTTGCTCAGTTCGTCTTCGTTTCGGCAGCAGCCGTTTCGCCGCCGTCCTTGAAGAATACGTCGACGCGCATGCCCGTCAGCAGTGGCGGATTACCGTCCAGGCTCACCAGAACCTCGAGAACTTCCACGTCGTTCGGACGGCGCGGACCGCGCGACACGATACGCGGCGGCCCAAGCGACTGCGCGATCGACGTCACCTTGCCGTTGAAATCCTTCTCGCCGTAGGCATCGACGCGAATGACCGCCGCCTGGCCTTCCTTGATCTTCACGACGTCGCGCTCTTCGACTTCCGCGCGCACGCGCAGGCTCGACAGATCGCCGAACAGCACCAGCGGCGACTCGGGCGACGGCACGGCCGTTTCACCCACCTTCGCCCAGACCGTCAGCACGGTGCCATCGTAGGGCGCGCGGATGCGCGTGCGATCGATTGCGTTCTCCAGCAGCGACAGGTCCGAGCGGGCCTGGGACAACGCTGACTCCAGACGCGTCGGCAGCGGAATGCCCGCGAGCCCGTTGACCCGCGCAACATTCGTCTTCTCAGCAGCAACCTTCTTCTCGGCGGCGGCAACGGCATCGCGCGCCTTCACAACGGCGTCGGCGGCACCGGCATCGCTGCGCGCCTTGAGGATCGCCACGTCGAGAGACTGCCGCGCGTCGAACACACCGCGTGAGGCCTTGTCGAGCTGGTCTTCGGCAGTGCGCCGTTCTTCTGCAGGGCCTTTCGCCGCCGGTTCCTCGTCGCGTTCACGCACGCGAACCTGCGCCTCGGCGCGTGCGGCGGCAAGCTTGTCGACCAGATCGGTATCGTCGAGCTGCACCATCACGTCGCCGGCCGCGACCTTGTCGTTCGTCTTGACGTTCACGGCGACGATCTCGCCACCCGATTGCGTCGTGATACGCACTTCGCCGTCCCGCGGCTCCACGCGCCCGGTGGCCGACGCGGCCCACTGCGGCTTCACGGTATTGGTGACATCCGCGGCATAGGCCGGCGGTACGTTCGAGGTCGGCGGACCCCAGTTGAGCAGGAGGCTGATGGCAACCGCCAGCATGCCGAACGCGACCACGGTCGCGGCTGTTGAATTCAAACGGGCCACAAGATTAGCCATGTGCTTTTCGCCTTTTTGTAAGATCCGTGACGCGCGGCGCGTCGAGACCGTCCGGCCTGCGCTCCTCGCCCACGATCAAGCCATCCTCGATGCGCACGACACGGTCGGCATAGCCGAGCGTTCTGGGGTCGTGCGTCACGGCGAGGACGCTGCGCTTCTGTTCCCTGGCGATACGCGCCAGGAGTTCCATGACGGCGTGGCCGTTCTCGCTGTCGAGAGCGGCCGTCGGCTCGTCTGCCAGCACCACGGAGGGTGAACTGGCGATCGCGCGAGCCACAGCGACACGCTGCTGCTCACCACCCGAGAGATTGCCCGGGTAATTCTTCAACCTGTGACCCAGCCCGACCTCGTGCAGCACCTCTTCGGCGCGCTGCGAGGCGGCATAGCCTTTTTGCCCGATCACATCGAGCGCGATACGGACGTTCTCCAGCGCGTTGAGCGTCGGGAAGAGATTGTAGGACTGGAAGATATAGCCGATATGCGTGCGCCGCAGTGCCGCAAGGTCTTCGGCGCGCATGCCCGTCGTGCTCTGGCCGGCGACGCGGATCTCTCCCGAGGTCTGCGTCAGGATGCAGCCGAGGATCGACAGTAGGGTCGTCTTGCCCGAGCCGGATGGCCCCATCAGCAGCGTCAGCTCGCCGGGATTGAGAGCCAGGCTGACGCCTTTCAGCGCCATCACCTTGCCGGCCCCGCGGCCAAGCTCCTTGACGATGTTCTCTGCTTCGAGCGTGGGGATGCCCGTCATCTGTTAAACACCGTTGCTGGATCGATTTTGGTTACCTTCACGATCGCCGACACCGCGGAGATCGCGCACATGGAAAGTGTTAGAGCGAACAGGGCCCCCGCAAGCCCCGGCGTCATCACAAGGGGCAGCGGCGAGGATCGACTCATAAAAAGTACGGTCAGCGAAATCAGCATACCAAGGATGTAGCCGATCACTGCGCTCATCCCGGCCTGTGCCAGGATCACCTTGTGGATATACCCCGAAGACGAGCCCAACGCACGTAAAGTCGCGAATTCGTTGAGATGGTCCTTGGTGCTGGAATAGAGCGTCTGCGCCACGATCACGGTACCCACGAGGATACCGAGCAGCGCGCCGCCGATCAGTGCCACGCCCGCGCCGGTCCGGAACAGCCACTGCGTCAGGCTCCGATCGCGGAACTCCGGCTTCGTCAGAACGTCGGCACCTTCGAGCCGCGTCTTGAGGTCCGCACGAACCGCTTCGATGTCGGCACCAGGATCAAGCTGAACAAGGAAGAACGTCGTCTTATCACCGTCAACGCCGATCAGCTGTCGTGCTCGGTTAATGGGCGTGAAAACATAAGGACTCTGCGTGAACGAGCGGATGCCGTGCGTCAGCGCCCGTACGCGCACGCGCCCCGTGGCGATCTGCGCCGTATCGCCGACGCCCGCAATGTCGAGTTCCCGCAGATAGGTGTTGTCGACGGCGATGGCGTCGGGGGCCTTGATGTCCTCCCAGTCGCCCTGCACCAGGGACCAAGGCTCTAGACCCTTGTCTTCGGCGTCGGTCCCGACCACGACCACGCGGGTCGACCCGCCGCTCGGCTTGCGCCATTCGGCGAACGCCACGATCATTGGAATGACCGCTTTGACCCCCGGCGTAGCCAGCGCCGCATGGCGCTCGCGCGGTGTCAGCAGCACGCCGCCATCTTCGAAGCTCTTGGCACCGTACGCGGTCACCCAGAGTTCGCCGTTGGCGCGCTCGATCATAGCCGTGATCATGCGGCTGGAGCCGAGATACAGCCCGAGCTGCACGGCGACGAGCACGATTGAGAACAGGATTCCAACCAGCGTCACCGCCAGGCGGATCCGATCATGGAATAGATTGCGAAATGCAAGTGTAAGGATCATGGCGTTCGTTCAGCCACCCATATGACTTGGCGCGACTTAAAGCAGTTCGCGATAGAACTCGATATGAGACATAACGTGCCACGGACCATGAACGAAAGTATCGGCTGCGGGTCGCACCCGGACTTATTCACGACTTCAGGCAGGTTCTAGAGATCAAGTGATCGTGCCGGCCGAACCCGGCAACCATAACTGCCTAACATCACTGGTATTTGGCAGAAAGATGGTCAGGCTATACTCAGCGTCGATTGGTCCCGCCCGGTAAGGGTTTACTAAACCTTTCGGGACACCCTGCTTTTGCCGCTTTCCCGCACTAGTCCAGCATCTCCGCACAATCCAATATCAGGCTGATTGGCCATGCAATTTCTAACCCGATTCGTTCGCAGCCGCCGGGCAAGCCTGGCGACACAGGCCGCCATTGCCCTGGGTGCGGCGTTAGCGCTGCCGGAGTACCGGGATGCACGGGCCGCCGACACGGCCGAGGTCGGCGTCTGGATCAACCACGAAGGCAAAGGCGCCGTCGAGATCAAGCCGTGTGGCGCCGCCCTTTGCGGCAACATCGTCTGGCTGAAGACCCCGGTGAACGACCAGGGCCAGCCTCTGTTCGACCGCCGCAACCCCGATGAGACGAAGCGCAATCGCCCGATCTGCGGTTTGCCCGTCATCGGCAACGTCAAGCGCACCCCAGAAGGTTGGGACGAGGGCTGGATCTATAATCCGGAAGAGGGCGCGCAGTTCGATGTCGCCCTGCAAGCCTCCGGCGACAGGCTGACGGTCACGGGCTACAAGGGCATCAAGCTGTTCTCCAAGACGTTGATCTGGACTCGCGCGCCAGCCGATCTGCAGCGCTGCGACGGCGCCGGGCCGCAGCAGACGAAGGCCAAGCCTGCCGTCGCACCCCCGAAACTGGCAGCGCCGCAACCAAAGGACGGCGCTCCGACCGCCGCCAAGAAACAAGCGGCACCGGCTCCCGGCAACGCGTCGGCGAAGCCCGCTGCAGCCCCCGCACCGACGGCGGCCAAGAAACCACCGGCCAAGGATGCCAAGGCTGTCCCAGCCGCCGCACCTGGCGCTCCAGCCAAGAAGGCGGCTACGGCGCCTTCGGCCAAGAATGCCGTCACCACGACAGCCAAGACGCCGGCACAGCCTGGCGCGGCGACGGCAACGAAGAAGACGGCAACGGCGCCCGGCACGAAACCACCCGCACCGACCGCAGCGAAACCGGCAGCCAAGAAACCTGCGGCGACAGCCACAGCCAGCACGACCGCCGACAAGAAGGCCGTCGCACCCTCAGACAAGAAGCCCGCCGCCAAGCCGCCGCTGAAAAAGAAACCGGCGGACGAGGACGATGCCCCATCCACCGTTGAATGACTCAGCGATGCGTAGGCCTCAAGCCTAGGACGCGCGATCCTCGCCGCCGAAGGCAGCCTGTTCGCGTTCGTTGTCCTGCGACCCGGCTTTCCAGCGGTTGACCGCTTCCTGCTCTTCGATGCGCTCGACCTGCCGCTGTACGAAGTCGACGGCACGGTCCACGACGATGTTCCGCTGCTTGTCCAGCGTCACCATATGATAGCTGTCGTCCAGCACCACTGTTTCCACCAGGCCGCCCAGCCGGCGCTGCAGCAGCAGTGCGTTCGACAGGTCGCTCTGGTCGTCTTCGCGCGGGTGGAAGATCACCGCGGGCTGGCTGATGCTGCCCAGACCCTTCTTGACGTCACGCGCCAGGCGCAGGAACTCGAACACTAGCCCGCCGCCGCGCCCGAATAGATCCTCGATGGGACGGTCGTCGCTCTTGTAGCTGTCGAACACGAAATTGCGGATGCGGTCATCCTTGATGCCGTAGGGCGCCCGCTGGCGGAAGTGAAACAGGTTCGCGAACCACTTCTGATGCACCAGCTTGAAGAAATTGAAGTACCACGGGATCGTCCAGCCGTTCGGCCACAGCGTCGGGGCAAACAGCATGAGGCTCCGCACCGTGTCGGGCTGCTTGCGCGCCAGCTGCAGCGCGATCATCGATCCAGCCGACATGCCGCCGACGAATATCGTATCGCAATGCGCCTTGAGATCGGCCAGCGCCTTCTCCGCCGCCGCATACCAATCCTGCCAGGTCGACAGACCGGAGACGTCGGTGCCGCCGCCAAGACCCGGAAGCAGCGGGCAGTAAACCGTGTAACCTTCGCGCGCCAACGACTGCGCTACGAAGCGCAATTCCATCGGATTGCCGCCGAGGCTGTGAATGAGGAGGACGCCAACGCGGCCACCCGGGATCACAAGGCTCCCACGGAAGCCAGTCAGTTTTTCTTTGTTTTTTAGCACGTTACTATTACCCGCTCGGATCTTGGATCGATTATTAAGCCGATTAAGGCTCGCAAGCCAACCCCTGTTCACCTGCCTGCCTCAGAACGCCGCAGCTCTCTACAAGGGCCGCTGCACCGGGGCCGGACCCCTTGGTCAGTGAGAGCTAGAGCGCCGGGTTTGGCAGAGCTGCCGATGGCCCGACGCCAAATTAAACCATTCCGCGCAATTTGTGCACCGCACCATGACGCTTGACGAGATGTCAGGATGACGCAGCGCAATGCTAATGTTGCGGCACCAGAAGACCAGTTAAGCCACTAAGAAAAAATGAATATTAAAAAGGGGATTTTATGGAGCTCACGGCGGCTGCGATGCGGCATAGACGCCGCCGCGCGTCCCAGTTGCATCTCGGACACCTGCAGACGTCGGCTACGGCTTGGCGTCGCGGGGCAACCCTCTATATTGGCGGGGCGCGGGCGCCAAGCGGCAGGGCGACCGACGACCGCGTGGACGAGTAGAGGGCGTGCTGCCAGCCATAGGGGTTTTAGTTGGCCATACGACGCATCCACAGAGCGGTGTCTCTGATCCTGGCCGGCGCCTTGTCGCAGATCTACGTTACCCCCGTCCTCCTCGCCCAGGCACCGCCGCCGACCGTCACCCGGGAGGATTATGAGGCCTGCCAAGCCGGCGACGAGCGGGCCTTCCAGGCCTCCGTCGAGAAAATCACCATCGCTGCCATGGAGCAGGGCCTGAAGGGAGTCGATTACGCGGCCGCCGTCGATGCGGAGTGGCGCAAGCTGGGCGTCGACCAGATCATAGACAAGCGCGTCGATATCGCCGTCGAAGAGGTCCAGAACGAGACCAGCCTGGGCACCCGCATTCAGTCTCTCGGCAACAAGGAAAAGGCACAGGAACTGGCCACGGCCGTCGCCGAGCGCGTCTACCGCTCCGAAGCCGTAGCCGGCGCCATCGAAAAATTGGCTGAGGGCGTCGGCCAGAACGTCGGCAACCGCATCGAACTGGCAAGCCAGGATGCCGCCAGCCCGGCGCTCGATTGCCTCAAGGCCTTTCTCGGCAGCCGCTACGGCCAGACCGTCGCCGGCGTCGTCTCCGGCAACGCCGCCAGCGACTTCGGGCTCGATCCCGCCAAGGGCGGGGCCGGCGTCGATGCCGGTGCGGTATTGAAACAGTCCTCGGGCGGCATCACCGGTGCCGCGATCCTGATTGTGCGCCGCCAACTCGCAAACATGGCCCGCCGCATCGGCCAGCGCATCGTCGGCGCCGTGTTGTCGCGGCTCGTCTCTGTCGTCGCCGGTGGCATCGGCCTGGTGCTCATCGCCAAGGACATTTGGGACCTGCGCAACGGCGTGTTGCCGATCATCTCCGACGAGATGAAGGCCGCCGCCACCAAGGCCATGGTGAAAGACGAACTGGCCAAAAGCCTGTCGGAGCAGATTGGCCAGCACGTGCGCGAGATCGGCGCCAAGTCGGCGCAGCACGTCGTCGACATCTGGCACGAGTTCCGCCGCGCCCACCTCAAGGCCCTCGAGCTTGCCGACCGCAACGAAAACTTCCGCAAGTTCCTGAGCGACGTCCAGCCCGCCGCCTTCGCCCGCCTCGACGAGATCACCGGCCTGGTGCTGTCCGCCGAAGGCGAGGCCGGCATCCTGAAGCGCCTCGGCGACGGCACGCTCGAGACGGCGATCCACAAGCTCCCCGAACCTGCCATGACCATCGCCCGCGAGACGCGCGCCCTTGAGCCGGCGCTCGCCTGGTCGGCCGTGGCCGGCGACAGCCTGGGCAAGGTGGTCGATTTCGAAGTCTACCGTCGCGGCAAACCCGAAGCCTTCACCAAGGTCTCGCTGGATCGCTTGTTTGCCGTCGACGACCGGTTGGCGATCTCGCGCCTGGCCTCGATCGACCGCTCCGCCCGCGACACCCTGTTCGACCTCAACGCCGGCGACCTGAAGAACTTGGCCCGCGCCCTCGGCGAGGGTGAGCTGACTACGCTCGCGGCGTATTTGACGGGCCTGGCTGACGCTCCACGCGAACGCGTCCTGCGCGCCGTGGCGGCCGACCCGGCGCGCATGCGCCTCATCGCCCCGCCCCGCGTGCGGACGGCCATTCTCGCCAGCACCGATCAGGCCGCTGCCGTCGATATGTTCCTGCGGTCCGGCGCCGACGACACCGCAAAGGCAACGCTGCAGGACTTCGTCTCAGTATGGGAGGGCCGCATCAGTCCCTGGCTGATCTGGGAACGTCACCCGATTCCCACCATCGCCCTGCTGTGTGCTGCATTCCTCGTGCTGCTGCTGCTGCGCCGCCTGTTCTTCCCGCGCCGGCGCCAGCCGCCCGCTCCGCCCTCTCCTCAAGCGCCCGTAACCGCGTAATGGGGTTTGAACAGACCACCAGAGCGTCGCGGGAGCCGGGGCAATTGCCCACAGCTCGCTATTGCAGCGCAGTGCCGAACGAACGCTCCGCTGCTATAAGCGGCCAGGTCAGAAATCGAGTCGCCCTGACGCCTCAAGGCGTTGCCGGGAAGGGCGAAACAAGGGGGATTTGGTTATGGTTTTGAAAGCACCAGGCATCGTGACCTTCATGCTGTCCGTCGTTCTGATGGTCGCGACTCTTATCAACTACTTTTTCAGCTCGCAGATCCCCCTTCTGACCGGCAACGAGATGTGGGCGTTTCTGGCGTCCCAGATCATTCTTGTGATGGGCTGCATCATGCGCGGCCTATGACGCAGCGCAACACGCCGACTCTGCCTGCAAAGTTTCATTAACACCTGGAAGAAGCGCTGTGCGCTACTGTCGCGCGACAGCTCGCGCCATCGATTTGGATGCGTCGGTCCGGCGACAACCATCGCATGATGATGAAGCCTGACACCCAGCAATCTCTCCGCGACCGCGCACGCCGTTACGTGCGCGGCATCGCCCTCGCCGTGACGCTGACGTTCGCGGCACTGCTGTTCTTGTATGCCACGCTATATGGCGAAACCAACACCGGCGCCACGACCCAACCCGACGCGTCGAGCCGCGCCGGTGATGTTCACGCGCCGCACGAGACGGGCAGCATCCCAGCCAACTACGTCACCAGGTAAGCAACCATCGCTCAGGATCGCGCCGCCTTGCTGTGCACCAGCGGCTTCGCCACCAGCAAACCGCGCACCGAGTTCCCCAGATACACCTCGTCGGCAGCTTCCAGATCCTTTAGTGTCAGCACCGCCTCACGCGCTTGTCCGCTGGCCAAGAGATCGGCGCGCAACACGCCCGGCAGCAAGCCTGAACTCAACGCGGGCGTCAGCAACACGCCGTCCTTCCGCAGAAAGATGTTGGTTCGGCTGCCTTCCGTCAGTTCGCCTCGCTCGTTGAGATAGATGACTTCGTCGGCCCCCGCCGTCTCAGAAAAATGCTTCCACTCACCGTCGTAGACATCCCGACGCGTCGTCTTGTGGTAGAGAAACGCGTCGGCGCTGTTCACCCGCGTATCCGATAGAACATAGTGCATCACCGGCGACGACTGAGGTGCCGCCTCCAGCGGCGTGACGCCGATGGTCACCCGGCCATCCTCCGCCAGCGTCAGGCGCACGCGCGCCCGCGGCGCTGCAATCTCGCGCCCCTGCGCTTCGAGTGCCCCTCGCACCCGATCGACATCGCACGTGAATCCGAAATATCTCGCCGACGCCTTCAGCCTGTCGAGATGCCCTGGCAGCAGCACGTAGCCGCTCCCCTGCTCCCACATCAGCGTCTCGATCAGTTCGAACGTCTTGGGCGGATCGGTGAGGAACTTCATCTTCAAGAGGCACTCGGCATATTCGCGCCCCCCATCCGAATCATAAACGACGCCTGAGCCGATACCCATCTCGCCGCGTCCGTCGCGGAACACCACGGGCGAGCGGATCGCCACATTGAAGTGGGCCTCGCCACCCGGCGACACGTGCCCGATCGCGCCGCAGTAGACGCCGCGCGGCTCCGTCTCCAGTCCGGCGATCAGTTCCATGGCCCGGATCTTCGGCGCCCCGATTACCGATCCCGGCGGGAAGATGGCCCGCATCAGGTCACTGAGACCCACACCGTCCTTCAGCCGGGCTCGCACGCCTGACGTCATCTGATGCAGTGTGCGAAACGTCTCGACCGTGAACAGGTCCGTCACCTCGACGCTGCCCACCTCGGCCATACGCCCGAGGTCGTTGCGCATGAGATCGACGATCATCAGGTTCTCGGCCCGTTGCTTGATGTCGCTGGACAGCACCCGCTTGGCCTCCGCGTCGCCCTCCGGCGTGCCGGCGCGCGATGCCGTTCCCTTCATCGGCCGTGTCTCGACGACGCGTCCGTGTTGTTCCACGAACAGCTCGGGCGACGCCGACAGCACCGTCACGGCGCCGGTATCCACGATCGCGGCGTAGGCCACGCGCTGGCGCTTGCGCATGTCGCGATAGAAGGTCAGTGGCGATCCGGACAGATTGAACCGCGCCTTGAACGTCAGATTGAGCTGGTAGATGTCGCCCGCACGGATCATTTCCTGCACCTGCGCAAAGCGCGCGAGATACTCGTCCCGGCTCCAGGCATGATGCACGGATGTGAATTCGTAACTGCCCGATCGGGTGTGGGTGGCGAGCCAATGGTCCACCTCCGTCTCGTCCATAGCCCGCGGCTTCTTGTAGAGCCCGAACCAGATCAGCGGCACGTTGCGTCCGCTCGGCATCAGGCCGGCGATCTTCGGCTCCAGCACATAACCCAGCTCGTAGGCGAAAAAGCCCGCCGCATGCAGTCCAGCCGCGAGTCCGTCCTCCAGCCGCGCCAGCGCACCCTCGACCTCCTCCGGCTCGAACGCGGTGACGACGTCCTGCGGCTCCGTGAAGAGCAGCGACGGCCTGCCGTCGAGCGTGCTGTTGTCGAGCAGCACGAACGTCTCCTCCAGCCCCCTTGTCGCTGAAGCAGGATGAGATGGAGAAGCAGCGCGGTCGCCACGCATCGTCCGGTCGGCAGGCGTCATGTCTCGATTTTGTCCCGCGCGGCCCCCGGGGACCGCGGGGCTTCGGCGCATTAGAGTCGTACTGGTAGCCTCACTATAGCTCGCCCGATACCGCACGCGCGAGACCGTTTGCAACCGCCTGACGGGCTTGCCAGTTCGACGCCGGTTGCCCACTCCGGCACCGGAAACGAAGATGACGCCAAACCAGTTGATTTTGGCTCCATTCGACCAGAAATCCCGGTGATTTCGCCGCGCCTTGTCCACCGTCGGCAAGCCGGGCGGGAAAATCTAAGCGATGGGCTTCACAGCCGGGAAATTCGTGCTATAGAGCCCCATTGCCGCCTCAAGTCTGGGGCGGCTTTTGTTTCCGCGGGCACCGGCGCCCCGGAACGGACATCGCAGACTCTATGCGAACAATGTCCAGGACCCTGACATTCCGCGCGGTCACGCAACGACGTCAGGTCTCGCATTGGTGACGCGGGGTGGAGCAGCCCGGTAGCTCGTCAGGCTCATAACCTGAAGGTCGTAGGTTCAAATCCTGCCCCCGCAACCAACCTTTTATAAATTAAATCAATTAGATAACGCTTGGATTACAAGTCCTTTCGGCGGGTTGCAATCCCGTAACCGAAACGACAAAAGAAAACATATCAAGATCAGACAGATACAGGTCTTCTCTCAGGCCGTTACGATGGTGTGCCAAATCTTCGTGGGCCCATGAACGGCCCATGAAATCCCGCTTTGTTCTCCGCTGCAGATCAATAAATCAACACAGATTATCCCCCATCACCCTATTTTGACAGGTGCCAGGCTGAGCGTTCCGTCGGTGCTATCTCGATGACGGTTGGATCGCATGACGCTCGGTTGTTTCGGCGATCGCGGCTACGGAGTGACGAAATGCACCTTTCATCCGAGAGGCAAAGGAGCGCCCATTGCCGACATCGCAGTGATCGTCAATCGCGTGTTCCGGGGCACGACCCGATCTAAGTCGATATCGTTGCAATTCGCCTTTGCCCAACTCGTGGAAGCAAAGTCAGGCGGGTTATTGCGGGCGCTCACCGGCTCTATCCTGTTGGTATCGGTTGTGCAGAGCACCTCACTTTTGATCTACAGCCATCCTGATCGCTCCCGTCTTCCACCCGCCACGCTTATTCGCATAAAATACAAATGACTCCTTCATCCCTCAAGCTTTCATTCGTTTTTTGTGCGAAAGCGGTGGAGGCGAGTCAATCATTGGTGTAAGATACGAATGAAGTTGGAAGCAAGGAGCAACGTCTGTGGCAACGCCCGGTGAGTTGGTGTCCATCATGGCAGCCGTTCTTGGCATTCCACAAGCGACGGTGGTGGTACACGACCGCAATCTCGTTTCCGCGGGACTTCGATCCAAGGGTGGGCGCGGACGTGGCGCGGCGCAGGTGACCGCGCGCGATGCGGCGAGCCTTCTCGCAGCGATCTTGGGAAGTCCTCAGGTCCGCAGCTCGGCTTCGACGGTCTCCCGACTAGGTAAAACGCGGCCTCTGCGCACACCGAAGGGCTACCGCTCCATGTTGGGCGGACTACCGTCGGAGCACAGCTTTGTCGACGCGCTGGAGGCGATGTTCAGTCAGGCTGTGCAGGAAGTCTGCGGCTTGCCGCCTGGAATAGAGATCGGAGCACTTAGTCCGGGCACCGTGGCGGACATCCGGATCTCAGGTCTGCCCGACGGAGCGGTGATGCAGGTCCGTTATGCATTGCCGGCCAAGAGCCGATTCCGCCCGCAGGGTCCGGCGGGGGACTTCGAGGAGTATCGGCGAGTGACGGAACGTACCATTCATGCGGTCGCGAAGACGCTATGACAAGGAGATGACGATGGAAGGCACCCACACCCAGGCTGACGCTGGCTTCTCAACCGACCTCCTCAGGGGTGCAGATGAGATTGCCGCCTTTCTATTTGGGTCGGCCAAACACAGGCGGCGCGTCTATCACCTTGTAGAGACGTCGAAGCTGCCGGTCTTCCGTCTTGGCTCCAAGGTTTGCGCTCGCCGGTCCGTCCTTTTGGAGTGGATCGTCGATCAAGAGAAAAAGGCCGTCAGGCATTGAGCGCACGTCACGGCCGCGATGCGTCGATGGCCGACCCCGGACATCCGTCAGAGCCGTCTAAGTGGCCCGTTCGCACGCAGCTTCTTGGCAATTCGGTGTGGTAGCCGCGGATCACCATCGGCGACGATGTCGATCTCATTATCCAGCGCAACGAGCTTGTCGGTATCTTGCTCAAGCGAAAGATGGATGGGCGCAAAGAAGCTCCGTCCGCCATCTACGCCAAGGCAATAGCCGTCCATATAGACGACGTGCAGAGCCCTGCCCTCAAAGATGCTGCTTGGATGAACCTCGATACCGACCTCGTCGATCTTGCAAGTGGGAAACAGGCTGATGCGGGGGTCGTTGGTTCGTGTGTCACGCAGCAGCATCACGTACATGTGCGCAAAGCGGAACAGGTAGCCGTTGAAGAACTCCTTGGCTCCAACCGTGCCGTCAGGATGACGAACTGCCTGGGTCATGCGGGCATGCACGGCACGCGTCGTTGGGTCTTCCGAGAATTCAATCTTGCCGAAGACGAACTCGTCGTCATGTTCGACTGAAGCCCGCCAGAACCGATAGATGCCGAGCGCGCGGGCACGCGCCTTGTCCTGGGATGTCTCCTTGGCGCTAAAGAAGTTGAGCAGCGCGAAATAGGGCGCGTCCTCGATCATGCCGATCTGAGCGCGGGCGTGACCTGAAAACAGCTGTGCATCATCGAAGGCATGACGAAGTATGCGCGTGCGCGCCTTGGCGGGAAGCGTCTTGTTCTTGATCTTCTTATGGAGATTGACGGTGGGATTGTTCGTTTGCTCGTCCGTTACATCGGCGATGTCGGAAAGCGAGAGATCGGCGCGGATGCCATCGAGCAGATGGTAGAAGGCATCGGGACACTGCTCGGCGTCCTCGCGGGTAGGACGGATACGGTACGACCCAGGCGTCAATCTCATGGCTATTCTCCAGCCATCTTTACGCGCGCACAGACCTACATGGTCACGGAGGACTTCGGCTTTTCGCAGTCTCGACTTTGCCTTTTCGAAGGCATGCAATGCGCACGCAACCGAAGGCAATCGCGAGCGCTTGCGAGGCAATTTTAGCGTCTCGTTGGAGAATAGCGCGATCGCGCGTGCGTGGATCAAAATCAGGTCTCCAACCAAAGGAGACTGCCATGTTCCCCCCGCCCGATTCGGCAGCCACTGCCATCCCCCTTCCCGAATTCACTCCCGGTTGCCGCGTCACCATCTTCCAGGTGGCGA
Source organism: Hyphomicrobiaceae bacterium (assembly GCA_965279065.1). Classification (GTDB taxonomy): domain Bacteria; phylum Pseudomonadota; class Alphaproteobacteria; order Rhizobiales; family Hyphomicrobiaceae; genus JAKAXS01. The sequence goes on from OZ257134.1 coordinate 3,116,753, forward strand.
TCACCCAGCGTCCTTATATTGAGGGCCGCGCGACAATTGTCGCCCCCGATCCGGATTTCCCTGGCTTGTACACGGTGTGTTTTGACGGCGAGACTAGGCCGCGCGAGCGCCTTGTGCATGGCGGTGAATGGCAGTCGGCTCCGAAGGAGCAGCTCCGCCGTCTCTACAATGAGTGGCTGGTCAAGATGACGCCGGAGCTGCTTGCCGTTTTCTTCCCTGGAGAATTCGCGAAGGGGGATGAGCGTGATGAATGATGCGTTCTCCCTGCGCCGCTTCGGTGCGTTCACGCGCTTTCAATGTCGCATTGCTGGCGTTGACGCCGAGTTGATGGAGGAATGCCCGGACAGGGACCTTAGCAATGTAAAGACGCTGTTCTGGCTCCTCGCGGCGGTGTGGCTTTGGCAATTTGCCTTGTTCACCGCGGTCGCTCACATGATGCTATCCCGCCCGGACCACTTGCGGCCCGAGCTTTTCGCCGCCGGCGCGGTTCTGGCCAGCATTATCCTTCTCATCGATTCTTACGTGATCGTTCGGTCCAGTTGGTCGTTGCAGGGCATGAAAGAGCTTGCGCGCGGCGGCCTTGAACTTGGAAGCACATTCGCTGCCCGCCTAAAGAATGGCCTCTTCGTCTTCCTGCGCGTCCTCGTAACGGCCGGAATGGCCCAGCTCCTTGCACTCTTTTTTGCCATCCTAATGTTCGGCAAGGATATCCAGGCCGATCTCGATCGCCGCTTCCGCGAGTTTAATGGTGATCTGATCGGCAAGATCACGGCCCAGGTCGATGGCGTGATCGGCGCCCTTGCCGATGATCAAAAGGCCACTGCCGGTTTGCTCGCAGCCGCAGTTGCAGAGGAGAGCATGCTTCGTCGCACGTCAGTCGATCCGACGAGCGATGATCCGGAGGTCAAGCTGGGCGTTGAGCGCGCATCGCAGCTAAATGCCATCAAGGTCGAGCTGGAGCGCGAACTCAGCGAAGCGCAGCAATTCGCGGCAGATGAGCTGGCCGGGGTGAAGAACAATAAGGGCAATTCCGGCCGTCCAGGCGAAGGTCCAGTGCGTCGCGCCGCGCGCGAGCGCGTCGCGAATGCGCAAGCCAAGGTCGCCGCTGCGGCGCGCGAATTTGCAGCGACGGAAGAACGGATCTCCAAGGCGCGAGACAAGGCGGCAGCTGGTTCAGATACGCGCCGCGACGCGGCATTGGGAAAGCTGTCCAGTTCGACGTTGAGCCGGGAAAAGCTCGAAAAGCGTCTTGGCGAGATTGAGACGGCGCTGGCTACGCACCGCGACAGCCGGGAGCAAATGATTCGCGACCGCGTCGAAGCCGACCCCAGCTTCGTGGGACTGGGTAATGGATTTCTCGCCAACTACCAAGCATTGCAACGGATCGCCAGGGAAGACGAAAGCGTCGTTCCGGTGATCTTGCTGCTGGACTTCGTGTTGTTCAGCATCGACCTCGCCGCCGTGCTCGCCAAGCTGGCGACGTTCATCCCAAGCACCTATGCCACGCTGTTGGCCGCAGCGGATCTGCGACGTGCGTACGGCACTGCGCAGAAGTTGGCAGCAGACATCGAAGAGATGCTGAAGCCGCACACTAAAGAAACCTCCGAACTGCCGTCTTATCCGTCGGGTACACCGCCGGACACTTCGCGCCCCAACCATGACGATGATCCCGGACGCACCGCAACAGAGCCAACCACTGTGATTGTCTCAACGAGCGCAGGGGAAATCCGTTTGCCGAAGCGGCGTGCCCGCCCGCGTACGGGTTACAAGCCGGACTTGTCACCTCCGCCACACGATGGTGACGAGCATGGCGCGCCCCCAGAATAGAGCGCCACACTGCCTTCCCGGAGCGGCCGGCACCGGGAAGGCGTTGTCTCGTGAGACGGCTCTAGCGTACAACAAAATTAAGCTGATCCGTCGGAAAGAATATCCTCCGGCTGCCAATCGATGCTCCATTTCACCAAACCACCGTTCCAGACATGGGGAGGAGGCGATTGGTAGTCATGTATCAATTGGACGGAGAGAAAATTGACGCGCACGGAGAGGGCGACAATCTCCTCGAGTAACTTCCTTTGCACCTCAGCAGTGAAATCCTCCAGTTGGACGGGCTGCACGTCCCTCTTTCTTAGACTTGACCGCACGGGGGGAAGCCCCGCCTCGGTGAACTCCATAATGTATTGCGAGTGAAGCAGTTCGTTGCGACGATTTCTTTCTCTATCGACATCGTCCATCAGCTTCTGAAACGAGTGCAACCATCCTGGGCGCGCGTGGACGCGAGCAAAATCAGGAGACGTCAAGACGATCTTGGTAATCTCTTTGACGCGATCATCGAACGTCATCTTCGCGAGTTGTTGCTGCGTCTTGGGCCAGTTCTCGTGACCGCGAGCAAGCAACAGAATTTGATCAAGCTTCGCCTCAATGTATTGGAATATGAAGACATAGCGACCAAGGGCCGCGAACATGGCCTCGGTGTCCTCTTCGGTCCACGACGGTTGTGCTGGTTCGGAAATCATGGAATTGGCACTTTTGAAAGGAGAAAGGATTCGCCGGGTTATAGCGATCGCATCACGCTGAGGCCAACCAAACACTTGCTTGCTCACCTCATGTGCAGACGAATGATTTAAGCTGTCCGCGCTTATGCGCGGTCAGTTTGCACGCACCGCGAAGACGCCGTTTGCCTGGCTCCGTCTGCAGTATTTCCGTCAGAGCAAGTTGAGTTTGACGCATGCTCCGCATTTCCCGCTGCAACTGCTCCAACCGACTTGCGCGTTCCTCCACAAGATGTCGCAATGCGGCTGCGATCTGATGGCGCGGCATGGTGATCTGTGCGATGGCCATGCGAACAGCGATGTCTCGCGCAATTTCGCATTCTCCGCTTAACTGTAGGTGGTGAAAGTAAGCGTATACCCGCGCGCGGCGCACACGCGCGTCGTCTTCAAAGCGTCTGGCAATCGATCGAGGCGATCTGTTTTCAGGGGACCGGCGCGGGCCTCTTGGCGCCGATCCCGACTTAGTCTCGCGACCGCTCCATATAGCTGGAGTAGGTGCGGTCCCGATCCTCCGGATCCTCGCGATCTTGTTTCTCCCGCACTGTTTCCGCAGCCTTCTTGAAGGGGTTCTCCGAGCGCCCGGCATCGTAGCTCACGGTGAAGCGTTCGGTCGTAGCCTCGTGAGCGGCATCCGCAAACTTTCCGTCTTGTAGGCTCTCACCACGATCTGTGAACCCGGCAGAAGCGCGGCCTCCGACGAGTGCCGGGTCAATCTCGATACGGCTAGGTTGCGCGCATTCAATAAGACTGGCCACATCCACAATAAACCCGCGCGGTGCAACAGGCTCTGCCGTTTGATCGTTCTTGGCCCGTTCAGGATCGCGATTGACCAAATCGAGAAGATGCGGCGACGTAAGCCCTTCCGCCTGGCGCGACCGGAGCTCTTCTTTCTCGTCCCGATGCCGGGCCTTCAGTTCGTCGTACTCTTCGTTCCGCTCAGCTCTTAGCGCCGGCATGGCCTCGTCGCGGCGCTCCTGCCGTGCTTGATCCTGCTGCTCCAAGATGCTTTTCCGTTGTAGGGCTAGGATAGCCGGATCGACGTGGGCCCGTTTGTCGGCGTAGTACGCCGCCCAATCGTGACGGAATTCCTCGCGTACCTCGCGCTCGATGCCCTTGGCGAGGGCTTTGTAGAGCTCCTTGTTCTCGACGATAAAGGCCTCGCGCTCCTTGCGCTGGTACTCCTTCAGGATCTTCCATTCCTCGCCGGAGATGACCTCGCGATTGTCGAGCTTGGCCATGTAGTCCAGATCGTAGTCGCGGCGATCGTTTTGGGCGGCCTCCTTTTCCGCGTCCTTCATGGCCTGCCACGCATCGCGGCTCATCTGAGGCTCGCGTTGGTCGGCGTCTTGAAGGCGTTGCTCGCAATGAATGCGATCTTGCGAGCGTTCGTATTCCAACCCCCAGTCCTGGGCACGCCGCTTCTCATAGCGGTCATCAAGCTTCAGACCCGTTTCGGGGTGTACGGCGTTGATCATAATGTGGACGTGGGGATGCTCCTTGTCCTGGTGCCCCACCAGGAATGCCTGATGCTCATGCCAGCCCATATGCTCCAAGAACTGCTGGGTCGCCTCCTTCATATGCTCGGGTGTCGGCTCATCGCTGGCGTGCCAGCTGAGACTTACATGCTTGACCGGCTTCTGGATGGGCTTGTACCCAGCACGGCCGCCTGCTTCCTGTTTGAGCAGGTCGGCATCCAGCGTTGTTGTGTACATCTCATGTACGACCGAAAGCTCGTCGTCGTGGGCACAGTTAAGCGATTGCGTCCAGGCAACGCGTTCCGCAGAATTTGCATTTCCCGCGTCGTGACAAAGATATTGCGCCAGGCCTTTGAACGAGCGGCCAGAAGAGTTGAGGCGAATGATCATGGCTTGCGCCCCCGGTTCAGAATAATGCGAATATCCCGCAGTAGACCTTCGAGCGAGCCGGGTACGCTTCCCCCGTGCGTGTGAAGATGCCGGGCGATCTGGTTCAGATTGTTTCCCAGTCGCTTGAGCTGCTCATAGGCCAGCCGATCGATCTGGGCGACTGGTGACGGCGCGGGAGTGTGCTGCCTGCTAAGCAGTGTAAGACGACCATAGTCCACGAGGCGCATCTGGGCGCTACCCGCGCGTCGCACAATGACATCCAGCTCATCCTGTGTGAGGCTGATGTTGAGCTGGTAGCATCGTGGATTGGTTTCGGGAGGTCGGCCCATCTCTCGCTTTTTTCTTAAGCTGAGCGCATGCGTCCCGGGGGATTTTAAGGGGCCACTTTAGGCCCCTTAAACAGAAGGTTTTGCCTAGGCAAAACACATCTGGCTACGCTTTTTGCAAATTATCACTTTACCGAAACGATTTTCATCATCATCCATTCTCAAAAACAATTTCCCACCTCGCACACTCGCAATACTTCCCATCTCTCCTCAACACGACACACTCACGCCACCAGTGCTTCATTAATTCCGCTGAATGACAGCCGCTCCCAGATTTCCCCGCAAGCGAAGCTGGCCCGCACAAACGAATGGCCCCCGCGCGGGTGCGCGAGGGCCATTGCTGCGAAGGCTGCCGGGATCAGTATTCGCTGGCGAACATGATAGTCATGACCCGTCGGGTCATCTCCGGCCGCGCGGGATCGGCGCTGGCGAAGACCGTCGACGGATCGTAGTATTCGATCTTCCAGAAGATGCGCTCTTCATCGTGGTCGATCGCGCCGAAGTCGTGCTCACCGTAGGGATCGTCGTCTTCCCGGAACTCGCTAAACGCGACGATCTTTTCCAGTATTTTCCGCAGTTCTGGATGACGCGCGATTTCCGACGTCATGACGTACATGCCGTGTCGTTGCGCTTCTTCGATGCGGTAGGCCATGAGGCAGGTAAGGCCTCTAACGCGCATACCGTCGTTTAGCTCGGCGATGCGGGCGGAGGTGTTGCATACATTCATGCTCATGATCCACCTCACAACGTCAGCGTGGATTTAGCGGCTTCGAAGTCGCGGAGGACTTCCTCGCGCGTAGGGCCGCCACCGCCTTCCTCCTCTCCGGCACCGCCATTATCTCCGAAATCCAGCCGCATGCCTTCCGTGATCGCCACGAAAAGCGGCATGACGGCCACTTTGCCTTCCCCCACATGATCGACCATGACGATGCACACGCCCGGCTCGCCATTCACAAGGCAGCTCCACAGGGTGATGTTGTCGTACAAGTCTGACCGCAACGCCTGAAATGCCCGTACATGGCCGGGAGTGATGAAGCTGGCGCGTTGCTCCATGGCTTCTTCTTGGGGTCGCTTAGTTTGATTGCTCATTCTTTTCTCCTATGTTGTTGATCGCGAGTGGCGCGAAGCGCGCCTCGCATCAACGACATGGATGCCCGCTGCCCGTGCGGATAAGCGGCACCGTCAAACCCTCGCGCGTAGCGCGACCGCGGAGCGGCGCGGAGCTGCACGGAGCGAAGCGGAGGAAGCGAGCGGGGTTGACGGGGACGCGCGCACGGGCATTCGCCTGCCGCACATTCCGCCGCATTCACTGATCTTCCGCGCTGCACCTCTCGGATAGGAGATAGGCTCGCCGACTACGAGTGGAGGCGCCGATGAGCTGGCTTTTTCCGACCGAGCGTGAACGTTGGGCTGCCAAACGACACAAGGCCCGACTTCAACCAGCAGTCGGTCTGTCTGCGCTAGATGCGAAGAGCGCATGGCTTTACGGCGAAGGCTTGCCGCGCAACGTCCCCTGGCCTCGGCAGATGGGCGACCGGGCACCTGTCAATCGCTGGATGGGCATTTCCGAGGCGCAGGGCATGCGTCACGTGCCGGGACAGATCGTGCTTGGTAAGGTCGGCTACACGGTGATCGGTCACATGGACGATCGTCCGATGGTCACCATTGGCGGCGCGCGTTCGGGGAAATCCTCCAGCATCCTTTTGCCGAACCTCTATATGTATCCCGGCTCGATGCTTGTCCTTGATCCCAAAGGCGAGCTGGCCTCGAAGACGGCGATGACACGCGCACAGACCGGCCACAAAGTGCTGGTGCTTGATCCATTCGGGCAATCCGGCGTGCCGACTGCGAACTTCAATGTTCTGGACGAACTCGATCCGGCTTCCGAGACGATTGTCGACGACGTCGCCAGCATCACGCAGGCGATTATTGTCGATGAAGGGGACACCCGAAACAAGCATTGGAACGATAGCGCGCGCACGCTTCTGCAAGGCATCATTCTGTTTACACTCACGCTGCCAACGAAAGAGCGAACGCTCATCACCGTAAGACGCCTTCTGAACCTGACGCATCCGCTGCTAGCGGAGGCCGTCCGCAGCGCCAAGCCCGATGGCGATCCTCTTGGCGACGACTTCTTCAAGGACAACAAGGCGGCGCTGGAGACGATGCTTCTGACGATAGCCAAGAAGGACAGCTGGTTCGACGGAATCCTTGCCGCCATTGGCCGTCGCTTCCTCAACACACCGCCAAATGAGCGCGGCTCGATCTTTTCGACGGCAGCGGCTCAGACCGATTTTCTCGACAGTATTCCGCTACGGCGCATGTCGGTTCCCACGGCCTTTCGATTGCGCGAGTTGGCCGGCAACCGCCCGGTGACCATCTATCTCGTTCTACCGGTAGGCCGCATGGAAAGTCACTACCGATGGCTGCGCATGATCGTGCAGCAGGCCATGACAAGCTTGGAAAAGCTGGGTACTTACCCGCGCGACAAGACCCCCATCCTTTTCGTCATGGAAGAATTTCCGGTGCTGGGTCACATGGATCTGATGGAACGCGCTGCAGCCTATGCGCCGGGTTTCGGCATCAAGCTATGGTGCGTCATTCAAGACCTGACGCAGTTGAAGCGCTATTACGAGAGCGGCTGGGAGACGTTTCTTGGCAATGCCGGCGTGCTTCAGACCTTCAGCAATTCGGATCAGGCCACGCTCGACTACCTGGCGCGGCGCATGGAGCAGTTGATCCAGCCATTCGAGATCCGGACGGCGTTTTCCCGGGAGCAGCAATCGCAGATAATCCTGATGGAAGGGCGCGCGCCGCTGGCTGCGCTGCGGCTTTCCCATGACGACGTCGCCGGGATCGAGCGAAAGATTCAGGAGCGCTCTCGCTGGCTGCGCTGAAAGCTGCCGAACTGCATTGCCAGAGTTCGTTTGTGGCTTGCTGCCTGTGGTGCATCGCCAGCTCTGGGCACCTATCGAGTGGAGACGTCGGCAATCATGTCAGCTATTGACCCTTAGCGGATATCGGCCTCTGGGGGACCAACTCATCGCCAACGTCCGCTTCGCCGAGAAAGCGGACATCCTCATGGCCTGCGATACTTCCGTCCTGAAGGTTGCGGCGCTTCCGAATATGCCTGCAAAGCGGACAACGCACCTGCGTTGGGAGCAACTACGCGTACTGGGCTGCGATATTCGCAATTCGCCATTTCTCTTGCATCCGAATGCACACCTTCATGATCGCAGCCAGGACCATCTGAAGCTTCGATACATCATAGAAGGCGTCGAGCGCAGGCATGCCTAAAAATTGGCGCACGAACTGTGCCTTGCCCTCGATTTCACCCTGATAAAGCTGCAGTTCGCGATTGAAGCTCGTCCAGCGCACAAGGGCCTCGTCACCCACATCTAGGTAAGCTTCAATAGCGGCCGCCCGACCATTGATGTCAATTCCGGGATCGCCCGTGGGGCCCGATCGTTTCGAAGGCGGCTTGGCGATCTGGCAGGTCGGGGAGCCGAAGCACGGCCATGTTATCCGGGCGCGCGAGGGCGACTGTCCTCTGGAAATTTGCGAGGCCTTCGGCGTCGTTGTCATAGAGGACAACGACCTTGTTCTCGATGGAGATTCCTACGAGCCCTTGCGTGAACCTGTGCAAATTGCCCGTACCAGAGAAAGGGTAGCCGCTGTCCATGTTCACAAAATAAAAGAAGTCAGCGACGTGCGGCATAAGCAGTTTCAATGCATGCGACAGTATATGGGCGTCGGAGCTGCCTTCCGTCACGACGAGAAATCGGTCCGTCTGAGAAAGCGGTTTCTTTCTATTGAATGTCGCGAATTGCCTTCCGTGTACATCATGTGTGTTCCACACCAAGCACCTTGCATGGTTTGCTGGCTTCTCAGCCAAGATTCGCAAGATGGAACCCGCACTATATCTCTCCATGATGGAGGAAAGGTCGGTGGGTGAACAGCCACGGGCGTAGTGCTGCAACTTCAGTCCCAAGCGGGTAGCTATTTCGTTTTTGAAGAAACGATAGCCTCTTTTCTCAGCGTAGATCGGCGCCACCCGATCAGGGTCCATCGCTGTCAAGGCGCCTGCGAGAACCTCAAAAGAGAACAGCTCATCATTGAATGTCCCGCCGTATGGCAGCCACGAGAATTCCTCCTTCGCAAACGCCATCGTGTAGCCTAGCAATTCGAGGCGGTCGCGAACCAAGGACAACCCGCTTGCGAGCCCTTGCGGGAAGGCTTCGTCGCTGGTGTCAACTGCCAGGTCGATAAACTCCTTGCCCGCATCAAACAGGGCCGAATGATCGGCAAGTGCGGAGCGACAGCCCCAGTCACATTCAAAGTTGCCAAGAGCCAGCCGAATCGCGGGTGTATTCATGAACCTACCTCTTACTGGATCCAGCGCCAGGCTGCGATTTGGGCAAGCGTTCGTCACCCCGGTTGGCTTTGCGACATTAGCACTTACATCAAGGTAAACATGATCTGGCCTCGCCCAGCTATGCATCCTATGGCCACCTGGAATTCTAATGGTCTGGAGGCGTCGATCAAAAGGTTAGCCCCCTGTTTGATGGCGCGGTTTGGTGTAAGAAGGTGATCGGCTTGGAAGGAATGATTCGGGAGCACTAGTATAGCGAACAGGCCTAGCAAAGCTGTGGAGGTGACGTTGCTGTCGGTGAAAGCCAATGTGGATGTCGGCATCTCTCTGGCCGACTTGGCCACGCTCCAACGTGAACAATTCAGACACGATCAGCGCAACCACTCCGATATCGCTTGCCTGTCCAAGCCGGATAGGCTCAAGCACTACGGTTTGCACTTCGCCAAGTATGTCGGTCGCTTGGCGCGAGGGCCGCAAGAGAAAATTGGCTTAGATCGTACCGTTACCGACACCGCACTGGTGTGCTTGAGTGCGGCCAATGTTCTGCATCAGCGTCTGGAGGTTTCGGACGTTCTTCAGCGACCCGCTAGCATGAGCTTGCAGATTGATCCTATGCGGCCACTTGCCGATGCTGCGGGTCGTTTCGCTGATGCCTGTGAAAAGATCGATCATCTCGAGGACTTCCTGTCGATGGCCAAGTTGGCGAATGAGGACGTGCTGTGGTGGGCTCTAGCTATTGCATCGGAGCGCAAGCTCGACATACTGGAGGCGATAAGAGGGCGCCGCAGGGAACTGGCGGAGAGACAGTTCTTCGTCACGGATTAAAGTCATGAGCTACTGGAGCGGAGAGAAGCTCCTCGATAACCGTAGTGTTATCACCGATTTCTCGCCAGACCAGGTCGATGCGAACGCTTATAACCTTCGCATGGGCGATCGCTATTTCCGGACGGCGGATCAAGAAAGCAAGGACGAGCAAACCAAGGTCTTTCTCACAGAGGGTCAGCCGTTTTCCATTCCTGCGGGACAATTCGCGTTCCTGCTGAGTCGAGAGACGGTGAACGTGCCGGCGAACGCGATGGCGTTCATTTCGATGCGTACTGGGATCAAGTTCCAGGGCCTGATCAACGTGTCGGGATTTCACGTCGATCCAGGATACAGCGGTAAGCTGCTCTATGCCGTTTACAACGCCAGCCCGTCTCCCGTGCAAATCTGCGAAGGCGACGCGATTTTCAAGATTTGGTTTGCTGATCTTGACTGTGTAGCTGTCGGTCAACAGTCCCGATACCTCTTTCAAGGCAAGGCTCAGAACGACATTTCTGGGGAACTGATTGGCCGCATGAGCAAAGCGATATACTCCATGCAGGTATTGGCCGACCAGATGCGCGACCTAAAACAAGAGGTAAATCTCGAGCTCGGAAAGCAGAAGTCGACGGTCGACAATTTGACGTTTGTCTGGAGAACGATTGTCTTGGGTGTGGTTGGCGCGGTCTTGATTTCTGTACTGGCACTTGCGTGGCCCAGTCTGCTCGCCGGAGGGGGATGGATCTCCGCCAAGCTGACACAAGCTTCAGCCCCAATCGATCATGAGGTCACGCCAAAAGCAGATACCGACACAAAAAAGTGACGGACTGATTATCGCATACAGCGTGCAGCCGGCCGGAAACAGATCAGTTCATTTGCCGAGACATAGTCCGCCAATGCGCATCATAGGACATGGCGTCGATTTGGTAAGCGTTGCCGACATGCGGCGGTGGATCGAGGACCCTCGCGATCCCCTGACGAGGCGTTGCTTCACTCAAATCGAGCTGGAAGAAATCGGCTACGGACCGGATCGCATAGAGCGCCTAGCGGGGCGGTTTGCGGCCAAAGAAGCCGTGCTGAAGGCGCTCGGAACAGGCTTCGGAGCCGGTATTGCCTTCTCGGATGTGACAATTTATCGGACACCGGGCGCTGCACCGCAGGTGGCATTGGCAGGTGGAGCTGCGGCAATCGCTGACGGTCTCGGCATTACCACCTGGCGGCTGAGCATCAGTCACGCGGGGGAAATGGCTATCGCCAGCGTCATTGCATGGGTTGACTAGCCGAGGCTGCCCGGTCCTTCAGGGGTGCGACCGTTGACGGCGGACCGACGTACTCGATGCTACGTTGATCCAGGTCCACGAGTAGCTTGCCCCCACCTGCAGCAACGACAGCGCGCCACGCCTCGAAGCCTTGCAAAACCGCGCGCTGCCATTCAGCGACCGAGCGATCGCTGACTTCCAAATGCGACGTCATGTCCTTAATGGTACGCAACAGCTGGAAGTCGAGCGTGCTGACACTTGCCAACATGTTGTGGCGCCGGGCGTACTCGAAGACAAGCGCCGCAATGCCTTCCTCGATGACAGCAGCGCGGCCGCCGTCTTCAACCTCATCCAACAGGGGTTGGCTCTTGCGCTTGCGGCCAAGCAAAGCGCGAGTGACCGGGGACCATCCCAGAACGGCGGCGTAAGCAAAGTGAAAGATATCGTGGAAGCGATAACCGTCAGGATCGTAGGCGTTGTCAGTGAGCTCGGCGCCAAAGGCCTTCCCGTCGATAGCCACCCGAACACGTTGGCGCTCGGCGGTCTCCACATCGAACAATTCAACTTCAAAGCGGCGGGGCAACCGCTCTCCTTCCGACCTGCCGGCATCAAAGGACGCAGGCTCCGCGAGCGCAACGGACCAGCGGGCCTTGACCTTCGCGAGGTTGCCTCGCGCCACGTCGTCGAGGGTAAGACCGAACTTGCTCGCGACGTTGGCCACATACCACAAGAGGTCGCCAAGCTCTTCAGATACGCGCTCCTTGAATAGCCGATGCGCCTCGCCGTCGCGCAGGTGCTTCTTGTATTCACCGAGCAGCTGGCCGGTTTCGCCGGCAAGGCCGAGCATAGGCACAATGAGAGATCGCGGGTCGTCAGTACAGTTGCGCTCTGACGATCGATCCGTTTGTTGGGCCTCCGTTTGGTAGCTGTTGAAGTCCACACTCGTCTCCTTAGCGATGGCGCGTCGTCGATGCCCTCGGCGCGGCAGCGTCAATTTTGTCGTTGAGCTTCCATTTAGGGGGATAGAAGAGGTCAATCGGTTCCGAGGTTGGATGAAACTTCTGTTTGATCCGGCTCCTTCCCGTATTGCCAGCTACGTGTGGATGAGCGACGCGCGCGTATTTATCGACTTCGCAAAACAAGTTTTGGCAATCGATCAGTTGCAGTCGTCGCCCCCACAGAGATTGGAAATCGAGACCGAGACGCTCGAACTCTCGCTCTTGGAGATCGGCCATCAGGCGGATCAACTCAGGTTCATTCAGACCGCCAGGGTCGGCAAAGCACTTCCGTAAACCGTCACGCGCGCCAGGACCCGGTACTACAAAGTCCATCTCGCTAAAATTCGTGATCTCGCTGTAGTTAATGTCGGTGATGAACTGGTAGCCGAGGAAATCGCCGATCGTTGGGTAAGATCTCAACTGATGAAAGCCTTCTTGCATCGTCCGCGCTTGAGCAAGTTTGCCTGCAAGATCATCGGCCATCATTCGCTCGAGCAGCAGCAGGTGGTTTTGGTGCTTCGCCGGTTGGCCGAAGGCCTTACTGCCCGGCGGCATGATGTAGGCGGCTGAGTAAATGCGGCGACCGGCGCGCATGGCGCGCGTGAGCGCGTTGTCGTAGCGGCGGAATTTGTAGCCCTCGAACGTGATGGGCCCGATCGATCCCTGCAGCAGTTGCCAGGTCTCGATCTTGTTGAACAGCTTGAACAGAAGGATACGGAAGAACACTTCCCGGGGGGTATCAGGGAGGTCATCGCGATAAATTACGTGGCGGATCAGGTACTGACTGACGCGATCCGATGCGCGGTAGGCGTTGGTAAACTTGTAGACGGCAAGGACAGGGTTACGTGTCCAGGGACCTGTGTCACCCCGCGCCCGGCGGAAAAATACGGCTTGGCGTTCTGCAGCGAAGCGCCAATAGCTGTCGTACACTTCGGAGACGCGCGCTGGCGCAAGATGGCGCATGACAATGGGTGCGCCTATAGGAGCCCCGTCGCTTAGGACTTCACGGCGTGCGACGGGCAGCTCCAGAGGCAGCGGCGGGGCCGCCAGCGCGAGGCCGCTCTTGGAACGTCGCCCCCCGGCGTTCCTAGTCAATCCCTTCTTGCTCACGGTACAGCTCCTAAGGGCTGCGCGGCGCCTAGACTTGCGACCGTCGAAGTGGGCGGCGCCACCAGCGCACGTGCTGCCGCAAGGAGCGGGATGAGATCGGGGTCGCTTTTACAAACGCCGTCGAGCTTCGAGACACCGACCATGACGTTGAGCCGGGCTAGTGGCATATCCATCTGCTCGGCCATAAAGGCGCCTAGTTGCGCCAAGCCGAGGTAGTTGCCATACGCCTTATCGAAGATTTGCTGGGTTGCGTAAAACGCATTGGTAACAAGTCCGGCCGACGTCGGCTCAAAACTTACTTGCTGCAAACAGGGAAAACCGAGCCGTGGATCCGGAACATGGTCCCGGCCGGGATCGAAGGTCGTGGCCTGCAGCATGGACCGGCGCACGCCGCGCTTGAAACGCGATAGTATCCACTTCAGCTGGTTGCCGTCGCACGGTCCCCGGCCATACATGGTCATGCGCTCGAAATAGTGGCCTCGGCGGTTCTCTCTCCTGTGCAAGGCTTGCCAGCGCGGGAACGTCCCCCGGTATAGCGTGAAAAACCGATCGCAATCCTTCTTGGACATCTCCCACAGGCGCTGCGGAAAGATCGTAAAGGCTACGTCCTCCACGACTAGTCGGCCCCTTCGCCTAAGGACCAAATCGAGGGTGTCTCGCACGGCTGCATCTTCGGGAACGGAACCATTTTTGCCGAAGCCAGACACGCTGAGGATAAGTGGCGCAATTTCGGTGCCGCCCTGGTCGACTGCTTGCAGCAACAGTCGTGACCAGGCGCGGGAGAGATTGTTGTCGTCGATAAGCATTGGCGCCAACGCGACGGACGTTTTCGACTTACTCATCCGGGTCTTCCTCGAGATGGCGGTATTTTGCCAGCCCCACGTACTCCTTTGGAGCGATACGGATGAAAACCGCCCACGCGCCTCGATTTGCGTTGGCTTGAACGATGCCGGAGCGGACAGCGCGAAAGAGCCGACCAGCTGGAAGGTCTCGTTCGAAAACAATGCTATCACCGGCGACTTCCGCGCCAGCGGGCAGTAGCAATAGCTCATCGACCTCAGTATCGAGCGTCGGTGCGGAGTAGTGGACGTCAGCGATCGACAACCATTGAGAAGTCGAGGTGCCAAGGATTTCTTTGCGAAGCGCAGCCGGCTCTCGCTTCAGTTTAGCTGCACGCGCACGAGTGATCAGTTTCACTCCTGACGATAGATGGGTGAGAAGCGTCCTGTAGCCAACACCAAAGTGGCAGGATATCGCGAGCAGTTGAGCTGGAGTAGCCGTTTCGGGACTCCATCCTCGGATATTGAACGCCCGCCGGAGCCCTGTGATCGGCATCAATAGAAAGCCGCCGAAGGCATCAGCCAGGAACTCTTTTGGATCCTCGTGCGGATGCTCCTTAGCCTCCTCCCTAAGTTCATCGATGGAGGAGCCGTGGCCGAAGACGTGGTGGCCGAGCTCGTGGGCGCAGGTAAAGGACCGGCGCCGTAGCGGTCGCCGCGCGGACAAGTGAATGCGAGGAGGTGTTCCTCGTTGATACATGCCTTCCATATTGATGCCGTTGAAGCGCACTGTCACTCCAAGCTTGTCGCAAAGCCCGTACACGCACATTGGTCCGTTCTGGTCGGCTTTCGCCTTGGCGCGCGTGGCTGTTGCGGCTTGCAGAGCTTCCGTCGCCAACTCCTTGCGGTTGAATTTGGGTTCTCGAGTACTCATGGCCGCTATCAGCTATCGGTCCCTTCGGAGCCGGGAGCTGTATCGCTGCGCATTGCCGCGAGCAGCTTGAGTAGGCGCTCCAAATCGTTCGGCTTGAGCTTCGATAGTTCACGCGCCGCAAGCTCAATGCGGGGGTCCTTAGAGTCGATGGTTTCCGGGGCTTCCCCGACAAGCCAAGCGACTGCCACGTCATATATGGCTGCTAGGCGTGCGAGTTCGTCGGCAGATACGCGACGGTTGCCTGATTCCATCTCGGTGATGGAGGGGCGATGCAGCCCAAGCAATTTGGCGACTTGACCTTGCGATAGTCCGGCAAACTTGCGGGCCTCTTTTAGGCGTTCAGCAATCTGCTGGCGCTTGGCGGCTTCTGCGTCGCTCATGCTGCCGCTTTTTTTCCGGATGGGCCATTGAGCAGCTCGCACACGAATGCTGCGGTTTCATCGATGGACCGGGGAAGCTTAGTCTTGTCTTCGACAAAGATGTTCACGTCATTGGGGATGTCTGCGTCAATCTCAGTGGCGAGGATGGTGGTCGCCACTGGCCAGACCTTGCTGTCGAACTTGGGCAAGGCCTCTATCGGTTTAGTTGCGCCAGTCAGGGGCGGACATTCCAGTCCGCTGTCGACCTGGATCTGATTGAGGATGGCGATGAGCTTCTCTTTTAATGCTAGCGGGTCCATGGTCCTACCCTCCTGACTGCAGTTAGGTAAGATATTCTTACCTACTGTACGGTCAAGATCTTTCTCTCGAAACCAGATAAATGTCGGATATCGCTGGGCATTTTTTGCGCTCACGGCTCGAGTCTCGTGGCCGCTGCGAATCACGAAGGAGTGGCAGACGCACGCGACCACCTCTCGCGACCAACTGCTGGCTGCTGGAATTAATCCGCAGGTGAGGGCCGGGCGGTGTCGGTTCAAGCCACAGTCGCACCCAATTGACAGCTCCCTTTTGCCTTCCCAACACAAACTAACCGGGTGACATTCCCGCCCGACTGCTGGTGTGAATCTCTGCCTTCTGCTTCATTCCGTTTTATTTAGTTCACACACTTCTCCCAGGCAGATTTCAAAAAATGGACATCGTCGACCTCCGCGAGCTTTCCGATGAGAGCTTTGAAATTCGCTTTGGCGGTGTGCCCGGTCGCATCGCCGTCGAGACCATGAGCGAGGCCCTTCTCGGGTTCAAAACCGCTCTTGAGGAAATCAACCGTCTCGCCAACCCCGACTTCGAACTTCAAGTCTATGTCGAGACCATTACCCCCGGCAGTATCCGGTTCGGGCTCAAGCTCACGAAGAAGCAGATTGTCGGTGCGGTTGTCGCGGGTGCTGTGGCGACCGTCTATATCGCGAAGGACGTCGTCGTCGAGCTGTTCAGCAGCTACTTGTACGACACGCTTAAAGCCGACCCCATTTGTAAGATGGACGTTCAGCCGGATGGAAGCCTCGTGTTCGAGGCCAACACCGACTGCCGCATTGTCCTGTCCAAGGAGGCCGCTGACCGGTTCCTGCAAGTCCAACGAGATCCCACCGTCGCATCTGGCGTTGGGCGGGCTATGACAGCCGTCGAGAAGGACGAGGAAGTCACCGCAGTTGAAGTGGCACCACGTGCCGCTGCCCACCCTATCGTGAAAATCGACCGAGGCGAAATCAAAGAGGTTCAGCGTAGGCTTACCACGCGCATCTTCTCGCCGTTCGACCAACCCGCAAAGAAGGAGGTCATTCCCGATTCTATAACTAGCGCCGTGCCGAAGAAGCGCACTCGGAACGTGCGCGCCAACTTGGTCATCATCAAAGCCGTACTGTTGCGTTCGAAACGCAAGTGGCAGTTCAACTGGCAGGGTTACAAGGTGTCGGCGCCCATCAAGGACTCAAGCTTCTTCGACCAGCTCGAAGCCGGCGTCGCCATCCATCAGGGGGATGCGCTCGATGCCGACCTTGTCATTCATCAGGAATATCTTGAAGGCGCCCGTGTCTGGCAGAACAAGAGCTACGAGGTCATCAAGGTCTACAGCGTCACAGAAGGCGAAACTCAGAGCACAATGACCTTCAAGCCGGTGAAACCCTGATCGCGCTCCCGTCCGCATAGGGTCAGAATCGACAGCTGGCAACCACGCGAAGGACGAATTGGCCTAAGACCGGTCGCGGAAACCGCGCCGTGGCTCAACTCAAACCTCGGCATTGAGGTCGACGATGCGATCGAAATCGCGGAGAAGATCGAGATCTGATGGCTGCAATGCCCTCATGAGCAGACTTGGTCGGCATGCGCACGGGGGCGCCGACTACCGACGGGGCGGTGGCCGCTTCTGGGATTAAGCGGTCGAACGACCCACGTCAGCTACGGGCCAGAAGCATTCCGGTGCCGAGCAAGTGCCCATCCCAGCAGGATGCGGCAGTTGGTGCCAGTGACGCTGAGGAGGCAGCGCGCGCCCTAGCCGCGTCCACCGAAGTGATGGAAGTCCTCCGCGAGGGCATTGCGGATGCGGGGCTCTTGAAGAAGCTGTGTCCGTTGCCAGACACCGCGCATGAGTTGAAGTGTGTTGCCAATACCTTTGGCGAGCAGGCATCCGCGGTATTTCTCGGGCCTGATATGACGGAAGCGAGCCTGAAGGCCGCTCCATTGAACGACTATCGAGTAGTTCACTTCGCGACTCACGGTCTTTTGACGAGCGAGACTGCCCGTGTTTCCGAGACGATCGTGGAGCCGGCCATCGTCATGTCGCCGCCTGATACGCCATCAAAGGTGGATGATGGCCTGCTCACAATGTCGGAAATCTCCGACCTCAAACTCGATGCCGATTGGGTAGTGTTGTCGGCCTGCAACACGGCGGGAGCCGGCGGCAACGGTGGCGAGGCGCTTTCCGGCTTGGCTCAGGCGTTTTTCATGGCTGGCGCCCGATCTGTGCTCGCTTCGCATTGGGCTTTCGATTCAAATGCGGCAACCCTCCTCACCACACGCGCGTTCTCCGAGCTGGAAACGGATAAGGCGATGGGCAAGGCCGAAGCATTCCGGCGCGCCATGTTGAGCTAAATGAAGATCGCTCCTCATCCATCGAAATGGGCGCCCTTCGCGCTCGTTGGGGAGGGGAGCTAGAGAAGCACACTAAGTTTTCAAAGTCCGCTCAGGGTCATTCGCGGTCGTTCGATGCGGCAGATCGAAGTCTGCTCTTCACTGCGATTCGGACGTGAGCGCCCAGCACGGATGGTCGATTGTCACCGACGTCGGCTATTGGGATCGAGCTGTCACGCAGGGCCATAGCGCGTCGCGAGGCTGCATGTCGCTTCGTGGCCCTTAGCGACTCCACCATCGGACGGGCTACCCTCGTTCATCAGTTGCTTCGCCTATGGAGGACGCGCGACTGGCTTCGCCGTTTTTTCGCAAAGCGCCGCCGGCGGGCGGAGCAATGACCGGAGTGATTCCTTTGGCTATTGTTAATAGCGGCCAGAACCTTGTTGCCAAAGTTGATTGACGGCCTGCTGCATGTGGGTCATCGCCAACTCTGGGCCCATGTCGATCTCGTCAAGGCGCTGCACAGTGAAGTATTCGATCTGGCGCGTGCCATAGTAGCCCTTGAAGGTACCGACCTCCCCTTCCCAGTAGAGGTGCGGCATCCCGAACTCCATGTTGCGCGACCAAAAGACGTCTGTGCCATCAAGGATCATGCAGTCTGGCATGATGATGATTTCTCGCCAGACATAGTTCCAACGGCTCAGCCGGTAGCCCAACCATAGGCCGAAGATCACCATCAACACGGTGGCGGCATTGGCGTTCACATGCTCGGCGATGAAGACAGCCGGGAAAAGCGATGCATACATGCCGATAAGCCAAAGAATGAACAGGCCAACATTGCCCCAGAAGCTTCCGTCATAGGTCAGAAAGCGGATCTCCACTCCACCATCATCGGTGAAGCGTCGAGAGTAATTCTCGTAGGGGTCCGGGCCGTCGTCATAGGCGGCTTGCTCCGCCGCATGGGCGATCTGTGCGATGCGCGCCGACGCGATACGATCAATTTCGGCGATATCAAAGGATCGCGGTCTGAGGCTGACGTTCGACTGTTCACGTGGCAAGCGGCAAGGCGTGACGGCTGGCCGCAATCCAGAGATTGCTCCGGACGTCCGGATGGGTGCATCGCTGTGCCTGCGCGTGATCATGCGTAAAGCGTGGCAGAGGCTGGAGGCAGGGTCTAGTTGCTGACCGGAGTTTGCAAAACACTTCAACGCGTTCCGCCGTTGGGGAGGGGATGGTCTCGGCGAACGCCGCCGCGCCCCTGCGCGGCGGCTTCGCATCGAGAACAAAGCTATCCCGGCGCTATGTTTTCAGGCGAAAGGCTGTTGCTTTGTCCCGGTCGAAAGGGCTCGACGCTTCCTGCGATCAGCTTGCGCCCTAGCGCAGCCGTGCGGTTCCACGCCGACAGCCGAGCGTAGCCTTCCGCGAACCGGGCGTAGCCGTACCAATCGGGACGCTTTTCGTTTTCAGCCGTCGCTGGGTTTTCGAACAGCACCATTTCGCCTGGACTGAGGTCGAGGCTCGGTGGCGAATCGGCTTCCGCCACCTCGGTGTGCCGGGCATGGATCGCGCGCTTCAAATCTTCCGGCTCATGCGTGCCGCGCAGGTACATGCGGCCATTCTTGCCGATGCCGCTCCAAACGCGGAAGCTGTGTGTGATGCCGTCTGAAGCGAGCGCGAAACTGCCGCTAACGGCGGGACGCCGGTTGATAGCATTTGCCGCGGGATCGAAGCGTCCAATCAGTTTCGATGGTGCCGTGTATGTCGATTGTTCATTCATAGGCTACTCCTCTGTTGTTAATGATCAGAGGATGATAGCTGCGCCTGCGCGGCGCTGTTAGAGGTCAACTTCTTTTAAAACAATTTTTCGGACTGTTGCGACTGACTAGGCGGGCCACACGTCGCGCATGGCGAGATGAAGCATGATGTTGCCGACGGCGGCCGCCCCAGGCCCTTCCGTGAACATCAAGATGAGATCAGCCGTGCTAATGGTCTCGTGCTGCATGAGCTGCATGAGCGCGTCGCTAAACGAGGTCACGATCACTTGTAAGACGGCCTCGCACGACGGTGCTAACCCGGACGCGGCCGATGCGTCGCGCCGGATCATCTGTTGCAGGACCGGCGCGAAGGACACGAGACCGCCTTCCGCAGGAAAATTGGCAACAACGTATTGCATGTGCCGCAACAACCGCGGGCGCTGTCGGTCAACGATCGCACGAATTTGCTGACGCTGTTCCGGCTCTGGAAGCGTACGCGCGGCCTTCAACTCGTCTGCAAGCTCCTGCATGTCGCAATCGGTGTTGTGCCGCCAGATATCCCGCATCAAGCGTTGCAGCGCCCGCTGACCGTTTCCGGATTCGATCAATTCTGCGAGATTGTCGGTGAGACCGTCCGGGCGATGGATCGGAAACAGGACCTGTGCATCGCGGATGACCTTGATGTCGTCGGGAGGGTGCGGCGCAAGAGGATCGATGAAGGTGACGACCGTCTCCGTCGTATTCGCCTTCACGGGTCCTAGATCCGCGGTGAAGCAGAGAGCGCCAAAGAAGGCGGTATAGACGTGGGCGTGCGCAGCCTCCGCATCAACCACGATGGCAAGCGTGTGACCGAACGGGAAAGGTTGTTTGGGCAAACCTGGGGGCGGATTGGAGCATTCCCACCATACGCGTTGCGTGGCACTGGTCCCGCACACGAAGGCTTTGAAGGCGTCAGCCTCGGATTGGCGAGCAAGCGCAGGGAAATAGTTCGCAAAGAACGTGAGCGCGATATAGCCGACGGCGCGCAAGCCTTCCGTCCCGCCGATCGACATACGTGGACGAATACCCGCTGGAGGAAGGCGTGATTGAGCCTCCATCGAGACGCTCTCGATTGTGTACCCGGCCTTACGTTGTTCCGCAATCCAGGCTTCTGCTTCCTGCCGCGTCGCGAAGACGAGAGATTGTGGCTGGCCGTCGCCTGCCGGGGGCGGCTGCGGGGCTGTGACGAGGGTCAGGCTGTTTCCGCAGAGGCGATAGTCTTGCCCATCCTCATCCGTGACGATCACTGATTTCGCTTCGCCCGTGTGGTCATTGCGGACGCTCAATAGCGCGTTGATCACACTCAACTGCTCGGCGATCACACTGGCCAATGGTGAAAAGCCGTTATCGTGCTTGCTACAGTAAATTCCTCTGTTTGTGCGACGCCCGCCGAGGGACGCGGGAAAGATGTGTTCGCCCGAGCCCGCCGCAAGGCCGCAGACGATGCATGTCTTCGTCATGCCGACAGAATGCCGAGCCGAAGAAGCAAATTCAAGGACCACTGCCCCTCGCGCCCGGACACGAATTATGGCCAAACACGGGCACTGTCACGCCACTGACACGCAACCTTCGCAGAGCGCAAACGTCACGCAGTGTCGAATTGACGGAAAGCCGTGTCGCGCCTCAACGTACGTGCGCGGGGGATCACGGTGCGGCGTGAAGATTATTCGTGAGGGCGACGTCGGAAGCGCTGTTCTCGTGTCCCAATTAATAGAGGCCAATCTCCAACGTTGGGGTGCGTATGGCGATCGATTGGGACCGGCTGCTTGGGGCGTTACGCGCCGAGTTCGCCTTGCACGGGGGGACCGAGCCAAGCCTGGAGGGCTGCTCGGCCGAGGATATCATCCAGTTTGTGCTGATGCGGATGCGCGCCGTCGAAACGGGCGGACAATGGTCCGACAGGTTGACCGCGCGTGAGACGGCACAGGATGCCGAGATGCTCGGAAGGCTTGGGTGTTACGAAGACGCGCTTCAATGTGCGCGGGCGTTTTACTTACTTCGACGCGATGCGCTGCGCCGCGGGGCAACCCGACACGCGGCCATGCGAACGCCGGAAAATTTTCCACCGGGTAATGTCGTGGACGTTCTTGAGCAGCTCGGAGAGAAGCAGGAAACCGACGTCTTCATGACTGCCCTTAAGACGGACCGTGGAGCGGATGCGGAGGCGCTCCGCTTCATCAACGCCATCATCGACGGCAAGCTCGATGAGCTGCCATGGAAAGGCAAGGACCTTACCCGCATTCGCCGCCGTGTGTGCCAGGCGGCAGAGCGCGTGGTCAGTCAATTGCGATTGAGCCGAAAGCAGGGCACGAAGATTGAATAGCAACGATGCGGACAGGATGGAATGTGCGGGGATCAGGAAAGGAGCGCGCCATGACCGATGGCGTCGACAGAGACGAGCGAGGACCAGCGAGCTCGGTGCAAGGCGCCGACTTCGCGCGGGTTCTAGCTTATGCGCGACGTTCATGCCGGTCAGCACCCCGCAAGGAAGTCGACGATTGGTCGGCCTTGGAAGCGGGCGTGCTGGGTGACATGTCTGGATTACCTGGCGAGGAGTACGCTCTGCGTGCCTTTCTA
Source organism: Hyphomicrobiaceae bacterium (assembly GCA_965279065.1). GTDB lineage: Bacteria > Pseudomonadota > Alphaproteobacteria > Rhizobiales > Hyphomicrobiaceae > JAKAXS01. The sequence continues at coordinate 3,139,118 of OZ257134.1, forward strand.
CGCCAACAACTCGGCTCCGACGTCTTCGAATCCTGGTTCGCGCGCCTTCGTTGGGAAGGCGTGATGGAAAAAAATCTCATCCTCTCTGTGCCGGCCGGGTTTGTAAGGAGCTGGATCAAGTCGCACTTCGCCAAGGAACTTTATTCGGCGTGCAAGGGGCTATTCCCGGCGATCCGAGACGTAAAGCTTGTTGTACGCAACACCGACCACCCGCGCGGCCGGTTTTGCGTGAAGGGCCTTATGAAGTGGTTCGATTGCCGCCGGGGCTATGGCTTCATCGCCCCCTTCGACGAGCTACCGGACGTCTTCATCTGCCTTGAGGATGTTCAACGTGCGAATGTTCGGCGTCTTCTTAAAGATACCCCTGTGTTCGCGCAGGTCGAGCGTACCGCCAAGGGCCTTCGCGTGGTGGCGCTCGACGCGGCCGATGAAGATGCCATCGATCCCGAGGCACGGCCTTTTCCGAAGGCTTTGCCGAAAACGGAGTGCGGCTGGTTGCCCGCCCGGTGCATATCATTCGACGACCGTCGCCGCAGTGGCGTGCTGCTGCCAATGGCGGGCAAACCCGCGATCGAAGTGTCAGGCGATGTCTTGCAACACTACGGCATCGTCCAGTTTGAAGAGCACAGCATCTACGACGTCAAATGGGGGATAGGCCCGCACGGATGCGTAGCGGTTGCCATTCGCCCCTGCCGTGATCAAGGGGTCTACGAAGAGTTCGAGGAGGTCGATGATTTGGGTATGGCAAAGACGGAAACCCGTGACACGTCTGCATCGTCCCGCGATGTGCTGCGTCCGACAACCCCTCTCCTTCGCGATTTGGCGGGTATGGATGATGCGCGTCGATGGGGTGAAGACCTTGCGCGCGATATCAAGCTTTATCGGCATGAGCGTCTCAACTGGGAGGATGTTGATCCCGGTGTGGTTCTGCATGGCCTTCCCGGTACCGGTAAGACCACTTTTGCCAAAGCACTTGCCGCAACTTGCAAGATTCCCTTGATTGCGGCTTCCTACACGAAATGGCAGCAATCCGGCTCGGGGCATCTGGGCAATGTGCTCAGCGCCATGGAAGCGGATTTCGCAACGGCCAAGCTCAATGCGCCCTGCATCCTCTTCATCGACGAACTGGACACCATCCCCAAGCGGGGCGCGACGGCCCGTATTGATGATTGGTGGGTATCCATCGTCAACGCGCTGTTGGAGAAAATGGACGGGATTGCGGGAAGACCCGGCGTGGTCATCGTGGGCGCGTGCAATGATCCGCGCGGATTGGATCCGGCCCTGATCCGTGCCGGACGATTGGATCGCAAGATCGCGATTCCGATGCCAAGCGTCGACGCTCTAGCAACCATCCTTGCTCTGCATCTCGGTTCGGATGCCGAGCGCATCGAAGATGTAAAAGGGATCGCGATGCTCTGCGCGGGGATGTCTGGAGCCGACATCGTGCAATTGGTGCGGGAGGCGCGGCGCGCCAACCGCAAGAAAACTCTTCCGTTCTCGCGCGAAGACTTCCTGGACGTGCTCGACAAGCGCTTTAGCGAATACAGTGTCGAGTTGAAGTGGCGCATTGCGGTGCACGAGGCCGGTCATGCGCTCGTAGCCATTGCGACGGGCAACGACAAAGACGTATCCATTGCGCTTGGCGGCCGCGACGGGATCGGCGGTCGGCTGAACCTAGCTTTCGAGAACACGTCAAGTCTCACGCGTAAAGCGTTAGACGAGCGACTGATGCTCTTGCTTGCTGGAAGGGCCGCCGAACAGGTGGTGCTTGGCAACGTGAGTGGCGGCGCAGGCGGCGCGGCTGATTCCGATCTCGCGCGCGCCACCCAGCTCGCACTGGAAATTGTAAGCAAGCTTGGGCTTGGTGACGATGAAAGCCTAGTCTGGTATGGGCCCTCTGTGACTGATATCCCGTTGTTGCTGGAGCGAATGATCTCGGACCAGGTGCGCAAGATCCTCGATAATGCATATCAACGCGCGCTTAATCTGGTCCATATGCATGACGATACCATTCAACACGTCGCGACCGTACTTCTGGAGCGCCGGGCGCTAGCGCGCGAGGATCTGCTGCAGCTGATCGACGACAGGGGCACGAGTGCCAGTACGCACGAAGAGGCATGCTCATGAGTATCGGAAGACCAAAGGCTATTTTTTCTGGCTTCGCAGTTGGCATCGGTCTCGTGGGGGCAAGTCTGGCTGGCTGCTCAGCGATAGATAGCGGCCTTTGCAAGATCATGCCGTGCGACAAAGACCCCATAATATATGAACCTGTGAACCCCGACCGGCCCGCACCGAGCGATGAAGCTGTCCTTGAAGGACTGAGGAAAGCGCGACAGGCGGAAGTGGCCCGGCAGGCGAATGGCAATTAGGTACGCGCGTATCTTTAAATGAGTACGTCACTCTTCGACAACTCTGAGAGATTAGGCTGCGACGGGCATTCCCAGAACGTCGGCGAGATTTGCAACGAGCCCGGCGCGTCGCTCCGCCGTCAGGAGACCGAGATTTTGCTGACGCCATAGCACCGCCGGAAGGTTCTGCGCGCCGTCCACGCCGAGCAAGGGCCAATCGGGCTCGCCCCGTTCAAATGACATCAGGAAGCGGCGATGGGTGACGGGCATATCGCCGACGATGCCCTGGACAATTGCCTCGCGCGCGGCGATCAACGCATCGAGCGGCACGGGATCGACGGTCATGCCTTCGAAGCCTCGTGCGTATTCCTGGGCGATGTCCAATCGGTTAGCTCGGAGCACCTCGCCCATCGGCCGGCTGTGGCTAAGCAGATAGACGATGAATGCGTGTCGCAGCGCGTCGTCAATGCCTTCATTTGCCAAAAGATCGCGCCCATCGAAAAGGTCGCGCGGATGCTGGCGATCAAGCGCGGCGACCAGCTTGCCGCCGTAAAGATCGGCGAAGGACAAGACCCTAATCTCGGCAAAGCCGAATTCCGCCTCGACGGCATTTGACACGGCGCGCAGCGTAGGGTCGAACACGCAGCCGCGCATGACTGGGGTCACCTCGACGATCGTCTGCACGCCGCCGGCGCGCACGAACAGCTTGGTGACTGCGCCTTCGATGGCGAGTGCGCTCTCGACGACCTCTGACTGCAGAATGGTCTGGCGAATGTTCGCCGCGATACGCTTGAGCGCCGCGTCGATGGCAGCGAGCGATTGCGGCCGCGGCTGTACGGGGGTGTAGGTGAGGTCGATATCGACCGAAAGGCGCGGCATATTTCGGACAAACAGATTGATAGCGGTTCCGCCCTTCAGCGCGAAGCAATCTTCTTCAGCGACCAACGGAAGCACGCGGATCAGCAAGGCGACCTGGTTGCGGTATGCCTCATTGAACGCCATTGAGAGTCTCCGGGACGGTGATCAAATATTTCGGGTCGAGCTTCCCACCTTTGATTAGGCTGCGCTTGCCCTTGCCGAGATCAATGGCCGACCTGTCGAGGTGCTTTGCCCATGGATGCGCGTGGCGATCGGTGAAGTAAAAGAAGAGACGTTTGACCTTCACGCTGCGGCATTGACCAAGAAGGTGTTGCAGCCGTCGCGGGCTGAGACTGACCAATCCCTGCGCCAGCATGTCCGCCTGATGGAAGGTTTCGCGGTTGGGTAGCTCGTCGAGGAGTTCTAAGAAGGCACGCTCCGGGGTCGACAGGATCAGCGGCCAATTCCAGTGGCCCCAACGTTGCGTCGTGAGACCGCGCATGAACAGCCAGCCGTCCATCGCCTTGTCTGGCCCGGACAGGCTCAGTTGCGGCATCTCCCGCGGCTGTTGGGCGAATAGCGGGCGATCGTTGCGATAAGAGAATTTGGTGTCGAGGGGAAGGGCATTGAGCCAGGACGGCGGGCGCGTGGGCCCGTAAAGAAGAACCTGCCTTTGTGTGTGAGAAAGGTAGTGGGCGAAGCCTTGCAGTTCGAGGGCAGTTCGACCGCCGACGCTGAGTTGCCAGCCCATCAAGGTTTGCAAGGACGTGACGGCCTGCTGCCAGGACAGGGAGCCGCGCGGCCGACGATAGACGCGGCGCGCCGGTTGCTGCAGCCAGCCCGCGCTGAGGTATTGGCTGCGAAGAGATGTTGAATAACCTTTTCCTTCAAGCCACGACGCATCAACCAGCAGGCCCTCCGGCAAATGCTGCTCGATCCAGTTCAACTTAACTTTTTTCCGCTCAGTCATACTGAGTAAAATACAACAATCATAAACACCCGTCAAGTTTACGTATTCACCAAAAAGCTAAGTAAAGTTGCGCAAATAAACAATAAAGCAAACCACTGACGGAACCAGCCCTCAGTTTAGCGCGTTGAATTTCATGGTATTTAAGCCAAATGCTGGGGAACTTTAAGGCTGCCTTGACCAACTCAGTCTAGAATGACGCATACGGACGAGCCAAAGTGGCTTTCCGAGTTTCACTTCTCCAGAGTAGGACGCTTATGACTGGCATTTTTCCAACCAAATCCGAGCGCGCTGCGCGTTCACAATTGGACCTGATCATCCGCTGCTTGGTGTTGATCCACCGTGCGGAACCGAGCGATGCGCTGATCAGACGTCTCACCAAGGAATTGCAGGGCACGGTGAGTAACGAGGACATCATGCGTGCTGACGTGAAGTTTCTGAGACGCGCCGATGCAGCCGTATTGCGGAGCCTTGGCCATTCTGTCCCCGAAGCGCCGGAGAGCGTCACGCCATGCGCCACGCGGCCCGAAAGCAAATCCGTTACGTCAGTCAAATCGCCGAAGATTGGCTAGGTCGCCATGTGGACATCAGACCCGACAGGCACCGAGCAGTTGAGCGCACTGTCGCATGAATGCGGGCTATCACCGAACCGCGACGAGTTGCGTACGCTGGCCGCTCGGCTTTCACTCGCCGCCTCATTCATGCTGGGGACGGCTCATGGCTGAGACGACATCATCGCGCGGCCTGCGCCCCACTATGCCGTTGCATCTTCCGTTCTACCCGAACGGAAAGCCGTTTAGCATTCCATTCAAATTCGAACGCCCGAATGAACCGCAGGTGGCCGCGCGCGAGACGGCGCTACTGCAAAGCAAGATGGGCGAAATCCTGGTGGTGCAGGGTTTCCGGCGTGGCAGCGCGGAACTTGCCTCCGCGACCGACCGCATCCTCGGCCAGCTTTCCAAGAACGAACGGACACTTGTCTTCGCGGGAATGACCCTGCCGCCTGGCGTCATGGCGTTGGTCGAGGAAGAGAAGAAGAAGGCCGCCATCGCGGCATCGAAGCCGGTGAATGAATTCAGCGCGGAAGCCGCCCATCGAGAGGCACGCGGCAAAGACCAAAGCAATGGATTGGAGCGATACGAAAAGGCGAAGATGAGCGGTGGCCATGCATCGCTTCTCGGCGGCCTCAATGAACTTAGGGCGGCGTCCAGTCCGCAAAGCATGGCGACGCAAGAAGCGCAAATGCGCCTATGGGCCAAGGAATTCGAAGTGCCCTGGCTCGCCAACATGTCTGGGACCACCAGTCTCACCCGCGAACAGGTGAAGGCCTTCGCCGACGCGCATGTCTCGCGCGAGATGTTCAAGAGTTTGCAAGATCGCACGTTCAGCGCGACGCAGAACGCAGCGGTCGCCAAGTACGCGGCCGACCGTAAGATGTCGCCCGAGGAATCGAAGGATCTCTATCACACCATCGACAAAGCGGCAGATGCTTACGTCGCTGGCAGCAAGGATCCGAAGGCGGCAGAAGATTTTGCGAAGCTGCATACCGATATAATGACGGCAACGCCGGATAAGCTGCCGGAGGCTAACCGCCGGATGAACGAAGCGCTGAAGGAAGCCGAGAAGAACAATCCGGAAGGGGTCAAGGACTTCGACGCCTACCGAAGGAAATTTGACATCAAGAAGCAAGAAGAAGGGGCGACGCTAGAGAAGCGGGCAGACCAGGCCCAACAGACGGCCGAGAAAAATGATCGTGCGGATGCAAAGGCCGTCGACCGGAAGAATAACACAGACTTCTTCAACGACGACGCTCCTAGCGCACCCTCCGAGGCCCCGAAGGCGAGTGACCAGCCGGCTCAGAAGGCCGAGGCGGCAAAACCAACCGAACCGGAAAAGCCGAAGCCCGCGACACGCGTAGCTTCTGCTCCTGCGGCTCCCAAAGTTTAATTTGAAATTGGGTTACCTAAGGAAGCGACGGCCGCGATAGGGCGCGGCCCTCGCTAGCCGCGCAGGGTTTACTTGTTCGGCGTAACGAAACCGCCACTCCATGTGCCGCCCTTGCCGTCCGGCGTCGTCACTTGCGTGCCGCTTGATGCCGGAGACTTGCCGTCGGTAGTTTGAAAGCCTTGGCCAGCTTTATCAGTCTGCCATTCGCTCATTTACTACTCCTCGACATTCACCTGACCGCACCTCGCAATCAGGGATTCTATGATCGCGACAGACGAGCGAACCTCCTCCGCGCGTGAATCCAGCACGCAGGACGCGTCATTTGCGATCTCAAGTGATTTGTTAGTTGAGGGTCAGTGCCGGAGATCCCGCGCGACGGCCATAGCCAAACTGGGCCGCCGTACTGCACGCGTTGGCGTCCGTGAGTGGACCGCCTGCCTTTGCCTTCACGTAGGCCTTGGTGATCGTCTCGCCGGTCGACGCGTCCTTTGCACCCGTTGTCACGAGATTGATCATGAAGGTAAGGCAAGCGTTGATGCGATCCGATTCCGCTCCACGCTTGTCGGCGGCCTCGCCTTCCTTCTTCAGTCGGCTAATGTCACGCTTGGCCGCGTCAATTCTCTTATCGACCTGCTTGTATTCGCAGACCATGCCTTTGACGGTGTAGCCGTCCTTCGCGCATTCGGCGGAGCCGGTATAGGGCGTGGATGAAGTGGGCTGATCCTTTGCAGCGATTTTCACTTCTTGCGCGGATGCGGGATGCGTGACGGCAACTGCGGCAGCGGCCATCAGGGCGCTCGCCGAGAGTTGACGCAGAGTGGATTGAGCAGAACGAAGCATCTTTCCTCCTTGACCGTCGGTGGCCATGAATGCTTTGGAATACTAGAAATACTTCGAAGAAAATCAAAGAATAAACGCAACATTATTGCTCATAATGTTGCCTTCCGTGTATTATCATGCTAAAGGGAGGTGTTGCGAGTATGAAAGTATTGCAGTTAAACTAGACGACCAGGTATACTACTTAGAATAAACAGAAAATACTTCGAGACATTATGAGCAAGACTGTCACCTCATCATTCCCAACCCTTCCCGGCTGCGCCTTAACCGAGCGATTCACGCTGCACGGACCAAGGGGGCGCAAATACATCAACCGGATTGAATTGGTGAACGTGCTGCGCGTGGCGACACACGTCTCGCAGCGCAACGGGCTTCTCACCCGCATTATCGCGATGACGGGCGCACGTGTGAGCGAGGTGCTTTCGATCGCGCCGGCGCATTGCCAAGTTTCCGAATGCATCATTGCATTCATCACGCTGAAGCGCAGAAGGTACGCAATCCGCGAAGTGCCGGTCCCGCGATCCTTGATGCAGGACCTCGAGGTGGAGTTCGGCCTTCGTGAGGCTCAGCGTGATCCCACCCGTGCCAATCGGCCCATTTGGAGACTGCACCGCGCCAGCGTGTATCGTCTCGTTCACGACATCATGCTGCGCGCCGGCGTGAGCGGCGCGCCCGCCTCGCCTCGCGGTCTGCGGCATGGCTTCGGGGTGAACACTTTGCAGAGTGGTGTTCCCATTACGCTCGTCCAGCGCTGGATGGGACATGCGCGTCTTAGCACGACCGCCATTTATCTTGAGGTCAGTGGGCCAGAGGAGCGGTTTTTCGCAACGCGGTTTTGGGATTGGGGGAGTGGCTCGCCGCAAGATCGGAGGGCGGCATGACTTTGGAGGACGCGTCGTGTTTGGATACGGCCATGCTGATGCGCCTCATCATCGCGTGCACTGCCATTCTTGCTGCCGTGATCCTCATTGCGGCTGTGCTCGTTGGGCAAGTCGCTCAGCGTGCGACCAGCGCCGACGGACGGAAGCGATGAGACAACGGACGAGATGGTTTCATGCGCCGTTGAAGGGAGCGATTTGGCACGCCCAGAACATCACGCAATTTTGGCAGGTGTTGAACGAAGAACGTCAGAAGCGTGCGAGACGGCGATTACAGCCGCATCTCGATGACCTCACCTATCCCGACACGTCGCGACGGGTCATCGTTCGGGTTGCAACGAGGCACTAATGGTCGACATTTGGTTTCGGCCTATGAGGAGTATCAGCGGACGTATAGATCGGTGACGTTCTCAGCCTCTACTGTTGATTCAAGCGGCGACGGCACATGCGGCCGCGGTCATTCAAATAGACTATAGTCCCAAAGTGTTGCCGAGCGGCAACGTCCCCGCCTTGCGATGCTCAAACATCGATGGTGACGATTGGAATCCTGGGCTGCGAACGATTGAGTGAAGGACGGGAAAATCCGGCCATAGGCTGTAAGCGTAACAGGTCGGGGACTAGAAGTCAGTTACGTCAAATCAGATGTCAGATGTTTAAGATCGCTGAAGAGCGATTGCCGGAGCTGGCAACGCTGGCCTTGATAATTGTACTCGCAGCCGCTGCTTGGGCGGGGGCCCGCTACACCGATCAGACACAATGGGTGCAGCACACGCTCTTCGTACAGAGCAAGCTTAGCAAAATTTGGTCACTGCTGCAGAGTGCAGAGATTGGCCAACGCAGCTTTATCCTGACCGGAGATGAGCGGTTCCTTGACGTTTATCGCGATGTCGATCGCGAAATAGCACCCGAACTCGACGCACTCGCGCGCATGATCTCCGACAACCCCATCCAGGTGCAGGCTGTTGAGCGGGTGCGGCCACTGATCTCGGAGCGGCTGAAGTTTGCCGAGCAGACGATTGCAATGCGGCGAGGCGGCGACTTCGAAGGCAGCAGACGGCTGATTGCGGGCGGGCGCGGCCTTGAACTCATGACCGACCTGCGCGCCAGATTTGACAAGATGGATGAAGTCGAGGCCGAGCTCCTCGTCACGAGGATCGCCGCGGAAAAGCAGTTTAGCTCGCTCCTTGCAGCCGTTCTCATACTCGCCGCGGCAGGGGTTGCAGGAACGCTCTTTGCTTGGATTAGGTCACAACGGCGAAGCTCGCGAGAATTGAACCTCGCAAACGCGGCGCTCCGAGAAACGATCCTGGAAAAAGAAGCCGCCGAGCAGCAGGTGCGGCAGATGCAAAAGATGGAGGCCATCGGCCAGCTTACCGGTGGTATCGCGCACGACTTCAATAACATGCTGGCGATCATCATGGCCGGCGTGAACCTGGCGCGCAGACGCGTCGCAAGCGGCGAGGCGGGAGCAGACGGGTTTCTTGTCAGCGCCTTGGAGGGTGCGCAACGGGCGGCAACTTTAGTCAAACGGCTTCTTGCTTTCTCGCGGCAGCAGCCGTTGCAGCCGATTACGCTTGATGCGAACAAGTTCGTCTCCAATTTCAGCGAGCTTGTCCAACGTGCGCTCGGCGAGTCCGTACGCGCGGAAACCATACTGGGCGGCGGATTATGGCTGACCAAGGCCGATCCGGCTCAGCTCGAGAACGCCATCTTAAATTTGTGTGTCAACGCCCGCGACGCGATGGAGGATGGTGGCAAGCTCACGGTAGAGACCGCCAATTGTCATCTCGATGACCGATATGCGCGGCTGCACCCTGGTGTTCCGCCCGGTCAGTATGTGTTGATCGCCGTCACGGACACCGGTGTAGGGATGACGCCCGACGTTCTGGCCAGGGCGTTTGATCCATTCTTCACGACAAAGGGCCCAAGCAAGGGAACCGGCCTCGGCCTGTCGCAGGTCTTCGGGTTCGTCAAGCAATCGGGAGGCCACATCAAGATCTATTCGGAGGTCGGAGAGGGCACGACGGTCAAGATCTATTTGCCAAGACAATATTCTGACAAGCCTGATTTGGTACCGAAGGACGACGAGACCGCGCAGTTGCGGGGATCTGAAACGATCCTGTTGACCGAGGACGATGCAGGCGTGCGCTCCTTGACGGCCGCCACATTACGCGACCTCGGCTATACAGTGGTCGAAGCGGCACATCCGCGGGAAGCGATTGAGTTTGCGCAAAACGGCAATGCCTTTGATATATTGCTTACTGACATCGTGATGCCAGATATGAACGGCCGCAGGCTGGTAGATGTCTTGAAGGGGATGCGTCCCAGCCTTCGCGTTGTCTACATGACGGGCTTCACGAGAAACGCCGTCGTTCACAGCGGAGTGCTTGACCCCGGAGTTCATTTCCTCGCCAAGCCTTTCACTGTCGAGGAGCTATCTCGAAAGATCCGCGAGACGCTGGATGCCGCAGCCAACAGCGCTGAACGATAACCTCGAGGCCAACATGTTGGTGAGTATTTGATAGACGCGAAAGCGCTAGTGACGCCACGCTAGACAGCGAAGTTTTCCAGCTTCGCGCCTTTTTTCAACGCCGCAGCCAGCCACAGGGGCTGTCGGCCCCGTCCGGCCCAAGTCTCATTTGCGTTTTTCGGATTGCGGAATTTGACGGTGGCTTTGGCTGAGGTGCGGCCTTTGCCGAACAACTCGTCGACGGAGAAACCGTTCTTCCGTGCGAGTTCCGCGAGCCTAGCCTTAATCTCCTTCGCCCTCTCGGCTTTACGGAAAGCAATTGCGGCGTTGATGTCGGCTTGCAAGGCGACCAATTCTTTGTAGCTCAGGGTTTCAATGTTGTTACGCGACATTTTCGTCTTCCATAACATTATCGGTTTGTTCTAATAGCCCTCCCTGCCCCCATTGTCGAATCTAAGCCGACCAGCCTACTGCTACATGGCTTGCACAATTGCGCTATTCCAATCGACGTCTGGGGTCGCGGTGTTGCTCGTGATCGCACCGTTCTCGAGGATGGAAATAGTGTCGGTAACCAGTTTAGCGAAACCCAGGTTATGTGTTGCAAGCAGAATAGTTACGCCGCGGCGGGCAACTTCCTCGCGGAAAATCTTAACCAAGAGATGAATGTTGTTGATATCCAGCGCCGAGGTTGGTTCATCCACTAAAAGGAGCTGGACGTTGCGCACTATTGCCCGCGCAACTGCGACCCTCTGTTGCTCTCCACCGCTCAATTGCCAAGGCTTGAGGTAGAGGCGGCTGCTTAATCCGAGACGGCTCAATTCCAATGCGGCCACATCGCGCGCCTTCGCTGGTGAGGCATTCTCGATGCGAATAAGCGGGAACGCCACGTTATCCAAGGCGCTTAAGTGTGGAAAAAGCGATATTCCTTGCGGAACAAAGCCAATCTGTCTGCGTATCGAGAGACTGAAGTCATCGACATCGGCCGTGAGATTCTGGGAGGCACTGTTGGCATCGAAGATGCTCTCTCCCCAATAAACAATCCGTCCCATTTGAGGCCGTTCAAGAAGCAGAAGGTTCTTGAGCAAAGTCGTTTTTCCCGCGCCGCTGGCTCCAAGCAGGCCGACGACCGTGCCACGCCCTACGTCGAGATTCAGACCGCTCAACACCGCCGATGGTCCATATGAGAACTTGAGATCGCTTATGGCAACGAGGGAGGTCACGGCGCTGGCGCCTCGAGCTTAAGGCCTGCCTCGGCCTTTAGCCGCTGCTCAGCGAAGCGCACCAGCCAGGTCAAAGGGATAATGAGGGCAAGGTAGATCAGGCCTACGATTACCCAGACTTCCAGCGAGCGCGACGTGTCCACGATCACCGCCTGTGCGACATAGACAGTCTCCCTGACGCTCACCACCGAGGCCAGCGACGTCAGCTTTATTGTCTCGATGTACAAATAGGACATCGGCACAAGAAGTTCGCGCAAAGCAATCGGCATGATGACGTAGCGCAACACGTCATTGTCGCGAAGACCGAACGACCGACCCGTATCGACAATTTCCTTTGGAGCGTTGGATATCGCGGCGCGGGTGAGATCGGCAATGAACGCCGCAACATTCAATCCGAGACTTAACGCGACGCTCCAGAATGCCGGCACGGTAACGCCGACGACATCGCTGACAAAAAAGTAATATCCAAAAAGAACTAGCACCAGCGGCGGAAGCGCCTTGAGAACGTCGACGAGGGGTTGAGTGATCAAGCGAACTAGCTTGCCCCGATGGAGGCCCACTCCCCAGATAACTCCCAGACATGTGGAGAAAACGATGATGACGATTGAAAGCGCTATGGTGAAAAGAATGCCATCCGCGAAGGCGGAGGTGTATGACGTTAAGCGAGAGAAATTCCAGTCATACGAGAACATGACGACGCCCTAGCGTGGATATTCGAAATTGGCCTGCGCGTCATAACGCGTGGCGATTACTTTGAGCACTCCTGTCGCACGCAAGTTCCGCAACGAGACATTCAAGAACCCCACGCCGGTTTGATCGTCCAAGCGCAGAGCGAAGCCCGCCGGCACAAAAGCGGGCGGATCTCCGTCCCAAAGGATCTTCAGATCCTTCGAGTTGGCTTTGACAAATCTCTTGGCGTCCTCAAGGTTGACGATTGCTATATCGGCACGCCCCGTCAGAACGGCGTTTATAGGAGCGGCTGTATCCGACGACGAGGGGATTGAGATGACATCTGCGTCAGGCGCGCGCGCCTTCACGAACGTCTCTTCGGCAAATCCCTGGCCGACTGCCACCCTTGTTTGCGGTGAGTTTATATCGTTGAACTTTGCAAACCGGCTTTCGGAGGTTTTCACGACGCCGATTCCGATGGCGAAATAGGCATACGGTTCAGTAAAGGCGAACTCGCGCCCCCGCGCGGGTGTTTGAAAAATTGCGTCCGCGAGCAGATCATATTCGCCGCGCTTGAGATCAGCTGCCATCGTGTTCCAATTGAAGCGCTTCCATTCGACACGGACGCCCGCCTGCCGGGCTATTTCGGAGATGATATCGACGGCGACCCCACTCACCTTACCGGTCTTTGGATCCTCGAAACTGAAAGGGGGAAACACGCCATATCCCGCTCGCAGGATCTGATTGCTGTCGAGGTTTTGGATGAGACCTGTCGAAGCGGCGATGTCCTCTGACGGGACCCTGACTTCGCTGCGGGTCGACCAAAGCAAGCTGATCGCTGCGATCGCAATCGCGGCCAATGAAAGGCCAAAAGGGTTAGGCTGTCTATGCATGCGCCACGTACTCGTCATTCAAAGGTATCATTTGCTTCCCCGCTTGGTCGATTGTGATTTCCGCCCCTAAGGAACGGAGTTCATCTAGCGTATTTTGCCAAGAGGACCGTACCGATTCATCACCCGAATTCATCATGTGAATAAGCGCCTCAAGCAGATAACCGCGCCATTCGACATCTTCTTTGTCGCATGGCAGGCCCACGCGAACGGGGCGCTCGTAGGCGACTTCATAGCTTTCGAGCTTGCCGACGCCTCTCCAATTCCGCATCAATTCCAAACCCACAATTGCGTCACAAACGATAAGCCCGGTGTCGATATTCTTATTTAATCTAACTATCAAATCTTTAGTATCAATGCAACGTCGCCAATAGCTATTGCTCCACAATTGACTTGCAGCTATGTCATTGACTAAATTATCCGCGACCGTCGATGTTTGCGTAATCAGCAAGGGCATAGCTCCGCGTCGTCCAGAAACGGCCTCCGCTTTCAAAAATTCAAGCCATTCTTCGAAACCCTTTGTCGTTGGATTTGACGGCGTCAGAAGCAGTGATTTGTCGCTCATTCTTGCGGCGGCGGGATTATTTTCATGGCATATCACCGAGAACGAGTGCAGCTTGGCGATCTCTACCAGGCTATATCGGCCGTTCCTTTCGTCGTCCAAATAGATGAATTCGAAACAAACATCGAGTTTCGAATTAGGCGCGATAATCGAGCTATGTGACAGAATGCGACGAAAAATAGTGTCCCACGCTTGCTCGGTAGGCCAAGCGTTCCATTGGACCGGAAAAGGATTTTTTTTGCCGGCCTTTGTCGCGGATATATTGTTCAAGTGGCGTATGACTTCGTCCATCCAAGGGCGACGGTATTCCGCGAAGCTTTTGGACACGGCCGACATAGAATAGCCGGGCATGGGAACAAGCTTATTCCGGCTCATGACCCGCATTAGGGTCGGAGACTCGATCACAGGGATCGCAGCGTTGCCATCCGGTACGGATTGCTTCCAAAGCGATCCGACCCATTCCTCTAGAGGCTGAAACGGACCTCTCCATTGACCGATGGTGAAGGTCGAACCACCGTCATCGAGAAGGTCGAGGCAGAGACGCCAGCCGTCCGCCACAGAGTCGGGCTCTTTGAACCCAATCGCTGCCACGCTCGACTTGGGAATTGCGATGGTCTCAGGGTCGGTCTCTTGCCCATTCACGACAATCAACGGCCCATCATCCGATGGAATGAATATGCCCCCGGAACCACCGTAGGAGAGGGAAGCGCACTCAGGCGAGCGAGAGAAGGCACTGATTTGCTTGCTTGCAAGACCGGTCAAGAACGAGCTGCGCCGGGAGGGCGGCAGTTTGCTTAAATCAGTTGCTTTGCACTGATCGTAGTCAAGAGTTCTTTGCGTCTGAGGCACGACGGGATTGGCAGCAGCCGTTATCCGGTGAATCTTAGATGCTGTACGAAGGCCGAGTTCGGTGATTTGATAGAGTGCGGCTTTGCCCTGCTTGGTGCGCGTAATAAGCCCGGCGGATTCCAACAGTCCGATGACTCGGCTGAAATTGGCTTGGTTAAGCTGGGTCGGGATAAGCCTACGTAGATCCTCCCGCAACAGCGCGTTTCCTGTTGCCGAGAGCGTGTGAAGGATATCGGCAACATGTGACTTTTGCAGTATGCGCTCGAAGGTGCCCGTCTGCAGCTCTTTCAGGGCATCATTGAGAAGAAGCTCATACACGCGCAAACGCGCTGAAAACGACTTGTGGCCTGTCGAGACGAGCCGGCCGACGACGTGAAGATGGCGAGAGAACGCGGCGATGCGTTCCTCGGTTTGGCGAGGGCCAAACATGTGGCGCATCCGCGTTCGATAGACGGCGTCCAGGGCATGCTCATGAGACGACTTCCACTCGGGCAGTACCTTCTCGATTGCACCGAGTAGCGTATTAAGTTCGCCATCGTCCTGCACGATGCGTGCAACGATGGGTTCGACACTAAGCTCGTCGAGGGAGATGCGCTTCCTGGTCATGATCTGTCGGGCTCTTGCTGTTGAACGCGACAGACGTAGACCACTTCGAGACTTCAAACCAGATCATTTTACAACATTTTACAAGTTTGCCAAGAGATTTCGGAGACGCACCATGATGTTGGCTCGAGCGCCCCTCAGCGTGGCACTATATCCTTGATAGCACTGACGATATTGCCGTTGTCTGCAATGGCTTTCAGCGCGAGATGGGTGGCCTCGCCGTCGAAAACGCCGAACCAGAATGGCTGTTGCTTGTCATTGCATTCTTGAGAAATGGCGGCGGCACCTCGGCGAGACGTGCGAAGCTGATTCAAGCATTTGCCATGCTCTTTGGCGGTTTGACCGTCACCCATTGAGGGCACCAAGACGAGGGAGACGTCGATGGTCAACCAAGGCGTGTCTTCCAGACTGCTGATGAAGTCTTTGCATATGGCGATCCCGACCGTCAGGGCGCCTATTGCCAAGATGTTGACCACGCGGGAGCCCCGAATGTCCTCCTTCTCTACGATGGTCGGTTCAAGTTTCGATCCCGTTGTCACGAAGACGCAAAGCTTGTCTTGAGTAAGAATGAGTGTGCCATCGCCGGAGAGAAGCTGGGCGCGGTTAACCTTGCGCTTTGTTCTCTTTCGCGGCGCATCTGTCGCTTCCTCGACATGGAAGGTCCCTGGAACAATCAGTAGGCCGCCAGAGATTGCATCTTGCTTGATAAGTCCGATCGCAAGCTCATCGACGAGGCCTGGCGAAACTGTGAGTTCTGGCAGAAGGACGATATCTGCCTGGGTATCGATCGCCTTCTTCAAGTGATCGGCCAGTTCCTGGCGCCGCTGGTTGTGGTCGATGCCTTTGGCTTGTGAAAAGTAATAATTGACAATCCTGCCACTGCGATCAGTTTCCGTCTTCGACACCATAGCAGTGGCGTCTCTCGGATTTTTGTATGCCCCCAAATAGATGGAATTTCTCTGCCCTTGATTGAAGCGCTCCACGAGCTGTCGGTAACCGGAGACGCTCCTTATGAGCGGGTTCGCTCGAACGACGCGCCCGCTAGCTTGCGACGGGATGAACCGGTGATGACGGAAACAGACATATTCGGGAAGGTGCTGCTTCATGCCTGGCGCGGCAGGATCGATTGGCATCAGCCGTCGGTAAATCCAATGCGGAACTTCAGTTACTCCGCCAAGTTTTAGGCGGCGGGGTTGGAACAGATTTTGGTGATCGGGCAAGCCTTGGCCATCGAACGTTTCCTCGTAAAAAATATCGTTGGCCAGATCGGCGCTCTCAGCGTCGGCGGTGAAAGCCCAGGCGTCGAGTGCCGCTATCAGGGCGGCGCACCAAATCACCTCCTCATCAATGTCGAGAGGCGCCGCCTCAATCGCAGCAAGCTTTGGCCTCTCCAAGGGTATATCTTTGCTGCTCTTGAGGCAGTCATCAATGAAGTCCGCCCAGTTCGCCAACAGCCCTGATATTGAGGCGCGTTGCACGTGGTCGCCAATCTCTCGATCGGCTCTCAATGCCACGTAGAAGGTGAGCAAAGCTTCTTTGACCGTCTTGGCAATGCAGGAGGTTGCCTGGCCCTTACGAAATCTGCCCCATTCAGCCACGACAGGAGCGACGACGACTTTTCGCAGCATAAGTGCCCCTCGAACGCGAAGGCAACTCGCTTATCGGCATGCAAGCAGATGAGCGACGTGCTTGCGTATCCTTACAATCCCAACGTGCTGTTCTAGACAAAAATCAATTCTTGAAAAGCCCTAGGTGTTCTGGCGGACTGGGCCCTCGCCGGTTTTCAGCTCGTTCGTCTTCCGCCCAAACTCCTTCTCGCTTCTGTGGCGCAGGGCGGACAGTAACGCTGATGACCTGACGCCTGCGCAAGCGAGATTCGTTCTATTGCGTTGGCTCAAAGCTTAGGAGAAATCGACGGACGCTGTCGGGGGACGGTTGAGGCACCCCGAGTCCTCTCGTGGGCTTTACCCTATGGTCGAGTAATGCCAAGCGGCTTGTGCGGCTATGATAGGTTCATCGCATTGTCCATATATTGTAATTTCGTTGGGTGGGTGCTTTGCTAGTCGCAGATTTGGGGCTTGATGACCTGCAAAATGTAAATGCGCCGGGTTCTGCGCCGACCGCGACCGCGCTACCTGCTTCCGTCGTTGTCGCGCGTCGTGCGGGTCATCTTGAGGCGGATGGTCAAACCGCTTCTCCGCTTGAACTGGAAGCCGTATTCGGCAGAAACGACCTCGTAGAGGTCAATTTCATCGAGCGCTGTCGCCTCGTGCGCGACTGCGTCGGCAGGATCCGCGTCAATGCTGGCAACAAGACCGGCTGGGCCACGGGCTTCCTGGTGGCACCTGGGCTCTTGCTCACGAACCACCATGTGTTTGAAACGGCAGAATCAGCGAAGGCTTCGACCGTGGAGTTTGGCTGTTGGCTGGATGTCGCCGGAGCGCCTCCGATAGATAGCGATGCGTATACGTTCGACCCCGGTGCTTTCTTTATCGCAGACGCCGCCCTTGACTATGCGCTGGTGGCCATCTCCGACAAAGGCCGGCTCGGCGCATCGATTCACGACAAGGGATATCTGCGCCTCATTCCAGAGACGGGCAAGGTCAAGGAAGAAAGTTTCGTCACCATTTTCCAGCACCCAGATGGCGATCCCATGCGCATCGCCTTGCGGGAAAACGAGGTGACGAGAGCCGATGATGGCGAGAGCTACATTTGGTACCGCGCGGACACCGCGCATGGGTCTTCTGGAGCGCCTGCGTTCAATGACTCCTTGCAGATCGTCGCGTTGCACGCGAAAGGCATCATCAAGCGTGACGGCCAAGGTCGGTATGCCCGCCACGGTGGCGGCTGGGCGGAGAGCCTTGCCGGCTTGAAAGAGTCGGACGTGATCTGGGACGCCAATCTCGGCTATCGCATAAGCCGGATCAGCAAATCCGTTCTGGACCTCGCCCACGCGCATTGGCCTGGCATGGTCGGGGTAATTGAGAAGGCAATGGAAGGCGGCGACGTGCTGGCCAACGCGGTGCTCACTGCGAAGGGCAAGCCGGCGGCCAAGACAGACCGAACAAGTGTGATTGAGACCGAGAGCAAAACAATGCCAAGCAAGCCGCCGGCGGCACTTCAGGTAACGAGCGATCGTGGAGGCTTACTGATCCCCTTGCAACTCCGCGTCACGCTCGAAGCCGCGGGAGCGCCTGCGGCCGCGAATGTATCGGTGGTCGATACAGGGTCCAGCGGCAGCGCGGAACTGGAAGCCGAGGCTTACCGGATGCAAGTGCCCATCATCTACGATGGGCTCGAAGAACGAGATGGTTTCGACGCTGGTTTTCTGGAGCTGGCAAAAGGAAAACCCGCGCCGACACCGCAGGTGACCAAGCAGGGCAAGAAGATTCTGGCGCCACTGCTCGACGGATCAGGGTACGAGCTGAAATATCATCGCTTCTCCGTCTGGATGCATAGGGATCGCAGATTGGCGCTTTATACCGCATCGAACGTTGACTGGCGGAACCGAAAGAAAATAGTCGAAGGCAAGTCCACGTCGCGCGCGGCGCTGGCAGGATTCCCGGAGAAGAGCCGCATCGCTGAGCAGTGGGTGGACGATCCGCGCATCGATACCATGCACCAATTGCCCGACATCTTTTACACCGATGACCGCAGTGCCTTTGATAAAGGGCACCTCGTCCGACGAGATGACGTGTGTTGGGGCGATACCTATCAAGATATACAAATGTCCAACGGCGATACGTATCACGTCACCAACTGTTCTCCCCAGATCAAGCCATTCAATCAAGGCCCCCATGGCGAAGAGAACTGGGGTGATCTCGAGGCTCACGTAGCTAAGGCCACGAAAACGGATGCCGAGAAGGCTATCCTTTATGCGGGCCCTATCTTCGGCCGTGACGACCGATGGTTCCATGGCAAGGACGAGCAGGGTCCCGCACGGATTCAGATACCCAGCCGCTTCTGGAAGGTCGTTGTGGTCAAGGGTGATAGCGGCGCACAGGCCTATGGCTTCATCCTGGAGCAGGATGTTCGAGAGATTACCGAGGACGAGTTCTACGTTACTGACGAGTGGATCGGAGCCCTCAAGCCAATCAAGGAGATCGCATCAGAACTACGGGGTTGGCTCGATCTCGACGATCTCGTTGCCTGCGACGCCTACAAGAGCGTGTGAGCTGTGCCGGCGCCGACATTAGATCAATCGACGGGCCGCTGCTTTCCATCGCCGGTTTTCGATCAACGTCGATCTATGGCTCGTCACATTCTGATATATCCTTGATCGTCTCCTCGACGGCTTTGACCAGCCCGACAGGCATCCAACGAGAGCGAGCTTGAAGATCGAGCAGTCTTCGCCGACCACGACGTAGCCGCAAATCTATGGCGATCGGACTTGATTTGGATGCTCGATCGCAAGCGGTGCTGGTCATTGAGAAGACAGCGTTGCACGTAGTGTCTTGAGCAAAACAGATGCCTCGTCGGTCTTTGGTTTAACAACCGCTGCCAGAGCCTTCCGTCGTGCCAACGCCTGCAGCTTGCGATTGGACGCCTGCGCCCGCCGCCCGCGCATCGGAAGGACCTTGAAACCGCCGTGTGCCGTTCGCACGCCGTCGCAGGAGCGCAGCCGCGCATCCGACAGGGCATGGACCGCCGTCAGGCCGGAAGCGCTCAGCGCATTCAGTAAAACCCGCTTTTCTGTCGTGTTGGTCAACTGCGCCGTCTGCACGATCTCGTGCCACGCCAATTCCGGCATGACCAGCACAATCCGGCCGCGATCGTGATGCCGCGACACAAACACATGGCCCTTGGGGACGTCGTGCCAAGCTATGCTGGAACACAGCCCGTAGCGCGTCAGCCCGCGCGCCAGAAAAGCGATCATGCCATCAGCAGCCGACTGGTTGCGAACCGACAGCGCCGTGTCGCGGTCGGTCATAAGCGTGGCAACCCGCAAGCGGGCATCGATCAGCCGGCCGCACGGTTGTTGCACCCGGATCGGATTGCGCCGCGACCGGCGGTCGATCTCGCCGCCATCGATCGGCAACCCGTCAGCCTGCAGCGCAAGCAGCACGACACTGCGAACCGTCCGCCGTTCGGCCCGCGCCCGCAAGAGAGCGAGTAGTGTGATCGGGATGTGGACGGAAAACTGGTCGACGCATTTTGCCGGTTGCCCGCGGCGCGACCGGTCGCACCCGAGCGCCGCCAGGCTCTCCATCACGCTCAGTCCCTGCCGCGCCAGTGCCGCGATGACGACCTGCGACATGGTCTTGTTTTCAATCGCCACGCGATGCCAAAGCGCTTCAATGCAGAGCGGCGGCGCCGTGATCGATATATTGCTCCATTCGGGATAGAGTTCGGTGTTAGGTGGGAGCTTGGGCATAATAGGAGTATTGCTGCGAACGGCGTCATTCCAAATTGAAAAATACAAAGCCTTGCAAATCGGCCCTTATTGCAATCGCAACGGCCATCATGTCGCCAACTCCGTGTCAATCGGCGCGAATCTTGGCCGATAGCTTGCCGCCCGCCGGACGGTTCACGCCTTCGCCGGCGAGAAGCCGCATCATGACGGCCGGCACCGTGCAACTCTCACGCACCGCGCGCCGCTCGACAGCCCGGCACGCGGCAAAAGCGCAGAACAGGTCAAACCGCGCCATCTGCCGGTCACCCGACACGGTGACCGCCACGGACTCAACGTAGCAGCCAGCGCCGGCTTGTGGGCGGGGCGCAGACAACAATCAAAAAAACTCCGTCAGCGACCCGGGCGTATGGCGTTGAAAGCCCATCGTCCTCATGGCGGCCCCGCCGCCCGCGCCGCCCGCAAGCCAGCCCGAATCTGGTGCCCCGACCGGCGCCACGCACTACACCAGACAACGCCCATGACCTTTCATGAGGCCCACACCCTGCTCACAAGGACAGCTCAATCGATCAGGATTTAGCCTAAGCAAAATCCGCAGAAGCCTGTTATGATGAGAAATAACGCCAACCGCATGCCCTGGCTACCCGCGCAGCTACAACCGTTAACGAGGTTTTAACCGATGGCGCCTAATGTAATCCGGTGCCGCACGACCCCGTTCTGACCCTGCGCCAATCCTCACGACACAGTGCCGCGAAGGCCTGCGCCAGCACCTCGGCCGCGATTTTCGTCGCCCTGCTGGCCCTCCTCTACGCCCCGCTGCTTGCCGCCGCCTGCCTCGCCCCCAACGGCCGCGAAGGCGAGATGCTCTATAATTCCGATTATGCCGTCATGCAGTTCTGCGACGGCGCCAACTGGATCTCCATGGCCGCCACCATGGCCGCCAACGAGATTGATCCCAAGATCGGATCGCTTGACGCCGGCCACTTCTGCCGCTCCAACGCCGGCGCAACCGCCATTCAATGCACGACCGCCACCATCGATCTGGCGTCCGACGTCTCGGGCAGCCTGCCGACTACGTCGCTGTCGGGAACCATCAGCAACGCCCAGCTCGCCGGCAGCATCGCCCTTCCCAAGCTGGCCGCGACCGGCACCGCCGACGCCACCACCTTTCTGCGCGGCGATGGAACATGGGCCGCCGTCGCGAGCAGCCTGCCAACCCTCACCGCCGCCAACCTGTGGATTGGCAACGGCTCCAACGTTGCAACGGCCGTCACGCTTTCGGGCGATGCCACGCTGGCCTGGAGCGGCGCGCTCGCGATCGCCAGCAATGCGGTGACAACTTCCAAGATCGCCGACGCCAACGTCACGCTCGCCAAGCTCGCCACGACCGGCACCGCGAACACTAGCGGGTTCCTGCGCGGCGATGGCACCTGGACCGCCAGCCTCAACGGTACGCTGACGGCCACCACCTTCTCCGGCTCCGGCGCCTCTCTGACATCGCTGCCCGGCGGCAACCTGACGGGTACGCTGCCTGCCATCTCGGGCGCCAACCTCATATCCTTGAATGCCTCCAACCTCGCCAGCGGGACGGTTGCAACCTCGCGCATGGGGAGCGGCACCGCCAACGCCGCGACCTATCTGCGCGGCGATGGAACATGGGCCGCCGTCGCGAGCAGCCTGCCAACCCTCACCGCCGCCAACCTGTGGATTGGCAGCGGCTCCAACGTTGCAACGGCCGTCACGCTTTCGGGCGATGCCACGCTGGCCTCGAGCGGCGCGCTCACGATCGCCAGCAATGCGGTGACAACTTCCAAGATCGCCGACGCCAACGTCACGCTCGCCAAGCTCGCCACGACCGGCACCGCGAACACTAGCGGATTCCTGCGCGGCGATGGCACCTGGACCGCCAGCCTCAACGGTACGCTGACGGCCACCACCTTCTCCGGCTCCGGCGCCTCTCTGACATCGCTGCCTGGCGGCAACCTGACGGGTACGCTGCCTGCCATCTCGGGCGCCAACCTCATATCCTTGAATGCCTCCAACCTCGCCAGCGGGACGGTTGCAACCTCGCGCATGGGGAGCGGCACCGCCAACGCCGCGACCTATCTGCGCGGCGATGGAACATGGGCGGCACCATCGGGTGGGGGCGTGTCAGCAGACACCACCGTGACCTGCTCTGCGTCTAATAATGGTGCAACGTGCACAACTGCTGCTTGTCCAGCTGGATACTTCCGGAGTGGATGCAGCGCGCACGCCAGTGTCGTCGGCCAGCCTGTGCATGCCTGGCCGAGCGGTGGGAGCTGCGCTTGCCGACAAGGCGCAGCCGGGGGTGGCACCATCACCTGTTACGCATATTGCATGCAGTGATGCGAGAGCGACGAAAGCTATGAACAGTCTAGCGGAATGTTTGAAAGGGAACGCAAAAGGAGCGCGGGGGAGAGTTGTCGCCGGCGCGAAGTCCGTACTGACTGGGAAGATAACTGTCGAGGGTACGACTTTTGGCAGCATTACGCGCATTGTACAAGGCGTCGGATGTCATCTTGTTATAGTGGTATTGACGATCCTACACTGCAGCCGCATTGCGTCCTGGCGTTCCGATATCACATGACATGGCTATCTGCTTTCTTACTAAGCAGGTCTGCAGATATCTGGCTGACGAACTGTCGGTGCAGCTCACCAAGTCCGCGCCCCGCAGCATCCAACCCGAAGCGGCAGCCCAACACAATTTGGCGTTTCAAACGCGTCGGCCCCTCGGCCTCAAGGGAACACGTCGTGCGTGCACTCTCAGTGCGTTGAGCAGCCTCCGGCTCAGCAGCCGCGCAATTTCGGCTGCACCAGAGTCCGTCAACAACGCAAAGTGCCGAAATGGACACTTAGAATGACCTGCCTGACGTGCTCCCCTTCGGTCGCTCATCAGTCGCCGCAAGTATCTTCACCCGGATAGTCCCGCGTGGAGGATGGGCGACAAGTGCCGGCAGGTCTTCTGGCTTGCGGATCTACTAGCGCTCAACGTCTCCGGCAATCCCGAGCGGGCCAGCCAGAGGTGGAGCATACAAACCGCTCACAGTTGCGGGGCAGCCCGGGATCGGTGCTCATCACACCTTACCGCGTTCCCTTCTTAGTCGCCCAACTCCTATGCGAATCAAGCGAAACCGACACAAGGGTTAGGAAACGGGCTCGTTCACGAGGTGTCAATCGGATTGGAAAGCGTTGAAGGAAGCACTACGGAAATGATGCACGGGCGCCACATTCAAAGCCGGGAACCCGCCCATGGGTTATGTCAAGCGACGGAACAATTGTCGCCGATCGACTGACACTGCACCACAAAAAAGCTCATAATAGCGGGACCGCAAACCGCCGGCCCCACTCAATCTGTTCAGTGTGCCTCGACAGCCAGCAAAACCACACCCAGCTTCTTTTCTGCCGCCTGTAGTTTGCTCACCTTCTCATCAGTGAGATTTGCATCCGCAAGATCAATGCCCGATAATGCAATGAGAGGACTGCCGATTTCTTTCTCGAGAGATTTCACAGCTTCGAGCTTGGCTGCATCCAGGTTCGATAAAGAGTACAACATCGCTGCCTCCATTTCGTTGTGCTAAGGCAAAATTATAGCCGATTCCCGGCCCATCGCCATTGCGCGCTCGTCTGAGCGTGCATCCGCCTCATGAAGCCGCAGCCCGGGCGAGCACAGATCGACTGGCTGTATCACGATGCCCGCTTCCGTCTCACACCTCAGCGCCTTTGCGCCGTATGGAAGCATAGTCACGCATCCACACCTCCACGCCCTCCCGTGTCGCCTCATATACGGCAGCCCCGATGGCTTCGCCGAGAGCCGTGTGCATACCTACGAAGCGTTGTTCTGATCCCTGCGCGGGGGACGCGATCAGGATACAGTCTGTGCCGGTTCCGGTGATCGCGATGCCGTCGCGGCGCACAGCGGAATCGAGAATGGCTGTAGTTCTGCCTGATGCAATCATGGCGATGGCTTCGACTTGCGCTGCCTGAGTAAGTCGGCGCGACACATGGACGAGCGTGTTGATGGTGCCGGGAATCGCGACCGGCACTCGTGACCGTTGCCCTACGCGTTCTCCGTTCGATAGGCCCACCGTGGTAACACACACGGCGGCCTGGCCTTCGACGTCGATCCTCTTAACGTGCAGTTGGGTGATATCACGCGACGTCACCATGGCGGGAAGGCCATCGGCACCGTGCGCGGCAAGCCGGCTGGCAACGACATCTTCTGCGGAGACGCCCTCCGGTAGGTCGGCGTTTCGCAACTCGATCCAAGCGACGCGTTGGGTAATATGGAAGCCTGGCTGCGTGATACTCCAACTGAGAATATTTTGGGGCTGGGAGAACGTCAGCAGTAGAAACTGGGGATGGCGCTCGAGAAGGAAAGGATTTGCTGTCACTCTGAGGCTTGCTCTAAGGCGATGAATGATGCTTGCGACCGTATCATAGTCTTAGCCGGGAAAGGCTGATTTACCGGCGGACCGGCAAACTCGGAGATGTCCAGCTTCTACTTCGCCGTTCCAAGATTGAGAGCACTGTCAGGTGCCGCGGCATCGAGGTCGACTATGCTATCGATATCGCGGAGAAGATCGATATCTGATGGCTGCAATGCACCTGTCAGCAGACCTGGTCGGCATTCGCGCGGGCGCCGACTACGAACACGGCCATGGCCGCTTCTGAAACGAAGCAGTTTACTTGCACAATGGCTAGTTGAAGTCTGGCAGAGGCGAGAGCTCGGCAGCTTCCGTATTGATTTCAGTTTTTAAGATGACGCGTCTGTCGGGAGGACTTTTGGTTTGACCCAACAGGCTATTTGCCGCTGACGACTGCCTCGAGCTTGCGCAACCCTCGACGAGGTCGTCGAACTTCGGCGCATCTCTGAAGATCATGAGCTTCCGCGCCGGTGATGTTGGTGGCCGGCACGTAGCGGGTTCACGAGCGCGATTCCCTGTTCCTTGATGGCGTTGAGCGATTCCTGCGCGAGCTTTGACGTCTTGTTGACGCGGGCGGCATCGATGTCGATGCCGCTCTTCTCTTTCAGCGATTCCTGGCGCGCTCCTTGTCCTCGGCGGTCATCGGGCGGATGAGACGAATAGTAACGCTCCCGTCATCGCTGCATGAGTTGATAGCCGGAACGGCGTGGCTGTTCGCCCGTCTGGATCTGGACGGTCAACTCGATTGTCTCTTCGTCGACGAAGCAATTCGGACGACTTCACCGGCTGTCTAGGGGCTTGCCTGATTGACTTCCTACCGATTTAGCGTCGCCGCGTGCGCCGAAATGGCTTCCGCATTGATTACGTAAGCTACTACGACGCAAAGTTTTGACCCGGTCTTCGCGCGGCGGAAACGCTTTCCTGACGGCTTTGAGCTGCGCGGGGATCCACGCAACTTTCGCGTCAATTGGCTTCGCCGACCGGATGGCCTGGGTTATCGTCCAATCTTCGATAGAGGCATCCGTGAACCTCCAGCCTTAGTCTGGCGGTGCAGCTGATGTCGTGCACTAATGATTTGCGTCCACCGCGGAAATGCATCTATCCCAATGGCCGGAACCTAACCCCGAGTGGATCGATGGCGAACTCGTTTGCTTGTGGATTGAGCAGTGGGGCATGCACGGCTTTCCGGGACGAACTGAGCGCCCACATCAAGCAAGGACTCAAATGCCGCGATTTATGTACTTTGCCTATGGCTCAAATATGCGGACAGTCTGGCTGACGGCCCGATGCCCGACCGCAGAAGCGGTCGGTGTGGCCTTCGCCCAAGGCTATCGGCTCGAGTTCAGCAAGCGAAGCCAGGACGGATCCGGCAAAGCGACGCTCGTTCCGAGTCTAGACTCGACCGTTCCGGGCGTGCTGTTCAGTCTACATGATGAGGATGCCCCGCGCCTGGATGCCGCTGAGGGGAAAGCGTATCATCGAGCGAATGCATTCAAAGTCTCGTACGACGACGGAAACGAGGTTGATTGTGTGACGTACATCGCAGTAGCCCAGGATCCGTTGCTGCGCCCCTACGAATGGTACAAGCGTCTCGTCGTCACGGGCGCCCGCCAACATCACCTGCCCTTGGAGCACATCGCGGCCCTAGAGGCGATAGAAGCGATTCCCGATCTCCTGCCCGCACGCCCCCAGAGGCTGACAGCGCTCCGTCTGTTGGACGGCATATAAGTGCATAAATCTACCATCGCCCCTCACGCCCAGGTCATTCGAGTGAATCGTGCGATGGCTTTCCGCGTCCTTGAGGCGATGACTTCAACCACGAAAACTATGCAAGCTGCGCAAAAAGACTTGTAAGCAGTTCCGATGAACTGGTGAAACGTCGATCGACGAGCGACACTTTGCTTCAGATGTCGCGCCCGCTGGGAGACAGATGTCGTCTTTATTGGCCCCGAATGGCCGAACCGGTGAGCCTTTCCCGACTGTTTCTGTTGGCATGGCCCTTGCGAGAGTTATTAGTGCCTCGCCTCGGGTTGTCAGTTTCGGCAAACAAGCTTTCCTCTGGTGGTAACTCGAAGGCGAGGTGTATTGACTGGGCAAAGCGGTGTTTGCACTTCGCCGCGATGAGCCTGAGGGAGCACCGGCCAACTTCCTCCCGTTGGGTTGATCCGGTGTTCCCTCATTTTTTTTGCGCCCAACGTCGGGCCAGCCGACTCGTTTTCCGCTGAAGCGTGAGCGAACCTGCGTCTTAGCAAGTTCGATTTTAACAGGCAGAATTGCAGAACGATAAGCCGCAAGCGCTGAGGGTGCTGGCTCTATCGACGTAAGGCGCACTTCTCTCAGGTCCTATCGACGCTTGGACGCCGCAATCGCACGAAAGCGGCGATCGTAGGAATTTGCTGTGTGCGTAGCTTGACCTTAGATCTCACGCCAAACTGCAGTTCGGTCAGGCCAATACGAACGCAAGATGAACGTGTTTCAAGATTCGGGAAAGCCGATGCTACACTTGTAGCCTTCAACACTACAAGTGAAGCATTCTTTCCGCGTATCTCAACAGACATTTCGCTATTGGTCCAAACTTTATTTCAGGATTTCAATGGTTTGATGAGCCGAGCGACTCAGCGCTGTATTGGCATATCCCTTGCTGCCTTTTGTTCCGCCGCTTAACGGATTTGGTTGCAACCTCGCTCACCCGATCCTTCCTCGATGTCAATGCATGGATACGAAAGCTTCTCATGCGCCTCCTCGACTCATGTCGTGGAGTAGATCCCGCAGGCGACGGAGAGGCAGGTGGAGCGGGTTGGGCGTGCATCGGTCACAAAATCAGAAAACACAAAGTCCCGCGATTACCGTGATGGACAATAGTTTAAGGGGAAACGTGTGAAGAGCGCTTGCAAAAATTTCATCGACGGGCGGTTTGTCGAATCGAACGAGAAACCTCTCGACGTCTACAATCCGGCTACGCTTGAGCTTATTGGCAGCGTCCCCGACAGCTCCGAAGAGACCGTTGATCTGGCGGTGGCGGCAGCCCGTCGTGCTCAACCCGCTTGGGAGAAAATGCCGGCGATCCAGCGCGCCGGCATCCTCAAGGCGATCGCCAAAAGGCTGCGAGATTCGCGAGAAACCTTGGCGCAAACAATCACCGCGGAGCAAGGCAAGATCCTCCCGCTGGCGCGCCTGGAGGTCGATTTCACCGCCGAGTATATGGATTACATGGCCGATTGGGCACGACGCATAGAAGGTGAAATCATCACCAGCGATCGGCCGGGCGAGAACATATTTCTGTTCCGACGCCCATTGGGCGTCACGGCAGGCATCCTTCCGTGGAATTTCCCTCTGTTCCTCATCGCGCGCAAGATGGCGCCCGCGCTCGTCACCGGCAACACCATAGTCGTAAAGCCGAGCGAAGAGACGCCTATTAATGCTTTTGAGTTCGCAAGGCTTGTTGCAGCGACCGACCTGCCACCCGGCGTATTCAATCTCGTGAGCGGCACGGGCGCCAGAGCCGGAGCACACCTATCGGGGCATCCAAATATCGATATGGTGAGCTTCACCGGAAGTGTTGAAACAGGTCTGCGCATCATGCAGGCGGCAGCACCAAACCTCACGCGCGTCAACCTCGAGCTTGGTGGAAAGGCGCCTGCAATTGTCCTCGCGGATGCCGACCTCGAGTTGGCGGCGAAGGCGATTTATCAGTCACGAATCGTCAACACAGGTCAGCTCTGCAATTGCGCGGAACGAATCTATGTTCAAAAGGCGGTCGAGAGTGAATTGGTAGATCGCCTCAGCAAGCTGATGAGCGCGACGCGCTACGGCGATCCCATGAAGGACCCCAATCTCGACATGGGACCGCTGATCAACCAAGCAAGCCTCGATAAAGTAAGCCGCATGGTTGACCGCGCGAAGTTGGATGGTGCGCAGGTTGTCACCGGCGGCCAATCTGCAACCCACGTCCGCGGCCATCACTATGAGCCTACGGTGTTGATGAATTGCCGCTCCGACATGGAAATCGTGCGAAAGGAGATCTTCGGGCCGGTCCTTCCTGTTCAGGCGGTCGACAGCTTGGATGAGGCAATCGCCTTGGCCAACGACTCCGAATATGGCCTTACCTCGTCGATATACACGCGCGATCTTAACGCGGCGCTACGCGCCGTCGCCGACCTGCGATTCGGAGAAACATACATTAATCGCGAACATTTCGAGGCGATGCAGGGATTTCACGCGGGTCGTCGCAAATCCGGCATCGGCGGCGCTGACGGCAAACACGGACTCTACGAGTATACCGAAACCCAGATCGTGTATCTGCAGCAAACCTGAAGTTGGGGGGAAGGGAAGCGTCCATGACGCCGTCGTGCGCGGCTCGTGGACGCTCACTTTCACCCCGCAGCCCTTACCTCCACATTCACGTTGACTCGGCCCGCCCTGCGAAAGGTGATTTCGCATGAGAACTGGTCCCCAACAATGGTTGGCGCCATGATCTTCAACAATGCGATGTGTAGCCCACCCGGCTTCAGTTCTGTAGTCGCCGAGCCAGGCACCGAAATTGCCTTGACTTCACGAACCGAAGGCGCGCCCTCTCCGTGATCTGTCGTGCGTTTTTCCGTGAAGTGCGCTACGGTCGGGCACTTCACGCGCAAGAGGTCATCGTTCTCGCCTCCATTTTTGATCGACATGTATACGGGGAGGTCTAGACTCTTGTCCGAAGCTGGAGACCAAGCGGCCGAGATTTCGAGGCTGCTGGCGGCAACACATAAAGGCCATAACAAGCAAAGCAGCAATGCAATCAAGCAACGTTTCATGGCAAAGGCCTCTCAGGCTGTTTCCCCCTTGGTCGTGAAAGGGTGTGACGGTCAAGGCGCACATCGATCGTGGTCATGCTCACCAGATTCTTGATGTCGGCCTGAAGCGGACGATAGAAGGCACGTTGAATCACCACCTCTCTGCCTTCCAACGATTTCCTGCAGCTTTCTTTGATAAACACGTCGCCGACCGGCGCTTCGTCGTCAGTGGGCATCTCGCGCGCGCACGACCATCCATCGTTTCCGAAAAAGCCCTTGGCCTGTGGTCCAAGCAAAAACGCCTTCTTGCGCTGATTGAGTCTGGCTTTGTCGTCGGTTCTTATCGACAGGCCGACGACGCGTTCGCCGGAGTCTATGTCCAAGCTCAGTACTACCGGGTGCCCGGCTACCATCGTGCCCGCGTACTTGTCATCAAGCGGGCTCAAAACATTCGAGGCTTCGTCAAATTCGAAGTGCAGCCGATGTAGCCCATCATCGTCACGGGAGCATCGAAAATATTCTGTCCAGCCTGTCAGCTGCTGACCGAGGTCCTCCGCGCAGCTGATCATGACGTATCCGCGCAAAGGCAAATCTCTGACTGACATTCCGACGCGAAGGTTTCGGAGATCAAATTTCGGCTCGCTCTCGGCCGCCGCGGTATTGAAAAACAGCGCGGCCGCAGCCGTTACGACAAGCACTGACAACCTACTACTCATGGTTCTCCGCCGGTGACGGTGAACCCTCAGGCGGTTTGTAGTCACGGCAATTCGCCGATGAGGGGCCCCAATATGCTTCGCACTCACCGAGAGTAGATTTGCCTCGCCCCTTGACGGCTTTTTCGACGTATGTCGCGACGGAGGAGATTTCCTCGGGCGTCAAAATC
Organism: Hyphomicrobiaceae bacterium; assembly: GCA_965279065.1. GTDB lineage: Bacteria > Pseudomonadota > Alphaproteobacteria > Rhizobiales > Hyphomicrobiaceae > JAKAXS01. The sequence continues at coordinate 3,169,669 of OZ257134.1, forward strand.
GCGTTCGCCGCTCCAGGCAGCTCAACACCAGGCGTACCGGCCTTCATGCTGTAACAATTGCCGTCCACGTAGGGGTCTTTGCCGTGTGACGGCATGCCGGTCCCCGGCCGGCCACAACGCACCACCTCCTCGAGCTGATCATGGCTTAGGTGCGTCTCGCGCAAGGACAGCGCCGCCCCGCCGTAGCCTCCTCCTCCTCCGCCGTGCCACTTGTGACAACCCGAACATGCCGACTTGTAGACGTTCTTGCCTATCCTCGCGGTATGGTCAGTCGGCTCGGCACGTAACTCAGCGGTGTTCGCCATCAAGAGGAGCCATGAAAAAATCGCCATATGCGATCTCATAATCAATCTCCCAGCGCAAACACGTAGAGCATCGAGCTTGGCTGGATGGTTTTGAGCTCCGGCGTGGAGTCAGCAAACCATTTCGGCCAAGCCCCGCCTAATCCCACTGCAATCGCCACATACTGCTTGCCGTCCACGCTGAAGGTAATCGGAGGAGCATTCACACCGGCGCCTGTCTCGAACGACCATAGTTCGTCCAAGGTCTTCGCATCGTAGGCGCTGATCTTGCCATCGGGATGGCCAGTGAAAACCAAATCTGGCGTGCTGAGCAGTCCACCGAGCATCGGAAACGGAAGGTCTATCTTTTTCGCCACCTTGCCGGTCGTCACGTCAACGGCGACGATACTGCCAGTGATCCGCTCGTGTTGCTTGGGTCCCCCTCCGGTGAAGAACTCTCTCGGTTTGTAGGACTTGCCCGGTTCGGCTGGCGTGATGGTTAACTGATTGCAGCTCTCGATTGCTGGGATGTACCATAGACCGAGGTTAGGATTGTATGCTGTCGGAGGCCAATTCTTTCCGCCCATATTCCCGGGGCAGACTGTGCCGACTGGATTGCTACGGTTCTGCGCACCGAGGTAAGGCTGGATATCTTTCTTCGCGTCATATTCGAGAGGCTTGCCGGACTTTGGGTCGATACCCTTTGTCCAACTGATGCGCTTGACGAATGGCGTCGCCCACAAAAACTTGCCGTCCGACCGGTCGAGCGCATACGCGAATCCGTTTCGGTCGGCCTCCACCAAGATCTTTTTACCCGTCGGCAGGTCGATGAGCACACGCTCTGCCACGCTGTCAAAATCAAACGGGTCATTGGGTGTATGCTGGAAGTGCCATTTGAGCTTGCCAGTATCCGCATCAAGAGCCAGCGTGCTATTTGTGAACAAGTTATCGCCGGGGCGATATTCATGGTCCCAGTCAGGACCGGGGTTTCCACTGCCCCAATAAATCACGTTGCTCGAAGAGTCATATGTGCCTGTGACCCAGGTCGACCCGCCTCCCGTCGCCGCCGCGTTGTACTCGTCCTTCCACGTATCACTGCCCGGTTCGCCTTTGGCCGGGACCGTGTAAGTTCGCCATAGTTCCTTGCCGGTCCTGAGGTCCGTTGCCGCAATCCAGCCGCGAATTCCAAATTCTGCCCCGGCGACGCCCGTGATCGCCATGTCTTTTACAATGAGTGGCGCGGCGGTGATGGTTTCTGCCTTCTCGGGATCAGCTAGCGTTGCGGTCCAGGCGACCTCGCCCGTGTTCTTGTTGGTCGCGATGATCCGGCCGTCGATGACGTGCGAAATGACCTTGTCTTGCCACAGGGCGACGCCCCGGTTGTCGACGCCACAGCATGTCACGGCGCCCGCCCAATCCCGATCTGTCTTGGGATCCATTTTCCAGACAAGGCGTCCCTTGCCTCCATGAGCGTCAATTTTGTAGACGGATCCCCAACCGTCGGCGAGGTAGATAAAGCCGTCCTCAGCGAGAGGTGTCGCTTCCAAGCCGCCATGAGTCCACAAGCCCCCGCCCTCAATCCCACCAAGAGAGATTGTCCAAGCCACCTTCAGTTTCTTGACGTTGGCAGCGTTGATCTCACTGAGCGGCGAGAACCGGTGCGCCTGGTATCCGTTGTGATGAGTAATCCAATTCTGCGGTTCCTTCTCGGCATTATTCAGCCGTTCCGAAGTCACCGAGTTGTCTTGCGCATACAGCGTCGCGCTGTTGACAACGAGCACGGCAAACGACGCCGCAAGGCGAAAAAACCTCATCGTTTCTCCCAGACAGTTACTTTTCTAATGAATCTCGTGCAGCGCGACCGGATGCAAATATCATTAGCTCCACGCATCTCATGAACGGCCGATTGACCGAGCGACCATGGGGCCGTTTCCCGTGCATGATTCATTAATAGATCTTGGCCGATCCGAGCACGAGTGGCCGGGACGTCGCGACGCCCCGGCCAGCTATTTGCGTGTCCGGTATTACAAATTTTCGATCTGAATGACCGAATGCGAGTCAGTAGTGCGAACCTTAAGCTGGATCCGCTCGCCAACTCTCAGTTCCTTGCCGGCCGTCAAGTGGGCGCTGTCGATGGCGTACCGGCGATTGTCATCGCCGCGGACGTGTCCCATGCGGCCGTTCCACCAAAGTACCGTCGCGTGGACAGTACCATCGGGAGAAGTAGGAACCATCATGGGTATGGCCATTGCTGCCGTGGGTACGGCCGCAATCACGCCGACACCACCGAGAAGCGTGAACAGTCCGCGTCTTGAGAGATCTGTCATAACGAATTCCTCCAAATACTATGGATGTTGTTTCCTTGTTGGCCGATGCTGCCCGGAGAGGATGGCGACCTTAAGCTATCAGACGAAGGCCTTCGCTCCGGGACAAGTCACACCATTCGGCTCTTAGGTTCGCACTTGCCGGAAACAATTCCGGAGTTCTGTGACGAACAGGTCCGGCACTTCGAGCGCCGCGAAATGTCCACCACGATCGAGTTCGTTGTAGTGAATGAGGTTCTTGTAACGCTCTTCGCACCAACGTTTCGATCCGCGGAAGATCTCAAAGGGGTAGATGCTCACACCCATTGGCATCTCAATGGGCTTCGCAGGCTGGAGAAGCGTGGCAAAACTTTCCCAATAAAGCCGAGCAGACGAAGCGCCGGCAGCGGGCAACCAGTACATCATGATGTCGTCCAGCATCTTGTCGCGCTTGACGGCATTCTCCGGATGACCCTTGCAATCCGTCCACTTCCAGAACTTCTCGATAATCCAAGCGGCCTGCCCGGCTGGAGAGTCGACCAATCCGTAGCCGAGCGTTTGTGGACGTGTGCTCTGCTCCTTCGAGTAGCCCGAATCCCAGTCAAAGTAGTATTTGACGCCCTCGAGCGCGCTCTTTTCCTTGTCAGTAAGATCCTTCAGAAGAGCTTCGCTGGGCTGCACGAGAACCATGTTGTTGTGAACCGCGGCGCAGTTCTTGGTTTCGGTTACAGCCATCGAGTGCACAATTATTGAACCCCAGTCGCCGCCCTGCGCGACATAACGATCATAGCCCAGCAAGGCCATAAGCTTGCCCCAAGTCTGGCCGATCTTCTCGATACCCCAACCCGTTGTGGTCGGCTTGCCGGAGAAGCCAAATCCCGGCATCGTCGGCAGCACCAAATGGAACGCATCTTCCGCTTTGCCACCGTGCGCTGTTGGATCAGTGAGGGGGCCAATGACGTCAAGGAACTCAAGCACGGAGCCAGGCCACCCGTGCGTAATGATCAGCGGCAGAGCCTTGTCGTGCTTTGATTTTACATGGATGAAGTTGATGTCCATGCCATCGATTTCGGTGATGAACTGCGGAAGAGCGTTCAGTTCCTTCTCGCACCTGCGCCAGTCGTATTTCGTCTGCCAATAATTGCAGACCTCCTGCACGTAGGCGAGCGGCACGCCTTGATTCCAGTCGCCGACAGTCTCCTTGTTGGGCCAGCGCGTGTTCTTCAATCGCTGTTTCAGGTCGTCAAGGGCACTGTCCGGAACCTCGATCTTATACTTGCGGATCGAACTCATTGTCGTGTCTCTCCTTGTGTGTTTGCTCGTGCTATTGGGTTTCCCGTCATATTAGGTCGACGGTTGCATTCGACCGGAGCAATGCTGTTTCTTGATTTTAAGGGACGGCGTCGCCGCCGTACCTGATGGTCTCGTTACGCAGCGCCGACGCTTCTTGCTGCCAACGTAGAGCCGGCAGCAAGAAGCGTCAGTCGCTTAGAAGTTGATGATCGCGCCGGCTTTGACGTATTTGAAGTCAAGCCCGACATCGGGACCGAGCGCTGTCGCGTCTGCATCGATGTCGCGATAGCTAACCCATAGTGCCATCGCAGCCGCGTCGATCTCCTGGATCACACCAACGCCCCAAAGCGTGACGGTGCTAAATTCCCCGCCGCTCTGGAAATCAATACGCGCGTCCTCATACTCAACGTACGGGACGGTCGCGCCGAGGGGGTTCCACTTCGCCCGAATACCGCCTTTTAGGTACCAAAGATCGGAATCGAGCTTAGCGTCCTGGAAGTCTGTGACACTGTAAGCACCATACAGAAACAGACCGGTCCCAACGTGTTGGGCATAAGCGCCAATCTGGAAGTTCGAGGCATCACCAATTGCCGACAGCAATGGCTGCAGCTCGAGTGCATCATCTGTCGCTTCGCTGTAAGCAGCGTTGACAGCAATCTTAAAGCCGCCGTGCTCGCCAGCATAACGCGCGACGACGTCCCAGAAATCATCCTCGCCCCACGATGCGGATGCAGAGAAACCACCGAAGGTCGGGCTGTCGTAACGAACCGAGTTGGTCGGTAGGCCGTTCGCATCCGAAAACGCCGTGACGTCCGCAATGGTAGCGAAGGTCTTACCGTGAAGGATGCTCGCCCCCACAAAGTTGTTGTTTCCATCACGAAGATAGAAACCGCCGTACTCGAACGGCGCGATGTTGGCCTGGATCAATGTACCGGAGCCATCAGCGAACACAGCGGCATTGTCAGAGGCTTGCGCCTGATATCCAACATTAAGCTTGCCGAGCCTCTCGCTCTTGATGAACCAGTAGGATTGAACGGCCGACACCTTGTTTGCAAGGGTGCCGTTACCGAACGCGACGTCCACACCGTTGTCGACATTTTGATCGATGCCCAGAAGTGCGTCGCTGCCTGTCATCTCCATCTGCAGGACGTATCCGGCCGTCCAGCCTGGCGCGATCGTGGCCTGGCCCGTGAACTTCACGTTGGAGGCAAGCTCGGCGCCAAGACCCGCAACGTAGGTGTTGCTTTCAACGCCATCATCCCACGAGATGACTTGCTCACCGACCCAGCCCGAGATTGTCAGCGACACTTTGCGATTGCCCTTGCGGGCGGTCGTGGCCTCTAGCTCCGCGATCCTCTCTTCAAGGTCCGTGCAGCAATTCCCTCCAAGATCAGCTGCGCGCGCGCCTGTCAAATAACCGCTGGCGACCACGGCAGTGGCCAACGCGATTGTCCCCAAACCTAGTCCCTTCATTAGGTTATCCCCTTTCATTGAGTACTCCCCCAAAAAGCTTCCAAAACTAACGAAAACTGCGCCGTGTCCCGGTTATCATTTCCGGCAACACAGGCATTCTCGGCTGCAGTTGAAACGAGCTCATAAAAACGTGCGGGTGATTATCGAATACGCATCACTCCTTTTCGCTCCGCGCGCAGTGTTGTTGGTGGACCCTGCAGCGAAGCGAACTCCGCCCGCTTAGCTTCTCGTCTTCTAGCCACAACGGCGTCTTCTTTGTTCCTCCCGATCACCACCATGCCAACAGGAGAGCAAGCTGCGTGCCAGCTTCCACACAACGATCGATGCCGGATTAACACACTGTAACAATTGAGAGATATCGCAGGATCGGCGCGCTATGGAATCGATCCGCCAAGTAATCATCTGTAGCCCTGCAGGCTACAGATGTTGCGGTCCGCAGTCCGCCTCGGCGCCAATGAGGCTATGGCGACCCCTCGCGGACGAGCAGTCGTGCGAATGGATTACGCGAAGGGTTGTCGAGCTGTGGCAGGGTTTGGAAGAGCCCTCCGCCAAGATAAAATAGCGCTCAGCCGATGTGGCAATCGCGCGGTGAAACCCCGGCTCCATTTCATCTTATCGTCGACTCCAAAACGCAGAATCACACTCATCAAATCGTTGTCTTGTGACTTGTCGGCATTGCTGTGATAATGCAGCCCGAGGAAACACTCAAACATTGGAGGAAACAATGGGTCTAAGCACCACGCATTTGTTGATGTTGGTCATAGTCGCCGTGCTTCTATTCGGCCGCAACAAGATCTCCGATCTCATGGGTGACCTCGCGAAAGGTATCAAGAGCTTCAAGAAAGGGATGGCCGAGGACGAAGCACCGGTTGCGACGGATCCACCGCGCACAATCAGCCAATCTCAGCCGATCGATACGACGCGCGACCTTTCAAAGGTTAGCTAGTTCCAATCATTGGGTTGCCGGGGCTTAGCCTGGCCACCAAATTTCGACTCGAGTAGTGCCAATGTTTGATATCAGCTGGAGCGAGTTGTTCATTCTCGCCGTGGTCACACTCATACTTGTAGGTCCAAAAGACCTCCCGAGATTTCTTAACACCCTGGGTCGATATGCCGGCTCCGTCAGGAGACAGGCGTCGGAATTTCGCGCTCAGTTTGACGAAGCCATGCGCGAGGCAGAACTCACTTCGCTGCGCAAGGAAGTGGCGGACGTGAACGCTCACATTCAAACCGCAACGCAAGTAGCAGAAGAAAATACAAAAGTACTCGCTGAGAGCGCGGGAGCGCCGATGACCAAGACAGAGCCCCTGCAAGAAACAACAAGGGGCACTTAGTGGACCAAATCGCACACCGCTCTAAGCAGGACGAAATCGAAGCCTCGAAAGCACCGCTTCTCGACCACCTGATAGAGCTCCGTTCGCGGCTGCTGTGGTCGGTCTCCGCCTTTGTTTTGACATTCCTCGTCTGCTTCACGGTCTCTAAGTCCATCTATGATGTGCTTGTGTGGCCGTACGTCTGGGCTTCCGGGGATGATCACGTTCGGCTTATCGCGACGCATTTTCTCGAGCAGATCTTCACCCAGCTCAAGTTGGCAATGTTTGGAGCTGCTTTTCTCTCATTTCCGCTGGTGGCGATCCAAATCTACAAATTCATCGCACCTGGCCTCTATAAGGCTGAGCGCCAAGCCTTCCTTCCCTTCCTGGTGGCAACGCCGGTGTTATTCCTACTCGGAGCCGCGGTGGTGTATTTTTTGGCGATGCCACTACTGATAAGATACTCCATTGCCCTAGCGCACAATGCCAGCGATGGCGGCCAAGTAACGATTGAACTGTTGCCAAAGGTCAGCGAATATTTGTCGCTGATCATGACGCTTATTCTTGGCTTCGGTGCTTGCTTTCAATTGCCGGTGATCGTGACTCTGTTGGCACGAGCTGGCTTTACCAACTCACAGGCTCTTAGGTCCGGTCGTCGATACGCCATCGTTGCGATTTTCGCCGTGGCAGCGATTCTTACCCCGCCGGATGCGATCTCGATGATCATCATGGCCCTTCCGACGATAGTGCTTTACGAGGCATCGATTTGGACTGTCTCTCGTGTCGAAAGGAGTCGGCTCGCTTCTACCGCGTAGTCGATAGGGTGGGCTGGCACCCTCCAACTTCATTCTGTGTAAGGGTTTCGCCAAGCGAGCAGGAAGCCGCAGTCGATTGCTGCAGGACCGAGGCATACTTTGGCAACACGTTAGCGGACAAGCATATACACAGACAGATATCGGCTAGCTTTTGGCCGACCTCGCCATGCCGCACCTATAGGTCGATATCTGTTCCCAACGTTTCACGCACAAAGAGGAGACAGATCGTCATTGAAGCCGTCGCCGCGATGATTGGATACCATAGCCCGTAGTAAATATCTCCGACCGCTGTGTTCATGGCAAATATGGCTGCCGGCAGCAATCCGCCAAACCAGCCATTGCCCAAATGGAAGGGTAGCGACATGCCGCTGTATCGGATCCGAGCAGGATACATCTCGACAAGCAAAGCGAGCGATGGTCCGTAGACCATCGCTGCCAGTACCACCAACACCCAAAGAATAGCCACAGAGCTGACCCAGTCGACGCGCGACGTGTCGGCTTGCAGATTGTAGACCCCTCCCCCCGGTATCGAATGAATAATTGTGACGCCGTCGACTGCATTATTCGTCGGCACTGAATGCAACCTAGCCTCTGGCGCTCGCAGTGTCTGGACGTCGAGCCGCAGCTCGGGATTTCTATCCGCGAAGAGTTCCAGCTCGGAATCAGGCACCATTGCATTGGCGCGGACCAAAGGGTAACCAGCGGACTGAAGAGCCTGGCCGACCGCCTTCTCAAATCGTGCGCGATTATCGCTTTTGTCTACGCCGGCGTCAAAGGACGCAATCTCTCTACCGTCGACTGAGACCGAAACGCCTGTTCCGGGCGCTCCCATGACGACTGAGTACTTGATTGCATTGCGGGAGAGAAAGGTCGTAGCGATATCACACGAGGTCGTAAACTTGGTCAGGCCAGCCGGATCGAACTGAAATGTGCAGTCTCCCGGGGCCGCAGTGACCTGGGTCCGCACTTCCTTCTGCGCCTGTGCCAACGCTGGATTTGCGGCCAACGTCAGCGCGTGAAACAACGGAAAGTAGCAAATCGCGGAGAGCGCCATGCCTGCTACGATTAGTGGCTTGCGACCAAGTTTGTCCGACAGCCAACCAAAAAAGACAAAGGATCCTGCGCCGAGGATGAGGGCGGCCGCGACGATCGTCGTTGCCACTTGAACCTCAACCTTGAGGACGGTCTGCAGAAAAAAAAGCGAGTAGAACTGGCTAGAGTGCCACGTAACGGTGAGACCGGCGATGATGCCGAACAAGGCGATGACGCTTATCCGCAAATTGGCCCAGTTACCAAATGCCTCGGTTAGTGGCGCCTTCGACAGTGCATTTTCCTCTCTCATCTTTTCGAATGCTGGGGACTCTTTCATGATCAGTCGGATCCAAACAGAGATACCAAGCAGCACCGAAGATAGCAGGAACGGGATGCGCCAGCCCCAGAGCGCGAACGCTTCGCTGCCTACGACCGTACGGACCAAATAGATTATGAGGAGGGAGAGCAGCAGTCCCAAAGAGGCTGTTGTCTGTATCCAAGATGTGTAGAAGCCGCGCCTATGATCTGGCGCGTGTTCTGCGACCGAAGTCGCGGCGCCTCCAAATTCTCCGCCGAGCGCCAGCCCTTGCAGCATGCGCAACGATACGAGCAAGATCGGAGCGGCAATCCCAATTGCATCCGCGCCGGGCAACAAACCGACCAGAAAAGTCGATGTGCCCATGATGACGATAGTAACGAGAAAGGTGTGTTTTCGACCGAGCAGATCTCCCATACGGCCGAATACGAGTGCTCCAAAGGGGCGGACGAGGAACCCAGCCGCGAACGTCAGGAGCGCAAAAATGTTTCGGGTGGTTTCGCCGTATTGGCCAAAAAAGGCGGCGCCGAGATGTGCTGCCAACGCGCCGTAAAGAAAGAAGTCGTACCACTCGAAAATCGTGCCGAGTGAAGACGCGAATATAACGCGGCGCTCGTCCTTGCTCATTTTGTGAGATGGTCCGATTGGAACCGCGGTCAACCCCTCACGTGGGCTTGCCGTGTATCGCATTCTTCGTTCCCCCTGGACCTGATACTGAGCATCCTAGGAGGTCATCATGCAGCGTTTGCGCGGCCGACCCTGGTGCTCCTTTGGGGAACGCCCGCGCAAACCTCATGCCAAGCGAGTCAAACTTGAAGAACTCTCTAAGTCTCGCTGCTGTCTCGGGGATTTCTTCACGCCAATGCGGCGGAGCTTTAGGAAGTGAGCATGTGTAGCGGCGTGCTATACAAGAACGCTACAGATGATGCTCAATAACAGGCGCGGCCATGACGCCGTCGTCGCTTCATGTCTCGACAGATGTCTCAGCTGAGCTCCGTCCTTGAGCTTGCACTGTTAGGCGGGCGCCAGAGCGCGAAGGACGGTGCTTTAGGCTTTGCATACGTAGCCTCATAACCTCCAGCGATAGCGGCTTTATTTCCTCTTCATCCAGTGAGAGATCGCGACGTAAACAAAGTGCGACTAAGGCGGCCTTCGTGCGATTGCTACAGCCCAGCGCTTCAAGGAGCGAAGACACGTGTGATTTGATCGTGGATTCTCCCACCTCCAGTGCGAACGCAATTTCCTTATTGGAATAACCGAAACTAAGGAGTGCTAGCACATCGCGTTGCCGCGCCGTCACTCGATCCAGACCAGCCACGTCGGCCGTCATAACGCTATACTCGTCAACCTTCCGCATATCGTCCTCGCCCACTGTGCCGACAGAACCTTATCGAGTTCTGTAGCGGCGTGTTTGCACTCGAGGTGCATAGCAGCAAGAGGCGTGCCACCTCATCGCGTTTATCCTTTCATGCGCACATAGCTGCCAGGCGCGTCCTCGAGAGCTTCGTGGATCGAGGCTGGCTTGCGCGCGGGTACCTGTTCGCCAGATCTTTCTCGAAGCCACGCGATCCAATGAGGCCACCAAGATCCAGGCCATTCTCTCGCCGACGTCAGCCAGTCGTTGAGGCTCTCTGGCTTGATGTCTGCCCCAGTCCAGAAGCAATACTTGAGCTTTTCAGGAGGATTGACGACGCCGGCAGTATGTCCAGACGCCGCAAGCACGAATTCGACGTCACCGCCGAACAGCCTCGCGCCTTTGTATACTGAAAACGCAGGTGCGATGTGATCATCTCGCGCGGCCAATTCGTAGATTGGGAGCTTGACCTCTGCGAGATCTAACCTCTCTCCGCCCAAAAACAGCTCACCCCTCGCGAGGTTATTCTTGAGATAGTACTCCCTCAGATAAAAGCTGTGATTGGCCGATGCCATACGTGTCGAATCCTGATTCCAATAGAGAAGATCGAACGCCGACGGCTTGCGGCCCATAAGGTAGTTATTGATAACGTAGGGCCAAATAAGATCGCGGGGTCTCATCATATTGAAGACATTCGCCATCCTTGCTCCATCAAGGAAACCGCGATCGCGCATCATTTGATCGACTGCCTTCAGATGTTCATCGTCGGTGAACACCAGGAGGTCGCCAGCATTGGTAAAGTCGACTTGCGTAGTCAGCAAGCTAGCCGACTTAAACGGTTGTTTCCCTTTCGCCGCGAGGTAAGCCAGTGTAGTCGCGGTAAGCGTTCCTCCCACGCAGTAACCCAGGACATTGATTTGATCGACACCGGTTTCCCTGCGGACGACGTCTGTCGCGGCCAGCACACCTTCGGTTACGTAATCTCCAAACGTTTTGTGAGCCAGTCGCGCATCAGGATTGACCCATGAAATCAGAAATACCGAGACCCCGTTGTCCAACGCGTGCTTAACAAAGCTTTTAGCCGGCGTCAGATCCAATATGTAGAACTTGTTGATCCATGGCGGCACGACGAGGAGCGGGACTTCGTGTACTGACGAGGTGGTCGGCGCGTATTGGATCAGCTGGATGACGTCATTTTGAAAGATCACCTTACCGGGAGAAACCGCCAAGTTCTCTCCGACCTCAAAAGCGTCAACGTCGGTTTGGCTGATCTTGCCCGATGTTTCAAAGTCCGAGACGAAATTTGCGACACCCTGCACTAGATTTCTTGCATTTGTCGCGAGAGTCTCGCGGATAACCTCCGGATTGAAGAAGGGGAAATTCGAGGGAGCCACCGCACTTGAGAACAAGCGGGTGTAGAATTCGGCCTTACGTCGCTGATGAAGCGATAGGCCATCCGTGTCGGCCACGACCTTTTCCAGCCAGTTGGTCGTGATTAGATAGGCCTGCTTTAGAAAGTCGAAGTACGCGTTAGACGACCATTCGGGGTCTCTAAATCGGTTATCTGATGCCCCCGGCTCGGCCACGGCCTGGCTTGGCAGACCTGACGCCCGGTTCACAAATTGTTCGAACAGGGCATAGTAAGATTTCCCTAAATCAGCTTGAACTTGAGCGAGTTTTTCTGGCTGCGCCGACCATGCCTTAAATACATTGGAGAATGTCTGCGCAGCCATTACAGCTTCGCTCATCGGCGAATAGGCTCCCGACATTGAGTTGGATTCAGAAACGATCTGAGACCAAGTTCGCAAAGCCCCGTCGAAGGCCGCCAGCAAATTGTGGGAAAGCTCGGAGAGATCATTGGTCTCAATTGACGTCGCTGCTGACGCTTGACCTTCCAGCGATGGACCCTTCATGAGCAATCCTCGTCTTTCAAGGAGCTTTATGCACCCCATCGGAAGATGCATCTCGCGTCCTTAGTGATTTCAGTACCCGGTTCGCCACCATCGGCATGGACGACGGCGACGAACCGGTAGGTGCAGGCATTGGTCCTACTTGCCCGAACCCTCGGCATCAAAAGCAAACCTCATGCCAGCATACGCGGTCATGCCAGCCGCCTCATATGCAAAGACTTCTTGATAGTCCTCGTTGAGCTGATTCTCCACCCGTGCAAAGACTGCAATCTCGGGAGCTACTTGATATGAGGCGGCAGCGTTCACGAGAAGGTGGCCATCGAGCGATGGTTGTCGCTGAACCGAAAAACACCGGCGGCGGTAAATGCCTCCGCCGCATTACGCACCTGACGAGCGACCAGTTGCTCTCGCGCAATGACGCTAACCCGACTTGCAACCTTGCGGATTTGTAGACCGTCCGTCTCATCGCCGGAGGCTGAGGTTTCCACTGGTTGCGATTCGGCTGAAGTCGATGTGGTCGCTGCTGTTCCCTCATTACTCGTCGATTTGACCGCACGAGGCCGACGCTTTGCCTCCAACGCGGCGCCTTCGACCACGAGCGAAGGTAACTCTGTTATATCCTGCGCCCTGACGATGCCCGGCAATCTTCCCACGCTTATGCTGAGCGAAAGACCGAATCAAATCCCCGTGCGAGCGTCACGGGGAGCCACGCAACAGCTTTCGACCACGTGCTTACTCGGCACGTTGTTACTCTAGAAGTTCCTATTCTTTGGCATAATTGGCGGAGCCCCAACAGATTGAGAAACAGCCGCCACTACGGGTCACCGTTCCACGCGCTCACCGCACACAGGGTGGGCAGCTCGCGTCGGCAGGTCTCCTGGCTCGCAGCTCGAAAGTCGCTTCCTACCTTCCCCGACGGTTTGCACTGCCAGTGGTGAAAAGGAAGAGACTCGCTGCTTACAGTTGCGGGCGCAGTCTCGGACTTGCATGCGTCACGGCAACTCACCGAGTTCTCATCTTAGTCTCGACATGCTCTTGGAGCGGCGAGAAACCGAGCGAAGACATAGCAGGAGCACGGCCCCTTCTTGCAATAAACCAGACAGAGCTTGGAGCAATAAACGGCAGCCGGACTAAGAATGCCTCACTATCTGGCTAGCCTCGAGTGTGCACGCGGGTGAGCTGGCGACAAGTGTTGCGTTTCGTAAGACATCTGTCGACATCTGTAGCCTGAGAAATCTACAAGTGTCACTTTTCGCCGAGCGAGTGCGCCAGACGGAAGCTCGCCGGCCACCCGAGCGGTTCGAAAGTTGTGTGGCATGTTGATTGCTGAGCTAAATCGACCGCCGCGCTGAGAGGCCGAGCGCGCATGGCGACTTGGAGCGCAGCAGCGATGGCCATCACATTTCCTTCTTCAGCAGCCGTGATTGCGCAGTTTCTGCGTCGACGTGGTATCGATCGCGTATTTGGCCTCTGCGGCGGCCACATCATGCCATTGTGGATGTGTCTCGACGCCGAAGGAATACGCATCATCGACGTGCGCGATGAGCGCTCCGCGGTGCACATGGCTCAAGCCCACGCGGAGATCACGGGTCAATTAGGAGTCGCGCTCGTGACCGCCGGCCCTGGCGTCACCAACGCCATGACAGGAATCGCCAACGCTAACGCCTCTAAAGCGCCTGTCCTCATATTGTCCGGCATGACCCCGTCCGAACAGGAAAATCGCGGAGGTCTACAAGACCTTAATCACACACTCCTGCTGAGCTCGATAACGCGATATGCGCGAACGGTCCGCGTGCCTGATCGCGTATTGCCTGAGCTTAATGAAGCCGCCGAACGCGCGTACGGCCGCGGCGGCGATCCGGGTCCTGTCTATCTCGACTTTCCAACAGATACGCTGCGAGCGCTGGTCTCCATACCGACCATACTGGACGAATATTTCGACTACCGCCCAAAACAAGCTCAGCCCCCCTGCCGCCTAGCTGTGGCTGGAGCCGTCGATCATTTGTTCAAAGCAAAACGACCACTCGTGATTTCAGGACGTGGTGCAAGGTCAGCAGCAGCCGAGCTCATAGTCCTTCTCGATCTGCTCAAACCGGCTTATCTCGACACGGGGGAAAGTAGAGGCCTGATTCCCGAGGATCATCGTTCAGTCGTCTCGGCACTACGGGCAAAAGCCATGTACGAGGCGGACGCGATACTCACTGTCGGCCGTCGCCTAGATTTCCAGCTCGCTTACGGCTCCCCCGCTGTCTTCGGCGACGCCATATTTGTGCGCATCGCCGACGCTCCCTCAGAGCTCCGTGATAACCGGCGCGGCATTGTCGAGATCCTCGCCGACCCGGCTTTGACACTTGCGGCGCTTAACGAAGAGATGCGTCTAAGACCATTAATTCCGGATCGAGATTGGGTCAGTCGCCTTCGGGTAGAACACATCGCTCGGGTTAGTCGACATGTCGAGACGTTGAAAGCCATCCCGACTGATGAGAATGGCAGGATTCATCCGAACTTCTTGTTGGCCACGTTGCAAGAGAAGCTGGACCGGGATTGTATACTTTGTCTTGACGGCGGCGACTTCCTCAGTTTCGCCCGCGTGGGGCTCACGAGCTCAACGGTCCTGGACCCGGGACCTTTTGGCTGCATCGGTGTTGGTCTGCCGTATGGTATTGCAGCATCCTTAGCCTATCCCGACAGGCAAGTCGTAGTCGCCACGGGCGACGGATCTTTTGGTTTCAACGCGATGGAGATTGACACCGCGGTACGTCATCGCGCTTCTCCTCTGATCGTAGTCGCCAACAACGGCGCATGGCAGATCGAGGTTCATGACCAGCAGTCGAATTACGGCAAGGTCGTCGGCACGAAGCTACGCACCTCGGATTATGCTGGCATGGCTCGCGCATTGGGCATGTACGCCGAACGGGTTGATACTGTTGCTGGCCTTCCTGCAGCAATCGACAGGGCGCTTGCTAACCGTCCTGCGTTGCTCGACGTACTTGTCTCTCCGATCGCCGTTTCTGCCGACGCCAAGTCCGGTCTTGCAACGGTTCCCGATCTGCAGGCGCTGGTAGCATGGGAAATTGCTGAGAAGGCGTGGCGCGAACCTTAAGTCAGATCGACGCATCCGGCCTTCCCGTGTGTGATCAAGGTAAGCCAAGCATCGCGCGAGAAGTGACAGACATCGCCAGCTCATAGAGTTGCGCCCACCATGAGTGGCCCTGTCCCACTTGGCGGCGCCGCACAGACCGTCGCGACGCAGCTGACCGTTAAACCTGTGCCAGGCGTTTCACGTCCATCGGACCTGGTCGCTTGCCGGTGCGGCCGGTATTCAAGCTCTTCGAAAGAGTATCGCCGGCCGACTATTGGGATAGCCGGCCGACGCACCGCTTGCAGTCTCCGAGCCCGGAGCCAAGCAACGTCTTCGGTCCGCAACGCGATATTAAACTGCCCCGGGAGAAGCCGGCCCGTGCGAGACCGGAAGTTATCGAAAGCAGAGTTATCGCATTGCATCTCGTCGACGACCGGAAGGAACGCAAGTGATATGCCAATTGTGGTGCCGGCTAAATCATTGTGGAACATCGACTTATTCTCACTAGCGACAATCCGGTCGCAACAAGTGTAGCCTTCAGCGCGACAGCTGCGACACCAGGCACTCCAAATCTGGCCGTAGACTACAGATTCCGCATCATGGAACGGAGTTTTGAGCCGACGTCCTCGATGGGATGCTGACTGTGAAGACGTCGCATGGATTTGAAACTAGGTTGGCCGACCTTGCACTCCTGCATCCAATCCCGCGTGAACTTACCGGTTTGAATGTCGCGCAGGACACGTTTCATTTCTGCTTTGGTGTGTTCCGTTATTATGCGGGGCCCCGTTACATACTCGCCGTACTCGGCCGTGTTGGAAATCGAATCGTTCATGTCGCAGATGCCTCGCTTATAGACTAGATCGACAATGAGTTTGACCTCGTGCAGACACTCAAAATAGGCGATCTCCGGAGCATAGCCCGCTTCAACTAAGGTCTCAAAGCCTGCTCGTATGAGTTCGATGAGTCCACCGCAGAGAACGGCCTGTTCGCCGAAAAGATCGGACTCGCATTCCTCTCTGAAGGTAGTCTCGATGACTCCTGACCGCGTGCCTCCTATGGCACCCGCATATGACAAGGCTATCGCATGGGCTCGACCGGACGCGTCATGCTGGACTGCTATGAGACAAGGTACGCCGCTACCCCTTTCATATTCGCTTCGAACGTTGTGTCCGGGCCCTTTCGGGGCAATCATGATCACATCCAGCGTTGCTTTCGGCTCAATTAAGTTGAAGTGCACGTTCAGGCCGTGCGCAAAAGCGAGTGCCGCACCATCCCTGATATGAGGCTCTATTTCGGACTTGTATATATCGGCCTGAAGCTCATCAGGCGCGGCAAGCATTAGGACATCTGCCCAAGCCGCTGCTTGTTCCACAGTCGAGGTCGGTAGCCCGTCGGCCTCTGCGGTAGCGATGGTCGTCGATCGCTTCCGGAGCGCGATCCGCAACTGTGTCACGCCAGAATCGCGCAAGTTCAACGCATGCGCCCGCCCTTGGCTGCCGTATCCAACGATTGCCACCTTGCAGTCCCGCATTAAATTCACGTCGGCATCAGCTTCGTAGTACACGCGCATATGAGTCTCCGCTTCACGGCCATGGGCTCGCGTCAATTTGGTTGCAGCTCTAGAGAATGACCTAGCGCGTCTCGATAGCGGCCGCGATCTTGAGGAACTGTTCAAGACGCTCGAGATAGGCCTCGGCGATCTCGCCCGACAACACGATGACGCCCGCTGCACCGATCGCGTTGTTCCAGGATAGAACCTCAGACAACTGTCGGCGGGCGCGTCGACTTAAAACCGCGACTAGGTATACAAACCTGGCGGAGAGCGGACCATTCGCCAGCTGCGTTTCCTCGACTCGAACAGAAGGGTCGGAAATCGCTGCCAGCATCTCCTCAATCCTCAGGAGGTGTTTCTCAGACAGGATCGGACTTGGCGCCAGGCCCAGCTGGTCGCACATCTGACAGATATCGTGCTGGATCGTCGGTATGTGCCGTTTCAATTCTCGCGACGTGACCATAGAAGCGATCACGCCCATCCAAGCATTGAGCTCAGTAAGCGTTTCTTGGAGGGTGATGAGGAGGGAGTCGCGATCGACCCGGATGCGATTGCCAAGGACCACCACGTCCCCACCGTCACCGCCAACCTTACGAGCAATGTGGTCCTTCACGATTTCCTCCTCTAGGACATTGCATTTGTTATGGGCTTGTAGGTGTCCGCGTAGGTCGTGTAATTCCCAATGATCCGCTCCATCATCGAACGCTTTTCGTCGTCGAGCTGGCCCAAAAGACGTGCCGGACGGCCCCCCCAAACACCACCGCTAGCTAAGCGCTGGCCTGGCTCCGTCTCGGCGCCGGCGGCGAGGAGAACGTCGTCTTCGACGATCGTGTGCCGGTTCAACGTGGCGCCTATGCCGATCAAGCATCTGCTCCCGACTTGGCTGTCGTGAATGGTGACGTTGTGCCCGATCGTTGTTCGATCACCGATGACAACACGCTGTCCGCGGCAATCAATGTGAGTGTTGTCCTGAATATTCGTCGCCCGTCCTAGCGTGATCTCGCCATCGGTGGCGTCCAAAAAGCAGGAGAAGAAAACACTCGCTTGCGGGGCCAAGCCCACGCGCCCCCTGAGCGTGGCAGTGGGCGCTATGAAATTGGCTTTCGAGGACTCAATGACGATGTCTGCAGGTTGTCGCCGGACGATCGATTCGGCGCTGGCTTCCCTCATCTCCCGAAACCATCGATCGTCTTCACCTTCATCGAGTCTTCGGACAGCCCTCGCCGGCATCCCTGCGTACAGGCATCCGCTTTCGAGCTTTGTTCGGGGAAATACGACGGCACCGTCCTCGATGACCACGTTGTCGCCCACTTTGGCGCCGTCGAGAATTACGACTCCGTTGCCGATGATGCAGTCGTTACCCACCTCACAAGCATGGATGCACGCACCTTCACCCACCGCCACGCGATCGCCGATGATTGTGGGGAGAACGTCGTGAGCAATGTGTACAGTCGAGCCCTTGCCGATGCTGAAGTCGTCGCCGATCCGCACGAAATGGCCGTCTCCTCGGATGACTGCCTGAGCGGAGATCACGAGCCGTGAGCCGATTTCGACCCTTCCGATGATGCAAGCTTGCCGGCCGCACGCTCGCGGGTCGGTTGCGAGTTTGGGAATACAGCCTCCGTAAGGCATTAGGAGCGGCATCGGTAAGCCTACTAGATCTGCGATAAGCTCAAACGGTCCAGTCGGCATGGGTGAGGCACGAACGGCTGAACGCGCCACTGCGATTAGATCGTCGACGATCATTCCTTGGCTGGCGAGCCGGCAGAATGGTCTAGCTCCGTCAAGATTTGGCACACCAAGAGCACGCGCAAAAAGGTACCTGCGAACGCTTAATCGCTTGTGACCGTAGGCAACACTGTGCATCAGAAGGAGCCAGGCCGATCCCAAGTCTCCCGTTTTTGCTGTCGCCCTTAGCTGTCGAACTTCCCTACGACCTTGACGCATCGCCGCCTCAGTAAACCGGTGTCTCTCGGTAGGTGCCCCAAATCGTCCTCAGCGATTCGACGAAGTCGCCCATCGTGGCGCCGGCCTTCACCAGCTCGATGCTGATCGGCATGATGTTCTCGTTGGGATCCTTCGCGACCTCCATCAGCTTATCCATGAGCTTCTGAAACTTGACCGGATCCCTTTCGGCGCGAACCCGCTTCGTACGATTGACCTGACGGGTGGCGGTGGTCGCATCGTACGGATGGGTATGGATCTCCGGATCAGGCGTCCCGTCGACGAAGCGATTGACTCCGATGACCGGCTTCGTGCCGGCCTGCTTCCGAAGGGCGGTTTCATAAGCAAAATCTGCTATATGACGCTGGAACCAACCCTCCTGGATTAATTTCATCGCACCACCGTTCTTCTCGACGTCTTCGAGAATCTCAAAGATTTTTTTCTCGTATTCAGTGGTCAATGCCTCGACATAGAAAGAGCCACCCAAGGGATCTACGACTTGGGTGACGTTACTTTCCTCTGCGATGACCTGCTGTGTGCGCAGCGCCATCCGCATCGCGTCTTCCGTCGGGATTGCGAAGGCTTCGTCGTAACCGTTCGTGTGCAATGACTGACAACCACCCAGAGACGCAGCTAACGCCTGCAACGTCGTTCGGATGACGTTGACCATATATTGCGGTTTCGTCAGAGATGCCGCTGCCGTCTGGCAGTGGAATCGCAACCGCATTGACTCTGGATTGGTAGCGCCGAAGCGCTCTTTCATAATCTTCGCGTAGCAGCGCCGGACAGCGCGAAACTTCGCCACCTCTTCAAAAAAGTCAGCCTGGCACACAAAAAAGAAGGCTAGTCGAGGCGCGAACTCGTCGACTTTCATACCTGTCTTGAGAACTTCCTCGACGTAGACGATCAGGTTCGCCAATGTGAAAGCCACCTCATGCAACGGGGAGGAGCCGGCTTCGGAGATGTGATAACCCGAGATGTTGATCGGGTTATATCGCTTCATATTCTTGGCGCAGTAGGTGATGCAGTCGCGCACGAGTCGAACGGATGGCTCAGCAGGGAAAATGTATTCCTTCTGCGCCATATACTCCTTCAAGATGTCCGCCTGAACCGTGCCCGAAAGCTTGTTCATGTCATAGCCGCGCTTTTCGGCGAGCGCGATGTACATTGCCAGCAAGATCCAAGCGGTGGGGTTGATCGTGAAGGACACCGAGATTTTCTCGAGATCGATACCGTCGAGAAGGGCTTCCATGTCAGCGAGGGTATCGATCGCTACGCCTTCACGGCCGACTTCACCGTCGCTCATAGGATGATCTGAATCGTAACCCATGAGTGTGGGCATATCGAAGTCTGTCGATATGCCCGTTTGGCCTTGGGCGATAAGGAACTTGAAGCGCTTGTTCGTGTCCTCGCCCGTGCCGAAACCAGCAATCTGCCGCATCGTCCAATTGCGCGACCGATACATTGTTGGGTATGGACCACGCGTAAACGGGTAGCGCCCAGGCAGCCCAATGTCCTCGTTTGGTGTCTCTTCGAGATCAGCCTGCGTATACACTCGTTGAACCGGGAAATCGCCCAGGGTGTGAAACGTCTCCTTCCGCTCCCCCTGCTTCTTCAGGAACTGAGCGACCTCGTTCTGTTCCCAATCCCGCACCTGGTCCTTGATGGCATCTACGGTCTCGCTGGTTGCTTTCATTGTTGTTCTCGACTCAAATGAAGGATTGGGTGAACGCGTTCGAGACAAGCTCGCTCGCGGCTGAATAGGGGTCTTGTTGGCGGTTGCACAAGGTGTCGGCTAGAGCAGGGCGAGAAAGCTTCGAGGTCTTCATGAAGCGTTCAATCAGCAGTGTTTCTGCCGTTTTCTCGAGTCGGAAGCCGGCGATCTCAAGTTCTCGGATCTTCCCTCGCGTCGTGCTCTGTGAAACTGTCCTGTGACGATCGATTTCGTCTGCCAGCTCAGCCAGTCCAGTGCCCGAATAGGAACTGACACCTATGACATTGGGCGACCACACTTCGTGATCCTTCGTTGCTAGACCCAACGTCAGCATTTGCTTGAGATCGACGATGACCTTGTTCGAGTCGCTACGATCGCATTTCGAGACAACGTGGATGTCGGCGATTTCCAGCATACCGGCCTTGATCGCTTGGATCTCGTCGCCCAGACCAGGCGCGGAAACGACCACCGTGGTGTGAGAGGCTTTCGCTATCTCAACTTCGTCCTGACCGACGCCAACCGTCTCAATGACGATTGTATCGAAGCCCCCAATATCTAGGATATCAACGGCGTCCAGGGTCGATCTGGCCATGCCACCGACAGCCCCCCGCGTGGCCATGCTCCGAATATAGACGCCGACGTCACCTCCGAGTTCGGACATGCGGATGCGATCACCGAGTATCGACCCGCCCGAGTATGGACTCGATGGATCAACGGCAATGATCGCTACTTTCCGATTCCTTCGCCTGAATTCCGCAGCGAGATTGCATACGAGTGTAGATTTGCCGCTACCCGGAACCCCGGTGATCCCAATCACATGGGCATTTCCCGCCTTTCGATAGATGTCCGCCAAAGCCGGTCGAACCTCATCGAGACCGATCTCTGCCCGCGTGATCAGACGGCTAATGGCCGTGATCTCGCCTCGAAAAGCCCGAACGGCGAGGGCTGCCGACGGAACGTAATGCGTCAAGGCTTGCTCTCCCCTTCGAGATGCGATTGCATGTCACGGAAAACCGTTCTGTCGTCGAGCACCCGCCTTGCTTTGAAATCCGTTCTAGGTAGCGTGCCGTGCCGAACTATTTCGGCCTTCGCGCGCAGGCCAATGAGTTTCTGCATTCGATGGGCGACCTCTGCCCGAAATTGCTCGACTCTATCAGGGCCTGCCGAAAAGATTTCTTCAGCCGCCTCTACCCTGAGCAGAAGCTCATCCATGATCGATTCGCGCGTGATGATAATTTGATGCTCGCCGCCGTATGAGGGCGTTTCATTCAGCGCTCTATCGATCTCACTCGGATAAACGTTTTCTCCACGGATCGTGAACATGTCGTCGATCCGCCCGAAGATGCCATTGGGGAGCCTCGGGTAAGTTCTGCCGCAAGGGTTTGGTGTGTTGACCCACTGCGTCAGATCACCCGATGCCAGCCGGATCATCGGCTGTGAAGTGCGCTCGAGCTGGGTGTAGACCGGTGTACCGCGTTGTCCGTAAGCAATCCTTTGCATTGTCTTTGGATCGCACACCTCGGTGTATACGATATCCTGCCAGCACAGCATGCCATCTGTTTCGGCTGACCCCGCGACGTTCATCCAAGGCGTTATCTCGGCCATTGAGCCGCAATCAAAGACCTTTGCTCCGAACGCAGCTTCGATGCGATCGCGGATTCCGGGAATTGATGCGCCTGGTTCTCCTGAGAAGAACATGTGCTTGAGTCCGAAATCCCGGGGATTGAGTCCCTCTTCACGAGCAACCTGAGCGAGATGCAACGCATAGGTCGGCGTGCTGTACATCGCTTGTGGCTTCAACGACGATAGCCATTGAGCACATCGCACGGTCATGCCGGCAGCGCCGGCTCCGAAAGGAAAGGCTTTCGCGCCAAGCCGCTCCGCACCGGCGAGCGCTCCCCAGCTACCCATGTAAAGGCTGAGAATTGAAGCGACACAAACCATGTCGCCCGGGCGAATGCCCATCGCCCACATGATCCGCGCATGGGCGTTGGAAATCGCAATCCAATCATTACGACCGATTGCAAACGCCGTAGGCCGTCCCGTCGTCCCGCTAGTGCCGTGTATGTGATAAATCTCAGAATCGGGCACGCACAGATAGTCACCAAACGGTGGATGTGACGCTTGAGACCGTCGTAAGTCGGCTTTCGTTATGACCGGAACTCGGCTTTCAAAATCCTCTAGAGAGCGCAATTGGTTTGGATGGAAGCCAGCTTTATTCCAGTGTTCGCGATAAAAGTTCGACTTCTCATATGCGTAGCTGCAAAGAACTTGAAGCCGCTCCAGGATCGCTTTCTCGCGATCAGCGGCAGGCATGGTTTCGCGTGTGCGGAACCAATACCTAGAATCTTCGGGAGGAAAATACGCAGCATCATAGCCCTGGGGAAATGACCAAAATTCCATATCGCGGACTCCGAATTATCGCGCGCCGCGCTCGTCGACGAGACGTGTAAGCGTCTCCACAATGGTCTTTGGCGGAATGTCCTGAAGTAGAACTTCCCGCACACCCATCTTCTTGAGTTCAACTACGTCTTCATCGGGCATCACGCCGCCCGCAACGACGATCAAGTCCTCAACCCCTTTCTGACTCAGCAGGCTGAATATCTTTGGGAAAACGGTGAGCTGAACACCTGAGAGCAGACTTACGCCCAAAATATCGACGTCCTCTTGAACCGCAGCGTCGACCACCTCTTCAGGCGTCCGATGGAGGCCGGAATAAATAACGTCCATACCAGCATCGCGAAGCGCTCGGGCCACGACCCGCACCCCGCGGTCATGACCATCTAAGCCCACCTTCGCCAAAAGAACCCGAATTGGTTGGGTCACTGCCCGCCTCCCTACGACACCATTTTGAATTCAGAACTCGGAATTCAGAATGTCGAACAACGTATCCATTGTCAAGTGGGTGCCGAACTCGGTAAAAGATGGGGTCCGACTCAACGGGAGGCTTCACTTGGAAGGTTTGGAGATCTCTAAAAGTCTCGTGGAGCGAGCGTACGAAGTGATTCTGGACGCGCTCTGCGACGGTACTTTCAAGCCAGGTGAACGACTTACCCAGGAAGACATTGCCGCTCGGCTCAACGTATCTAGGCAGCCTGTAACGCACGCTTTGGTGCTTCTTCGGTCGCAGGGCTTTCTCGAACCGGTCGGAAGACGCGGCCTTACGGTGACAGCAGTCGATCCGAAATTTATCGATGCGCTGTTTCAGCTTCGTGCCGCGATCGAGCCGCTTGCAGTCACGCTTGCCGTGCCGCGCCTGACGAAGTCGACGATCGACCAGGCTCGCTCTCTCATCAAGCACGGTAGGCGTGTTGTTCGCGAGGGCGACAGCAAGGCTATGTTGCAAGCGGACATGGATTTCCACTCGCTTATCTATGACCTCTCCGGAAATCCACTTATCGCCGATACGATGCGCCTTCACTGGCATCATCTCCGGCGAGCCATGAGCCAAGTGCTTCGAGCGCCGGCAATCCAGACGGCGGTCTGGAACGAACACGCCAACATTCTTGAGAACATGGTTTCCGGGCACGCAGACAAAGCTGCCGACGCCATGCGCAGCCACCTGCTCGATGCCAGCGAACGCACGCGGACATTCGGCTTCGCCGCCTATTGATCCTTCGGTTTTCATGACCGGCCGCTCAGGGTTTTGCCCCCGTCGGATTTCGGGCGGCACGATTGTCGACGATCGGCTTGTGTAGCGTCGCGCTACACGCGACGCCGACCATCAGCAAGGTGAGCAAGTCCCATGCCGGTCGTGATCACTGATTTTCAATGAATTTTGTCGATGTGACGCGTTCCTTGGGCTACAACTGTAGCCTCAGATGACACGCGATCCGACGGCCACTACAAATGGGTCGGCGGCACAATCCCAAACCGCTTCATCTGGCGATAGACGCTGGTTCGACATAAGTCCAACTCAGATGCAACCGCAGTGATATTCCATTTATGCTTCCGCAAGCACGCTCGCAGCAGCCCTGCTGGATCGTCAGGTTTCAACTCCAAACTCTCCGCCTGTGACAGGGCTTGACGAGACGCTACATCTCCCACCCCCCTCAAGATGGGAGGCAAATGTTCGACGAGTATGCCGTCATCGGAGATCGCTAGTGCGAACCGAATGACGTTGCGCAATTCTCGAACATTTCCCGGCCATTGATACTTACGAAGGAGGTCCATTGCTGCTTCGTCGATCCAGGGAGAGGCGCCCAGTTGCTGCGCTTCCTGCTGAAGAATTCGTTGAATAATATAGTCTTTGTCCTGTCGGTCCCGCAGCCCAGGCAAATGGAGGGTCGCGCCGCAGAGACGATAATAGAGGTCTTCGCGGAACTTCTGAGCAGCGACCAGTTCTTTGAGATCACGGTGAGATGCAGAGATGACAGTCAGATTAACCGACACATTCTTGTCAGAGGCGAGCGGCTGAACTTCGTTCTCGGATAACACCCTCAAAAGCCTGGTTTGCAGCTGGATTGGCATGTCGCCGATTTCATCCAAAAAAAGTGTGCCACCGCTTGAACGCTCGATAAGACCTTGCATTCCTTTGCTTCGGGCACCCGTGAATGCGCCAGCTGCATAACCAAAGAGTTCGCTCTCGATCAGCGTTTCAGGGATCGCCGCGCAGTTCACGGCGATGAAGGGATTCTTAGCACGAGCGCTCGAATCGTGAAGTGCTCTCGCCAGCACTTCCTTCCCGCTGCCAGTCTCGCCCTGAAGCAAAATGTGTATGTTTTTATTGACGAGACGTTGCGCCTGGTCGAGAACCCGAGCCATCTCTGCGTCTTCGCCTGCAAGTCTGCTGATCGCAGTCGATATGTTTGCCGAAACTGCGGATTTGTGTTTTGCCTTCGACTTCGGAAACTTTGGCTGAGACGCGCACGCAACGAGCTGCAGATTTTGCCTGGTTCTAAGAACGGTGTGCTGCCCAGCGTTCTGCTGTCGCGTTAAAAACCACACGTCGCCATGACCACAGTCAAATACCGAAGTCAAATGCTGATCGACGATTGCATAGTCTAAACCTTTTGGCTTTTCAGAATTTGGGCGCTCCAGCAGCCGTCTTGCGGACGAGTTAGCACCGACGATGACACCATCTTCGTTGATTGCGAGCAAGACATCGCTGGATATCTCGAGCAGCTCGCTGGCGGTTGCCAGGCGAAGCATCCAGCAATTGTTGAAATGCGATGCGAAATTTGCGTTCTCGATAAGTCGAGCATATTGGCGTGCTAAATGAGGTGCCAAATGCAAGTTTTCGCAGCTGTTGGGAACTGACAATGCGGAAACGTTCAAAACGCCGATAAAGCTGCCTTCAGGCGCGAAGAGAGGCATGCTGCTGCAGCTGAGCCCCAACTGCGACGTATGGAAGTGATCTTCGAGTCCACAACTGAGAGGCGTCCGTTCTACCAGACACGTTCCAATACCATTGGTCCCTGCATGTCTCTCATCCCAGTTTGCGCCTAGTAGCAATCCAGCGTCTTCACAGTCCCGCAACCACTCACCGGTGTCGACGGCATCAACTATCACCCCGTTAGCATCAGTTAGAATCACATAGCCGTAATCGGCCTCGGCGCCGGCCAATTGACGGAGCCCCGCACGCGCAACGTCCAAAAAAGGACCAAGGCGGTCCATTGCGCACGCTAAGCTCTGCGCTGTCTCGATATACGGACGATGCGGCTTACTTGGATCGAGCTTGTAATCATTGGCACACCGCTGCCATGACCGGAGAATTACCTCAGAGTTCAAAGAAGGCGTCCGCGGCAAGACGTTCTCGGCGACCTGCAGCACGTGTTCAACGTGGCTCTCAATCGTTCTCACCACTTGGTCCCTTCAGAACCAGATTGCGTTGGCTCGATTGCTTCTCAGCGCCTCGTACTAAAGGGTAACCCAAATTAACCCCTTAGTGCAATGCTTCGACCGCTCTAGCAGATGCGGATCTTTCTTTTGCAGCGCATCATTTTCTCAATTCCGCGTTATCGCTGCGCGCACTAACTCTAGCTGTTGCCGCGGAAAAGTCTGACGCTCCGCTCGCAGCTACCATGAGATTTTTCGAACACAAAATACTGAATTCCGAATGCAGTTGCAATAAAGAAACGCTTTGCTGCTAGCTCATTTTTACTTTGCTGCGGTCAGCATCCGAGGATCCCCCCAAACGTGGGCGTCGGTGAGGTTGCGCTTTGATCATTTCGAAGGGGACTACCGTAAGCGCACCCTCCAGATGAAGCAGAACCGCTCGTACGCCAAAGACTTTTTCGAGGTTGTCGGAGGCCAAAACCTCATCGGGGGGACCATCTGCGAGCACGTTTCCAGCGTAGATCAACACCAGCCTATGGCAGAAGCGAGCGGCAAGTGAAAGATCGTGGACAGCGACCATGACGCCGTGCCCTGCATTCGCGAGGTGCGAGAGATGGCGAAAAAGAATCAAGGCGTGAGCGGGATCCAAGCCAGCAGTCGGCTCGTCGACCAACATGAACGCGGCTTCCTGCGCTAGGGCCCTGGCCACCAACACCCGCGCTCGTTCGCCGCCAGACAGCTCCAATACCGATCTACCGGCAAGGTCTCTAACATCCATCACACCCATAGCAGCATCGACCGCTACGCGATCTTTCGCGGGACAAGTAGGCTGGTGAGGCAAACGACCGAGGCTGACCACAGACTCGACGCTCACTGGCCAATGCACAACCTTATCTTGCGGCAGGTAGGCGATTTTCCTCGCGCGTTCGTTGGCGGAGATTCGACCAAAATTTTCACCGTCCAATGTGAATTGAGATGCGACCTGACTCTCTAAGCCCGCGAAGCCCCTCATCAAAGTCGACTTGCCGGCCCCGTTCGGCCCTATGAGTCCCACTAATTCCCCTCGATGGATGCTTAGTGTGACTTCATGGAGTACTTCTACGCTGCGGCGTCGAATAGAGGCGTCCTTGCATTCAAGCGTCATACCGCAATGTCCCTTCGAGCCTTCAGTATCAGGTGAAGAAAAAGTGGCGCGCCAATGATCGAAGTCACAACTCCGAGCTTTAGATCACCCACTGGCGACAAGATGCGAAGTAAGACGTCAGCAGTCAGGACCAAAGCTGCCCCACCAAATAAGCTGGGCAGTAGGAGCCGGCTAGGCATCGGATCTAAATAGGGCCTTAGCAAATGTGGGACTATCAACCCAACGAATGCTATCGATCCGGCAACTGATGTCGCGGCTCCTACTGCCAGGGCCACTCCGAAGATCACCACCAGCCGAACGCGCCCGACATCGAAACCCAGGTTGTGGGCAGCATCATCCCCTAATGTCAACGCATCGAGTGACTTGCGCACGCTCAGCAGTATACTCAAGCCGGCGATGATCAATGGCGCAGCAATCCACACATGCACCATGCTTCGATCGTTGATCGATCCCATCAGCCAGTACATCATTTCGTTCTGGGCGAAGGGGTTGGAGGAGAGGTTCATCACCAAGGACGTCAACGCGGACGCCATCGTGGAGATCGCGACGCCGGCGAGGATGAAGGTTAAGGCCCCTCCCCTGTGTCCCGCCAATGCCATAACTGCAATCATGGAGACGACGGCGCCGGCAAGCCCAAAGACCGGCAACGCGATCATGAGTGATCCCGCGAAACTCCCATGGATCGCAATCACTGCGCCAAGGCTGGCTCCACTCGAAACCCCGATCAAGCCGGGTTCCGCAAGCGGATTGCGCAGGAATCCCTGCAGAACTGCGCCCGACAAGCCCAGCGCCGCGCCAATCAACGCACCAAGCAACGCGCGAGGCAGCCTAATCTCGGTCATTATCAACCCAGCGTATGCGCCACCGCTCGGCAGCCTAAAGCCACTTGGACCAAGACTAAGCGATAGGGTCAAAGCTACGGCCGCAACCGAAGCCGTTAGTCCGATAGCCTTCGCGTTAGACAGCGTCTTCACCGCGCCGACCTCGCCGCCACAATCTCCTCTCTAGTGCTGATCAAATCATCGACCAGGCGGTTAACCTTCGGTATCTCACAGATAGCAAGCGGCCTGGGCACGTAGAACATTCGGGAATGCTTAAGCAGCGCAGCGAATGCTGGATGCCTAAGATTGTCGGCGAGTACGGTCGCGTACTCTTTCGCATCACCCGTCACAAGCACGAGATCAGGCGGGTCTTCCAATAACGTCTCCAAGGAGACCAAGCCGGTCTGCCCAATGCCGTACTTGACAGCTAGATTTCTGAAACCCGCCGCCTCGATGATCTTGTGCATGAAGCTGCCGGGACCTGAGACGTATCCGCTGACCTGGTACTCGATCGCAGTAGGCCGATCTTTTTCGGGGAGAGCCTCCGGTTTGAGCGTCGGAGCCGAACGCGCGATCAACTCCTCCCCATTTGCAGACTCGCCAACCAACGCGGCGAGCTCGCGTACCGTCCGGTCAAGACTCGTTAGGTCATTGTCCTGCGCGACAACGACGACGTTGATGCCAACGCGGCGCAACAGGTCGATCGTGTCCGACGATTGATATTCACCGGCGATTACCAGATCGGGCCGCAGGACGAAAACCTCTTCAGCTTTGCCGTAAACCGTTTCGAGTCCCTGGGTGCCCACTGCAGCCGACACGATTGGATCCAGTGTCAGATAACTCACCGCGGCGATCCGATTACGAGGCACCAGTTCCATGAGGATCTGGTCGAGGCAAACGTTCATGGAGACGATGCGGTTGGGATGCGCAATCGCCAGGGGTTCCGCAACAGAAACAGGCACGGAGCATCCGACAAGTGCGCAGCACAAAAATGCATAGAACCGCAGTCTTCCGATGGGCGGCATGAGTGACGACCTTGCCAGCGCGACCGGCGATTGCGGCCTTGCTTGCGTGCGCCCGGATCTGCACCAAGCGCCGAATTGCTAGTCGGGTCTCCTGGCTCACGGCTCGCATCTGGACCTGCGCGAACATCACTTGGATGCTCTCAAGGCTTGTGAGCGAGTAACCGTATACAGGTGCACGGCAGCCCATGACTCGGACCAGAGTCGATCCTCACACGGTTCCCTCGTCGTCAGCACCGATGTCGGAGCCTCGGACAGTCACCAGCGTTCAATCAGCACAGGCCATCGCTTGTCAAGGATATTGGATGGCTAAGCACCCGTCCCTACTTCTTGCGACCCCGCACGGACGCTTGAGCAACACGACTCGGCGCCCCACTTCCTTACCACGAGCTAGAGCACATCCCGCGTTCGGTCGTGCTTGAGCATGGACCTACGTGACACTGGCCTTCATTCTTTTGTCGATCTCTCGCTTCGCGTTCAACGTTATGGTCCGGACGTGGATGGTCGTCGCCTTGGCGCAGACCACCTGGTCCATCTGTCGGTTGCTATCCCTCGCCGCGCCTTCGAAGCAAGGGGCACGCAGCTTCCGCGCTTCGCTTGCGCAGCCGAGCCCCCTCCCCTTGCCTGCGTGCGCATACGCGACCGCTCCACACAACGACAGGTCGCACGGTGCATCCTAAGCAACCAAGGAGAACTAGACCATGACCTCGACCGCGAGTTCGCTCGCGGTAGTCTTCCGGAAGAGCACTTCCGGAGACTCACGGATGCTGAGATTGATCAAGCGATCGACGCCTTTGACGCGAACCAATACAAGCATGAATCCGCCGGCATTGGACAATGGCATCTTGAGATTTACGAGGAGGACAGCATCGACCCTCTGCCCGCTGTGAACATTACCACCGGATGGTGAAGCGTTGCTCGGCACCGCACCGCCAATACATGTGCACGTGGGTGTTGCCAACTTGGGCACTTGCCCAAGATCCCATTTCAATTTGGGCAGATACACATGTCAATTTGCGAGCTTGCCCGCTTAGTCATTTGCCGACCTGCGCAAATTGCTGCAGGCGTTGCCCTTTCAGTCCCGACGGCCAATGAAGGCTCGGTGGTCGCACAGATGCTATCCACGGCCTTGTCGTAGCCCACGATATTTGCCCTGACGCAGGTGAGGAGATCCACCAGTAAGCAGACATGATCGGCGCTGACGCATCGCCGATCATGTGGGGCTGATGTCTGCAAATGGGATTTAGCGGAACTATCTCGGTGTCCGTCTTATCGAGAAATCGACGAGTCTTCTGTCGTAGTTTTTCCCGATGGATTGCCGATCGCAGCGGACAGCGTTCCAAGATCCACGGATGAGAGTGATTGCGCCGGGGAAACATGGCCTGATGATACATATTAGTATCACAGGCGCATCAATATCGCCGCCGTCACGGCGGACATCAAGGCAATTCGAAGTTTTGGAGTTGACAGATGCCCACATTACAGGCGGTGTTGCTTGTGTGACGGTTCTGCATCGCTCTGGGGCGATCAGATGAAAAGGGAACGCCGGAAAGACACAACGATGTGTCTACGCCGGGGCTGCTCCCGCAACTGTAAACGGCGAAGTTTCTTCAATTGCCACTTGCAGCATCTGCTGCTGGGAAGGCGGAGGAACGCTCGAGCCGTGAGCCAGGAGACCTGCCGGCACAGTCGCCTCAACCTCCGTGCGGGATGCTCGGCGGTGCGGTTCACCCGTGTGGCGGCTGGATGAGCAACCGATTGGGAGCTGCCATCGACGCCCGGGGTTCGTTTCTTTCCGCCTTATTTTGGCGGGATCTGCACATATCGTTTTCGCCGCTCTCGCTTGCGTGAGTGGCACTCCTGTCAGAAATCATCCTCGTGTCGTTCGCTTCAGTTCCCGTCTCAATCGCGACGGGGTGTTACGTGTCAAAGTCAAATTCGCGCAGGTCGAAGGCATATCTGCGTTTGTCTATCGGATTACTGAGTTCGGCCATGTTGGTGTTGGCCCCCGCTGTTACTCAGGCTCAAGTAACCGAGCTAGAGGGGGTGACGGTCTATTCTGCGAACAGGACACCAACCGATGCCAGCAAGGTCGGATCGTCCGTCGAGGTGCTCACTGAGAAGGACTTCGAGGGTCGCGGACAAACCTACGTTAAGGACTACCTTGCCACCATTCCCGGTGTGAGCTTCAACCAGAGTGGACCTCCCGGAACGACGTCGCAGATTAGCATCCGCGGCGCCATCGGGCAGTACGTAAAGGTGTTGGTCGACGGCATCGATGTGAGCGACCCATCAGGTGCGGTGAGTCAGGCAGCGTTCGAGCACCTTCTCATTGGCGATGTGTCGCGCATTGAGGTCTTGAAGGGCTCGCAAAGCACGCTTTACGGCGGCGATGCGGTTGCCGGCGTCGTTACCATTGAGACCAAGCGAGCTCAGAAGGTTGGCTTATCGCAAAGCGCGACGGGTGAGTATGGCGCCTTCAACACATTCAGGGGCGCCTACACGGCCGGCTACGCGACACAGAATGGGACGAACATATCTTTTACGGCCCAAGGCATAGATACCGATGGGTTCTCGGCTGCGGCCGTCGGAACAGAGGATGACGGTTATCAAAACCTGACATTCTCTGGACGGGGGGATTACGTCGTCAATCCGTCGCTGAAGTTCTTCTTTGCGGCGCGATCTCTCGATGCGGAGTTCGCCTACGATGGCTTGGTGCCGCCGAACTTCACGTTGGGCGATACGGACGATGCCGGCACTGTCAACCAGCAAGCCGGCCGTGTCGGAACGCAGTTCTCCTTGTTCAATGGGGCATTTGAAAACACCTTAGCTGTTCAAGGCATGCGAGTTGAACGCGATGTCTTCGCCGGCGGCGTGCGTGCCGGTTCGTTCGACGGCGACCGGATCAAGGGCGAGTACAACGGTGTATTGAGGTTCAACAACCAGTTGGCACTTCTCGCCGGGGCCGATTGGGAACGGTCAGGTGTGGAGACGAGCAACAGGGACAATCGGATTGCTGCAGACATCGGTGGTGTCTTCGCGCAATTGACCATGGAGCCGATCGACGGCCTGGTATTGACCGCTGGGGCGCGCATTGACGATCACAGTACATTCGGCACGTTTGATACACATCGCTTGACGGCTGCCTATCTTATTCCCGGCAGCGGGACGAAGGTGCGCGGCAGTCTGGCCACGGGGTTTCGGGCTCCTGCCTTGGATGAACTATTCGGTATCTATCCGGGGATCGCGAACTATGGAAATCCGAACTTGCAGCCGGAACAGAGTGACAGCTGGGATGCGGGTGTCGACCAAGCGTTTTTCAATGGCCGCCTGAAGGCTGGCGCGACCTATTTCGAACTCGATACGGAAAATTTGATTGTGTTCGACAGCAGTTGCTTTGCCCTGCCGACCCAGTGCCTGGTTAATGTCCCCGGAGTGACACGCCGCAATGGCGTAGAGTTGTCGGCCAGTGCAGTCCTCACCTCGCAACTCACGCTGAATGCCGCCTATACCTACGTCGATACGGAGCGGGCGAACGGAGACCGGCTCGTTCGTGTGCCGCGTCACAATTTCGTCGTGGGGGTCGACCTTCAACCGATCGAAAAGGTCGCCCTCAATGTTACGGCGACATACGTGGCAGACACGATCGACAATCAGTTTCCCGGCTTCGTCGCTTTGGAAGACTACATTCTCCTCAACGCCAAGGCATCCTACGAATTTGCGGAGGGATGGAAGGCCTATGTCAGGGGCGAAAACCTTCTGGACGAGGAGTACCAGACCGTCCTGGGTTACGGAACTGCGGGTCTTTCGGTCTACGGCGGCCTGCAGATGGATCTTCCGTGAGGCGCGGAAGCCAGGGTGTGAGCCCTGGCTTATCGCCTTCGACGAGAAGTTGTAGCGGCGATAAGCATCGAAAACCTGGCCAGGCTGAGCCGCGCCTCTGGAGTTGCCCAGAGCCAATCGGCGCGCCAATAACCGACTTGTTTGCAACTGAGCCAGGACTTCGTGGGCCACTGAGGAATGCGGGACTATCGTTTGTCATGGGGATTGTCTCGATCGCATTGCACGGTGTCGTGATCGCTGCAGCATTGAACTGGCAGAGTGAAGCGCCAGGAGCCATTGCGGTAGCGACGGAGGCAGTGAGTGTCGAAATAGTACGCAGCGACATCGTTGAGGCTATTGATGTTACGACCGACGCGGACGCCACGCAGTCAGCCGCGTCGGCGAGCGCAGCGGAGGCAGCGCTCAAGGAGGCGCTGCCGCAAGACTTAGAGGCGGCCAAAGAAATCGTTCCGGAAGAGGTGACGGCCCTCCCAGATCCAGCGCCACAAGTCCATTCCATGCGCAGTGGTCCGCAAGCGATGGAGATTCTAGAAGGCACACTTGAGAGCAAGGAGGAGGTTCTGAGCCGAGAGAAGGAGGTGCGTCGAGATGAACGGGTCCTGAAAACGACTGAGAAGCCCAGACAGAAGCTTCAAAAGATCAAAGCCGCCGGCCGCGGGGCTATCTCGCGTAGTCTGCAAGGTCGAACACAGCACTCAGGCAAAGTATCGGCCAGCGCCGGCTCTGTCCGCAACTATGCAGCGGTCGTACGCGCGCGTGTGGCCGGCCGCAGGCCCGCCGGGTCAGGCAAGCGCGGAACCGTCGTGGTTGCGTTTGGCATCTCGCGCGCAGGCGGGCTCAGTTATGTCCGTCTGGCGGGCTCTTCAGGTGACGCGGCTCTGGACCGGAATGTTTTGTCAGCGGTCCGGTCGGCCGCTCCATTCCCGACGCCACCAGCCGGCGCCCAACTGCAGTTTTCTATGCCGTTCTATTTCCGCTGATGTTCCGAGAGGGTACGATGATCTGCTTGCCCTTCGGCCGGGATCAATGCGATGGCCTCGACGCGGCGACGCCCCAAGGTTGCCGTCCGACTTTTATCGACTTGATGGCGATCAGGCTTTTTGCGTCGATGACCGTCACGTCATTTGACATACCGTTCGTCGTGTAAAGTCGACCAGCACCGTCCGAAGCCAGGTGCCAAACCCGATGCCCAACGAGGATGCACCGGACGACATCACCGGATGCCGCGTTTACCACTGCGACGCGATTGGCTGGACCCAGAGCCACAAAAACCAGTTTGGCATCATCGGAAAGGCGCACCCCTACTGGTTGGACGTTGCTCTGCGTTACCCCGGGAACGCTGAAGCGGGTTTCTCGAAGCAGGACGTGGGTGAGTACGTCGATAACCGCAACCACGCCTCCGATCTCCGAGGATACCCAAACCGTTTTTCCGTCTGGTGCGAATTCCGCCACTCTTGGACGCGCGGTCACGACGACGTTCTCAACGACGGATAGCGAGGCGACATCGATAAAGTGCACCATGTTGGTCGTTTCAGATGTCACGACCAACGTCTGTCCGTCTGGCGAGATAGCGATGCCCTCGGGTTCGACGCCGACGGGAATGTGTTTCACGATAGTCTTTGAT
The DNA here is from genome assembly GCA_965279065.1 of Hyphomicrobiaceae bacterium. Lineage (GTDB taxonomy): Bacteria > Pseudomonadota > Alphaproteobacteria > Rhizobiales > Hyphomicrobiaceae > JAKAXS01. The sequence goes on from OZ257134.1 coordinate 3,204,283, forward strand.
TTGAGATCCAGGACACCGACCGCGCCGTCTTCCTCGTTAGTTGTGAAGAGGAAGCGTCCGTCTCTCGAAAGGATTGATTGTTCCGGATCGCGGACTGCGGGCAGTGAGTCGTCCAAAGTGCCGGTTTGGGCATTGATGATATCGACCCGATCAGCGTCCCCGGCACATACGTATAGCAGCTTGTCGTCGGGTGAAACGACAATACCTCGCGGCCCGTACGCTGCAACGCCGCTTGACGCTGGAAGGCGCCAGCCTGCGCGCGATAAAAGACACGGTCAGGCGCAGTCGAGCGTTCGCAAAGTTGGAACGCTCGGACGAACCCATTGAGAAGATTGCCAGTGACCTAGGGTATTCGGACACCACGGCCTTCTACCGCGCTTTTCACAACTGGACGCAAGAAGGACCAAAAAAATACAGGCAGATGTCGGCTCGGCGATGAAATTTGACGTTCCAGAGTCTATATCTGTTGCTGAGCATCCTGCGACTGTTGCGTTTGGCCTTGAAGTAGGATTTTTCCGCTGAGGTACCGCAACTCGTCGTGAAGCCCGAACTTCATGCAAAACCCCAGCACGGCTGCCTGTGTTCGATTTTCACAACAGAACGACTTCATGATCTTGGTGACGTGGGCTTTGACGGTCGACTCTGTAATCCTCAGGTCTGCCGCCATGCACTTGTTCGATCGACCGTCGATGAGGAGATCGAGGACGCGTCGCTCTCGGGGCGTCAGCAGTTTTTCGATTGGCGAGACGGGTGGTCCGTCGTCGAGCCCTACTCGCAACAGGCTTGGAAGGAGGTGTGCCGGCCGATCCCTCCACCTTCGGTGTGGAACGGTGGTGATTTTCTTTTTCATCGTGCGCCTTCATGCATCGCAAAGCAGCGAGAGCGTGCTGCGAGAGAAGCAGTAACCGCAGACTCTTTCACAATCGTCTCGCAACTTTTTCCAATTGTATTCAAGGCCCCCGCCGCCTCTCACCGCCATTGATGTAGTCGGCGGCCCTGTTTCCTCGCATCAGCCGCTGAAGCCATGTCGAGAAAATTCCTGCCTGAACTGCCTATCGTTGCCACGTCGCAAAGATGCAATTCGCGTCATGCAAGACGGCCGCCGGAGTGCAACGGAAGAGACGATGCCCGCGCTGGAGATTACGCTGCGCTTAAGTTCCACCTACGCCGACGTCTCGGGTGCTGGCGAAAGCGATTGTTGCCCGCCTTCCCTTCTGCGACAGCCACGGCACAGCCCTCGCCTGTTCGAACATGGTGTCAACGTGGTACTCGCCATTCAGTCGGCTGTGCAAGGACACCATAATTTTTCGAGAAGTGACGCGGCCATTTAAAGCTCAGTGCATGCTGGACGGCGCGGTCCTTGGCGTCGAACGGCCGAGATCGCGGTGGAATTGGCGGCACGAAACTGGACCGCGGCGTTCTGAGCGGAGGCGTGGATCAGGACCACCAGAAGCGCCGCCAAAGCCCGCAGGGGCTGCTCCGGTTTGAAGGTCTCGCACTTGATTACAATCGGCTTTCGACATAAGCCGGAGTCGCAGGCAAACAAAACATGCCTGCCGTGTTGGCCGCGGTCACGCTTTGCTTCGCCATGACCCTGGTGTGGAGAGTCGATTCCTCAGTATCGGAAAGCCCACATGGCGGACGTTTTCATCAGCTACGCCCGAGACGACCGCTCCCTTGCTCAGACCTTGGCCAAATCGCTTGAACTTTGGGGCTATAAGGTCTGGTGGGACGACAGCCTGCGCCCGCACCAGCAGTGGAACACGTCCATTGCCGATGCATTGAAGACTGCCTCAGCCGTCATCGTCATCTGGTCAACGCGATCGTCTGAAAGAGACTTCGTCCAGGCGGAGGCTGAGAAAGCTCACCGCGCAGGCAAGCTGGTCAACACATTGGACGACGGCTTCTCAACCGACGACATCCCGATGCCGTTCGGCCGCATCCATGGCGTGCCCGTGCATGACTTCAAAAAGATCATCGATGCGGTCGAAGACCTGGTGACCAGAGGTCCGCATCCTTCCGTTTGTAAAACATCGGCTGCCGCCGCCCATCCGGCCGCGGCCGAAGCGTTGCAATTCTCTTCGGATGCCATTGCCGCGGCGCTGGACGCGGCGCAGGCTTTGCTGATGATCTGCAATGAAGAGGACTGGCGACAGGACGAGACATACCGCAAGCGGCTCACGGATGCCGCCTTTGCGCTGGAGGTGCCGCTCGTGCAGTTTCGCGACCGGTTGCCGTACGCCGAGGTCACGGGGTTCAAAGACCGGGCTCGCCTGGCCCATCTCGACCGCATCACCAAGCCTGTTCTCGAAGAGGTGCGGGCCGAGGCAAATCACTGGCTAGGGTCTCGGGTGACCCGCGCTGTTTTGATCGGAGCGCAGGACGACCTTCGCCATCAGGCGGAAATACTGTTGGAGCAGGTGGCGGCGCTCGCCTAACGACAGATACCGGCCCTACGCCGGACGTTTTCGAGGTGCTGATCCCTCAATCACACTTCTGAAGTCGTCCTTAGGCTCATGCCAGTCGACAAGATCGACGCGCATCGGCAGATCCGAGAATGGTTTCAGGTTTCGTCCCGATACGCGCGAGCCGAACGCGTCCAACTGTCTTTTCAACGGCGCGATGCCTGATGCCACGTGTTCGCCCGTTACCTGTTTTTCCAAACTGGTTGACGCTTTTCGATGAAAGCGTTGAGCCCTTCGCCTGCATCTTCCAACATCATGTTCTGCGCCTGCACTTCGCCGGCGAAAGCGTAGGCTTCTGGGATGCTCATTGCCCGCTGTTTTGAGAACATGGCTTTGCCGAGCCTGATGGCAGCGGCACTTTTTGACACGATTTCGCGCATGAGTTCCGCGACGGTGTCATCGAGTTCGCCATCGGGAACGACGCGCGACACCAAACCGAGCTGCAGCGCTTCTTGGGCCGGAACAAATCGTCCCGTGACCAGCATTTCGAACGCCTGTTTTGGATGAATAGCGCGGGATAGAGGTACCGCCGGCGTCGAACAGAAGAGCCCCTGATTGATGCCGGACACGGCAAACCTGGCGGACGCCGAGGCGATCACGATATCGCAAGCTGCACAGAGCTGGCATCCCGCGGCCGTTGCAATGCCGTGCACTCGGGCAATCACGGGCACGGGAAGGTCTGCAACGCATTGCATCACGCGGGAGCAATGGGCGAAAAGGCCTAGGAAGTATTTCTTCGAGTGTCGATTGTCCCGCATCTACCGCAGATCGTGACCTGCGCTGAATGCCTTGCCATTGCCCTCGAGAACGACACAGCGAAGGTCGTCGCTCGCGGCGAGGCCATTCAAAATCCCCTGAAGTTCGAGAATGACCTCTTCAGAAAGCGCATTCAATCGCTTTGGCCGATTCAGGGTGATCGTCGCTACGCCGGCAGACTTGTTCAGGAGCACGGCGGCTTGTGGCTTCGCGTTCATCGTGGGTCTCCGAATTTCAATCGCAACCGTCTCACAGAATTTCGACCCGATTGTTTCTGAATTGTTGGTGAGAGCGTAGTGACGCATGTAGCGTCTAGCGGCGCCGGCGACGCCGCTATCTGTTAGAGGCTGCGGACGATCTTTCCTAGGAGGTATTCCAGCGGCAGGCCGCCGGGCTTGTCCTCGCAACTGAGCTGGGGAGCAAGGCTGGAACAATTGGGCGATCGGTCTATTAACTCTGGCCATTTGAGGCAAATGAGCCCCACTAAGGGCATGAAATGATCGGGAATGCGCCGCAAACATTGACGAAAACCATGCGAGTCGGCGTTAAAGTACTGGCCGAGCCTTTCAAGACGCGGCACACTGATCGCTTGTTAATAAGCGAGGTGACCATGGCGATAAAAGTTATTGGAGAATCATACAAATTCGCGTCCCATTTGGACGAGCAAGATAGGTTTCTCCCAAGCCCCAGGGGCGGTCTATGACTGGAGAGACACGTCGTCTTCGCAGACGCGCATGGGGGGTCGTTGATTTGCGTCCAAATGAGATGCACGATCGCCCTCCGACATCTGGGGATTTGGCGGCTGCTCTCGGAGATGAAGCTCCATCGCCTTGCGACGCGGTTGTTTACTTTTCGCAGTCTGGCTCTGTGCTTCCCCTAGAAGAAGCGACTCCACAGTTCGCGGAAGTACTTGCTGCGACCGTTGAGCAGTTTGCCCAGCGCCCTACTCCGTCACTCCGCAACACTGGCCATATGGTCAAGCTGATCCGGGATAGCGGTTGCCCCGATCGAAAACCGCGGCTCATGCTCCTTTTGTGGTTTTATGCCGCGACCGATGTTCCCACCGCCGAGGCAAGTGATGCTGAAGTGGGCAGTCGCTTCAAGCAGTTGTGCATGCGTTCAGTGCCTCCGGGCTTGTACGTATTGGCCGAAGTGATAACGCCACGCCAGAAGCATGGTTATGCCGTTGGTCAGGAGTTGGAAGTTGAAGCTACGATTTGCGGCGGAGTGCCGTCAGGTTGGACTGCAAGTGACCGACGCCCCCTTGGTGAGGCGCTGACGTGCTGGGCATCGGCAGAAAAGTTGGATGTGACCCCGGTGAAAGGCCCAGACGAGCTGGCGCAGGACGGGAACATCGCGACCTGCAAATTCACGGTCGTACCTCGTCGGCCAGGTAAGCAGGTTCTTGACGTTTGGGTTTCGCGGCGCGCGCGTGTAGCTGCGCATTTTTCCCTTGGGCTTCAGGTGGGCGTCAGATAATTTGAGCAGGCAATAGACCTGCTGCTTTATTTGACCATCTGATGAAATGATTGAATCCCTGACGGCGGTATTTGACGACGGGCTGGATCCCGACCCGGAGTTCATGATTGATTTCGACATGGGAAGCGGTCGGCAGTACGCCGCCAAGCCCCTAACACGTGTCGTCGTCAAGGAGCCAGGTGGTTCCGTTGTTGCCCAGTATCGGGCCTCACTGTCGCGCGAAGCACTTATAAAAAAAGCTGCTGCTCTCAGGCGTCAGTATTCTGCATTGCACAACACACTGCGCAGAAGCAAGCATCGCGATTGCGGGGAGCTGGGCAAGACGGAGAAGGATGCTCTTTATCACTTCCTGACCAAATCACACGTTCTCATGAAGGCCGTCTTCTCGACCGTTGATCGCGCAGCATCGATACAGATTACAGGTGGAGGTCATCTTCGTCCGGTGGAAGATTCCTTTCCCGAGATGCTAAAACGCGCGATCTCCCAAAACTATGAGTGGGCAGAGATCTTCACAGGGAGTTCGTGGCTGCCTTTTGAGCTGCTCCTGACCGAGGCGATGACGGCTCGGCAGCATGCCGACAGCCAATACCAGGTCCATAATTTGCTTGGGCTGTCGATCGCCTGTTTCAGGCAAGTGCAAGGAGCTGCCGTCGAAGTGGTTTCCCCCTCTAAACCGCCGCGATGGATGACGATAGTAAACGATGAATTCAAGTGGGGTGTGAAATTCGAGACCAGATTTCTGCAGCCGAGAAATGCGCAGGGTAGGATTGATTGGCGCAAATTCAATCTGCAAGTCAACCTAACTCCGCCGGTCCTTTGGGAGCAGCTGACGTCGGCAATTCGCCGCGACCAACCGAGCGAACTGATATTCGGGGTCCACGGTGCACCGGCAGGTGTCCGCGATGAAGATCCGTGTTTGATAGTGAGGTCTCGGTCGCTACGCGCGCAAGAACTGGTCGTCACGCGCTCGATGCTTGCCAATGAACTCAGCTCGCTTCCGGTCACACATAGCGTAGTGCTTCTAGCGTGCGACTCGGCAGCGGGAGAAGAGAACGGGATGCCAGAACTCGCTTCTGTATTTGCGGAAGAGGGCCGAGCGTTGAACAGCGTCGGTTCGCTGATTCCGATCCTGGACGAAGACGGCTTTACAATCGTCCAGGAATATTTGGAGGAGGTGTTGAATGGGGCAGAGATGTCGCGCGCAATGAAGGACGTGCGTGGGCGTGCCTGGGAGGCATACGATATCCATGGTTTTCTGACCTTGGCTTTCGTGATTTTCAGAGCGTCCGGCCCTCGCGTGCCTCTCCGAGAGAATTAAACTGAAGAGGATCAGTTCATGCAGATCATCTTGTTGGCGCGGCTCCAGAACAAGGGTGAGATGGGAGATGTCGTCACCGTAAAAGATGGGTTCGCTCGAAACTTTCTGCTGCCTACACACAAAGCTATCCGGGCGACCGAAGCAAATCGAAGGGCCTTTGAAGCCCAACGGCGTGAATTGGAAGAGCAGAATCGGCGGTATCTCCTCGAAGCTCAAATAACGGCTGCAAGGTTGGCTGGTGGAGTATTCCCGGTCCTGCGTGCGGCTGGGGCCGGCGGGGTAATTTATGGGTCCGTTTCCACACGGGATATTGCCGACACGCTATCTTCGGCGGGCTTCGTGGTCAGCCGAAATCAAGTCGTCTTGGACAAGCCCATCAAATCTGTCGGCATCCACGTCGTCAAGATTGCCCTTCACCCGGAGTTGGTTGTGGCAGTCACTATCAATGTAGCAAGATCACTCGACGAAGCCGGCCGAAATATCGGCCACTTCGACAGTCATAATCAAGATGACGCCCCCACGGGATCAAATGAGGCGATCTTTGAAGAGTCGGCAGCAGTGCCGACTGTTTCTGAACGGTTGGCCGAGGTCTCAAGGGATTCAAGCCAAGCGAGTGCTGATTGTCGTGTCCTCCTTGGCACAGCGCTAAGGGCTGCAGCCAGCCGGCGGTGGAATGCGCCGACTAATGCGTCGCTCGATGTCCTGACCGACCAAGTCAGAAGGGCGGCCCCGAAGGCCTTAGCGTCGACAGATCGCAACCTCTGGTCGGAGTTTGCAGTCCCACTGCGAGAGATTTGGGGGCAGTATGCTGCCAGTCAACCGGCGCAGCGCGTTCATTTGTCTGCACTGATATCGTCCGTAGGCGAGCATCTCGTCGCTAGTGAGGACAACGACAGGCAAGCGAGAGCCATGTCTCTGGTTGCTCGAATGTCTGGACTGTCCGGCATTGCAAGATTGGCGATTGAGAACCAAAGGGACGACAGCACGCTTGTTGTCGGATGTGAGTATCGATGCGTATGTGAGTACACGGGTATGCTTGGCGATGAGCTAAGGATTGATGATTACCAACCGCCTCAGCTTCTCAGCGTGGAGTTGCGCGCATCGAGGAACATTCATATCCGCCTGGATGGATCTTCGGATGCGCAGTCGTCCGTGGTGGCAGCTTGTGCCTCGCGCTTTGGGTTTGAAATCTGCGCCCACGCCCCCGGCGATGGTTTCTTAATAGCCCAGTTTATCAGTGGGTCGAGATGCATCGCTAAAGCAAGTCCACTTTTCACAGTGTCGGCAGGCCAATCCATCAACGAGTTCGAGGTGAGACGTGACGCTAGATGATGTTACACATTACCTTTTGGTGCTTGGAAAGAGCGACCAGTCACCGATGGAACTCGTAGCGGTCTGCGTCTGGTTTACCGCTTCAGCCATTCGAGCCGCGTTTGCAACTGCGACGTGGGATCCGGGCGCACGACTGGTAGCGGGCGTTTTGGCCTTTGTGGTTAGTGTTCTGGTACAAATTGCTCTGACGGGCGTGCCGTTCGCCCCACTGACTGACGGGACGATCGCATATTGGACGGCAGAGTATTGGGTGCACCTTGCCAGACGCTTTCTGGTGCTGTGGGCCTTAGCAATGGGATTTAGCCAGGTAAGCGGTTGGATCGGTTTGCTTCTTGGCAGTTCACTCCTCATGAGTGGTAGCCCACCAACGGCTCGGGATCGTTTGCGAATATTTTTCAAGAGCTGGTTTGAACGCTAACGCTGTGGCGGCGTCGCCCAGCAACATGGTGAAGCTCACGCGGGTGCCACGAAGTCTAGTCCTGACCCCTAGCGGACATTTGTCTTGGGATGTTTGTCGGTCAGCAATTTCAGCTTGGCCGAGGAAGCGGACATCCCGGCCCCGCGCAAGCCCATTTTCGAGTCAACGTCATGCTTGGACCGCTTGACCGCCGGAAGCAGACACCGACAGGATAGCCGAAGTCGTTGGGTTATTGTTTCAGCGCGAATTATACCGCCGGAAGTCGTAATGGGCTCCTTAAATGAGCACTACGCAGGCAAGTCGATGCGGGCTCGCAGCACCACGTTGAGCTCGCTGCAGCTTTGATAAAGGGTGGCGCATCCATCGTAATTCAACTCCACTGCCAGGGCGAAGCGCTGATCAACCATCATGTCGCCTGCCCACCGCTCATAAGTTCTCACCACGACGTAGATGGTGTCTTCGGTTCGTGATGTCTCGGCGGTCTGGGTAAATGTTGCGCATTGCAGGGTGCTAGTGTCACGGGCGTTTGGTCCGGGTTGCATCGTACAGTCGGCGGCAGAGCCAAGTTCCGGCACTGCTTCTTTGCGTGGCCGTTTGCGATAATGTTCGAAGATCGCCTCCGGCGTCATATTGCGCACCAGTCTGAAGCTCATCCGCGCGCCGAGATATTCACTGCGCGTGTGCCGCACCGGCGGATCAAAAGCGAGCGACACTCGAATGGAACGGCGCCCGCGCGTTAACCGATATTCATCAGGCAGCGGCACGGCGTAGAGAGCCACCTGATCGAGGTCCAACGTCTGGTTATCAGCGACCAGCACAACCCGACTATCATCAGATGCGAGTGCGTAGGCTGCTTCGGGCATGCCGTAACCCACGCATTGACGGACGCACTCCTGGAGCTTCGCCTTGTTGGGCTCCATCGAAGCTAGGCGTGTCACGGTTTCTGGTGGAATGCGTGCGGAGATGGCCAGCAATGCACGGACCATGTTCGCACTCGCCGTCGGCCAGCGGGCAAACAGTAGCGCCGCCTTATAGGCAACGCGAGGAGCGGCAAAGGACGTTCCTGTTTCAGCCGTGAACAGTGAGCGCAGATAGTCCGGCGACAATGTCAGCATGCCGGCGCTGGCCCACTGCGCTCCGCGTTTCAATTGACCGCTGTGGCCGTCAAAAACCAGAGTTCCGCCGAAGTCGCACAGATCCGGCTTGATCGCGTCATTGATCCCGGGACCCGTCCTTGAAATCGGGCTCGGCTCGCCTGCCTCGGTGATCGCTTGCACTTGGGGGCCGTCGCCGTCCCCTTCGTTAAGCAGGCCATTGCCATGAGCAATAGCCGCGACCGTGAGGATGTTTGCCCCAATCGCAGGATCGATCAGTCGATTTTCGGGTGTCGTCAGATAGCGAGGATAGCTCGTCAAAATCGCATCGCTGCTATCACCCCACGGCGCATTCGCTCCTGCGGCGGTGTTGCCTGATGAAACTACGATAACGAGGTTGCGTTCTCGCGCAAGATTGTCGAGCGTGCTCGCCCAGGACGAAGCACGCCCGCCGGCGTAGGGCTGCAAGGTCTTATCGCCGAGCGACATGTTGATAACGCGGCAGCCCCGGTCAGCCAGCAACGTGATTGCTTCCCGCATCTGTTCCGCGATGGTAGCCGTGTCGTCAAAGCCGCCATTGGCGTTTGTGACCCGTACCGAGATTACTCGGGCGGGGGCCGCAAATTGCCCGCTTTCGATGCGTTCACGCACGTCGCCGAAGACGGCAATACCGGCAACCTTTGTTCCATGGCCACGATCGTCGGCCGTGCCTAGCGCAGGAGGCACGCCAACGCTATCGACCACAACTCCTTCAAGGAGGGGATGAGCATTGATTCCGCTGTCGATGATGCCGATAAGCGGCGCATCGAATGCCGGTGGAGCTAGAGCCGGAAGCTCATGAATGGTCAGGGATGGCGGGTCGCGATCGCCAAGATCCGGCAACGGCGGCAAATCAACCAATGCTACTTCCGGCCGGTCAAGAAGGGATTTGAGCGCCGCGCCCAAAACGCGGGCGCGCAACACTATCAGACCGTAGCTGGTGATGAATGGGGCGCCGAATATCGTTCCTGGCAACCCTTCGATAAACGCCGCTACCGACTGGGCCCGCGCTTGACGCGCCGTAAGGTCACCGCCCGGGTCCCAAAGTTCAATGTCGACCACATAGGGATCGCCGTCCTTGATGTTGACAAGCGCAGTTATGCCGGAGCCCTTCAAGCGATCACCAATGCGATCGGCAGCGCCAACGGTTTTAGCCTCTTCGATCGTATCGAACAGATTGCTATTGGGGGCCGACTTCGCTGTGCCTTGCACGCCGCCTTGATAGGCTGCGAGCATTTCTTTGAAGCGCGTCAGCTCCGTGTTGTCGGCAAAAAGCACAAACACGTTGCCAGGATTCTGCGCGATGACCGTAAACCCGGCACTTCGCCATGCGTCTTCATCGGCTGGGCGCGTCAGCTGGACCTTGAGGATGAGTTCCGGATTGATTCCGGGGATCGGCACGCGATCGGCCTGGTCCGCTTGAACGGCGTCAATCTGGCGACCGATTTTTGCGCCATGGGCGCTCGGAGAGCGCCCGCTGTCAGATCCAAACCCGGGCCGCGCGCGCCGTGGCTGAGTAGTCTGCAACCGATGCAGTGGCAGGTGAGTGCGCGGAGGCATCAGCGATTGGACCGCTCAGATCCGCGACTGCTGCGTTGACGCCGTGTCTCAGCCTTCAGTGCGGCGGCAACATCGGTTTCGCTGACGGCCTTGTGCTTTTTCAACACGGCCGTTTTGATCGCTTCAAACGCGACGCGCTCGATTTCAGCATAGGAAAGACTAGTAAGCTTTGAAACCATTCCCGAGACGTCAAAATTGACCGGGAAATTTTTGAAGATCAGCTCAAGTAGTTTTCGTGCCTCATCGTGCGATGGCGGCCCGAGATGGACCACGTCGTCAAAACGGCGCCAGATTGCAGTATCGAGAGACTGCTCAAGATTGGTCGCAGCAATCAAGACGCCGCGTGTTTGGTATTTGTCGATCATCCGAAGCAGGCTGTTGACCACACGGCGCAACTCGTTGTGTTCGCCGCTATCGGTGCGCGAACGCGCAATGGCGTCAAACTCATCTAGGAACAGCACGCAGGGTCTGCGGCCGGCATATTCAAACATGCGCCTTAGATTGCCGGCGGTTTGCCCAAGCATCGAAGAAATCAGCATGTCGACTTTGGCCGTCATCAAAGGCAGGGACAGCTCTCGCGCGATGACTTCAGCACTGAGGGTCTTTCCGCATCCGGGGGGACCGCACAACAATAGCTTTCCGCGCACCGGCAAACGATGACGGCGCAGCTCATCACCTCGACGCTGCTCTTCAATCAGTCGCTCAAAGCTGACGCGGCCTTCACTGTTGAGAACGATATCCTGGAGGCCACGCTTAGGTTCCGTTACGTCCAGCAATTCGGAAGCTGGATCGGTAACCTGGTCGATGTGCGCAAGCCCGCCCGTGTTGACCGGCGTATCTGTGACGTGCGCGTCCAGCATCTTCTTAAGCGCAGCGGCGAACGGCCGGTGCCCGATTCGATGCTCTTCCTCTATGATCTTGAGCGTGGCAGCACGAAATTCGGCCGGCCGTCCGTAGCTGGCGACGAGTTTCTTGATCTGATCAGCCTTAGCCATGGACTCTTTCGCCGCAAAGATGATTGGATAAAGGAAAAACCTACCCGATTTCAGTGGCAAGCGGTACATCGCCGTAGACGCTTGGCATTGTGTAACCCATATTAGTCCGCCTACGCCTCAAAGCGCAATTCTGTCGTCCAAGCCAAGATCCTAAGCTGCTTCGGCGTCGCGATTACCGTGCCGGTCGAATCAGCTAAGTTGCGACGATCAGCTCCAAGTCCGAGGTGAAGATGGCCGACGATAAGCAAGCACCGCAGCCCCCGAAGCGGCCTCCACCCCCGCCGAATACACTCTCTACCAAAGGCGACACAACGGGCCGGCCAAAGCCACAAGCGACCCGACCTGGCAAAGGCTCGAAGCGATGACTGTCAAGGCGATCATGGCGATAGCCGTAGCGGTTGCGCTGATGCCTGCGATGTAGGCCCGCCTAAGATGGCGAGAGGCGAGGTCATTCACCTTCTCGTTCGCATCGAGGCTCTCGGCAGCCCTAGTCAGGTACTCGTCCACCATCTCGCCGGCAGGTACCGAATGCTTCCTGGTCCAATTCCAGAAGTCTGGTTTCATTCCTGACAGATAGAAGGGAATCGTCCAGTGGGCGCGGAATGCCGAAACGATGCCAAAAAATAGGCAGATCAGTATTGCGACCGCAGCGCCAGCGATCGTCAAGCTAGTTGTTTTGATGTTGGCAATGAGCAAAGTGGCCATCGCGCCGGCGATGGCGAAATAGATGCCGATCAATTGAACGGCCTTCCGATCGTTGTGATAGATGAGTTGGACGAGCCCCTCATGTCGACGGCAGACATCCTGAATAATGATCTCATCGCGTTTCGTCGGCTGTGTGAGGTCTAGCGGTGCCGGCTCTGTGCGATTTGGCGGCGTGGAGGCAGGCAGTTCTGCGACAAGTCGAGCCTGAAGCCCTGCGACGGTGGCCGGTTCGGTGCTCATGCGTTCCTCGCTCGTCACGGTGCGCGAGGTTATCCGATTCGCTGGCTGCGCGATTGGTTGCCGTGAACGATATCAATTAGAGCTGCGGGAGACGCGTCCATGGCAAAGGCTACAATTTCGAGCGCCTCAGAGGCGCAATACTGCCACTGAGCCAGGCGGACGACTGGGTTATCGCGAAGAAGGAATGGGAGCTAATCTCGGATGGCGCACCACGGCGTAGGGTCCAGTGGAAATGACCTTCTAGTCCTTGAACACCTTGATCGTCGAAGCGCTGAAGCTGTTCTCCTTGATGACGAGGAAGGTAATGTAAACCCGATCGCAGCGAGCACCTGTCCGACCAAGGATACTGGCGCCGGAATGTCCGACCATCCAAAACGATGATCCAGCGCGGAGACAACCAGCATGCCGACGCGTGCGGCGATCAAGATCAATATGATAATCTTCCGGGCTGGCCTGGTTTCGGCCCCCGGCCCCGCCTGTTTGCGACGTTCCAGCGGCTCGGGTCACGGATGCTGAGATAGATGCCGATAGCATTCGAGCCCAGCACAAAGACGGCGATCAACGCCCAGGCTTGCCAATAGTTGAGCGTGCCCGCCAGTAGAAATAGCAGGAGCCCAAGGATGACAACTCCCACGACAAGAGATTTCAGTGTCGGGATGATGAGCTCATTCATGGTTTAACCTGCCAAAACCGGACCAATCCGACGAGCCGTGAGGTCGAGACATTTGACCACTTGATGTGGCAACGACTGCCCAACTACCGAGCAGCGGCTTGCGGTTGACGTACAATCTCGGCAAAGCCCTGCCGCCACGTCGGGTGCGCCGGCTGCCAATCCAGTTCTCTCTCTTGGCCTTCGCATTCGAGCCTGCCCGCATCTCGTTCATCATGACGACGAGATGCTCACCGGCTACGAGCACAGTTGCAGCGCAGAGAACGATCCGATCACGCGATCTGTGGTCGGCTTGCGGTTTCGGTAGTTATTCCGGTCACCAGAGAACTTGGCCGCGCTGACGCGCGAATACCACGAACGTGGCGGGGCCATCCCACTCGAGCTGCTGCAGGTTCTTGATCGCTTAAGTGCGGCCGACGGTCCGCGCAGGGTTGCTTCCAAATTCTGGGATACCATGCAGTCGATCACGTGGCTCTGGCAGGGGGCAGCGCACCCTATGGGCATAAAGGGATGAGACCATCCTATCCGCCGAGTACAGCATTGTCGGCTGGAGCCAGCTGCGGGGCCAACCGTGCACGAGCGCCCGCGAACCCAAGCGTCATCAGGTCGGTGTTCCAGTCTTCGCACATTGGCTTGAGGAGATGGACTTCGACGTCTGTTCCGCGGGCGCGGCGGACGAGCTTTTCCGTCGCCCTGCTTCCCGACGCGTCATTGTCTATGGCAATGTAAAGCCGCCTCACGTTAGCAGGCCAGACGAGGGCGGCCAGGTGACTGGAGGACATGGCGGCATTCACTGGCAGCCGCGGAGCCAGGGTCTGTAACGCCAACATGGTCTCGATTCCTTTTCCGGCCGCGAGCACGTGCCCGGCGTTACCGAACCGGATGGCATGGCCAAGCACGTCCCCCATCGCCCTACTTAGATTTGAGACCGGAGCGTTGCCGGAGGCTGCATCGAGGTAAAGACGCAAGACCCCGGTAAGCGATCCATCGCCTGCCGTAATCCCGGCAATGATGGCAGGCAGCGTCTGACGCGACAATGTTTCCCGATCGTGGCAATGGCACCTTGGATGAAATCGCAGCGAGGGAATTGGCAAGGCGCAGCTGATGGCGCGGCTGCGCAGATAGGTTTCGCCCAGGGTTCCCTGAAGGGGTTGGGACTCTGCGAACAATTGACGTGCGGCGCGTAACCGGTTGCGCGAGACTGACGAGGCCGAGTTTGCCTCGATAGCACGCGGCTCGGACAAGAATGCCAGCACCTCGTCCCGTAAGGCCGCTAAGGATGTAACCCCCCGGTTCAACCTGATCAGGTCGATAAGGTCGCCGTGTTGGCCGGTTGCTGCGTCGGTCCACTGTCCGGCGGCCCCGGCCCCGAATTCAGGGCCGACGAGCCGTACATAGAGCGAGCGACCCGAGGTGTTGTGCACGTCGCCGACCAGCCAATAGCGTCCGTTCTTTGAACCGTTGGAGAGGTAACGAACGCAAACGGCCTCGGCATGCTGTGACAGGCGGCGGGCCAGCGCGCGAAAGTCATTTTGCATTGCTGATCGATCCCGAAGGTGGTGACGACGGGCTAGATGGTAGAGAGGTCGCCAACACCGGAGCGACCGTGTGGTCTGGCACCACAGCTCCCTGCAGCCATCTCATAGGAACTTCTGAGAAAACTCTTTCCAATCGAGCCGGCCTGCAATGCCTCACATTGGGTGCTGTCTGGCGCCTGTCGCGAATCTGCGAAAGCGTGGCGGCATCATCGGTCGCATGGCGCACGGGTCGACGCGGTACGTCAACGCATTGACTATATCATCCTAGACCGAAGTGATGATGCTAGTGGGTGCCGGAGAGCCGTTCAATTGCACAGAAGTCTGGTCAATGGTCTGCCATGTCTTGCTGTGATGACAGCATCGAGGCGTGTCTGGCATCCTGCCGAATTTCGCTTAGCCAGACGACCACCTTCATGCAGTCGAGCGGCGAACACGGCGCCCTTTGCGGTCATTGTCTCGGTCACTTGCTGTGGTTCCGGCAAGGGGCCACATTTGCATGAGAGAGTTCCTTCGCCGATCACTATTTCCGCTCACCCTTGCGCAATACGCGTGATTGCGAAGTGTTGACGAAGTCGTTTCGCCCGCATGCTGATGCGTGTCCCCGGCCGGATCGTCTCCAGACCGCGTGTCAGAAAGACGATTGTGACACCGCTGTCCGTTGTCAGCGAGCCCCAGTCCGGTCCCCACGTTTGGATCATACCAGTGAAGAGATGAGTGTCCGGTTCGACTGGATAGGGATCGTCCATCGCGCGCCTTCATCTGGTGGACCACCGTCGGTGCCGATTGTGATGACCTGAACGGACCAGCGCAATTCGACAGAAGACGGAGCGACGGTGAGGACTTTCGCCACCGCTCTTAGTTGTTGCGACGACGCCGTAGCGCCCACGCGATCAAACTCACGACCTCACGATGCTGCTGCGACAGCGCCCTCGGTCGGCTGTTTGGAACTCGACGACCGTCTGCTGCTGAACATGGCGACCGACGATAGCGAGGCTGCTCGGAGCAGGTCATGCAGGACCTCTGGCTAGTTTAATTCGCTCGACAATACGCATCTAATGACCCGGCGATTCGGTCATTGCGGCGGTTACAGATGACAGCGAGCCAACCTTTCTGGCCGACGGAACCTCAGGCCCCACACGACAACGGGCTCGGTTCGCTTGTCGAGCGTTATGCCGCTCGATCAACGGGGGGTCTTGCATCAGATTGTCGATGTCGCCTGCACTACGGGAGAGCTGTCGCTGACAATGCAGCAACAAGCTCTCATGCTCGACGACGTCGAATGCAAGATGCGCGATCTCGACAGTGCGAATTCGACCATTGCCACCTATGCGATCGAGAGTGGAGAAATCGCCACAGCGGCAAGCGAGGAGATAGCCCACTCCATCGCGGTCATCCGCTCATCCGTCATCGGCGTCGGCGAACTCCTTGATGCCATAGCCAACGGCCGCAACATTCTTGCCAGCCTGGAAGGCGTCCTGCAACGCGTCGCCGAGGGTACGCGGGGCGTGGAAAGGGTAGCCAGAGAAATACGTCTCTTGGGATTGAATGCCGCGATCGAAGCGGCGCGCGTTGGCATGGCCGGCAAGGGATTTGCAGTCGTCGCCAACGAAGTGAAGATACTTGCCGAGCAATCAGAGAAGGTGACAAAGGACGTCACATCGACGATCAAGACAATCGAGCACCAGTGCCGTGAGTTAATGAATCAATCGACCGCAACTTCGGTGCTGGCCACTAGAGTGCGATCACAGACCGGCGGTATCTCCGTGGCGTTGGACTCGGTTGAAAAGACCGTACGGAGCGTTGTCGGGAGTGCTTCCAGTATCTCCGCCGCGGCCAATTCAATCGGCGCGAAAAGCGCGTCGCTGGTCGAAATTTTTGGCGCATTTCGTGGCAGCCTCGATATGTCTCGCGCCAATGTCCAACGCATCGAAGCTCGCGTCAGCGATGTTCAACTGGCGGGCGAAGCTTTGGTTGAGATCAACGTTGAGTCCGGCATCTCGACCGATGACACGATCTTCGTATCTGAGGCGATCAAGCTGGCCGAACGGGTGTCGTGCGCTCTCAATGACGCTGTAGATAGCTACCTTGATTTCCAGGACGTCTTCGACAGGAGCTACATTCCGGTGCCTGGAACCGCACCGGAGCAATTCAAGACGCGGTACGTGGATGCGTTCGACCGTCTGATCGTACCCATTCTGGATGCGGCGCTATCGTTCGATTCACGGATAATTGTCTGCGCCCTCACAGACGAGAACGGCTTCGTCCCGACCATCAACTCGAAATACGCACAGCGTCCTACCGCCGACGCGACATGGAACGCTGCCAATTGCCGCAACCGCCGGATCTACAAGGATCGGGTCGGGCAGAGCGCCGCACGCAATCGCGCGCCTTATCTCGTGCAGACCTACCTGCGCGACATGGGAGGTGGCCGGTTTGCTCCGATGGCGCACGTCTCCTGCCCAATTACCGTAGCATCGCGGCAATGGGGAAACCTTCGGTACTGCTATTCACTCGCACGCAAATCTCCTGAGACAGGAGCATCCGATGCTTCTCTAGCGTCGCGCGCACGCGTGCAAGCACACCAGCGTTAATCCGGGCCGTCCCTCTTCGTACCGACTAGGACGGCGGCGGAATGAGCGGCAGGCGGCAACTCATTCCTCGAGAATCTACAGACCGGCATCACTGCAGCAAACTGCCCGTCACAGTCATTTTGCCGGGCTTGCAGTCCTACGCGACCGCCGGAACATACGCCTTTGTCGTTCCCGCAATCCGCGGCGCCCATTTAGTGAAATTCCTTGAGTATCACTTAAAATCGCGATGACGATCGCGACCGCCCAGTTCATCTCATCGCGGGAGATTTCTTCGCCGCATGATGGTTTGGCCGCAGTCAATGAGTCTACACACCATTTGTTTGGAGAGTGCGCCCGTCTCTTGGTGTCGCCGACTTGACAATGTCCAATCACGCGCCTGCTTTCTTCGCCGTTAGTAGGCGGGCAATCGACCAAATCGTGCGATCCGTTATCCGGCGCGAAATTCTGAAATCCGGCTCCTCGTTCACTCGTGTGGAATTGCGCGGCACCTTCTTGGCAATCGCTTGCTCAACCCCATAGCGTACCGTCGCCACGCTTTGGTTGTTCAATCCAGCCAGACGGATCTCACCATGCACCCCCGGCGATAATGCCGTTATCTCGACGAGTTCCGGGTATTCGCAATCTGCCGTAAGTGCGTTGTGGGCCTGTGCGATTAGTGCCTCAACGGCTGAGGGGAAGCTGTGAATGGCTGGGAGCCGTTCGAGGTAATGGATACCACTTGCGCGATACCCCATCGCGGCCTTCGCCTCACGCATAGGCGTTGCATCGCCGTACCGTTCGACTGTTTGAGCCGCCTCGCGGATTTCGTGGCTGCCGAGGATAGCGACCAACAGATAGGCCGCATCACGCGCGGTTACTTGTGCGGCAGCAATGCCCCGGCCGCTTGTGCTGCGTAACCCACCGATGGCCAGGAAGCGATCATACGACCGGACCGTGCCATAGGCGATACCGGTCGCTTCGGAAATCGTTGTTACAAGTTGTCCAGGCGTCGCCATGCGTCCTCTCTGAGTGGTCGTCAAATCTGCCCAAACGGGCCCGACCCCGTCCAACACATTCGTATCGATTTCGAGCGATTTCGGCTGTGCAACGGATTCGCCAGGCGACATCTTCCTCTTCTGGACGCCAAACTATTCATTCAGTGTGCTACTGAATGAAATTGACTGTCAAACCATTCAGTGCGACGGTGAATGAGTGCAATTGTTTGAGAGCGTGAGCGTGTAGATATGGCCACCATACTGAAGCGGAGCTGGGTTACTGATGGCGGCGAGACCCGCATCGCCTGGCGCGTGAACTTCGTCAACAATCACGGCAAGCGTGAACGCAAGACCTTTGCGAGCCGGCGCGAGGCCGACGATTTCCGCATCAAGGTGGAAGGCCAGGTGAAGCAGGGGTTGTACCGACCAGATGCCACCAAGGTTAGCCTCAAGGAGGTTGCCGATCTCTACCTCGACTCGTGCAAGAGGCGAATGGAGCGGCGCGAGCGCATGACCCGGCGAAACTATGAAGTCTACGAAGGTCACGTCCGCAACTACATTTGTCCCGACATTGCCCGGCACGCCAAGGGCAAAGAGCCGCCTCGTCTGATCGCTTTCACGAAAGGTCTCAACACCGTCAAGCTCAGTCAGCTGACACCAGGCCGCGTAGAGCAGTTCCGTGACGAATTGCGCGATGCCGGGGTTTCGGTAACGACAACGCGACGGATACTTGGCACGCTTGCACAGGTGCTTCGCTACGCGATCAGCAAGGATTATTTGTCCGTGAACAGTGCGGCGAAAATCGAAGTCATTGGCAGGCGCGACGAAGGTAGCAAGAAGATCATCCCGCCGTCCAAGGAACTCATTCGGATGCTGCTTATCGAAGCCGACGCCGATTTTCGGGTGAAGCTCATGTTTGCGGCGGCGACTGGCGTGCGTGCCGGGGAGCTGCACGCGCTGCGGTGGAAGCATCTCAATCTCACTACTGGGTACGTTAAAGTCGAGACACGCGTGGACGCGCATCGTGAGGAAGATGTGACGAAGACGGCAGCGGGTATGCGCGAGATCCCGCTCAGCGGCCCGCTCATCCTTGCGTTGAAGGAGTGGAGGCTTCGGTCGACCTTCAAAAAGCAGAATGATCTCGTTTTCCCCGGTCGGATCGGGACATATGTCGGGCACGACAATATGGTGAAACGCAAGTTCCATCCGCTTTTTGCAGCGCTACGCAAGAGGTATGCCGACGATCCCGGCAGCTTCGAGTCGGCGCCCACTTACTGCAATTGGCACGCCTTGCGACACTTTGCGATCTCATGCTGGATTGAAGCCGATCTCAAACCGAAGACCGTGCAGACCTTCGCCGGACACAGCTCATTGCACGTGACCATGGATCGCTACGGCCACCTGTTCAAGTCGGACGATCACCGAGCAGCTATGGATGCCATCGCGCACGACGCCTTCGGATAGGGGTTGTGCGTGTTGCACCGCTTTTCAGGGGATAGTGCCTGGCCAAAGGATTCCGCAGCGAACTTGAGGGACCGCCAGTTTGCACGACTTAGAGCAACGGCAAACTCGTCGGTGCGAAATCTTCGCTGCCCGAGCCGGTTACGGACGTGTGCCGAGTGCCTAATGGTCAAACAGAAGGTGCAATTCCCATAAGAAACATTATCACTCTAATGGAAACGCCGCACCGTCGGTGCACCTCACTGTCTGTCCGAAGAGGTTCGTCGGTGAGGTTCCGGTCGGCATGTTCGGTGAGCAGACGTCGGCAAGTTTATGCTTGATCAAATTACTTATCGCGACTTCATCAAAAAGGCTCCGGGGATCCCCGCGGGCTAGAGGGATCATTATCGTTGGCCAGCCGGAATGCACCCCAGAACTTATGGGTTGGATTGTGCCAAGGTTTGAAACTCATCACGCAAATTCGACTCGACGTATGAATGTCCTCGGTTCATCAAGGGGGGTATCGCAATTGGCACGCCGCGACGGCAATCCCAGGCAGACGTTTGCTTCAATATTTGAGTAGTTGCGAGACCCGGCAAAAGTTGTAGCCGGCAGTGGATTATTTGGCATTCAGTGAGCTCGAACGGAGATTGATTATGACTATCGATGGCGCATGGACGGTCTTTGCTGTGGGATGTGGCGGCGGCGTATTGGCGGAATTGCTCCATTGGTGGGGTCTTCGACAGGCGGGAAAACTCCCGGACTATGCAAACAGCATATTCTATTGGGGTGTCACCGCCGCAATGATATTGGCAGGCGGTTTCATCTCATGGCTATATTTCGGCAGTATCGCCGAAGGAATCGTAGCCCTGCATGTCGGCATATCAACTCCACTCATACTTCAGAAGCTGGTTACGACCATGCCGGAAAAACAAGGCGCGAAAAACATGGTCACGAAACCGGCGCCAACAGTGCGAAGCTTTTTCACCTGGTAGTCCATGACAAAAATCGGCGCATTGGTTGTCGGCATTGGTACCTATAAATATGGCCTGCGGCGGCCTCATCGGGATCTCGCCTATCCGAAGGCTGATGCCGATGGCATCCAAGACTACGTCGCGACCTGCTGGCCGGAGCCCGACGGACATGTCATTCGAATACCCGAGGATGACGCGACGCTGGCGAATATCGCACGCGGCTTCGCTGCACTCGCCACTGGCGGACCGTATGATCTTCAGCTGATTTTCTTATCGGGCCATGGCATCGTCGAGCCTCCCCAGCGGGGCTTTCTGGTTCAGCCGAACGATTCACAGCAATCGCTGAGCTTACTGGACCCGAACAAGCTCGACAGCCTCCTCGACGCTTCAAAAGCTGAGCGCACCATTCTTATCCTTGATTGCTGCTACGCGGAGGCGATCCTTGGTCAACTGAGATTTTTCTCCGCCCTCGACTCTGATTGTGCCCGTCTCTGTATCGGATCATCGCGAGCGACCCAGCAGACCTGGGAAGACGACCGTGTGGAGCACGGCATCTTCACCGCACATCTTCTGGACCTCCTGAGGACAGGCAGTTCCTCAAAACTGTCCAGCGTTAAGGATTCATTGGACGTTGACGGCGAGCTTTTCCCGATATTGTGCAGCCAAGTGCCCCTCTATGTCCTGGAACACAAAGGAGAGAAACAGGAGCCAGTCAAAGGCGGGCTTGCGGCGGCCAGCATCACCCTACCTGTCGCTCGCGCCCAACGGCGAATTGCGGAGCGCACCCCACTTGCCACTGCCTTCAGGCGCGTTCGCCAAATTGGTATCGGGCTTGCGGCAACCGCCGCCTGTCTCCTCGCAATCGCATATATGATGCTTTATCACATCGAACCCGGTCAATCCGGCACCCTCGTCGTTCGGCACGGAACACGCTCGCTTGGTCCGATATTCCGCTATGTCTCACGAGATTGGGTCGACACTGGTATTCCCGCTTCCGAGCTCTCCGATAACCCGGTTGTCTCTCATCCGCTATTGACCGGCAACAACACAGGCGTTTGGAGCCACGGTTCAATGGGGCAATATCGGAGCTGGTACGATTCAATCTCCGCCGGTCTCGAGGCCAACGCCGCAAAACGATATAATATTTTGGTTGGAGTGGACGGACCACCGCCGGCCGCGCAGCTCGGCGACAACCCGCAGCCGTCCGAGGTGGCGTTTGCGGCATGGGCGGCACTGGCCCAAGGTCGCCCGCAAGATCTCGACATCATTTTGCAGCAGTTGCCGGGCTCGGGAAGATTGGTCAGTCCTGCCGTGAGCACCTTTGATCCCAACTACATGGACTTTACGGTGCTCGACCAGACCGTCGACGGAATGCAGAATTACGCACTGGCGATCTCCTACGCGTCGGCGCTGGATCCCGTGCGATCGACTCCGGCGTATATAGGCTTTGTCAAAGCCGCCAGCGAATGGCTCGCCCATAATTCGGACGCGCAACGGGGACGCGACGCTCAAGCCCGCGTCCGGATTGCTGTTGCAGATTGCCTAAGCGTGATTGCACGTGCCCGTCTCAACCGAGGTTTTGAAGCAATTGACCCCGCAACCATTGCGCTGTTCGAATCGCTGTCGCGTGAAGGACATGCTGATTTGATCAATTCGGCACTGGGCCGGGTAGGTGTGATGCCTGCAGCACGCACGAGTGCAGTGCGACATCTATCAGACTTCCTTGGTGATCGCGGGGTTCCTGCGCAGAGAGCGTCGCTGGAATCCATTATCGGAAGTCTCGATCAGACACCCCAGTCCCGATCGACAGTCGACGAGGCAGCAGCAAAGTTCCGGAACGCAGGCAATGGCGAAAGTAGCGACCTATCTCGCCTTCTCATAGCAGCGGCCGACGCCGACGCTCTTTCGCCTGACCTAGTAAACCAATTGGTCACGGACGCCAAAAATAGCTTGGCGAAGAGCGACCGCGACTTTGTCGACGCTGATCGAGCTCGAGTGATTGCTCACGCAATGAGACGTGTACCGGCGACGGAGAGGGCGAGCATGTACGAGTTAATTGATGTGGTCACCAACGATGTAACGCCCATGAGTATGATGACTGCAGAAATCTATGCAGCGCTCGGGCGCCAGAAACTTGATCGGCCGGGAATGCTTGAACACGTCTCCGCTCAAGCAAAGTTGGCCAAGCCATATCGGCCGGGCGGATCCGACACTTCAAAAGAGGTGTCACCTGGGCTGACGATCCTCGTGGGACCGGGCCCGTGGGTTGATGCTCTAGCCCAGTTTGGGCAAAACAGACCGCTCTCAGACGCCGACGTTGCAGTTCTGCGCGAGCATGCAGCGGATCCCTTTCTGCGCCGTACCGCAACACGGGCACTGGTAGCACAGGAGCGCCTTCGCAGACCCGATGCATCCACTGAATTGTGGACTGACCAATTATTCGAGTCTCGAACCGCGCGCGAGCGAACCATGTGGGAGAATATGATCTCAGAGGCGCTCGCATCGATCCCGAGACAGGACTTTTTAACGGCCATGGAGTCAATTCGGACAAACCGGGCTATACAGCGCGAGCCCGAAATTCGCATCTCCTTCGGCACCATCCTTGCTGAAGCGCCAATGCTGCGCGTCGGTCGACCACGAAACGTAGTGGTGGACTAAAGATGACCCGTCACAGATGAGCCGGCCGCAAGCGGGGTCATGAATACCTTGGTACTGCTGCGCACTGGCACTTCGATCATCACCCCCGCCTCGCTTCGCATAGGTGATCTGCAGCGGCCTCGCCCTCCTCCATTGCAGTGTAAATTCGGTCGATCCGCTTACCCTCGCGGCGGAAGTAGTCGCAGCGAAAACACCGGTGCAAACCGCGCTGCGAATTAAGTCGTGAGCAATTGGCGCGGCACAAATTGGCCTCTGCTGGGAAGGAACCGAACGCTTCGTAGCGAATAGCACAGTACCCAACAAATTTCTGGGCGGCCCAAAAACGGCCCATGGAGCTACTTCTTGGTCCTCTTGTCGAAGCAGTTTACACCCGGCCAGCGGCGGAAACCGCCCACATTCACTTCAACAAGGGCAACTCTGGCTACACCGAGAAACGTCTTGCTTTTGAGTGGCTTAGGGTCTAGAAAGTGACCTGCCTCTGCCCTGCTTCTCTGGCCGCGGCACGCGTTAGGTGACGCGGGATAGAGCAGCCCGGTAGCTCGTCAGGCTCATAACCTGAAGGTCGTAGGTTCAAATCCTGCCCCCGCAACCAATCTTTTTATAATATATATCAACGTGATAGAGCTTGCATTGCAAGCCCCTTCGCTCGGCTACAACGCCGTCCGTTACCTGACGACGTCAAAGCACTCTTCAAAGGAGTGCCGATCGCCGACGTTGCTGCGATTATCGATCCCGTGTTCAGGGGCATTATCAGATCGAAGCTGATAACCCGCACGATCCGCATGGTGACTCTTTGGAATTCGCGCTGGCCGAACTCGTCGAAGCAGAGACGGACGAATCCTGCGCGCGCTCACTGACCAGCTGGTAGAGGCAGATGATGCCTGGCCACCTGACGGTGGCGAGCCGTTCTACGATGAAGTTCAAACGTATGTCAGGGACGACCCGGTTGGAAGTAAATGCGATCAGCCTACAAGGCGATGACGCGCGTGCGTTGGCGTGGGTAGAAATACTGAACAGAAATCAACACGAAAACGCCCAGGAAAACCTTTGGAACACCATGCGCCGCTCCGAAATATCGACTTGAAAAATTGCTCGACGAAATAGGTTGATCGATCCGCTCACACCAGTTTCTTCGATGATCGGGATCCGGATCCAATCGTCGCCTGATTGGGTGGCTCACGTCTGGCGTTGTGGCGCAATTGATGGAAAGCCTGTTTGACCCACATCCCTCACACATCCTTCATTAGCTCTTCGAGGGATCTCCAATCTAGCTTGGCGAGATCCAATGCCTCCTTGAGGGTTGCTTCAATCGTTCGAAGCACGCGAAGCATTTCCTCGACTTCATCATCCATTGTCATCTCCCCCAGCGTTTTGGTTCAGAGGCATCACATGCAGGAATTCTTCGTCCAACAGCTTACCAACGCGTTGCTCGGATGAAGCTCTAGGCAGTTCGTGAGGCCATGGCATCCGCGTGTTGGGTGCGAAGTCTGCTGTGATGAACAAAAGGGGGCAAGAGCACACCGTGGTGGCCCTTGCCCAGTTTCCTACCGCGCCAAAGGACACCACGGTAGGTCTCGCAGCCAACTATTGAGGCGTCAGTAGCCGGCGCGACGTATGGGCCATCGCCTGCTTGACTGCCTTAGGTTGATCGGTCGGATATCGGTCAGTTCGCAGCCACCTTTTTCGGCAGCTTGAACGTCCACACCATGCCGCCCTGATTGAGGGTGCCAATTGTCTTGGCGACTTCGCCACCCCAAAGCGGCACAGCACCACCCCAGCCGGATACGACCGAGATGTACTGCTCGCCGTCCTGGTCCCATGTGATCGGCGAGCCGACGATGCCGGAGCCTGTGTTGAAGCTCCAGAGCTCCTTGCCGTCGACGGCGTCCAGCGCCTTGAAGTCACCTTCGGGCGTGCCGAAGAACACAAGACCCGAAGCGGTTGTCAGGATGCCGCCCCACAGTGGGGCCTTGTTCTTGTAGTTCCACACCACTTTGCCGGTAGCTGGATCCATAGCCTTCAACGAACCGATGTGGTCTTGAAACAGTGGCTTAACGGTGAAGCCCGCGCCGAGGTAAGCCGCGCCCTTCTTGTAGGTAACCGGCTCGTTCCAGAGTTCCATGCCCCACTCGTTGGACGGTACGTAGAAGAGTTTGGTGTCGGGGCTGTACGCCATCGGCATCCAGTTTTTGCCGCCGAGGAAGCTCGGTACCGCGTACACGACCTCACCCTTCTTGCCGTCTGCACTCTTCGCAGGATTGCCCGGGCGGTTGTCATCAACGTATTCGGGACGCCCGTCTTCTTTGATCCTCTTGGCCCAGGTGATCTTCTCGACGAACGGATAGGCGTTGATGAACTTACCGTTCGTGCGATCGAGCACATAGAAGAAGCCGTTGCGGTCGGCCGTGGCGGCGGCCTTCGTGCCGTTGAGGTCGAAGGAGATCAATTCGTTCACGCCGTCGTAGTCCCAGCCATCGTGCGGCGTCGTCTGATAGCCCCACTTGATCTCACCTGTTTCCGGATCGATGGCGATGCGAGCGGATGACCACTTGTTGTCACCTGGCCGCATGTGACTGTTCCATGGACCGGGGTTGCCGGTGCCGAAGAAGATCAAGTTCGTTTCCGGATCGTAGGTGCCGCCGAGCCAGGTGGCCCCACCGCCCGTCTTCCACAGATCGCCCTTCCATGACTCTCCTGGCTTGCCTGTGACGGTCGTCTCTTTGCCGTTGAGCGTGCCCGTGTGACCTTCGATGGTCGGACGCGACCAAACGAGGTCGCCGTTGTCGACCTTGCGGGCCTCGACGCGACCGACGATGCCGAATTCGCCGCCTGAAACGCCGGTGACAATGATTGGGCCGTGGGCTTTGCTGTCGATGATCAGCGGCGCAGCCGTATACGAGTATCCAGCCTTGAAGTCGTCGATGGTTTTGTTCCAGACGACTTTGCCAGTCTTGGCATCAAGAGCGACGAGCTTGGCGTCAAGCGTGCCGAAGAATACCTTGTCGCCGTGTAGAGCAGCACCGCGATTGATCACGTCGCAGCACGGAAGAATGCCTTCCGGCAGCTTCGCGTCATACTGCCAGATCTCGTGGCCGGTTCTGGTATCGACAGCCCAAATCCGGCTGTACGAGCCGGTAACGTACATCACGCCGTCCTTGACGAGCGGCTGAGATTCTTGGCCGCGTTGCTTTTCGCCTCCGAGCGACATCGCCCAAGCCGGAACCAAGTTCGCGACATTCTCTTTGGTGACGGTCTTGAGTGGGCTGTAGCGCTGACCCTGTGTGCCAAGGCCATTGGTAACAACATCGTTGGTCGTCGTTGCGTCATTGTTGATGTCACCGACAGTGACATCAGCCTGAGCACCCGATACCATTACCGAAAGTGCTAAAGCGCTCGCCGTCGCGAGCAGCTTGTTCGTGTGCATAACCATATCTCCTCCTTGTTTGGATGGCGTCCCTTTGCTTGACCGCAAACCGCGCACTCGAAGAGTTTCTACCACCCCGTCCAGTCCCCTCCTTGGAGACCTCGCTCTATTCAGCAATGCCCGTGCCAAGAGAACTGTTTTGCAAAACGTTCCTGATGAATTTTTTCTAAAGTCCCGACTTTAATATCGTTTCGAATGCATCGAAATATCCAGCCGACCATATCGATGCATAAGAGTGCGCGGCCACGTTTGCAATTTGTGAGGACATCCCAGAACATGGTTGTCGCATGGAAGAACAACCGGCGACCCCAACACGTTTATTGTATGCAGTCGCTGTGGACAGGAAGGTTGCGGTCGAGGTCATGAACCACACCGCCATCCGGCAAGACGTCAGACGATCAGCGGATCGTCAGCGCTTGCATGAGCGCCGATCCAGACATTCAACGGAGATGGAGCCGACGCTGTGGCTTGTGTGCGCGGCGAGGCAAAACGCTCTCGCGCGCCACGTGGCGATCACATGCCCCGTCAAACGATAACGAGAGAGTGGCTGGCAATTAGTCCGCCGGTTGAGCCGCTTCATCAGCGGCATCAGGCGCAATGCGCACAACGCGAAGACTATTCGTCGCTCCCTTTGTGCCGAAGGGTACGCCGGCGGTGATCACGAGCTTGTCGCCAAGCCGGCCAATGCCACAAGCAACCGCAGCAGTCCTGGCCCGCGAAGCCATCTCCGAGAAATTCGCGATGTCGCGTCCTTCGGTATGAAGCGGGTGAACGCCCCACATCAGAGTCATGCGACGTGCGGTCGCCAGATTTGGCGTCAGACCCAGTATAGGCACGTCCGGTCTGGCACGCGCCGCTCGCAAAGTCGTCGAACCGCTGGCCGTGAATGTTACGATTGCATTTGCGCGGATACTAGAAGCGACAGTCCTGGCCGCTACGGTGATCGCATCGGCATCGCTCGGTTCGCCAGAATCAAGCTCGGCTTGCAATGGTTGCTTGAAGATCGGTTCCTGTTCGGCTCTTCTGACGATCCGGTCCATCATCGATGCCGCCTCTACCGGGAATGAGCCGGTGGCAGTTTCGGCCGACAACATCACTGCGTCTGCGCCGTCGAACACCGCTGTCGCAACGTCAGACGCTTCCGCGCGCGTCGGGGAGAGCGAATGGATCATACTTTCCAGCATTTGCGTAGCGACGACCACGGGGCGCCCGATCGCGCGGCTCACCCTGACAATCCGTTTCTGCACACCAGGGACATCTTCAGGCGGGAGCTCGACGCCCAGATCGCCGCGCGCCACCATGACGGCATCGGATAGTGAGATAATGTGTTCTAGCTCGAGTAACGCAGCCGGTTTCTCAATCTTGCATAAAATGCCGGCGCGGTCGCCGACAATGGATCTGAGTTCAATGACATCCTGTGCTCTTTGCACAAACGAGAGGCCGATCCAGTCGACCCCGAGGTTGAGGCCAAAAGCCAAATCGGCGCGGTCCTTGGGCGACAATGCCGAAACGGGAATTTCGACGCCCGGTAGGTTGACCCCCTTGTTGTTGGATACGACTCCCTTCGTCAGCGCAATCGTATCTGCAAAGTCAGCTCCGCATCCTGCTACGCGAAACTTCATGCGGCCGTCATCGACGAGCACCTCCACGCCTGGCCTGAGCGCAGCAAAGAGTTCGGGATGCGGCAAGCTCACGCGTCGTGTGTCGCCCAATGCCGGATTGAGATCGAATCGAAACGCCGCCCCCGGCTCCAGTTCCGCTCGTCCGCCAGCGAACGCACCCAGGCGTATCTTCGGTCCCTGCAGATCGAACAAGATCGAGATCGGGTGCCCCACCTCCCGCTCAATTGTTCGAACGATCCCATAACGTTTTGCGTGATCGTCCTGCGAACCATGACTTGCGTTTAAGCGGAACACATTGACGCCCGCATCGAAAAGCGCGCGGATGGTTTCTTCGCTCGAGCTTGCTGGCCCGAGTGTTGCAACGACTTTGGTGCGACGGCTGAAGCGAGGGCGAAGCATTGTTCAATTTGGCTCTGATAGCTAGCGTGGGTGGTCGTGCCGGCTCCATTGACCGGCACGACCAATGCAATCAGTACAGGCGTGTGGTGATCGCCTTTTGCTCGAGATAGTTAGAGAGCACGGCTTGACCCATCTCGCGTCCCCATCCCGACTGCTTGTAGCCGCCGAACGGCAACGCAGCGTCGAAGACGTGATAGCAGTTGATCCACACGGTTCCAGCGCGCAGGCGATGAGCGATCGATTGGGCCAAGGCCGTGTTCGTCGACCAAACGCCGGCGGCGAGGCCATAGATCGAGTTGTTGGCCTCAGCGATGACGGCGTCATTGAGTTCATCGAAGGGCGTAGCGACGAGAACCGGACCGAAGATCTCTTCCTGTACCACCTTCATGCACGGCGTGGTGTTCACGAAAACTGTGGGAGGAACGAAGTAGCCGGCGCCGTTCGGTGCTTCGACCTTGCACAGCGTCGTTGCCCCTGACTCGCGGCCGGATTGGATGAAGCCGCGCACGCGGTCGAACTGGACCTGTGAGACGAGAGGTCCCATGTCGGTATCAGGGTCAAGTCCATGACCAAGCTTGATCTTTGCGGACTCAGCGACGATGCCGTCGACGACTTTGTCGAAGATGCTCTTGTGTACAAAGAGTCGCGAACCGGCATTGCAGCACTGCCCGTGATTGAAGAACACGGCGGCTGTCGCGCCGGGGATAGCCAAGTCCAGATCCGCATCGGGCAGGATGATGTTCGGCGACTTGCCACCAAGTTCGAGCGAAACTTTCTTCAAGTTCCCGGCTGAGGCCTTGACGATCAAGCGACCAACTTCCGTCGAACCGGTAAACGCGACCTTATCCACATCAGGGTGTGCGGCGAGAGCGGCGCCGGCAGTCTCGCCAAATCCTGTCACGATGTTGACGACGCCCGGCGGCACTCCCGCTTCGAGCAGAAGTTCGCCGAGCCGTAGCGCAGACAGAGGCGTCTCTTCCGCAACTTTCAGAACGACGGTGCAGCCGGTGGTCAGTGCCGGAGCAAGCTTCCAGGCCGCCATCAACAGCGGGAAATTCCACGGTATGATCTGACCCACAACGCCGATCGGCTCGGGGCGCGTGGTCGAATAGAAGTTGACGCCCGGAGCGGCAAGTGCCGAGATCGGAATCGACTTCCCTTCGATCTTCGTCGCCCAACCCGACATGTAGTGAAACATGTCTGCCGACAGCGTCACGTCAGCCGCGCGCGCCACATGTTTCGGCTTACCATTATCGATCGCTTCGAGCGATGCCAGCTCATCGGCGTGCTGCAAGATCAGGTCACCGATGCGATGGATGATACGACCGCGCTCGGAAGGTGTCATCTTCGGCCAGACGCCCCCTTCGAATGCGGCGCGAGCTGCCTTAACGGCAAGGTCAACGTCGGCCGCGTCGCCCTCAGCGGCATGCGCGATCACCTGCCCGGTCGCAGGATCACTGATTGGAAAAGTCTTGCCGGACAGCGCCGGCACCCAGCGTCCGTTGATCAGCATCGTACGCGGCTTCGCCAGCCACTCTTTCAATGACGGCGTCAGTTTCGCGCCGATCGACGAAAAGCTAGTTTGGATGTTCATGTTATTTCCTCCGATGTTGGCTTTTTTCCAAGCCGCTTGCTCAACTGCAGCGTATGGTCACGCAGTTGCCGTTTCAGAATTCAGAGTCTGGATCGTCCGTCTGACGGGATCACGCGAGGCCGACGAACTTGGCCAAACCGATGGCCAGCACACCGCCCGCAATGGGGCCGGCGACTGGTACCCAGGAGTAAGACCAGTCGGAGTCGCCCTTCCCAACGATGGGCAGAAGCGCATGCGCGACGCGCGGTCCGAAGTCACGTGCGGGATTGAGGGAAAAGCCAGTCGGGCCGCCCAGCGACAGGCCGATTCCCCAAACGAGGAACGCCACCATGATTGGGCCTAGTACTCCGGCCGTTCCTACAGCCTTCGAGCCGATAGCAAGCACGACGAATACCAGCACAAACGTGCCGATCGCTTCGGTCAGCAAATTGGGACCGGCGCGACGGATCGCCGGCGCCGTCGAAAAGCACGCGAGCTTGGTGCCCGCGCAGGCCGTCTTCTCCCAGTGGGGAAGATAGGCTGCCCAAACCAGCACTGCGCCCAGGAACGCTCCAGCGAACTGTCCGGCGATATAAGGCCCCACGTTCTCCCAAGTTCCAGACGATACGGCCATCGCGATCGTCACGGCCGGATTGAGATGCCCGTTTGATCCTGCCGCAAGGGCAACAACCACACCCGAGAGCACGGCGAAGGCCCAACCCGATGTGATAACGATCCATCCGCCGCCGTTGCCTTTAGAATTTGCCAAAAGCACGTTCGCGACAACGCCGTTTCCCAAGAGCACGAGTATCATCGTGCCAAGCAACTCACCTGTAAAAGCAGTAGACATTTTCTATCCTCCCCAAGCGCTGATCACCCGGCGCATTTCTCGATCCCGAATCTTTCGCTCGGGCTCTCGCCGTTCTGTTCGACCTAGCAACCGCGCTCACTTTGCAACCGGCATGCCAAGCGGTGGCAGGAGAAGGAGAAGACGCGAAGCAACCAAAAAACATAAACAAAGTCATCGAAGATCGACGATGGTCGCATTACGTTCGAGTAGCCAAAACTAATTGGCTATGTCAAAGTTGCGGGAGATAAAGACAAGCAAAGTCAGAGTTGTAACTAATTAGAACAACTGGTGTGGGGAGAGATGCTGCAGAACAGAGGCGCAGGTGCCGCGCAAAAGCAGATCGCCGCCGGACACATCTTGCGGTCCTGGCAACGGTGCGAAAGTTCCGGGCTTGATGTGGCGAAGACCCGGAAAGTCGACTTGCTTTCAGAACGCGAGTTGCGTGACCGTCGGCAAGAGAACGAAGCGCTGCACCGTCAGAGCCGGTCCGAGCTTGAAGCGCTCCGCCGCGTAGCAGCGCGTCACGACAGTGTCGCGATCGTCGCCGACGCCGATGGCTTCATACTTGAGAGCATCGGCGCCGACGGATTCACGCAGCGAGCGTCTCAGGTTGCGCTCTGTGCGGGCGGTCTATGGTCGGAAAAGGCGCGGGGGACCAACGGCATTGGTGCCGTTCTCATGGAAATGAAGCCGCTTACTGTTCAAGGGTCGGAACACTATTTGGAACAGCACCGATTTCTGGATTGCGCCGCAGCTCCGATCATTAATCCGTGCGGCACCATCGCGGGTGTTCTCAACCTCTCCGCTCCGGCATCACGAGCTGGAACTCACGCCCTTGATCTTGTCGAACTGGCCGTCGATCAGATTGAGCACAGATTCTTCGATCAGCCCGCCAAAGATGCTCAGACATTGCGCGTCCACACCGATCCCCAACTGCTCGGGACCGTTCACGAAGCTATCCTCGTATTCAATGCCAACCGCTTGTGCGCGGCCAACCGGCACGCGATTTCCCTCCTTGGGTTGAGTTGGGAGGGCGTCGGGTCCATTTTCTTCAATCAGCTGTTCGACATTTCGAAAGGTTCGATCGACGCCATCCGCAGTTCTGGTCGTATCCGGGATCGGTCGGGGCAACTTCTTTACTGCACGCATGATGCCCCTCCTCTGAAGGTTTATGCGGTTCCCGCAGGCGTAGGTGTGCAGCAAAAGGCATCAAAACCCATATTCGATGTCGCTACGCTCAAAGATGTCGAACGGGCCAACCGAGTCCTGTCCTCAGGCCTGCCAGCTCTCGTTACGGGCGAAACGGGTTGCGGGAAGGAAATGTTCTCGCGCCAAGTTCATGCCCTCTCGGCGCGCGCGAACGCGCCCTTCGTCGCTGTCAACTGCGCAGCGCTTCCCGAAACGCTGATCGAGTCCGAACTATTCGGCTACGAGGAAGGCGCCTTCACCGGTGCGCGAAAGAAGGGCTCCAAAGGCCTCCTGAGAGAAGCAGACGGGGGGTTCCTCCTACTTGACGAAATCGGCGACATGCCCTTGCCGATGCAGGCGCGGCTGCTTCGCGTCCTGCAAGATCGGGAAATCACTCCGCTTGGAACCAGTCAAAGCGTGCGCGTGGACTTCTCCCTCATTTGTGCCACGCACCGCAATCTGCCGGAGATGGTTGCAGCCGGAAAATTCCGCCAAGACCTGTACTATCGAATCTCACAGTTTCACGTTCACCTTCTCCCGCTACGTGAGCGGACTGATCTGCCTCGCGTTATAGACCAGCACTGGCAGCAGATAAGTTCAGGGGACCCGGCCTACAGCCTTGCCCGCGAAACGGCAGAGCTGCTGGCAGCCTACAAGTGGCCCGGCAACTATCGTCAACTGGCTGGGACCTTCCGGGCGATGCTTGCCTTGGCCGAGCCGTTTATGCCCGTGCAGCCGAGCGCGCTACCGTCCGATATTCTGTCGTCCATAACCGAGACTGATCCCGACCAGATTGAGGATGCGTCGGCTCCACACCAACGAGATTTCGACCAGATGACGTGCGATATCTTGAAGGGAGCTTTAGAGCGGAACGGTGGAAATATCTCACGAGCCGCCCGCAGCCTGGGGATATCGAGGGGTACGTTCTACCGAAGGCTGATGCGCTCATCCTGGTACGCTCACTGACGAGCTGACAGTGCGGGTCGGGAAACTCAAGATGCGCGATCAGAGCGAGAGGGGAGACGAAACGAGCGGTCAAAGTGGATCCGTGCAATCGGTCGACCGGGCCCTGACGATCCTTGAGTTGTTGGCCGAGTACCCTTGCGGGCTTCGGTTGAAGGATTTGGCAGAGCGCGCGGGACTCGCCCCATCGACCGCACATCGCCTGCTCACCACGATGTCGGAGAAGCGATTCGTTCAGTTCGACCGATTGAGCAACTCGTGGCGTGTTGGACGTCAAAGCTTCACCGTAGGCGCGGCGTTCATCCGGCAATTTAGCTATGTGTCCCAGGCGATGCCTGCTCTGAAACATCTCAGGGATCGGACGCGTGAAACCGTCAGCCTTGCCGTCGCGGACGGAGACCAGGTGATCGTCATCGCGCAACTTGAGAGCCGGGTAT
Organism: Hyphomicrobiaceae bacterium; assembly: GCA_965279065.1. Taxonomy (GTDB): domain Bacteria; phylum Pseudomonadota; class Alphaproteobacteria; order Rhizobiales; family Hyphomicrobiaceae; genus JAKAXS01. The sequence goes on from OZ257134.1 coordinate 3,237,985, forward strand.
CGACGAGATCCGTGGGCAGGCCTGGCCAACGTGCAGCGCTGGCTTCAACGGCACTCGGTAAGGCGATTCTCGCCCACTACTGCGACGATGATATTCTTTCCGTTGCACGCAGCATTCTCGATCAAGACGCTAGCGGCACGCCACTCGAAAGAGTGCGCACCCTCCTACAGGAATTACATGAGATTCGACTGCGAGGTTGGGCGCTCCACGACGAAAAGTTTGTCGCCGGGTTGAGGTGCGCCGCTTCAGCAATCTACAATGAGCATGCTGAGCCCTTGGCGGCTATCTCCGCCTCCGGACCGAGTATACGTATTTCGAGCGATGATCTTACGACACTTGGCGCAGCCGTCGCGAGCATGGCCCAACAGATCACCAACGAGATTGGCGGAAAGCTTCCGCGAAATCGCGAGTGCTAGCGTTGATCGGTACTATGTCGTGCGCAATCGTTTTGGCGCAGAGTGCCAAGCGCAGGCGGGCGCGGTCCGCCCGTGGCCCAATCGACAAGCTCAACCGTGTGAACGATCGGGACGTCGGTGCCCGATCCTATCTGCATCATGCAGCCGATATTTCCCGCAGCTATGATGTCGGCATTGGTGTTTTGAAGATTGGCGACCTTTCGCTCCTTCAAACGAGACGAGATTTCGGGCTGCGTTAGATTATACGTGCCAGCCGACCCACAGCACAGATGCGCCTCTTTGGGCTCAGTGACTTTGAAGCCGGTTCTGGTCAGAAGCGCTTTGGGCAAGGTTTTGATCTGCTGGCCGTGCTGCAGGGAACATGCTGCATGATACGCGACCTTGATATCCTCGCCAATTTCTACCGGCCGTAGATCGAGCTGCTGCAGAACCTCGACGACGTCCTTGGCGATTTTCGAAACGCGCTCCGCATCCTTGGCAATCGCGTGATTTTTGAACATGTAGCCATAGTCTTTTACGGTCGTACCACAGCCCGAAGTATTGATCACGACCGCGTCAAGGCCCTCGCCGTCCATCTCGCTCGCCCATGCGCGTACATTGCGTTCAGCGAATTTGTGGCTTTGCTTCTCCTTGCCCATGTGATGCGTGAGGGCGCCGCAGCATCCTGCACCCTCTGCTACGACAACCTCACAACCATGCCGTGTTAGAACGCGTATGGTCGCGTCATTGATGTCGGTATTGAGTGCCCGCTGTGCGCAACCGGTCATCAGTGCAACCCTCAATCGGCGATGACCTTCCGCGTGAAATACCTGTGGCCTGTCATTCGCTGAAGGCCTAGGGAGCTTGCGGGGTGCGAGCGCGATCGCGGCCCGGAGCCGCTGCGGCAAGAAACGCGCGATTGGCCTGACCATGACGCCCGCGATAATCGCCAGTCGAAACAACGTGGGATTGGGCAGCACTAAGGCGAACATCCACCTCAAGGCGCGATCGGCGACGGGACGCTTATAGTTCTGTTCCACGTACGCGCGCGCGTGATCGATAAGATGCATGTAGTTGACGCCGGACGGGCACGTCGTCATGCACGCAAGGCATGAGAGACAACGGTCCAGGTGCCTCACCGTATTCGCATCCGGTTTTCCCCCACCTTCGAGCATCCCTTTGATCAGGTAAATGCGGCCACGGGGCGAATCCAACTCGTCGCCAAGTAACGCATAGGTCGGGCAGGTTGCAGTGCAAAAGCCACAATGAACGCAATTGCGGATTATGCGTCCCGAACCGGCGAGCGCGCTGTTTGCCGGCTGATTGGCCGCGAGAGGTGTCTGCATCACAAATCCTCGCGAACGCGACCGCGGTTGAAAATCATCAATGGATCGAAGCTTTGGCGCACACGAGCAGTTAGTGCAGCGAGCGACGGTGCCTGAGGCTGGAAGACGTCCACGCTCATGCGAAAGGCGTCGCTTGCACGGACAAGCGTCGCATGTCCTCCCCACCGCGCAAGTTCGTCGCGTATTGCAATGGCTGAATCGGAATCCTCTCCCTCCAGCACCAACCAAACGAGTCCGCCGGCCCAATCGTAATAATGGGCTTTAATCGCTAACTCGCGCTCCAAGAGGCCTGCAACCAACCTGCAGCCGTTCGCTGGCGCCGTCGAAATCCGCCAAACAGTTCCCGGCAAACCACGCAGCGGCCCCACATCCCTGATCGACGACCAAAACGCCTTCGACGAAAGTCCATTGAGCACCTTGTACTCACGATTTCCGCCCAACTCCCGTCTCAACTTCAAGGTTCGGTCGCCAACGGAGACCTCAGGCCCCTCGATCCTGAAACAAGTCAGCGCCCTCCCGTGCAGCCTGTTTACGCTTGAGACGGCTGCCAACGCCGCATTGGCTGGAATATGCGCTAAAGATGAAACCTCCAGGGACAGACCCGATGCACGAGTCAGTGCAGAGATCGCAGTCGCATCATCCCAATCGGTGACCAAAACAGTGCTTTCGCTCGGGGCTTTCGGAAGCGTCTTCAGTGTCACTTCCGTCAAGATGCCGAGTGTGCCGAAGGAACCTGCCATCAGTTTCGATAAGTCGTAGCCAGTGACATTCTTCATCACCCGCCCGCCGGACTGAAAAATCTCACCCCGGCCGTTAACCGCGCGAAAACCAAGGAGGTGATCGCGGGCGGCGCCGACCTTGATACGGCGTGGGCCGCTGGCGTTCACAGACACAAGCCCGCCTAGTGTCGATTGGGATCCGTCCCGTTCATAGAGCGCGGCATGACTGAGCGGTTCGAAGGCAAGTTCCTGGCCGTGTAGATCCAGCTGCTCCGTGATTTCGGTAAGCGGCGTTCCGACGCGTGCCGAAATCACGAGTTCCTCGGGCTCGTAAAGCGTAATGCCGCTTAGCCCTTTCAGCGAAACTTCGTTTACCGACGAAGCCGGCCGGCCCAGTCCCAGTCGGGTGTTACCGCCGGAGATGCTCAGCGGTTCTTGGCGATCGGCCGAAGCCTTAACGAGTTGGACGATATCGTCCTCGTTGCGGGGACTGAAGCAATTCATACCACTACATTCTCGGGAGATCGGGAAACGGTAGCTTCCCGCGAACGACGTGCATCCGTCCCAACTCCGCGCATCGATGCAGCGTTGGAAAAACTTTCCCCGGGTTGAGCCGTTGCTTGGGATCGAACGCACATTTTACGCGCTGCTGCTGCTTTAGGTCGTCCTCGTTGAACATGAGCGGCATGAGATCACGCTTCTCGACACCGACGCCATGCTCACCAGTCAGCACGCCCCCGACCTCGACACACAATCGAAGGATATCACCACCGAAAGCTTCCGCCCTTTCGATGTCGCCGGCTTTGTCGGCATCGTAAAGGATCAGTGGATGCAGGTTGCCGTCGCCGGCGTGAAAAACATTGGCCACTCGCAGCCCGTGAAACTCAGACAGGTCACGCATGCGTTGCAAAACATAAGACAGCCGATTGCGGGGAATGGTGCCGTCCATGCAGAGGTAGTCCGGCCCGATTGCGCCGACAGCAGGAAAGGCGTTTTTGCGTCCGGCCCAAAACAGCAGACGTTCGTCCTCGCATCGCGAAACCCTGATGCAGCTCGCGCCTGCACCGTCCGCGATCTTGGACACAGCTTCGATTAGGCAATCCACCTCCGATGTCGTGCCGTCTATCTCACACAACACCAGCGCTTTGACGTCCCTCGGGTAGCCGCAATGCTGAAAATCGTCTGCGGCGTTGATAGCCAACTCGTCCATCATTTCCAGACCTGCAGGAATGATACCGGAACCGATGATACTACTCACGCAATCCGCGGCGGACTCGCAGGTTGCGAATCCCATCAGGACGCAACACTTGTGCTCGGGCTCCTTCAGGATCCGTACGGTCACCTCTGTGATAACACCTAAGAGGCCCTCTGACCCCGTCAGGAGGCCCATGAAGTCGTAGAGTTCTGAGTCGAGATGTTTGCCACCCAGCCTGATCTCCGTGCCGTCCATCAGAACGACCTGCAGACCAAGTAGGTTGTTCGTCGTGAGGCCATATTTGAGACAGTGAACACCGCCGGAATTCTCGCCAACGTTCCCGCCGATCGAGCATGCGATTTGCGAGGACGGATCGGGTGCGTAATAGAACCCTTCCTGTTCAACGGCTCGCGTGATCGCAAGATTGGTGACGCCAGGCTGAACAGTTACGGCGCGGTTGGCATAGTCGATCTCGATGATCCTGTTGAACTTACCCATGCCCAAAAGGATGCCGTCTTCGAGCGGAAGCGAGCCTCCGGACAGGGACGTGCCTGCGCCACGCGGAACGACTTTGACGTTCATTGCATTCGCCAGCGCAAGGACGGCCGACACCTGCAACACTGTTTCAGGCAGCACCACCACCAAAGGCAACTGACGGTACATAGTCAACGCATCGCACTCATACGCGCGGAGCTCGGACTCCGCGATAATCACGCTCTCCACAGGAAGGATTTTCAGCAAGCGCTCAATCAACAATTGCCTGTCATTCATGATGCCGTCTTCTGCGGCGGGCATGGAAAGTGTCACGAGCGCACCCCGATGAATTTCTCGACCGGCGCACCGCGCCGGCGATGCTTTCACTCAAAAAGGAATCTTTACTGCCTGGTCCGTTTCGGCTGCGCGTTCTAGCGCTACCGTGGCGGTTGCTAGGTCTTGCAGCGCGATTCCTGTTCCATCGAACAGTGTTATGTCGGTTTCCGACACGCGTCCGGCGTGCGTGCCATTGATAACGGCGCCCAGTGGCGTGATGTGCGCGGCGTTTATCAATCCCGATTTAACCGCATGCTGCGCTTCCCCGATAGTCATGGACTGCTCGATATCGTCTGCAAACACCTTCGCGATCGGAAAAAGGTCGGGATCGACCTCCTGCTTCCCCTTCGTGTCGGTACCCATGCACGCGAAATGTGTGCCGGGACGGATCCAGTCCTTCTTAAGCAACGCCTCGTACGCCGACGTGATCGTGATTATGACGTCGGCTTCCGCGCATAGTCGTTCGCGTTCAACGCTCTCGAATGCAATCCCGACATCGCGCTCCACGACCTTGCCAAGATTCGGCAACATCTCGGGATGCGCGTTCCAAGCCAGCACACGATCGAACTTGCGTTGCTCGCACGCAGCTCGGACCTGAAAAGCTGACTGATGACCCGCGCCGACGATTCCCAAGACCTTGGCATCCGCACGCGCGAGATGTCTGATGGAGACCGCGCTCGCTGCCGCGGTTCGCACGGCCGTCAGATAGTTCGCACCGACGATGGCGCGAAGTCTCCCCGAGTCCGCGTCGAATAGGAACACGGTTGACTGATGGTTGGTCAAACCCTTCGCGGAGTTGCCCGGCCAATATCCGCCGGATTTCACACCGAGAACCAACCGGGAGCGATCGAAGCCGGATTTGAAGCCGTACAGAGCATCAGCGTGGCCGATGGCTTCTCTGATCACGGGAAAATTGTAGGCTTCGCCGCGATCCGCAGCGGCGAACACTTTCTCGACCGCCGCGAAGGCATCTTGCCGAGAAAGAACGTCGGCACAGACGGCCTCGGACACATAAAGTACTGCTGAGCTTCTGTCTGGCATACGTTTACTTTCAATGAACCATTCGCAATGGGCTTCAGTACGCAAGTCCACGGGCCGTAACCGGCCAGACAGTCTCGACATGTCCGTTTCGGACACCGACATACCAGTCGTGCACGTTGCACGTTGGATCGATGTGACCTGGAATGAGCTTCAACCGGTCGTTGACGCGCAGCACGCCTTTGGGATCTGCGATCACGCCATGCTCGTCGGAGCACTTGATGTATTCGACATCGGCCCAGTCGGCGATAACCGGCAGTCCGCTGTCAACGGATTGTGCCTTAAGGCCTGCGTCACAAATGGCCTTGTCGACCTTCGCGTGGCTCATCACCGACGTCAAGATGAACAACGAGTTTTCAAACTCGGAGATCACGTCACCCTTTTCATCACGAACTCGCTGATAGTCGGCATCCATGAACGCATACGAACCGCATTGCATCTCGTTGTAAACGCCGGATCGGCCCTCGAAATAGTAGGTGCCCGTACCCGCGCCGCCCACGATGTCGCAAACGATGCCCGCGCCGCGGAGCATCGCCACCGAGTCCCTGACTTGTCTAATAGCCTCGTCGATCTTGCCCTTACGCTCGGCGTAAGAGGCGATGTGCTGAGCTGCGCCCTGATAGGCTTGAATACCCGCGAAGACCAAAGCCGGAGCCGCCTCTATCGCCTTTGCAAGCTCCAACACTGACGCGCCGGAACGGACGCCGCACCGGCCGGCGCCGCAATCGATTTCGACGAGCACCTCCAATGTCGCTCCGGCGCGTTCCGCGGCCGCCGACAAGTCAGCAACGTTGTCCAAGTCGTCGACGCAAACGATCATGCGTGCCAGACGTGTCAGACGAGTTAGCCGTTCGATTTTGGCTTTATCGCGCACTTGGTTCGAGATCAGTACGTCTCGGATGCCGGCCCGAACGAAAGCCTCGGCCTCGCTGACCTTTTGACAGCAGATCCCGCAGGCTCCACGCTTGATCTGAAGCAGAGCAATGTCTGCAGACTTATGCATCTTGCCATGCACGCGGAGACGAACCCCCATCTCGTCGGCAAAGCGCTGCATGCGATCGATGTTGCGATCCAAAGCATCGAGATCGATAACGAGACAGGGTGTTTGAATCTCCGATTCAGGCATACCGACCGCAGCCGGCACGTTGTAGCCCACTTCAAGATTGTAGAACATCGCGTTCATGTTTACCCCCTGCCATCTCCGCCCATCTTCCAGGGCAATTTAGTTAGATCGACGTTTCCACCGGTCAGGATTACGCCCACGGACTTGCCCGCGAACACTTCGTAGTTCTTTAAGATTGTCGCCAGCGGAACCGCGCTGCTCGGCTCGATCACGATCTTCAAGCGTTGCCAGATAAGTCGCATCGCGCCGACGATTTCGTCCTCGGTCGCTGTAAAGATGTCAGTCACGTGCTTGGATACGAAATGCCAAGTGAGCTCCTTCAGCGGCACCTTCAAACCGTCCGCGACCGTCTGAGGCGAATCATCGGCGATGATGCGGCCGGCCTTGAAGGATCGCATCGCGTCGTCGGCGTTTACCGGCTCCGCGGCGAAAATCTTCGTTGCGGGTGCGAGTTTCGATAGCGCCAAGCAGGTGCCGGAGATCATGCCGCCACCGCCGATAGGTGCGACGATTGCGTCCAGACGCCCTATCTGAGCGTCGATCTCCATCGCGCACGTCGCTTGGCCGGCTATAACCCGAGGATCATTGTACGGATGCACGAATTCAGCACCCGTGGCCGCTACGACTTTTGCAAACGTCTCCTCGCGGGAAGAGGTTGAGGCATCGCACTCGACGACTTGACCACCGTAGCCAATCACCGCCGACTTCTTGGCCGCTGGCGCCGTGCGTGGCATAACGACTGTAACCGGAATTCCACGCTTGCCGGCGGCATACGCCAATGACAGCGCGTGGTTACCCGACGAGTGGGTCGCGACACCCCGGGCGGCCGCATCATCGCTAAGTCCGAACACGGCATTCGACGCACCGCGCGCTTTGAATGCACCGGCCTTTTGAAAGCACTCGCATTTGAAATAGAGCCGCGCGCCCGTCAATCGATCGAGGAACGACGATGTCAAGATCGGCGTCTGGTGGATGTGCGGCCTGATGCGCTGATTGGCTAGAAGCGCATCCTCGAAAGTCGGGAAGTAAATCTCAGCTGCTGGGGCATTGGACATCTCAGGACGCTCCGGCATTATCTTTAGGGCGCGTTGAACGATAATACTCTTGCGCAGCCGCAACCCCGGACCCGAGCACGACAGGATATTGCAGATCCCTCATCGCCATCTCAATTGCAGCGAGACCAGATAACATCATGACCTGCGTCAGCGAACCCAGGTGACCGATGCGAAACACGCGTCCCGACAGCTGTCCCAAGCCAATTCCAAATGAAACGCCATATGCCTCGTAGGCGTGATTGGTCAGGGCCGTGCTGTCCTGACCATCAGGAACGTGAATAGCCGTCACAGTATCGGAGTATAGATCCGGCCGCGCCGCGCACAGAGAAAGACCCCACGCGCGAACCGCGCGGCGAACGCCCTCCGCGATTCTCCGATGACGCTCAAAGACACGGTCGAGCCCTTCCTCAAGCAGCAGCATGTTAAGGCTCTCGTGTAATCCGTGGATCAGCTGAAGCGGGGGCGTATAAGGGAATGCGCCCTTCGCGTTCGCGTCCAGCATCATCCGGAAATCGAAGAAACACCGGCTGCAGGTCGCGCCGTCGAGCGCCGCTAGCGCCCGCTGGCTCACGGCGACGATTGCCATGCCGGTCGGCAGCATGAAGCCCTTTTGCGAACCTGACACGGCAAGATCGACGCCCCACTCGTCCATTCTGAAATCCATGCACGCAAGCGAGCTTACGCAATCGACAAAAAGCATCGCCGGGTGATCCGCCGCGTCCATTTCTCGGCGAACGGCGGCAATGTCGCTACGGACGCCCGTCGCTGTTTCGTTGTGCGTGATCAACACCGCCTTGATCGATCCGTTCGTGTCGGCCTTCAGCCTTTCGGCCAAGGCAGAGATCGGCGCTCCTTCGCTCCATGGCGCATCAATTACCTCTACGTCGAGCTTGTGCCGCTGACACATATCGATCCAACGATGCGAGAACATCCCGTAACGCGCTGCCAGGATCTTGTCCCCGGGCGACAACACATTCGTGATCGCGGCTTCCCAGCCTCCAGTGCCGCTCGCCGGAAACAAAACCACCTCTCCCCTTTCGGTCTTGAAAACCGACTTCAAGCCGTCGAGCACCGGACGCAACAATACGGCGAAATCCGGCGCTCGGTGATCGCTCGTCGGCACCATCGTCGCTCGCATGAGCCGATTGGGAATATTCGTCGGGCCGGGAATGAAGACTGGATTTTGATCGCGCAAGGGTCGCTCCAAATCAGAAATTGTAACGCCTAACAAACATGCAGCGTTCTTCAGCTCCAGAGAGCTTCTCGGAATTTTCACCTGATGGAATTGACCGGTTTCGGCACAAGATCGATCCGACGCAATTGTTCTCGAAAGCAACAGGTGCGCCAACGCCGCCATCCTGTCATGACCTGGCATGCACGCGCTGCACCCACTGTTAAGGAGGTCCGAGGTGCCGGCGTATCCACTCGTTCGACCTCGTCGCCATGGGTCAAGATGCATGGGAGCATTCTTGCTCTACCGATCAGTGTCCTTCATCGCCAAACGCGTTCGGCGACACGTCCACTTGGACAGCCACTCTGATCTCGATCCTTTCGAGCGCGATGATGCACGGTTCTAGCCTTCCCCGGCGGTTCGCGGCCCGTAGCGGTCGTTAGGGTCTGACCCAACTCAGAGCTCCTGTCCGAACGCTAGGATGATTTTCGGATGATGAAACGATGAGTAACCGACAGCTGCTCCCAACAATCAGTGTTTGGGCTTGGGCTTGCATGTCAATCGGCAACCAAGTTCGACCCCTCATCGACGTTCAATGTTGACCATGTCGCAGCGTCATGGCGCCAGCAGCGTCAGCGGCCACCAATAGGCCTGTCCGAGTACAAACAGCCCCACCATCACGGCCAACGCGACGCTGTGCAGGAACACGTAGCGCAGAATGGCGCCCTCGTGCCCGTACCATTTGGTGGCCGTCGAGGCGACGACGATCGACTGGGCGTCTACCATCTTGCCCATGACGCCGCCGGAACTGTTGGCGGCGGCCATCAAGACCGGGCTTAAACCCAGTTGCTCAGCCGAGATCTTTTGCAGCCCGCCGAACAGGACGTTGGACGACGTATCCGAGCCTGTCACAGCCACACCCATCCAGCCGATCAAGGTGCCGAAGAACGGATAGGTCCATCCGGTGCTCGCCATCGCCAGCCCCATCGTCGCGTCGGTGCCCGCAAACTTGGTGATGAAGCCGATTGCCATCATGCAGGCGATAGTCAACAACGAGTAACGCACGTCATGAAGCGTGCGGAAGTACATCTTGACCAAGCTGACCAGCGAGTAGCCCAGCAGCAGACCCGACAGCATGGCGGCCAGCAGTATGCCGGTGCCGGTGGCCGACAGCAGGTTCAACACGTAGATAGCCTTTTCCAGCTGCGGTGCGGCAACGACGGGCGGCACTTTCTGAATCATCTCGTGCAACCCCGAGACCGGCAGCTTGGCGACCCAGATGCCATCAAGCAAGGCCCGTATCTGCGGCGTGCCCCAAGCGAACACGAATACGCTGAGGATGAGCCAGGGCATCCATGCGCGCCGCACTGCTGCCGGAGTGTCCACGTGGCTTGCCGCCGTCACCAGCACGACATCCTCGCTGCCAGGCACGACGGTCATGGGATTGGATGGCTTCCAGACGCGCAAGAACGCAGCGAGACTGATCATCGAGATGATGGCGGCAACAATGTCGACCAGCCAGGGGCCATGAAAATTCGAAACGACATACTGCGGAATTGCGAAAGTGAGTCCCGCGACCAGAATGGGCGGCCACACCTCGATCATTTTGCGAAATCCGGCGAAGGCCCAAATCAGCCAGAACGGCACGATCGCAGAGAAGAACGGCAGCTGCCGCCCGATCATCGCGGACAGTTCATGCAGATCCAGACCTGTAACCGCAGCCAGCGCAATGACGGGCGCGCCAAGCGCGCCGAAGGCAACAGGTGCGGTGTTCGCAATCAGCGACAGGCCGGCGGCGGCGAGCGGGCGGAAGCCAAGTGCCATCAGCATGGCGGCCGACACGGCGACGGGCGTGCCGAATCCGGCAGCTCCTTCGAAGAACGCGCCCAGCGAGAAAGCGATGAACAGCAGCTGAAGCCGGCGATCATTGCTGATCGAGCTGATACTACGCTGCAGGATGCTGAACTCACCCCTTTCGTTGGTGAGATTGTACAGGAACATGATGTTCAGAATGATCCAGCCGATCGGCAACAGGCCGAACGCTGCGCCATAGCCGGCTGCGCGCGCGGCCATGTCCGCCGGCATGCCGAACCCGGCAATGGCCACCAGCAGCGCTGCCGCTAATCCTAGGAGGGCGGCGACGTGAGCCCGCACCTCAAAAATGCCGATGGCTCCCAACAGCACCACCACGGGAAGGGCGGCGGCCAGCGTGGAAAGGTACATGTTGCCGAACGGATCGTAGACCTGCGCCCACATTTTGAAGAAACCTTAAACGCTATTGTCATTCGCAAGAAGCAACGGCGCGCCACCGTGTGATGGCGCGCCGCCGAGTACACCGAGAGAGGTTGCGATGGACTTAGTAGAAAATCACAGCACCAAGAAGATATTGGTCGAGCCTATCCAAGTCCTGCTTTCCAGCGACGCCGGCGTCGCTGAAATTGATGTCGCCATCGTGAGCTTTGTACTTCGCCCAGACTGACATCGAAGCGGCATCGATTTCCTGGACGACGCCCACGCCCCAACGTTCAAATTCCGAACCTGTTACGCCGACGGTAGCGTCGGCTGCACTGGCGCACGCATCGCTGATTGCGCCACCCGCACCGAAGAAGCTGCCGCAAGCGCTGGCTCCTAGAGCGATACCGCCGAACATATCCTTGTCGCGGCCCCATTCGCCGTAAAACACCGTCGACCCGATTGGGAAGAACTTGGTACGCCAGCCGCCCTTCAAATACAGCTGCTGCGTGTCGGAGAAGCTGTTTGTACCTTGCGGCTCTTCCTCACCGTAGGACACGTTGAAGAACAATCCCGTCGGCGCGTGCATGATCGAGCCGCCTACCTGGAAGGCGTTGACGTCAGGCGTAAGTGCGGCGGGGCCGGCACGCGTACTATCGCGGTTCTGGAGATAACCGGCACCGAACCCGATCTTGAACTGACCGACCTCGCCGTTGTAGCGCAACGCCACATCCCAGAAGTCGTCTTCACCCCAGGACGTCGAAGCCTGGAAGCCGGCAAACACCGGCGTGTCGTAACGAACTGCGTTGGTGCGGTCTCCGTGGCAATCGGCAAAAATGCCGGCGCCGATGCTCAAGCAGTGACCAATGCTCGCCCATTTTGCCGAAGATAAACCGGTTCCGTCTTCTGGGCGCAGAAACATGCCGGCGCCGTCGAACGCGACGATGTTGGCGGCGAATAGGCTGCCCGTGCCAGACAGATCGATCACGTTGATGTTGTCGGTGGCATGGCTCAACAGACCGACGGCAACTTGACCAAGGTGGTTGCTCTTCAGCCACCAGTGCGACTGAAGTACGCTCAGATTCTGGCCGGCGTTGTCGTTGCCTTGATTGACGCTGAAGCTTTCGGCCGTTTGCGTGTTGATGAAAAGGTTGTAGCCGGCCGACCAGTCACCGTTGATCTGTGCCTTCCCCGAGAAGTGGAGCTGCGAACCGAGATCGGTCAGGCTATCGACGATATAGACATCGCTCTCTTCGCCGTCGTCCCAGGCCATGATCTGTTTCGTCACCCAGCCGGAGACTTCGAGCGAAACTTTACGGTTACCCTTTCGCGCCGTCGTTGCTTCGAGTTCGGCGATGCGTTCTTCAAGATCGGCACAGCAGTTGCCGCCGAGGTCGGCTGCCATTGTCTGTTGCGGCAACGCGGCACCCAAGGCCGCGGCTGCGCCGGCGGCAATGATGGCGGAGCGCAATTGATTGCGGTCGTTGTTGATCATTTTCTTCTTTCCCCAATACTCCCCCGAGGCGAGCCACGCGGTCGCCTGGATCAGATTTCTCCATGCCAGTCTGAACGACGCTGAACGCACTCTTGAGTCGGTAAAGGCAAAGGCCGTGCCACGTGCTGCGGCGTGAGAACGACAGCGCCGGGAAATCGTGCGTCTGCATTCAAATGTTCAATGGAACGAGCGCGTTGCCGCGCGGCGGCGCTCTCCTGCCGCGGCCGCTCCATATCAAGGCGTGGGCAAATGAGGGGGATGGCGCGGCGTCAATGGCAGTTGTGCGACATGCGCCCGTTACAGTCGTTGTCACGCTGTGACGGCAAATCCGGTGTGCGTGGACGAGGGGTACCGCAAAACCACCGCGACGTGCCGCGCTTGGCGGAGCATTGAGGACGTCAATGCGCGCTGGCACGAATGTTGAAGGAGCTTCAGGGTTCCAACTAGTTTGCCACGTTGAAACCCAATCGGGATCGGCGCCCTGCGACACTCTTCTCCCGTCGCGGGCGTCGGTCTGCGAGCGGTCTCAGATCCCGTTGACCATTGCCGGGATCTACTCTGGCCGGACGAGGGATTGGTTCTTCATCCAGCGGTAAAGCGTCTGCCGGCTGACGCCGAGGTCAGCAGCGGCGTCCGTGATGCACCAGGCATGGCGATCGAGAACGACTGAGAGGTCAGGCGGCGTGCCGTCTCCGGCGTCGTAGGCGGCTGCGTGTCCGGCGCTTGCCGGCGTGCTTGACGACATACCTTGTGGCGCATCCGGCACGTTGAGCCAGGCTGGCAGGTCGTTGGGATAGATCTCGTCGATGGTCTTATGTGCCAATGCATAGCGCATCGCCAATCGAAGCTCGCGAATGTTTCCTGGCCATTTGTGCGCTTTCAGAACTCGCATGGCCGCGTCCGAGACCGGTGGAATATCGATGCCGCAATCCTGCGCTTCGATTGCCAGGGCAAATTGGATGACGTTTTCCTTGTCAGCGCGATTGCGCAGTGCGGGCAGTTCGCAGCGGATACCGGCGATGCGGAAATAGAGATCCTGGCGGAACCGACCTTCCGAGATCATCAGCGGCAGATCCTGGTGGCTGGCGCAGACGACGTTGAAATCGACCTTCATCGGTTTCAATGCGCCCAGTGGAACCAGCTCACGTTGCGCGAGCACGCGCAGCAGGCGAGTCTGCAGGCTCATTGGCATGTCGCCGATCTCGTCGAGAAAGAGGGTGCCTCCGTTGGCTTCTGAGATGCGGCCGCGGCGGCCATCGCGGCGGCCGCCGGTGAAGGTGCCGGTTTCGTAACCAAAGAGTTCGCTCTCGATCAGGCTCTCGGGAATTGACGAGCAGTCGATCGCGACGAAGGGGCCGGAGGCGCGCAGCCCGGTGTTGTGGATTGCGCGGGCGAACTCTTCCTTGCCGGTTCCGGTCTCGCCTTGAAGCAGAACGGGAAGATGGCGGTCGACCAGTCGCTTGATGGTGCGAACCTGGGCCCGCAGGGCTGGATCTTCGCCGGCCAACTCGTCGAGCGTCAGCGACGTAGAGGTCGCGGCCGCCTTGGAGCGGCTGGCCGCAGTGGTTTGCTTGGCGAGCTTGCCGCCGGATTTGGCCTTGGGAACGCGCAGGCTGGCAAAGCACGGCCTGTCGATACCGAGAAGCCGTGCGATGCCGATCCGCTCCTGCACGCTGCGATCTTGGGCGTCAGAGCCGACGTCCTGCCAGGTGATGTCCATGAAGTCCGCCAGCGGGCGGCCGATGACCTGGGCAGGGTCGAACTGGCGGATGTGGTCTCCGCCACCATCCAGCAGCTCGGCGGCGTTGCCGTCGTCGCCAAGGGCCAGCAACCAACCATCACCCCGTTCGACGCCGTCGATGTGACGTTCGATCTGTAGGATGGGCCGGTTGCTGTTTCGCGCAAGGAAGTAGCTGCGCTCGATGCGGCGCGCCGTAGACTCGACCAGTTCGAGCACGAACGATTGCATCTCCTGCGGCAAGTCTGCCAATGCGGAGGCATCAAGTGCCGCGATGAGGTTGCCGTCCCAGTCGAAAATTGGCGCTGCCGTGCACGTGAGATCCGCATAGGTGAAGAAGAAGTGTTCGTTGCGGTGGATGGTGACGGCCCGTCGGTTGGTGATGGACGTTCCGATGCCGTTGGTTCCGGCCAGGGCCTCGTCCCACACGGCGCCGGCACAGACGCCGACACGACGCATCGGATCGTCGACGGTCATTGTCGAGCCGACGTTCAAGGCAACGCCATTGGGATCAGAGAGCACGGTTACGTAGTTGGCGACGGCGACGCGGGCCAACAGTCTGTCAATTTCGGGTTTCGCGACGCGACACAAGAGTTCGAGCGGGCCGGAGGCGTCTTTCAGTTCCTGGGCAGTGACGATCTCAGGGCCCTTATGCTTGGCGCCATCCAGTTTGTAGTCGCTGACACAGCGTTGCCAGGACGAGGTCACGAGATTGGTAGTCGACAGCGTGTCCGGCGATGCAGCGCATCGGTCCACAGTGCGACTAATTTCGCGCATGTGGTGCATTGGATCGGATCGCGCAGGCACACGCGCTCGCTCTCCCATTGGTCGACCTCCCGTCGTCGAGTTGCTCCCGCTTTCGCTCCCGAGGCGATGCTGGGCTATTACATTTTGCCGCATACTATGCGCGGTCAATAAAAATGACCAGAGGCGGGAAAATCAGTGTTTGTCACGGGCGTAAGAGCGCACCGGTAATGTGACACAGGCCGCTGACGCACGTTACACGCGGCGTGACGAGTAGAGGCAACATCTCCGTGAGCGGACCGTAAAATACGGATACCCCCGAGATCCGCAATGCCCCTTCATATCAATAATTTAGGACGTCGCCGCCGGACTTGGTTGGCTCGGCCATGGCACTTGGCATGCTTCCTGCGTTTGTGACCTCAACGAAGAAATGTTGCGCCTGGCTGCGGCCTGGACGGAACGTCAAAACTAACCTGGGGAAGCAATGCCAAGAAAAATATTGGCCGCCGAGGGGCGCGGCCACGACGTCACGCATGTCGAAGCAGCATCGAATACGTCCGCAACTCTGAGTGTCGGACGCCGCGCCGTGCTGAGCGGCCTCGCCTGCGGCGCATGCCTATTGATGTCATCAGCCGCGACGCGCGCTGCAGGTGACGCGGGCGACACCAAGCTTACCATTCAACCAGGGGACCGCCTCGCGCTCGATGCCGAAGGTGCCCCAGTGGCCCTGCGGCCAGACGACCTCAAGGACAACGCGCCCCTGATGGGCGTCTATCCTATCGATCCCGCTACCAAGGCACTCCGCAAAGAGACCAGGCTTAACATGCTGAACCTGGTGCGGTTGCCAGGTATCGCCGCCGGCAAGGATTCGGCCGGCGTCTTGGCGTTCTCCGCGATCTGCACCCACAAGGGCTGCTCAGTCACCTCCTGGGAGGGCGAAAAGAAGCACTGGCGTTGTTTCTGTCACATGTCCGAGTTCTCGGCCACCGAAGGCGGAGAAGTCAAAGACGGTCCGGCCGAGGTCGGATTGCCCGTGCTCATGCTCGCCATCGACGCCGAGGGTTTCCTGACAGTTGCCGCGCCGTTCAGCAGCGAACCGGGCGCCGCTGCCTGACGGCATCTCGATCAATCACGCAAGCCAATAAGAACACCACCGACAACACCACCAGCAACGCAAGCCAACAACAACCAACGGGGGAAACTCGCATGAAACTGAGTTCAAGTTTAATCGCGGTTTGCGCCGCTGCGGCGCTGTCTGCGACGGCGTCCGCGGACGCGGTGACGCCGATGAACTACGACAACGTCACCGATGAGCGCTTGAGGAATCCTGAGCCGGAGAACTGGCTCAGCTGGCGCGGCAACTACGCCGGCTGGGGCCACAGCCCGCTCGATCAGATCACGACCGAGAACGTCAAGGACTTGGTTCCGGTCTGGTCGTACACGACGGGTCTCGTCGAAGGGCACCAGGCGCCGCCGATCGTCAATAACGGCGTCATGTTCGTGTCGACGCCGGAGAACAACGTGATTGCTCTCGATGCCAAGACGGGCAACGAGATCTGGCGCTATCGCCGGAAACTCCCGAAGGAACTGTTCCAGCTTCACCCCACCAACCGCGGCGTCGGTCTTTATAAGGACAAGGTCTACCTGGCGACGCTTGACGCGGCTGTCGTCGCTCTCGATGCCAAGACCGGCAAGCAGGTCTGGGAGACGAGCGTCGGCGATTGGAAGATTGGCGAATACAGCACGCTGTCGATCCTGGTTGCTGACGGCAAGGTCATCACCGGCGTTTCCGGCGGTGAGTTCGGCGTTCGCGGCCACATCGACGCGCTCGACGCAGAAACCGGTGCACCGGTGTGGAAGACCTTCACGGTTCCGGCACCAGGCGAGCCCGGCAGCAATACGTGGCGCGGTGAGGACTGGAAGACCGGTGGCGCTTCGGTCTGGATGCAGGGCAACTACGATCCCGAGACGAAGCTGGCCTACTTCGGCACCGGCAACGGTGCGCCGTGGATGCCGGACACGCGTCCTGGCGACAATCTCTATGCAACCTCGACCATCGCCATCGACGTAACGTCAGGCGCCATTAAGTCTCACCACCAGTATCATTGGAACGACGCCTGGGACTGGGACGAGGTGTCCGCTCCGCTGCTGATCGATCTGGAGCGCAACGGCAAGAAGCATAAGGGTCTGGTTCACGCCGGACGCAATGGCTACCTCTGGACCCTGTCGCGTGACGGCGGCGAAATCGGCTTCCTCGATGCCCAGCCATACGTTGAGCAGACGGTCTTCGATAAGATCGACCCGAAGACCGGCCGTCCCAGCTACAAGCCGGACATGATCCCGAACATGAACAAGTCCGTGAAGTTCTGCCCCAGCCTTTGGGGTGGCAAGGACTGGCCGCCAGAAGCCTATAATCCCAAGACCAACGTGCTGTTTATCCCCTCGCATCAGAACCTGTGCAGCGAGTACGGCGGAACCGGCAAGCTCGACGCCCTGAAGAAGGGCGAGCTGTGGCTCAGCATCTCGGTGGACACGTTGTTCTCCAGCCTGCGCTTCAGCGACAAGGTCGACACCACGAAGCCGGTTAAGATTGGCCAGCTTCAAGCCTTCGACATGAAGACGGGCAAGAAGCTCTGGGGCACTGACTTCGAGGATACACCGTTCTGGGCTCCGTTGCTTTCGACGGGCGGAAACCTCGTGTTCGCAGGCGGCACAGTCGATCGCAAGTTCCGGGCATTCGACGGCAAGTCGGGCAAGATCTTGTGGGAGTTCGCGGCGAGCTCAGGTGTCAACGGCGTGCCGTCAAGCTTCTCGGTCGACGGCCGGCAGTACATTGCCGTGCAGTCGGGTTGGGGCGTAGACGCCGAGCGCATGCATTCGCTCATGAACAAGATCCTGCCGGAGGGACGCAAACTCCCGACGGTGCCACAGGGCGGCACGATTTGGGTGTTTGCGCTGCCCGAGAAGGCAAAAGGGTGAGTGGGGTCATGATGCCCGAGATTGTTATGAGCACAGGCAGGGGAGGCGGCGTTTGCCGCCTCCCCATTCTGTTGTCGATGTTGATTGCTGCGCTGCTCGGCGTAAGCAGCGTCTGCCTTCCGGCTTTCGCCAAGTCGCAACCGACGACTGAGGAAGGGCTGATCGCTACAGTGCGAACGGCTATCGAAAATGCGGACTTCGAAGCCTTCGAAGATCTGGTTCTCTGGACGGACGTAAGCCCGTTCAAGCGACGTTTGATATCTGTGCAGATCCGCCACGGCCTGGATCGGCCCATCGGCAAGATCACTCTGGAACACGCTGACACCGCAACGCGGTTTGACCTTCAGAGAATGCGCGGCGTGCGCTTGAATATGCCCGTTACCTACCTCCTGCGAGTTACCTATAACGACGAACCTGGCGACCTAGGCGGTACGCCAGGCGCAGTCTACATGGTCGGCAAGCTTGACGGCGTGTATCGCATCGCCGTTCTCGTGCGCAACGAAAAGCATGACGACGACTAAAACGCAGCCAACCGGAGATACCGTTCCGAGATAGGTGGAGAGGTTCCACCCGACAGCGTTCCGCCCGCATCGATATGTTCCAATTTACATAACGGCCGTCGTGCTGTCTGCACCGCGTTGCATCCTCTATATGGAGAAACTTGAAATGCGCTCTACCACACTCGCTGCTGCGATCACTTGCACGCTGGCGTTCACCGCTACGGCATCTGCCGAACCGAAGCAGATCTGGGACATCGGCGGGTTCAAGAACCCGGAGTCGGCGGTTGTCGAGAACGGCGTGATCTACGTGTCCAACGTCGACGGCGGCGCGGACACGAAGGACGGGAAGGGTTCCATCTCGCAGGTATCGCTCGACGGCAAGATGATCAAAGCCGACTGGGTATCCGGTCTCGATTCGCCGAAGGGCCTCGCCCTGTATGGCGGCCGTCTGTTCGCCGCCGATATCGATCAACTGGTTGAGATCGAATTGGCGACAGGCAAAATCACGAACCGGTATCCCGCCAAGGGTGCCAAGTTCCTCAACGACGTTGCCGCTGGCCCGGATGGCCACATCTACGTGTCCGACATGCTGACCGACACGATCTGGCGGCTGGCGGACGGCAAGTTCGAGGCGTGGGTGCAAAGTGACGCTCTAGAGTTTCCAAACGGCGTCACGGTGCAAGACGGCAAGGTTCTCGTCGCGGCGTGGGGAAAGATCGACGGCGAAGGATTTGCCACGTCTGTACCCGGCCACGTGATCGAAATTTCGATTGCCGACAAGTCCATCAAGGCGGTCGGCAGCAACGCACCCATTGGTAACCTAGACGGCATCGAACGCACGGGTGGTAGCAGCTATCTGCTCACCGACTGGATCAATGGCGGCCTGTTCACATTCGATGCCGCCACCGGCAAGGCCGTGAAAGTGCTTCCTCTCAGCTCTGGCAGCGCGGATCTTGGTTTCGTGCCCGCGACGCGCATGGTCATCGTCCCGATGATGAAGGATAACCGTGTCCTGGCCTTCACGCTGGATTGATTAGCCGGCCGGACAGGCCCGTTGCTTGATCTAGGGAGCAACGAGCGGCGGGCCTCATCCTTAAAAGCTCGGCGGCCTCCGCCCGGTGGGCCGGCCACAACGAGTTTTCATGAATTCGGCTTGAGTTTGGCGCCGCAGCCATTTTCGCGAGCCGCTTAGTCGATCGGGGTCGTTGTGAGTGTGGTGTCTATCTCACACGCCCGCTATGTGTTGATCGACGGAGCGTACTGGTGCCAAGCTGCACACCGATGCTGTGGTCGTCGATCAGCCATTCCACGCGATCCTCGCAACCGTGGTGGTCGAAGCAGCCTTCGCGATGATGCCCCGAGAACCAAATAGGCGAACGGTCTATGTCGAGCCCGACTGCCAAGCGAGCTTCGACAATCAAATCATGCACGAATGCGGACCGCTAGCAAAACGCTGCATAGTTGGCTACGGGGCCCCCGCAACCAACTTTACTCTAGCCGCCTCAGCTCACGTCTGCGCCGGCCGCACGGTGACCGGGACGGATTTATACGAAGGCGTTCCGCTGCGCCGGTCGTACTGGTCGATCGCGATGAGATTGTTGGCTTCCGGAAAATACGTCGCCACCGATCCGCGAGCAATTTCATAGGCGACCGCCGTCAGTCCAAGCATCGTACGCGCCGCTTCGCCGTCGCTGCAAATCGTTGCGACGTCGACCACGTCGCCGTGCTGCAATCCGCGCGCAAGCAAGTCTGCCTCATGCATGAAGAGAATGTCCCGGCGTCCGGTGATGCCGCGATAGCGGTCGTCGAGCGTATAGAGAGTCGTGTTGTACTGGTCGTGACTACGGATGGTGGCCAGGATGAGGGCACCCGCCTCGTCGCAGCGCGGGTCTTCCTCCAGGCCAGCCGCCGCAATGAACTCGGCCTTTCCGGATTTGGTGTTCCAGATCCGCTTCGACGCGGGAACCGAAAGCCGAAACCCTCCGGGTTGCGCCACGCGTTCGTTGAAATCGTAGAAGTCGGGGAAAACCTCCTCGATCTTGTCGCGGATGCGACCGTAGTCGGCGACGAGTTCGCGCCACGCAACTTTCGTCCCCGGCAGCGCTGCCAGCGCCAGTTCCGCCACGATCGCAGGTTCGGACTTCAGGTGTTCGGAGGCCGGTTTCAGACCGCCTGACGACGCGTGCACCATAGCCATGGAGTCCTCCACCGTCACGCTTTGTCGACCCGTTTCCTGGATGTCGAGTTCGGTACGTCCGAGACACGGTAGGATGAAACTCTGCTTGGCGAGGAGAAGATGCGAACGGTTGAGTTTGGTCGCGATGTGGACAGCGAGATCCAGCTTGCGCATCGCCGGGAACGTCACGTCGGGGTCGGACATGGCTACCGCCAGATTGCCACCAAGCGTAATCAGCGCCTTGGAGCGCCCCTCGCTGATGGCCTCGATGGCCTCGATCGCGTTGTGCCCCTTCTCGCGCGGCGCCGTGATGCCGAACGCCTGCTCCAGGTTGTCGATCAGCGTGGCGGACGGGATCTCCGTGATCCCCACGGTGCGGTCCCCTTGAACGTTGGAATGACCGCGCAGCGGGCATATGCCGGCGCCCTCCCGCCCGATGTTGCCCCGCATCAGCAGCAGATTGGCGATGTGGTGCACATTCGACGTGCCGTGGCTGTGCTGTGTGATGCCCATGCCGTAGCACACGATCACGCGCTTGGCCTCGGCATAGACCTGTCCCGCCGCTTCGATTTCGTCGCGGCGCAGTCCCGAATAGCGTTCGATCTGCGACCAGTCCGTCGCTTCGATATCGGCAACGAGTGCATTAAACCCGTTCGTATGCTCGGCGATGAAATCGTGATCGAGCACGCCGGGCTTCCCCTCCGCGGTCCTTTCGCCATCCGCTGCGATGAGGAACTTCATCATGCCCTTGAGGACGGCGACGTCGCCGCCGATTCTCACCGGGTAGTAGGACGAGGCAATCGGAGTCGAACCGAGCGTCAGCATTTCGATCGGATCCTGCGGCGCCGCAAAGCGCTCCAGCCCCCGCTCGCGCAACGGATTGAACACCACGATCTTGCAGCCCCTGCGCGAAGCCTCCCGCAATGTGCCCAGCATGCGCGGATGATTGGTGCCGGGATTGTGCCCTATGCAAAAAATCGCATCGGCGTGATCGAAATCGGCCAGCGTCACCGTGCCCTTTCCGACCCCGATCGATTCCGGCAGGCCGACGCTGGTCGCCTCGTGGCACATGTTCGAGCAGTCGGGAAAGTTGTTCGTACCGAACTCGCGCGCGAACAGCTGATACAGAAACGCCGCTTCGTTCGAAGTACGGCCGGAGGTGTAGAACTCAGCCATGTTTGCGTCGGGCAGCGCCTGCAATGCGGCGCCGATTCGCTCGAACGCCTCCTGCCAGGCGATCGGCTGGTAGGTGTCGGTGGCGCCATCATAGGCCATCGGGTGCGTCAGCCGGCCTTGGCCCTCAAGTGCGAAGTCCGACCAGCCCCAAAGCTCGGAAACGGTGTTCTGCGCGAAGAACTCGGGCGTCGTGCGCTTGTTCGTAGCTTCCCACGAAACCGCCTTGGCGCCGTTCTCGCAGAATTCGAACGACGAAGCGTGCCGCGGATCAGGCCAGGCACAGCCGGGACAATCGAACCCCATCGGCTGGTTCAGCGTCAGCAGCCCACGCGCCTCGCGCGTCAATGAGACCTGCATTTCGCTGCTAAGCGCCCGCGCGACCGCCTTCAGCGCACCCCAGCCGCCCGCCGGCCCTTTGTAATCGTTGACCCCCTCGACGCTCCGCCGCACCTTCTTCACCGACTGGCGCTTCTGATTGCCGACGAACGGCTGCGTCGCCATTGCGGGCTTCTGATCGAAAGTTTCCTCTGGAGCAGCCTTGCCGGCCTGCCGCGCCGGCTGACCTTCCTCGCTCTCCACGCCCGAAACCTTGTGTGGGTTCTTGTCCATGAGAGCCTCCAAACGACCGTCGTCAGAGTATTATCGCTGATGTCGAGGACAAGTCGAGTCGTAGGCGCCAACCCGACAAGCAGGTTGCACAGCGACAGCCGTCTTGCGAGCTGCGCAACCCGCTTGTCCCTGCGGCGTTCCCAAAAGTAGCCCTGAACCCGGAGACGCGCAATTCGTACGGTGTCGCACAAATCCAGGCACACCTAGTCCGGTGTGTCGGGTGAAACGTAAGTGACCCCGTGCGCCTTGAAGGTCTGTTCCAGTTCGCCGGACGCTCGCATTTTTTCCAGCACCGAGCCGATCGCGTAACCGAGGTCGCGGCTGTTGTCCTTGACTGCGGTTCCGATCAACCAGCTCTTGCGAGCGATACCCGGCATCGGCAAATCGATGAAGGTGGCCTTACCGCCTTTTTGGCTGAGGACGCCTTCGATGTCGGAGCGCACGCCGAGGATCGCCGCCGTGTCCTTTTTCAGGAACTCGTCGATACCCTTTTCGAGCCTGGTGTAGTGGCTGATATTGTTGATCAGCTTGCCGTCGCCGAAGCGCAGCAGGAAATAGTCTGCGACGGTCGAATACTGCACCCCGATCTTTGCCTGCATGAAGGCATCAAAGCTCGTCGGTGGTGCCAGCCGCTCGGCGTCGATCGCCAACGCAACCGTTTCCTTGAAATAGGCGTTGCTGATTACGGCAAGGTTGTTCCGTGCGATCAAGTCCCGATCGACGGGGACGTGCAGCATCACGTCGCCGACCCCTCCTTCGCTATGCGGTCCTTTCCAGACGTTGAAGCGCAGGTCATCGTCGACATCTTCGGCGGTCATACGCGTTACGATCTCGACCTCGACCCCGAGATCTCGGGCAAGCGCCCGGCCGATGTCGACATCGATACCCCGGGGCTGCCCTCCGTCCATCCATGAGAACGGTGGATTGTCGCGATAAACCACCACGCGCAGCAGTTTGGCTGCGACGACTTCATCGAGCGGACGCGCCCAAGCCTGCGGCGCGAACGCCATGATGGCCAGCGCCAGGCTGAGAATTCCACTGAAAGTTGACAGCGGACCCAGGACCGATCTCAAGAGATCACTCCATCGGACGGGAGTCGATATAGGCGCGGATGGCCCACATGGCCTCTTGGCTCATGAGCTTCTCGAACGGCGGCATTTTGTAGTCACCGTTGACCGTCGCACCTTTGCGTATACGGTTCAAGAACCACGCATCCCCCGCCGCATCCTTCTCGAGGCCCCTCAGGTCCGGGGCAATGCCGCCCGAAATGGCCTCCAGGCCATGACAACGGGCACAGTTCTGATTGTACGCCGATGCTCCGATCTTGATCGCGGTTGGGTTGCCGCGATACGGGTTCTCCTTGCGCCACTCCTCACCTAGCGGCTCCAGCCCGGTCGTATCCACCGGTTGCGGCGTCACATCACCGTGCGCCCAGCTGCGCAACGGTGCACCAACAAGAAGCCCCAGCAACAGGGCGGCGGCACCAGCCGCAACGTGCCATCGAGTCATCGTGAACCCCTCCCGAAGATCTGTTCAGTGCTTGTCTGCGACGGGAGCAAGTCCCTGCCCAGCGATCGCTCGTACGGCCGCACCCCACGGATAGCGCCCGACCTTGATCGACTTGATCGCTTTGAGTTCGTTCATGTCGATCACCGTGACGTCGTTCGACACGCCGTTCGTGGTGAAAAGCAAATCATCGTCAGGCGTTGCCGCCAAATGCCAGACGCGTTGCCCGACAAGGATGTATTTCATCACTTTGAATGTCGCCGTGTCGATAACGGCCACCCGGTTGGCGGGACCGAGCGCGACAAAGGCGCGACTGCCGTCCTTCGTGAAGGCAAAGCCGACTGGCTGAATGTTATGAGGCAACACGCCGGGAACCTCGAACCGGATGACATGCTCGACGCGCTTGCTGGCGACGTCGATGATCGAGATCGTTCCGCCTATTTCCGACGACACCCAGAGTTTCTTGTTGTCCGCCGTGAACTCGGCATGACGCGGCCGCTGGTCGACCAGAACATTCTCAATGACGGAGAACGTCTTGGTCTCGATGATATGTGCCATGTTGGTCGTCTCGGACGTCGTGGCCGCGAGCGTATTGTCCGGAGACACCGCCATGCCCTCGGGCTCGATACCGACGTCGATCTGGGCCACCACCTTCCGGCTCGGCACGTCAATGACCGTCGTGACCGCATTGTCTTCATTGGCGATGTAGAGACGCTTTCCGTCCGGCGAGAGCGCAAATTGCTCCGGGTCATCGCCGGACGGCAGGTCGTGCAGATGCTGTCCGGTCGCTGTATCGAACACCTGCACCGCATCACTGTCGCTGGCACAGACGAAGAACCGGGCAAAATCCTTCGAAAAGATGATCCCGCGGGGGCGTTTCCCCACGGCGATGACACGCACGACTTCCAGCGACGTGCCGTCGATCACCGAAACCGTGTTGTCCTTTTCGTTGGTCACATAGATCTCGTGCGCGGCAACGTCGTCGGCGGCCGCGAGGCAGAGCACCAACGCAGCGACCGCAGAGATGCAACTACTGCTGGATGCTGTAGGCAACGGCATCGATCTCAAGATCTTTCTCCCGTGCATTCGTCGATTGTGCTTGCAGCACGAACGATGAGCGCTTCGGCGACGCGTTCCTCTCAGCCTAGTTGACGAGTTTGATTTGCGGCGGGGTGCGGCCGAGAAGCTCGGCGCCACCGCCGCGTGCAGGCTCCTTTGTCGGGTCGTAGTCGTCGGGCCGCTTGGCGACGAGCGTGTGTGTCGTCAGGATGAGGCCGGCGACCGAGGCCGCATTGCGTATGGCGCTGTGCACGACCTTCACGGGATCGACGATCCCCGATTTCACGAGGTCGACGATCTCGCCGGACCGCGCGTCGAGCCCCGACGCCCCCTTGGCCGCAAGGACCAGCCGCACCTTCTCCTGGGCGTCGAAGCCGCCATTCAGCGCAATGCGTTCGAGCGGCTTTTGCAGGCATTCGCGCACCAGAGCGATGCCCCGTCCGACATCGCCTTTCGCTGTCTTCGCCAGCTTGTCCAGTGTGGACGCAACGCGCAGCAGCGCCGTGCCGCCGCCCGGAACGACACCTTCTTCGAGAGCCGCGCGTGCCGCACAGACGGCATCGTCGATCAATTGCGCCTTGCGTTTCAGTTCCACTGGCGTTGCGCCGCCGGCGAAGATGATCGCCGTTCCGCCCGACAATTTGGCCAAGCGGTCCTTGAACTTGTCACGCTCGACGTTCTCCGGGGCGGCTTCGTGCTGGCGCTTGACCTGTTCGCGCCGCGACGCGATCGTCGCCGCACTGCCTCCACCGACGGCAATCGCTGTCCGTGTCGCCGAGATCATGGCCTTTTGCGCGCCGCCAAGGTCGTCCCGGTCGCACGCCTCGACCTTTCCGCCCAAGTCCCGCGCGATGACGCGCCCGCCCGTGACGATGGCGATATCCTCCAGCATCGCCTTGCGCCAATGTCCATATTCGGGTGGATTGACCGCCACGATCGGCAGTCCGGTCTTCTCCCGCTGCCGCAGCATGTCCATCACGCAGGCCGGTGAGATCTCTTCCGCAATCACCAGCAACGGCCGCTTGGCCTTCAGCGCCAGGCCGTAGACTGTCGTCAGCTCGGCTGCGGTCTGGATCTTGTGGTCGGTGATCAGGACGAGCGGATTGTCGAGCTCGGCCTCCATCGTCTCGGGATCCGTTCCCATATGATGCGACAGATACCCGCGATCGAAGGTCATGCCCTCGATGAACTCCAGCTCCGCCTCCATGCCGATGCCGTATTGGACGTCCACGATACCGTGCAGGCCGGCCTTCTCGAACGCCTCACTCACGATGCGGCCGAGCGCCTCGTCGTTGGCGGCGATCGTGGCCACGGCGCGCACTGTATCGGGACCCGTAACGGGCTTCGCGAGCTCCTTCAGCGCGGCGATGACGTCGTTGGCTGCCAGCTCCAGACCCTGCACCAGCTCGACGGCATTGGCGCCCGCCGCCACGGCCTTGATCCCGCCTTGCACCAGGGCATCGGCAAGCACGGTGGCTGTCGTCGTGCCGTCGCCGGCGACGTCGTTCGTCTGCTTGGAGACCTCGCGGACGATCTGCGCCCCCATGTTCTCGAACGGGCACTCCAGCTCGATCTCGGAGGCGATCGTCACGCCGTCCCGCGAGATGATGGGCGTGCCGACGGGCCGATCCATCACCGCATTCATGCCGCGCGGACCGAGCGTTCCGGCGACCGCGCGGGCGAGCTTGTGGACACCACGGGCCAGGGCATCGCGGGCATCGTCGTCGTGAAGCATCATCTTGGGCATAGGGTCGTTTCCTTAGGGGTTCTCTATTGGGGCGCGTGGCGTCCGGGTTGGCAGAGGGCGAGTGGCTCGGTGCTGAAGCGTTCGTCGAGCAAGCGGCGGCACAACGCGCCGTTGAACTCGGCATTGGTTCGAACACGGCGAATGGCACGCAGGTGGTCGGACAGGGTGCCGGCATCCAGCCGCGTGCCCTCAAGCGAAACGAACGCCAGATCTCCGCCGCCGAACCCGCCGCCAACCTCACGCCGTTCCAGGTAGCGCGTGATCAGATGCCGTGCGATGTCGGCCTCGGCTGTCTCGCGCAGGCGATCGACCGTCCAATCGACCAACGCCTCCGCCGCGACACCGGTCGCCAGCAGGTGCGTGATCAGCGCCTCCTGGCGCCACTGGAACGCCTTGCGCAGGAACGTCCGGCGGATGTCGTCCAGGTCACCGTCGGCGGCATCACCGAACGTCTGCTGAAAACTCAGCCCGCCGTTCACGCCGCGATTGATCTGGTCGACATACATATGATCGCCGAGAACCACGTCGACCCCGGTCACCCAGGGCAACGCCATGATCGACTTGCGCATGTCGTGGCCCATCAGGAACGCAAAGTTCGGCGAACACCAATATGTCGGCAGGCGAAACGCGACATGGACATGGCCGCCGTCGCGAACCTCGTAGGACTCGATGAAGCCCATGTCGGTGACGGCCTCATCGAGTTCCGGATCGGTCACGCGTGCAAGCTGCAACCACACGTCTTCGCGCATCCGATCCATGGTGACCTTGGGGAAACTCACCGCATTCATCGGAACCAGCCTCCGCCCGCGGCGACCTTCTGCCGGGCCGACGGCGCGAACTTCTGCTTCTGCGCCGCGACATCGACGCCGTAGAGCCGCGCCGCATTGAGCCCGAGAATTTTCCTTTTGCCCTCCAGCGTCAGCGACGTGCCGGTCTCGGCTGCGACATCCTTCGGCATCTCGAAGGCCATGAACTTGTCGATGATCCACTTCGGCGTCCAAATGCCGTAGTCGCTGCCGAACAGGATCTTGTCCTCCCCGACCCAGAACAGCAGCTCGGAGATGATGTGCGCGAAGTAGGCGGGGCGGCTGTGAATGAAGGGTATGGCCACGGCCAGGCCCGCATAGACGTTGGTCTCTTGCGTGGCGATCCAGCAGAAGTCGTCCAGGCGCGGCAGACCGCAGTGCTCGACGATGAAGTTGAGGTTCTGGAACGATGTCGCGACGTCATCGACGTCGGCGACATCGAAAGCATCACGATTGAGCGGAAGGATCGTCGGGCCCTTGTGGACGTGGATGTTCTTGATGCCGAGCTTGTCGCACCAGCGTAGGTATTCATAACACGCCGTGTCGGTCAGCTTGTAGCCCCTCGAGTCACCGCGCCACTCCGCCGTGTAGAGCTTCACGCCCTTGATGCCGTACTGTTCCTTCTGCTTGTGCAGGTATTCGATACCCTTGGCGCCGTCGCGCGGGTCGAAGGCGCCGTTGCAGATGTAGCGACCGGGGTAAGCCTCGGCCATTTTGCTGTTCTGCTCGGTCGTGTTGAAGCCGTTGACGTAGAAGTCCGTCAGATACGTCGGCTGCAGGATTGCCATGTCCACGTACCCCTTGACGAAGAGGTCGTCGTGCATGGTTTCGGCGTCGTACTTCTCGAACTTCTCCTTGGGCCACAGCTCTTCCTTGGGGCTGAGCCCGGTGTGGTAGTTGAAGAAGCAGTCGATGAACTGCTTACCGTGGATGTTGCGCTGGTTGGCCGGACTGCCGTCCCAGAAGTGCGTGTGTCCGTCGATGACGAAGATCTCTTCGCCCTTTTTCGTCACATACATGGATAGATCCCCTGCATCACGTTGACGATGCCAGCCCGGCAATCGGACTGTAGTGCCTGACTTGATTGGCGAGACGCGGCCGACCCGGCGCCTAGATGTACTTCATGGCGTCTTCCATGTTCCCGAACAG
This sequence comes from Hyphomicrobiaceae bacterium, assembly GCA_965279065.1. Taxonomy (GTDB): domain Bacteria; phylum Pseudomonadota; class Alphaproteobacteria; order Rhizobiales; family Hyphomicrobiaceae; genus JAKAXS01. Next base: position 3,266,753 of record OZ257134.1, read on the forward strand.
GACGACGTTGTCTTCGTCGATCATCACCATCCGCCCGTAGTGGGTAGACGTGGAGATCTCAAAGATGTTCGTGGTCATCGGACGCCCGAGCGCCTCGCTGATCTCGCTCATCTTGAATTCAATCTTGCCTATTCCGTCGATGCGGATCATCGCCGGCATGTAGGTGACTGTGATGTGCGGTTTCTCGGCCATCACTTCAGCGATGGCCCGCGCCTCGACACTGTCGTTCATCGTCACGCCGCACTGATGCGAGATCGTTCCATCGAATTTCAGCTTGTCCATCGATTGAAAAATGTTTGCGCTATGGTCACTCATTTTTTGTCGTCCTATCTCGATGTTCATTCCGCGCTGGTCGTATCCCGATCATCAAGCCGTGACGGCAGGCACGGGCAGGCCGCACTGCTGGAGCACGTTGTTGAAGCGGTTCCGCGCCAGTTCGAAACTCTCCGTGAAGCTCGTCACCTTCACACGCGGCAGCGACCAGATCGGTTGCAACTGCGCCGCGGCCGCATGCGCGAGTTTGGCGTGCTTTTCGATCCACGTGCCGATGATCACCTTGTTGTGCAGCGAGTAGTCGCGGTCGTTGAGCAGCGTGTGGACGAGCTCGACGGTGTTTGCCAGGTTTCGCTCGTAGTCGCCTTCGGCGGCCGAGACCACGCTGGGCGTGATGAAGTCGTTGTGCGCCGCTGCCATCTGCAGGACGAAGCCGCTACGGAAAAGTTCTCCCACAAGCGGCTCGAACACAAAATTGATGGCAACGTACTGTTCCAGATAATCGCTGCTGGCCATGATCTCTTCGATGGCACGCCGCGTACCCTGCCAGATCGGATCTTCCATCCAGTGCGTCTTGCCGGCGTCCTTGTCGATCCCGCCTTCGATATCGAGACCGACCTCGCCCAGGTAGAGCGTCAGATCCTGCGAGAAGCGGAGCTTGTAGGACGAGTTGGTCAGGATCGCGTTGTTGATCATCTGCGTGAAGCCGTAGCGCTGCGCCTGCATCAGCGACGTGCCGAGGCCGAATTCGGCGTGCTTGTAGGCCCCAACGTGATCCTGCAGCACCTTCACCCACGACTTGTCGAAGCGGGTGGCTGCGCCCGAGCGCCGGCCGTTCTCGATCACCGACTGGATCGTGCCGCAGATGGTCGACTGCCGCTGGTAGTGCGTCTTCTCCCACTCCTGGTCGACAGCCCGGTATATGTGCCAGTCAGCCGACTTGGCGCGCGTCCAGTCCTTCGAATACGTCGGCGTGCCGTCCGGAAAGTTGATGATCCAATCCTGCAGCAGATAGCGGTCAGGATCGGGTTGCACGTCGAGCGTCATGTCTTCGTAGTGCGTCGGCTTGCGCCCCTTCGGCTCGTAGTAGTTGAACTTGCGGCTGTCCGACCCCGGAAACGTCGCCGCGCCCGCAGCTCCCGATTTGACCGGCGATGCATTGCCTTCCATCTAATCCTCCACTAGATCGGCGGCATTCCTGCCGCGTGTTGTTGGGTCGAGACCGTCAGTCCTTTTTCACGGGCTGCGTGAACTTGTCGTAGTAGAAGTGGTTCGGCTCCACGCCGATCCCGAACAGCACCGGCATGACGGCGTCGATCATCGGGGGCGGCCCGCACGAATAGGCATCGATCTGTCCGGGCAGCGCTTCCTCGCGCAAGCGCCGCTGCACGACGTCGTGCACGAAACCGGTCTCGCCGCTCCACGCGCCGCCGTTGTTGTCCGAAAGCGCGGGGATGAACTTGAAGTCCGGCAGCTTGCTCGAGATGCTGGCGAACTCGTCGAGATAGAACAGGTCCTTTTCGCTGCGGGCGCCGTAGAAGAACCGGATGGGCCGCTGTTCCCCGCTTTCGATGTGGTCGTTGAGAATGGACCACAGCGGCGACATGCCTGATCCACCGCCGATCAGCACGATGGGGCCAGGCCGTCCTTCCCGGCGAAAACAGCCGCCGTATGGTCCCTTCGCCGTGATTTCCGTACCGGGCTTCAGCCCCCCGTCCAACAGCGCCGAAAACTCGCCGTTGGGATACTTCTTGATGATGAACTGCAGCTTTCGACCCTCGCTCGGCGGATTGGCCATCGAGTAGGACCGCGTCACGCCCTTGCTGGGAATGGTGATGTCGACATACTGCCCGGCCCAGAACTTGATCGGCTCTTCGAGGTCGATCTCCAGCAACCGGATGTCGTGCGTCAGGTCCCGGACCCCGGCGACCGTGCCCTTGAAGTCCTTCACCGGGATCGACCGGCTGAGCATTTCTTCGTCGAAGTTCGTCAGTTCGACCGTGAGATCGCTGAACGCATGCGTCCGGCAGAGCAGGATGTAATTCTCGTCGCGCTCGTGGTCCGGCAGTGCAAACGTCGAATACTTCAGCAGATCGATGTCACCGTCGATCAGCTTCGATTTGCAGCTGGAGCATTGACCCTCCTTGCAGCCATGCATCAGGGCGATGCCCTGCCGGAAGGCCGCATCGAGAACCGTCTCACCTTCGTCTACGTCCATCTCGATGCCGACAGGCTCGAGCGTCACTTTGTATGTCGTCATTTGGATCCGTGCCGCCGCTCGGAAAGGATTGTTGAAAACTGGGAAGGTCAGGGGCCGAACCGACGCCGGCCCCTGACGTGAACATCAGTGATGATGGTGACCGTTGCCGCAGTTGCACGACTTGATCTTGAAGCCGGCGCGATACTCCGCGATGTGTTTCTCGCGATCGGCAGGGCTCATGTCGCGGATCAACACCAGCGGGCTCTGGAGCGTGTGGCCCTTGACGTGATCGAGCGTCCACATGTCCTTCTGGTCAAAGCGCAGATGCGGTTGCGCCGTGATCGTCTTGCCGTCGGGCCGCACGAAGCCGAGATCCTTGATGGCGTCGGCCAGATCCCAGCCGTGGTAGCAATCTTCCCAGATGCGCTGGCCCTTGAAGCGGCCCATCGCCGGCGTCGGACGGCCCTCGTACTCCGCCTGGAACGCGACGGTGTGCGTCCATTTGCACTGCTCGGAGCAGTACGTGTAGAGCTTGCCGTCGACTTCACCGACGCAGAAGTCTTCGCGGATCAGCGCCGGCACCATGCAGCTCCAGCAGCGATGCGGGTAGACGTAGCCGTTCTCCTGGTCGAACAGGATGTTCGTCTGGCCCGGCACGCTCTTGCGCGCATACCACTTCCAGAAGTCGCCGAACTCGGCATACCAGCCCGGATATTTGTGCTCGAACCACTCGAAGTCCTTCTCCGTCTGGGCTTCGATGCGCCAGAAGTTCACCGGCCAGCCGACCGCGAAGAACTGTGCCACCTTGTGCACGTAGTTCTTCTTGACCAGCCGGTCCCAGGCGGCCGCGACGTCGTCATGATGAATCTTGATGCCGTACTTTTCGAGCGGCAGCATGTACGTGCGGTAGTAGTCCTCGTAGATCCAGCGGTGCCACAGTTCGACGTACGACTCCTTGTTCTTGTCGCGGTTCGTCGTGCCGTACTCGATGAAGGTGCCGATCGCCGCGTCGACGATGGCGTGGTTCTGCCAGAAGGCGTACTTGAGGTCGCGTTCCAGCAGCAGATGGTTCGACGGATCGTTGATCATCGCCATCAGCATCGAGTGGCCGTTGCCGATGTGACGCGATTCATCCGACTGCACGGACAGGAACACGGTCGGCAGGGCGTAGTCGCCGTTGCGCGCCGCTTCCGACGGCATGGCCACGAACAGCGTGTTGGTGAAAGCCGTCTCGGCCACCACGGTCAGGTAGACGTTGGCCGACGTAATGGCGTCGCCGCAGATGAAGCCTTCGCCGAACTGGCGTCCGATCGTCGACGCATAGCACTTGCCGAACGCCTTCTCGGTGATGTCGAAGCCGGCCGGGTCGATGTAGTTCTCCATGTACCACTTCTTCAGGTTCATCTGAATCGTGGAGTGACGGAACTCGTCCACCATCTGCATGGTGAAGCCGGTGCGCAGCTCTTCACCCGGCGCCAGCCGCGCCACCATCGCCATCGAGCGTGCGGCCGAGATCTCCGGGAACGGGATGATGGCCAGGAACAGCTTCATCCACTCGACCCAGCGCGGCTCCACGTTGCGGAACATGTCGCCACGCAAAGCCGCATCCAGCGCACCGTAGACGCGGTTGTCCTTTTCCTCCTGCATGGGGAAATAGGAGCGCAACACCTGCTTCATCGGATCGCGCGGAACCTTGGAGATCTTGTAGTCGGTGGGAAATGTCTCGGCTTCCTGCACATATGTCGGCGTCCAGCCGAGATCGGCGACGCGTGACGTCGCCTCAGCAATGCTGATGCCCTTCTGCGCCGTGATCTTATTGAGCGTTAAGCTCGCTGCCATTGAAACCTCCTGCGTTTTAGTCTTGTCCGTGTTTTGCCGAATTCTCCGAGGCTCACCTCGGCCTCACCAAAGGCTTGCCCTCGGCGACGAAGCGCGCCGCCAAAATGAGGACACCCATGGCAAAATCCTTGCCGTGCGCCGTGGTCATGCGCTCGGCCACGTCGCCGATCTCCTGGAAGAAGTCGTCCTTCGAACGATCCTCTTCGCTGAGCTCGGGCGCCGTTTCCTGTGCCTGGATCATGATCCTCTTCCTTCCCTAAGCCCGACCCGCCGCCGAACCGCTTTCCGGCGGAGTGCCGTCGAACTCCGCCAGCGACTGGTCGAGCCATGCGCGGGTCACGTCGAGTTTGTTGCTCTCTTCCCTGAGCGTCATGAGCTTGGCCTCGACGCTCGTCAGCCGCTCAATGGCGCTCTGATCGCTACCGGCCTCCTTGAGATCGCGCTCCGCGATGCGCCTCTCGATGTCGAGACCATTGATCTCGTTGTCGAGTCGCAGACGGCGAGAGTTGGCTTCGATGATGCGCACGACGATGTCGTGGCGCTTCAACATGTGATCTCTGCCTTCGGGCGTACCCATGACGCCACTCCTTGCCAGTTTCGACCAAAGCTCCCACGCATTGCTCATCTCGAGACCCGCGACGAAAAACGTGGCGCCGGCGGCTTCCCCGCCGTTCAATGCTCGTATTGTTGCCGTCACGGGATCAGCACCGCGCGGCCGTGTACCTTGCCGTGATGCAGATCGAGCAAGGCCTGGTTGGCCTCGCTCAACCGGTATTCCTTTGTCCTGAGATTGACGCGGCCGTTATCCGCCAGCGCCATCAGCTCCACCAGTTCCGCGTAGGTGCCGACGAGATTGCCGACGATCGTCTTCTCCGAGGCGATCATGTCCAGCGTCGGGATCTCGACTTTTCCGCCGTAGCCGACGATGTAGTAGAAGCCGTCGTTGCGCGTCGCCGCGATCCCGTTGGCAACGGAGGCGCCTTCACCGACGAAATCGATGACGGCTTCGGCGCCATGTCCGCCGGTCAGTTCCTTGATGGCGTCGACCTCGTTGCCGTCCGCCTTAATGGCAAGATCGGCACCGCAGGAGCGCGCCAGGTCGAGCGAGCCCATCGACCGGTCGACGGCGATCACCGTCGCCGCGCACAGCGCCTTCAAGACCTGTATGCCGATGTGTCCAAGCCCGCCGCAGCCGATGACGACGGCAAACTGACCCGGCAACAGATGACGCGACGCCTTCTTCGCTGCGCGGTAGGCCGTCAATCCGGCGTCCGTGTAGGGTGCGACGTCCTTGGGTGCCAGCGTCTTCGGCAGCTTGATCAGTGACCTCAGCGACGTCCGCAAGTACTGCGCATAACCGCCGTTGGCGTTGATGCCTGGAAAGCTGCTGCCGTCCGCATGCATGTCATTGCCGCGGCGGCAGGCCAGGCAGTGACCGCTCGTTACCAGCGGATGGCAGATGATGGGGTCGCCGACCTTGATGCCGTCGACGCCGGCGCCGATGGCCTCGACCCAGCCGGCGTTCTCGTGTCCCATGATGTAGGGCAGCGCGACGTTGGACTTCTCGCGCCAGATGCCTTCGACGATATGCAGGTCGGTGCGGCAGACGCCGGCGCCACCGATACGCACGATGACGTCGCTCGGCGTTTGGATCTTCGGATCCTCTACGTCCTGGTATGTGACGAACTCTGGGCCAGACAGCTTCTCGTCATAGCGATGCAGTACCGCCGCCTTCATGCGTGTGACCTTTCCATCCCCTAGTCCGGTCCTTTGTCGGATCGGTTGGGAAGATCATCGCAACAGCCGTGCCAGTTCGTTAACTCACGGGTAGATCGACAAAAAACGCATGCAACACGTTTCGAAGTTTGTTCGTCGCGAGATCGCCATCGCCAACAACTGTTGCATTTGTCAACATTGATGCATCGCACTTCAAAGTCGTGGAAATTCGCGAGAAGACGCTATTTATTGAGTCTTGGCGTAAAGTTTTAAATGCGTGAGGCGCTGACAATTCGGGATTATTTCCCGATCGCGAGAGACGCAGCATCCACGGTGCGCTGCACAAAATGAAAGATGAAACAGCTGCAGATTGCCGCGGTTGTGCTCCGGGGAGCAATAGTGCGTCGAACTCGTCGAATGATACGTAAACATATCTTTTGCTTATCGGCCCTGGCGACCAATTCACCTCGCCACTCTATTCAACAATTGGCCAAGAACACGCAGCGATGTCTTAGAGATATTGAAAGAGATAAGGAAAGCGCATATAGAAATCTCCAAAGAAACGTTTGTTCGGGTAGGGACAACCAATGAACGAACGCGACATTCGGGATGCCTGGGTGCGCTTTGTCGGCGACGGCGATGAGCCCAAGGCAGTTCGATCGGCGGTCGCGGGCTCTTGGCAACGCAGCAAGGGCTTTAACGTCGATGTTTCAAGTCGCGCAGCACCGGTACTTTCGGAAGCGGAGCTTTATCGCCGCCGCGCCGACAGCGCCCTGCTGTCCGCTTCGGCACGCCAGGCAATGGAGCGCGCCGCGCATATCCTGGGTGATGCGTCTTCGATGCTCATTCTGACCGATGGCTCCGGTCACATCATCGAAACGCTGGGCGACCGCCGCACCATCGAGGAAGGTCGCGAGGTCCATCTGCAGGATGGCGGATGCTGGACCGAGGACAAAATCGGCACCAACGCGATCGGAACGGCGCTGGCCGCGAAGCTACCAGTGCAGATTCACGCCGCCGAACATTTTTGCGAGCGCGTGCAGCAATGGACCTGCGCGGCAGCACCCATTTTTCACCCGATCGACCACGAGCTGCTGGGCGTTATCGATATCTCCGGGCCGCCGAAGACATTCAGTTCGCAAAGCCTGGCCCTGGCGGTCTCGATTGCCGGGCACATGGAAGGCTTGATTTCGCAAACCATCAAGGATCAGCACGAACGGCTGATGACCTGTTTCCAAGAGAAGCAGCGCAAATGGGCCAGCCACGACCTCCTGGCCATCGATCGTCGCGGCGGCATCGTCCACGCCTCGCCGAATGCTTTGCGAAAGTTTGCCAAGCACCTGTCGCAGTCCGAGACGGACGATCTGTCATATCTTCGCTCCCTGCCGTTCGATCATTGGCCCGACGATTTGGGCAAGCGGGTCGTCAATATGCGCACGGTTCTGGTGCAGGACGGCGACGATGAACTGGGTGCCATCATCGTGTTCCCGACATCGTATCGTGCGCCGCCGACGCCGGTTGGCAAGCGCAAGCGGTTCGCGCACGACGAGGCACCGCAAGCCGGGGTCGCCCCTCCGATCGCTTTCCCCGACCGCCGCCACGATCAGGCTGCGATCCCTCAGTCCAGTCGGCCGCCGTCAGCCGGCCAAGACGACGCGCCGGTCCCGGTGCCGTTCGTTGCAGCCGATCCCAAGGTCAAGCAGATCTGCAAGAACGTTGCCTCCGCTGCCCGGCTCCACATGCCGCTCCTGATATGCGGACAGACCGGCACCGGCAAGGAGATGCTGGCGCGTTACGCCCACACCAGCAGCGGCCGCAAGGGCGCCTTCGTGCCGGTCAATTGCTCCGCGCTCCCAGAGACGCTCGTCGAAGCCGAATTGTTCGGCTATGCCGACGGCGCCTTCACCGGCGCCCGGCGCGGTGGCACACCCGGCCTTGCGCGCGAAGCCGACGGTGGAACGCTGTTTCTGGACGAAATTGGCGACATGCCATTCATACTTCAGTCGGTTTTATTGCGTTTCCTTGATGATTACACGGTGAGGCCGATCGGCGGCCAGCCGCGCAAGGTTGACGTCCTCCTCGTCTCCGCCACCAACGTCGATTTGGGCCAGGCGGTCACCAGCCGCAAGTTCCGCCCGGACCTGCTTTATCGACTGAACACGATGCATGTCACGTTGCCGTCGCTCGCCGAGCGCGCCGACTTTGCCGAACTTGCAATGCATTTGTTGGAACGCATCAGCCCGGAAACAAAAATCACCGAGAAGGCGATCGCAGCCCTGGCAGCACAGCCCTGGAACGGGAATATCCGCGAGCTTCGCGGGATGCTGGCCCGCCTGACCCTGGCGGCCACCGACAGCAATGCCAATCTCATCGATGAAACCATGACGGGAGCATTCATGGTCTCGCCTGCGGCAACGCAGGTCTCAGGCGCACATTCCCTGCGTGAGCTGCAGCGCGGCCAGTTGCTCAGCGTCTATAAGGAAACGGGTGGCAACATAAGCGAAACGGCGCGCCGCCTTGGCGTGTGTCGCAACACCGTCTATCGCGCGCTCGACGCCTCTGAACCTTGAGACCCCTCGGGCACTCCAAATCTTCCCGCGAGCACCAGGATTTTTTGCATTGCAACTCGTTGCGTGCGCTCACACCTCGTGCATCGCGCTGTTCGATATGTGAACACACCCACCGCACTCTGGCTCGATAGTCCAGCGTTTTCAACGGTGCCATTGATGGCACGGACGTTGCGGCATTTCTCTCGCGCGTCGCAGAGGAAACTGCGCGCAAAAGCAAAACCAGGGAGGATAAGCATGCCGAGCGTGGGTGAAATCCGCAGACCGGATAACCGTTCCGCAAGGTGTTGGAAAGCGTTGCTCGGGGCCAGTGCTCTCGCAATCTCCGTTTTATCAACACAGGGCGCCATGGCTGGCGACGTCACGATCGACGATCTCGCCAAGGACGCCGACAGTACCGACAACGTTTTGATGAATGGGCTCGGCTGGCATGCCCAGCGCTTCAGCCCATTGAAAGACATCACCACCGAAAACGTCTCCCGTCTGGTTCCCGCCTGGGCCTTCTCGTTCGGCGGCGAAAAAATGCGTGGGCAGGAAACCCAACCGCTGGTGGACGACGGCGTCATGTACGTCACGGGTTCCTACAGCCGCATGTTCGCCATCGACGTCAAGACCGGCGGTAAGCTCTGGGAATACGCCGCACGCCTTCCTGAAGGCCTGCTGACGTGCTGCGACGTCATCAATCGCGGCGCCGCCCTGTTTGGCGACAAGGTCTACTTCATGACGCTCGACGCCAAGGTCGTCGCTCTCGACAAGAAGACCGGCAAGGTCGTCTGGGCCAAGGAAATTGACGATCCGACCGCAGGTCACACGGCCACAGCCGCACCTCTGATCGTTCCGTCGAAGGCGCACGGACCGCTGATCGTGACCGGCGTGTCGGGCAGCGAGTTCGGCATCGTCGGGCGCGTCGAAGCCCGTAAGGTCGACAACGGCGACCTCGTCTGGACCCGGCCGACCATCGAAGGCAACGTCGGGACCCTGAATGGCCAACCTGGAACCATGACCGGCAAGGTCAACGAGTCCTGGCCCGGCGACATGTGGAAGACCGGCGGCGGCGCACCCTGGCTCGGCGGCACCTACGATCCCGAGACCAAGACCATCTTCATGGGCGTTGGCAACCCCGGCCCGTGGAATAGCCACACCCGGCCCGGCGACAACAAGTGGGGCTGCTCACGCATCGCCATCGATCCGGAAACCGGCGAGATCAAGTGGGGCTATCAGACGACCCCGCACGACGGCTGGGACTATGACGGCACCAACGAGGTCGTTTCTTTCGAGATGGACGGCAAGAAGGTCGCCGCCACCGCTGACCGCAACGGCTTCTTCTATGTGCTTGATCGTGAGAACGGCAAGTTCATCTCGGCGGCACCGTTCGTTGAGAAGATCAACTGGGCCAAGGGCATCGACAAGAACGGCCGGCCGATCTTCGACGACAACTTCCGTCCGAGCGACCCGGCAAAGTCGGAAGACGGCAAGAAGGGCAGCTCGATCTTCGCGATCCCGAGCTTCCTCGGCGGCAAGAACTGGATGCCGATGGCCTACAGCCCGCAGACCAAGCTGTTCTACATCCCGTCCAACGAATGGGGCATGGACCTGTGGAACGAGCCGATCACCTACAAGAAGGGCGCCGCCTATCTCGGCGCTGGCTTCACCATCAAGCCGATCTTTGACGATCACATCGGTGCTCTGAAGGCCCTCGATCCGAAGACCGGAAAGATCGTCTGGAGCGTCAAGAACAAGGCGCCGCTTTGGGGCGGCGTGCTGACCACCGCGGGCGGCCTCGTATTCTACGGCACGCCCGAGGGCACGCTGAAAGCCATCGACGCCAAATCCGGCAAGGAGCTTTGGCAGTTCAACACGGGCTCGGGCATCGTTGGCTCGCCCATCACGTGGGAACAAGACGGCGAACAGTACGTCTCCGTCGTGTCCGGCTGGGGTGGCGCGGTTCCGCTGTGGGGCGGCGAAGTCGCCAAGACGGTGGCTCACTTCAACCAAGGCGCCATGACCTGGACATTCAAACTGCTCAAGACCACAACGGCATCCCGCTGATTAGGTCTTGAACTTTGAGGCCCGAGCGGTGAAATGCTCGGGCCTCTTTTTGTCCGAACCTGGTGTGATGCATGCCCGCGCGATGCCGAACGAGACGTCCTGCGGCCGTTCGGGCGTCCGTCATGGTCTGTATTCTTATGGCCGCATGCGGCGCTGCAATAGCCGCCGACTCGCCGTCGACATCCGCGGACATGGTGGACACCGCCCTCATCGTCGCCGTCGACGTCTCCCAATCGGTCGACGAAACCCGCTACCGCCTGCAGATGGAAGGCATCGCCCAGGCTTTGGAGGATCCCGGCGTCCTCTCGAGCGTGATGAGCGGCCCGAATGGCGGGATTCTCTTTTCCATGGTGGCGTGGGCTGACAACGCCCGCCAGCTGATCGGCTGGCATCGCATCAAATCGCAGTCCGATGCATTGGAGGTGGCCAAGCTCTTGCGCAACCTGCCGCACGAGGGCGGCGAATTCACCTGCATGGCACGCATGCTGCGAACCGTCGCCGTCTCCATCATTCCCAACATACCCATCGCCGCGCAGCGCGTGGTCGTCGACGTCTCGGGAGACGGCATCGACAATTGCAGCGACATTGATGGCCTGCACGCCGAACGCGATCGCGTGCTGGCCCTGGGGGCGACGATCAATGGCCTCCCGATCATCGTTCCGGGTGAAAACGACGTCGTCGGCTCTGGGGCCTACCGCGCTCCCGGCTACGGCTTGCGGGAGCTACCGCAGCGGCCCGATCAGGAAGCCACCACGTTGGACCAGTGGTTCAAGGCCCACGTCATCGGCGGCCCCGGCACCTTCCTGATGGCAGCGCAGGGCTACAACGACTTCGGTCGCGCCCTCCGCCAAAAATTCGTGACCGAGATCAGTGACGCCGATCTGACACCTCGCTGAAGAAACTCTCCGTCTCGAAGCCGCCCATCCGTTACTCGGGAATGTCAGGTTCAACCAGCTTGGCCAGCTGTGAGAGCGATTGCTGCCAACCGAGATAGCAGGCTTCGACCGGAATCAGTGCTGGTATGCCCGACTGCTCAATCGTGATCTCCGTGCCGACGCTGACAGCCTTCAGGTTCACGGTCACAAGCATGGTGCCCGGCAGATTCGGATCGTCGAAGACGTCATTATAGCGGATCAGTTTATCTGGGACGAGTTCGAGGTACTGCCCGCCAAACGAATGGCTGTGACCCGTAGTGAAATTTTCGAACGACATCTTGAAGGTGCCGCCGACCTTCGCGTCCAAATGCGCCACGCTGCAAGTAAAGCCGTAGGGCGGCAGCCATTTGGCCATCGCAGCTGCATTGAGGAAAGCGCGATAGACCTTCTCCGGCTTTGTCGCGAGGACCCGGTGAAACCGGACGGTGCCGGTGCGTGCCGCACCCTTGTTAGCTTCAGGCTTCTTGGACATGGTGTTTTCCTTTTGGCTTCATACGTATACGGCAGCGTCTCATGACGTTTCAGCTGCTCTGATGCCACGACGGGCGGCACCATCCCCCTTCGACACGTCCCCGAAAGAATTTTCTCGGACCCCCTGAATACCTGCGGTCAACGCTCAACGCCGCAGGGCTTTGACGATCTCATTGAAGCGCTTCAGCGGCGCCTGATTGCGGATCAACGTCATGGGGACGGAGAAGTGGCCGCGCTCCAGAATGAACAGGTTCTCCGGCGGCAACTGCCAGGAGTGCACCAGTGTTTCGCCGCTCGCAAACGGGGTGACGCGATCGTAACGGCCGAGCACGGAGACGATGCGTTGCGGATCGAGCGGAGCCGTGGGGGCCGGATCGAGCAGCGACAAGTAGGATCTCATCAAGTCCGGCGTCCAACCCTGGTCCGCGACATCACCCGCGGTTCCGAAGATCTCCGGCACCGCTCCTTGCAGGACGACATCGACCATCGAGCCGCAATGCGTGATGAGGAGAAGGGCCTCGGGACGCAACTGTTCGGGCCATGACCTGGCGTGCTGCGCACAGAGCTGCGCGATCTGGGCACCCAGGCTCGTGCCGCCCATCAAGATCGGGCCGGATGACGTTTGGCGTGCCCAATCGGCAATCACGGCCCACTCCTGGAGCGCACCGGCAAACGCGTCGAGCGAACCGAGCGGGAATTCGGCCACGATCGGCTCGCCGCCGAACATGCCGCGCTTCACCCGCCGGCCATGCCACGGCGCCTCCGGTCGAATTACCCGGATGCCAAGCGCGACAAGTTCATCGGTCTCGTCGACGAGACCACGCCAGTGGTCGAACTCGATGCAGATGCCGTGGCCCAGAATGATGGTCGGCGGATTCAATACGCCGATCGGCTCATGCACGCGCGCGGTTACAGTATCGCCAAGACGAGCGCTCGGGCTCTTGAAGCGCAGCCAAGAATCGCGACCGACAGTCCCGGGAATGGCACGGGAGACGGAGATCTGTGGCATGACGGCCGGAGGAGCGACGAACGGAGCGAAGTCTTCGCGGGCCTTGCCATAGACGGCCTCGACTAGGGCCGGCGTCACCGCGGCCATGCGAGCCCGCGGGATTCGCCGCGACAAGTATCTGATAAACAGCCGGCGCGTGCCATTGAATGCCTGGCTCGCATCGAGCCGTTCGGACTCGATCGCAGCCCGTTCGACGACCGACACATCGTCTGGGCCGAAGAACGCCCGTTCCCAAGCCGCCTCGAGTGCGCGAATGCGGGCGCGAAGTTCTTCGAGCCGGGCGAGCGCGCGCTGCTGATGCGGCGTGTCTGTGTACCTCGCGGGCATGGGGACGGCTGAACAGAACGCGCGCGGCCGTCCGTTCGCCACCTGCGCTGCCGCAAAGAGGCGTGACAAGGGGAAGAAGAGACGGCGCAGCGTGAAGGTCGTCACCCGGTCGAACCACGGCCAGCCCAGCAGCAGGCCGAAAATGCGACGCCGCAGTCCGTGCGCGCCCGCGCCGGTGCGCAGGTAGGGCTCGGGCCGCAAACCCTCGCCAGTCACGCCCGTTTCATCATCGGCAGCGGCTCCGCTGTCCGACGGTCGGGTCGCCCGTTCACTGGCCAGACCACGAGGCAAAGGATTCATGTCTATAGCGTGTACCATCCTGATCGCACGGCCGCCAAGTCCGGGCAGCTGGCGGCGGTTTGCCGTCTGGCGAGTGCGATCTGTATTCGCAATCGGAGCATCATCGGTATACTGCACCGAGAGCGAAAAGTTCGACTCTAAGGACTGGCGTATGGCATCGACGGTGACACTGCCGGTATGGCTGGTTGTGATTGCGAGCCTTCTCGCCGGTCTGGCAGTGCTCGATCGCCTGCTTATTCCCAGCTTTAGATGGGCGCTGCGTGTGCGCGCCAACCGCGCGGTAGACAAGCTGAACACCAGCCTGAAATTGCAGCTCCAGCCCTTCAAGCTCACCAAGCGGCAGGTGCTGATCGACCAGATCCTGTTTGATCCAGGCACGCTGCACGCCGTCGAAGACTACGCCCGCGCCAACGGCGTCCCGCGCGAGGTCGCGATGGAGAAGGCCAAGCGCTATGCCCGCGAGATCGTGCCCTCGTTCAACGCCTATGCCTATTTCCGCGTTGGCACCCGGCTCGCGCAGCGTATCTCTCAGATGCTTTACCGGGTGCGACTCGGCCACCGCAGCGAGGAGCGGCTGTCCGCAGTCGACCCAGGGTCTTCGGTGGTGTTCGTGATCAATCACCGCTCGAACATGGATTATATCCTCGTCACCTATGTTGCCGCGACCCAGTCCGCACTGAGCTATGCCGTGGGGGAATGGGCACAGATCTGGGGCCTGAGCAGCCTGATCCGCTCCATGGGCGGCTACTTCATCCGCCGCGACAGCAGCGATCCGCTTTATCGGCGCATTCTCGGCCGCTACGTCCACTTGGCGACGACGGGCGGCGTCGTGCAGGCGGTGTTTCCCGAAGGCGGGCTCACGCGGGACGGCGCGCTTCGCGAGCCCAAGCTTGGCCTGCTGGCCTACATGGTTTCAGACTTCGACCGCCAGGGACCGCGCGACATTACGTTCATACCGGTGGGCATCAACTACGATCGTGTACTTGAAGATCGCATCCAGGTCGCGGCGGCCACGACCGCCGCCGGGCAGAAACCCGTATTCCGTGTTCGCCCGGGACAGATTGCCCGTTTTCTTTTTGGCCACCTGTGGCGCAGCCTTCGGGGCCGCAACTACCGCTACGGCTACGCCTGCGTGAACTTTGGCGATGCCGTTTCGCTCAAGGGTTATCTTGCGCGGAATGGAACCGACTTTCGTACGCTGACACCCGAGGCACGCTTCGCCGCGATTGGGAAGCTGGGGCGCGACCTCATGAACGCGGTCGGCCGCGTCGTTCCGCCAATGCCGGTTTCGCTCGTGGCAACTGCGTTGAGGGATACGGGCGAAAAGCCGTTGACGGCGTTCGAGGTCAAGGCCCGGGTCGGGACGCTGATCGAGGCGCTTGAGGCCTCCGGAGTCCATGTCCACGTACCGCGCGCCGACCGCGACTATGCCATCGACGTCGGCTTGCGCATGCTGACACTGCGCCGGTTCGTGTTGGAAGATGGCGGCACATTCCGCGCCAATCCCGACGAGCATCAGATGCTGACCTACTACGCCAATGCCATTCGTCACTTGCTGCCCGAGCACCTACCCTGGCCCGCGACGGGCACACACCTCGGACCGCTGACATCACCTGCACCGGACGTACGCTCGGCGCACTGAGTCGATTTCCCTGGAGCCTGAGACGTCCGCTGCACCATAGTGTTCGATCCACCGGCTGGCCGACAAAATGCCGATTCATTCGGCAAGCGTCAGTCAGCGGCCACCTGCTCCAGTAGTCCCTGTTTCGCTGCGGCCTGCGTCGCCGCGGCAGCATCGATCAATCCAGCGCCGGTCCGCCCCGGAGCTGTCGTGTCCAGCTTGCTCGCGGTTTGCGCGAGCACCTCGCGGATCTGCGTCAGCGTCAGCGATGGCTGGCGCTGCAGCATGAGCGCCACCACGCCCGAGACGTGCGCGGCGGCAAGCGATGTCCCGCTCGACACGTCGTAACCGCCGCCGGGTGCCGCTGCCAGAATGTCTACGCCCGGTGCCGCGATCGCCACGTGTGGGCCCAGCGCCGCCCGCGCAAACAGCCGATCCGAATCATCCGTTGCCGTAACCGCGATGACATTGCCATAGGCACCCGGATAGGCCGGAGCTGCCTGCGGTCCTCCGTTGCCGGCCGCAGCGATAAAGATGCTGCCCTGCCTGGCGGCAGTGTCGATGACACGCGCCAGCAGCGGATCGTCTGGCCCCGCGAAGCTGAGGTTGAAAAGCCGCGCCTTCTGCGCAAAGGCCCAGTCGATGCCTTTCGCCAGTGCCATTGTTGTCGAAGTCGCGGCGCCGGCACCTCCACCCGCGAACGCCCGCACGCTCAGAATGCTCACCTCCGGCGCCACGCCCTGCAGGCGACTGCGCGAGCCGATGATTCCGGCAATGGCGGTACCATGCGCCTCCGCCGCTACGCGTCCGTCGTTCAGTGCATCGAATGTCGCCGCAACGATACCAGCGATCTCGGGATGATTCGTGTCGATCCCGGTGTCGAGGATCGCCAGACGAACGCCGGCGCCCCGCGCGAGAGCATGCGCGTCGGCAACTCGAATTTTCCCGGGCGCATACTGTAGCAGCCGCGCCGGAGCCACGCCGGCGTCGCTTGTGGCAAACGTGAAGTTCGGTTGTGCCAGCAGAACGCGCGGATCGCGCGCGACAGCGGCGAGCACGTCTTCCAGCGGGCGATTGTCTGCCAGGCCGAAGCGCACCAGCGTACCGCCTGCCAGGGCAATCGCGTGACGCTCCTCCGCGACGAGGCGGTGGCGGCGCGTCAGCTCGGCCACGACATCGGCTGCACCGTCCGTCGCCACGAGGACGACGAGTTCCCGCGGACGATGCGGGCGATCACCGACAAGAATGTGTATGGCCGGCGGAGCGGACGGTACCGGCTTTGCAGCCTTCGGTGACTTCCCGTTGGCTCCTGAATCATCGATCTCCGGAGTGCTCTTGTCGGCCGGGATGACGAGCCGCGGCGGGTCGGGCGGCACCACAACGACGCAACGCTTGCCACGCCGTTTGTGTCCGTTCTGGCAGGCACGACCGGGATCGACAGTCACGGTGTTATCGCCGCCCGTCGGCTTGACGAAAGGTACGCAGTTGCCGCGAAGGCGATACGTCCCGTTCGGGCACGGCGCCACAGTCACGATCTTGCTGCAGCCCTTGCCTGCGCGCCGCGTCATGCCCGATGGGCAGGTCGTCGCGATGCCGGTTATTTTCCCACCGTCGACGCAGCGCTGCCCGTGGCACTTGCCCAGTTGCGTGCCGCCGAAACGCGGCAGAACCGGCCGGATGGGACGACGCGGCAGCACGAAGCGCGGTTGCATGGCAAGGCCAACGCCCCCCGCCCCCGTCGACCCGGCAAAGCGCAAAAAGCGTCTGGCGTCAGCACTCTCTGCAGGTGCAGCGAAACTGACACTCGCAAGCACCACGCTCACGGCGGCGGCGATGGCTGAGAATTTCATGGCTCACCGCCCCGGCAGAATGACGGCAACCACCGGCGATGCTTTCAGTCGCTCACCCACCAACTGGGCACCCGCGGATCCGCCCGCAGCGCGCACGCGGAACAACCCGGCGCGCGGGCCGTCGATGAGCGTGAGGCCGTTATCTTTCAGAAACGCTGTCGTGTCCGCCATGGAAGCCTCCGGCTTGAAGCCAATGAGCAGCTCGACGGCGTCTGCCGGCGGCGGCTCGGTGGGACCTGTAGCGGTTTCGTATACGCCCGTCCGTGTGCCGATGAGTGTTCCGATGGTAACAGTCTCAAGCAGGAAGATCGTGCCAAGGGCCGCTGCCGCCAACCCGAGTTGCGACGGCGAAAGCGAGGCAATCAAGGCCGCCAGACGCTCCAGGAACGACGGTGCTGACGTGCCGCGAACCGGTCGTTGTTCAGGCAGTGAGCGCAGCAGGCGATCGAATGCCGCCGGATCGGGCCCGCGTAGCGCCTCATTATCGGCGACGTTCGCGGCGGCTTCTGCCCGCGCAAGGGCGACGACGCGCTGCATCTCCGGATGCCGCTCCAGATAGGCCTCGACTCGACCTCGCTCGACTGGAGAGAGCCGCCCCGTGATGTACCACGGCAGCAGGTCTTCAATGTCCTGTTTATCGTCGTGCGAAGACGAGCTCATGTCACGGCCACCCTCTGTCGATGCCGCGCGCCGTCAGCAGCTCGGAAAGCCTTTTGCGCGCATGGAACATGCGGGTCTTCACCGTTCCTTCCGGGATCGCCAGGATCTCCGCCGCCTCGGCCACCGACCTATCTTGGTAATAGACAAGATCGAGGATAGTCCTGTGCTCCGCCGACAGCGCCGTCATGCAATCGCGCATGATCTTGCCCTTGTCCTGCTTCTGCAGCTGGACCTCTGGCGTATCCGCAGTATCGGCCAGCAGCTCCGCCTCATTGAGCAGCGTGGTCGCTTCGCGACGTTTGCGCATGGCGCTCGCCGCCTTGTTGTGCGCGATCGACAGCAGCCACGTCAGCGGCTCGGATCGTCCCTCGTAACGGCCGGCGCTCTGCCATGCCGCTAGAAAGACTTCATTCATCACCTCTTCGGCCATGGCCCGGTTTCCCATCATCCGTTCCAGAAAACGATGCAGGCGCGTGCTGTGGCGCACATAGAGCTGCTCCAATGCCCGTTTGTCACCGCGGGCGACGGCGTTCAACAAATCCCGGTCGTCCATTGCAGACGTCATTTTTAGCCCGCGGGAGGTAAGTCGCTGGAACACTCCAATTGGTTCATTCCACGAGTAACGGTGGCAATCGAGCGAAAACGGCGGCGACAGACAGGCAAAAAATATTTGCACCGTCTGTGAACCGATCTCCCCGACGCCGCGACCGACATGGCGAAGAGGCGCATATCGCGCCGCAGCTCCTGTGGAGACACGCCATGACGTCTAAGAAGTTTAATGTGAGCCGTCTGATCGGTATCTCGTTCCTCGCCGCTGCAACTGCCTGCCCCGCCCTGGCTCAGACGGCGTCTGTCCTCCATCGCGGCGACGCGGTCGTCACCGGCTTCTCCGGCAGCCAGGAAGGCGCGTCCCCTGACGGGCTCTTCATTGATCTCGACGGCTCCGCCCTGCAGATCATGCCGCTGCAGCCGAACGCGCCTCCAACAGCGCAGCTGATCAACGGGGCGCCAGGGCTACAGATCAGGGCGGCAGACACCGGGCAGGTCTTTGCACTCGCCATCGACGATGGCCTGAAACCCAGCGTCGTCGGAGTCACACCGAATATCTACGCCGGCGCGACCTCGGCCTACGGCTTGCGGATTGTCGTGCCGCAAGAGGGCCAGCCGAAACGCGTGCGAAAAGGCCACCCCGACGCCGAGTGGATGGCCGGACAGTTTGGCAAGAACGGCGGCCCTGGCAGCATCTGGAAGGTCGACGGCACCACCGGCGCCGTATCGTTGTTCGCGACGCTACCGGGCAACAGCGGTCCCGGCGTCGGCGACATCGCCTATGACACCTCGTCCCTGAACTTCTACGTCTCGGATCTCGACACCGGTTTGATTCATCGCATCGATTCGTCCGGCAATCTCCTCGATGCCTTCGACCACGGCGTGAAGGCGCGTGACGCCGCCGGCCTGCCTCCCGTTGCCGACGACGGCGCCACCATGGACATCCGCAATCCGGGCTTCGACAGCGAAGATCCGGCCACCTGGCGCTTCACTCAGCCCGAGCGCCGCGTATGGGGCTTGGCCGTCAACGGCGGCCGCCTCTACTACGCCGTCGCCGAAGGCCCCTCCATTTGGTCCGTTTCCATCAAGCTCGATGGATCGTTCGGCAACGATGCCAGGCGTGAATTCGAGATCCCCGGCACGCCAGACAATCACCCGGTCTCCGACATCGCCTTCGACGGCCAGGGCATGATGTATGTAGCCCAGCGCGGCGACATTCGCGGCAATCACGACGACAAGTCGTTCACCGAGCCCAAGTCTTCCGTAGTGTTCCGCTACCGGCGTGAGATCGACGACAAGTCAACGCCAGGTGTGTGGGTTCCCGTTCCCGAAGAATTCGCAGTCGGCTTCCCACCCGATCACCGCAACACCTCCGGCGGCATCGCCCTCGGCTACGGCTATGACGCCGCCGGTCAGATGCGGACGGGCCAGTGCGGCGCGACGCTCTGGTCGACCGGCGACAACCTGCGCGAAGGGGTCGAGGGCGCCGGCACCGGCGCCGTTCACGGCTTGCAGGGCAGCGATCGCTTGCTGGTGCGGCCCGACAACGAGCCGCCCACCAAATCCTTCTTCGTCGACTACTACGCCGGCCGACCCATCGACGCAGGCACGTCCGGCCACGTCGGCGATGTCGAGATCTGGCAGCCATGCGATCAGGCCAGCTACGGCTACGGCCCGCTCTACGCGCCTCTGCCGTATCTGCCCCCAGGCTTTGTGCCGCCGCTCTACGATCCACCCGGCGTAGGCACGGACTGGGACTTCAACCTCGCCGTCGACAAGGCCGCAACACCATTCGCGTGTGCTCCAGGCGGCGCAGGCTTCCTGTGCAGCTACACAGTGCGTGTGACGAACACCGGCCCTGACCCCTACATCGGCCCGGTCACGCTCCACGACAAACTGATCGCGGCCCCCGCCGGCGCTACCATGGCGTTCAACGATCCGCCCTGGGCGTGCCTCTCTGGATCGCCGACCGACTACACCTGTACGTATCCGATGGCCGTCCTGTGGCCCGGCTCGTCGGTGGACCTGAAGGTCTCCGTCGATACGCCCGCACCTGCGCCCGTGTGCTCGCTCGACAACACGGCACACCTGCAATGGTCAGGTCCCGGCGACGCCAACCCCGGTGACGATTTCGCCTGGGCAACGGCTGGCATACCGGCAGGTCATTGCCCGCCCGTCGCTGGCGAGAAGACAAACCTCAAACTTTCAAAGATCGCTTGGAAGCCGATCTGCACCGACAAGGTGGGTCACTTCGAGTGCGAGTACGCGGTGCAAGTTCGCAACGACGGCGGCGCCGTCTACAATGGCGACATCAAAATCGACGAGACCATCCCCGTCGGCACAACACCGACGTTCTTCATCGGCGGCACCGGCTCCTGCACCAACGTCGCGCCTTACAGCTGCACGTTCGCCAACGATGTGTTGGCACCCGGCGCAGCCCGGGTCTTCGGGGTGAGTTTGAAAGTCCCGAAAAACATGGCAGACGACCTCGCCTGCCAGGCGACGAACAAGGCCAAGATCGTCGAGGCCGCAGGCAACACGGATCTCAATACCGATGCCACCGATGACGAGGCCGAAGCCACAGCCACGATCCCAGGCACTCTGCAACAGTGCCCCGATCAGAAGCTGAGCAACTTGAAGATCAAGAAAACCGAGGCGACGGGCGCCTACTGCCCGCCCGTCGGCGGCAACTGGGAATGCAAGTTCAACATCACAGTCCAGAACTTCGGCAAGCCCATGAACAACCAGGTGCGCTTCATTGATGCGTTGCCTGCGGGCGCGCCGGCGGGCACGACGGCCACGTTCGCCACGCCGGCCGGCTGGTCGTGCAATCTGGCGTTCTTCCCGCTTTACGTCTGCCAGAGCGCCAACCCCGGCTTCTCGCACTTGGAGAAGGCCGAGATCGTCGCCACCGTCAAGGTGCCGATCCACCCGACTCAGCAGTGTTCGATCAAGAACACGGCCCAGATCACCACGCCGCTGGCTCCTTCAGCGCAAAACACCTTCGGTGGCGACGACAAGTCCGACGCCACCGCCCACTTCGAGACGATCGTGCCGCAAAACGGCAATCCGTTCTGCGTTCACCCGCCGGGTCCACCGCCCACGAGCCCGGCGCAGTCGAGCACCAACCTGACGATCGCCAAGACGGCAGGAGCCAGCACCAAGACGGCCGCGGGACAGACGACGCCGTTCACGATCACCGTCACCAACGTCGGCCCCGGCGTCTACAACGGTCCGATCGTGGTGCGCGAAACGCTGCCGGGCGAGCCGGAGAACGCCACGTGGTCCGCACCGTGGACCTGCGAAGGCCAGACGATGGCAGGTCTGCCCAACGACGCGCTGTGTTCGCATCCCCCGGTCGAACTGCAGGCCGGTGATAGCGTTACCCTGAACCTTGACGTCGAGATGCCCAACAGCCTCATCGCGCCGTCAGGCTCCAAAGTGATCTGCGGCTACACCAACACCGTCGCCATCGAGGAGGCGGCTGGTGGATCGCAGCAGAACACGAACGCAGGCGACGACACGGCCACGGCCGGCGTCACCTTCGCTCCGTTCGAGAAGCACGGCACGCAGTACTGCGGCGCCGACGACCTGACGACGCCGCCCCCGCCGCCGCCATCGACCTGCCCGCAAGGCTGGTCGAAGACACCGGTCGCCGGCAAGTGCTGCCCGCCGCGCACGTTCTGGAACGGCAAGCGCTGTTCCAAGGACGATACCCCCGACACGTGCAAACCTAAGACGTGCAAGCGCGATCAGGTGTGGGACGTCGGTGTCTGCCGCTGCGTGGATCTGCAGTGCCCGACAGGCACGAGAGGCGATTATCCGAACTGCAAGCCGGTGATCGTCCCTCCGGTCGGCGATCCGCCACCGACGTGCAAGCCCAAGACGTGTGAACGCAACGAAGTGTGGGATGTCGGCGTCTGCCGCTGCATTGAGCGTCAATGCCCGAACGGCACGGTCGGCGACTATCCGAACTGCAAGCCGAAAGAGTGCCCGGCCGGCTTCACCGGCATCCCGCCAAACTGCACGCCGCGCATCGTGACGCCCCCGGGCGACACGTGCAAACCGAAGAGTTGCGGCCACAGCAAGGTCTGGAATCCGGACTCCTGCAGCTGCATCACCAAGGCCTGCCCGGACGGCACGATCGGCAAGTACCCCAAGTGCAAGCCGAAGCAGTGCCCGGACGGCATGGTCGGCAACTACCCGAACTGCCGCAAGCCGCCGGAAACGTGCAAACCTGGCTTCACGGGCACGCCACCCAACTGCAAGCGGATCGTCGTCGTCGACCCGCCACGCAAGTGCCCCGATGGCTTCGTCGGCAAGCCCCCCAACTGCAAGCGGCTTCCTCCGCCGAAGTGCCCCAGCGGTTTCCGCGGCAACGTACCAAACTGCAAGCCGATCAACCCGCCGCGTCCACCGGTCAAGCCGCTGAAGATCAAGCCGCAGACCATCAAGGCGGTGCCCTTCAGGGCACCGCGCGCCGGGCCCCAGCGCGCCCAGCCAGGCGTGAGACAGCGATGATCGCCTAGCACCGCGGCGTGTCGCCACGACGATTGAGCCGGACAGCACCACGACGCGGTGCCGCCCGGCTCGACTGCTTTCAATGCCTCCCGATATTCCCTCCGCGTTGCGTGACCGCCGCCTGACGGGCTTTCTATCTCGCGTTCAGTTGCTTGGGGAGGCACCGGCCGCCGCAATTGCTGGCTTTTCAACCCTCTTGCGACGCCATTTTCTTGACCCCACTCTTGCATTAGGAATGCCCTCGACAGGACTGCGGAGCCATGATTCGCGGCGTGCACACGCGTGCGGTCGCCGAAATCGTGGTTGGGGAAACGGCGGCAGACCGCCAATAGGGCATCGCGTGTCTCAAGAAGTGAAAACGCAAAGGTTGCGACGGACCCTGTTTGCATCGGTGGCTGGCCTCCTGCTGCTGCCGGCGACCGTCTGCCTTGCGCAGCAGCCCAAGAAGAATGATGCCGGCTCCGCGGCCGCCGCGGGTAACATTGCCGACTTCTTCAGCAAGGTCGGCGACCAGATATTCGAGGACTGCATCTACGAACTGTCCGCCGAGCAGCTTGAGGTGCAGCACGCCCTGATTGCCGCCTATATCGAGCAGGGCGCCACCAGCGCGCTCGCCCGCAAGCTCGCCGTCAAGCAGATTCGGCCGCCGAAGCTGTCGGCCCGCTGCGAACAGGTCCGCGGCCTGCCCAAGGCCGGCACCCAACCCTCCGCAACCAAGGAACCGCAACAGCAGGCGGCCCTGCCGTGGGAGCCGCTTCCCGCCCCGCCGTCGGCCAAGAAGCCCGCTCCTGACAAACCCGGCCCTGACAAGCCCGGCCCCGAGAAGCCCGGCATGGAGCCTGCGGCCAAAGCCATGCCGCCTCCAGGTCCTGCCGGCCCGGCCGCTGCGCCTGGCGGCGTCCTCCTCACCAAGCAGGTGCTGCCGCAATGGGATTGCGCGCCCAACGTCGACTACGTCACCATCCAGCACAAAGGCTACCCACGCAAACTGACCGGCGGCGAAATCTGCAACCCGTTCGAGGACGTCGTCCGCGAACTCCCTGTCGCGGCCACCGGCTTCAAGCTCGGCTACACCATCAAGACCGGCCGCCTCTTCGTCATCTCCGACGATCCCCAGATCGGCGGCAAGACGATCGCCTGGGCCATCTCCGGCCGCGAGGCCTGCCGCAACAATCCCGACCCCGACTGTTTCGCGGCTCGCGCCATCGGCCCGCTGCCGCCCGGCGAATACACCTTCGCCTCCGACAAGGGCCAGCGCGTCAGCTGGGGCCCGAAAACCAAGCGCGCGGTGGCTGGCATCTACCTCACCAAGCTTTGGAACAAGGACCGCTTCAACCCGGCGCAGACCAACGCCATCCTGGCCCGTGGCAACATCGCCATCCACGTTCGCCTGAAGGGCGAGATGTCGGAAGCCTGCCTCGGCCTGGAGCCGAAAGGCTGGGCCTACGTTGCCTCGCTGATCAAGGATCAGCGCGCCACCGGCGTGAACGTCTACATCGAAGAGCCCTATCCCCAGATCGCCGAGAACCCGCCGGTCGTCGTCGCCTCGACTTTCTCGCTGACCTCGCTGTTCAAGTAGCGCTCGGCCGATATCGGCGCACGTTCGCTGCCATTTGAATATTGCGTGTATCGCGCCTATCAAGGCACCCGCTTCGCCCCGCGTGCACGCTCCAGATCCGCGGCCAGCAGCGCCTGCGCTTCTGCCTCGACCGCCTCGGCCTCCGCGCAACGCCCCAGCCGGCGGCAGCGCCGCGTGCAGCCACCCTTTCGCGCGCAGTTGAGCTGCATCAGCCGCGCCGCGATCTGGTTGCGGACCACCACCGGGTTGAGCGGCGGCGCATCACGGCCCTCGCCGCTCTTCATTTCGCGCATCGGCCGCACGCCAGACCGCAGCTCGAGCCTGCGGACGACTCCCGCGCCCTCCAGGCCCCGTTGCACGACAGGCCGGCGCAGACCCGCACCCTCGCGCTGCCCGGCATGCGACACGCGGCAGTCCTCCGGCGTCACGACGTCTTGGCTGGTGATGATCGGGCTCATGCATCTCCTATGGCGGACGCGCGTCCGCGTTGCCCGCGCGGCGAACGCGGGTGGGGCCAAACGAACGGGTGCGCGAGCGCCGGAACGCTGCAGTGCTATTGATACGAGCAGCCTTCTGGCGCCCGCGCGACGGCGGCTTTGGGAACGTCCCGCGTTTCTCCCGCGTCTTCGGTGCCGATGGCCTTGTTCAGGTTGCCGGCGTAGCGGGGTTAGCCTGGCGGCGGCCGCACGAGGCCATGCCGTTACCGGCACCCCCGCACGACGGGCGAGCTCGGACCTCCCGGATCTCTCAGCCTCGTCAAGGCCTCAGGGTCCGGGCGCCGTACCCTCTCCACGCGCTGACGGATCGATCACGCCCCGTTCACGGAAAGGATGCGGAGGAGGATACGGGAGGGTGGAGGGGTGGGGATAAGACAAAATAGTGCAACCAAGGATTGCGCAGCATACCCCGTTGTGTATCATACTCTCAGATTAGAGTTGGAACCCCGAATGTTCATTAAAGTTATTACTTGCCTGTTAATCCTATGGACGCTCCCTCTGTACGCGCTAGCGCAGGAGCAGCCTATTCGACGCTCAAGCCAAATCGCTCAAGACGCTCTCAGCAATGTTCCAACCAAGCTCGGCTTGGCAAGTGAGATCGCACCATACTTGACAACTTATTTCCTAACTAATCGTCAAGTTAAGCGAACACAGGAGGCTAGCGCTCGATCCTCCGGATCAATTCTACGGTACGACGATAACGCTAATTCTGCCTTCGCAGCGACAATCACCACGGGAATAACGGCGGGTTGGGTAGAATTGAGCGTTTCCAAGGCCGGCAACTATTCTGGCCGGGGACGAGGAATGAAAACGTCGAGAAAAATTGAGATTTCCCGATTGGGTTTATTCGACGACCTCACATCATTCGAACTTAGCCGTGCACAAAGCCCTTCAGAAAAAACGGCGCCACCACTCTTTTATGTACATGGCTTCAATCATAATTTCCGCGAAGCAGCCGAGACAATGGGTGCCCTTTTGGTTGATCTTTCGCTTCCACAATCAAGTGTATTTTTCAGCTGGCCAAGCGAGGCGGGACGGCTGAGTTTATCATTTCACCCGAGCGCCCTTAATGAGGCGGCTTACCGGGCAGCACGCAACGTATCTCCATATACAGCTTGGCAAATTCAGAAGATTTTACCAAAGCTGTGTTCGTCGAACAGTCCCATGAATGCATTAGGGCATAGTATGGGTGCCGACGTACTGACAATGTCCCTAACTGAGAATTTTGGCAACCCGTCTACGACGACGGCACATAAATTTAACCAACTGCTTTTGCCTGCCGCCGACATCAGCACATCAGATTTTTTTCAAAGACGCCTTGCAAAGCTTTTACCACAAAGTCGGGTAGTGGTTTATTGCGCCGACGATGGAGTTCTCGCAGAAAGCGCGTCTTGGAATTCCTCGGATGCACGTCTGGGATATTGCAAGGCTGCGGCAACGGTCGTGGAGGAGGGCCTAGAAGTGATTCATGTCCACGGCAATTTGGGTCCCTTGGCTGCGCAGCATTCTTACTACCTGTGGGCACAGCCCGTTCTCAATCATCAAGCCGACACCTTGAAGGCAAATCCAATCCCAAAGACTGGGTCAAGAAATAACGTAATAACAATACATTAAGGGAAACACAAGAAGCCGAAGTCACCGTTTGTTATTTGCACATAAAGGAATATAGTTCCAATCGGCTGGGCAACTATGGTGCGTGTGATGTCACTCTTCAAACCTACCTTCCTAGCGCTAACAGCAACGGTTGCAGTAGCTATCGTTGCGCCGAGAACTGTCTGGGCTACCGACATTGCCTCCGCGCCCTCTGAAGTATTCGGCCAGTGGAGCTTGTTCTGCGGTGCAGCTGATACTGATGCGTCAGGCAAACAGTGTGCTGTGGCAAACGGTTTTAAGGACGATGCAGGGCATTGGGCCAAAGTAGCATTTGAGGTGCGATTAGGAGAGCCCAATATTATTGTACGGACACCCGGCATTTCCCAAATTAGCAGAGGGGTGATCTTAGCCGTCGATGGACGAACAGTGGGTCGAATTTTCGTCGATGGGTGCAATGCTGATGACTCATGCGATTACAGTTCTAGGCTCGATTTTGCTGCCGTGGCAGCACTTTCCGCGGGCAGAGGACTCAGCATCGAATATGGCCTTTCTAAAGATTCTGCAGTGCGACTGACATCCAGCCTCGATGGGTTCAAGCCAGCAATTGCAAAGCTGTACGAAAAATCAAAATTACCGATCAGATCCCCGTTTGAGCAGCTCGATTTTTTTAGTGGAGAATTTTATCTGTCGGTTTCCCTCAAACAAAAACCTTCAAAGGACGGCAATTGGCACAATTTGACTAGGATCGCTGGCAGCTGCGGCAAAGATTCTATTGAAGCTGTAATTACAGGTGGGACAGATTTTCGGATCCGACAAATTGATAGAGTTGCCATGAAACGTTGGGTGGAACGTAAAAAGGCCAAATCTTGCTTCGAAACAAATGATGTCTGGGTGGATTACGCAGGCGCTTCCAAGAAAGGTACGAACGCCTTAGTTGCCACTACGATTTCCGACGACACAATTCCACATGCCGTCTCAAAGGTAAATTTGGCCAGAGACTTGCATGAGTTGGGCGTGCCAAATGATGGTTTAGTTGTCACTGATCCATCCGGTGCACCGCTAGCCGTTGCCGTACCCGGTTCACCCTGAGCGGCCGGACGCTGCCGCTACCGCCCCTCCACCGCCCGCCGCGTAGCGGCCCGCGGCGCCGTCTCATCGAACGTCACGCCATCAACCCGCGGATTGTCCCCTGCCACCACGCCGAGCTGCGTCCACAGCGCGGCGAGATCCGGCGTCACCGGCGTCGTGGCCCAGGCGGCGTACATCTCGGCCAGCACGGTCTGGCCGGTGGCCGCGTCCGCCGTGGCGAAGATCTTGTCCATGCTCCAGTCCTGCTCGTGGTTGCCGCCCGCGGCCAGGATCGCGCGCAGCGCCTGCTGCAGGCCGATGCGGTTGTCCGTGCGGCGGCGGATCTCGATGTCCGCCGTGAGCGCGAACAGCGCGCCGCCCCAGTAGCGGCGTCCCCACGTCGGCGTCTGGTCGAGGCCGCCCTCGCCGGCGCGCGGCAGGCCCTGCGGCATGTCGGTGACGAAGTCGGTCCAGATCTTGCGCGGCGTCAGGTCGCCCGCCTGCACGCGCGCGATCGATTCCACGTAGACGGCCAGGCCCTCGGCCAGCCACAGGTGCGTGTCGTCGACGTCGGGCAGCGCCAGGTGCACCATCTCGTGCACGGCCTTCCAGTCGCGCGTGAGATCGGTTGTGGTGCTGTCGCGGCCGAGCATGAGGCGGATGGCGGCGCCGCGATAGCCGAACGCCTGCCCGCCGCTGACGCCGCGGCCGTCGACGGGCACGATCAGCACGCGCGCGGCCGCGACCGGGAAACGACCGTAGTAGAGCGAGACGGCGCGCGCCGATTTCTCCAGCCAGGCGAGGATGTCGGCGCGTGCCAGCACTGTCGCTCCCGGCGCGAAGCCGACGTTGAGCACGCCGCCGTCGACCTTGATCGGCGTCGTCTCGAGCTGGTCGAACGCGGCATACGGCATGCGCCCGCCCATGAACTCCGAGGGCGCGGCGAGTGACAGCGTCAGCGGCACCAGCAACGCCGCGAGCACGATCGCGACGATGACGTGCACGCGCGTGACCTTCGACGGCAGCTGCAGAACCGACTTGTATAGCGGCATCGGACCATCCCGCGCGCCAAGTGCGGCGCTCGCGTGACACCGGCGCCGCAGTCCAGGCGGCAGCGCGTGAATTGTTCGTAAGGTGCTAACTATGGACGGCCCCCCGCCTTGCCAGCACCGCAGTGCGCGTGGCATGGTCGCGGCGTGAACAGGCGCCGGACCAGCATTGCGTGTGTCTGCCTCGGCATGATCGCCATGCTCGGGGCCGTCGTGTCGTTCCCCCTCTCGGCCGCGCACGCCCTGGCGATGCTGGCCGCCCCGGCCCCCGGTCACATGATGTCTCACGACGGCGGCACTGAGGCCGGCCAAGCACAGACAACCACAGCCGGCGAAGAGTGCCACAAGCCGTGCCCGAACTGCCCGGAGAAGGGCTGCCCGGATCTCAACGCCTGCCTGGCCAAGTGCGTCCAGGCGATGGCCCAGCCGGCCATTGCGGCGGACATGCCGGTGGCCACGACCCTGCTGCAGGTGACGCACCGGACCTCGCTCGTCGCGGCCGGTCTCCTCGTGCCTCCGCTTCTGCGACCTCCCAGAGCTTGAACGCGCCATCCGGTGAGATCGCGTCTGCGGCTTAAGCCGCGTCGCGACCTTGGCCATTACGGCCCTGCGCTTCAGGACATCAGGAGTTTCGCACATGCATCCCTCGACACGGGGCGCGGCCGCGTTGGCCGTCGCTATCATCGTTAGTCTCGCACTGGGCCTGTGGCTCGGCCGGTCCGGTATCGTCAGTGGCAGCGCCGCTTCAAGCGAACGCGCCCACGACATCAAAGACGCCGCAGCGCCGGCACCCGCGCGCAAGGTTAAATACTACCGCAACCCCATGGGCCAGCCGGACACCTCGCCGGTGCCCAAGAAGGACTCGATGGGGATGGACTACATCCCCGTCTACGAGGGAGAGGACTTAGGCGACACCGGCATCACGCTCTCGCCCGGCCGTATCCAGCGCACCGGCGTCGAGACCGCCGCCGTCACCCGCCGCGTCATCTCGCGCACCATCCGCGCACCCGGCGTCGTCACGCTCGACGAACGCAACCTCGCCGTCGTGGCGCCCCGCTTCGACGGCTTCGTCGAAAGCGTCGCCGCCGTCACCTCCGGCACCCACGTGAAGACGGGCGACGCACTGCTCACCGTCTTTGGCCAGCAGCTTCTCAACGAAGGCGCGCGCCTGCTGATCGAAGAGGCTCCGGGCTACCGCGGCGGCGAACCGGCCAACACCGCGGCCAGCGCCGGCGGTGTCATCGGCGCCAAGCGGCGGCTGCTCAATCTCGGCGCGCCCGAGGAACTGATCGATCAGATCCGCCGCGACCGTCGCGTGCCCGACACCATCACCTTGCGCGCCCCGATCGACGGCGTCGTGCTGGAGCGCAATGCTGTCGACGGCCAGGCCTTCAAGCCCGGCGACGTCATGTTCCGCATCGCCGACCACGCCACCATCTGGATCATCGCCGACGTCGCCGAAAGCGACATCGGCGCGCTCAAGACCGGCCAGGACGTCAAGGTCACCACGCACGCCTACGAGGGCCGCGTTTTCGTCGGCAAGGTCGGCGTCATCTATCCGCACCTCATGAAGGAAACGCGCACCGCGCGCGTGCGCATCGAGCTGGCCAACGCCGACCTCGCCCTGCTGCCCGACATGTACGGCGAGGTCGAGATCGCGACCGGCACCGGCGAGGCCGTGCTTGCCGTGCCCACCGGCGCCGTCATCGACAGCGGCAGCCGCCAGGTCGTGTTGCGCGACCAGGGCGAAGGCCGCTTCGAGCCGATAGCCGTCACCCTCGGCCGCCGCGGTGACGGCTACGTCGAAGTCGCAGGCGAAATCAACGAGAACGACAAAATCGTCGTCAACGGCAACTTCCTCATCGATGCCGAAAGCAACCTGCAATCCGCCCTGAAAGGCTTCGCCCCGGCGAATACCGAGCCCGCGCCACCAAGTCCGCAGCCAGCACCGGCCAATCACCACCAGCATGACGAGGCCGCGCCATGATCGCTCGGCTGATCGCCTGGTCCGCCCGCAATGTCGTGTTGGTGCTTGTCGCGACGGCCTTCGCCGTCATCGCCGGCATCTGGGCGGTGCGCACGCTACCGCTCGACGCCATCCCCGATCTCTCCGACACGCAGGTGATCGTCTACACCGAGTTTCCCGGCCAGGCGCCCCAGGTCGTCGAGGACCAGGTCACCTACCCGCTGACGACGTCGATGCTCACCGTTCCGCGCTCCAAGGTCGTGCGCGGCTTCTCCTTCTTCGGCGTCTCGTTCGTCTACATCATCTTCGAGGACGGCACCGACATCTACTGGGCCCGCTCGCGCGTGCTCGAATACCTGAACTCCGCCGGCCGCCGCCTGCCCGCCGGCGTGACCCCCACCCTCGGCCCGGACGCCAGCGGCGTCGGCTGGGTCTACCAGTACGCCGTCACCGGCAAGAACACCTCGCTCGCCGCCCTGCGCTCCCTGCAGGACTGGGAGATCCGCTTCGGCCTGTCGAAGGCGGAAGGCGTCGCCGAAGTCGCCAGCGTCGGCGGCTTCGTCAAGCAGTACAACGTCGTCGTCGACCCGGGCCGCCTGCGCACGCTCAACATCCCGCTGGCCCGGATCCGCGACGTCATCCGCGACAACAACATGGATGTCGGCGGCCGCACGTTGGAGCTCAGCGAACACGAGTTCATGGTGCGCGGTCGCGGCTACCTCAAGGGCATCGCCGATATCGAGCGCATCGTCGTCAAGGTCGAGGGCGGCACACCAGTCCTGCTCAAGGATGTCGCGCGCGTCGAACTGGCCGGCGACGAACGCCGCGGCATCGCCGAGCTCAATGGCGAAGGCGAAGTCGCCAGCGGCATCGCCCTGCAGCGCTCCGGAGCCAACGCCCTGACCGTCATCGACAACGTCAAGGATCGCCTGAAGGAGATCGGCCCCTCGCTGCCGCCGGGCACCGAGGTCATCCCCGTCTACGACCGCTCTGAGCTGATCCACCGCGCCATCGCTACGCTAAAGACGACGCTGATCGAGGAAAGCCTCGTCGTCGCGATCGTCTGCATCGTCTTCCTGCTCCACGTACGAAGTGCACTCGTCGCCATCATCATGCTGCCGGTCGGCGTCCTGATGTCGTTTCTGGCAATGAAACTGCTCGGCATCGGCTCCAACATCATGAGCCTTGGCGGTATCGCCATTGCCATCGGCGCCATGATCGATGCCGCCATCGTCATGATCGAGAACGCCCACAAGCATCTGGAACGCGCCCCACCCGGCAAGCCGCGATCCGAAAGCCTCATCGAGGCCGCCATCGAGGTCGGCCCGGCGCTGTTCTTTTCGCTGCTCATCATCACGGTCTCGTTCCTGCCGATCTTCACGCTGGAGTCGCAGGAAGGCCGCCTGTTTGGGCCGTTGGCCTTCACCAAGACGTTCGCCATGGCCGCCGCCGCCATCCTGTCGGTAACGCTGGTGCCGGTGCTGATGATGCTGTTCGTGCGCGGCCACATCATTCCCGAGGCGAAGAACCCCATCAACCGCGCGCTCATCGCAGTCTACCGCCCGGCCATTCAGGTCGTGCTGCGCGCCAAGTGGCTGACGATCGCGCTTGCCGCCATCATCCTGGCCGTCTCGGCCTGGCCCATCACGCGCGTCGGCAGCGAGTTCATGCCCAATCTGGACGAGGGCACGCTGCTCTACATGCCGACCACGCTGCCCGGCCTCTCCGTTACCAAGTCCGCGGAGCTGCTGCAGACCCAGGACCGCATCATCCGCACCTTCCCCGAGGTCGCCTCCGTCTACGGCAAGGCCGGCCGCGCCCAGACCGCGACGGATCCGGCACCCATCGAGATGTTCGAAACCATCATCAACCTCAAGCCGAAGGACCAGTGGCGGCCCGGCCTGACCGTCGACGCCCTGATCCAGGAGATGGACAAGGCGCTGCAGTTCCCCGGCGTCTCCAACGCCTGGACCATGCCCATCAAGGCCCGCATCGACATGCTCTCGACTGGCATACGCACGCCGGTCGGCATCAAGGTCATCGGCACCGATCTCGCCGCCATGGAGGGCGTGGCGCGGCAAGTCGAAAGCGTGATGAAGCAGGTTCCCGGCACGTCCAGTGCCTATGCAGAGCGCGTCGTCGGCGGTTATTACCTGGAGATCATCCCCGATCGCAACCGCCTCGCTCGCTTCGGCCTGATGGTCTCCGATGTGCAGGAAGTCGTCTCCATGGCCCTCGGCGCCGAGCCCATCACCACGACAGTGGAAGGCCGCGAACGCTACACCGTCGCCATCCGCTATCCGCGCGATCTGCGATCCTCCCCGCAGGCCATCGCCAAGGACGTCCTAGTCGCCCTGCCTGCGGGCGGCACGGTGCCATTAGGCGAGGTCGCCGACATCAAACTCGCGCAAGGCCCCACCAGCATCCGCACCGAGAACGCCAAGCTTGCCACCTACGTTTACGTCGACATCCGCGAGCGCGATCTGGGCGGCTACATTGCCGACGCCAAACGTGCCGTCGGCGAGCAGGTAAAGCTCCCGGCCGGCACATACCTGACCTGGAGCGGGCAGTTCGAGTATCTCGAGCGTGCCGAGGCGCGGCTAAAGCTGGTCGTGCCGGTTACCCTGATGATCATCTTCCTCCTGCTCTACCTCAACTTCCGCCGCGTGACGGAGACACTGATCGTCATGCTGTCTCTGCCGTTTGCGCTTATCGGCGGCTTCTGGATCGTCTGGTGGCTCGGCTTCAACCTGTCGGTTGCCGTCGCCGTCGGCTTCATCGCGCTGGCCGGCGTCGCGGCCGAGACCGGCGTCGTCATGCTGATCTACCTCGACCACGCCATGACCGAGGTGCAGGCCCGATGCGCCCGCGAAGGCCGGCCCTTCCGCCGCGCCGACCTCTACGAGGCCATCATGATCGGTGCTGTGGAGCGCGTGCGTCCGAAGATGATGACCGTCGTCGCCATCATGGCCGGCCTCATGCCGATCCTCTGGAGCACCGGCACCGGCTCGGAGGTGATGCAGCGTATTGCCGTGCCCATGATCGGCGGCATGGTGTCGTCCACGCTGCTGACGCTGCTCGTCATCCCCGCCATCTTCGCCATCGTCAAGGGCTGGCGCCTGCCGGAGGCGCGGGCATGAGGCAGCAGCTCATTTCTCCGCGTAGACGAGACGATAGCCGATGCCCGGCTCGGTCTGGATAAGGTCGGGCTGGCCAGGCTCTCTTGCCAGCTTCTGCCGGATCTGACCGATGAAGACGCGCAGATACTGCAGGTCATGCGTGTGCGCCGGCCCCCAGACCGACGTCAGGATCTGCCGGTGCGTCACCACGCGGCCCGCGTTGCGCACCAGCACGGCCAGCAGGTCGAACTCCTTCGGCGTGAGCTTCACCGGCGCGCCGGAGAGCAATACCGTGTGCGCCAGGACATCGACCGAAAGATCACCGGACTTGAACGCGACTTCGCCTCCGGCTTGCTGCGTTGCATGCCGAAGCGCGGCCCGCAGCCGCGCTAGCAACTCGCCGATGCCGAACGGCTTGTCGACGTAGTCGTCGGCGCCGAGGTCGAGCGCCGCGATCTTCTCCGACTCCCGGTCGCGCGCCGAGATGACGATGATCGGCGTCTTCGACCACTCGCGCAGACGTGCGATGACGTCCTTGCCGTCCATATCCGGCAGGCCGAGGTCGAGCAGGATCGCATCCGGTGCATTGGTTGCCGCCGCCTTCAACGCGCCCGCACCCGTCTGCTCGGTGATGACGTCGTAACCCGCGGCCGTCAGGCTGGGCTTGAGGAAGCGCAGAATCTGCGGCTCGTCGTCGACGGCTAGCACGCGTTGGCTCATGTCGCCCCCGTGGCGGTCGGCAAGCTGATGCTGATGCGCGTGCCCTTCCGGCCCGCGACCGGGCTCTCCGCCCTGATATGCCCGCCCATCGCCTTCACCAGCCCTGCACAGATCGACAAGCCGAGTCCTGTACCCGGCGCCCGGCCGTCACCGGGATTCACACGGTAGAACTTTTCGAAAACCTTCTCCAGGTCGCCCGGCGGAATGCCGGCCCCCTGATCGGTGACCGCGATCGTGACCCCATCGCCGCCGCGCACCACGGACACCTGCGTCAGCGTTCCCGGCGGGCTGTATTTATGCGCGTTGTCGAGCAGGTTGAAGATCACCTGTTCCAGCAGCGCCGCATCGCCCTGCACCGGCGGCAGGTCGCGCACGCTTGACAGCTCGATCTTGCGGCCGGCCATGACCTTGTTGGCGCGCATGGCCGCCCCGCGCACCGTCTCGGCGACGTCGACCGCATCGCGCCGGATATCGATGGCGCCGGCTTCGAGCTTGGTCATTTCCAGGATGTTGCTGACGAACGTCGAAAGCCGGCCCGCCTCCTCCTCGATGGTCGTGAGTAATTCGGTGCGGTCCTCCGCCGTCATTTTCTCGCCCAGCGTCCTGAGCCCCGTCGCCGAGCCGACGATGGACGCCAGCGGCGTTCTCAGGTCGTGCGAGATCGACGACAGCAGCGCCGCCCGCAGGCGTTCGCCCTCCGCCGCAGACTCCACCTGGGCTGCAACTTCAACAAGCCTCGTCCGCTCGATCGCAATTGCCGCCTGCTCGATCAGCGATTGCAGTGCCGCCGCAGTCGCATCCGGCAGGTCGTCCTGCGTCTCCGCCGTCTCCACGCCGACGATGGCGATCGCCGAGCCGGACGTCAGCATCGGCCGGTAGTGAAACCGTGCCGTCGGCAGCGTCGTTGTAAAGCGTCCCGCGGGCTCACGCTGTTTCAGCGCCCAGCGCGCCGCCGCCCAATCCGATGTGCCGAGCGTATCCTCCGGCGGCCAGCCGCTGGTAATGGCGAGGTCGCCGCCTTCGGGCGCCAGGATGATCGAGCTGCCCTTAACGGCTGCCGCCGACTGGCTGGCGAGCAGCCACAGCACGTCGTCCTGGCTGGCCGCACCGGAGAGCTTGCGGGAAAAATCATAAAGCGTCTGCGTGGATTCGGCCCTGTCCCGCGTTGCATCGGCCTGCTCGCGCAGCCGCCCCGCCAGCCCGCCGATGACCACAGCGACCACGAGAAAGACAAGCAGCGAGAACACCTCGTGCGGCGCGGCGATCGTGAACGTGTAACGCGGCGTGATGAAGAAGAAGTTGTAGGCGAAGAACGACAGCACCGCCGCCGCCAACGCCGACCACACACCGAAACGCAACGCGCAGGCGACCACCGCGAACAGGAACACCATCGACAGGTTGGGCAGCGACGTGACGTGTTCGATGCCCTTGCCGGCCAGTACCGCAATGCCGACGGCTGTAGAAGCCGACAGCAGCGCGGCCGCGTAGGCCGGCGGCGCCGGCCACGTCCACCGCGCAGGCGAAACGCGCGCATCCTTCGGCGCCACCACGGTTACCGAAACGTCCTGCGCCATCTCGACCAGCTGATGCGACAGCGATTGCCCGAGCCACTGCTGCAGCCGCCCGACACCGGAACGGCCGATGACGATTTGCGTGATATTGTTCCGCTTGGCGTAGCGCAGGATTTCGCCGACGATGTCCGAGCCGGAAAGCCGAGCGCTGGTCGCGCCAAGCCGCTCCGCCAGCCGCAACGCTTTTTCCATGCGCCGCATGCCCAACTTGTCGGTCGTCTCGCGATCGCTGGCGCTGACGTGCAGCGCGATCCAGTCCGACTTCAGTGCCGACGCCATGCGCGCCGCCGCCCTTACCGCGTTCTCCGACAACGCATCGCCGCCCACACAGACCAGCAGCCGCTCGGCAGTGGGCCACGCACCCTCGATGCCCTGCTGACGCAGATGCGCCAGCATCTGTTCGTCGACGCGATCGGTCGTGCGCCGCAAGGCCAGCTCGCGCAGCGCCGTGAGATTGCCCGGCTTGAAGAACTGGTCGACCGCCCTTTGCGCATTGTCCGGCAGATAGACCTTGCCCTCCTTTAGCCGGCTGATCAGTTCCTCAGGCGGCAGGTCGACGATGACGATCTCGTCCGCCAGATCCAGCACCTTGTCCGGCACCGTCTCACGCACTGTGACGCCGGTGATGCGCTGCACGACGTCGGTCAGGCTCTCCAGGTGCTGGATGTTGAGCGTCGTCCACACGTCGATGCCCGCGCGCAGGATCTCCTCAACGTCCTGGTAACGTTTCGGATGCAGTAGCGTCGGTGCATTGCTGTGCGCGAATTCGTCGACTAGCAGCAGTCCCGGCCGTCGCGCGATCGCCGCATCGACGTCGAACTCCATCAGCGTGCGGCGGCGATAGCTTACGGTCTTCCGCGGCAGCACCTCCAGCCCATCGAGCAGTGCCGCCGTCTCGGTCCGGCCATGCGTCTCCACGACACCGACGACGACATCGACACCCTCGGCCTTCTGCGTGCGCGCCAGCGCCAGCATAGCGTACGTCTTGCCGACGCCCGGCGCCGCGCCCAGAAACACCTTGAGCTTGCCGCGCGATTCCTTCGCGGCAAGCTCAAGCAGGGCCTTGGGTGAGGGTCTTCGCTCACCTGTCGGGGAAGGAGTGTCAGCCATCGGCTATCCAACGGGTGGATTGGGCAGGGCGTCAAGATCTAGGTTGAGCTCCAGTACGTTGACACGCGGCTCCCCGAAGATGCCGAGGACCGGTGTTTCGACATGCCGCGCCAGCACCGCACTGACCGTATCGTCGGGCAGCCCGCGCGCCTTGGCAACCCGCTCGACCTGCAGTCGCGCGTACGCCACGGAGATGTGCGGGTCGAGACCGCTGGCCGAGGTTGTCACGGCGTCTGCCGGAATGGCTGTCGCCCCGCCCTCGCGCAGCGTCGCCACGTCGGCGGAAACGCGATCCACAAGTTTCTTCGACAACGGTCCCAGGTTTGAACCCGACGAGGCCGACGCGTCATAGCCGTCCGCTCCCGCCGCCGACGGGCGGCCGCGGAAGTATTTGTCAGCCGTGAAGCGCTGACCGATGAGATGCGATCCCACCACCACGCCGTCCTTGCCGATGACGCTGCCGCCGGCCCGCCCTGGCAGGATGGCCTGCGCGAGGCCGGTGAACAGCAGGGGATACGCGAGCCCTGTCAGCAGCGTGAAGAACGCCATGATGACGAGAGCTGGTCGCAGATGCGTAAACATGAAACGTCTCCTTAGGCGAGATGCAGGGCCGAGACGGCAAGGTCGATGAGCTTGATGCCGATGAACGGCACCACGAGGCCGCCGACGCCATAGATGAGAAGATTGCGGCGCAGCAGGGCAGCCGCACCCACCGGGCGGTAGGCGATACCCTTCAGCGCCAGCGGGATCAGCGCGATGATCACCAGCGCGTTGAAGATGACTGCCGAGAGAATGGCGCTCTGCGGCGTCGCCAGTTGCATGACGTTGAGCGCACCGAGCTGCGGATACGTCGCCAGGAACAGCGCGGGAATGATGGCGAAGTACTTGGCCACGTCGTTGGCGATCGAGAACGTCGTCAGCGAGCCGCGTGTCATCAACAGCTGCTTGCCGATCTCCGTGACCTCGATCAGCTTCGTCGGGTTGCTGTCGAGATCGACCATGTTGCCGGCCTCGCGCGCCGCCTGCGTGCCCGTCTGCATGGCCACGCCCACGTCCGCCTGCGCCAGCGCCGGCGCGTCGTTTGTGCCGTCGCCGCACATGGCGATGAGGCGGCCCTTGGCCTGCTCCGACTTGATGTAGGCCAGCTTGTCCTGCGGCGTGGCTTCCGCGATGTAGTCGTCGACGCCCGCTTCGGTTGCGATTGCCGCCGCCGTCACGGGGTTGTCACCCGTCACCATCACCGTCTTGATGCCCATGGCCCGCAGCGCGGCGAACCGCGACTTGATATCCGGCTTGACGACGTCCTTCAG
Source organism: Hyphomicrobiaceae bacterium (assembly GCA_965279065.1). Classification (GTDB taxonomy): domain Bacteria; phylum Pseudomonadota; class Alphaproteobacteria; order Rhizobiales; family Hyphomicrobiaceae; genus JAKAXS01. The sequence goes on from OZ257134.1 coordinate 3,305,222, forward strand.
GTGGATGACGCCGAGCAGCCTGTTGCCCTCCGCCACCGCCAACGGCGTGCCGCCCGACCGTGATATCACACCGACGGCATCGCGGAAGGCTGACGCCGCCCCGTCCATCGTCTGGCCGGCGTAACCCAACACGGCATCCACCGCGCCCTTGCGCACGCTGCGGCCGTCCAGGTCGATGCCCGACAGGCGCGTCTGCGCCGAGAAGGCGATCGCGGTGACTTGCTTCCCGCTGACATCCGGTTCGCTCTGCCCATAGTTGCCCTTGGCCAGCGCCACGATGGACCGGCCCTCCGGCGTCTCATCCGCCAACGACGACAGCAACGCCGCCTGAGCCAGTTCGGCTTCGGTCACTCCCGGCACGGGAATGAATGCCGTCGCCAGGCGGTTGCCGTAGGTGATCGTGCCGGTCTTGTCGAGCAGCAGCGTATCGACGTCGCCCGCCGCCTCGACCGCACGTCCCGACGTCGCCACCACGTTGAAGCGGATCAGACGATCCATGCCGGCGATGCCGATGGCCGACAGCAGGCCACCGATCGTCGTCGGGATCAGCGTCACCAGCAGCGCCACGAGCACCGTGATGGGCAACACCGTGCCGGCATAGCCGGCCAGGCCCCACAGGGTCGTCACCGCGATCAGGAAGATCAGCGTCATGCCCGACAGCAGGATCGACAACGCCAGTTCGTTCGGCGTCTTCTGCCGTTCCGCGCCTTCCACCAGAGCGATCATGCGATCGAGGAACGACGAGCCCGGCGCCGCAGTGACCCGCACCCTGATCCAGTCCGACAGCACCACCGTACCGCCGGTCACGGCAGAACGGTCGCCACCAGACTCGCGGATCACCGGCGCCGATTCACCCGTGACCGCAGACTCGTTCACCGATGCGATGCCTTCGACGACTTCGCCATCCGCCGGGATGAAGTCTCCCGCTTCGACGAGTACCACATCGCCGACGCGCAGATCGTTGGCCGAGACCTTTTCCCAGAGATCGTCGTTGGCGTCATCGGGATGCAGCAGCAGCTTTGCCGGCGTGTCGCTGCGCGTCTTGCGCAACTCGTCGGCCTGCGCCTTGCCGCGCCCTTCAGCGATGGCCTCGGCGAAGTTCGCGAACAAAACCGTGAACCACAGCCAGGCCGCGATCTGCCCTGTAAACAGCGTGTCCGGGCTGGCCGTCGCCGCGTCACGGACGAAGACCGCCGTGACCACCGCCGCGACCACGCCGGTCACGAACATCACGGGGTTGCGCACGAGCTTTCGCGGCGAAAGCTTGCGGAAGGCGTCGATGGCCGCCGTTTGCACGATGCTGGCATCGAACAGAGCTGCGGATTTTGCACGAGGGGACATGACAGTTATCCTTAGAAGGTCTGGCCGGCTTGCATCAGGAACTGCTCGACGATCGGCCCGAGGGCCAGCGCCGGGAAGTACTGCAAGCCACCGAGAATGAGGATCACGCCGACGAGCAGGCCGATGAACAGCGGGCCGTGCGTCGGGAACGTGCCTTGCGTCGACGCCGTCTTCTTCTTCGCCATCAGCGATCCGGCGAGTGCCATCACGGGGACGACGTAGGCGAAGCGGCCGAGCAGCATGCCGATGCCCAGCGTCGTGTTGAACCACGGCGTGTTGGCATTCAGTCCTGCGAACGCCGAGCCGTTGTTACCCGCCGCCGACGAGTAGGCGTAGAGCAGCTCGGACAGGCCGTGCGGGCCGGCATTGTTGAGGCTCGACAGCGCCGCCGGCAACATCGCCGAGATCGCCGTAAACACCAGGATGGCCAGCGGCAGCACCAGCACCGCCAGCATGGCGAGCTTCATCTCCCGCGACTCGATCTTCTTGCCGAGATACTCCGGCGTGCGCCCCACCATGAGCCCGGCGACGAACACCGTCAGGATGGCCATAACAATGATGCCGTAGAGGCCGGAACCGACGCCACCCGGCAGGATCTCGCCGAGCTGTATCAGGAACATGGGCATAAGGCCGCCCAGCGGCGTCAGCGAGTCATGCATGGCATTGACGGCACCGCACGACAGACCGGTCGTAACCACGACATAGAGCGCCGACATGGCCTGGCCGAAGCGCAGCTCCTTGCCTTCCATGTTGCCGCCGCTCGCGTCGACGCCGGCTGCCGTCAGCAACGGATTGCCCGCTGTCTCTGCCCAGTAAACGACGGCGACGGCCGAGATCAGCAGCACGGCCATGGCGATCAGCAGCGCTCTGCCCTGGCGCCCATCGCCGACCATCCGGCCGAACGTGAATGGAAACGCCGCCGCAATCAGCAGCATGCCCCAGATCGACAGCATGTTGGACCAGGCGTTGGGGTTCTCGAGCGGATGTGCAGCGTTGGCGTTGAAGAAGCCGCCGCCGTTGGTGCCGAGCTGCTTGATGGCTTCCTGCGTCGCGATCGGCCCCAGCGCGATGGTCTGCTTGCCGCCCTCCAGCGTCGTCGCATCGACGTTGGCCGCCAGCGTCTGCGGCAGGCCCGTCAGCAGGAAGGCCACGGTCAGCAGTATCGAGAGCGGCAAAAGCACGTAGAGCGTTGCGCGCACCATGTCGGTCCAGAAGTTGCCGACGGTGCTCGCTCCGCTGCGCGCAAATGCACGGATGGCGACGCACGCCAGCGCCATGCCGGTCGCCGCCGACAGGAAGTTCTGCACCGTCAGCCCCGTCATCTGCACGAGGTGGCTCATCGTCGTCTCGCCGGCATACGATTGCCAGTTGGTGTTGGTGACGAAACTGACGGCGGTGTTGAATGCCAGGTCCGGCGGCACGCCAGCAAAACCCTGCGGATTTCCGGGCAGCACACCCTGCAAGCGCATCAGGCCATAGAGAAACAGGAAGCCGATGCCGTTGAACACCAGCATCGCCAGTGTATAGGAGAGCCAAGTTTGCTCCCGCTCCGGTTTGAGACCGGCGACGCCGTAGACGGCGCGCTCCACAGGTGCCAGCATTGGCGAGAGCATCGTGCGCTCGCCCTGGAAAACCTTGGCCATGTAGAGACCGAGTGGCCACGCGGTGACGAGCACCGCCAGCAGCACCGCTGCAATCTGCAGCCAACCAACGAATGTCATGGGAGTATCCTTCGCCCGAGCTAGAATTTCTCAGGGTGCAGCAGCGTGTAGATGAGATAGGCGCCGAGGCCGATGGCGACGACGAGCCCGATGAGAGGTTCTGTCATGGCGCGATCCTCACAACCGGCCACAGAACGCAGCATAGAGACCGAGCAGGCCGAAGCCGCCGAGCCCTAGCGCGCAGAAAATAAGATCAAACATGGAGTTTCTCCGTCATTCTAGTGACGGAGGTCATATGATCCTGGGCCCCATCAGGGATCCATGGGGAAAACACCGGCATGCATAAAGACGATATAAGGATTAACAGCTCAGCCGCTGAACCGACCGCCGTAAACACTTACCGGCCAACCACTTCAAATCTCAGGATCGCACGACAGCCGCCGCTGGATCGGTCATCAGCGGTCGCTGATTGAGCTCCGCGTTCATGCGCGCCTCGTCCAGCGCACCTTCCGTCTTGGCGATGACGATCGTCGCCACGCCGTTGCCGATCAGGTTCGTCAGCGCGCGCGCCTCTGACATGAAGCGATCGATGCCCAGAATAATGGCCATCGAGTTGACGTCGATGGTACCGGTCGTCGCCAGCGTCGCCGCCAGAACGATGAAGCCCGACCCTGTCACGCCGGCCGCACCCTTGGACGTCAGCAGCAAAACGCCGAGAATGCCGAGTTGCTGCGCAAGAGAAAGCTCGACATTGGTCGCCTGCGCCAGGAACAGGGCCGCCATCGTCAGGTAGATGCATGTGCCGTCGAGGTTGAACGAATAGCCGGTGGGGATGACGAGACCCACCACGCCCTCCTCCGCGCCTAGCTTCTTCATGCGCGCGATCATGCGCGGCAACACCGACTCCGACGACGACGTCGCCAGCACGATCAGCAGCTCTTCCTTGATGTAGCGGATGAACTTGAAGATCGAGAAGCCGAACCACCAGGCGATCGGGCCCAGCACGCCGAAGATGAACAGCAGGCAGGTAGCGTAGAACGTGCCCATCAGCATGGCCAGAGAGGTCAGGCTGTCGACGCCGTACTTGCCGATGGTGAAGGCCATGGCCCCGAACGCGCCGATCGGCGCTGCCTTCATGATGATGCCGACGATGCCGAAGAACACGTGGCTGATCTGATCGATGAAGTCGAGCACCGGGCGGCCGCGCTGGCCGAGCGCCTGCAGCGAGAAGGCGAACAGCAGGGCGAACAGCAGAACCTGCAGGATGTTGCCGTCGACGAAGGCGCTGATCACCGTCTTGGGAATGACGTCGAGCAGAAAGCCGACCGTGCTCTGGTCGTGGGCCTTGGTGATGTATTCGGAAACGCTGGCGCCGTCGATCTTGGTGGGGTCGATGTTCATGCCGTGGCCGGGCCGCACGACATTCGAAACGGTCAAGCCGATGGCCAGCGCAATGGTGGTCAGGATCTCGAAATAGATCAGTGCCTTGATGCCGACGGTGCCGACCTGCTTCAGGTTTTGCATCGAGGCGATGCCGTGCACCACCGTGCAGAAGATGATCGGCGCGATGATCATCTTGATGAGCTTGATGAAGCCGTCGCCGAGCGGCTTCATCTGCGTACCAATTTCCGGGTAGTAGTGTCCTAGCAGCACGCCGAGCGCAATCGCCGTCAGCACCTGCACGTAGAGATGAGAGTAAAACGGCTTGCGGACAGACGGTCCACCAAGCGCGGCGTCTTCCGCTGTGACTGCAGGCTGCATCGGCGTCCCCCGGACGTAAGATTTTTTATCCTACTACGTCACGGCTTTTCGTCATCTGGAAGCGGAATCTTCTCCGATCGCACATTTTGCGCCGCACCCTTTCAATGGCCTTTGCTTGTCTTAACGACACCGCAAGAGTCGCCGCGCATCGCCGCCGCAGCGCACACAATATGCTGCCGAATGGCCCAACCAGACATCCGTCATGACTCTTTGCTAATACGTTAGTGTAGTTGCGTTCCTCGGATGGTTCGCGCGATTTCTGGCACCGGTGTGTCGTCGACGCTTGACCGGGAACCCGGTAAACGTCTTCATCGCCACATTCATGGTACGCACGGCTGCTCTGCACTAAAGCCTTCAACCACGATTGGCCAAAAGTGCAAAGGTAACGAAGATCGAAACCCTAGGACGGCGGGTCGAATGCAAGAAGAACAAGATGTGTCCCTACAAGCGCGAGAATGGGATGAGGCCATTGCTTCGGTCATCGCCTTTGAGGGAACCGAGGCGGCCGATCGCATTCTGACCCAGGTTGTCGATACGGCCCGCCGCAACGGGGCCAAGGTGCCCTTCGCCGCCAATACCGCCTACATCAATACCATCCCGCCGGACCAGGAGCCGCATCATCCCGGCACGCGCGCGATCGAGCACCGCATTCGCTCCGTCATCCGCTGGAATGCGATGGCGATCGTACTCAAGGCCAACAAGCACTCGTCCGAACTGGGCGGCCACCTGGCGAGCTTCCAGTCGGCGGCGACCCTCTACGATACCGGCTTCATGCATTTCTGGCACGCGCCCAACGAGACGCACGGCGGCGACCTGGTGCTGGTGCAGGGCCACTCCTCGCCCGGCATTTACGCCCGCGCGTTCCTTGAGGGCCGGCTGAGCGAGGAACAACTCCTCAATTTCCGCCAGGAAGTCGGCGGCAAGGGCATCCCGTCCTACCCTCACCCCTGGCTGATGCCGGACTTCTGGCAGTTCCCCACGGTGTCCATGGGCCTCGGGCCCCTGATGGCGATCTATCAGGCCCGCTTCCTGAAGTATCTCCACGCCCGCGGCCTGGCCGACACCGAACAGCGCAAGGTCTGGGTCTTCTGCGGCGACGGCGAGATGGACGAGCCTGAAAGCCTCGGCGCCATTTCGCTGGCCGGACGCGAGAAGCTCGACAACCTGATCTTCGTCATCAACTGCAACCTGCAGCGGCTCGACGGCCCCGTGCGCGGCAACGGCAAGATCATCCAGGAGCTGGAGGGCGACTTCCGCGGTTCCGGCTGGAACGTGATCAAGGTCGTGTGGGGCTCGCAGTGGGACGAACTGCTGGCGCGCGACACGTCCGGCAAACTGCGCCAGCTGATGGAGGAGTGCGTCGACGGCGAATACCAGAACTTCAAGTCGAAGAACGGCGCCTACATCCGCGAGAACTTCTTCGGCCGCTATCCCGAAACGGCGGCCCTCATCGCCGACTGGCCGGACGAGAAGATCTGGAAGCTGACGCGCGGCGGCCATGATCCGCAGAAGGTCTACGCCGCCTATAAGGCCGCCAGCGAGCACAAAGGCCAGCCGAGCCTCATCCTCGCCAAGACCGTCAAGGGCTACGGCATGGGCTCGGCCGGCGAAGGCCAGATGATCAGCCATCAGGCCAAGAAGATGCCGCTGGAGCCGCTGAAGCAGTTCCGCGACCGCTTCCAGGTGCCGTTGGCAGACGACCAGCTCGAAGAGCTGCCGTTCATCACCTTCCCCGAAGGCAGCGAGGAGATGAGCTACCTGCGCGCCCGCCGCAAGGCGCTCGGCGGCTACCTGCCGCAGCGCCGCGAGAAATCGTCCGAGACGCTCGCCGTTCCCCCGCTCAGCGCCTTCGAGGGCCAGCTGAAGTCGACCGAGGATCGCGAGGTCTCCACCACCATGGCCTTCGTGCGCATCCTCAACACGCTGCTGCGCGACAAGGACATCGGCAAGCGCGTCGTGCCGATCGTTCCCGACGAAAGCCGCACCTTCGGCATGGAAGGCATGTTCCGCCAGTTCGGCATCTTCAGCCAGGTCGGCCAGCTCTATAAGCCCCAGGATGCCGATCAGCTGATGTTCTACAAGGAGGATCGCAACGGCCAGATCCTGCAGGAAGGCATCAACGAGCCGGGCGCCATGGCGTCCTGGATCGCCGCGGGCACCAGCTACTCCACGTCCAACTGCCCGATGATCCCGTTCTACATCTACTACTCGATGTTCGGCTTCCAGCGCGTCGGCGACCTCGCCTGGGCCGCAGGCGACATGCGCGCCCGCGGCTTCCTCCTCGGCGGCACCTCGGGCCGCACCACGCTCAACGGCGAGGGCCTGCAGCACGAGGACGGCCACAGCCACATCATCTCGCAGACCATCCCCAACTGCATCAGCTACGATCCGACCTACGCCTACGAGCTGGCGGTGATCATCCAGAACGGCATGAAGCGCATGCTGACCGACCAGGAGGACGTCTTCTATTATCTGACGCTCTTGAACGAGAACTACGCCCACCCGGCCATGCCCGAGGGCGCCGAGGACGGCATCATCAAGGGCATGCATCTGATCCGCGCCGCCGATCCGAAGGCCAAGGGCCGCCGCGTCCAGCTCATGGGCTGCGGCGCCATCCTGCGCGAGGTGATTGCCGGCGCCGACCTCTTGGAGAAGGACTTCGGCATCTCCGCCGACATCTGGAGCGTGACGAGCTTTACCGAGCTGAAGCGCGAGGCGCACGATTGCGAGCGCTGGAACATGCTGCACCCCGGCGAGCCCGAACGCGTCCCCTACGTCACCCAGAAGCTGGCTGAACGCGGTGACGACCCTGTGATCGCCTCGACCGACTACATGAAACTGTTCGCCGACCAGATCCGCCCCTTCGTGCCGGCGAAGTACCGCGTGCTTGGCACCGACGGTTTCGGCCGCTCAGACTACCGCAAGGCCCTGCGCTCGTTCTTCGAGGTCGACCGCCACTTCGTCGCCGTCGCCGCCCTGAAGGCCCTTGCCGATGAGAACAAGGTGCCCTCGACCAAGGTTGCCGAGGCCATCAAGCAGTACGGGATCGATCCCGAAAAAAACAATCCCACGCGCACGTAAGCGCTGACGCTTTTCGGAGGACGTATGTCGCTGATCGACGTGAAGGTGCCGGACATCGGCGACTTCAAGAACATTCCCGTTATCGAGATCGCCGTGAAGCCCGGCGACGACGTGAAGGCCGATGACCCGCTGATCACGCTGGAAAGCGACAAGGCAACGCTCGACGTACCGGCACCACAAGCCGGCAAGATCGCCGAGATCCTGGTCAAGATCGGCGACAAGGTGAGCATGGGCTCGGCCATCGTCAAGATGGAGAATGCCGCGGCTGGTGGCACCCCAAAGACGCAAGCCCCGGCGCCCGGCAAGGCTGGCGAGCAAGCCGCGCCAAAACCGGATGCAGGCCCCGCCAAAGCCGTCGAAGCCAAACAAGCGGCAGGCGAGCAGCAACCGTCGACCGTAGGGCGCAGCGGCCTGCCGCCGCCGGTCGACTTCGGCAACGCGCACGCCAGCCCCTCCGTGCGCCGCATCGCCCGCGAACTCGGCATCGATCTGACGACGATCAAGGGCAGCGGCGACAAGGGCCGCATCACGACCGACGATGTGAAACGCGCGCTCGGCGCGGGCGGCGGCACGTCGTCCGGCTCCGGCATTCCGGAAATCCCGGCGCAGGACTTCGCCAAGTTCGGCCCGATCGAGGAAAAGAAGCTCTCCCGCCTCAGGAAGCTGTCGGGTCCGCATCTGCACCGCTCGTGGCTCAACGTTCCGCACGTCACCCACACCGACGAAGCCGACATCACCGAGCTCGAAGCCTACCGCAAACAGCTCGACGACGCCGGCAAGGAGAAGGGCTATCGCGTCACGATGCTGGCGTTCCTGCTGAAGGCCAGCGTCTCCGCACTCAAGGATGCGCCCGAGTTCAATTCCTCGCTGTCGCCGGCCAAGGACGCCCTGATCCTCAAGAAGTATTACAACATCGGCGTCGCCGTCGACACGCCGGACGGCCTCGTCGTCCCCGTCATCAAGGAGGTCGACCGCAAGGGCATCATCGAGCTCAGCCAGGAACTGGCGTCCGTTTCAGCCCGCATGCGCGAGGGCAAGATCCAGCCCGCCGACATCTCCGGCGGCACCTTCTCGATCTCCAGCCTCGGCGGCATCGGCGGCACCAACGTCACGCCCATCGTCAACGCGCCGGAAGTCGCCATTCTCGGCGTCGTGCGCTCCGTCATGAAGCCCGTGTGGGACGGCAAGGCCTTCCAGCCGCGCCTCATGCTGCCGCTGTGCCTCTCCTACGACCATCGCGTGATCGACGGCGCCTCCGCCGCACGCTTCACCAAGCGGCTGGCGGACATCCTGTCCGACGTACGCGAACTCGTGCTGTAGGCCGCGGAGATCACCATGAGCAACGAGATCCGCGTCCCGGACATCGGGGACTTCAAAGACATTCCCGTCATCGAAGTGCACGTGAAGCCGGGCGCGCAGGTGAAGGCGGAAGATCCGCTGATCACCCTGGAGAGCGACAAGGCGACGCTCGACGTCCCCGCGCCGAAGGCCGGAACGATCAAGGAGCTGAAGGTCAAGCTCGGCGACAAGGTGAGCCAAGGCTCGCTCATCGCCGTGTTCGAAGGCGACGGCGCTGCCGCTGCTCCCACGGCCGCAGCTGCGGCTGCCGCGGCGCCCACGAAAGCCGCCGCGGCTCCCGCCGCCTCCAGCGCTCCCGCAACGCCGGCCCCCGCCGCCGGCAAGCACGCCGGCCCCGCCGACATCCAATGCCAGGTGCTCGTCCTCGGCGCCGGCCCCGGCGGCTATTCCGCCGCCTTCCGCGCCGCCGATCTCGGCATGACCACCGTGCTCGTCGAGCGCTGGCCCGTTCTCGGCGGCGTTTGCCTCAACGTCGGCTGCATCCCCTCCAAAGCGCTGTTGCACACAGCCGCCATCATCGACGAAGCCGCGGCACTCGGCGCCCACGGCATCACGTTCGGCAAGCCCAAGATCGATCTCGCCGGCCTGCGCGCGCATAAGGACAAGGTCGTCGGCAAGCTCACGACCGGCCTCACCGGCATGGCCAAGCAGCGCAAGGTGACTGTCGTGCAAGGTACCGGCCGTTTCCTCGATCCCAACCACGTCGAAGTCGACACCGCCGGCAAGACGCAGGTGGTGCGCTTCGAGAAAGCGATCATCGCCGCCGGCTCCGAAGCCGTGAAGCTGCCCTTCATTCCCGACGACCCGCGCATCGTCGATTCCACCGGCGCCCTGGAGTTGCGCGAGATCCCCAAGAAGATGCTCGTCATCGGCGGCGGCATCATCGGCCTGGAAATGGCGACGGTTTATTCCACGCTCGGCACGCGGCTCGAGGTCGTCGAAATGCTCGACGGCCTGATGCCGGGCGCCGACCGCGACCTGGTCAAGGTGTGGGAAAAGAAGAACGCTTCACGCTTCGACGCCACCATGCTGAAAACCAAGACAGTCGCCGTCGAGGCCAAGAAGGACGGCATCTACGTTCGCTTCGAAGGCGAGAAGGCCCCGACGGACGCCGTGCGCTACGACATGGTGCTGGTCGCCGTCGGCCGCTCGCCCAACGGCAAGCTCATCGCCGCCGACAAGGCCGGCGTCACCGTCAGCGATCGCGGCTTCGTGACCGCCGACAAGCAGATGCGCACCAACGTGCCGCACATCTTCGCCATCGGCGATATCGCCGGCCAGCCCATGCTGGCGCACAAGGCCGTGCACGAGGGACACGTCGCAGCCGAGAACGCCGCCGGCAAGGCCGCGTACTTCGACGCGCGCCAGATCCCCTCCGTCGCCTACACCGATCCGGAGATCGCCTGGGCCGGCGTGACCGAGGACCAGGCCAAGGATCAGGGCTTGAAGTTTTCCAAGGCCGTATTCCCATGGGCCGCGTCCGGCCGCGCCATCGCCAACGGCCGCGACGAAGGCTTCACGAAGCTGTTGTTCGACGCTGATACGCATCGCGTCATCGGCGGCGGCATCGTCGGCACGCACGCCGGCGATCTGATCAGCGAGATTTGCCTTGCCATCGAGATGGGGGCCGACGCCGTCGACATCGGCAAGACCATCCATCCCCATCCCACGCTGTCGGAATCGATCGGCATGGCCGCCGAAGTGTTCGAAGGCGTCTGCACCGACCTGCCGCCACAAAAGAAGCGGTGACGCCCAGCCGGCCGAAGCCTGGCGCAAGCCCGGGTACGGCCTGCCGGCATACTTGGAGAGGACCTGGGGGATGGACGAGAAGCTGCGCGACGCCGCGCTCGAGTACCACCGGCTGCCGACGCCCGGCAAGATCTCTGTCGGCCCGACCAAGCCGATGACCAACCAGCTGGACTTGTCGCTCGCCTATTCGCCCGGCGTCGCCTACGCCTGCCTAGCCATTGCCGACGACCCCGCCCAGGCCGCTCACCTGACGGCGCGTTCCAACCTCGTCGGCGTCGTCACCAACGGCACCGCGGTTCTCGGGCTCGGCGACATCGGGCCGCTTGCCAGCAAGCCGGTGATGGAAGGCAAGGGCTGCCTCTTCAAGAAGTTCGCCGGCATCGACGTCTTCGACATCGAGATCACAGAGAAGGATCCTGACAAGCTCGTCGAGATCATCGCCGCCCTCGAGCCGACCTTCGGTGGCATCAACCTGGAGGATATCAAGGCGCCCGAGTGCTTCATCGTCGAAAGGAAGCTACGCGAGCGCATGAACATTCCCGTCTTCCACGACGATCAGCATGGCACGGCCATCATCGTCGCGGCAGCCGTGCTCAACGCCCTGAAGCTCGTCGGCAAGCGTATCGAAGAGGCCAAGCTTGCAGCGTCCGGCGCCGGTGCCGCGGCACTGGCCTGCCTCGACCTGCTGGTCAACCTCGGCCTGCGCCGCGAGAATGTGACGATCTCCGACATCAAGGGCGTCGTCTACAAGGGCCGCACCGAGCTGATGGACGATTACAAGGCCCGCTTCGCCCAGGACACTCCCGCCCGCACCCTGGCCGAGATTCTGAACGGCGCCGACATCTTCCTGGGGCTGTCCGCCGGCGGCATCCTCAAGCCGGAGATGCTGCGCACGATGGCGCAGCGCCCGATCATCATGGCGCTGGCCAATCCCGAACCGGAAATCCGCCCCGAGCTGGCCAAGTCCTCCCGGCCTGATGCCCTGATCTGCACCGGCCGCTCGGACTATCCCAACCAGGTCAACAACGTGTTGTGCTTTCCCTTCATCTTTCGCGGCGCGTTGGATGTTGGCGCCAGCCGCATCACCGAGGAAATGAAGGTCGCCGCCGTCAAGGCCATCGCCGATCTCGCCCAGGCCGAGGCCTCCGACGTCGTAACCAATGCCTACGGCGCCGAGCAGCAGAGCTTCGGTCCCGAGTATCTGATCCCCAAGCCCTTCGATCCGCGCCTGATGGAACGCGTCGCCCCCGCCGTTGCAGAGGCGGCCATGGCCTCGGGCGTCGCGACCGCTCCGATCAAGGACCTCAAGGCCTACCGCGATGCGGTGGCCCAGAACGTCTACCATTCCGGTCCCAGCATGAAGCCGGTTCTGGATGCCGCCAAGCGCCAACAGCGCCGCGTCATCTATGCCGAGGGCGAAGACGACCGCGTGCTGCGTGCCGCCCAGATCATTGTCGACGAGCAACTGGCCCGCCCGATTTTCGTCGGCCGCGACGAGATCATCAGGCAGCGCATCCAGCAGCTCGGCCTGCGCCTGCGGCCGGGCGACGATTGCGACACCGTCGATGGTGCCTCCCACCCCATGCACCAGGAGCTGGAGCGCGAATACTACGAACTGACCCAGCGCGACGGCGTCACGCTGGCGATGGCACACGAGGACATGCGCAACCGCCCGACGCTCATCGCCGCCATGCATGTGCGCCGCGGCTATGCCGACGCCATGCTCTGCGGCATGCGCGGCACATTCGATGAGCATCTGCGCTATGTGCGCCGCGCCATCGGCACGCGCCCGGGAACGGCGACCCTGGCGGCCATGAACATGCTGATGCTGCCGGATCGCCAGCTTTTCATCTGCGACACCTACGTCAATCGCCACCCGACCGTCGAGCAGATCGTCGACATGACGCTGCTGGCCGCCGAAGAAGTCCGCCGCTTCGGCCTGGTGCCGAGCGTCGCCCTGCTGTCGCACTCCAACTTCGGCAGCTCTGACGCCGCCGAAGCACGTGTCATGCGCGAAGCCGTGGCCGCCATCGCCCAGCGGGATCCCGAACTCGCGGTCGACGGCGAAATGCAGGGAGACGCCGCGTTGTCTCAGGCCGTGCTGGGCGAAGTCTTTCCCGCATCGCGGCTGACCAGGGAAGCCAACCTCCTCGTCATGCCGAGTGTCGACGCCGCCAACATCGCCTATAACCTGCTGAAGATGATTTCGAGCCGCGGCATCACGGTCGGCCCTATGCTGCTCGGTACTGCACTGCCGGCCCAGATCCTCGAGCCGACGGCCACCGCACGGCGCATCGTTAACATGACTGCGCTTGCTGCCGTGGAAACCACGATCAAAAGCTGACTGGCGGCCGACCCTCGAACCGGACCACAATAGGCAGACAGGGGATTGGCTCGCTCAGACGTCAAGGCCCCGAAATGCGTCACAGGAAAATGGCTGACACGGATGCGTCGGCCAGGAAGCCAGAATGAATCTCAAGGCTCTGCGGGCATTCCGATTGATCGTCGAACGCGGCTCCCTATCCGTCGCCTCGGATGCGCTCGGCCTCAGCCAGCCGGCCGTGAGCCGCCTCATCTCCATGCTCGAGGAAGAGATGAACCTCGTCCTCTTCGACCGCTCCGGACGCCGCCTGCGCATGACGGAGAAGGGCTCCGCCTTCTACGCCGGAACGCGTCACATCCTGGCGGGTCTGGAGGAAATTCCCAAGATCGCCAAGGATATCCAGACCAGCGACAAGCAGTTCAAGCTGATCACCACCCAGCGCATTGCCCAGGGCATCATCTCGCCGGCATTGTCACTGATGCGGCGAGAGAACCCGCGCCTACGCTGCACCGTCGACGTGCTGTCGCGTTTCGATCTCGACAACCTCATCGGCATGCGCTCGTTCGATCTCGCCATCGCCTCGCTGCCGGTCACGCATGAACTCGTCGAGATCGAGAACTGCCCCCTGTTCAAGCTCCGTCTCGAAGCCGTGCTCGCCAAGGATCATCCGCTGGCATCAAGCACGAAGATCACTGGCGCCGATCTCGCCGGCGAAGACCTGGTCGGTCTTTGGCCGGAACAGCTCTGGCGCCAGCAGCTGAACGATTTCATGCGCGCCAGCGGCGAGAGCGGCAAATATTCTGTCGAGACGAAGTCGTCCCTGATGGCCATGCAGATCGCCATCGACGGCGGCGGCACGACGGTGTTCGACCGCCTGAGCGCGCGCGGTCTTGATCTGAGCAACGTCGTGTTCCGGCCTCTGGAACCGGATCGCTGGAGCTCGGAAAACTTCGCCGCCGTCGAGCTTCTCGCCAACGAGACCGCGCCGGTCACGAGTGTCGAGCAGATCCGGCACCGTTAAGCATGTCGCCCGCCGAAGTGATGCATCTCGATCACGACACGCCTTGATTCCAACGCGCGTCGAATTTCCCGACGCAAGTTCCAGAGCCTTGGAATCACGTGCTGATTCGGCGCCTCACGAAATTTTCTGATTGATCGATCCGCTAATTCGAATGCCGCTTTTCGCCGCCCCGAGGCAAAAGTCAGCAAGGGAGCGCGGCCGGCGCAGGCTGCGAACAAATAAAGAAGAGAGTCGGGGCCAATGATGCCGCACGTTCTGCGTAGAACTCTGCACCACTGGATGCGCATCCTCGGCGGCGTCTGCCTGGCCTCGGTCATGGCTTTCACGCTGGTCCCGTCAATGGCCTTCGCAGACGGCGGCGATGAAACTGATGACGAACCGCTCGAAGATAGCAGCGGAAAAGGATCCGTGGAGGATCAGGCGGCCGAGCTGAAGAAACCGCAATCCGACAGGGCAGTGCTGAACATCGAAGGTATGCTGCTGCGCCGCAAGGATCTACCCAATGTCCCCTTTACCAAGCAGGGAGAAACCGGCAACACGTTCGTCCGATTCAATTCCTCCGAACTCGACACCGACAAGCTCGCGGCAGGCGTCCGCGGCACGCTTCAGGCGGATTTGTTCGATCAGCCGGTCGAGTTCTCCGGCTTCTACATGGATCCGATCGGCAAGAACGTGAAGAAGTTCGGGTTCAATCAACCCAACGTGAACTTCGATACCGACGCCATTTATGAGGGCCTGCCGGGCAACGACATACCGGTTCAGACCGCATCCGACGACATCGACGGCATGGCCGTCTCGCACCAGACGCGGCTGTTCGGCGGCGAAGCCAACATCGTGCGCCCCTTCGGCATACCGGGCCTGCTGGTAGGAGCGCGCGCCCTCTATTTCGGCGAAGACTTCAGCGCGACCACGGCTGACGCAGGTGCCATTCCCCCGGCGGGCACAGCGCGCGATCACGTGACGATCCGCACCGACAACCGCCTGCTGGGCCTGCAGCTCGGGCTGGAACACATGTTCGACCTGGGCGACAGCATCCGCCTCGGCGGCAGCATCAAGGCGGGTCTGTTCAACAACTTCGTCGACCGCCGGCGGACCTTCGTCTCGGAGACACGGCCCGACCTGCGCAGCTATGACAAGTCCTTGGACGGCGACGTGTTCGCGCAGGGCATCGAGTTCAATCCGCGACTGGAATTCAAGCTGGCAGACGGCGTCTTGCTGTCGGCGTCCGGACAATTTCTCTGGCTGAACAACGTCAGCGAAGCCGTCACTCACTACGCCAGCGCCGCCGATCTCGACGACCGCAACCTGCGCGCCAAGGGCGACACTTACTTCTACGGCGGCTCGCTTGGACTGACGTTCCTGCTTGAAAATGCCTCCCCATCGCAGGGTGGCCTGACACCCGTGTCGACGGCCGATGCCGCAACCTACACTGAAGTCGAAGAGCGCATCGCCGCGCTCGAAGAATCCGCCGCGCGAAAGGGCAACGACAAGCTCACGCTGGAAGTCTCCGGCTCGATCAATCGCATGATCATGGCGTGGGATGACGGCGTGTCCCAGGATGCCTACATCGTCGACAACACGGCCGCCAGATCCCGTCTTGAGTTCCGCGGCGGAGCCAAAATCGCGCGCGGCTGGAGTGCAGGGTACTTCCTGTCCGTGGGTCTCGACGACACGGCAGCAAATGACGTCACCCAGCAGTCCGACAACGGCGAAAATCAGATCGAATTGCGCCATTCAGCCTGGTGGCTGCGCAGCAACGCGTACGGCATGGTGCACGTGGGGCTGACGTCGCCGGCAACGGACGACATCATCCTCAAGGACGTCGGCGGCATCATGCCGGGCGCCGCCAACATCGCCACGATTGGCGGCAACCTGTTCGTGCGTCGGTCAGACCGCCCGGAATTGCCGGCTGACGAGAACCTTATAATCAGCGGCGCCTTCACGACCGCATTGGACGAATTTGCCGCCGGCGCCTCGGTCGACACGCTCCGTCGCAACGTCGTGCGCTACGACGCGCCACGGCTTAGCGGTCAATGGGGCAACATCAACACGGCGTTCGCCTGGGGCGAGAACGACTTTGTCGACGTCGCCGTCGAACACAGCCTCAACTACAATGATTGGAAGTGGCGGTTCGGTGCCGGCTGGCTGAATGACCGCGATGCCGGCGGCGAAACCTTTGCCGATGGCTCACCGGAGCGTCGCGATCGCAAGGAATGGAAGGGATCGGCAAGCCTTCTGCACGTGCCATCGGGACTGTTCGGGACGGCAGCCTATGTCCACCGCACCTTCGACGGCTCCAGCGATTCCCAGCAGACGGTTTTCGGCGAAAACACCGTCGGCGTCGCAGGTCCAGTGAGAAACCGCCCGGCAATCGACTACCTGTACACGGCATCCGGCATCCGCCGCGCCTTCTCCTCGATCGGCGACACCTCGGTCTATGGCGAATTCGCCCAGGTGGATGACGCCCTGACCGGATTGCGCGAGGCCGGCTTGCGGGAAGTGACGGACAGCCGGTTGCAGATGGTGGGCGCGGCCATCAGCCAGAATGTCGACGCGGCAGCGATGGACGTCTACATGGGCGTTCGCCACTTCCGCTTCGATACCGAGGGTGTAATCTGCCGCGGAAATCCCTGCAATCCGACGACGTCATTCGCGAGCCCCGTTCCACTAACGGACATCACCATCGGCTACGCCGGTGCGCGGATCAAGTTTTGAGAGGCGCCAGGATGAAACACGCACCCATGCCGGCCTCGATATTGGATACGAAAATGACCCGGGCCATCAGCCTGATCGCCGCCACCGCCTTTGCCGCAACGGCATTCGCCCTCCCCGCGTCCGCTTTCGACCGCCGCTCCGGCAACGACGCAGCTGCTATCCCTGTGGGCGAAGGCGAGTTCGAAGTCGACAACGTGCCGCGCGGCCCGGTTTCGGTTTACACTTACCGCCCTGCCGCCGCGACGTCCGACAGCCCGATCTGGATCGTCATGCACGGCACGCGGCGCGAGGCCTACCGCCACCTGTCCTTCGACTACTACGACACCTGGCAGCCCCTCGCCGAACGCTACGGCGCCATCTTGCTCGTGCCGGAATTCACGTCGGAGAAGTGGCCCGGAGCCTGGTCCTACAATCTGGGCAATTCCCACAGCCAGAAGACGTTGCAGGAAAAGCCCTGGCAGCAGACCGCGTTTTATGTCGTCGAGCAGGCCTTCGCGTCCGCCGTCCGCAAGCTCGGCTCCAACCAGCGCAAGTTCAGCATCTTCGGTCACGGCGCCGGCTCTCAGTTCGTGCAGCGCTATGTGCTGCAGTCCGGCTGCCGCATGGTCGATCACGCCGTCTCCGCCAATCCCGGCTGGTACATGCTGCCGGACGCCGAGTACAAGTATCCCTACGGCCTCGGCGGCGCGCCGATTGCCGCCCGCACCTTGCGCGCCGCCTTCGGCTGCAACTACACGCTGCTGCTCGGCACCGCTGACACCAACTACAGCGGCCTACGCGACGAGCCGGAGGCCGCGGCCCAGGGCCGAACGCGTTTTGAACGCGGTCACTTCTATTTCGATCGCGCCCGCGCCGTTGCCGCCCGCATGGGCGCCCCCTTTGCCTGGCACAAGATCGAAGTCCCAGGTATCGGTCATGAGGCCGATCGCATGGCGCCGGCTGGTGCAGCGGTAATGGCTGGACGCCGCCCACCGGAATCCTGATCCTTGCCGTTGCTGCTCCCTTAGGAGACCCTCACGTGTCCGCTTCGTTTCGACCCCACGCATTTCGCAATGGAATTGTCGCTTCCGCCGCCGCGCTGCTTCTGGCGGCCACCGTGGTACTGGCTGCCGCGCAAGACGCCGCCCATACGGCACAAGGCGAAGCGGTCAAGGCGATCTTCGATGTCGACCAGACCAATCAGATCGTGATGGACATCGAGGCCGCACTGGCCCGGGCCCAGGCCGCGCACGGCGCCATCCCTCAGGCGGCCGCCGACGAGATTACCCGCAAGGCCAATATCCGCTTCGCCCCGAGCGAGGCTGTGAAGGCCGAACGCAAGATCGTGCAGCACCGCATGGTCGCCCTTCTCAACGTCTGGCGAAAGTCGCTCGACGCCGACGCGCAACAGTACCTCCACTACGGCGCCACCACCGTCGATATCTACGACACCGCCCAGACACTGCAGCTGCGTCGCGCGTCCCTCGTACTAATCGGCCACTTGCGCGAAATCGAGGACGTCCTGATCAAGCTGGCTCTCGCCAACCAGGACGCGGTGATGCCCGGCCGGACTTTGGGTCAGCACGCCCTGCCGATTACGTTCGGCAAGAAGGTCGCCGGCTGGATCGGCGAGAACCGTCGCAACATCGAGCGTCTCAAAGTCTCTCTGGGCGAGCTGCAGCGCTCCGTCATTCTGAAGGGTGCGGTCGGCACCTACGCCGGTCTGGGCGACCGGGCCATCGATATCGAGAAGTCGTTCGCCAGGGAACTGGGGCTGCAGGCGCCCTATCCGGACGATTGGCACGGCTCACGCGACGTCTATGCCGCGTACGCGTTGAACCTGGCCCTCGTCAGCAAATCGTTTGGCCACATCGGCCAGGAGCTGTTCCTGCTTCAGACGACGGACATCGGCGAGACAGAAGAGCGCCGCGACCCGGACTCCGTCTCCAGCAGCTCCATGGCGCAGAAGATCAACCCCAGCAAGTCCGAGGCGCTGATCCAGTCGGCGCGCACGATCCCACGCCTGGCTGAAGTCGTGCTGGATGACGTCGTGAACTTTTTCGAACGCGACAACACGTCCGGCCCAAATGCCGTTCTGGAAGAAATCTCGATCAAGTCGGAGACCAACCTGAAGACGGCGAAGGAACTCCTGGGCGAGCTGCAGGTCAACCGCGAAGCCATGCGAGAGAACCTGACCAAGACCAAGGGGATGATCGTCGCGCAACGCATCGTCTTCGCGCTCTCCGCCAAACTCGGCAAGAATGATGCTGACGAGAAGGTTCGCGCTCTCATTCACAAGGCGATGGAGACCAAGACCGACTTCCGCACGGCCTTGCTTGGCGATGCGACCATCTCCCAGATCCTGACACCGGCGGAACTCGATACTCTATTGCAGCCGGAGGGCTATATCGGCCTTGCCGTAGAAGAGGTCAAAGCCGTGATCGCCAATGTCGAGAGCCTCCGTGCCACCGACCCGTCGCAAGGCGGCATGATGGCGGGGAAGTAGCTCGTCGCCACACGGCGGCTGAGGCAACGTCACAGGTCGCATGGCGGGAACTTGTAAACGACTTGCACGGATCCTCCCCTCCGGGCGGTGTGGCAAGGCATCTATGCCGATGGCTCGTCCGTAGGATAGGATGTCGACCGTCCGCCACCGATATATTGTTAATGAATTACAGCCGGCTCCAACGTCTTGACCCGATAGCGCGCTTCGTGATCGCCGGATTCAGGTCAGGCCACGCGCAGCGCTACGGCATGGCCATTGCCGCTGTCCTTCTGGCGGCCCTGTTACGCGGAGGCGCCTCCTTCCTGAGCGAACGGGCCCTGTTGTTTCCGACGTTCTACCCCGCCGTTCTGGCCGCCACGCTGTATGGTGGCGTCAAGCCCGGTCTCCTTGCCAGCCTCGCTTCGGTACTCGTCGTCTGGTCGATATTCATCTCGCGCGACACATATTTCCCGACGCTCAGCTTCGACGAGCTGTTCAACATGACCTTCTTTGTCGCCATGGCCGTTCTGTTGGTCTGGATTACCGCCAGCTACCGCGGTCTGTTGCAGCGCCTGACGATGGAGGACGACCGCCGCAATCTCCTCGTGATGGAAATGCAGCACCGCAACCGCAATACGCTCGCCGTGGCTCAGTCCATCGTCTCCCAGGGTCTGAAGGACGATAGGGAGTCCGCCAAAAGCATCAACGGCCGGCTCGGCGCCCTCGCCAAGGCCAACGAGCTGCTCATGGCCTCGCCGGAACTTGCCGTTCCCCTAACCGAAATTGTACGCAGCGTCATGTCCAGCTACGACAGCACCCGCTACGATGTCAGCGGCTATCCCCTCGTCCTGCGCGACAACCAGGCACGCAACATGGGACTGATCCTGCACGAACTGACGACCAATGCCGCGAAATACGGCGCGCTGTCATCGAACGATGGCAAGGTGTCGATCTTGTGCACGAAGCTCAATGATGAGCTGACCCTCACATGGCAGGAGCATGGCGGCCCGCAGATCATTACACCGACGACTCACGGCTTCGGCACCCGCTTCATCGACCGGCTACTCGCCGACCTGCGCGCCAGCGCCGAACGAACCTATCGCCCGGACGGCTTCGTTTTCCAGGTACGAATGGCAGCCGGAGCGCCGGACGCGATCAGCTCGGCAGTTCCGGCCGCGTGACGATCGTCTCCACGCCATCGCCCACCGACACGACGCCTTCTGCGTAGACGATGCCCACCAGGCCACGTCGCCCCATCGCGTGTCGGACGAATTGCGACGTCTGGTCCTTATCGAAGCCGCCTGCCTTGCCGATCATTTTTGCCGCCAGAGAGCACGGTGAGTTCAGCTCGGTGACATAGATGCTGGCCCCCGAAGGCAGAAAGCGAATGATCGTACCGGTGGGAAATTGCGTGATCGGCCCGGCACCTTCGATCGCGACGTTGGCAGCCACCCAGCCGGGATCGATTCCGGCAATCCCCATGCGTTCCGCGATGTCGGCCAGCTCCTCGACGCTGACCAGCGAGACCTGACGCAAGTTGGTAATCTCGGTACCGCGCTTGAAACCCGGCTCGCGCACACCCGCCGGTCGCGTCATGCCCGCATGACCGTCGCCCGTCACGCCGGCAAACGTGAAAGTCAGGCGATCGGCAGGAGCCTTGATCCTGCTCACGCCGCCGCTGAGGTAGAGCCCTGCGACCTTGCCGGCCCTCGTTCGCTTCAGCGCGGGCACCGCCGTCAGCCCCGCGGCTCGAGTTGAAAGCCGATCCTCATGCTAGCCAGCTCCTATTGGATTGGTCGCGGCCTGTAATACTACGCGGTGGGCACCCAGAGGGCCGGATGGGCTCTGCGCAGGTGTTCCCCGACGCGGATCACCTCGTCGCGGCCGATGTGGAAAAAGCCGCTGCGTTCGCTGCTCCGCCGCACCAGCGCATCGAAGTCCGCGCCAAGCAAGTGTGTCGGCTGCTTGATGATGCCGTAGCCCCGCGACGTCGCCAGACGCTGGAACCCGCACATATGCTGATAGAACCGCGAGATCGCCGAGTGGACCGCCACGAGGGCGTAGTCGACCTCGGCTGCCCATGCCACCATCACTGCGGCGCGCACCAGGCTTCCGTAAAGCGTCGTCCGGAAAGACCGGCTGGAGATATCCGGATCGACGGCGACCCGGCAGAATTCCGCGAACCGTCCGTCGGGAAGAGCGCGGCCAATCTCGCCGAGCTTTGTTGGAAATTCCAGCTCGCAGGGCATACCTGCGGAAACCTGTCCGCCGATCTTCACACTGACGCGAATGGTGCCGACCAGCCGGCCGCCGGAGGTCGCCGCCACGACAATTGCCGTCGACAGTCGGTCGAACTCGTCGGCGACAATCACGGCCTCGTCAGCAATCCAGCCCGCACGTTCGTATGCCTTGGCCCGCAATTCCGCGATTTCGGTATTGAGGCCCGACACCAGACTGAGTTCGATCGGGTAGTCGCTCGCCGGGGCTCGCAGTGGAAAGACCTTCGGCGCGATGCGAATGCTTGCGTCGTCCGGATCAGCCTCGCGACGTCGCAGTTCCTCAAGGCGCGCGATGCAGAGCTGCAGCTCCGGCGAGAGGTCGGTCGCCTCCAAGGCGAAGTCGCGCGCAAGCTCTGCGCGCAAGGTCTGGCCGTCATCCATGTAATGATTCTCCCAGCAGGCTGACCCGTGCTTCACCGCATAACCGCGCCGTCGCCCAACGGTTGCATCGCGGTAAAGCGGTCTCCGGAAACAAACGAGACGTTTATTCGCGGCACACGATGCAATCGAAGATTGGTCGCAATGGCACCACGCGGACCTCGCGTCCATGCCGCACGTTGTCCCCTTGAACTGGGGCCGCTGCCAACTACGGCAGGAACCTATCCGGCCGATCGGCCGTTCTACTCCCAAGCTGTGCAGAGGATTGCCCGTAAGACGCAGCGTGTATGGAGGATTTCATGGCATATCCTGATCCGAATGATCCCAATGACCCCAGGCGCATGGACACGGCACCCGCAAATTCGGCCCGCTACATCATTCCGCTGGCCCTCGTTGCGGCATTCTTGGTCGCACTTGCCGTAGCCGGAATGTTTTCCAACACCGATACGGCATCAAATTCGACGGCATCCCCGCCGGTCACGACGTCTGAAAGCACGCAGCCGACCCCGCCGGCAGAAACGACTCCGCCGGCTAGCACGGGTGCGAGCACCGGTGAATCCGGCAGCGCGGCGGCTCCCGCTCCTAGCGCTCAGCCCGAAGCCGCACCATCGCCTGGCCCGGCTCCTGCTCCCGAGAGCCAGCCCGAACAGGCACCCGCACCCCCTGCACCCCAGCAGTAACGCGGCATGACGACATCGAAACCCGCTGTGCAGATCGCGCAGCGGGTTCTTCGTGTCTTACAGCTTGATGCTCTTCAAGCGCAGCGCATTGCCGATCACGCTGACCGACGACAATGCCATCGCCGCCGCTGCAATCACCGGCGACAACAACACCCCGAACACGGGATAAAGAAGCCCCGCCGCGATCGGCACGCCGGCCGCATTGTAGGCAAACGCAAAGATCAGATTTTGCCGGATGTTGCCCATCGTCGCCTGCGACAGGCGGCGCGCCCGCACGATGCCGAAAAGATCGCCCGTCACGAGCGTGATGCCGGCGCTCTCGATTGCCACGTCCGTTCCAGTGCCCATGGCTATGCCCACGTCGGCTGCGGCTAGCGCCGGCGCATCGTTGACGCCATCACCCGCCATTGCAACGACACGGCCCTCAGCACGCAGGCGCTGCACGACGTGAGCCTTGCCCTCCGGCAGAACGTCTGCCTCGACGTCGGCAATGCCCAGCGAACGTGCCACGGCCGCAGCCGTGGTGGCGTTGTCTCCCGTCAGCATCACGACTTTGACACCGCTATTACGCAATGCCTGCAATGCCGCCTGCGTCGTCGCCTTGACGGGATCGGCGACCGCGATCGTACCGGCAAATTTGCTGTCGACGCCGACGAACACCACCGTCGCCCCGTCCTTCCGCAACCGGTCGGCGTCAGCCTCGGCTGCCGCCACGTCGATCCCGGCTTCTCCCATGATGCGCGCATTGCCGATTACGACGCGCCGCCCACCGACCATCGCCGAGACACCCTTGCCCGAGGGTGCCGAAAAATCCTCAGCAGGCAGGATTTGCAGGCTCTGCTCGTCTGCGGCCGCCGCAATCGCCGCGCCCAGCGGATGCTGGCTCAGACGCTCCACGCTCGCCGCCATTTGCAGCAGGTCGCGTTCCGAGAGATCCGCAATGGGCCTGATCGCCGTCACCTTCGGCTTGCCTTCCGTCAGCGTCCCCGTCTTGTCGACGACGATGGTATCGACCGTCTCCAGCTGTTCCAGTGCCTCCGCGTTGCGGATGAGGATGCCCGACTGCGCGCCGCGCCCGACGCCGACCATGATCGACATCGGCGTCGCCAGTCCGAGCGCACACGGGCACGCGATGATGAGCACGGAAACGGCCGCGATCAGCGCGTGGGAGAAGGCCGGCGGCGGCCCCCAGATCGACCACGCCGCGAAAGCCAGCAGCGACACCGCCAGCACCATTGGCACGAACCAGGCCGACACGCGATCAGCCAGGCGCTGGATCGGCGCGCGACTGCGTTGCGCGTCCGACACCAGCTGCACGATGCGGGCGAGCATCGTTTCGCGCCCGACTTTCTCCGCCCGAACGACGAGCGATCCCGTCTGGTTGAGGGTACCGGCGATCACCACCGCGCCGGCCGCACGGCGCACTGGCAGCGACTCGCCGGTGACCATCGACTGGTCGACCGTGCTGTCCCCCTCGGTCACGATGCCGTCGGCGGGCACGCTTTCGCCCGGCCGCACGCGCAGCAGGTCGCCCACCGCGATATCAGCGACGTTGATCTCGTCCTCGCGCCCATCAGGCGAAACGCGCCTCGCGGTCTTCGGGCTGAGGTTGAGCAGCGCGCGAATCGCGCCGCTGGTGCTGTCGCGCGCCTTCAGCTCCAGCACCTGTCCGAGCAGGACCAGAACCGTAATGACGGCCGCAGCCTCGAAATACACCGGCACCGACCCGTCGGCGGCACGAAGGCCGGCAGGGAACACATCCGGCAGCACGGTTGCCACCACGCTGTAGGCCCAGGCCACGCCCGTGCCCAGCGCAATCAGCGTGAACATGTTGAGGTTGCCGCTGCGCACCGAAGCCACGCCGCGAACGAAGAACGGCCAGCCGGCCCACAACACCACTGGCGTCGCAAACGCCAGCTGCAGCCAGTTGCCGAACTTCGATCCGATGACATGATGCAGCCCGGCGAGATGTCCGCCCATTTCCAGCACGACGACCGGAGCGGCCAACGCCAGCGCGATCCACAGCCGCTGCGTCATGTCCCGGAGTTCGGGATTGGGCCCGGCATCGGCGCTCACCGTTTCCGGTTCCAACGCCATGCCGCAGATCGGGCACGCACCGGGCCCGTCCTGACGCACCTCGGGATGCATTGGACAGGTGTAGGTGGCTCCGACCGGAACCGGCTCTGCGTCCCGCCCGTCCAGATAGCGTTCGGGATCGGCGACGAACTTGCCCCGGCACCCGCCGCTGCAGAAGTAATACGTACGCCCGTTATGTGACGCCTGATGCTTTGCCGTGTGCGGATCGACCTGCATCCCGCAAACGGGGTCGATCGCCATTGCGGGCTGCTGTCCCGAGCAACAGCTCTGCTTGCCATGGTGCGCTGCGTCGTGTGCGGTCATGTCCGGCCTTCTCGCTCTCGAACTCAAACCCCCAGGGGGTATCATCGTTTGACATTTATACCCCACCAGGGTATACGTCAAGCATGGATAACGACACCGCCGCGACGTGCGTCAAACGTCTCAGCAAGATTGAAGGCCAGGTGCGCGGCATCGCCAGGATGGTCGACGACAAGCGCTACTGCATCGATATCATCACGCAGATAGCAGCGGTTCAGGCGGCCTTGCATCGTGTCGAGGATGCGATTCTGCAGGATCATGTCTCGCACTGTGTCGAGCACGCCATCGCCAGCGGCAACAAAGCCGACCAGCGCGCCAAGATCGCTGAATTGATGGACGTCCTGTCGCGCAGCAAACGATGATGGCGCGACGCCTTCACATCGATCGCATATCAGACGTCAACGTCTCAGACGTATCGATTCCGCTCCTAGACGTGAGCCGTTTTGATTACGATGTATGGTGTCCGCAGTCACTACCGCCCTGGCGCAATCGATCTTGAGACCATTCCCGCATGCCGCATGACACGCCGCTGATCGCAACCATCGTCGGAGGCCTGACGCTGGCCTTCGTCTTCGGCGCTCTCGCCCACCGCCTCAAGGCACCGCCACTGATCGGCTATCTGCTGGCGGGCGTCGCCATCGGCCCCTTCACGCCGGGTTACGTTGCCGATCAGGCTCTCGCCTCCGAGCTGGCCGAGATCGGCGTCATCCTGCTGATGTTCGGCGTCGGCTTGCACTTCTCTCTCAAGGATCTCTTGTCCGTTCGCGCCATCGCCGTTCCCGGCGCCATCGTCCAGATCGCTGTCGCGACAGTATTCGGCGCGCTGTTGGCGTACGTCATCGGCTGGTCGCTCGGCGCCGGTCTGGTCTTCGGCCTGGCCTTATCCGTCGCCAGCACCGTGGTTCTCCTGCGCGCCATCCAGGAACGCCACTTGATGGAGACCGATCGCGGCCGCATCGCCGTCGGTTGGCTCATCGTCGAAGACCTGGCCATGGTCATGGCCCTCGTTCTACTGCCGGCCCTGGCCCCGTTGCTCGGCGGCAGTACCGAAGGCATGGCCGCCGATCCGATCGCGGATCACCTCGGATTGGGCTTGCCCGGCATTCTCGCCCTGACGGTCGTCAAGGTCGTGCTGTTCCTCGTCTTCATGTTGGTCATCGGCCGCCGCTTCATCCCCTGGGTGCTGCATTGGGTTGCCCACACCGGGTCGCGCGAGCTGTTCCGCCTGGCCGTGCTCGCACTCGCGTTGTCCGTCGCCTTTGGCGCCGCCAAGCTGTTCGGCGTCTCCCTGGCTCTCGGCGCCTTCTTCGCCGGCATGATCCTGAGCGAATCCCCGCTCAGCCAGCGCGCGGCGCAAGAGTCCCTGCCTCTGCGCGATGCATTCGCGGTACTGTTCTTCGTCTCCGTCGGCATGCTGTTCGATCCCGGCAGCATCCTGCGCGATCCATGGCCGATGCTGGCCACGCTGTTCATCATCATCATCGTGAAGTCGGCCGCCGCCTACCTCATCGTCCGCGCCTTCCGCCACCCCGCGTCGACCGCGCTGACGATTTCCGCGAGCCTTGCGCAGATCGGCGAATTCTCCTTCATCCTCGCCGAGCTCGGTGTCGCATTGAAACTGCTGCCGCCAGAAGGCCGCGACCTCATCCTCGCCGGCGCCATCATTTCCATTCTGCTCAATCCGGTGATCTTCGCGCTCGTCGACCGCATCAACCAGCGCGAAGACGAGGACGAGGCCGTTCCGGCTCCGCCGCCTGCCGCCAGCACACCGGCACCCACACCCAAGCCGCCCGCACCTGCAGCACCGAGACCTCCGAAGAAAACCGACAAGACCGGTCACGTCGTGCTGGTCGGCTATGGCCGGGTCGGCAGCCTCATCGGCCAGGATTTCCTGGATGCTGGAGAACCCTTCGTCGCTATCGAAGCCTCCGACGAAGCCGTCGCCCGGTTGCAGAACTCCGGTGTTGAGGCCTTCTCCGGCAACGCCGCCGCCGGTGAAGCTCTGAAATCAGCCAATATCGCTCAGGCCGCGTCCGTCATTATTGCGATCCCCGACGCCTTCGAGGCCGGCCAGGTCGTGGAGCAGGCCCGCCAGGCCAACCCCGGCATCCGCATCATCGCCCGCGCCCACTCCGACGACGAGGTGGAGCATCTGACCGATCTTGGTGCCGACACCGTCATCATGGGCGAGCGGGAAATTGCTCGCGGCATGCTTGAGGAGTACACGGCCTGGCGCCAGAAAACCGCAGACACGTGAGTTGATTGCTGCGGCGCAACGAGACGGATGCAACGAATTCGATTCAAGTGCCGTCGCAACCGACCGGCCAGCCCCTTGTTCGCACTCGCAAATCGCTACGACGTTGACATTTCCCGTCCGCGGCGGGACATCTTGCCAACCGAACTGGCAAGCTCCGAACCGCAAGCAAGGGCCCTGAAATGATGCGCGCGCTGCACGCTGTGCCTTCACTTCTGTCATCCGTTATCATCGCCGGCCTAGCCGTGATGCTGGCCCCTGTCTCTGCCAGTGCACAATCGGCGTGGGACAACATCCGTCCGGAAGTGTTTGGCCAGCGCGTCATTCATGACGGCGCCGGCGTCATGACGCTAAAGGCTCCCTTCCGTCCGGAAGACCAACGCGCCGTGCCCATCGGCGTCGACGCCACGTTTGCGGACGGCCGCAGCGTCAAGGCCATCACGATCATCATCGACGAGAATCCCTCCCCCGTCGCCACCGTGCTGCGTCCTGGCCCCGGCCGCGCCCACGTCGGCGTCAACATGAACTTCCGCTTCAACCGCAAGACCAACGTGCGCGCCGTGGTCGAGGCGAGCGACGGCGAGCTGTACATGGCGCAAGCCTACGTGCGTTACGCTGGCGGCCAGTCCGCCTGCTCGGCCCCGCCGAACGGCAACGCCGAGGAAATTGCCGCCAACATGGGCAAGATGAAGCTCGCCGAGCTGACCGACGCAGCCAGCACCAACAGCACCCAGATTCATCGCCGCGCCCGCTTGGAAGTGAAGCATCCGAACTTCACCGGCCTGCAGATGGACCAGGTGACGCTGCTCTATTGGCCCGTGCACATCATCGAGAAGCTCGAAGTCCGCCAGGGCAACGACGTCGTGATGCAAATGGAGAACGGCATCTCCGTCTCCGAAGATCCGGTGATCGACTTCAATTTCGATCTGAACGGCGCCGGCTCGCTGAAGGTTGTTGCCGTGGACACCAAGAAGGCGGTCTACGAACAGACCTTCCCTGTCGGCCCCGGCACTTAATCGGCTACCTACCCCCGCCGCCACGCTTCCCAGCGCAGACGCGCGAGACGGTAGGCGTCGAGCACCGACAGGCACCACACGAATACGCCACCGGCATGACGCCCGATGAACGTCGCCTCGGGCGGCGCGATCTGCGTCGTGAGAAACCCGAACAGCACGATGAAAAATGCGAACTGCAGGCCCTTCAGCGGTTTGCCGGCCAGCACGTGGCCCATTCCCGGCAACACCAGCGCCGCTGCCAGCACGAGATATGGATGCCATGGCTTGGCAGCAGACTTGCTCGGCTGATTGACGTTCGTCATGACGCCTCCGCTCGCGTCTCGTGCCGAGCCGCAAGATCGCCACGCAACGCGTGCAGGTCATCGAGCACGCCGCGCACGATCTCGGGCGCCAGCCGCTCCACGCCAAAACGAGAATCGCGGAAAATGAGATAGCCGCCACGATCCGCCTCGTCCGCCATCAGCACCATGCGCAGCCCTTTTGGCGTCACGAGGAGTTCCTTGCCGGTGCCCTCGTGAAAACGCGTCAGGTACGGCGCAAAAATCTCCGCCGCGGGCAGCCCCGTCGGATCGTCCGTGCGGATGCCCGCCCATTCCGGAAAGCCTTTGGGCGTGCCGATCGAATGGTCGAGGTCCCGGTAATTGGAGAAGACTTCCATCCCCGTCGCCCGCATCATCAGGTCGAACGTGGCGCGAACGGGTACCGCCCCGGGCACCGTCACCATCAGCCACAGCACGGGTAGCTTGCGCACGTTGAGCGTGTCGACGATCGGCTCGATGATCGCCGGCTGCCCGCGATACGTGCCCGTCACCTTCCGGTAGCCTGAGGGCAGGCGCGTTTCTTTGATGTCAACCAGCACATCGCTGAGACCGGCGAGCAGCTGGGCGCGGCCGGCCGTAGACCGTACGCTTTCCCGCCACGTCCGCCAGGCGAACCAGACGACCAGCGCTGCCAGTCCTGCCGCAACGATTTCGTTCATGCCTCACCGGAAACAGGTGTGGCCGGCACCAGGCCGGCCACACGCTTTTCTATCGATCGCCTCAGTACCCGTTCGGACGTGGCCACGGCATCGTGAACTGGTCGCTGCGCTTGACGAAGCGGTAGCGCCAGAAGTGGAACCACAGCGACACGATGATATAGAACACCATCATGGCAATCAGCTGCGTGCCATAACCCAGGAACACCGCGAAGTACGTCAACGCGCACAGCGCGATGAGCACGAGTGCCGGCAACGGATGCATGGGATGCACGTAGCCGCGCTTGATCGTGTCCAGCGGCCACTTCTTGCGGAACATGATCATGTTGATCGGCATGAACGTGTAGCCGAGCAGCCCCGACAGGATCGAGAACGTGATGATCTGGTCGAGCGGCACCTTCAGCGCAAACAGCGCCGCCACCGGGATCAGGAAGATGATCGAGCGGTAGGGCGTGCGATAGCTGGGATGCACGGCGCCGAACCAGGCCGGCAGGTAGTGGTCGCGGCCCAGCGAGAACCAGGCGCGCGAGGCGTCGTTGATGCAGCCGTTGGCCGAGGCCAGCGTCGCAAACAGCGTGCCGATGCCGAGCAGCCACATCAGGAACATGCTGCCCGTCAGGCGCGCCGCGTCGAACAGCGGCACGCCGGCTTGACCGAGGTATTCCCAAGGCATCAGGCCGGCGCAAACGTACCACGTCAGCGTCGCCGCGATCGCCAGCGTGATCATGCTCGCCATCGTGCCGTAGGGCAGCGCCCGCGATGGCGAACGCACTTCTTCGGCCGCCTGCGTCGTGCCTTCGACACCGAGGTAGTACCACAGGCCGAAGTGCAAGGCCGCAAACACACCGAGCCAGCCGTAAGGCAACTCCTTGGTGATCAGCTCCGCATGACGCAGCGGCGAGTCAGCGCTCCAGGGCTGTACGGCGAAGAACAGCACGACGATGGCGATGAAGGCGAACGCCGTGATGACGAGGCTGAACGTCAGCGTCGCCAGCACACCGCGGTAGTTGAGCCATGCCAGGAACATGATCGACAGCACGATGAACGGCCGCTGATCCACGCCCTCGTGGCCGGCCATCTTTGCCACCGTATCCACCAGGAAGCCGACGGTCGCCGCGTTGGCGGCCTCCAGCATCGTGTAGGCAAACACCAGGAACAGCCCGACATTGAACGCCATGAGCGGTCCGATGATGTGCTTGGCCTGCGCGTACTGGCCGCCCGCGGCAGCGACGGTCGACGTCACCTCCGAGTCGATCATCGCCACGCAGGTATAGAGCAGGCCGGCCATCCAGCAGGCGACCAGTGCGGCATACGCGCCGCCCTTGCCGACTGCGAAATTCCAACCCATGTATTCGCCGACGAGCACGATGCCCACGCCCAGGGCCCAGACGTGGGCCGGGCCGAGCACGCGCAGCAGGCTGACGCGTTCTGTAGTATGCGGGACTGCGCCCGCAGCTTGTGCAACTGCCATGACGTTTCCCTTACAGCTTGTGTTTTTCTGCGACGGCTTCGACTTCGCCTTCGCGCGATGACGTCAGCACGTCTTCCGAATAGGTTGTGTCGGTGCGCAACCAATCGATGATCATGTGGAGCCCCAGCAAAGCCGAGATACCCCACGCCGCATATTCTGCGTAGTTCCAGTAATCCATGGCTCGCTCTCCTATCTCTTCTCGCCGAACTTCTCGTTGATGACCTCGCGGTACTCCTTGTCGGAGAACCGCACGACCATCACGAAGTAGCCGATCACCAGTGCGGCCATGGCCGCCAGTGCCAGCCAGTCGAACGAATAGTCGAAGCGTGCCGTGATGAGATTGTTGGCGCTGGCCGCGTCAGCGGCCGTGCCGGGTTCAGCATAGCCCAGCGCCTTCCAGCGCTCGACCATGGTGGCGTTCTGTCCGAGCGCTTCCCACGTTGCGTTTTCGATGGGCGCCGGCGTCTTGGTCGCGCCCGCCATTTTCAGCGCCACCGGAATGAAGAGTGCGCCGATTGTGAGGGCGAGCACGACGAGCACGTCGAAGACCTGCCCGAGCTTGCTCTGTTGCGGAGGAATGTATTTTGCCATGTCCGGTTCTCCTCACATGACGCCGCGACGCCGCATGGCGTCGAGGTTCTTGAGGTCCAGACCGTAGATGAAGGCCTTGTCTTCCTTGTAGTGCTTCACCATTGCACCGATGGCGGCGGTGTTGAACAGCAGCACCAGTGCGCCCATGCCGAGCAGCAGGTAGCGCACGTTTTCGTTGGGAGCCAGGTCCCACGTCGCCCACGCCACGAAGCCCATTGCGAGCCACAGCGCGAGCACGAACGACCACGCGCCAAGCACGTCGCCGCGATACATCTTATCTATTCGCTCTTCTTGAGTGAGTTCTGACATCGTTGAGCTCTCCCTTTGCCCCGGCGATTTTCCTGGCCGCCTGTTGGCGGTCGGTGCCGAGTGCAGCCTCTCCCAGTACACGCTCGTTTTCGCGATCTCTTTGAACGGATCGCTTCAACGTATGAGCCTAGCCGTCTGTGCCAGACGGTCGCACTCTAGGCTGAGCCATTTTTTATTCTAAGTCAAAAGATTTTCCCAATGACACCCTACGATTTAATCCGTCTTGGTGCTGACTTTCGCCTGTACCGCTATGCCATATTCTTCCGCAGAACTGACCAGCCAATCCCAGAAACTTACACAAAAACTGCGCGGTACCATCAATTGATAGACCGGCGCGGGGTCGGTCATCGTTACCTGGGCGCCAATGTGTGCCACGAGAGTGACAGCCGTATCCCCAGGCACGAAGGCGCGGGGATGCAGATCCAGCATCACGCCCTTGGCAAGCACATCGCGGGTATGCGGACCCGAAATTTCCAGGACCGCCCGGCTGTCGCTTTGATCCGTAACCGAAGCCAGACCCGTCAGCGCGCCGGCGAGGTCTGCCACGCGCGCTCGTCCTCCGGTGCCGAACACCACCAGCCACTGGTCCGGGCCGCTCCACACCGCGTTGACAGTCCCGGCGCTGACGCTCTTCGGCTGTGACGGCAACGCCAGGCCCAACTGCGTCTCGACCTTCGCCAGCAACGCCGCGCGTTGACCGGAGCGCGCACTGACCGACGCGATCGCAAGACCTGTGACCTCGGCAATGGTAACGCCCGCCGCGCCGTCTCTCCGACCCAGCCGCTGTCCCACGTTGGCGATGCCGGCCAACGGCGATACGCCGGGTGGGATTGAGGTCTCAACCATGGTGGCGCTCTCCCTTCGGATCGAAGAAGCAGGGCGCAACGACCTCGACCAGGGCATCCGTGCCGCGGATGGCGTCCCAGGCACGAACCGTATCGCCTGTCCGCTCGCGACCATTCTTCATGAACGCCAGACCGATCCAGGATTGCAGCGTCGGCGAGTAGGTTGTCGACGTGACATAGCCCTGGTCATTGTCCAGGCTCGGCTCGGCCCCTCTGTTGAGGAGATGCGCGCCCGAGCGCAGGCGGAACCCATCGTCCACAGGCTTCAGGCCCACGAGGATCGGCCGCTCCGGCTCGTTCAGCGCTTCGCGCTGCGCCATGACGCGGCCGATGAACTCCTTCTTCGTCGACACCATCTTGCCTAGCCCGAAGTCGCGTGCCGTCGTCTGTCCGTTGAATTCTGCACCGGCCACGTGACCCTTCTCGATGCGCATCACGGTGAGCGCTTCGAGCCCGTACGGCGCAATGCCGAACTCCTGCCCGGCCTCCATGATCTTGATGATCGCCGCTTCGCCGAAACCGGCCGGCACCGCCAGTTCGTAGGCCATTTCGCCCGAGAACGAGATGCGGAACAGCCGCGCGGGAATGCCGCCCTTCAACGACAACTCGCCCGCCGCCATGAACGGGAAGGCCTCGTTGGAAATGTCGTGACGCGGATCGATCACCTTTTGCAGCACCGCGCGAGACTTCGGCCCCGCGATCGCATACTGCGCCCACTGGTCGGAAATGGAGATCATCTGCACGTCCAGATGCGGCAGCAGGACCTGATGGCAGAACTCCATGTGTTGCATGACCTTGGCGGCATTCGCCGTCGTCGTGGTGACGACGTAGTGATCGTCCGCCAGTCGTGAGGTCGTGCCGTCGTCCATGGCAAAGCCGTCCTCGCGCAGCATCACGCCGTAGCGCGCCTTGCCGACGGCCAGCGTCGAGAACGTGTTGCAGTAGACGAAATCGAGGAACTTGCCGGCATCGCGCCCCTGCACATCGATCTTGCCGAGCGTCGACACATCGCACACGCCGACCGCGCCGCGCACAGTTTTGACTTCGCGGATCGTCGACTCCAGCCAGTCCTTCTCACCCTTCCGGGGAAAATAGGCGGCGCGCAGCCATGCACCGGACTCCACGAACACCGCACCCTGCCGCTTGGCCCAGGCATGCCCAGCCGTCAGGCGCGTCGGCTTGAAGTGCTCGCCGCGATGATGCCCCGCCAGCGCGCCGAACGACACCGGTGTATATGGCGGTCGAAACACCGTGGTGCCCGTTTGCGAGATCGTCTTGGCCGTAATCTCTGCCATCAGCGCCAGACCGTTGACGTTCGCCGTTTTGCCCTGGTCGGTCGCCATGCCGAGCGTGGTGTAGCGTTTCAGGTGTTCGACGGAGCGGAAGCCTTCGCGCTCCGCCAGCTCCACGTCGGAGGCCGACACGTCGTTCTGGAAATCGACGAATGCCTTGCCCGTGGTGCCGCGCACGCGCCACAACGGCGACACCGCCGTGCTTTCCGGATCCGCCGCCGGTACCGCCAACTGTGCCCGGTGAAACCCGCAGCGCCCTGCCGCGTCGAGACCCGCAGCCACACCGGCCGACAAACAGGCATCGAGTGCGAACTGCCCATTGGCCGCGCCCGCGACCGTCATGCCCGGCGGTAGCGACTGCCCCGGCAGGAACGCACTGACTTTCTCGACCCACACCGGCCGCGACCCCTGGTGCGATGTCAGATGCACCGTCGGGCTCCAGCCACCCGACATGGCGACGAGATCGACCGACAGGCTGCGCGTGCCGCCGTTGGACCTGACGTCGACAGACTGCACGCGTTGCCCGCCATGCGCCCGCTCGATCGCGCCTTCGATCAATTCCGACCCGGCCTGCCGGGCCGCCAGCCGCACGGCCTCGGTGGACCCAGGACGTGGATCGACCACGGCATCCACATGCACGCCCGCCGCTTCCAGGTCTGCGATCGTCCGCGCCGCATCGTCGTTGTTGGCAAACACCGCCGCGCGCGAACCCGGCGCAACCGCGAAGCGATTGACGTAGGTGCGCGTGGCCCCCGCCATCATCACGCCCGGCCGGTCGTTGTCTCCGAAAACGACCGGCCGTTCGATGGACCCCGCTGCCAGAACCGTCTGCTTCGTCATGATGCGCCACATGCGCTGCCGCGGCTGGAACTCCGACGGCACCGCCACATGGTCGTTGACGCGCTCGAGCGCGCCGTAAATGCCGCCGTCGTACACGCCGAAGACCGACGTGCGCAGCATGACGCGCACCTCGGGCATCGTCGCCAGTTCCCCGGCAATCCGTGCCACCCATTCGACGGACGGCATGCCGTCGACCTCGCGCCGGTCGGAAATCAGCCGACCACCCAGCCGGAAGTCTTCCTCCGCCAGGATCACGCGCGCCCCGGAGCGCCCCGCCGCCAGCGCCGCCATCAAGCCCGCCGGGCCCGAGCCGATCACCAGCACGTCGCAATGCGCGAATGCCTTCTCGTAATGATCTGGATCCTCAATGCCCGCGGCCCGCCCGAGACCCGCCGCTCGCCGAATGATGGGCTCGTACACCTTCTCCCAGAACGCCGCCGGCCACATGAACGTCTTGTAGTAGAAGCCGGCCGCGAAGATCGGCGCGAACAGCTGGTTGATCGCCATCGCGTCGAAACGCAAAGACGGCCAGCGGTTCTGGCTCGTGGCTTCCAGCCCGTCGTACAGCTCCGCCACGGTTGCCCGCGTGTTCGGTTCGCGCCGCCCGCCCGACCGCAGCTCGACGAGCGCATTCGGCTCTTCAGGGCCCGCCGACAAGACGCCGCGCGGCCGGTGATACTTGAACGAACGGCCGAACAGCGACACGCCGTTCGCCAGCAGCGCCGACGCCAGCGTATCGCCGGCAAAACCCTGGCATGGCCTGCCGTCGAAGCGGAAGAGCTGCGGCCTGCTGCGATCGATGAGACCGCCGGCGGTCAATCTGTTGGATTGAGGGCTCATGCCGCCCCGCGCAGGCTCGATGGCCGTGCCGCCTCGACGCTACTGATAACGTGGGTGCGCATGTGCCGCGTCACCTTCAGCCATTGGCGGCAGCCCGACGCATGATACCAGAACTCGCTGTGTTCCCCGGCCGGGTTCTCGCGCAGATAGACATAGTCGTGCCAGACGGCGTGCGCTGCCTCATCGAGCGGCGTCGCAGCGGGCGTTTCCGGCCGCTGTTGCAGACTGGCGTCGCCCAGATAGGAGAACTCTTGCGCGTCGCGCGCACCGCAGAACGGACAAGCAATCCGCATGACTTTTATTCCTTAGAGTGCGGTTTGGCTTTCAATGCAGGTTGGGTTGAGCGCCCACGCCCTTCTCGTCGATGAGGCGCCCCGTCCGGAAACGATCCAGCCGGTAAGCCGCGTTGAGTTCATGAGGCTCGTCGCGCGCGATGGTGTGTGCGAAGCAGAAGCCGGACGCCGGTGTCGCCTTGAACCCGCCGTAGCACCAGCCGCAGTTGAGATAGAGGCCGTCGATCGGCGTCTTGTCGATGATCGGCGAGCCGTCCATCGACATGTCCATGATGCCGCCCCAGCCGCGCAGCACGCGCAGCCGGCCGATCGCCGGCATCAGCGCCATGCCGCCCTCGCAGACATCCTCCACGACGGGCAGGTTGCCGCGCTGCGCATACGAGTTGTAGCCGTCGAGATCGCCGCCGAATACGAGGCCGCCCTTGTCCGACTGGCTGATATAGAAGTGACCCGCCCCAAATGTGATGACGCCGGGAATCAGCGGCTTCAGCCCCTCCGACACGAAGGCCTGCAGCACCTGGCTCTCGATCGGCAGCTTCAGTCCCGCCATCGCTGCCACGCGCGAGGAGTTGCCGGCGGCCGCCAGTCCTATCTTCTTGGCGCCGATGAAGCCGCGCTGCGTCTCCACGCCCAGCACCCGCCCGTTCTCGACCCGGATGCCCGTCACTTCGCAGTTCTGGATGATGTCGACGCCGCGCTCGTCCGCCGCGCGCGCATAGCCCCAAGCCACCGCGTCATGACGCACCGTGCCGCCACGCCGATGCAGCAGCCCGCCCTGGATGGGAAAGCGCGCGTTGTCGAAGTTCAGGAACGGATACATCTTGCGGACGCCGTCGCGGTCGAGCAGTTCCGCATCGACGCCATGCAGGCGCATCGCGTTGCCGCGCCGCACGTAGGCGTCGCGCTGTCCGTCCGAGTGATACAGATTGAGAATGCCACGCTGCGAGATCATTGCGTTGTAGTTGATGTCCTGCTCCAGGCCCTCCCAGAGCTTCAGCGACTTTTCGTAGAACGGAATGTTGCCCGGCAGCAGATAGTTCGAGCGGATGATCGTCGTATTGCGGCCCACGTTGCCGCCGCCGATCCAGCCCTTCTCGATCACCGCGACGTTGCGGATGCCGTGCTCCTTCGCCAGATAGTAGGCGGTGGCGAGACCATGCCCGCCGCCGCCGACAATGACGACGTCATAGGCCGGCTTCGGCTCGGCATCGCGCCAGACCGGTTTCCAATCCTTCTGGCCCTTCAGCGCTTGGCCGAGGACCGAAAATATCGAATAGCGCACGTTGCCATTACCCGCTTGAACATCATCGATCGCGTCAGTCGCTCTTCAGCGCCTAGCAATCAAGCGTGTTGCGACGTTCCCAGTCCGTGAGGTGTTTGGAGAAGTCGTTCCATTCGGCGTTCTTCATCTTCGCGTACGACTTGACGAAGTTCTCGCCCAACCCGGCCTTAAGCACCTGCGAGGCTTCCAGCGCCCGCACCGCATCCAGCATGTTGAGCGGCAGCCGCTTGCAATCCTTGACCGTGTGCCCCTCGACGTACATGTCGATGTCGAGGCGCTTGCCCGGATCGCGATTGTTGTCGATGCCGTCGAGGCCCGCGGCCAGAAGTCCAGCCTGCAGCAGGTACGGGTTCGTCGCGCCGTCGGCGAGGCGGAACTCGAAGCGCCCGGCATCCGGAATGCGGATCATGTGCGTGCGGTTGTTGCCGGTATACGTGACCGAGTTCGGCGACCAGGTGGCGCCGGAAGTCGTGCGCGGCGCATTGATGCGCTTGTAGGAGTTCACGCAAGGATTGGTGATCGCCGCCAGGCCTTCCGCATTGTGGATGAGACCGCCGAGGAATTGGTAGCCCATCTTCGAGATGCCGAGTTCCCCGGCATCGTCCGAGAACAGGTTCTTGCCGTTCTGCCACATCGAGACGTGCGCGTGACAACCGCTGCCCGTCAGCTCGATGAACGGCTTGGGCATGAACGTGGCGCGCAGGCCGTGCTTCTCGGCGATCGCCCGCGTCATATACTTGAAGAAGGCATGACGGTCGGCGGTGATCAGCGCGTTGTCGAAGTCCCAGTTCATTTCGAACTGGCCGTTCGCGTCCTCGTGGTCGTTCTGGTAAGGGTTCCAGCCCAGCGCCAGCATGCTGTCGCAGATCTCGGTGATGACGTCGTAACGGCGCATCAGCGCCTGCTGGTCGTAGCAGGGCTTGGGAGCCTTGTCGGACCCGTCGGAAATCTGCGTGCCGTCGGCCGAAATCAGGAAGAACTCACATTCGACGCCGGTCTTCATCTCCCAGCCGCGCTCGGCGGCCTTCTTCATTTGGCGGCGCAGTACGTTGCGCGGGCCCTGCTCGACTTCCTTGCCGTCCATCCACAGGTCGGCCGCCAGCCAGCCCACTTCCGGCTTCCACGGCAGCTGGATCAGGCTGCTGGGGTCCGGCATCGCGAACAGATCCGGGTCGGCCGGCGTCATGTCGAGCCAGGTCGCGAAGCCGGCAAAGCCGGCGCCTTCCTTGGCCATCTTGCCGATTGCCGCTGCTGGGACCAGCTTGGCGCGCATGTGGCCGAAGAGGTCAAGGTAGCTGATTAGAAAGTATTTGATGCCTCTGGCCTTGGCTTCGTGCGCGAGATCCATACTCTTCCCCATCTCTTGGCGACGGCCGGGCTCAACCCGCCAGTTTCGCGTTAGCCACTTGGTGATCAGGCCTTGCATTGCTCTACCGGCAGGTGATCCTTACACTGCGCGCAACCTGCACCCGGTCGTGCCGCAGCGCGCTGTCGAGGCGGATCATGCTAGAATGCCGCATGTGTGTCAATCGAAGAGTAAATAATATTTCCCACAAAGAAACATCGGGGTTTGATCGATGAAGTCTGACCGCTCCGCAGCTGCCGCCACGGCTGCCGATAACACGGTAGCCAAGCCGAAAGGCAAGCCGGACACGGCCTCGAAAAATAGCGATCTGAGAACCGTTTCCAACGCGCCCTCACGCGGGCCGATGTCGCTCGAAGCCACGATCGGCGTGAAAATCCGCGACCTGCGCCGCAAGCTCGACGTCACGGCGACGGACCTGGCGCAGAGTGCGGGCCTCTCGGCCGGCATGCTCTCCAAGATCGAACATGGGCAAATCTCGCCATCGCTGACGACGCTGCAGTCACTCGCCGCAGCACTTCACGTGCCCATCACCGAATTGTTCTCCGGCTTCGAAGAAAGCCGCGATTGCTCATACGTTCGCAACGGCACCGGCATTCGCATCGAGCGCCGCGGCACGAAGGTCGGCCACTTCTATGATCTGTTGGGGCACTCGCTGGCCGGCGCCATCGCCGTCGAACCCTATCTCATCACGTTGTCGAAGGACGCGATCCCATATACCGCCTTCCAGCACGAGGGCCTGGAGCTCATCTACATGCTCTCCGGCTCGGTTCGCTATCGCCACGTTGACCGCAGCTATCTCATGGAACCGGGCGATACGCTGTTCTTCGACTCGAGCGGGTCGCACGGCCCCGAAGAGCTGCTGACGAGTCCCGTGCAGTACCTGTCGATCATCATCTATCCGCGCAATTGAGACATCCGAAATGAAAAACCCGGCCTGACATGCGTCAGTGCCGGGTTTGCAGTTTCTCTCTGGCCGCGCCGCCTATCGCGTCGCGAACCGCGAGCCGGGGGCCACGGCCGGCTTCACCGCCAGCGGCGTGACAGTCGAAGCGGGCACCGGTGCACTCTTGATCGGCTGGCCCAGCGCCGCACCGATACCACCGCGCGTGTGGAACGCCCTGTGCTCCGGATCCGGGGCAAAGTCGGTCCCCAGTCCGATCACGCTCTCCGACGCGCCGAGGAACAGCGCGCCGTCGGGCACAAGAATGCGGCCCATGCGCTTCAGAATGTCCGACTTCGTCGCCACGTCGAAATAGATCAGCACGTTGCGGCAGAAGATGACGTCGAAACGGCCAAGGCCGGCGAAGTCCTGCAGCAGGTTGAACTGACGGAACTGCACCTTGCTGCGCAGCGCATCGATCGCCTGCCAGCTGTCGCCCGTCTGCGTGAAATAGCGCAGCAGATGCGCCGTCGACAGACCGCGCTGCACTTCGAACTGCGTGTAGGTGGCGCTACGCGCCTTCGTCAGCTGCGGCTCGGCGATGTCCGTCGCGACGAGTTCCACTCGCCAGCCCGGCATCTTGTTCGACATCTCATCGAGGATCATCGCCAGCGAATACGGCTCCTGGCCGGTCGAGGCGGCGGCGACCCAGACGCGCACGGTCCGCTCGGTTTGCCGCGCCGAGATGATCTTTGGCAGCACCACATCCCGGAACTTATCGAACGGCGTGCGATCGCGGAAAAAGTACGTCTCGTTGATCGTCATCGCCTCGACGACTTCCTTGGCCAGCGCCTGATTGGTGCCGCGCTCGAGGATCAAGACGAGATCTGCCAACCCACCAAGCTTCTCGCGCTTGACGATCGGCAGGACGCGGCTTTCGATGAGATATTGCTTGCTTTGATCGAGGATGAGCCCCGAGGCGCGCTTCAGGTAGGCGCACAAGGCATCGAACGACTGCTGTTGCATGGGAACTACTTTCACTCAATTCCACGGGGATAGGCACGAGTTGATC
This sequence comes from Hyphomicrobiaceae bacterium, assembly GCA_965279065.1. Lineage (GTDB taxonomy): Bacteria > Pseudomonadota > Alphaproteobacteria > Rhizobiales > Hyphomicrobiaceae > JAKAXS01. The sequence continues at coordinate 3,345,758 of OZ257134.1, forward strand.
TAGACCAGGCCCACCTGCTCCAGCTTGTCGCGCAAAATCATTTCATCGAATGGCTTCATAATGTATTCGTCGGCGCCGGCGGTCATGGCGCGCATGATGCTCTGCTGATGGTTTTGCGCCGTGCAGAACACCACCTTCGGAGACTTGCCGTCTGGCAGCTTGCGGAACGCCTGCAGGAACTCCAGCCCGTCCATGACCGGCATGTCCCAATCCAGCAGAATGGCGTCGGGCATGTTCTCGGTGCAGTAACGCAGCGCCTCGCTGCCGTCTTCGGCTTCGGCGACGTCGAATGCCATGTCCGTGAGGATTCTGCGAGCGATCTTGCGTACGACCGGACTGTCGTCCACCACCAGAATCTGTTTCATCCAAGCTACTCCACTGTTAGTCGTTATTTTGAGAAATCGAACAGCGCGCCGACATCGAGCACCGGAATGAGCATCTTCCCGACGCGGTAGAATTCCGTCGTCAGGCGCAGGCGCTCCGGATCGAAGTGCGGCGGAATGGGAATGCGTTTGCTCTCGTCGAGTGCCAGCACCTCGCCCACCTTGTCGACCACCAGGCAGAAGTATTCGCCCTTGTGTTCGATGCCGATGGCGAGCGCGTTCGTCTCGACCAGATCGTTGTCCATCTTCAGCCGCCGCCGCAGGCTGACCGCCGTGACGATCTTGCCGCGCAGGTTGACCAGGCCGGCGATGTCGGGCGGTCCCATGGGGACGGGCGCCATCGACGATATCCGGAAAATTGTCTGAACCGTCTGGATCGGCAGGCCGAAGACCTCACCGTTGGCGACGACCGTCAACGTGCTGATATCTTCCGAAATGGTCCGTTCAGCCGTCAGGGCTGCTGCACTCGTCGTCATGCCGCGACCTCGTTCTTCGATTTGGACGCGCTGCGTTTCTCCGCGCGCTGCATCGCTTTGAGCGCCGCCGACAGGCCGGCCAGCAGCGATTGCCGGTCGCTCGCCTGCACGCGTAATGTCAGTTCGTCACTCTCGGCCTCGTCGTAGACGTCTTCCGCTCCGATCAGACCGATGACCGGCACTTCGCGTGTCGATTGGTTGCGGCGGACGGCGTTGAATAGCTCGTTGCTCGTCATCTCGCCCAGCTCCGTGCTGGTGACCACGGCATCGACGTGCGAGCCCTGATCGATCATCTGCAGCGCTTCCCTGGCCGAAGACGCAGCGGTCACGCGATAACCGGCAGCCGCCAGCATCGGCGACAGGAAGTCGCGCGCGAAGGCATCGTTGTGCACCAGCAGAATCTGGCTGCGGCTGGTCGGCTTTTTTGACTGCCGCGTCATCGACGAGGCGACGCCCTGCAGGTACGAGGTGACGTCGATGAACTCGACGGCATGCCCGCGGATGACCGCGGCGCCGATCGTGTCGTAACCGCCGCTGGACAGCTGCACGTCCAGCGTCTCTTCGATGATGTCGACGATCTCGTCCACCAGTAGCCCGACCGTGAGATCGCCGTCGGTGATCACCAGCACCGGATAGCTACGCGATCCCTCGAAGTTCGTCGACCCAACTGGAACCAGCGGCATCAGGCGATCCTGGTGGATCATCGTCAGGCGGCCATCCGCATGCTCGATGCGGCCCGGCTCCACCATTTCGATGCGTGCGATGAGCGATACGGGCAGAACCTTGACCACCCCGGCACCGGCGCGGAACATCACGAGGCGCGTCTTGTCGGCACCCAGTACGTCCTTCTTGGTGTCGCGCTTCTTGTCGCCGCTCTTCTCGATGCCGATGCTCATCGCGAGCCCGCCCGGATCGAGGATCAGCACGACCGAGCCGTCGCCGAGGATCGTGTGCCCGGTGAAGACCTTGAGATGGGCCAACGACGCGCTGAGCGGCTTGACGACCACTTCCTGCACGTCGGCGACCTTGTCTACGATCACGCCGAAGCTTTCGCCGCCGACGCGCATGATCACCACGAGCTGTTCGCTGTTCTCGCGCCCGGACTGGTCAAGGCCGAGCACCTGGCTCATGTCGATGACGGGCACGACCTCTTCGCGCAGCCGCAATACCAGCGCGTTCTGCACCTTGTCGATCACATGGCCCGAGTTCTGGCCGACACCGACCGCTTCGACGACCGCATGCTGCGGCAGCGCGAAGCGCTGGCCCGAAGCCTCCACGATCAGCGCCGGCGCGATCGCCAGCGTCAGCGGAATGCGCATCGAGAACTTGGTACCCTTGCCCAGTTTCGACTGCATCGAGATCGAGCCGCCGATGGACTCGATATTTGAGCGGACGACGTCCATGCCGACGCCGCGTCCGGAGACGTTGGTCACCGTCTTCGCAGTCGAGAATCCCGGGGCGAAGATGAACTTAAAGATCTCGTCTTCGCTGAGCTTGGCGATCTCGGATTCCGTCACCGTACCGTTGGTGATCAGCTTCTTCTTGATCTTCTCGATATCGAGCCCGCGGCCGTCGTCTGAGATCGTGATCGTGATCTGTCCGGCTTCGTGCGAGGCAGCAACCCGTATCTCGCCCGTCTCAGGCTTGCCGGCCGCCGCGCGTTCCGCCGGCGTCTCCAGGCCGTGATCGGCTGAGTTGCGGATCATGTGCGTCAGTGGATCGCGCAGGATTTCGATCAACTGGCGATCGAGTTCCGTATCGGCACCCTCGGTGACGAGGTCGATTTTCTTGCCGCATTCGGTTGCAAGCTCGCGAATGAGGCGCGGCAGGTTGGCGTAGAGACGCTCCACCGGCTGCATGCGCGCCCGCATCACCGCATCCTGCAGGTCGGTCGTCAGCGACGACAGCCGCTGCAGCGGCGACTTGACGGTGTCGTCTTGGCGGTGCCGTGTCAGTTCCAGAAGCTGGTTGCGCGTCAGCACCAGCTCCGAAACTAGCTGCATCATGCGCTCGATGGCGTCGACGGCGACGCGGATCGTCTCAGAGCTGCGCGCGTTGGCGGCGGCCGCACCCTTCGCGGCCGGAGCCGCGGGTGCCTTTGCCGCCGGTGCTGGCGCCTTTGGAGCGACCGGAGCAGCCGCAACGGCAGCGACCGGCACTACGGCGGCTTCAACGACGACAGGTGTCGGTGATGGAGTTTCGACGGGCGCGGCAGCAGCCGGAGCGGCGGCGGCAGCAAGGCTCGCGGCAAGGATTGCAGCCTGGGCATCGAGCTGCTGGATCATGTCGGCGTCGTCGCCCTCGGGCTCGACGCCCGTGCGCTCGACTTCCTCCACGATCATCTTGATGCGATCGATCGCAGCCAGCACAACCGTCACCGACGACTGCGTCGGCGCCGCGCCGTTGCGCAATTCGCCGATCATCGTCTCGCCGGCATGCGCGATGTGCTGCAGCCGCGTCAAGCCGAGAAAGCTGCACGTCCCCTTGATGGTATGGACGAGGCGGAAGATCTTGGCGATCAGCGAGGCATCCGTCGGGTCGCGTTCAAAGAGCACCAGCTGCGTCGCTGCCTCTTCAAGATGCTGGTTTGTCTCGATGATGAAGTCGCGGAGCAGCTCATCCATGGCCGGAAAAATCTCGTTAGGCTGAGGCCGGCCCGGTCTCATTTAAGAGACGGTCGACCATGTTTTGAACGCTCTCAACATGAACCGCGCTCAGGCCGTTGTTCACCAGGTTGGTGGTCGGTGCGAGGCAGTCCTTCAACTCCGCTGACAGACGCTCACAAAGGTCGATGATGTCTTCCGGAAAGATGTCGCCGTTCGGCTTGCGATGCGTTTGGATCTGCTCGATCCCCGCCAGCGCCACCGTGTTGATGTTGCCGACCATGCGGGCGAATGCATCGCGCAAGGCGGGGTTCAGCTGTTCGTGAATGGCGAGCGCGGCCGAACTGCCCGGCAGGCGCGACCGCTGGAAATAGTCGGTGTAGGACACCGGTTGCCAGTTGATCACGTCGTCGATCATCTCCGGAATGACGGGGAGATTCTCGACCAGCAGCAGCAGCTCGTAGAAAATGTTGAGGTAGTCGTTGGCTATACCCGACTTCGGATTGACCAGGCTTGCCGCACGCGCAAACAATTCGCTGTCGATCTCGTCGCTTGCATTGATGATCGTCACTGCGGGTTGCGCGTTCTGCATTGACATGGCCACTTGTTGGTCCGCCCCGGGGGTTGCTTGTTCTGAATACACTGAGGACAATTAAATTTTCGTATTTTGGCCGTACAAGGAATTCAATCCTGAGGGGATCAAACGCAAATTACTTGAACAGTGTGTTCAAGTCGCACTAGCGAGTATGTCCCCCATGAACTCGTCCTTCTCGTCGATTGCCTCTTCCACGACGAGTGACAGGCTGCCGTTGGCTTGGCCCAGCTTGCACCAGAACAGGCGCTGATCTTCGCATTCGAGCGCGATCAGGCTGCGTGTCGTCGAGTTGAGGGCGAGAACCTGGCCGACCTTGAGCTGTGTCAGCTCCGCTAGTGTGGCCTCGCGCCCTTCGAGCGCTGCGTGCACCGTGACCTCGGACTTGGCCACACCGTTCTGCAGCCCGGAGATCCAGCGCGGATCCTTGACCTGGGCTTCAGGCGGCAACTCGCGCGTAAGCTTTTCGCGCAACGGATGCAGCGCCGATTGGGGAATAAGGATGTAGATGCGGCCACCTTGGTCCAGCACCTGGAACAGGATCTGGCCCACGATGACGGGTATGTTGCGCTGGCCCAACAGCGAGAAATCGATGCGCGTTTCGACGCGTTCGAAGGTGAAGGACGTCGAAATGCCGGGCAGGAATGCGTTCTGCAGCGAACGCGCCGCGATCTCCGCTCCCGTGCGCGCCACCCGCGTTTCGAGCGTCGAGAAAGGCCGGTCGCCCTCGTACGGCATTTCCTTACCGTCGCCGCCGTACATAGCTTCCATCAGGGAGAAGATGCAGCGCCGGTCGAGTCCGATGAGGATGCGGCAGTCCCATTCGGGCGAATAGAAGATTGAGGCGACGCTGTCTTCGTAGGACTCCAGCACGTCCCAGCTGTTGGTCGACTCGATCTGATTGATGAAGAACGTCGTCGGTTCCGCGCACAGCTCGCGCAGGCCCTCGGTGCACGCCGTGCCGAAGCGTTCGAAGATCAGCGGCAGAACCGGCAGCCGGTCGACCGCCAATTTCGGCGTTTCGAGCAGCTTTTCCGCTGTGAGCCGTGCGGCCGAACTGCCTGAGACGTCTTCTAGCATCTGCTGGGGTCTCGATTACCGCGCGACAATGACGGGAGATACGCGGCTACGAAACGCAGACTGGATGGCGCGCGAAGCGACTGCCCGCGCGCCGGAATATTCATCAGGCCATCGCCGCAGCTTCGGTCAACGCCTGTTCGATCTTTACCTTCAGCACCGCCGCATTGAACGGCTTGATGAGGTAGTTGTTCACGCCTGCCTGCTTGGCGGCCTTGACGTTGTCCTGCTTGGACTCGGCCGTGACCATGATGAACGGCAGAGTCTTGGTGGCTTCGTCCGCGCGAACCTTCTGCAGCAGCTCAAAGCCCGTCATCGGCTCCATGTTCCAGTCCGAGATGATCAGGCCGTACTTCTTGGCCGACATCATTTCCAGCGCCGCGGTCCCGCTGTTGGCGTCGTCGACATTGTCGAAACCGACTTCCTTCAGCAGCTTCTTCATGATGCGAACCATCGTGCTGTAATCATCAACTACGAGAATGGGCAGGTCCGATGCGGTCGTCATCGCGGTCTCCGGAACGATTTCAAGAACTTCAGTGTGGGCGACAGGGAATGATTCCCGCTGCCTCACGATTGACGGTCGAGCTTGTGTGAAGCTGTAACCTGCCGTCGTGCCTGCAGCGCCGAGTACCCGTTTCGGCTCTATTATGGCCGCGTGAACGTAAACAACTGGCAAATCGAGCGTCGACAATTGCCTGGCTGCGGCAAGAATGCATCATTTGGTCAGCTGGCGGCTTGCGCCCGCACCGTTTCGATCAGCCGCCGGCAGTGGCCCGCGAGTTGCGTCAGCTGTTCTTCGCACGCGAGATAGGCCGGCGTCGCCGCACCCCAGTCGCCGGCCTTGACCGCGCGGCACATGTCGGCGGCCTTTCCCCGGGCCGTCTCAGCCGTCTTGGTGATGCCGTTGAGCAGCGGCGCCGCCTGCGCATGCTGCTCCGAATAGGCCTTACCCAGCGTCGACAGCCGGCTGACGTCCAACGGAGCCAGGTCGGCAAGACTGCCAAATCCCAGCAGTCCCTGGGCCAGTTGCCGCTTCCAGGCGCAAGCCTCAGGCGCGACGCGGATCGCCACCGTCAGCAGCTCGTTGCTGCAGGTCGGTTCGGCCAGCGCCTTCAGCGCGCTTGTTTCGCAGGTCACCAGCCGGTCCGTGATCTGCGACACTTCCGAATCGATCTTTGCCGCCTTCTCCGCGATCTTGATGGCGCTCGAGGAAATCTCGCTGGTCGCCGCACGCTGCTGATTGAGCAGTTCCGACAGACCCATGATACGCTCCGAGATCGACATCATCTCGTCTCCGGCCGCCTGGATCACAAGACCGACCTGACCCACCGTATGGCCGCCCTTGGAAACCGATTGCAGGCTCTCCTGCACGGCGTCGCGAATTTCCTTCACTTCTGCCGTAAGTGTTCCCAGGCGCGATCTGATCTCCTGCGTCGCAGCACCCGTCTGAACCGACAGCGCCTTCACTTCCGACGCCACCACGGCAAAGCCGCGTCCGGCTTCACCCGCACGGGCCGCTTCGATCGTGGCGTTGAGCGCCAGCAAGTTGGTTTGCCGCGCGATGGCATCGATGTCGCCGGCCATTCCGCCGATGTGCTTCACGGCCGAATCCAGAACGCTCATGCGTTCACCGATCGTACCGACCAGACCTTCGATCGACTGCATCGCCGTCGTCGCGTTGCGGCTGTCGTCGATGCAGCTGCGCATGATGTCGCGCGCGCCCTCGGCCGACGAGGCACAGGCCTGGCTCGTTTGCGAAAGATCGGACGTGGAAGCGGCCAGCTGTTCGATCGCTGCAGAAATCGACGATGTGGACTGCGCCACGTCGCGGAAGTCGTTACGCATCCAGCCGACGTTGATCGCCGCTTCGGAAACTTCCGTTCCGACGTGGGCGACGGCGGTGGCACCTTGCGCCGCGGCCTCGTTCGTCATCGCGACCAGCCGTTGCAGGGCGGCACCCAGGCGCCCTTCGGGCAAGCCGCCCGACTTCAGGTTGGACGCGAGAAGCTTTTCCAGCGCTTCAACGGCGAGTTCGTCCCCCTGAGCCGCATGGGCCATGTCGTTGCCGGGAGCGATTTCGAGTCTCTTGCCCCACATATGAACCTTCGTTCCCACTTGTTATTCATCTCGCGCGTGGATTTCGATCTCCCCGCGTTCCGCCATCTCGAGCGCCAAATCAGCTATAGCCCGCCGAGTCTTTAGAATGTCTTTCTGGGATGACGGCGCACCTGCCTGAAGCTCCGACTCGATCATGCGCCGTGACCGCGCTGCCACGGATGACAGAATGAGCTCCTTGAGCGGACCCTCGCAGTTCTTGAGCGCGATGATGAGCCTTTCCGGCGCAACCTGGTCGAACAGCTTGAGGCGCGCCTCCTGCGTGATGCGCGTAATGTCGTCGAAGGTGAACAGCAGGCCTTTGACGATCTTTGCTTCCTTCGGACGGTGCGCAAGCAGAGACTGCAGCACGCCGTCCATCTGCTCGCGTTCCATCTTGTTGATGATGTCGGCCATGCGCGCATGAATGTCGGGGCCGGTGTCGCGGCGAGCCGCAACCAGCAACTCGTCGTTCAACGTCGTCTCCAGCAGCCGCAACGCCGTCGACGTGATGTTCGAGATCGACACCATGCGGCGCATGACTTCGTCACGCTGATCCGCTGGCATCACAGCCGTGACGCCGGCCGAGCACGAGGGGCTCGCCTTCGACAGCACGAAGGCGGCGGTCTGCGGATGCTCTTTTGCCAGGTACTGGTAGATAGCGTTCGGCGCGCTGGACGACAGTTTCGGCCACACGGCCTGATAGCTCTGGCCGCGCACCTGCGACATGATTTCGAGCAGCTTGTCGGCCGGGATGACGCCCGAAAGCAGCTTCTCGATCTCGCCGGCGCTGCCTTCCAGATTGCTGCCGGTCTGGCAGCGTTGCGCGAATTCGTTGACGATGTCGTCAAGCATCGGCCCTGGCACGATGCCGAGACTAGCCGCCGACTCAGCGATAGCGGCAACCTCCTCCTCGTCGAAGTGCCGCAGCAGGCGGGAGGCGGCCGGTTTGCCCATGGCGAGAAGCAACGCGGCCACCTTGTCGGGCCCGCGCAGCTCCTTCTTCTTGCCGTGTCTTAAGGCCTCCGCCATCCGCCACCGGTTCCCGCAGACGTTCCGCTCGATCTGCAGATTAGACGCTAACTTTCACAGCTATTTGGCAGGGCTTGCGTGAAGCTGGCAGGCGACCATCAGCAGCCCAATAGCTCACCGATCCGTACGCCGACGCGCTCCATCGGCAACACCTCGTCGGCGCTCTTCTGCTCCACGACGGCGCGCGGCATGCCCCAGACGACGCACGACGCCTGGTCCTGGGCGATCACATAGGCACCGGCCTGCCGCAGCTTGCCGAACTGCAACGCGCCGTCATTGCCCATGCCGGTCAGCATCACGGCCATGACGGCGCCGCCGAATGCGGTCAGAGCGCTTTCCGCCAAGACGTCGACGCTCGGCTTGTAGAGGCTCTCGCCGCGTTCCGGCTCAACCTTGATCTCGTTCGCCGTCAGGCGCAGCTGCATGCCGCCCGGCGCGATATAGACTTTCCGCTGCAACGCCTCGCCGTGCGTGGCCTCCACCACCGGCGGCGGGCACATGTCGTCGAGGCGCTTCGCCAGCGCCTGGGTGAAATGCGGCGGCATGTGCTGAGCGATGACGATCGGAACCGGAAGAACCTTGGGCAGTTGCGCGACGAGCGTCGCCAGGGCAGCTGGGCCACCCGTGCTGCTGCCGATGATCACGACCCGCGGCTTCATGCGCAAGCCGCCTTGCGTCCGTGGCGGTGCGGCAGCACGAGCCACGCCGGCGCCGGCAGCCGATGACCTGCGCCGCGACCCGCCCGAAACCGCGGCTTGAAGTTTATCGTGAATATTTTCAGTGCCTTGCGACTTGGGAATGAAGTCGAAGGCGCCGATCTGCAGCGCCTCGATGGTCACGCGTGCGCCCTCGTGCGTCTGCGCGCTGACCATGATCACCGGAATTTGCGTCTTGGCGACGATCGACTTTAGCGCGTCGATGCCGTTCAGCACCGGCATGTCCACGTCGAGCGTGATGACGTCGGGCTTGAGGCTGATGGCCTTCGCAACGCCTTCCTGGCCGTCCTCTGCCGTGTCGATGACCTTGAATCGCGCGTCCAGTTCGATGCGCCGGGACAGGGCCCGCCGCATGAAGGCGGAATCGTCGATAACCAGGACGCGGATGATGGGAAGCGTCATTCTTCGGCTCCAGGCTTGTGCCACGAGTCAGGTGACATGCGTAGAATACCGACCCCGGACGAGTCGCCTACCATGCGTCTGCCCCATAAGTGGCAGCCCTGCCTTGTGCGAAACTTCCCGTGCTGATTGTCCGATGAAGGGATCGAAGAAGCTGAGACGAGGTTCCGATCTCTCTTTACACCGCGAAACCTTAAGAACCTGTTCAGCTCCAAATGCTAGGGTCGCCGCTTGGTTGAGTTCCCGGCCCGGTTACATGACATCACAGTCGCAAACGCCCGCATCCGCCCTGACCTTTGCCGAGGTCGTCGAGCAACTCGAGTCCGCGCGCCCGACACCTACCGTCGAATATCATCTCGGCTCCGCGATAGCCTCAGGCGCCGCCGCCCAGCCGACACACCAGCCGGCCTACGTTTCGCCCAACGCCCTGTCGCAGATCTACGAAACCACCGCCTCCAGCTTTGGGCCGTCCAAACCAGCGCCGGTCACGGCTGCGGTCGAGGCCCCGGTTGCAGCGCCCTCCGTGAAACCCCAGGACATCGCCCGCGAGCTCAAGCTGCGTGCCTGGCACTCTCCAGGCCAGATCCTGGAGATCCGCCGCCGCTTCGCACTCAAGAACCACCCCGATCGCGTTTCCGCCGGCATCCGCGACGCTGCCACGACCCGCATGAGCATTGCCAATACGCTCATCGATGAGGCCTTGAAGGCTCGCGAACCCCGCGCCTGATACGCGGCGTTTCGATGTGAAACGCCCGCAAGCGGCAGTTAACCACCACCGCAAAAGTCCCTGGCAGTTAAGCGCGATATCAACCTCCCAACGTCATGCTGGGGGCATGTTAGATCAACGACACATCCTCCTGATCGAAAAGCGTCGCGACGCCATCCGGGCATGGCTCGACGAAGCCGCACCCTATGCGGCGCACGATCAGCGACACCTCGATGCGCACACTCCCGAGCAAGCATATTGGCAGTACGGCTACCAGGCTGCGCTACACGACATCCTGCGCCTCTTGACTACCACTGACTCAGCATCCGGCAATGCGGACATGTCCAGTCCGTCTGAGCCGGTCGGGCCGGATGAACCCGATTCCCGCGCGGACTGAAGTCGTGGTACAGGCCGCACTCCTTTTCGAAAGCGGCCCTGCTGGTTGAGAGCACGTCGAACTTGAAGTAGTTCTCCGAGCCGATGAAGTCGCGCAGCGCCGAGCTGACGTCGCTGTCCGACCGCCCCACGCGCGTCACGCAGAAGCGCCCCGATCCGTCCAGATGACCGAGTGCGAACACGCCGGGCATCGTATTTGCGACAGCCGTCTGAATGCCGTCGAACGTCAAGCGGTAGGGGCCGAGCAATCCCGTCTGTGCCATTTGCTAAATTCCAGTCTTGCGAAATTGACCGCTTCGGCGGCCATCCGACGCTCGTCACACACGCACGCAGAAACCGCAGCGAACCCGCCGCCGTTACAAATAAATTCCAGCAGCCTCGCTGCGCCCACCCGAGGGCGCATCGCGTTCCCGCGAGGCAGCGTCTTCCCCATGTCCACGCCGGTTGCCACCACCGTCACGGCCTTGTGAGTTAGCCGATCGCTCCCCGGCGGCCTGATAGCCGGCCTGGGATCCGGCCTGAGCGCCAGCCTGCGATCCAGCCTGCGATCCGAATTGCGATGACGAGTTGGAGCTGCCGTCCGAATTCGTCGCCACCACCGCCGCCACACCAGGGTCGGCATGCGTCACGATGATCTGAGCATCGTCGGCGCGATAGCCGACGGCACGCAGCAGCGACGACAGAACTTCGCGGTCGCGCTGGATCAAATCGGCGGTTTCGGCGCGCGCCGCATCGATGTGCAGTTCCAGCGTATCGGCCCGCAAGGCCATCCGCACCGTCACCGTACCCAGGCTCTCCGGCTGCAACTGAATATGCAGAACCTTGAGTTTGCTGAGCCCCGGCTTGCCGTCGGCAGGCAGTAGCGTTGACCGCGACGTGCCTTGCACGGCGCCCGCGATCTCATTCGCGATCTGTTTGGCGACCGGAAGCGTCTGGGCCGTCTGCTGCATAGGCTCGACGGTACCCGAAACCGCCTTGCCCGACGCGGCCTCCGAGGTTTCGACCTGATCAGCCGGCTTCCCCCGCGCCGCGGTATCCGTGTGCCGTTCGCCGCCGGATTTCGCGTCCGCCTCCACATTGACGCCCGCCACCGCAGGGGCTGCGACCGCCGACTCCTCTGCCGTATTGACGACTATGCCGCCGTCGCGCTTGGCCTCCGCTGGCAGCACCGCCTTGGCCTTTAGATCAGCCGGCACATCGAGCTCCGCTGCCACCACGGGCGCGAAATGCGTCTCGACGTTGACGACCGACAGCTCCATCGGCCGCTTTTCCTTGGCACCGGTCGTGGGCGCTGCCACCGCGTACGGCCCATCCGACCAGGCTTCCAACGTGGCGGCGATGCCCTTCAACTCCTTGCCCTCTCCGGCATCGGCGGCGCCATCCGTTGCCGGCGCCCCCTCCCGTCCTTGAGCGCTCTGGGCAATCAGTTGCGCCAGCTTCAAGACATCATTGCTGGCCTCCGCGTCCACGGCGACGTTGAGCTGTGTCTCCGACTTGACGTCCTGCACGATGGTCGAGAGCGCATTGGCCAACAAGGCCTGCAGCGCGCCGGGTGTAGGCGGGGTCGATGCAGCGGTTTCTGACGCCGGCTGCTCGGTCTTCGCCTCGGCAGCAGCTGGCTGTTCGTCACCCGTGTCCGGATCCGCAGCGTCGGGGATCGTCAATTGTGCCATCAGATCTGCGAACAGGGCGGCGTTGCCTTTGCCTTCGCCCTGCGCGCCATCGATCGCCATGACCGAGTCGGGAACCGGCAACCGTACTGCGCGGTCCTGCGCTACCGTTCCTACCGTCATCTCTTTACCGCCTTCAATAGTTCGTCAGCCTTGCCGATTGACTTGCGAGCCTGTTCCACGACGGGGGATGGCTCAGCCGCCGTCGTCATCTGTTCGGGAACGATGTCGTCCGCCGGCTGCAACGCTTGAACCATCATCGCATCGGGCTCGCGCCTCACGTCCTCGCCGACCTCGATAGCCGCATCGGCCAGCAGCGTATCGCGTGCCCCAAGGCGGCCCCGGTCGATCGATTCCAGTGTCGACATGCCGACGACCGTCTGGTCGGATGCCACGTTGGCAGCCGCGCCGTAGACCTGCAGTCGCGTGAGTTCGGCGCTGCCGGGATCATAGAGCTCGCTGGCGCGTGCCGCCGCAAAGCGTGCCATCTTGACCTTCCCGGAAAGCACGGCCCGCTCCGCCAACAACAGATAGGTCTGACGCCGGCTCGTCGTCCCGATCAGGTCGAACAGCCGGACCAGGCGTGCGAATTGCTCTTCGTCCCGCGTATCCGGCTCACCCGCCAGCTGTTCGGCGATCTCGCGATAGAACGTCGGCGCATAGACGGCGTTGCCGAAGCGTCGCAGATATTGTGCCGCGAGCTTTTCCGCCTGGTCCCAGCGACCGAGCTTGCTGGCCACCATGGTCTGGCGGCGCAGCGCGCCCTGCTCGACCAGCGAGCCGGGCGCCAGCAATCGCGCGACCTCGAAGCTCTTGATCGCCTGCTCCGGTTCGCGCGCGGCATAAACGATGCCCTGCACCAGCGCGACATGGGCCGCGAGCGAGGGCTCGATCTCACGGGGATTGACCTTCGACAGCAACGCCCGCGCCTCGTCGCTGCGCCGCTCCGCAAACGCAATCGCGGCGGCGGCCAGGTTGAGGTCGACGCCCGCGATCTCGATCTTGTCGTCGATCAGTCGCTTGAGAACGTCCGCCTCGCCGCCGCTCAGCACGTAAGAGACGAGCGCGCGTCCGTTCTTTGCATCTTTCCAATCTTCGACAGGCGCCTTCGCCATCTCTTCGCCGATCCGCTGGATCAGCGGTCGCTGCGCCTGATGCGCCGCGCGGTTGCCGACGCCGGTCTGGTCCTGCATCGCGTTGAGCGTACGCACCAGCTGATAGGGTTTGAGCACTTCTGCGGCGGGCGCCGGCTCCTCGGATGCCCGCGCCGGAGCCGCCAGCCATCCGGCCAGCGATACCCACAGCAGCAGCGAGCGCGATGCCGTCACGGCTTCACCGCCTTGAGCAGGATCTCGATGCGCCGGTTCTGCGCCGCGTTGGGATCGCTCGCCACCTTCAATGCGCGGTCGGCGTGACCTTCAATGCGGTCGAAGCGCGTCTCGGCCACGCCGCCGCGCACGAGCATATAGTAGGCCATGTGCGCGCGCGCCGACGACAGCCGCCAGTTGTCGTAATCCCTCGAGCGATAGGGCCGGCTATCCGTGTGTCCGCGCACGACGATGTCGCCGGGCCGGTCCTTGAGCATGCCGGCGATGCGCTCCATGATCGCAACCATCTCCGGTCTCGGCTTGGCTGAACCGACCGAAAACATGCCGAACGTTGCATCATCCATCAGACTGACGAGCACGCCTTCTGCCGTGTTGGTCACCTCGATTTGCGGGATTGGCGTCTTGGCTTCCGACGTCATCTCCTTGATCTGGGTCTGCAGTTCGCGCGCTTCCTGCTCCGTCTTCTCCTTGGCCCGCGCGGCGGCGGTCGCATCCGCGGCAGACTGTTCCGCCGTCTTTTCGGCCGCCTTCATCGCGACTTGAGTGTCCCCAGGGGCAACGGTTCCGGCAGGTTGCGCACCCGCCGCGCTTGCGCCAGACGGCTGGGGACCCGGAGTTTTCTGCGCGCCCTGCGGCGACGGCTGCCCTGCAACTTGTGTCGCCGCCTTGTCGTCTGCAGGGATCACCGGATCAGCGGCAGGCGGAGTCTTGGCGGCCTGGGGTGGTGGTGAATCCTCTTTCGATACGCTGCCGTCCGCGACGGGAATGTCCGAGGGAATCGCGTCGATCTTCGCCGGTTCCTGGCGGAAGTCGGGGTCGAACGGATCGCGATAGCCTTCGCCACCGCTGTAGACGTCGCTCACCGTGTTCTTCGAGCCGCCCTCCGGCACCGATTCCTCGCCGCGGCGGAACGTGGCCGCCTTCTTCGAGAGTTCCGACAACAGGCCGTAGGGATCACGGAAGATCCCCTGCTCGTCGACGTTGCTGACTTTGGCCTCGACTTCTTCCTTCGGATCCGTCGACGCGTTCTTTTCCTGAGCCTTCTTCTGCTCCTTGCCCTCGGACGGCTTGTCCTGGCCGGCGAGATTGTTCAATCCCTTCTCGCTCGTGATCTGGTCGCTCATCCGCATGGGATTGAAGTACGTCGCCACTGACTGCAGCGTCTTCTTGTTGGCGGCATTCACCAGCCACATCACCAGGAAGAATGCCATCAGGGCCGTCATAAAGTCGGCGTAGGCGATCTTCCAGAGTCCGGTATGGCCGTGCTCTTCCTCATGGCCCGATCGGCGCCGGATGATGACGATCTCCTGGGCGGTCTTGTCTTCGCTCATTGCAGCGCGCCCTCGATCTGGATCACCCAGTCTGACAGCCGCGTCTCGATGATGCGCGTGTCGACCCTGACGCGGATTTCAGGACTGGAAACAGCCGCTACCCTGACGACGGTCGCGAGCGGCTCCAGCCGCTGCGCCAGCACCGGCATAAGGTCCGCAGGCCCGGAAATCTCGATCGTTGTCGGCATGCTGTCCCTGACGAGATCCTCAGCCGCAGCCACGACATCATTCAATGCCTGGTCGCGCAGTCTGCCGGCGATGAAAGGCGCCAGCGTCCGTGCGATCGCCGCCGCCGTGTCCTGGCGGGTCGCCTCGATGCCCGCTTCGAGCTTGGCCTCTAGGATACGCGCCTCGCCTTCTACGAGCCGCCGCCGCGCCGCCTCGAACTCGCCGCGAAGCCGCGCCTCCTGATCGCTCAACGCCTGCTTCAGGTTCGTGTCTGCCGCCCGCACCCCGCGTTCGAACCCCATCGCGTCGGCCGCCGCAATGCGTGATGCCGAATGCGTGGCACCGAAGGGCGCCAGCACGCTGGTGCCGGAGCGATCTGCTTCGCTGCTGTTGAGATCGACCAGATGGTGCAGCAAGGGCGACGTTTGCATTACGAGGCCTTCATCCACTGCTTCAGGATCGCCGCCGCTTGGGTTTCATCCAGGTCGATGATCTTTTCCAGCCGCTGCGCCGGCACGTTGCCGGTCTTGCGCGCAAGCGCCGACAGGAAGTTGTCATCCGGCTCCGGCGCAGGCGGCGCCACCTGGATGACCTCAGCCTGCGCCGGCGGCTGCGGCAACGCGGCCAGGCTCGGCCCCGACATCGCCAGCGCGCCCTGTGAGGCCTGATTTTCCAGCAGCATCCGCGTCGCGGGCTTCAGCCCGAACCAGATCAACAGCGCCGCAACACCGATGATGGTGACGGCCCGCAGCACGCTCCCGAACTGGCTGGCGATGATCTCGCCGATGCTCGGTCCCGCCACCGGCTCGAGTACGCCGTTTTCCAGGAAGTCCACCGCGACGACGGAAACCCGGTCGCCGCGTTTCAGGTCGAGGCCGGCAGCGCTACCCACCAGCGTCTCGATCTCCTTGATGCGCGCATTCATCGCCTCTTGCGACGGCGAATTGCCCAGCGAGGTCGCCAGCTGCCGGCGGTTCAGCATCACCGCGACCGTCAACGCTTCGATGCGATAGCCCTCGCTGACCGTGGCCGTCGACTTCGAGTTGAGTTCGAAGTTCGTCAGCTCTTCCTTGCGCTCGTTGGACTTGCTGTTGCTGCCGGCGCCGGAAGACCCCGTCTCGGCGCCCGGAACATTCTGTTCCACAGTCACTGCCGCCTTGTTGTTGTCGTTCTGCGACTTGCCGGTTTCCTTGACCGACTTGACCGAACGCTCGACCTTCGATTCCGGATCGAAGTTGGTCTCGTTGGTCTGCCGCTTGTCGAGATTGAGACGCGCCGCGACGCTGATCTCGAAGTTATCGATCCCCAGGTACGGCGCCAGCGTCCGGCGAACGTTCTCCTGCATCTCCTTGCTGATCGTCTTCTCCAGCTCGACCATCTTCGACGACGAGGCCATGCCGGTGTCGTCCGTCCCGGCCAGCACGGAGCCGTCCGTGTTGAGAATGCGAACCTGGTCGGCATTCATGCCGGGCACGGCCGCGGCAACAAGCTGGCGAATGGCCTGGGCGGACGATGCATCACCCGGCATCTCCGTGCGGATCACGACGGAGGCAGACGCCGGCTGTCGCGCCCGGCGGAACGACCCCTGATCCGGCAGCACGATATGCACGCGCGCTGCCTTGACGCCCTTCATACCCTGGATCGTCCGTGCAATTTCGCCTTCAAGCACGCGCGTGCGGGTCACTTCCTGCATGAACGAGGTCAGACCGATCGGTCCCACCTTCTCGTAGAGCTCGTAGCCCGCGCTCGGGCTGCCCGGCAGGCCTTTTTCCGCCAGCACCTGGCGGGCGCGCGAGGTCTGTCCGACCGGCACCGACACCTTCGTCCCTTCGGGATTGACGTCGAAGGTGATTCCCTCGTCCTGCAAGACCGCGCCGATTCGGCTGACGTCCTGTTGTGTGAGCCCCGCATAAAGCGGCTCGAAGTCGGGGCGGCTCAGGTAGTAGCTTCCGAAAGCCACCGCTGCAAAGACGGCGAGGCCGATCAGCCCCAGCGCGGTCAATCGGCGTCCGCCGAGAGCGCTGAGATTGTTGAATATCGCATCGAGTTGCATGCGCCCGATCATGATCGTCCCGGTGGCTAGAGGCAGATCTGAATCTTCGGCGTTGTACCTTGTGTGAGAGTGACGAAAAACGGCCACGCCAGGATCTGGCGTGGCCGCGTTGCTATAGTGTCTCGCCTAGTCCGCCCGACCGAGCGTCTTACTGGAAGAGCCGCAGGATCGACTGGCTGGACTGGTTGGCGATCGAGAGTGCCTGGACGCCGAGCTGCTGCTGAACCTGCAGAGCCTGGAGCTTCGTCGACTCTTCGTTCATGTCGGCGTCGACCAGCGAGGAGATGCCGCGATCGATGGCGTCGCGCAGGTCCTTCACGAAGGTCTGCTGGATACCGATGCGCGACTTGACGGAGCCGAGGCTGGTGGCGACCGAGGTCAGCGAGTTGAGCGCGATAGCGGCCTTGTCCATTTCAGCCTGGATCTGACCCGAAGTCATGGCCGAGATGTCGATGGCGAACACCGTGCCGAGAACACCCGTGCCCGAGCCGTTGGGATTGACGAACAGGCGAACATTCACCAGGTCGATGTCGATGGTGCCGATCACGGATGAGCCGAGGCTGTTGCGCGAGTAGCTGGCAACGATCTGTGCCGTGCCGCCGGCGCTTGCGGGCGCGTCGGCCATCAGCCAGTTCTGGCCGCTGTACGATGCCGACTTGGCAACCGTCAGGAGCTGTTCCTGCAGCGCGTCGATGTCGGTCTGCACCAATTTCTTGTCGACCGTGTCCTGACGGGCGCTGGCCAGCTTGTCACGGATCTGTTTGACGATTTCGATCGTGTTGCTGACGGCGGTGTAGGAAACGTCCACCTGGCCGGCGCCGAGGCCGAGCGAGTCCTGCACGGTCGAGAGAGCCGAGTTGTCGCTGCGCAGCGTGGTGGCGATCGCCCAGTAGGCGGCGTTGTCGGCGGCTTCGTTGACCTTGAAGCCGGTCGAGATGCGCGACTGCGTCTTTTCGAGGTTCTTGTTGGTGGCATTGAGGCTCTGTAGAGCCGTCATCGCCGCGAAGTTGGTCTTGATACTGTTTGCCATAGTGAATTGTCCCTGGGCTGGAAGCTGACGCGGGACATTCCGGATTAACCGGTATGACAGGGCGGCTTCATGCCTTTGGCCGGCCCATCGGGGCCTAGCCAACCTGTAATCAACGCAATGTAGGCAGACAGAACTTACGCAGAGGTTAATTCGATGCACAACTGCATCTAGTTTTCGATAGCGTTGCCGAGGCGCACGTCCGACGAAAACGGCCACGCCAGGATCTGGCGTGGCCGCACTGATGTCGTGCTTGGTCCTATTGAGCTAGACCAGTCTTACTGGAAGAGCCGCAGGATCGACTGGCTGGACTGGTTGGCGATCGAGAGCGCCTGCACACCGAGCTGCTGCTGAACCTGCAGAGCCTGGAGCTTCGTCGACTCTTCGTTCATGTCGGCGTCGACCAGCGAGGAGATACCGCGATCGATGGCGTCGCGCAGGTCCTTCACGAAGGTCTGCTGGATGCCGATGCGCGACTTGACGGAGCCAAGGCTGGTGGCGACCGATGTCAGGTCGTTGATGGCCGTTGCCGCCTTGTCCATTTCAGCCTGGATCTGACCCGAGGTCATGGCCGAGATGTCGATGCCGAACACCGTGCCGAGAACACCCGTGCCCGAGCCGTTGGTGTTGACGAACAGGCGAACCTTCGACAGGTCGATGTCGATGGTGCCGATGACGGAAGAGCCAAGGCTGTTGCGCGAGTAGCTGGCAACGATCTGTGCCGTGCCGCCGGCGCTTGCGGGCACGTCCGCCATCAGCCAGTTCTGGCCGCTGTACGATGCCGACTTGGCAACCGTCAGGAGCTGTTCCTGCAGGGCGTCGATGTCGGACTGCACCAGCTTCTTGTCGACCGTGTCCTGACGGGCGCTGGCCAGCTTGTCACGGATCTGCTTGACGATTTCGATCGTGTTGCTGACGGCGGTGTAGGAAACGTCCACCTGGCCGGCGCCGAGGCCGAGCGAGTCCTGCACGGTCGAGAGAGCCGAATTGTCGCTGCGCAGCGTGGTGGCGATCGCCCAGTAGGCGGCGTTGTCGGCGGCTTCGTTGACCTTGAAGCCGGTCGAGATGCGCGACTGCGTCTTTTCGAGGTTCTTGTTGGTGGCGTTGAGGCTCTGCAAAGCCGTCATGGCCGAGAAGTTGGTCTTGATACTGTTTGCCATAGTGCATTGTCCCTGGGCTGGAAGCTGACGCGGGACATTCCGGATCGACCGGTATGACAGGGCGGCATCATGCCTTTGGCCAGCCCGCACGGGGCCCAGCCAACCTGTCATGAACGCAATGTAGGCAGACAGAGCTTACGCGTGGGTTAATTCAACTGAACGAAGTCTCTACAATCTGCGATTTTCTAACGACGGCTATGCGAACGACCGCATGAGACCACCGACCAGCAGGTTCCACCCGTCGATCAGAACAAAGAATAACACTTTGAACGGCAAGGCGATTACCGTCGGTGGCAGCATCATCATGCCCATCGACATGGTCAGCGTCGCGATGATGAGGTCGATCACCAGAAAAGGCAGGACGATCAGAAAGCCGATCTCGAAGCCCCGCCGCAGTTCCGAAATCATGAACGCCGGGATCAGCACCCGCATCTCTATTTCGTCGTTCTCCGCTGGCGCCGTCGTTATCGCGAACTTTTCCCGCGCCATGTCCTCGAAGAGTTGCAGATCCTTGTCCCGCACGTTGGCGCGCATGAACGTCCGGAACGGCGCCGCTGCCTTGGTATAGGCCTCTTGTTCGGAGATCTGGTTTTCCATCAACGGCCGGATTCCCTCCCGCCACGACTTATCGAAAGTCGGTGCCATAACGTAGAAGGTCATGAACAGCGCCAGGCTGACGAGCACGAGGTTGGCCGGAGTTGTTTGCAGTCCCATGCCGGTGCGCAGGAAGCTCAAGGCGATGGCGAAGCGTGTGAAGCACGTCACCATCATGAGCAGGCCCGGCGCGATCGACAGCACAGTGACGGCCAGGAGGACCTGGATGATTCGGCCGGTGGCGCTGCCCTGGCCCGCCGGAATCAGTTCGTCCAGACTGGGAAGCCCTAAGGGCTGCTGCGCCTGAGTCTGCCCCGCTGGTGGCGTCGGCGCAGGCGCCGCGCCCTGCGCCAGCGCCAGACCCGGCATCAGCAGCCACAGCAGAACGGCGATGAGGCCACCGCGTATCATTCGAGGATCATCGATTGCACGATCAGCTCTTTGATCTTGCCTTCGCTGCGGATCCGCACGCGTTCGTCGAGATCTTCGCGCAGGCTTTGAAAACCGCTCGGGCCTTGGATCTGCGTCAGCGACACCGTCCTCAGGAACGCCACGACATCCTCGTTGATGGTACGCAGCAGGGCAATCTCCTCCTCCGACTTCTCTTCCGACTTCAGTTCGGGATCGAGAAGCACTGACGCCTCCAGGCGAATCCACGCCGCAGGCGTGCCGGCCAGATTGGTGGTGATCGGCTGAAGATCGCGAACACGAGAACCGTCGGTGTATTTCTCCGCCTCACCCGCCTTGCCCTTCGCATCCTTGGGCGCGTGCTTCGCCGTCTCGTGCTTGCCGAACTGCGACCAGCCGAGATAGACGCCGCCGCCCGCCGCGATCGCACTCGCCAACAGCACGCCCAGGATCGCCCCGGTGGACGATCCCTTTGCGCCTTCGGCTTCGTTTTCCTTGTCCGCCATGCGGCCCGC
This sequence comes from Hyphomicrobiaceae bacterium, assembly GCA_965279065.1. Lineage (GTDB taxonomy): Bacteria > Pseudomonadota > Alphaproteobacteria > Rhizobiales > Hyphomicrobiaceae > JAKAXS01. The sequence goes on from OZ257134.1 coordinate 3,366,486, forward strand.
CTTCGCTCAGAACGGATAAATCTTGTCGACCAGTTGCTGTCCCCAGCCCGGCTGCTGCACTTCGTTGAGACGTCCGCGACCGCCGTAGGCAATGCGCGCCTCGGCAATCTTTTCGTACGACACGCTGCTGTCCGCAGAGATGTCGCGCGGCCGCACGATGCCGGACACCTGCAGCACGCGCATCTCGTAGTTCACCCGCACTTCCTGCGAGCCGCTGATCACGAGATTGCCGTTCGGCATGATCTCAGTCACCACCGCGGCCACCAGCAAGTCGATGCTCTCGCGGCGATTGATCTCGCCCTTGCCCTTGGTCTCGGATTTGTTGTTGATCTGCGCGTTGAGATCCACCCCGGTGCGCGGCTTGAGCGGTACGCCGTCCGCGTAGCTCGACACGATGCCCGCGTCGATCGTGCCATCGCGCGAGCGGTTGGTCTCGTTGTCGAGTTCCGCCTTGTCTTTGATGGAGATCTTCACGGTCATCACGTCGCCGACGTTGAGCGCACGACGATCCTTGAATAGATCGGCACTGGCGTCCTGCCAGAGCGATTTGTCGCCGCGATAGACCACCTTGGGCGGCGGCGTGCTGACGATCGGCACCATGCGCGGATTGAGCCCGGCGCCTACCGGCGTCATGCCCGGTTCCTGCGCCACGTCACGCAGCGTATCGGCACACCCACCGCAGAGCGGAAGCGCGCAAAGAGCAATCAGGCCAAGCATCCTCATGAGCGGCCTCCTTCACTCGCAGCCGCGGGTGCTCCCGGCGCAGGCGCGGCGTCGGCTCCCTGCGTCGCGGGTGCCTTTTCCAGTTCCTTCTTGCGCTTCAGCTTGGCGGCGCCCGTGATGATCATCGTCAGCTTTGACGCTTTGCCCGGCTCCATCTCGTTGAGGATCGCCGAAGCGTTGCGGGTACTCAGCTTGGCCAGCACCGCTGCCGCCGTTTCTTCGTTCATCAGAGCCAGCTGTACGGCGGCGGCATCAACCTTCATGCCGGCATATATCTTGACGACGTTGTCTTCCGCATTGCGGATGAACTCGTCGCGCCGGGCGAGCCACTTCTGGTATTCCGCCGTCCGTTCGTCCAGCAGGGCGATGCGCTTGTTCAACTCCAGCTCGATGTCCGCCAGCGTCTTCTTTTGCCAAGCGTAGCGCGCGTCCTTCGCGGCGTCGGCGATGTTGAAGCAGTACTGCTGTGCAACGCTCGCACCGTCCACCAGACGATCCGGTGCACGCGGCTTCGATTGCGGACCTGCGCCAGCAGGAGCCGTGGCAGCGTTTTCGATCTGAGTTGCCTGCGCCGCGGCAGCCGGCGCCTCAGGCAATTCCTTTGCGCGCTGCACCGGAAGATCTGGCGACGCGGGCTTTGCCACCGGCGTGACGACTGCCTCGGGCAGCGGGTCAGGAATCGGCGGCGCCTCTTCCGCCTGCGGCATGGCTGGCGCGGCTTCGACCGAGGGCGCAGTGACGGCTTGCGCCGTTACCGTATGATCGGCGGCGGCTTTCTTCTCTGCCGGGACGGCAGTTTGTACCCGCGTCGCCACGGGTGCCCCGGCGTGGATTGGCAAGCTTTGCGGTTCGCCAACGGCATGCACCGCGACGCCCGTCGCATGAGCGGGTGAAGCGATTGCGGCATCGGTGCCATCGTGGCGTACTGGCTCGGCACTTTCGATACTCGCGCCGGCGGCTAACGGCTGCTGATCTGGCTCTGGCGAAAACGCCTCGTCGGCATCGATAGGTTCGGCGAGCGTCGCCGGAACGGCGGGCGCTTCGTCGGCCGACGGCTGGGCCACGGCCGCCGCACCCGGCGAGACCTCATTGGCCCGTGCCTGCCCAACCGGCCGGTCTCCAGGCAGTGCGATGCTCTTCTTGATCTTGGGAGCCGGCACAGCAGCGGCCGGCGCCGCCTGGCCTGCAGTATTGATCCTCGTCGGCAAGGGCGTCTTCAGCACCAGGCCGTTCGGCGCGATTCCACCCGTTTCCAGTGGATTTTCCTCGAACCCGGGATCGGCGACGACCGGCTCCACCGGTGCCTTCGGCGCAGCAACCTGCGCCTGCCAGCCGGTGGCGTCGCGAGGCTTTGCCTTGTCCCCACCTTCGGGAAGGAGCCACGGCAGGATCTCGGTAAAGTTGGCCGGCGGTTTCGCGGCCGGCTGCGGCTTCTGCCAGGGCAGGAACACTTTGTCCGGCGTCTGTTGCGCCTCAGCGGTGCCGCCGACCGACAAAACCAGCATGACCGGAATCAGAGAGGGGAGCGGTCGCATCAACCTCATTGCACCACAAGCTCCGCCTGCAGCGCGCCGGCCGACTTGATGGCCTGCAGAATCGCGATGATACCGTTCGGCTTCAGCCCCATCTGATTGAGGCCGTTGACGAGCACTTGCAGGTTCGTCCCTTTGACGATGGCAATGTTGCCGTCTTGTTGCTTCACGCCGACCTCAGTCTCCGGCACCACGACGGTCTCACCCTCTGAGAACGCCTCCGGCTGCGAAACCTGCGCCGACTCCGTCACGCGAACGGTGAGGTTGCCGTGCGTCACAGCGACGGTCGATACCTGCACGTCCCGCCCGATGACGATCGTTCCTGTCCGCTCATCGATCACGACGCGCGCCGGCGCATCGGCCTGGACGATCAGATCGCCGATCTCAGCCATGAACCGCGCGGGTCCTATGCCGTCGGGCCGCTTCAGCTCGACGCTGTTCAAGTCCTTTTCCCGCGCCACCCGGCGCCCAAAGCGCTCGGTGCCGTACTTGTTGATGACATCGACCATCGCAATCGCCGTACCGAAATCGGGATTGCGCAGCACCAGTTCCATCTTGTTGGATTCCGCCAGCGGTCCAGGCACCTCGCGCTCCACCAGCGCACCGTTTGCGACACGCCCCGCCGTTGGTACGCCCTGCGTCACCGTCTCCGCCTTGCCTTGCACCGCAAACCCCGTCACCGCGATCGGTCCCTGCGCCACGGCATAGATCTCGTTGTCGGCAGCGCTCAGCGGCGTCATGATCAGCGTGCCGCCCTGCAGTGATGTCGCGTCGCCCAGCGAGGAGACCGTGACGTCGATGCGGCTCCCCTTGCCGGAGAACGGCGGCAGCTCCGCCGTGACGATCACGCCGGCGACGTTCTTCGACCTCGGCCGCGCAGAATTCAGGTTGACGCCCATGCGGTCGAGCATCGATTGGATCGATTGTTCCGTGAATGGCGAGTTGCGCAGGCTGTCGCCCGTGCCGTTGAGCCCGATCACCAGGCCATAGCCGACCAGCTGGTTGGCGCGGACGCCCTTCACCGAAATGATGTCCTTGATGCGCGTGCCTGCCTGCACCGGCAGTGCCACCACCATTAGACCGACGACGAGAAGAAGGGCGCGGATCATCTCGCCCCCATCCGCACCGTGCCGTCGGGACCGACGATGCCGCGTACCACGACGCCGCTGTCGGGATTGCGCAGCGAGACCACATCGCCGACCGCGCCTGACGACATGGCCACGGCCATCCCCGAAATGACCAGTCCGTCTTCGCGGAAGACGATGCGGTACGTCTTGCCCTGCGTCACCGCGTCCGCCGGACGGATCGAATTGAGCGGCACGGGCTCGCCCGGCATCAGCGTTCGCCGCGCCACTTTGCCGACAATCTCGCCTCTCGCTTTGTGCACCGGCATTTTCGCGGACCAGGCCGCGTTGAATGCGCGATCGACGAGGGCCTGCTCGTTGATGACGTCGCCGGGATAGATGACGATCTTCGGCACGGGCAACGTCTGCACGTCGGCGCGCGCCTCAATGGCAGCGAGCGCGACGGCGAAAACCACCACCGCGCCTCGAGCGAACGACGCTGCCGTGCCCATCATCGACATCAGTTTTCCCTGGCGCTAGCGAATGCCCTTGGCGACCGTGCCGTACATCTCGTCGGATGCCGAGATCACCTTCGAGTTCATTTCGTAGGCGCGCTGCGCCGAGATGAGCTCGGTGATTTCCTTTACCGGATCGACATTTGAGGCTTCCAGATAACCCTGGTTGATCTTGCCGAAGCTGATGTCGCCCGCGGCACCCAGCTGCGCGGCTCCCGACGCCTGCGTCTCGCGATAGAGATTGTCGCCCATCGGCTCCAGGCCGACGTCGTTGATGAAGTTGGCCATCGTGATCTGGCCCAGCTCCTGCTGCGTGGTCTGCCCATCGATGGTCGCAAACACACGGCCTTCCTGGTTGATCTGCACGTCGGTGGCATTGTCGGGTATCGTGATGGCCGGCTGCACCAGATAGCCCTCGAGCGTGACGATCTGGCCGGTCGCGCTCTTGTTGAACGGCCCGGCGCGCGTATAGAACAGCTCACCGTTCGCACCCTGCACCTGGAAATAGCCGCGACCGTTGATGGCCAGATCGAAGCGGTTGCCTGTCTGGATCATCGGCCCCTGCTGGTGCAGGTTGCGCACCGCTGCCGTGCGCACGCCGAGTCCGACCTGGGCCCCTTCGGGAATGGTATCCTGCCCGCCGCGGTTCGGTGTGCCCGCCACCCGTTCGGCCTGGTAGAGCAGATCGGTGAACTCCGCGCGCATGCGCTTGTAGCCGGTCGTATTGATGTTCGCGATGTTGTTCGCGATCACCTCGACGTTCGTCTGCTGCGCGTTCATGCCGGTAGCAGCGATGGAAAGTGATCTCATGGACTATCCTCAGATTGCCATACGTGAAAGCTCGAGGTACGCAGCGACTGCCTTGTCCCTGATTGCGATTGCAGTCTGCAGCGTCTGCTCGGCATCCATGACCGCGCTGACCACTTCCTGCGTCGACACCTTGCCTTGCATGCCGGCAAGCGACATGGCTTCGCCGGTTTTCATCGTGGCCGTGGCGCTGGCGGCCAGGCTCGACAGAACTTCGCTGAAATCTGCCGGCAGCGTACCAACGGTCGAAACCTCGGCCCCGGTGATCCGCGGGGTCTGCGACGCGCCGATGGAAGGTGCCTTGAGAGTAACGGGATCGATCATCAGCCGCTGCTCCTCAATAGATCGATGGTCATCGAGATCATTTCGCGCGCCTGCTTGATGGTCTGCAGGTTGGCGTCATAGGCCCGCCCGGCTTCGCGCATGTCGGCCATTTCCGTCAGCATGTTGACGTTCGGCAGCTTCACGTACCCGGTCGCATCGGCGGCCGGATGGCCCGGATCGTACTGCACCCGGTAGGGCTGGTTGTCCGTTTCGATGTTGTCGATCTTCACGAAGTTGACGCCCGTGTCGCGATCGACGTCGCTGTCGAATGTGACGACCTTGCGCCCGTAAGGATCTGCCCCCGGCGTGTCGCCTGCCGACTGCGCGTTGGCGAGGTTTTCCGACACGATGCGCATGCGCATCGACTGCGCTTCGAGGCCCGAAGCGGCAATCTTGGATGAGAGTTTCAGCGGGTCGATCATGGCTAGCCCTTGGTCGCCGACATCATCATGCGGTGAAACGAGCGCATCAGCGTCGTGTTGAGCGTGAACGCACCCTTCGTTTCGCCGGCCTTCAGCATCTCTTGTTCCACGCTGACGGAGTTGCCCGAATGCACCGTGTCCCAGGTCGCGCCGTCCGTGACCGTGGCATCGGCGGAACCGGAGTCGGTCGGCGACATGTGATTCGGTTTCGACACCGCCATCGTCAGTCGCGTCTGCTCCATCGTGACGTCGAACGGCTCCAGGTCGAGCGCTTTGAAGCCCGGCGTGTTGGCATTGGCGATATTGCCCGCGATCGTCGTCTGCCGCGCCGCCAGGTACTGGTTGTGGCGCGTGGCAATGGCGAACAGGTGGACAGGCCCCATCAGACGATCCTTCGGCTAGGTCTGCTCTCAGCCTGGCGGATCAATCTTGTACGAGGCTGGCGAAGTCCTTCAGCTGACTCTAGGAAGTCGGCTCGAGTTGCGCGCCCAACAGCTCCGCGAGCCGGTTGCCACGCCGTCCGTCCGCCAGCCTTGCAGCAGCAATGGCGTTCCTGAACTGCCCGGTGTTCGCCTCAGGATCGTCGCTGGCCGAGGCAAACGACAAGTAGGTCAATTCCACGGCCGCGCCGTCCGCATCGAGCAAGAGACGGAAATAGGCCTTCACGCCGAGATGGTCGAACTCCATGTCGAGAACCACGCGTGCCGGCTCGCCCCAGCTGACATTGGCTTCCCCGCTCATGCCGAACTTCATCGTACCCGGCCGGTAGTACAGCTCGGTCGACGAGTTGACGATGTTGGCGATGTTGCCGAACAGCTCCAGGCGGATGAAGGCGATATAGTCCTGGGGATCCACGAGCCGCAGCTCCGCGGCAACGTGCTCCAGTCCGTCGGCCAGCACGCGCTCGCGCTCCAGCGTGAATGTGTCGCCGGATTTCATCATATCAGTTCCCTTGCGGTACCTGCCGGGCAATGCGCCCGCGCGCTGTCAGATAAATAATGAGTTCAGCCACAGCCTTGAAAAATTCTTGCGGGATCATGCGATCAACCTCGACCGCCTTGTAGAGCGAACGCGCCAGCGCCTTGTCCTCGACTACGGGGATGCCGTTCTGCTCGGCGATCTCGCGGATCTTGAGGGCGATGAGATCTTGCCCCTTGGCCACCACCATCGGGGCGCTTGATTCAGACTTCACGTAGCGCAGCGCCACGGCGAAGTGCGTGGGGTTGGCGATGACCAGCGTGGCCTTCGGCACGTCTTCCATCATGCGCCGGCGTGCCCGGTCGCGCTGCATCGACTTGATGCGGCCCTTGACGATCGGGTCGCCTTCCATCTGCTTGTGTTCGTCTTTGACTTCCTGCTTCGTCATCCTCAAATCGCGACGCCAGCTAAAGCGTGTCCAGGCAATGTCCACGCCCACGAGCACGACGAGGCCGACCGCCAGCGCTGAAATCATATGCAGCACGGCCGTAAGCACGATCTGCGGCAGCATCACCGGCTCGGAATAGAGCGCGTTGACGACGTCCGTCTGCGTGCTTCCGATGAGGAACCAGGTCAGAACGCTCACTGCGATGAGCTTGAACACAGATTTCCCGAACTCGACGAAACCCTTCATGCCGAAGATGCGGTTCCATCCCTTGATGATCGATATATTCGATCCCTTGGGCGCAATGCGGTTCAAGGCGATTTGCGGCGGATTTTGCAGCAGCGACGCCAGCATGCCGATGATGCCGAACGTCAGCAGCAGCGGCAGGATGCACAGGCCCGCTTCGCCCAGCACAGCACTGAGGAGTGAAACCGCGTCGCCTCCCGCTTCCAGCCGAAAGTCGCCGGGATCGTCGAGGAAGCGCTCGAGCAGGGCTTGCAGGCGCTTCGTCGCATCGGGCAGGAACATCCAGGCGGCGAACAGCATGCCGAGCAGCGAGCCCAGCATCGCCGCCTCGCGCGAGACCGGAACGTTGCCCTTCTCCAGGGCATCGCTGATCTTTTTGCCGCTGGCCTCTTCTGTCTTGCTGTCTTTATCCTCTTCGGACATGACCGCTCGATTTGCTGTTCACAGGAGAGGGAAGGCCGCTCGGGCCGCGAGTCGTATCAGCTTGTCTGCTTGTCGTTGGCGCCAGGCCCCACGACCTCCGTCAGGGAAATTCCGAAACGCGAACTGGCTTCTTCCAGAACAACCACCTCACCGCGTGCAACCACGCGCCCGTTGACCGTCACATCCACAGGCTCGCCGACCCGCCGATCGAGCGGGATTACGGCACCGCGACCCAGTTTCATCAGCGCCGAAACCGGCATCGTCGCCGAGCCGAGCACGATCTTTACCGAAACCGGGATCCGCATGATGGTGTCGAAGCTGCGCGACGCCACGCCATCGCGGCCGCCGGTGAGCGATTGCGCCAGCTCGTCGAGCGATGGTTGCAGCTGGGCCGAAAGATCGTCCGCCGAAGCCGGCGACATGGTGTTGGGGTTCGACATCTCAAAATCCTCGGTTTCCGAGCTTTGTGCTTGGCAATTCTGACGTTAGGCCGCCTTGGCGGCAGCAGAGGCGGCCCCCGTACCCGTCGTCTCTTCTTCGACCTCGTCGATCGTCGGCCGTTCGTAGGCTGAAATCGTCTTGCGCCCGTATTCGATGGCGACCTGCGGCATGGCGCCGTTCATGAAGGCCAGCAGCGTCTGCTTGACCAGCACGTAGAGCCGCATCTTCTTTTCGCGAACGCCCTTCACCTTCGTCGCCAGCGGTGTCACCACCGCATAGGAAAAGAAGATGCCGGCGAAGGTTCCGACCAGCGCCGAACCAATGAGATGCCCGAGCACCTCCGGCGATTCGCTGATCGCGCCCATGGCCTTGATGACGCCCAGCACGGCCGCGACGATACCGAGCGCCGGCAGTCCTTCCGAGACCGCCTGCAGCGCGTGGTACGCCTTCAGCTTGTCGTGGCGGACGGTGTTGATTTCCTCTTCCATCAGCGCTTCGACTTCATGCGTGCGCGCGTTGCCGATGATGATCAGACGGCAGTAGTCGCAGATGAAGGTGCGCAGCTCGGTGTTCTTGAGGACCGAGGGAAACTTCTGGAAGACGGTCGATTCTTCCGGCTTGTCGATGTGCGATTCCACTTCGTTGCGCGGCTTGGAGCGCAACTCGCGCATCAGGGTGTGCAGCACGCCGAGAACGTCGAGATACTCCCGACCCGTCGGGACGGCGTTCTTGAAGCCTTCGACACAGGCCTTGCCGGTATCCTTGATCGTCTTCATCGGCGTGGCGATGACGAAGGTACCGAGCGAAGCGCCGCAGATGATGACGAATTCCCAGGGTTGCCAGATCACCTCCACATGGCCGCCCATGGCCATGAAGCCGCCGAGCATGCAGACGAGGGTGATGACGAGGCCTAGGATAATGGTCACAGCCGGACTCCAGGTGCAGTGTTCCAACCATGAACTAAGCCCTGAAATCCTTGCGCGGACCTTAAGCCCGCTCACGCACGCCCGGCGCAAGCCTGGAGCAAGCCGGTAGCCCCAGAGTTGCGCCGGACGTGCCGTGCGCCTCGCGCCGCGGCAAAGACGTATCAGCCACTTACCGACCGACCGGGGCGCCCCATGCAACCAAGTCAATATGTGAGCCTGTCCGGGCAGATCGCCTTGCAGAAGCGCCTCGATACCATCGCCAATAACGTGGCAAACGTTAACACCACCGGGTTTCGCTCCGAGGAAGTCCGCTTCGAAACCGTCTTGTCGGAAGCCTCGCGCGAGCCCACGGCCTTCTCCAGCGCCGGAGAGACTTACCTCTCGCGCAAGCATGGCAGCTCGCTCGAGACGGGCAACCCCCTCGACGTCGCCATCAAGGGCGAGGCATTTCTGGGGATCAGCACCCCCGCCGGCCAGGTCTACACGCGCGATGGCCGCATGAAGATGGGCGAGACCGGCGAGTTGCGCACGATAGCCGACTATCCCGTTCTCGATGCCGGCGGCGCACCCATCCAGCTCGATCCCAACGGCGGCGAGATCAAGATCGCGCCGGACGGCACCATCACGCAGGGCGGCCGCCAGGTCGGCGCGCTCGGTCTCTTTACGATCGCTCGCGACGCCAAGCTCACGCGCTTTGAAAACTCCGGCGTCATTTCCGACGTGCCGGCCGAACCGGCCGTCGACTTTTCCCGCAACGGCGTGACGCAAGGCTCCATCGAGCAGTCGAACGTCAATCCGATCCTCGAGATCACTCAGCTGATCACGGTCCAGCGCGCCTTCGAGGCCATGGCCAACGCTATCGGTCAGACCGACGAACGCCAGCGCGACAGCATCCGTGCACTCGGTCCGTCATCCTGATAGCTCCGGCCGGTAGAGCGCGATGACGACGCCTTCGCAGCCCCTCGCCCTCGCCGGCCCCGATAGACCGGCAACCGCGTTGGACCGCCTGAATGATGCCCTCGCCATGATTCGCTCGCGCCCGCCGCTGCGCCGCGGCGGCGTGGTGACGGAAGTGACGCCGGCGTTCTGCCGCATCTCCGGCCTGTCTCCCTTCGTCACTCTGGGCGACACCATCAGCCTCGAAGGCGACGCGATCGAGCTGGGCGAAGTCGTTCGCATCGATCGCGAGGCCATCACCGTCAAGCCGTTCGAATCTCCGCTCAAGGCCGCGCTTGGCACGCCCGCATGGCAGCGCGGTCCTGTCAGCCTGGCCCCACATGCGTCCTGGAAGGGCCGGATGATCAACGCCCTCGGCGAGCCCGTCGACAACCAGGGCCCGCTAGCGATCGGCGACCGCGCTGTCACCACTAACGCCGAGCCCCCCTCTGCCATCGACCGCCAGCGCGTGACCAAACCGGTAACCACCGGCGTCCGGGTCATCGACCTCTTCACACCCATTTGCGCCGGCCAGCGGATCGGCATCTTCGCCGGCTCCGGCATCGGCAAGTCGACCCTCCTGGGCATGCTCGCGCGTGCCCGCGGCTTCGACACCGTCGTGGTCGCCCTGGTCGGCGAACGCGGCCGCGAGGTTCGTGAGTTCGTCGAGGATAGTCTCGGCGCCGAGCGGGCACGCGCCGTCACCGTTGTCTCGACCGGCGATGAAAGCCCGATGATGCGCCGTCTGGCTCCGAAGACCGCCATGACGGTCGCCGAATACTTCCGCGACCAGGGCGAAAGCGTGCTGCTGATTGTCGACAGCGTCACCAGGTTTGCGCACGCCGCCCGCGACGTCGCCATGGCCGCCGGAGAGCCTCCGGTCGCCCGCGGCTACACGCCGAGCGTCTTCAGCGATATGCCCAAGCTGCTCGAGCGCGCCGGCCCTGGCATTGCCGGCCAGGGATCGATCACCGGAATTTTCGCCGTGCTCGTCGACGGCGACGATCACAACGATCCCGTCGCCGACAGCATCCGTGGCACCCTCGACGGCCACATCGTCCTCGACCGCGCCATCGCCGACGAAGGCCGCTTCCCCGCGGTCAATGTTCTGACGTCGGTGTCACGTCTTGCGCACCACGTCTGGACCGCCGACCAGCAGACCCTGATGCGGCGCTTGAAGGCGATGGTTGCACGCTTCGAGGACACCCGCGACTTGCGTCTCATCGGCGGCTACAAGCGCGGTACCGATATCGACCTCGACAATGCCATAGATCACGTACCGCGCGTCTACGAGTTTCTCCGCCAGGGCCCCGGCGAACCGCCGTCACCCGATGCCTTCCAAGGCCTGGCTCGCGCGTTGGCACCGGTCAAGCCGGAGCATCCGGGCCAAAAGCAGCGGTAGTCGATCGCAGCCACCTGAAGCTTTGGCAGCGAATCGAGCCAGTCAAATGTGTCTTAGGCGACTTGTGCCAGTTCCGGCTGCGTGAGCCGCAGCAGAGCCCCGTTGCGCAGGCCGATGAATTCATGCGCCAGCTCAACGGACGCAAACCATCTCGGCCCGAATGCCGTCTCGAGTTCGATCGAGCCGTCGCTGAACACAGCGTATGCCCGCCCCTCCATGATTCCACGCGACAGCACATGCCCGGCAGCCGGCTGCGACGCTGACATCATCGCCCTCTGCGGCTGCGCCGGAATGGGTGGCGGCACGAACGCCGGCAGCGCTTCACGCTCCGGCACGGGGCCGAGTTCGGCCGACGCCAGCATCGTCGCCAGCTCGAAATTCGTCTGCGACGTGATCAGGATGCCCCCGGCCATGACGGCGGCCACGAGGCTGAGGAGCGCCACGCCCGCCAGCGGCGATACGGTGCTGGTTACCGTCGCCAGTCCCGCCAATCCCCACCCACAGGCACCAAGAAACACGAGCCGCCGCAGCGCCTTGCGCGTCACGCTGTCGTCGAGCGCGCCGAAGCCGGCAAACTGCGCCATCCAGCGCACGACCTTCTCCAGACCGGATAGCATGGCCCTTGTCATTCCTTCTTATTGCCCCCGCGCACCTTTTCCATAGGCACGTAGTTCAGATCCTCAAACAGCACGTCCTCGACGAAAGCCGATCCGAAACGCCGGTTGACGTTCTCCTTAATCTTCTTGGCGATCGCCTCGACGTCCTGCTTCTTCAACCGCTTGAAATCGACCGCTTCGCCCTCGTAGATCGCCTTGAAGGCCTCATCGACGATGAACACGTCAGGTTTCACGGAAAGCTTGTCGAGCGTTTCCTTCTTCACCGTGAAGGCCAACTGCGCCATCACGTAACCCTGGATGGCGCCGTCGACGATCATCGGCACGCTCACCGGCCGCGTCTTCACTTCGGCCAGCCCCCCGAAGAACTGGTCTTCCGTCGGCGCCGCCGCGTCCGTGCTGCCGGCGCCGAGATAGGTCGCACCCACCCACGTCGCCGCGAGCGTCACGAAACAGATCCAGAAGCCGAGCGCGATGGTCTTGATCACGTCCGTTCCTTGCTCTTGCGGATACCGTTCGTGTAGGTGCCGTCCGAATCCGCGTCGCGGATCTGGTCGGACAGCATGCTGGCGACCTCCTGTACGGCATCAAGGTGCATCTTCAGCGTCTTGCGATTGACGGCGAGCTTTTCCCGCAGGGCGCCGAGCCGCGCACGCATCGTCGGCGAGGGCGCTTCGCCCAGGTTCGCCGACATCACACGATCCAGCTCCACCAGGACCTGCGCCTTGCGGTTGTTGAAGTCCTTGAGATCGCCCACCGTGGCATGCCGCAGCGCGGCGGTCTCCTGGTCGATGAGCAGCTCAAGCCGACCGACGGCATTGCCTAAAACGCGATCCACCTGCCCGTTGCGGTCATCAATCGTCATCATCGTCATGCAAATGTCCCTGCCACAAAACACCGGCCCGCTGCACAGGCCGAGCTCCTCGATCTACTTCTCGCCAGCCCCACGCCCTGGAACTGTCGCCATCCATGAATTCATCGCCGTTGCTGCAGCAGCTCCCGAGGTCGGCACGCTACGAGACTGCATATCGAGCAGGCGATCAGCTGTCGGCGACGTCATCCCCGGCGCGACGGTCGCGGAAGGATCGGCAACGACGTTGGTCTTCGGCGCGATCATCTTGGCGATGCCGACGCCGCCGGCTTCCGCCACCTGCAAGGCAATCTTCTCCGCCATCATCGATTTCCACACGTCGCCCGCGGTGCCTTCGCCGTACACTGCCGTAGCGTCCTGCGGCATGATCGACTGAATGAAGCTCTGCAGAAAGAACGCCTCGAACTGAACGAGCGGCCCGGGCTTGGTCTCGATCTTTCCGACAGGGCGCGCGGGCGCTGCCTGCGCGCTCGCCTGCGCGGCGGTGGGAGAGGCAGGTCGGTGTACTGCATCGATCGTCACGGCGACGGCCCTCATAATTCGGCTAACACCATGCAGCGAGGAGCTTATCGGAGGCTTGCGTCCTGCGTGTGCCCCAGCTGCTCAAGAATCTCCTCGAGCTCTTTTTGCTCCCGCTTGGCCGCCTCGTCCTGGGCCCGGCGCGTGGCCACGCGTTCGGCCGCCTTTTCCTTCGTCGCCTCTTGCCGCACGGCGACGGCCTGCCAGTTGACCGAAATCTCCGCGCGCCTCTCATGTTCCGCCAGCGTCTTCAGACGGAGGGCCATCGTATCGAGAAACAGGTTTTGCAGTGCTCCGTCGTCGTTCATGGCCGCCACCAGGGCCACCTGCTCGTCCTTGATCGCCTGCAGTTTTCGTTGCAGCTCGCCGAGCTTGACCTCCTCGATCTTGCGCAGTTGCTGTTGCACCGAGAGGATGCGCGCCGAACCTTTTGCGTCGCGGCTCATGTCTCACACGCCTCGCTGCAGCCAGGTCATGAAACCTTCGGTGAACACGCGCATGACCTCGTTGATGAAGAAGTACACAAACAGCAGTCCCCCCGCCGCCACGAATGGAATTGAGATGAAGTAGACCTGAATCTGCGGCGTCAGCTTGTTGAGCAGCCCGAACAGGAAGTTCACGGCGATCGAAAAGACGATGAAGGGACTGGTGATCTGCAGCGCCAGCACGAAAGCTATGGCTAGCGTTCGCGTCAGCTGCGTCAGTGATTGCTGCGGATCGAAGCCATCGGTCACCGGCATGATGGTATAGGACGCCACCAGCGCCTTGATCACCTCCAGGTGCTGTTCCGTCAGGAAGAACAGCACCGTGGCGGTCAACGTGATGATGTTGGCGAATGCCGGCGCCGGATCGACCTCGTCCACCGAACCCTGCGGCAAGCCGCCGAGGCCGATGAACGTCGCCAGCGCCACCGCCGCAAACTGTAGCGCTAGAAAGAAATAGCGTCCCATCAGACCGATCATGCCGCCAGTCAGCAGCTCCGACAGGATATTCTGCATGTTCGCCGCGTTGCTGGCGCCGCGCACGACGCCGGTCAGCCCGGGCAACAGCAGCGGCGCCACCGCGATTGTGACCGCGATAGCGATCAGCAACCTGATTTGCGGCTGCACGCGCTGCGTCGAGAACCCCGGCATCACCATCAGACAGCCGCCGATGCGGCAGAACACCAGAAAGGTCGCGAACACGACCTCTGTCAGCGCCGCATTCACGAGATCGTGCCGAGCGATTTGATCTGAACCCCGCGGGCAATCTCGACGTGACTGAGCACCGGCAGCGTCGCAAACAGCCGCTCGGTCACCATGCGCACGTATGCCCGCGCTTCCGGTGCCGCCACCAGCACGAACTGGTGGCCCTGGTCCATGTGCGAACGAATGACTGTGCCGGCCTCGGTGCCGAACTGTTCCAGCAGCCGCGGATCGATGTCGAACTCGACCACATCACCCTTGTTGTCGCGCTTCAACGCCTGATGGAACGCCAAGTCCCACTGGTTGCCGAGCCGCAGCACCTTGAGGAAGCCACCGTCGGTAAGGTCGCCGCAGATCTGTTGCGACATGCGCATGCGCACGTGCTCTGCGATCTGCTCCGATCGGCGCACATGCGGCGCGATCTCCGCGATCGCTTCCAGGATGAGATTGAGATTGCGGATCGAAATACGCTCCGCCAGCAGCAGCTTCATCACCGCCTGCAGGCCCGAGTAGGAGATCTGCGACGGCACGATCTCGTCCAGCAGCCGCTTGTACTCCGAATCCAGCCGGTCGAACAGGTTACGCATGTCCTTGTACGACAGCAGCTGCGCCAGGTTGTTGCGGATCACTTCCGCCAGATGCGTTAGCAGCACCGAGATGTTGTCGACCGGCGTGAAGCCCTCGCGCGTCAGCGTGCTGGCGAACATCTCCGGCATCCACATCGCCTTCATGCCGAACGCCGGCTCCCGCGTCTCGTCGCCGGGCAGGCTGGGTTTGGGCCCCTCGCCGGTGATGACGAGAACATCGCCGATGCGGATCTCCGAGCCGGCAGCCGTCGCCCCGTGGATCTTGATCTGATAGCTCTTCGGCGCGATGCTGAGATCGTCCGTCAGCTTGATGTCCGGCACCACGAATCCGTATTGCTTGGCAAACTTGCGCCGCATCTTGGCGACGCGCTGCGCCAGCTCGTTCTGCGACTGCAGCAGGGCGCCTGAAATCTGCTTGCCCAGGCAAAGTTCGATCTCGACGATGCGCAGCGACTCCTTGACCGACAGCCGCGCCTCCTCGTTGGCGACTTCCTTCTGCTGCTCCACCTTCAGCTCTTCGTCCGCCTTGATCGCCGCCACCCGCTTGGGGATGCTGTAGGCGAAAAAGCCCATGATGGCGGCCAGCGTCGCGAACGGCAGGAACGGCAGACCAGGTGCCACGCCCAGCAGCGCCATCACCATCGCCGCGACCATCAAGGCGCGCGGATAGTTGCCGAGCTGGCCGAACACGGCCTTGTCGGTCGACCCGCGCGTGCCGCCTTTCGACACCAGCAGGCCGGCCGCCAGAGAAACGATGAGCGCGGGAATCTGCGTCACCAGACCGTCGCCGACCGACAGCTTGATGTAGACGTCGGCGGCTTCTTGCAGCGGCATGCCGTGCCGCGTCGTACCGATGATGATGCCGCCGAACATGTTGATGGCGGTGATGATGAGGCCCGCGATCGCGTCGCCGCGCACGAACTTCGACGCACCGTCCATCGAGCCGAAGAACGAGCTTTCCTCCTCCAACTCGCGCCGCCGGACCTGCGCCTCGCGGTCGTCGATGACGCCGGCTGACAGATCCGCGTCGATGGCCATCTGCTTGCCGGGGATGGCGTCGAGGGTGAAGCGCGCGCCGACTTCCGCGATACGCGTCGCGCCCTTGGTAATCACGAGGAAGTTCACCGTGATCAGGATCAGGAACACGATCGTGCCGATCACGAAGTCGCCGCTCATCACGAAGTTGGCAAAACCTTCGATGACGTGACCGGCAGCGTCGGTGCCCTCCGCGCCATTGGACAGGATCAGGCGCGTCGTCGCAATGTTCAGTGACAACCGGATCATCGTCGCGATCAGCAGGATCGTCGGAAACGACGAGAAATCCAGCGGACGCTGGATCCACAGAGCCACCATCAGAATGAGGATCGAGAACGAGATAGAGATCGCCAGCCCGAGATCGATCATGATCGCCGGCAGCGGCAGGAACAGGACGACCAGGATGAAGATGATACCGGCCGCAAAGCCGATATCGCGGGTGCCCGCCTTCTCGATCTTGATTGGGCTGGACAATGCTGACGCCATCGCTTCCTCCGCTGGGACCGGTCGGACAGCGCGTCCCGACGCGCTTCTAGCGCGGACGCGCGGCACCAGCCGGCAGCAGAGCTTTGTCGATCAACCTTGCGCGGAGATGCCCAAGCCGCTCATGTTGTAGCTGGCGCCCGGTTGTTCGCGATGCGAGCTGTTGCCCTAGAATCCTGTCTCGATACGACTGTAGACGGATTCCGAGAACGAATAGATCACGCTCCCGACGAACGGCGCCGAGATGAAGCACACGAGCAGGATGGCCAGGATCTTGGGAATGAACGTCAGCGTCATTTCCTGGATCTGCGTCAGCGCCTGCAACAGGGCGATGACGATACCCACAACCATGGCCGCGATCACCGCCGGCGCGGAGGCAACGATCACCGTCCAGATCGCCGATTGGACGATCTCAAGCGCATCGAGTGCATTCATGTTCGTTCCTCAGGTGATGACGATGCCAGGGCCCAGCAGAACCTGCTTGCCGCTCTCCAACTTGGCGACCGCACCGTCCGAATAGATGCTGACCGACACGACCTTCCCGCTGACCGTTCCGTCGGCCGTCGTTACCGTGCGCCCGATCACGCCATCGGCCTGGTTCAGATAGAAGGCTGACATCAAGCTATCGAGCTTGGTGTTCATCTTCATGCCCTGCTCGACGTTGGAGAAGCTTGCCAGCTGCCCCATGTAGGCCGTCGAATCCATCGGCTCGGTAGGATCCTGGTTCTTCATCTGCGCCAGCAGCAGCTGCAGGAACGCGTTATAGTCGAGCGAGTTCGCCGCCGGCGTCTCCGCCGTCTTGTTGGTCGAATTCGTCCCGACCCCGTTTACACCTGAAACTGCCATCAAACGGCCTCCCGTTCCAAACTCTGCACTGGCGCCGCTACCCCGGACAGGATCTCCTGCTCGATGGGATAAAGCTGGCGAATGATTTTCAGCGCCTCGAACGTGCGCTCTTCGCTCATGCAGGCGTCGATCGCAGCCAACCCCAGGCGCATCGGCGCGCTGGTAACGGTCTTGGCCAACAGATCGTGCGTCTGGCGATAGAGATTGCGCGCATCCGCTGCATCAGCGGGGCTGATCAGGATCGCCTGAACGACGAAGTACAGCTGCCGCAGCGGCGTCGTCGTCTCATGCGCCTGCAGCACATGGCTTTCGAGCAGGAACGACACGTCGTTGAGCACTTCGAGCGACACCTTGCGATCGGCGCGCAGAACCGCGCCGTTGAGGAAGACCTTCTCGCCGGGTCGCAGGAAGATGCGCAACGAGCTCATGCCAGACCCGCCGAGATGGACTGCGTGACTTCGATCACGCCCTTGTAGTTCTGCGAGCGGTCCATGCGCATCTCTTCGAGTTCGCGCAGCACCCACAGACCGATCGACACCAGGTCGGCGCGCAGCTGCTTCGGCAGCTGGTTCTCGGCCATCCCGAGATCCTCGACCAGGATCGTCCACAACTGCGTCGAAAACGCATTGGCGTCGATCGCCTCTCGCGACAGCGGACCTGCCGCCTCGGCCTTGCGCAGCAACTCGATCGACCGCTCGAGGGCCTGCCGCTCTTTGGCGCGCATGTCCTTCGGGTTCTCATCGAGCACTTCAGCGTAGGAGAAGTGATACATTTCCGTTTCCCTTGTTCAGGCGTTTGTGGCTTTGCGCGATCTTACAGATAGTCGAGGATGTTCAGATTCTGGATCTTGCCGGTGATCGCGTAGGACAGCTCGATCTGTTGCTCCAACTCCGTCACCCGCACGCTGGCCTCGTTCCGGTCGACACCTTCCAGACCGTTGATACGCGTCTGGATCATGTCGATCTGAAGTGACATCCGCTCGTTCGAGTCACCGATCTGCTGTTCGGCAACGCCAAGCGTTCCCTGCGTATTGCTCAATCCGGTAAGAGCCTGCGTCAGGATCGACGACGCCTTCTGCGCCACGACCCGCATCGTGTCCGGGGACAGTCCCGCATTGTCCAGCTGCGACATCATCGTCGCCGCCCGCATCAGATCGCGGAACGGTTGTTCGTTGGCGTTCGTCGACGTGTCGATCATCTCGTTTGTCGAGACACGGCTTCTGATGTTCGTGTCGGAAGCCTGAGACCAGTTGGCCTTCCAGTTGGCATCGTTGAACAGTGCCGCGAACGGACCGTCCAGATAGGCTTCCATGGCAGCCGGCGAAACCGATGCCGGGTTGCCGCCGGAAACCGCCGCAAAGGACGTCTGCACGCTGGCCTGTGCTGCCGCGCTGTAGCTGACCGGCTTCACATCGGAGTTGATGCCGGCGAACAGGTAGGCGCCATCATTGGCCGTGTTGAGCTTGTCCAGGAAGCTGTTGAAGGTCGCCACCGACTCCGCCGTCGACAGCGTTCCGTTGGCCTGACTGACATAGAGGATCGCCGACTGATTGAACTTGCCCGCCTGCGTGACCAGGTCCTTCAGCGTCAGCTGCGTCGCATCCAGTCGCGTATTGGCAACGTCGTTGCTCTTGGAGATCGACTGCAGTCGCTCCACGTCCTGACGGAACGAAACCGTCTGCCCCGTCTTGTAGCCAAGCGCGACGCCCACGTCGGCGAACCGCCCGGTTACGGCTTCGGTGCTCGCTTCCGCCAGCTTGACCTGGGACTTGAGCAGCGTGAGCCGCGTAGCTTCCGACATGGCGCGCGTCGAGATGAATGTGGTTCTCATTGTCTTACCTCGCCGCCGCTAGCAGGGACTCGAACATCTTGTCGACCGTTG
Organism: Hyphomicrobiaceae bacterium; assembly: GCA_965279065.1. Taxonomy (GTDB): domain Bacteria; phylum Pseudomonadota; class Alphaproteobacteria; order Rhizobiales; family Hyphomicrobiaceae; genus JAKAXS01. The sequence continues at coordinate 3,385,630 of OZ257134.1, forward strand.
CAATGAGCTTGGATGAGGCCTGGTAGGATCGCTCGAGTTCGAGCATCACGAGATATTCTTCCTGCACGTTGATGCCCGTTACCTTGTTCAGCGAATCCGCGGCACGCTCGTACATCACGCTGGTGTAATCAAAATCCGACGAGGCCGCCTGCCTCTCCGCTGACAGCCAGCCGTCCGAACCGGCCGCCAGGCTCGCCACGCTCGTCGACGTGCTGAGGCCGGTAACGCCGGAGAATGATCTGTTTGCGCCAATGGCGGTAGCGAGCTCCAGAATGCGTTCATTGAAGCCGGCTGCAGGCGGCGTACCGTTGTACGTGTAAGCCGCTCCGTTGATACCGCCGTCTCGGATCAGGCTTGGGTTGCCGGCCACTGTCGGATTGACCGTGATCGACGCGGCAAGTCCCACGACACGAACGCCGGTCGCCGGTATCGCCGGCCCACCGCCGTAGGTGAAAATGCCCGCGAGCGCCGGACCGCCACCTCCGGATTGATCCTGTTCCGCGAAGGCTTCGACGAGTCCGCGCGCAACCTCATCCAGCTGCGCCTGGAACTTCGGCGCCGTCACATCGCGCACCTGCAGAAGACCTGCGAGCTTGCCGGTGGTGATCGGCATGATCGCGTTCGGCCCAGAAATTGGAATGCCGTCGGCAAAGATCGCGTTGCCCGTGGTGTTGGCATCCAGCGACGCGATAGGCTGGAACGACAGCTTCCTCGCCGATCCGTCGAGCAGCGTCACGCCGCCGTCCGTCTGGATCGTCATATCGTTGTTTTCGCGCAGCTGCGTCCGGATACCGAACTCTTCCGAAAGCTGGGTGACGAGCTGGTCGCGGGTGTCCAACTGGTCGGTGACGTCGCGCCCTGCCTGGGTTCCGCGCACCACTTCGTTGTTGATGCTCTCCAGATCTGCCAGCAGCGAATTGATCTTATTGACCGAGTTGCCGATCTCGGTGTCCGCGTTCTGCCGCGCCTTCTGCGTTTGCTGGGTTGCCGACCGCAAGCCACTGGCCGCATCCTGCGCAGCCCGCAAAGCCGCGCTCGCACGCGTTGGATCCTGCGCGCCTTCTGAATAGAACTGCAGCGCCGTTTCGAGCTTCTGCACCAGCGCCGCCGGCGACACGCCCAGATCCGGATCGAGCACCGAGTCGTTCAGATCTTCGAGGCCATCTACGACTGCCTTGTCCCGCGCCGCATTCGACGACGATGACAACGCCTTGAAGAATAGCAGTTCGTTCTCCGAACGCACCGGCACACCAAGGCGCACGCCGCCCATGGAATTGGTGATGTACTGCGCCACCTTGCGGCTCGCGGACGGATCGCCCGCGCGCGCAACGTTGCGTGAGACCGTCTGCATGTACTCTGCAGTTGCGGACAGATGCGACCGGGCCACATCGAGGCTGCGCGTAAGCGACATAGTCTTGACCTCTAGCTACCCGGCCACCTGGCCGGGCTTAACGGGACAGATTGACGAGAACGTCCATCAACTCGGCGCTCGTCTGGAACACTTTGGAATTTGCGGTGTAGTTGCGCTGAGCTTCGATCATGTTCGTCAGCTCATTCGCCAGGTCGACGTTGGATTGCTCCAGCGTGAAGCCCTCAATCGTCCCGCGCCCACCCTCGCTCGGGTACCCCAAGCTGAAATCGCCCGACTCCTGCGTCGTCAGGTAGGCGTTGCCTGGCTGCACCGACATTTTGTCGGGGCTGGGCACGGACGCCAGCGGGATCTTGTAGGTCGCGACGCGATCACCAGACTCGTAGATAGCAAAGAGGGTGCCATCGTCGGAGATTTGATACTCGGTCACTGAGCTTGGCGCCGTTCCGTTCTTCGTAATCTCGGGTGTGTAGGCCGAATTCAACGAGGAAAGCTGCGACAGGTCGAGCGCCATCGTCTGGCCGTTCGGAATCGGCACATTCAAGCCGGCTGGCGTAACTGTCAGAGCACCAGTTGCATTGAAACTGTAAGTTCCAGTGGCCAACACTGCACCGGCACCGCCCGTATAGGGAAAGAAATCGCTGCCACCCGTGGCGCGAGCCGCCGCATCGAACACCGTAACTTCCCAAGTGCTGGTTGCGCCACCGGCAGTCGTTGTCCTGGTTACGTAGACGTCGAGGGTCCGTCTGTTCCCAAGATTGTCAATGACCTCCATTGACTTTGGCGCTTGAGAAGGAGTTGCCGCAGCGTTGTTCGCACTCGGCAACCCCGTACCGGTAACGATAGCCGTCGGCGTCGTACCGTCAGCCTGATTGATCGGCAGGTTCGCCTTGAACGAGCCTGCTGTTGTCGGCGTGGACTGCAGTGCGAGCGATGCCAGGTTGATCTGCTCGAGCCCGGCCGTCCCATTGACCACCACCGGCGGCGTGATGCCGTTGGTAATGGGATAGCCCATGAGGCGCATTCCGGCGGTGTTTTCGAGATAACCGCTGCCTTCGGTCGGAACGAACGCGCCGGCCCGCGTGAAGAACGTCTGCCCGCCCGGGCTCTGAACCACGAACATGCCGTCGCCGTTGACGCTGATGTTCGACCAGCGCGACGTCGACAGCTGGCCGCCCTGCTGGGTGACGAAGTACTGCGTCTGGCTGTTCACGCTTCCGGACTGGTAGTCTCCACCGCCCTGAGCCAGAACCAGCGTCGAGAACTCGATCGCCGACCGCTTGTAGCCGGTCGTGTTCGAGTTCGCGATGTTGTCGGCAACCGACGAAATCCGGTTAGACTGCGCATTCATGCCAGACGCACTGGTGCGCAGCGACCCAAAGAGACCCATGTTCGCAATCCTTCAACGAAGCTGATGCTGAACGCATCAAACCATTGCGAGCTTGCGTGAGGCTGGCACGGTAGCCACTAGTCCGTTAACGGACTGACCGTAAAGGAGCCGGTACCCCAGGTATCTCTGCGACTCGATCGGGTCGTGTCCGAGTCGATGCCTCAGTCTCTTGCGCAGTTTGCTGATGTGGCTTTCAACGACGTTCTCGTCGATGTCTTCACTGAACAGACCGTAGACGTAGTTGAAGATCTGAGTTTTATTAACCCGGCACCCTTTATTACTGACTAAATACTCAAGGATTCTGCGCTCACGCCGCGGCAAAGACATCACTTCCCCGCCCACAACCGGGTCGCGCCCGTCCGGAAAAACCCGGATTTCCCCCACGGAAAGACATTCATCTTCAGCTTGAGCCCGATTACGTATCGCTTTGATTCGGGCGAGAATTTCTCGAACATGAACCGGCTTGCGCACGACGTCGTCGACACCGGAAGCGAACAGCTCGAGCGTATCTTCCAAAGACTTGCTGTCGTTCAGCGCAATAACGGCGGCGCGCGAACGGCCACGCACCAGACGCGCGATCCCGTGACGCTCCACGCAATCTCCAACCAGAACCGCCTCGATCGCGCGGATGTCCGGATCAGCTACAGCCTTGACCCAGTTACCGAATTCTCCAGGGCAGAAGCCCGTAGCGGAGACGCCCTCGCGACCGAACCAGGACGTATATCCCTCGGTCACGGCTTCCCGCTCATCCACGATGACAATCATTCGACCCCCCGAATCGCATCTGATTCAAGCTAACTCAGAAGCCTGTTTTGTAGAAGCGAACAGCGATCAGTGTTTTTATTTGATTAGTACTGAGTCGTTGTTGGATTCGAGCGTCCAGGGACACACACCGCGCCTGCCGGAAATCTATTAATATATTGAAAATAATAGATAATTTATTTTCGCCTTGTAGCTGGGAGTCTTGCGGAACGGCCGGCAACAGCCATGTGTGAAAAAAATCACGTCACGTTGGCAATTTAGTAACGATATGGCAATTCCCACAGCGTCGACGGTCGGCGGGCTTGAGTTGTACCAGACGTTGGGCTAGCCCCCCGCGCATTGACGCGAGCGTCAGCCAAGTCCGCTCTTGTCTCCGGCTTTTGGGTCCGCCGTGCTCGGCCCGCCGATCAGCTTGCTTGCCAGCAGGAGCTGCGTCATCCGCGCCTCGCTGCCAAAGCCCGACACGGCACCTCGGATCTTGGCCAGAAGCTCATCCTCAATCTCGGCTTGAGACTTCGCCGATACCGGGGCCGCATCCGTCGGCTGCACGAGAGACTCGGTCGGCTCCGGCATCGCTGCTGGCGCGCGCGCTTCCAAACTTGCCAAAGTCATGGGTGGTGACACCATCCGTGCCGCAGGTGCACTGCTGCGCCCGCCGAGGAATGACGCGCCCGGAGGCGGCTGCGCCGCGGCGGCCGACGCCATGACCGGTGGCGGCAACGGTAGAGACGAGCCGGCCGAGTCTTGCCCGATCCACGCCGCCTCGGCGATGCGCCGCTGCGCCAGCCCGGGAAGAACCTCTCCTCCAGCCTTGTTATACTGCAGGAACAGATCGCGGACCCGCTCGGTGTCGCCGCTGCGGATCGCCTCGCCAAGGCCGCTTCTCGCCCACTTGTCGCCGGCATTGAACGTCAGCGACGTCAACGCTGCCTTCGTCCCCTCATCGACGTGCGGAGCATGCTTGTCGACGATCGCGCGCGCTTGGGCGATTTCAGCCTGGAACCTGCGGTCGGCCTCGGCCTTGTCGATCACTTCGCCAGCATACTTGGCCTTGGTGCCGTAGCCGTTCGTGAACTGGGCATAGTCCCAGTCGGCCTTGGGCGTGAACCCTTCGAACTTGCGGATGGCATCGAGGTAGTTGGCTGTCATGAGCGTGAGGCGTCACCGGCAGGAGTTATGGAGTGGAATGATATTCGGGCCGGCTTGTGCCTGCCTTGCGGCCGAACCTGACCCGCGTGCCGCGTCTGAATAGAGAGTCGGCGAAGCCTATTGTGCGCGCAACCTCATCGCGGAACTGAGAATAACCGACTACTGGCATGCATTTTCGCAAGAAAATGGGATCAAATTAACCGCAAGTTAGCCTCAAGCGGCGATTACTCTGTCAGCTGAAGAACATCGTTCGACTACAAAGCATGGGGCCCGCACGTGAAACTCACAAACCTTAAGATCGTCTACAAAGTCTTGGTCTTGCTCGCCGCTCTCGGCGGGGTGTCCATCTTCGCGACCGTATTCACGACGTCCAAATTGTCCGGTTTGGACGCGACGTATTCCAAGATTGCCACCCAGGACTATCCAGGCCTTGTCGCGTTGTCGCGAGCCAACAGGTTCCTCAGTGCCACCTCCTCCGGCATGTTTCGCGCCATCGCCTACACCGACCACACCATGATGCAGGAGTCGGCTGCGGACGTTAGCGAATCCATGACATGGTTCGCTAAGTTGGTGGGCATGGCAAAGCAAATCGATCCGGCGTCGGCCGCCGAGTATCTGGCTTTCGAGAAAGAGTTTGAGAGTATCCAATCTCAAGTCCACATGGTCGTTGAACTTGGCACAAACAATAAGAACGAAGCCGCGCTCGAAGCGGCCAAGCCCGTCTACATCGCGATCAAGGCGTTGCAGGATAAAATCGTTGCGAAGGTGGCCGGCGACACCGACGAAAGCAATAAGGCAAGCGCCGATGCAAGTGCAGCCGCCAGTTCTGCGATCAACCTGATCTACGTCGCCGTCTTGTCCGCCTTGACAATAATCCTGGGCGTCGCCGTCTGGATGATCGTCTCGGCCATATCCCGTCCCCTTCAGCACCTCGCCGGTCTCATGGAACGCCTGGCCAAGGGCGACCTGTCGGTCGCCATCACCGGCCAGGATCGCGGTGATGAAGTCGGCGCCATGTCCCGCGCCGTCGACGTGTTCAAGACGAATGCCGAAGCCGTGAAGCGCATGGAGGCCGAGGCCGAAGCCGCCAAGGTCAAGGCCGAAGCCGACCGCAAGAAATCGATGCTCGACCTCGCCAACAATTTTGAGCAGGCCGTTGGCGGCATTGTCTCCATTGTCTCCACATCAGCAACCGAGTTGCAGGCCGCCGCCCAAACCCTGACCGCCTCAGCCTCGCAGACGACGGCCCAGTCGTCCACAGTAGCAGCCGCCGCCGAGGAAGCCTCCGCCAACGTCTCCACGGTGGCCTCCGCCACCGCCGAGCTTTCGGCCTCCGTCACCGAGATATCGCGGCAAGTGCAGCAGTCGTCCTCGATCGCCGGCAAGGCCGTATCCGAGGCCGACGAGACCACGGTGCAGGTGAAGGCGCTCGCCGCTGCAGCCGACAAGATCGGCGGCATCGTCAGCCTCATCAACGAGATCGCCGGCAAGACCAACCTGCTCGCCTTGAACGCCACGATCGAAGCGGCACGCGCCGGTGAAGCCGGCAAGGGCTTCGCCGTGGTGGCACAAGAGGTGAAGGCGCTGGCCGAGCAGACCGGCAAGGCCACGGCCGAAATCGAAGCCCAGATTGGAGCGATCCAGGCCTCGACGCAGCAGGCCGCGAGCGCCATCGACGCAATCGGCGACACCATCAAGGACATCGACCAGATCGCCGCCACCATCGCTTCGGCCGTCGAGGAACAAGGCGCGGCGACCCAGGAGATCGCCCGCAACGTCGAGCAGGCATCCGCCGGGACCAACGAGGTGTCTGCCAATATCACCAGCGTTTCGCAGGCCGCCTCCGACTCCAGCGAAGCCGCCGCCAACGTCCTCGTCTCGTCCAACGAACTGTCGAGTCAGGCCGAGAAACTGCGCGAAGAGATGCAGCGCTTCCTCGCCAATGTCCGCGCCGCATAGGCCGATCCACGGATGACAAAAGGGGGAGCCAACCAGGCTCCCCCTTTTGTATGGTTGATCACATCAGAGCGTGTGCGGGGGCCTCTCACCTGGCCGGATCAGAGAGATGGTGCCGGAACCAGTCGATCAAGACCTTGTACCTCGGCTTCTTTTGCCGCGTCCCGGTCATGCGCCGCTGCTGCGGCAACGCACCCCACTTCATTGCGCGGACATGTTTGCGGATGGTGGCGTCGGTGCTCTCGGCCCAGGTCAGCCACCCGCTGACGCGGGGTTGCCCGTTCTCCCACCGTCGTATCCGCAGAAGGTCGTCGGCGATCTGATATTCGACCGTCGCGTCGGCTCCCCAAACCAGCCAACGCTGGTCGTCGTGCGGTGTGCCTGGCATGAAAAATCTCGCTCAAAATATTCCGCGCAGAGTGACTCGACGTCACTAACGCATCGTTAACCTCCGGCCAAAGATGTTTTTTCGCCGAGGATTGGGGGAACTGGGCCCCGCCTTGCCGTGAACCAGCCGCCGGCATTTCGCGTTAAGCTGCGCCATGGCTGGACCCTTCCTGGAACGCAATCTGCGTGTCACACCGATCGACACCTTCATCGATCCGCCGCAGCCGCGCGCCCGCGCCATCATTACCCACGGCCACGCCGACCATGCCCGCGCCGGCCATGGCGCCGTTCTGGCAACGCCCGACACCATCGCCATCATGAAGACACGCTACGGCGACGATTGTGCCCGCTCGTTCCAACCCCTGGATTTTGGCGAACCGCTCAGGATCGACGGCATCACCGTCACCCTTTATCCCGCCGGCCACATCCTTGGCAGTGCCCAGGTTCTGCTGGAGCACAAGGGCCAGCGCATCGTCGTGACCGGAGACTACAAGCGCCTGCACGATTGCACCGCCCAGCCGTTCGAACTCGTGCGGTGCGACCTGTTGGTCACCGAGGCCACGTTCGGCCTGCCCGTATTTCAGCATCCCGATCCCAAGATCGAGACCGCGCGCTTGCTGCGTTCGCTGACACGCCAGCCCGACCGCTCCCACGTCGTCGGCTGCTACGCCCTTGGCAAGGCCCAGCGCATGATCTCGCTGATCCGCGAATGCGGCTGTCACGATCCCATCTACCTGCACGGCGCCATGACGCGCCTGTGCGAACTCTATGAGCAGCACGGCGTGCCGCTTGGCGAACTGCGCCAGGCGACCGGCACCGCCAAAGGCGAGCTTACGGGTAAGATTATCATCGCCCCGCCGTCTGCCCTGAAAGACCGCTGGAGCCGCCGCCTCGCCGATCCCGTGCTCGCCATGGCCTCGGGTTGGATGAGCGTGAAGCAGCGAGCCCGCCAGAGTCTGGTCGAACTGCCGCTCGTCATCTCCGATCACTGCGACTGGAACGAATTGCGCCAGACCATCACCGAATGCGGCGCCGAAACGATCTGGGTCACCCACGGCCGCGAGGATGCCCTGGTCTACTATTGCCAGGGCCAAGGCCTCATCGCCGAGCCGTTGAACATTCAAGCCTACGAAGACGGCCCAGAAGATGCAGACGGCGACGAACCCGCCGTCCCCGCATCGGGAGACGAAGCATGAAGCGCTTCGCCGAACTGCTTGAACTCCTCGCCCTGACGCCGTCTCGCAATCGCAAGATCGCAGCACTTGCCGCCTACTTCCGCGACGTACCAGATCCCGACCGGGGCTATGCGCTCGCCATTCTCACCGGCGCCCTGTCGTTCAAGAACGTCAAGCCGGCCCTGCTGCGCGACGTCGTGTTGGACGAGGTCGACCCTAACCTGTTCGCCATGTCATACGATTACGTCGGCGATCTGGGCGAGACCATCGCCCTGATCTGGCCGCACCAGGAGATGGCCGAGGAACTGCCGTCGCTCACAAAGCTGATCAACCTGTTCGACACTACGCCGAAGACCCAACTCCCTCGCCTCATCGCCGATCTGTTGACGCGGCCCTCCATCAGCGAACGCTGGGCCCTGGTCAAACTCGCTACTGGCGCATTGCGCATCGGCGTTTCCGCCCGCCTCGCCAAGACCGCGTTGGCCGAATACGGCGGGAAGGAACTCCAGGACATCGAGGAAGTCTGGCACGGCCTGACACCACCCTACGCCGAGCTGTTCGCTTGGCTCGACGCCAAGACCGGCCGCCCCGACATCGATCACACGGCCCGCTTCCACCCGCTGATGCTGAGCAACCCGATCGACGAGGAAAAGGATCTGGTGAGGCTCGCGCCGTCTGAATTCGCGGCCGAGTGGAAGTGGGACGGCATCCGCGTGCAGCTGATCCTCAGCAAAGGTCGCGCCTCGCTCTTCTCCCGAACCGGCGACGCCATCGCGTCAGCCTTTCCCGATATCGTCGACAACGTGTTTGGCGAAGCGGTGCTCGACGGCGAGCTTCTCGTCGGCCGCGACCGTGTACCAGCGACCTTCAACGACTTGCAGCAGCGCCTCAATCGCAAGGTCGCCACCCAGAAGCACCTCGCCGACTATCCCGCCTTCATCCGCGTCTACGACATGCTGTTCGACGGCCACGACGACATCCGCGCCCTGCCGTGGTCCGAACGCCGCCAGCGGCTGGCCGATTGGCTGCAAGCCAACCCGCAAACCCGTCTCGATCTGTCGCCGGTCATCCCTTTCAAGGATTGGGACGAACTGGCCCGCATCCGCCGCCAGGGCGCCGACGAACACGGCCACGAGGGCGTCATGCTGAAGTTGATGTCGTCACCCTACGTGCCGGGCCGTCCCAAAGGCCTGTGGTTCAAGTGGAAGCGCGATCCCAACGTGCTCGACGCCATCCTGATGTATGCCCAGCGCGGCCACGGCAAGCGCTCGTCCTACTATTCCGACTACACGTTCGGCGTCTGGAAGGGCAACGAGATCGTCCCCATCGGCAAGGCCTACTTCGGCTTTACCGATGAAGAGCTGCGCCGCCTCGACAAGTGGGTGCGCGCCCACACTGTCCAGGCCTTCGGCCCCGTGCGCGAGGTGGAAAAGCAGCTGGTGTTCGAAGTCGCCTTCGACAGCGCCCAGGAAAGCAAGCGCCACAAATCGGGCGTCGCCCTCCGCTTCCCGCGCATCAACCGCATCCGCTGGGATAAGCCCGCCACCGAGGCCGCCACCCTCGCCGACGTCCAGGTGCTGATCACCGCCACCTGACAGGAACCAACCGCACTATGCGGCGCTTGCGGGTCAGACCCATGGGTCTGACCCCATGCACAGCGGCCTCAAGCGCGGCGCATTGAACGGAACTGACGTGGCGACACGCCGTGCCAACGCTTGGCAGCACGCGTGAATGCGCTGAGTTCCGAAAAGCCCAGCATGAACGCGATGTCGGTCAACGGCAGTTCCGTGTCTCGCAGCAGTCGCTCCGCAACCGACCGACGCGTTCCCGCCAGAACATCCTCGAACGACGTCCCCTCCAGCGCCAGACGCCGCTGTATCGTCCGCTCGCCCAGCTTGAGTTCCGCAGCGACCACGGCAAGCGTCGGGTTGGACGTCCCCAGCAGGCCGACGATCGCGTTTGCAACGGTGCTGCGGAAGTCGATCGTCGTCATGCGCTCGGCGAGCAGGATATCGCCCAGCTGTTGCACCACCTTGAAGAGGCGCGGGTTGGCAGAGACATTGGTGCGGTCGAGATTGGCATTGCGAAACGTGAACCGGTTGACCGGCTGTTCGAAACTCACGTCGGCGCCGAACATCCTTCGATAGCTCTCGACAGCGCCAGGATCACGGTGCGCGAGCTCGACGCGTTTGGGATACCAGTTCTCGGACAGGCCGGCACGCAGCCGCAGCACGACCAGAGCCGCGACGAAACTGTTGAACTGCACCATCGGTGACGCGATGAGCAGCGGATAGGACCATGTCAATTGGCCACCGTCTTCGATCGACTGGTAGCGTACGTCGACGCTCGACATCACGATCTGAGTGTAGCGGGCAATCGCGGTCACCGCAGCGCGCATGTCCTTCGCCTGCGTGAGAATGAAGCCGAAGGCTCCTGTACCGCCGACGGGATACGCGCGTGCATAGTCGAGCCCAAATGCCGGATTGCTCAGCTCCCGAGACAAGTCTTCGAACAGGCGCATGACCTTGTCGGCGGAGACCTGTGGCTCGCCGTGCGGCTTGGTTATTCGCCCCAGGCCCCGCGTCACGCCGGCCGCGAGTCTCTCTTCTCCGGCCGCCGCCACGAACGCCGGCAGCGGCTCGATGATGCTTTGGCTGATGAGGATCGTGTTGGGCATATCAATTGTTCGCAATGCTTTGCGTTATGTACCCACGGTCAAACCACCGGCGTCTATAGTCAAGAACCCCTTCCGCACATCCTTCATAACCCGCCAAAACGGGCATCGGCGCCCGCTCTCGGTGGAGACGACGGTGAGACGGCGAGACATTCTTAATGCGGAAATTTGCACCGTTGTGGTTCGGCTGAACCGCAATTCTGATCTGCACATCCGCACGACCGCCAGCCACGCCGTCGAAGTCCTCAGCGGCAACACGATCTTTGCTGCGGAGGATGTGACTGTCTTCGACCTCAATGGCCGAGCGTTGACGCTGGAGAAGCTCAAGCTTCTCAAGGACGGCGAACGCAAGGCATGACCACCAATTGGTACCTGGTCGTGATCCGACACAAGTTTTCCCGGCCGACGGAATTCATGACGACACTGCAACGCGCCATCGAGGTGGCCGGCGGGCAAACCAACATCCCTACCCACGACGTATCGGTGTTCGACCGCGACGGCAACGAGCTGACACTAGTCCAATTGAAAGGCCGCCTGGCCGTCGAAGAGTGACCTCGCGCGTTCCGGCCTTACCTTATCCAGCGACCTTCGGGCGGCCCACCTGCCTGGCCGGCTTGTCGTCCCGCAGCGCCTTGAAGGCCGAGTGGCGCAGAATATTGTCTGAACTCCAGGCGCGATACTCGATCTGTGCCACCAGCTTCGGCTCCACCCACGTCACGCCGCGCCGCTGCAATGCATCGAGTTTCGCGGCGAACGGGGATGCGGATCGGCGCAATGGCTGCAGCACCTTCCAAAGCTGTGCGGCTCCGGCCCGATCGAAACCGGTACCAACCCGGCCGGCATAGACAAACGTGCCTTTATCGAAATAGCCCAACGACAGAGACCCGACGGCCTTCGCAATCGCGGAGTGATCCACATAGCCTCCGATCACGAACTCGTCGGTATGAATGCATTTCGCTTTGCGCCACTCATCGCGCCGCCCGCTGCGATACGGCATGTCGCGGCGCTTGGAAATGATGCCTTCCAGCCCCAGCTTGCACGCCTCCGTGAAGATCTTTTTCGCGTCACCCTCCAGATGCTGGCTGAAGCGGATCGGACCGCGCATCGGAGCACGCTCCAGCATGGTCTCAAGCAGTCCGCGCCGGTCTGACAGGGGCGCCGCCGTGACATCGACGCCCTCTACGTAGAGTGCGTCGAACACATAATAGATCATGTCGGCGGATCGACCGGCCTTCAGCGCATCCACCAGCGCCACGAAGCTTGAAGCCCCGGCATCGTCCTCGACAACGATTTCGCCATCGAGGATCGCAGATTTCAGCTTCAGTGCCTTGAGCGCCTTGGCAACCGACGCAAACCGCCCCGTCCAGTCGAGTCCCGTACGCGTCAGCAGCCGCACCTCATCGCCGTCTATTCGCGCCTGCAGCCGGTACCCGTCGAATTTGATCTCATGGATCCACTGATCGCCGCGCGCCACGTCGCTGTAGAGGGTGGCAAGGCACGGCGGCACGAACTCCGGCAGCGGGTCGGCCGGCCGCCGGCCGGCACGAGTTGCCTTGCCACTTCGAGACGGCTTCGACTTGGCGCGCGAAACTTTTGAACCCTCGGCACGTTGCGCCATCACACTATGCATTCATTCTGACCACGGAGACGACCCATGCCGCTCGTTACCACCGCAATCATGACATTCATTATTCTCGTACTGATAGGCATCATCGTTGGCGTCCTGTTCAATCGCCGCGGTCGCAGCTGGCTCGGCCGACAGGTCGCCGACGCCACTGGCGCGGGCGACGTAACGTATGCGCTTGTCGGCATCGCTGGCTCCTTCATGGGCTACCACGTCGGTGTCATTCTCGAGCTGCTGCCGACCTATCTTTGGTACATCACCGCCATCGTCGGCGCCGTGCTAACCATCTGGCTGTGGCGCGGACGCTCCTAACTTCGCACAACGGCGCTAGCCTTCGGCCGAAGCACATAGATGGCTTCGTCCAGACGGCTGACGCCGCGCTGCCGCAGCACCGGGCTGGTCTCCAACCCGTCGCGCTCCTCCAACACAGAAATGTCGTGCGTCGCTCCAAAGAGTTTGCGCACCTGATCGCCGGGCGTCGAGAAGGGCGGCCCGGCGATCGCCCCATCCGGATACGTCAGCGACACGAGGAGAATAGGTGTGCCTGATGGCAGCACGAGGCGGAGCTTGTTCGCGTACTTGGCCTGCAGTTCGGCCGGCAGCGCAATCAGTGCCGCGCGATCATAGACTGCGGCAACGCCTTGCACGGCCTCGGCCGGCAGCACGAAGACGTCTCCGCACCAGATCGAAATGCGGCCGGCGTCGTACACGGTGAAGTCACCGACCAGGCGTCGCGACGCCTCCAGTCTGTTCTCGCGAAAGAATTCCTCCACGGCGAGCGGCGACAGCTCGGCACCGATGATGGAATGCCCTTGCGCCGCCAGCCTCATCATGTCGACGCTCTTGCCGCACAAGGGAACGAACACGCGACTGCCTGGCTCAAGGCCGAGCCCGAACCAGTGCTTGGCCAAGAGGTCGTTGCCGGCTTCCTGATGAAAGCCGATCTCGCCCCTCTGCCAACGCTCGATCCAAAAATCTGGCTCCATCGATCCCCCTGTCGCGACGCCGGTCTGCCGGCCGCCGGCTATCCCCTGCTCTTTACGAACTTAGCGATCGCGGTCCTCAGCGGTCGCTCGCTTTTGCAGTAGTCGCTCCACGCCTCGCTCTTCGCCATCAAGGCCGGCGCCGTATGTACGGTGAACTTCTGTGGATCAAGCCCATCGCGCACCTGCGCCCACGTGATCGGCATCGACACCGGCGCCCCAGGTCGGGCCCGCGGCGACAGCGGCGCCACCGCCGTCGCAATGCGGTCGTTGCGCAGATAGTCGAGAAAGATGCGGCCCTTGCGCAGCTTCTTGGACATGTTGACCAGATAAAGGTCCGGATGGTCCTCCGCCATCGCCGCGCAGATCGCCTGTGCGAACGTTTTCGCGTCGTCCCAGTCCAGCCCCGGCGCCGCCTTCAGAGGCGTGACGACGTGCAGCCCCTTGCCGCCCGTCGTCTTGCAGAACGCCACGAGTCCGATGGACTCCAAGCGCTGCTTCAAATCCTTTGCGGCCGCGATCACCTTGCCGAACGCCACGTCAGGCGCCGGGTCGAGGTCGAAGATCAAGCGGCCAGGCAGCTGCGGCTGGTCCGGCTCGCAGTTCCACGGATGAAACTCCAGCGCTGCGATCTGTCCCATGGCCACCAGCCCGTCGACGCGGTCGATCTGCAGGTACGGCTCGTGATCGCCCGGCACCTTGACCGTGGCCACCAGGTCCGACATGCCCTTCATCGCGTGCCGCTGGAAGAACTGCTGTTTGCCGTCGATACCGTCCGGCGCACGAATGATCGAACACGGCCGGCCTTCCAGATGTTCGATCATCCACGGCCCGACCGCTTCCAGGTAGCGCGCCAGGTCCAGCTTGGTAACAGCCTTGTCCCGGCCGTGCGCCGGCCACAACACCTTGTCCGGCTTCGAGATCTTGACGCCCAGCACGGTATCGCCGCCCGACGCGTCGACCTTGCCGATCACCGGCGGTTTTCCTGAACGCTTCGGCCGCGGCGCCTTGGGCGTGTCCTCCGGTCGAGCGCGCCGCGGCTTGTTCGAATGCCAGATCGCATCCGGCTTCGCCGCCGTGCCCTTGGCCATCATGAAGGCATCCGGCGCCGGGCCCGTACCGTCGGCGATCTGCTTCATGGTGCGACCCGAGGCAACCGAGCGATCCTTCTTCAGGACGCCCTCGCCGTCATCGGCTTTCGCAAACTCATCCTTGTGCTTGATCAGCAGCCAGTTGTTGCGCTTGGCCCCGCCACGGCTCTTCTCGCGATCGAACTTCATACGTACCAGCACGAAGCTGCCGTGCAGCTTCTCTCCAGCGATCGTGAACTTCAGCTCGCCGTCAGCCAGCGCATCTTCGGGGTGCTGCTCACCCTCCGGCACCCAGAACCCCCGATCCCACAGCATCACCGTGCCGCCGCCGTACTCCGCCTCGGGGATCGTGCCTTCGAAGTCGCCGTAGTCGAGCGGATGATCCTCCACTTCGACCGCCAGCCGCTTTTCCTTGGGATCGAGCGACGGGCCGCGCGTGACGGCCCACGACTTGAACACGCCGTCGACCTCCAGCCGCAGATCATAGTGCAGCCGCGTGGCATCGTGCTTCTGGATCACGAAGCGCGGATACGCCGCCGCCCGCACGACCTTTCCGCGCGGCTCGGCGGTTTTCTTGAAGTCGCGCTTGGCGCGATATTCGGAGAGCTTTTTCGGTGCCATTGGAACCCGCTCGTCGCCGTCGAGAATAGATCAGACCTGAGGTCTGTCCCCTTGTTCAACGCATCGTTTCCGGCCCACGTTCCGCCACGCTACCGCCTCGTCTTCGCTACCCGCTTCGGCCCCGGATCGTTTGCCGGCAGTGTCCGCGCGCTTGCCTGCAACGCCGCCTTCAGCGACAGCGGCCGCTTGTGCCTCTTCAGCAGTGCGCGGAACGCCTCGTCGGCGAGATCATCCAACGTCACTTTTCGGTCGCGCGCGAAGAACGCCAGCGCATCGAGCACCCGTTCATCGACATTGAAGACTTTGCGCTTGGTGCGATCGGCCAACTTAGCGCTCCGGTCACTGCAGGATCAGACCCATGGGTCTGACCTTTCTCTACCGTCGAAGCGGGGCACTCGACCGCACCACCGACCACTTGACGCCCGGGCCGCCTAAGACGCCTTCTTCTTGCCCTTCGGCGCGGCCTTTTTGGCGGGAGCCTTCGCCGCCGGCTCGCTAGCAGCAGCCTTCTTCGCGCCACCACCTGCCTCGCCGACGCTCTTCTTCAACGCCGCCATCAGATCGACCACGTTGGTTCCCTTCGGACGGGTCTCCTCGTGCGGCGCGATGATCTTGCGTCCCTTGACCTTGTCCTGCACCAATTGCTTCAGCGCCGTCTGATAATGGTCTTCGAACTTGTCAGGTGCGAACGCCGACGACTTCTTGGTGATGAGCTGCACTGCGAGATCGACCATTTCCTTGTCGGGCTTGGCCGTCGGTATCTCGTCGAAATAGTCTTCCGGCTGCCGCAGCTCCTCGGCATAGCGCAGCATCTCCATCACCAGGCCATCCTCCAGCGGCGCAATCGCCACCAGCCACTCGCGGCCGGAAATCGTCACCTGAGCCAGGCCGACCTTGTTCGTCTTGCGCAGCGCGTCGCGGATGACGACGTAACCCTCACCCGACATCTCGTCCTGCGGCACCACAAAATACGGCCGCTCGAAGTACCGGTAGTCGATGTCTTCGGCATCGACGAACTGCACGAGGTCGATCGTCTTTTTGCTCTCCAGTTTGAGAGCGTCGATCTCCTCGGGCTCCAGCGTCACGTACGTGTCGGTGTCGACCTCGTAGCCCTTGACGATGTCCGCGTTATCGATCTTGCCGATGCCCTGCACCACCTTTTCGTAATTGATGCGGCGGCCGGACGGCTTGTGGATCTGCCGGAACGAGATCTCCGACTTGCTCTCCACCGCGTTGTAGATCTCGACACCGATCGAGACGAGGCTGAGCCTCAGGAAACCCTTCCAGTAGGCACGGGCTGACTTCTTGGGCATGACGCGGGGACCACCTGAAAACGCAAGACCACGGCTTTAATTATGTGCTGATGGACGTTGGTTGACAACGGCTTCTGGGGGAAGCGGGTTACCAAACTCAGCCCGGACGCATTAACCTCTGCCACGACGATCGGGAAATTGTTCGATCGACAGCTGAACGCCATGGGCCTCCAATTAGTTTCTGGACATGCGCAACCCTTCTGGGGTGTCGCCGTTAAGACATTCGCCTTCCGTTCTCTTCACCTGGACATCCATGACCAAGAAAGCTCCCCCGCAGCCGCAACTGCCTGGCCACGGTGCGTCCGTGCTGCCGAGCGTGACGGTCGACAGCTACAACGTCGAGGTCGAGGACGAGGACGGCTTCGTCGGCGACCGCGCCAGCAAGGGCGCGTTCTGGGAACTGGTCGACAAATGGCGCAAACCGCTCAACGACGCCGGCATTGACCCGCTGGGCAACAAGTCCAGCGAGGACATCGGCAAGAGGGCGCTGGTCGACATGCTATCCGAGGGCGCCGCCCTGGTGCTGAGTGCCATCGAAGAATTCGCCCAGCAGCTGGCCTACGTCATCCGCCGCTTCATGCGGCTGAAGGATTGGCGCGAGACCGAAGCCATCACCGTCGGCGGCGGCTTCAGTGGCAGTCGCCTGGGTGAACTCGCCGTGGCCCGCTGTGGTCTGCTGCTGCGTGCCGACGGCACCGACGTCACGCTCGACATCATCCGCCACGACCCCGACGAAGCCGGCCTACTCGGCGCCGCGCACCTTCTGCCCGCCTGGATGCTGAAGGGCCACGACGGCATCCTGGCCGTTGACGTTGGCGGCACCAACATCCGCGCCGGCATCGTCGAGCTCAACCTCGGCAAGTCCGACGACCTCGCCAAGGCCCGCGTGGTAAAATCCGAGTTGTGGCGCCACGGCGACGAAAAGGACATCGGCCGCGACGACGCCATCGATCGCCTGATCGAGATGCTCGCTGACCTCAACGCCTGGGACGGCAAGAACAAGATGAACCTCGCCCCCGTCGTCGGCATCGGCTGCCCGGGCATCATCCACGATGACGGCTCGATTGCCCGCGGCGGTCAGAACCTGCCCGGCAACTGGGAGAGCTCCCGCTTCAACCTGCCGCGCGCCGTGGCGGAAGGCCTGCCGCAGATCAGCGGCCAGGAGACGATGGTCGTCATGCACAACGATGCCGTCGTCCAGGGTCTCAGCCAGTTGCCCTTCATGCAGAAGCGCGAACACTGGGCCGCCCTGACCATCGGCACCGGCCTCGGCAACGTCCGCTTCACCAACCGCGACACCAAGAAGCCGAAGAAGAACGGCGGCGAATGATGACGTCCTCCGCCACGCCTCCGCGCCAGTTGCGCGGCGGCATGCCCCTGTGGGCGGCGACTAAAAAGACAAGTTTGTCGTCATTATATGCAAGATCGGAACTAAGCACCGCAGCCGGGATTACTCTTCGGCTGAGAGGCTATCTGCAGATTGGGGATCAGGCATGGCCAAGTGGGCCTCCGCGCTGAAGGGCGCCTTGCCCTATTTCGGCAAGCGTGAGCCTGCCGACATCAACGGCCATGACAGTCTGCCTCCTCATTTCGGGGAAGCGGACGATGTTGTGATCGAGAGCGCACGGGCCGTCGCCCCTGTCGTCTGGCTGCTCGGCAAGGTGCAAAGCGGCAAGACCTCGATCATCCGCGGCATCACACGCGCCGACGACGCAGCCATAGGCGACGGCTTTCGCCCTTGCACACGCACCTCGCGCCTGTACGAATTCCCCGCTGAAGCCCCCGTGCTCCGCTTTCTCGACACCCGCGGCCTCGGCGAAGCGGGCTACGACCCCGCCGAGGACCTCGCATTCGCTGAGAGCAGCGCCCACCTCGTCCTCGTCACCATGCGTGCCATGGACCCGCAGCAGCAGGCCCTCGTCGACCTCGTGAGGTTCGTCCGCAAGCGCCACCCCGACTGGCCGGTCGTCGTCGCCCAAACCACGCTGCACGACGGCTACGTGCCTGGCACCGATCACGTCGTCCCCTACCCATTTGCACCGGGCGTCCCCCTATCCCAGACACCGGGTCTTCCTGACGATCTGCTGCGCGGCCTCGCGTTCCAGCGCACGTTGTTCGACGACATCAAGGGCGATCCGCCGCGCTTCATCCCCATCGATCTCACCCATCCCGACGACGGCCTGCATCCCGCCGACTATGGTCTCGACGCCCTGACGGAAGCCCTCGCCGACGTCGCTCCCGCCGGCATGCTGCTGGCCCTCTCCGCGATGCCGGGATTCTCGGCTGACGCCAAGGAAGCCAGCGCCGATCCCCTGATCATGGGGCACGCCATGGCCGCGGCTGGTGGTGATCTTGTCCCCATTCCGGTAGCCGGCACCATCGCGGCCTCCACGGTGCAGGCGCGCCTGCTGCACAAGCTCGGCGAGTTGTACGGCATCAAGTGGGACCGCCGCGCCTACGCTGACCTTTCCGCCGCCATCGGCGCCGGCACGCTGTTGAAGATCGCCTCGCAAATCGGCCTGCGCCAGCTCGTCAAGATGATCCCCGCCTACGGTCAGACGGCCGGCGCCGCAGCTTCCGCCGCCGCCAGTTTCGCCCTCACCTATGCCCTCGGCAAGGCGGCCGTGTACTACCTCCACCGCCGCCGCATGGGCACGATCGACAAGGAGGGCATCGCCCAGGTCTATCGCCAATCATTGAACGACGCCTTCCGCATGGCGCGCAATCGCCGCCTGTCGGACAACAAGAACGCGGCCGCGACATGAGCGACAGCACCACCGTCAAGCGCAAGACCGAGCGTCGCGCCCGCATCGTCCTGATCCTGATCGGCCTGCTGCTGCCGACACTTTCGCTTGTGCCGTTTGGCAGCGTCTGGCTATGGCAGCACGGCTACCTCATCTACTGGGCCGCCGCGGCCTGTCTCGTCATCCTGGCCACCTATTTCTTTCAACGCCGCCTGTTCCCTGCAGCCGCGCCCTCACGCGGCGAGGACTCCACGCCCGATCCCGTCGACACCGCCGCACTCGGCCGGCAGCTTGGCTGGTCACCCCTCGAAGAGCGGGCGATGGCCGATGTCGAAGTCCTGGCCCGCAACGTCGACCTCGACGCCATCGGCAGTTGGGATGCCCTGATCGACCTCGCCCAGAACACCATCGAGACCGTCGCCAACCGCCTGCACCCCGGCCGTTCCAATCCCGTGTGGCAGTTCACACCCCCGGAGGCTCTCGCCATCATTGAGCGCGTCAGCCGCCGCCTGCGCATGATCGCCGTCGAGAAGGTCCCGTTCGGCGACAAGATCACCGTCGCGCAAGCCCTCAACCTCTATCGCTGGCACGGCGCCGTCGACTACCTGGAGAAAGCCTGGGACCTGTGGCGCATCCTGCGCCTCGCCAACCCTGTCACGGCTGCCACGCACGAAGTCCGCGAACGCCTGTCCAACGAGCTGATCCAGTGGGGCCGCGACGAAGTCACCCGCCGCCTGGTCGAAGCCTACATTCGCGAGATCGGCCGCGCCGCCATTGACCTCTACGGCGGCCGTCTGCGCGTCACGTCCAAGACGCTCGGCAGCTATGTTTCCACTGACAGCGCCGCTGACGCCGAAGCCATCAAGGGCACGCGTGCCGAGCCCCTCCGCATCCTCGTCGCTGGCCAGATCAGCGCCGGCAAGTCCAGCCTCGTCAACGCGCTCGCAGCCGAAGCCAAGGCCGCCGTCGACTCCTTGCCCGCCACCGCCGCTTTCACGCCCTATCGCCTCGAGCGCGAAGGCTTCCCGGCCGCCCTCATCATCGATAGTCCCGGCCTGTCCGCCACCGTCGACGCCACCCACACCATTATCGAGCGCGCCGCCGACTGCGATCTCGTGCTCTGGGTCGTCGGCGCCCATCGTGCCGACCGCCACGTTGACCAGCAGGCGCTGACCACCTTCCGCCAACACTTCGCCAGCCGCCTCAACCGCCGCCGCCCGCCGATCGTGCTGGTGCTGACCCACATCGATCGGTTGCGCCCATTCGACGAGTGGTCGCCGCCCTATGATCTGGCCGCCGGAATGTCAGCCAAAGAAAATAATATTCGCGCCGCAACCGAGGCCATCGCCGGCGACCTGGGTTTCGACGCGGACGACGCCGTACCCGTCAGCCTGCTCGCCGGAAAATCCTTCAACGTCGAAAAGGTCTGGGAAAACATAGCCTCCGCCCTCCCCGAAGCCATGCGCGCGCAGCTGCTGCGCTGCCTGCACGAGCTCAAGGAAGACTGGAGCTGGTCGTCCGTGTGGTCACAGACGACCAACGCCGGCCGCGCCATTGCCGAATCGATCCGTAAACGGAAATGAGGTGTTGCGCGTTATCGCTTTCACCCACGGGGAGAAGAGTAACGCCATGGCCGTAGCAAATGAGATCGCAGATGTTCGCACTCGCGCCGTCGCGGCTGCGGAAGAGAAGGATGCCGCCGCCGACGAGCGCTTCCAGCGCAACCGCGAGACCTGGGAACTGATCGCCTATGTTTCAACCGTCGGCCTATTCGCCCTTGCGGTCCTCGGTACTCTCTACCTGATGCGTGACGTCCTCGTGCCGATCATCCTGGCGTGGGTTGTGGCCAACATCCTCCTGCCCATCGTGACATGGATGGAGACCAAGAAGGTTCCCCGTATTGTGGCCGTCATCACGGTCACGCTGTTGCTCATCGTCGTGCTGTTGAGCATCATCGCCCTGTTCTCGCTGCCGATGACCTATTGGCTCGGCCGCGCCACGGAACTGGGCACCCTTCTCAAGCAGAAGATGGCGACGCTGTCCGAGCCCCTGACGTTTTTCCGTGAGTTGATGGGCAGCATCGGCCAGGTCACCAGTGGCACCAATGGCGGTCCGTCATTCCGTGTCGAAGGCGACAGCAACATCGTCGGAGGCATCTACGCGATCGTCACGCCAGCCGTCAGTCAGGCGATCCTGTTCCTCGGCGCTTTGGTTTTCTATCTGATCTATCAGAAGAAGATCAAAGCCCGCTCCGTCCTGATTCTGCCCAGCCGCGAGGCACGCCTCACCGCTTTGCGCATCCTGTCCGACATTGAAAAGAACACCACCGTCTACTTCGGCACCTTCACCATCGTGAACATCTGCCTTGGCATCGTGACGACCGGTCTGGCCTGGCTCGTCGGCCTGCCCAATCCCATGCTGTGGGGCCTCCTCGCCGCCATCGTGAACTACGTGCCCTACATCGGCGTCGCCATCATGGTGGTGGTGCTGTTTGCCGTCGGCCTGTTCAGTTTCCCCACGATCCCGGCCGCCCTCATCGCCCCGCTCGCCTACATCGGTATCACGACCATCGAAGGCCACTTCCTGACGCCCGCCATCATGGGCCGCAAGATGACGCTCAATCCTTTCGCCGTATTCCTCGCCATCGGCTTTTGGACTTGGATGTGGGGACCCATCGGCGCCTTCGTTGCAGTGCCGATGCTGATGACCACGACCGTTACTTTCCGCCACCTCTTCCCCACGGAACTTCCTGAGCTGCCGGAATGAACTTAAGCCAGCCTGGAGAGTTATCTGGGCTCGAAGCGTCGGTCGATCGCAACGCAACATCCACGATTTCACAGAACGGCATCACAGGGAGTTCCCACATGACTCAAGCTTCATTCAACCGCGGCGCAGACTATGGCCGCAACACGGCCGAAGACCTGGCAAGCAAGGCTGGCGACCAGATCGATCGCGTGGTTTCCGGCGTTGAACAAACCGCCCGCAACATCGCTGACCAAGGCCGTCAGGCCGGAGAGCAGGTTGGCGTCGTCGCCGACAACTTCAAGTCGGCCGTCGACAAGTCGGTAAAGGAACAGCCGCTGACGACGCTCGCCGTCGCCGCAGCTGTCGGCTTCGTCATCGGCGCACTCTGGAAGTCTTAAGTTCCGCCGGCCAAGCAATCTGAAGACAGCAGAGAGGCATCGTCATGTTCGATCGGATATTCAGGCGCGCCGAGCGTAAGATTGACTCGGTCGTGTCCAAGTATGTCCGTCGTGCGATCGTGGCGGTGCCTCTGCTGATTGCATCGCTGTTCGCGACCGCCGCGATCTCCGTCAAAGTCGTAGAGATGTACGGTCCCGTGAATGGCTACGCGATGATGGCGGGCGGCTTTGCCACGCTCGCAGCCATCATCGCCCTCTTCGCGCTGACGGGACAGCGCACGCCTGTCGAGGAAGCCGAAGCTGCCGCCGCCAACGATGCCGAGCAGGTCAAACGCGATAACGATAGCCCTCTCGTTCCGCCCGAGCTGTTGTCCGTAATCATGGCTGCGGCCCCTGTCGCCCTGCCGCGCGTCGCACGCTCTGCAGCACGCAACCTCCCCATGCTCGTGGCGCTTGCCATCATCAGCTATCTCTTCGCGCGCTATTCGATGCAAAGCGAGCCGGAGTCTGATGCCGCGGCGGGCGCCAGTGAAGACCCGCCCGGCCCAGCTGAAGCAGGGGCAACAGCCGCCGCAAACAACGATGCGCGCGCCAGCGAAGCGGCAACGGCCATGGCTGCCAGGGCAGCCGCGGCTTAGCAGTCCAGCGGCGCCGAACTTGGCGCTGCTAACCCAAGCTGGCTTTGATCCGCGCCATTGCCAGTTCCATGTCGGCCACGGCCTGCGTCAGCCGCGACGAGGCCGAGGCGCCGAAGTAATTCGCCTTCCAGTTCGCCACGTGCATCGCGGTCGCCGAAAAGTCTTCGGCAAGGCCGTTGAGCAACTCTGAAAGATCGTTCTCCGGCTCTAATTGGGTCAAAGGACCACTGTGCTCGTCCGGGTGCATTTGAAATGGCCTGCTGAAAAATTAATCGATCATTCCGCTATCCTTAATTGTGCGCGGGACCGCTGTCGATCCCGTACCAAAGTCGAGAACCTGCAACCGACGTGCACGGCTTTTCGATCGCTTTGGGCGCGGCTCGGCGGCGAGGTCATTGTCCCGATGACCATGCCCGGAAACCAACAAGAATATCGACGGTCTCTGGGCCGAAAAGGAGGCGCTGAGTGGGGTCGCAAGAGCGGCGATCACCCTTGGGCGCTGGTCGAGATACGCCGTTCCACTGACGGAGACAGAATGTCAGCGGGCGCTCGAGCCATTCGCTCGAGCGCCCGCAATTCGTCGGTCGGCTCTAGGGAAACTGATCGCTTACGGCAACATGAACCCGGGCAAGCCGTTTACGACACAAGCCGTATCCATCGGACGCCGTGGATGGATGGCAAAAATGCCTGCGCGCGTCTGACAGCGGGAACTCAGATCTTCATGGTATTGAATGGCTGCAATCTCGGACGAGTTCAGCGTAGGCCTCGTCGTCCGATAAGAGCCATCGTCGACCGAATTTACGACTTTTGCCGTCGGCAAATCGTTGACCGCGTCTCCGTTGAGACCACCCGCAAGGGTCGGAACGGCGTGCGAAAGCAGGACGGCAACTGCGGTGGCGGCTAGTCTCATCATAGCAAAGCTCCAATACGCCATGAATCGCAACGTACTGTGAGCACGTTGAACCGCTTCTGAATGTGACGTTTACCTCCAGTTCATCGTTCGCATTTGGAGAGACGGCACCCAAGTCCTCTGCGGTCTTGCGCGTCACAGACGCTTCAAGCTCCTTTGATGCAGCCAGACTCCCCACAACGTGCAAAACCAGACTAAAATCAACCTGGACGCTTCAATCGAAAAGTCATTGAGAAGCTTGAGATGGGCAGGTGCATCTTGTCCCAATCGCACCACCATCAATCCACCGATCACGTACAGGATCGTCGCCCGAGCGAGGGCGCCCGTTAGGCTGTTGCTTTCCAGGACACCGACAAGGGCAGCCATCAAAGGCCATATCAGGCTGGCGAGTTGAGCTACGGTTGGCTCGTCCATCTCTGCCATCCCCTATGAGTTTTCCGCCCGATCGCAACCCGAACACTTTTCTGCCTCAGAGCGGTTGTTATAATATCCAAAACTAGAGATCGTACAATCTCGCTCCCAACTTTGAGGCAGATATGAACAGCTGGACATGGGCACTCGTGCTGAGCGCATCGCTTGCATCCCACGCGGCGGCTGCCGAAGAACATCGAGAACTGGGACCGCACGTTCATGGTCACGGCGTCCTAAATATAGCGATGGAAGGGACGCGGGTTTCGTTGGATCTCGATGTGCCTGGGATGGACATCGTCGGGTTCGAGCACGCACCGGCAGGTGCCGACCAGCAAGCCACCGTGACGAAAAGCGAGGCACAGCTGTCGAAGGCACTTGAGCTATTCAAGCTCCCTGATGCCGCCCGTTGCAAAGTCACAGACGCGAAGGTCACCATCGAGGCCCCCGAAAATCACGCGGATGACAAGCAAGGCCACGATGCGGGTCACGAGGGGCATCGCGACTATAATGCGACCTACGTTCTCGAGTGCACGAAGCCTGAAGCGATCACCACCATAGAATTCGAATATTTCAAGCACTTCAAGAATGCGCACGGCCTCACTGTCAATGTCGTCTCGGACAAGTCGCAGAATACCTATGAAGTCACGACAGAGACGCCGATGTTGAAACTTGGTGGCACGATGTGAGCGGGCAAGCCCGCCTCGTGGATCGGCTTGTGAAGCCTGACGCCGGCCCAGTCATTGAGGTGGCTGGCGCATCATTTCAATGGACGGGACCTCGTGCTTTCGGCATCGAGGTGAAGAGCCTGACGGTAGCAGCTCGGGAGCGATTGCTTTTGGTCGGACCCTCGGGCAGCGGCAAGTCAACGCTGCTTAGCTTGCTTGCAGGGATCATTGTACCCACGTCCGGCAGCCTGAGCGTGCTGGGAACGGAGACAACCAAGCTATCGCGCGCCGGCCGCGACCGGTTCCGCGCCGAGCACTTCGGCATCGTCTTCCAGATGTTCAACCTACTGCCCTACGGTTCTGTGATCGACAACGTTGTGCTTCCGCTCAGTTTCGCACCAGGTCGCCGTTCGCGCGCCGACAAAGCGACGGGCTCTGCGACGGACGAGGCCTCCCGGCTCTTGGCAGCACTCGGCCTGGCACGTTCCGAGTATGATGGCACGGCGGCGTCCCGCCTGAGTGTCGGTCAACAGCAGCGCGTTGCGGCCGCCCGCGCATTGATCGGCCAGCCGGAGATCATCATCGCCGACGAACCGACGTCAGCGCTCGATCGAAACCGGCAACAAGCGTTTCTGGACCTGCTCTTCAGTGAAGTCGAGGCCGCTGGCGCCGCACTGATTATGGTCAGTCATGAAGAGGCCTTCGCCGGCCGCTTCGACCGAACCCTGACGCTGGGAGACGTCGCGACAACAACTCGCGAAGGGCGGGTGCCATGATCGTCGTCCGGCTTGCCATGCAGTCGCTCCGCAACCGGGCGGGCACGGCCTTGCTGACCGTCATCGCGATTGCCATCAGCGTCGTGCTCCTGTTAGGCGTGGAGAAGGTCCGGACGGGCGCGCGCCAAAGCTTTGCCGACACGATTTCTGGAACCGATCTGATCGTCGGCGCACGCACCGGCTCGATCCAACTGCTGCTGTATTCCGTCTTCAGGATCGGCAACGCCACCAACAACGTCACCTGGCAGAGTTATTCGGATATCGCCAAGCGGCCAGAAGTCGCCTGGATCGTTCCATTGTCGCTGGGCGACAGCCATCGCGGCTTTCGCGTGCTCGGAACAACCGCCGATTATTTTACGCGATATCGCTACCGGCATGGGCAGGCGCTTGAATTTACGTCGGGGAAGGCCTTTTCGGATCTCTACGACGTCGTGCTGGGTGCCGACGTGGCGGCCAGTCTGGGCTACCGTCTTGGCAGCTCGATCGTTGTTGCGCATGGCGCAGGCAGCGTCTCCTTTGTAGATCATGCCGACAAGCCGTTCCGTGTCGTCGGCATCCTGCACAAGACTGGTACGCCTGTCGACCGAACCGTCCTGGTAAGCCTTGAAGCAATAGAGGCGATCCACGTTGACTGGCAGAGCGGCATGCCCGTGCCGGGACAAACGGTCTCCGCCGATGTCGCACGGAAAATGGATCTGTCGCCAAAGGCCGTCACTGCGGCAATGGTCGGACTGAACTCTAAGCTCTCGACCTTCAAGCTCCAGAGATACATCAACGAGTATCCCCAGGAGCCGCTATCCGCCATCATACCCGGCGCCGCGCTACAAGAGTTGTGGGGCCTCGTCGGTACTGCGGAGACGGCGCTTTCAGCAATCTCGGCGATGGTCGTGGCAACCGCGCTGCTCGGAATGGTGACTACCATTCTGACGACGCTCAACGAACGCCGCCGGGAGATGTCCATCCTGCGCTCCGTCGGCGCCACTCCAATGACCATTTTAGGTTTGCTGGCGACCGAAGCCACGGCGTTGACCACGGCCGGCGTGGTTCTCGGGGTTACGATGCTGTACGCGGCCCTATGGTGCGCCCGGCCGTTTCTCGATCGCCTTTATGGATTGCAGATCAGCCTGGACGCGCCGAGCGGCGGAGAATGGCTGACGCTCGGAGCGATTATTCTCGCGGGCATGTTGTCGGGGTTGATACCGGCACTACGTGCTTATCGCCTGTCGGTTGCCGACGGCATGACGATCAGAACATGAGGACCTGCGTGTTGAAACACATTGCTGTGATCGCGGCTGTGCTGGCACCGTTTATTGCGAGCTTCGACGGCGCGCTCGCCGCCGAGCAGCCGACTGCATTGAAATGGGCACAACTGGTTCCGTCCGGCCCACCGGCCATGGCGAACAAGACCTTCTTCGCGGGGTCCACACGGCCGGATGACGCATCACCGCCTGCTCCGCCCTTGCAGGAGGGAAAGTTCATGTCAATGAAGCGGCGTCAGCCAGGCGGCGACCGGCCCCCGGAAGTCGTTCCGGCGCTCAACGGCAAGCTGGTATCGATTGGTGGCTACGTCGTTCCGCTTGATTTCGATAGCAGCACGATCAAGGAGTTCCTTCTCGTGCCGTTCGTCGGCGCCTGCATCCACGTCCCACCGCCGCCCGCCAATCAAATCATCTACGTGAAGTCCGAGACCGGTATCGAGATAACGGGTCAGTTCGATCCCGTAACCGTTGTCGGCACAATCAAGACAGAACCAGCCTTCACCGGCCTTGCCGATACCGGCTACAGCATTATCGCCCAGTCGGTCGAGCCTCTGAAGCCGTGACACGATACGATGCGCGCGCTGTGCTTGTCTTGCTGGCTGTTGTGGTGCTCTTCACTGGCCGTCTGCCCGCCAGTGCACACCCGCACGTGTTTGTGACGTCGCATACGAATGTTTTGTTCAAAGGCGGCACCATAAGTGCGCTCCAGTTCGAATGGACCTTTGACGATGGCTACTCGGCGATGGCCGTCGAAGGGCTCGATGCAAACAAGGACGGTGTCTACGATCGGCAGGAACTGGCCGAACTTGCGAAGGTCAACATCGAGGGCCTCAAGGAGTTCGAGTATTTCACGCGAGCAGCGATTGACGGCTCCAGCGTTGGCTTCGGCGAGCCGACGGACGCCTGGCTCGAGTACAACAAGGCGATGCTGACGCTGCATTTCACGTTGCCGCTGTCTCCCTCGGTTGATCCGAAAGGCAAGTCCTTTCAATTTGCCATTGCCGATCCAAGTGGTTTCATCGCGTTCGAGCCCGAAGATGTCCCTGTCAGTCTTGTCGGCGACGGTGCGTCCAAGTGCGTGACCGCGTCGTCCGGACCGCCGGCCGAGGGCGTGGATATGGTTCCGCTGGGCCCGCCCGAAGGCACGATCACGTTGACGTGCTCGCGGTAAGAGTTGCAGCACGTACTGAGCAGGCCCTACGCGACTTCATCGAACGACCGCCATGCGATCGATCGCACCCGCGACTTTGATGTCGCAAACTCGGTGGTGCGGACATTGGAACACTTTCGCTAGTGGCGCGTGACGCTCGCTTCAGGTCCGATCTGGCTCATCGCTAGCTCAAGCTTCACGACGACCGCTAGGTCGAGGAACCGGCCGAGATCTATGAGCCATCGCAGCTCCCAGCCATGGCGGCAATGCCATCCACCGTCCGGCACGCGACCATGCGAACCACTTGCATCGGGGTGATCGCCCGAAGTCACGAACCTCGGACGATCAGAGATTGGAAATTGCACGGGTGCTCGAAAATCAGCATCGTGGATTAGGAAAGCTTCTTGAGGTCTTCGACTGCTTTGTTGGCGATAGCGGATAAAACGTCATTCGTCTCCTTCGCCGCATTAGCCGAAAGTTCGAGCAGGGTTTTGGCTTGTTCACCAGCTTTCGCCAATTGCGCCTGGGCAAACTCTGCTTGAATCTGCGCGACCTCAGCGAGCGATTTTGCCTTCGCTAATCTCTGTGCGGCATCGAAAGCTGCCTCGGTGTTAGCCATTGTATTGGCCACGACTGTCTCAGCCACTCTCTTGAAGCCAGCCTGTGTCGCCAGGACGGTTTCCTCGAGAACGCTCGCCCCGATCGAACTCGCCTTGTTCCACTTCGCGTTGACTTCCCGCGCCTTCGTGACGCTCTCCTCCGCCATGGCGCGAACCTTGGCTGGGACTTCAAGCTTAGCCACGGCCTCCAGCATCTCCTGGGCTTGCTGATTGACTTTATCAATCATCTATTTTCTCCATTTATTTCATAATGGTACGAACATTTCCGCCGGGGTTTTGGCCACGACTACACCCATTCTTACTCAACAAATGTTGCGGTGCAACATATTGAATGTCGCATCGCACCATAGTATTATTGCACTGCAGCATTGCAAGCCTTACTGGAGTGGGCAGGAGCCTTGGGAGACGGCAAATGGCACAGCGATTCCTGATCGTCGAAGACCATCCTCTCTACGCGGATGCACTGCAGGCCGCGATCCGCAGTTCGATGCCGGATGTCCACATCGTACAGGCCGCCCTTCTCGAAGATGCGAAATCCGCCCTCGACAGGGCTGCTGTCGATCTTGTTTTGTTGGATCTATGGCTTCCCGACACGCATGGGTTCGCAGGGCTGATCGAGCTGAGGCGGCTGCACCCGAAGACACCAATCGTGATCAGTTCCGCCTTCGACGATCACAGCGTAATTCACAACGCAATCGCTTGCGGAGCTTCCGGCTACATTCCGAAATCTGCTGGGAAGGCCGACATTGTCCGATCCATACAGAGCGTCCTTGCCGGTGACATTGCACTTCCGACCTCATATCTGCCTCCGAACATGGCCGGAGACAAAACCCTGGAGGCCCTGAGTTACAGGCTGAATTGTCTCACCCCGAAACAGCTGCGTGTCCTCCAAATGCTTTGCCAGGGGTTGCTCAACAAGCAGATCGCGTATCAGCTCGACATTGGCGAGACGACAGTCAAAGCACACGTCAGCGAGATTCTCAGGAAGTTGAGCGTTGGCTCTCGCACACAAGCCGTTCTGGAAATTTCAAAGCTCAATTTCAACGCCGTTCTGGCGCTCTACGCGTCTGACAATCCCACCAACATTGTTGAATTTGACCGGCGCGGAAATGGCGTCGAACATTGAGGGCTATGTCATGGCTCGATTGGATCAACCAAGTGACGATGAAGACGACGGCGCCCATTGGGTTCATCCGAAACTTGGCGCAATAGTCGCTGTGATCCTCACGACAGCCGCGATCTTAGTGTGCCTATAGCGGCATCCTGTTGCAGAGGCCAAAAGGTCGGCTTCTGGCCCATAGCGGATCGACGCCGAATTCGCTCGCACTGCCGCCGTTGATCGAAAAGCAGATTGAACGCCGACTTTCGCCCAGGCCACGATTTAAGTGATGATAAACTCCGGCCCGCAGGCCAGTTGGCGCACCCGGGTGGAGAGAGTTCGAAATCTCTGCTGGCCGCACTCGACGAGCTAGAGACCGAATTGGCCGAGGATTCCCAACTGTTTGACCTGGTCCTCGCACCGTAAGCTAAGTGCACATCGGGAAGATGCTGGGCGGATGCGGCAAGAGGAAACCGTTGGCCGCATCATCGCGCGGGTCGGCTGATAAATTCGCAACTGCCATTAGGAATGGCCCGCTCCATGGCGGCGCAGACCCGGAGCGGATCCTCACGCCCGCGTTCAAGCGCAACAGATTTGTCGAGAGGACATTGAAACAAATGTCGGCGTTGGATCAATCAGCCTGGTGCACACTTTGACCAGTTAACTTCGCACCGGCGGGCTCCGTCTGCTCCTTGTTCCACAGCGCAACTGCTGAAAGCCGCTGTTTTTGCCTGACCCTCACTTGGCGCCGCTTCGTAGAAGTCCTTACAAGAAAATAGAAAGCATGCTGTGACACGCGCCACGCATTTTCCGACGGCGGCGAAAGTCTCTCCGCAATACTCGCATGAGACACGAGCTGCAGCGCGAGCCAGATCCTTGTCTGCACCGAAACCCACGGTGCATGTCTTGGTCGTCGCGTGGCAGAAAACAGCGACGTGTTCTTTGCCTTCCTTCAATCTTTCTTTGAGCATAGCCGCCCTCTCTTGCTCGAATTGAGTGCGCTTCTGCTCTTCGGCGAGCATAGCTTTGTTCATCCTCGTTGCTTCTGCGAGCTGCTGTTGATTAGCCGCTTCGAAGTTGTTCCAAACTGAGATTAGGCCCCCGACGACAATGGCTATTCCGACGGTTCCAACCATCTGGCGCAAGGTTATGCGACGTAGCGAATAGGCGGACAGACCGGCAAAGCAAAACCCGACAAGAAGAAATCCCGGCTTGAATATCCCGAGAATGCTTACGACCAAAACGAAGGTCCCGATCAAGCCCGCACAAAATCCTCCAGCATAATTCACCCACGTCAGTGCGCGTTTAGGGAGCGCAGAGTTTGCGTGACCAGCCTCAAGCGAAATAGCCTGCAAGTCGTTAGCCGTGCCTGCTGACCGGACGAACGTCTGTTCCTTAGCTATGCGAGCCAAAAATCTTATCTGTTGATCCTGTGTCCATGTCGTCGGCTCACGAGGAAGGTCTTCTTCAGCGCGAATAAGTGCTAACGCGCCCGCGAGCCGCGCGTTGCCTCTGGCTCGTTCTTCGGCTGCTCGAGCTGACAATTCGACATAAAGTTCAGCTGCCTCGCTGGACTTGCGTTCCATCGGCCCCGCCCAATAAATTGAAGTGTCCCTGCGATGGATGATGCGTCATTCACGGTACTGGAATCAACCCGACTCGCGAGCTTGTCTCTATCTGTGCCTTGCGTGCAATGTCCGTTTGTCGCCCTAAGCTGACCTGTGCCGAGTTTACCCTGCATGGCCTCTTTTGGTCCGACAGCCGACTCAGAGGTCGACTTCCACCCAGACCAAGATCAGGGTGATGTTATGCTGCGGAGTGAAAGGCCGAATGGCGCACCCGGCAGGATTCGAACCTGCGACCTCTGCCTTCGGAGGGCAGCACTCTATCCAGCTGAGCTACGGGTGCTGAGAGCCAGGGCCTAGATAGACTATTCCCGCCGCGTCGGCAATTGCGCGGCCGGATGCCCCAAATAACGTGTGCTGCGGGCAATCAGGAGCCAACGGCGACCGGCTCCGAACGGCCTAGGCCGCCGCCCGGCGATCCTCCTGGCGCAGCGCCTGCAGGAAGTGGTTGACTTGGTCGGTCAGGCGGCCCGCTTCCCCAGACAGGCTGTCGGCAGCCATGAGAACCGCGTCGCTCGACTTGCTGGTCTCTTCAATGGCACCGGACACGCGGGAAATGTCGCCGGCCAGTTGCTGCGTGCCATGCGCCGCGGCCTGTGCGCTGCGTGAGATCTCCAGCGTCGCGGCACCCTGTTCTTCGACGGCGGTGGCGATGGCGACGGTGACCTGCGTGATGTCCCTCATGGCCGACGCAACGTCGCCGATGGCAGCCACGGCATTGCGCGTCGATGACTGGATGCCGCTGACCTGCTTGGCGATCTGGTCTGTCGCTTTCGAGGTCTGATCGGCAAGCGATTTCACTTCCTGCGCAACGACAGCGAAACCTTTGCCGGCTTCCCCGGCCCGCGCCGCTTCGATCGTGGCGTTGAGCGCCAGCAAATTGGTCTGCGCCGCGATCTGCTGGATCAGATCGACGACGGTGCCGATCGTCTGTCCGGCTGCCGCCAGGCCCTCGATCTCGCTGGCCGACCGCTCGGTGGTTTTTTCCGCGTCCTGCACGATCGAGCCCGCCTGCGTCACTTGCCGCGTGATCTCCTGGATCGATGCCGACAACTGCTCTGCGGCAGCTGCCACGGAGTTGACGTTCGACGTCGTCGTTCCCGACGCATGGCTGGCCGAATTGGCCTGCGACGACGCATTCGTCGCAATCCGGCCGAGCGATTGCGCCGTCTCGCGCATCACCGACGTATCCTCGGTCACGGAACTCAGCATGCGGCCGACGGACGAGTTGAAGGTCTCGACGGCGGCTTCCACTTCGGCCGTGCGCGCCGCGCGCAGCTCGGCTTCGGCCTGCGCCACGGCCGTCAGCTCGCGGTTGCGGCACATCGCAGCCTGGAACACCGCGATCGAACGCGCCAGGGCACCGATCTCGTCGCGGCGATTTTCGAACGGAACTTTCATGTCGCTACCGTTGGCCACATGTCCTGTAACCGCGGTGATCTCCGCCAGCGGTCGGGTGACGGCATTGCGGATAACCAGGATGCCGATCGCAGCCAGCAACAGCACCGTCGCCGCCAGGCCGCTCAACAGGAGCGTGATGCGATTAACGCTCTCGTCGAGAGCGCCATGTGCCGCCCGCGTCCGGTCCTCGTAAGTCTTTGCCAACCGTTGCAGATCATCATTGAGGGCCGTGCGAACGCTGCGGTTGGCATCGTTGTCGCCGAACTCGCGTGCCGCCGCGGGGCTGATCTTTTCCGCTCGTTCGACCATCTCGCGGCGGAACGCCATGAACTGGGCGATTCGCGATTCGAAGCCTTTGAATTCCGTCTGGTCGGCCTCGACGAGCCCGTTGCGCCAGGCCTTCACCACGCCGTCGATCCGGTCGATGTAGCCGATCTGATTGGCACCGAATTTCTTCGCCTTTTCCCAGTCCGCCGACATGTAGATGCCGCGCGATTCCATCACGACCGCGAAGATCAGGCCGTTGACCTTTTCCACGTTGACGGTGCCTTCCGACGCTGCGCCGACCTGCCGCACGATCCCCGCCTGCCGGACGTTTTCAAGCATGACGACCCCCACGAGCGCGAGCGTGGCGGCGCCAAGCAGGGCAAAAATCAAGTGAAGCTTCGCCGCGATGGAAAGCTGGGAGAGCATGCGCATGATGTATTCCAGGGGAAAGGATTAAGATATTTCATCACGTTAAAGGATATCGGTTAATATTGCATGGAAACACCGTGGCGGCGGCGCCACGCGCAACCGCTGTCGGCCTTGGACACGGCCGTGACCGGACGGCATCGGCGCCCTATAGTCCGCGCCTTCACCCGCGCCTCGCGCCTTCAGCATGACACGAAGCATCACATGACCAAGCCAGCCACGCGCGCCCCGGCAGCCTGTTCCGTGCCGGAAGGTGAAGCCGTTCCCATCGCCAAGGGCAGCCACGTCTACCTCGTCGACGGCTCCGGCTATATCTTCCGCGCCTTCCACGCCCTGCCGCCGCTGACGCGCCCCTCCGACGGCCTGCCCGTCGGCGCCGTCCACGGCTTCTGCGCCATGCTGTGGAAGCTGCTGGGCGAGAGCAAGCTGTCGGACAAGCCGACCCACTTCGCCGTGATCTTCGACGCCTCGGAGAAGACCTTCCGCAACGAGATCTACCAGGAATACAAGGCGCACCGCCCGCCGGCCCCGGAAGAGTTGATCCCGCAGTTCCCGCTGATCCGCGACGCCGTCAGGGCCTTCAACATCGCCTGCCTGGAGCAGAACGGCTATGAGGCCGACGACCTCATCGCCACCTACACCCGCGACGTCGTGGCCGCCGGCGGTGAGGTGACCATCGTCTCGTCCGACAAGGATCTGATGCAGCTGATCCAGCCAGGCGTCGTCATGTTCGACGGCATGAAGAACAAGAAGATCGGCCCCGACGAGGTCTTCGAGAAGTTCGGCGTGAAGCCGGATAAGGTCATCGATATCCAGTCGCTGGCCGGCGACTCGACCGACAACGTTCCCGGCGTGCCCGGCATCGGCATCAAGACCGCGGCCGAGTTGATCACGCAATATGGTGACCTCGACACGCTGTTGGCCCGGGCCGGCGAGATCAAGCAGCCGAAGCGCCGCGAGAAGCTGATCGAGTTCGCCGATCAGGCCCGCATCTCGCGCGACCTCGTCACCCTGAAACAGGACGTGCCCGTGACCGTGCCTGCCGATGCTTTAGGCGTGCAGGAGCCTCAGGCCGATACCTTGCTCGGCTTCCTGCGCAAGATGGAATTCGGCACGCTGACCCGCCGCATCGCCGACAAGCTCGGCGTCGATGCACCCGGTGTCCCGGCCGCGTCAACGGGATCGCCGGCGCCGAGGGCGGAGAAATCTCCGGCTGCCCGCACCGAACCAGGCGCGCCTCCGGCCAGCGAAGGCCCCGGCTCGCCCGCCGCCCTCGTCGCTTTCGCCGGCGCGCAGGCCCTGACGCCACCAATCGACCGCAGCAAATATGAAACCGTGCAAACTCCGGAAGCCTTGGCAGCCTGGGTCGCGCGCGCCTACGACACCGGCCGCTGCGCCTTCGACACCGAGACCACGTCGATCGACCCCATGCAGTGCGACCTTGTCGGCATGTCGCTGGCCGTCGCGCCCGGCAAGGCCTGCTACATCCCCATCGCTCACCGCGCCTCGAAGGGCGGCTTCGACTTTGGCGAGGGCGACCTCATCAAGCAGATCCCCGCGCGCGACGTGCTCGCCACCCTGAAACCGATGCTTGAGGACCCCACGATCCTCAAGATCGGCCACAACATGAAGTACGACCTGAACGTCCTGCAACGCCACGGCATCGCGCTCAACGCCATCGACGACACCATGCTGCTGTCCTACACGCTCGACAGCGGTAAGGGCCCGCAAGGCATGGACGAACTGGCCGAACGCCATCTCGGCCACACCTGCATGCCGTTCTCCAAGGTCATCGACTTCGCCCCCGGCCAGAAGAAGAACGAGAAGACCTTCGCCGAAGTCCCCCTCGACAAGGCCACCGAATACGCCGCCGAGGATGCCGACGTCACCCTGCGCCTTTGGCTCAAACTGAAGCCGCGTCTCGTCGCCGAGCGCATGACCACGGTTTACGAGACCCTGGAGCGTCCGCTGCTTCCCGTCATCGCCGAGATGGAGCAACACGGCATCAAGGTCGACAAGGCCATCCTCGGCCGCCTGTCGTCGACGTTCTCGCAGGGCGTGCACCGCCTGGAGGAAGAGATCAACGGCCTCGTCGGCCACAAATTCAACTTCGGCTCACCCAAGCAGCTCGGCGAACTGCTGTTCGACCGCCTGAAGCTTCCCGGCGGCAAGAAGACCAAGTCCGGCCAGTGGGAAACCCGCGCCGGCCTGCTCGACGAACTCGCCGCCAACGAGGAACTGCCCGACGACGCCCGCGCCCTGATCAACAAGATGCTGGAGTGGCGCCAGCTCACCAAGCTTCGCTCCACCTACACCGACGCGCTGCCGCACTATCTGCATCCGCTGTCGAACCGCATCCACACCTCCTACTCGCTGGCGGCCACGACGACCGGCCGCCTCGCCTCGTCCGAGCCCAACCTGCAGAACATCCCGATCCGCACCAAGGAAGGCCGCGAGATCCGCACTGCCTTCATCGCCGAACCCGGTCACAAGCTCATCTCCGCCGACTACTCGCAGATCGAGCTGCGCGTACTGGCGCACATCGCCGACATTCCGCAGCTGAAGAAGGCCTTCGACGAAGGCCTCGACATCCATGCCATGACCGCCTCGGAAATGTTCGGCGTGCCGGTCAAGGACATGCCGGCCGACGTGCGCCGCCGCGCCAAGGCGATCAACTTCGGCATCATCTACGGCATCTCAGCCTTTGGCCTGGCCAACCAGCTCTCCATCCCGCGCGAGGAAGCCGGCGACTACATCAAGACCTACTTCCGCCGCTTCCCCGGCATCCGCGACTACATGGAAGAGACCAAGAAGTTCGCCCACGAGCACGGCTACGTAACGACCATCTTCGGCCGCAAGATGCACTACCCCGAGATCAACACGCGTAATCCTTCGATGCGGAGTTTCCTGGAACGCGCCTCGATCAACGCGCCGATCCAGGGCTCCGCCGCCGACGTCATCCGCCGCGCGATGGCGAGGATGCCGGGTGCAATTCGCGACGCCGGCCTGAAGAGCGCGCGCATGCTGCTCCAAGTCCACGACGAGTTGGTCTTCGAGGCGCGGGAGGCGGAAGTTCCCAAGACCTTGAAGCTGGCGAAGGACGTGATGGAAAAAGCCAGCCTCCCCGCAGTCGCGCTGACGGTGCCGCTACAGGTGGACGCCAAGGCCGCCGACAACTGGGAAGCGGCGCACTAGGCCTCCAGCGTTTTCTGCACCGCGATCTCGCGACCACAGTCTCCCGCCACCCCTCAACGCCCGTCTGTGCCCCCAGACATTCCACTAAAGTGTGATGGCGCAGCTGCCGGAAATGCAGTTGCGTAACGCACGCGGAAGAGTTGGCGAGTTTGGTGGCGAAACGTAGTCATGCTGCAAGAATATTCGAACGAGTTACCGTTTTTGGTTGCCGCAGTGATCCTGGCGCTGTTGCTGTGCGCCTGGGGGCTCCGTCGGTCGCGCAAATCGACTGCAAAAGGCACTGCTGCCGGCGCGGGCCCCGGTTCCAGAAGTGTCGGCCCGGCCCCCAGTTCTGGAAGCGCTGGCACAGGCACCGATCCGAAAAGCCCGGCATTATCCTATGCGGCGATAGCGGTCGCAGCGGCGCAACCCAAACCCAGCATGACCATTGCGACGGATCAACCAAAGCCCATCGATTACTCCGGTGAGGCCACGGAGGTT
Source organism: Hyphomicrobiaceae bacterium (assembly GCA_965279065.1). Taxonomy (GTDB): domain Bacteria; phylum Pseudomonadota; class Alphaproteobacteria; order Rhizobiales; family Hyphomicrobiaceae; genus JAKAXS01. The sequence continues at coordinate 3,422,933 of OZ257134.1, forward strand.
CCAGCCAACGCGTCGTACGCCGCGATTGCGGTAGCTCATGCTGCGTCGTCCGCCAAGCGCGCCGTTCGGGCATAACCTCTCCAAGCGCCCCCGCACCCGCGGCGTCACTCGCCTTGCGAACGGGCCACCGCCCGCACTGGCCCCGATAACGTGTAGCCACCCCGACATGCGACCCCGCAGCACAGTTGCGGGCCCACCCGGGCGTCCGTAAACCCCCGGCATGATCCACCTCGACAGCATCTCCAAGCAGAACGGCCATCAGATCCTCTTCATCGAGGCCTCCGCCGCCCTCCTTAAGGGCGAGAAGGTCGGGCTCGTCGGCCCCAACGGCGCCGGCAAGACCACGCTGTTCCGCCTTATCACCGGGCAGGACCAGCCCGACGAAGGCCAGGTCTCGATCGATCGCGGCGTCTCCATCGGCTACTTCAGCCAGGACGTCGGCGAAATGCGCGGCCGCAGCGCTGTGGCCGAGGTGATGGACGGCGCCGGCCCAGTCAGCGCCATCGCCGCTGAACTAGCCGACCTCGAACACGCCCTGGCCGACCCGGACCGCGCCGACGAGATGGAAACCCTCATCGAACGTTACGGCGAGGTGCAGGGCCGCTTCGAGGAACTCGGCGGCTACGCCCTGGAGGGCCGCGCCCGCGAAGTGCTCGACGGCCTGAGTTTCACCCAGGAGATGATGGACGGCGACGTCGGCGCACTGTCGGGCGGCTGGAAGATGCGCGTGGCACTGGCCCGCATCCTGCTCATGCGCCCCGACGTCATGCTGCTCGACGAGCCGAGCAACCACCTCGACCTGGAAAGCCTCATCTGGCTGGAGCAGTTCCTCAAGGACTACGAAGGCGCGCTGATGATGACCTCGCACGACCGCGAGTTCATGGACCGCATCGTGACGAAGATCGTCGAGATCGACGGCGGCGCACTCACCAGCTACTCGGGCGACTACGAATTCTACGAACAGCAACGCGCGCTGACCGAGAAACAGCAGCAAGCCCAGTTCGACCGCCAGCAGGCCATGCTCGCCAAGGAAATCAAGTTCATCGAGCGATTCAAGGCGCGCGCCTCGCACGCCGCCCAGGTGCAGAGCCGCGTCAAGCAGCTGGAGAAAATCGACCGCGTCGAGCCGCCCAAGCGCCGCCAGTCTGTCGCCTTCGAATTCGCGACCGCCCCGCGTTCTGGCGAAGACGTCGCCACCCTGAAGCAGGTCCACAAGGGCTACGGCTCTCGTGCCATCTATGAGGGCCTCGATTTCCAGGTTCGCCGCCGCGAGCGCTGGTGCGTCATGGGCGTGAACGGCGCCGGCAAGTCCACCCTACTGAAGCTCGTCGCCGGCTCGACGCAGCCCGACACGGGCACGGTGGCCCTCGGCGCCAGCGTCAAAATGGGCTACTTCGCCCAGCACGCCATGGACCTGCTCGACGGCGAGGACACCGTGTTCGAGTCGCTGGAATATTCATTTCCGCAGGCAGGCATCGGTTCGCTGCGCGCGCTCGCCGGATGCTTTGGCTTCTCTGGCGACGACGTTGAGAAGCGCTGTCGCGTGCTGTCGGGCGGCGAGAAGGCCCGCCTCGTGATGGCCAAGATGCTCTACGACCCGCCGAACTTCCTCGTGCTCGACGAGCCCACCAACCACCTCGATCTGCTGACCAAGGAAATGCTGATCAAGGCATTGTCGCAATACGAAGGCGCCATGCTGTTCGTCTCGCACGACCGCCACTTCCTGGCCGCTCTCTCCAACCGCGTCCTGGAGCTGACGCCGGAAGGCATTCACGCGTACGGCGGCGGCTACACCGAGTACGTGGAACGCACCGGCCACGAAGCCCCTGGCCTCCGCAGCTGAAATCGTGCGCATCAATAAGACGGCGCCCAGAAATGAGGGGGCGCCGAGCGAGTTGCTTTGCTTTGTCGGTCTGCGAATTCGGCTCTGCAGCCTTGCCGTTGACCGGAGGAGTCTTGTCCTTCGTCATCGACGGATCTGTACCGGTCGCGCCGGTCGAACCACCGGTCGCCGCGCCTTATGCCGCTTCGCTTTCGGCTAAAGCCGGGGCGTTGCCTGAGAACACTTCCACGTTGTTCCGGCCGTTCTCCTTGACCGCGTAGAGCGCCACGTCCGCGCGCTTCATGAGAACGTCGGGATTGATGTTGGAGTCCTTGCGCGCAACACCGATACTCAACGAGATGAGCCCGATGTTGCCGTCGATGACGACAGGCTGTTCGACGGCCTTCAGGATTCGCTGGGCGACGTCCCGGGCGGGCTGAATCTCGCCGAAATCACGAAGGATGATCGCGAACTCGTCGCCTCCAATGCGCGCGACGGTATCGAACTCGCGAACGCAGGCGGTCAGGCGCGTTCCGACGATCTTCAGCATTTCGTCACCCGCCGCATGACCGAGCGTATCGTTGACATGCTTGAAGTGGTCGACATCGATCAGCATGACGCTGAATGTCTCGCCGTCGTTTGTCGGCTCGCACAGGCGTGCAAGCTGGTCGGCGAAGCACCGGCGGTTCGGCAAGCCCGTCAGCGGGTCGTGCAGCGAAATGTGCCGCAACGCTTCTTCGGCTTCGCGGTCCGCCGTGATGTCGGTATACGTGCAGATCACTCCGTTCGGCGTACGGCGTTGCGAAATGCGGATCGTTCTATCATCGGACAGTTGCTGATCGACGTCTCCGTTCTCCAGCAGTGCCAACGCTCCATCCGCCACGCACGATGCCGACACCGGCGCCGCGCAAAGCTTCACGAGAGCATCGAACGGCATGCCGACGCACACTACATCCGCCTTGAGGCCGTACATCTGCAGGAACCGGTCGTTCCGGGCCACAATCCGCAACTGCTTGTCAAAAATGCAGAGGCCTTGGTTCATGGCATCCAGGGCGGCGTCAAGCGTTTTGCGGCTCCCCTGGTCCGCGGCGGATAACTGCTCGACGCGCTTGCGCATGGCATCTCGCTCAGCCACAGCGGCAGCGACGAACAATGTCGTGAACAGGTTGACGAGGCAGAAGAGCTGCACGAGCCAGACGTAACTGCCCGGTTGGTTTGCCTGCGGCATCGCCGCCGGACCAAACCCGTTGTACGTCGCATAGATCGACACCACCGAAAGGAACAGCGTGGCGAACGCGGCATACCGCGGCCCCAATTGAAAGGCGATCGCCACGCAGACGGGGCTGACGAGGAACATCAGCGGCACGCTGGTCTGGCCGAACACCACCGCGCACACCGCCACGAGAGCCAAAAATAGCAAGGGCACTTGGAACGCATCGACGGGAGCGTGAGCCGCACTACCCGGCCTGAGCGCCAACGCGAACGCCGGAGTGATCACCAGCAGCCCAAGGGCGTCGGCCATGTACCACGTCGAGAACGCCGCCCAATAATTTACATCGGCAGACAATGTCGCGATAGCCGCACCCGCGGCTGCCGGTGCCGTGGTGGCCACGAGGCAAGCCGCGATGAACGTGATGACGTTGCGCAGTTCACAAAAGTCCAGGTCGTCGACGAGCAGACGGTCGAGAAGATAGAGCGCGAGGGCGACTTCAGCCGCGTTGATGCCGGCAAAACCGAAGGAGACACCCACCGAGTGACCGACGACAAGGTTCACGATCACGTTCATGGCAAAACAGGCAGCCAGCGTGCGCAGCTTGAGCCTGAGGGTATCGCTGACCAGCAGCGCGGCGAGCAGCAGACCGTTGGCCGGCCAGATCGCCGCGACGGTTGACTCGGTTTGCGTATGGCGCGTCGCGACATAGACGCAAAGACCGAACAACAGCGGAACGACCCGCAGGAAGAAGCGCTCGCCCGAAATCAGCCAGATGAAGTGATCGTCTTCCAACGCCCGCTCGAACCAGCGCAATGACGCCGGAATATGCGCGGGCATCAATGCGGACTGCATCGGATGTACGCCTGAAAAACCCAAAAATCGCGCCCTGATCTTGAGATATTTTGGTTTACGGGAACCTAACAAACTGATGAATTTACGTTGCAATTTAGTAGTATACCGAGAAATGCCGCCCGCTCCGGACCTCTGTGCATCGCCAATTTTCGAGGTCGCTTGTGACGTCGTTGCCTCGACCCCGGCGCACCCCAAGTAGCGCACCCGCAAAATGCCAGAGTTTGGCGTAGGCGGACCGCAGACCGCTCTGTCGGCGCCCCTATTTCTCGTCATATTCCGGCCGCTTGACTCGGGCTCCATCGTGGCCGAAGACTCAAACCAGGGAATCGCCAGTTAACGTGATGTTAACTAGACCGAAACAAGGTGAAGGCATGCGCCCAGGGGGATTGTGCATGCGTTTTGTTGTTCCTGGAGGAAGCATCGTGTCCGCTGTGCGTGGCCTTGTGGCCGCCGCGGGCCGTGGTCTCCTTGTGTCTGCGGGCCTGATCTTGTCCGGCTGCTCCAGCGGCTCCATCATCATTCCTCCGTCCGAGCAGCCGCTGTCGCAGGAGTCGCAAATGCTCCTCGGCAAGAAGGGCATGGAGGCGAATACGCCGATCTACATCCGCATCTTCAAGGAAGAGTCGGAATTGGAGATCTGGAAGGCGCGTACCGACGGCCGCTTCTATCACTTCAAGACCTACCCAATCTGCAACTGGTCGGGCGAGCTTGGTCCGAAGTACGCCCAGGGCGACCGTCAGGCTCCTGAAGGTTTCTATTCGATTTCAATGAATCAGTTGAAGCCGGACTCAAGCTATTATCTCGCGTTCAACATCGGCTTCCCCAACGCCTTCGACAAAGCCAACGGCCGCGATGGCCAGTTCCTCATGATCCACGGCAAGTGCAAGTCCGCTGGCTGCTACGCCATGACCGACGCGCTCGTCGAGGAAATCTATGCCCTGGGCCGCGACGCCCTGCGCGGCGGCCAGCAGAGCATTCCGCTGCACGCCTTCCCCTACCGCATGACGGACGAAAAACTCGCGCGCTACAAGACCAACAAGAACTACGCTTTCTGGAAAACCTTGAAGGAAGGCTATGACAGCTTCGAAGTGACGCGCGTGCCGCCGACGGTGGCCGTCTGCGAGCGCAAGTACGTGGTCAACGTTGTCGTGCCGCCATTCACGGAGCTGAATCCGGTTGCCGCCTGCCCTCGCTTCGAGAAGCCGGCGCTGACACCGTTCGCCGCCGCGCCAAATGAGCAGAAACTGGCGATGGAGCGCGTTACGGTCGTCGGTCCCAAGACGCGTGGACCCGCCAACATGTCGGTGCCGCCCGTTGATCCCGATCCGATCGCCACGGCCATCGCCTCGCATGCCTCCCGCATGCCGAACCCCGAGGCCGCCTCAGCCCTCGGCTATCGGCAGTGACCGAGGCGCCGCGCAAACGGCGCCGCTGGCGCCGTTTGGCGCTGCTGGTCCTCTTGCTTGTCGGCGCCTTTGGCAGCTTTGGTGTCGCCAACCGCCAGGTCGTCCTGCCGTTGCTGCCCGAGCAGGACGTCATCCGCTTCGAACGCTGGCAGCGCTTCACATACGCCTCGCTGGGCTGGACTTGGCCCGGCACGCCCGATGTCTCAGCCCTCGATCAACGCCTTGCCGCCGCCGGCATGAAGCTCGGTGCGCCCATCCTGGTGCGCATTTTCAAACGCGAGTTCGAGTTGGAGCTGTGGTTCAAGAAGGGCGACCGCTTCGAACGCTTCGCCACCTATCCTATCTGCAAATGGTCGGGCCGCCTGGGCCCGAAGGTCCGTCAGGGCGACCGTCAGGCGCCGGAGGGCTTCTATACCGTCGACAGCAAGGCACTCAATCCCAATAGCCGCTGGTACCGCTCGTTCAACCTCGGCTTCCCCAACACGCACGATCGCGCCCTGCGGCGCACCGGCAGCTTCATCATGGTCCACGGCGGCTGCTCGTCGATCGGCTGCTACGCCATGACCAACGCGCAAATGGCCGAGATATGGAACCTCACAAAGTCGGCCCTCGACGGCGGCCAGAAGCGCTTCCAGGTGCAGGTTTTCCCGTTCCGGCTGACCCCGGACAACCTCGCCAGCCGCGCCGACACCGCCGATGCCGACTTCTGGCAGAGTCTGAAACCCGGCTACGACCTGTTCGAGCAGACCGGCGTCCCGCCTCGCATCAGCGTCTGCAACAAGCGCTACGCCTTCGAGCCCGGCAGTCCCGACGCAGACGGCAGCGCTGTGCTTGAGACCCGCTGCCCCGCGCGAACCGCCAAGGTTAACTGAGGTTTGGCGGCCACAAAGTCTTCGTTTTCAACACATAAGAGCAACCAAGTTGTTGGTTTTAGATCTGGTCCGACCACGCTTTGTCTGTAAAAAAGGAGACAATGGGGTCGACGACGCCGTTGACGGAAAGGTTCGGAGTTCCGCCGCATGAGAGGATTAGGGCCGACACGCCCAGGGTCTTTACCCGCAGCCAGCCGCTGGTTGGTCGCGGCTGCAATCCTGTTTCTGCCTCACGTCGCGTCCGCCCTTACGATCGAGCTGAAGGACGTGGCACCTGATCGCGTGGAGCGGCAACGCGCGGCTGCCAAGGGTGCCATTCCCCTGCCCAACACGCCGGAAGTCGGCCGCACCGCCGCCCGCCTGGCTGAGAAGGGCTTGGCCGTCGGCAACCCGGTCATGCTGCGCGTCTTCAAGGAAACGTCCGAACTCGAACTTTGGATGGAGAAGGACGGCGTCTTCACCCATTTCGCCACGTATCCGATCTGCCATTGGTCGGGCACGCTCGGTCCCAAGCAACGCGAAGGCGACAAGCAGACGCCGGAAGGCTTCTACACCATCACCAACCGCCAGCTGCATCGCGCCGGCCGCTGGACGCGGGCCCTGAACCTCGGCTTCCCCAACGTCTATGACGAGTCGCAGGCACGCTCCGGTTCTTACATCTTGATCCACGGCGGCTGCTCCTCGGTCGGCTGCTTCGCCATGACCGATCCCGTGATTGCCGAAGTCTACCAGATCACGTCGGCGGCCCTGCAGAAGGGCCAGGTCCACGTCCCCGTGCATGTCTTTCCGTTCCGCATGACGGACGCCAACCTCGACAGGTATCGCACCGGCGAGTGGTATCAGTTCTGGCAGAACATGAAGGAAGGCTACGACACCTTCGAACGCACGCACCGCCCGCCGCGCATCTCCGTATGTGACAACCGCTACATCGTCCAGGAAGCCGGGCCCTCGGAGGTGGCCGCTCCGGGCCCTTTAGAACCTTGCGCGGCAACGGCCGCGCGGATAGCAGAACTGGTGGCATCAAACGGCTTTGCCCCGCCGATACGGTTGCCACGGCAGGCCGTGGGCCAGCGCACTGACCTCGGCCGTCGCGCCGACATGCACATGTGCTCGATGGCCCGTGCCAGCTGCCGCAAGTTCGTTGCTCTCCGCACCAGGATTGCCGACCGCGGCAACCGCAAGGGCATCCGCTCCGCCAAACGCGAGCGCTAAGCTAGGGCTTCTCTCTCATCACGATCGCAATTCGACAGTGCGGCCGAATCAGATTGCCCGTATGGGGGCACATCCAATCTATGGCTTCCATGATCCGGTGATGCTGATCAGAGAGGTTCAGCTTGACGATTGGCTCATGGTGAGAAATGCGGTTCCGAAGGAATGCGATATCAGTGAACCGCTGTGCGACGGTCTTCCGGCTCCGGTCCGCGGGTAGATGAGGAAACGCGACGCGAAGCGACGAGCTCCAGATAGCCGGATTGTACCGGGGTTGCAGAAGGCCTGCCCAAAACCCAAAAGACAGCCCGGCTACGATCTGTCCATTTACCAAAGGCAGTTTGCGATTGCGTATACGCTTCTTTACCGTTTCGAGGTCAGATCGTCCGTGTTCGTCAAGAACGGCCTCGAACTTATCATCGGTGCCCCATTCAGGCCCATATAATGCGCTAAATACAGAGCATAAACGGTTGCGTAGACACACCTCAACCGTTTGAATTGGCAAATGAAATGCCTCTCCAAGTTTCGCGTTCCAAAGATGCATCGCCCACGCTCGGGTCCAATCATGACCAGCTACCGCGAGGTAGGTGTTCATTCGCGGCGCTGAAAGCACACGGAGCAACGCTTCTTGTTGAGCCGCGTTAGGGACCTGTTGATCAGTATCTGCCATTCTTATATGAACTAAAAGGTGAGCCGGTCGTCGTCACTGCTTGCACACGTCACCGGACGGATAGGGCCCCAGGACAGACGAAAGTCTCTCCTGGGGTTCGCTTTTGTGCAGACAATCTGCAAGCGAATCAATCGTCGATTGTAAGACCATCCCGCGCGGTAACGCATCTGTTCAGTTGCGCTGTGACGAGACCAAACTTCCGGATACACCTGCGAACGATCGTCGCCACCACCGGAGCAGCCACCGCATGTGGGAAAAGTACTCTGAAGTCGCCGAGAACCTCGTCGAATACATCGTCTTTGCCTCGCGCTGGCTTCTGGCCCCGTTTTACGTCGGCCTTGCCGTCTCGATCATCGTGCTCCTGATCAAGTTCATCGTCGAGCTGTTGCACCTGCTTGTCCACGCCTTCACCTCGACCGAAGCCGAGGTCATTCTCGGCGTCCTCGCCCTCGTCGACTTGGCACTGACCGGCTCGCTGCTGATCATTGTCATTTTCTCCGGCTACGAGAACTTCGTCTCCAAGATCGACCATTCCGCTCACAAGGACTGGCCGGAGTGGATGGGCACGATCGACTTCACCGCCCTGAAACTGAAGCTACTGTCTTCGATTGTCGCCATCTCCGCCATCCAGCTGCTGAAGCAGTTCATGGCCATAAAGGAGGTCTCCGACCGCGACCTGATGTGGCTTGTCATCATCCACGTGGTGTTCGTCATCTCCAGCGTGCTTCTGGCGCTGTCGGATCGCATCGCCGCGCATGGGGGACCAGCCGATGCGCATGGCCCCACACCGCCGGGAACCAAGGACGACGATAAACACGAGGGCAAAACCCCACCGCCGAGCCGCATGTAGCGGCGAGCGAGGCATCATGTCGCCTCGAACGCGCGTCCTCATCATCGGCGGCTATGGCGCCTTCGGTTCGCTGATCGCCGAACGCCTGGCGCGGGAAGCCGAACTCGACCTCGTGATCGCCGGCCGAAACGCACAACGAGCTGAAGCCGCCGCGACCAGGCTGCAACCCTCGGCGAAAGCCTCGCTCAGCCCAGCCGTTGCCGACGCCACAACGCTCACGGCCGCCGACATCATCGCTCTCGCCCCTCGCATCGTCATCAATGCGTCCGGACCCTATCAGTCCCAGGACTACACGCTGGCGCGTGCCTGCATCACCGCCGGCACTCATTACATCGACCTGGCCGATGCCCGTGCCTTCGTCATGGGCATCATCGCGCTTGATGGCGAAGCCCGAAACGCTGGGGTAAGCGTCGTCAGCGGCGCCAGCAGCGTGCCCGGCCTGTCCTCCGCCGTGTACCTCGCGCTCAAGCCTCAGTTCGCCGCGGTAAGGACGCTGGAGATCTACCTCTCGCCGGGAAACCACTTCAATCCTGGCGAGGCAACGACGCGCTCCGTCCTGGGCGGCACAGGCCGGCCGATAACGATGCGTGAGAACGGGATCCCGATCACCGTCTACGGCTGGCAAGGCATACGTCGCCGCACCATTCCGGCCATCGGCCCGCGTTGGTTCGGCTTCGTCGACGTTCCCGACCTCGAACTCTTCCCGGCGGCCGACGCGAACCTGACGACCGTTCGCTTCCAGGCCGGCGTGGAAGTCAGCCTCTTTCACCTCGGCCTCTGGGCGCTTGCGGGCCTGAAACGCGCCGGCGCCATCTCCGACGTCGCCACGCTCACGAAGCCGCTGATGCGCATGAAGGAGGCCCTCGCCGTCCTCGGCACCGATCGTGGCGGCATGTTGATGTCGCTCGACGGCATCGCGCTGGACGGCGGGCCCCTTCGGCTGGACTGGTCGCTCGCCGCCACGGACGGCCACGGACCTTACATTCCGACGATCGCCAGCATCATCCTGACGAAGCGGCTGGCCCGTGCGCGCATGCCCCCGCCCACCGGGGCCATGCCCTGCTTCGGCCTTTTCACCCTTGATGAATTTCTCGCCGAGGTGGCTGACCTGCACATCACTACCGCCACGATTGGCCGATAAAGATTCGGCGTCGGATGGCTTCGCCAGTTGGATCTCTACAATGTTGCTTCGAACCCTTGCTGCCGGACTGCTGACCGCGATCGCAGCGATGGCAGCCTCCACGCCCGCCTACGCCTGCGCGTGCTGCGCCAATACCGGCCAACGCTTCGTCGAAACCGGCAAGGTCTCGGACTACGATGCGACCGAACTCGACCGCATCGCCTTCGACGGGAATGCAGAACTCTTCACCGGCGAGGCCGAACCTAGCGACATACGCGGCCTGGCGGCCACCACCTCCGACTATGCACTGGAGGTATCGCGCCAGGCAACGACGTGGACCTTCACCTTCAAATCCGAAGGCACCATCGCCGGAACGCTGTCCTTCAATCCCGACAAACTCGCCAAGTTCGAGGTCGATACCCGTCTCAGCGACCCGCCGGCCGGCGGCATGGTCAGCCTCTACAAGGAGTGGAAGCAAACGGCCGCGGTCACGGGCACAGGCATCTTCAAGCTGCCTGCCGGCAGCTCCCTGTCGCTGATCCTGCAGGGCCGCGGCAACAGCTGCACCAGCGCCGAAGATTTTACGAATTGGTCGCTCGTCGTCCAGGGCGACGGCTTCAGCTTCCTGTTCTTCGGAAAACTCGCTCAGACAAAATGAAAAGGGTCAGACCTCGGTCTGACCCTTTGCGTTCCTTCCGCCGTTCAGCACATCAATCGTGCTTGCCGTGGCAATGCTTGTACTTCTTGCCCGAGCCGCACGGGCAGGGCGCGTTGCGCGAGACCTTGCCCCATGTAGAAGGCTGCTTGGGATCGACGGCACCGTCGGTCGCCTTGCGCGTGACTGCCGGTTCGCGCCGGTCGATCTGTCCCGGCGCCCGGCGCCCCGCCTGGGCGATCGCGGCGTCCGCCATCTCGAACTCGTCGAAGCCAGTCGTCGGGTCGATATGATGCGCCTCCATCTCCGGAAGCTGAACGGGCTGCAGCATCGGCTGCTCTTCCGCCGGCGCCAGCTCGATATGCATCAGCTGACCCGTCGTACCTTCGCGCAGACGACCCAGCAGGCTTTCGAACAGCACGAAGGCTTCCGTCTTGTATTCGTTCAGCGGATCGCGCTGGCCATAGGCGCGGAAGCCGATCACCTGCCGCAGATGCTCCAGCGTCACGAGGTGCTCGCGCCACAGCATGTCGAGCGTGCGCAGCAGCACTTCCTTCTCGATGTGACCGTATAGCTCCGGCCCGATCTCCTCCGCCTTCTTCGCGGCCTTGTCGTTGGCGGCGGCGATGATGCGTTCTTCCATCTCGACGTTGGCGATGCCTTCTTCCGTGCCCCAGGTGTCAATCGGCAGGTCGACATCGAAGATGTTGTCGACGGCTTCCTTCAGCCCCTTGGTGTCCCACTGCTCGGCGTAGGCCCTCTCCGGAATGAAGCGCGCCACAAGCTCGCGCACCACTTGCTGGCGCAGATCCGCCACCGTCTCGGATACGTCGTCCTGTCCCATGATATCGATGCGCTGGTCGAAGATCACCTTGCGCTGGTCGTTCATCACGTCGTCGTATTTGAGGATCTGCTTGCGGATGTCGAAGTTGCGCGCCTCGACCTTCTTCTGCGCCATCTCCAGCGACTTGTTCATCCACGGGTGCGTGATCGCCTCGCCTTCCTGCAGGCCGAGCGTCTTCAACACGCTGTCCATGCGCTCAGAACCGAAGATGCGCATCAGGTCGTCGTCGAGCGCGAGATAGAATTTTGACCGGCCCGGGTCGCCCTGGCGACCCGAACGGCCACGCAGCTGGTTGTCGATGCGGCGGCTCTCGTGCCGCTCCGTGCCGATGACGTAGAGACCGCCGGCCTCCAGCGCCTTCTGCTTCTGTACTTGCACCTCGCCGTCGATCTGCTCGCGGCGCTTGGCGATCGCGGCATCGTCCGGCGGCGTCTCACCCTGCTCGATGACCCAGTCCCGCAGCTGATAGTCGACATTGCCGCCGAGCTGAATGTCCGTGCCGCGGCCGGCCATGTTCGTGGCGATCGTCACGCCGTGCGGCTTGCCCGCCTGGGCGATGATGCTGGCCTCCTGTTCGTGGAAGCGCGCATTGAGAACCTGATGTGGAATGGGATCGGAATTCTTCGCCTTGGCACCGACTTCCATCAGGTACAGGCCGATCTCATCCAGGAAGGTCTTGATGTCCGCTTCCTTGGCGCCCAGCTTATCGGCGTAGTCGCGCGCCTTGCGGCCCAACTCCTGGATATACTTTCGGTCCTTCAGCAGCTCCGCCAGCTGTTCCGACTTCTCGATCGATGTCGTGCCGACCAGCACCGGCTGTCCGCGCCGATAGCAGTCGGCGATCGTCGTGATGATCGCCGCGTACTTCTCCTTTTGCGTGCGATAGATCTCGTCGTCCTCGTCGACGCGCGACACGTCGAGGTTGGTCGGAATCTCGACGACGTCCAGGCCATAGATGTCCATGAACTCGCTGGCCTCGGTGTTCGCCGTACCCGTCATGCCGGCGAGCTTTTCGTAGAGTCGGAAATAGTTCTGGAACGTGATCGACGCCAGCGTCTGGTTCTCCGGCTGGATCTCCACCCGCTCCTTGGCCTCGAGCGCCTGGTGCAGGCCTTCCGAATACCGCCGGCCCGGCATCATGCGGCCCGTGAACTCGTCTATGATCACGACTTCGCCGGCCTTGACGATGTAGTCCTTGTCGCGCTGGAACAGCTTGTGTGCCTTCAGGCCCTGGTTGACGTGGTGCACGATCGTGACGTTCTCGATATCGTACAGCGAGCCCTTCAGCAGTCCGGTTTCGCCCAGCAGACGCTCCATCGTGTCGTTGCCGACCTCCGTCAGCGACACTTGCCGCTGCTTCTCGTCGAGTTCGAAGTCTTCCTTCTCAAGCTTCGGGATCAGCGCATCGATGGCCAGGTACAGATCGGCGCGATCCTCCAGCGGCCCTGAAATGATCAGCGGCGTACGCGCTTCGTCGATCAGGATCGAATCCACCTCGTCGACGATCGCGAATGAATGCCCGCGCTGCACCATCTCGTCGCGGCTCATCTTCATGTTGTCGCGCAGATAGTCGAAACCGAGTTCGTTGTTGGTCGCGTAGGTAACGTCGCAGGCGTAGGCTTCCTTGCGCTGCTCGTCGTTGAGGCCGTGCACGATGACGCCGACCGTCAACCCCAGGAAGCGATACACCTGTCCCATCCATTCGCTATCGCGTTTGGCGAGATAGTCGTTCACCGTGACGACGTGCACACCCTTGCCGGCCAGCGCATTGAGGTACACCGCGAGCGTGGCGACCAGCGTCTTGCCTTCGCCCGTCTTCATCTCCGCGATGTTGCCTTGGTGAAGCACCATGCCGCCGATCATCTGCACATCGAAGTGCCGCTGCTTCAGCGAGCGCCGCGCCGCCTCGCGAACCGTGGCGAATGCCGGTGCCAGAATGCTGTCGAGCGTCGCGCCCTCGGCGACCTGGCGCCGGAACTCCACGGTGCGTTCACGCAGCTCCTCGTCGCTCAGCCCCTCGATTTCTGGCTCCAGCGCGTTGATGGCGTCGACTTTGCTGCGAAAACTTTTCACACGCCGGTCATTGGACGAGCCGAAAATCTTTGCCGCGACCGAGCCGAAGGACAGCATGAGATATCGTTCCTTGCGTGCAAACGTGCGCGTGACGCGCATCCTGCGTGTTGCAATTGACGAGAGACCTAACATCCCGCGCCACATGAGAAATAGGCCGGCGGATCACCCCGCGGGGCACATCCGGCGACCTTTGAGCCGTTCGGGCTGAGACATAAGGATTGGGGGCCCGCGTTGTCAACGCGCGGCGCGACGCAGCAAGAACCAAATACCACCAGGAACGAGACATGAAAGAACAGGAAAATCTCTCGAATTCTTAACTTGGCAGCATTGCCCGCCTTGTCTATCCATGCGCCCATTGACCGGGAGGGGCCTTTCGCCCGCCTTATTTAGGGCGTTGGCGCGGGCCAGATATGGTCTAAAGCGACAAGATTCCACGCAACGAACAAGGGATGATGATCAGTGATGCTCTCTAGGCGTTTGAACAGCTTGGCCCCGGCGCTCGCCGTTGCGGCCCTGTGCATGGCTCCGGTCGCAGCTGTGGCCCAGGACAAGGTTCTGGCCAAGGTCAACGGCAAGGACGTCACGGAAGCCGCCCTAGCCTACGCCGAAGAGGAAATTGGTGAGGGCCTAGCCCACCTGTCGCCTGGCCAGAAGCGCCGCTATCTCACGGAATATCTGATCGAAATGCAGATCTTCTCCGAGGCCGCCGAAGCTGCCAAGCTGGGTGCCGGCGCCGACTTCGACGCCCGCATGGCCTACTGGAAGGAACACGCTCTGAAGGACCTGTTCCTGGCCAAGGCCGTGAAGGAAAAGGTGACAGAGGCCGAAGCCAAGAAGTTCTACGACGAGCGCGCCTCGCAGATGGCCGGCGAAGAGGAAGTCAAGGCCAGCCACATCTTGGTCAAGACCGAGGAGAAGGCGCAGGAAGTCGCCAAGAAGCTCCTCGCCGGCGGCGATTTCGCAGCGCTCGCCAAGGAGTATTCCGAAGACCCCGGCTCGAAGGACAAGGGCGGCGTGCTCGGCTATTTCGGCCGCGGCCAGATGGTCAAGGAATTCGAGCTGATCGCCTTCACCATGCAGAAGGGCGAAACCTCCCAGCCGGTGAAGACGCAGTTCGGCTACCACATCATCCGCGTCGACGATCGTCGCAAGAAGGACCCGCCGAAGTTCGAGGACGTGAAGAATGAGATCCTCGAGCGCATGGGCCAGCAGAAGAAGATCGAGGAAGCCCAGCTCCTGCGCGCCAAGGCCAAGGTCGAGTATGTCGACCCCGACGTGAAGAAGCAGGTTGAGGAAGACCAGGTCGCCGCTGAGGCCCGCAAGAAGGCCATGGAAGAGCAGATGAAGGCCCAGGTCGAACAGATGAAGGGCAAGGAAGCCGAAGGCGCCAAGAAGGACGGCGCCGCGCCGGCAGAGGCGCCCGCCGCCCCTCCGGCCGAGAAAAAGTAGATCGGCTCCAGCCACCGACTGAATATTACGAACGGGCCGCTTGAACAGTGCGGCCCGTTCTGTTTTCTGGGCCCGTTAAAGTCAGCAGACCACATCGAGCCCCACACGGAGACGACATGGGCAAGCCTGCACCCATCTCACCCTTTGCCCCAACATCGCTGGCGGTTCTTCCGCCGCTCGACGGCGTTGCCTTCGCCACGGCCGAGGCCGGCATCCGCTACAAAGGCCGCACTGATCTCCTGGTGGCCGTGATGGACGAAGGCACGACCGCTGCAGGCGTGCTGACCCAGTCGAAAACCTGCTCGGCCCCCGTGCTCTGGTGCCGCGAAGCCCTCGCTGGCGGCCGCGCCCGCATTCTCGTGGTCAACTCCGGCAACGCCAACGCCTTCACGGGCATGAAGGGCCGTGCCGCCGTCGACGTCACGGTGGATCACGCCGCCAAGGCTGCCGGCTGCCCCCCCGAAGAAGTCTACGTCGCCTCGACCGGCGTCATCGGCGAGCCGATGGACGCCGGCAAGTTCGCGCATCTTCTGGCCGGACTTGCCAAATCGGCCAAACCCGACGCCTTTGAAGCCGCCGCCCGCGCCATCATGACCACCGACACCTATCCCAAACTCGCCACCCGCACGGCTGAGATCGGTGGAACCAAGGTGACGATCAACGGGTTCTGCAAGGGTGCCGGCATGATCGCGCCCGACATGGCGACGATGCTGTGCTTCATCTTCACGGACGCCGCCATTGCGGCCCCCGCCCTCCAAACCTTGCTCAACCAGCACGTGGCCACCACGTTCAACTGCATGACAATCGACGGCGACACCTCGACCAGCGATACCTGTCTGCTGTTTGCGACCGGCGCTGCCGCCGCGAACGGCCAGAAACGTGTGTCTGACGCCAGGGCACCTGAACTCGAAGCCTTCAGCACCGCGTTGCACGATCTCATGCGCGACCTCGCCATCCAGGTCGCAAAGGACGGAGAGGGCCTCTCCAAGTTCGTCACCATCGACGTCGGCGGCGCCGAAAGCTGGGCCGCCGCCCGCAAAATCGCCTTGTCGTGTGCCAACTCGCCGATCCTGAAAGCCGCGATCGCCGGCGAAGATCCCAACTGGGGTCGCGTCGTCATGGCCGTCGGCAAATCCGGCGAGGCGGCCGATCGCGACAAGCTGACGATTGCCTTCGGCCCACACACTGTCGCCCGCAATGGCGAACGCGCGGCCGAGTACCACGAGCAGACCGTCGCCGCCTACATGAAGAACAGCGACATCGACATCAAGATCGGCGTCGGCGTCGGCGCCGCATCCGCCACCGTTTGGACGTGCGATCTCACACACGACTACATTTCGATCAACGCCGACTACCGCAGCTGATGCGGAACCTGGGAGGAACACCAATGCGCGCCCTCAAACTGGCAGCTCTCGCCGCAAGCACCTTCGCCTTCGCGGCCACGGCCTCCGCCGAGCCCAAGCAGATTTGGGAGCTGGCCGGCGTGAAGACGCCGGAATCCGTCGTGGCCGATCTCACCTCCGGCGTCATCTACGTCTCCAGCATTGACGGCAAGCCGCTGGAAAAGGACGGCAACGGCTTCATCTCGCAGGTCTCCCTCGACGGCCGCATGATCAAGGCTGACTGGATCACCGGTCTCGACGCCCCCAAGGGCCTCGCCCTGCGCAAGGGCAAGCTCTACGTCGCCGACATCGACCAGCTGGTCGAGATCGACGTCAAGGAAGGCAAGATCGTGAAAAAGTATCCCGCCAAGGGCGCCGTGTTCCTGAATGACGTCGTCGCCAGCAACGACGATCAGATATTCGTTTCCGACACCGGGACAAACACGATCTGGAAGCTGGCCGACGGCAAGTTCGAATCCTGGTTACAGAGCGACACGCTGGCCGGGCCCAACGGCCTGCTCGTCCAGGGCGACCAGCTGATCGTTGCCGGCTTCGGCAAGATGGGCGCGGCGGGCCCAACCGGTCCCGGCCCGTTGCTCAGCGTTGCGCTGGCCGACAAGACCATCAAGCCGTTCGCCGACGGCAAGCCTCTGGGCAACCTGGACGGCCTCGAAGCGCTCGACGCCACGCACTTCCTGGTGACCGACTACATGGCCGGCGGCCTGTTCACCCTCGACGCCGAAACCGGCAAAATGGACAAGCTGATCCCGCTCCCCTCAGGCAGCGCCGACATCGCCTACATCCCGGCCAGCAAGACTGTCCTCATCCCCCTGATGAACGACAACAAGCTCGTGGCGTATAAGCTGGACTGATTTGCCGGGCTGAAAGCACTCTTCGAAAGGGTCAGACCCCGGTCTGGCCCTTCCTCACTTCAGCCCCCGTCCCAGCCGCCAGACTTCCTCCTGCACGCGGATGTCCGCCAGGATGCGGTCGATCAGCAGGCACGTGCGCTTGAACAGGTCCGATCCGCGGCGATAGTCGGCCGGCGCGAAGAAATCGCAGCGGCCGGCCTTGAACAGGTCGACGCACTTCGTCTTCGCCTTGCCCGGTGGGTAGACGGCCACCGCATACCCGCCGTTCTTGCGCATCACGGCCATCGACGGCACGTCGGTGTCGCCGTCGCCGAAATAGATCATGTTCGAAAACGGAATCGGCCGCGCACCTTCGTCCATGTGGTCGTTGATGTTGATGCGCAGATCCTCGATGCCCTTGTTGATCCGGAACAGGTACTGCGTCTTGCCCGTGTCGGTGATGACGCGTTTCGGATAGGGCATGTCGTACGCCTCGAACCAGTATTCCGAGGCAAACACGTTGTGGAACCGGTCGTAGATGCTGGTCCCTTCCACGATCTCCGTCAGCCCGGACGACACGAGGTAGTGACGCAGGATGACCCCGTGGCTCTCCGCGCGGATTTTCACGTATTCGCCGATGGCATCGAACCACTCCTCGACGCCGGCGAAGTACTCGACCGCCTTGCCCTGCGCCACCAAGTCGTCACGGTCGATGCGGATGCCCTTCTCCTTGGCCTTCTTGTAGAGCAGGTGCATGTAGGTGATCAGGATATCGGCGCCGTGCTCGCGGGCGATGCGGTTGCTCTCCGCCCAGAACTCCTTCGCCTCGGCGCCGATCTGCGGCAGGAACGCGTACTCCTGCATCGGTCGCGGCGAGAGCGTGCCGTCGAAGTCATAGACCAGTGCCACGATCTTCTTGTCGAAGCCGGACTTGGCGGCAGGCTTCGCGGCTTGCCGCTTGGCACTGGTGCGATTTTCGCCAGCGTCCTCGGCGTGCTCCCGATTGCCCCGGCCTCGCCGCCCTGTCGCCTGCTCGCTCATCCGCCGCTCCCCAGTCGATTGTCGACTTGCAGCCGCGACCCTGCCGTGATTCGCATGACCGGATGAAGGCCCCGGCAACGGGTAAGCGGGGATGGCATCTCCCACAGGGGTCAGACCCACAGGTCTGCCCCTCTGCCCGGCGCTCTAAGCCTCAAACCTTCGCCTTAGCCCCCGGCTCGTCGTGGTGGTGATGATCGTGGCTGTGGTCGTGCCCACAGTTTTCGTCGTGCACATGGTCGTGATCGTGCCCGTGACTGTGTCCATGATGATGGTGCCCATGGTCGTGCCCGTGATCGTGGCTGTGGTCGTGCCCACACCCGCACCCGTCCCCATGATCGTGTCCACGCGGATCGGTCAGCGCCATCGCCAGACCGCGCTCGATCGCCAGCGACGTCTCGCGCGGCGCCGTACGGGCCTCCAGTGCGAAGGCCATGATCTCTGCGCCCAGGCGGACGTCGTCGACCTGCCCGAGATAGTGGCGCCGCAGCCGGCCCTGCCGGTCGAACAGCAGCACCGTCGGCGTACCCTGCAGCTCATAGGCCGCGAAGGTCCGCGGCAGCTTCTTCACGTTCGGCTTGTCGATGGCGATCGGGAACGTCAGCCCCTGCTCCTTGATCAGCGCCTCGACCGCGCCTGGCGTCTGCTTGTCCTGGTTCTCGAACGCCGAATGCAGCCCGACAACCGCCACTTCCTCGCCTGTGAACGCCTGCGAGATGCGCTCCGCCTGCGGCAGCGAGTGCTTCTGCGACGCCGGACACAGCGACTGGAACACCGTCAGCATGACGACGCGCCCCTTGAACCGCTCCCGCGACAGCGGCTTGTCCGCGTTAAACCAGCGCGACGTCTCGAACTCGGGTGGATCTTCTGGATTGAACATGGAGATCTCCATTTGCGGTCGAACCGCGGGCGCAAGCGCCGGATTGAGGGCTGCCCTAACATAGGGCGAAATCCGCGCTCTTGACAGGGCCCGCCAGGGCGTCGATGTCGGGGCACACGGCTCGTTTCGCGGCCTTCTAGCGTGACGAGAAGCCACTCCCAAGCGAAAATCCAGTCTGTCGAGGAATTCTGATGCCGTTCGATGCCGCCGCCGGCCGCCAGCGCCTGATTGCCATCATCAAGGACCGCTCGTTCCAGACCGGCCCGGAAATGAAACTCGCATCCGGCCGCACCTCGTCGTTCTATTTCAACATGAAGCCGACGATGCTGCACGCCGAAGGCGCCAACCTCATCGCCAACCTCATCCTCGACCAGATCGCCGACCTCAACCCCTCGCTCGTCGGCGGCCTCGAGATGGGCGCGGTCCCGATCGCCAGCGCCGTCGCCGCCGTCAGCCACGCGCGCGGCACGCCAGTCGATGCCTTCTTCGTGCGCAAGCAGGCGAAGGAGCACGGCACACGCAGCCTCGTCGAAGGATTGCCGAAAGGTGCCACGATGGACGGCCGCGCGCTCGTCATCGTCGAGGACGTGACGACCACCGGTGGCTCCGCGTTGAAGGCAGCAGTTGCCCTACGCGCAGAGGGCGCAACGATCTTGCGCGTCGTCACCATCGTCGATCGCCAGGAAGGCGCCGCTGATGCTTTTGCGTCAGCCGCAATCGATTTCCAGCCGATTCTCACACTCCAAGATTTTTCGTAGTTGAAGTCTCCGGCGAACACTGTTGTTCTGACAACGGGTCGTGGGCAGGTGCGCAGCCGAGAGCGGACGTCAATCGCTTCGGAATGCCGCCAGGGCGTATTTCTGATTTAACAATCCGGCTGAAGGGGACACCGATGCGCGCCTTGCATCGAACGATATCGCTTGCGCTAATTCTGGCTGGTTTTGCTGTGGCGAGCAGCAGCGCCCGCGCCGAAGAGGAGGGCATGACCCTCAAGGCGGCCGCGGCCAAGACCGGCATTCTCACCCACATGACGGCAGCGACCAAGCTCGCCGGCCTCGATCGCGAAGGCGGCGGCGACATCGGCCCGCTGACGCTGCTGGCGCCGACCGATACCGCCTTCATGACGCTCGACCCCGACGTCCGCGCCAAGCTTCTCGACCCGGCCAACGTCAGCCTGTTGACGCGCGTCCTGCTGCACCACGTTATCCTCGGCGAATACCCGACGAAACGCCTGCTCGCAGCCAAGGTCCAGAATTATACGATCTCCGCCGTCGACGGCACCGAGATCGAAGTCTACCGCGGCGCGCGTGGTCTGGACGTCGACGAAGGCCGCATCGTCCGCGGCGATATCATTGCCAAGGATGGCATCATCCACCTCATCGACCATGTGCTGATCCCCGCCGATCTGATGGCCGAGATCGCCGCGGTCCCGCTGCCCGACAAGATCGCCGCGACACCGGCCAAGCCGGGCAACCCGGAAGTCGCCGGCACCACCACCGAGACCGGCAGCGTCGAGCCGCAATAGCCGCCTGCACGCCCCTTCAGATGTGGCAATGGCCAGGGGTGACCCTGGCCATCGTCGTTTCAGCAACGATCAAGTACGACAATTAGGTCGCGCCAGCCTTGCCCTTCGCGGCTTTGATGCACGTCTTGCGGAATTCCTTGCGCGGCTTGCCGTGCAGCCCCTTGGCATCGGCTTCCTTCGAGCAGGCGATGGACTCCGCGGAGCGCGGCTTGGTCTCCGCGGCCGAAGCAGCAGGTACGGCCAGCGATCCGGCGGCGAGCAACGCACCCAGCGCTGCAGTGATGGCGACTTTGGTCATGGCGGCTGTCCTTGAATGACGGGCGGGATCCACAGGCGTTGTCGCGCCGATCGTCCGTCGCCGCTAGTGACGTTTTGGATAAGGTCTGTCCGCGCTCAGCCCTCAATGGCTGGCAGGCGCTTCCCACACGACGAAATGCTCCGTGTCGGTGCTGGTCATGGCTGTGATGACGGCATCGTTGTCGAAACCGCGCAGCCGGATCTGCATGGCCAGCAACAGCTCGCGTTCACCGACCGCACAAAGTGGCACGGCCAGGAACCGCGAGCGGTCCCGGCTCAAGATCAGCCAGAACACGTCGTCGCTGGCTTCGTTGGCGGTAATGGCCACCGTGACGCTGCCGATATCCTCCCATGCAATCGCACCGGAACGCCCGTCGGGTTGATGCAAGGTAATGGCGGCGTGATCGCACGTCACCGAAACTGCACCGGGATGCGGCTCAGGACTGATCGTAGGGCTATCGTCTGTCAGCGCCAATATGCGCTTCAATCTCCTCAGCACGGACGCAAGCTCCCCGACGTACTTTTTTAGAGAGGCTAGACCGGTTGGACTATAGATGCACCACTGCCTGACAAACGTGATGAACATTGCAATTGCAGCCGTGGCCGGACTGCCGCGCACGCGCGGGCATCACAGTCTGGCAGGCAACTGCGCAGTTCGGAGGATAGTGAGCTGGGCGCCTATTCCGCGGCCTGCGACTGGGCCAAAACGGGGCCGGCGCTCAGGACATTGCCGTCGACATGCTCAGCGAATTTGGCGAAGTTGGCGGTGAACATGCCCACCAGCGCCTCGGCCGTCGCATCGTAGGCTTTCGGATCGACCCAGGTGTCGCGCGGGTTGAGGATCTTGGGATCCACGCCCTCCAGCGACGTCGGCACCTCGAAGCCGAAGATGGGATCGACTCGCATCGACGCGTCCTTGAGCTCGCCGGAAAGCGCCGCGTTCAGCAACGCCCGCGTCGCCTTGATCGGCATGCGCGAGCCGGTACCGAATTTACCGCCCGTCCAGCCTGTATTGACGAGCCAGCAGTCGACCTTATGCTCGGCGATGAGCTTGCGCAGCAGGTTGCCGTAGACGCTGGGGTGGCGCGGCATGAACGGCGCCCCGAAGCACGTCGAGAACGTCGCCTGCGGCTCCGCGCCCATGCCCTTCTCCGTGCCCGCGACCTTGGCGGTGTAGCCCGAAAGGAAGTGGTACATCGCCTGGCTTGGCGTCATCTTGGCGATCGGCGGCAGCACGCCGAAGGCGTCCGCAGTCAACATCACGATATTCTTGGGATGCCCCGCCGTGCCCGTATCGCTGGCATTGGAGATATAGTGCAGCGGGTAGGCGGCACGTGTGTTTTCGGTCAACTTGCCGTCGTCGAAATCCGTCTCGCCGCTTGCGGGATCGACGGCGACATTCTCCAGCACCGTCGCAAACCGCGTCGAGGCGGCATAGATCTCCGGCTCGGCCTCCTTGGACAGACGGATCGTCTTGGCATAGCAGCCGCCCTCGAAGTTGAAGACGCCGTCGCCCGACCAGCCGTGCTCGTCATCGCCGAGCAGAATGCGGTTGGGATCTGCCGATAGCGTCGTCTTTCCCGTACCCGAAAGGCCGAAGAAAACGGCCGAGTCACCTGCCTTGCCGACGTTCGCCGAGCAATGCATCGGCATGACGCCCTTCGTCGGCAGCAGGTAGTTGAGGAATGAGAACACGCTCTTCTTGATCTCGCCAGCATACGACGTGCCGCCGATTAGCACGATGCGCCGCGAGAAATCGCACGCGATCACCGTTTCCGTGCGCGTCCCGTGATAGCCCGGCACGGCGCGGAAACTGGGAAGATCAACGACAGTGAACGCCGGCTCGAATTCCGCCAGGTCGCGGGCATCGGGCCGGCGCAGCAAATGACGGATGAACAGGGCATGCCAGGCATACTCGCAGAACACGCGGGTCGGCAGTTTGTGGCTGGCGTCAGCCCCGGCATACAGGTCCTGAACGAACAGCTCCTTGAGCTTGGCAAACGCCAGGAAGTCACCGAGCAGCAGCTCGAAGTGCTCTTCCGACATCGGTTTGGAATTTTCCCACCAGATCGCGCCGTCCGTTTCTTTATCGCGGACAACGAACTTGTCCTGGACCGAACGGCCGGTGTGCTGCCCCGTCTCCACCACGAAGGCACCGGACTGAGCCAGGCGGCCTTCGGCACGCCGCACGCCAAACTCGACCAGTTCAGCCGCCGTATTGTTGATGTGAAGCTTTCTGCAGGCGTTGAGGGGAAATTTCTCGATCGTCATGGCAGCTCTTTGCTCGAATTTGGCTGCCGCCGTGGCCGGCGGCTCATAAAAGGGGACCCGTGCGCGACCGCCCAGTTTATCGGTTTCTTCTATCGCTACATTTGCGATTCTTATTAAGCTCTATGGTGTGGCTCTGCAAGCGGAGCGCTGACGTAAGAGTGTCACATCGTAAACTTCAAGACGGATCAAAGTATAACCCCTTGGGCTTGCATATCGAAGCTGTTCCTGTGCCTGACCCCAGCTTCTTACTCAGCGCGGGCACCGGGCGGCAGTGAACGGGCACGGGCTTCACCCACCAGGCGGACGAGTTCGCGGCGCGCGTCGGCAGGCGAAGCGATTGGCGCGGCGAAACCCACCCGCTCGGTCCGGCCGGATGCATCGGCCAGGTCGATACCTTCCGGATCGATGCCTGTCATTTGCCAGCCGCTGCCGTCACGCCCGGCCAGCACACTCGCGTAAAGCTGGATTGCATCCAGGTGATCCTGGTTCATATGTTCCACGATGCCGGCCTCGCCCTCGATCAGCGCGGCCGCCCCGGACGTATCCACCAAGAGCTCTGCGCCGGGCAGCGTCACGATGCGCCCAAAACCGCCGATGAAATGCGCCCGCTCCACGTCGAGGGCAAAGAACGAGAAATCGGCGAACGCGGCATACCCTTCCGCGTCCGGGTGCCGCGCCAGGAACCGCCGTCGCACCGTCTCGCTCTGCGTCGGCCGTGCCGTCCCGATCAAGGTGACGCGGCCACCGGCAAGCGGATCGCCTTTGAGATCCGTGCCGTCGAACAGCAGACTGCAACGCGCATCCGCCATCAAATTCTGTGTGTGCACGGCCAGTCGCGAAATCAGCAGCACGGGCGATCCGTCGGGCTCTGTGGCCGCGATAACCAGCGAAACGTGCGGATGCCCACTGACTTTGTCCACCGTTCCCAGATAGGCCTTGCGCCCCTTGCGCACGAGACCACGCGCCATCGCTGCGGGAGACCCTTGATTTTGCTCCGATTCCCGCAACGGCTGTGAATTGGGGGCTGGCGATTCTGTTGTCATCTAAGCTTGCCCTGCTGGTTAGGGTCGCCTATTCAGTTGAGGTTCAGGCGGGTTCCTCAACAGTACTTTGCCACAATTGATCCAGGTTGGGGCCATAAAGCCGCGCACGGACGCGCTAAGCGCCTGAGGGGAATTGAGTGATGAAGGAAAAGAGCACGATCGCGCTAGTCGACGACGAGCGGAATATTCTGCAGTCACTCGGCATGGCGCTGGAGGCCGAAGGCTACAAGGTTCGCACGTACAATGACGGCGCCTCCGCCCTCGAAGCCTTGACCGAGGAGCCGGCCGATCTCGGCATCTTCGATATCAAAATGCCGCGCATGGACGGCATGGAGTTGCTGCGTCGCGTGCGTCAGCAGTCCGACATGCCCGTGATTTTCCTGACCTCCAAGGACGAAGAGATCGATCAGCTGTTCGGCCTCAAGATGGGCGCCGACGACTATATCGCCAAGCCATTCTCGCAGCGTCTCATCATCGAGCGCGTGCGCGCCATCCTTCGCCGCATCCAGGCCAAGGACGGCCAGGCGCCGCAAGTCGAGGTCGCGCACATCCTGGAACGTGGCAAGCTGAAGCTCGACCCGGAACGCCACACCTGCCACTGGGACAATAAGGCCGTGACGCTGACGGTCACGGAATTCCTGATCCTGCAGGCGCTCGCGACACGCCCCGGCGTCGTCAAGACCCGCGACGCCCTGATGGACGCCGCCTACGACGATCAGGTGTATGTCGATGATCGCACCATCGACAGCCACATCAAGCGGCTGCGCAAAAAGTTCAAGCAGGTCGACGACGACTTCGACGTGATCGAGACCCTTTACGGCGTCGGTTATCGCTTCAAGGAATAGCCCGGCTTCGGCCGGATGTTTGAGCCGCTACCCACGGAGGAAAGATGGCGCTCGGCACGGAACGTGCCCTGGCCGTAACCGGCATTTGGGCTCGGGTGCTTGAGTGGCTGGCCGCCACGGCCAAGCAGCTCGCCGTCCCGCTCAGCCTGGCGGGCAGTGCTGTCGCGCCCGCACTGGAGTGGCTCCGCCGGCAGCCGCTTGTCCGCTTCTTCTCGCGCAGCCTGCTGCGTCGCATCCTGGTCACCAACCTGATCGGGCTCGGCATCATCATTGGCGGCATCCACTACATGGGCCAGTATCACGCTTGGCTCATCGACGCGAAACGCGAGTCCCTGAAAATCCAGGGCGAGATCATTGCCGCCGCCATCGCCGCCAACGCAACGGTGGATACCGACAGCGTTGTGATCGATCCCGAGAAACTGACCGACCGCGAACAGCAACGTCCCTTCTTCAACGACTTCGCCTCCCTCGAACTGTCCATCCGGCCCGAACGCGTCACGCCGATCCTGCGGCGGCTGATCCAGCCGACGCAGACCCGCGCCCGCATCTATGGCCGCGACGGAACCCTGATCGTGGATACCGCCAAACTGCTGTCGCGGGGCCAGATTGCGCGCGGCGATCCCATCGTTACCCACGAGGACGCCACGCCGAAGACCAAGAACTTCTGGACGCGGCTCAAGGCTTGGCTCATCGACAAGGAGCTGCCGGTCTACAAGGAGATCGGCTCGGCCAAGGGCACGGCCTACAAGGAAGTCCAGCGCGCGCTGAACGGCGAGACGACCGCCATGTTGCTGCTCAACGATCGCGGCGAGCAGATGGTGTCGCTGGCCGTCCCCATTCAGCGCATGAAGGCCGTGCAGGGCGTCCTGCTGCTGTCGACGCGCCCCGGCGACATCGACCGTGTGCTCGGCGAAGAGCGCTCCGTGATCTGGACACTGGCGGCCATTGCCGCCCTGGCGACGTTCGTCACCTCGTTGCTGCTGTCGCGTACGGTGGCCGATCCTATGCGCCGTCTGTCCGCCGCCGCCGAGCACGTCTCACGCAATATTACAGCGCGCCACGAACTGCCCGAGTTCAGCGATCGCACTGACGAGGTCGGCCAGCTGGCAAGCGCCTTCTCCGACATGACGGCCGCTCTCTACCGCCGCATCGAAGCCAGCGAGAACTTCGCAGCCGATGTCGCCCACGAATTGAAGAATCCCCTCACCGCCGCCCGCTCCACGGCAGAAGCGCTCGCCTACGCCAAGAGCGAGCAGCAGCGCTCGGAGCTTGTGGGCCAGATCCAGGGCGAATTGCAGCGCCTCAATCGCCTGATTACCGACGTCTCAGCGACATCGCGGCTCGACGCCGAATTGGCGCGCCAGGAGATGACCCCGGTCAATTTGACCGTGGTCCTTGAAAACGTCGTCAGGATCTTCCGCGAGATCCTGCAGGCCAACACGCGCAGCGTGTCGCTCGTGGTCGAACACACGCGCGTCGACGCCGATCAGGCCTTCATGATCTACGGCAACGACAGCCGCATCGGCCAGGTCGTCACCAACCTGATCGACAACGCCATCTCGTTTTCACCCGAGGCCGGCGTCGTCATCGTTCGCGCGCGCCACGAGGCACGCACCGTCGAAGTCAGCGTGGAAGACGAGGGCCCGGGCATCCCGGCGGATCGCCTCGAGATCATATTTGACCGCTTCTACACCGACCGCCCCGCCACCGAGTCGTTGCGCGGCAAGAATTCCGGGCTGGGGCTGTCGATCTCACGCGAGATCATGCGCTCGCACGGCGGCGAGATATTCGCGGAGAACATGAGCGGCGAAGACAGTTCCGGCCGGGAGCGCAAGGGCTCCCGGTTCACCATACGTCTGCCCGCTCACCGTGCCGGCATGCGCGGAGGCGCCGCCGGTGGACGCCGCACCTGAACGTGTGCACGCCACCGCCATCGCTCTCGGCGATGCCGCAGCCTTGATCCGGGGCCCCTCCGGCTCGGGCAAGTCCGATCTGGCATTGCGATGTCTGTCTTTGCCCGCTCACCCATTGTGGGGTCCGCGCCCGAGGCTCGTTGCTGACGACCAGTGCCAACTGGTCCGGGCCGGCCACAACCTGATTGCCACTGCCCCCCCGGGAATTCGCGGCAAGCTCGAGGTCCGTGGCGTCGGCATCCTCGATATCGAGCCGGTGGACGGCACCTTCGTTCGGCTGATCCTGGACTTGGTGGCGCCCGATGAAATTGACCGCCTCCCTGACGCGCCTGAACGAGTAACCCTGCTCGGCGTCGACGTGCCGCACCTCAAAATTGCTCCGTTTGAGCAATCTGCGCCCATAAAGCTTCTGTTGGCACTAGCACTTTCGACAAAGGCTCAGGACTGACGAAAACAGCTTGCGTTGCGCTGCAACCCTTGTAAGTCTCCGGCCCCGCGACGCACTAAAAAGAGACATCGTTCGGTTGGACTTTGCAGCGCGTGTCAGCACATACCATTGAAGCCAGTGCCCGGGCTCACCTGGCACCCAAACGGACAATAGCTGACGCGATGATCGGGCTAGTCATCGTCACGCACGGGGGTCTCGCGGTCGAGTTCCGGCTGGCTCTCGAGCATATTGTCGGGCCCCAATCCCAGCTCGAAACCATCTCGATTGGCCCCGACGACGACGCCAATGTGCGCCGCGCAGAAATTCTCGACGCCATCCGTCGTGCCGACACGGGCGAGGGTGTCATCGTTCTGACCGACATGTTCGGCGGCACGCCCTCCAATCTGGCCATCTCCGTCATGGACGACGCCAACGTCGAGGTCATTGCCGGCATCAATTTGCCGATCCTGGTAAAACTTGCATCCCTGCGCGGCGAGGTCTCTCTCGCAGATGCAGTGACGAGCGCCCGCGAAGCCGGCCGCAAATATATTAAGGTAGCCAGCCAAGAGCTGTCTGGAGAGACGTAAAGTGCTTCCGGAACCGTGTGCTGTGGTTTTTCGAAAGAAATCACGACGAACCACTAGGTCGGCCCATGCCTGAAATCAAAAACTCGCCGCGACCAGAGGCTGTCGTCACGATCGTCAATCGCAAGGGCCTTCACGCCCGCGCCTCGGCGCGCTTCGTGAAATGCGCCGAAACGTTCAAGGCCAACATCACCGTGACGCGTGACGGCCAGACCGTGGGTGGCACGTCGATCATGGGCCTCATGATGCTGGCCGCCGGCCCAGGCTCGACGCTGCACATAACGGCCGAGGGCCCCGATGGCCCGGAAGCCCTCGAAGCCCTAGTCGAACTCGTCGAAGCCGGCTTCGGCGAAGAGCTCGCCGAAGAGGCCTGACCCTTACTGCGACAGGTACAGCGCCAGCACGCGCTGGCCGATGCTTTTGAACACCGCCTGCAATTCCGCTGCGGAATCTGCCTTGAACGCATGTGCACCGTCGGTGGCGCAAGTTTTCAGGAACGCTTCGGCCGCAGTGCTGACCTCATAGCCGACCGTGTACACTTCGATATTTTGCTTCTTCATGCCGCTGCAAAGCTCTTGGGCCTGGGCCGACGAAGAACCGTTGGTTACGCTGCCGGCGATCTTCGAGAAGGCCCAAGACCCCGTGCGGTAGCCGCCGACCGAGAACTCGTTGTTGTAGTCGCCGTCCGTCATGAGGATCGCAATCTTGCGCAACGTCTTGTCGTTCACAGGCGGATAGGCCGCCGGGTCGTCGGAAGAGCCGGCCCATACGTCCTTCCAGTTAGGCGACAACGTGTACCACGCCCACGCCGTGCCAAGCTGACCGGCGGTGCCACCCTTTGCCGAAAGTCCGGAAATTGTCGTCAGCAATGAATCCTTATTGCTGGTCAGCGGCATGATCACGCTGCTCGTGCCGAGCGTGCATCCGAATTCCAATGGTGTGCTGTCGGTCGCGCTCTTGCCGCGGCGCATGAACGTCGTGACGTAGTTGCCGGGTCCCGGTGCCTGATCCGTGTAGATTGCGTCCTTGGTTGCCGTGCGCTCGGATACACAGTCAGTGGGGTGATAGTAATAGTAGTTGTACTTGGTCACGCAATTCCTGCCATTCCAGTCGCATGACTTGTAGGACTCCGAGAATGTTTGCACAGCTGGCGCAAGCCCAGCTGCAGCGAGGCGCGGCAGGCTCGGCAAGCGCACACCATCCGAAAACGGCACGAGCGCCACGCGCACACGCGTCTTCAACTCGTCTGTCGCCAACATGGTCGAGACCAGGTTGCTAGCCGCCAGCTTCATGGCGTCGAGCTTTGCACCTTTGGTGCAAGGCGCATCGTTGAGATCGGGGGCGCTGTCGCACATCGAACCGGTGATATCGAGCATCAGCGACAGTTCGAACGTGCTGTTGGTGATAGTCGCCACCGAACCGGTTGCGCTCTCTCCAGTCGCGCCGCTCGTCCCCAGCAGCGCCAGGCTGTTGACCCCGACGATCTTGCCGAGGACCGTGACAATGTCCGCATCGCCCTTGGCATACAGCGAGCTGCCTTCGACCGAGAACGTGATGTTCTCGACGATGTCGGCGCCAAACCGCTGCTTGCTTCGGTTGGCCTTGAACGCCTTCTTGGCCGTTTCGATAGCCCCAGCCTTATCGGCCTGATTCAATTGGAGTTTCGCAGCGCCAGCCAGCACGGCGGCGTCCAGTGACGCCTGCAGTTCATTGCGCGCAATCGCCCAGCGGCCCATTTCCAGGGCCGTCCCTGTGACCAGGACCAGAAACGAGATCAAACCCGCAAAGATCGGGGCGATGGCACCGGACGTATCGGACCTGAATTTCGCTGGCAGCGCCGAACAGAGCAGACGCGACAGAACTTGCATGTTTATTTCCCGCCAATTTTGCGGGTTCACTAAAACACTACAGGACAGAGCAAACAACGGCCGGATAATACTGAGGAAAATACTCCGTAAAGTTAAGGGTCTATTATAACGACCAGCCTGCGGATTATTCGCGCCTGACGCATCTGCAAATCGTGGATATAAAGATGTGTTTATATGTTGTTGCGTCCGCCGGCCACCGGGGCTATAGCTCCCCGATCTTTGCAGCGGCCAAGCGCCGATGCGCATGGAGCAACGACAAGAGGACGACGATCCGATGGCCGCAGCCAACACCGACTACATCGTCAAGGACATCAGCCTCGCCGACTGGGGCCGCAAGGAAATTGCCATCGCCGAGACCGAGATGCCCGGCTTGATGGCGACCCGCGCCGAGTACGGCAGCAGCCAGCCCCTCAAGGGCGCCAAGATTGCCGGCTCCCTGCACATGACCATCCAGACGGCCGTGCTGATCGAGACCCTGAAGGCGCTCGGCGCCGACATTCGCTGGGTTTCCTGCAATATCTATTCGACCCAGGATCACGCCGCAGCCGCCATCGCCGCCGCCGGCATCCCCGTGTTCGCCTGGAAGGGCGAGAGCCTGAAGGACTACTGGGACTACACCCGCAAGCTGTTCGAGTGGCACGACGGCGGCATGCCGAACATGATCCTCGACGACGGCGGCGACGCCACGCTGTATATCCACCTCGGCGTCCGCGCCGAAGGCGGCGACACCGCCTTCCTCGATAAGGCCGGCTCCGAGGAAGAGGAGATCCTCTTTGCCCTCATCAAGGACACGCTGAAGACCAAGCCGAAGGGCTGGTTCGGCGAAGTCGCCAAGTCGATCAAGGGCGTCTCGGAAGAGACCACGACGGGCGTCCACCGCCTTTACGTCATGGAAAAGGAAGGCAAGCTCCTCTTCCCGGCGATCAACGTCAACGACAGCGTCACCAAGTCGAAGTTCGACAACCTCTACGGCTGCCGTGAATCGCTGGTCGACGGCATTCGCCGCGGCACCGACGTCATGATGGCCGGCAAGGTCGCCATGGTCGCCGGCTTCGGCGACGTCGGCAAGGGCTCCGCCGCCTCGCTGCGCAACGCCGGCTGCCGCGTCATGGTCTCCGAGGTCGATCCCATCTGCGCGCTGCAGGCCGCGATGGAAGGCTACGAAGTCACCACCATGGAGGATGCGGCCACGCGCGCCGACATCTTCTGCACGGCGACCGGCAACAAGGACGTCATCACCATCGACCACATGCGCGCGATGAAGGATCGCGCCATCGTCTGCAACATCGGCCACTTCGACAACGAGATCCAGATCGCGGGTCTCAAGAACTTGAAGTGGGTCAATATCAAACCGCAGGTCGACGAGATCGAGTTCCCGGACGGCCACCGCGTCATCATGCTGTCGGAAGGCCGACTGGTGAACCTGGGCAACGCCATGGGCCATCCGTCGTTCGTCATGTCGGCGTCCTTCACCAACCAGACGCTGGCGCAGATCGAACTGTGGAACGCCAAGGGCAAGTACGAAAAGAAGGTCTACACCCTACCCAAGCACCTCGACGAAAAGGTCGCCGTCCTGCACCTCGACAAGATTGGCGTGAAGCTGACCAAGCTCAGCGCCGAGCAGGCCGCCTACATCGGCGTAAAGCCCGAGGGCCCCTTCAAGTCCGACCATTACCGCTATTGATCGCGGCAAACCGTTGTGGACATCAAAGGCCGGGCGGCAACGCCCGGCCTTTTGCCATTATTCAGACGGCCCGCCTGACAAAGAGTTGCATCTCCGCCGCGAGATAACAGCCCCACTCCCCCGTCCCGTGTGTCCCCCCAACTCTGGCCAGCGCAGTCGTAGGGTCCCATAATCTTTGATGATTCGCCGCCATGAGCGGCGGTTTCCCGCGCCTTGGTTTCTCCGTCCTCGCGTTCCAGCCCGCGGTCCACTGACGCTGACATAACCAGGGCCCGTGCCTTGGCCTCGGAGAACGATGCGGACGGGCGCATTCAGATTGCGGATCGGCAACGCCCGGCGCGAGCTTGTCTCGCTGCTGGTGGCGAGCCTTGCCGTCGTCCTCGCCCTCGTCGCAGGCCTGACGCGGGTCTCCAGCGCCGGCACGGGCGCCGGCAAGCTGCTGGCCTTGGCAATCATCCTCGGCGGCGCCTCACTTGCGGGCTACTCCGTCGTCACGCTGGTCCGCTCGTCACGCAAGGCCGAGAAATCCGCCTCCACCGAGAACCGCGACCTGCGTCGCAAGCTCGCGTCCACCGAAGCCCTGATCAAGGCGGAGCCGCAGATCCTGATCCACTGGGAGCAGGGCCAGTCCGCCTCCGTCATCACCCACACCCTGGCCGGCATCGCCGGCCTCCCCGGCACGACCAGCGAACTGCTCCGCTTCGGTATGTGGCTGGAGGAACGCTCCTCGTCCGCCTTGAAGGCCGCCCTCGACGACCTGGTCTCCGAAGGCCGCAGCTTCTCTCTCGTCCTGCGCACTCTCTCCAACGGCTACGTCGAAGCCGAAGGCCGCGCCTCGGCCGGTCGCGGCATCCTGCGCTTGCGCGACGTCGCCGGTCTCAGGCGCGACATCACCATGATCGTCAGCCACCAGGAAACGTTGACCCGCGCCATCTCCTCCGCGCGCGCCCTGCTCGACGCTTTGCCCATGCCGGTCTGGTTCAAGACGCCGGATGGTCAGCTCAGTTGGGTCAACGCCGCCTACGTCCGCGCCGTCGACGCCTCCAGCGCCGAGGAAGTCCGCGAGCGCCAGATCGAACTGCTCGAAACGCGCCAGCGCAAGCTCGTCACGGAAGCCCTGGCCGGCGGCGAAATCTACCACCGCCGCCTGCCTCTGATCGTCGGCGGCGAGCGCAAGTCCCACGATGTCATCGTCTTGCCGTTGGACGACGCCATCGCCGGCGCCGCCATCGACGTCGCCGCCCTCGAAATCGCCCAAGGCGAACTCGAGCGCCAGATCGCCTCCTACGACCGCACGCTCGATCGTGTCGCGACCGCCGTCGCGATCTTTAACTCCGATCAGCAGTTGTCGTTCTTCAACGAGGCCTACACCAAGCTCTGGGCCCTCGACGCGACCTGGCTCAAGACACGCCCGCCCGATAGCGCCATCCTCGATCGCCTCCGCGAACTCGGCCGCCTGCCCGAGGTCGTGAACTACAAGGAATGGAAGGCGAAACTGCTCTCCACATATCAGACCGGTGCCGGCCACGAAGACCTCTGGCACCTGCGCGACGGCCGCATGCTGCACGTCATGAGCGAGCAGCGGCCCGACGGCGGCGTCACCTACCTCTACGCCGACGAGACCGAGCGCTTCGCCCTGGAAAGCCGCTTCAAGACGCTCATCAGCGTTCAAGGCGAGACCCTGAACAGCCTCAAGGAAGGCGTTGCAGTCTTCGCCACCAACGGCCGCCTGCAGCTGTTCAACGTCGCCTTCTGTGCCATTTGGAAGCTGCCGCGCCGCGCCCTTGAGGCCAACCCGCACATCGACGAGATCGTCCACGACGTCGCCCCCACAGGCGAGGACGCCGTAACGTGGACCGGCCTCGCCCGCATGGTCACCGCCTTCATGAGTGAGCGCGAGACCATCGAAGGCCGCATGAACCGCGCCGACGGCAGCGTCATCGACTACGCCGCGACCCCGCTGCCCGACGGCGCCACACTGCTGACCTTCGCCGACGTCACCGACGCCCGTCGCGCCGAACGCGCCCTGATGGAACGCAACGAAGCCCTCGTCGCCGCCGACCGCCTGAAGACGCATTTCATCAGTCATGTGTCCTACGAGCTGCGCACGCCGCTCACCAACATCATCGGTTTCTCCGAACTTCTCGCCAACCCGCGCGTCGGCGCCCTGTCGGAAAAGCAGCGCGAGTACCTCGGCGACATTACCTCGTCCTCGAAGACGCTCCTGGCCATCATCGACGACATCCTCGACCTCGCCACCATCGACGCCGGCTCGCTCGACCTGCGCGAAGGCCCCATCGATGTGCGCGCCATGATCCGCTCCGCCATCATGGGCGTGCGCGATCCCGCCATCCGCAACAATCTGATGCTCGACATCGCCGTCGCCGACGACGTCCATTCATTCATGGCCGACGAGGCCCGCGTCCGTCAGGTGCTTTACAATCTGTTGTCCAACGCCGTCGGCTTTTCCAAGCCCGGCGACGTCATTCACCTGTCGTGCTGGCGCGAGGAGGGCTGGATCGTCTTTACGGTCCAGGACCAAGGCCCCGGCATCCCGACCGGCCAGCAACGCCGCGTCTTCGACCGTTTCGAAAGCCGCACCCAGGGCTCGGCTCATCGCGGCGCCGGCCTCGGCCTTTCAATTGCCAAAAGTCTGGTGGAATTGCACGGCGGCGATATCCAGCTGCAGTCGGAGCCCGGCCAGGGCACGCTGGTGACTGTGCGATTCCCCGAGCGCGGCCGCAGCCACGGTCGACTGGACAACCGGACCGTGGCAAACCTCCGCAATGACCAACGCGCTCTCACGAACTGACCTCGACGAAGCCGCTTGCAGGCGACTGGCCCAGCGCATCGCTCTCAAGCTGAAGTCCGGCGACGCCATCGCCCTGCATGGCGACCTCGGCGCCGGCAAGACGACGTTCGCCCGCGCGCTCATCCGCGCGCTCCTGGGCGACGC
The DNA here is from genome assembly GCA_965279065.1 of Hyphomicrobiaceae bacterium. Classification (GTDB taxonomy): domain Bacteria; phylum Pseudomonadota; class Alphaproteobacteria; order Rhizobiales; family Hyphomicrobiaceae; genus JAKAXS01. The sequence continues at coordinate 3,457,532 of OZ257134.1, forward strand.
CGAGGCCGAGGTGCCTAGTCCCACGTTCGCGCTGATGCAGCTCTACGACACGTCGCGTCTCCAGTTGGCGCACCTCGATCTGTACCGCCTTGCCGACGCAAGCGAGGTCGACGAACTCGGCATCGCCGATTTGCTGGACACCGGCGCCGTCATCGTTGAATGGCCGGAGCGTGCTCCTTCGATCCTCCCGCCCAATCGTCTTGATATCACCCTCAGCGCAGGCAGCACGGACGACACCAGGACGATCGCCGTCACGCCATCGGGCACGTGGGCAGCCCGTCTGCAGCGTCTCGACGAGATGACGTCGTTCGTCGGTTTCGATCCCAAATGGTCGCACGCCGAAGCGCGCTATCTCCAAGGCGACGCCTCCGCCCGCGCTTATGCCCGCCTGCACGCCGCCGACGGAGAGCGCGCCGTGCTGATGGATGCCCCGCGCCTGCCCGACGGCCCTCCCATCCGCGACGGTCTGCCCTACAGCCGTATCGCCCATCTCGCCGAAGACGTGGCCCCCTTCGTCGCGGTAGCCGGCGCGTTGAGTGTGGCTGGCCTCAGCGTACCCCAGATCCACCACGCCGACCTCGATCGCGGCCTGCTATTGCTGGAAGACTTCGGCGATCGCGTCTTCGGCCGCGAGCTTGAAAACGGCACCAGCCAAGCCGAGCTCTGGAGTGCCGCCACGGACGCGTTGGCCATATTGCACCGCAGGCCCGTGCCGCCATCGATCCCGCTGACCAATGGCACGACCTACGCCATTCCCCGCCAGGATCGGGGCGCTCTCTCCATCGAAATCGAGCTACTGCCTGACTGGTACTGGCCGGCCCTTTTCGGCAACCCCGTCCCGCCGGAAGCACGCGCCGAATTCCTCGCGGCGTGGGACGGAGTTTTTGACAAGCTGTTGGCCCTGCCGACAGGCTGGGTCCTGCGCGATTTCCATTCGCCCAACCTGATGTGGCTACCCGATCGCCTGGGCGCTCGCCGCGTCGGCATCATCGACTTCCAGGATGCCCTTGTGGGTCCGCCCGCCTATGATCTGGTATCGCTGTTACAGGATGCCCGGCTCGATGTTCCTGCCGATCTTGAAGCCGTCATGTTTGCCCACTACTGCGAGGCCGCCATGATCGACCAGCCGCGATTCGACCGCGCCGCCTTCCAGTTTGCGTATTCTGCTTTAGGTGCGCAGCGTAACACCAAGATTCTGGGGATATTTGCCCGTTTGGCTCGCCGTGACGGCAAACCCGGCTATCTTCGCCATGTGCCCCGGCTCTGGCGCTATCTCGAACGCGACCTGGCCCATCCGGAACTCTCGTCCCTGCGCGTCTGGTTCGATCGCCATCTTGGCCCCGAGCTGCGTGCCCGCCCTATTGAGGCCTGATGCAGACGCGGTCCCCCAAGCGGCCTCCCTCAGTATCCAGCACGCAACCCACGACCGCGATGGTGCTCGCCGCCGGTCTCGGCAAGCGCATGCGACCGCTGACGAACGACATCCCAAAACCCATGGTCCTCTTCCAGAAGCGGCCGCTCATCGACCATGTACTGGATCGTCTCGCCGCCGCTGGCATCACTGATGCCGTCGTCAACGTCCACTACCAGCCCGAGCCGCTGGAGCGACACCTGAAACAGCGCAAGTCGCCCAAGATCAAAGTCTCCGACGAGCGCGGCGTGCTGCTCGACACGGGCGGTGGTCTCGTGCGCGCCCTGCCCTTTCTGGGCGACAAGCCGTTCGTGATCCACAACTCCGACAGCGTCTGGGAAGAAGGCGTTGGCAGCAACCTCGCCCGCCTGTTTGCCGCCTGGGACGCTGAGCTGATGGACAGCCTGTTGCTGATGGCGCTCGGCTCCCACAGCCTCGGCTACGATGGCCACGGCGACTTCACGATGGACGCCGACGGGCGCTTGCATCGCCGCGAAGAGATGCGCGAAGCGCCATTCGTCTTCACCGGCGTGTCCATCGCCCACCCCCGTCTGTTCGAGAACGCACCAAAAGGCGCATTCTCGCTCAACACCCTGTGGGACCGCGCGATCGAAAAGGGGCGCCTCTACGGAATTCGCCTCGAAGGCACGTGGATGCACATCGGCACACCGGACGCCCTCACTGAGGCCGAAAGGTGGGTCGCCGATGAAACGCGGCGTTGAGCGCATGGCCGCGCAGTCACCCTCAACACCTGCGGGCGGCCTTGGCGCGCAACTCGATTTTCTGATCGGCCTATCAGGCGAGGAACAGCCACCCCCCCAACGCGCACCTGGCAGCCGTGCGAGCATCTTTACCGTGCCTGCAGGTCAGCCGTTCCTCGACGCCCTCGCCTCCGCAATCCTGAAAGGTGACTTGCCGGTCGCCGGCGGACGCCCACCATCTGCGATCGAACTTCCCAACATCACACTCCTGATGCCGACGCGCCGCGCCACGCGCGCATTGCAGGAAGCATTCCTGCGTGCCGGCAACGGCCGCGCCATGCTGCTGCCCAAGATCATCGCCATCGCCGAGGGCCAGGAAGATCTGACGCTGCTGAGCGGCATCGCCAGCCTCGACACGCTGGCGACCGGTGCCGAAAGCGTCCCCCCTGCCGTCAGCAACATGGAGCGTCTGCTGGTTCTGACGCAACTCGTTATGCGTTGGTCGGACGCGATGGCCAAGGCCAGAACAGATCCGATTGGCGGCATGCAGCCCCATGCGGGCGCCGGCAGCGAGACCCCGGCGCAGGCCGCCCACCTCGCCACCGAGCTCGCCCGCCTCATGGACATGGTCGAGACCGAGAACGTCAGCCTGGACGCACTCGACGAACTCGTGCCCGAAGAATTCGCGGAGCACTGGCAGCACACGCTCAACTTCCTGCGCATCGTCACGGAGTTCTGGCCGATCCATTTGAACGAGCGCGGCTACGCGTCCCCTGCCGCCCGCCGCAACGCGCTGCTGCTCGCCGAAGCTCGCCGCTACGCGGCGTCACCGCCAAAAGGTCCCGTTATCGTCGCCGGCGTCACCGGCTCCATTCCGGCAACGGTGAAGCTGATGCAGGCGGTGGCCGATCTACCCAACGGGGCCATCGTCCTTCCCGGGCTCGATCTCGCGCTCGATGACGCCAGCTGGGATGCGATCTCGCCGGCCGATACCAACGCGCCGCGCCACCCCGAGCATCCGCAGTACGGCCTGAAAAAGCTCATCGAAGGCCTCGGCCTCTCGCGCGCAGACATCGCCCTGCTTCCGGGCACGGCCGCAGGCGCCGCCGACACGGCCCGCGCCAAGCTCATCAGCGAGGCCATGCGTCCCGCCTCGACGACGGAACGCTGGCATGAATTCATCGCCGACGCATCGACGGACACCACCGGCATCGCTCGCGGCCTTGAGGGCGTCAGCCTCATCGAGGCGCCCACCCAGCAGGACGAAGCCGAAGCCATCGCCCTGATCCTGCGCGAAGCCGTCGAGACACCGGGCCGCACCGCGGCACTCGTCTCGCCCGACCGCCTGCTCGCACGTCGCGTCGCAACCCGCCTGCAGGCGTGGGGCATCACAGTTGACGATTCAGCCGGCCGCCCCTTCGCCAAGACCGTTCCCGGCGCCTTCCTCGACCTCATCATCGAAGCCGTCGCCAAGGACTTCGCGCCAGCCGAACTAATGGCATTGCTGAAGCACCCACTGACGCGCCTGGGCCTTGATCCTTTTGCCGTCCGCCGTGCTGGCCGTGCCCTGGAACTCGCCGCGTTCCGTACCGCCTACCTTGGTCGCGGACTGGACGGTGTCGAACAAGCCCTCGAACGCGCCCAGGCCGACGTCCGCAATCGCTCGTCGGCTGCGACCACGCCCGGCGTGAGCGAAGAAACCAACGTCGCTCGCTTCCGTCATCCCGCAGTCCGCCGCCTGTTCGAGGACGACTGGCTCGGCGCCCGCGATCTCGTGGCGCGCTTACGGATCGCGCTGGCTCCGCTGATCAAGGCCTATGCCGAACGTGGCAGCCATCCTTTGCGCGTTTTTGCCAAGGCCCATCTTGACGCCGCCGAAGCCATGGCCCGCACACCCGACGCAGCGGCCGAAGGCGAAACACCAGCCGCTTCGCCGTTGTGGTCGGGCGAGGCCGGCACTGCCGCGCTAGCCTTCTTCACCGGCCTGCTCGATGCCAATATGCCGAGCCCAGAAATCGAAGCCGCCGACTACGCTGATCTCTACCGCAGCCTGATCGCCCGCGAGAACGTGCGCCCACGCGTGCCCGTGCATCCCCGCCTGTCGATCTGGGGACCGTTCGAAGCGCGCCTGCAGCAGACCGACATGATGGTTCTCGGCTCGCTCAACGACGGTACGTGGCCCGAGTCCGCCGATCCCGGTCCCTGGCTCAACCGCCCGATGCGCAAAACGCTCGGCCTGCCCTCGCCAGAAGAAGCCATCGGTCACGCCGCGCATGACTTTTCGTCGTTTCTGTCCGCCGGTCGCGTCATCCTCACCCGGGCTGAAAAGGTCGAAGGCGTGCCGACGGTGCCCTCGCGCTGGCTGCTGCGTCTCAAAGCCCTGCTCGACGGCTTCGGTGCGTCCGACCGCCTGACGCCGGACACACCCTGGCTGGCCTGGGCTCGCCAGCGCGATGCCGTGCCTCGCATGACCCCCATCGCCGCGCCAGAGCCACGTCCGCCCGTTTCCATGCGTCCACGCCGCATGAGCGTCTCGCGCGTGGAAACGTTCATCGCCAACCCCTACGCCGTCTTCGCCAAGGACATCCTGAAGCTCGAAGCCATGGAGCCGCTCGGCGCAGATCCGGGCGCCAGCCTGCGCGGCAGCATCATCCACGAAGCCCTTTCGCGCTTCGCCAAGAAGTTTCCGTCAAGCCTGCCCAAGGACATCGAAGCCCAGCTTTACACCATCGCCCAGGCCGTCTTCTCCGAATACAAGGCACACCCCCGTGTCGCAGCGTTCTGGCTGCCGCGCTTCGAGCGTTTCGCCCGCTGGTTCGCCGAAACCGAATCTGCCCGTCGCGACGGCGTGACGTCGATTGCCGCCGAAATCTCCGGCGCCTTCATCCTCGCCGCGCCCGGCGGCCCCTTCACCTTGACCGCCCGCGCCGACCGCATCGACATGACGCCGCACGGCCTGATCATCACCGACTACAAGACCGGTGCCGCCCCCAACGACAAGCGCGTTAATGCGTGCGAAGCCCCACAGCTGCCGCTCGAAGCCGCCATCGCCGCGCAAGCCGGTTTCGCCGACGTACCGCAGGCCCCGGTGACGGCGTTACGCTACATCCGCGCCTCCGGTGCCGAACCGCCTGGTGAAGAGCGCACCGTCAGATGCGACGACGTCCCCGCTCTCGCAGCCCAAGCGGTCGCGGGTCTGCAGCGCTTCATTGCCGCCTTTGACAAAGAAGCCACGCCCTACAAGGCCCTGCGCCGCGCGCGCTTCACCTACGACTACGACGACTACGCCCACCTTGCCCGCGTCGCCGAATGGTCGGTGCCGACCGAAGCCGACGAAGGGGGCCAGACATGACCTCCGTCCCCTCCATCGCCGCCGAACTGCAGCGCACCGCCGCCGCCCAATCCGGAGCTGCCGATCCGCGCGCCTCCGTCTGGGTCTCCGCCAATGCCGGCACCGGCAAGACCCATGTGCTGACCATGCGCGTGCTTCGCCTGATGCTGGCAGGCACCCCGCCCGAGCGCATCCTGTGCCTCACCTACACCAAGGCTGCGGCCGCCGAGATGGCCAAGCGCGTCTTCGGCACGCTGGCCCAGTGGGTGACGATGCGCGAGGACGCGCTCTCGGGCGAGCTCGCCAGGCTGATCGGCCGCAAACCGGCAGGCGACGAACTCGCCCGCGCGCGGACGTTGTTTGCGACCGCCATCGAGACGCCCGGCGGCCTGAAGGTCCAGACCATCCATGCCTTCTGCGAACGCCTGCTCCAGCGCTTCCCGCTCGAAGCCGGCGTGCCCGCGGGATTCAGCATCCTCGACGACGAAACCGCGCGCACCTTGCGCCGCGAGTCGATCGATCTCATCCTCACGCGCGCCAGCCGCGACCCTACAAACCCACTTGGCGCCGCGTTGAAATTCGCCGTCGCCTATGCCGCCGACGATCGCTTCGACGAAGTCCTCGCCGCCACGCTGCCGCACAAGCAGTGGCTCGAAGACGCCGCCCGCATGGACCACGACGCCTCCGGCAGCTTCGCTGCAGCCGAGGTCATGTTCCGTCGCAAGTTCGGCGTGCGCCCGTCCATCACCGCACACGCGCTCGACCTCGAACTCGCCGAATGCATCTCCACCCCCGACTTGACGCGTGCTCGGGATATCCTGCTCGGCGGATCCAGCAACGATGCCAAGGCTGCCGCCAAACTGTCGGCCGCCCTGCAAACGCCGACACCGCAAGCAAAGTGCGAGTTGCTGTCCGGCTTCTTCCTCACCGCCGACGGTGAAGCCCGCAAGTCGCTTCTCACCAGATCTTTGCGCGATGCCCATCCCGATCTTGAAGCCATCCTCTCGCGCGCCCAGTCGCGGTGTCACGCGCTTGCCGCCGAGCGCACCAGCCTGCGCGCCGTGACAGCGACCATCGCCCTGCATCGCCTTGCCGGCGCCGTGCACCAAGCCTACGCCGATGCCAAAGGCCGCCGCGCCGCCCTCGACTTCGAAGACCTGATCACCCACACCAGCAACCTGCTCGCCACCAGCGCTGCCGCCGAATGGGTTCTGTTCAAGCTCGACGGCGGCCTCGACCATCTGCTCGTCGACGAAAGCCAGGACACGAGCCCGGCGCAGTGGACCGTCATCGACGCACTCGCCCGCGAATTCTTTTCCGGCGAAGGCACGCGCTCCGAACCGCGCACGCTGTTTGCCGTCGGCGACGAGAAGCAGTCGATCTACTCGTTCCAGGGCGCCGTGCCGGAAAAGTTCGCCGAGATCGGCCGCCGCTTTGCCGACCTCGCCAATCGCGCCCAGCTGACCTGGCGCCACGTACCGCTGGACGTATCGTTCCGCACCGTCGATCCCCTCCTGACCGCCGTCGACGCCGTGTTCGCCGACGCCCGACGCACACCCGGCGTCACCGTGTCTGGGAACGCCGTTCGCCACATCGCCAAACGCCAGGGCCAGGCCGGACTCGTGGAGATCTGGCCGACCGAAGTCGACGCCGACGTGATGCCGGATGACGTCTGGTCGCCGTTCTCGGAAGGCGCGTCTGCGGCCCCGGCGCAACGACTCGCAGCACGCATTGCCGACACCATCAAAGGCTGGCTCGCCGGCGGCGAGAGGCTGCAGTCCGAAAACCGCCCCATCCGCGCCGGCGACATCATCGTGCTCGTGCGCAAGCGCATGCCATTCGCGGCCCCCATGGTCGCCGAGTTGAAGAAGCGCGGCATTCCCGTCGCCGGCGCCGACCGCATCCAGCTGTCGGAACAGATCGGTGTGCAGGACCTGCTGACACTCGGTGACTTCTTGACGCTGCCCGAAGACGACCTCGCGTTGGCAACTCTCCTGAAGTCGCCGATGTTCGGGCTCGACGATGATGACTTGCTGGTGCTCGCTCCAGGCCGCAAGGGCACGCTGTGGAAAGCCCTTCTCGACAACGCTGCCGTCAACGCCCGCTACCGGCCCACTGCCGACACCCTGAAGCGCTGGCGCAAGACGGCCGACTTCATGCCGCCCTACGAGTTCTTCGCCGACCTCCTCGACAATCAGGGCATGCGCCAGAAACTTCTCGCCCGTCTCGGCCCCGACGCCGCCGACAGCATCGACGAATTCCTCAACCTCGCGCTGACCTACGACGACGATGCCTCACCCTCGCTGGCCGGTTTCGTACACTGGCTGCGCGATGACACCCGCGTCGTGAAGCGCGACATGGAACAGGGCCGCGACGAAGTCCGCGTCATGACCGTCCATGGCGCCAAGGGCCTGGAGGCGCCCATCGTCTTCCTTCCCGACACCTGCACCACCGCCTCGGCCGGCCGCAGCGCCGGGGGCCCGATCGGCATGCCCGACATGGAACGCCCCATCGACACGGCCGAACCGTTCGTCTGGCAGGTGAAGGGTGCGGGCAAGCTCGCCCCAATCTCCGCCGCCAGGGCCGTAAAGGACACCAAGGAGCGGGCCGAACGTGACCGCCTCCTCTACGTCGCTATGACACGCGCTCGCGACCGCCTCTACGTCGCCGGCTTCGAAGGCAAGAAGGGCCGCGCCGCCGGCTGCTGGTACGAGCAGATCGTCGAAGGGCTCGCCGGCCTTACCCAAAAGGTCGAGACGGCCCAAGGCACGGTGCATCGCCTGACGTCGCCCCAGACGGCCGACTACGACACACCAAAAATCACCTTCGCCGACACGATGGTCGACGTGCCCCTTCCGGCGTGGGCCAGGCAGCGCGTCACCCGCGAGCCGCAACTGACGATGCCGCTCGCGCCCTCGCGGCTTGCCCCATACGAAACCGATACCGAAGGCGAGCCCACCCGCACACCGCCACCCATCGACAAACTCGCCGAGCCACCACCTCTCACGCCGGCCGCACTGGCCGACCAGAGCCGCTTCCTGCGTGGCACGCTGACCCATGCTTTGATGGAGCATCTGCCCGGCTTTGCGCCCTCCACCTGGCCGAAGATTGCCAAGGGCTTCATCGCCGAGCGCGGCGCCGGCCTGTCCGCCCGCACGCAGGCCAGCATCGTCTCGGAAGCCCTGGCCATCCTCTCAGATCCCGTTTTCGCCCCGCTGTTCGGACCGGGCAGCTCAGCCGAAGTTCCGATCGTCGCCGAAATCCCACGACCCAGGGGCGATGGCCCAGCCCTCCGCCTCACCGGCCAGATCGACCGCCTGATCGACAACGGCCGCGAAGTCTTGATTGTCGACTACAAGACCAACCGTCCACCCCCCAGTTCGCTCGAGAAAGTGGCAGACGCGTATATCTACCAGTTGGCCGCATATCGCCTTGCATTGGCACTGATATTCGGCGACAAGCCGGTGCGCGCGGCTATTCTTTGGACCGACGGTCCGCGCATCATGCAAATCCCCACCGAAATGCTCGACAAGTATGCAAACCAGCTGTGGACACTGGATAAACCCTCTCCTTGACGCACGTATCTTGACGCTAAGGCAGGGCATTCCTACCTTCCGCATCGGCCTACGACGGGTCTCGATTTCCTGAACGAGCCCGCAACCGGAGAAAAAAGCCAATGGCAACGCCACAAGTTTCCGACGCCAGCTTTCAGAAAGAGGTTCTGGATTCGGCTGAGCCCGTGCTCGTCGATTTCTTTGCCGAATGGTGCGGGCCCTGTAAGGCGATGGCTCCGGCGCTCGATGCCGTGGCGAACGAGCTGAAGGGCAAGGTCAAGGTCGTCAAGGTCGACGTCGATCAGAACCCGTCGGTCACGATGAATTACGGCGTGCAGGCGATGCCGACGCTTTTGCTGTTCAAGGACGGCAAGGTCGCTGCCCAGCACACCGGCGCCATCGTCCAGAAGAAGAAGCTGGAAGACTGGCTCAACGCCTCCATCGTCGCCTAATCGCGACATCGCCGAATTGCAAAGGGCGCCGCTAAACCGCGACGCCCTTTTTGCATCCAGCATGCGTAGGTTGGGTCGCGCTGCGCTTGACCCTACTTACCAGTGCGACCGCACCTAAGCCCGCGCGATACGCGTCGGCAGAAAACGCGGCCGGAATTTCTTGGCATTGATGGCGATCCGCGTGCCCTGCGGAATCGCTGGTTGGTCGCGCGTCACGAACACGATCGACAAGCCGCTATCGGTGACCAGTTCCCCCCAAAACTGGCCCCATTCCTTGACCACTCCGGTAAATGTATGGGTTTCGGGCTCGAACAGATCGGCATCATCCATCCCCAGGTCTCCACGTCTCACTCATAAGCCGCCGGCCGCTGGATTATGGCTTGGTCCGGCTTCGAGGCATGCGCATTGCTGCGCCCGCTAACTGTAGGCGGGCAGGTGTCCAATAACAATCCGACCCAAGCACGAGACGAACGCGCGGGCCGCTGTCGTCATGACAGCCAGTCTCAACAGTAACGTGGCGATTTTGAATGCGGCGGATGCGGAAATTGTGGAGCAACTTCAGTTCGGTTGTGGGGCAACACCGTCCTGCAGCGCCAGCACGTGCCCGGCCAGATACAGCGAACCGCATATGAGGATACGCTTAGGCCCCGGATGCAGCTGTTCCAGCCGCCGTAGGGCCAGGTCGACGGATGGACTGCTCTCCGCCGACAGTTGCACCTCCCGCGCTGCCTCCACCAGCACGTCCGGTGCATGCGTCGCCTCGTGCGCCCCGGGGATAGGCACGGTCACCACGTGACGCGCCAGACCGCTGAATGGTGCCAGAAACCCTGCCGCGTCCTTCAAGGCCATCATCCCGACGATCAGATAGAGCGGCTTTGGCGCTCGCTCTTCCAGATCGGCCAGCGTCTGTGCGATGACGGCGCCGGCGGCCGGATTGTGTCCCCCATCAAGCCACAGCTCCGAGCCTGGCTTGAGCACATCGGGCAACGGCCCGGTATCCAACCGCTGCATGCGTGCGGGCCACCTCACGCTGGCGAGCCCCGTCTCGATGTCGCCCTGATCGAGAGACGGCCCAGCCAACTCCATCGCCGCCACCACGGCCGTTGCCGCGTTGATGACCTGATGCCGCCCGATCAACCCCGGCATCGGCAGATCCAGCAGTTCGTCCTCGCGCTGCACGATCAGCCGCCCGCGTTGCTCGTAGGCGTCGAAGCGCTCCCCCCAGGCGATGAGATCGGCGCGCACGCGCCCCGCTTCGCTGCGGATGACATCCAGCACATCGTCGTCCTGCTGCGCCACGACGCAACGCACGCCGCGCTTCAGGATGCCCGCCTTCTCGCGCGCGATCTTCTCCAGCGTGTCGCCCAGCTTGTCCGCATGATCCAGCGAAATGGACGTGATGATCGTCAGCGCCGGCTTGGCAATGACATTTGTCGCATCGAGCCGCCCGCCCAGACCCACTTCGAGCAGCACGATATCCGCCGGATGCTCGCTGAAAGCCAGGAACGCCGCCGCCGTGGTAATTTCGAACTGGGTGATGTCGTCGCCGTCATTCACCGCCTGGGTTCGTGAGAGCACATCGACGAGTTCCTCTTCGGCGATCGGCCGCGCCTTGCCGTCGCGACCGGCAAGCTCGATGCGCTCGTGGAACCGCACCAGATGCGGCGACGTATAGACGTGCACCCTCTTGCCCGCCGCCTCCAGGATGGCCTTGAGATAGGCCGTGACCGAGCCCTTGCCGTTGGTGCCCGCTACGTGCACGACAGGCGGCAGCTTCAGATGCGGCGAGCCGAGCTTCGCCAAGAGCCGCTCGACACGCCCCAACGACAAGTCGATCAGCTTCGGGTGAAGCTCTTTCAATTCGGCCAGAAGCTTGTCGCTGGTCGGCATCGCTGGAACTTGTGTCTGAGAACGCTGGTCCCGCACCGCAGGACTGGCCCCGACAGAGCCCTTTCCGGCCCCGCCGTCAATACGATTTGGATCAGAGCCGGGAAAGCGATTCGATCAACAGCGAACGCGCTTTAGTTGCGCTGAGCATCCTTAGGTACCGGCTTGGCCGTGACCGACTCGATGTCGCGCGTACCCTTGTCGCGCTCCAGCCTGGCCATATCGAAACGTTCGTTGTCCGACACCGGCTCGGCGTCCAGAACGCCTTCCTCCGCCGACCTGGCGGCCGACTCGATCAGTTGGCCGTCGACCACGGCATGGCCGTTCGCGTGCGGCTTGCCACCGTTCATGCGTTTGGCCGGCCTCATCAGGTCGCCCTTCGGCAGGCCTTCGCCATTCATCAGCATCGAAGCCACGCGCGACAGCGTCTCGCGCAGCTTGTGGCGATGCACGACCATGTCGATCATGCCATGCGCCAATAGATATTCGGAGCGCTGGAAGCCCTCCGGCAGCTGCTCGCGAATCGTCTGCTGGATCACACGCGGACCGGCAAAGCAGATCAGCGCGCCCGGTTCAGCGATGTGAACATCGCCGAGCATCGCATACGACGCCGTCACGCCGCCCGTGGTCGGATCGGTCAGCACGACGATGTACGGCAGCTTGGCGTCACGCAGCTTCTGCACGCCGATCGTCGTGCGCGGCATCTGCATGAGAGACATGATGCCCTCCTGCATGCGCGCGCCACCCGACGCCGCAAACAGGATGAACGGCGATTTGCGCTCGACCGCGCGCAGCATGCCGGTGACGACGGCCTCACCGGCCGCCATACCCAGCGAACCAGCCATGAAGCGAAAATCTTGCGCGGCCGCGACCACGTCGAGGCCGTCGAGCTTGCCCTCGGCCACGAGCACGGCGTCTTCCAGCTCCGTTGCCGCTTTGGCATCCTTGAGCCGGTCGGTATAGCGCCGGCCGTCGCGGAACTTCAGCGGGTCCTGCGCCACGCCGGCGACCGGCACGCGGTCATACATGCCATCGTCGAACAAGGCTGCCAGCCGCTGCTGCGAGCCCATGCGCATGTGATAGTTCGAGCCGGGGATGACGAACTGGTTGGCCTCCAGGTCCTTGTAGAAGACCATCTGCCCTGTCTCCGGGCACTTGACCCAGAGATTGTCCGGCACCTCGCGTTTCGTCGCCAGGAAGCTCCGAATCTTCGGCCGGACGACGTTGTTGATCCAGTTCACGCTCTCAAGCTCCTGCCCCGCGGGCATTTCGGAAAGGGCACTGTGAAACTTGTCTCTCTGGTCTTGCGCCCGGCGCAGTCCTCAATGGATCAAGCTCCACAACCTCCATAGTACACCGGCTTCATAGTACAGTGGGGTCGAATCCGTCCCTAATTAAGGTTCCGCAAGCTGGTGGCCAACTGCCAGTACTTTTGGCGCTGGTTATCACGCTGGCTGCAAGGCTCGAGAAAGACTTTTTACCAGGTCGAGGACAGCCGGCACGGTGGTCCCGGTTGCCTCGCCCTTGGGCCCCAGGCTGTCCTTGATCGCACTGACCAGCGCCGAACCGACCACGACGCCATCGGCACCCCTGGCCAGGGCGGCCGCCTGCTCGCCCGTTCTTACGCCAAAACCAACCACGACAGGAAGCTCCGTCGCCCCCTTGATGCGCGCAACCTGCGAATGAACGTCGTTTACCACAGGCGCGGCTGCCCCTGTGATCCCTGTGATGGACACGTAGTAAACGAAGCCGGACGTGTTGGTCAGCACCTTGGGCAGCCGCTTGGCATCCGTGGTGGGCGTCGTCAGCCGGATGAAGTTGAGCCCGCGCTTGACGGCCGGCAGGCACAGCTCGTCGTCGGCCTCCGGCGGCACGTCGACGATGATCAGCCCGTCGACGCCTGCGGCCACCGCCTCATCCAGGAATTTCTCGGCGGGATAAACGTAGACGGGGTTGTAATACCCCATCAGGACGATCGGCGTATCAGGATCCGTCTTGCGGAAGTCGGCAACCATCTTGAGCGTTTTGACCATCGTCTGGCCCGCCTGCAGCGCCCGCAGCGACGCCGCCTGGATCGCCGGCCCATCCGCCATCGGGTCGGAAAACGGCATGCCCACTTCGATGACGTCGGCGCCCGCGCCAGGCAGGGCCGCCAGCAGTTCCGCAAACGTCGTGGCGTCCGGATCGCCAGCCGTCACAAAACAAACGAGTGCCGGCCGGCCCTCTGCCTTCAGCGCCGCAAACCGGCGATCGATACGTGTCGACGTCATTGGTCTAAATCGTCTCCGAGGTCGCCGTGCACTGAGGTGTCCCAACCTGAGGATAGGTCGCCTATCACAACCAGACCTCGAGGCTTCCCGTCTCGATCAACAGGCACCGGCGACACCATTTCAGACTTGAAATCATGGGTTCGAAGCTTGTCCGTCTTGTCGAACCATTCGCAGGAGAAACTACCCGCGTCTATGGATCTGATCGTCATGGCTGGCGACCCCGATTTGAGGTACACGACAGAGCCAACGCCTAGTAGCTCGTCGGCCCCGGATAATCGTCTCGCGACGCGCTGATCGATCTTGATCATATCGTCATGCCGAGATAGCCGGCGACGGCGAAGACATCCTTGTCGCCGCGGCCGCACATGTTCATCACCAGCAAGTTGTCCTGCGGCAGCGTCGGCGCCAGCTTCGTCACGTAGCCCAGCGCGTGCGACGGCTCCAGCGCCGGAATGATGCCTTCCTGACGCGCGCACAGCTGGAACGCATCCAGCGCTTCCTTGTCGGTGATCGGCACGTACGTCACGCGGCCGGTATCCTTGAGCCACGAATGCTCCGGTCCGACACCCGGATAGTCGAGCCCGGCCGAGATGGAATGCCCTTCCAGGATCTGCCCGTCGCCGTCCTGTAGCAGGTACGTGCGGTTGCCGTGCAGCACGCCTGGCTTGCCGCCGCTCATCGAAGCGGCATGTCCGTTTTCCACCTCGACGCCGTGACCGCCCGCCTCGACGCCGTAGATCGCCACGCCCTCATCGTCGAGAAATGGATGGAACAGGCCGATCGCATTCGAGCCGCCGCCGATGCACGCCACCAGGGTATCCGGCAGCCGCCCCTCGCGCGCCAGCATCTGTTCGCGCGTTTCGATGCCGATGATCGATTGGAAATCGCGCACCATCTCCGGATAGGGATGCGGCCCCGCCGCCGTGCCGATGATGTAGTAGGTATCCTTGACGTTGGTGACCCAGTCGCGCAACGCCTCGTTCATCGCATCCTTCAGCGTGCCGGCACCACTGGTGACGGCATTCACCTTCGCGTTCAGCATGTGCATGCGCGCGACGTTGGGGGATTGCCGCTTGACGTCGGTGGCACCCATGAAGATCTCGCACGGCAATCCGAATCGCGCACAAACCGTGGCGACCGCCACGCCGTGTTGGCCTGCACCGGTCTCGGCGATAATGCGCGTCTTGCCCATGCGCCGCGCTAGCTGGATCTGGCCAAGGCAGTTGTTGATCTTGTGCGAGCCAGTGTGGTTCAGCTCGTCGCGTTTGAAATAGATCTTGGCGCCGCCCTTGCCGCCGTTCGCCGCCGCGACCTGGCGGAAATGATCGGTCAGCCGTTCCGCGTAGTACAGCGGGCTCGGCCGGCCGCCGTAGTTGTTCAACAGATCTGTCAGTTCGGCCTGGAATTGCGGGTCGGCCTTTGCCGCGTAGTACGCCGTCTCCAGCTCCAGGATCAGCGGCATCAAAGTTTCGGCAACGAACCGGCCCCCGAACAGGCCGAAATGCCCTTGCTCGTCCGGGCCCGTGCGAAAACTGTTGAGCTTGGCTTCGCCGGTTTTCTTGGTCTTCGTCGCCATTGCCTGGGGCAATCCTCACATCTGGCTTGTGCAGCGTTTCTGCGGGCCTAATTAGCCCTCTTTGCTGCCTGAAGAAAGCGCCGGATGAGCTCCGGGTCCTTTTCGCCCGGTCGCCGCTCGACCCCCGAAGACACATCGACGGCCCTAGCACCCGTGACGCGGATGGCTTCGGCGACATTTTCTGGCGTCAGACCGCCCGACAGCATGTAGGAAACCCGATCCTTGACGCCGGCGAGCAACGACCAGTCGAACGCCACTCCGTTTCCACCAGGCAACAGCGCCTCCTTGGGCGCCTTCGCATCGAACAGCACGAGGTCCGCGCGGTCGGCATAGGTCAGCGCGCCCGCCGCGTCGTCCGCCGTCGCCACCTTGATCGCCTTCATCACAAGGCGGCCCGTTGCCAAACGAATGGCCGCCACGCGCTCCGGCGACTCGCTGCCATGCAGCTGAATGATGTCCGGGCGCACCTGCGACCCAATCTCCTCGACGAGTTCATCGCTTGGGTCCACCAGCAACGCCACGACTTTTGCCTTGCCGCGCGCCCGATCCGCCAACGTCCGCGCCGTGGCGATATCGACATTGCGCGGGCTCGCGGAGAAGAAAACCAGTCCGACGTAGTCGGCTCCGCCCGCCAGCGCCGCATCCAGCGCCTCGGCCGTCTTCAATCCGCAGATTTTCACCGCCGTAGTCATGTCGCCGATCTTCAAAAGCCGATGTCGTCCGGATCCCGACCCGGACGTGGTTTATAGCCGGGCAACGCCCAGTTGTGCCTGATCGCCAGTGCCCGCAGCGCAAAGCCGAGCACGAACCCCGCCCCGATCGCCATGATCCGCGGCACCCCGAGCCCGGTGAGCGCCACGAACAGAATGGCACCCGCCATCGCTGCCGTTACATAGATCTCATGACGGCTGAGCAAAAGGGGCGGCTCACCGGCCAACACGTCACGAATAATGCCACCGAACGCGGCGGTGATGACGCCCATCGTGACCGCGACCAGCGGACCGGCACCTGCCGCCAGCGCCCGCTCCGTCCCTAACACGGCCACCAGCGCCAAGCCGATCGCGTCGAGCCAGACGAGCACGCGATACCGCGACGACATCAAATGCGCCGTGAAAAACATCAGCGCCGCGATGACGAGACAGATCACGAGATAGATCGGCTGCTTGACCCAGAACACCGGCAGATTGCCCAGCAGCATGTCGCGCACGGTGCCGCCACCGGTGCCCGTGACGGTCGCGAGCAGCGCGAAGCCGAAGATGTCCATCTCCTTGCGACTGGCGGCAAGCGCGCCCGAGCCGGCGAACACGGCAACGGCTGCAAACTCGACTGCCATCAGCGTGAACGACAACGCATCTCCGGCGATCATGGCCCGGTCATCATGGCAAGGTCTCGAAGAGAGAGCGGATCAGTGACCCGCGGGAACAAGCTGCTTGGAGGACGTCGAGACGTCGGTTTCACGCTCGCGCGTCAGCCTGTCGGCTTCTGCATGCCAGCGGCGAGCCTCATGCGTCTTCACGCGCGCATTGCGACGCCAATGCCGTTGCGTGATCCAAGTGGCAAAGCCACCTACAATGACGCCAACGACGAGTGCGCCGAAAAGATATGCGTAGAAGGGCAGCACCAGCGACAGCGCCGGCGAGTCAGGACGGAATGGATCAAGCACCAGTTGCACGCTGTGCCGGTTGGCGATCGCCAGCGTGACCAGCGCGACGGCAGCCGGAAACGCAATCAGTATCCAGGCAATCCGGCGCAGCACGCAAACCTCCAGCTCGTTTCGTCGGACGGCTTAAAGCGCTTCCAGAGAAGTGTGAAGCGGTATTCCGATAAGAAGCGCGACAAAGCGAGCGCTTCCGGAAAGTGTGAAGCGGTTCTCCGATAGGCAACGCGTGTCTAAGCCGAAACTTCGTCGCCATTCAGGCGATCGCGCAATTCCTTGCCGGTCTTGAAGAACGGCACGAACTTTTCGGCAACCGGCACCGGCGCCCCCGTACGCGGGTTTCGCCCCTGCCGCGCCGCGCGATGCTTGACGGTGAAAGCTCCGAATCCTCGCAGCTCCACGCGATCGCCTCGCGCCAGCGCATCGACGATCTCGTCGAACACGACGTTCACGATCCGCTCGACATCGCGATGATACAAATGCGGATTTGAAACGGCAATTTTTTGGATCAGCTCTGACTTAATCACGGTTGGCCCCGACGAAGCTACTGTAAATCCTTTATTTTTCCGAAGGGTGCCAAACCGAGAGAAGTCCGTCAAGACCAACAATGCGTAAACGGCTATCACCGGTTAACGCTTCTGCTACTGCCTTGCCGACCTCGCCGAAGGCCGCCCCGAACAAATTGCTCACCGAACTGCTGAACCAGAAGCCACTACCAGGCGCCACAGGCTTCCAGTCGACAACCTTAAGTCCACCCTGGACGCCATGGCCCTCCAGCCACTGCACAGCCTCAACCTCCCCGCCGATCTGGTCGACCAGCTTGTGTTGCAGAGCCTCACGGCCCGAGAACACACGCCCAGCCTCCAGGCCCGGAATCTCGGCCACTTTGACCTTGCGCCGGTCTTCGACAAGGGAAACGAACCACTTGAAGCTCTCGCCGATCATCGCCTGCGTCACTTGCCGCGTCGGCTCGTCGATCGGCTCGAATGGGTTCGGCGTGGCCTTCAGCGGCCCGCTTTTGATCGTGTTCATCTTGACGCCGAGCTTGTCGAGCATCTGGTCGACCTCAGGCCATTGCACGAGCACGCCGACCGACCCCGTAATCGTATTGCCCCGGGCCACGATGTAGTCGCTGCCGAGGCCGACGATATAGCCTGCCGACGCCGCCACGGTCCCGAACTGGGCCACCACTGGCTTCTTCTCGCCGACCTTGCGTATCGCGTCGAAGAGACTTTCCCCGCCCGTGGTCGTGCCGCCCGGGCTGTTGATGAATATCACCACCCCGCGCACGTGTTCGGCCTCGGCCACGCGCTTCAACAGCTGCAACTGCTCGCGATCCTCGGTGATCGCGCCTTCGATCGCCACCCGGGCGATCTGCTGCGGCTGCGCCCACTGTGTAACGGTTTCCGACCCGAGCACCAGGCCGCCCACCAGCAGCACGGCCGCTGCAATACCCAGGGACCTCCAGAAACTCAGGCGCCGGCGCAAACGACGCCGCTCGACCAGCGCTTCGGTATCAAGGGACATGCCTACTCCGCTCCGGTCGCCCGGATTTACCATCATCTTGGGACCGCAGAGTATTTGAGGAACTCCACCCTGCAAAGACCCGCCTGCCGAGAAATTGTACGCCGCTCCTCTTGAGCACAACGCAATGGCGCCGGAGATCGCTCCCCGGCGCCAGAATTGCAGCGATCAGACCGCTAGGCTCACTCTTCGCTGTCGCCTTCGCCGTCGTCCTTGTCGTCACGCTTCTTGATGGCGGCCTTGAAGATGTCGCCCAGCGACGCGCCCGAATCCGACGAGCCGTACTGTGCCACAGCCTGCTTCTCTTCCGAGATTTCAAGCTGCTTGATCGAAACGTTGATGCGGCGTGCCGCCTTGTCGACCGAAATGACGGCCGCATCGACCTTCTGGCCTACCGTGAAGCGCTCCGGGCGCTGCTCGGAACGATCACGCGACAGATCCGAGCGCTTGACGAACGTCGTCATCTCGGTGTCGGCGATCTTCACCTCGATGCCGTTCTCCTGGACGGCAACGACCTCGCACGTCACCTGGTCGCCCTTCTTGTACTTGGCGAGCGAGTCGGCTGGATCGCCACCGAGCTGCTTCACGCCGAGCGAAATGCGCTCCTTGGCCGAGTCGACATCGAGCACGATGGCTTTGACGGTGTCGCCCTTCTTGTAGTCCTTGATGGCTTCTTCGCCAGCCTTCTGCCAGTCCAGGTCCGACAGGTGCACCATGCCGTCGACGCCGTTGTCGAGACCGATGAACAAGCCGAACTCCGTGATGTTGCGGATCGGGCCTTCGACGGTCGAACCCTTCGGGTGCTGACCGAGGAACGCATCCCACGGGTTGTCCTGCGTCTGCTTGAGACCGAGCGAAATGCGGCGCTTGGTCGGATCGACCTCGAGCACCTGAACTTCCACCTGCTGGCTCGTCGACACGATCTTGCCGGGGTGAACGTTCTTCTTGGTCCAGCTCATTTCCGAGACGTGGATCAGGCCTTCAACGCCCGGCTCCAGTTCCACGAACGCGCCGTAGTCGGCAATGTTCGTGACTGTGCCAGTGAACTTCGCGCCGACAGGGTACTTGGCTTCTATCGCCTGCCACGGATCCGACTGCAGCTGCTTGATGCCGAGCGAGATACGCTGCGTTTCCGGATTGATGCGGATGATCTGCACCTTCACCGTGTCGCCGACGTTGAGGATTTCCGACGGGTGGTTGACGCGGCGCCAGGCCATGTCGGTGACGTGCAGCAGGCCGTCGATGCCGCCGAGGTCGATGAACGCACCGTAGTCGGTGATGTTCTTGACCAGGCCGTCGATGACCTGGCCTTCGCCAAGGCGAGCGACAATGTCGGCGCGCTGTTCGGCGCGCGTCTCTTCCAGCACCGAGCGGCGCGAGACGACGATGTTGCCGCGACGGCGATCCATCTTCAGGATCTGGAACGGCTGCGACTGATGCATCAGCGGACCGATGTCGCGCACGGGGCGGATATCGACCTGCGAACCGGGAAGGAACGCCACGGCGCCGTCGAGGTCGACAGTGAAGCCGCCCTTGACCTTGTTGAAAATGACGCCGTTCACCTTCTCGTTGGCTTCGAACATCTTCTCCAGACGCGTCCAGCTCTCTTCGCGCTTGGCCTTGTCGCGCGACAGCACCGCTTCACCGAGCGCGTTTTCCACGCGCTCAAGGTAGACTTCCACGGTATCGCCGACCTTCAGACCGCCGTCCTTCGCCGAGGGCGAGAACTCGCGAACCGGCACGCGGCCTTCCATCTTCAGGCCGACGTCGATGACGGCCAGGTCCTTCTCGATGCCGACGACCTTGCCCTTGACGACGGTACCTTCGTAGACATCGTCCTTGGCGAGGCTCTCGGCCAGCAACGCCGCGAATTCATCGCGCGTCGGGTTCATCTCTTTAGCTACAGCAACGGCCATTTGGTCTCCTGTTGAAACGGAATGAGCCCGTGCGATTCGCGTGGCGCGAGGCACGAGCGCTTGATGTTGCGGATGAGCCTTTTTGGAATGCCGCACGCGATCTCGCGGTCGGACAGTTTCCCGTCGGCTCAAGTCGATGTTGGATCTCGTCCGCTGGATTGAGCGCTCATGGCCCTGCCAGTATGAATTCGGGCCACGTTTACGTGTGCCCTACTGGCCGATCTTCCTCTTGATCAATCCGACAGCGGCGTCGAATGCCGCTTCTATATCCAAGTCGCTCGTATCGAGCAAGTCGGCATCCGCCGCCATTTTCATCGGCGCCGAGGTCCGTCCGGCATCCCGCGCGTCCCGCGCCACGATGTCGTCGAGCACATCCTCGTACGTGGGGGCCGGCGGAGCGCCCTCCAACCACCGGGTCTGGAGCTCCAGAAACCGCCGTTTGGCGCGTATTTCCGGGGTCGCGGTCACGAAAATCTTAACGTTTGCGTCGGGGCACACCACGGTGCCGATATCCCGGCCGTCGAGCACGGCCCCCGGCTCCCGCCGCGCGAAGTCCCGCTGATAGGCCAGCAGGGCCCCTCGGACCTGGGGGATCTTCGCCACAATCGACGCCGCATCGCCCGCCTCCGCGCCCCTTAACCCCGGATCGTCGAATGTCGTCGGATCGAGTTGCCGGGCGGCGCTGGCGGCAGCCTCGGAATCATCCAGCCGCTGACCGGCCTTGGACACGTCGCGCGCCACGGCCCGGTACAGCACCCCGGTATCCAGTACATGGAATCCGAAATGCTCGGCCACCCTCTTGGCCAACGTCCCTTTGCCAGACGCCGCTGGCCCATCGATCGCGATGATCATGTCGCCACCTCCGAACCCTTAGCTTTAAGCATAGCTCGCTCCAAGCTGCTCCATCAGGCCACGGAATTCGGGAAAGCTGGTGGCGATCATCGCCGTGTCGTCGACGGCAACCGGAGCATCGCTCGCCAGCCCCATGGTCAGAAAGGCCATGGCAATGCGATGATCGAGATGCGTTTCGACAAGTCCGCCGCCGGGCACCGTCCCGGTCCCCTCGACGATCAGCTTGTCCCCGTCCGCCCGCGCCACCACGCCGTTGGCGATCAACCCCGCCGCCGTGGCAGCCAGCCGGTCGCTCTCCTTCACCTTCAACTCGCCGAGCCCCTCCATGCGCGTCTCGCCGTGCGCAAACCCGGCGATCGCCGCCAGGACCGGATATTCGTCGATCATACTCGGCGCCCGCTCGGCCGGCACCTGCACGCCCTTCAGCTTGGAAAACCGCGCCCGAATGTCGGCGATCGGCTCGCCGCCTTCCTCGCGCTCGTTGAGAAACACGATATCGGCTCCCATCTCGCGCAACGTCACGTAGAGCCCGATCCGCGTCGGATTGACCAGCACGCCTTCCACCGTCACGTCCGACCCCGGCACAATCAGCGCGGCTGCCAACAGAAACGCCGCCGAACTCGGATCGCCCGGCACCGTAACGTCCCGGCCCTGCAGCTCTGCATCGCCCTTGACCGTAATGTGCGTCGCCCCGTCGACGTCGCGCGTTTGCACCTCGGCGCCGAAGTAGCGCAGCATCCGCTCCGTATGATCGCGCGTCGCTTCCGTCTCGATCACGGTCGTCTCGCCCGCCGCACCTAGCCCGGCCAGCAGCACCGCCGACTTGACCTGCGCCGATGCAACCGGCAATCGGTAGACGATCGGCACGAGGCGAGCCGACCCCTTGACCGTCAGCGGCAGCGTATCCTTGGCCTCTGTCGTCTGCAGCCCCATCGTCCGCAGCGGGTCGAGAACCCGGCTCATCGGCCGGCGCGACAGCGAGGCGTCGCCCTGCATCGTCACGCTGATATCGTGCGCCGCGACGATGCCCATCATCAGCCGCGTACCGGTGCCCGAGTTGCCGAATTCAAGCGGCCCGTCCGGCTGTTTCAGCCCGCCGACGCCGCGTCCCTTGACCAGCCATACGCCGTCGGATTTTTCGGCCCGCGCGCCCAGCGCCGTAACCGCCCGCGCCGTATTGATGACGTCCTCGGCTTCCAGCAGCCCCGTGATGCGCGTGGTCCCCGTCGCCAGTGCCCCGAACATCAGCGCCCGGTGCGAGATCGACTTGTCGCCGGGAACCCGCAAACGTCCGGTGAGGCCGGTCGCCTTGCGTGTGGATAACGGCTGTGGCTGCGGCGAGTGGGACAAAGCGTGCGCCTTCGCTGTTGTGACATAACAATAATTACAGGCGACCGCGCCGCCCTGCGCCAGGGCATAGACCTGATGCGCCCGCCCCTGTCAACGCCGCCCGGCCCGGCGAGTTGCCCGCGCCCCGCGAATGCTTTTGACACCGCTGTTGAGCTATGGCAGATCGCTTGCAACTCTCAAAAATTTCAAAGGCGAATACAATGTCCACCAAGCAATCGCGCGGGACAAAGCGCACCTGTCAGAGCAATGAATGCGGCGCGCGGTTTTACGATCTGAATCGTGATCCGATCTCCTGCCCCATCTGCGGCTCGATTTATGAACTGGCTCACTCGCCGCTGGGAGCCGTCGCCGCGGAAGAGAAGTCGCCCCGCCGGGCCCGCAAGCCGGACGTTCCCTCCAAGGTCGTTCCCGCCGAGGCCGTCGAAGCGGATGCAGAGGCCGAAGATACGCTGGCCGACATCGAGACGGATGATGGCGACGAGATCGCCGCCGAGGCCGACGAAACCTTCCTCGAGGAAGAGGAAGAAGGCGGTGACGTCACCAACATTATCGGCGGTCCCGTCGAAGGCGACGAAGAGCCCTGAGAAGTACCGCGCATCCGGCCGGCTCCGCGGAGCGGAGTCGGATGCGTCACTAAACCCTGCGCATCCGGCCGGGTCGGATGCGAAAGAAGCCAACAAATACGCACTTGCAGTTTCATGCGTCACGGCCTAATGAGACCCCTCTTCGCGGCCGTCCGACGACACTGTAAGGGCGCCGCAATGATCCAGGTCCGGACCCCAACGTCCGCACCGCAAAATTCGGGGCTGTAGCTCAGTTGGGAGAGCGCTTGCATGGCATGCAAGAGGTCAGGGGTTCGATTCCCCTCAGCTCCACCAACACCTCGTTCACACGCACTCACCCTCACCCGTCAGAAATAGTTCATAAAACTCAACGCATTAAAGAGCCGAGCGGTGAAAATGCGCGAAGGCCAAAATAGGAGCATGGGCACTTCATAATAGGACGAATAATAGGACGGAAGGGCACCGCCTTGCCGAAGGCTTGCGCCACCTCATAGTCTCCACCGATTGCTTTTTGTGATTGAGAGGGCGGCGTGCGCGAAGGTTCCGTAGTTGTGGTCTCTGCAGCCGCAACCGCATTCTTCATTGCATTGATTGTGGTGTATCAGCCCGACAAATTCTTCGACGGCCGGCTAGTCGAATGGCTTCAGGGCGTCGGAACAATCGTGGCCGCCGGAGTGGCCCTAGGTGCGTATGTCACCTGGCGACGACCTGACGTTGCTCGTCGTAATAGTGAAACCGCGCAATTGGTGATGAGAACGTCTTCATTGTTGGAAGCGGCTACCCTGGCCGCACGTCACCGTGGCTACTATCCTAAACCGAGGAACGACCTCCAAAAGCTGGAGTTCTTGCTCACCTGCCTCACTCATCTTCAGTCGACGTTGAAGCCCGAGGAACTGACCACACTAAGCAATCGGATAAACGACACCGAAACCTATTCAGCCGAAGTGCGGAAGATATTCGACGAGAAGGCAGCCAATTTGCTGTTGCACTTCGTCAGTCTGTGCCGACTGGTGGAATCGGAACTTGAAGGCCTGCCTACATTGGTTGCGCCCAACGAAATGTATGCGGAAAGCCCCAGCCACATCCGCTGGCTGGAAATGGCGGCTCCCATACTCGGTCAAATTGAAGACGATTTCAGTGCTCGGGGAGTTCCGGAGGACAAGTTCGAGCAGTCATTGAAGATGAGCGGGGATGCACTGCGAACTCACCTCAGTGCGTGGCTTTGAGAAACTGGTCACAGGCTCAGCCCCACTTGATCCATGGCCTCAATCTTGACGGCTGGCTCATCAAAGAGACTCGCTTGCATCTGCGCCAGCTCGGTATGAAACGAGTAATCGGAAACGCGACGCTATATCTCGGAGAACTGTCGCGACATCCTTCCCACGCTCGACAAGGTCGACGGGTGGTGACTCGGCAAAAAAACCGGCACCCAAGCAGGCGCCGGTTTAAGTTGCTCGCAAGCCTCAGTACTTATTTGGAGGAAGCGCTTATGGCAGCGAGTAGACGCTAGCACGCCGCCAAGGGCGGTGTATTCCTTCAGACCGACGTAGCCACCGACGGCACCCAGGCCAGCCTCAGGATCTTCCAGGCCAGCCGCCAGACCGATACCGGCCCAGCCGCCGACGCCCGAGAAGACGCCCAGATACTGCTTGCCCTTGTGCTCATAGGTAAACACGTTGCCGATGATGCCCGAAGGATTCTTGTGCTTGAACAAAAGTTTCGTGATGTCTTTCTGGTCGACGCACTTGAGGTAGCCCTCAAGGGTGCCGTAGCAGGCGATGCCGCCAGCTGTGGTCAGCACGCCCGACCACACCGAGAATTTCTCAGGCACAGACGCGACAATCTTGCCCTTGCCAGCATCCCAGGCGATGAAGTTGCCCATGCCGTCGTGGTTCGTCTTGTCCGAAGCCTTCTTGGCGGGATACATCGCGAGGGTCGCGCCGACATAGGCCTGACCGACCACGTACTTCGCTAGCTGAGGTTCGTAGTCCATGCAGACGTGGTTGGTCGGAACGTAGAACAAGTTTGTATCCGGCGAGAACGATGCTGGCTGCTGGTCCTTGGTGCCGAGAGCTGCAGGGCAGATGCCTTGCGAGTTCACGTCCTGGCCATTGAGGAAGGTCGAGTACTTGTCGACCACGGTCGGACGACCGTAGTTCGGCTTGGACTTGTCCATCTCAACGCCCGAGGTCCAGTTCACGACCGGGTCGAACTTTTCTGCGACCAGCAGTTCCCCGGTCTTGCGGTTCATCGTATAGCCGAGGCCGTTGCGGTCGAAGTGAACGAGCGCCGGAGTCTTCTTGCCGCCAACGTCGATGTCCGCGAGGATCATCTCGTTGATGCCGTCATAATCCCACTCGTCGAACGGCGTCATCTGATAGGCCCACGCAGCAACACCCGTATCGGGATTGCGTGCGACGATCGACATCGTCCACTTCTGGTCAATGCGCTTGCCGTCCGGACCAGCGCGCTGCACCGGGTTCCAGGTCGAGGGGTTCGCCGTTCCGTAGTAGAACAGGTTGGCCTCCTTATCCCAGGAGAACCAGCCCCAAACCGCGCCGCCGCCGATCTTCCACTGATCGCCGTTCCAGGTCTTCAGCGACGAGTCTTTGCCGACTGGCTTGCCGAGAGACATCGTCTTCTCGGGATCGAACAACATCTGCTCGTCGGTGCCGAGGTTATAGCCACGCCACACCTTCTTGCCGGTGTTGATGTCGTAGGCGGTGATGTAGCCTTGAATGCCGAACTCGGCGCCTGAGATGCCGACGATGACCTTGTCCTTCACGACCATTGGAGCGGCCGTGCCGGTTTCGCCGCGCTTGGGATCGCCGTTGCTGACCTTCCAGAGTTCTTTGCCAGTCTTGGCGTCGAGTGCGACCAGCGTGGCGTCGTTCTGGTAGAGGAACACCTTGCCTTCGGCATAGGCGACGCCGCGGTTGACGTTATCGCAGCACAGAACGCCCTGAACCGTCGGGTCCTGTTTAGGCTCGTACTTCCAAACGATCTTGTTATCGTCGTCGAGGTTGAGAGCGAAAACGTTGTTCGGGAATGCCGTATGCAGGTACATCATGTTGCCGATCACGAGAGGCGAACCCTCATGGCCACGCAGCACGCCAGTCGAGAATGACCAGGCGACCTTCAGATCTTTGACGTTCTTTGTGTTGATCTGATCGAGCTTCGAATAGCGGTGGTTCTCGTAGTCGCCGGTCGGCGACGCCCACTGCTTCGGGTCTCCGATATTTTTGAGCACGTCGTCATTCGCCAATACAGGCGTTGCCAGCACTGCTGTCACGACAGCGGCGGTGGCGCCAATCCTAGATACCATAACGTTCCTCCAAGGTTTCCAGATACGTCGTCCCCTTCTGCTTGCAGCGGTGGCCTTTACGGCTCGTCGGGACAACGATGGAAAAAGACGGGAAGATGTTGCAGACCGCACCCGTCAATCAACCATGAGGTTGAGATTTGCGCATTAAAGAACGTTAGTCAACACACTTGTTGAACTTATTGTGATCTGCCTTGAGCTTGGGCGACCGGCACTATCGAGCCGCCGCCGCAACGTATTTCACGGACTGAAGAAACGCCGCGCCGGTAACGCTTGGTCCCTAGTCGGAAGCGCCCGTTCGGCCTGCGCACAATCAAACAGGCCCCCTTTGGATCGGCGGCGAATGCGTTACGCGCTAGTCACGATAGAAAGAGTCGCGATTGAAGGCCTTCTTCTCGTCCGTGTCGTCTGCGGCCAAGTGCGCATCCTTCTTCGTCAACACGTCCGAGAAATCGGCGAGCTTCTTCCAAGCCGCCACCGGCGCCGGTTTGTCGCGATCAGGAACGTAAACGGATTCCTCGATCAGCTTCATCTTGTGGATGTAACGCGGGCAGTTGTCGAAGATCGCCGTCACGTGAATACGTGTAACCAGATCCGCCCCCGGATAGCGCCCGAGTTCCGGATCGTTTTGCTGCACCGATGCCCGTCCCATCACGCGAATGCGCGCCTGCCGCTCAAAATCTATGAACAGCAACGCGACCTTCGGATTGTCGCTCATATTGCCGATTGAAAGATACATGCCGCTGCCGTCGTAGTTGGGGAACACCAAGGTGCTCTCGTCGATCACTGCGACGAAGCCTCTCGCGCCACCCTTGTAGGAACAGCTCGGTTGGCCGTTGCGGTCAACTGTCGAAAGAAAAAACAGGTTCTGGTGAGCGATAAATGCGGCGTCGGACGCGGTAATGATGTGTCGCAATCCGACCTCTTCGAGACGGTCTGCCAGATGCCTCGTCCCGGACGCATCCTGCCAGGCTCGATGTCCCTCGCTGTAGAAGGGGTGATCCATCGACGGATCGGGCATTACGCTTGTTGCCTGTTGCGGCTCGGCCGGCCGGGTCTCCCCCACGGCCCATCCAAGCTTGTCGAGACAGGAATTCCAGTTTTCGCGGTTGAGCTGAGCCGCACGCTGCTTGCTGAGCTTCTCGTGCGTAACGGTCAGCTCGGTCAAGTCGGGACCGAGACGGCGCATCCGGGCGGTAACGATCGACGGTTTGCCGCGAAGCGCGACGGCCGGGCCGTCGTAACTCCATGTCAGCGCAACAGTGGTATTCGCGAGTAACTCGACGTAGGTGCCCGTGATGCTGTATTCGCGCCCATTACTGTCGCGTCCACCAATGCGATACCGGCCGCCATTGCGCAGGTCGTTCTCAACCGACGTCACCATCCCCGCACCCGGCGCCAGCCAGCGGGCGATCAGCTTAGGTTCGGTCCAAGCCGCATAAATCGCCTCGGCCTCGGCCTGGAAGCGGCGGACCAATGCGACCGAAATCGGTGTGTCATCGGCCATCTGGTTTCTTCGCCCTGTGTTCGGCTAACAATTGTTCAAGTGCATCCAATCGCTCTTGCCAAAAGCGTTCGTACCCGCCCAGCCAACGATAAGCCTCGCTGAGCCCAAGGGCGTTGAGCGAGCACACATGCGTACGTCCGTGTACCTCTCTGTCAATAAGGCCCGCCCGCTCCAATGATTTGATGTGCTTGGACACTGCTGCCAGGGACATCGAGAAGGGCGGCACCAACTCACCCACGGTGTGCGGGCGCTTCGCCAGCAGCTGCACGATCGCGCGCCGTGTCGGGTCAGACAACGCGTGAAACACGTCGTCGAGCTTATGTGACGTTTTATCAACCATTCGTTTGAATTTGCGACGAGTTCCCAGAATTGTCAACGACTTCGCATTGCGAAGGAGCACCACTGAGCGCGGACCCGGGGACAACAGGCCGACCCGGCTGGCGTGATCGGGCCGCCGATCGCACGTCCTATTCAAATCAGTTCAAATAAAACTCAACTCCTCCGAAAAAATAATCCGTGTAAAGATTAAACAAACGTTATCAGAGACTTCATAACCGACATAAATACCGATCTATATGGTTTAAGAAACAACGTAGTGGACGATCGATTAACCATATGATTGAATGAATGCACTTCAGGAAAACCACGTCATCATCCCTCTAAGCAAAGAACACAGAAACAATGACAGAGCACCAGACGCGCTCGGTATCCATTGCGATTGTGGGATTGGGCCAAAGGGGCATCAGCGTATTGAATTGTATTTCAGCGGCGCTATCGGAAAGGGACATCACTACTCCGCTGGCAATTGAGCTTATCGATCCCCGTTCACCGGGAGAAGGCATCCACCACGCAACGCAGCCGCAGCACCTGATAACGAATACGTCAGCGGGGCAAATTACGGTCTATTGCGATGACTCAATTACCGGCGCCGGGCGGCTCTGCAGAGGGCCGAGCCTTCTCGATTGGCTAACGGATCGCGGCTACAGGAAGATCGGCAGCCAATTCGTCATCACTGACATTGGCGAACGGATTGAAGCCGGTACGTTCGTACCCCGGGCGATCCTGGGAGAATACCTGGGCTGGGCGTATCAAGCGATCATCGGCAATCTTCCGCCGAACGTCGAGGTGCGCAATACGCGAAGGGCCGTCACCGATGTTGTGAAGTTGGCGAACGATCGGTGCCGCCTGCTGCTGGAAGGCGAGTATGCGATCGAGGCAAATTACATCGTGTTTGCCACCGGACACTCCGGTATCGGCATTGATCGTTCGGACGCCCAACGCATCGAGTGGGCAAAAACTGGAGCCGCAAAGAACCCAAAACTCGCCTACATCCAAAACCCGTACCCCGTGGCAAGCCTGGACGTGATTTGTTCCCACGCGAGGGTTGCCGTGGCGGGGACCGGCTTGAGCGCGATCGATGTCGTGTCATCGTTGACGGTGGGTCGCGGCGGCTCGTTCGAAAAACATTCGGATCACCGATACGGTTACATCGCCAGCGGTCGTGAACCGGCGATCACCCTGTTTTCGCGGAGCGCGCTGCCGCCGGGCGGAAAACCCGTCAATCAGAAAACCGCGGGCGAGCGCTCACAGGCCATATTCTTCACCCGGGATTTCGTAGATGAATGCCGGAAGCGCACTCCTTCGAAAACGGGTCAACTGTGTTGGGAAGCAGACCTTCTCCCTACCCTCAAGAAGGAAATGGCGTTCGCTTATTTCAGCGCCATGGAAGGGGGAGAACTGGATGCACAAAAATACAATCTGATCCCGGAGCACGAGAAAATTATTAACAAGATGCTTTCACCTAATGCCGGCCGCGAAAACATCGATCTGCAAGACCATGCAGATTTCGTACGGCGGTATCTTGGTGAGGATATCGCAGCCTGCTTTTCGGGAAACAAATCCAATCCCCAAAAAGCCGTCGTGGATATGATCCGAGATATCCAGGACAACATCCGTTACGCCGTCGATTACGCTGGCCTCGAGCCAAAGTCGCATGCCGCGTTTCTGAAACACTGGAATTCGGCAAGCAACCGTATAGCCTTGGGCCCTCCTAAAGAGCGAAATATTGAGCTGCTTGCCCTGATGGAAGCGGGCATCGTATCGGTCTTCCCTCCGGATCCGGATGTAACCTTTGACGATAGCGGCGGCGAATTCGTTCTGACCCGGGTCAATTCCGCTCAACCCGTGTCCGCAAGCTTTGACGTCCTCGTCAGGGCGCACCTCGGCCCGCTGCATCCCGAACAGACCTCCTCCACTCTGATTCAGAACATGCTGAAATCCGGCATGGCGATGGCATTCCACAACGGAGACTTCAAACCGGGCGGACTGGCTATAGACGAAAACCTGAACCTCGTCGGCATGGACGGCACTTCCAGCGAGAACATCTGGGCCTACGGATACCTCGTCGAAGGCGCGCACTACTACACCTACGTCATTCCCTGTCCGAATTCGAATTCGAGAGCTCTGCGGGACGCCACCACGATCGCACGCGACTTGATCCGCGCACTTGAGGGCAAGATTCCGCGACGAAGACCGGTCACAGCCATGCGCGCATGAGACCCCGGTCAAAAGACAAATTGCGGAGACCCCGATGAAAATCTTGGTACTCGACAAGCTGGCCGAGCCGCTCCTCCTGGAGCTCTTGTCCGACAACGTATGCTATCGCCCGGATTTATTGCGGCGGCATCCCTCCTTGCTCCGCGCCACGATCACCTCGGCTGGAATAGAGGCGGTCGTATCACAATTCGCGCCCCCGGCAGGGGTTAGTACCAACCGGAAGTCGAAACAAAAGCTTCTCTGGATCAGAGTGACGGTCGGCGAAGTATCGAAATCGGCCACACCGCTTGATCCCCAGCCCGGCTGCGACGAGCTAACAGTCGTATCCGTGGCAGCACCAGGCGACGACGCCGCATATCTGGCTGCCTTCGATGAAATCGAGCGCAGATCGGCCGGGCGGATATTCACAAAACCGGGCGTCCTTCACACCGTACCCTCCTCGCGATCGGCCGATCGCCGCGTAGTCATGATCGGAGCGGGGCTGGTCAACCTGATCACCGCTGCCACGCTGCAGGAAGAAGGCTTCAACGTTCACTGCTTCGACGGCGGGCCGGACCCTCGCTCGGCAGCGTCCTGGGCGCAGTACGGATGCAGCCGCGGAGGAGACGACGCGCGAATGTTCACGCTGACGGAGATGGACAACTACAACGACAAAGCTAACTCGTCGGACATGAACACCATCTTCGACCGGGACGTCAGTGCTTCGGGCTGGAGCGCGCACAAGTCGCCGACGTTGTCCAATCGCGAATCTGAGTGGGTGCAACAGTTCCGCAGCATACCGGTCTGGCTGGCCAAGAGATTCAATGACGATATCTTCTCGTTCAACCGGGAAAGCCTGCCGCTGTGGACCGATTGGATGCGGGACGACCCGACGCTGTTCACCTCAAGCCATCTCCGCGAAGGCATTCTGCGCATATATTCCGACAAGACCCATTTCGAAAGCGCGCTCGCAAGACAGAACCGCGTTGGCGCGACCCAAAAGGTGCTGACGCCCGAAATGGTCGCGAAAGAATTTCCCGCTTTGGGCGATGCAGTATGCGCCGGGCTGATCGCGGGCGGCGTGGTGGTCGTGGGATTCACGGTCAACGCCCACAAATTCATGCACCGGCTGCTGGACAAGCTCGAGCGCGGCGGTGCCAAGTTTGCATGGTCGCATCGCGCACAGAAGCTAGTATTTGATGCGCAACATCGGATCTCAGGCGTCAAGCTCGTCGACAATGTCGTGACGGCGCCGCACTACGTCATTTCGCTGGGCACATACGGAAGGATGCTCCTTGCCGGGACACGGTCCCAGTTCAAGATCCACGGTGTTCTGGGGGCATGGCTGAGAATCCCGAACCTCGAACCGCGGCTCGACATCTCTCTCAAGCTTGGCCGCAAGTCCCACACCACGGAGGACGCCAACATCACCGTTGCAACGGACGAGGCCGGAGAGCCGATCCTCATCATCGGATCGGGATACGGACACACAGGCATCGACCCCAACAACATCGACCGGTCCGTGCTCTACCAGATCTACGCGGGGCTGGACGACACCGCGGAAAAGTATTTCCCCCGCGGATATGCGGCATCGCGTGCGAAGGGCAACCTGGAAGCGAGCCTGAAATACTGCGTACGGCCGTGGACCGCGACGGGCCTCGGCCTGTTTGAAATGATCGGCACAAGCCAGGGCGGCCGGTGCGTCATAACCGGAGGCCACAATACCGGCGGCTTCGCGCAAGGGCCATCGATCGCCAAGGCTGTGCATGCCGCGCTAATGCACAACGAGCACCCGATGCACGCCAGCTATCATCCCGATAGGGCCTCGTCATTTCTCGAAGCGCTACCGCCCGTTGCCAGTGGAGATGAGCCGCCCGAACTGCTCGAAAACGCCGTCTAGTTGTGAACTCTCAGGAGGTTGTCTATTCGGTCCGGGCCAGAGAAACTGAGGTTGCGGGCGTGAGGCGCATTCTTATAAGGACCATGGCATGGTTAGACTCTTAACTGCAGAGGCCAGACCTACCTAACCCTCTGCCCACCATTCCCCAGACGCCACGCGCAAGTGTACCGATCCAAACGGCCCGCGCCCTAAGCGCTCCTCCGGCTTAGGCCGCTCACGATCGGATCGGCGAGGACGACGGTTCGCGTGCCTGTAGGCACGCGGTTGTAGAGATCGACGGCATCGTGATCCAACAGCCGGATGCAGCCACTCGACGTCGCCTTGCCCAGCGACGTCGGCCGGCCGCCACCGTGGATGCGGTATAACGTGTCTTTGCCGTTCTGATAGAGATAGAGCGCCCGCGCGCCCAGCGGGTTTTCCGGTCCGCCCGGCATGCCGTTGGCGAACGGCGCAGTGCGCGGATCACGCGCCACCATCTCGGCCGGCGGCGTCCAGGTCGGCCACTCCGCCTTGCGAGCGATGTTGGCCACGCCGCTCCAACCGAATCCTTCCCGCCCGATCTCGATACCGTAGCGGATCGCCCGCCCGCCGGTCCCGGCCAGGTAGAGGTACCTGTTGGCCGTATCGACCACGATCGTGCCCGGCGGCTCGCTCGTCGGATTGGTCACCGTCGTCCGCCGGAATTTTGGCTTGATGTCGCGCACGTCGGCTGCGGCGATGGGAAACTTCTCGGCGGTCAGCGCCGCATACTTTTGCCGATCGGCGTCGTTGACCTCATAGCCCAACCCCAGCCAATCGTCGTCGTCATTGGGCGCGCAGCCCGACACGGTGGCGGCCAGGCCCAACAGTACAAAGCGTCTCGATAACACGGCAGTCCCCCTCATGATGCCCGGCCAACGCGTGACGGGCCAAATCGCGAGTCGGCAGACTAGGCCGCCATATTAAGTGAGCCTTAAGGGCAACCGAGCTGTCTCTTTCGCCCTCAATCGGATGCAACCGGGCCACATCTGGGTTGAAGAACGCCATCGCCGCCACAACTGGAAGGCCGCCGGTCCGATGTAGATGGTGTGCAAGGACGATACCCTGACCACCACGTGCACGGCGCGCCGTCGCCGCCTGCGACTGATCGCTCAGGGTTTCGCGCGATAGCCCAGTCCGCGAACGGTCTCGATGCGTTCGCGCCCGATCTTGGCGCGCAGATGGTGGATGTGGACCTCGACCGCGTTGCTCTCGACTTCCTCTTGCCAGCCGTAGAGCGCCTCTTCGAGTTCCGCCTTGGACTGGATCACGCCGGGACGCTCCACCAGCGCCATCAGCAGCGCGAACTCGCGCCGCGACAGGGTGACGGCCTCGCCGTTCGCCGTCACCGTCTGCCGCTGCGGATCGAGTTCCAGTCCCTGCCAGACGATCGTCGGCGTCGCGCGTCCCACAGCGCGGCGGCGTAGCGCCCGCAGCCGCGCCGCCACTTCGTCGAGGTCGAAAGGCTTGCCCAGGTAGTCGTCGGCGCCGTCGTCGAGCCCGCGGACCCTGTCGGCCACCGCGTCGCGTGCGGTCAGCAGCAGCACCGGCACCGCATCGTTGCGCTGCCGCAGCTCCCGCAGCACATCGAAACCGGACCCGTCCGGCAGCATGATGTCGAGCACGACAGCGTCGAACGTCGTGGTCGCCAGCGCCGCCAGCGCGTCGGCACATGTCTCCACCGCCTCCGCGGCAATGCCGTGCAGACCGAGCCCAACCGTCAAACCGTTCTGCAGAACGGCATCGTCTTCCACGATGAGAACCCGCATACTGATCCCTTACCGCTCGTCAGGCACCTTTTGCCAGCATTCCGTGGAACTCCGGCCCCCAACTGAGGCCGGGCTTAAGCTTGACTTAAGCTCGGCGGTGTCCGTTGTTGCTCAAATGCCCGCAACACGCCACCGCCCCCAGCCATGAGATCCATGACCGCCCGCCTGTACGGACTGCTGCTGCTGGCCACCAGCATCGTCTGGCTGTGCGGCATAGCGTGGATCTATTCCGGCAGCCGGCAGGAGCTGGAGCGGGTGCTCGATGCCCGCCTCGAAGAGGCCACGCGCATGGTTGGCTCGCTTATCGAAAGCGCCAACGTGCAGGTAACGACCGGCATCTCCGGCGTGCGCGTCCCCAAGCAATCCATCCCCCTGCAGAAGCTCGAAACCAATTTCCAGCTGGCCTGCCAGATCTGGTCCATCGATGGTCAGCTGGTCGGCAAATCCAGCGAAGCCCCCATGACGCAACTGACCAACGTCACGAGCGGATACTCCAATCAGGACATCAACGGCACGCGTTGGCGCGTCTTCGCCAGCGAAAATCGCGATCGCGGCATCCGCGTGCTGGTCGGCGACAACATCGGCCACCGCGAGCGGCTGGTGCGCGAGCTCATGTGGGGCCTGGCCGGCCCCGGTCTGGTCGTACTGATGATCCTGAGCGGATTGATCTGGCTGGCCATCCGCGAGGGCCTGGCGCCCCTGCGCCGCCTGACCGAGGCCGTCGCAGGTCGCAACGCCGACGATCTGAGCGCGCTCGACATCGGCCGCAGCCCGAGGGAGATCAGGCCCGTCGTCGACGGTCTGAACGACCTGTTCCGCAAGGTCGTCACCGCCCGCGAGCACGAGCGCAGCGTCACGGCGTTCGCGGCCCACGAGTTGCGGACGCCTCTCGCCGGTCTGAGGACGCAGGTGCAGATCGCCCTCGCCGCACCCGATCCTGCGACGCGTGAAACGGCGCTGAAGAATGCCATCACGGCTGTCGACCGCACGACGCGCATGGCCAAGCAGCTGCTGGCGCTGGCCCAGATCGACGCCGCCGACCCCGACGGTCCCCAGGAGTGGATCGACGCCGGTGCTCGCCTGCGTGCTATCTGCGAGGAGTTGAAGACCAAGGAGCATCCAGCTCCCGCCCTCATCGACGAAGGCCTGTTCGGCTGCAAGATCAAGGCAAACCCGGACGCCTTCCATGTGGCGGCCCGCAACCTCACCGAGAACGCGATCCAGTACGCCCGCAGCGGCGAGCCGATCCGCTGGTCGCTGTCCCGCTCGGATACCGCGGCGCTGATTACCCTGGAAGACGATGGCCCCGGTATTCCTCGCGATGAACTCGAGCAGGTGACGCAGCGATTCTTCCGTGGCCGCCACAAGAGCCCGGTCGGCAGTGGCCTCGGACTGTCGATCGCCGAAACCGCATTGGAAAAGGACGGCATGTCGCTGCGGCTGCAAAGTCGCGACCCCGAACCGGGCCTGCGCGCGCAGATCGTCGTCGCAACGCACCGCGTGTTGCCAGCCGAGCGTCCACAGCACGCATCGGCTCTGACATCGGACGCCTAATTTACTGGCAGCGCTGGACAGATCGCCCCATGCGGCACCCGCAGCCGCCCCGCTTAAGCTTCCCTTAATCTGAGCCACGAGAGGTGCCCCCGCAGCACGAAATCACGCGCTGGCAGGGAACGACACCGCATGTGGATTGTCCGTTATGCGATCAATCATCGCCACAGCATCGGCGTGCTGGCCATCCTGCTGCTGCTGGTTGGTGGACTGACCGCACGCCGCATGTCGACGGACATCCTACCGCCGGTCAACATTCCCGCCATCAATGTCATCTGGACCTACCAGGGTCTCAACCCGCAGGAGATGGCCAGCAAGCTGACCTCGTTCAGCGAACTCGCGGTCATGAACAACGTCGACAACCTGCGCGAGGTCCGTTCGGAGACGATCAACGGCGTCGGCATCGTCCGCATCAGCTTCCAGCCAGGCACCAACGTCACGTCGGCCTTCACTCAGGTCACGTCCGTCAGCCAGACTATTCTGCGCCGCATGCCTACCGGCACCAATCCGCCGCTGATCGTGCCCTATGTTCCCTCCAGCGTGCCGATCATCCAGCTGGTTCTGGCATCCGACACCCTGACCGACGGCGCCCTTTATGATTACGCCCGCCTTCAACTGCGGGCCCAGATCCAGTCGATCCGCGGCATCCGACTGTCGTTGCCGTATGGCGGCGCCTCGCGCCAGGTGATGATCGACCTGAAACCCGAGGCTCTGCAGGCCTACGGAATTTCCCCAAGCGACATCGCGCGGGCAACGGCGACCCAGAACCTCACGCTACCCTCGGGCGCGCTGCGCATCGACTCCCGTGAAATCGTCGTTACGACCAACGCCAGCCCCGAGACGGTCGCGAGCTTCGCGGATCTGCCGCTGCGCTCCGTCAATGGCCGCGTCGTGCGCGTATCCGATGTGGCGAGCGTTCGCGATGGCCAGGCCGTGCAGACCAACATCGCCCGCCTCGACGGCCAGAACGCCGTCATCGTCTCGATCCTGAAGCTCGGCGACGCCTCCACCCTCGACATCATCAACCAGATCCGCGAGCGCATGCCGGAGTTGCAGGCCGCAGCCCCTGAAGGCATCACCATCGCGCCGGTCTTCGATCAGTCGGTGTTCGTCACCCGCGCCATCAACAACGTCATGATCGAGGCCATCATCGTCGGCTTGCTGGTCGCCTTCGTCGTTCTCGTCTTCCTTGGCAGCTGGCGCTCCTCGCTGATCGTGCTGACATCGATCCCGTTAGCCCTGCTCGCCTCGATTGCCGGCTTGGCGGCCACCGGCAACACCTTCAACCTCATGACGCTCGGCGGCCTGATGCTGGCCATCGGCATCCTCGTCGATAACGCCCTCGTCGAGATCGAGAACATCAACCGCAACCTTGAAGCCGGCCTCGGCCTGCGCGAAGCCGTGTTGAAAAGTGCCAGCGAAGTGGCATTTCCGGAATTCGTTTCGACGCTGGCGATCTGCATCGTCTTCTCGCCCCTGTTCTTGCTGACGGGCACCGCCGCCTTCGTCTTCGTGCCCCTGGCCTTGTCGGTCGTCTTCGCCATGGCGGCGTCATACGTTCTGTCGCGCACACTGGTGCCCACGCTGGCCACGCTGATGCTGTCCGCCGCATCCGGCCATCCGGGACAAGGCAATGGACCCCTCAGCCGCCTGTCCCGCGGCGTCGACCACACCTTGGGTTTTCTGGAAAACGTCGTCGCCGGACTGGCGCGACTGCAGCTGCGTTGGAAAGTCATCCCGATCGCCGGGCTGGTGTTCGCCCTGTCCCTGGGCGCCGTGGCCGCCACCAATCTCGGTCGCGAGTTCTTCCCAGAGACCGACGCCGGCATGATCCGCGTCTACGCCCGCGCGCAATCCGGACTGCGCCTCGAAGAAACCGCACGCACGTTCGCCGACGTGCAGCGCGAGATCCGCAACGTTATCCCGCCCGAAGAAGTCGGATTCATCGCCGAAAACATCGGCACTCCCGAGCCCGTCAATCTCGCCTGGGTGGAGAGCGGCGTCATCGGTTCGTTCGACGGCGAAATCCTCGTGCAGCTGGCCGACAAGCACGCACCGACGGCAGACTACGTCGTCAAGATCCGTCACATGCTCAAGGAAAAATTCCCCGGGCTGACGACCTATTTCCGACCGGCGGATGCCACGTCGCAAACCCTCGCCGGCGCTGCCCAGACGGCCATCGAAGTTCGCCTGATCGGCCGGGACGGCCCTGGTAATTCGGAAATCGCCCGCGAGTTGATGACGCGCATGCGCGAGATTCCCGGCGCCGTCGACATTGCCATGAAGCAGGTGCGCGACCTGCCGTCCTACTACCTCGAGATCGATCGCGTTCGCGCCCTGCAGATTGGCGTCACGCCTCAGGACGCAGCGACCGCTCTCCTCGCGGCGCTCGGCGCCTCCGGCACCGTATCACCCAGCTACTGGGCCGACCCCACCCAGGGCGCGTCGTACACCGTCCAGGTTGTGGCCCCGCCAGTCAATCTCACCACGCTGGAGCAGCTGTTGAACACACCGGTGCGTCCGTCCGCGGGCGGCGAGCCGGTCTCGCTGCGCGCCTTCGCATCGCTGCAGCTGCGCAACATCCCGGCCAACATCGATCGCACGACCTTGCAACCGACGACCACGATTCTCGCCAACGTCGAAGGCCGCGATCTGGGCGGCGTCTATGCCGATGTATCTGCCGTCATCGATCAGCTGCGGCCGCGCCTCAAGCCCGGCAACCGCATCGACGTCGCCGGCCAGGCCCAGTCGATGGAGCTGGCATACGCGGAAATGCTGGGCGGGCTCCTGATGGCGTCGATCTTCGTCTACCTTGTCATGGTCGTGAATTTCCAATCGTGGATCATGCCCCTCATCGCCATGGGCGGTCTGCCCGTGGCGATCTCCGGTGCCCTGTTCGCGTTGTTCGTCACCGGCACGCCACTCTCGGTCCCGGCTCTCACAGGATTGATCATGGTCATCGGCGTCTCCACGGCCAACAGCGTGCTGGTCACCAGCTTCGCCCGCGACCGCCTCCACGAAGGCGAGGCACCAACGCAGGCCGCCGTCGACGCGGCGCGGACTCGCCTGCGTCCCGTGCTGATGACGGCGACCGCGATGATCGTCGGCATCTTGCCGATGGCACTTGGCCATGGCGAAGGCGGCGAGCAGAACGCCCCACTCGGCCGCGCCGTCGTCGGCGGGCTGATCTTCGGCACCTGCGCCACGCTGACGTTCGTTCCATTCCTGTTTTCCACCCTCGCGGGCCTTGGCCGGCGGCACGCAACTGCCGAGTCAGACCCTGCGCACGTCCCCGCTCGCCCGTTCATGCCTGCCGAGTAACCACGGAGCCGATCGAATGATTTCCAAGACCCTGGCTATCTCGACGTTCGTGCTGGCTTCAAGCGCGGCGCTAGGCACGTGGGCCATCGCGCAGGGCGACGCCACCGCGATCGTAGCCGAGATCACTGAGCTCGCCGGCTTGCGTCCCACGGCCGTGGCGGCCGAAGCACCCGCCGCCGTCAAGAAGCCGGCGCTTCGCTCCGTGCGCATCGTCCGCCCCGAGGCGGCGCCCGGCTCCTCGAAGCTGACGTTGTCCGGCCGCACCGCGCCGGCCGAACAGGCGCTCGTCTCCTCTCGCGCCAGCGGCATCGTCGCCGAACGCCACGTTGACATCGGTGATCGAGTGGCGGCCGGCGACGTGCTGGTGATGATCGATGCGCCTGAAGTCGAACAGGAACTCCTGCGCGCCCGCGCCTCGGTCGATCAGACTGAGGCAAGGCTGGAGCTGGCGCGCGTGAACTTGCAACGTGCGGAGAGCCTCGTCGGCGACGGTCACGTCTCGGTCCAGACGGTCGACGAGCGTCGCGCCAACAAGATGACGGCGCAAGCCGATCTTGCCGCTGCCCTCGCCGAGGTCAAACGTCTTGAAGAGGTGCGCAGCTTCCAGACCATCCGCGCGCCCTTTGCGGGCACCGTTGTCGCCCGGCAAGTAGAACGCGGCGATAAGGTCTCCGGTGATGTGACCCAGCAGGGCGGATACCTGTTGCGCATCGCCCGCATGGACGAACTGAAGATCGAAATCGACGTTCCGCAATCCTCGGCAATGCTGGTGAAGAACGGCGCCGCAGCTAAGATTATCTTTGCCGAGTTGCCCGGTGAAGCCCTGACGGCTCGTGTCATCCGCTCCGCCGGATTGATCGAGCAGACCTCAAACACCATGCGCGCTGAGCTCATCATGCCGAATCCCGAGAACCGTGTTCCGGCAGGATTGAATGGACAGGTGATCATTGACATGCCGGCGGCAAGCGGCGCCGTGACTGTGCCGACCAACACGCTCCTGACGCGTGAAGGCCGTCAGATGGTGGCACTAGCTGACGCACAGAGCCGCGTGCAGCTTCGGCCTGTCAGCGTCGCCCGCGACCTAGGCGAGCGTGTCGTCATCACCTCCGGACTGACGGTGGAGGATCGCGTCATCGTCAGTCCCAACGCCCTGCTGCGCGTCGGCGAAGACGTCGAAATCGTGGTGCCGACGGCGCGCGCCGCCGCGCCCGTCACAAGATAGCGATGAGGCTACTCGGCAGCCATTCTCGCCGGTCGCGGCTCTGCAATTCCAAGTCGCTGCAATTCCGCATCGAGCGTGCCGGACGCAGCCATCTCCAGCATCTTGACGTCGGCCATCAGCGACCACAGCGGATGCGACAGCGTGGCCGGCCGGTTGCCTTCCACCAACGCATGTCCCGCCCACGACGGTCCGTAGCCGGCGAATAGCGCACCCAGCAGCCATTTGGGCCTACCCGATGCAGCAAACATCACCACGCACCCCGCCGCCGCAATCGTTCCCGCAAAATGCAGCAGTCGCGTTTCCCTGGCGCTATGCGCTTTGAGGTAGACCGGCCAGAAATCCTCGAAGCTTGAAGGTTCGCGCATGTCGACCTCACAACCAGTTGTGATTGAGTGCGAGAGCCGAAATCGCGCCACTAGTCGTTTTGTTCCACGTGCGGGAACAGCGCGTAGCCCTAGGCGAGCCCGCCACCGGGATAAAATGTGGCGATCGGCAGGGCATAGTCGGGAAGCGTCACGCTGGCTGGGCTCTCTTCGCCAGACTTCAGGAACTCCGGCAGGAAGTGCGTGTGCGCACCCGCAGGCGACGTGCCTCCTGGCAGCGGTATGGGTGAATAGACCTCGACGCGCCCCAGCATCGACTCAACGACGCGATGCGGGTTGGCGGCAAAGATCGCCATCCCGGCTTCGTACATGACGTCTGCCCAGGGCCGCCCCGCAAGCGCCGTCAACGTTGCGCTCAGCGCGGGATCGCCGCTGCGAATGCAGAACCGGCTGGCCTTGCGACCGATGCCCATGTCGAAGAGCTGATCGCCCCGATGCTGCGGTTCGATCGCTGCACGATCCGGCCCAAGTGGCGTGAACGTCGCCGTTGCAGGTAGCGCTCCACGCGCCTTCGGCAGCCCGAGCACGATTGGCCCATCGTTTCCGAATGCAAACGCGCGCAGCTTGTCCTGAACGTCCAGGCGAAACGCGGCATCGCCGGCGCGCGCCACGACGGCGGCCCCGCTGCGTTCCACGGCCACCTCTCGACCCTCGGTGCAAGGAAACTCGGCGACTGCGCCGGGCGCTCCGGTAACCCAAGTGCCGCGGCGCCGCGCGATCGTCTCGGCGGCCCAGTCTGCCAATTCGCCGGCCATCCACGGCATCAACCGCATACGGATGGCAAGCACATGATGTCGCCCCGGCAGCAGGTCCCACACCGCGTCACGCTGCATTTCCGACATGCCGGACCAGCGGCCGATCTCGTCGCCCGTCCGCGCGCAACCGAGACAGAAGCCGCTGACCTCGTCCAGCTTGCAGATGCCGACGCACGGCGAATGCCGGCTGCGTGGCGCGATGACAGTGACGTCAACCATCATGAATCCGTGAGTTTCTTCGCCGACCGCATTAGCACAGCTCCTGCCGCCTGGCGACCCGCCCGCCGCCCTTGCGACCACTTGCAATTAACGCGGCAATGCGCGAGGGAGGCGGCATGAGCGTTACCGTCTGCGCCTTCTACAAATTCGTCGACCTCACCGACTGCGCGACCCTGCAGGCGGAACTGGCCACACGTGGCGAGACCATGGGCATCAAGGGGACGATCCTGCTCGCGCGCGAAGGCATCAACGCCACGATCTCCGGCTCGCCGGCCGCCATGGCGGCCTTCCTGGCGGATCTACGGTCCGATTCCCGCTTCACCGATTTAACGGTCAAACAAGCCACGGCAGACGATCATCCCTTCCAGCGCCTGAAGGTAAAGGTGAAGCGTGAAATCATCGCTTTCGATCCCGCCGCTGAAGGTCCGCTAGCCGCGGTCGGCACTTACGTGAAACCGCAAGACTGGAACGCGCTGATCGCCGATCCGGATGTCGTGGTCATCGACACGCGCAACGCTTACGAAGTTGCCATCGGCACATTCGATCGCGCCATCGATCCCAAGACGGCCGCCTTCAGCGACTTCCCCGCCTACGCCAAAGCCAACCTCGATTCAAAGCGTGACAAGAAGATCGCCATGTTCTGCACCGGCGGTATTCGCTGCGAGAAAGCCTCGGCCCATCTGATCCAGATGGGATTCGAAGAGGTCTACCACCTCGAAGGCGGCATCCTGAACTACCTCGAAGCCATCCCCCCGCAAGACAGCCGCTGGCAGGGCGAATGTTTCGTCTTCGACGAACGCGTGTCGGTGACCCACGGCAACTTGCCCGGCACCCACACGCTATGCCCCAACTGCGGCTTCCCCGTCGCCATATCAAACGCCCAGGCGCAGTGCACGAACTGCGAAACGCCGTCCGCCGATCACGAACGGTAGTGTCGCCACATCCGTTGGATCGTGCGGTGAATCTCGTCCGGTGGCTGATCGAACACCTCCAGGTTCACGCGTATGACGTTCTCATGCGTCATCTTCCACGGCACGCGCATCAGCAGCCGCGGCCAAGACATCCGCCGCCAGTCCGCGACAAGCGCCCGCTGCAGCGGCTGTTTCAGCCCGATTTGCAGCTCGTTGAAGGTCAAGACACGAACGGCGATCGGGACCAGTTCCACCTTGTCGATGGCGCGCCATTGGACGACACCGAACCCGTCGATGAAGACGCCGTACTGATTGGCACCGATGCGCGGCCGCCCCGTCTCGATCAGGGGGTAGTTGTAGTACGTCACCGCCGCCGCGGCGATGAACCCCAAAAACAGCAGAAATCCGCCGTAATACAGGAACGCCAGCAGAAGCCCGAGGGCCGCCACCGCCATCACGTAGACTGGGAACTGTGTTTCGTCTCTGCCGTAGGCGACCCTGTAGCCGCTGATCTCGCTCTCGTTCACGCCGCTGCCCGCATAGCTTTGCGGCCGGCTCAGCGATTTACCCCGCTGCCGGCCGAGCTTCTAACGGGCGACATACTGCCGCGCAGGCATTGCGAAAAGCAACAGCACGCTGTGCCAGATGCAGAGGCCGAAAGCCTAAAATTGCGGCAGTCCGTTCCCTGCACTGCACCGCAAAAATTATTTGCGTTCCTGCTCGCGCTGCCAATAGAGGAACATCGTCGTCACGAACGCCGTCAGCGCCATCGTCGCCAGGATGTCCGAGCGCTTGATGAAGGCGAGCCAGATGTCGATCCCCGACAGCGAACCGCCTTTGGCGACAAGGAAGGCATTCCCCACGACGATGGCCAGGGCCACGAGCGCCGTGAGCGCGACGGCCGACAGCACCTGGAGGGTGCGCTTGAATGGGCGCGGCACCGACAGCTTTTTACCGGGCACGACCAGTATCGTCTTATCGACCATCACGAACCTCATTCATTTGCGATTCGCGCACCATATCTGATTCGACGCCACCTTTCCCGCATCGCGGCTCTTGATTTGCTGCATCGCGCGAACCAACTGCACACATGCGCGTTACAGCGTGCGCCAGCGGTTCGTCGGGAACCCGCTGGTCTCGCCCCTACCGGGAAGGGTGCTCATCATGACAGTGACGATTACGGTCAACGGCCGTGCGGAAACCGTGGACGTGGAGCCGGATACGCCCTTGCTGTGGGTCATCCGCGACGAACTCGGCCTCACCGGCACGAAATTCGGCTGCGGCATCGCCCAATGCGGAGCCTGCACGGTATTCGTGAACGGCATGCCGCGCCGCTCCTGCGTGACACCCATAGGTACGATTGCTGACGCCGACATCACAACCATCGAAGGCGTTTCCGACAAGGTCGCCAAGGCCGTTCAGGCCGCGTGGACTGAAATCGACGTGCCGCAGTGCGGCTATTGTCAGTCGGGTCAGATCATGTCGGCCATCGCACTATTGTCCGAAATCGACAAGCCGTCCGACCAGGACATCGATCTCGCCATGAACGGCAACGTCTGCCGCTGCTGCACCTATCATCGCATCCGCGCCGCCATCCACGATGCGTCCAAGCGAATGGAGGGCTGAGCCATGACCATGACATTCGCCCCAACTCGCCGCGCCTTCGTCCAGGCCACAGGCGCAACCGCCCTCGTCATCGGCGTTCACATCCCGCTCGGCGGCCGCAAAGCCGTTGCTGCGGAAACAG
Source organism: Hyphomicrobiaceae bacterium (assembly GCA_965279065.1). Lineage (GTDB taxonomy): Bacteria > Pseudomonadota > Alphaproteobacteria > Rhizobiales > Hyphomicrobiaceae > JAKAXS01. Next base: position 3,501,736 of record OZ257134.1, read on the forward strand.
CCTTCACCCCGAACGCCTTCGTGCGCATCGCCGCCGACAACACCGTCACCGTCGTCTGCAAGCACATCGAATTCGGCCAGGGTCCCTACACCGGCGTTGCCACCATCGTCGCCGACGAACTCGATGCCGACTGGAGCCAGATCCGCGTCGTGTCCGCACCAGCCGACGTCGAAAAATACGCCAACAGCGCTTTCGGCGTGCAGGGCACCGGCGGCTCCACTGCCATGGCGAACTCCTGGGATCAGCTGCGCAACGCCGGCGCCGAAGCCCGCGCCCGGCTCGTCGCCGCAGCTGCCGCAGCTTGGAACGTTGGCGCCGCCGAGATCACCATCGACAACGGCGTATTGAAGCACCCTGGCGGCAAGTCCGGCACCTTCGGCGAATTCGTCGATGCCGCAACACGGGTGACGCTCGCCGCGCCCGCAACCCCAAAGGCCAAGGACGCCTATCGCTTCATCGGTAAGCACGTGCCGAAGGTCGATACCGTCGCCAAGACCAACGGCACCGCGCAGTACACCATCGACGTCAAACTGCCCGACATGCTGACCTGCGTCATCGCCCGTCCGCCTCGCTTTGCCGGCAAGGTGAAGTCGTTCGACGCGTCCGGGGCCATGGCCGTCAAGGGCGTCAAGGAAGTCGTCGCCGTCTCGCAAGGCGTCGCCGTGCTGGCAACGGGCTACTGGCCGGCGCGCAAGGGCATGGACGCCCTCAAGATCGAATGGGACGACGGCGGCACCGAGGCCCGCGGCACCGAAGGGCTGATGGAGGAGTTCAAGAAGCTTGCCGAGGACAAGGGCGTCATCGCCCGCAATGACGGCGACATCACCGGCGCGCTTGGCGGCGCGGCGACGATCATCGAGGCGACGTACACGTTCCCCTACCTCGCGCACGCGCCGATGGAGCCCAACGACTGCGTGATCCGCCGCACCGCCGATGGGGGCGTCGAGATGCTATTCGGCTGTCAGATGCCGACGGTCGATCAGGCCTCGGCGGCCAAGGTACTGGGTCTGGACCCCAAGAAAGTGTCGATCACCACGCTCCTGGCAGGCGGCAGTTTCGGCCGCCGCGCCACGCCTGTGGGCGACATGGCCATCGAAGCAGCCGAAGTGCTCAAGGCCGCCAAGCACCAGGGACCGATCAAGGTCATCTGGACGCGCGAGGATGACATCAAGGGCGGCCGCTACCGGCCCGTTTTCGTGCACAAGCTCAAGGGCGGCGTCGACAAGGACGGCAAGATCGTCGCCTGGGAGCAGGTCATCGTCGGCCAGTCTTTCATGAAGGGCTCACCCTTCGAATCCGCCATGCTGAAAGACGGCATCGACGTCACCATGGTCGAGGGCGCCGCCACCCTGCCCTACCAGATCCCCAACCTGCAAGTCTCTGCCCACATCGTCGAAGTCGGCGTGCCGACGCTGTGGTGGCGATCGGTCGGCTCCACGCACACCGCGTACTCCACGGAAACGTTCCTCGACGAGTTGGCCGCCTTGAGCAGTACTGACCCGCTCGAGATCCGTCGCCAGCTGCTCGCGAAACACCCCCGCCATCTCGGCGTCCTCAACCTCGCCGCCGAAAAAGCCGGCTGGGGCTCGCCTCTGCCCGACGGCAAGGCGCGGGGCATTGCCGTGCACGAGAGCTTCAAAAGCTTTGTGGCCCAGGTCGTCGAAGTCTCGCTCGGCGAAGACGGACTGCCAAAGGTCGAGCGCGTCGTTTGTGCGGTCGACTGCGGCATCGCCATCAACCCGGAAATCATCAAGGCGCAGATGGAAGGCGGCATCGGCTACGGCCTGTCCGGATCGCTCTATGGCGCCGTCGATCTCGACAACGGCGTCGTGCGCCAGTCGAACTTCCACGATTACCGCGTCCTGCGCATCAACGAGATGCCGAAGGTCGAGGTCTACATCGTACCCTCGGAGGAAAAACCGACCGGCGTCGGCGAGCCCGGCGTGCCGCCGATCGCGCCTGCGGTCGCCAATGCCTGGGCCAAGCTCACCGGGCAGCGCATCCACGACCTGCCCTTCTCCCGCTTCGTCCCCAACGCGTGAGGAGACAGCACATGAACCTCAAGTCCATCGCCCTCCTCGCAGCGCTTCCGGCACTCATCGCCGGCAGCGTCTACGCCGGCTCTGGCGCCAAACCCACGAGCGCAGGCTTGCGACCGGTCGCCGAATTCGCCGAGATCAAGAGCGATAGGGACCGCTCGATCGCGCTCTTTCAGGAAGCCGGCAAGGTCATCACGCACGCGCGCTGCGTCAATTGCCATCCTGCAACCGACCGGCCGCTGCAAGGCGAGGACATGCATCCGCATCGGCCCCTGGTCGTACGCGGACCGGACGGCATGGGCGCAACCGGCATGCGCTGCGGCACCTGTCACGGCCCAACCAACGTCGATCACGCCCGCCTGCCGGGACATCCGCTCTGGCATCTGGCACCCATCGAGATGGCTTGGGAAGGCAAGAAGCTCGGCGAGATCTGCGAGCAGATCAAGGACGGCAAGCGCAACGGCGGCAAAACATTGGATCAGATCGTAGAGCACATGGCCGAGGACAGCCTGGTCGGCTGGGGCTGGCAACCCGACGCTGGCCGCAGCCCCGCGCCCGGGACGCAGAAGGAGTTCGGCGCACTGATCAGGGCCTGGGTTGACACAGGAGCTGTCTGTCCCGCGACCTGACCCGCGTTGCTCTGCAGCGGTCTGCGAAAGAAGCGCGACAACGCAGCCTGCGGCGGCGTAAGAGCGATATCGAAAAGTCTACGCTCCATTGGGTCGCGCCATGACAGAACCGGTTCCCGTCTATGCCGTGCTGCTCGCCGCTGGCGCATCCACGCGCTTCGGCACCGACAACAAGCTGCTCGCCGACCTCGGCGGACAACCGCTGATCACACTCGCCGTAGCCCGCCTCCTTGCCGCTGACGTCGCCGGCGTCATTGCCGTCGTCGCTCCAGGCCCGGACGGCGCGGCCGTTACCGCCGCCCTTCGCCACCTGCCTATCAACGTCGTCGTCAACGCCGATGCCGCACTCGGAATGGGCACATCCATTGCGCGCGGGACCACCGCCGTACCGGACGGCGCCGGCATCATGATCGTGCCTGCGGACATGCCCTCCCTGGACCATCGGCTCATCGATGAGTTGATCACCGCATTCCGCCGCAGCCATGGACAGAAGATCGTCCACCCCGTCGCCCAGTCGGGACACCAACGCAACCCCGTGATCTGGCCGGCGTGGATACGTGCCGAACTGATGTCGCTCGACCCCCAAACGGGCGGCAAGCCATTACTCGCTGCACACCTTGACGACATCGTCACGGTCTCAGCCGAGAACGAGCGGGCATTCGACGATATTGATACGCAGGAAGATCTGGCTCGCGCTCGCTCCCGCCGCCCCTAACGGCGGGCGCCGAACCTGATCAATAGGTCCGCATGATCCCGTAGCCCCAGGCGACGGCCAGTGCGCCAAGACCGCCGGCTACAGTGAGCAGAGACGCCGTGCCTGCCATCAGGGAATGAATGAAATAGCCCACACCCAACAGGCCAAGCAGAACAACGAACAACGACTCAATAGCAGCCGCCATGGCCACACCTCCCGAACCAAGTTTCTTCTGTTCAGAAAATGGCTACGAGTTGATCCGCCGGTCAATCAATTTCTCTTCAGATTTGATGAACGGGCGCCTTAAAAGGAGACAGCGCCGTGTCGGCGCTGTCCGCATCAACCACAGCTAGAAATGGCTACTTCTTCTTGACGCCGACCTTGAAGGAGATCTCGGCCTTTTTGTTCTCCTTGCCGGTCCGCGTGATGGTCGTTCCGCATTTTTGCGTGGAGGAGAAGCCTTCGATCTTGCACGACTTGGTGTCGACCGTGAATTCGAGGTCGCGCTTCTTGTCCAGCCTGTTGATGTCGACCGGATCGTCTTCAGCCAGGTCCTTGTCGATCAACTCCAGCTTCACCTTGTGCTCACCAGCCGAGACGGATTTCGAGATCTTCCAGTTCGGCTTGAACTTCGTATCCTTCACCACCGGTGTGGACTGCGCATCGCCATCGATCGTCACGCGGGCGAAATAATCGCCACCGGAAAGCTCGTCGACTTTGTCGAGACCCTTGACGCTGCTGACGGTCACCGTGATCTCGTCTGCCAGCGCGACACCCGTCGTCGCCACGGCAGGAACGACGGCGCCGGCCGCGAGCACGGCAAGCGCGCGTACAATATGTGTCATACGCAATTGGGACATGATCTCACTCCGGGAAAAATTGATGCCTAGGTCACAGCTTACGGCGCGACCCTAGCAGCAAAATTACAAACCGCGCTTCGGCCGCCCAAAATTCGCACAGGCGTGGCCATCGGGGGACATGACGCTACCGCGTGCGGCGCCGTGGCAAATCTGCTCCCTCCCCGAAAATCCAGCTTGCAATGCACCCGGCAGCTTGGCTGACGTGTCACAACATCGCCGCCGGCAGCCTGCTGAAACTCGGCAAGCCCGATCTGTCTCTCGCCGCGGCGACGAAAGCGCTGGCGCTGCCGGACAACGGCAACAACCCGGATTCCTCCGCACGCAGGCCCGCGCCTATCAGGCCAAAGGCCAACCCGACGATGCGTGGCTCGGCTACCTGAAAGCGATCGGCCTGGACGGCACGGAAGAACTGGTCACCGCCTTCCAGTACGCCTTGAAGGAGCAGGGACTATACCAGGGTGCCGTCGACGCCCAGAAATCGCCTGATCTCGAAAAGGCGATCGAAGCTTGCGTGCGAAAGCCTGACTGCAGCCTGGAAGCCAGCAGGTAATCGCTTGCCGCGCCCGGCTCAAGGATCAGATAAGCATTTGAACTGATTAATGGTACCGCCTCCCTGGCTCGAACAGGGGACCTCTAGATCCACAATCTAGCGCTCTAACCAACTGAGCTAAGGCGGCACGGCGCAAGCGACGCGACGATCAAACGGTGCGGCCCACGGACTGCGCAAAAACACGCAATTGCCCCTTGCAGTCAAGGGAAATTACCCGCGCCAGCAAGCGCAGGTACCCGCCCCCTGACGACACTGGCCACCGCCCTTGGGGCCTTTAGATATTCGGCTTGGCCTTGGCCGCCGCATCCGCCAGCATACGCCCCAGATCCTGCGCCTGCGAGGCATAGGCCTGCATCTGCGTCTGCGCGTACTTCGTCTGGATCTCGACGTATTCCTTGATGTCTCGCGCCTTGGCAAGATCGGTCGCGAAGCGGAACGACTGGTCGATATTCTGCTCAGCATACCGCATGGCGCGCGCCTGGATATCCATGGCACTCGCAGCCATCGCCCCTTGCGACTTGACCACCAGCTCCTGCGCCTGCCGCGTCATGTCCATGAACTGGGTGTAGGCGCTGCGCGCCTGTTCCACGTTACGTTCCGCGATCTCTCGCACAGCCTCGGGGATCTCGAACTGCGGTGCTTCGTACATCGGCGTTCTCCTCGTGGTCTTTGTTCTATTTCGCTGTATTAGGCCCTTTTCCGTTTGACCCTGCAATTGTAAATCGCCGTCCGTTGCCGGGGTTCAAGCTGACAAATCTGTACAAGAACGGCGCGTATGACGTTATCAGTAAAAGGTATTGGCCGGTAGCTCGCTCTGGCGGTTGCCACCATCAACTCAGCTGAGGTCGCGTGGACGACGCCGCAATCCTGCGCGAAATCGCCCGCCGCATCCGCGACGGCATCGATCGCGCGACATCGCCCGAGCCGGGATCGGCATCGCCCGAGGCCGCATCCGCTGTCGGCCCGACGGCGGAGCAGGACTATCTCGCGCGCCTTGCCCATGAATTGAAGTCACCGCTCAGCGCTATGGTAGCTGCCGCCGAAATGATGGCTCAGCAGCGGCTCGGACCAATCGAGAACCCGCAGTATCTGGGTTACGCCAACGACATCGCAACCAGCGGTCGTCACGCTCTGACGGTCGTCGATCGCGTGCTGCAAGGACTGCGCCAGCCCGAGACGCCCCAGGCCCTTGACTTCGTCCAACTCGACTTGAATGCGCTTGTGGAGCGCACGGCATCGGTCTTGCGACCGCTCGTTCGCGAACGCGGCCAGACCCTCAGGACCGCGCTGCAGCCGGGCCTGCCTCACCTCATCGCCGACGCCACGAGTCTGCGTCAGATTCTGCTGAACCTCCTGAGCAACGCCGCCAAGTATGCCGACCCCGATAGCGAAATCGCCGTAGTCACCTCGTCCGTGCTCGATGGGCCTATCACGCTCGAGATCGCCGATTCCGGACCTGGAATGAGTGCGGCCGAACTCTCCGGCGCACTCGGCACCTCAAGCTCAAGGGGCTCGGCACGCGGCACCGGCCTCGGTCTGTCGCTCGTACGCGAACTGGCTGCGGCAAATGGCGCGACCATGCACATCGAAAGCGCAATCGGGTCCGGCACGCGCATCAGAGTGACGTTCGCAAAAGACAAGGTTGTTCCGATATAAATCGCGTCGGCGATATGGTCCGATAACCCGCGTAGGTAAGGTTGAGCGCCGCGCTTTAGATTGATTCTAACTCTCTGAGTTTATTGACGAAGCCATCCGTGACTGCTCTATTGCCTCCGCTTGTGCGGCCTTCGAACACAAGCATTCACCAATCCTAATCACCCGATGTGAGGCCTTGAACCTCACGGTTGGAGACGTCCCAAATGTCATTTGCCCGTCTGTCGCAGCGCGTTTCCCAGGCTGCCGTCACTCTCGTTCTTTGCACGCTCACCGGCATGGTCGGCACGGCGCAAGCTGCCGAAGAACTCAACGTCTACTCCTATCGCGAGCCTGGGTTGATCAACCCGCTGCTGGAGCAGTTCACGAAAGAAACGGGCATCAAGATCAACACCGTCTTCGCCAAGGACGGTCTCATTGAGCGCATGCAGGCGGAAGGCAAGCTGAGCCCGGCCGACGTGCTTCTGACCAACGAGTCCGGCCTGCTGTTCAAGGCCGAGGCCGACGGCGTCACGCAGCCCCTGAAGTCCGAAGTCCTGGAAAAGGCCATTCCCGCCGCCCTGCGCGACGGTGCCGGACATTGGTTTGCCCTGACGCGCCGCGCCCGTGTGGTCTACGCCTCCAACGAGCGCGTGAAGGACACCGCCATCACCTACGAAGACCTCGCCGATCCCAAGTGGAAGGGCAAGATCTGCACCCGCTCCGGCCAGCACACCTACAATATCGCCCTCATCGCCTCCATGATCGCCCACCACGGCGAGGAGAAGGCCGAGGCCTGGCTTGTCGGCCTGCGCGACAACCTCGCCCGCAAGCCCGCAGCCGGCGACCGCGAAGGCGTACGCGACGTCCAGGCCGGACTTTGCGACATTGCCATCGGCAATACCTATTACATGGGCGCGATGCTGAAGAACCCGGAGCAGAAGCCCTGGGCCGACGCCGTGCATATCGTCTTCCCCAACGCGGGCGATCGCGGCACGCATGTCAACGCGTCCGGCATGGCGCTCGCCGCCAATGCGCCCCACAAGGACGTGGCCGTCAAGTTCATGGAATGGCTGGCCCAACCCGAGGCACAGCGCATCTACGCCGCCGCCAATAGCGAATACCCGGTCGTCGAGGGCGTCGAAACGACGGACCTGATCAAGAGCTGGGGACCGCTGAAGGCCGATCCGATTCCGCTCGAGAGCCTCGCCGCGTTGCGCCAGAAGGCATCCGAACTCGTCGACAAGGTTCGCTTCGATCAAGGGCCGAGCTCATGATGCGCGCAGCCAAAGCCTCACCGCGCTCCGCCGACATCCGGCCGCCCGTCGTTCCTGCCATGCTGCAGGCCGAGCGCTTGGTTGGCGTCGGCTTCCGCAGCTGGATGAACGGCCTCGACACGGGCGACATCGAATGCTGGCAGACGGCCTTCAGCGAGTATGCCGGCTGTGTCGGCGTCGACAGCGCCAAGGCGTTACTGCCCGGCCTGTCGAACTGGGTGCGTGCTGTCCGCCGGTCTGCCCAGCGCCCGATCGAGATCGCGCCGCGTGGCTGCAACCGCTTCTGCCGCGACGAATGCTTGGCGATCGCCATGGTTGCCGCCTGCCAGCATAGCGCGTGCCCTGCATTGAAGGCCTGTGCCTTTGCGCTGATCGGCTGCAGCGAAGTCAACCGCGCGCTCGATGCCGCGGAGGAGTTCGCGCACGACCTGCGTCGCGCCGACCAGATCCTGTCACCCGGCTCGATCTGCAACGCCGCGGCGATGATGCCGCTCAATCGCGGCCTGCTGAGCTAGCTTCGACGCGCCGCTCCGGCGCGTCGCAACGAATGTCGCGCCATGGCCGTCGTCGATACAGTCGCAAGTCCTCGCAGTGGTCTGCGCGGCCGTTTCACCGCGTGGACCCAAACGCGTCACCCCGCCGGTTGGCTGATCGCCATCGCGCTGATTCTGGCCGTCATGGTGTTGCCCTTGGCGGCAATCCTGACCATTGCGATGCGGCCGGTGTCCAACGCCTGGCCCCACCTGGTCTCCAGCGTGCTGCCAGGAGCCGTCGCCAACACGCTGCTGTTGGGATTTGGCACGGCGGGCGTGTCGCTCGTCGTCGGCACGGGTGCCGCCTGGCTGGTCACCATGTACCGCTTTCCGCTGCGCACGGTCATCGATCGCCTGCTCATCGTGCCGCTCGCCATGCCGACGTACATTGTTGCCTACTGCTACGTCGAGCTGTTCGACTATGCCGGCCCCGCGCAGAGCGCCTTGCGTTCGCTCTTCGGCTGGCAGTCCCCTGGCGCCTATTGGTTTCCCGATATCCGCTCGATCCCCGGCGCCGTCTTCATCTTCGCGTCCGTACTCTACCCCTATGTCTACCTCTCCGCCCGCGCCAGCTTCGTCCAGCAGTCGGTCTGCGCCTTGGAAGTGGCCCGCACGCTCGGGCGGACGCCGCTCGGCACATTCCTGGCAGTGGCTTTACCACTGGCGCGCCCAGCTCTCGCGGCCGGCACTGCCCTCGTTCTGATGGAAACCTTGAACGACCTTGGCGCCGTGCAGTACCTGGGCATCGAAACCCTTACCGCCAGCATCTATGCCACCTGGGTGCAGCGCTCGAACTTGAGCGGCGCAGCGCAGTTGGCCTCCGTGATGCTGGTCTTCATCTTCACGCTGCTGCTACTGGAACGTTGGTTGCGCGGCGGCGCCAAAGTCCATCACACCACAGGCCGCTATCGCGCTATCCCGTTCGAAGAACTGACGGGATGGAAAGCGGCTGCCGCAGCGACCCTTGCGCTCGTGCCGGTCGTCACCGGCTTCGTCCTTCCTGCCGGCCTTCTGCTGCGCCACACTCTGACGCATCTGGACGAGCTTTTCGACGCCGCATTTCTCTCGGCTGCCCTCAATACCCTGCTCTTCGCCGGCCTCGCCGCCGGCCTCACCGTCGCGCTTGCAATCGTGCTCGCCTATGCCAGGCGCATCACCAGCGACACTTTCATCCGCTCCGCCGTCCGCCTCTCCGGGCTGGGCTACGCCGTGCCGGGAACGGTCCTCGCGATCGGCCTGTTGATCCCGTTGGCCGCCGCCGACAACAGCATCGACGCAGCCATGCGATCCGCATTCGGCATCTCGACGGGTCTGCTGTTCTCCGGCTCCCTATTCGCAGTCACGCTCGCTTACGTCATTCGCTTTCTCACGGTCGCGCTCGGCGGCGTTGAGGCCGGTCTCGAACGCATCTCCCCCAATCTCGATGCTGCCGCCCGCACCCTCGGCGAAACGGCACTATCGACGCTGCGCCGCATCCATCTTCCGCTGCTCGTTCCCGCACTCGGCGCCGCCGGCCTGCTCGTCTTCGTCGATGCCATGAAAGAGCTGCCGGCCACGCTGCTGTTGCGGCCCTTCAATACTGAGACGCTCGCGACGCATGTCTACAGTCTCGCCGGCATCGAGCAGTTCGAACGCGCCAGTCCGGGTGCGCTGCTGATCGTACTGGCGGGTCTGGTGCCTCTTCTGTTGCTGCACAACGCGATTGCCGGCGGGCGTGCCGGAAGGACCGATAGACGCCAGGCTGATCCTCAGCTCCACTACGCGATTGTAGACAAGCCTTCACTGCTCTGAAATTGCACAATAAACTAGACGTCACGATAGCAATCTAGGCGCAATGGCACATTGCAGAACCCTCGAGCCTTGTCTATGAAAGGTGATATCTCTTGAAGAGCGTCTCGCGTCCGCTTCGTCGCCTGTCCGTCGCTGGGCGCACGACTCCCGCGGCGTCTTCGATCATCGTGCAACTGAGGGTCGTGAATTGAGCTGATGAAACCCTCCAATCATAAGCTGATCCGCAGGCTCTTCGCCCTCGCGATAGGGGCGTTCCTCGTTACCGGCTGGCTCGGCCCGCTGCTCGTATCCAACCATCACAGCCCTTCGCAGTCCGGCGGTTACGCCGAGGCCGGCAATCGCCATATCGTCCGCATCGATTCCGCTACCATGCTTTTCGACCGGCCGTTGCTGGTCGTCGAGCGCGCCGCAATTTCCATCGCTCCACCCAGCGGCGGAGGTGCCCTGAGAGACGATGAGATCGCCGCCAAACTCCAGGACGGTAGCGCCAATCTTGTGATCGACGACGCCAAACTGTTGTTTGATGCCTCAGGCCTGCATCCCGCCCGGGTCGCGACGATGTCCGAGGCGGTAGGCTCCATCCTGCGATCCATCACCGACCTCAGCTTCACTACGGTCAGCGTCAATGACGCCAAGATTTTGCATCGCGCCACCGCCGGTGGAGAAGACGAACTGATGGGGCACGTGACGTGCGAGATCACCAAGCCTGCGCAAGGCCACCTGCAGGCCAAGGGCACCTTGGAACGCGACGGCATAACCATTCCGTTCGATGTGACAGTGAACACCAAGGCCGCGAAAACCGCATCGGCCCGCCTTCCCATCAGCCTCAAGATCGCCAGCGACCTGCTTACAGTCAGCATCACCGGCGACTACATTCGCGATGACGTCTTCAAGCTGTCGGCCGCCAACGCCTCGCTCTCCACTCCGCATGCCAAGCAAGTCGTCGGCTGGCTGAGCGGCGTGTCCGTCAACGGCAACGGCCTGGAGGAATTTCGCGCGACCGGACCTCTCGAATGGTCGAACCAGACCGTCGCCTTCGAAGGCGCCAAGTTCACGATCGACGGCAATGAAGCCAGCGGCGGACTTTCATTCAGCCTCGGCGGCCAACGGCCGATGCTTGATGGCACGCTGGCCTTCGATAATCTGGAACTGGCCCCTTACGTCCGCGCGCACCCCACGACGTTGGCGGCACTCACGCAGAATGCCCTCGACTGGTCGCGCTGGTTGATCGGCGAACCGGCGGGCGGCTCGCTCATCCGCGATCTTGACGCCGACCTCCGTCTGTCCGCCACCAGCGTAACCTCTGGTGGCGTCACTTTGGGCCGCGGCGCCGCAAGCCTGACCGTGAAGGACGCAAAACTCCTGGCCGACCTCGCAGAGATCGAAGTCGATCCCGAAACGCAGGGCAACGCCCGCATCCTCGTCGACCTGTCAGGGCCGACCACCCGCTACGAACTGCGGGGCATGTTCGAAGCGCCGGACGTGGCCGCGATCACGCAGCTCGTGACCGATCGCAAGCTCCTCTCCGGTGCCGGTCGCGTCAGTATCGACGTCGCCACGTCGGGCGGCACCGATGAAGCGCTGCGCCAGTCCTTGTCGGGCAGCGCCACCCTGTCGATGCCCGACGGCGGACAGATTGCCGTCGACGTCGGATCACTGATGGCGGCCGCCAAGGCCGGAGGCTTAGGCTGGGACAAGGTGGTTGAGGGCACGACAGCGGTCGACACGCTCGACGCCAAGCTGGAAGCTGCCAACGGCATCCTCAGTGCGACGGCCGTCGAGGCACAGACGGGGACGCGGTCTCTGCAGGTGGGCGGCACTATCGATCTGTCGAAGCAGGTGGTCGATCTCTCGATCGCCACCTCTCCGAAGGAGGGGACGACAGCGCCCAGCGAACGCATCCGCATTCGCGGGCCCTTGTTCGCCCCCGCTATCAGGTCCGACCTGCCAGGCAAGGCCGCGCTGAACGTTCCGAACTAAAGGTTCGGACGCGCGCCCCGGCGCCTGCTGCCCCTACCAGCTGCGGCGTGGACCGGTGTCGATGTGAAACAGGCCGCCGCCATAGTGCTTGATCCCGCCGACGCCACCTTGGCTGCGCAGGAAGGCGACGACGCCGCGGTAGTTGCCACGCACCCGGAAATCGACGGCATTGCCGGTCAGATGATGCGAACGGTGCGCGCCACCCACCCGGGCGTTATGCCGCCGGCTGCGGCACGTGGAGTTGACGGTCACTGAGCCGTAGTTCGCAGCCACCTGGGCCACGACTGACCGGAGCGTGCCATTGAGGCAGCCGGACGAGGCCGCCCAGCGGATGCCACCGCCGCCACCCAGCGTCGGCTTCGCCGCGACCGCGTCCGTCGCGCTGGTGCCCAGGGCGGCATAGCGCTCGCGCTTCTTGCCGCCGCGGGCAACCTTGCGCGCGCGCCGTTCGCTGCGCACGACCTGCTTGCGAATGCCGCGCTGGAAGCTGGACTTGCGCTGCGGCTTGGCCTTGCCCACGTAGCCATGATCGCCATAGCCGGTCCAGGTGGCGGCATCGTAGGCGGCCTCGGCCGTCGGGGCGGAAGATACAAAAAAGGCCGCGGCTGCCATCAAAAAGGCAGCGCAGCCGGAGAGCGAACGTGCGCCCCAATGGTTCGCGCGGCGCTTCGAGGCGCCGTCGAGATTGCTCATGATCATTTTTAACTCAACTCCCAAACTATCCCCGCGGGAGCGCCGTTGACGGCATTCTTCCAGCGACGTTGACATTGCGTTAACCAAGGGGAACGCGCGCAAAGACCTGCACAGCGAGACCAGATCGGCCAGGGCGCTTGATATAGTATGGTTAATACAACTTGTATTGTGCGGCGCAGCACTTGGCGATGTCTTGCCTGGCGTAGCGAAATAATGTTGTTGGAACTACTCCCGGAAGCTGAGCCGCGCGTCCCGCAGTCAATGCCCGCAAAAATGAAGTAGGTTCGTCTCGAAACGGCACACTGTCTGCCGCGAATACTTGGTTGGGCAGATCCCGCCAAGGATACACCACTGCGCAAAATTGCCGGTCAACCCTCCAGCGATCGAGCCGCCCACCGCGAAACTTGCGATCCGACCAGCTCTGAAATCCGCCCGACCCCACGCCGCTGGCAGGCCTCCGTGAGGTGGTGTTTGATGCGGTGGATCAACCCCGGCCCCTCGTAAACCAGCCCGGAGTAGAGCTGGATGAGGCTGGCGCCCGCCTCGATTTTGGCCAGTGCCGCCTCGCCGCTGTCGATCCCACCGATACCGATCAACGGTACCTTGCCGCCGGTCGCCTGATGCACCCGCGCCAGCATCACCGTCGAGCGCTCGAACAGCGGCCGGCCAGACAGACCACCGCCTTGCTTGCCCTCTCGTTCGATGAGGTTTGGCCGCGCCAGCGTCGTGTTCGAGACCGCAATCGCATCGACCCCGTGCGCCGTCAGCTGTTCGCAGACCGCAGCCACGTCCGCCTCCGCGATATCCGGTGCGATCTTGACCGTAATGGGCCGCTTAGGCTTGCCGGCAGCCATCAGTTCCTCGCGCGCCGCCATGATCCGCCGTAGCAGTTCATCCAGCTGCTCCGGCGCCTGCAGGTCACGAAGACCCGGGGTATTGGGCGAAGAGATGTTGACCGTGAACGATGTCGCCACGTCATAGAAGGTCCGCAGCCCGGCCACGTAGTCACCCGCCCGGTCCGCGCTCTCCTTGTTGGCGCCGATATTGACCGCCACGATCCCGCCGCCGGTGCGCGCCTTCAGCCGCTGCAGCATGGCCGCGTGTCCCGAATTATTGAAACCCAGGCGATTGATGATGCCTTTGTCGGCCGGCAACCGGAACAGGCGCGGCTTTGGATTGCCGCTCTGCGCAATCGGTGTTGTCGTGCCGACCTCCGCAAAGCCACACCCCAGCCCAAGCACGGCGTCCGGAACGCGCGCATCCTTGTCGAAGCCGGCGGCAATTCCGATCGGGTTGGAGAACGTCAGCCCCCACAGCTGTGTCTGCAAACATGCCGCGTCGCCCACGACATCCCTGGGATAGAGGCCCATCTCGAGCGATCTCAAGACCAGTTCGTGCGCGTCCTCGGGATTGAAGACGAACAGCGCCGGCCTCGCAATGTCGTACAGTGTAGACAGCATCCAGGATTTTCCATTTTGGCGGCACACCGACCTGTGGTCATATAGCAACGTCATGGCCGCATGCACGATTGTTTCGACGTTTTTCATCTCTTGTTTATGCTGACATTCACTTACTCCTGCGGTTGACGACAGGGCAGATAACCTGCCCTTACGTTGCAACCGACCATGCCGTGCAAGCCTGGTTGGCGAGTGCAAGCGGTGCTGGCGTGGGGACGCCGGCCGGGGGACGGCGTGACGAACTACATTTCTGTGAAAGTGCTGACGGTCCGCGACCTGTTTTCCGGCGCTTATATTTTCCATCTGCCATGGTTCCAGCGCGCATATGCCTGGCACACCTCCGAGGTCGGCCGCCTCCTGACGAACGTACTGGAGGCAATGGACGCGACGCCGTCACGCTATTTCCTTGGCAAGATCATGCTGGCCAAGCGCAACGGCCAGGCCGACACGGCCCTGGTGGACGGGCACCAGCGCGTCATGACATTGACGTTGCTTTACGCCGTGCTGCGCGACCTCGAAACTGATTCCGCCGAGGCGGCGACGCTGCACGCTTTTGTTGCGAACACGCAGTTCCACCTCCGTCCCCAGCAGGCTTTGGCCGAATTTGTGCATCGCTACGTTCAAGAACCAGGCGCAACACGCCGCGAGCCTGACGCGGACCTGACGGAGCTCTCGGAAACCCAGCGCAACATCATCGAGAACCGCGACTACCTTCGCGCCCAGCTGTCGAACGACGTCGCTGACGCAGCCGGCCGGCGCGCCCTGTCCGCCTTTCTTGCCGACAAGTGCATCATTCTGAAATGCGCCGTGGAGGACGAGGACGAAGCATGGCGCATCCTTCAGATTGAAGAGGACACCCGCGTCGGATTCACGCCCACGGACCGCGCCAAGGCCAGCATTCTGTCGATTGTGCCCGATCCACAACGCGCCCGCTGCCAGCAATTGTGGGAAGAGTGCGAGGGCCTATTGGGCGCCGGCGACCTGCATGCCTTGTTGCTGCATTTGCGCGTCCTGCGCCTGCGCACGCTTTCTGACAAGCCGGTGGAAGCAGATCTGGCGCGCGCCCACGCTATGGATACGCTGGGACTGACGTTCATCGAGCAGGAGCTGGCACCCGCGGCCCAGGTCGTCGCCCGCATCCGCGCCGGCACCGTCGGCTCGCCTGTGACCCAGGCCGCTATTTCCGCATCCGTGCGGCAGATGTCGTGGATCGACGCCAACTATTGGATGCCGGCCGCGCTGAATTGGCTGGCAAGGCGCTCCGAAAAAGATGCCGACACCCTCGTCTTCTTCCGCCTTCTCGAGCGTCTCGTCTGGTTCATGCGACTTTCCGGCGCTGACCCCGTGAAGCGCCAGCGTCACATTTTGCGGCTCTTGGGCGAAATGGACAAAGGCGGTCCCGCAGCCAGCCTGCGCGAACTAGAAATCACTAAGGGCATGCGCGAAGCCGCTCTCGAAAGTCTGCGATCGCCCACCTTCGATTCGAAGCACTATGCCACCCGGCTGCTCCGCCGCGTCTCCGTTGCCCTCGGCCAGGATCCCGGGCCCACGCACGCCTCGCGCGTAACGCTGGAGCACATCCTGCCGCGCAGCTTCCTGCCGGGTACGCCGTGGCGAACAACATTCCCCAACCGCAAGTCAGTGCAGATCAATGCCCACCGCCTGGGCAATCTCACGTTCCTGTCCGCCTCCGACAATCAGGCCGCCGATACGCTGGACTGGTCCGCCAAGCGCCGGATCCTGGCCGCTTCCGAGTTCGTGCTGTCGAAACGGGCCGGTGCCGCGCGTCAGTGGACGGCCGACACCATCTCCGACCGCACGGAAGAGCTGATCGCCATTCTGCTCAAGGACTGGCAGCTTTCGTAAGCAATTAGCCCAGGGCCGCGAAGGCCGGCGCGTAGGCGATATCGCCGCTCGAGGCGGGGAGTTCGCGCCCCCCAAGCGCTATCACCATCAAGTAGGGCCCCGCATAGGGCGACCCGAAACCTGCAGCAGCTTTTGCGCTGAAACCGAAGCGCTCGTAATACGCCGGGTCTCCGACGACGAAAATCGCGTCCCAGCCCGCCTCTGCCGAGCGATCGATGGCCTCGCGAACCAAAAGCCCCCCGATCCCTGCCCGTCGCTTCCCGGCATCGACCGCAATCGGACCGAGTCCGAGTGCCTTGAACGGCGCCTGCATCCGCGACAACACCACGTGCCCGGCGACGACTCCGTCGGCCAGCGCCACGAGGGCCAGCTCGGCATCTCCGTCCGCGCGCAGCCGGTCAACGAGATCAGCTTCATCAATCGTTGGGAACGCGGCAAGGTGCAGCCGCCGCACCCCAGCGCTATGGCTGGATGCTTCCAGCACGATCTCGACCCGGCCCTTCATGCACCCTTCACAAATGCGCCTGAAAGCCCCTTGGCGATCAGCTCACGCGTTTCCTTGACGCCGTAGAGTTCGATGAATCCACCGAAGCGCGGACCCTGACTAGAGCCCAGCAGCACCTCGTAGATCGCCTTGAACCAGTCGCGCAGATTGTCAGCGAACCCGTTGGTCTTGCCTGCCTCGTAGACCAGCGTCTGCAGCTCATCACCCTTCGCACCCTCCGGGGCGTCTGCCAGGGCTCGCGACAACGCTTCAAGTGCCGCCCGCTCCTGCTCGGTCGCGGCGCGATATGTCTTCTTCGGCTTTTCGAACGCATGATAGTAGGCGACCGCATAGGCCGCCAACTGATCGAGCATTGGAAAGCTCTCCGGGCTCGCACCGGGCCGGTACTTGCGGATGAAGCCCCACAGATGCGTCTTGTCTTCGGCATTCGACGCCGACACGAGATTCAGCAGCAGCGCGAACGTGATCGGCAATTCGGCCTGCGGCGGTTCCCCCGCGTGGATGTGCCAGGCGGGGTTCTCGATTTGCGCTTTACCCTCTTGGCCCGGATAGGCCGCGATGAACTGCAGGTACTCATCTACCGCGCGCGGGATCACGTCGAAGTACAGTCGCTTGGCGCTGCGCGGTTTCTGAAACATGAACAGCGACAGGCTCTCGGGAGAGGCATACGTCAGCCACTCGTCGATCGTCAGTCCGTTGCCGCGCGACTTCGAAATCTTCTCGCCCTTGTCGTCGAGAAACAGCTCGTAGACGTAATGCTGTGGCGCCACCCCCCCGAGGATTTCGCAGATGCGATCATAGATCGGCGCGTTGGTCTGGTGGTCCTTGCCGAACATTTCGAAGTCAACGCCGAGCGCCGCCCAGCGCATGCCGAAGTCCGGCTTCCATTGCAGCTTCACGTGACCTCCCGTCACCGGCAACGTCACGTCGCGGCCGTCCTCGTCGGTGAAGGTGATTGTCCCCGCCTTGGCATCGACCTGCTTCATCGGCACGTAGAGCACGCGCCCGCTCGCCGGTGAAATCGGCAGGAACGGACTGTACGTCGCCTGCCGCTCAGCCCCTAGCGTCGGCAGCATCACGTCCATGATATCCTGGTAGCGCTCGGCCGCGCGCAGCAAGATCGCATCGAATTTTCCGGCCTTGTAGTACTCCGTCGCGCTGGCGAACTCGTAGTCGAACCCGAACGTGTCGAGGAAGCGCCGCAGCATGGCATTGTTGTGATCGCCGAAGCTCGGATAGTCCCCACCGAACGGGTTGGGCACCGCCGTCAACGGCTTGTGCAGGTAGGGCTCCAGCGCCGCCCGATCCGGCACGGTCTCGGGAATCTTGCGCATCCCGTCCATGTCGTCCGAGAAGCACAACAGCCGCGTCTTGCGCTTGCCCTCGGTCAGCACCTCGAAGGCGTGCCGCACCATCGTCGTGCGCGCCACCTCGCCGAACGTACCAATATGCGGCAGCCCCGACGGGCCATATCCGGTCTCGAACAGCACCACCTTCTCGGCGCCGCCCTTGACTCCCTCCAGCCGCTTGATCAGCCGCCGCGCCTCCTCGAACGGCCAGGCGCGGGCGTCCTTTGAAAGGGCAAAGAATGCAGGATCGAGTGGGGTGGTCATGGTTGGTCCGGATGTTAGGATGGGAGCGCGGCGCATGAAAATCGCGACGCCGCATTGGCCCTGCCTAATGCACCTTTGTCACCCGCGTTGTCAAAGGCTCGAAACGAGCGTCGCCAACCATCCGGCCTCCACTTCACTGGCCTGAACAAGACAGCACAGTACGGTCAAGACAGGAGGTCGCAATGGCCGGCAGCATTGGAAAGTCGTGGATCGCCTTCGTGCTCGCCGCAGCGGCACAAATCGGGACGGCATCCGCCGCAGAACTCACACAACGGAGCAAGGCCCCGGACTGGGCGGCGGCTAGCCTCGCCGAGAAGGAGCAATGGTTGCACTTTCTCAAACCGACCACGCCGGACGTCGATCCCAAGGCTTTGGCGACGTGTCTCGACGACTATTCGCTTCGCCCCGCATTCGAGACCAACGGCTTGACGGAGATTTCCTCGCTCTGCACGGCGGCTGCGCGGACGGGCGACCAGTAACGACCCGTGAGCAACGCGAGCACTTGGACGCAGGTTAGGGCCGCACTTCCAGCGCGGCCCTACACATTTCAGCGGCGTCATTCCATGCAGGTCTTCTCGGCCTCCTGCGTCGCTGGAGCCTTCGCGACCTTCTCCTTCACGGCCTCCGCGCCGGCCTTGAGAACACCATCGGCGCGCGCCTTGAGGTAGGTGTAGAGGTCGTCGATGTAGCACATCACGTTCGGGTTCGATGCGAACGCCGGCATCACCTTGTCGGCCGAGGTCTTGCCGCTCGACACGATTTCCTTGAACTGCTCGTAGGTCATCGACTTCATCGAGTCCGCCAACGCGGGCGCAAACGTCGAGCCCAGTCCATTGGGGCCGTGACACGTGTGGCACTCGGCGTGGTAGCGCTTGTAGCCTTCGTACGTACCCCAATCGACCGTGCCGTCTTCCGAAATGCGATAGGTCGGCGCGCCGCTGTCGAGCATCCAGCGTGTCTCCTGCCACTTGGCCTCACCTGCGCTCTTGCCGGCCTGCGCCGCCGGATCGCCACCCTTTTTCTCGCTCTTGTTCTCCGGCTGCTTGTTCGAGCCCGCCGTCCCTCCTCCACCCTCCGGTGCTGCGGCCTGGGCCAGCCATATCCGCGCGCTGTCGACCTCCGAACTTTCGGCCCGGGCGCCGTCACCCAGGAAACCGGTGAAACCCGCCACCGCGACAAAGCCAATGATTTGCTTGCACATTTTCGCCTCCCGACTTGAGAACGCCGCCGCGCTCCCGTCATTGTTGATTTTCTGTGTAGTATTAATGCGTTGCTTAGGCATTTGGACAACGGAACCACTGCTCGGGAGTTCCCCGAAAACGCATCTGCAGCGTCCGTCGGTCTCGTGCTGGTTGGCGCGTTGGCTTGTCAGAGGCGGCAATGTCTCGCCGGGCACAGCCGTAGCGTCAGCATTTTGGCTAACCGTCTCACGTCAACTTTGGGAGGCCGTCGTGAACGAGACGCTCAAGCAGGAAATGATCGAACGCGGCGCGGTGCTGCGTAACGCCTTCAACGGCGAGACCTTCGTCTTCTCCCATCCATTGGACGACCCGCGCGCCGCCTCGATCGACGTCATCCTGGCGCACGGCTGTTCTGGCGGCGGCAATGCACTCGTGCACATTCACCCGCTCGCCGACGAAACCTTCGCCGTGACGAGCGGCGCGCTCGAAGTCGTGATCGATGGCGAGCCCACCATCGTCGGCCCCGGTTTTTCTGCAACCGTCCCACGCGGAATGCCGCATTACTTCAAGAACGCAATTGAAGGCGAGACGCGCTTCACCGTCACGTTCACGCCCGCCCAGCAGCACATCCGCTTCTTCGCCAATTTCGGCATGATTTGCGAACGCCATCCCGAATGGTTCTCGCCGGCCGGCGACCCGCCGCTGCTGGCGATGGCTCTGAAGTTCCACCTCTACCGCGATCACATGTACTTGGCGAACCTGCCCATAGTCCTGCAGAAGCTGCTGTTTGCCTTTCTGGCGCCGGTCGCTCGGCTCCGGGGCTATCACGCCGAAATCATGCCGGCGGCCTAGCTCGGCAAAAACTCGCCGTCTCTTTGTCGATCTGCCCCTCCGCCATTCGTCTTGTATCGAAACCAGCCACGAACGGAGGACGACCATGAGCTATGTCGATGGATTTGTTGCAGCCGTACCCAACGCCAACAAGGCTAAGTACATCAAGCACGCCGAGGATGCCTCGCACATCTTCAAGGAGTATGGCGCCCTCAAGGTCGTCGAATGCTGGGGCGACGACGTACCCGACGGGCAGGTCACGTCCTTCCCCATGGCCGTGAAGCGCAAGGACGACGAAACCGTCGTCTTCGCCTGGATCGTCTGGCCCTCGCGCGACGCCCGCAACGCCGGCATGAAAAAGGTGATGGCCGACCCCCGCATGCAGGCCGACACCAACCCCATGCCCTTCGACGGTAAACGCCTGATCTTCGGCGGCTTCGACATGCTGTTCGAAAGGTAGGTTCCAGAACCCCGGCGCAGGCGCCTCGGCGCCTGCCCCTGCTAGCGCATCTGGTGTTCGAGGCTATCGCCCACTTGCGGCTCGCAATCCGGCACCGCCGGCAGTGCTTCGGGATCGCGCACGCTCGCAGCGAAGACTGGCTGACGATAGATCCACGCCTGTTTCGGCCAGTCGTCCATGGATACGGAGCCGAGCATTTCCCGGTAGAACGTTTTGTACGTGAGCGGCACGAACCCATCCAGCGCTGCAGCGCCCTCGTGGTCCGGCGCAGAACCCGGCAAGATGGCATCCGTCACGACGAACAGGCGGCGCGGCAGACCGAGCTGGCTCAAGACGGACCTCATTCCGCTCTCATGCCCCGCCAGAACGATGAACCCGTACTGGCGCGGATCAAGCTCGGATATCGCTCTGACGTGAGCTCCCGAGAAGCCGTGCTGCGTCGATCCGCTGCCCGCCTGCTCGCTGACGATGCTACCCGTTCCGGAGTTCACGAACACCGGCAGTTCCAGCCAATCGGCGAGCACGCTCAGCTGGTCCAAGCGTGCTCTTCGCGACGCGGCCCCACAGCTGTCGTCTACGCTGCCAGGTCCCGCGATATTCACAACCAGGGCCACGTTGCCTTTGCCGTTCTTGAACGGCTTGATTGCGAGCTTGCGGGGTCTGGCCTCTACTGCGACGGCAGGCGCCTTGCCCGCCATCAGCCTGGCGGCGTCGCGCTGATCGCCGATATGCACGCCCGCCTGACGCATCCGCTCAAGCGCCGGCTGAACGTTCCTTTCAGGCGAGATCACCGCATCTTTCACGAGCAGCACGTTGTAGCCCAGCTGGCGCAGGCCAAGCGCCGTCAACAGCACGCAGACGTCGGTTTCGGCCCCAATAATCACGACATGCGTAATTCCGGATCGCTCGAGCTGCTCGACCAGTGCCGGCAAATCGGACGCAGCATATTTCGTCTTGAAGAATGCGCGATGCCGCGGAGGCAGCGCCTCCTTGACCGCTGCGGGCATCGCGTGATCTCCGTCGTTAGCACTCTCGTACGTCACGTAGATCGGAATAGACGCACTCCCCGCTGTGCGTACGAGTTGCTCGGATATTTTCAGAGCGGTGGAGGTCGCCGGATTGAACGTTGCGTCGGCTATGAAGTGCTGCTGCAGATCGACGACAAGAAGCGCGGGCCGCACAACGGGAACGTTTGATAGAGCAGGAGACGTGGCGAAAGCGGCAAAGGCGATGACAAGCAGGAAGCGATACCGGACATTGACACAACGCATTGTCGAATTGAGACCTTTCTCAAAGCCATCGCGATCACGAGCCCCGACTATGGGAAGCGATGCCACCGATGTCTAGACCAGGAAAAGCGACGCCATCCCCGTATCTCCCGACTTTGCCTGAAGACCATCGCCCTTTCCAAATTCGCCCGCATCCGGCATTCATATCCGCCAGCGGCGCGCCCAACCGAGGCACCTAGAACAGCCGCGGGAGGACGCCACGCATGCCACGCCAAATACCGCATCTCGTCTGGGCCCTCGTTGCCGTCGTCGGCGCCGTCGCGCTCGGCATCGTGGCGCTCTCGCGTGGCGAGCCGATCAACGCCGTCTGGCTCGTCGCCGCGGCCATCTGCACCTACCTCATCGCCTTCCGCTACTACTCGACCTTCATCGCCAATCGCGCCCTGAAGCTCGACGCCAACCGCCCAACGCCGGCCGTGCGCCACAACGACGGCCTCGACTATTGCCCCACCGATCGCTGGGTGCTGTTCGGCCACCACTTCGCCGCCATAGCCGGCGCCGGACCTCTCGTCGGCCCCGTGCTCGCCGCCCAGATGGGCTACCTACCCGGCACGCTGTGGCTGTTGGCCGGCGTCGTCTTTGCCGGCGCCGTTCAGGACTTCATCGTGCTGTGGGCCTCGACGCGCCGTGACGGCCGTTCCCTCGGCGATATGATCCGTTCTGAGATGGGGCCCGCCGCCGGCACCATCGCCCTCGTCGGCGTGCTTATGATCATGGTGATCCTGCTGGCCGTGCTCGCCCTCGTCGTCGTCAAGGCTTTGGCGCACAGCCCCTGGGGCACCTTCACCGTCTTCGCCACCATGCCGATCGCCATCTTCATGGGCATCTACGGCCGCTACCTGCGCCCCGGCCAGATCGGCGAGATGTCGCTCATCGGTTTCGTGTTGCTGATGGCCTCGATCTGGGGCGGTCAGCTGATCGCGGAAAACCCTGACACCGCTGCGATGTTCACCTTCTCTGGCGAAGCCCTCGCCCTGATGCTGATCGCCTACGGCTTCATCGCCTCGGTGTTGCCCGTGTGGCTGCTGCTGGCTCCGCGCGACTACCTGTCGACGTTCCTCAAGATCGGCACGATCGTCGGCCTCGCCATCGGCATCTTTATCGTCATGCCCGAGTTGAAGATGCCAGCCGTCACGCAGTTCGTCGACGGTACGGGCCCGGTCTTCAAGGGCACGCTGTTTCCCTTCCTCTTCATCACCATCGCCTGCGGCGCCGTCTCCGGCTTCCACGCCCTGATCTCGTCCGGCACCACGCCAAAAATGCTGGAGAACGAGGCGCACGCCCGCGTCATCGGTTACGGCGCCATGTTGATGGAAAGCTTCGTTGCCGTCATGGCACTCATCGCCGCCACGGCGCTGGAACCCGGCATCTACTTCGCCATGAACAGTCCGCCAGCCGTCATCGGCACCACGGCAGAGCAAGCCGCCGCCACCATCTCCGGCTGGGGCTTCGTCGTCACGCCGGAGATGCTGACGCAGACCGCCCAGCAGGTCGGCGAAAGCACCATCCTCTCCCGCACCGGTGGCGCGCCGACGCTGGCCGTCGGCATGGCCGAGATTCTGTCGCGCGTCATCGGCGGCGATGCCTTCAAGGCCTTCTGGTATCACTTCGCCATCCTGTTCGAGGCGCTCTTCATCCTGACGACCATCGACGCCGGCACCCGCGTCTGCCGCTTCATGTTCCAGGATTTCCTCGGTCAGATGATCCCCTCGTTCCGCGATACGCAGGCGTGGGGTCCCAACATCCTCGCCACGCTGCTGGCCGTCAGCGCCTGGGGCTACTTCCTCTACCAGGGCGTCGTCGATCCGCTTGGCGGCATCAACACGCTATGGCCGCTGTTCGGCATCGCCAACCAGATGCTGGCCGCCATCGCCCTCATCCTCTGCACCGTCGTCCTGTTCCGCATGAAGCGCGAGCGCTATGCCTGGATCACCATTCTGCCGGCCACCTGGATCCTGATCTGCACCCTCACCGCCGGTTGGCAAAAGGTGTTTCACGAGAATCCGGCGATCGGCTTCCTTTCACACGCCCACAAATTCGGCGACGCGCTCGCCGCCGGCCAGATCCTGGCGCCCGCCAAGTCGCTCGACGACATGCATCGCATCGTCTTCAACGACTATCTCAACGCCACCATGGCCGGCATCTTCGTCGCGCTCGTGTTGTCGATGCTGGCGTTCGGCATCCGCGCCGCGTGGAACGCCCTCGGCAACCCGCGCGTCACCGCCAGCGAAGTCGAATTCGCGCAGCCGGCGGAGTGACAGCCATGCCGCATCAGCTCAGCCATCTCTATCGCCAGTTTCGCAGGACCGCCCGCCTGATGATCGGCGTGCCGGACTACGACAGTTATGTGGCGCACCGCCGCTCCGCCCATCCCGGCGAGCCGGTGATGACCTACGCCGAGTTCTTTCGCGAACGCCAAGACAGCCGCTACGGCGCCAAAGGCGGCAAGATCAGCCGCTGCTGCTAAGACCAACATCGGCCCTATCACACCGACCGATGTCACACTTGCCGTGATCTCACCACATCCGGGCGCCATACGCCCGGCAACGAGCGGACAGAAACATCACCAACGAGGTTCCCATGACCAAGCGGCTCTCTCCGCCGGAGGCGCTCATCTACTGCATGTTCACCGCCTCCACCGTCGACCGCACGGTGTCGACGGATGAACTGACCCGCATCGGCTCGATCGTGCACGAGCTGCCGGCCTTCAAAGGCTACGAGCGGGACTGGTTCAGCGACGAAGCCCAGGCCTGCGGCCAGTTGCTGAGCAAGCCGGGCGGCGTCGAAGCCGTCCTCGATCGCGTCAGCGAGGCCCTACCCGCTGAATTGCGCGAAACCGCCTACGTCCTGGCCTGCGAAGTCGTCGAGACCGATCTGAAATTCCGCTCGGAAGAACGCCGCTTCCTGGAAATGCTCGCGGCCAAGTTCAATCTCGATCGCCTGATCGTCGCCGCCTTGGAACGCGCTGTCAAAGCCCGTCACCGCAACGTCTCACACGGGTGAGGCGACGAACGCCTTCACGGTGTCGGCCACGCCCTCCATCACGCCGCGGCCGGCGCCTTTCAGATCGTGATCGCCGTTCTCGATCCAGCGCAGCGTGATCGCCGGCGACAGGCCATACCCGGCCACCTCGTCACGCGTGCCGAACGGATCGCGCGTTCCCTGCACGATCAACGCCGGACAGCGCAACGTCTGCAGGTGCGCCGTGCGCAGCTTTGCCGGCTGCCCGACGGGATGAAACGGATAGCCGATGCACGCGAGCCCCGCGATTGCGCCTGTGTCGAAAAGCTTGTCCGCCACCATGCTCGCCACGCGTCCGCCCATCGACTTGCCGCCGATGAACAATCGCTGCCCCCGACGCAACGACTTGGACACCTGCGCGACGACCGCTTCATATTCCCCGCACAACGTTTCGGCGCGCGGCGGAGGCCGTTTCGATCCGCCGTCGCGGCGCGCCGCCATGTAGGCGAAATCGAAGCGATGCACGCATACGTCCGCCGCTGACATGAGCGAAGCGAATCTCTCCAGGAACGCGCTCGAAAGCCCCGCTCCCGCACCGTGCGCAAAGATAAGATGGGACGCCGCGTCCCGCTCTCCAGTGCTGACGATGTCGACCATCTCACGGCCCCGCGATACGTTTCCTCAACAGTTCCTGATCTGTAGCACGCCACGGCTAACCTCCGACGCGGCGTACACAGGCCATGGGAAAGTCACCCGCACGCGTCTTGTCTGTCGCATTTTGGCCTTCGGACACGGTAGGATGCGGCGCAAAGCGGGAGAACTTCGCGATGCGCAGCGGGATAGCCGCCGCACTCTGTCTGGCGACCCTCCTCGCCTGCCCGGCGTCAGCCGAGCCGGTCTCGCCCCCGTCTGCGCCGGCCAATGCAGCCGCCGCGGCCGCCCTGGCTGCAAAGGCCGCATCGCCAAAGCGGCCCGAGGCAGCGGCGTCCAAAACTGAAACCGACAAGCAGCAGACTGCAACCGCCCCCCCGACGCCGCAACCGGCACAGCCCGCCCCCGCGGCCAGCACCAATGACGAAGCTCCCGCCGAGCCGGGCACCACGCCCGACGCGCCGCCGCAAACCGCAGCCGCACCGGCAACAGCGCCGGATGTCAAGGCTGCCCCGCAGTCCACGGCAGCAGTGAAACCCGACGCGGCAGACCCTCCGGCGCCGCCTGCGGGTGATGCCCCCGCCGAAACGGTCTCACCCCCCGAGCCTGCACCGGAAGGCAAATCGAAGCCGAAGTTGATCGCCGCCAAGACCCTGTTCGGCGCCGCCAAGAACCCCGCACCACTCGCCGCACGCGCCATCGGCACGTATGCTCGCGGCTGCCTCGCGGGCGCCAAGCCGCTCGCCGTCGACGGGCCGACGTGGCAGGCGATGCGTCTCTCCCGCAACCGCACGTGGGGTCACCCCGATCTGATCGCGCTGCTGGAACGCTTCGCCGGGGAAGTGAAGGAGGACGGCTGGCCGGGCCTGCTCGTCGGCGACCTCTCCCAGCCGCGTGGTGGCCCCATGCTGACCGGACACGCCAGCCATCAGCTTGGCCTCGACGCCGACATCTGGTTCACGCCGATGCCGGATCACCGCCTCAGCAAGAAGGAGCGCGAGACACTGTCCGCCACCTCGATGCTGGCGGATGACAGCCTGTCCGTCGATCCCAAGGTCTGGACGGATTCGCGCGTGAAGATCATCAAGCGCATCGCCTCTTATTCCAAGGTAGAGCGTGTGCTCGTGCACCCGGCGATCAAGAAGGCGCTGTGCGATGCTGGCGGCACCGACCGGCGCTGGCTCAACAAGGTCCGCCCCTACTGGGGCCATTTCTATCACTTCCACGTTCGCATCGGCTGCCCGGCAGGCTCCGCCGGCTGCAAGCCGCAAGCCCCTGTTCCCGGCGACGACGGTTGCGGCAAGGAACTGGACGACTGGTTCAAATTGCTGACGCGCAAACCCAAGCCGAGGCCACCCGGAGAGCCGAAAATCGTCGTCAAGCCGACGCCACCCAAGCGGCCTGTCACGCTGGACGACTTGCCCTCCGAGTGCCGCACCGTTCTGGCGACAGGCAGCGATATCAAGCTGCCGGCACCGACCGTAGCCTCGACCACGGGCCACAAGGCGAAGGCGGGCAAGCCCGCTGCTGGGACACAGCCTGCCGGCGCGAAGCCGGCAGCGGCAACACCCCCTGCCAAGCCGACGGAAAAGAAGGCCGCCCCTACAAAAGCGGCCGCGGCAAAACCAGTCGAGAAGACCAAGAAGGAATAGCCGTCGGCCGCGTGTCGCTACGCGACCTCGGCGAGCCGGCCCAGGATTGAGCCCAATTCGCCGAGCGGCTTGGCCGGGCTGAACAGATAACCTTGCATCTCGGTGCACCGCAGCCCTTCGACGATCCGCCTCTGCTCGGCGTTCTCGACGCCTTCCGCCGTCGTCGTCATGCCGAGTGCCTGAGCCAGGCCGACGATTGCTGAAAGGACGTCGTACCCGTCTGTCGAAATCGATGCGTCGCGAATAAACGCGCGATCGATCTTGATCTTGTCGAACGGGAATGTCCGCAGCGAGCACAGCGACGAATACCCGGTACCGAAATCGTCCATCGCGACCTCGACACCGAGCGCCCGAATTTGCGTCAAAACGGCGATGGCGCTGTCGATGTTGCTCATGACGGCAGATTCCGTCACCTCGATCTGCAGCAGCCGCGGCGGCAGGCCGCTCTGCTCCAGTGTAGCCTTCAACCGGTCGAAGAACCCGGCTCGGTCGAGTTCGAGGGCCGAGACATTGACCGCGACCTTAATTCCATCACGCCAGGAGGCAGCATCCCGGCACGCCCGGCGCATCACGAAATCGCCGAGGTCGACGATCATGCCCGTTTCCTCCGCGATCGGGATGAACTCGACCGGTGAAACCAGTCCGTGCTGCGGATGGTGCCAGCGCACCAGCGCCTCCATGCAGGTGACTTCGCCGCTGTCCAGCGCCACCAGCGGCTGATAGTAGACGTTCAATTCGTCGTTCGCGATCGCGTGCTTCAGATCGGTTTCAAGGGAGCTGCGCGCGCGGATCTTCTCGTCCATCTCCGGCTCGAAGAAGCGGAAGGCGCCGCGGCCATCCTGCTTGGCCACATACATGGCCACGTCCGAGCAGCGGAACAATTCGTCGGGCATTGAGCTGTCTTCCGGCAGCATGGCGATGCCGATGCTGACGCCGACGTGCAGCTGCCGCCCCTGCACGGTTACCGGCGTGCGCATATCCGCCAGGATACGCCGCGCGATCATCGCTGCCTCCAGCCGCGTGCAGTCGTCCTTGAGCAGGATGCCGTACTCGTCGCCGCCAAGCCGCGCCACCATGTCCTGGTCGCGGACACAGCTCCGCAAGCGCCGCGCCACTTCCTTGAGCAGCGCATCGCCTGCCGCGTGCCCCAGCGTGTCGTTGACCGCCTTGAACTTGTCGAGATCCAGAAACAGCAGCGCGCCGGAGCGGCCGTGCGACGTGTCCCGCACCGCCTGCTGCATGACTTCCGTCAACGAGAAGCGGTTCGGCAAACCGGTCAACGCATCGTGGCGGGCCAGATGCACGACACGATATTCGCTGCGCCGGCGGTCCGTGATGTCGATCACCGCCAGCAGCACACAGGGCTCGTTGTCGTAGCTGAGGCACGAAGCGCGCAATTCGACTTCGATGATCTCGCCGTTGCGCCGCACATGCTTGAACGTGCGTCCCGCGAAGGCCTGCGTGACGTCCGCTTGCGTCTCGCCGGGCAAAGCGCCGGCTTCGACGGCGCAGTGAATGGCCGCCAGAGGCAGCCGCGTCATCTCCGGCGATGTATAGCCGTAGTGTGCCAGCGCGGCGTCATTGGCCGCCGCGATGTCCCAGGTTCCGCGCCGGCAAACCAGCATCGGCAACGGATTGCTCTCAAACAGCAGCCGGAACGACGCCTCGCGTTGCTTCATCTCGGTAATGTCCACGCGCAGGCTGACGAGACCGCCGTCCGGCATCGGCCGGTCCTCGATCAGGGTACAGCGCCCGTCCGACAACGCCTGCTCGTAGCGCGGACCCGGATTGCGCAGGCGAACGAGACGCTCTGCGAGCCAGTCCTCTTCGCGGCCAGCCGCCTCTGGATATTCGCCGCGCGCGATGCCCGCCCGAACCGCGTCTTCCAGCGTGGCGCCGACCTGAATGAGATCGGCCGTGTTGGGGTACATCGCGAGATACTGCTTGTTCCAGGCGACGTATCGGCCTTCGGCGTCAAGGATGACGATGCCTTCCGGCAGCGTATCGAGCGCATCGAGCAGCCGCAGCTGCGTCACCCGTGCGATTTCGAGGTCGGCCTGCGCCTGCGCCATGCGGTGGCTCGGCCTGACCCAGTCAACGATGCGCTGACCCAGGCCGGCGAGAAACGTGCCCTCAATAAACATAGTTTGACTGCAGCCCCTAACGAACGCGACGTCAGAAGCTAACCGCGATCGAGTTAATGTTGCGTTGCAAAAAATCGTTGCAATTCAATGATAAAACTTCGTCTACAGACAGTGCGCCGCCTGCCGATACTAATCGGCGTTCACGGACTCGTAAGGCAATTGGCCCATACTTCATGGAAATCCCCGCCTTGCCATTTGAGGTTTGCGGCAAATGACGACGTCAGCCACGGCCACTGCACCGACGCCCTCTCCGAGAACTGCGCGATCCCCGACGAGCGACGCACGCTTTCCCTTCATGCATGCGCGCGACACCCTGAAGGCCGGTGACCTGGCCGAGGTGACGTGTTCGCATCAGTGCTCCGTCATGCTGATGGACGACGAGAATCTCACTCAGTTCATCGATGGCCGCAAATTCCATTACTACGGCGGCTTCTATCAGAAGCTGCCGGCGCAAATTCCCGCCCCGACGTCCGGTGCCTGGAATGTGGTCGTCCACATGGGCGCGTCGAAGACTCCGTTCGCCTACAGCATCGCCTTCCGCAAGCGCTGAGTTGAGCAGCTCACGCCGGTGTGCGTGACGCGCCTATGGCGCATCACGCGTCAACCAGTTCACTCCGCGGCAACGCCGGTCGGCAACGGGCAACCGACCCCCGTGCCGCCCACGCCGCAATACCCGTGCGGCACCTTCGCTAGGTACTGCTGGTGATAGTCCTCGGCAAAGTAGAACTCCGGTGCGGGCAGGATCTCCGTTGTGATCGCGCCGTAGCCCGCCGCCGACAGCCGCTTCTGGTACTCGGCCCTGGTCGTCTCGGCGGCCGCCCGCTGTGCCTCCGAGAACGTATAGATCCCCGACCGGTACTGCGTACCAGCGTCATTGCCCTGCCGCATGCCCTGCGTCGGATCGTGGCCTTCCCAGAACGTCTTCAACAGCTGTCCATAGCTGATCGTCTTGGGATCGAACGCCACCAGCACCACCTCGTTGTGGCCGGTCCGGCCCGTGCAGACTTCGTCGTAGGTCGCATTGGGCGTCAGCCCGCCGGCATAGCCCACGGCCGTGATCCAGATGCCGTCGGACAACTGCCAGAACTTTCGCTCCACGCCCCAGAAACAGCCCATCCCGAACATCGCCAGTTGGGTGCCCTCCGGATACGGCCCCTTCAGCGGGCGGCCGAAGATGAAATGCTCTTCCGCCGTCGGCAGGGGCGCTGAGCGGCCCTTCAGAGCCGTCTCGGCCGTCGGCAACTGTGCGCTCTTGCGTGAGAACAGCATGGGTTAACTCCTGTTTTCGCCGGCCTTTGCTCTGATATAGTGGCTTCGACCGGGCGTGACATCATCCGGTGAAGCACTAGGGGTTAGATTGGACCGGCTTCTGAGCCGATAGTACGCAGCAGGCACCAGGGGAGTTACACGAGTGAACCAGGCAGCTGCAGCAAATCAGCACGAACGTGTCGAATACAGTGCCAGCGGCGGTCGCAAGACATTGTTCTGCTTTCTGTTTCTCATCCTGCTCCCATTCTTCGTCAGCCTTCCCGCCATGCTCTTTATGCGCGTCAAGAGCGGCCTCTGGCAGGACACGATTGGCCTGGGGATCGTCGCCGCCGGCTTCACCATCATCATGGCCCTGATCGTCATCGAATTGATGTTCTCGCTGCGCGCCAAGGTTCACCTTGGCGAGACCAGCGTGAAGATGACGCTGCCCTCCGGCCGCGGCCCGACGCCGATGTTGCGCTATCGCACGTACGAGGTTCCCTACGACGACATCCATTCCGTCGAGACGCGGCGTGAGATCTACGGCGGCGCCATGGTGCCGATGCTGCTGCAGGGCGCGCGCCTCCACCTCAAGGACGGCAAGACCATACCGCTGGGCTACGTCAGCGAGAAGTGCATCGACCCGTGCTTTCCCTACCCCGAGATCGCCCGCAAGATTGCCGAGCGCGCGCGCCTGCCCATGATCGACCGCGGCCACGTGCGCCGCTCGCTGCGCCACAAGATGCTCGGCCTCAAGTCGCCGAACGCCGACGTCGCCGTCGAGGACGCGCATATCGCCGCCCTGAACCGCAGCCATGCCAACATGGTCCTGGCACTCGTCAGCGTCGTTCTCGTGTTGATGGCGATCGGCATCGTCGACGACCTGTCGAGCGGCACGCCGATCGGCGCCACGGCCTCATTAGTCAACACTGGCCCCGCCGGCAAAGCGGCCCGCTAAGCCGCTGCGGCGCGTGATCTCGGTCAGTTGACGAAGATGTTCACCTTGTGCCGCCGCCGCCCGGCATAGCCGCACCACAATGCCAGCAGGCCGAACAGCAGAAACGTCGGCACGCTCAGCACTGGCCAGATCACGCCATCCCAGAGCCAAGGCGCCGTCGCCTGCTGCACCGCAGCCTTCGTCGACTGCAAGGTTGCAGGCGCCATCTCCCGCCATTGCGCTTCCAGAGTCGTCGCCGAGAACGGCTGCCCGGCCGACAGCGGCCCGCTGAGATCCGTGACCAGTGCGATAACGGCCACCAGAAGAAAGACGGCTGCGAGAAAGCGGAATACGGCCAAGGCGATGCTCCGAGAATCGGTGGCGCGGCTAATGCCGGATCATATTGCGCTAAAGGCCCATCTGGGTATAGTGCGCCGCGCTCGCAAGAGTGCCTGGAGGGATGGCCGAGTGGTTGAAGGCGCACGCCTGGAACGCGTGTGGGCGGGTAACCGTCTCGTGGGTTCGAATCCCACTCCCTCCGCCAGCGCACTGTTTTACAAATCTGGCCGGTATGCCGGCAACAGGCTGGACACACGCTACCGGCAATCCGACTTTGGATTGTGACTTGTCGCGGAGAGCACGGCGGACCCTATGCAGTTCTGTTATTGTGCCGACAGGCCCACCCAACCCGCGCGGGCTTTGATCTGTCCACATAGAGAGCGCGCAGACACCAAGCGCAACGCTCTATCCGCTCAGCAAATCTACAAGTAGCAACTGTCGTATCACGACCGGCTGGCTGGAACGTCGGATACGGTCGCAGCTTGTCAAGTTGATGCTCGAGCCGTAGATAGTGGCTCAGTCGTTGCCGGCATCAACAAGGCGGGGAGGTCTCACAGCGTAGCAATATGCAAGAGTCCGCGGTCCCAACGTGATATCAATCGTCAACTACGGCATCGGAAATATTGGTTCCGTTGCGAATATGCTAAGACATATCGGTGCTCAGCCGGTTGTCGCGTCCTCCGTCGAGGAGATCCTGAACGCCAGGGCCCTCCTGCTCCCCGGCGTAGGTTCATTTGGTGTCGCGATGGAGACCCTTCACCGTTTGGGCTTTGTCGATCCTTTGCGGCAGAAGGTGTTGGTCGAGCGCGTTCCAATTCTTGGCATTTGCCTCGGCATGCAATTGCTCAGCAATGGTAGCGAGGAGGCGCGTTCGAACGGCAACGCGCGTGGCCTTGGCTTCATCGACGCCGAATTCGTCAAGTTCTCATTTCCACCGAGATCACCGTTCAAGGTGCCGCATATGGGTTGGAATACAATTTCTGTCACTCGCGACAATCCCTTGATCGAGAAGACGGAAGATGAGCAGAGGTTCTACTTCGTCCACTCGTACTACGCGCAATGCAATAATCCCGACGACGTAATCGCAACCTGCACTCATGGCAACGAGTTCGTCTGCGCCTACGGTCGCGGCAACATTGTCGGCACGCAGTTTCATCCCGAAAAAAGTCATAAATTCGGAATGCGGCTACTACGAAACTTTGTGAAATTCGCATGCTGAAACGTCGGCTCATTCCTGCTCTACTTTTGCGAAATGGGGCCTCGTAAAGGTTATGCGATAAGCCGGGCCGCGGTATGTCGGGATCCGCTGAATGCAATACGTACTTCAATGAGAAGGAAGTAGATGAGCTACTGCTGCTGGACAGCACGGCATCGCGCGAAAAGCGCGAACCTGATTATTCTACGATCGAGGAGTTTGCCACGGAATGCTTCATGCCTTTTTGTTACGGCGGCGGAATAGCCACACTGGCTCAGGCTGACCGCAAGTTTTCTCTTGGCGTCCAAAAGTGAGTGTGCAGTCAGCGCCCCGCTACCAATCTAATATATCGGAGATAGCGAACAAGTTGGCAACCAGGCAGTATTGGCATCGCTCGATGTAAAAGCCAACTGGAGGGGTAAGCATCAGCTCTGGTTGGCAAACTCAATGACGTCAAGGACGCGGGGGCACAGTGCGGTTGCCACCGGGGCATTCTGCGTTTTCCAAAGCAAGCACAGAGCGGTGCTTATCAACTATCTTAGTTATGCGACCCTCGAAGCCCTTTTGGGCGCGGGGACATGATCACCATCGGCTAGAACGAGGAATGTGGGCAAAGTTCTTC
This sequence comes from Hyphomicrobiaceae bacterium, assembly GCA_965279065.1. Taxonomy (GTDB): domain Bacteria; phylum Pseudomonadota; class Alphaproteobacteria; order Rhizobiales; family Hyphomicrobiaceae; genus JAKAXS01. The sequence continues at coordinate 3,535,365 of OZ257134.1, forward strand.
GTTCTCGGGGACGACTCCGCGGCTGCTTGATACCAGGTCTCCGTATCGTGCGACCGAGCCTATGAGACTCGCTAAACGCCGGTGGAAAAAAAACTGACGCTCTCAGACGGCGGCCCCAGAGTCTAATCCACGACCGACAGCGAGTCGTCCTGTTCGCGATAGCGTTCGCCGGTTCGGCGGCAGACCAGGGTTTCGTCCAGGATCTCCCCGGCCCGCGACACCCATCCGATGCGCCGCGCCGGCATACCCGCCATCAGGGCGAAGGCCGGCACCGGTTTTGTGACGACGGCACCGGCGGCGATCAGGCAGTACGCACCAAGCTCGTTGCCGCAAACGATGGTAGCATTCGCTCCGATGGTGGCGCCGCGGCGCACGCGCGTCTCCCTGAATTCGTCCTTGCGTTCGAATTCGGCCCTGGGGTTCACAACGTTGGTGAAGACGCACGATGGTCCGCAAAAAACTCCGTCTTCGAGTGTCACGCCCTTGTAGAGCGAGACGTTGTTCTGGATCTTGCACGTGTCTCCGACGGTCACGTGCGGACCGATGACGACGTTCTGGCCGACCGTGCAGTTGCGACCAATCCGGCTTCCGGAAAGGATATGGCTGAAGTGCCAGATCTTGGTGCCTTCGCCGATCTGGACTCCGTCGTCGACGTAGGCGCTCTCGTGGACGAAATGGGGCTGGGTCATGGGTAGAACGTCCTCAAGTCGGCGTTTCGGAGAGAACTCTGGCGATCGCCTGCGCCGCCTTGCCGTCCCCGTAGGGCTGGGCATCCTCACCCTTGGTGCCGACGGCTTGCAGGACAGCCTCTGCTATGGCGCCACGCTCCGGAGGAACCAACCGGTTCCAGCCCAGATCGACGAGTTCGCTCCATTCGGTCTCGTCTCGCAATGTCACACATGGCACCTTGTAGAAGAACGCTTCCTTCTGCACGCCGCCCGAGTCCGTGGCGATCACTGCAGCTTGCGACTCTAGCGCGACCATATCGAGATAGCCCAACGGAGACGTCGTCTTGACCTTGCTGAAGGCCATGCCAACAGTGCCCATTCGCGCGGCAGTGCGCGGGTGCAGCGGCAGCACGACAGGTAGGTGCCCCGCCACGGCGTCCAACGCGGCTACGATGTTCTTGAGCCGTGACAGGCTGTCGGTATTCTCCGCCCGATGAATTGTCGCCAGGACGTAGCCGCCAGGCTCGACACCCAGAGACGCGAGAATCGTGCTTTGGCTGGCGCGTTCGGAAAACTGCAGGGCAGCGTCGAGCATCACGTCGCCGACTTGGCTGACACGGCTGCCGCTGATCCCCTCGCGTTCGAGGTTCGACATGGCAACGTCCGTCGAAGCAAAAAGAACGTCGGATAGATGGTCGGCGACGACGCGATTGACCTCCTCGGGCATGGTGCGGTTGAAGGACCGCAGCCCGGCCTCGACATGTGCGACGGGAATGTGCAGCTTGGCGGCCACGAGGGCGCCGGCCAGCGTCGAGTTGGTATCGCCGTAGACCAGAACGCAGTCGGGGCGCAGGGTTTCCAACACCGGTTCGAGCTTCTGAAGCATGGCGCCTGTCATCGCCCCATGCCCACCGCCATGGATCTCCAGATTGTGGTCGGGCTTCTTGATGCCCAGCTCGGTGAAGAAGACGTCGGACATCTCGGCATCGAAATGCTGGCCGGTATGGATCAATACTTCTCGGACCGCGCCGGTCTCGGCGAGCGCCTTGCTGACAGGAGCTACCTTGATGAATTGCGGTCGGGCGCCGACGACAGTGGCAATCGTCTTCATGGTCTGGTTTCGCTCTGGACGAGGGGTTCGACAAAGGACGGCTTACCGGATCGACGGCAAAAATCTACTGTAGAGCTCTAGCAGCTTCTTTTCTTCCAGCCCCCAATTGTACCGCGCAAGAACCACACGCCGGCCATTCTCGCCCATGCGGCCAGCCAGGCTCGGATCCTCCACCAGGGTGTCGATCGCTGCCGCAATGGCACGCGGATCGGTGGGATCCACGCAAATCCCGCAATCGTTCCCTTCGATGATGTCGCGCCACAGGGGAAAATTCGAGGCGATAACCGGTAGTCCCGCCGACATGTATTCGAACATCTTGTTGGGCTGCGCGTGGATGTGATTGGGCTCAGGCAGAAACGTGACAAGCCCAGCCGCCGATCGTCCAAGGACGCGGGCCACCCCCGTTCGCGATACAAACCCCAGCGCGTTCACATGCGGCCAACCGGGGGACCCCTCCACCCGTGCCTTGACCTGTGCCTCCTGGAAGCCGCCGCACAGGTTCAGGCGCGCCCCCGATTTCGTCAACGCCAGCGCGGAGACGACCTCGCCGATCCCGCGAGCCGCCGTGATCCCGCCGACATAGGCGACCTCCCGCGCTTTGGCGTGGCCCGAAGTGTCGGCTTCCAGTTCTCCGGCCAGAGGAAAATTGTTGATGTCGACAGCTGCAGTATTCCTGGCAACAAACGTGTCGCGGATCGAGGGCGTTGCGGTGACCACGGCGTCGATACGTCCGCAGGCAAAGTGTTCAAAGCGACCGACGATCATCGCGACGAATTGCCGAACGGTGGGATGGAGGTAGGTCTTGGACAGGATTTGGCTAGGCAGATCCTCGTGGGCATCAAAGATCACGTGCTTACCGCGTCGCCTCAGTGCCAGCGCGACGGGCAGCAGCTCGGGATCATGCAAATGATAGACATCGCAGTCAAGCGACACGGCCTGGCTCATCACACGGCGCGTGGCGCCAAGCATGCGCGCCAGCCGTCCCCGCGACTTGCCGACATCGACGATCCCCACCCCGTCCCTTTGTTCCTCGCCCAGACCATCCGCGACGACCAGGACGACCTGATGACCGGCCGCGGCAAGGCTGCGGCATTCCTTGAGGAAGATCCGCGTATCGTAGCGCGAATGTACCGACGTCAGGTGAGCGATGCGGAGGTGCGGCATTCCTACGTGCTATCTCTGTCCGGGATATTGCAATCGATAACGAACCGTCCCGACGGCCGGACGCAGTCTTTCATGCCATGCCGACGCGGCATTATTCATTGCGGGAGACCTGTCGTGCCATAGAGAGAAACGAGCTTCTCCCGCTCCTTTTCCCACACCAGTTCTCGGCCTGCCTCGCGCGCAGCTGATTTGAGCCGCGCTAATTCGTCCGGATGGGACGCCAGACCCGACATCACCGCGGCCAGCGCGGACGCATCGCCGGAGGGGAATATACGGCCGCATCTATACTCTCTGGCGACACGACTCATCTCTGGCAGGTCGGACACAATCACCGCGAGGCCGGCTTGAATGTACTCAAACAGCTTGTTTGGCAGAGAATGTATATGGCTGAGACCGGATTTTTCAGTAGCAACCAGGCCAATATCGGCGCCTGAGACCCAAAGAGAGACCTCTCTAGGTGGCACCGGAGGCTTGAAGCGCAGCTTGGCGTTCATCCCCTCGGGCAGTCTGGGGATTATCCAAGCTGGCAACGATGCCGAACCGACAAAAATCAAATAGGTCTCAGGTGGCAAATGGGGCAGCGCGCTCAATATGCTCTCTACCCCTCGATGAGGAGCAATACCGCCGATAAATACAAAGATGGTGGCATTTCTGCTCAAATTGAATTCCGCCCGCAGATCGAACGGATTTTCTTCTCTTGCACGTTCTGGAATATTTCGGACCACCGCGGGGCGCCGCGATAGCTTAAGCCGTTCCTGCAACAAATCGGCTATGCCGTCGGAGACGGCAATAACACCCTTTGCACGGCCAGCGAGAGGCTTCTCCATTATCAACGCGGCATTGAACAACAGTACTGAGAAGTTCCGCCGATGGCTGCCGTCCGCCCAGTACTCGTGACTGTCGTAAATTAAGGCGGCGCCCGTCAGGCGAGAAATGAGCCAGCCCAAGGGTAGCGCGTTCAGATCGTGTGCATGAACGACATTGGGTTTCATGCGCCAACCGCGCCAGATCATTCGACACGCGCACTCGACATACTTGAGCGCGAGTCCGGCAATGCCGAGTTTCAACACCCACGAGCGGATTGGCATGCGTGAAACGCTGACGCCGTCGACCAATTCTCGCGGGGGTAGGCCCCTGCCACCCATCGCGAAGACAGACGTCTGCCACCCATTCTGCGTAAGGGCCACGGTCTCCTTTAGAACGCGATAATCAGGACGAAAATCGTTCAAGACCAGATGAAGGGCCGCGCGCGCGGAAATCTTGTCATCAGCCATCGACGGACCTGGGTCTGTTCTAGAGCCAAGGTCAATACGCCAAATAATTTCAGTTGTCGAACTGACGCGTGGCCGGAGCCCTCTGTTGCTGGCCGGCCGAACCTGTAGCGCCACCCCCTGGTCCCGGCGGTCATCGCCGTCGCAGCTGAATCCAATTCTAAGGGCGCTTCATTTGTGCGCGTTCTCTTACCGTGTTCGGTTGGCCGTGTTTTCTGGAATGGTAGGCTGTGCTCAAACGATTATATATCGCTCCATTCAAGATGTAGATCACCTGCCAGTCAGCAGCGTGACCAACCATATGGCAACTCGGAGAAACTGCGAGCCGACGAGCTGAGCCTGGCGAGGGGAATCGGCAGAACTGTTGCTACAATCAGACAGGCGGCCTCAAATTCCTTGCCATGACGAACGCGAGTGCGGTATCGGTCCACCGCCCGATCGGGCGAGTTCATTTGGCTAGCGATTACAAAGTTTACGCCGATCAGCCGGCTGATGTCGCAGATGCCTCGATCAACCTCGGATGAGGCGCCTGAAATGAGCACAAGAGCTGTTGACGGAAACATTGCCCTGATTGGGCTGGGCTACGTCGGTCTGCCCCTGGCGGTCGAGTTCGGCAGAAAGCGCAACGTCGTTGGCTTTGACATCGATCAGGCTCGCATTGATGAACTGCGCAACGGCATCGACGCCACGCTCGAGGTCGATCACGACGAACTCTTGGCTGCACGCCACCTGACCTTCACCAGCGATCCCGCCGAATTGGCAAGCTGCCGCTTCTTCATTGTCACCGTTCCCACCCCCATCGACAGTGCCAATCGCCCGGACCTGAGCCCTCTCATCAAGGCCTCCACCACCGTCGGCAAGGTCATGCCGAAGGGCGCGATCGTGATCTACGAATCGACGGTCTACCCCGGTGCCACCGAAGAGGTTTGCGTCCCTGCCCTGGAAGCGGCGTCCGGCTTGAAATTCAATCGTGACTTCTTTTGCGGCTACAGTCCGGAGCGCATCAACCCGGCCGATAGGGAACACCGGCTGCCGACCATCGTAAAGGTCACAAGCGGATCCACACCCGAAACGGCCGAGATCGTCGACGCACTCTACAGGCAGATCATCACGGCAGGCACCCACGTGGCCAGCAGCATCAAGGTGGCCGAGGCCTCCAAGGTGATCGAGAACACGCAGCGCGACCTCAATATCGCGCTGATGAACGAACTCTCCATCGTCTTCGCGCGCGTCGGCATTGACACGGCGGAAGTGTTGAAGGCCGCCGGAACCAAGTGGAACTTTCTCAACTTCCGGCCCGGTCTGGTCGGCGGACACTGCATCGGCGTCGATCCCTACTATCTGACTCACAAGGCCGAGCAGCTCGGCTATATCCCCCAGGTCGTGCTCGCTGGTCGAAGGATCAATGACAACATGGGCCGCTACGTCGCGCGCAACACGATCAAGCTCATGCTGAAGAGCGGGGTCGACGTTCCGCGCAGCCGCATCGGCGTCATGGGCATCACCTTCAAGGAAAACTGTCCGGACATCCGCAATTCCAAGGTCGTCGATCTGGCACTGGAACTGAAGGAGCACGGTGCGTCGGTGGTCGTGGAGGACCCCCTTGCCAGTGCTGACGAGGTCAAGGATGATTACGGCATCGAGCTTGGAAATGTCTCCGCGGACGAACCGGTTGATGCCCTCATTGTCGCGGTCGGGCACAACGCCTACCGGTCATTGACGCCGGAAGACTTGAGGTCGCGTGTCCGTGGTAAGAGCCCCATTCTGGCCGACGTCAAGAGTCTCTATGATCGCCATGCGCTGGCCAAGCTGGGCTTCACGGTCTTCCGGCTCTAGAAGAAACCCCGTCAACGCACTGCGCAGGGACCAGGATGATCACGCCCATAAAGGACCGGAAGATCCGCTTCGCGCTGGTGGGATGCGGTCGCATCGCAAACAACCACATCAATGCCATCAAGACGTTCTCCGATCGCGCGGAGCTGGTCGATGTCTGCGACGTATCGCCAGAGGCAGTCGCGGCTGCCGCGACATCGACCGGCGCAGCATCGCACACCAACCTTAAGGACATGCTGAAGGCTTCCAAGGCGGATTGCGTGGTGCTGACCACGCCGAGCGGCCTGCATCCCTCGCAAACCATCGAAGTCGCGGCAGCTGGTTTCCACGTGATGACCGAAAAGCCGATGGCCACGCGCTGGAACGACGGCCTGGCCATGGTTGAGGCCTGCGACCGCGCCGGCGTGCAGCTGTTTGTCGTCAAGCAGAACCGCCGCAACGCCACGCTGCAGCTTCTGCGCAAGGCCATCGAGGAACATCGCTTCGGACGCATCTACTCGGTCGCCATCAACGTGTTCTGGTCGCGACCGCAAGACTATTACGACAGCGCCAAATGGCGCGGCACGTGGGAGTTCGATGGCGGCGCCTTCATGAACCAGGCGAGCCACTATATCGATCTTCTCGATTGGCTGGTCGGCCCCGTCGAGAGCGTCATGGCCTACACGGGCACGCTGGCGCGCGACATCGAGGTCGAAGACAGCGGCGTCGCCGCATTGCGCTGGCGCAGTGGTGCCATGGGCACGCTCAACGTCACGATGTTGACCTACCCGAAGAACCTCGAGGGCTCCATCACCATTCTGGGAGAGCGCGGGTCGGTGCGCATCGGCGGCGTGGCCGTCAACGAGATCCAGCATTGGGAGTTCGCCGACAAGCGGCCGGAGGACGATCAGGTCCGGCAATCGAACTACGAGACGACCAGCGTCTATGGCTTCGGCCACCCGCTTTACTATGACAACGTCATCAAATCGCTGCGCGGCGAAGCCAAGCCCGAAACCGATGGCCGAGAAGGACTGAAGTCGCTCGAACTGTTGATCGCCTTGTATCTGTCCGCTCGGGACGGCCGGCGTATCGCGCTGCCATTGCAGTATTGACCGCGGCATTGACCGGATAGGCCCATGCAGTTCATCGACCTCAAGGTGCAGCAGTCCGCCATCAAGGCCGACCTTGATCGGCGTATCGCCGCCGTACTCGATCACGGCCAGTACATCATGGGACCGGAAGTCGGCGAGTTGGAGTCGGCACTTGCCACGTTCGTCGACACCAAGCACTGCATCTCCGTGGCAAGCGGCACCGAGGCGCTGCTCATCGCCCTCATGGCGCTCGACATCGGGCCCGGAGACGAAGTGATAACGACGCCGTTTACCTTCGTCGCCACGGCGGAGGTCATCGCGCTCGCCGGCGCCCGCGCGGTTTTTGTCGACATCGAGCACGACACGGCAAACATAGATCCCAACCTGATCGCCCAGGCGATGACGCCGCGGACCAAGGCAATCATGCCTGTCAGCCTTTATGGCCAGGTCGCGAACATGGATGCGATCAACACGCTGGCGCTGCAGCACGGCAACATACCCGTCATCGAGGATGGCGCTCAGAGCTTCGGCGCCTCCTACCAGGGCCGCAAGAGTTGCGGGCTGTCGACATTCGGCAGCACCAGCTTCTTTCCATCCAAGCCTCTCGGCTGCTATGGCGATGGCGGCGCGCTTTTCACCAACGACGACGCGCTAGCCGTTGCCTCGCGCCAGATCCGGCTGCATGGACAAAGCGCACGCTATGTCCATACGCGCATCGGCGTCGGCGGGCGCATGGACACCCTACAGTGCGCTGTGACGCTCGCCAAACTGCCGCGTTTCCAATGGGAGATCTCCGAGCGGAGTCGCATCGGCGCACGCTATGCGGCACTTCTATCGGATGCGATCCCTGGGTTCGGCCCTGTTGATCCGGCGGAAGTCGGCCACCCGCTCAAAGGGGCACGGGCTCTGTCGATTCGACCCGATCGCACGAGCGTCCATGCTCAGTATACGATACTCGTGCCGCACAGGTCCGAGGTGCAGGTGCGGTTGCAGGCGGCTGGGGTGCCCACCGCCGTCCACTATCCGGTTCCGCTCAACGAGCAGCCCGCTTACCGGCACTTCTCCGATGGAAGCACCACTCCGGTAAGTTCATGGATGGCGGCACACGTTATCAGCCTGCCGATGGGCCCTGACCTTTCGTCCGCCGACCAGGATCGTGTCGTCAGCTGCCTGGCGGATGCCGTCCGGTAGACGCCCCGATCTTGGCTCGGAACCGCCCTGGCGCTACACTCCGCCCGGTTCTTGCGCACCACAACTGGAGTGGGCTCAAAAGGCAGGGTCGCTCTTACATGAAGCATGTGTGGATCTTGAACCACTACGCCCAGGGCCCCGATGGCTCCGGCGGCACACGCCATTTCGCCCTTGCACGTCATCTTCCAGAAAACGGCTGGACTGCCACCATCATCGCGGCGAGCACCAATCACAATCTCGGAACGCAATCGCTTGCCGACGGCATCGGCAAGAACTCGCAGCTCATTGACGGAGTGCGGTTCCTCCGGCTCCGCGCACACGGCTACTCTGGCAACGGAGCCGCGAGAATTCGCAATATGTTGGACTACACATTTGCCGTTTTGCGGCGAAGGAACCTGCAGGATCTCGACCCGCCCGATGCGATCGTCGGCTCCAGTGTTCACCCTCTGGCAGCGTGGGCCGGATCCGTTCTGGCAAGACGGTACCGAGTTCCATTTGTTTTTGAAGTCCGAGATCTCTGGCCGCAAACCCTGATCGATATGGGACGACTCAAGCCGACGAGCATGTTGGCCGTAATTCTCCGCGCTCTCGAAAAACGTCTGTATCGCGATGCGAAAAAAATCGTCGTGCTCCTTCCCAGGGCCGGCGACTACATCGAGCGGCTCGGAATTTCTGCGGACAAAGTCGTTTGGATATCAAACGGAGTAGATCTTCCTGGCACCGAGCCTGAGTTGCTGCCTGACGAACCGAGGACGGAGTTCAAGCTCATGTATTTCGGCGCTCATGGACAGGCCAACGCCCTGCACACCGTGCTCGAAGCAATGAAGCTGGTGGCAACTCGAGAGCCATCGCCGCCCGTTCGATTGCATCTCATCGGCGACGGCCCGGAAAAGGAGCGGCTTAAGTCTCGAGCCGCCGAACTGGCTCTCGACAACGTCGTGTTTCATCCACCGGTACCAAAGGCCGAGATCCCGCAACTCGCCCGGAGCGCCGATGCGTTTGTTCTCAGCGTCCGTGATTTGCCAAACCTCTACCGCTACGGAATCAGCATGAATAAGCTTTTCGACTACATGGCTGCTGGCCGGCCAGTAGTCCTGGCGTCCGGAGCATTCAATAATCCAGTGGCGGACGCGGGTGCCGGTGTTACCGTACTGCCTGAGAATCCTGAAAAGCTGGCCGAGGCCATTAGCGCTCTTGCGCGGCTTCCGCAAGCGGATCGGCTGAGAATGGGGGCAGCAGGATACGCCCACGTCGCGGAGCATTATAGCTTCAGTAAATTGGCCACCCGATTCGCGCGAACCCTGGACGGTTGCTGCAACGAGCGCAGCTGACAACGTACGGATTGTCCTATATCGCCAAGTTGGCCGAACGACTTGCCGCCACCTTGGACACTTGCGTGGACTCTGAATGAAACGCTTCTTAGACATCGTTGCATCGGGCACGCTGTTGGTGATCTTGTCTCCGCTATTCGCCATTCTGGCGTTGATCGTCTTCGCCCATCTCGGCCATCCGGTCTTCTTCCGGCAGGTGCGGCCAGGGCTGGCCGGTAGGCCGTTTGAGCTGATCAAGTTCAGGACCATGAGCGAAGAGCGCGACAGCACAGGCGCATTGCTTCCGGATGAACAGCGGCTGTCGCCGTTCTCCAGATTTCTCCGTTCGACCAGCTTCGATGAGCTGCCGGAGCTCTGGAATGTCCTCAAGGGAGAAATGTCGTTGGTCGGCCCACGTCCCCTGCTGATGGAGTATCTTCCCCTCTATTCACCAACCCAGGCACGGCGTCACGAAGTGCGCCCCGGGTTGACTGGCTGGGCCCAGATCAACGGTCGCAATGCGGTATCGTGGGAGGAGAGGTTCAAGCTTGACGTCTGGTACGTGGACCATCGCTCTATGTGGCTCGACCTCAAGATCCTCATGCGTACCGTGGGGCTAGTGCTGAAGCGATCCGGCGTTTCCGAAGAAGGCGAGGCCACCATGTCGCGGTTTACCGGTGGGCGAAAGGCATGACCAGGCGTCTCCTGCTTCTGGGATGCGGCGGACATGGCCGCGTGGTGGCCGATGCTGCAATCGATTGCGGCTTTGACCGCATCGCGTTCCTGGATGACCGCTTCCAGACGATTGCCCCACCGAAGAATACCGAGTTACTTGGTCCATTGGCGATGGCGCCTCAGCTCGTCGCTGAATGGCCGGCGGCCATTGTCGCGATCGCCGATTGCCGGATGCGGTTTGATCTCTTCATGCGATTGGTGGAACAGGGATTTAAGATTCCATCGGTTCTGCATCCTTCGGCGGTCATCAGCCGCAACGCGCATATCTCGGACGGCGTTTTTGCAGCCCCGGCAGCCGTGATCAACGTGGGCGCGCACATCGGCATCGGAACGATCGTAAATACCGGCGCGCGCGTCGACCACGATTGCCAAATCGGAGCAGCATGTCATCTTGCGCCCGGCGCAACGCTCTCCGGCGAGGTCCAAGTCGGAGAGCGTAGCTGGCTGGGCACCGGCTGCTCGGTCCGGCAAGGCGTCAGGATTGGGGAGGACGTCATGGTTGGCGTCGGCGCAGCGGTCGTCTGCAATCTTCCCGGTGGCAAAACGTATGTCGGCGTACCAGCGAAAACCAAATGAGCTTCCGAAAGTGCAAGACGTGACCGATAGAACCGTCTTCCCACCCTGGCCGTCGTTTACCGAGGAAGAGATTGATGCGGTCGCCGCCGTCTTGCGGTCCAACAAGGTCAACTATTGGACCGCAGGTCTCGATGGAGAGGTTGGCCAATTCGAACGTGCGTTTGCTGCTTGGTCGGATACGAAGCACGCCGTTGCCTTGTCCAACGGCACGCTGGCCCTGGAACTCATCTGGTCCGTGCTGGGTATTGGCGCTGGCGACGAGGTGATCTGCACGCCTCGGTCGTTCCAGGCTTCCGCCTCCTCGATCGTCATGTCGGGCGCGCGACCTGTCTTTGCCGACGTGGATCCCGACTCGCAAAACATCACGCCGGCGACGGTGGCACCGCTCATCACCGAACGTACGCGGGCGATCCTTTGCGTGCATCTGGCCGGATGGCCATGCGACATGGCCGGCTTCAGGCAGCTTGCCGATCGTCACGGACTGAAACTTGTCGAAGACTGTGCGCAGGCTCATGGCGCGAAGATCGGCGGCCGGCCAGCCGGAAGCTTCGGCGATATCTCGGCATGGTCATTCTGTCAGGACAAGATCATCACCACAGGCGGCGAAGGTGGGATGGTAACGACCGGCAGCGACACGCTTTGGAACGCGGCTTGGTCTTACAAGGAACACGGCAAGGGCCGGCACGCCGCTCTTGAAAAAAAACATCCCCCGGGTTTCAGATGGCTGATCGAAAGCTGGGGCACCAACGGCCGCATGACCGAAATGCAGGCCGCCATCGGCCGGATCCAGGTCGCGCGAATGCCGGAATGGCATGCGGCGAGGCAGAGAAACGCGACACTATTGTTCGACGGCATCGCCCAGATCGAGGCTCTGCGCTGCCCCAAGCCTCCGGGCGACATCACACATGCATGGTACAAATTCTACGCGTTTGTCCGCCCCGATCGATTGAAACCCGGTTGGACACGCGATCGGATCGTCGAAGAGATCGCGGCAGCAGGCGTCAATTGCGGCTCGGGCTCTTGCCCGGAAATGTATCGCGAGAAACCCTTTGTCGCGGCGGGTCTTTCGCCTGCCACGCGCCTGCCTGTCGCCAAGGAACTCGGTGAGACAAGCCTGATGCTCCAGGTTCACCCCACCCTTCAACCCCAGCACATGGAGCGGATCGCAACGGTCGTTCGCGATGTCATGCGCAAGGCGACCGTCTGATCGTTATGCGGTCGGGCAGGCATTATTATTGATGGCGTCCCGCGCAACGGCCGCCACCTCTTGCCACTGACGACGAGCGCCCTACATCCTCAACTTCACTCACCCGTCTTCGAACTCGTCTTGAAGTTCGCGCTTAGTGTCGGCAACGGAGTGCGTCAGATGGAAAAGATAGTCTTTGCCGTCGTCGTTTTCTTTGCTTTCGCCGGTTCGGCGAACGCAGCCATTCGCTGCAACGAGGATTATCAGGTCGTCCAGGGCAACGAGATCTCCACACCCTATTGCGGTGACAACTACCTCGCACAGGTGGCCCGCAGCTACGGCATCCGCGTATCGAATGCCGAGATCCGCAACAACCCGGGACGCAAGGGCGAAGTTTGCCGGCATATCGGCCACGATATCCGCGTGCAGCACGCCTGCTCCGGCTACAACGGCGATAGGTCTAACGGCGACCGCTGACTGAGGTTAGACCTATTCAGCGAAACGCCCGGTCGAGATTGCGGACCGACGCCAGGCCGATGACGCGGTCGAGCCCGCGCACCTGCCGCAGGTCGGCACTGTCGAAGTTTGCCCCGGTGACATCGGCGCCGTCGAGATTGGCACCCGTCAAATTCGCCTTCGTCAGATCAGCATCCTTGAGATCGGCACCGGAGAGGTCCGCATTCACGAAACTCGAGAATTCCAGAATGGCATGGCGGAATATCGCCCCGGTGAGCTTACTGTCGGTAAAATCGCATGAGCGGAAGGCCGTACGTCGCGACGCAGGATAGGCATCATTGCTGAAATGCTTCGTCAGCGGGCTGAAGTCGGCATCCTTCAGATCAGCCCCATGAAAATCTATCTGCCGGAAATTTCCGATCGCCCGAAAACGGCTCAGCTTCGCCATCCCGAACCTGGGCGCTTCCTGTCCTGCCTTGTCAGCCCGCAGGAATGCGGCCGGAACGAGCATCGTCGCCCCGTCGAGGTTCGCGCCCGAAAAATCCGTCCTGACGATCGTCGCCCGGTCCAGCTTCGCTCCGCTGAGATCGACGCCGCTCAGCGACGCATCGGTCAAGTCCGCCCCGAACAAATCCGCCTTTGTCAGATTGGCCCGCTTGAAATTGAGCCCTGACAGATCGAGACCACTGAAGTCCTTGCCCGCCAGATTTACTGACTGGCCCCCGTTCGCGGCAAAGAGCATCTTGGTGAGTTCGTTGACGGAGATATCCGCCGCCCGCGCCGAACCTATCAACATCGTCGCCGCAATGAGGGTCAACAAGGTTTTCTTCAAGATCCCACTCCAGCTCCGGCAATCACAGTTCCGGACCCACAGTGTGAGAAAGCCCGGTCCGGACGCAAGCCCCAACCGCATGCCGCGAGCAGCATTCGCAGGTCACGACCGCCTCTGCCACGCAGAACGTCGAGCCCGTTACTGGCGATGAACTGAAGTGCCGGCTTTGCTCGTCAATCGTCTGCTGACGTAGCGGATCAGATTGCGGGCCTTTTCCGCCGTGATATGCGCCCCGATGACCTCGGCTTGAATACGGCTTCGGCCAAATCTTGACAGAAGGCGCGGGTGCACGAGCAGCATGTCGGATCGGTTGAGGATCGAGCAACGAAAAGCGGCAAACCCCAGGCTTTCCAGCCTCGATATGCACTGACGAATGACGGGAACATCGGCCTTATTCATGAAGTCATGGAATTCGACGGTGATCTGATCGCACATGAGCAGGGTTTTGGCCGAGGACTCCAGGAAAAGCTCGAGTTCCGCCCCCTCGATATCGATCTTCACGAGATCGAAGCGCGCCACGCCGAGGCGAGCCGTCAACTCATCGAACGACACGATCTGGATCGGCACGATGTCGGCGTCCGACTCCAGATCGGCATGAACCATGGATGCGCAGTGTTCCGCATAGACGTTGATGCTGCCGTCACGCGTCCGACCCGCCACCGCTACATTGTGCGCATGATCCCCCCAGACGCGTCTAAGCGACTGAAACAATTCCGGAACCGGCTCGCAGCCGAAAATTTCCGCACCCGGATAGGCCGCCTTGAATGCGCTGGAGAAAGCACCCTGGTTCATGCCCAGATCGAGAAGCACGGGCCGCAAGGGCAGCGCGTTCGCGAGAAACGTGTGCTGGCTGATACGCCGAAGTCTCGGCTTTTCTTGCATGCCCACAAACCGTCCCTGGCGGCAGCGACAACGGACCGATGACCACGATAAAATGCAAATAGCGAATTATTGTTCGAAATCTCGCATCTGCACCAAGTCCTTCTTCGTTAGACGCTTCCCGTCGAGGCCGATTACGATCACGTTCTGGGATGGAAGGATCGTCTCGCCTGAAATGATGCCGAGTGCGTGCGCAGCAGACGTACTGATTTCGAGAGTACTTTTCGCGTTTAGTGGGATCAGCACCGTGCACGAGAATTGAGACTTCCGTCGTCGCATTACGCTTCCGGACTTGGGTAAAATCAACGGGCAAATTAATACGGACCAGGAACAAAAATTCTATAGTTTAATTTTTCTAAACGTCGTTTATTTTTTGTTTCATCGCATTGCGCATTGGCCCAGTCGCCTGAACCGCTCACTCCGTTCGCCAGAACTCCTTTGAACTAGATACCGCCGGAACCTCACAGGGGGTGCACCGGTTGTGTCGGCAGCCGAACCACAGGAGTGTGCAATGGCCCATCCGACCGAACCGAAATCTTCAGAACCGGGTGATCTCGTCATCCATCGCGAGCCACCGTCTGACTACGCATCCGTGACGTATGCCATCAGCATCTTGGCGATCGCTGTCGTCGTGGTCGCGACCGCAGCATCGGGACTGTTTAACGCCGGACCGTCTTCGCCGCCCCAGCAAACCGCCGCCGAAAGCAAGAGCGACACCCCGGCGCCGACCGCAGATGCCAGCAAGACCGCTCCGCCAGCCGACGCCTCTGGCAAACCTGCCGACACACCCGCCGCGACGGGCGCGAGCACAGGGGAAGCTGGAACGACGGCAGCGCCGCCCGCAGCGCAACCGACGCCCCCTGCAGCAGCGGAGCCTCCTGAACAGCCCGAGCCCGACGCTGCCCCGCAAGCACCTCAGCAGTAGCGTCGAACGCCACGGCAATCATACGACGAGTTTTCTCGCGGCTGGTCGCCTTGCCGACCAGCCGCCTGCAATGCACCCAACAACCCGCGCAACGTCGAGCCGGGGCGATGCCCAAATCAACGCCGAATGATCGCAAGTTAGACACCATAGTACGACGCAAAGGCAGCCGCTATGTGTTGCGCGCCGCACTAGCAGTTGCGATTGCTCTGGCCGCCGTCCTAGCGATGTACGCGCTCAGGCTGTGACGCGACGCCGATCCCAGCAAAGCCCAAACGACATGACTTGCTGCACTGCCCCACATCGAAACCGGCGAAGCTCATCGTGCACTGATGCATCGTTGCGTCGCCACGGCACCGATAGTAACCAGTTGTCAATCAACCGTTGGTTAAACTAATCTCAACAGGCTATGTGATCTCCGAGATTTCATTGCGGGATCAGGCCTATGGGTGGCCGCGTTAAGGCAGCATACGACTCATCGCGTATTTCGCGAATGGGCAGATGCAACCCTGAAATCTTTTTCCATCCGTCCACATCAGAAGTTACCTTCGTGCGCTGCGCAGGCAACGGCGGCAGCGCTCTGCATTGGATTTTTCATTGACCTACTAGGGCGCACGGCGGCGCCAACGTGAGGAGTGCGTAAAATGACGGGGATCATCAAACTTGAGGCGCAAGAACTTCGCATCGATGAGGACGAGGGCTTCGTCTCTGTTGCCATCGTGCGAACCGGTGACGTGTCGGGCGCAGTGGAGATCAACTACGCGGTCACTCCCAGCACGGCGACTGCCGGTCAGGACTACGTCCCCATTTCCGGTGTCATCACGATGGCGGCGGGAGAAACGCGCGTCGTCGTTCCCGTCCAGATCATCGATGACAGCCTGGCGGAACCCACCGAGACCTTCGTTTTCTCGATCGTCAATATCAATAGCGGTACCCTACTGGCACCACGCACCACGCGCATCGATATTGCCGACAATGAACTGATAACACCCGACCCCGTCGATCCGCCGCTCGCATCCGACTACGACGTGAGCCGGCAGACCGAGATCACGGGGCTCGTCAACCCGATCTCGTTCGAATGGTCTCCCGTCGACTCTTCGATCATGTACATCGCCGAGAAGGGCGGCCGCATCCGCGTCTACGATACGGACACGCATTCCTTCAAAGGCACGTTTCTCGACATACGGTCCGAGGTGAACGAAGCCGGCGACCGCGGTTTGATGGACATCGCCCTCGACCCGAACTTTGCGACAAACCATTATGTCTACGCCTTCTACGTCGTGGATCCCCCCGAGACAGTTGGCAGAACCGGCAACGCCGGCCCCGACGGATATGGCAATCGCTATGCCCAGGTCGTGCGCTATCAGGCCGATCCCGCGACCGACTACACAACCGTTCTGGCCAACAGCAAAGTCATCTTGTTGGGGGGCGCCGGAACTGGGCTCAACAGCATCAGCGGCGGCGGCGCCATCGACAGCACCTTGAACCTCACGCAGCGCGCGTCGGACGTCAATCCCACCACTGGCGCCTATGTCCAGGACTACCTTAAGGTCGACAGCGACTCGCACGCCGGCGGCGCGCTTGAGTTCGGCCCGGACGGTAAGCTTTACGTCTCCGTCGGCGACGGTACGTCGTACAACGCCGTCGACAAGCGCGGCATATCCGTCCAATCGGTGGACGCGCTCGCCGGCAAGATCCTGCGCATCGACCCGATGACTGGCGACGGCTTCGCGGACAACCCCTTCTACGTCCCTGGCGACTCGCTCGATTCCAACCGGTCTAAGGTCTATCAGCTCGGCCTGCGCAACCCCTTTGCCATCAGCTTCGACAGCGTCGGCAAGCTCATCATCTCGGAAACGGGTTGGGAGAGCTGGGAGGAAATCAACGTCGGTGGCCCGGGAGCCAACTTCGGCTGGCCGTTCTATGAGGGCGGCGACAACGGAACTTTACTCCAAACTGCCGGCTACAGGGACATGCCCGAGGCCATCGCTTTTTACCAAGGCGTGGCGAATGGTTCGATCGAGGTGACGGCCGCCTATCGCGCCTTCGGACACTCTACAGCGGCATTGGGCTATCAGGTGCAGGCCATCGTCGGTGCGAACGATGTCGTGCATTCCGACAAGTACCCGACCGGGATCCAGAACGACTACTTCTTTGCCGACGTCTCGCAGGGTGAGATTTACGCCGTCGATGCCGACGACCGCAGCCAGCTGAAATTCCTTTACCGGGAGGATGGCTTCGTCCCCGTGCACTTCAAGCAGGGACCGGACGGCTACATGTACTACGCCAGTCTCATCGACGGCACGATCGGCCGCTTCCTCATTGAGTCACCGCCCACCAACTTCGTCGTCAATGGCAACCTCGAAACGTTGCGCATGACGAGTCCGAACTTCTTCCAGAGCTACACCAACGGCCAGGTTCCCGGCTGGAACAACTTGAACGTGGCCAACGGCGTCGAGCTGATCCGCTACAACGACGATCAGAAAATCGACACTGACACGATCGGCGGTCTCGACACGCTGTACCAGGACATCCAGACCCAGGCCGGCAGGACCTATACCTTGAAATTCGACGCCATAGCCAACGTCGTCGGCTCCTCCGACTTTGACGTTCTCTGGAACGGCGTCGTCATCGCCACGGTTCGGCCCGGAGCGACCAACCAGACCTACACGTACACAGTGACTGGCACCGGCGGCAGCGATCGTTTGGCATTTCGCGAATTTGCGGCACAGGATGACAATACCGGCGCCCTCCTGGACGAGATCAAACTCATTCTCCAGGGCACGACGCCCCCGACGCCTCCGGTCGCCAACAACGACAGCTTCACGACTGCCTTCAACACGCCGCTCAACGGCACCACGGTGCTCGTCAACGACACTGACGCCAACGGCGATCCGCTGACGGCAGCCGTCGTCACGGGACCGGCGCACGGCACCCTGACCCTGAACGCCAACGGCACCTTCCTCTACACGCCGACGGCTGGCTACAGCGGCGCCGACAGCTTCACGTACAGGGCCAACGACGGAACCGCCAACTCGAACACTGCCACCGTTGCCTTGACGGTGTCCCCAAGCACCCCGCCCGGCACCGAACTGATCGTCAACGGCAATCTCGAAACATTGCGCATGACGTCGGCGACCTACTGGCAGAGCTACACCAACGGTCAGGTCCCCGGCTGGAACAATACCAACACCACCGGCCTCGAAGTCGTCCGTTCCAACAACGACCAGAAGCTTGACCTCGATGTCGTCGGCACCGCCGACCAGATCTACCAGGACGTCACGACAGTCGCCGGACAGGCCTACACGCTGAAGTTCGACGCCTTCGCCAGCCAGGTCGGATCGTCCGCCTTCGACGTGCTGTGGAATGGCAACGTCGTCGCCAGCATCACCCCGACGGCCACCAACCAGACCTATACCTTCTCCGTGACGGGAACCGGCGGATCCAACCGCCTGTCGTTCCGGGAACTGGTCGCCGAGAACAACGGCAACGGCGCCTATCTCGACAACGTCTCGCTCATCGGCCAGGGCACGACGCCCCCGACGCCTCCGGTCGCCAACAACGACAGCTTCACGACTGCCTTCAACACGCCGCTCAACGGCACCACGGTGCTCGTCAACGACACCGACGCCAACGGCGATCCGCTGACGGCAGCCGTCGTCACGGGACCGGCGCACGGCACCCTGACCCTGAACGCCAACGGCACCTTCCTCTACACGCCGACGGCTGGCTACAGCGGCGCCGACAGCTTCACGTACAGGGCCAACGACGGAACCGCCAACTCGAACACTGCCACCGTTGCCTTGACGGTGTCCCCAAGCACCCCGCCCGGCACCGAACTGATCGTCAACGGCAATCTCGAAACATTGCGCATGACGTCGGCGACCTACTGGCAGAGCTACACCAACGGTCAGGTCCCCGGCTGGAACAATACCAACACCACCGGCCTCGAAGTCGTCCGTTCCAACAACGACCAGAAGCTTGACCTCGATGTCGTCGGCACCGCCGACCAGATCTACCAGGACGTCACGACAGTCGCCGGACAGGCCTACACGCTGAAGTTCGACGCCTTCGCCAGCCAGGTCGGATCGTCCGCCTTCGACGTGCTGTGGAATGGCAACGTCGTCGCCAGCATCACCCCGACGGCCACCAACCAGACCTATACCTTCTCCGTGACGGGAACCGGCGGATCCAACCGCCTGTCGTTCCGGGAACTGGTCGCCGAGAACAACGGCAACGGCGCCTATCTCGACAACGTCTCGCTCATCGGCCAGGGCACGACGCCCCCGACGCCTCCGGTCGCCAACAACGACAGCTTCACGACTGCCTTCAACACGCCGCTCAACGGCACCACGGTGCTCGTCAACGACACCGACGCCAACGGCGATCCGCTGACGGCAGCCGTCGTCACGGGGCCGGCGCACGGCACCCTGACCCTGAACGCCAACGGCACCTTCCTCTACACGCCGACGGCTGGCTACAGCGGCGCCGACAGCTTCACGTACAGGGCCAACGACGGCACCGCCAATTCGAACACCGCCACCGTTGCCTTGACGGTGTCACCCGACACGCCTCCGGGCGGTAGCAATCTGCTCGTCAACGGCGATCTGGAAACGCCGCGCATGACCGCCACGACCTACTGGCAGAGCTACACCAACGGCCAGGTACCCGGCTGGAACAACACCAACACCACCGGCATCGAGATCGTTCGCTCCAATAACAATCAGAAGCTCGACCTCGATGTCGTCGGCACCGCCGACCAGATCTACCAGGACGTCACGACGGTCGCCGGACAGACCTACACGCTGAAGTTCGACGCCTTCGCCAGCCAGGTCGGGTCATCCAGCTTTGACGTGCTGTGGAACGGCAACGTCGTCGCCAGCATCACCCCGACGGCAACCAACCAGACCTACACCTTCTCCGTGACGGGAACCGGCGGATCTAACCGCCTCTCGTTCCGGGAGCTAACCGCCGAGAACAACGGCAATGGTGCCTACCTCGACGACGTCTCGCTGACGTCCACGACGCAGCCTGCGGCACTCGCGGCCGCCGACACGCAGGATCACTCGATTGTCATTCCCGACAATCACACCATCGCCTAGCGCTCACGTGTTCAACCGAGCCGGCGGGCCCTGCGGCTCGCCGGCACCCCATCACAACGGCCCCAGCATAGGTCGCCCAAATGCACCACGGCGCAGCACCCACCACTCCCGTCTCCCAGGCATTGGCACAATGCCGATCAGGGCTTGTCTATGCCGTCGCACTCAGCTGCATCATGAATGTGCTGATGTTCACCGGCCCGTTCTACATGCTGCAGGTCTACGACCGCGTTCTTCCCGCTCACAGCATCCCGACCCTGGTCGGCATCAGCATTCTCGCGCTGTTCCTGCTGGCCGTTTTCGGCGTCCTTGACCTGCTGCGCTCCCGTCTGATGACGCGGATCGGCGCCCTACTCGACCTGAGCCTCGCGGACATGGCGTTCGCCCACCAGGCCGCGCCCCGCTGGCGGGCCGAGCAGGCCGGCCAGGATGCCCTGCGCGACCTGGGCGTTGTCCGCCAGTTTCTCGGCAGCCCCGCCGCCACCGGCCTGATGGACATACCCTGGTTGCCGCTGTTCGTATTCATGCTCTACGCCTTGCATCCCGTCATGGGACACGTCGCCGCCATCAGCGTCGTCGTCTTTCTCGCCATCGCCACGGCAAATGAATTTCGCAGCCGGCCGCTGGCACAGACCGTCGAACACCTTGGCCAGATGGAGCAGGTGACGGCCTTCAACGTTCGCAGCAATATCGACACCGTGCGTGCCATGGGCATGTTTGGCACCCTGCAGCAGACGTGGGCCGCCACGCACGCAGCGCTGCTGAAGTCAGGCGTCGCCGCCAGCGACCGCAGTGCCGGCTACGCGACGTTCGCCAAAACGCTGCGGCTCATCCTCCAGTCAGCCATCCTCGGGCTCGGCGCCTATCTCGTCATCAAGTCCGAGCTGTCGAGTGGGGCCCTCATCGCTTGCTCCATCATGTTCGCGCGGGCCCTGCAGCCCATCGATCAAGCCGTCGGCCAGTGGCGCCTCATCCTCAGCGCCCGCCGCAGCTGGAATAGGCTTTGTGCTCTATCGGACGTGACAGCCTCCGAGCCAGACCGCATGCGGCTGCGGCTTCCCTGCAAGACGCTGGCGATCGCCGGGCTCAGCGTGTCGACGCCGGACGGCAAGCGTGACCTCGTCCAGCCGCTGACGCTCGATCTCGTCGCCGGCGACGGTCTCGGCGTTGTCGGCCCCAGCGGCTCGGGCAAGACCTCCCTGCTGCGCGGCATCGTCGGCGCCCTGCCGATCACCGCCGGCGAAATCCGATTGGACGGCGCTACGCCCGACCAGTGGCCGGAGGCCGAACTGGGTACCGGCATCGGCTATATGGCGCAGGACGTTCAACTGCTCGACGGCACGCTGGCACAGAACATCTCCCGGTTTGCACGCAAGGGAAATCCCGACGATATCGTTGAGGCCGCGACGCTCGCCGGCGTCCACGAACTCATTTTGTCGCTGCCCGACGGCTACGACACGGTGGTCGGATTGCGCGGCTTGCAGCTGTCGGCCGGCCAGAAGCAGCGGATCGGCCTCGCCCGCGCAGCCTACCGCATGCCGTTCCTGATCGTGCTCGACGAACCGAATGCGCACCTCGACAACATCGGTGAACAAGCGCTTTGCCGCGCCGTACGCCGCCTGCGGGCGAACGGCAGCATTGTCATCGTTGCCGCCCACCGCAACCAGGTCCTGAACGAAACCAACAAGCTGCTCCTGATCGAGGACGGCCGCGGCCAGGAGTTCGGCGACAAGGCCGACGTCATGGCCAAGCTCTCTAGCCGCCAGCGTCCGAAGAGCGTCGTGCGAGGTATCCATGTCGTTGGAACGTGAATTGAACGGCATGAAGGCCAACGTCCAGCGCACGGGATTGATCTCCCTGGCGGTCATCGCCCTCTTGCTGGTCGGCGTCGCCGCTTGGGGCGGCACGCAGGAAGTCGAAGAGGCGGTCATCGCGCCGGGCACCATCGTCGTCGGTTCGCAGAAAAAGCGCGTCCAGCACCCCGACGGCGGCATCGTCGCCGCCATCAATGTTAACGATGGCGATCACGTTGCCGCGGGCGCCATCCTCTTCCGCCTCGACGGCAAGCTTCTCGTCACCGAACGTGGCGCCGTGCGCCGCCGCATATTCGAGTTGAGCGCCAAGCGCTGGCGTCTCCTCGCCGAACGCGATGGCGTCGACGAACTTCCGCCATGGCACACACCGCCGAACTCCATCACCCAGGTGGACAACACCGAACTCGACGAGATCATCGTCGGACAGCGCCGCCTGTTCGAGATCCGGCGGCTTGTCGTCGCCAAGCAGAAGGACCAGCTTGCCGAGCGCGCCAAGCAGCTCGATCTCTCGATCGGCGGTCTGGAACGGCAGATCACCTCGCGCGCCACGCAGCTCGCCGTCACCAGGGACGAGATCAGCCAGGTATCCGGCCTCAAGGAACGCGGCCTGCTGCCGCTCTCGCGATGGACGCCGCTGGCGCGCCAGGAGGCCAGCCTCGACGGCGAACTGGGACAGATCGAGGCCCAGCTTGCCAGCACGCGTGCCCAGATCGCCGAGGTGGAACTCAAGCGTTTGGAGGTTGACGAAACCTACCGCCGCGAGGCGCTGAACGATCTGCAGGCGGTCGACGGCGAACTGAGCCAGCTCGTCGAAAAGCATACCGCACTGGAAGAGAAGGTTGGCCGCCTCGATGTGCGCGCACCGGTGGCCGGACGCATCCACGAGTTGGGTATCCATACGATCGGCGGCGTCGTAACTCCATCGGACACGCTCGCCTACGTCGTCCCCAGCAACGAGGCTCTCGTCATTGACGCCCTGGTATCGCCGCGTGAGATCGATCGCGTCCATGAAGGAGGCGCAACGCGTGTGCGACTGACGTCATTCGATTCGAAGACGACCCCGGAGCTCTTCGGACACATCGTATCGATCTCTGCCGATCATCTGGCACAGAAGGAAAACCTGCCGCCGGCCTTCAAGGTGCGCGTCGCCCTCAACGACGGCGAGGTGGCGCGCCTGGGTCGCGTCGACATCCTCCCCGGGATGGAAGCCGAGGTGATGATGACGAGCGCGCCGCGAACCATGCTGAGCTACCTCGCCAAGCCGATGGTCGATCAGATGACGCGGGCCTTCCGCGAACGCTAGAAGTCGCCAGCCATGCCGTGGCGTGCCGCCTCAGATCTCGCGCGCCTTGCGCCAACGATACAAGAGCAGCGCGCCCGTCTCGATGACACGACTGAGGACGACTCCTGGAAAGCCGATCAGCGCTATGCCCAACGGCGCGCCGATCAACCGGTAGACGCCTGCCGCCATGTTGCTGGACCAGATCGTCTTGTCTTCGCGACGCGCATAAAGCTTCAGCACGGCCACGTCCCCGAGCATGCCGAGCAGCATGGATGCCATAAGCACGCAACCCCAGACGTAGTACTCCGCCACCAGCGGCTGTCGCAAGTACGGCAGAAGAAACCACAGCGCCGCCATGCCCACCGCAATCACGCTGCCCCCGCCGGCCAGAACCATCATCCATGTCTGCCGCGAGAGGCGCCGGACCTCGGGCCAAGCCCCGGCCTTGGCAGCCTTGATCAGGTAGGGGCCCTGGAAGCTCATGACGCCGCTGTTGACCAGTGCCTGCGCTGCAGTACAGAACGACCAGAAGACTGTGAACACCCCGAGCATCTCCAACCCGAGAAATTTTTGAACGAAGACACGCTCCATCCCGTTTCCGAACGCCAGTGTCAGCACCCCAAGCCACAGCGGAAACGACTGACCGAGCCCCAGCTTTAGGCTGGTCGCGTCAAACGGCGCGGCCCAGATTTCCTGCCAGGGCCAGCTGCGCCAGAGCCATAACGTTACGATGATGTTAAGCGCCAGACCGCACAGCCATCCGATGAGCACGACATCGAATGTACGCAGCTCAGGCACCAGCAGGCCAAGGCCGATAACGATTGGCACCCACAGGCCGCTGCTCAAAAACAGGCACGCATTTGCCGCGACCGGTCGATGTTGCGCCACCAGCAGAATATTGGTCGTCGCCGCATAGTGTTCGCCGCATACGATGGCCGCCATCATCGCCAACGCCGGCAAGGTTACGACGCCGCTCGCCGAAAGCCCCCAGATGACCAACCCCACACAGGCGTAACTTGCCAGCGCCAGCAGAGTCTGCGTTCGCCACAGCAGCATCAATTCCGTGTCAGCCATGCCCACGGCTGCACGCTCGCTGTGCTGGGTGAATCCGAAACCCAGCAACACACCACCGAGGTAGATCATTGCCGTCAGCAGGCCATAAAGCCCCGCCGCCTCGAGGCCCAAATATCGGGCCATGTACAACGTTAGGCCGGCCTTCAGGGCAAGCGGTAGCACCCGCAATGTCATGTTGGAGGCGCGCGACAAAATCTGCTTCCGCGCGCCAACGCGATTCAGCAGCGCAGCGATGAAGCCCCGCATACGGATCCTCAGTTCATCCCAGGTGCCAAATGGCCGATCTGCCCCCACACCATGCCAAATGATACAATGGCAACATTGTAAATGGATTGAGGGACGTTGCCGCGGTGTCAATGTTCGGCCCGAGGCAATCGTAGTTCCACGCGCAATGACTAGGCGGCAACGACGCCCGGAATGGGTCGTTGGCCGCGGTAGCGTCCCAAGTTGGCGTACTTTGCATCAGCCCTGCCTCCAAGAGCGGCGCTAGCCTATGCACTTCTTAACTTTCTGTTTCGCTCCAATGGAAATGCGTTGACGATCATTTCTTTGATCGCCGAGCCGCCGCCCTGCCTAGCTGAATGACGCATGGCAGCACATCACAAGGACCCTGATGCGGCAGTGTCCCACGCCGGAGTGCTTTGCATCAGCCCCGCCTCCATGAGCGACGCTGGCCCCGTGTATCGCCTGGAGTTCGCATTGGCGAGCGAGAAGCCCCGGTCGCGCTCCAGGTGCTTGGCGTAGCGCACGTATTCCGAAGCGCCGTTGTAGTGTTGGCCTTGCTGCACCGCCGTGTCGACGCGGGCCGCGAAGTCCTGAAAGTACTTGAAGTGCAATAGCGTCGCCGTCACCGGTGCGATCCGCAGCGGCGTCGTCCAGTGGCTCGTGATGTATCGGCTGTCGGCGCGGAGCCGCGTCAGCGGCATCTTGAAGTTAAGGGGGGCCCGTTCCAGCAACGCACTCTTGATTCCGACCTTCTGCGATAGTTTGCTGGCCACGGCGTGCGCCCAGTGAAACGCCGCGGACCTATGCATCAGGTTGGGATAGCAGACGCGAGTGCGCGGCCCGCCAAGAATTTGATGCGGCGGAAAAGCTGGCCGCAAGCCGGGGATGCCTGGCCGCGACACGCGCTGATAGTCGCCATCGAACCAAGGGGTCGTCTCAACGAACGGAGCCTTCTGTTCGTACTTGACCTCATGAACCGGCTTGTCGGCATACATATCAAGCATGAGCGCATAGACCGCTTCGAAACCGTTCTCCTCCAGCCAGCGGCAGAATTCCGGCAGATTGCCCGCAGTTTGGTTGGGATAGGTCAGCAACTCGTCGGCATCGACGTAGAGCGCCCAATGCCCGATCGCATATTGAGACATGATCTGATTGATCCAGGGCACGCCGCCGTCAGAGTAAGGATCCGCGGTGAAGAAGACGTGGCAGTCCTGAAACTGCGAAAGATACGCCGCAGTGTCGTCCGAGGAATTGTTGTCGATGATGAAGAACCGGTCGACGCCCAGTCGGCGATGGTAGTCGAGCACATGCGGCAGTCGCAGCATCTCGTTGCGCACCGGCACGAAAGCGCGAATCTCGCCCGGACTGGCGGGAAGTTCATGTGAATCGGTTCGAACGAGTGACATTCGGCTCCTTTAGTTCAGCAAAAATGGCCTGGCAACCGCTTGTCATGTGTATGATTTATCAACTTCATGATAATCTGCTAACAGATGAACTCGGCGCGAGGGAACCGCCACCATCTGCGTCAGGCGATTTATTAGGGATGCACCGGCCCAAATCGGGCCCAGGCGGAACTGGACCACCCCGAGAAGCGTTTCCCGCCTTGAATTTTTCGCATCCGGATGGAATTTGGCAGTCAGCGCTATCGCTTCGCACGAGGGATCGCGCTCAGGCACCAACAGCATCGAGGGGTAGACGATGAGCGACCTGGCTCAATCATTCTTGGAACGCTGGACTGAAGAGAACGTCACGGCCGTCCCGGCTGCCGATCAGGAGGCCGAGGCGGAACGCCTGGCGACCCTCTGTAAGGAAGAAGCCGCACAGGAGGGTATCACCGAGGCCGACCTCGACGAGGCTTGCCTTCAGTCCTCTGACGAGGAACACTCCGACCTGATGACTTACATGCAGGCCGCGCTGCAGGCCGCCGCCGCGGCGGACGACGAATACGCCGACACGGACGAAGAAGAAGAAGACGCCTGAGCCCGCAGGCACATTCGTTAGGAGCCCCGTTGGAACTCGACCTGGCTGACGCTGCAATTCGGATGTCGGTCGCAACGGCGTCCGGTGCCGTCATCGGCATCAATCGAGACCTGGAGCGCGCGCCTATCGGTGTACGCACGCTGGCTCTCGTTGCCCTCGGTTCGGCCACCATCACGGTTGCGGCCATTCAAGTCACCGGCATCTCGGAGAACCCCGACGCCTTGAGCCGCGTCGTCCAGGGTCTCATCCAGGGCATCATGGGCGGCATCAGCTTCATCGGCGCCGGCGTCATTCTTCGCGATGTGCGCGCACGCACCGTCGAGGGGCTCACGACGGCCGCCGCGGTATGGGTGACGGCCGCCCTCGGCATCGCCTGCGGTCTCGGCAGCTGGCACACCGTGCTGATCGGAACGGCCATCGCCATTTTTCTCTTGGCCGGTTTGACCTGGCTCAGAGACTGGTTCCGCGGCGGACACGACAAGCGTGACTAGCGGGCTAGCTGACAACAACGGCCAGGCAACGAACGCTGCTAAGTTGTGCGGCAGCGGCCGTTCGGTTGCTGCCAATTTAGGCGTGTGATGCGTAACGTCGCCGACATAGTCGCCGACAAGCGCGCCGCTGTGCCGCCTGGAGTTGCACCGCCGTTGCGTTTCGGGAACTGTCTTTCGCGAGAGAATCATGGTTGCCTCTGACATGCGACGGGCGCATCGAAGGGCATTGGCGCACGGCACCCATTCACGCAACAAAACGCCCGACAGACGCAACCTTCCGTCGAATTTGACGTTGTCGCTTTTTGCCGGCTGCACCGCGTCTGGGCGCGGAGATGGCATGTGGCCAGGTGGGACGGGATCTGATGACCACGGAGCTGAAGCGTGAACGCGACGCGCGGGTCGACTTCTTCCGCGGCCTGGCGCTCCTCTTCATCTTCATCGACCACATTCCCAACAACAGCTGGGCCCATGCCACGCTGAAGAACTTCGGATTCGCGGACGCCAGCGAGGTGTTCGTACTGCTGGCCGGCTATTCGGCCGCGATCGCCTACGGACTCGACAGCGAGGCCTTCGAAACATCCGTTCGCCGTGCCATGCGCCGCGCCGGCGAAATCTATATCTGGCACATTGGCATCTTCATCGCCTCGGCCGCCCTGTTGTTCGCGGCCGCCCACTACTTCGACAAACCCGACTATGTCGACAACATCGCCCTGCGCGACATCGTCACCGATCCCGGCCGTTCACTGCTGAGCGCGCTGGCGCTGGTCTATCAGCCCAATCAGATGAACATCCTGCCGCTCTACGTCGTGCTGATGTTGTGGTTGCCCGTCGTCCTGCTGCTGCTGCGGCACAGCGTGGCCCTGACCCTGATCGTGTCGTTCGCGCTGTGGGCGATCGCCAACGCATCCGGCTTCAACCTGCCGGCCAACCGTCCCGGTGAAGGCTGGTACTTCAATCCGCTGGCGTGGCAATTGCTCTTTACCACCGGCGCAGCGGCAGCTGTCCTATCCCAGCAGCACGCCACTACGGTCCGCCGCGAGCTGCTCGTCCTCGCCGCCGCCTATGTTGTATTCGCCTTCCTCAACGCGGCACCTTGGGTCGCTATCAGCTGGCTTCCCAACGATACGGTCCTGCCGCCGGATCTCGTCGGTCAGGTGAGCAAGAATTACCTGTCGGTGTGGCGCTACCTTCATATTCTTGCGCTGGCCTACCTTGTCGCCTCCCTTGTGCCCGCAAATTCGGCATGGCTCAGGCAACCCTGGGCCGCATCGATCGTGACCTGCGGCAAACACTCGCTTGAAATATTCGCCCTTGGCACACTCCTGTCGTTTTTGGGATGGATAGCCTTGGCTGAGCTGGGGCCGGGCGGCCTCATCGAAGTCGTCGTAAATGGCGTGGGTCTAGGAGCGTTGGGTTGGGCGGCATGGCATCTCTCTCGTCGCAAACTGCAGCAGCGCGGTGCCAGCAGGTTGGCGTCTCAACCGGTCGAGTGATCGCCACCGTTATTCTGCTCGCGGCCGCTACTTTTGCCTTCACCTCAGCCTCGGCTCTCGCCTGTTCCGTTCCCAAGGACATGACCCGCCTCTCCGTGCCGCTGGTGAAGTTTGCTGCCGCCGTGCACGACAAGGCGCCGCTCAAGATCGTCGCTCTCGGCTCTTCCAGCACGGCCGGTGCCGGCGCCAGCAATCCCGCCAAGAGCTACCCCGCCCGTCTCCAGATCGAGCTGAATCGCATCTGGCCGAACGAGCACGTTCAGGTGATCAACGCCGGAATCGGCGGCCAGTTGGCGGTCGACATGGTGGCGCGCCTCGACAAGGACGTCATCGCGAAGAAGCCGCAACTCGTCATTTGGCAGACCGGTGTCAACGACGCGATCCGCGGCGTGCCAATCGACACGTTCAAGAAGACGCTCGCCAGCGGCATAGATCGCGTGCAGCGCGCCGGCACGGATCTTCTGCTGATCGACCAGCAGTACTACCCCAAATACGAAAAGCTGAAGAACGGCTCGCTCTATCTCGCGGCCATCCGCGAAGTGGCGCAGCAGTATCGCGTTCCAGTCGTCCAGCGCTACCGCATCATGAAGCATCTGCTCGACTCACGTCAGTTCACCACGCTGACGATGCTCTCCCCCGACCAGTTTCATTTGAACGACACGTCATATGATTGCCTGGGCAAGTTGCTTGCCGAGTCGCTGCGCGGCGCGGCCATCACCACGACGACGGTCGAACCCGCGCTCGAAGGCAAGCGTCTCTAGAGAACGCCCACTCATAAAAAAGGAGAGGCTCGAAAGCCTCTCCCTGTCTCTGCAAGCTTTAGAAAGCGTAATGCGGCGCTTCCAATTGGAAGCACGGCCGACGCGAAGTCGCGGGCTTACTTCGCCGGCTTGAAGGTCGCCACCTGCGTCAGCAGGCGCACCGTCATGGCCGACGCGGCCGGCTGGCAGGCAAGTTCCAGCGACTCGCCCTCCGCCGTATCGATGCGCGCCGTCCCGTTGGCAGCGATCACCTGCTGCATGCGCGCGGCCGACGTCGGCACCACGTCGTCGACCGGCTTGTCACTCATCAGGAAGGTCAGATTGCAGGCGTTGTCCTTTGCAACGAAGTAGCCGATGACGCGCTTGGACCCGACATCGATGCTGACGCCGTGCATCGGAAACACGGTCTTGGCGCCGGCAGCGTCTGCCGCGTTTGCGCCGGCGGCTCCGGCCAGGATGGCAAGCACGCCAGCAAAGCCGGCGGCGACGCGTACTGAAACCCGCTTGGAACGGTTCATGGTCAACTCCTAGAGTTTGGGGTGTCCGACACAAACCACCGCCCGCTTCGATCGCTGGGATCGGGTGTCGTTCATGGCCGCCATAATGCATTGAATCGGCAGGATGAAATCCAGGTTTTTGTGCAACGCAGCAATGCGGCTTAAGCAGCGCGTTCCTGCCGCAGCTGGGTAGGCAGCGGGTGGTCCGCACGAGCGATGCCCGCGCTACCCGGTGTTTCCATGGCGCCTGCATTCACGGCCGTTTTGCGCGCTAAGCGCAATTGCATGAAATCCTTCCGGGTGGAGGTCGCGTGTGTCAATGTGTCCGACAACACATCAAAAAAGCGTCGCGCGCGAATCTATCGGATTGGTGACGTCGACGGCCACAAGGGAGAGACCGCGACTTGGGAAGGGTATCCTCCTCGGTCAGCACGTCCGGCATTTGCTGGGCGTCGAGCGATAATCCGGTTGTAGATGACGCAGTGGCGGAGTTGCAAAAGGCGTTCGCCGGCCGCAGCCTGCAGCACATCGTCACTTTCTTTTCGCTCGACCACGACGCGCGCGCCTTGTCCGCCGCGTTAATGGCTGCATTTCCTGACGTCCGCATCACCGGCTGCTCGACCGCAGGCGAAATCACCCCCAGCGGCATGATCGAGGGTGGCATCGTCCTCATCGGCTTCCCTCACGACGGCTTCCGCATTCACACCGGTCTCATCGAGAACATCGACGAGTTCGGTGTCGAACGCGCCACGCAGATCGTACGCAAGCTCAAAGAGCAAAGCGCACAGAACCGTGGCCCGGACCAACGGCGCGACCGGACATTCGCTCTGTTGATGATCGACGGCATGTCGAATGCCGAAGAAACCCTCGTCGCCGCCATCCACTGGGCGATGGATGACGTGCAGCTCGTCGGTGGTTCGGCCGGCGACGGCCTTGCCTTTCGCCGGACCGCCTTGATCTACGACGGCCGGCCCGTCGAGCAGGCCGCAATCCTGATGATGATCGAGTGCGACTTCGACTTCCGCGTCTTCAAGACCCAGAACTTCGACCCGACGACGGTCAAGCTCGTCGTTACTGCAGCCGACACCGAAAACCGCATCGTCTACGAGCTGAACGCCGAACCCGCGGCCATCGAATACGCCTCCGCAATCGGCCTCATGCCGAACGACCTCGGCCCCTTCAGCTTCGCCTCCTATCCCCTCGTCGTCAAAGTCGGCGGCGACTACTTCTGCCGCTCCATCCGCAACATGAATCCAGACGGCAGTCTGTCGTTCTTCTGCGCCATCGACGAGGGCCTCGTCTTCACCGTGGCGCGGCCGCAGGATATGATCCGCTCCACCACCGAAACACTGGATGAGATCGAAGAATCGCTCGGCGGCATCGACTTCGTCATAGGTTTCGACTGTATCCTGCGCCGGCTCGACGCCGAGAACCGGCAGATCCGCCGCGAACTGAACGAGCTCTATCACCGCTATCGTATTGTCGGCTTCCACACCTATGGCGAGCAGTACAATGCCATGCACCTGAACCAGACGCTGACAGGCATTGCCTTCGGCACCCGCGCCGGGGCCCGCCCATGAGCGACCGCTGGCAACCGATGCTCCCGGCCCGCGATGACGACCCAGAACGTCGCATTGCCAAGCTCGCCCGCATCAATGCCGCTCTGATGCAGCGGGTCGAGCGGTCGATGGACCAGCAGGCCAACGCCTATTCCCTGTTCCAGACCGCGATCAGCCTGGAGAGCCAGGTGCGTGTGCGAACAGAAGAACTGAAGAACACACTATTCCGCCTCGAGCAGGCCAACAGCGAACTGCGCGCCGCGCGCGACGCCGCCGAACAGGCAAATCGCGTCAAGACGCGGTTCTTCACCTCGGTCGGCCATGATCTGCTGCAACCGTTGCACGCTGCCCGCCTGTCGTTGTCGGCAATGGCCGAGTATCAGTCCGAATCGCACGGCCGCCGCCTGACTGAGCAGGTCGACCACGCGCTGTCGACGATCGAAGACCTCCTGCGCACCATCCTCGATCTGTCGAAGCTGGAAGCCGGAGTCATCAAGCCGGCAATCCAGGAGGTTCCTCTCAACCAGCTGTTTGCCTCCCTCAGCCTCGACCTTGAGCCGTTGGCACGCCAGAAGGGACTGAAGTTCTCCAGCCGTCCCACCGAGGCCATGGTGCTGACGGATCCCTTGATGCTTCGTCGCATCCTGCAGAACCTGACGGCCAACGCCGTCCACTACACCGAGGCGGGCGAGATCCTGCTCGCCGCCCGCCGCCGCGGTACTATGATGCGCATCGAGGTGTGGGACACCGGCCCCGGCATCCCCAGCCACGACTGCCAGCGCATCTTCGAGGAGTTCCAGCGCGGCGCCAGCACCGCCGGCCGCAACGGCAACGGCTTCGGTCTGGGCCTCTCCATCATGCGTCGCATGGCCGAGACCCTGAACCACCCTGTGGGCCTGTGCTCGAAGCTCGATCGC
The DNA here is from genome assembly GCA_965279065.1 of Hyphomicrobiaceae bacterium. Lineage (GTDB taxonomy): Bacteria > Pseudomonadota > Alphaproteobacteria > Rhizobiales > Hyphomicrobiaceae > JAKAXS01. The sequence continues at coordinate 3,567,761 of OZ257134.1, forward strand.
GGCACCTGCTTCTCCGTCAGCGCACCCTACGCCGGTATCTCTAAAAGCGTGCCCACCGTCACGGCCCAAGTCCAGCTTCCCTCCCGCGCTTACGGCTTCAACGGCGCCAAAATCATGGTGATCGACAACGAGCCCGCGGTGCTCGACGCCATGCACGCCCTGCTGGAACGCTGGTCGTGCGAGGTGCGCGTGGCCCTGCGCCTCGATCGCATGCAGAACCTGGCGATCACGCCGGTCGAGGCCTTCCGCCCCGATCTCGTCGTCGCCGACTATCACCTCGACAACGGCGACTGCGGTCTCGATGCCGTGCACCAGCTGCGCAAGCGGTGGGGCGAGAGCCTGCCCGCCATCATCGTCACGGCCGATCACTCCGCCGACATCGCCGATGCCGTCCACAATGCCGGCTGCGAGCTCTTGTGCAAGCCGCTCAGGCCCGCCGAACTGCGCGTGCTGATGTTGCACCTGCTGGGCTGACCGCCCGATCATCCGATCTAGCGCGACTTGACCTCGTCCCGCACCTGACTGCTTGCAATCTGATCGAAATCGATACGTGACACCTCGATCACCGCTTGCGTCCGCGACGCCACGTTGAGCTTGCGCAGGATCTCCGACACGTGCGCCTTCACCGTCGTCTCGCCGACGTCGAGTTCGAAGGCGATCTGCTTGTTCAGCATGCCCTGCCGCAGCATCTGCAGAACCCGCAACTGCTGCGGCGTCAGCGTCCCCAGCCGCGTAGCCAGATCCGTAGCCTTCTTTTCCCCGACGGATTCCGCACGCGGCGGCTCGTAGCCCCGTGGCAGATAGACCAAACCATTCATGACGTCGCGAATCGCTTCCGCCAGTTCCGGCTTGCGCACCGACTTGGAAATGAACCCGGCCGCACCGTACGTCATGGCCTCGTGGATGATGCGCGGATCTTCCAGACCCGACACGATGACGATCGGCTGTTTCGGGCTCTGGGTGCGGATCTCCAGAAGGCCGTCGAACCCCCGTGTCCCGGGCATGGAAAGATCGAGCAGCACGAGATCGAACGACTGTCCCGTCATCGCATCCTTCGCGGCCCGTATCGACGACGCCTCGTGGATTTGTGCATTGGGGTAGGCACTTTCGATCGCCAGGCGCAAAGCCTCACGAAATAGCGGATGATCGTCGACAATCAAAAACGTGGCAGCCACCGGCGCCTCTTCCGCGGAGAATCCGCATTTAGTTGAATGAGTAGCTATAGCCCAACTGCAGGCCTCAGACGGTCGGTTTGCCGACGCTAGTACTAAAGTCTAATCCTATACCCGCGGCTCGTATCGCAACAGATGGTAGCCTGGTATCTCAAGGTTGCAGGTAACGCCGCCTGGCAGGAATTCGAGGCTTGCGCTGCCGTCCAGCGTGCGCCCCACGGCGCGCTCGATGAACGTTCGCCCGAATCCGATTCGTTGCGCGTCGTGCACCTCCGGCCCACCCGTCTCGACCCAGTTGAAATAGAAGCGCCGGTCGCCACCACCGCCTGTGACGTCCCACGTGATGGTCACCACGCCCTTGTCCGTCGAGAGGGCGCCGTATTTGCCGGCGTTGTGCGCCAGTTCGTGGATCGCGAGCCCCAGGTTCTGCGTCGCCTCCGGGCCGAGCGTGACGTCGGGACCGTCGCAATGAATGCGGCTGCCCAGCAGCTTCTCGAACCGCGACAACTGGCTCCTTACCAGCTCCGCCATTCTGACGCCGTGCCAGTCCTCGTTAACCAGCAGGTCGTGCGCCCGAGCCAACGACTGCACTCGGGCGGAGAAACGCTCGACGAATTCGTCCTTGGTGACGGTACGCGATGCCGTCTGTCTCGCGATCGCATTGACCACCGCGAGCACATTCTTGGCGCGATGCGTCACGTCGCGCAGCAGAAGCTTCAGCTGCGCCTCGTTGCGCTTGCGAGCTGAGATATCGATCGCCGCCGTCGTAATTCCCATCACCTCGCCGGCCCGATTGATCATCGGGTCTACGCCGATCTCATACCATCGCGACGAGTCTTCAGTCTCGAACTCGATTTCCAGCAGGCCATGCTCGCGCGTCGCCAGAGTTCTGGCCTTGAGGGCCGTCAGCGCCTCCGCCATCGCCGATGGAAAAATCGCCTTGTCGTCGCGCCCCAGCATGTCCTCGGCCACATAACCCGGTGGCGGATTGCGCACCCAGGTATACGTCAGCTGCCGATCCTGATTCGAAACGAACACGGGAGCCTTCCGCAGCGTCGTCTCGAAGCGCTGCATCGTCTGCGACAGCTCCAGTGCGCTCGCCTCTGCCTCTCCGGTCAGCCGCCGTTTCTCTCTGGCCAGCGCCTCCAATTCAGTACTGCTGGTCTTGATCTGACGTTCGAGATCGTTGAACAAACTTCGTTCACGCCCCGACGTAATATTGATGACCAGGGCAATGCCCGCCAGGCACGCGCCCACAGCGATCAGCATGCCCGACCACTCAACCGCTCGCGAAACGTCGTAAGGAATTGTAATGAGGTGAAACAGGCCGCTGGCACTGAAGATCGTGATCAGTAGCCACGCCGTCCGCGAATAAGGATATGCCGCGCGCGACTTGTGTCGAACCAAAACGAAAAACGCCACCGCGACGGCAAAACACGTCAGTGCCAGCAGGAGATGTGCGATCGTCAATGCAAACGGCGACATCAGTACCTCTAGGGGAAACCCTCCCGGCTCCCGACGTCGCCTCTACAGTTGCAACAGCAGTCTCGCGATATCCATCACGCATCAGGCCACGGCGTTGGTTGGACTTTCCCCATTCACGAACGAACCGGGCACGCGCGCGCTGGTTCCAAAGAACAGCGCCTGGCTGATGATGGCTCTGACCGTATTGGTCTCGAAGGGTTTCGTGATCAGGAATGTCGGCTCCGGCCGCTCGCCGGTAAGCAATCGCTCCGGAAACGCCGTGATGAAGATCACAGGCATATCGAACGTCAGCAGAATCTCGTTGACTGCGTCCAGGCCCGAACTGCCGTCCGCCAGTTGGATGTCGGCCAGCACCAGTCCGGGTCGCTTGGCTTTGACCGCGGCGACAGCATCGCGATGCGTGCGTGCTACACCGCTAACGGTGTGACCCAGTCCCTGGACAAGGCTTTCCAGATCCATGGCGATCAGGGGTTCGTCCTCGATGATGAGGACGTCCGTCGCCACCTGCTCGGCGATCTCTTTACCCGCCTGGCTTACGAGTTCCGTCACGCGTTCGATGGACGTATCCATGATCTGCGCCACCTGCGCCGTCGTGAAGCCTTCCACCGACGTCAGCAGGAACGCCTGTCGTGCGATCGGCGTTATTGCATCGAGCGATCTATCAACGGTCGACTGAGGTTTGCCTGCCAGCGGCGTCGTCGGCGACTGGTTCAACTTGACCGAGTTCCAAACCTTCAGGAAGCAACCGTAAAGCGCGACGCGCGGTTCGTCGTTCTGCGCGAACGAACTTGGGTCCTCGACAAGAGATTCCAGAACGGCGACCACGTACGCATCGCCACTGTCCTGACTGCCGCTCAAAGCCCTCGCGAACCGCCGCAAATACGGAAGGTGCGGCGCGATCTTCTCCGCTATGGCCATAAGTTCCCCTTTCGATGTCGTTCTGACACATTCCAACCCAACGGCATAAAGTCCGCAGGTCTCATCTGGTTCCACTATTGGCGAAATTTATCTGACCGGCCCCAGAACATAGCCGATCGCGCCCGAAAGCCAAAGCTGCCGCCCCTACGACGCCCCACGTGCTTTGCCGCCCCCGGACATCAGCGGTTCGGTGCCATAGTCGCTCGCCCCCGAAACCTCGAGGACCTCAGATAACCTTGTTCGCGCGCGATTGACCCGGCTCTTGATCGTACCTACCGCGCAGCCGCAGATTTCGGCCGCCTCTTCATAGGAAAATCCCTCCGCTCCGACCAAAAGCAATGCCTCGCGCTGATCCGGCGGCAGCTTGCCGAGCGCCGCCCGGAAATCGATGAGGTCGAGGTGCCCGTACTGCTCTGGCCGCACCGCCAATGAATTGGTGTGCACATCGTGCGGATCGTCGACCTCCCGGCGCAGCTTGCGGTGCTGCGAAAAGTAGGCATTGCGCAGGATGGTAAACAACCACGCCCTGAAGTTCGTGCCAGGGGTGAAGGAGTGCATGCTGTTCCAGGCCTTGACCAGTGTCTCCTGTACGAGATCGTCGGCACGTGCCCCGTCATTGGTAAACGAGCGCGCGAATGCACGCAGATGCGGGATCGTGGCGATCAGCATAGTTTCGAATTCAGCGCGGGGAGTGCTCACGGCTGGCCGTCTCCGCTGCCTGCTTCTTTACTCTTCAGCTGATTGAGCAAAGCCAGAAACTTCTCCGGAACTTCCTCGTTGACGACCTCCTGATAGGAATCGCGCAGCTTTTTGCCGAGCGTGCTTTGCAGCAGCGAATCCACGGGCGAACTGCCGGTCACTCCGCCATCAGGCTGAGCCGGCTTTTCGATCCCGGCCCCACCGCCGGATTTGCCTGTCGTCATGGAAGAAAGCCTCTGTTCCTAGGGCTGATCGCGAGACGATGCCGACACCGTCCCCCCGAATGACTTAGACGGTCGGCGGTCGCCGGCCGGTCGTTACTCCATAGACCAGTGAGATCAGAAACAGGACGATTGCAACGAAGAAGACGACCTTAGCTAGTCCCACCGCGACACCAGCGATGCCGCCGAAGCCCAGAACAGCGGCAATCAACGCGATAACCAGGAACATAATGGCCCAGTTGAGCATGGCGATCTCCTGAAAGATTGCGCACGAAACGCTGTCGGAGCCGCAAAAGTTCCGCCCACCGAACCACGATTTTCTCTATGGCAGCAGCGGGATGGTTTGGAACTTGATCGCAACATGAACGTTAATTCGGCGAGCCCAGAGGCCAGCTTAGCGCCTGGGTAATTCGGTGACTCATAGTGAAAATCGAGGAGAGGCAAATGAACTGGGATCGCATTGAAGGCAACTGGAAGCAGCTCAAGGGCAAGGCGAAGGAGCAATGGGGCAAGCTGACGGATGACGAACTCGATGTCATCGCCGGCAAGCGCGACCAGTTCGTCGGCAAGGTTCAGGAGCGCTACGGTCTGGCGAAAGATGACGCCGAACGCCAGGTCGATGACTTCGCCCGCAAGCACGACATGTAACGTGCAGGAGTTGTTTCGCAGTCGAAGGTGTCGGCTTTTGCCGGCACCTTTTTCGTTCCCATCAGTCGAGCGGAACAGTGAACACGTAGGTGCACGAGCCGGCTGTCTTGTCGAAGCTCCTCGTAACCAGGAAGCCTAGCGCCGTCAGTTGCTCGCGGAGCTCAGCACCACCGTCATCGTCCTCCCCTCCTTCTTCGCACCACGTGACCAGTACCGTCGGCTCGAGCTCGAGCACGGACGTCCAAGTAATGCGCAGCGCATCCACGCCTCGGCGCATGGCCTCGATCGCCAACTCGTTCACCGCAAGCGCGAGCGATTGGGAGACTTGCGGCGAGAGGGCAACCTCCGGGCCGGTCACAATGGCCCGATGCGCCAGCGGCGCGAGTTCCGAGCGAATGAGTTCACCGATATCGGCGCCGAGCCAGGCGTTCTCAACAATCATGTTGTGCGCCCGCGCCAGCGCATCGATCCGGTTGGTGAATTGCTGGTGCCCGTCGTGCCCGTTGCCCGCATCGGGCAGACTGCGGTTTGCCAATGCCTGCACGACCGCCAACATGTTCTTAACGCGATGCAAGAGTTCCAGGCGCAACGCCGCGCTGTCCTCGTGGGCCGCCGTCGCGAAAGCGGTGTGGTGTTGCAGCGCCAGCAGTAGGCCATACACAAGGCCGCTAACCCCGAGCCCAGCCAAAAGCAACGCTTGCGGCAGCCGCGACAAATGGATCGCCTCGTACGCTGGCAGCGATGAAAATCGATAGCCCATCTCGGTGCCGAACCGCTCCGTCACGACGTCGCTTGTCAGCATGGGTTTGGCTGGCGGGGTGAAACCTTCGTGCTCCGCGCTGTCGAACGACTTCGTGCCCGTCGAAGGCCGTCCATCGAATATTTCGATGCGAAAATAGTCGCGCGCTTCCTGATACCGGTTCTGCATCAGCCCCGGCACCAGCACCGGCATCGCAAACGGCATCACAACAAATCCAATGAGGGCATGGCGCCTCTGCGGCACCGTTTCCCATCGTTCCCCCCGCGCATACACCGGAGAAAAGACAAGAAACCCCGGCTGTGGGGCCGCCGTGGTCGTTGCCGGGAATTGCAAAAGCGCGGTCCGCGCCGGCTTATCCAAATCGCGCGCCCTAGCCATGGCCGCCTCTCGGATCGGATCGCGCCCCGTCAGCCCAGTCAGGTCGCGCCAATGCGCCGGCTCCATCATGACGACTGTCAACAGTCTTTCGTCGGCCGCCCCGGTCGCACCATTGCCCGCCTTTGCCTGATTGCGTTCGCCGTACTTCAGATTTCCTATACCCTGAAACCCCGGGAACCTTTGGCGTAGGTCGTTGGCATCGACAAACAGCCGCCAGTCGTCAGCCGAGAGGTTGGGATGCGACGTCACCAGGCCGGATGCGGCGCGCAAGAGTTCCTCCGTCGCCGTCATCGACTGCCGCATGCCGTTGATCAGCTTCGCCGTCTCTGCATTGAATAGCTTTTGGTCGTGGTGCTGCTGGTGATAGGTCGCTGTGACAAACAGGGCCGCCGTACCCGCCAGGCACGCCACCAGCCCAAAAATGGGATACGACAACGATCGGATCCAGTTCGGCCAAGACAGCCGCATCGACCGCACCGCGAACATCAGTTTAAGTCCAAAATTCTGTGGCGGAAATTAAGAGCGCCGCGAATGAAGCTTTCCATACTCCCAAACCGTACAAATACAAAAGGGATATGGACCGCGTTCGCCCGCGAGTTGACAAGCCCTTAGGCTTCCAACATAAAGGCCGCTTCGCGCGCGGGTGAAAGCCTTCGCGAAAGGGAGCGCTGCCCGAGGCTCCGGCCGCTAATTAGCGGCTAAATCATTCAAAGTCCGCAGTTTTTTCCTGCGGCGCCACAGGGCGCGATGAGATCCAGAGCGCGAAAAATCGCGCGGAAAGAGACGTTGCAACCATGTACGCTGTCATCAAGACAGGCGGAAAGCAGTACCGCGTCGCCAAAGACGATGTGCTGACCGTCGAAAAGCTCAGCGCCGACAAAGACGGCAAGCTGGAACTGACCGAAGTCCTCATGATCGCCGGTTCGGGTGATCCCAAGATGGGCGGGCCCTTCATCTCCGGCGCCAAGGTCACCGCCGAGATCGTCGAACAGACGCGCGGTCCCAAGGTCATCGCTTTCAAGAAGCGCCGCCGCAAGAACTCGCGCCGCAAGCGCGGTCATCGCCAGGATCTGACGACGATTCGCATCACCAACATCGTCGGCGCCTAACGCGCCGCAGGCATCATCGGCGCTTCAGCAGCAGCCGACCCGACAGAAGGACTTCCCCCTATGGCACAAAAGAAAGCCGGCGGTTCGACCAAGAACGGTCGCGACAGCCACAGCAAGCGCCTCGGCATCAAGAAGTACGGCGGCGAGCACGTCATTCCCGGAAACATCCTCTGCCGCCAGCGTGGCACGCAGTGGCACCCCGGCTCCAACGTCGGCATGGGTACCGACCACACCATCTTCGCCGTCGAAGAAGGCAAGGTCGAATTCACCACCAAGCGCAATGGGCGCATCTACATCTCGGTCAAGGCCGACAAGACCCAAGCCGCCGAATAACGGACACACACATCTTGCCTGATGCGCGAGGGGAGGTGGATGTCCACCTCCCCTCGTTTGCGTTGTGGGTGCGGACACGCCGCACAGTCGGTGCCATCCTCGGGACAAGCCCGAGGATAACCGTTGAGGGCATGTAGCGTGCCGCGTCAGATCTGGCGTAGGGCTCGGGCATTGAATTTTGGATCTGCAGGCCACTGGCCATGGAAAAAATTGCAACTGCCGCGATCACCGGCGACACATTGATCGCCTGGGGCATCAAGCCCGGCAAGACGTTCAAGACGATCCTGGCCGAGGCGCGCGCGCTCGTGGCAACGGGCCTCGATCTCGAAGCCGTGCGCGGTGCTATCGTCGAAAAATTTCCCGCCCCCGCCGTCCTCACTCGTCGCGCCTCCGGCACCTTCGCGGAGGCGATCGCAGCCGAGTCCGAGGAGGACAAGGCCAATATCGCCAGCGTCCGCGCGCACATGGCCGAGTTGATGCGCTGCCCGGTGTTGGAGCATGGCGCCATCATGCCCGACGCGTGCCCTTCGGGCAGCGCACCAGGTACAATCCCCGTCGGCGGCGCCGTCGTCTCGCGCGCCATCCATCCCGCATTCCATTCCGCCGACATCTGCTGCTCGATGTACGCCACGATCCTTCCGAAGGGTCAGTCCACGCGCGGCTTCATGGATGCGCTCGTCGCTTCAACGCGCTTCGGCCCCGGCGCACGCCCGCAGAACGACTGGATCACCGATACCGTCACCGATGAGATCGAGGCCACGAAGAATCCCTTCCTGTCGCAGCTCGCCGGCCGCGCCAAGGCGCAGCTGTGCGACCAGGGCGACGGCAACCACTTCGCCTACTTCGGCGCGCTGACGGTGACGGCGCAGCTGACAGCGCAGCTCGCCGGCTCGGGTCAGGCCGAACTGGCGCACGCCCTGGAAGGCCAGAGCGACGTCGACGTCCTCGTGACGCATCACGGTAGCCGGGACCTAGGCGCCCAGGTCTACAAACGCGGCCTCGCTGCCGCGATGACGCACGTCGGCGAAGTCGCGCCCGGCACGCCGTCGCATCAGGCCTGGCTCGACGCTGATAGCGAAATTGGCGCAGCCTACTGGGACGCCCTGCAGTACGTCGCTCGCTGGACGAAACGTAACCACCAGCTGGTCCACGAGCGCACGCTCGCCCGCCTCGGTGTGATCCCGCTGGCCCAGTTCGGCAACGAGCACAATTTCGTCTGGAAGCGTGACGGGCTCTTTTTCCACGGCAAGGGCGCCACCCCGGCCTGGCGCTCGGAGGCCGGCCATCCCCTTCTGGGATTGATCCCGCTAAACATGGCAGCACCCATCCTCTTGACGCTGGGCCGCGACAATGCGGAATTTGCCTCGTTCGCTCCCCACGGGGCGGGCCGCAACAAGAGCCGCACCGCGGTCCTGCGTCAGCTAGGCCTCCTCGGCCTGCCGCTGGACGAAGTGATCGCCCGCTCGCGGCGCATCGTCGACGAGCAGACGGAAGGACTGGACGTGCGCTTCTTCTACGATCGACCCGACGTTTCGGAGAGCCCGATGGCCTACAAGTCGGCAGACCAGGTCCGCGAGCAGATCGAACGCTTCGGCCTGGCCGACGTTGTCGGACTGATCACGCCCAAGGGATGCGTGATGGCCGGCGACTACGACAAGCCGTGGCTGGCGAAAAAAGCAGCGAAGCGAGCGGGTAGGGCGAACTGAATGATGCCACGCAATCTCAAACTGGTGAAAACGTCGGGGCTCAGAACGCCACGCCTGCTGTTGCGCCCGCTCGTCGACGGCGATGCGCAGCGCATCGCGCAGTTGGCTGGCGACTGGGATATCGCCCGCATGACCGCGCGCATCCCCTACCCATATTCGGTAGACCTCGCGCATCAGTGGATCCACGATCTCGCCGACGGCGAGGTCGTCCGCGGCATCATCCACCAGGGCGAGTTGATCGGCGTCACGGGCTATCTGCCCGACGATGACGGCTCGGCTGAAGTCGGCTACTGGATCGGCAAACCGTATTGGGGCCGCGGCTTCGCCACCGAAGCAGCCGAGGCCATGATCAAGTACTGCTTCGGCGCCGGCAAGCTCGCGCGTGTCACGTGCAGCCACTTCGTCGACAACCCCGCCTCGCAGCGGGTCATCACCAAACTGGGCTTTCAACTTGTGGGTCCCGCCCGCGCCTACTGCGACGCGCGCCGCCGCGATGTCGCAACGCTCCGTTACGAGCGTCTGCGCCCGCGCCGCCGCTTCGCCTGGCTGAGGCGCGCGGCATGACGACGTTAACGATTGAGGACGCCCGCTTCCTCCTCTCCATGGCTCCCTCGAGGCCATCCAGGGGCCACGCGCCATGCGCTGTCATCCCGCCTTCGCCAGTTCTCGACAATCGGCTAAGATAGTCCAACAAAAATTGAAGTAAGACGCATTTCGTGGCACCGCGGCAGACGCGGCCGAAATGCGCCACTGGAGTCTTAAGTTATGAAGTTTCTCGATGTGGCGAAGATCTACATCAAGTCCGGCGACGGCGGGAACGGCTGCATCGGCTTCCGCCGCGAGAAGTTCATCGAGTTCGGCGGCCCCGACGGCGGCGACGGAGGCCGCGGCGGTGACGTGTGGGCCGAATGCGTCACGAACCTCAACACGCTGATCGACTACCGCTACCAGCAGCACTTCAAGGCCAAGAACGGCGTCGGCGGTGCCGGCCAGCAGCGTGCGGGCGCCAACGGCGACGACTGCATCATCAAGGTGCCTCCCGGAACCGAGATCATTGCCGAGGACGAGGAGACGGTCTTGGGCGAACTCATGAAGCCGGGCGATCGCATTCGCATCGCCAAGGGCGGCAACGGCGGCTTCGGCAACGCGCACTTCAAGTCCGCGACGAACCAGGCGCCGCGTCACGCCAATCCCGGCCTGCCCGGTGAAGAGATGACCATCTGGCTGCGCCTGAAGCTGATCGCCGACGCCGGCCTCATCGGCCTGCCCAATGCCGGCAAGTCGACGTTCTTGGCTGCCGTCAGCGCCGCCAAGCCGAAGATCGCCGACTATCCCTTCACGACGCTGCACCCCAACCTCGGCGTCGTCCGCGCCGGCGACACAGACTTCGTGCTGGCCGACATTCCCGGCTTGATCGAAGGTGCCCATGAAGGCGCCGGTCTGGGTACCCGCTTCCTCGGTCACGTCGAACGCTGCCGCGTGCTTCTGCACCTCGTTGACGCCACGGAAGACGACATCGCCGAAGCCTACAAGACCGTGCGCCGCGAGCTGAAAGCCTACGGCGACGGCCTCGACAAGAAAAAGGAGATCGTCGCCCTCTCCAAGTGCGACGCCCTCGACGAGGCCACGATTGCTGAGAAAGCCGAAGCGCTAAAGAAAGCCGCCCGCAAGACGCCGCTCCTTCTCTCCGCCGTCTCCGGCCTAGGCGTCAAGGACGCCCTCTACGCCATGACCAAGGAAATCAAGCGCGCCGATACGAAGGAACTGGAAGACGCCACCCCCGCCAAACCCTGGCGGCCCTGATCGTCTAATCCCGCTTCAGCCCCTTCGCCTTCACTTCGGCAAGATACTCCGCCCAGCGGCGATCCTTCTCGCGGTGGAGCTCCGCCAGGTACGGCCACGTGAACAGCCCCGTGTCGTGGCCGTCGTCGAACACCACGCGCACCGCGTAGTTGCCGACAGGGCGTAGCTCGCGGATCTTGACGTTGCGCTTGCCGCCCACCGTCACGCGTTGATCGGCCGAGTGGCCTTGCACTTCGGCCGACGGGCTCATCACCCGCAGCATCTCCGCCGTCAGCTCGTACGGATCGCCCTTCGCCGGCACCACCGTCAGCTTGTCACCCGCTTTCGACACCTCGATGTCGATCGGCTTGACCGACGCGCTGTCGCCCTTCGCCGCCAGCACGCCTTCCCACGTCTTCGCCGCCAACTCGCGGAAGATCGCCGCGTGCGGCCCGTCCGGCTCGGTCGCCGTGACCGGTTCGCCGCTATCGGACTTGGCGCGGATGTCCATGTGCAGCGGCACGCCGCCAAGAAATGGCACGCCTAGCGCCGCCGCTTCCTTCTGCGCGCCGCCGTGCCCGAAGATGTCGCTCCGCTCCCCGCACTTCGGGCAGATGAACTGGCTCATATTCTCGATGATCCCGAGGATCGGCACGTCGACCTTCTGGAACATGGCGAGACTCTTCTTGGCGTCGATCAGTGCCAAGTCCTGCGGCGTCGACACGATCACCGCGCCCGCCAGCGGCACCTGCTGTGCCATCGTCAGCTGCACGTCGCCCGTACCCGGCGGCATATCGATCACGAGCACGTCGAGATCGCCCCACGCCACCTCGCGCAGCATCTGGTTCAGCGCCTGCACCACCATCGGCCCTCGCCAGACGACGGGCGTGCCCTCGTCCACCATGAAGCCCATCGACATCACCTTGATGCCGTAGGCCTGCATCGGCTGCAGCGTTTTGCCGGCGACCTCCGGCCGCCCCTTGAGGCCCAGCAGCCGCGGCTGCGACGGCCCATAGATGTCGGCATCCATGATGCCGGCCTTCAGGCCAAGCGCCTGGAAACCCAGCGCCAGGTTGACCGCGGTGGTCGACTTGCCCACGCCGCCCTTGCCCGAGGCGATCGCGATCAGATGCTTCACGCCCGGCACCGTTTGCGCCTGCTGACGCGGCGCTCCACCAGCCGCAGGCGCGGCGCGCGCCGCCGCGGCACCATCACCCGTCGCGCCTCGCGCCCGCGCGGCCTGCACGCGCGGGTGCTCGGCCGGTGCCGCGCCAGCCGGTCTTGGTGCCGGCCGCGCCGCACTGCCCGCTGCCGCCTGCGCCGTCAGCACAACAGTGGCACCCGCCACGCCGTCGATATCGCGGACGACGCGTTCGGCCGCCTGCCGCAGCGGTTCCAGTTCTTCCGCGCGATGCGCCGGCACCGTGATCGAGAAATAGACCTTGTCGTCGCGGACCAGGATCTCCGACACCAATCCCAGCTCGACGATATTTCCCGTCAGATCCGGACCCTTGATCCGGCGCAGCTTGTCCTCGACCTGCGCCTTCGTAACCGCCATGAGTGCCTCCTCGCGTCCCCTCAGGGGCTCGCGTACGTCGTCTGCTGTCACCCCAATATAGGCATCAATCCTTAGGCCCGCGAGCCTGCCTCGCAATCCGGCGATCGATACGCGAACGGGCCCCGAAGGGCCCGTTGCGTTACATCAGCCGCGAATGTGCGACGGAGCTAGGCCGCCTTCTTTACGCGAGCGACCGGCTTCGCCTTGCTGCGAACCGCGGCGATCTTCTGTCCGGCAGCCCGCCACGCGTGCTCCGGCATCTCCTCGCCACGCTTGTGCACCTTGAGGACCACTTCGCCGGCGCCGAACGCTTCGCGAAGGATCTCCACGCACTTGTACGGGTCGGCATCTCCGGACATGAAGATGTCGAGTGCGGCGTACTGTGCCTCGGGCCAGCTGTGAATTGAGATGTGGCTTTCGGCAAGCACGGCAACGCCCGTCACGCCCTTGTTGGGCATGTGGTGCAGGTGCATGTTCAGGAGCGTTGCGCCGGCAGCGGCAACGCAGGTTTTCAAGGTGGCTTCCACGTGCTTGAGATCATCAAGACGTTTGGCACCAAACAGATCGACGATCAGGTGCGAACCAGCAAATCGAACGCCATCGCGTTCGACAAAGAAGTCTTTTCTCGAGCCAGACGCTTCACGCGCAGGTACGATATCTTCCTCATGGGCGGTGCTTGAACGAGTCAAGTCCATCCCCAATTGGAAGAGGGTGTCATTAAAGGCCATATGACCCTCCCCAACCAGCAGATAGATTCAACCCGCCCGCTCCTTACCTTTTGCTTTGGGGATCGTGTCCTTGGGCCTTGGGGCAGGTGGACGAACGGTGTAGGGGTGCATATGAGGCCAACACCCCCCCTGCGCAAGCGAAAAATTGCGCCCGCGAAAACAAAAGTTTCGCCCGCCTTCACATGGGCTTAACGGCGATCTGCTTGGGTGTGAATCGCGGTGGCAAAAAATGGCCGTAGATCGGCCGTTTGCGCTGACATGAAGGGCGATCTGCCATCAACCGCGACAGAAACGCACTGTCGGTGCTGTGACGTCAGCGAAACAACTTGTCGAGCAGCTTCTTGGCTTTTGATTCGCCCTTCGAGTCCTTGCCGACCAGTTCGTCGACGATCTCGCCCGCGTCCTTGCCCTTGAACCGCTTGCCGAGTTCTTCGACCGCGCTGCCGACGTCGGCCTTGTAGCTGGGCTTCTCCCACGACCCCGAGACACGCACCGGTACCTCGATGCCGGCCAGCCCCTTGCCGTCCTTGCCTTTGCCGTCCTTATCCATGTCGTCGCCGGCCAATCGAGGCCGTACGGTGTAGTCGAGCGAGCGGTCCGTCAGCAGCACGGTGCCCGAGCCGGTGACGTGCACCAGGTCGCTGGTCAGCTTCAGATCGGTGTTGCTGGCGACGCCATCCTGGATCTGCCAGGATGCCGTCAGCCCGGAAAACGCCGTCTTGTCGCCCGGCGAACCCTTCAATCCCTTGAAGTGCCCGTCGGCGATGTTCTCGGCCATGCGGTTGATGTCGATGCCGCGCACCGCACCCTGGGTGACTTTGAGATCGGCCTTGCCCGCCAGCGACTCGATCACCGCCCGCTGATGCGGCCCCGAGCCCGCGACGGCAATGGTGGCTTTGCCCTGCCCTTCGATCCAGTCGAGCTTGGCGGCATCCTGCAGCAGCGGCCGCATGGTGATGTTGTCCAGCGTCAGGTTGAGGCCGACGTGCGCCGTGTTCGCATCGCGGCCATCTAGAACCACGAAGCCCCGGCCATGGCCGCCGTAGAGCACTGCGTCCTCGATCGTCGCCTTCATTACGCTGTCGGCCAGCGCAATGCCGATGCGCGAGGCGCCGAACTTGATGTCCTTGTAGAGCAGGCTGCCGATCGCGAGCTTGAGATCGGCGTCAGCCGCACTGAGCGCCGTCAGCCGGATGGGATCCTCGTTCCATCCGCCGCGTGCTGTATAGCCGTTGACGCGCGTCCCCGGCGCCGGAGCATCGCCCTGCGGCTGTTCAGCCGGATCCTCACGAGCGGGCGCCGCACCGTCTGCCTGAGGTGCAGCCGCCGGCACCGGTGCCACGAATGTATTGAGGTCGAGTTCGGCGACCGTGAGATCGCCGCGCACGATCGGGCGGGACGGCGCCGCATCCAGCGTCACCTGTCCGGTCGCCGTCGTGCCGTTGGCACGAAGCGTGGCATTGGTCAGCGCGTAGATCTTGCCTGACCGTCGCAGCTGTCCCGTGAGGTTGAGCGTGCCGAACTCAGCCCCGGCCGGCACGCTGGCGCCAAGCCACGCCGCGGTCCTGGCGATGGAAGCCGCGTCCGCCGTCAGCGATCCTTCCGCTTCGGCATTGGCTGGAAAGATCGTGCCCTCATAGCTGGCTGTGAACGGCCGCGACGTGAGTTTCAAGGCGATCTGCGACGACCCATGCTGCAGCAACGGCTCGATCGCACCCAGCTCCACCGTGAAGCCGATGGTTTCACCCCGGTAGGTGAACGACCCGTCAGCAGTGGCGGGGCTCGCCAGAGACGGGGCCGCAACGCGAGCCGAGATGGCTGTCGCCTCGTGCGACTTCTGGCTGCGCGCATCGGCAAAGCGCACCGTGCCGTTCTCGATCGTCAAGTCGCGTAAGCTGACGCCGGAAAGGTCGCGCCGCCTCGCTGGAGCCGCTGCAGCTGGCCCGGCATCCGTCGCCGTCTCGCCGGCCGCCTGCGCCAGACGCACCGGCGCGGCGGACGCCGCCAGCTCCCAGTTGTTACGACCGTTGCCGTCGATCGACAGCGAGATCACCGGATCTTTGAGAACGACGCTTTCGACCACGACTTGGCGCCAGAGCAGCGGCCACAGCGCCACGCGCACGTCGACCGACTGCATCGCCGCCAGCGGCGGCCCGTCCATCCCCGTCGGTGCCGACAGCGCCACCTCGTGCAACGTAACATGTGCCGATGGCACGGCCGAAAACGTCGCCGGACCCGTGATCGTCAAGTCGCGACCGGTCCGCGCCTTCACTTCGGCAATGAGCCGATCGCGCACGACATCGCCCGGAAACGCCAGCGACAGCGCAAACACACCTGCGCCGACCAGGACGCCCAACACCGTCACCACGATTAGCGCATTGCGCAGCCAGTGCGATTCCGGCCGTTGCGGCGGTCGCCGGCGCATCGGCTGCCCCTGACGCGCATCGGGAGCTCGGCGCTGCTGCTGCGGTCGGTAGCCTTCCAGCGGTGGCGGTCCCGGCGGACGACGCGGAGGACGTTCGAAAGTCATATGGCTTTGTTGCTCTTCAAGCTATCCGCCTTCATGAGCGGAAAATGGCACCAATACAAGGCAGCGCAGGTGCCGCCAGGTACGGGGTCAGACTTACGGGTATGCCCCCAAATTTCCACGTCAACGATACAACTTTCCGTTGGCGGACCAACGTCACATTATTACATCGTGTGCCGACGGATAACGCGCCGAGTGCCGTCTGACGATCCGCCTGAATCCTGATTCAGCATTCAAAATCAGTCATTTCTTCGTCACCACATCAGCGAGATTCGGCCAGACCTGCGCCGTGTCTCCGCCACCCGAATCAGACAGATTCAACTTATGAGTGAATCTGCATCTTGGACGTTTGCTCGCCGCCCAGTGGCGCTTGCGCTGGCCGGCGTGGTTGGTCTGACCGCCTTCAATCAGTTGCTCGGCGAGCGTTCGCAGGCGGCGGCGCCGCAATCGCTGAGCGGTCGCGCGGTGGCCGTCGACGGCGACACGCTGGACCTCGACGGCAAGCGCGTCCGCCTGGAGGGCATCGACGCGCCTGAGATGGGTCAGATGTGCGGACGCCGCTGGATCGGCAAGTGGAACTGCGGCCGCGCCGCACAAAAAGCCCTCACGGCTCTCGTGGACGGGCGTCGCATCGAGTGTCAGAGCAAGGGCCGTGATAAGTACGGTCGCGATCTCGGCATATGCTACGTCGACGGCCGCGACATCAACGCCGAGCTCGTGCGTCAGGGCCTAGCCTGGGCTTTCGTCAAATACTCGCAGACCTACGTCGCTCAGGAAACCGAGGCGCGCAAAGCTAAGATCGGTATCTGGCAAGGCACCGCAGAAGCACCGTGGACTTTCCGCGAGCAGAAATGGCAGACCGCCGAAGCCAGCGCACCGAAGGGCTGCGCCATCAAGGGCAACATCACCGCCAACGGCAAAATCTACCACGTCCCCTGGGGTGACTGGTACCACCAGGTCAAGATCGAACCCAACAAGGGCGAACGCTGGTTCTGCACTGAAGCCGAAGCCACCGAAGCCGGCTGGCGCCCAGCGATTTCGCACTGATGTCCGGATAACACAACAGCCGCCAGCGAACCCGCTGGCGGCCAACTTGCTTTCTCGGAAATCACGCTTCCACAGTGTGTCTCCCCCGACCCGACCAGTCCACCCGCAGCGTTGCGAACATGACGACCGTCAGCGCCACGAAGCCGCCGATGGCACCCGCAAGCAACGCGTAGTCCTCCAGCCGCAGGATCAGATACAGCAGCGTGTACAGCGCCAGCAGCACGCCGAGCATGATGAGCCCCTTGCGCGGGCTCGCCTGCGCCTTGGCGATGTACAGCGCCAGCATCCCGCTCGTCGCACCCGCGGCGGTGACATAGGCCGCCTCGAAGCCGATATGCTCTGCCAGCGACAGCAGCAGCACGTAGAAGAACACCATCGACAATCCCACGAATACGTACTGCACGGCATGCACCGGACGCGCCGACCCGACCTCCATCAGGAACACGGCCATGAACGCCGTCGCCAGGAACATCAGCGCATACTTCGCCGCCCGCGATGCCAGGTCGTAGAAGTCGACGGGAATGTAGTAGTTCACGCCGAATGAGAAGGCCGCCAGCCGCTGCGTCGGACCTTCGCCGTACTCGTTACCGCCACCCGCGATCGTCCACGCATTCGGTACGCTGCGCGCCAGATGCGGGATCTGCCAGCGCGCCGTAAAGCCCTGGTCGTTGACGCTCCTGTCGGTCGGCAGGAAGTTGCCAGTGAAGCTCGGATGCGGCCATGGGCTCTCCATTGAAACGATGGTATCGCGCGCCACCGGCGCAAAGAACATGCTGGAGCTGCCGTCGAGATTGAGAGCAAACGTGAAATCGAACGCCTTGATGGACTGGCCGTCGACCGCCGGCGAGTTGCCGATCCTCGCATTGATGCCCTGCGCACCGTAGCCCGCGAGCCCAAGGCTCGGATCGAACGCGACGTCCGCCCCACCGTTGATCTTCAAGGCCGCAGTCGACTTCAGGCCCGAGACGTCGCTGATCGACATCGCCAGAATCGCGTCGCGCCAGCGCACGGTCTTCGCATCCGGCGCGACCTCGGCCATGTTGGGGGCATCGAACCGACCGGAGAAATTCAACGCACTCGAATAGACGGTAACGTTGTAGATCGATCGCGTCAGCACTTTCGGCACGGCCTTGGCATCGATCGTCGTCGCTGAGGGGAGGAACACCGCGCGCCGCTCCTGGACCTCCTCGATCTCCTTCTCGCCCTGCACCACGGTGCGCGACACGGTGTAAGGCACCACCAGGAATGGACCGACGAGCGTTTGCGTCTCGCCCCATTCCTGTGCGATCTGCGAGCCGACGTCGCTGGCATGCTTGGCGCGGTCCTCGATGAGCACCCACACCAGCAGCAGTGGGATCGTGAGCATCAGGATCAGCGCAGCAATGAGGAAGAACTTCACGCCTGGACTGCGCAGAGCTTGTCCTAGGCTGGCCGATAGACTTTCCACGGAACGAACCTCGCTTTGATGACTGGCGCCAGGCTGTCGGGTGGCTGCGGCGCCTCCGGCAGCCGCGCGACATTACGGCGGCGTTCGTGCCGTGCCGACAGGAACGGCCGGCACATCGCGGCAATCTCCGGTACGGACCCGTAACGGGCGGACGATCGCATGACGGCAGCGACGTTCATCGCCGTTCGCTGCCTGATCCCGGTTCGGATCCGACCACGTGCAACAGTTGTGGCGAAGGAGAGAGCCACGCGATAGACCAATGCCCGGCTCGTAAGTCGTACGGGCAGACACCTAAGTCTCAAGTATGGACGCTCATCGTGCATTCGAAACAAACCGCACGGCCACCAGCATCCCGCAGGGCCATCGCTTGACCGGCCCGCTGCACAGCAGGCTCGCCCGCGAGTCCATTCCGGTCATCAAGACCGGCAGCGACTATCCGCTGCAAACTCTTGAAGCCGAGCCCGCCCGGCTGCACGCCTTGCTGGATGCCGCAACGCGGCACGCACCGCCGGCCGCCCTGCGCCAGCTCGACAAGATTTCGCGCCACTGGCTCGTGCGCTGGAACAGCCCGCATCTGAGCGAAATAGACGCCATCGCCGCAGCCGTCGGCCGGCCCGGGGCATATTTTTTCTCCGTCAACTACGAGTGGGGCTGCACCACCGCTGCCAAGCCGGCGCCCGATCGTAAGTCGGCGCGCCTCATCCGCGTGCTCGACTGGCGCACGCCCGGTCTCGGCCGCAACCTCATCGCCGCCGATGTGGATGGTCCCGTGGGCCGCTACCTCACGCTGACCTGGCCGGGATACACCGGCATCCTAACGGCAATGGCACCGGGCCGCTTCACCGGCGCTCTCAATCAGGCACCGATGCGCAAGTCGTTCGGCGTCTTCGTCCTAGACTGGGCCCAGAATCGCGCCCGCGTTTGGCGCATGCCGCACCAGATGCCGGGCCACCTTCTCCGCAGCGTGTTCGACGAGGCGAAGGACTTCGCCGACGCCCGTTCGCGCCTCATCACGGCGCCGATCTGCTCGCCGGCCATCTTCACGTTGGCGGGCCTCCGCCCGAATGAAACCGTCGTCATCGAACGCACAGAGACCGAAGCCCGCGTTCACGACGGCGCCAACGTTGCCGCCAACCATTGGCAGGCGGCCGGTTGGCAGGGTCGCCCCCGCGGTCACAACAGCGCCGGCCGCGCCTGTCAGATGCACGCCATCCCGGCCGAGTTCGACACAACCTTTCCGTGGATGAAGCCGCCGGTCCTCAACGACCACACGCGGCTCGTTGCGATGGCCGACGCCACCCAGGGTCGCCTCATCGCCCAAGGCTGGGAAGCCGACGGCCCCGCCACCTTGCCGCTCGACATAACGCTTTAGGTCTCTCCCCTGAGTGAAAGGTCAGCGGCAGGTCCCATCACACCGGCGATCAATATCCCAGCCAGGCTTCAAGTGGGCCCTTCGGCAGCGGCACCATGAACCAGCGCTCGAACATGAAGAACAATACGAGCGGCACGGCGATGCCCACGGCCAGCGATCGTGCCATGCTCTCGCGCCCGATGATCATCATGAACAGCGCGATGAAGAAACCCGACGCGGCATAGATGCCGATGTAGTGGATTGCGGTGATGAAAAGAATGAGCGGCAGTAGCACGCTCAAAACCCGGCCGAACCCGGCCGTGGTCACGAACACCGGATCTTCGCCCTCAGGGCCATACAGAATGACGCGGACAAGATTGACGACACTTGCGCCGCCCATCAGCACCGCGACGATAAACGGGAAGAACCCCGACGCCGGACCCTGCCCCTCGATCCAGCCGAAGCCGAGCCGAACGCACTCGCGGATCACCACGGCGGACAGCAGAAGCAGCGACAGCGACGTTACGATTTCCATCGTCCGCGCCGACACCAGCGGGTGTTCGCGATCTTCCGGTGCGTGGTCGGCGTGCGGCGCTTCTTCAGTCATAATGCGATCCAGGTCTTTGCCAACGTGGTTGCGGGCCGGCTAACGACGGCCGGCCCGGCTTGTAGGCTTACGGCTGCGGCGCGGCCAGGAAGCCAGCTTCCTGCATCAGCGTCTTATGCTTGGCTTCCGTCTCCGTCAGCCAGGCCTTGAACTCCTCGCCCTTGAGCGATGTCTGGTTGAAGGCACCGTCCTGCATGAACTTCTTCCAGTCGTCCGTCGCCATCACCTTGGCGAACAGGTCCTGATAGAACGCGACTTCCTCCGGCTTGGCATCCGGTCCCATGAAGATGCCGCGCAGCATCTGGTACTGCACGTCGACGCCGGCTTCCTGGCAGGTTGGAATGTCGGCCCAGCTCATGTCTGCGGTGATCTTGTCGGTGTAGGTGCTACGCGCCTTGTCGAAGATGCACAGCGGCCGCAGCGCGCCCGACTTCCAATGGGTCGCCGCCTCGATGGGGTTGTTCACGGTGGAATTCACGTGCTCGCCGACGAGCTGCGTGGCTACAGCACCACCGCCCTGATACGGCACGTACGTGAACTTCTTCGGCGCCGTCTGTTTCTCCAGCGCCACGGTGATGATCTGGTCTTCCTGCTTGGATCCGGTGCCGCCCATCTTGAACGTCTTGTCGTCACCGGCCTTCACTGCGTCGATGTACTCCTTCGCCGACTTGTACGGCGTCGATGCGTTGACCCAGAGGATGAACTGGTCGAGCGCCAGCATCTGCACCGGAGTGAGATCTTTCCAGTTGAACGGCACGCCCGTACCCAGCGGCGTCGTGAACAGGTTCGACAGCGTGATGGCGATGGTGTGCGGCTGACCCTTCGCGCCTTTGACCTCCAGGAAGCCCTCCGCACCGGCACCGCCGGCCTTGTTCACCACCACAACCGGCTGCGCCATCAACTGGTTCTTGGCGATGACGCCCTGGATGAAGCGCGCCATCTGGTCGGCGCCGCCGCCCGTTCCGGCCGGCACGATGAATGTGACGGGCCGGGTCGGCTCCCAGGCAAAAGCCACCGTCGGCAACGCGACCGCAAGCAGCACGGCAGCGGTCAGAGCTGTTCGAGACTTGAAGCTACGTGAGCGCATCGGTGTTCTCCCTAGACCTGAGACGCCTCAGGATGTGTGTTGCATTTTTTGTTATGTGGAACGACCGGCCCGCGACTCTGGATCGGCCTGCCCTGACAATCGCTCCCGTATCCAGCCGAACATCGGCCAGAACAGCAGGATCAGGCCGAGTGTCATGATCGAGCTGACGAGCCAGTTTGAGAAGAAGATGGAAAAACTGCCTTGGCTGCCGAGCAGCGCCTGGCGGAAGGCTTCCTCGGCCTTGTCACCCAGCACAATCGCCAGCACCAGCGGGGCGAGCGGGTATTTCAGCTTGTTGAAGACATAGCCGACGACGCCGAAGCCCAGCATCATCCACACGTCGAACATCGAGTTGTGCACTGTGTAGGCACCGATGGCGCAAACGACGAGAATGATCGGCGCGATGATCGGGAACGGCACGCGCAGAATCGCCGCGAACAGCGGCACGCATGTCAGCACGATGATCAACCCGACGACGTTGCCGAGATACATCGACGCGATCAGTCCCCATACGAAGTCGTGCTGCTCGATGAACAGCATCGGCCCCGGCTGCAACCCCCAGATCATGAGACCGCCGAGCAGCACCGCCGCCGTCGGCGAGCCGGGGATGCCCAGCGTCAGCATCGGCAGCAGCGCACTGGTCCCCGCGGCATGCGCCGCCGTCTCCGGTGCGATCACGCCCTCAATCTCGCCCTTGCCGAAGTTGCGACCGTTGCGCGAGAAGCGCTTGGCGAGCCCATAGGACATGAACGACGCCGGCGTTGCCCCACCCGGTGTGATGCCCATCCAGCAGCCGACGAGGCAACTGCGCACCGACGTGACCCAGTAGGATGGCAGCTTCTTCCAAGTCTCCAGCACTTTGCGGAAGTGCAGCTTGCCGGCATTGCCCTTGAACGACAGGCCATCCTCGATCGAGCACAGGATCTCGCCGATGCCAAACAGACCGATGACCGCGATCAGGAAGTCGAAGCCCGACAGCAGCTCCTCGTGGCCGAATGTCATGCGCAGCGTGCCGGTCATCTTGTCGAGACCGACCGCGCCCAGCGCAAAGCCGAGCGACATCGCAGCGACCACCTTGAACGGCGTACCGCGACTCATGCCGATGAAACTGGCGAACGTCAGGAAGAAGACCGCAAAGAATTCCACCGGCCCGAACCGTAACGCGAACTTGGCGACCAACGGCGCCAGGAAGGTGATCATGATGACGGCGACGAGCGCGCCAACGAACGAGGAGGTAAAGGCCGCGGTCAGTGCCTCTTCCGATCGGCCGTCTCGCGCCATCGGATGGCCGTCGAAGGTCGTCGCCACCGACCACGGCTCGCCGGGAATGTTGAACAGGATCGACGTGATCGCCCCGCCGAACAACGCCCCCCAATAAATGCAGGAGAGCATGATGATCGCCGACGTTGGCGGCATCGTGAAGGTCAGCGGCAGCAGAATGGCGACGCCGTTCGCGCCGCCCAGGCCTGGCAGAACGCCAATGATGACACCAAGAACGATGCCAATGCCCATCAGCATGAGGTTGTATGGCGTCAAGGCCACAGCAAACCCCTGCATCAACGATGCGATATCTTCCACGCCGGCTTTCCAACCCCTAGTGCCGCAAGCGTGCGGCCTCGGCCGCGCCCGCGATCATTTTGTTAGTTCCGTCGCTGCAAGACGAACCGGCCCACGGGTCAGCGATCGCCAACTCCGATTGTACCTTAGTCCAGGTCCATAAGCGCAGGCCACCTTGCTGAAAAAATTCTTTCCTGACAAGACGCTGCGATAATTATGGCGAGCGGGATGTGCTGAATGATTAATCAGAAACGCCGCCGCCGTCTGCCGGGCGGCGGTCGCCTCGCATCTGCGAGAAAATACGAGCGCGCGATTTAACCGGCGCCGTTCGCGTACGTCGTGACGAGATAAAGCCGCGCCGGATCCGCTCCGGCATTCCGGTAGATGTGCGGCTGATCGGCGGCAAATAGCAACGCGTCGCCGGTGCGTAGCAGCACGGGCCTCTCGCGTCCGACGATCACTTCCACGCTGCCGTCCTCGACGACCAGGTTCTGACGCGTTCCCGGCGCATGCGCCTTTGCCTCTTCGCGATGACCGGCGGCAATCGTCACCTCGAAGAACTCCGTGCGCCGTTCGCCGCCGAGCGGAAACAGGGCTCGGGCGACAAACTGCCCATCGCTCGAAACGATGGCGTGCGTCTTGCTGGGTCGCAGCACTTCGGTCTCCACGGCATCCTGCGATGTCAGAAGCCCGGGAATGGAAACGTCCAGCGCCACGGCAATCTTGGCCAGCAGCCCCACCGTCGGCACGCTGCGTCCCGTCTCGATCTGACCCAGCATCGCGCGGCTGACGCCAGACAGCTTGGCAAGCCGCTCCAGCGAATAACCTTGCCGCCGCCGCAACCGCTTCAGATTTTGTCCGACCACGCGCGCCAGAACCGCTGGAGCCGAGGCCGCTTTCTCCTTGACTGAAATCTCGCCGCGGGCGGCTGCTTCAGCGATTTTTCGAGCCATGTCCGCCTGCGGCGTTGCATCGGCGCTTGGGCCGACTGCGATATCACTCTCGAGAATTTGAGACATGGGTTCGCTCGCCGGCCTGTCGCTGTGTTGGCAATGCGCGCTTGAGCGAAGGGGGATCGGACGGTCCGCAGTGTCGCCGGGAGAGTATCTGCGAACCGCCCAATTCCCTCGTGCTCAAGTCGCAGGACAGACGCTAGGGCCGGACAGGGTCCAGACGAACGAAGAAGAACTGCAAAGCTTATTCTGCGATCTCAGAAATGAAAATCATCCGTCGGCGCATGATGGAAATCCGTGAACGGCAACCAGATGCCGGCCACCAAATGAAAGTCCTCTATCGCTGCAGGTCCGCCGTCGCGGCCGGCAGACCGCTGGAGATCGCCGCGCTGAGCGCGCTGCCACCCGCCTTGCGGGCGACGCTTTCCGGCACGATCCAGGCGCGATAGGTCGCCGTCCGCGCCCCACGTGAGCAGTGCAGATGGCCCGACGCAGCGGTGCACGTCCGGTCGCTCTCCACCGCGACCTTTTCCCGCCGATCGTGACGCAAGATGCGCAAGTCGATCGGCTGGATCTCGAACCGACCCGTTCCAACCTCGACGTCACGGAATATGCAGACCAATGAGTGCCGGCACGCACCGGCTCGCTGCCCCAGCGTATTGCCGGGCCCAAAGGCGCGCCCCCGCGTCATTTCCTGCGCAGCGTCTTCGACCCCGCGGCCGATGTAGCACCGCTCACCGATGCACAGGATCGGATCGGCCGTCTTCTCATAGCGGCGGATGCCGCGCGTGCCCGGCTCCATGACCAGCAGGATCGTCGCCCGCGTTTCGCTCTGCGCGGCGAGAGCGATGTCGTCGGCCTCCCGCGCGGCCACGCGTGGCTGCGGCACAGCAGCGGCCTGCGGTAAAGCGGGCGATGCGGTCGCCTCCGCTCCGGGTTCCGGCGCGGGCGGATTTCCCAACGCGCTGTAGCCTTCACCAAGGTCCTTGGCCGCCCGCTGCTCGCGCGCACGCGCCAGCTTCTCGCTCAGACGCCGAGCCTCCTCCTCGCGATCTGCCTCCATACGGCGCTGCACATCGGCCTGTCGTGCGCTCTCCACGCGCACCGCCTCTGCCGCTTCCTTCTCACGCCGCTCCACGTCGGCCTTTTCAGCCGCGAGCCGCTGCGCCTCAACCTCTTTGATGCGCAGTGCCTCCTTGGCGGCACGCTCACGCGCAGCCTTGTCCTCGGCAAGATCTTCCTCGGCCTTGCGCTTCTCCTCGGCGGCGCGGCGTTCCGCATCGGCCTCTTCCGCAGCCAGCCGCTTCGCCTCAGCCTCACGCGCCGCGTCGGCGGCCCGCTCGCGTTCCGCCTGTTCCTTGCGTGCCTTGAGGTCGGCGGCTTCCGCCTTGGCCCGTTCCAGCATTTCGGCTTCGTCGGCCCTCAGCCGCGCGTCATCATCGAGCTTGCGCTCCAGGGCCTTTCGATCCTTGTCATTGGAAGGGGCGGGCGCATCGTCGCCATCGTGCGCAAATTTGTCGGCAAGCGAATGCGCCGCATTGTCGTCGGCACGTGCCGAACCCGGGTGCAGCAACGCCGCCACGCTGACGAATCCCACACTCACGAGACCAAGCAAAGTCCGCCAGCGCACCGTCGCCATGGCCACGCACCCAATTCCCCTGATTCCGCCGTGGCCACTGTCAGATGAAATTCAGGCAACAAAGCGATTGAAGCGAGTCAATCCGGTGTCGCCGCACCGGCTGCCAGAATGCCGCGCAGACCCTCGCGATAGTTGGGATAGCGCAGCGAGACGCCGAGATCACCCTTCAGCCGCGCATTGGAAACGCGACGGTTGGACAAATAAAAGCTGCGTGCCATCGGCGACAGCTCCGCCGCCTCGAATTCGACCTCGGGCGGTGGTGCAACGCCCAGCAGCTCGGCAGCATACGTGATGACGTCCTGCGGCGGCGCCGGCTCGTCGTCAGCCACGTTGTAGATGTCGTGCGATCCCCGCCCGCTCATCGCTGCCGCCAGGGCCCTCGCAATGTCGTCGACGTGGATGCGATTGAACACCTGCCCCGGCTTGACGATACGCTGTGCCCGGCCGGTCCGCAGGCTGTCGAACGCACTGCGGCCCGGGCCATAGATCCCTGCCAGCCGAAAGACTTGCGCCTGCCGTCCTGAAGCCCTCAGCTGGTCGAGCCACGACCGTTCGGCGTCGATGCGCCAACGTGTGCGATCGAAATCGCCGCTGACCTCGCTGGCCTCGTCCACCCAACCGCCGAACGTATTGCCATAGACACCTACCGTCGACAGATAGCCGGCCCACGCGAGGTCCGGCGCGGACGCGATCTCCCGCCCATATGTGCGCAGGACCGGGTCACCACGCTCGTCCGGTGGCGCCGACGTCAGCACATGCGTCGCCGCTGCAATCGCCTGCATCACCTTCGCATCGGCCACATCGCCGTCGAAAACCCACGCCTCGTAACCCTGGCGCCGCAAGCGGTCGACGCCATCGCGCGAGCGCGCTGTGCCCGCGACATGCCATCCGGACGCCAGCAAAGGTCGAGCCAGTGCCTGTGCGGTGTAGCCTAGCCCGAAACAAAACAACCGCTTCATCTGCGCGCCTCGGGGCGCACCACTTTCGACGCCTGCCATTCGGCCACGACGTCCGCGTCGCGCTCTTCCGCCAAGGCCGTCGCGCGCATGGCGTCGATCTCCGCCTCCGGCAACAGTTGCTGCAGCGCCCACACGGCCATCGCCCGCACCAGGGAAGACGCGGAACCAAGGTGCT
The DNA here is from genome assembly GCA_965279065.1 of Hyphomicrobiaceae bacterium. Lineage (GTDB taxonomy): Bacteria > Pseudomonadota > Alphaproteobacteria > Rhizobiales > Hyphomicrobiaceae > JAKAXS01. The sequence continues at coordinate 3,594,607 of OZ257134.1, forward strand.
GCCGCACCGGCTCGACGAGCGCCGGATCGTTGGAGTTGCCAGCCGCGATCAGCACGTTGCGTAGGAACCTCTCCCGCCCTGTCCGCTTGACAGGCGTCCCGCGAAACCGCTCGCGAAAGGTTTCCTCGTCGAGACCCAGCAGTTCGCCGAGTGGCGGCAGGACGGCGCCCTCGACCGCCGCGAACTTTGCCTCGCGCGACGCCTCCGCGAACTTGTTCCACGGACACACCGACAGGCAGTCGTCACAGCCGAACACCCGGTTGCCGATCGCCGGGCGGAAGGCGCGGTCGATATGCCCCTTGTGCTCGATTGTCAGGTACGCGATGCAGCGCCGCGCATCAAGCTGATAGGGCGCAGGAAACGCCTGCGTCGGGCACACGTCGAGGCAGCGCCGGCAACTGCCGCAGTGATCGTATTCGGCTGCGTCCGGCTCCAGTTCGGCAACGCTCGCAATCGCCCCGAGGAACAGCCACGACCCGTGCGTCCGCGACACGAGGTTGGTGTGCTTGCCCTGCCAGCCGAGCCCCGCCGCCTGCGCCAGCGGTTTCTCCATCAACGGCGCCGTGTCGACGAAGACCTTCACGTCCTGCCCTGAAGCAGCGTGCAGCCAACGCGCCAGTGCCTTCAGCCTTGCCTTGACGACGTCGTGGTAATCCTTGCCCTGCGCGTAGACGGAGATGACGCCGTGGGACGCCTGCGTCAGGCCGTCCATCGGATCGCTCTCGGGCGCATAACTCATGCCGAGCATGATGAGCGACTTCACGTCCGGCCACAGCGTGCGCGGATCGCGGCGCCGCGCCGCCGTCGTCTCCATCCAGTCCATGTCACCATGACGGCCATCGGCGAGAAACGTCATCAGCCGCTCGCCCGCTGCCCCGATCGCGTCAGGTCGCGTGACATTGACGGCATCGAAGCCCAACGCCCGTGCCTCGGCCAGCAGTGCTGACTTGAGGTCGCGCGGCGCCCCAGTGGCCGATGCGGATTGTGCGAGGGCGGTCATGGCCCGTCTTAGACCTTAAAAATCGAGGTCCGTATAGTTTAACGGCGGCGGCACCCCCGGCAACCGGTCCGTCAGGATTGCCCGGAAGGACTTGCGCGACTTGATGCGCGAGTACCAGGTCTTGACCGCCGGATAGTCCTCCCAGGGCACCTCACCGAGATAGTCGGCGCACGACAGGTGCGCGGCGGCCGCCATGTCGGCAAAGCTCAGATCTTCGCCGGCGAGCCACCCACGGTCGTCCGCCAGGTGGGAGATGTAACTCATGTGATAGCTCAGGTTGGCGCGGACCGCCCGCAGCACGCCGGTGTCGGGCGACTGCGGAACGTCGGGCCGCATGCGCGCGTACACCCTCTCCGCCAGCAGCTCGCGCGTCATCTCGCGGTGCATCTTCCCATGAAACCAGTCGACCAGCCGACGCACCTCGGCGCGCTGCGCAACATGGCCGGGAAACAGCGGCAAGTCCTCCCGCGGCGTCTCACCCCGTGCCAGGTCGTCGGCGAGGTATTCCGAAACGGCGTACGCGCCGCACACGGCGGCCCCCGTCGCCGTCCGCAGCACCGGCAACTCTCCCGCCGGATTGAGCGCGAGAAACTCCTCGCGCCACTCCCAAGGGAACTCTTCGACGAGGTCCGCCTCCAGGTCGAGTTCACCCAGCGCAATACGGATCGAGCGCGAGTGCGGGCACAGACGGAAATGCGTCAGGGCATACATTCGTGCGGTCCAGACCTCACTTGGGGGATCAGACGACAGCCCGGGCCTGTCCGAAGGAGTTGGCAGCCGGCTGGCGCAGGGATGCGCAGCGTCCATCCACCTCATGCCAGTCCCGATCCCCGCTCTGGGCCGGCGCCGCGACTTATGCCATAACCCGCCGCGATTGACTCACCCATATTGCAGATTCCACAGACCATGGGAGCCTCTGATCATGCCCACTTGGCAAGTCGTCCTGCTCGGCCTGATTGAGGGTTTGACGGAGTTCCTGCCCGTCTCTTCCACCGCCCATGTCGTTCTCGCCGGACATTTCCTTGGCTTCGACTCGCCCGGCAAGACGTTCGAGATTTTGATCCAGCTTGGCGCCATCCTCGCCATTCTTACGGTTTACTTCGCCAAGCTTTGGCAGATGGCACGCGACCTTCCCTCCGACCCTGGAACGCAGCGCTTTGTTCTCGGAGTGCTGCTGGCCTTCCTGCCGGCGATGGTATTGGGCGCCGCGCTCAATCAGACGATCGACGTCCTACTCAATACGCCCTTGATTATCTGCATCGCTCTCATCCTCGGCGGCATTGTCTTGCTCGTGGTCGACCGCCTGCCGTTGCAGCCGACCATCACGCGCGTCGAGCAGATCCCGCCGATGATGGCCTTGAAGATCGGCCTGTGTCAGTGCCTCGCGATGGTGCCGGGGGTTTCCAGATCCGGCGCAACCATTGTCGGCGCCATGCTGATGGGAACCGACAAGCGCACTGCGGCCGAGTTCTCGTTCTTTCTCGCCATGCCCACCATGGCCGGCGCTTTCGCCTTCAAGCTGCTGAAGTCCTGGGGCAGCCTCTCGACCGATGACGCCCACGCCATCATTCTGGGTTTCATCGTCGCCTTCGTCGCCGGCGTGATCGTCGTCCGCAAGCTATTGGACTACGTCAGCCACTACGGCTTCAGCATCTTTGGCTGGTGGCGCATTCTGGTGGGCACCGCCGGCCTGATCGGCCTCTATGCCCTGGGTCAGCTCTAGCAACATGCGCGAGGTAGCCACCGAGCGGACGGCAGGCGCAGCAGTAATGCCTATGCCGCGTGCGATGTGACCGGCGAGGTCAGCACGTCGCGCAATGCTGACGCGTCCCGTGCGCTGCGCAACTGCTCCAGTGTGCTCGGCTCACGCACCAGCCTCGAGATACGCGCCAGCGCCTTGAGGTGATCGCCACTGGCATGTTCCGGCGCCAGCAGCAGGAAGATGAGGTCCACCGGTTCGCCATCCTGGGATTCGAAATCGATCGGCGAAGCCAGCCTGGCGAACAGGCACGAAATGCCCGACAGCCCCTTGATCTTGACGTGAGGGATGGCGATGCCCCGGCCGAGGCCCGTGGAGCCGAGCCGTTCGCGTTGCAGCAGCGCATCGAAAATCTGCCGCTCGTCGACCCCGGTCGCAGCTGCGGCGCGGCTGGCAAGCTCATGCAGCGCCTGCTTTTTGCACGTAACGTCGAGCGACGGCAAAATACCGTCAGTTGCCAGAAGATCTCTCAGATCCATTAGTCCGTCCACCCAGTTGCGACCGCCGCGCGTGACGCAATGCATCAAGCGTGCCGGTTGTCGTCCCTGATCCTAATGGGCCCCTGCCCATGCACACGCGCGACTAGCCTTTAGACCCCGCGCCCGCCCCCGGCTTCGGATCGATCCATCCGATATGACCGTCTTCGCGGCGATAAACTACGTTCAGACCCCCGTGACCGGCGTTACGAAACACAAGGAATGCGGACTCAGTAAGATCGAGCTGCATAACGGCTTCGCTGACCGGGAGTTCCCGCACACCGCGGGCACTTTCAGCGATGATTACCGGATGAGCCGACCCGTTTATCTCATCGTGAGAATCGTCGTCGACACGGACCGTGTAGTCAGGCGCTGGCACTTCATTGCCGTGTCCTTTGACACCGTGATGACTTTTCAGGCGTCTTTTATGCCGGCGAACGCGGGTTTCCAAGCGCTCAATCGCGGCATCGGCACTGGCATATGCATCTCCACCCTCTCCGCTCGCCTCCAGCGTCAAGCCGCTGGGTATCTTGATCGAGCAGTCGGTTTTGAAGCCAGTACGCTCTTTTTCCAGCCGAATATGACCGGTGACCTCCGGCCCGATGTACTTGCCCAGGCTGGCAGAAATCTTGTCGGAGATATAGCTCTTGAACGCTTCGCCGGCGTCCACATTCTTGCCTGTGATCTGGATGGTCATCGTGTGCCTGCGCTGCCTAAGAACTCAACTACCAACGGTTTCGCAATTGTCCATGGGACATCGAAATCGAGTAGAAAAACTGAATTCGCTCAATATGTTGACCTGGCAACGCATCGTCATGATCGACCTTGATTGACGTTAGAGCGCGTCGCCTCCCATGTCAAACACAAGCGGCTCGACGGCGTCTCTAAGAGCCAGCCCACTGCTTACGCGGAGCGTTCCATCATGCGCTTTTCCCGACGCCGCTGCACCGATGACGGGATGCGCATGGCTTCCCGGTACTTCGCGACGGTCCGCCGCGCGATGTCGACGCCATCCGTCTTGAGCTTCTCGACGATCTTGTCGTCCGACAGGATCATCTTGGCCGTCTCGCCCTCGATCATCTGCCTGATGCGATGCCTGACGGCCTCCGACGAGTGCGCTTCACCTTCGTCAGACGACGACGCGATCGAAGACGTAAAGAAGAATTTCAGTTCGAACAGCCCGCGCGTCGTCGACATGTACTTGTTCGAAGTCACGCGCGACACCGTCGACTCGTGCATCGAGATGGCATCGGCAACCGTCTTCAGATTGAGGGGTCGCAGATGCTGAATGCCATGCGCGAAAAAGCCGTCCTGCTGTCGCACGATCTCTTCGGCAACGCGTAGGATCGTCCGTGCTCGCTGATCGAGGCTCTTCACCAGCCAGTTCGCTGTCTGTAGGCAGTCGACAAGATAGGTCTTGTCCTTCTCGCTTTGCGCGCCGTGCGACACCCTCGCATAGTAATTCCGGTTCACCAGCACTCGTGGCAACGTGTCGGCATTGAGTTCGATGATCCAGCTTTGGTCCGCGGCCGGGCGCACCAGGATGTCGGGCACCACTGTCTGTACCGGCGCCGAACCGAAAATCAGGCCCGGCTTCGGATTGAGCTGCTTGATCTCATCGATCATTTCGCTCAGTTCCGTCATGTCGCAACCGACCGCCTTGCGTAGGCCGGTCATGTTGTGCGCAGCCAGCAGGTGCAGGTTGTCGAGCAGTGCGCCGATCATCGGATCGTAGCGGTTCTGTTCCTTGAGTTGCAGCGCAAGGCACTCGCCCAAAGTCCGCGCGAAGACGCCGCTCGGCTCGAATGTCTGCACGACCGACAGCACACGCTCCATCATGGCAAGCGTCGCGCCGAGCTTCTCGGCCAGCTCTTGCAGGTCGGCGTTGAGGTAGCCCGCGTCGTCGACCAGGTCGATCAGGTGCTGCCCGACCAGCAGATCAACGGGATCCTTGAACGCCAGCGGCAGCTGCAGTTGCAAATGCTCCCGTAGCGACCGCTCGTTGGAGATGAAGTCCTCGAGGCTCGAATCCGAAAGGTCGAGATTGTGCGTACGCTGCGTCAGCGACGCCCACCCGGAATCGTTGGGACCTCCCCCCATATCCATCGACGGCGTATCCGGAAACACGTTGTCGATGTCGGTATCGAGCGACGCTGCCGCCTCAGCGTTCGGACGCTCCAGGTCGAGCCACTCTTCCCCTGTTTCGCCGTCCGCGGAAGCCGCGGCTGCCGGCTCGCGATCTTCGGCGGTATCGGCACCGCGGGCATCTTCCAGCCCCTCGTCGCGCTCCAGCAGCGGATTGCGCTCGATCTCCGCTTCGACGAATTCGACCAGCTCCATGTTCGACAGCTGGAGCAGACGGATGGCCTGCTGCAGTTGGGGTGTCATCACCAACTGCTGGCCTTGTCTCAGCTCCAGCTTTGCCGTCAGTGCCATCCCGAGTCCTTAACCACACCTGCACACAGACGGCCGGATCTTAATCAACCGCCGTTAACGAACATGTCCCCGAGGTAGACGCGGCGGACCTCTTCGTTGGCTATGATTTCCGAGGGATTACCGTGTGTCAGAACCTGACCGTCGTAGATGATGTAGGCTCGGTCAATCAGACTTAGGGTCTCCCGCACGCTGTGGTCGGTAATGAGAACGCCGATCCCGCGATCGGTCAAGTGGCGCACCAGCTCCTGGATGTCCTTAACGGCAATGGGGTCGATGCCGGCAAACGGCTCGTCGAGAAGAATGAACGAGGGGTCCGAGGCCAGCGCCCGGGCGATTTCACAGCGCCGCCGTTCACCGCCCGACAGCGCGATAGACGGCGACTTGCGCAGCCGCGTAATGCGAAACTCCTCCAGCAGGCTGTCGAGCTTTTCGCGCCGCCTCTTGGCGCTTTTCTCCGTCAGCTCCAGCACGGCCATGAGATTCTGCTCGACCGTCAGCCCGCGAAAGATCGACGCTTCCTGCGGCAGGTAGCCGATGCCGAGCCGCGCCCGCTGATACATCGGCAGCCGGGTCACGTCGGCGCCGTCGATGGAAATGCGTCCAGCGTCGGCGGGCACCAGCCCGGTGATCATGTAGAATACGGTCGTCTTGCCCGCGCCGTTGGGCCCCAGCAGCCCCACCGACTCGCCGCGCCGCACCGCCAGACTGACACCGCGCACGACCTTGCGCTTCTTGTATGACTTCTCCACGTGCTCGACTGTCAGCCAGCCCTCACCGACGGGTTCTTCGTAGTTGTCGTACGCGCTGCGGGCGTTCGCGTCCTCGTAGCCCTGTTGCGCATAGCCCGGCGGCGGTCCCCACTCGGACGAATCGCCGTAGCCGTTGCGTGGATCGGCGTAGCCGTTGGGACCCTGCTGCTCGAAGAAATGACCGTTCTGAATCGGTGGCGGCACAGCCGCCGGCGGGCGGCGCGGCGCGCCACCCTTCTTTGCTTTGGATCCCTTGCCGAATGGCAGTTTCACGAACGCGGACTCGCTGAATTGATATGGTCAGATGCGCCGGATGCACGGCTAGATTGCCCCAATGCCGGCCACTCGCAATGCGCACGACAGCGCACCCCGCGCAACAACTGACACCTCGGCATCACGGCTTCTTCTTGTCCTTGTTGGCCTTGAGCTCCCCGGGATAGGTCGTCAGGCTCGGCCGCCCGCCCTTGACGATCATCCCGTCGCCGTTGGCCTGCCAGCCCTCGCCGGACGCGCTGGCCGATTGCCCGTCTTCGCCGGCCGTGTCGATCTTGCTTTCGCCGGTCGTCATGTCGATGACGAGACGCGTGCCGCGGACGACGCTCTTCGCTTGTTTCAGGACGACGTCGCCGCCAACCGTGACGGTGTTGGCCTTCATGTCGACATCGGCCCAATCCCCATCGACGGTACGGCCATCCTTGGTCGTCACCTGCACCTTTTGCTTCGCCTGAATGCGGCTGATCTGCGCCGGCGGTGCCTTTGCCGCCGCCGGATTCGTCGTCGCCACGTCAGCGATGCCGGCCGCACCCGTGTAGTTGGCGACCATCACCGGCGTCCGCATCACGAAATCGCCCTGCTCGGCCACCACGTCTCCCGAGAAGGTCGCGGTCTTGGCCTGATCGTCGACGTCCAGTTGGTTGGACGTCATATTGATCGGAGCATTCGGATCCGTCTTGAACTGACCGCCCCCGAACGGCATCGCCGATTTCACGGCCGCCACCGCCTCGTCAGCCGGTCCCTTGGGTGTGACTGGCTTCGGCTTGGCATTCTGCACGAGATGCGCCGTAATGCGTCCGGCCTGCGGCGACGTCAGCAGCGTGCGGCCCGTCTTGCGATCGACCGCCAGGCGTTGCCCGCGTAGTTCGTTCTTGCCCTGGGTGACCACGACCTCCTGGCCCGTCAGCACGACCCGCTCGTTGCGTTGATCGAGATCGACGCGCTCGCCTGTCGCACGCCGCTCCGGCCCGGACGTCATCACGACATTGCCGGAGAGAATGCCGGTATCCGCCTGGACATCGAACGTTGCACGATCGCTCGTCACCCGATCGGTCGTACCACGCGTCATCACCACGGGGCCCTGCGCCAGAATATCTTTGACCTTGCCGGCCGCACCGCCGAGCATGCCACCGGCCGGCTGTGGCGCGGCCCCGGCTGGTGCGTCGCTAGCGTAGCCGACGGTCAGCTCCGGCGTTTCCATGACGCTCTCGCCCTGCACCGCCCGCACGTTACCGGAAAAGATCGCTGTTTTCTTCAGGTCATTAACGTCGAGACGTTGCGAGGTGATGTCGAGCGGCTCGTTCGACTTGCCGAACATGGCGGCTGTGGCGTTGGGTTTGGCGGGCTCCGCCGGTTGCTGGCCCGCGCTCTGATCGTCCTTCGCCGCCGGCTTCAGATGCGCCACGACGTCACTGTTGAAGGTCACTTCCTTGACCTTCTGGCGCAGCGTCAAACCTTTGGCGTTGATCGTTCCCGCGGGAAACGTCACGACGACAGGATCAGCCGACGTCAGTAGGCCCTCCTTGGTCTGCAGCCGGGCGCGCGGTAGCGCCACGTTCATGCCGCTCTCCGACACGACCTTGATGCCGTTGTCGAGATCTAGAATGCTGGCCTTGCTGTCGTAGTATCCGGTCTTGGCCGTCACGTTCGTCTTCGTCTTGTCGAGCTGTACGAGTTGCCCCGTGATTTCGTCCAGCGTCACGAAGCCGGGTTTCAGCAGGTCCTGCTGTGCCGTCTTGGCCGCAAAATTGTACGAGCTGCCGTCGTTGCCGAAACCGTTGTACTTCGGGTTCGACATCTTCAGATCGGTGCTGACCAGCTTGCCGACCTCCAGCGCCGGCAGCCCGGTATCGACACCGGAGTTGCTGAGGACGCTCATCGCATAGCCGGCCACCATCACCGCGCAGCTGGCGGGCAGCAGGCGGCGCAAAAGCCGCACGTTGCGGCTGTGGCGTTTGGCCAGACGCAAGCCGCTGTCGCGCCGTAGCGGCGCGCCATTCTGTTCGAAGTCGCTGAAACCGGTGGTCGTAGCCATAGCCTCAGCCAGACAAGCCGTTGTCGAATCTCAATATATCGAGCGAACCATTGACGCCAAATAGGGTCAGATTGGGACTATCCCACACCGCACGTCAAAAACCGCTTGGGATCAAGGACAAAGTGCCGGCGTTCCTGCCGGGCTCTCTAATGCGCAAATAGGTCGTCGTCAGCGAAACCGGCCAAATCCAGCTTGGAGCGGACGGGTAGAAAATCGAATGCCGCCTGGGCAAACGCCTGGCGGCCACTGCGCTCCAGCATCGCATCGAGCTTCGCCTTGATCGCATGCAGGTAGAGCACGTCGGACGCGGCATAAGCCAGCTGCTGCTCCGACAGCACATCGGCACCCCAGTCCGAACTCTGCTGCTGCTTCGACAGCTCGACTTGCGCCAGCTCCAGCGCCAGATCCTTCAGTCCGTGCCGGTCGGTATAGGTGCGCACCAGCTTGGACACGATCTTGGTGCAATAGATCGGCGCCACCACAGCGCCGAGATACTTGTCCAGCATCCCGATGTCGAACCGCGCGAAATGGAAGATCTTCGTCACCGCCGCATCCTCCAGCAGCGCCTTGAGACACGGTGCTTGCGTCTGCCCCGCCGCGATCTGCACCAGATGCGCGACGCCGTCGCCCGCTGAAAGCTGCACCAGGCACAGCCGGTCGCGCTGCGGGTTGAGCCCCAGCGTCTCCGTATCGACCGCCACGGCGCTGCCGAACGACAACCCCGCCGGCAGGTCACCCGTGTGCAACTTGATCTTCGGATTGGCCATCGCGCGCGCCCCGCTGGAGTTCGCGCTATTTGCAGCACCGGCTACCGGCCGGTCAACGCGATTATTGCCTAAAGTCTGGCCTGGCTCAATCCAACCCGTCGCTTCGCCAGCCGCTGGGGTTGCGTCTGAAGACGCGACCGGTGACTGTGCATCGCTCTTGGAAAGTCGTGGTGCCCAGACGAGGACGAGTTAGGTCCACTCCCCTTGTACGGGACCTCCCAGAACATTCAGAAATCTACGACCCGCCACGGCCCCGCTTCCGACAGGTCGAAGGCGTCTAGGCGGTCATCACCATACGACAGAACGAGTTCATCGTTCCTGGATCGTGAACTTCGCTGATATGGCTAAACTTCGCGGCTCGGAAGTTGATCAGTTGGCGATAGCTGACCTCAAGTTCCGCGCTGGACGCCCGATGCGTGACAGTACCCCTCACCTGAACGCGATAAACATCACCGCTCAGGCTGACTTTTTGTGGCACCGTCCGAGTTGACACGATGTCATACACAGGCTGCCAGAAATGCAGAAACTCAGCCTTCCCCACGAGCCCCACGGGTCCTCTTCCAGCAGGACCAGCATTGCTTTCGTACACGAAATCGTCGGTTACGAACTCTAAAAAGTCGGCCAGTCGGCCCCTGGTCAACACGAGGTGGGCCGCCTCGATGATTTGCTGGGCCTTGCGAATTGAGGACTGGTCGCCAATCATTGCCCCCTCCCGTTGGCATCAGCTATGGGAGGAAAGAAGTAGCATGACCTACCTTCTTATCAAGGCATTCGTATCTGGGTGTCAGTGGCGGCCTTCTCGGAAGTGGCCGCACGATCGGCTAAGTTGCTGTAGGACGGCGGCCTAGTGCAACTCGCGGAGTTGATTGTCGTCTGTCTGCAAAGAGAAGCGCAACACGTTGCCGAGAGTGTGCGTCAACCGAATTGGTGTGCCGCCAACCTTCTCCGGTGGCAAGGAAAGACTCACTGCTTGCCACGAGCAACCATCAAAACGGTAGCTGGACGCACCGCTTGAACTGCGCATTGTGCTCGGAAAGTCGTGGTGCCCAGAAGAGGACTCGAACCTCCACGCCTTGCGGCGCTGCTACCTGAAAGCAGTGCGTCTACCAATTCCGCCATCTGGGCATCAGGAACGGCATTCGTTAGTGGCAACGCCCCGCCTTGTCAATTCTTCACGCGCAGTCCCACCCGGCTTCCGTCGGCGGTCGTTCCGCCGTCTTCACAGCTGGGGCACAAACCGTATAGTGAAGGGGCACACCAGGCGGGGAAGGTGACGCGAATGACTGAGATTGCGAAGGATCGTTTGGCGACCGTCATCGGCGGTTCCGGCTTTGTCGGCCGCTATGCCGTCCGCGCCCTGGCGCGCGAGGGATGGCGCGTGCGCGCCGCCTGCCGCCGGCCGGACCTGGCGGGTTACCTCCAGCCCATGGGCCGCGTCGGCCAGATCCACCCGGTGCAGACCAATCTGCGCTATCCGGAGAGCTTGACGCACGCCGTCCGTGGAGCCGAGGCCGTCATTACATCGGTAGGCGTGCTGGCTGCCACCGGCCGGCAGACGTTCGAGGCCATTCACGTCGAGGGGCCACGGGCCGCCGCCAAGGCAGCTCGCGAAGCCGGTGTCCGCCGCTTCATTCACATCTCCGCCATCGGCGCCGACTCCAAGTCGAGCGCCCGCTATGCCCGCACCAAAGCCGCCGGCGAGGCAGCCGTGCTGGATGAATTCCCCGGCGCCATCATTCTGCGGCCCTCGATCGTCTTCGGACCGGAAGACCAGTTCTTCAACCGCTTCGCCTCGATGGCGCGCATGTCGCCGCTGTTGCCGTTGATCGGCGGTGGCAAGAGCCGCTTCCAACCTATCTACGTCGCCGACCTGGGCGATGCGCTTGCAGCGGCGGCCGCCGGCGCGGGAACTCCTGGCACCATCTATGAGATCGGCGGTCCGGAAGTCCTGACCTTCCGCCAGCTGCTCGACAAGACGCAGACCTGGGCCGGCCGTGACCGCGGTTACCTGCCCATGCCCTTCTGGCTCGCGAAACTACAGGCCGTGCTCACCTGGCCGCTGCCGAACGGCCTGCGACCCGTCACAGTCGATCAGGTGCGCATGCTGCAGCGGGATACGATCGTTTCGGACGCGGCAAGGTTGGAAAACCGTACGCTCGCAGAGCTCGGGGTGCCGCACCCCGAATCGGTCGACGCCATCGTTCCGACCTACCTGGAGCGCTTCAAGGCGAAGGGCCAATACGCCCATTATCGGGGGTAACAACCAAAGGCGGGAGTGGTGAGTAGGCAGGGCAAAGGTGGAGCCAACGCGTCGGCTTCACATCAACTGCGAACTCACGACGGCCCACTCCCGACTTGCCCGCGACAAGCAAAAAGCCCCGGCCGCATTTGCGCCCGGGGCTTCCCAATGTCTCGCGCCGTCGATCGACTAGTGAACGCTGGCGACCGCCAGTTCACCATCCATCGCGTGCGACAGAGCAGCCTGCTTGGTATCCGTCAGCGCGATCGGCGTGCCATCCGCGGCATGGAGCGCATAGAGGTCGATGCCCGTCGGCAGACCTTCGACCGACGGAAACATCTCGCGCGCCTCGGCGGGGGTGAGAACCTTGATGTAGGCGACATGACCGCCACCCAGACGGGCCAGCTCGAGCTCCGTCATCACCGGTTCGAAATCTTCCGGCTCGATCTGCTTCGTGTTCGTCTCATTCATGACGCAACTCCTCTCGTGTTCGAGGTGCTATCGGGCGTCGTCATGGTCAAGAGCGGGTGACCGCTATTTCCCTTTGATGCTCGCGCGATTCGTGAGCTTTGGCTGTGTCTGCCTGGCCTCTACCTCGACTTTTTCGCCTGCCCGATATCGATCTTTCGAATGAGCCGCTGCGGCTCATGCCGTTGCAGATCGATCGCTAGCAAACCGTTACTCATATCCGCGCTCGTAACCTCGATGCCGTCCGCCAGCACGAACGTGCGCGTGAACTGGCGCGCCGCGATGCCGCGATAAAGGTACTCGCGAGTCTTGTCGTCATCCTGCTTGCCGCGCACGGTCAGCTGCTTGTCCTCGACGCTGACGTCGAGTTCCTCGCGCTTGAAACCGGCGACTGCGAGCGTAATTCGCAGCGTCTCCGAATTGCCCTCGGACTGCCCGACGCGTTCGATATTGTAAGGAGGATAGCCGTCGCTCGTACCCTTGTTGGCACGGTCGATCAGGCGCTCGATTTCCTCAAACCCGAGGAGCATCGGGTTCGACAAAAGAGAAAGTCGTGACATGCCGGAAGCCCTTTTCTGAAAGCGACCTCGAAGTGCAACCTCTCGATGCGGACCACCGCGGTCCCGCATCGCGCCAGCCCCGTCAGGGCGCTGACCAGTTACACCAAATATGGGATGAACCCGCGCCCGTTCAAGCGACCGTTTTATCGCCGCCACGGAGCCATTTTTTGGCACCGGTTGCCGCTCTACCAGGACGTTCGAACCATGTGCGCCATCGTCCACGTGTCAATCTCCGCAACGCAGGAAACCAATCCGTCATGATAGATACGCAGCCAGTGCCCCTAATCCTTCTGGCACTTTTTGTCGCAGGCCTGGCAGGATCGCCCGCCGTGACCGCTGCCGACAAGAAATCAGGCGATGCGACCCTGTCGTCCGAAGTTGATCTGACACCCGAGGAACAGGCCGAGCGGGACGGCCGCAAGGCCTGCAAGGTGACCATCTGCGACGCCTTCCACAACCGCAAGCCCGGCGCCGACATCGCCTGCGCCATCACCAAGTCGATGCGCAAGGAGCAGCTGACCAAGATCGTCTCGAAGGCCAAGGTTACCTGGCCCTGGGGCCGCGTCGTCTGCAAGACCGACGTGAAGGCCTCGCGCGACATGCTGATCAAGGCGATGAGCGAGCCGAAGACCGAGGCCCAGTTCGAGATGCACAAGATCACCTGCACGGTCGAGCGCGACAAGGAAGCCCCCTCCGAGATCACGGCGGAGTTATCGCCCAAGATCACCTTCGAGAACGGCAAGGCGACCAAGGCCGCACTCCAGTGGGGCAAGGTCGAGGGACCCACCGTCATCAAGGGCGCGATGTGGACCGCCACGGCAGCCGACAACACGCTCGGCGTGCTGCAATCGATGATCGTCGAGGATGTGAACGATTTCGTCGACAAGAAGTGCGACGAGGTCAAAGCCGACTGGGCCGGCAAGTAGCTCGCAAGCCTTGGAGGCTTTCGTGTCGGTCAGCTTGTTCATAGGGCGCCGCGTCATGTGGATGGGGGCACCGTGGCAACTAGCCGCGCCGCACCAGACGTTCTGCTGCGAGGACATGACGAACGCCATCGCATTTGAGTGCGATCAGCACGCCGAACCATTCGAATGCGGGGATCAGTTCGTCGTCTACAACGAGGTGTTCGACGAATACGGCGTCATCGTCCATGACGGTGGCGCCTCGTACGTCCTCATGAGCTTCTGCCCCTGGTGCGGCACGAAGCTCCCCGAGAGCCAGCGCGACCGCTGGTTCGACGAGACTGAAGCGCTTTCCAATGCAGACGATCCTCCGGCGAAATATCGAACGGCGGAGTGGCGGCTCAAGCCTGGCTAGCCGATGCCCGGTACGGTCAGCAGCAGCGTGTAGCCGTTGAACGTCAGGAAAATGCCGAGAACGCCGAGGCCGATGCTGCCGAACAGCATCCACGTGCCTCCGGTGATGATGGCGATCGACGCCAGCACGATGGCGATCTGCAGCGCCGCTTCTGCATAGTCGAAATACGGATCCTTCTGCATCGCCGTATCGCGATCGACCTCCAAGGCCTTGGCCTTGGCCCACAGTTCGTCCAGACCTTCGTTGTTCTGCTTGTTGCTCGTCAGTTGCTTGTCGAGGTCGCGGTACTCCGTCAGCTTGCCCTCGATCGCCGCGCGCGTCGCCGGCGGCATGGCGGTATTCGTGTCGAGCTGCAGCTGCAGTTCGTCAGACTGCAGGCGTATGGCCTGGCGCCGCAGGTTCTTCGACTGGAAGAACGCCCAGGTGTTGGCCGCCTCGATGTTCTTCAGCGTCGCGTCCTTGCCCGCGTTGCTGCCGCCCATCGAGCAGATCGCCAGGATGACGGCCAGCGCGCCGATCCACACGCCGATCCAGCGCTCGCGATCGCGGTTGTTGTCCTCTTCGGCCATGCGCCCCAGCTCATCCCAGGCCATGATCGCGCCCCTTGGAAGTCACGAGTTCCCGACGCTCGGCCACTTTGCCCTCGTCATTGAGGCGATAAAGAATTGGCGCCGCAGTAGCCAGTTCACGCGCGATGATCTCGTCGCCCGTCAGATTTTCCAGATGCATGATGAGCGCACGCAGCGAATTGCCGTGCGCGACTACGATCACCGTATCGCCGGCCCTGACGCGCGGCCAGATCTGCGTCTGCCAATAGGGCAGCACCCGCGCCGCGGTATCCTTCAGGCTCTCGCCACCGGGGGGCGCGATGTCGAACGAGCGGCGCCAGATCTTGACCTGCTCTTCGCCCCAGCGCTCGCGCGCCTCGTCCTTGTTCAATCCGGAGAGGTCACCATAGCTGCGCTCGTTCAGCGCCAGGTCGCGAATGGTCTCGACGTGCGGCTGGCGGCTTTCGTCGAGAATGATATCCAACGTGTGCTGCGCCCGCTTGAGCTCGCTGGTGAAGGCGATATCGAATTTCAGCTTCTCATCACGCAACACCCGGCCCGCCCAGCGCGCCTCGATGACGCCCTTCTCCGTGAGATCAGGGTCCTTCCAACCGGTAAAGAGGTTTCTCCGGTTCCATTCGCTTTCGCCGTGGCGCACCAGCACGAGGCTGTTCGTCATCGCATCCATGCGGCGGGCTTTCTCCACTATCGTCATCACAACCCTAAAACGTCCGTCATGGCGTAGACGCCAGGCGACGCCTTGCCGCGCCCCCACAGCGCCGCCTTGACGGCGCCGCGCGCAAATATCGATCTGTCGGAGGCGCGATGCGTCAGCTCAATGCGCTCCCCGGGACCGGCGAAGATGACCGTATGATCGCCCACCACGTCGCCGCCACGCAATGAGACGAAGCCGATGTCGCCCGGCTTGCGGCTGCCGGTATGCCCGTGCCGTTCCCGCGCCGTGTGGTCCTTCAGGTTCACTTCGCGTCCCGCGGCCGCCGCGTTGCCGAGCATCAAGGCCGTGCCAGACGGCGCGTCGACCTTGTGCTTGTGGTGCATCTCGACGACCTCGATGTCGAAGTCCTGATCGAGCGCTTCGGCAACCTTGCGCGTGATTGCCGCCAGCAGGTTGACGCCCAGGCTCATGTTGCCGGCCTTGATGATCGTGGCATGGCGTCCGGCCGCCGCGATGGCTGCTTCGTCGCTTTCGCTAAGGCCCGTGGTACCGATGACATGCACGATCCGTGCATTGGCCGCCAGCCCGGCGAACTCTACGGTCGCCGCCGGCGAAGTGAAATCGAGGATGGCATCGGACCTCGCAACAAGGTCGAGCGCATCGCTGGTCACCGCGACTCCGATCGGCCCAAGGCCGGCCAACACGCCGATGTCCTGCCCCAGCGCCGCCGACCCCTCTGGCTCGATACCACCGGACACGGTGCAGCCGGGCTGCGACAGTGCGGCGCGCACGAGTTCGCGGCCCATGCGTCCGGCCACGCCCATGACGGCGATCTTCAGGTCGCTCACAGTCAATCCCTCTCGCGATGCCCGCGCCGATATAGCAACACGCGCAGCGCCCGCAAAGGCCGCCGTTCGCGAACGGTTTATCTCTTGCCCTTTGAGGCGTCCCGCGCCCGGATGATGGCCTCGCCGATTAGGGTCTTGGCGAGGGAGACGTCACCCATCTCCTTGATCTTAACCCATTTATCCGGCTCGAGATCCTTATAGTGAGCAAAGAAGTGCTCGATCTGATTGAGCGTAATCGACGGCAGGTCGGTGAGGGTGCGGATCTTGTCGTAGCGTTGCGTCAACTTCGAACTGGGAACCGCGAGGATCTTCTCGTCGCCCCCGCCGTCGTCCTCCATCACCAGAACGCCGATCGGCCGGCAGTTGATGACCGCGCCCGGGAAGATGGCCCGCGTATTGCAAACCAGCACGTCGATGGGGTCGCCGTCTGCTGAGAGCGTGTGCGGAACGAAGCCGTAGTTCCCGGGATAACGCATCGGCGTATACAAGAACCGATCCACGAACAGAGTGCCCGACGCCTTGTCCATTTCGTACTTGATGGGCTCGCCGCCAACCGGCACCTCGATGACGACATTGATATCGTCCGGCGGGTTCTTCCCCGATGGGATGGCTTCAATGCGCATGGTGGCTTTTTCTCCTGGCGGCAGGCGGTTTGGGCACCCGATTGTGCGCCCACTTTCCACAAATTGCGCCTGATTTCATCCCCTGATTTCGGCCAAGATCCCGAATAGACTGCCGCACCGATGGTGCCGGAACTGAGCCCTGGGAAGCCCCTTGCGCTCCGGCAACTGATTGGACCGCTGAGGAATTGTCTGATGCACGTGCGGCCTTTCGCCTTGGCCATCGTCCTGACCCTGGCGATTGTCCCGGGTGCGGAGGCCGTTCAGCAGTCAAAAAGCCGCTATAGCACGATCGAATTGAGCAAATGCCGCCGGGCCGGTCCCGGCGCCTTTCAGTGCGATGGCCTGCCCGGCTACCCCCTCTACGTAGCGACGCGCGACCTGCACACCTTTCTCGGTGTCGGCCCCCAGGGCGAGTCCCATCGCGCCGCCAGGCAGACCCTCGGCGTCGCCAACACGCTCTTCGATGGCCGGTCGCCACGCAGCGCGGTCGAGTGGCGGTTCGTCATTCGCGACAAGAAAATCGTGCCCTACGCCACGATCGTCCGGTATTTCACCACAAGTGGCGAGGGTCGCGGCGAAGTGGTGGTTGTCACCCGCGTCGCCGACCGCGAGAGCTGTCAGGTGGCCCGTATCGACGCTTTGGCCAACGGCAACGCTATGGTGCTGGCACGCGACATCGCCGATCGCCAGGCCCGCAATTTCAACTGCCGCGCTGAACCCGTCGTCGCCGGCGCGTCCGGCAAAAGCCCGATGTAGGCTACTGCCAGGCAAACGCGATCTTCTCCAGCTTCGCCCCGCCGATTTGCTCGATGGTCGTGGCCACCGGTCGGCCACCTCGGCGCCAGTAGAAGTCGGTCGCCGCGCGATTGTCGCTGAGCGCCCAAACGAGAAGACCGTTCAGGCCACGGTTGTCGAGACCGGCGCGCGCCGCCTCGAACAGGTGTTCACCGAAGCCCAGGCCCTGGTGCGTCGGCATCATGTAGATCTCGTAGATCTCGCCCTGGTAAGGCCCCTTCGTGCGCGAGGTGCCGAGCGTCGCATAGCCGACGACCTCACGTTCCCACTCCACGATCAGCAGCGCATCGCCGGCGCGTACCGTGCTGCGCCACCAGTCGGGCCCACGGCGACGGATCATATATTGCAGATGCGTGTGAGGGATGATGCCGCGGTAGGCCTGTTGCCAGGACTCTTTGAAGACGCCGGCGAGAGCCTTGGCATCGCCAGGCTTGCCATTTCGGACCTTGATCGACGCCCTACTCTCCAGCATGGAGAGACTATAGTCGAATTTCGACAGCCGTCACCAGACGTTCCGTAGCAATTCTTTTCCCCGGAACGCCACGAATGCGAGGCTGCCGGCTAGAGTATGAATTTGGACAAATCGGCATTTTTTGCCAGTTCGCCGACGCGGCTCGTGACGTAGGCGGCGTCGATCGCGATCGCCTCGCCGGAGCGGTCCGAGGCCGTGAACGAGATCTCATCCAGCACCCGCTCCATCACCGTCTGCAGGCGCCGCGCGCCGATGTTCTCGACCGTCGAATTCACCAGTACCGCGGTATCCGCCAGCGCGTCGATGGCATCGTCGGAGAACGCCAGCGTCACGCCTTCGGTCGCCATCAACGCCACGTACTGCTTGATGAGGCTGGCTTCCGGCTCAGTCAAAATACGCCGGAAGTCGTCGCGCGTCAGGGCCTGCAGCTCGACGCGGATCGGCAAGCGGCCCTGCAGCTCCGGCAGCAGGTCCGACGGCTTGGCGACATGAAACGCACCCGACGCGATGAACAGAATGTGGTCCGTCTTCACCGGTCCGTACTTGGTGGCGACCGTCGTGCCCTCGATCAGCGGCAGCAGGTCGCGCTGCACGCCTTCGCGCGATACGTCGACGCCGCCGCGCGTGCCGTCGCCCCGCGAGCAGATCTTGTCGATCTCGTCGAGGAACACGATGCCGTTGCCCTCGACGGCGGCGATCGCCTCGGCCGTCGTCTGGTCGCCGTCGATCAGCTTGTCGCTCTCCTCCGCGATCAGCATTTCGTGGCTGTCGCGCACTGTGACGCGACGTGATTTCGTGCGTCCGCCGAACGCCTTGCCCAGCATGTCTCCGAGGTTGATCGCCCCCATCGAGCCGCCAGGCACGCCCGGCAGGTCGAACATCGGCAGCCCGGCCGGCGTATCGGCGACCTGGATGTCGATCTCCTTGTCGTTCATCTCGTTGTCGCGCAGCCTCCGCCGGAAGCTCTCACGCGTCGCCGGCGAGGCCGTCGGGCCTACCAGCGCATCGAGCACGCGCTCTTCCGCGGCTTTCTCCGCCTTGGTGCGCACGCCCCTACGCTTCGTCTCCTTGACGAGCGCAATTCCCACCTCCAGCAGGTCGCGCACAATGCTTTCCACGTCGCGTCCGACGTAGCCCACCTCGGTGAACTTCGTCGCCTCGACTTTGAGGAAAGGCGCCCCCGCCAGCCGCGCCAGCCGTCGCGAGATCTCTGTCTTGCCGACGCCTGTTGGCCCGATCATCAGGATATTCTTGGGCAGGACCTCTTCGCGCAGCTCGCCTGTCAGCTGCTGCCGCCGCCAGCGGTTGCGCAATGCGATCGCGACGGCGCGTTTCGCGTCGTTCTGGCCGACGATATAGCGGTCGAGTTCGGAGACGATTTCGCGTGGAGAAAAGTTGGTCATGACGCCTTCAATGTGGAGAAACGGGCTTCACAGCCTCCCGCCGGCGCGATCATTTGCTGGAGGCCAGCGTTTCGACGACGAAGTTGGTGTTCGTGTAGACGCAGATTTCCGCCGCGATCGCCATGGCCTTGCGCGCGATGGCCTCCGCGTCGAGGTCCGTGTCCAGCAGGGCACGCGCCGCAGCCAGCGCAAAGTTCCCGCCAGAGCCGATGCCCATGCAGTGAGCCTCCGGTTCCAGCACGTCGCCCGTGCCGGTCAGAACCAGGGTTGTCGTCTCGTCGGCAACGATCATCATGGCTTCCAGCCGCCGCAAGTAGCGATCGGTCCGCCAGTCCTTGGCCAGCTCCACCGCCGCCCGGGTGAGTTGCCGGGGATACTGTTCCAGCTTGGCCTCCAGCCGCTCGAACAGCGTAAAGGCATCGGCTGTGGCCCCGGCAAAACCGCCGATCACGTCGCCTTTCCCCAAAGTCCGTACTTTGCGGGCGTTGCCTTTGATGATGGTGGCACCGAGACTGACCTGCCCGTCACCCGCCACCACCACCTTGCCGCCCTTGCGCACGGTCAGGATCGTGGTGGCGTGCCAACTCTCGGGCGCGGACGCGCTTTGCGGGGACATGGTCATGCGTACCGGTCATTTCGGGGTGGGGAGATCGTAAATCAAGATCCGGGATCGCCGCGCTGCGGCCTTTAACCCGGGGCCCCAAGCTGATAAACGCTACGCTTCGAGCGCGCAAGCCGCAGGCGATTGCCTGGGCCCGTCACGGCTGCCGCGCTAACATCCGGCTACGAGGCGTCAAGTGAAACGGCAAGCCACGATCACGCGCAAGACCAAGGAAACCGAGATCTCGGCCACGATCGATCTCGACGGCACCGGCGCGTACGACATCCACACCGGTGTCGGCTTCCTCGACCACATGCTGGAACAGCTGGCCCGTCACGCCCTGATCGACATCACGCTGAAGGCCAAAGGCGATCTGCACATTGACTTCCATCACACGACGGAAGATTGCGGCATCGTGCTCGGCCAGGCCGTCGCCAAGGCGCTCGGCGACAAGCAGGGCATCAATCGTTATGCCGACGTGCATCTGCCGATGGACGAGACGCTGACGCGCGTCGCCGTAGATGTGTCCGGCCGGCCCTATCTCATCTGGAACGTGACGTTCACCCGCGATAAGCTCGGCGAGATGGATACCGAGCTGTTCCGTGAGTGGTTCCAAGCATTCGCACAGAATGCGGGCATCACGCTGCACATCGCCAACCTGTACGGCGACAACAACCACCACATCGCCGAGACCTGCTTCAAGGGACTGGCCCGCGCCCTTCGGCTGGCATTGACGATCGATCCCCGCCAGGGCGGCCGTGTCCCCTCGACCAAGGGGATGCTCGCGGTATGATCGGGCTGCTCTTGCGCCGCCGGACAGTGGTGTGCAGCGTGCACGAGCGGCCGGACCACGCCGCCGACCTGCAGCAACGCGCCGCCGAGCTTGTCTTCCTGCGCGACGGCTTCTCCTGGCCGGTGGCCCTTTTGACCCCCGTGGCTTTAATCGTCCGTCGCGAGTGGCTGGCGACGCTGGTCTATTTGGCGCTTTCCGCGTCGATCGTCGTCGGCCTGGACGCCATCGGCGCGGGTCCGGGAGCTTACGTCCTGGCCCTCGGTGCGCTCGGCATCATCTTCGGCTTCGAGGCCGTGAACTTCGACCGCTGGTCGCTGAGCGCGTTCGGCTGGAACGAACTGGCCGTCGTCAGCGGCGCCGACACCGAAGAGTGCGAGTTGCGCTTCTTCAACAATTGGCGGCCTGCGCTCTATAAGCCGGCCGCCCTGCCCGGCGACGCCACGCATCAGCAGAACGTGTTGCGGCGCCTGTTCGCGGCGGCACCCTGAGGCCCCATGCAGCGTGTCGCCATTATTGACTACGGCTCCGGCAATCTGCATTCCGCCGCCAAGGCCTTTGAGCGCGCCGCCCGCGAAAGCGAGGTGCCGTCGCAAATTCTCGTGACGTCCCGCGTCGAAGACGTGGCCACCGCCGACCGCATCGTTCTCCCGGGCGTCGGCGCCTATGCCGATTGCAAACGCGGATTGTTGGCGGTACCGGGTCTGGCCGAGGCCATGACAGGCGCCGTACGGGACAAGGGCCGGCCCTTTCTCGGCATCTGCGTTGGCATGCAGCTGATGGCCACGCGCGGACTTGAGTTCGAGGTGACGCAGGGCCTGGACTGGGTACCCGGTGAGGTCCGCGCCATCGCGCCGTCCGATCCCACCCTGAAGATCCCCCACATGGGATGGAACAACCTGAACCCGATCCGCCCTCACGCCATATTGCAGGACATCCCGACCGGCCCGGACGGCCTGCACGCCTACTTCGTGCATTCATTCCAGCTGGCAGCGGCTTCGCGCGACGACGTCGTCGCCGAGACGGACTACGGCGGACCCGTCACGGCCATCGTTGCGCGCGACAATATGGTCGGCACCCAGTTCCATCCGGAAAAGAGCCAGCGCCTCGGCCTAAAGCTGATTGGCAACTTCCTCAACTGGCGGCCCTAAAGGGCGCCCGGCCTCAGCCGCATCGTGCCGGCCGGTGTGTGGGGTTTTGTTCCAGTGGAATGGCCGCATGTAATAGTCGTAGAGCGCCCAGTACGCGGCAACCGAGATCAGCATCCAGTAAGCCGGAACCGCAAATACGTGACGCGAGAGGCCCGGATGGTCGCTGCGCCGCGCCGCCACCACCGCCACGATGACGCTGACGACATACCCCGTCACAAACACCCCCAGCCCCGACCACCACCAGCCGTTGCCGTCCAAGCTCTCTCCAGCCGCGACAGCCCCCGCAAAGGTGTACAATAACGCCATCGCGTAAATCGGGTGGACGAAAGCCGATAGCAACATGCTGGCCAGCGTCACCAGCACCGCAATGAATTTGAGTGCCCCTAGTTCGCGCCACAAGCGCCAAGGCTGGCGCGTTGCCACGATCGCCGTCTGAAGCCAGCCCTTCTGCCAGCGGATGCGCTGTAGAAGCCAGACGCGATAGGTGTCGGGCGCTTCTTCCCATGTGGCCGACGCCAGCACGCCGACATGCCAGCCCAACCGCGCCAGTCGGATACCGAGGTCTGCATCCTCCGTCACGTTGTAGGGATCCCAGCCGCACACGTCGATCAGCACGTGACGCGGAAAGTGATTGGAGGTGCCGCCCAATGGTATCGGTAAGCCGAAGCGATCGAACGCGGGTAGGATGAGGCTGAACAACGCCGCATACTCGATTGCGAACTGCCGTGTCAGCCAAGTGTCATTCGCGTTGTAGATCTTGAGCTGCGCCTGCAGACAGCCCTGGCGAGGTCCCCCTCGGCGAAATGCGGCGACCGCACGCCGCAGTTGACTGGGTTGCGGCTCGTCCTCCGCGTCGTAGACCACGACGTAGTCGCCTGTGGCCTCGCTCAAGGCATAGTTCAGCGCCCGCGGTTTCGTACGTGGCTGCCCGTCCGGCACGATCACCAGACGCATGTTCTCGGCGAGGCCGCCACGCCGCAGCGCCGCTTGCGTCGCCAGGTCATGCTCTTCGCAGACAAAAAGGATCTGCAGCTTTTGACTTGGATAGTCGAGCGCCGCCATGGCGCGCATCAGTTGTCCTGCGACACCCGTCTCCCGGTAGACCGGTACGAGCACCGTGTACGTCGGCAGCAGGTCGTCGGCGGTGCGTCCGTCATCTTCCGCGACTCGGCGATGCGGAAACGAGATCGTCCACAAGACAAGGCACCGCACGGCAATGACGCAAGCGAACGTCATCATGAGTGCCGCCGCAAAGACCGACCATGCCGCTTCGAGCCGGGGAAACCATTCAAGCCACGCCAGCAACCCGCACACGCAAGCAGCGGCAGCGCTGGAGACGGCGGCCCGCTGCCACATCCATGTGCCGGTCTTTGCGGATAACTCAGGATTCCGCAGCCAAAGTCCGTCGGTAGCGTCTTGGAGCCGGCGGTCGGGAGCGCTATCGTCGCGCGCCGGTGGCTGCGGATCCCGGATGCCGGCTATGGCGGAAGGCGTCAGTCGGAACATGTGAGCCGCCGGCCCGTACCACGCTGGATGACAAGCAGAAACGCAAGACAACGATCGGTGCCATCGTAATATGACGATCCTGAATTGTGGAAGGACCATTATGCAGGTCGCCCTGGCCGCGCGTCTGTTGCTCACTGGCGTATTGCTTGCGGGCCTGCCGGCGCTCGCCATCGCCCAGGGGGCTCCCGAGGCAGGCATCGAAGAGCCACCCAGCGCCAAGGGGTCGGAAGCCCCGCAAAAGCGCCTACTCATTCGCTTCCTGACGACCGACGACTTCCCGCCGTTCAATTACTACGATGACGAGGGCATCCTCACGGGCCTCAACGTCGATCTCGCCCGGTCCATCTGTCTCGAAGTTGGCGCCGCGTGCGATATCAAGGTTCGGCCATGGGACGAACTGATGCTGGCCATGAAGCGGGGCGACGCCGACGCGGTCATAGCCGCTCACACCGTAGGCGGCCCGGCCGCAGTGGACGTCGACTTCACCGATCGCTATTTCCAGACCCCTGGCCGCTTTGCCGGCCCGGCCAACGCGGAAGCGACCGAGGTCAACCCGGGCGAGCTGTACGGCAAACGCCTCGGCGTCGCCAAGGGCACGACCCACGAGGCCTTTCTGCGCGCCTTCTTTCGCGACAGCCGCATCGAAGCATTCGAGAACATCGAGCTTGCCCGCGACGCCCTGCAGCAAGGCAAGATCGACTTCCTCTTCGATGACGGGATCAGCCTGTCCTATTGGTTGAAAGGCACGCTGGCGCGCGGCTGCTGCGAGTTCAAGGGCGGCGCTTTCCTCGAACCGAAATACTTCGGCGACGGCCTCGCCATCGCCGTCGGCCGCAACGATCCGATGCTGAGGGCCCAGATCAACGACGCTCTGAAGCGCATCCGCCGCACCGGCCGCTTCGAAGAAATCGTCAACCGCTACTTCCCGCTGGGCCTGTACTAACCGCGTCGCAAAACGGGGTCAGACCTCAGGTCTGACCCCTAGCTACGACTCAACCTTCAAGATTTCCAGATCAGTTTGTCGACGAGAATCTCGAGGTTCTTCGCCTTGCAGTAGTCGACGTCGGCATCGAAGTAGGCGCCATCCACCAGGCGCACCTGTGTACGCACCGTGCAGCTGCCTTCTGCCGTCTCGAAGTCGAGTTCGACTTTGTCGCCCGGCTCGATGCGATGCTCGATCCAGTTCTCGCTCCACTCGCCGTCTTCCTGCGTGCGGAATTCGATGACCGGCGTATTGCCGAGATTCTCGAGATTGAATTTCCAGCTGTCGGCCTGCGCCAGCTGAGCGCCGGAAAATGCGGCAACGCTGGCAATCGCAAGAATTAGAACTCGTTTCATTTGACCCTCAGTACTATTGGATGACTCCGAATAGTCTGAGTCTACGCAACGTTTCGAAAATTACGTGGTATACAAAATATTATTCATAATATTCTGTGAACGAGAAGCTGACGCTTCGAGAGCATACCGACTATGACCTTGACCGGTCGCGCGACGAGAATTCACAACTGGCTCGGCGTAGCCCCCTTTGTTGAGTCTCTCCTAACTGCTGCGATGATCATTTCTGCGTCTTCTCGGATCTGGCGCGACATCTCTCCAAAAATAACACATTGGCCCATTTCACTCTCAATTAGCACGGCAGTCTTGCGATCTGGCGGGCCAGACACATCGATGTTATCCGCAGTTTTCAGACTGGTCCGAACGAATTCAATGATCTCTTCATGTCGATCGATCACTGCCTGCAATCGCGGGACAACATCTGCCGACGAGTTTTCGAGTGCTGTCTGCAAGTGATGCTTACTGAGTTCGACATCTCTGATCTGCCTCATCCAACCTAGTCGAAGGTCCTTTCGGCGATTTATGTGGTTGAGCTGGCTTTGATATTTGTCATTGCGCAGCGACACCAGCAGGCTGAAAACAGATATCAAAATGGCTACTAATGAAATTAGAAGTTCAGCCATGAGCGCTTCCTCAAAGAAAACGGGACCGGATGTTGATCCGATCCCATTCCATTTAGTTCAAACTTTGGCTGTCAGTTCACCCGAGTCACTTCGACCAGATTGTCCGAATACGTCGGTGCGCGTCCAAGTCCGCTCCACGCATCCGACGAGATTGAGTTGACCGATCCATCCGACCGGTTGAGCGAGCGCCAATAGCCCAGCGTGGCGACCACGATGCCGGGGTTCACGTCCTCGGTCACGCGCGCCACACCTTCGAAGGCGCCGCGGTCGTTGGTAACACGCACGGGATCGCCCTCGCGAATGTTGCGAGTCGCCGCGTCCGCAGGCGAGATCATCACGAACTGCTCGCCCTGGCCCTTAATCTTGTGTGGCTCGTTGGCGTAGCACGAGTTCAGGAAGCCGTGGCTCTTCGGAGAGATGATGTTGAGAGGGAAACGCTTCGCCAGCTCAGGGTTAGTCACCGGGCTTTCGCGCGGCGGATCGTAGGCCGGCAAGGGATCGACAGGGCTTCCATCCTGCTCCCCGTCGTACATCGCGCGGAACGGACCCGCGACGAAGTTCTTATGATCGGGCAGCAGGACCTCGACCTTCCCCGACGGAGTCGGGAAACCGCCGTTGGCATGCGGCGCGCGCGTATCACACGAGCCGACGTCGATTTTGTAAAAACCCTTTTCCTTGAAGTAGTCCATGTCGACCCCGCCCATTTTGGGGTCGTCCCAATTGATGTAGGCGGCGCAGAGCTCGCTGTCCGACATTTTGAACACGTCGTCGGTAAAGCCCATTTCCTTGGCAAGCCGGCGCCACATCTCCGATGTCGGCAGGCACTCGCCGGGCGGATCGACGGCCTTTTGATTGTAGGTCAGATAGAACGTTCCCCACGACCACATCATGTCTTCCGCCTCAGCGGCCATCGCGGAGGGCAGGATGATGTCGGCATACTTTGCCGTGTCCGTCAGGAAATGCTCGGCAACGACCGTAAACAGATCCTCCCGTTCGAGACCCTTCACGATCTTGTTCGTCTCCGGCGTCTGGCTGACCGGATTCGTGCAGAACACGAACAGCGACATGATCGGCGGATCGAGCTTCATTTCGCCGGTCAGCGCTTGTCCCAGCCGCAGGTTGTTCACCACCCGCGTACCAGGCTTGATGAAATCCGGCCGCGCGGCCTTTGCCCAATCGACCGGAAAATCCCACAGCGGCAACTGCAGCATGCCGCCGCCCACGTGCCGCCAGGAACCGGCAAGCGCGGGAATCGCGTAAATTGCTCGCGATGCCTGCGCACCGCCGGCCGAGCGTTCGATCGCAACACCGATCCGAATCGCGGACGGCTGCGCCGTCGCGAACTCGCGCGCGAACGTCGTGATATCTGCCGCCTTCACACCGGTCACCTGCTCGACGTAGTCGAGCGTGAACTCGGCCGCGCGGGCCTTGAGCTCGGGGAATCCGAGCACGTGCTGATCGACGTAGTCCTGGTCGACGAGGCCCTGATCGATCATCGACTTGATGATGCCCATCGCCAGCGCACCGTCGGTGCCGGGCTTCGGGCAGATGTGCCAGTCGGCACCCTTCGCGGTCCGCGACTTGTAGGGGTCGACGACCACGACTTTCGCGCCACGCTTTTGCGCTTCAAGCACGAAGGGCCAGTGGTGCAGGTTGGTTGAAATCGTGTTGCACGCCCAGATCACGATGTACTTCGAGTGCACGAAACTTTCCGGATCGACACCGCCCGTCGGACCGTGCGTCAACAACCACGCCGTCGACGAGCCGGACGTGCAGAACGTCTTTTCGTTCACGGTCGTGCCCAGGCGATTGAAGAACGGGTCGCCCGAGTTGATGCCCTGCACCAGCCCCATGTTGCCGAGGTAGCTGTATGGCATGATCGCCTGGCTGCCATACTTGGCGATGATCTCGCGCCACTTGCTGCCGATGGTGGAGATCGCTTCGTCCCAGGTGATGCGCTCGTACTGCTTCGAGCCCTTGGGTCCCGTACGGCGCAACGGATACATCAGCCGGTCTGGATTGGCGTGGTGATCGTGGAAGTCCTTGAGTTTCACGCACAGGCCGCCGCGCGTGAAAGGATGTTCCTTCTTGCCGCGAACGTCGACCAACCTGCCGCCCTTGACCTCGTAAGTCATGGCGCAAGTATCCGGACAGTCGTGCGGACACGCGCCGTGGAAATGCTCAGCCTTGAGCTGTTCGTTCATGCGCTTCCTCCCGATTGAAAGCTTTGGCCGCGTTGTTATTTTTGTTCGCGTTACTGAGTAGCGTGCCACGGAAGGGAAAACCGAGCAATATAGCGCATCGGCTATATCGATCAACGTATCGTCAGCACGGTAACCGGTGTGAAACGGGGATCGGGCAATCACTTCAAATGCGATCGGAGGCCGTGGTCCGGCGCGCACAGCACCTCGCCCATTCAATGATAGATATAAGTGATCGTGAACGTCCGGTCGTCGACGGTGGCCCCGTTCGGCGGAAACGGAAAACTCGCCTGCTTGGTCGAGAACACGATCGCACGATTGAGGTCGGTATTCTCCGAGCGCGCCAGGACCTCCACGCTCTCGATGTTACCGTTCAGGTTGATCAGGATCTTCACCGTCACCCGGCCAAGCACATTCATCTGTGGCATCGTCCTGCGCAATGCCTGGATCACGCCGCGCGCGAAGTCGTCGTTTGCGCCGGAACGCGTAATGCCGGCCGGCCGCTGCACGCCGGCGGCACGCCCCTCGTATGACGGCGTCGTTATGGCGTCCTGTGGCATCGTCAGATTGGGCTGCGTCCGCATCGCCTGCTTCTGCTGCGGTTGCTGCTGTTGCTTCTTCGTCGGCTGCTGCTGTTTCTGCGTCGGTTGTTGTACCGGCGGCGTGTGCGGCAGCTCCAGAAGATCGGGCCGTTCCTTCGTCAGCTCCGTCGGCGTCTCGACCGGTTTCTCCGCTTCCTTCTCCACGTCTTTCGTCGCCTTCGCCGCTTCGGTCTCCTCGGCCTTCTTTTCCGGAATGGCATCGGCTGCAACGCTGTCGCGCAGCGTCGGCGTCTCGGGAGCTTTCGTTTCCTCAGCCTTCGCCAACTCGTTCGCCTTGGGCTGAGCGGCTTCGGCCGGTTCAGCTGGCTGCTTCGCAGCCGGAGCAGGTGGCGGTTGCACCTGTGGCTCTGCCGGAGCCGGCTGGGTCTCTGCTGGAGGTTCCGGAGGCGGCTGCACCGCCTGCGGTGGCGGCGTGGGCTGCGGCGCGGGTGTCGCGCCTCCGCCGTCGGCACCCGTCGTGGCGTCGCGCAGCTCCGCTTCCGACACGAACGAGACGCTCACCGCCCCTGGCACGGCATTGGGATCGCCCATCTGACGCGGCGCCGAGTGTATGATACTGATTAGGATGAGCCCGTGCAGCGCCAACGCGACGGCCAGCGTGATCCAGAATTTTCGCTCACGCGCCTCCGGCGCTGCGGCTCTAAAAACCGCAACGAGATCAAAGTCGTCCTTCTTTTCGACGATCGTTTCCGTCGTCATTCCATGGTCCGATTCGATCGGGCACGTTACTCCGATTGATCCGGGCGGCAAAATGACAGGAGGCCGCTACGTTTATGCGGCTTTTCCACCGAGAATGTCCCAAGCGGCGTTGATCTGCTTCAGCCGCACCTCACGAACCCTCCGATCGGCATCGTCACGCGCCAGGTCGGGATGCCAGTTCATGCGCAAGCCGTCGATGATCTTCTTGAGCGAACTGAGATTGCTGTCGGAAGCCACCCCCATCCCGAGCAGTTCCAGCGCCTCGTCCTTGCTGCTTGGCATGCGATCGCCGATCGACACGTGTGCTGAGCGATTGACCGGCGTTACCTGCCCGATCACATGATGATGTGGCGTGATGGCCAACGCCGTAACCGCGGCCGACGGCACGCCGTCCGCGCGATGCGTTTCGGGCGCGATGGGAAGCAGCCCGATCGTGGGCTCCGCCTTGGTGGCGTATGCCGCTGCCTCGCGCGTATCCGCACGACCCAGCCACCGCACGATCAGCAGCATCGCCAACAGCAACGCTCCGGCGAGCGCGACGATGACATAGGCGACGGAATGGTCCGAACCGTCCGTGCCGCGTTCGTTCACTGCCACGATCGTCTTTGGCGACACGGCAGGCTCCGACGCGGCCTCGCGAGGCGCAGTAGGTTCGGAAACGGTATTGTTCTCTTGCGGAATTCCGCCCGCCGGCTCTTTCGCTTCAATTGGCGGCACTTCGGTTTGGGTCTCGGTCTTATCCGCCTCCGCCGTCACGGTCTGAGCGAGCGGCACCGCCGCACGATCGGGGAGATTGTCAGGCGACGCGCGCTCTACGGCCGGCGTCGCCGGTTCCCTCGCCGTGGTGGGCTCCACAGCAGGCTCGGATGGGACGATTGCTGCCGGAGCGACAGGCTTCAACTCGCCCACGGCACCCGTTCGAATCGGATTGGTAGAGCTCTGCGTCGTGTCGGCGGTAGCGGTCGTGCGCGCGTCCGATGCAGCCGGTGGCCTTACCGCCGGCCTGGCCTGCGGCGCCTGTTTGATCGGCGCGGCCTCGCTGCGCGCCGGCACGGGCGCCTGCGCCTTGGCGACGCGTGCCCTCGGCATCGTGATGGCATCTTCAGGCAGGAGCACCGCATCGAGCCCAACCATCGGTGCGAACCCGGCCGGCATGTCCGTGGCCTTCGGAGTATTCAGCGGCGAGACCTCGTCGCAAATCTCGTTGACGCTCCACCACTCCTGGTTGACCCCCATGCGCCGCGCGCACATGTCGTCGATGCGTTTGCTTCGACGGGGCGTATCCTGCACCCGCAAGCTGCCGTTCCGTTCCCACACGCGCCGGCGCGTGTGATCGCTCGCATTGGCAAACACCTGCATCCACGGCACGCGGGCGCCGCCGCAGTCCATGTCGAACCTGAAGGTCGTCCACTGCCGGCAGCGTTTGGGATCGACGGTCGAGCAGGTCTTGACCTTCTGCTGCTCCAGCTTGCCGAGAACACGATGACCTGTCTCATCGGCAGGCGTCAGCACGGGCTTGCCGTCGACGACCGCGCAGCGGAACGGCATGACCACGACGTCATCGGCGGTAGCCGCTGACGCCGATGCCACCAATGCCGTCAGCAACGCCAATGCAAAGCGCGGCCTTCGATACCGGATGCGCATGAAGTTCCCCCAGTAGTCGTGTCAAAGTATCGTGTCGAGAAACGCCAGTGCCGGAACGCTCCCCGCGCCGGAAAGCGATGATTCTCCTGCCATCTGGCCAACTTGCCTTGGCGACTTTATGTCGATCCGCAGGACAGACTGTGGCAGCCATGCGGCCAAGAGAGGACGGCGCGAACAATCCCGCCGTCCATTCTTCGTTGACGCAAAACAATCAAGTCATGTGCCGGCGTGCGCTGCCTCGAGCTTGGCAATGTCCAGTTTCTTCATCCCCATCAACGCCTGCATCATACGCGTGCTCTTCGCCTTGTCGGGATGCGTCATCAGCGCGACGAGCCGCGATGGCACGATCTGCCACGACAGGCCGTACTTGTCCTTGAGCCAGCCGCATTGGCTCTCTACGCCACCGTCCGCCGTCAGCTTCTCCCACAGCCTGTCGATCTCGGCCTGCGACGTACAATCGACTGAAAGGGAAATCGCCTCGGTGAACTTGAAATGCGGCCCGCCGTTGAGCGCCAGAAATTGCCGCCCCGCTATCTCGAACAACACTGTCAGAACCGTGCCTTCCGGCATGTGCATGCCCTTGCCGTATCGCGAGAGCTCGACAATGCGTCCGTCGCCGAACACCGAGATGTAGAAGTTGACCGCCTCCTCTGCCTGGCCGTCAAACCACAGACAGGGCGTGATCTTGTCGCGCGAGCCCATTGTGCGTCTCCCTTTGTCGTGAGCCTCAATGCTCTGACGACGAAGCAGACGGACGCAAATCGACAGCGCTCCCTGACGCACTCGAAAACATGGGGGACGGCGTCACGTCACATCGTGACGATCCGGCGCGCGTTTGCGGCCCGTGAACATCGCCCAGATCAGATTTTCGCGATGTCGCACGCTGGCCAGAATGGCCCCGGCAACGTGAATGAAGACCAGACCGAGCGCAATGTTTGTCAACGTTTCGTGAGTGGTTTCCATGGCTTGACTGCCCCAGAAGGCATCGGTCGTCATCAGCCAGCCACTGAGGCAAATGCCGCTCACGACCGCCAGCAAAGCCACCACCATCATGCCGCCGGCAGGGTTGTGGCCGATGTAGCGGGCCTCACGCACCGCCGCGATATCGGCCAGGTACCTGAGAACTGTCGAGGGCGCGCGTACGAATTGCGCGAAGCGTGCGTAACCGGTGCCTGCGAAGCCCCAGAAAATCCGCGCCGCAACCAGTGCGGCGATGGTGTATCCGGCGGTCCGGTGCACCGTCTCGTAATCGTCGTCGATGAATAGCCATGCGGTCGTGAAGCCGACCACGAGACTCCAATGAAAAACGCGCACGAAGGCGTCCCAGACCCTGATCGTGCGCGTCTCTTCAGTCATGCTGATCGCCTATGGCCGCGGCTCGCTTTCATAGCGAAACGGCAGCACGCGCGTCAGTCGTCTTCCTGCGTCTTCACCAGCTTCAGGTCGACGGGGTTGTAGAACAGCTCGAACTTCTTGCCGGCCTTGTCCTTGGCGTAGACCTCATAGCAGGTTCCGGCGACCTTCACCTTGCTTACAGTATAGCCGGCCGTGGTGGCAGCGGCCTCGGCATCCTTTTCGGTCTTCCACTTGTCCTTGGCTTCGGTGGTGCAATCCTTGAAGCCATGCGCGGATGCCAGCGACGCCTGCAGCAGCAGTGCGGCGGTGACAAGCGCTGCGGACTTTACGATCGTGTTGACAGACATTCCTCGCTCCTAAAATAACGTTGCTCATGCCGGCGTGATCTTTGCACACCGCAGTACAAAGTAGCCGATCATGAGGCAGCGAAAACATAAGTTTTGTGACAACGCAACGACTTGCGAGTCGTTCTAAGGAGCGTTCGCAGCTGGCCGCGCGACCGCGCGGCCAGCCACTTATTTTGCCGTCGCAAGTTTCTTCACGGCATCCACCAGCACGTCGATCTCACCGCACGTGTTGTAGAAAGCGAACGACGGGCGCACCGTCGTCTCGTACCCGAAGCGGCGCAGGATCGGCTGGGCGCAGTGGTGCCCCGACCGCACGGCAATGCCTTCGGCATTGAGAGCCGCGCCAACTTCCTCGCTCTTGTAGCCATCGAGAACGAAGGAAACCACGCTCGCCTTCTCCTTGGCGCGCCCGACGATCGTTAGCCCCGGGATGGGCGAGAGGTGATGCGTGGCGTACTCCACCAGGCTGTGCTCGTAGGCATCGATCTTGTCCAGGCCGATGCGTTCGACATACTCGAGTGCGGCGGCCAGGCCAACGGCGTCGGCGATGTTGCCGGTGCCGGCTTCAAAACGCAGAGGCGCCGGCTGGAACAGCGTGCGCTCGAACGTGACGTCGGCAATCATGTTGCCGCCGCCCTGCCAGGGCTGCATGGCGTTCAGCACTTCCGGCTTGCCGTACAGCGCGCCGATGCCGGTCGGCCCGAAGATCTTGTGTCCGGAGAACACGAAGAAGTCCGGGTCGAGTTCCTGCACGTCCACCTTCTTGTGCGAGACCGACTGAGCCCCATCGAGCAGCACTTTCACGTTGTAGCGCCGCGCGATCTCGATCATGTCCTTGGCCGGCGTCACCGTGCCCAGCGCATTCGAGACGTGCGTAAACGATACCAGTCGCGTACGCGAGTTGAACAGCTTCTGGTATTCGTCGAGCCGCACCTGGCCGAAATCGTCGACGGGCGCGACGCGGATCTTCGCACCCTTCTCCCAGCACAACATCTGCCACGGCACGATGTTGGCGTGGTGCTCGAGGTGCGTGATGATGATCTCGTCACCCGGGCCGATGTGCTGACGGCCCCAGCTCTGCGCCACGAGATTGATCGCTTCCGTCGTGCCGCGAGCAAACACGATGCTGTCGACCGACGGTGCGTTGAGGAATCGGCGAACCGCCTCGCGCGCATCCTCGTAGGCATCCGTGGCGCGCGCCGCCAGTTCATGCGCCGCGCGGTGGATGTTGGAGTTCTCGTGCTCGTAGAAATACGACAGCCGGTCGATGACGGCTTTCGGCTTTTGCGTCGTCGCCGCGTTGTCGAACCAGATGAGCGGCTTGCCGTTCACCTTTTCCGACAGGATCGGGAAGTCGCGGCGAATCGCGTTGATGTCGAACGGCGGATGCGCGGAAGCAAACTTCGGATCGCGATCCGGTTTGCGATCGAAGCGGCGAACGGCCTGTTGCTCGTCCTTGGGGCCGCCAATCGGCGGCTTGCCCGAAGCCGGCACGCCGGACTGATACGCGCCGGACGGTGCTTCATTCTCCACGTAGTAGAACGAGGAGGCAGGAGCCGTCGAATGCGCAGGCGCTCCGTCACCCGACTTGGCTCTCAGAACGTTACGATCCAACGTCGGTAGCCCGCTGTCGCCTGGATTGTCCAGGCCAAGCGGATCGAGCTGAAACGACGGCACTTCGCCGTATGGCGCCCGAGTAGGCGCTGGTGCAGGAGCGCCGGTCGTCGTCGCAATGCCGGGGCTTGCGCCCAGACCACCGAGACTTGGACCGCCGTAGACCGAGCCGAGCAACGCCTGCGCGACGAGGTCGTCGAGCGGTTCGTCGGCAGGCTTGGTCGACACGACCGCCGGCTGCGGTTCCGCCAACCCCGGCACGCCGAAGCCCGGAATGGCCTTCGCCGCGCCAGGGCTCACGCCCGCACCGCCGACGCTGGGGCTTGCCAGCGAAGGTTTTGGCGCCGTCGCGGCCAGCACATTCCCCGCCGACAGATCCGGCGGCGCCCCCGAGGGGATCGCCGCATGCGCTGGCACCGGCTCCGAAATCGGACCCGGCGCGCTCGTCGTGACCGCACCCGGACTGAGCCCGATGCCGCCAGCGGCGGGATCGGCAAAGTTAGGCGACGGCCCCATGCCACCCGCCGGCGTGCGATAGATCTCGTTGACGAGCCGCGTCAGCAGCGCCTCGTCAGCGGATGGCACGACGCTATAGGCGTTCTTCGCGTAATCAGCTGTAGACATGATACTTATCCACCTCAACGCCCTCGAGAACGGCCAGCGCGTCGTCCGTCAGGACGGCGAGCGAGCAGTAGAGCGAGACGAGGTAGGACGCGATCGCCTTGTGGTTGATCCCCATGAAGCGCACGGATAGGCCCATGCTCTGCTCGCCGGGAAGGCTCGGCTGATAGAGGCCGACGACACCCTGGCGGGCTTCGCCAGTACGCAGCAGGATGATGCTGGTCTTACCGGTCGACGAAATGTTCAGCTTGTCGGACGGAATGAGCGGCAGGCCGCGCCACGTGATGAACTGCGAGCCGAACAGGCTGACGGTTGGCGGCGGCACGCCACGGCGTGTGCACTCCCGGCCGAATGCGGCAATCGCCAGCGGATGCGCCAGG
This sequence comes from Hyphomicrobiaceae bacterium, assembly GCA_965279065.1. Classification (GTDB taxonomy): domain Bacteria; phylum Pseudomonadota; class Alphaproteobacteria; order Rhizobiales; family Hyphomicrobiaceae; genus JAKAXS01. Next base: position 3,629,521 of record OZ257134.1, read on the forward strand.
AAGAACGCCGGCTCTTTCCAGACACGGGCCAATAGCTCGTCGAGATCGTCGGGCGTCGGCGCGCCGGTACGCGTCTTGATCTTCTGCGACTTGGCCGCATGCGCAAGGAGGCCATACTCCTTATTGTTGATCAGTTCGCTTTCCTGGCGCTCCTTCACGCTCTCGATGGCCAGGCGCAGCTGCTCTTTGATCTGGTTGTGCGGCACGCTGTAGAGGTCGGACACGCGTGTGTGGACGTCGACAACCGAGTTCACCGCCGACAGCAGATATTCGCGCGGGTTCTCGTCGTAATCGATGAACGACCCGGGCAGCACCTTCTCGTCCCGGTCGGAACATTCGACGTCGACGGCCGAGCCGGCCTTGACCTTGTTGACGCGATAGATACCGGCCTCGACCGGAACCCAGTTCAGAAGATGTACGAGCCAGCGCGGCGTGATCGCCGAAAACTGAGGTACGGTCTTGGTTGCGTTAGCTAATTGGCGCGCGGCGGCATCGCCTAGCGCAGTTTGGACTTCATCTGCCATATTAGACCCCGTATCTGCTATACTATAGAAAATCGTTCCGTATTCACTTACGGAATAAGCAAATCATTCCACACGATGGTATGCGTCAAATGCCCGCGCCAGCGTCGAACGTCTCAGAGCGCGCCAGGGCCTGGACGACGTGGCTGTCTGGCGGCACGCTGCGCGTCAGCCAGACGTTGCCGCCGATGACGGAGCCGCGCCCGATGGTGACGCGGCCGAGGACGGTGGCACCTGCGTAGATCACAACATCGTCCTGCACGATGGGATGACGCGGCATGCCCTTCACCAGCGCCCCCTGTTCGTCGACCGAGAAGCGTTTGGCGCCGAGCGTCACGGCTTGGTACAGCCGAACGCGTTCGCCGATCACAGCCGTCTCACCGATGACGACACCCGTTCCGTGATCGATGAAGAAGCTCGCGCCGATCGTCGCGCCGGGGTGAATGTCGATTCCCGTCGAGGCATGCGCCAGTTCGGCGATGATGCGTGCCACGACCGGCGCCCCCAGATCGTAAAGCGCATGCGCCAGCCGATGATGGATCACGGCATTCACGCCGGGAAAACTCAGCATCACCTCTTCCGGGCTCTTCGCCGAAGGATCGCCTTCGAACGCCGCACGCACGTCCGTCGCCAGCAGATCGCGAATGGCCGGCAGCCGCTCGGCAAACTCACGGACGATAGCGAGCGCGCCATCGGCACTTGCCCGCTCGCTGCGATCGCGGTTTGCATCTGCTTTCAGCTCGCGCTTGATCTGGCCGACGAGGTCACGCAACGCCGTGTTCAAGGTGTACCCGACGAAGTAATCGAGCCCCTGGTCGGTGCCGTCCTGCCCGCCTGCATGACGAGGAAACAGGGCCGAACGCAGGCCTTTGACGACGCCGGAAACGGCTTCTGGAGACGGCAGATCGGCGACGTAGAACTGCCGCGGATCGGCGGCCCGCACGCGCCGCCGCGACTCCGCCAGGTCGTCGACGATGCGCCGCAGCGCCCAGCTGGCAAGTACGGGATCCTGATCGGGTACGATTTCGAGAGCCGTCACGCGGTGTTCCTTCCCATGGCTGCGCCGCGCGCCGGCCGTTAGCCGGCACGAACGAAAATTCATGCTGCGGATCATAGGGAGCGGACGCCGAGACCAAACGAAGAAGAACTGCAGAGCTTATCGGGATGAGCGATATACCGACTTCATCGACACATGTTCACGTGCATGGACGTCGTGCGGCTCGCCCTAGCACGTCGCCGAGTCCGCTCGGGCGTGTCGTGGACCCTCGCCTCCGCGAGGGTGACGCTTCAAGGAGGTACCGCCGAGCCAACTGGCCTTTGGCAATTCTGTCAGAAACGCAAACGGGGCCCGAAGGCCCCGCAAAACGTATCGGCGCTGTGCAGCCTGTCACTTCGGAGCCAGCACCATGATCATCTGGCGGCCCTCGAAGCGCGGCTCGCTCTCGACCTTGGAGATGCTTTCGACGTCGGCCTTGACGCGCTTCAACACGTTCATGCCGAGTTCCTGATGCGCCATTTCGCGGCCACGGAAGCGCAGCGTCACTTTCACCTTATCGCCTTCTTCGAAGAAGCGGCGGATGGCACGCATCTTCACGTCGTAGTCGTGATCGTCGATGCCGGGACGCATCTTGATCTCTTTTATCTCGACGATCTTCTGGTTCTTGCGCGCCTCGGCGGCCTTCTTCTGCTCTTGATACTTGTATTTGCCGAAGTCGAGAATCTTGCAGACGGGCGGCTCGGCATCGGGCGAGATCTCGACGAGATCGAGGCCGGCGGTGGTAGCGCGCTCCATGGCATCGGATCGCGGCACGACCCCTACGTTCTGGCCATTCTCGTCAATCAGTCGAACTTCGCGGGCACGGATCGCATCGTTGATACGGGGGCCTTGGGGTTCGCGCTCTGGCGCGCTGCGCATTGGTTTGCGGATGGTGCAGTCTCCTGTCGTTGTTTCGGGACGCTCGTGAAACACATTGGCGTGAAACACTGGACGTATGCAGTATGGCAAAGCACTCCCGCCGGCTCTTGCCAAGCGGAAGTTGCGACCTAATGGCTGCTGAGCCGCAAGATCGGTAAGATTGTGTTGTAAGTCAAGCACCGGGCCCGGATACAACCCGGGCTTATCGGGGATTTCCACCCCCGAACGCCCGCTCCAGCCGCGTTCCTAGCAAGGTGTCGTAGACGGCAAGGGTCTGCCGACACATTGCGTCCAGTGTAAATGACCGCAGCACATGGGCGCGAGCGCGCGTCCCCAGCGCGCTCCGGTCCTGAGCCGACAGGCTAACAGCGGCCGCGATGGCATCGGCCAACGCCTCCGCATCACCCGGCGGCACGAGCCACCCCGTGCGTTCCCCCTCGGTTGCTGGCGGCACCGACAGCACGGTCTCCGGCGGCGCCCCGATCGCTGTCGCGATCACAGGGCAACCCATGATCTGCGACTCCGTTCCCACCCGGCCGAACGCCTCCGGCTCAGTCGAGGCCACCACCGCCAGATGCGCCGTGGCGTAGGCCGCCGGCATATCGGCGACGTGTCCGACGAGCCGCACGCGACCGCCGAGGCCGGCGCTCTCTATCTCATCCTCCAGCTGCGCCTTGTAACCGTCGCGGCCCTGCGCATCGCCCGCTAGCACGACCACGGTATCGCCGAGATCGCCGCGCTCGCGCAGCAGCCGGGTCGCCGCGATCAGCACGCTTTGCCCCTTCCATCCCGTCAACCGGGCCGCCTGCAGGATCACGCGCGTTTCCGGTGCAAGCCCCCACGCCCGGCGCAGCGCCTCCACGCGCGACGGCGCGACGGCTGCGGGATCGAACTCCCTCCCATCGACGCCACGATAGATGACACGAATGCGATCCTCCGGCGTTCCGTAACGCAAGCGAACGAGATCGCGCGTGTATTTCGAGTTGGCGATGACGATGTCCCCGTCAGCCATCACGCGATTGTACGCCCGCTTCAACGCGCTGCGCTCGCCATAGGCCCCGTGATACGTCGTCACGAACGGCTTGTTCGTCCGCCGCGCCGCCAGCTTTGCACTCCACGCCGGAGCCCGGCTGCGCGCATGTACGAGGTCGACGCCCTCGCGCGTCACGATCTGCGCGATGGCCCTCGCATTGAGCCAGATACGCACGGGGTTCTTCGTCGCCGCCGGAAACTCGACCAGTTCCCCACCCGCTTCGTTGACGAGGCGAGCCATCCGCCCGCCCCGCGTCAGCACCAGCGCCCGCCCCCCGCCTTTGACGATGGCGCCGGCGATCTCGATCGCGGACAGCTCTGCGCCCCCGGTGTCGAGTTCGGGGACGATCTGCAGTATGGTCGGGCGCTTCAAGCTGAGCTTCCAGTCTGTCCGAGGGTGGCCTTTGTAAGATGAGCGGACCACAAGTTCAATTTCTCGACGTCGGCACTGAAACAACAACGCGGCGTATCGCCTACCTGAGCCAGGCGGGCCACCCGGGCGAACCGGGCATCCTTTGGCTCGCGGGCCTCAAGTCCGACATGATCAGCACCAAGGCCGAGGCGCTATCGCACTTCGCCGCCGAGCGCGGCCTCAGCTACACCAGATTCGACTATTCCGGCCACGGCCAATCGGAAGGCATGTTCGAGAACGGCACGATCGGCGACTGGCTGGAAGAGGCCCTGGCCGTCTTCTCCGAACTGACCACCGGCGCCCAGATCGTCGTGGGCTCCTCGACCGGCGGCCACATCGCGCTGCTGATGCTCCGCCACTTTGTCAAAACCGATGCCCGCGAGGCGGCGCGCCTGCGCGGTCTCGTGCTGATCGCCCCCGCCTGGGACCTCACCGAGGAACTGATGTGGAAAGCGTTTCCCGAGGCGGCGCGCCAGGAGATGATCGACCAGGGCTACACCCTGCGACCCTCCGACTACGGCGAGCCTTACCGCATCACCAAGCGCTTTATCGAGGAGGGCCGCGACCACCTGCTCGCCCGCCAGCCCTTCGATCCCGGCCGTCCGATCTCCATTCTCCAGGGCCTCCGGGACAAGGACGTTCCCTCCGCCCACGTGCGCGAGCTGACGCGGTTCATCGAAGGCGACTGGGTGAAACTGGTCGAAGTCCCCGACGGCGAGCACCGCCTCTCCCGCCCGCAAGACCTGGATCGGCTCTACGCCTTGATCACCGAGCAGGTCGATCGGGTGAGGCGAGCCTAAAGGACCGCCGTTCCCCAGTTGCGATCATTTCTGGCTCCTGCCTGCAAATCCACCCCTTGACGAACAACCTCCCATATCTGATATTTCTGTCATGACAGAAATATCAGTACAGAAGCAATCCACCTCGCCCGTCGTAGAGCGCTTCATCCTGCAATGGGGTGACATGGGCGAGGCATGGGGCGTCAACCGCTCCGTCAGCCAGATCCACGCCCTGCTCTACATCTCCGACAAGCCGATGACGGCGGAGGACATCGCCGCCATCCTCGCCATGGCCCGGTCCAACGTCTCCACCTCCCTGCGTGAGCTGCTGGCCTGGAATCTCATCAGGCGCGTGCCCGTCCTCGGCGACCGCCGCGACTACTACGAAGCCGAAGCCGACATGCTGGAGATGATCCGCCGCATCGCCATCGGCCGCAAAGCCCGAGAACTCGATCCGGCGCTTGCCACCCTGCGCAACTGCGTGACCGAAGCCGAGCGCGATCGCACGATCTCGCCCACTGCAAAAGCTCGCTTCAAGCAGATGCTCGACGTCATGGAAGGCGTCGACCGCAGCTTCGCCGAAGTCATGCGCCTGCCGTCCCCGGTCCTATTGCGCCTGATCCGCATGGGCGGCGCCGTAGCCCGTCTGGTTTCGCCGGGCCGCAAGAAAGGCTAGTGTCGTGACACGAGGATTGGCTCATCGCGCCGCCGCAATCGAAGCCGAAGGCCCCGCTCCAAACGAAGCACCGGTCGCCGACATCGGCTTCCGCACCCTGCTTGGCGAGCACGCCTGGAGCAGGCTGCCGCACCAGGTGCGCCGCCGCTTCGAAAAGCGTCTCACGTCGGACGATATCGTCTTGTATCGCGGACACGTCGTGCAAACGCAGATGTCCCGGCTCGGCCGCCTGTTGTCGTGGCTCACCCGGCCGATCGGTGCGCCGCTGCCCACGATGAACGGCGCCACCGGCCCCGCCGTCGTGACCGTCACCAAGGATCGCGCCCTCGGCGGCCAGCGCTGGCTGCGCATCTACGAGCGCCCCGGTCGCAAGCCGCAGATGATCCAGTCGACGAAACGCTTCCGCGGGCAGACCGGTCTGGAGGAATACGTCGGGGCCGGCATCAGTATGCAGCTCCTCCTCAGCGTCGAGGACCGCGCGCTCATCTTCCGCTCCCGGCACTATCTCTTCGAGATGGGACGTCTGAGCCTTCGCATTCCCTCGCTGCTCTCACCCGGCGCCATGACGATCGTCCACACGCAGGAGACAGACGGAAGTTTCTCGTTCCTCCTCACCCTGCACCACCCGCTGTTCGGCGAACTCCTGCACCAGCTCGCGGTTTTCCGCGACGTCTGACGCTTCGTCTACCATGTCGCAAGGGCACGGCTGGCCTAAGTCTGGAATAGATCGTAGAAGGAGCGTCCGGCCACCTCGGAGCAAGCAGGGGGCTCAGCCGGCAGCACAGGGGCGAAGAAATGCCAGCGCAGTCACGCTGTAAAGCATGTGAGCGTTTCGAAGAGCGCCATGAGAATTTCTGCCGCATCTGCGGCTTCGAGTTCCGGCCCGACGACGACGCACCCAAGCTCGCGACGGGTATCGCCTATGTCTCCGCGGAAAAGTACTGCGGGCATTGCGGCTGCACCCGCGGCAATTGTCACTGCGCCGACGCTCCGGTCGACGGTCAGCTGACCGGCGCCGTCTGATAGCGGAATTGCCGCTCGAATCGGTCCTCCCAGCCAACCATCAGCTCGCCGCTGACGGGAACCTTGGCCACGTCGATGCGCTCGAATCCCTCTAGGCCGTGCAGCAACACCGCGTGTGGCAGCTCCGCGATCAGGCGCAGCTCGTCGGCCGTCTCGACCGACAGCAGCAGCATGTTCGACGGGCTCCCCATCGCCGTGAAGATTTCCGCGAAGACCCCCTGCACGCCATCGCAGATGTCGTCCGCGCCGCTGTGAAAGACACGTTGTGCCCAAATGCTCATGGCCTGAACCCCGTTTCTCTGATGTGTGTTTGGAAGCCCCTGATACTCCTCCAAAATGAGGTCAAGGATGGGCCAGAGCTGGGCAATCGCATGGTCTTGTGGTCACACGCGATGTCCGTTTGTAACCAATTCCTCTTCGCTGCTCTTTGCATGGGCACGAACCACAAAATTGATCGCCTGACGTGAGGGTGACCATCGCTCCGAAGCCATCCAGAGCTTGGCGGAAATGGAAATCCAATCGAGGTTGTTCAGGCTCACGGCTCGGCCCTGGATCATCTGCTGATGCGTTTCAGGCAGGATCTCGTGACAGGTCCCTCACGCTCGATTTGGCATCGTCGCTTGTTGAGAAGTGATTTGGGCGACCTGCGCCGAAGCACGCTTGCATCAAGCTGTTAGCTGAATTAGGAAGGCGCCTCGCCGTCCAGTCGACTATTCACTCATGCCGTCGTCTGGACAGGGGTTTTGCGGCACGGAAAGTCTTCCATAATCGTCAGCTCAGGCTGAGCGGCACGGAAACTTCCGAAAAAACAAGCAAAATCACAGGCTTGGAGAGGTGGCTGAGTGGTTGAAAGCACCGCACTCGAAATGCGGCATACGGGCAACTGTATCGGGGGTTCGAATCCCTCCCTCTCCGCCAACATTCTGATTTATCACTGATTTCCCTTGAGTTCCTTGTAACGCCCTGAAGGGGTAGCAGCCACGAACGATCTTTCGCGGTCGCTCGGATGCATCATCCTCTGTCGGGGCTGAATTGCGCTCCCAGGTTCCAGCGCTTCACCCAGTCAGGATTCGCGTTCGGAACCCTATTGGGATTTTCCGTATAGCTGGCCGGGGACGCGGTCTGCGATGGCGAGGAAAGAACGCGATCGATCAAGGCCGAAAACCAAATCGATGACAGCAGTGCAATGGCTATGGAAGCGGACAGGAGGCGCATGGGTTTGCTCTGAAATGATACGCTGCACCTCCCGTCAACTATCGTGCCCCGCCTAAGTTCCTTCGCTTTGTGCCTCCTGTGCGAAATGAAGATTGCGACGTTCAATATCAACAACGTCAATCGCCGGCTGCCGGACATGAAGGATCACAGGCCGGTGTAGACAAAGCCTCCCCAGTAGTACGGATGCGAGAAGGGACGCGTATCGGCCGCGCCCGATGCCGCGGGAATCAGCGGCGCCGATTGCCCGTCTTCCAGACGCACGGCGGCGGCATATTGATTCAGCGTGTCGGCCGTGGCGTCGCGCAGCCATAGTTGCGCCTGACGCAACGCGGCCGGCGGCGACATGCCCTTCGCCAGGTGCAACTCGTAGAACTTCGCCATGATGAGAGCGGTCGCATCGTCGGAGACCGGCCACAACGTTCCGACGACGCCGACCGCACCCAATGCAGAGAAAGCACCGGGAAGTCCGATGAATTCATCTGGATTCAACGTGTCGATTTGGGAGAGCCCGGTTTCACAGGCCGAAAGCACAACCAGGCGGGGCTGACCAAGACCATCTGCCTCGGCCAGGCGAGCGACGCTCAGTCGCTCCTGACCGCTCATGATCAGCGCGGAGTTGCCGACATCCCGCCAGGCGAAGGTTCCATGCGAGGCGAAGTGCCAGTAGGTCTTGCCCTTGAGCGCCTCAAGAACCGCAGTGGACGAGGCGGCTCCGCGTTGCAGCATTGTACGCGCTCCGGCCGCAAAGTGCGAGGCGACAGCAGCACCTTCCTTCTCGGTGCCCGGCAGATCGCCTGTCGGATTGATGACCGCCGCTAAGCTAGGCTCGATGGGTTTTTTGATCGCTCGGTGGGCACTGACGAGCGCATCAAGGCTCGAGGCGTAGACGATGTCATGGCTGTCGACCAATCGGCGCTTGCTGACCGGATCCTGCGCAAGCCCCAACGGCAGGACGCCAAGTCTCCCGGACGGCAGCAAGATGAGACGGGTTGCCGGTTTGACGCCCTGCGCCGCGAACGTGTGCGCCAGCCGGTTGCCAAACAGGTCCCAAAGCTCAAGACCGATGTGATCGATGGCTGCAAGCCATTGCGGCCAACGCCGCTGCTGCTCCTCCTCGTCATCGAAATAGTTGGCGAAATAGGCTTCGATCCAGCCATGCGTCGCTTCTTTTGACTTTCCGACCAAGACCTCGGTAATGCGCGCCAGCGTGACGTCGGGGAAGTCCACCGCGGTCCACGTTTTCGACGTCCCACCGGCGAAAAACAGCATCTTTGTGCCCTTCATGGTGACGACAGGCATGAGTATGACGTCGTCGCCATCGGAAATTTCACGCGCCAGATCGACCGCGGATTGCGGCAATGCCTCTCGTGGATTCGCGCTTTCAACGAGCGCGAGAAGCTCCTGCCGTTTTGCTATGAGTTGGTTCAGGGCGGCCTCCCGGTCTGGACCGGAGCTGGCATCGACCAGCGACTGCTCAGCTCGGATGGCCACGCGCAGTTCGTCGAGGCGCTGCCTCTGCTGGGGTGACAAATCCAGCGATTGCAACTTGAGCGAAACCGACAGCAAGCGCGCGCGACCTTCGTTGGCCAACTGCACCGCTTGATCAATCTCTCCTCGCTCAGCGGCACAGTATGCCGCATCAGCAAACATCGGACCGGCCTCTGCCACGAGCACCGAGACTTCGGAAGTGTTCAGTCCCTGTCCGAAGAGAAGGAGGAACGCCTGCCGGGCACTTACGTAAATGGGTCCTGCATGTTTGCAATCCCCCGCCAGCATCAGCGTATTGCCGAGCCGTCTGGCGATCTGCAGATGAAGGAGCGGCGCCGCTTCGCGCGTGAAAACCATCAACGCCGCACGGTAGGCCGCAGCAGCGTCACGCAGATTGGTCGCCTGATCCCCATCCGTACGGTCGGCCAGAAAATTGCCCAACTGATACTGGGTCCGCGCCCACTGCTCTGGAGACGCCTCTTGAGTAAAAATTTGCAGCGCGGCCCTCAGATGGGCCATGGCGTCGCTGTCGCCGCCCTCGCCGACTGATTTTTGACTGTGGACAGCGGCAGCGAGTGATACCTGCACCTGCGCCCATTGGAAGGGTGCAGCCTCCCGTGTGAAAACCTGAAGAGCATCGCCAAAATGCGTGATCGACATTTTCCGATTGTCGGCTGTTTCACCCTGGATCCGGACAAGGTAAGCCTCGCCAAGGTTGTTGTGCGCAGCGGCCCAGAGCTGCGGTTGGGAGTCGCGGGTCAAAACAGTCAGCGCCCCTTCCAGGCGTGAGATCGCCGCCTCGATGTTACCGTCGCGGGCGCCCTTGCGCCGCGTGAGATACACGGCCGACATGTTCATTTGAACTTGAGCCCACTGTTGCGGATGGCTGTCTCGACTAAAAGTCGTCAGCGCGGTCTCAAATTGTGAGAGCGCCCTCTCCTCGCTGTCACCTCGGTCGCCGCGAATGCGGTTCCAGTAGGCGACTCCAAGATTGACGTGCAGTACCGCGGCGGCATCAGAACCAGGTTGAGGCGAGACGAGGGGCAGGACGGCTTCAAAATTCCTGATGGCGGCCTCGATGTTATCGGCACGAACACCGCCCCAGCGGTTGACGTAGGCTCGGCCGAGGCCGGAGAAAACGTCGACCTTGAAAGCATCCCGCGATGTGCTCAACGGCCAATCGGCAAGCGTCGCTTCAATGGCGAGGGCTTGCTCGCCGAGGGCAATCGCCTGCTCCGGATCCTGGGTCTGCTGGAACTTCGCGTAGACGTCCGAAAGTTGCACGGAACCCTGAGCGTGCGCCGACGGCGGTGATAGGGCTGAAGCAAGCGACAGGAACCCGGCAAGGAAACTCAAAAATCGTTTGTGCACGTTCATGATTTGGCACCAAGACTTGAGGGCGGAAAATCCGGAGAAGACCAACCGACTGTGCGGTTTTGACGACTCGCTGTGCCGAACAATCAGCCACGTTCGTCGGCTCCGCCTATTCCCGAAGGCACAGGCGTCGCCGGATGGCGTACCGCTCGCTGGAAATTTCAGCCCTTAGAACCGAGCAAAAATATTGAACGAAGAAGCCATTAAAAAAAACGCTGGCTTGCGAAGACTTCGCAAGCCAGCAGTTCGTTGTCGCTCCAAGCGCAGATGAGTTTGCTGTCGTGCTACCGCACCCTGATGTCGTATCCGATCATTCGGCGAACCTCGCTCCTGCGGGCGGGATTGTCGCGGATTTCTCCGTCGGTGACGTGAACACCGTACTGGCGTGCGACGTGAGCCAAGTAGTTGTCGCGGCAGTAAGGGGTCGAGATCTCCTTGCCGTCGACGACCTGATAGTCCCCATCGCATTTGAGGGCTGCGTGCGCCGTAGTCGCCAGTGACAAGGTCATGAGAACGGCCGAACTCAACAAAGCTAGTGATTTCATCTTGCACCTCCATTGAACACGTCTTTCCAACTCCCCTTGTGAATTGGGGTCGCAGGGCGCGTCATCCACTAGACCAATCGGTCTAGCCGTGTGGAAGTGCTGGAGGCTGAAAGGACGCCGATCACTGGCAAAGAAGCCATCCTGCTTTTGCCGGAGGCCTAGGGTGCTGAGTGCCGCAGGAGAGCAGACGATCCGCGTTAGCTTTTTATCTTGGCTCTGTTCCGTGGAGGGGACGACTGATCTTGCCGGCTCGACACACTGCAACGCATTTGCTTCAAGCAGGTACGGACGGCAGGAAATTTCCGTCGCTCGTTTGAGAAATTGACGAACCCGTCGCGGTGACAGTCTCGCCGAGACAGCCACGCGGGCAAGTCATGCAAGGGATTGCGCGACTGCATTCGTGGTACGCGCGCGATGGTATCATTCGCACGCGTGCTCACTGATCGCCTATCGGTCTGCGACCGACGAAACCAACGAGCTGGTCGGGCGCGTGCCGTGGCCTTTGTGCGCGGTGCGACGTGTCGGATGCTGAGCGACCTGGCTACCGGAAGCGGGAAGATCCACGCCGTTCAAGGTTCTGACGCATGTCGCTTTCCATTCCGCCTTGGTCATGTCCAAGACAGGTTCCCAGATGGCCATGCAGGACGCGAGCGTCGGCCCGCCGGCACCGTAGTCTGGCTGCCTGCTGGAGCCTCCGCTCTCGGTGCTGACGGGATCCAGCGGCGCCAACGCAGCCGCGACGGGAGCCGTCATCGCCGGCGGCGCCGCAGGAGCCGCAGCGTCAAACGGTGGTGCCGGCGGCACCGTCGACGATGCTGCAGTGGTTGCGGCAGATTGACTCCCGCTTAAGGCCGTCGCGCACGCCTGAGATTTCCCGCACGCGCTTGCGCCGCCCGTAGGAGAACTCTTGCCCGCTGACACGGTCGCCGCACCGGTCTGAATGGAAGCGGGCCCACCCGCACTGGTGCTGGCAGGCATCGAGACCATTGCTGCTCCAACGGCAGCTGTATTGCCTGCATGGGAAGCACCGCCATGGGAACCACTGCCCCCATGCGCGAATGCCGCGTTTGCGCTTATTGCGATCGCCGCCGTCATTAAGGCTGCGACGCATGGACCTCGTACACGATACGTCATGACGCTCACCGTAAGTCATTGTGCCCGGCGTCCCTTCGGCGTCGGGCTAGGCTTCTCCAAAATCCCATCCGGCGTCGCTGCCGGATGCATCGAGCTGATCCTGCGCCTCATCCAGCGCGGCATCGTCTTCTGCAAGCTGGCGGCGCGCCTCATCCGCGTCCAAACGCGCGTCCTGGGCCTCATCCTGGGATCGGTCGAGCGCCGAGAGATCGTCCACCCGATTTGTGCCGCGCTCCGCCAGACCCGACGACCGACCACCGAATAGCTCCCGCAGACCGTCGGTCAGGAGCATGCCTCCGGCCACGCCGCTTGCAGTCGTGAGCGCCGAAGCCAGAAATCCACCGCCGCGGCTGGGTGCAGGTTCTGCGGCACGGTCGCCGACTTGCCGCGCCGGCTCGTTGCTCGTCGCTGCCACCGTCGGCACCGACCCCGTTGGCATGGCCGGCGGCGCCCGATAGCCGGACAGAAAACTGGATTCCCTGTCTCCGAGACGATCGGCCGACACGCCCCGCGCGACAGCGTCTTCTAGCTGGTGCAAGCGGTCCGTAAGGCGCTCCAGGGCCTGCTGCTGCAGAAGCACGGATTGAACAAGACGATAGGGGGCATCGGGCAGGCGATCGATCTGCTGCTGAATAAGACGCTCCGCATCCATGTCCTTAGCCATGGGTGAGGCGACGGACATGCGATCGAAGGTACGGGTGATGAGCTGCTGTTCTTCAGGTGTCATGATCGTTTGGTCCTTGATGCGCGCTGTAATCAGTACGTGCCGCTAGCCGGTGCTTTCGTCGGCAGGGGCATCGTCTGCGACGTCTTTGCCTGACGTTTGCATTCCGCTCGGAACGCCTCGCGCGGCTTGCCGTGAAGTCCCTTCGCATCGGCCTGCTTGGAGCATTCGATGGACTGCGGCGTACGTGGCGCCGTCGTCGCGCTGGCACTCGATGCCCCGACGCCCGCAACAATGCAGACGAGGCCGAAGGCGACGACTGACCGGGTGAGGCCCGGCAGACGTGAGGACTGTTTCGTGGTTTTCATGACTGCTCATCCTTGTTGAGAAGTTGCTTTGGGGGTGCCAGCGCATCGCTGGGATGCGCCGGCGTTTCGAGGTCAGCCGTCGAGGCACGCTTCATACCGGCGCCACCAGTACGGGCGGCCCGTCTCGTGCACCTTGTGACGGAGATAGCTGCAGCCACCGCCGTAACCGTAGTCGTCGTCAAAACCGATGAAATAGCCGCCGCGGAAACCGTGGCCATGGTGCCCGAAATGCCCGTGGCCGCCGAAGCCGTGGCCACCGCCCATGACGTGTGCGCTGGCCACGCTGCTGGCCCCCGCGAGAAGCACGGCTCCAATCACAGCTGACATCGCGTACCTCGATAGCCGGATCATGTTTCTCTCCTTCGCATCTGTTCCACTCAAAATCCCACGGCAGCGAGTTTGCTGACCCGCAAGCCGTCTCAATTGAAATGGTAATCGGCCTGCGCCGCTCCATTAGGCCGATCGGTCTAACGCGGCGTCGGACAAAGGGAGGATGCCCGGCCGGGGGAAGGGATGGCCGGGCATCGCGGTCGCTGGGGACGTAATGGGAGCGACCGGGACACGGCTGTCAGCGGAGGGAAATACTGGGGAGACAGCCGTATGTCGCACGACGGGGGGACACCGTGCGACCGGCAGACCATGCCGCGGATTGTGCACGGCCGACAGTCAGCCATTCGGCCTAGGCGGTTGGGCCAACACGATGGCAAACCGCCTAGACCTCCACGTCGATATTGCGCGATCGCCTGACGATGTAGCCTCTTGGCAATGCACATTCCGGAGGGGCTCATGCTAGACGCCGAGACACGACCGCTGATCTTGATCTTGGAGAACGATGGCCGCCTTGCGGTCGCGCTGACCATTCTGATCGAGGACTGGGGCTTCACACCGATCGCCGCGAATTCAGCGTCAGCTGCTGCTCGCGCCCTCGGTCCCCGAGTGCAAGAAGTGAACGCCATCATCGCGGATTACCACCTGGACGACGGCTTTACCGGCATCAACGGCGCGCGCGCATTGGCGCTGGCCATCGGCCGTTCAGTACCCACGATCGTGACGACGGGCCATGCCATCCTTGCCGAGCACGCCGACGCATTCCCGGTGCTTTCGAAGCCCTTCGACCCCAGTATCCTACGCCACTGGCTCGAAGCTCACGTCACCCGTGCGACCGCAATTCAGCGCGACAGCGCTTGAGCGCGGGTTGCAAGTTCCGTCCGGTTGCGCGCGCTGAAAACCGTGAACAGCGCCGCCAGGTGGATCTTGACCGTTCCCTCCGCGATATGAAGATCGCGCGCGACCTCCTTGTTCGACCGGCCCCGCAGAATGCAGGCCAGGACGTCACGCTGTCGCGGTGTCAGGTCGTCGAGACGAGGCGCCTCTGCCGACGCAGTGGCGTTGGCCCGATCGCTATGACTTTCGCGCTGAGCACCAGGCGACGACGTCATGAACTTCGGAATGTAGATGTGTCCGGCAACGACCTGCTGCAGCGCCGCCGCTATATCCTCTTCCGACAGGCTCTTGGGGACATAGCCATTGAGACCGACCGAAATCGCTTTGAGGACGTAGTCACGCTCTTCCAATCCGGAGACCACCGCCACGCGCACGTCCGGATAGGTTTCCTTGATGACGCGCAGGCTCTCAGGGCCACCCATTCCGGGCATCGAAAGGTCGAATAGCGCGAGCCCGATGCCTGGCGTCTCGGCCAGCCGGTCAAGCGCCTGATCGAAGTCACTGACCTCGATGACCTCCGTCACGCCCAAACGGTCCTTCAGCAACAATGCGAGTCCGGTGCGATAGAGACTGTGGTCGTCGGCTATGAGAACTTTCAATGTCATTCGTGATCCATGCTTGGCTCGCCTACGCTTTAGTCCGGCTTCGGGGCGGCAACAAGCTCCTTCAACTGCCGCGCAACCCCTTCCGGATCGGCAGGCTTGATCATCCACGGCCGACCGGTCGCCACCAGCGCCGAAAGCGTCTGCGCGTCCGTACCGCCTGTCAGAATCAGCGCCGGCAGCGGACCGCGCACACGCTCCAGGCGGTCGAGCACATCGACACCTGTCTCGTCTCCACCGAGATTGAAGTCGACGATGGCCACGTCGGCACGCAATCCGTCGCATAGCGCCGCCTCGGCATCATCGCTGGATGCGCATGCCCTGATCCGGCAACCGCGATCGGTCAACTCGCGCTCCATTGCCGAGAGGATGATCTGATCGTCGTCGATCAGGAGCACGTTCAACCCCGACAGCGAAGTAGTATCCGCCGCGACCGCTGAAAACCCAATCTGACGGGTCGCAAACTCGGTGCCGAAGTCCGGCATCACGAGCGTGAAGGCTGTTCCGCGACCGAGGCGCGACATCAGCTCGACACCGATCTTCATGAGCTCGGCGTAGCGCTTGACGATCGACAGGCCCAATCCCAGGCCCTCATTGGGGCCGCTGGCGTCCTGTCGTGCGCGTTCGAACTCTCCGAAAATCCGGCCCTGCTGATCTTCGGCGATACCCGTGCCGGTATCGTACACCGCGAACGCGACCCGGCCTTGTCGCCGGCGGGCGGCCAGCAGGATGCCTCCCGAGCGCGTGAACTTGAGGGCATTGGCGACCAGATTGCGAAGTATCGTTTCGAGCAGGGCCGGATCGGTCACGATCGACGCATCGATGGCGCGGCAGCGAAAGTCGAGGCCGCTCGCCGCCGCTTCAGCGCGGAATGCTTCGGATATCCGCTCCAGAACCTCCCTGACCGAAACCGTGGCGAAGTTCGGCTTAATCAGCCCCGCGTCGAGACGCGAAATGTTGAGAAGCGAGTCGAACATCTCCTTCAGCGACACCAGCGAGATCTCCAACTGCTCGACCAGCTTTGGTGCCTCGTTGCCGGACACGCGTCGCGACAACGCCCGTGCAAACAGCGTCATGGCATGCAGCGGCTGGCGCAGATCATGGCTCGCCGCAGCCAAAAAGCGCGACTTTGCAGCCGTTGCCGCTTCCGCGTCTTCACGTGCCAGCGTCAGAGCAGTGTTGCGCAACTGCAATTCGGATGTCCGCTCCGAAACCTGCGCCTCGAGCGACACATTGAGTTCGGCTAGTGCCTCCTGTCTGCGCTTCAGCTCCGACACCAGCGTTTCAAACGAACGCGACAGCACCTCCACTTCCGCATAGTCGTGGACGTCGGGAATACGGACATCATCTCCGCGGCGCATGGCATCCGCGGACCTTGCCAGTCGCAGGATGGGAGCGGAGATCCGTTGCGACAAGAACCATGCCGCCAGCGCGCCGATGGCGGCAAGCCCGAGGCACCAGGCCAGTGTCTGCCGCTGCAGGCGACGGGCAGGGGCGAGCGCCGTGTCTGCGTCCTGGCGTACAAGCACAATCCAGCCAAGGCCCGCGAAACTCCTGTAACCGTCGCTGCGGGCGAAGCCGGTGACGTAGTCGCGCCCGTCGGGCCAACGCTCGATGGCATAGCGGCCGACGCCGGCCACCGCCGACTTCACACTGGCCAGAGCCAGCGGCCGGCCCGTCAGGCTGGGCGGACCCAGGATCACGATACCTGACTTGTTGAGAACGAAGACCTGCTCCGTCCGCGCCGATGAGGTCGCCCCGAACAGTGAGTCACGCACCTCATCGATCCAAGACCAATCCAAGAGAGCGGCCAGCACCCCGACGGTCGTACCGGAGCCGTCAACGACCGGAGCCGATATCGCAACATAGCGTCGAGTGCCTGCCGGCCCCCGCAGGCTTGCGGACAGCGCAGGGTTTTCGCGCACGTCGCCGACCGTCTGCTGCTTTAAGCCGTCGCGGAACCAATCCTCGCTGGAGACGTCGGCACCTTCCAGCACGGACCCGGTGGACACCCGCACCATGCCGTTGGCATCGGTCAAACCTATCCAGGCATAGTCGGCGTAGCCCTTCTGCAGGTCTTCCAGCCAGGCGCGCGCGCCTCCGCTGGGATCCGCGGCCGAAATTCGCTCCAGCAATGTCGATGTGTTGCCGACCTCGCGAAAGCGCTCATAGAGCGCACGATCGAGCTTGTCCTGCATCTGATCGGCAAGAAGCGTGACGGACGCACCCACCTGATCGGTGACGCGGTGCTGGCCCGACGTTCCGACCGTCAGAATCACGAGCAGGATGAGGACACCTACCAGAAGCGAAATCGCCAGAGTGAGGACGCTTCTGAGTTGAAAGGGCTTGGTCATGCGTCTTGCCATGAACCTCGACGAGGCAGGGTAAACGAAATCTGCCGGCCAGTTGGACGCCGGCCATAGATAAAAGATAGTGCGATAGGCCTAGACCGGCAGGTCTATAGGCGGTTGCCGGCGCCGCGCCACTTCTAACTCGTAAGTCAGTAACTTTCAGGAGTGGTGAAGATGAAACGTTCGCTAAGCATCATTACGGCGCTGTCAGGATCGCTCATGCTGATGGCTGCCGCTGCGGGAACGGCCAGTGCCAATTATGGCGGCGGCTATGCCGACGGCGGCCCGGGACCGGCCGACACCTGGGCGGCTACGCACCCGAGCTTTGGCAAGGTGACTGGTGGCGAGCGCGCTTCGCATGTCCTGCACGTGCACAAAGCCCATACCGTTCACCATCACGCGACCTGAACCTGGCACCCAGAGCGACGAGGCTTAGACGATCCGATCACGTCCGCCGGCCTCGCCGCTCCGAATTGGCACTCAACTAGAACATCCCCGTACAATATGTCGCCTTCCAGCCCATCATTCGTGTGCAATGATCGAGCCATCCGAAGGATGCTGTTCGATGCCGAGCCACGACGAGATGATCGTGCTGGTCCTGCAAGGCGGAGGTGCGCTCGGCTCCTATCAGGGCGGAGCCTACGAAGCGCTTGCTGCTGCGGGCCACTCTCCCGAGTGGGTCGCCGGCATATCGATCGGGGCCATCAACGCCGCGATCATTGCCGGAAACCCGCCGGAGCGACGGGTCGAGCGGCTGCATCGTTTCTGGGATCTCGTTTCAAGCAACCTGCTGGCTTCGCCGATCGCGACGGACGACACGTCGCGGAAGATCTTCAACGAAGCAAGCGCGGCCCTGGTTGCCTCGACGGGAGTGCCAGGTTTCTTTTCGCCGCGGTTTCCGCCGGCACTCATGATGCCGCCGGGAACGCGCGAGGCCATCAGCCTCTACGACACGTCACCCTTGCGGACGACGCTGCTGGATCTCGTGGACTTCAACCTCCTCAACTCGGGAGCCGTCCGCTGCAGCATCGGCGCCGTGCACGTCCGCACCGGCAACATGCGCTATTTCGACAGCAAGACCGAGACCATAACGCCCGAGCACATCATGGCGAGCGGCGCTCTGCCGCCGGGCTTTCCGCCCGTCGTCATCGACAACGAGCCGTATTGGGACGGCGGTATCGTGTCGAACACACCGCTGCAGTACGTTCTCGACGGCGCCGGACCGCGGCATGACATGTGCGTCTTCCAGATCGATCTTTTCAGCGCGCGCGGACCCATGCCGGACACGCTGTTCGATCTTACCCAGCGCGAAAAGGACATCCGCTACTCCAGCCGCACCCGCCTCAACACGGATTTCTTCCGCGAGATGCAGACCGTCCGGCGTGCCGTCCGCCGGCTGGAACGGCGGCTTCCGGAGGACATTCGCGAGACGCTCGACTGGCAACTCCTCGCCAGCGCCGGCTGCGATGCTGCGATCACCATTGTGCACCTCATCCACCGGCGCGCGGCGTACTCCACCCAGTCCAACGACTATGAATTCTCGCGCTTCACGATCGACGAGCATTGGAAGGACGGCCGCGACGACGTGGAACGGACCTTCCGTCATCCAAGTTGGATTAACAGACAGCGCCCCGAGGACGGTGTCGAGGTTCTCGACCTCACGAAGGCCATTGAACCTTCAGCTGAGAGCAAACCATGAAAATCGATGATGTGCGATCGCAGGCATTCGCGATGCCGCTGACGAGCCCCGCCTTTCCCAAGGGGCCGTACCGCTTTTACAATCGCGAGTATCTGATCATCACGTACAAAACCGACCTCGACGCGCTGCGGGCCGTCGTGCCTGAGCCGCTCACCGTCAAAGAAGCCCTTGTCAAATACGAGTTCATCCGCATGCCTGACTCAACGGGCTTTGGAGACTACACCGAGTCCGGTCAGGTCATCCCGGTTCAGTACAAGGGCAAGGATGGCGCCTATACCCACGCCATGTACCTCAACGACGGTCCGCCGATCTATGGCGGCCGCGAGCTCTGGGGGTTTCCCAAGAAGTACGCGCAGCCATCGCTCGGCCCCGACAAGGACACTCTCGTAGGCACGCTCGACTACGGCTCTGTCCGCGTGGCGACCGGCACGATGGGCTATAAGCATAAGGCCCTGGACCTTCCCACCGTCGCAAAGTCCCTGGCAGTGCCGAATTACCTTCTGAAGATCATTCCGCATGTCGACGGGACACCGCGCATTCTCGAACTGGTCGACTATCGCCTGGAGGACGTGGTCATCAAGGGGGCCTGGAGCGGCCCGGCGGCTCTCGATCTGACCCCGCACGCCCTGGCGCCGGTCGCGGACCTGCCGGTGCGCGAGATCATGTCCGCGACGCACATTCTGGCGGACTTGACGCTCGGCCTGGGCAAGGTCGTCTTCAACTATCTCGACACAAAGGAACGCGCCAAATGAAGCTTGATGGAAAAGTCGCGCTCGTGACGGGCGCCGCGAGCGGTATTGGTCACGAGATCGCCAAGCGCTACGTCGAAGCCGGAGGCAAGGTCGCGATCGCCGACCTCAACCTCGACGCCGCGACGGCCGCAGCCAAACAGCTTGGCGATGACAAGACCGCGATCGCCGTGGCGATGGACGTCTCCAACGAAGAACAAGTCAACGCCGGCGTTGACAAGGTGGCGGCAGCCTTTGGCAAGATCGACATCCTAGTCTCGAATGCGGGCATCCAGATCGTGCATCCGATCGAGGATTTCCCATTCGCGGACTGGAAGAAGCTGACGGCGATCCACCTCGACGGTGCCTTCCTCACCACCAAGGCGTGCGTCAAGCATATGTACAAGCAGGGCTCCGGCGCCCTCATATACATGGGGTCGGTGCACAGCCACGAAGCCTCGCCATTGAAGTCGGCCTACGTCGCCGCCAAGCATGGTCTCCTGGGCTTTGCTCGCACGATGGCGAAGGAAGGAGCCAAGCATGGCGTCCGCGCCAATGTCATCTGCCCCGGCTTCGTCATGACCCCCCTCGTCAAAAAGCAGATCCCCGAGCAGGCCAAGGAACTGGGCATCAGCGAGGAGCAAGTGGTCAAGCAGATCATGCTGAGCGAGACCGTCGACGGCCAGTTCACCTTGGTCGAGGACATCGCCGAAGTCGCCCTCATGCTCGCCGCCTTCAAGACGAATGCACTGACCGGCGAGAGCATCATCGTCAGCCACGGCTGGCACATGAATTAGGTGGCCTGTCAGGGAACCGCCACAGCCTCGGCCGATCGGCCGAGGGACGACGTCCGCAGCTAGGACTTCTGGCCTAATTTGAAACTCGGCGGCGATGAGTATGTGATCGGTACGCCAGCCGAAACCCATCCCTGCGTTGCAGGTGGAAGCGGCGGTACACCGGATCATGTGAAGGAACCTGTTATGGACCAAGTCGCAACGAATGAGACCCGTCAACCCGAGATGTCTGCGCGCGAGCAGGAACTCCTCCACAAGCTCGGCGATCGCGGGATGGCGCTGTTCTTCGTCGGGTTCATCGCCTTCCTGGAACTCCTCGTCATTTTCCAGCTGATCCATCCGGGTGGCCATTTTACGCCCTAACGGGTTGGCGAGACGCCCGGAACAATCTTTCTCGGCAACACGAGCCGTCTAGCTTCTAACGTTATCTCGAATGATTGTTTTACGGGCGCCTGATTCAGATTGAACTTCCCCCGGTCCAGACACATGACGTGTTCGTGACGTGGGGGAGCGAAACAACCGTGGACATCGGCCCACTGGGCGAGCCGAGCGATGATCGCCCCGAACGGGGGCCACCGCAGTCGTGAACGTGAGGTTCAATGACCCGATCATCGCCATCATAGGCGGCGGATTTACCGGCGCCGCGATCGCCTATCACCTGGCGCGCGCTCGCGCTCCCGGGCGCACGATCATCTTCGAACCCCGTGCGCGCGTCGGTGCCGGATTGGCGTATGACAGCGAAGACCGGCAGCATCGTATCAACGTGCCGGCCGGAAAGATGACCCTGCTACCGGGCACGGAGGACCACTTTCTACAATGGATCGAACAGACGGGCGCGGTCGACGACGACCCCGAGGCACTCGGCGCCGACGGCCATCTCTATCCGCGGCGCTCGGTATTCGGCAGATACGTCAACGCCCAGGTCGCACCGCTGATCGACGCCCGCGCAATCCGCCACGTGCAGGATCACGTCGTCTTGATCAAACACGACGGGAGCAACTGGTTCATTCAGACGGACAGCGGCGTTGCCATTCGCGCCGATATCGTGATCCTCGCCACCACGCATCCCGCGCCCGTGGCACCGCGCGTGCTCGCGCAGGAACTAGCCGGCGATCCTCGCTTCGTCGCCGATGCCACACGGCCAGACGCGCTTTCGTCCCTTAATGCCAGCGACAGGATACTCGTTGTCGGTAACGGCTTGACGGCTGCCGATGTCATCGCCGCGCTTGATGCGCGCGGGCATCGCGGCCCGATCACGGCTCTGTCGCGCCGCGGCCTGCGCTCGCGCGGCCATCCGGCCGGACCGGTCGAACCGTTTGGCGACTTTGCAGATCCTCCTCCAGGCGGTGCCCTCGACCTGTTGCGGCGCATTCGGGCGGAAATCGCCCGCGCCTCGGCTCAAGGCATCAGCTGGCATGCCGTCATCGATGCGGTACGCGCTCAGGCGCAGGCGATATGGCCGCTATTGCCCGTTGCGGAGCGTCGAAAGATCGTCCGTCATCTCCGCCCGTTCTGGGATGTTCACCGCTTTCGCATCGCACCCCAGCCGGAAGCGGCAATCGAACGCCGGATTGCCAGCGGCTTGCTGGACGTCGTAAGCGGATCGATCGTTGAAGCAGCGGCCGAACCTCAGCACATCTCCATCACCTGGCGGAGTCGTCGCGTGGGCCTTTCGGCGCGAGATTTCGACGCCGTCATCGTAACGACGGGACCGGCCCACGAGTCCGTTCTGCAATCGCAAAGCCACTTGGCCGGCCTGGCACATGACGGCTGGCTGGTCGCCGACGCGGTCGGGCTCGGCATTTCCTGTGATCGTCAGGGGCGGGCGCTCTCCAGTCAGGGCATTCCGTCGAACTCGCTCTATGTGGCTGGTCCTCTGGCGCGCGGCACCTTCGGCGAATTGATGGGGCTACCTCAGGTGTCGGAGTATGCGCGCCAGATTGCACAGACTGTCGCAGCCGAATTTGCTTCACCAGCAGCCGGGTGACGGAAGCCATGGCGATGGTGCCCGCTTCGGAGTTTGCAACGAGCCCACGATTCGCGAATGAACTGGCGTAGCGGTGCCCGAGACGTAACGTCCGGGTCTTTCGATTTTGTTTGCCAGTGCAGCTGCCCGAAGGTACGCCCTGATCAAGCATAGGGAAACAGGATCACCGAAATGCAGTTCGCCTCGAATCTCCTTGAGGCCATCGGGAGCACGCCCCTCATTCGCTTGCAGCGGGCGTCCGAGGAAACGGGTTGCACCATTCTCGGCAAGGCGGAGTTCGCCAACCCCGGACAGTCGGTGAAGGACCGGGCGGCGCTGTACCTCATTCGTGACGCACTCGCCAGAGGCGCCGTCGCCGAGGGCGGCACCGTTGTCGAGGGGACCGCCGGCAACACTGGCATTGGCCTCTCCGTTGTGGGCAATGTCCTCGGGCTCAAGACGATCATTGTCATGCCCGACACCCAGTCTGAAGAAAAGAAGGCGGCCATCCGACTTCTCGGTGCGACGCTCGTCGAAGTGCCGGCCGTGCCGTTCGCCAACCCCAACAACTACGTGCACTATTCCAGGCGGCTGGCGGAAACCTTGGCGGCCAGCAGTGAAAACGGCGCGTTCTGGGCCAATCAATTCGACAACGTCGCCAATCGCGATGGCCACGCAGCCGTTACGGCTCCGGAAATCTGGAATCAGCTCGGCGGCAAAATCGACGGCTTCGTAGCCTCCGTCGGCACCGGCGGAACACTCGCGGGAATCGCACACGGCCTGCGCGAGAGAAGTAAGGCCGTGAAGATTGCCCTCGCTGACCCCTATGGCGCCAGTCTCTTCAGCTATTACACCACCGGACACCTGCGCTCGGAGGGATCCTCCATCACTGAAGGCATCGGCCAAAGCCGGATAACCCAGAACCTGGAAGGCTTCACGCCAGACTTCAGCTACCGCATTGCCGACGAGGCGGCGGTATCGATCGCCCATCGCCTCGTGGTCGAGGAGGGATTGTGCGTCGGCTCGTCGAGCGGCATCAACATCGCCGGAGCGATTGCTCTGGCCAAGGACCTCGGGCCGGGAAAGACCATCGTGACCGTCTTAAGCGATCACGGGACGCGCTATGCATCGAAGCTGTTCAACCCGGCCTTCTTGCGATCAAAGCAATTGCCGATTCCCGAATGGCTTTCGACCCCGGCCAAATTGCCGCCAGGCGTATTCGTCACCTAGCGGCCCTTGCGCACTTAGATCGCATAAAGCTCCGGATCGATCTCCCGGCCGAAACAGGGCAAGCCCGACGTCACGCCCCCCTGATGATTGACCACTTCGGCCAGCGCGACGGCCACATCCTGAGCCGCCAGCACCTGGACCCCAAGGTCCTGCTGGCGGTTCGGGCTGCTGCAGTACATGTAGGTCACGGCGTCGCGCTCCAGATCAGCGCAGAGGTCCTCGCAATCTGCAGCGAGGGAAAAATCTATCACGACGGCATCAGGCTTGGCCTGACGCAACGCGACGACGGCATCCCGCTTCGATGTGATGCAGACCGCCGCACCATCTTTCTCGAGTGCTCTGCGGAGCCGAAACGTCGAGATCGAGCGGCCCTCAACGATGACGATCGTTCGATGATCGAGTGAGTGGTTCATCGGGCGTTCTCCTAACATTTGCTGATGCGAGTTGGAGAGGCGTGGCAACCTTACGCGCGTCGATAACCAAAACTCACCCCGATGCGACAAAGTTGCAATGCGTAAAAATTCATAAGCTTTGCAGCCATTCTGATAAGAGCGCCGGTCTTCCTCCGCTGCCGCATCCACCCAACCGCCCAAGGTTCTGGATCTCCGAGTGAAATGAAATGCCACGAATTCAGGCAGCGAGACCCGTTTAGGCTCGACGGACCTCATTGCACCGGCGCGACTGTTTCCAATGCAGCGCTTTCGGAGGCCTTTGCCTTGGCCTCGTCCAGTGACCGCTTCAGTTCGGCTGAACTCGGATCGAGCTCTATTGCTCTCGCGAAGGCAGCGGCTGCCTTCTCATAGCGCGCCGTGTGGAAGTAGGAGCGACCGAGCATCTGCCAGCCCTCGATGTCCTGTGGCGAGGTTGAGAGCCGAGCCGCCAGCCGGTCGATCATCGTATCGATATCAGGCATTCCGCCAGCTGCCGCCACCGACGGCGCTGCTTCGGCTCCGATGGAACGCGAATAGGCCTTGAGACGCGTAACGACATCATCATCCGGCTCGGAATGCGACTGCGAGAGTGAGATGGTCTGCGCCGACCCGGCAGGGGGATCTTCCATGTACGTTGCGACAGCACCAACACCGGCAATGAAAAGAAACACCGCGACGGGGCCTATCAATGTCCCGCCGGTACCTCGCTGAACTTTCCCTGCCTGCCAGCGCGATGACCGCCCCTCAGAGAGGAGAGCAAGCCTGGCCGCGTCCGCTTCGGCTTCGTTCAGTTTCCCGAGCTTGAGCCGGGATCCAATTTCTTCGAGACGCGCCTTGCAGGCCTCCAGATCAAGCTGCTCCCTTCGCGGGCTGCTCAGCATGTTCCAACTCCTCATGACATGACCTCGCATGGCGATGTTGCTTCAGAGCTTCCTACGCACCTCGAAGCGGAGGCCGAAGTTGTCTTCGTCCGCGCCATCAAGGATTTGATAAGTGGCATCGGCGCGGAACAGCCACGCCCGGTCGATCGGAATCTGATAGCGGACACCGAAGCCGTACTGCGTGTCCTGAGCGCCAATTCCGTCCTTCTCGAATGGCTCCACCAGGGCCACCTCGAAGACGAGCTGCTGATCCAGGTTGAAGAGATACTGCAAGCCAATGGCGCCTCCGAAGGCATCTGAGCCGCTGTCGTCGAGTTTCGGATAGCCGGTCAGCGCATCCGTCTCGAAGTTGATGCCGACGTTCTTCAGGATGCCGGCATTGAAGCCGTCGACCAGGGGTTGCGGATTGCCGAAGCCGACGAAGAAGTTGGCGTACGGGAGCAGGGTACTCGGCAAGCTCGTGACCAGGCTGTTTTCCGAGATGATAGCCAGACCGTCGGCATTGCCTTCCGGGTCTTCGCCAAAGTTGGCGAACACACGGGTCGAGTTCGACACGGTGTTCATGTAGCGCCGCGTGTAGGAGGCGGTCAGGAAGTTGACCAAAAGGCCGTCCCGCTCGTCGCGGCCCTGGATCAGGCCGTAGCCCGTTTCGATGTAGCCGCTGAAGGCATCGATGAACGCGGTGACGCCATAGATATTGGCGTCGCTATCCTCGTTCACGCCGATGATGCCGTTGTTGTTGACGTTGTCGAACGCGGCGAAGAAGGTGATGTCGAAGTTGGCAAGACCCAGCGCCGCCGAGTTCTTCGCAGGCAGACTCACCGCGCCGCCAAGGATCGCGTCGTTCGCCCAGATACCGTTCTGCAAGAACAGCGGAAAGAGACCGACGGTGAAGGGCAGGTCGAAACTCGCCTCCTGACCAGAGAAGCCGGAATAGAGCGAGCCGAAGTCACCTTCGAAAAACAGCGTCTGCGGGTTGGCGTCCAGTTCATCGTTGAACTTGTCATTGCTTCCGCCGCCGCCGAACTCATAGCGGGTGAATTCATTGTTCTTCTGCAGCGGCGTGAAGAACGCGTGGATGCGTTCGGTGCCGGAAATCTTGAAGTCGACGTCGAGGTTCAACCGCGTCGCGACCTGGGCAATGTCCTTGCCGTTGTTGTTGTTGTAGGCGACCGCAGTTCGCCAGTCGCCGTAGACAGCGAGGCCCGGCAGCAGCGGATTCTTCACGCCCAGCAGCGTGCTGCTCTCATCGTATTCGCCGGACGTATATTGCTCGCGCCCGAACTCGATGGGCGGGCGAGGTGGATCGACAGCGTACTTGGCGCCATAGATATCGGCCTGAAACTGCGCTTCGTAGTCTGCGGCATACTGCGGATCGGGCCGAAAAAGGTCGTCGTCACCATCCGCCTTTGTACGTTTGCGCACCGGCTCCGCCGCCTTGCTGACGGGCTTCTTCTCGAACTTCGCGCCGACGTATTGAATCCCCGTCTCGTCCATCGGGTCGACCCGGAAGGTAGCGGGCCACTCTTGCAGCGATGTGTCCGCCTTACGTATCTCGCTGCGGTTTTCGCCCGCCCCAGGCTCAGCCCTGGCGCCGGACGCCACGAGGCAGCCACCAGCCAACAGCGCCATGCTGGCAGTCGTCGTCTTGGCTAGGTAGACATAACGCGTCATGTGGAGGCTCCACGCCGTGGTAACTGCTGGACTGGTATGCGGCCAGTTTGGTTCAGCTCTCGGTGCTAGCCCTTCACGTCGATCTCCACCGCGAAGGCGTGAAAGTTCATGATCCGATCGTTCATGCTCTGCTCCATTTCCTTGGTGGAACCCACGAAACGCATGAAGTAGATCGGCTCGGCGCGACTTCGCATGCGGAAGGCAAGGCGGTATTTGCCGGGCTTCGTGATCAGGTTGCCCGGCACCTCGTAGCTGGCCACCTTCTCACCAAGCGGCGGCAGCGAGTGGTTCTCCATCCGCACCAGTGGCGGATGATTGAGAACGGTTGTCGGCACCCCCGGCGGCCGCAGGTGCGGCAGCGGATCGACGTCGAAGTTCACCGGCAGGTACATTTCACGATCGGTGCCCTTGACGTTGGTCGTCAGGAACTTGGTCTGGAAGTGCACCAGCTGCTGGTCCGTCGCGATGCGACCCGCCGCGACGTCGAGGCTGTGCAGATCGGCCATGTCGCCGTTGCTGTCGATGTAGCCCGACTCCCAGACGTTCTTTCCGTCGGGATCGACGAGCGCGACGTTCACCCAGAGCTGCGGTTGTGCGCCGAGCGAACCGGACGGCAGGTTGTGTCCTTCATTGGCGTTCTTGATCTTGTAGGAGAACGCCAGTTCCCTGCCGACCTGTGGCGTACCTTCGATGTTGGGACCATCGATTTTGCTGCTGTTCTCCAGCACCTGCTGCCTGATCTTGTCGCGCTCATCGAGTTTCGCGAGATTCTCGTCGATGATCTGCCGCGCTTCTTCGCGATCGAGCGCATCGGCCCAGCGTTTCGGAAATTTGACCTTGATCTTGCCGTCCGTGACCTTGTCCTCGAACTCGGTGGTTCCCCAACCGGCGCGCCAGTCGAACTGCAGCCAGTCCTCCATGTTGACGGCCTGCGCCTTCACGTTGTGGGGGAAGATACCGGGATGGGCGATCGAATAGCCCGGGCCGATGAAGCGGTGATTGGCATGCTTGCGTCCCGGGTTGACCTCCTTGCCGCCGACGATCGCCGAGGGCGCCGTGGCATAGCCCTTGGGCTTTCCGGCCACCTTGCCCATGTGGCAGTCCTGACAACTGACGCCGGCTTTGCGTGCCGGACTGTCGCGATACTGATCCCAGACGATCTCCAGCTTGATGCCGAGATTGACGGCGACCTGGTGACAGCTGACGCAGAACTCCGACTTGGTGATCTGGTCGTTCGTGATCATGCCCGCGTGGATGTCGTTGCCGCGTCCGTCGGCGCTGGTCTTGACGGAGTAGCCGTCCTTGTCGGCCAGCACGTCCTTGATCACGCTCTTGTCGCCGCTACCGTAGACCGGCTCGTAGATCTTTCCCGGCTCCACCCGGCGTTCGCCATTGACCTTGCCGTACTGCTCCTTGACCCGGTGGCAGGTGATGCAGCTCACGCCTTCGCGCGAAATCTGGCTGCGTTTCCAGAGCGGCGTCTCGCGAGACTCGCCCAGCTGGGTGCCGACCTGCTGATGGCAGCGTACGCAGAAGGTGCCCACCGTGCCCTGGGTCAGGCTGGTGAATTTCTGCTCGAATTTGTGAAACATCGGCGAGATCGACGCATAGGCGTGCTGCGACGACGACCATTCTTCGTAGATCTGCTTGTGGCACTCGCCGCATTTTGCAGCGGTGGGATAAAGCGAGAGGGTCTCTTCGTCGATTGGCGCGGCGGGTGCCTTGTTGCCATTTGTGGTTTTCGTCGCCGCCTCAAGGACAGCCTTCCATCCGCTGCCGTCCGCTTGCGGTTTGGCTGATGGATGCTCGGGTCCGACCGCTTCCGGTTCGCCATTCGTGACAGTGGTTTTCCCGGCCGCGCCCTGCGCCTGGGCGAGTTTCAAGCCGCTCTGCACTTGCTTGTCTTGCGCTGCCGCAGCCTCGCGGGTCGCAGCGCTAGCGCTCTGGCTACGGCTTGCCTCGCCCGTCAGCAGGACGCACGCAAGAACGCACGACAGCGAAATGCCTGATATCCGTCCCATCGGGCCCCCTCTTCAGAGCGGTCCCTCCCCGATGCATATCATTCGCGAAAAATGGTCCCCCGACCGTTTCGCGATTGATGATCGAATATCGATGCGAATAAAGACCACCGTATGGCCACGCCTTAGCGAAAAGATGACGATGGCAAATGCCGTAAAAATTCGCGGCTGTTGCGCGGAGAATGTTCGGAATAGAAAGTTAGAAATAGGCCAATTTGCCCAACGACGCGTGTATCCGCAGCGACCTCGCTGATTTATCTCGCATAATCATTTGCGGAGAATAATGCATTTCGGGCAATCACCCTCTCGCCAGATTGTTTTGCTCTTTTCGCCCGATTGTCGCCGTAAAACAGACCGTGTTTGCGACCGATCCTTGTCACGGGCATTCAGGATCACCAATGGCGCGAAATCACCAGATCACGATCGATGGTCAGAAATTTCTCGCCCCTCGTGGGCAGTTACTGCTGGACGCTGCCCTGAGCAACGGCATCGAACTGCCATATGACTGTCGCGCCGGCCACTGCGGCACCTGCTGCGTGCGCCTGGTATCCGGCGAAGTGCAGGGTGGACAAGGAGCCGAGCCGGGCATCGTTCACGCCTGTCAGTGCCGGATCGTCGGCCAGGCGGTGATCGAGCGAAGCCAACCGACCGGCATTCTCACCGTCGACGGCGTGCTCAGCTCATTGCGTCCCCTATCGCCGGACGTGATGGAAGTCGGCATCAAGACGAGTAGGCCACTGCCCTATCACGCGGGGCAATATGCGCATTTGCGCTTCAACGGCTATCCGAGCCGTCCCTTCAGCATCACCCATCCCCTGCGCGGCAACCCGAGTAGCCGCTCAGTCTGGTTCCATGTCGGCCGCACGAAGGGGGGACGTGTCACCTCGTCGCTCGGCAAGCGCATCAAGTTGGGCCATCGCGTAAAGCTGACCGGGCCCTACGGCTCGGCGCACTTCCGGCCCAATCTAGACAGCCGGCTGATCCTCGTCGCCACAGGTACGGGCTTTGCGCCGATCTGGTCCATCGCCGCCGCCGCCCTGCGCGAAAATCCGCAACGCCAGATGATGATCATCGCCGGCGGCCGCACCATCGAGTCGCTCTATATGGCCCCCGCGCTTGAGCGACTGGCCCGCTTCCCCAACGTCGTCGTCGTCCCTGTCTGCAGCACACCGCAGAGCTACACTACGGTCGTGAAGCCGGGCCGGCCGACCGATTATCTGCCGCATATGTTGCCGACCGATGTGCTTTACGCCTGCGGCGCGCCGGGGATGGTCGATTCAATCAAGTCGATCGCGGCGCGCAACAGCGCGGTCTGTTATGCCGACCCTTTCCTGCCGACCACCGATGACACCATCGAGCAAAGCGTTCTGACCCGCGCGATGGGTTGGCTCGCTGGCCTTACCGGACGGCAGGTGGACCGGATCGCTCTCGACCGCCGCCGCAACCGCCGCGAGCCGCCGATGCACGGATCCCGGATGGCCAACTCGGGGGTGAAAGATCATCGTCCGCAAAGCCCATAGCGTTCGGTCGACCACATCGAGCCGCCGGACGCCACTGCGGTCGACCGTGCTTCGCCTCTCCGGCTTGCTGATGATCTTCGGCTTTGCCGTCAGCGGAACGGTTGCGTCCGATCCGGCCAAGATGGTTGGCCCGAATGCCTGTGCCGAATGCCACAAGCAAGAGACCGAGGCCTGGAAGGGCCAGCATCATTTCAAGACCTTCCGCGACATGCCGCGCAAAACCGAAGCAGATCAGATCGCGAAAAAATTGGGAGTGCGGCGCATCAAGCAGGAAAGTCTGTGCCTGACGTGCCATTTCACCGTGCAGCAGAAGGACGGCAAGCCGGAACCGATCGCGGGCATCTCCTGCGAGTCCTGCCATGGCGCCGGTCAAGATTGGATCAAGGTCCACAGCGGCTACAGCGGCAAGAAGGCCGACACCGAGAGCAAGGCCGAGGAGGAGGCGCGATGGAAGCTTGCCGAATCCAAGGGGATGATCAGGCGCCATTCGGTCTACCAGCTGGCGAAGAACTGCCTGGGCTGCCACGTCGTGCCGCAAGAGGATCTCGTGAACAAGGGAGGCCACAAGGCCGGTAGCCTATTCGAATTGATGTCCTGGTCGCAGGGAGAGGTGCTTCACAACACCTGGTATTCCAAGGGCAAGGACAACGTCGTCGCGGACGCTCCGCGCAAGCGTATGCTGTATCTGGTCGGTCTCGGCGTCGAGCTTGAGACGGGATTGCGCGCGGTCGGAAAAGCCACCGTGAGAAAAGCCTACGCTTTCGAAATGGCCAAACGCGTTGACCGGGCGCGCAAGCAGCTCGCCGTCGTCGCGAAAGCCGTGCCGAGCGTGCCGGAGATCGCCAAGGTGGTCGAGCTTTCCCATTCGGCGAGGCTGAAGCTGAACAACGAACGCGCCCTGACGGCCGCCGCCGATGGCATCTCCAAGCTGCTCGAGGCCATCTCCGAGAAGTACGACGGCACAACCATGGCCGGTCTGGACGGCCTGCTCCCCGGACCAGACAAATTCAAGGGCACGGCGAGGAAAGCCGGCGCGGTCAATTGATCCTGGCCGCACGGCTGCAACAACGATAGCGACGACGGGAACGGGACCCATGGGGAAAGTACCACGGTAATGGGCAAACCTTGGGGGACGCCGTGAGATCGCGCCCGGCTGACACCTCGATTGGCGCACGCCGTCTGGGCTTGGCGCGATATCTCATCGGCCTGACAGGCCCAGGCCTCTTGATTGCAGCCCTTTCCGGCGGCCTGTTCTGGCTCGTCTGGATCTATGGCAGTGGCCTGCGCGACCCCCGCTATCTCGACGGCTGGGTGCTGGTGGGCGGCATGAGTTTGCAACTCGGTTTCCACATCGCCGTCAAAACGGCTCGCCTCTCGCCGAAATCCGCCATGCGCTGGCGCAAGATCCATATCTTTATCGGCTATCTGTTGATTGCCACCTTCGCCTCGCATTCGGATTTCTCGTTGCCGGATACCGGCTTCGAGTGGGCACTATGGCTCGCCTTCGTGTTCGTGGCACTGAGCGGCATTTTCGGCACCTATCTCGCCTGGTCCTTGCAGGCCAAACGCGGAATTGATGAGAGCGTCGGCTACGATCGCATCCCGGCTCGACGCGTCGAACTGGCGCGGGACGTCCACGCCGCCGTTACTCAAACCGGTGCCGCGACCGCGGCTATCGCCCTGCCGGCGCAGCCTTATGACGCCTGGATCATGGACCTCTACACGACCCACCTGCGTGATTTCTTCCAGGGGCAGCGCAATTTCACCGCCCATCTCATGGGCTCACAGCGCCCGCTCAAATTTCTGATCGGCGAAATCGACAGTCTTTCACGCTTCGTCGACCAGCAGAGCGAGGAGAAGCTTGTCGCCATCAAGAACCTGGTGGTGGAGAAAGACCGGCTAGATTTTGCGCGCGTCTATCTCGGGCTCACCAAGGGGTGGCTCTTCGTCCATGTCCCCGTCACGTATGCGCTGATGGTGCTGACCGTACTGCACGTCATCGTCGTCTATGCCTTTTCCGCGGGGGCCTGGTGATGTGGTGGCCGGTTCCGGGCTCCCTGCGCGACCGACTGGCGGCACTGCTGGCGCTGGCGACTGTCATCGGCCTGAGCTTGGCCTTCGCCTTCCACAAGGACCTACGGTTCCTGATGCCGGGACCGCTGTCGAGCGCCCACGGCGCGATCGAGAATTGCAGATCCTGCCACACCAAGAGTGGCGGCGGCAAACTGAGCTGGCTTCACGGCCTCGTCGCCGGCGATCGCATGGCCGACAGCAAGGCCTGTCTCACCTGTCACAAAATGTCAGACACGGCCTTCAACGCTCACGGCGCATCGACCGCGGCACTGGCTGAGAGCACCGAGCGGCTGACGAAAATCGCCGCACAGACCCCTGCCCCGCAGTCGGCCCGCGCCCAGAACGTTGTCGCCCCGGCCCGCGATGTGATTACGCGCGGTCTGTTCTGCTCGACTTGCCACCAGGAGCACCAGGGCGTCAATTTCAAGCTGAACAAGATCTCCAACGAGCAATGCCGCTCGTGCCACGTGGTGAAGTTCGACAGCTTCGACGGCCATCACCCGAAATTCGAAAACTATCCGTTCCAGCGACGCTCACGGATCGTCTACGATCATGCCGGTCATTTCGATAAGCACTATCCAGAACTGAAAAAGAAGGATCCGGCCAAGCGCATTCCCGATACCTGCGCGAGCTGTCACAACAGCGGCGACGACAAGCGCGTCATGGCCGTGGCGCCATTCGAGCGCACGTGCTCGGGATGTCATCTCGACCAGATTGTAGGCAAGGAACGGGCGACCGGCCCTAAGGGCATCGCCTTCCTCACCGTGCCTGGTCTCGATTTGCAAACTCTGAAGACGAAGAACGCTCCGATCGGCGAATGGCCGGATGGTTCCGAGGCCGCGCTCACTCCGTTCATGAGGGTGATGATCGGCCGGAACGAGCGCGGCCTTGGTCTGCTCAAGACCGTGGACGGCCTGAACCTCCAGGATCTGACGAACGCTAGCGACAGCCAGATCAAGGCGGTGACGGAGCTTGCTTGGGAGGTCAAGGCGCTGTTCCATGCGCTGATCAAAGGCAAGGCGTCCGACGTGCTGGGCGACCTCAATGTCGGCGGCGGGGCAAAGCTGAGTGCCAGCCTCGTTGCCGACCTGACCGCGAGCATTCCGCGCGATGTCGTCGTCAGTGCGCAACAGGAGTGGTTGCCCAACCTCGCTGCGGAAATGGCCAAGCCAAGGGGATCGGCGTCTCTCGAGGGACTGTCTGGTTCGAATGCAAGCCAAGCAGCCCCGAAGCCCAACCCCCGCACCCCGGGTCCCGACCAAGTTGCGCCCGGCACTGCTGATGCTGCGCACCAGAAGCCCGATGGCGCCAAGAAATCACATTCTGATACCGAGCTGCCTCCTGCGATGAGAGCAGGAATCAAGTTCGCTGAGAACGCAGCCAAGTCTGAAGCAGCGGCCGGAGATACCTCCGATAAGGGCAACGCCGACGGCGGCGAAGAACTCTCCATCGACGACCACGGTGCGACAATCAAGAGGCGCATGCCCCTGCCCAGCGGCACGCCTCGCGCGACGCGCAACAAGAAAAAGGCCGGGCCCGAAGGCTCCGACAAAAAAGATCGTCCGCCGAGTACAAGGGCCGACCCCGCTAAGGAAGCGCTCAAGACGTCAACCCAGCCAGAAGCCGCGCCAGCAAAAGCCGATGCCGCGAACGACTCGGCCACCGGAGCAAAAGAAGCGCCCCCCTCAGGCGGACCGGCTCAGGACACGACGGCCGACCAGTCTGACGATCTCCTTGTCCTCACGCCGGACGAGCTTCGCGAGATGAAGGCGGGGCCCGCAAGCGCTGAGAAAACTGCCCGGCCAGAAGACGGTGGGGCAGATAGCGCCGGCGCCGCGTCCAAAGGCGTGGCGGCCAATGGCCCATCCGGAGCTGACGCAAACACTCCAGCCGCCTCCCCCGGAACCCCAAACACCGCGACGGCGGCCTCACAGGCCAGGGCAGCACCCGTCGTCAGCATCGGCAGTGATGTCGATCCCGAGAGCTGGGCCGAGTATGGCGGCTGGTACCGGCAGGACTTCGCGATTTTCTATCGTCCGACGGGCCACAAGGACAAATTCGCCTACTCGTGGCTGTTTTTGACAGGT
Source organism: Hyphomicrobiaceae bacterium (assembly GCA_965279065.1). Classification (GTDB taxonomy): domain Bacteria; phylum Pseudomonadota; class Alphaproteobacteria; order Rhizobiales; family Hyphomicrobiaceae; genus JAKAXS01. Next base: position 3,663,945 of record OZ257134.1, read on the forward strand.
CCCCAAGCGCCGAAGGATGACAAGAGCCCGGCAGCGGCGGTGTTCGCAGCGCTGACCCACAAGGACGCGCAGGGGTCATGCACGAAGTGCCACAGCATCGATGACCTCCCGGGCAAGGGCCGGCTGGTCAATTTCTCCCCAATTTCAATCGAGAGTAAGAAGGGAAGCTTCACGAAATTTGTCCATGAGCCGCACTTCGGCATCATGGAGAATCGCGGTTGTCTGACCTGCCACAGCCTCGCAAAGGATCGCCCCTATCTGAAGACCTACGAGCAGGGTAATCCGCAGAACGCCGTCTCGAACTTCGCAGAGGTAAAAAAGGACCTCTGCCAGAGCTGCCACACCAGCAGCATGGCCCGTCAAGACTGCCTCCTCTGCCACAATTATCATGTGAATGGCGCGATCACGCCAATCATGAACACGAGGCTCCCGATCCAGTAGAGCTCCCCGACCGACCGCCGCCGGCCATTGCCACCGTTCAGCCTTGACGGCGGGCGATAAGCGCGCTTGTTGCCGCCGACATCGCAATTCCGAAGGCTGACGTATGCGCTATCCCCTTCTCTTGGCCGCCACCGCATTGATTGCCTTTCCACAATCGGGCGCAGTGTTTGCCCAGGGCATCGAGTTCGGACCACGCGAGGAGCGGTCCAAGGCCCAGCGTCGCGCGCCGAAGCCGATACCGGCACCGCCGATTGGCGCCGAGCAGGACGCCGCAGCCGTGACCACCGTGCCGCCCCTGCGTCAGGCTCCTCCCGCCGCGCAGCCAAGTCCCGGCCAGGCGCCGCCGCCGGCCGCCGTCATTCCCGATGCCGCCCCGGAGCAGCCGAAAGTGACCCCCGCGGCCGTCCCGCCGGTCCGCGCCCCGCAGGCCACCGACACCGCAGCTTTGCCGCCGCCGCCCGCGCCCGCCAACTGCAAGAACACCGGCAATTTCAACGGCTGGCTCTCCCAGTTCCGCCAGGAGGCCTCGGCCGCCGGCATCTCGTCGCGGACCATCCATCAGGCTCTGGACGGCATGTCGCTTGATGGCGGCATCATCGCCCGCGATCGCAAGCAGGGCATTTTCGCCATCAGCTTCCTGGAATTCTCCGCCCGGCTCGCAACGCCGGCGCGCGTGAAGAATGGCCGCGCCCAGATCGCCCACAACGCCGCCACCTTCGATCGCGTGGCACAAGAGTTTGGCGTGCCTGCCTCGGTCATCACCGGCTTCTGGGCGCTGGAAAGCGACTTCGGCGTCGGCATGGGCAAGCTGCCGATCCTGCGCTCGCTGGCGACGCTTGCCTACGACTGCCGTCGCGGTCCGATGTTTCGCGCCGAGCTGTTGGCCGCCCTCCAGATCATCGACCGCGGCGACATGGGCCCGGAAGACATGATCGGCTCATGGGCCGGCGAGTTGGGGCAGACGCAGTTCCTGCCAACGCGCTACCTCGAGCATGCGATCGATTATGACGGCGACAAGCGCCCCGACGTCTTTCGCTCCTCCGCCGACATCATCGGCTCGACCGCCAACTACATGACCCATCTTGGCTGGCGTAAGGGTGAGCCGTGGCTGCAGGAGGTGCGCGTTCCTGCCGAATTGCCCTGGCAGGAAGCCGATCTCTCCATCAAACATCCCGTCTCCAAGTGGACGGCATGGGGCGTAACGGCTGCCGACGGCAGCGCACTTGCTCACGAAGGCGACCTGCCCGCTTCACTCATGTTGCCGATGGGACGGTTTGGTCCCGCGTTCCTGGCCTACCAGAATTTCGACGTCTATCTGAAGTGGAACCAGTCGCTCAACTACGCCATCACTGCCGCCTACCTGGCCACGCGCATCGATGGCGCCCCGCCGATGCAGCCCGGCCGCAAGGGCATCCCGGTGCTTGATGCCGAAAGCGCCAAGGAAGTGCAGAAGCGGTTGACCGATCGCGGTTTCGACGTTGGCGAAATCGACGGCAAGATCGGCTTGAAGACACGCCAGGCCATCAAGGCCATGCAACAGAAGTACGGCTTGCCTGCCGACAGCTATCCCACGCCGGAGCTATTGACCGCCTTGCGCGATCGCAACTGACACAACGCCAGCATTGCTGTCGCCACGAAAAACGCCCGCCGGCTGGATCAGCCGGCGGGCGTCGCTTTGTGTTGAACTCAGAACAGGTGCGAGAACAGGAAGTACAGCGAGCCGGACAGCAGAATGGCGACCGGAAGCGTGAGTACCCATGCCATCAGCATGTTGCGGATCGTAGACCATTGAAGCCCTGATCCGTTGGCCGCCATCGTACCCGCCACGCCGGACGACAACACGTGCGTCGTCGACACTGGCAGGCCAAGCAGGTCGGCGGCACCGATCGTACCGGCCGCAACCAGCTCAGCCGATGCACCCTGCGCGTAGGTCAGGTGCGTCTTGCCGATCTTTTCGCCGACGGTCACGACGATACGTTTCCAGCCGACCATGGTGCCGAGGCCGAGAGCAAGCGCGACCGCGATCTTTACCCACGTCGGGATGAAGCGCGTCGCGTCATCGAGCGAGGCCTTGTAGGCCGTCAGCGCCTTCACGTCGTCGCCAGACAGGTTATTGGCCTTGTCCTTGAGGACGAATCGCAAGCCTTCGGAGGCGAGGTACATGTCGTTTCTGGCGTTGGCGACGACCGTAGCCGGCACCTTGTCCAGCGAACCATACTGGTTCAGCTGCGTCGAGATTTCGCGAACGAGACCGGAAAGCGCCGGATAGGTTGCTTCAGTGATCTTGCGTTCGGAGATATAGGCCGAAACGACCGGACGCGGGTTGCCGGGCACGTTGAAGCTGGACGCCTGCTTCTCAATGACCTTGGCGGCAGCAGCCGACGTCGTCTGGAACGTGACCATCTTTTCCGGCGCCGGCGTCTTGTTCAAAGCGTACGCCATCGGCACCGTTCCGATCAGGATCAGCATGATGAGGCCCATGCCCTTCTGACCGTCGTTGGAGCCGTGCGCGAACGATACGCCCGTGCAGGTGGCGATGAGAATACCACGGATCCACAGTGGCGGCGGCTCCTTGCCCTTGGGCTCGGAGTAGAGTGCTGGATTGCGTACGATGAACTTGAGCACGAGCAGCAGCAGCGCGGCCATGCAGAAGCCGAACACCGGCGACACCAGCAGCGACATGCCGATGTCCTTCGCCTTGCTCCAGTCGACGCCCGAGGTGCCGTTGCCACCGTGCATCAGCGAGTTGGCGATGCCGACGCCGATGATCGAGCCGATCAGCGTGTGCGAGGAGGAGGCCGGCAGTCCTAGCCACCAGGTGCCGAGGTTCCAAAGGATCGCCGCGATCAGCAGCGCGAACACCATGGCGAAACCGGATCCGGAGCCGACCTGCAGGATCAGTTCCACCGGCAGCAGCGAGATGATGCCGAAGGCAACCGCGCCTGACGACAGCAGAACACCGAGAAAGTTGAAGAAGCCCGACCACATCACCGCGACGTTGGGCGTCATGGAGTGCGTATAGATGACCGTCGCGACCGCGTTGGCCGTATCGTGGAACCCGTTGACGAACTCGAAGCCGAGAGCGATCAGCAGCGCCACGCCGAGCAGCAGGTAGGGCAACCACGTCGTTACTGGTGCGCCCGAGCGTTCAATATCTTCGTATAGGCTATAGGCCGTGAACAGCAGCCCGGCGGCGAGAAGCCCGCCGAACAGGATGGCCGTCACCATTGAGGGCTTGCTATCGAGAGTCGGTTTGATGGCTTGGCCATCTGCTACGCTTGCGACAGTCATTTGCGACGCGCCCCCACTGGAAATGTTTGGATCCCAGCCAGTTATTGGGCGCGGTCGATTGCACGGCGATGACATTGCAAGTATCTGTTCATACAAACAAAAAGGGCCGGCCTCACGGCCGACCCTGAATTGTGTATGAGAGCCGCCTCAACGCGAGCCGTTGGTCGGCCCCTTGGTCCACATGTCCATCGCCGAGGTCCAGCTCTTCTGCCACATCTCGGCCGCCTGCATCCAGAATTGCATGGGATTGCCGGCAGCGCCCATCGGACCGAAGTTGGGCATGTTGCCCGGCATGAATGGGTTGCCGCCCGATGGCATACCTGGCCACTGCGGCATGTTTTTCATGAAGTCGGTCGGATTGACCATTCCGCCGCCTGGCGTCTTCACCTGCTGCTGCCAGGCATCCATCACCTGATCGAGCATGTGCAGCTGGATCTTGGAGGCCTGCTGCATCTGTTGGCGCGTGGCATCGACCAGGTTCTCCGGCCAGCCGACCTTCTTTGCGGCCGTCGACATCTTGTCGAACACGGCGTCGGAATTCTTCTCCGTCAGGGCCGAGAGATCGTCGCGCCACGACGACATCGCGTCGAAAACGGCATTGAAGGCCTTACGTGTGTCGGCGTCAAAGCCTTGGCCTAGGGTAGGCGCGGTAGAGGCCATAATGAACTCCTTTTAGGGTGGGGGCTGAGAATTCGGTAACCTATTCCCTTGAAATGCGAACGCAAGGCAAAGCGCGTTCGTTCCGGGCGAAATGCCTTAATGCGCTGCGAGCAGATCAGGCGTCTGCGGCAATTTGGAGAACAGCGTAGTATTCGCGGTTTCGGCATGGCGGTTCGCCCGTTGGCTGGACCGGTGCGGACGTGCTACGGACCGCCGTTCGAGAGGCCTTTCACGGCGCCAGCGACCAGTGTATTAGCTGCCGCATGACCGACATTTCCCTGATCCGCAACTTCTCTATCATCGCCCATATCGACCACGGCAAATCGACGCTCTCCGACCGGCTGATCCAGCTGTGCGGCAACGTCGCCGATCGCGACATGAAGGCCCAAATACTCGACTCGATGGATATCGAGCGCGAGCGCGGCATCACGATCAAAGCGCAAACAGTCCGCCTCGACTATAAGCATTCGGACGGCAAGACCTATCAGCTTAATCTGATGGACACGCCCGGCCACGTAGATTTCGCTTATGAGGTCTCGCGCTCGCTGGCCGCCTGCGAGGGTGCCGTGCTGGTCGTTGACGCCAGCCAGGGCGTCGAAGCCCAGACGCTCGCCAACGTCTACCAGGCGCTCGATATGAACCTCGAGATCCTGCCTGTTCTGAACAAGGTCGATCTGCCCGCCGCCGACACCGATCGCGTCAAGAAACAGATCGAGGACGTGATTGGCCTCGATGCCTCGGATGCCGTGCCCATCTCGGCCAAGACCGGCCTCAATGTAGCCGCCGTCCTGGCAGCCATCGTCGAACGCTTGCCCCCACCCAAGGGCGACGCCACGCTGCCGCTCAAGGCCCTGCTGATCGACAGCTTCTACGATGCCTACCTCGGCGTCGTCGTCCTCGTACGCATCATCGACGGCACGCTGAAGAAGGGCCAGAAGGTCAAGCTGATGGCGGCCGACGAAAGCTATCAGATCGAGCGCCTGGGCATCTTCCGTCCCAAGCAGCAGATGCTGGAAGAGCTTGGCCCCGGCGAAGTCGGCTTCTTCACCGCCGCCATCAAGGAAGTCGCCGACACCCGCGTCGGTGACACGATCACCGACGAACGCAAGCCGACCGCCGAGGCCCTGCCGGGCTTCAAGCAGGCCCAGCCCGTCGTCTTCTGTGGCCTCTTCCCCGTCGACGCCGCCGATTTCGAGGACCTGCGCGAGGCCATGGCTCGCCTACGCCTGAACGACGCCAGCTTCTCCTACGAAACGGAAAGCTCCGCGGCCCTTGGCTTCGGCTTCCGCTGCGGCTTCCTCGGGCTGCTGCACCTGGAGATCATCACCGAGCGGCTGGAGCGCGAGTTCAACCTCGACCTCATCACGACAGCGCCGAGCGTCGTCTACCAGCTACACATGAACAACGGCACGATGATCGAGATGCACAATCCGGCCGACATGCCGGACCCGGTCTACATCGACCGCATTGAGGAGCCGTGGATCAAGGCCACGATCCTCGTGCCGGACGACTATCTCGGCTCCGTGTTGAAGCTGTGCCAGGACCGACGTGGCCGCCAGAAGGAACTGACCTACGCCGGCACCCGCGCCATGCTCGTTTACGAGTTGCCGCTCAACGAAGTGGTGTTCGACTTCTACGACAAGTTGAAATCGATCTCGCGCGGCTACGCCTCGTTCGACTACCAGATCATCGGCTACGAGCCGGAGGACCTGGTGAAGATGTCGATCCTGGTAAACGCCGAGCCGGTCGACGCCCTTTCGATCATCGTGCATCGCTCCCGCGCCGAGGCGCGCGGCCGCGTCATGTGCGAAAAGCTGAAGGATCTCATCCCGCAGCACATGTTCGTCATACCGGTGCAGGCAGCAATCGGCGGCCGCATTATCGCCCGCGAGACCATCAAGGCCATGCGCAAGGACGTGACGGCCAAGTGCTACGGCGGCGACATCACGCGCAAGCGCAAGCTGCTCGAAAAGCAGAAGGCCGGCAAAAAGAAGATGCGTCAGTTCGGCCGCGTCGAGATCCCGCAGGAAGCCTTCATCGCCGCCCTGAAAATGGAAGACAGTTGATATTCCAGGCCTTCTGACGGCCAGACCTGCTACCTGGTCCAGATTGCGACATTCCGCATGGAACGCCGTCATTCATGTCGCATTGCTTAGGCAGGAGCGACACCCACTTTGGCCAGCATCATGAGTAAATCAGCCCTCTTGGCCGCCTTTGCGGCCCTTGTCGCGTCCAACATTCCCGCCGAATGTCTCAGCGCGTATCGCTGGAAGAAGCGGTCGCTTGTCGTCTTCGCCGAGAGCGAAAAGTCGGAAAAGCTTTGCAAGCAGCGGCGCATCATCGAAGCCCACCGCGACGACCTCGCCGAACGCGATCTGGTCGTGATCTACGTTGTCGGCGACGACGTTTCCACGACGCTTGGGCCCCCGCCTGGACTCAGCGCCAGCGCGCTGCGCCGCAAATACGGCATCAAGGACGGCGAATTCCGCGCCATCCTCATTGGCAAGGACGGCGGCGTGAAGAAGACAGCCGCCTCGCCGCTCACGGCGGAAGCCCTGGCTGGCACGATCGACGCAATGCCGCTGCGCCGCGACGAAGTTCGTCGCCGCGCCCGCAAGGCATAAGAGCCGCTCTCTAATCTAGTGCTTCTGCGCCACGACCCGGTTGCCGAGACTGTCGACCCAGGCGATGCCCATGGCCGACAGGATGAACGTGACGTGGATGATCGTCTGCCACATCACTCCGGCTTCGGTAAACTTCGCGCCTTCTGCACCGATGTTCCCGGCTTCGATGAATGTCTTCAAGAGATGAATTGACGAGATGCCGATAATCGCCATCGCCAGCTTGATCTTGAGAACACTTGCGTTGACGTGGTCCAGCCACTCGGGCTGATCCGGATGCCCACGGAGATTGAGACGGGACACGAAGGTTTCGTAGCCACCGACGATCACCATGACCAGCAGATTGGAAATCATCACCACGTCGATCAACGCGAGCACCAGGAGCATGATCTGTTGCTCGCTGAACGTCGATGCATGCATGATGAGGTGGATCAGCTCCTTTACGAACAGGAAGACATAGACGCACTGCGCCACGATCAGCCCGAGATAGAGCGGCACCTGCAGCCAGCGGGAGCCGAAAATCAGTGACGCCAGCAATCGCAGGTGGCTGCGATCATCAAGCGGCGGCGTGGCGCGTTGGGTTTGCTGCGTCATGGTCTTTCACGATTGTGTTGGAGGATGGCCGGTGGATAGCATCATCGGACCCGACGAGGAAGCCACGGCACTGTGGCGATCTGCTGCAGCAATAAGAACCCGATGAGCCCTCACACCCGCGCATCGAGCCGGTCGAGCGTTCCGGTCCAGGTGAGGATACTGTCGTCCGACGTGACAAGCGTCGATCCCGACTGACGCGCGGTCGCCGCCAGCAGCCGGTCCATGGGGTTTGCCGACAGTTCCGTCAGATCGGCCGCATCGATCGCCACGGCGCCGGTGACCTCGCGCTCGACGATCCCGCCTTCGATCACCCGCTTGCGGATCGCAGGGATGGTCTCGCGAAAGCGGATATCCGCGCGGCGCTGCAGGTTGCCCAATTCCATCCACGTCGCCACCGAGATCGACAGCTTGCCCCGCGCCGTAAGCCGGATGAGCGAACGCGAACGCATGCCGAGCCGCTTGTCGTCGAGCAGCCACCAGATCAATGCGTCGGTGTCGAGCAGCAGCATGCGCTAGCCTTCCGCCTCGCTTTTGTCCGGCACCAGATTGCCGGCCAGTCGCTCCATCCTGCGGTCGATCGCATCATCTTCCCAGGCGACCGGCAGCGACTTGTCGGTGTTGAGGATTTCGATCAGGCCCTTCATCGACCCTTGCAGGGTCGTTGGCTTGGCATTGCGTTCCGGCACCACCCGAGCCAGCGGTTTGCCGCGCTTGGTGATGATGAATTCCTCCCCGGTCTCGGCAACCTCCGCCAACAGCTTCAGGCACTTAGCTTTGAATTCGCTGACCTTCACGGTCCTGGCCATCGAGCCCTCCAACGACTCACTTCGCCAGCTGACTATAGTCACTTCAAGCGGCAGACCTTACCGGTGGCCGGCGGAAAGCGTGGACAACTGTGGGCGCCCTGTCGCCTTCCCCGCACCGCTCATACCCGCTAAGCGAGGACGATGAGACAACGAACGATACTCATCACTGGCTGTTCGTCCGGCATTGGCCTGGCGTCCGCACGCCTGATGAAGGCGCGCGGCTGGAAGGTCTTTGCGACAGCCCGCACGACTGCCGATCTCGAACGCTTGCAAGTCGAGGAGGCGGTCGAGGCCGTGCCTCTCGAACTGCGAAACGAGCAAAGTATCGCTGAATGCGCTGCAACCGTTTTGGAGCGGTGCAGCGGACGCCTGGACGCGTTGTTCAACAACGCCGCGTTTGGCCAGGTCGGAGCCATGGAAGACATCTCCGCCGCACTCCTGCGCGACCAGATCGAGGTCAATGTCATCGGCACGCACGAGCTGACCCGACGTATCATACCCGCCATGCGCCGCACCGGTTCCGGCCGCATCGTCATGTGTTCTTCGGTCTTGGGTCTGACCGCGGGTCCCTATCGCGGCGCCTACTCCGCCTCGAAATTCGCGCTCGAAGCCCTGAGCGACAGTCTCCGCCTTGAACTGCTCGGCAGCGGTATCTCCGTCTCGCTCATCGAGCCAGGCCCGATTCGCACCCGCTTCCTGCCGACCGCCTTGGCCGGATTCAAAGCGAACATCGACATTGAGGGATCGCCCCATCGCGAGGCCTACGTTGCGCGCCTGGCGTCCATGGAGCGTGGCGGCAAGGAGACCTTCAAGCTTGGACCGGAGACCGTTGCCCGGAAACTGGTTCATGCGGTGGAGAGCCGCCGGCCACGCCGGCGGTACTACGTGACGGTGCTGACCTACCTCGCGGCGGCCGCCAAGCGGTTCGCCCCACCGCCGCTCATGGATCGGATTCTGCGGGGCATGTGATGCCGCCACGAAGCCCTCAGGATCGGTGATACGGGTGACCGGCGAGAATTGTCGCGGCACGATACAGCTGTTCGGCTAACACGATGCGCGCAAGGCCGTGCGGCAAGGTCATCTCACCCAACGACAACTGCAGCGCCGCCCCGGCCAATGCAGCTTGGCCATGACCGTCTGGCCCGCCAATCAACAGCGCGATCGTTTTCGACCCGCCGTCTCTCCGCGCCGCCAGCCATTGCGCGAACACCTCGCTGGCGAGCGCCTTGCCACGCTCATGCAGCACCACGCGCACGTCGGCGTCGTGGCAGGCTTTCAGCAGCCGCTCGGCTTCATCGGCTTTTCTGAGATCGGATGTCTGCGCCCGCGACTCGGGCAGCTCGACAATCTTCAGGGGCCCCAGCGACACGGCGCGGCCCTGCGCGTCGAACCGGTCGGCGTAACGCTGATAGAGCTCGCGCTCCGGCCCATCCTTCAAGCGTCCGACAGCGGCGAGGGTGAAACGCATGACACCTTCCGCGCTCCAGCCCGGTCAGCCGGAGCGCCAGCGAGTTCGTACCGCCGCGGCCCGTTAGTGGGCCGTCTGGTCCGCCGGCCGTTCGGCCGACCACATCTTCTCGAGGTTGTAGAACTCACGCACCTCGGCACGGAAGACGTGAACGATGATGTCGCCCGTATCGACCAGCACCCAGTCGCAGGTATCCAGCCCTTCCACGCGGACGTGGTCGGCGCCGGCCTCCTTGAGCTTGCGGCGGAGCTGTTCGGCAATGGCACCCACGTGGCGGTCCGAGCCGCCCGTTGCGATCACCATGAAGTCGCCGATGGATGATTTGCCCTTGAGATCGATGCTCACCAGCTTCTCGGCTTTCGCCTCATCGAGCCAGTGGATGATGTCCTTGAGCAGGGCGTGCGAGTTCCGGCCGTCTGCCGGGATCTCGAGCGAAGGTGCACCGACATGGGCGCCTTCAGTTGCAGTTCGCATCGTTTGCGGGATGTGCTCTTCCTCCTCAACGACCCGTTGCCGGGTTGGGTTCTATCGTAGGGCGCCTCTCTGACGGCCCGACGACAGCCTGCGACGGGTTGAAGCACCCGCGCAGAATTCGAAAGATAGGTGCGCCGCACCACCGCGGCAACCGATTTCACTCAGCAAGGCTGATCCCGCTGGAATTTTGTCGGTGTATCCTCAACTTATCTGACTGCCTACTTACCGGCTTTGCGCAGTTCCGTCGACGAGAGCGTCGACAATTTGGACGTCAGGAACGTCCAGCACGGCGTGGGCCGGATCGGAAGCGTCGAGGCATCCTGTTCCGGCAGCTGTGCGCTTCGCAGAGCCTGAGCCGCGGGACTGGCCAGCGCACGCAGGCGCCAATCCGGCCGGTCCACGACGGCGATCGGCATCATGGCGGCGATCCCCCGCCAGTTTTGCCAGCGGTGAAAGTTGGCAAGGTTATCGGCGCCCATGACCCAGACGAAATGCACGTCTGGAAATCGCCGCGTCAGGTACTGAAGCGTGAGCGCCGTATAAGCGCTGCCGAGCTCGGCCTCGAAAGCCGTCACCTTCATCCGCGGATCTGTTCCTGCCAATTCACGGCACGCGGCCATCCGCTGCTCCAGAGGCGCCAGACCGTCGTGCGTTTTGAGCGGATTGCCGGGCGTCACCAGCCACCACAGCTGGTCCAGTTGCAGGCGCCGCGACGCCGTGCGTGCGACGATCGAATGGCCCTCATGCGGCGGATTGAACGAGCCGCCCATCACGCCGACGCGCTGCCCCGGCAGAGCCAGAGGCGGGCGGATGGTGACGGCGGCGCGGCTGGCCACGTTGGCGGGTTCCTCGAGTGCTTCCGGACAAGGTTTGTTAGCCGGGCCGGACCTGGCCTGTGCCGCGAACCACATATTTGAAGCTCGTCAGTTGCTCCACTCCGACCGGCCCGCGCGCGTGCAACTTGCCGGTTGCTATGCCGATCTCTCCACCCATGCCGAACTCGCCGCCGTCGGCAAACTGCGTTGAAGCGTTCACGAGCACGATGGCCGAATCCACGCGCTTGACGAACCGTTCCGCTGTGCCGTTGCACTCCGTGATGATCGCGTCGGTGTGCTGTGAGCCGTACTTGGCGATGTGAGCGATAGCTTCGTCAACACCGTCCACAACCTTGACCGCGATGATCGGCTCCAGAAACTCCTTGCCGAAATCCTCCGGCGTCGCCGCCTTCACGCGTGCATCGGCCGCCTGCGAGGCAGTATCGCCGCGCACTTCGCACCCTGCTTCCAGCAGGGCCCTGACCAGCGGCGTCAGGTAGTCCTCGTGCGCGCCCTTGTCGACGAGCAGCGTCTCCGTGGCACCGCAGACGCCGGTACGCCGCATCTTGGCGTTGACGACGATCGGCACCGCGATATCGAGATCGGCACCGCGATCGACGTAGGTGTGACAGATGCCTTCGAGATGCGCAAAGACAGGCACGCGCGCTTCATGCTGGACGCGCTCGACCAGACTGCGTCCGCCGCGCGGCACGATCACGTCGATCGAGCCGTCGAGACCCTTGAGCATCTCGCCGACGGCGTCCCGGCTGGTCGATTGCACCAGCTGGATGGCGGTCTCGGGCAATTCGGAGGCTCGCAGGCCTTCGACAAGGCAGGCATGGATCGCCGTGCTGGAATGATGGCTTTCAGAGCCGCCGCGCAGGATCGCCGCATTGCCGGCCTTCAGCGCCAGCGCGCCGGCATCCGCGGTGACGTTCGGGCGGCTCTCATAGATGATACCGATGACGCCGATCGGCACCCGCACGCGCGAAATTTTCAGCCCGTTCGGCCGCTGCCACTGCGCCAGCTCCGTCCCGACAGGATCGGCAAGGGCCGCGATCTCCTCCAGGCCCGCCGCGATCCCGTCGACGCGCGTCTCGTTCAGCAGCAGCCGATCGACGAACGAGTCCGCTCGGCCAGCCTGCTTGGCGGCGGCCACATCCTTGGCATTGGCCGCCAGGACATCCGCCGTCCGCGCACGCAAGGCCTTGGCCGCGGCCAGCAGCGCCGCGTTCTTCACGTCAGCCGGTGCCAGGGCCAGTTCGGCCGCAGCCGAGCGCGCCGCGCGCCCCACGGTCAGCATGGTCGAGGCCGTGTTGTCGTTGTCGAACCGTTCCGGCTTGTTCATGACGTCAGTCCAGGGCCGTATTGAAAGGAGTGCGAGCCACTCGATGGCCCAGCGATTGCGCAGTTGACTGCCTGTTTGGCACCCAACCTACGCATCGGAAGGGGCAGGTTCAAGGTCGACCCTCGCCACGGCCAACCGCCATGTCGTCTCGATGGATCAGCTCGTCGCGTCCCTCATAGCCCAATATCTCCGCGATCTGGGCACTGCGTTTGCCGATGATGCGATCGGCGTCTGCCCGGCCGTAGGCAACAAGTCCGCGCCCCAGCTCCCGCCCGTCCAGAGACCGAATGATGACCGCGTCGCCCCGTTCGAAGGCACCGGTCACCGCTTTCACGCCAGCCGGCAGCAGGCTCTTGCCACCCGACAGCGCCTTCTCGGCTCCGGCGTCGATCGTAACCGAGCCGCGTGGCTCCAACTGCCCCGCAATCCATCGCTTCTTGGCCGTGACGGGATCGGACGGCGCCAGGAACCAGGTGCATTTCGCTCCGTTCGCGATCGCACGCAGGGGGTTCAAGACCTTGCCCGTCGTGATGACCATGTTGGTCCCGGCCGCCAGCGCGATGCGCCCGGCCTCGACCTTGGTCTTCATTCCCCCTTTGGAAAGCTCGGTACCCGCATCGCCCGCCATGGCCTCGATCTCAGGCGTGATGGCCCGCACCAGAGGGATGTGCGTCGCCGACGCATTCGAAGCCGGCGGCGCCGTATAGAGACCGTCGATATCCGACAGCAGCACGAGGCAATCGGCCGATACCATGCTGGCCACCCGCGCCGACAGCCGGTCGTTGTCGCCGTAGCGGATTTCGGTCGTGGCGACCGTATCGTTCTCGTTGACGACCGGAACGGCGCGCAGGCGCAGCAGCTCTTGGATCGTGTGGCGCGCATTGAGATAGCGGCGCCGTTGCTCAGTATCGCCGAGCGTCAGCAGCACTTGCGCAACCGTCAGTCCTCGCGCCTGCCCCATCTCCTGATAGGCATGCGCCAGCGAGATCTGACCGACGGCGGCGGCGGCCTGGCTCTGCTCCAGTTCGAGCGCGCCCTTTGGCAGACCCAGCGCATGGCGGCCGAGCGCGATGGCACCCGACGACACGAGCACGACGTCCTTGCCGGCTTTCGCAAGTTCGGCGACATCGTCCATCAGCGAATTGAGCCAATCGGCTTTCAATTTGCCGGTCGCCCGATCAGCCAGCAGCGCCGAGCCAATCTTCACGACGATGCGCTTCGCGTTTTCCCACTCGGGGCGCGCGGCAATGGCTACGGAGGATTTCGCTTTGCTCGTCATGGTTGGTTCGAAGGCAATGTTGCGGCGGGAAATCAGGCCGTGCGCGGGCCCAGCAGGATGACGGCGGCGCCGACGATACAGACCGCAGCACCTACCATGTCCCAGCGGTCTGGCCTAACGCCTTCCACGGCCCACAGCCAGAGCAAAGACGCGACAATATAAACGCCGCCGTAAGCCGCATAGGCCCGTCCCGCGGCCACGCTGTCGACCTGCGTCAGCAACCAGGCGAACAGGACCAGCGCCGCCACGCCGGGCACCAGCCACCACGCACTTTTGTCGAGCCGCAACCAGGCCCAGAACGCAAAGCACCCGGCGATCTCCGCCAGGGCCGTCACGGCATAAATCAGAAACGATTTCATCGGTCACCGGCAGGCACCATCTTGTCCGCCTGCTTAGCCGCTCACGACCCGGATGTCTGCCTTTGCTTCAGCTCGGAAAGCCGTCGGCGCGACGCATCGGAGCGAACCCCGCCGCCGACAAACTGGCCGGCTGGTCACGCACGTTCGCCAGGAAGATCGTCTTCAGAGCCTGGTCGATGTCTGCAATGGACCGCGTGCGCACCTCGCCGATCGGCTCGGGAAACACGTACTTGTCCGGCTTGTCGCCGCTGCCGGCGATGAAGTCGAACATCCGCCCCTTGCGCTCGCGCTCGTAGTAGACCACGACGCGGCCGACGTAGTCCTTGGCGTGAACGTTCTCGATAGCCGTAAACAGCTTCTCGTCGTTGAAGAGAAACGCCAGACGGCGCCGCACGTAGCCGAGGATGGACGACTCGCGTTCCGAGATCTGCATGCGGGGGCCAAGCTTATGCAGCAGGTGGGGAGAGCCGCGGCCCTCTCCGGTGGCGCTGTCGCCACGCAGCCGCTGCACCACCGGCAGAACCAGGCTTTCCTCGAAGGCCGTTTTCACCATGGGTGCATAGTAGCGCTCCAGTGAGTCGGCGCGAACGTTGCGCAAACCGATCCGCTCCAGCGCGAACCGGCAGAACTCGGCGGAAGGGGCCGCGGCTTCGTCGATGAAGGCATTGCGCAGCCGCTTCTTGACCAGCTGCACGTGTGCAGCCTCCGCCAGCGTGTCGGTGTCGATGTTCTCTTTCGTGAGCAGCTGCAGGCTTTCCAAGACGTCGTCGGCGACGCCGATGCCGTCGACCGTTTCCAGGTCGATCGTCAGGAAAGGCTCGTGATCCATCTCGTCCGGGCTGTCGCTGTCGACGAAGAATGAATACAGGATGCCGTTGGTCTGGATCGCCAGTTTGGCACTCGGCACGGCGCGAAAATATCTGCTGAGGTTGTCGCGCTCACCCAGGCTGTCGGTGCCCGCGACCCGGCACTCCATGGCAATGATCGGTCGGCCGTCGCGCAGCACGGCGAAGTCGATCTTCGATGTCGTGCCGGTAATGTCCTCTGCGCGATGCTCGGGAAACACCTCGTAGGGGTTCGAATAGTCGTAGCCCAGCAGCCCGAGGAACGGCAGCGCTAGATAAAGGCGCGTGCTCTCGATATTGCTGCAGCCTTGCGCGATGGCCATGGACCGCTTGGCGACGGCCAAAAGCCCCGTGCGCAGCTCGCTCGATGTCGTCATGAAAACAAACCCCCACTACATCCCCCGCTGCGCGATGCGAATCGCGGCAGCCTGGAAACAGTGGCATGGCAGCGCCCGGCAGAGAAACGCGGGCAAGGTTTAATTCACACGTTGTCCCAGCCTTCAACAGGCGGCACTGGCGCAGAAGGCATCGAGTGGCGTCAGGCGGCCACAGTCTCCAGCTGCTTGAGAATCGCCGATCCCATCTCGGACGTGCCAACCTGCCGCATGTTCGGCTGCATGATGTCCCCGGTGCGCAGCCCCTGGGCCAGCACATCGGCGATGGCCTTGTCGAGCAGGTCTGCCTCGCGAACCATGTCGCAGGAATAGCGTAGCGCCATGCCGAACGAGGCGATTGTGGCAATCGGATTGGCCAGGCCCTTGCCGGCAATGTCCGGAGCCGAGCCATGCACGGGCTCATACAGCGCCCAGCGCTTGCCCGTCTTCGCGTCCGGCGCACCGAGCGACGCCGACGGCAGCATGCCGAGCGATCCCGTCATCATAGCCGCCTCGTCCGACAGCACGTCGCCGAACAGATTGTCGGTGACGATCACATCGAACTGCTTGGGATTGCGGATCAATTGCATAGCGCAGTTGTCGGCCAGGATGTGCTCCAGCTGCACGTCGGGCGCGTAGCTCTTGTGCGTGGCCGTGACGACCTCGTTCCACAGCACGCCCGTCTTCATCACGTTGCGCTTCTCGGCCGAATGCACCTTGTTGCCGCGCTTGCGCGCCAGATCGAAGGCCACCTTGGCAATGCGCTCGATTTCTCGCGTCGTGTAGACCGTGGAATCGACGGCGCGCTTCTCGCCGCTCTCCAAAGTCACAATCTCCTTCGGCTCGCCGAAGTACGTGCCGCCCGTCAGCTCGCGAAGGATCAGAATATCGAGCCCCTCGATGATCTCGCGCTTTAGCGAAGAGGCATCAGCTAATGCCGGATAGCAGATCGCTGGGCGCAGATTGGCGAACAGGTCCAGATCTTTGCGCAGCCGCAGCAGGCCGGCCTCCGGCCGGATCGCATACGGAACCTTGTCCCACTGCGGGCCACCAACAGCACCGAAGATCACGGCGGTCGACGCCTTGGCTTTGGCCATCGCTGCATCCGTCACCGGCACACCGTGCTTGTCGATGGCCGTACCCCCAACGTCGTCGCGCTCGATCTCGAATTTCCCAGCGTTCGCCTTGGCGTTGAAGAAGGCGATGATGCGCTCCACCTCGCCCATGGTTTCCAGACCGATGCCGTCACCGGGGAGCAGAAGGAGCTTGTGCGTCGTCATTTGGAGGTCGTCCTGAAGCTGGCTGAGAAATCGCGCGTACTGCTAGCCCGCTCCGCCCCCCGGATCAAGTCGCCCAAAAAAGGGTTAACAGAGGCGAAATCCACCGGTGAGAGGACCCAATGGACGCAGGTCCGGAACAAAGCCGCCCGGTGTCACACTCCTGAAACGAGAATCCTTTGAAAGCTGTACGTGACCGCTGGCCTCCGTAACCCGACGGAAGGTATTCAAATGACCGATCCCGCCACCAAATACCGAGCGCTGTTCATCTCCGACGTTCATCTGGGCACCCGCTCTTCGCAGGCCTCGATGCTTCTCGACTTTCTGAAGTATCACGACGCCGACACCATCTACCTCGTCGGCGACATCGTCGACTTCTGGCGCGTGAAACGTGGCCCCGTCTGGCCGCAATCCCACAATGACGTGCTGCAGAAGATCCTGCGCAAGGTCCGCAAGGGCACGCGCGTGGTCTTCATACCCGGCAATCACGACGAAGGCCTGCGCGACTACTGCGGCATGCAGTTCGGCGGCATCGAGATCGAACGTCAGATCGAACACGTCACCGCCGACGGTAAGCGCTACGTCGTCATGCACGGCGACGAATACGATGTCGTCGTGCGCTATGCCCGCTGGCTGGCCTTCCTCGGCGATCGTGGTTACGAGTTCGCCCTGTGGACCAATAATCCGCTCAACTTCGTGCGCCGTCGCCTTGGCCTGGGCTTCTGGTCGCTCTCCGCCTACCTCAAGCATCGCGTGAAGACGGCAGTGAACTTCATCGGCGAGTTCGAGAAGAACCTTGCCGAAGAGGCCCGCCGCCAAAAGGCCGACGGTGTGATCTGCGGCCATATCCACCATGCTGCCTCGCGCGACATCGACGGCGTCCACTACCTCAACACCGGCGACTGGGTCGAAAGCTGCACCGCCATCCGCGAAACCATGGACGGCGAAATGCAGCTCGTGCACTGGCATGACGAGGTTCGCCAGCGCATCGAGGGCCTCACGCCCTCACCGCAACTCCAGGCCGCGTGATGCGTATCCTGGTCGCCACGGACGCCTGGCGGCCTCAGGTCAACGGGGTTGTCAGGACCTACGAGCAGCTGTCGCAGCAGCTGCCACGCATTGGTGCGGACGTCGAGTTGCTGGCTCCCGACCAGTTCCATACGGTGCCCTGTCCCACCTATCCGCAGATCGCCCTGGCGCTGCCGGACCGCGCGCGCTGTGCCCGCTTCATCGACCGCCTCAAGCCCGACGCCATCCACATCGCCACGGAAGGCCCCGTCGGCCTGATGACGCGCGCCTACTGCCGGCGTCGCCGCCTGCCGTTCACGACGAGCTTCCACACCAAGTTTCCGGAGTACTTCGACCGCCGGTTCGCCATCCCGAGCGGCTGGACGTATGCCCTGCTGCGTCGCTTCCACAACGCCGGGTCGGGCACGATGGTCGCGACCCGCAGCTTGCGCCAAACGCTGAGCGAGCGCGGCTTCCGCAACATCCTGCCGTGGACGCGTGGCGTGGACATGACGCTGTTCCGTCCCGCCCAGGTTCGTCGCTTCGGCACTGGGCGCGTGTTCCTCTACGCCGGCCGCGTCGCCGTCGAAAAGAACATCGCCGCCTTCCTCGACTTGGACCTGCCCGGCACGAAAGTCGTGGTCGGCGACGGCCCGCAGCTCGACGAGCTGAAGGCACGTTTCCCTGACGCCATCTTTCCCGGAGCTCTCTCGGGCCGCGCACTCGCCGAAGCCTACGCCTCCGCCGACGTCTTCGTATTCCCGAGTGTCACCGAAACCTTCGGCATCGTCATGCTGGAAGCGATGGCCTGCGGTGTTCCCGTGGCCGCACTACCCGTTACCGGGCCGGTCGACGTCGTCAGCCAGGGCGTATCCGGCATCCTGTCGCGCAATCTGCGCGAGGCAGCCCTCGCCGCACTCGCGCTGGATCGCTCGGCCGTTCGCCGATCCGCAGAAGCCTACACCTGGGACTCGGCCGCGCGCCTGTTCCTCGACAACGTCGAGCGTGCCCTCTTCGTCCAGCGCGGCCGCCCTCTCCCGCTGCGCTTCTCCGGGATGCCCCGCCTCGCACGCTAGTCGCATCTCTTTGCCCGTGACGCCCTGTAGGTTGGGTCGAGCGCAGCGCGACCCAACAGTTCTAGGCCCAACCTGGAATGTCGTGTTAGGCAGCTGGACACTCGCCAGCAAGGATGCCTCCCGTTTGACCGCATCAGATCCCACTCGATCCTCACCGCTGTCCCGGCTTCTCCGCCATTTGGTTCCCGTAGAGCCCGGCGAGACCGGAGTCATGCTGCGCTCGTGTGCCATCTTCTTTTGCGTGCTTTGCGGCTATTACGTGCTGCGACCCGTGCGCGAGGAGATCGGCACCAGCATCGGCCAGGACGGCCTGCAGTGGCTCTTCATCGCCGTGTTCCTGGCAATGCTGGCGTTGGTTCCGGCGTTCGGCTGGATCGTGCAGACCATCGCGCGCCGGCACGTGCTACCGGCGATCTACGGTGTCTTCATCTTCAATCTGCTGATCTTCTGGGCGGTCTTCTCGGCGTCTCCCGAACGGCCCGGCGTCGTCGCCTCCAGCGTCTTCTTCGTCTGGGCCAGCGTCTACAATCTCTTCATCGTGTCTGTGTTCTGGTCGCTGACGTCCGAGCTCTACAGCAATGCTCAGGCCAAGCGCCTCTACGGCTTCATCGCCGCAGGCGGCTCGGCGGGTGCACTGGCCGGTCCTATGCTGGCGCGATTTCTGGCGGCCAAGATCTCACCGAACGACCTGCTGCTGATCGCCGCCACGCTCCTAGGTCTCGCGTTGTTTGCCGCGCTCGATCTGCGCCGTGCATTCCACGCCTTGCCCGGCAACGACGATCGCCAGGAAAATGCGCCCGCTGGCAGCAACGGCATCTTTGCCGGCGCCCAGCGCGTCCTGACATCGCGTTACCTGTTCCTCATCGCGGCCTACGTATTGATTGCCAATCTCATCGGCACCTACTTCTACCTCGAGCAGATCCGCATCGTCGGCGAGGTGATCCCGGACCGCGTTGCCCGCGTCGAGTTCTTTGCCTCGCGCGATCTCATCGTCAGCACGGTCTCGATCCTGCTGCAGATCTTAGTCACGGCCCGGCTGATGCAGTGGCTCGGTGTTGGCGTGACGCTTGCGGCCCTGCCGCTATCGGCGGCCGTTGGCCTGGTCGCGCTCAGCTTGTCGCCGACATTGTTCGTCGTCGCAGCCGTGATGGTGGCGGAGCGGGCGATTTCGTTCGCCTTATCGAACCCGGCACTGAAAGTGCTCTACACCATCGTGTCGCCGGACGAAAAATATAAGGCGCAGAACTTCGTCGACACCGTCGTCTATCGCGGCGGCGATGCCGCGTCCGGCTGGGTGTTCAACACCGGCGCCAAGGCGCTTGGCCTCGCCGGTGGAACTCTGGCCATCCTGACCATGCCGATCGCCGCGCTGTGGCTCGCCGTAGCCTTCGCCCTCGGCCGGCAGCATGCCCAAAAAGCCAGCGGGCAGGCCGACCGGCCAACCCGGTGAGCGCGACGGGGTCAGACGCATGGACCCCAACTTGCCAGCGCTGGCACGCAAAAAGGCGGAGACAAAGTGCCATCCGCCTTCAATTCCGATCTGCGATGGAGAACGCGAGACTGCGCCTAGCGACGGCGCTGACCGCCCTGCTGGCCACCGGGTGGCGGCGGCGGGCCGGAACGCGTGTCCTTGTGGCGGAAGTTGATGCGACCCTTGGTCAGGTCATACGGCGTCATCTCGATCGTCACCCGATCACCCGCCAGAATGCGAATGCGGTTCTTCTTCATTCGCCCGGACGTGTAGGCGATCACTTCATGACCGTTGTCGAGTTTCACGCGGCAGCGAGCGTCTGGCAGGACTTCGTCCACCACACCCTCGAACTCGAGCATCTCTTCCTTCGCCATCTAGTCTCCCGCCTTTCCGGCGTCTTGAGTGTAAGCGCGTCCGCCCTCGGGTGCGATGCAGGGCGCACATAACACACGAGGGGAGCAGTTGGCTGCTCCCCAGGTGCTAAATCACAAAGCCTTGATCCAGATCAAACCGGACGCAAGTTGATTGCTGCGATCTTGCCGTTACGGCCGCGTTCCGTTTCGTAGGAAATCTTCTGGCCTTCGCGCAGCGACGACAAGCCTGCCCGCTCAACAGCCGAGATATGAACAAAAACGTCGTTGCCGCCTTCGTCGGGCTGAATAAAGCCGTAGCCCTTCTGCCCATTGAACCACTTCACCGTGCCAGTCGACATTCCACTTTCTCCAAAGCAATAGGCTGCCCAAGTTTGGACTCGGGCGATCATCAAATCGCGCGATGGAGACTTCCAAGTTCAGCGTTAGTGCTGTCGTAGAGTAAACCAAGGCGTGTTCGATTGGCCCTATATGGACCGCTTACACGGAGATGGCAAGACGTTGCAGGGGTTTGGGGAGCTTAGGCGACCGCCGAGCAAAACAAAACTTCTATAGGTTTTATGCCTTGAGCTGTCGCCTGAGGCCGTCACACTGGTGGCATCAAGAAAAGAGATGCCTCCGGAGTGGAAAGATCCGTTTTTAGAATCAATTGAATATTACGAACTGCTCAATGAATACTCGCTGGATCAATTCTGGGCCTATGCTGCCAGTCTTCTTCTGAGCCCCCGAGAGACCGGTTATTGCCAAGTCCGACGGCCTTCCCTATAAGACCGCTCGGAGCCGCCCGGCGGGGCATGCCGTGGCGGCTTTTCTTGCTTTAGCAACTCAAGATGCTCTCTGCCCGTCTTTGTGATGGGCAACGGGCATCCGGCTGTTCACTCAGCCTCTACCGGAAAGGATAAGCCAAATGCCCAAGATGAAGACCAAGAGTGGTGCGAAAAAGCGCTTCAAGATCACGGGAACCGGCAAAGTGAAGGCTGCGGCCGCCGGCAAACGTCACGGCATGATCAAGCGGACGACGAAGTTCATTCAGCAGGCGCGCGGCACGATGGTGCTGAACGACTCGGATGCCAAGATCGTCAAGAAGTACATGCCTTACGCCCGCTGAGCCCACTAGGTTTTCGCGTACCGTAGGGTGCACGACAAACCAGAACCAGCGATCCCATCTCAAGCTAACAATCGCATTCTCGGAGAGTTGCCATGTCACGTGTAAAGCGCGGCGTTACCGCCCATGCCAAGCACAAGAAAGTTCTGAAAGCCGCCAAGGGCTATTACGGCCGTCGCAAGAATACCATCCGCGTCGCCAAGCAGGCCGTTGAGAAGGCTCAGCAGTATCAATTCCGCGATCGCAAGCGCAAGAAGCGCACGTTCCGCGCCCTCTGGATCCAGCGCATCAACGCTGCCGTCCGTGAGCACGGCGCCACGTACGGTCGCTTTATCGACGGTCTGTCGAAGGCCGGGATCGAGATCGACCGCAAGGTGCTCGCCGATCTGGCGGTGCACGATGCGGCTGGCTTCAAGGCGCTCGTCGACACGGCCATCAAGGCCGTCGAGAAGGCCGCCAAGGACGCCGCTCCCGCCAAGGCCGCTGCGTAAACTCGAGCCTCACGCGGCTAATGCGTAGGTTGGGTCAAGCGCAAGCGCGGCCCAACAGCTTCGCGTCGTGCACAAACGTTGGGTCGCGCTACGCTTGACCCAACCTACACGTCGAGGTTCCTGTGACCGCCACCGCAACGGATCTGTCGAAGCTGGAAGCCGAGTTGCTGGCGGAAATCGCCGGCGCGGCTGACCTTGGCGTGCTCGATGCCGTCCGCGTCGGCGCGCTCGGCAAGAAGGGTCGCATTTCGGAGCTGATGGCGAAGCTCGGTTCGCTCCCTGCCGAAGATCGCAAGACGTTCGGCCAGTCGGTCAACACGCTTAAGACCAAGGTGTCCGACGCACTCGACGCCCGCAAGTCCGTTCTCGACGGCGCAGCGCTCGAATCCCGCCTCGCAACCGAGCGGGCCGACGTCACGCTGCCGGTCCGGCCCGGTTCGCTCGCGACCGGCCGCATCCACCCCGTCAGCCAGGTGTTCGACGAGTGCGTCGAGATCTTCGCCGACCTCGGCTTCGAAGTCGCGGAAGGCCCGGACATCGAGACCGACGACCTGAACTTCGACGCCCTCAACATTCCGGCCGAGCACCCTGCGCGCCAGGAGCACGATACGTTCTACTTCGCGCCGAAGCCCGACGGCTCGCGCCTGCTCCTGCGCACGCACACCAGCCCCGTGCAGATCCGCACGATGCGGTCGCAGAAGCCGCCGATCCGCATCATCGCGCCAGGTCGCGTCTACCGCTCCGATTCCGACCAGACCCACACGCCGATGTTCCACCAGATCGAAGGCCTGGTGATCGACGAGACGACACACATGGGCCACCTCAAGTGGGTCCTGGAAGAGTTCGCGAAGGCGTTCTTCGAGGTTGACGAAGTGCGCATGCGATTCCGGGCCTCGCACTTCCCCTTCACCGAGCCGTCGATGGAAGTCGATATCGATGCCGCCGCCATCGGCAAGCCCGGCCAATGGCTGGAAATCCTCGGCTGCGGCATGGTGCATCCCAACGTGCTGCGCAACTGCGGCCTCGATCCGGAGAAGTACCAGGGCTTCGCCTTCGGCATGGGCCTCGACCGCATCACCATGCTGAAGTACGGCATTCCCGATCTGCGCGCCTTCTTCTCCGCCGACCTGCGATGGCTGCGCCACTACGGCTTCTCCGTCCTCGACGTCCCGACACTCGGAGGCGGTCTGTCAGGTTGAGCCCATTGCTCGACAATGGGCCTTCGACTTCTCCGTTGCGCAACGTTCGACGTAACGACACGCCCTCAGCTTGTCATCGTGGAAACGGCGTCCCTAGTTTCAACGTCATGGTAGCGGAGGCGACCATCCACGACACGTCAACGTTTGCTCGACGCGCACGATGATCACGCGCGACGTGCTGGATAATACCAATCGTCGAGTGGTAGAGACGCGTCGTGGATCCCCGCCTTCGCGGGGATGACGTTAGTGGGTGGAAATCCGTTCCGCCGAATTCTTCTGACGAGACAGACCGGAACCGATGGCACCGCCGCTCCTCACCCTGAAGAACATCCACCTCACGTTCGGCGGACATCCGCTGCTGACGGGCGCGGAGCTGAATGTCGAACCGGGCGAGCGCACGTGTCTCGTCGGCCGCAACGGCTCGGGCAAGTCGACCTTGATGCGTATCGCAGCCGGTCTCGTCGCCGCTGACGATGGCGAGCGCTTCATTCATCCCAACGCCAGCGTCCGCTATTTGCAACAGGAAGCCGACTTCCAGGGTCACACCACTACGCTCGCATATGTCGAGGCCGGCCTCGGTCCGCTCGACGATAGCTATCGCGCCCGCTACCTGCTGAACGAACTCGGCCTCACCGGCGATGAAGATCCCGCACGCCTCTCCGGCGGCGAAGCGCGCCGCGTGGCGCTCGCCCGCGTGCTGGCCCCGCAGCCCGACATCTTGCTACTCGACGAGCCGACCAACCATCTCGACCTGCCCGTCATCGAATGGCTGGAGCGAGAACTGCGATCGCTGAAGTCCGCCATCGTGCTCATCAGCCACGATCGCCGCTTTCTGGAAACCCTGTCGCGCGCCACCGTCTGGCTCGATCGCGGCGTGACGCGGCGCATGGACCAGGGTTTCGCCAATTTTGAGTCGTGGCGCGACAAGGTGCTGGAAGAAGAAGAGCTGGAGCGTCACAAGCTCGATCGCAAGATCGTACGCGAGAACGAGTGGATGCACGGCGGCGTCACGGGACGGCGCAAGCGCAACGTACGCCGCGTGCGTGAACTGCGCCAGATGCGCGAAGAACGCAGCCAGCAACGCCACGTGCAGGGCAACGTACAACTCGCCGCTGCCGAGGGCGGCCTGTCGAGCAGGCTCATCGTCGAAGCGCAGAACATCGCCAAGGCGTTCGGCGACAACGTCATCGTCGAGGATTTCTCCACCCGCATCCTGCGCCGCGACTGCGTCGGCCTCGTCGGACCCAACGGCGCCGGCAAGACGACGCTCTTGAAGATGCTGACGGGCCAGCTCGAGCCTGATGCCGGCACGGTGAAGCTCGGCGCCAGTCTGGAGATGGTGACGCTCGACCAGCGCCGCGACGAGCTGAAGCCGGACTGGACACTCGGCGAAGCCCTGACCGGCGGTCGCGGCGATCAGGTGGTGATCAACGGCAAACCGCGCCACGTCGCCAGCTATATGAAGGACTTCCTGTTCACCTCCGAACAGGTGCGCACGCCCCTGCGTGTGCTGTCTGGTGGCGAACGCGGCCGTCTCATGCTGGCGCGCGCTCTGGCCAAACCGTCCAACGTCCTCGTCCTCGACGAGCCGACCAACGATCTCGACCTAGAAACGCTCGATCTGCTGCAGGAACTCCTGGCCGAGTACACCGGCACCGTCCTGCTGATCAGCCACGACCGTGACTTCCTCGATCGCGTGGTGACCAGCGTCATCGCCAGCGAGGGCGAGGGCCAATGGACCGAGTACCCTGGCGGCTATTCTGACATGCTTGCGCAGCGCAAGAACGGCGGCGGCACCACAACGTCCACGGCAGGAAAATCCGCAGCGAAGCCAGCCGTCACTGGTGAGGCGTCCGCTGTGAACGGAGCTGCAGCGGCCACGAAACGCAAGCTCTCCTTCAAGGAAAGCCACGCGCTGAAGACCCTTCCGGAAACCATCGACAAACTGACGTCCGAAATCGCGACCCTGCAAGGCAAGGTCGGCGACGCGGACCTCTACACGCGTGATCCGGCTGCCTTCAGCGCCGCCACCTCACGCCTCGGCGCCGCCGAAGCCGAACTGTCCGCCGCCGAGCACCAATGGCTTGAACTGGAGCTGCTGCGCGAAGAACTTAGCGGTTAACTCAGATCGCCCACCCGTAGGTTGGGTCAAGCGCAGCGAGACCCAACAACTTGCGTAGTGCACCAACGTTGGGTCGCGCGAAGGCTTGACCCAACCTACAAGACGAAGCGGAAAGATCCGGTTCGGCAAAGAGCCGGATCTCGTTTGAAGACCAATCCCAGATCCTAGTACTTCTGCTGCACCTTGGCCTTGTGCTGGTCGTAGCGCATGGCCTTGCGTGTTTTGTTCCACTGCTCGCCGTCGAGGTTTTTCGCCGCGTCCTCGTTCCTGGCTTCCAGTTCCGATAGGGCCTTCACGCTCGGCTCCGGCGCCGCGGCCGAACCCGTCGAAAACTTTTCGCGCGACTTCTTGATGTAGGCGGCATTGTCCTGCAGCATCTTGCGGGCTCCCGACACGTCGCCCTTGTCGCGCAGCTCCACCGCCTTCTCGTTCTGCTCCGTGGCGATCTGCGCCGTCACCTGCGCCAGCACGCCCTTGTTGATGCTGCCCTCCACGTCCTTGTCGTCGTCCGACAGGCGCGCGCGCACGTTCGCCTGCGTCTCGCTGCGCGTGCCCTTGTCCAGATCGAGGTATTCAACCTTGACGTCCGCGACGTCCGCTTCGCCGGCCTTAGAGCCGCTCGGCGTCTCCATCTCGATGACGACGTAACGCTCGTTGTCGGCCTGCAGCTGGTTCATCTTGAGCTTGATTGTCGAGCCGGAAATGTCCGCCTCACGACCCAGCACACGCGTCGGTTTGAAGCCCGCCCGGCACTCGATGATGATCGTGACGTCCTGCGCCGCGATCGATAGCGCGTCACCGAACTCCTTGTCGAAAATGTCGGCCAACTGGCGCGGGCTCTCGACGAAGGCGTGATTGCCATCCGACGCAGACGCCAGCCGCTGCATCAGGTCTTCGTTGTAGTCGAGGCCGAGACCGATCGTGGTGACCGAGATTCCCTTGCCCGCCAGCTGCCGCCCTAAGTCGCCGAGATCCGCCGGCGATGAGGGGCCGACATTGGCCAGGCCGTCGGAAATCAACACGACACGGTTCACCTTGGTGTCGGACAGGAAGGTCTTGACCTGCTCGCCGCCTTCCTTGGTGCCGGCATAGAGTGCCGTCGTACCGTCGACCTGCAGATTGTCGATCGCACGTTCGATCTCCTGTCGCGCGGAGCCTAGCCGTGTCGCCGGGGCGAGCACGTCGACCTTATGATTGTAGGTGACGAGCGAAACGATGTCGTCCGCACTCAGCCGGTCCAAAGCCACATGCGCCGCCTTCTTGGCTGCCTCGATGCGGTCGCCCGACATGGAACCGGACCGGTCGATGACGAGGGCGACGTTGATCGGCGTGCGGCGCTCGGCCTTGATGCCGGTCAGCGTCTTGAGGCTGAGGCGAAGATAGGTGCGGTCGGCCTTGCGCGTGCTCAACACCGAGTGGCCGAGGTCGGCTTGCAGCTTGATTTCAGCGGCCATCGCCGACGAAGAAAATCCGGCTGAGAATGCGCAAACGGAAAGACTGAGGGCGGCAATTGCAAGACGAGACTTCGTCATGGCGAAATATCTCCTGGTGGCTCAAGCCCGGAAAGCTAGGTGACAGCAGCGGCGGAATCGCGCGCGATTGGCGGCGGATGTTAGAGCGTGTGGTGACGAAATAATGGAAGGTCCGGGCTGTATCCGTTTTGCATAAGCTGCTCGGAGCTCCCCAACGAAAAAGGGGTCAGACCTCGGTCTGACCCCTCGCTTCCTGCGCAAGCCGCTCGCCTAGTTCAGTCGCGACGGCCGTCCGTTTCCAAGTTCCGTCTTGTTGGCAGCCGCGTGGCCGATAGAGGCGGCCTGGTTCAGCTGCGAAATCATCCGCGACCAGGATGACTGGCTGTTGCGCGGATTGCCGGTAAAGGCCTCGCGCAGCTTGCGTACCACGGCGAAAAGCTGCGCCTGCTCGGCCGACAGGCGGCCGTCACCGGCCTGCGGTTCCAGCTCTTCCAGCATCTCGGTGATGACCAGTTCGTAAGGTCCGGCGGGTAGCAGCATCAGCACCGGCCAGTTCTGGCTGATCTCCTCATCCGCGGCCCTGAGGCCCGCGGGATCCATTCCCGTGGATTGCAGGTGCGAACTCATGCTGTCGAGAACGTTGCGCGCTTCCTCGTCGCGTTCAAACAGCTTCTGCGCCAGGTAGCGGTTGCTCTCGCGTGCCCGTTTGAATGCCTCGCCGGCCGCGACAGCCGCCGCCAGGCCTTCCGCCGTCAGGTCATAGAACGCATCCGGATGCACATCGAGCGCCGACAGCAGCGTTGCCACGTACTGCTGTCGCACCGCGCGATCCTGCGTCGTCTCGTCGGACCCATCCTCGTCGTCATTCTGCGGCGTCGCCTCGTTGAGGCGCGTCAGCAGCCGGCGGGACTGCCACTGATCCGGCAGGCTGCCCGTATCGGCGCGCAACACACCACCGCGCCGTTCGTCGCTGCCGATCTGCGGCGTCATCTGTTCGTAAGTGAAGGTTCGCGCCCGGATGCGCGCAATCGTCTTGTAGAGGTCCTTGTGCACAAAGTAGTGCGAGGCGTCTTCGCCGGCACGCTGCACGCTGCCCAGAGTTGCGCCAGCGTTGAGCACGTTACGCACCACGCGCTTGTCATCGGGTTCCACTTCGCCGAGCTTCACCTCGGCCGTGAAGCCGTGCTTCTCGGTGATCGGCGACATGTAATGCAGCACCGTCTCGGCATTGGGCCCGACGTTCGGCAGCAGCGCCACGCCGACGATCTTCTCCATTTCGACGCTATTAGCGTGCACCGCCGACTTCTCGAATGCCTTCTTCGCCGTGGTGGACAGGAACTCGAACAGCTCCGAGCGCACGAGGTAGCGATCTTCCTCCGGCTCGTACCGCACAGCGTGAATAGTTG
Organism: Hyphomicrobiaceae bacterium; assembly: GCA_965279065.1. Classification (GTDB taxonomy): domain Bacteria; phylum Pseudomonadota; class Alphaproteobacteria; order Rhizobiales; family Hyphomicrobiaceae; genus JAKAXS01. The sequence continues at coordinate 3,692,318 of OZ257134.1, forward strand.
CGCCCGCGTTGAGCACCGCCAGCACCCGCTCCGTCGCATGCGGGTCGAGCCGCGACGTGCGCACCTCGGCCATGAAGCCGTCTACGTTGGTGATCGGCCGCATCGCTTGCAACGTCAGCCGCGCATTCTCGAACGTCTCCGGCAGCAACGCGTTTTCGATGATACCTTCCAGCTGTTCCGCCGTGCGGGCCTTGGAACTGGGAACGTCCGACAAGGGCGAGCGAATGGCGTTGGCGCCAAACAGACCCGACATGAAGATCAGGCTGTCGAGCGCGATGGCGATCGCGAGTGCGAGATACGCCAGGCGGTTGCCGTCGTTGAAGGCGTTCCACGTCACGACGAAGCGGTGCGCCTTGTCATCGCGGGTCATCTCGACAAAGCTGATCTTCGTCCGCAACTCCTCGGTCGAGGCGCTCGGCAAACTCGCATCGGCCAGGCACGTCTTGGCGAACGCGAATAGGCTGTCCGTCGTCTTGTGCTGGGCCAGCTTGTCGCCGCCGGCACAATTCTGGGTAAAAACCTTGTTGCCCTCGTTGAGCGCGAACACGGTCGCGGCCGCATCGCTCGCCTGCTTGGGATCGCAGTCGATGCCCTTCACGCGGGCAGCCGTCGCCGGCGTATTGGCCATGGCGCCGTAGAGGTTGTTGCACTGCAGCTGAAGCGTGCCGAGCTTGCCGGCGTCGGGCACTTGGCGAAACTCCGAACGCGCCTTCTCGAAGTCCGGCAGAATGCGAGCCGGATCGACACGGCCGGCGGTCTCGCCCGCCGAGCCCGCCGCCGTATTCAGCGCGATGCGCTCTTCGGCGGACTGAACTTCGCCCTTTTGCTTCGCCAACTCTCCATCGACGCCGGACAGTTCGCGCTCAATAGCCGAGATACGCGCGTTCACATCGTCGAACCGCTTCTTGGCGTCCTTGACGCGCTGCTCGCCAATCTTCTGGTAGTCCTGCAGCTTGCCCAGCTCCGCCATGCGGGCGCGATACTCGGGCCCACGTCCGGACTTGAGGGTGCCCTCGACGCCCCGGTCTTCAGCCATGGCCTCGACACGCTTGGCGTCGATTTCCTTCATACGGCTGTCGAGGTCGCTCTTCTTGGCATTGTACTCGGCCGACAGCGTCGGCTGATCGGCACGCAGCCGCGACAGCTCGTCCGCCAACGTCTGCTTCTTGCCGGCGAGGCCCGCCTGGCCCGCCTGGGCCGAAGCGATGCGTTCCTGCTGCTCCTTGTTGGCGCGGTTACGCTGTTCGATCTGCTGGTTGAAATAGTTCTCGATCTCGCCTTGCGCGCCCTGGGCGGCAACAGTGAGTTTGTTCAGCTGGTCTTCGTAGGCGGCCCAGCCGGTCGAGGTGAAGAGCTTCTCAGACTGATCCACCTGCTGCTGCAGGATCGAGCTATTGATGTCGGCAAGCAGCGCGGTGACCTGGCTGGTGGCGCGCAATTCGGCGACGCGTTCGCGTTCGTCCTTCGGGAATACGGCATTGAAGCGGCTATCGAACGAGAAGAAGACGGACATCGACATGCACGCCAGCAGCATCACCCAAAGCATCGAGTTCTTGGCGATGACGCGGACCGCCTGGGTGTAGGGGGTTACGACGTCGCCGCCGCGAAACTTGACGAAGGCGGAGATCAGCAACAGCACACCGCCAGCCGCCGCGAGGGCATAGATCCAGCTGTCGGTATCGATGGATTTCGTGACGCCATAGACGCCGGCTGCCAACAACAGCAGGACGCTACCGAAAAAGACGGCCAGAGCCACCGCCAGTCCAGTGCTACGGCTGGCCGTACCGGTACCCGACGCGTTCATGCCCGTGGCGAAGCTCTCGCCGATCAGCCAGGACACGATGAGCAGGATGCCCTGGATGCCGAAGGTGATCATGGCCGAGAGGACGGGCTCGCCTGTGAAGTTGTGCATACCGTCCCAGGTCGTCCAGAACGCCGCCGCAGAAAGGACGATGCCGGTCGTGCCCAGCAGCGCAAGGCGCCAGTTCGAGAACAGGATGTTCTCGCCTGCCCGCCAGAGGCGCGCGAAAAAAGGGTGCACGATCCACCAGACCAGCAGCACCGCCGCCAATGTCAGCAGAAGTTTCCAGGCGATTTCCGGTGTGAAGTTTTCCATGCCGGGAATTTGTGGCAGAGCCTGCCCGATCGTGTCGACTGTCGCTTTGACGTCCCAGCCCATCTTTCAAACTCCCGACCGGGTACGATGTACCTGGTAACACTACGAGCATAATGCCGGTCCCGGGCGCCTTCGCGGCGGAAATACGGCATATGTTTACCGGTTAACCAAGTCGCTCGCGCTGTTATGGTGCCGGAATGGAGCAAAACATAAGTGTTCAGACAGTCCAGCCGTTGAATATCGATAAGACCTTCAAGATCGGACTGTTCCCAACAGCAAGTTGCATGACTCATGCCAGTTCAACGCTGGAAATCCACGTTAATTCTAGTTCACGCCCCGTCACGACGCCACAAATGCGGCTCAGCCTGTGCTCCCATCACCGGGCGTTGGGGCCCACCAAGACCATGTCGAGAGGACTTGCCGTCGGCGTCCTAAAGCAATGCAATCTGCCTAGTCTTGAACCAGGAACCTGTGTACGCTCGCGAACCTGAGAAAATTCTCAAAATGACAGAAGCGCTGATGAAATCACAGTTTCCTGCTCCCGGGCAGCAAAATGGGCGGCGATTGTCCCAGGCCGTGGAGCGTGCAAGCCGTGTCTTCGAACAGAAGAAGCTGCGGTTCACCAAGCTTCGTCAGCAGGTGTACGAAGAGATCGCCGGCGTCCATACCTCGATCGGCGCCTACGACATTCTCGGCAAGCTTGCGGTCAAGGGCACCCGCCTGGCACCGATCTCGGTCTATCGCGCCATTGACGCCCTGATGGAAGCCGGTGTCATCCACCGCCTCGAAAGCAAGAACGCCTTTTTCGCCTGCCGCCGACCGGAACATGGCTTCGAGAAGGGCAAACGCCCCCTCGTTCTGGCATGCGAGAAGTGCGGCTCCGTCGCCGAGGTTGACAGCGGCGATATATTCGAGACGATCGGGCGCATGGCCGCAGCGGCGGACTTCACGCCGCGGGTCAAGTTCGTCGAGGTGTCCGGGCTCTGCCCGCGTTGCGTCGGCGATAACGACCAGACCTGAGGACGATCACATGACCGACGGCGATCGGCGCGAGGCCAAGGCCTCCGGCGCGTCTTTGCGCGACCCTGTCCTGCCCGACGCTGGAGCCACGTCAGGAGCAAGCCCGCAATCCGGCCACAGCGCTCACCACCACCATCCTGATCATGATCACGACGATCACGCCTGCTGCTGCGGCCACGACCACGCCATTCCCGGCCGTGTGCCGTTCGACGAGACGGCCCTGATCAGCGCCCGCGGTCTGGAGCTCAGCTTCGGCGGCAAGCCCGTCCTCGGAGACGTCGACTTCGACATCCACGAAGGAGAGATCGTCACGCTGATCGGTCCCAACGGCGCCGGCAAGTCGACACTGGTCCGCGTGCTGCTCGGCCTCGTAAAACTCGAAGGCGGCAGTGTGCGACGCCGCCGCGACGCGCGCATCGGCTACGTCCCTCAGCGGCTGGATATCGATCCCACGATCCCGATGACGGTGCAGCGCTTCCTCAGCCTGGGCGAGCGCGTGTCGGGCGACGAGATCGCCGCGCGCCTGAAGGAGGCCGGGGCCGGTCACGTCATCGACCGGCAGATCAGCAAGCTATCTGGCGGTGAATTGCAGCGCGTGGTGCTGGCGCGCGCGTTGCTGCGCTCGCCAAATCTGCTCGTTCTCGACGAGCCTGTTCGTGGCGTCGACTATGCCGGCGAAGCCGAACTGTACAATCTGTTCGCGCGCCTGCGCGACACCCGCGGCCTCGGCGTCCTGCTCGTATCGCACGACCTGCACGTCGTCATGGCCTCCAGCGATCGCGTCATCTGCCTCAACCAGCATGTCTGCTGCTCGGGCGTGCCCGAAACCGTGGCGCAGCATCCCGAATACACGCGCTTGTTCGGCGCCGAAGCCGCCCGTTCATTCGGCCTCTATCACCATCGCCACGATCATAGGCATGGCCCTGACGGCGAACCGCTTGGCGAAGGCCAGGGAACGGGTGCGGGCACCGGCGCGGCCACGGGCGCCTCGCATGCTTGAGCCATTCCTGTTGCGCGCCATCGCAGCCGCAATCGGGCTTGCCGTGGTCGCGGCCCCGCTCGGCTGCATCGTCGTCTGGAATCGCATGGCCTACTTCGGCGAGACAGTAGCCCAGGCGAGCCTGATTGGCGTCGTCTTGGCGCTGGCCCTGCAGATCAACGTCACTTTGGGCGTGCTGGTCATCACCGCCGCCGTGGCCGGTCTGCTGATCCTGCTGCAGCGCCAGAAGCTCGTGCCGATCGATTCCCTGCTGGGCCTGACGCATCACGGCGCGTTGGCCCTAGGTGTCATTGCCGCAGCCCAGCTCAAAGGTCCGCAGGTCGACCTGATGGGCTACTTGTTCGGCGACGTCTTTGCCGTCACCAATCTCGACATCGCCTGGATCTACGGCGGCGGTGCGGTGGTGCTCGCGATCGTGGCCTGGCTCTGGCAGCCCCTGCTGCGCATGGCGGTCCACGACGAGTTGGCGCGCGCCGAAGGCGTCAGCGCTTCGTTGGTGCGCGGAGTGTTTACGGTCCTGCTGGCCGTGGCCATTGCGCTCGCCATCAAGGTCGCAGGCATCCTGTTGGCCATCGCCTTCCTGATCGTGCCGGTCGTGGCCGCCCGCCCGCTGGCCTCCACCCCCGAGCGGATGGCCGTCCTGACGGCCGTCGTCAGCGTCTGCAGCGTGCTGGCCGGCATGGCTCTGTCCGTCTGGCTGGACGCGCCTGGCGGTCCGGCCATCGTCCTCGTTATGGCCATACTGGCTGGGCTTTCGCTCACCTTGGCCAGCCTGCGTACCCCAGCCTGAAGGTCGCGGGCCCCTGGCATTCGCGGGCTGGGTGCAGTACATCATCGCAACTCCAAGGCTCCGGTGCCCATCACCATGACCACCGCCAAATCAACGAGTTCCATGGCCAGACCCGCACGGCGCGACAGCGTCGCCGTCAGCGTCGGCGGCGTGGTTGTCGGCGGCCCGGCTCCGGTTGTCGTCCAGTCGATGACCAATACCGATACGGCCGACATCGATGCCACGGTAACCCAGGTCGCAGCGCTGGCCCGGGCTGGCAGCGAGCTGGTGCGCATCACCGTCGACCGCGACGAGGCCGCCAAGGCCGTGCCCCACATCCGCGAGCGCTTGCTGAAGCGTGGCGTCAATGTGCCCCTCGTCGGAGACTTCCATTACATAGGCCACAAGCTGCTAGGCGAAAATCCGGCCGCCGCCGAGGCGCTCGACAAATATCGCATCAATCCCGGCAACGTCGGCTTCAAGGACAAGAAGGACAAGCACTTCGCCGCCATCATCGAGACGGCGCTGCGTTATTCCAAGCCGGTACGCATCGGCGTCAATTGGGGCTCCCTCGATCAGGAGCTTCTGACCCACTTGATGGACGAGAATGCGCGCTCGCCCGAACCGCGTGACGCGCGCGAGGTCATGCACGAGGCGATCGTCCAGTCCGCACTGTTTTCTGCAAAGCGCGCCGAAGAGCTGGGACTCGGCGCCGACAAGATCATCCTGTCGGCCAAGGTATCGTCGGTGCAGGACCTCATCTCGGTCTACACCATGCTCGCCGAACGTTGCCGCTACGCTTTACATCTCGGACTGACCGAAGCCGGCATGGGATCGAAGGGCATCGTCGCGTCCAGCGCGGCCCTTGGTCTGCTGCTGCAGCAAGGCATCGGCGATACCATCCGCGTCTCGCTCACGCCCGAGCCGAACGGAGACCGCACGCTCGAAGTCAAAGTCGCGCAGGAGATCCTGCAGACCATGGGCTTCCGCGCCTTCGTGCCCGTCGTCGCCGCGTGTCCCGGCTGCGGCCGCACCACATCGACCGTGTTTCAGGAACTGGCACGCGACGTCCAGGACATGATCCGCGACCGCATGCCCGACTGGAAGTCGCGCTACCCCGGCGTCGAAACACTCAATCTCGCCGTAATGGGCTGCATTGTGAACGGACCGGGTGAATCCAAGCATGCCGACATCGGTATCTCGCTGCCCGGCACCGGAGAGACGCCTGCCGCGCCGGTCTTCATAGACGGCCAGAAGGCGATGACGCTGCGCGGTTCCAACATCGCTGCCGAGTTCAGGGCGATCGTGGAAGACTATATCGAGCGGCGGTATGGCGTGCGGTCCACGAGGGACGTCGCCGAATAGCAAGCAGCGCCGCGGACTGCGGCATTGCCTCGCATGAAACAGAAAAGTCGCGCCTCATCAGGCGCTTCGAGCGCGGCGTTGGAACCGCGGCTCACCCGGCGCGTTTCGCGCTCAACAACATATCAAGACGGGGACCACCATGAGCAAGAAACAAGCGATTTTCGCTGCTTTCGCGATTCTTTCGGCTAGCAGCCCGGCATTTGCGGCCGACCTCTGGCAGCCGCAACCCTCTGTCAAGGATGAGGGCGTATACGAGCAGCGCTCGCGTTGGGACGGCTTCTATCTCGGCCTCAACGGCGGCTATGCGTTCGCCGACACCAACAACGCACCGTTCTACGACGCCGGCACGCCGGTCGCATCGCTGGGCGATCTCGGCCCCGAGGGCGCCTTTGGCGGCGGCCAGATCGGCTACAATTACGTGACCGGCCGCTTGCTGCTCGGCGTTGAAGCTGACGTTCAGGCCGCCGACATCAGCGACAGCACCGGCTCGGCTTTCGGCGCCGCGTCCACTGAAATTGATTGGTTCGGCACCGTCCGCGGCCGTCTCGGCTTCGTGTCGGATCGCACGTTGATCTACGCGACGGGCGGCTACGCCTGGGCCGACGTCGACAGCCGCTTCATCGGCAGCGGACCGTTCGGCATCTCCGAGAGTGACGTCCTGAGCGGCTACGTGGTTGGCGGCGGCATCGAGTACGCGCTCAGCAACAACTGGAGCACCAAGCTCGAATACCAGTACGTCGACCTGGAAGATCGCCGTCTCGGCATTGGCGGCGAAAGCACGAAGATCGATCCCGACTTCCACAGCGTCCGTGCTGGCCTGAACTACCGCTTCTGATTTCCGCATTCTCTGCGTCGCAAGGGCGTCCGCTTCGGCGGGCGCCTTTGCTTTAACGGTCGCGAGTCGCCACGAACTCCGCGGCGGCGATCAACGTCTCGGCCCGGTCTCCGAAAGCCGCAAGCGCAGTTCGGCAATCGCTTTGCAGTTCGGCCAGTAGATCCCGGCAGCGCGACGGCCCCCACAGGTCGACGAGCGTCGCCTTGCCGAGCGCCTTGTCCTTCGCAACGGCTTTGCCGGTCTTGCGCGCATCGCCCTCGGTATCCAGCAGATCGTCGGCGATCTGGAATGCGAAGCCCAGGGCCTTGCCGTAGCCCCGCAACGCGCCGCGGGCCTCCTCGTCGGCGCCGCCGATGATGGCACCCATTTCACAGGCGCAGGTGATAAGCGCGCCGGTCTTCATGGATTGCAGTTCGCGCACCTGATCGGCATCAGCCGTACTGCTGCGATCGAGTTTTTCCCATTCCAGGTCCAGCGCCTGCCCCCCCACCATGCCGGCCGAGCCGCTGGCCCGCGCCAGCAGCAGAGTCAACTCGGCCCGAACACCCGGATCCGGATGCGCAGCGGGTTCGGCAAGGATTTCAAAGGCCAGCGTCAGCAGCCCGTCACCGGCCAGGATAGCGGTCCACTCGTCGAAAGCCTTCCAGACCGTGGGGCGCCCCCGCCGCATCTCATCGTTGTCCATCGCCGGCAGGTCGTCGTGGGCAAGCGAGTAGCTGTGGACGCACTCGATGGCTGCCGCAGCCGCAGCGGACCGATCCGCCTCGATACCGAAAAGACTTGCACTTTCAATAACAAGGAAGGGCCGCAAGCGTTTGCCGCCGCCCAGAAGCGCATGCCGCATGGCTTCGCGCAGGCGGGCCGGCGTCGCCGCCGCGGGACCCGTCACGAAAAGGTTTGCTAACTCTGCGTCAATCTGTTCCGCTCGATTTCCGAGGCTTTGCGCGAACGTCATGCAAGCGTACCTAGACAAGTGCTTCCGGACAAAGGGTGAAGCGGTTTTCCGAAAAGAAGCACGATAGAACGAGGTGAAGTGCCGCCGCCATCTCGCCTGGATCGCGGTAGAGAAGGCGCGTGGGGCAGGCCGCGGATATAGCACTCGTGACGCAGAAGGACAGTGAAGACGACGTCGACACCGCGACCAGACACGCGGATGTGCCTGTCGGCAGGGAGAGACCACCCGTGCCGCCCAACGACGATCGGGCGCCGGCTGACGATGCGGCGTTTGATCACAGCGTCTCCGCCGAAGCGGACGAGACCGACGAAGCCCCTGTCTCATACACGACACCGTCTCCTTCTGGCGAGGCGATTGCACCCGACGACGTGGTGGCCCCATTTGATGAGACGCCATCATCGGCACTGAGCCTGTCTCCGGGTCCATACCGGCGCGAAGACGCCGTGACCGTCACGCTCCCCATGTCGGTTCCCGGCGAAGCGTCGCATACCAACGCCGACTGGACCCCGCTTTACGCTCTCGCGGGACCGCCGCCAGCGGAGCATTCTGATATGCTCGATGAGGCGCCGGTCGCTCCAGACCCGCCGGCCGCTCCACTGACTGCCCAGCCGGCCGAGCCCCACTCATCCGATGCCCCGCCCGCGGTCGTCGCGGACTGGACGCCCATCGACGAACCGGCACAAACCGAGCATCAAACGTCATCGTTCGACGCGGAGACCGAGGTTCCTGAGCCACCGGCAGCACCCGATGTCCCGCCCGTATTCTCACGTGGCGCTTGGGACAACCCGCCGCCATTGGCCGCCACGCCCCCCTGGGTTTGGCGCGACGTAGAGCCCGACATCATTCCGCGCGAGCCGGCCGACGCTGCCGACGCGGCAATTTCCGCACCGGAAACTGAAGTTAAGATTTCACGCGTCGATAACGCGCCAACCGAAACGTCCGCGGTTGTCCCAGCCCTGCAAGACGCACCGCTCGAGCCGCCACCCGCATCCCGTCAAACGGACACGCAATCAGCAGATCAATTCGAAACGCCGGGCAATCCGCCCGCTTCCGCCGAAACAATACCGCCGCCAGACCTCATCGCCGTCAGGCAGCCACCGCGCATCTTTCGACAACCGGAATTCCAGACGCGCGTTGAGCCGGCATGGGAACGCGCGCCCCCGCAAACTGCGTTTCAAGACGCGCGCCCGAGCGATTTTGCTCAGCCCCGCGACGTGCCGCATCACGTCGAAGCCTGGGATCGCTACAAGGCCATCGGCCGCAAGGCGTTGCGTTACGCCGGCTATGCCGTCGGCGCCTATTTCGCGCTCGTATTCGTGCTCATCCTCCTCTACCGCTTTGTCAATCCGCCGGCCTCCTCCCTGATGCTCGTGCAGGCGCTGACCGGAACAGAGGTGCGCCAGCAGTGGGTCTCGCTGGACGAGATCTCGCCGGCCCTCATTCGCGCGGTGATCGTCTCGGAAGACTGGAGCTTCTGCGAGCACTACGGCATCGACATCAAGGCAATCGAACAAGCGATCGAGAAGTCCGGCGACGGCATTCCGCGCGGCGCCAGCACCATCTCGATGCAGACCACGAAGAACCTCTTCCTGTGGAACGCCAAGAGCTACATCCGCAAGGCCGTCGAGGTGCCGTTGACGCTGATGATCGAATTGATCTGGCCCAAGTGGCGCATTCTTGAGATCTACCTCAACGTCGCCGAGTGGGGCCCGGGCATCTTTGGCGCCGAAGCCGCGGCCCAGTACCACTTCAACAAGCCGGCCTCGCGTCTCGACAGCCGTGAAGCCGCGCAGTTGGCAGCCTCGCTCCCTAATCCCATCCTCCGCGAAGCCGGCGACCCCGGCCCGCGCACGGCGCGCAAGGCCTCCGTCATCCAGTCCCGCATGCGCAACGCCGGGGGAGCCGCCGCTTGCGTCCTGGGCGATCGGCGATAGGCGATAGATCTCACCGACCCCATATTGACCCGGGCGCGATCGACACTACCTGAGTGAAATTGCGCTGTGCCGTGGGGGACTATGCGGGTTGCGGATTCACGATCGAACTACGGCATCGTCACGTGGGCGCTGCACTGGGTGATGTTCGTCGCCATTCTCGTCGTCTTCGGGATTGGCCTCTGGATGGTCGGCCTCGACTACTATTCGCCCTGGTACACGACGGCCCCAGATATTCATCGCAGCGTCGGCATGCTGCTCCTGTTCGCGCTCGCCTTCCGCTTCGTCTGGCGCGTGCTTAGTCCCAAGCCATCCGATGCGGAGCTGTCGCCTCTCGAGCGCGTCGCCTCCCACATCGTGCATTGGGGCTTCTACCCGCTGCTGTTTGCCCTCCTCGTCACCGGCTACCTGATTTCGACCGCCGACGGCAAACCCGTCAGCGTGTTCGGTTGGTTCGACGTACCCGCCACCCTCACCGGCCCGGGACAGGAAACCACATCCGGTGACATTCACATGATACTGGCCTGGGCCACGATGGCACTCGTCGCCGTTCACGCCCTGGCCGCAATCAAGCATCACGTCTGGGACAAGAGCCACATCCTCACGCGCATGTGGTCCGGTCCGTTCAGCAAATCCGACTAACAGATGGAGACGTTCGCATGACGCTTAAGACGATGATCCGGCCTTTGGCTGGTCTGGCGCTAATGGGCAGCGCGCTGCTGGCCACGGGCCCGGCCCTCGCCGCGGACTACGCCATCGACACCAAGGGGCAGCACGCGGCCATCACCTTCCGCATCAAGCATCTCGGCTTCAGCTGGCTGACCGGGCGCTTCGACAAGTTTTCCGGCACTATCAGCTACGACGACAAGGATCCCGCCAAGTCGACCGTGAAGGTCGAGATCGATCCCGCAAGCGTCAGCTCCAACCACGCCGAGCGCGACAAGCATCTGCGCGGCGAGGATTTCCTCGATACGGCGAAGTTTCCAACCGCCACGTTCGTCAGCAAGTCCGTGAAGGCTTCAGGTGACGGCAAGGCCACCATTACGGGTGATCTCACCCTGCACGGCGTCACCAAGGAAGTCGCCATCGCTGCCAGCTTCGTCGGCGGCGGCCCCGATCCCTGGGGCGGCGAGCGCGTTGGCTTCACCGGCACCACCAAGCTGACCCTGGCCGACTTCGCCATCAAGCGTGACCTCGGCCCGGCCGCCAAGGACGTCGAACTGATCATCGACGTCGAGGCCGTGAAGCAATAGCTAATCGAGCTATCTTGGGTCAACTGAAGCGCCCTCCAACGCTCTTGAGATGCTCGGGGTACGTCTGCCAAATTTGTCATCCTCGGGCTTGTCCCGAGGATGACCATTGCAGGGCTGGAGATGCCCGGCGTCACGGCTGACTTCGTCACGAACTTGCGTGTTGCGCCGCGCCGCCGGTACCGATTTCGTCACCGTTGGCGAGCTTCTTGAACTCCATCATGCCGCGGTTCAACTCGGCCCCGAGAATGATGATGATCGCCGTGAACTGGAAAAAGATCAGCGCCACCATCAGCTGCGATAGCCCTGCGTAGAAGCGCGCGTAGTCGTTGAAGTTCAGGTAGTACGAATAGAGCGCCGCGAGCGCCAGCCACAGCACCACCGATAGCGCCACGCCCGGCAGGACATCGCGCATGCGCCGCTTGCCAGCCGCCAGCCACAGGTGAAACGCAAACAGCTGCGCGCCGATCACGCCGCCGGCCAGCGCATAACGCTTGGTGACGGTCAGCCAGCTCGAGTCGAGCAAGGTCTTCAGCCACGACGGCTCGAACTCGGCCGCAATCGTCGGGCCGACGACAATCGCCCAGGTCAGCACCAGCATCGAAACGGCGCTGACGAACACGAAGCACATCGATAGCAGCAGGCACAGCGGATACGGCCGCGTCTCCTGCACGCGGTAGGCACCATTGAGTGCAGCACGCAGCGTTTCGATGGCGCTCGTCGCAAAGAACAGCGCCAAACCGCCGCTGAACGTCAGCAGGTCGATGCGGCGTGTTCCCATGATGTTTTCCACCTGCGGCACGAGCCCTTCGGCCACCTGCTTGGGCAGCACCTGGAACAGCTGGGCTACCGCCTGGTCGGCCAGTTCCCGGCCGCCGAAGATGCTGGCCAGCGCTCCGAGGAAGATACAGAACGGAAACAGCGAGACGACGAACGAGAACGCAACCGAGCCCGCCATCGAGAAGCCGCTGTGCTCGTAAAGTCGATAGATCGACTCCAGCAGGGTCTGTGGGGGCTGCGGCTTCTTCATTCTTGCTTGTCTCTTCGGCTGGCACTGCGACGCGCGACCCTATTGCTGCGCGTGGCGTTGGTAAACGTCTTCGATGCAACGCCAGGCGGCAAACTGGCGTTTCCCGCTTGAATTATGGAGTGACCGGCGCCAAACCCCGCGCGTTCCTGTCGCGTAATCAGGCGTTGCGTTGCGGCAGAGTGCCGCTAATTTGCGGGGCGCACCCCGAATTTTGCCTTTGTGTTGCCGCGGCCGAGCCGCCGTTCAGGAGAGACCGATGTCCGTTGCCAAGCTGAAGCCCCAGACCGATCTGATTGCCAAGGGCCCTGATGCCCTGCTGGAGCGGGCCGCCGAAGCCGTAGCGGCCGCCGACAAGATCCTGGCTTCGGCGAAATCCGGCGTTGCCGCCCGTGTCAAGGAATTGGGCTCCATCGACGCGGCGCAGCACGCCTCCCACGGCCTCGCCTGGCTCGCCACCACCGTCGAAGGCCTGCGCCAGTTGCACGCCTGGGCCAGCCGCCTGCAGGAAAACGGCTCGCTCGGCGAGTTTGAGCATCTGCTGCTCGCCGCCGGCTTTGCCGAATACCTGGCGCAGATCGCCGGTGGCATTCCCATGAACCAGGGCGAGGTCGTTCGCGTCTCGGCCCTCGGCGTTCCTCTGGCCGACGTGCGCCGCTTCGAGGACAGCTTCGCTGACATCGTCGCCGCCGGCAGCGACGACGGCGTCAAGGCGCGTCTTGCCGAACTGATCGCCGAACATCCCGGCGCCACCACCTACGGCAACTCCGGTCTCGACGAGACCCACGCCGAAATCCACGAGCAGATGCGCAAGTTCTCCGAAGCCGAGGTCGTGCCGCACGCGCACGAGTGGCATCTGAAGAATGAATACATCCCCATGGAGATTGTCACCCAACTCGCCGAGCTTGGCGTGTTCGGCCTATCGCTGCCGGAAGAGTTCGGCGGCATGGGCCTGGGCAAGGAAGCCATGTGCGTGGTTTCCGAAGAGCTGTCGCGCGGCTACATCGGCGTCGGCTCACTCGGCACCCGCTCGGAGATCGCCGGCGAACTGATCCTTAACAACGGCACCGACGAACAGAAGCAGAAATACCTGCCCAAGCTCGCGTCCGGCGAAATGCTGCCGACCGCCGTCTTCACCGAACCCAACACTGGCTCCGACCTCGCCTCGCTCAAGACGCGCGCCGTGAAAAAGGACGGCAAGTACGTCGTTACCGGCCAGAAGACGTGGATCACGCATCCCGTCCGCGCCGACATCATGACGCTGCTGGTCCGCACCAACCCCGACGAGAAGGGCTACAAGGGTCTGTCGATGCTGCTGGCCGAAAAGCCCCGCGGCGACGACGCCAATCCCTTCCCGGCCAAGAACATGACGGGCGGCGAAATCCACGTGCTCGGCTATCGCGGCATGAAGGAATACGACATCTCCTTCGACGCCTTCGAGGTTCCGGCCTCGCACTTGCTCGGCGGTGTCGAGGGTCAGGGCTTCAAGCAGCTGATGAACACCTTCGAAGCCGCCCGCATCCAGACCGCGGCCCGCGCCGTCGGCGTCGCCCAGTGCGCCATGGACTTGGCCCTCAAGTACGCCCTGGAGCGCAATCAGTTCGGCAAGCCGATCTATTCGTTCCCGCGCGTCGCCAACAAGATCGTGATGATGGCCGTCGAAGTGCAGATCGCCCGCCAGTTGACCTACTTCGCCGCCCGCGAGAAGGATCAGGGCCGCCGCTGCGACCTCGAAGCCGGCATGGCCAAGCTGCTCGGCGCCCGCGTCGCCTGGGCCAACGCCGACAACGCCCTGCAGATCCACGGCGGCAACGGCTTCGCGCTGGAATACCCGGTCAGCCGCGTCCTCTGCGACGCCCGCATCCTCAACATCTTCGAAGGCGCCGCCGAAATCCAGGCCCAAGTCATCGCCCGCCGCCTGCTCGAAGGCGGCGCGAACTGACGTTCGCGATCGGGTCAGACCCATAGGTCTGACCCGATCGCAACGGGCGTAGCCCCGTGGGGCTGACCCCTTTCAGCGTCAGCCGAACTCGCGCTCGTACTCCGCGATGTAGCGCAGCACGTGCTCCGAGAAGCCGTCGAAGTGCACCCACTTGCCGTAGCCGACGCCGTTGCGGGCGGAAGCCACGTTGATCAAGTAGGCGCGGGCCGCGACCGGATCGGGGACCTCGTCGTGCGACTGCTCGTCGGTGATGACGATCAGCCGATCATGAGTAAGGCCGTTCACGTGCTTCACGGCCCTGCCCAGGTAGGTGCCGCCGTGCGGCTGCGACTTCACAACCGCATCGATGCCCGCCAGACCGCGACGTGCCGGTATCTCCACGATCTCGTTGGAGAACGTGAAGACACGCACGTCACCGTTGATTACCGACGCCAACGCGGCAGCGGCGTCCATGCGCGACAGGTCCGAACGGCGCGACAGCTGCGCCGACATCGAGCCCGACACGTCGACCAGCACGATCGTACGGCCGCCGAGCGCCGCCTGGTCCGCGACCGCAGCCTGCAACGCCGTATCGATCTCTCGATCGAACAGCGGAGCAGCCCGCGCCGCAGCCACGAAGCGGAACGGCAGCACGCGCTGTGCGCCCTTGCGATCCAGGATCGCGGAACGCACGAGCTTCTCGTCCACGCCCGCCTCGGCCATGTTGCGCAGGTTGCGCAGCAAAGCCAGGTAGCCGAGCTTGCCGTCGCGCAGCAGACGCGTGAACGTCTCGCGCTTGTCCGCGCCGCTCGAAAGCGCGACCTCCCACGTATCGGGAGAATCGAGCTCCTTGCCGGCCAGCTTGCGCCACACCTCCGCCTGCTCCTCAGCCTTCGGCTTGGCGTGCACCAGGAACAGCACGTCACGCAGACGCACCGGACCCGGCCGGTCGTACTTCGCCAGCTGGTAGGCGTCGAACTTCGCGAACGCGCGCGCTAGGCCCTTCTTGAGCTGGGCCGACAGCGGCACCTTGCCGTTGCGCCAGTAGATGGCCACCAGCTCGGACAGCTCGTCGGCACGCTGGATTACCTCGGTCACCGTGTTGGCGACGAGCTTCTCCTTCTTGGCGCCCGTCTTGGCGAGCACGGTCAGCAGCAGCAGCGGAGCGTGACGCAGGTTCATCTGCGAGCGCGCCTCAATCGCCAGCTGCGCCACGGATTCCGGCGCGACCTTCTCAGCGAGCGACGTGATGCGCGCCGAGATGGTCTCGCCATCCTCGTAGAACTCGTTCTCCCACAGCAGGCACGAGAGAACCGAACGGCGCAGCCGCAGTTCGTCGGTGAGCTTCACCGCGCGCGCGCCCTCATGCGTACGCTCGGCCTTGCGCGCCTTCCGGCCCTTGAACATGTTCAGCTTCATCGCATCACCCAAAATCAACTGCAAACAATACCCATGGCCGAGGAATTGGCGAGGCGGTCACACACCTGATGCGGAAATCCGCGGGCCAGGTCACCGAAGGAACCGTTCTCTTCACCATCGGCCGGAATTCGGCGCGTGTCTTTTCATTTCATCCTTGAGAGTTCTCAGGTCCGCCCGAGGAAAAATATCGACGACGGTACGGGATCGTTGGAAGACGAAGTAACCGTTATCTGCACCATCGGGCGAACTTGAGATCGCGCATGACGGACGTCCAGGGAACACATCGAACCGGTTTTAGCGCTCTATCCGCTGAGCTACCGCCCGATGGCCGGGCGGGTGGGATTCGAACCCACGACCTCTCGATAAAAGTCGAAGTAACCGAATTCTTCACCACTGGACGCCCCGCCTTGCGCGAAACGCGAACTTTCTATTGGACATAGCTGCTGTCGCGCAGCTGTTCCGTTGGGAATTGAAGGGACGCGGGCAGGCCCAAAACGACAAGGCCCTCCCGCGGAGTTTCCGGGGAGGGCCTGCTTCGTGCGAAGCGATTGCGAGCGAGCTATCCAGCTACGCTCCGGCCATCTCCGGTCGTCGACACAGCGCTGCCGCAGAGCAGGGTTGAGACCTGCCTGGAGAGCGGGGACGTTCCCAGATTTTTGATGCCCGAGTTCATTTCTAATCGCCTTGATCGCACGGTGTCGCGCGCATCGCTGCGCGGGAGCGGGTGTATGATGCATCGCGCCGTCGAAGTCAATCGGAATTCGATCACTTTTTTTGTGACCCGCGCATCACAGTTTCTGCGTGATGTGTCCGGCGAAATTGGACTCGGGTCTTCCAGCTGAAGGAACGCGTGCATGCAATCTGCCAACACCGTCACGCTCGCCGCTGCGGCGCTGGCGCTTGGTCTCGCTGTCGGTACCTATGCCCTGCGGCCGGCGATGCCGCAACTCGGTGCCTCGCCAGCGACCGCGTGCACGGAGCCGGCAAGGCCGATGGCCCGGCTGGAACTTTTGTTCGGCACCGCCCGGCGCAACGGCCCGCCGGTCAGCGACGAGGAGTGGACGGCCTTTGTCGACAAGGAAATCACACCGCGATTTCCCGACGGGCTGACAATCCTGCAAGGGGCGGGACAATGGCGCGGCGGCGACGGCAGTCTCAAACACGAGCGCACCCACGTGCTCATCGTTTCCTACACGCCGGCGCCGTCGCGCGACGGTGACATCGAAGCCATCCGCACGGCATATAAGGCGCGGTTCGATCAGGAAAGCGTGATGCGCGCCGATAGCCGATCGTGCGTTTCGTTCTAGAATGGTCGCGGAAAAGAATCGGGAGACTCAATGACGGTCTTGCGCGTTGCCACACTGGGCCTTGTCGGGATTTGTGCTCTGGCGGTCCCGGCCGCCGCGGACAATTTCCCGGCATCCCTCAATCCCGTCGGCGATGGCTATCCCGTCAAGGGCAGCGTCTGCCGTCGATTGGGTGAATCCCCGGCAACTGCCGGCCACATCGACGGCTCCGCAATTCTCGTCGGCTGTCCTGGGTCACCGGAGAGCCCATTCGTCCGCAAGTACTTGGCCAAGACCGGCGGCCAGGTCGTCGACGAGATCGACGGCTTCACGCTGATCTCGATTTCGCAAGGCCAGCAGGCGGCGATGGCGACCATGCGCGACGCCGAAGCCAAGGCAGCCCAGGACGCATTTCGCATCGGCGGCCAGCTGCGTTGCGCGCTGTCGCCCACGGATCGGCAGTCGCAGTGCAATTTCGCTATCGCGCGCAAGGGCGGATTGACCATCGTCAGGATCTCAAGACCGGACGGCGGTAGTCGCGAGATCTACTTCGCCAACGGCAAGGTCGTCGGCGCCGACGTCGACAAGTCTGCGGGATCCGCCAAGCGTCGCGTCGTGACGACGCGCGAGTTGGACCTCTTCGCCGTCGCCATCGGCGACGAACGCTACGAGATCCCCGCCGACAGCGTCCAACGTGACCCGCAGTGACAGCGCCCGCGTCCCTAGACGTCCTTCGTCTCGGGCATCAGGACGCGCGCCACTGACGGCGCGCCGTCTCCATCCCAAGGGCGCCATCCGCCATCTTCAAATGTCAGGCTCATACCGGTGCTGATTGCCGGTCCAGTCTCCGATCAGCGCCGAGCCATCCTCACCGTCGCTGAGGTAGCTCGGGCCAATCGGCGCCTTTCCATGCCCACCCGGGATGTCGAGCACATACGTCGGCTGCGCCAGCCCGGACAGGCGCCCACGCAGCGCCCGCATCAGCGCCTGGCCCTCGGCGATGGTGGTGCGCAGATGCGCCGTCCCCGGCGCCAGATCGGGATGGTGCAGGTAGTAGGGCTTGATCCCTGTCTCGACGAAACCGCGCATCAGCGCAGCGAGCGTGTCGACATCGTCGTTGACGCCCCTTAGCAGCACGCTCTGGCTCACCATCGCAATCCCGCGATCGATGAGCGTCTTGCAGGCAGCCCGCGCCGCCGGCGTCAGTTCGCGCGGATGGTTGGCGTGCACCGCCACCCAGACGGTCGTTCCGGAGATCTGCGGCTGCAGGGCCGCCGCCAGGCTCTCGGTCACCCGCTCCGGCTGCACGACCGGAACGCGCGTGTGCCAGCGCAGGATCTTCACGTGATCGATAGCCGCCAGCTTCTCCGTTAATTCCGCGATGCGGCGATCGGACAGCACGAAAGGATCACCGCCAGTAAGGATCACCTCCCAGATCTGCCCGTTGGCCCGAATGTAAGCTAGCGCGCCATCCAGCTCTTCAGCCGATAGCGCATGACCCTGCGCCGGCCCGACCATCTCGCGACGAAAGCAGTAGCGGCAGTACACCGGGCACACGCTGGCGATCTTCAGCAGCACGCGATCCGGATAGCGATGCACGATGCCTGGCACCGGGCTGTGGGCATCGTCGCCGATGGGGTCGTCTCGCTCGCCCGCCTTGCGGTCGAGTTCGCGCGCATCAGGAATGAACTGTCGGGCGATGGGATCGTCGGGATCCTCGCGATCGATGAGGTCGGCGATCGCCGGGGAAATGGCCACTGCGTAACGCTGGGCGACGCGAGCCATGTCGCTGAGTTGCTCCTCTGGCGCAAGACGCGCCGCCACGATCTCGTCCGCCGTTCGCAACGTCTGCCGCAGAGGTTTCGTCATTTGATCCCCCCTCCCGCGTCCTGCGGCAGCGGCGTCCATAGCACCTTGTCGATATGATCAGCGCCGGTGGCCAGCATGACCAGCCGGTCAAAGCCGAGCGCACAGCCGGACGCCGGCGGCATCATCTCCAACGCCGTCAGGAAATCCTCGTCGATGGGATAGCGCTCGCCGTAAATGCGCTCCTTCTCTTCCATCTCGGCCTCGAGCCGCCAGCGCTGCACGGTGGCGTCCGTCAACTCTCCGAAGCCGTTGGCCAACTCAACGCCGCACGCGTACAGCTCGAAGCGTTCGGCAACGCGAGGATCAGCCGGCTTGGGCCGCGCGAGTGCCGCCTGCGCGGTTGGGTACTCCGTCAGCAGCGTCGCCACGCCGTTACCGAGTTGCGGTTCGATGCGGTCCACCAGCACCTTGGAAAAGATATCCGCCCAGTTGTCATCCGCGCGCAGCGAGATGCCCGCTGCCTCCGCCATCAACGAAAGAGCCTCGCGATTGACCCCCTTCGGCGTGATCGACGACATCAGATCGATGGCGGCGAAGCGGGTGAAGGCGTCAGCGACTGTCATAGTGGCGGCCCCTGCCGTCGGATCGCAGCTGCGTGCCCGATAGCGGAAAGCATCCGTGCCCGCGGCCGCCGCCGCAAGCCGCATGATCTCGCCGCAGTCATCCATCAGGGCCTCGTAGGGCTCGTCGCAGCGGTACCATTCGAGCATGGTAAACTCCGGCGCATGCAACGCGCCCCGCTCCCGATTGCGGAACGCCGGCGAGAACGTGAAAATCTTGGTCTCGCCCGCCGCCAGCAGCTTCTTGCAGGCGAATTCGGGCGAGGTATGCAGGTAAAGCCGCGCACTCGCCAGATCGCTGCGGATCTGTTCCGTTTGAAAGGCATGCAGATGCGTCTCGTTGCCGGGTGAGACCTGCAGGCAACCAGGGTCCACTTCTGTGAACCCCTGCCCGGTGAACCAGGCGCGCAGCGCGGTTTTGATCCGCCCGCGCGCCATCAGGAACGGCCGGCGGTCGGCATGGACTTCAGGGGTCCACCACGGCGAAAAGTAAGGCATTTGCGCTTCATGCCGCGTCGCACTTGGCCTTCGCAAGCGGAAAGAGTATGAACCTCCCAGATTCACCCCCAAATGGCTGCGCTGCCGCTGATCGAGCGGGCGTGCCTGCGGCCAATTAACGGAGACGACGACAGTGGTTAAAGTGATCGCAAGCACGGTGCGCAAGGGCAACGTATTGGATTTAGACGGTAAACTGGCCGTCGTAATCACGGCAGAGAACATTCACCCCGGCAAGGGTACGCCGGTCACGCACCTCGAGCTGCGCCGCATCGCCGACGGCGTGAAGGTAACCGAGCGCTACCGCACGACGGACCAAGTGGAACGCGCCTACCTCGACGAGAAGGACTACAATTATCTCTACGAGGACGACATGGGCTTCAACTTCATGCAGCCGGAGTCGTTTGATCAGATCGTCGTATCGAAGGACGTTCTCGGCGAGCAGGCGGTCTGGCTGCAGGACGGCATGACCTGCTCGGTGCAACTATTCGAAGGCACCGCCATCGCCATCGAGCTGCCCGCGCGCGTGACGCTCGAAATCGTCGAGGCCGACCCGGTCGTGAAAGGCCAGACCGCCTCTTCCTCTTACAAGCCGGCCAAGCTGTCGAACGGCGCCCGCGTGATGGTGCCGCCTCACATCGGTGCCGGCACACGCGTCGTTGTCATGACCACCGACGGCTCCTACGTCGAACGCGCCAAGGACTGAGACAACCCCTTCGAGCCTTCAGCTTACCCATTTGAAACTTGGTCCGCCAAACTTTGCCGCCTCACAAGCGCGGAAGTCGAAGCGTCACGCCAACCAGTTGTCATCCTCGGGCTTGTCCCGAGGACCCATCGCGCAGCAAATGCGACGCCGCAGATTGAAGCGGTACCCTCCAACGACTTGGATTCGCCCCCGCGGATAGTTGGGTCCTCGGGACAAGCCCGAGGATGACAAGCGGAGAGGGTTAAGTCTTTGCGGACAGCCCTGCGTCCAAGCCGCGACAACGTCGCGTGCCAGCCACACTGGCCCTGCCTAGATCGACGGCACGACGCGCTGCCGCTGCGTACCGAGCTTCTCGATCGACAGCTCCATGACGTCGCCGGCCTTCAGGTACTGTGGTGGCTTCATGCCGGAGCCGACGCCGGGAGGCGTCCCGGTCGTAATCACGTCGCCCGGCTCCAGCGTGCAGAACTGCGTGATGTAGGACAGCAGGAACGGGATCGAAAAGATCATCGTCGATGTCGAGCCGGTCTGCTTCACCTCGCCGTTGACCTTAAGTTCCATCGCCAGTGCATGCGGATCCGGCAACTCGTCCGTCGTTACCAGCCACGGCCCCAGCGGCCCGAACGTCTCCGCGCACTTGCCCTTCATCCATTGGCCGTTGCGTTTCATCTGGAAGCGACGCTCGGAAACGTCGTTGCAAATCGCGTAACCGGCGATATGGCCCAGCGCGTCCTTCTCCGACACGTACTGCGCCCGCTTGCCGATGATGAAGGCGATCTCGATCTCCCAATCCATGCGATCGGAGTTACGCGGGTAGATCACATCGTCGTTGGGCCCGCAGATGGCATTGCCCAGCTTGTTGAATAGGATCGGTTCGGCGGGAATCTCCTGGCCGGTCTCCTTGGCGTGATCGGCGTAGTTGAGACCGACGGCGATGAAGTTCCACGACCGTGCAACCGGCGCACCAAGCCGGGCACCTGGCGGCGCCAGCGGCAGCGAGGCGGGATCGACGGCGGCGAGCTTCGCCAGGCTTTCCGGAGCCAGGGTTTCGGCGGTAATGTCAGGCACATGCTGAGACAGGTCGCGGACATTGCCGTCACCATCGACGACGCCGGCCTTTTCAGATCCGCGCGGCCCAAAGCGCACGAGTTTCATGGAAGCTCTCCGGATGCTCAATTGAGCGGCATGACTAAGGTCGAACAGGTTGACCGTCAACCGGCCCGCCGCCGCCCACGCGGAGCCGGAGGTCGATGGCACTGTTAAACGTGAAACAGAGGACGATCAAAGTGACAACAGCCAAGAAGAAGGCGGCATCGTCGACAACATGGCCATCGCCAAAAAAGGCAAACAGCTCGCATCCGCGCAGCGCGGAGTGCACGTCAGAAACTGAGAACGCCCGGCGAGGGAGCACCGGGCGTCCAGACAGGAGAGAAGTCGGGGCTGGGGAGCCCCGGCAAATGGATAAATGAAAAGACCCACTGCACCAGCAAGATTATTCCACTTCCTCCGCCTTGCAAGACCATCAATCGCGCCCGCTGCACCGAATTGCAGCATAGGCTGCCGAAGCCACGGAATTCCCTGACTGTTTTGTGAATTGATTTTTTGAAGGCAAGAAATTTCGCACCGGGGCGTAACCCTGTGCCGGTCCCGATCGTATCTAAGAGAACCACAAACGGGAGGTCGTCCATGCTCCGCGCATCAGTTTCCTACGTCGCTGCACTCGTTGCCGCTATTGGCTTGATGGCATCAGCTGCCAGCGCCTTCGAACGCACGGACTACACCGCCGAGGCCTTCAAGGCTGCTCAAAGTGCGGACAAGTCCATCGTTATCGACGTCTTCGCACCGTGGTGCCCGACGTGCAAAGCACAGCAGGAGGTGTTCGACTCACTGGAGAGCAAGCCCGAGTTCGCCAAAGTCATCATCATGAAGGTAGATTTCGACTCGCAGAAGGACGTCGTTCGCGCATTCAATGCGCCCGCGCAAAGCACGTTGATCGCGTTCAAAGGAACGCAAGAGACCGCCCGCTCCGCCGGCGAAACCGATCTCGGGAAATTGCAAACCCTGATCTCGTCCACCCTCAAATAGGCGTCAGATCCATGACGCTCTCATTTGTATTTGCCTTTGTCGCCGGTGTGCTGTCGACGCTATCGCCGTGCGTGCTGCCCCTCCTGCCGATCATTCTCGGCGCAGCGGTGAGCCAACATCGCTTTGGTCCGGCGGCGATGGCGGTTGGATTGGCGCTGTCATTCGTCGCCATCGGCCTGTTCGTTGCGACTATCGGCTTCAGCATCGGGCTCGATACTCAGATCTTCCGCACCGTCGCCGCGATCATGCTGATGGCGATCGGTGTCGTTCTTCTCGTGCAGCCGCTGCAAACTCAATTGGCCGGAGCCGGCGCACCGATCAGCAACTGGGCCCAATCGAGCTTCGGTGGTTTCGATACGTCAGGGCTGGGCGGTCAGTTCGCCCTCGGCCTCCTACTTGGCGCGGTCTGGAGTCCGTGCGTCGGGCCGACACTAGGTGCGGCCTCCGTTCTCGCCGCTCAAGGCGAGAACCTTGGACAGGTCGCCCTCGTGATGGCGATTTTTGGCATCGGCGCCGCCGTTCCATTGCTCGCTTTGGGCCTGCTGTCGCGCGAGACCATGATGAAGCTTCGCGGTCGTCTTGCCGCGGCCGGAACCGGCGGCAAGATCATCCTCGGCGTTCTGCTGCTGGCATCGGGCCTCTTTATTGCCACCGGCGTCGACAAGCACCTGGAGGCGCAGGTCGTCGCCTGGTCACCGGCGTGGCTCACGCAACTCACGACGCGCTTCTGAAGAGAGCGGAGGCCGTTCGCAGTCAAACGGATACTCGCGAACCGTCAGTGCTCACGTCCGGATTCGGGAAGCATGGCTTCCGTCTGCCGCACCAGCTGCCAGAACGTCGCCAGTTTTGCCGCGTCGTGAAACTCTTCGAGTTGAGAAATACGATCGTCGGCGAACTGAAAGACTTGCCGATACTGTCCGCTGAGAATGATGCCCGTGGCGAAATGCTTCATGTAGCATCCCACGGTCGCCCGCGCGTTGTTGCCGCTGAACTGAAAACCCTCGACCACCGACACGCTCTCGATCAAGTCGAGGAGCGGCGCCAGAAATCCACGGAGAGCATCCCGGCCGATATAGCGAACAGGATGCGCGCCACTCGGCTCGCCATTGCAGGTATAGACGACATCCGGGCTGTAATATTGCAGCAAGCGATCGAGGTCGCGCCTGCTCCAGGCATCGTGACACGCGTTGACGATTGCTTCTGCCCTATACCGGTCCATGGGTTCTGCACCTGTTCCCGTTTGAACCAGATGTACTCAGAGGGTCATTTTATCGTCAATACCTCGAACAGATGATAAAGGCTATATTTGTGCTACGTGTATTCTTTATATCGACTGCCAAAAGCATACCACGATAGAGAAATTTCGTTTTTAGTATGAATGGCCTATACGCGACGACGGTTCAATGCAGTTTGACCGTCGGCTCGGTTCTCCGTGTCAACGTTCGCGCCAGCGTGTCGAGCGCGACCTTGACCGGTCCATAAAGCGCCATCTGATGCATCTTGTACAGCGAGCGGTACATGATCTTGGCGAACAGTCCCTCGATCATCAGACTCCGGCCCGAGATGAATCCCATCAAGTTACCCACGGTCGAATAGTGGCCGAGCGAGACCAGTGACCCGAAGTCCCGGTAGACGAAGGGCGTCAGTTCGCCGCCGCTCAGGCGCGCTTTGATCTGCTTGAAGACATGCGTGGCCTCCTGGTGGGCCGCTTGCGCCCGCGGCGGTATGGAGGCTGTTTCGCCGGCCGGCACGTAGTAGGCGCAGTCGCCCATGGCGAAGATGTTGTCGTCCTTCGTCGTCTGCAGCGTCGGCCGCACCACGAGCTGGTTGGACCGGCTGACCTCCAGGCCGTCGAGATGGGCCAGAACGTCAGGCCCTTTGACGCCCGCCGCCCATACCACCAGTTCGGACGGAATGAACTCGCCATTGGCCAGCTCCACGCCGTCGGCACGCACGCGCGTGACGCGTGAGCGCGCTTTGACGTCGACGTTGAGGTCGCGCAGCACTTTCTCCGTCGCCGTCGACAGCCGCTCCGGCAACGCGGGCAGAATGCGATCAGCGGCTTCGATCAAGGTGATCTTGATATCCTTGTTGGGATCGATGCGATCCATGCCGAACGCCACAACACCCCGTGCCGTGCGATGCAGCTCGGCCGACAGCTCCGTCCCCGTCGCTCCGGCGCCGATGATGGCCACGTGCAGCTGACCCGGCCGCACCGGCGTTTCCTGCGCGTTGGCACGGATACAGGCATTGACGAGGCGGCGATTGAATCGCTCCGCCTGCTCAGGCGTATCCAGCATGATCGCGTGCTCGGAAACACCGGGTGTCCCGAAGTCGTTGCCCACGCTACCGATGGCGATCACCAGCGTATCGTAGGTGAACGTGCGGCCCGGCGTGATCATCCGCTGCTCGTCGTCGTAGGTCGCCGCCGTCATAACCTGCTTCTTGTCGCGATCGATGCCGGTCATCTCGCCGTAGCGATACTGGAAACCCGTCCAGTAGCCCTGGGCCAGATAGTCCAGCTCGTGGCGGTCTGCATCCATGCTGCCTGCGGCGATCTCATGCAGCAGGGGCTTCCACAGATGCGTCCGGGCGCGCTCGATCAGCGTCACGTTGATCTTGCCGCGCTTCGCCAGCTTCTTGCCGAGCCGCGTCGCCAGTTCCAGCCCTCCGGCTCCACCACCCACCACGATGACGTGATGCAGCGGCCCCTTTGGCACGACGATGGATTCCTGTGGCATATCGTTCATTGGCAGCATGGCTCCCGAGCTGGCGCGGCTTGTCCCGTCGCGCTTGTCGCAATGAGGCAGAAGGGCAGCCCGCCGGCCGCCGCATTCGGCGGCAATTTATAGGCTACTCGTCGCGTCGGCGGCACTCTTATAGGCTACTCAAGGCAATCAAGTCATGCGACCGATGTGGCGCTCAAGGTCAGCCCCGCACCTCGCCGCCCGTGGCCTTCTTCACCCCGGCAACGATCTTTTCGGCGACGGCCTCGATCGCCTTGTCGGTCAACGTTTCGGCAACCGGCTGCAGCGTCACTTCGATCGCCAGCGACTTCTTGCCTTCGGCCGCAAGTGAACCGCCGTCGAATACGTCGAAGACGCTGACGTTGGAAATTAGCGTCTTGTCCGCGTTGGCCGCCGCGCGAATCACATCGCCGGCTGCAACCGCCCGATCGAGCACGAACGCGAAATCTCGCCGCACCGGCAGCAGATCGCTGGCCGCCAGCGGCGGCTTGGCGCGAGATTTCTTCTTTTCGGCCGGCAGGGCGTCGAGGAAGATCTCGAACACGCTGGCCGGCCCCGGCACGTCGAGCGCCTTCAGCGTCTCGGGATGAACCTCGCCGAAATGCGCCAGCACGACCTTCGGTCCCAGCCGCAGCGTGGCCGACCGCCCCGGATGATACCAGGCCGGCGCATCGCGCGTGATCTGCGCCTTGGCTGCATCCAGCCCGAGAGCTGCCAAAACGGCGAACACGTCGGCCTTGACGTCGAATACGTCGGCATCGGCAGCCTTGCCATCCCAGGTGCGCCCCGCGCCGCGCAGCTTTGCCTGGCCGGCGCGCACGCCTGCCGCCATCTGCAGCTGATCGGCCGGCGCCGCTCCGCGATACACCTGTCCAAGCTCGAACAGGGCGGCGTCGCTGAAGCCGCGATTGCGGTTGCGCGCCACCGCCGTGAGCAGGCCCGGCAGCAGCGTCGGCCGCATCGACGTCATTTCCGATGAGATCGCATTGGCAAGGTCAAGCTCGGCAGCCCCGCCGCCGAAGTGAACCGCCTCCCCGCGCGGCACGAACGACCACGTCACCGCCTCCACGAGGCCGCGACCCGCCAGCAGACGTCGCGCCCGCCGCGCCCGCTTCTGCTTTTCCGTCAAAACCGGCTTCGCGATCCCGGCCAGCCGCGGCAGCGGCGTCAGCGGAATGCGGTCGAGACCGGCGATGCGCACCACTTCTTCAACGAGATCGGCTGCGCCATGCACGTCCGGCCGCCAGGACGGCACGACGACCGTGAGTGCCTCATCCGTCCCGCTGATCTCGAAGCCCAGCGCCTCCAGGATCGTCCTGATCCGTGTGGCCTCCAGCGCAACCCCCGTCAGCTTTTCCACGCGCGCCACGTCGAATTCCACGACGCGCCGCGTATCCGGCACCTTGCCGGCCACCTTCGCCTTCGACGGCGCCCCACCGCAGATCTTGTGGATCATCTGCGTCGCCAGATCGAGGCCCGGCATGACCGATTGCGGATCGATGCCGCGTTCGAAACGGTAGCGCGCGTCCGTGACGAGACCGGTCTTGCGTCCGGTCGCAGCCGTCCGCAGTGGATCGAAGTACGCGCTCTCGATCAGGACGTTGGTCGTCGCCTCGGTCGAACCGGAAGCTTCGCCGCCCATAATGCCGCCGAAGCCGAGTGGCCCTTTGTCGTCCGCGATCACGCACATCGTCTCGTCGACCAAGTGCTCGCGGCCGTCGAGACCAACGAATTTTTCGCTCGCCTTACCGAGCCGCGCGCGCACCGGCCCGGTCAGCTTGTCGGCATCGTAGACGTGCAATGGACGCCCATGCTCCTGGCTGATGTAGTTCGTGATGTCCACCAGCGCATTGATCGGCCGCAGCCCGACCGCCTTCAGCCGATTTTGCAGCCAGGCCGGCGACGGCCCGTTCTTGACGCCCTTCACGTAGCGCGCCGCGAACACCGGGCACGCATTTGCCGTGTCCTTGGAGAAGTCCAGCTTCACATCGACGGGACAGTCGAAAGCACCCTCGACGCCCTGGATACGTGTCTCGTGTTTCAGCGTGCCGAGCCCCGCCGCCGCCAGATCGCGGGCGATGCCGCGCACGCCGGTGCAGTCCGGCCGGTTCGGCGTCAGCTTCACCTCGAACACCGGATCGTTGAGACCCAGCACGTCGACGTAACGTTCGCCGACATGGCTTGCCATCTCCGCGTCGAGTTCGATGATGCCGTTGCTCTCAGCCGACAGCTGCAGTTCGGCGTCCGAGCACATCATGCCGTTCGACACGACGCCGCGCACCGGCTTCTTCTCCAGAGTGATGTCGGAACCCGGAATATACGTGCCGAGTGGCGCGAACACGCCGACGAGGCCCGCCCGCGCGTTGGGCGCGCCGCAAACCACCTCGACCGGCGGCTTACCCTTCTCGATTTCCACCTGCACGACGCGGAGCCGGTCGGCATTGGGATGCTGTTTGGCCTCGACGATGCGCGCAATCGTGAAGGCACCGAGTTTCGCTGTCGGATCCTCGACGTTCTCAACCTCGAGCCCGATCGCTGACAGCGTATTCGAGATCTCCTCGACGCTCGCCTTCGTTTTCAGATGATCCTTGAGCCAGCTCAGCGTGAATTTCATGGGTCCAACCTTGCGCTCGCGACGCTGGTCGCGCGCTTTCGTCTGATGCGTCTTGATGTTTCGGGCGGAGTTGTGCCCGATGTTGGTCCCGGGCGCAAATACCCTGTCCGCAACGACAAACGCCCCGGTCGATAACGACCAGGGCGCCGGCTCATGTCATCGGCCGTTGGAGGAACGGCCGCGTCGTCCTAATGGAGGGCTTAGTTCGACGTCTTCAGCTGCTCAAACGACTTGGTGGCAGCCGAGTTCATGAGCTGAAACGTCTGCTGGTAGACCTTCGTGGAGAGCTCGAAGAGCTCCTTGGTCTGGGCGCCGGCAACGGCGAACTGCTGCTGCACGAAATTGGTCTGGAGGCGGAGCGCTTCCGGCAGCGTCTTGGCCTTGGCGATCGAGGAGGCGGCGGCGAAAGCGGCTTCGGTGTTGGCTTCCGTGTTGCGCAGGATCTTTTCGCCGATCGACTTGGCACCGGCATGCGAGGCAACGAGCACGTCCTCGAGAACCTTCACGTTGTCCTTCGCGGTCGAATTGAGTTTCGTGTACACCTCTTTGGTCTTCGCGACGCTCTCTTCAGCGAAGGCCTGGACGTTCTCGGGGATGCGGGCATCCTTAGCGGCGGTGAAGAAGTCTTGCGGATTGAACTGCTGGGTCATGGTTGGATCTCCCAATGAATCATTTGCGTTGAACGGGGCGCGGCGGGGACCGCTTGTTGCGTTGCGGGATCTATATAACCCGCCTCATGGTGCGGTGCAACAAAAATTTTGCGGCGACGCTCTAAACACCTAAACTATAGAGTAATATCCGGCTAATAAAGCATATTTCTCAAGGTGCAATACAGACGTTCCGTGCAAAGATTTCGCAACTGCGAAAAAGTGGTTGGTGACGCTGAAGTTACGTGAGGCTCGGGAAGATGTCCCGGTATCCGGTTGCTGACACATCGAACAGAATGTCACGGGGCGTGAGCGGCCGCGCCAAGGCGAGTCCTTCGAGACTCCGGCACCGCGACAAAGCGACGTAGGCTTGGCCATGGGCGAACGTGCCCCGCCCCAGATCGATGTAGACGCGGTCCAGCGTCAGCCCCTGCGCCTTGTGGATGGTCAGCGCCCACGCCAGCCGCAGCGGAAACTGCTTGAACGTTCCCGCCACCGTCTCAACGATCTTCTCCGCGTCCTTGTCGAACGCATAGCGCCGACTTTCCCATGACGCGGGCTCAACCTCGTATTCCTCGCCGTTGAGCGAGATCCAGACCCGCTTCTCGTCCAGCCGCGAGATTCGCGCCACCGTGCCGTTGACCCAGCGCTTGTCCGGATCGTTGCGAAGAAGAATCACCTTCGCCCCCGGCTTCAGCAGCAGCGTCGCGTCGGTCGGCTGCACCGCCGCGTTGTACTCGCCGCTGATCCCAGCCTCGTACTTGCGCAGTGTGCCGCCCAGGGCTTCCAGGTAGGCCATGTTGATGCGTTGTGCCGCCGCGTTGGTCGGCGTCAGGATGACGTAGGGGTCTCCCTCGGTCAGCGTCCGCACCGGATTGACGCGCTGATTGAGGAACTCAAGCGAGTCTTGATCGGCCTCGCCGTCGCGCAGCTTGTTGAGAATATCGATCAGCGCCTGGTCGCTCTGCCGGAACACATGCGACAGCTCCAGCCGCACCGTTCCTCCGCCCTCGCGCAGTGCCGGCGTCGAGAAGAAGAACGGCCCACCAAACGTTGTATCCAGGTGCTCGGCCACCTCCGCTTCCTGCACGACCGGCGGCAGCTGGTGCAGATCGCCGAACATGATCAACCGCACGCCGCCGAAGCTTTCGCGCGGCCGGCCGCGATTGACGCGTAGCGACTGGTCGATCGCCCACATCAGGTCGGACCGAACCATCGAGACTTCGTCGATGACGAGGTACTTCATGCGCCGCATCACGCCGCCGTTGCGGCTGCGGCGAATATCGTCGCTACGGATCAGCCTTGGCGGCAGGCCGAAGAATGAATGGATCGTCTGCCCGCCTACGTTGACCGCAGCCAGTCCCGTTGGCGCAACGATGACCAATTCGTCGCGCACCAGCTCCTTCAGCGCGCGCAGCAGGGTCGACTTGCCCGTGCCCGCGCGCCCGGTGACGAACAGATGTCCCGTTTCATTGCGGATGTGGTCGAGGGCGAGGCGATACTCCTCCGTCGGCGTCACGCCGCTGGGCCAAACGTCCGACGTCTCGCCCTGTAAGCTGATGCTGCGCGACAACGAAACAGCCTCTCCTGTTGCGACCTAGTTAGAGAGCCATGCCGATCCTGTCAAAGTAGCCCGACACTTGTGCAGCGAATTCGCCGCTCAAAAGCAAAGGGCGCCACGTGGGCGCCCTCCGCATGCGATCGACAGAACGAATCGACTTAGTCAGCCGACTTGCTCAGAATCTTGAAATCCTTGTCGAGCTTGAAGTCGAACTGGCCGTCCTTGCACTTGGCATCGTCGACTTCGAACACGCCTGATGCTTCAGTTTCCTGCTCGTACTTGCCGCCTTCGCAGCCGACTGCCGTGAGCGCCGCCTTGATCTTGGCGCCGTCAGCGTCCTTTACGGGGCTGTCAGCTAGAGCAACCGAACCCGAGAGAGCCAGGGCAACGGCAAAAATGCTTGCGCGGATCATGAAAGTTTCTCCTGTTTGCTTGCAACATTTCCAAGATTTCGTCAGTTAACGCGCCTCTCCTGCCTTGGTTCAGGGGCGCACGTGAAAAAACTGCCAGCCACCGGCTTGTGCGACTGGCAGGTGCTTGGACCTTGCGGCACGCGAAGCTTAGTCGCGCGTCATGTTCAACAGCTTGAACTCTTTGTCGAACTTGATGTCGAACTGGCCGTCCTTGCACTTGGCATCGTTCACTTCGAACAGGCCTGTTGCTTCGCTTTCCTTCTCGAGCTGGCCACCCGAGCAGCCCAGGGCCGAAGCGGCGGCAGCCAGTGCCTTGGCCTCGTCAGCGGATGGCTTCTCGTCTGCAAATGCCGGTGCTGCAAAGAACGCAGCTGCGGCGGCAGCGATGATCAGTCTCTTCATGAATCAGTCCTCCATTAACGTCCGGTGCTTGCGTTATGGTTATAACGCAACGCTACGTTATATCCGTAGCGCTATTTGATGACCTTCTCATAATGCGATGTAGGCAGATTGTCGCACCAATCAAAGCACTGATGCGAATAGCCTTTCGCCGCACTGTCAGAGTTCTCATTATGAGAAATGCGCCGCGGGACACGGGCGGCTAGAGGTCGTTTTATGCCGCAGCCGTCGAACTGCGCGACCGTTCCTGCTTCTTGCGCTCGTTCGGATCAAGCCAGCGCTTGCGCAGGCGGATCTGCTCGGGCGTGACTTCCACCAGCTCTTCGTCGGTGATGTAGGCCATTGCCTTTTCCAGCGTCATCTTCATCGGTGGCGTCAGGTTGACGTTCTCATCCTTGCCCGACGCGCGCACGTTCGTCAGTTTCTTGCCCTTGATGACGTTCACTTCCAGGTCGTTCTCGCGGCTGTGCTCGCCGACGATCATACCGGTATAGACCCGCGTCTGCGGCCCGATCATCAGCGGGCCGCGGTCTTCCAGATTGAACAGTGCGTAGCCCGCGGCTTCGCCGTCGCTGTTGGAGATCAGCACGCCCGTACGGCGACCTTGGATCTCACCCTTGTACGGGGCGTAAGCGTGGAAGATGCGGTTCATGACCGCCGTGCCGCGCGTGTCGGACAGCAACTCGCTCTGATAGCCGAGCAGCCCGCGCGTGGGCGCATGGAACACCATGCGTGTGCGCCCGCCGCCCGAGGGGCGCATTTCCAGGAGATCGCCGCGGCGCTCCGCCAGCTTCTTGACCACCACGCCGGTATGCCCGTCGTCAACGTCGACGATGACTTCCTCGATCGGCTCTAGCTTCTCGCCGTTCTCGCCGGCCTTCAGAACGACCTTTGGCCTCGACACAGTCAGCTCGAAGCCCTCGCGACGCATGTTCTCGATCAGGATCGCCAGCTGAAGCTCGCCACGCCCTGAAACGTCGAATGCGTCCTTGTCCTCGGACTCGCCGACTTTGACGGCGATGTTGCGCTCGGCTTCCTTGAATAACCGGTTGCGGATGACGCGGCTCTGAACCTTGTCGCCCTCCTGGCCCGCGAACGGGCCGTCATTGATGCGAAATGTCATCGACAGCGTCGGCGGATCGACCGGTGTCGTGTGGATCGGTTCGTCCACGCCGGGATCGCACAGGGTGTCCGACACGTTGGCTTCGCTCATGCCGGCCAGAGCGACGATATCGCCTGCCGAAGCGCTCTCGACCGCAGTGCGCTCAAGCCCGCGGAACGCCAGCACCTTCTGCACGCGAAACGACTCGATCGTCTTGCCGTCGCGGCTGAGCGCCTTGAGCGACTGGTTTGGCTTCACGGTACCCGACGAGATCCGCCCTGTCAGAATGCGACCCAGATACGGATCGGCTTCCAGCGTCGTCGCCAGCAGCGTGAAGGGCCCATCGTCCACGGCCGGCGGCGGCACATGCGCCAGCACGAGGTCGAACATCGGCGCCAGGTCCTCTTTGGGCCCTGCCGGATCCAAGGCCATCCAGCCGTCGCGGCCCGAGCCGTACAGCACCGGAAAGTCCAGCTGCTCGTCGCTGGCGTCGAGGTTGGCGAACAGATCGAAGATCTCGTTCAGCACATCCTGATGCCGCTCGTCGGGCCGGTCGATCTTGTTGATCGCCACGATCGGTCGCAAGCCGCGCTTCAAAGCCTTCGACACCACGAACTTGGTCTGCGGCAGCGGCCCTTCCGAGGCGTCGCACAGCACGACCACGCCATCGACCATGTTCAGGATTCGCTCCACCTCGCCGCCGAAGTCGGCGTGGCCAGGCGTGTCGACGATGTTGATGCGGGTGTCTTTCCAGACGACCGATGTGCACTTGGCCAGAATGGTGATGCCGCGCTCGCGCTCCAGGTCATTGGAGTCCATCGCCCGCTCGGCAACCTTCTGGTTGTCGCGGAAGGCGCCGGATTGTTTGAGCAACTGATCGACCAGGGTGGTCTTGCCATGGTCGACGTGCGCGATGATCGCGATGTTACGGAGGTCCATTGGGAGTCCAGGTTGGGCGCGTTGTGCGGCGCAATATTGAGCGCGGGCAGTAACATATCGCTGCAGTTTCCGCCAGTCGCTAGCACGCCGGTTGCAAGGTATGCTCCAAACAGTCGCAAGTTTATGAATTTCGTACCAGTTTGAGACGAGGGCGTACCAAATGTTCCGGCGTTATGAGCCCGAAGCGGTACAGACGGCAGTACCGGTCACTTTGAAGCGGACCAGCGGCGCCACCGAGCGCGGCCGCATCGTCCTGCCTTTCCAGAAGACCCTGGACGACGTGCTTAACAGCCAGGCGGCATTCGTCGAATTCCACCCTTACGGCGGCGAGAAGACCTATCTGGCAAAGGCCGAGATCCTGGCGATTGAGCCCAGCAACGTTCCCAAGCCGTCCGACATCAACGTCCGCCTGCACGCCACCAACGACAGCGTCGATCCTTACGACGTACTCGGCGTTCCCCGCGGGGCCCCCTTGGCGGAGGTCAAGAAGGCCTACCACAAGCTGGCCAAGCTCTATCATCCGGACCGCTACGCCAACGCCGAGCTTCCCGAGGAGGTTGCCGTCTACCTCGCCGGCATGGCCCGCCGCGTCAACGCCGCCTACGCCTCGATTCACGGCGACCACTTCGTCCGCGGCTCAACGGTCGACGCCGCCTGACGGCCTGGTTCAGGGCGAACGCTCCGTTAGCGTTTCTGCCCTGATGCCTTCTCCGCGTCCCGCAGCCCCCACAGCAGTTGGTCGACTTGCGTTCGCGAAGCCTGTGAATCCTCGCTCCGGCGACTCTGGCTCTCCTGCAGGCGCACGGCGCGCCCCGTCGCCCCCTCCTGCTTCGACCGTCGCGACGCCGTCGCCAGCAAGGCATGGACCGGCTCGTCCAGATCGAGCTCCTCCAGGAACGTTTCGCGCAGCGCATAGAACGCCTGCAGGATGGCATCGCGCACCAGCTTGCGCTCGTCCGGCGGAATATCCTGGCGCTTGCGCGGATCCAGCGTCTGCAATGCGCGGCGCATGTCGTGCAGCGGCGCATAGGGGTAAAGCCCGATCAGGCTGTCCGTCTCCCCCACGTTGCGATACACGATCCGCATATTATCGATGGTCGACGAAATCGCCGAGAACGCCGCCAGATAGTCCTCCGTCGAGGGAAACGGCTTTTCGCAGAAGGTGTACAACGTCGCCTTGGTGCGCACGATGCCGCGCCATTCCTCTTCCAGGCTTTCGGTGAAGCTGGACCGCTTCTGGAACACGTTGGTGAGATAGGCGACGCCGCCCGTCGCGATCAGCAACGACATGTCCCTCAGGTACTCATAAACGTCGTTGAGCGCGCGATCCCATCCCGTTCCCGCGATACCGGGGATGTGATCTTTGAACTTCGCCACCAGCGAAAGCACGAGCAAGACGCCAAGCAGGATATACAGTCGTCGGAGTGTCGTGTTTAATGACGAGCGAGTCATGCGTTCACTATGGCCTCGGCGCCGCTGAGCTGAACGGCGCAAAACACTGACGGCCCCACCGCGGCGATTGCAAGGCGTCGCATGGGAAGCGAACCAAGAGGGTCCGCTCGCTCCTTAGCGGGACGCAAGTTGAACCTCAAGGGAAGCGAAGACGAGCCATTCTGGCCTGATTTTCCCGTGGTAGATGCACGATTGCGACATCACAACCGCCCGTGCCCGACTAAGCTGATTAACAGTTTCATTTATTGGAGCAATTCCGTGCTCAAAGTTTTTGTCGGTGTTTGTTCCGTCGCACTTTTGGCCTCCGCCGGCTCCGCCCACGCGGTCGAGGGGCCAGCGGCCGCCGGCCCCATCGGCGGCACCGACATCCGCTCGGCCATGCTGCCGCCTCCGGGCTGGTATGGTGGCGTCGCCGTGCTTGCGGCCGGCACGTTGGATTTCGTCGATGGCGACGGCCGCACTATTCCACCACTGCGCGATGCCCATCTGGCCAAGCAGGTGAGCGGCACCTTCCTCTATTACGTTCCGAAGCTCGACGTGCTCGGTGGCTCCATCGGCGTCGGCGGCATGGTGCCCGCCGGCAACCAGTGCGGGCACCTGTTCGAGGGAGAGGACAGCCGCTGCACGGTCTCCTTCGGCGATCCCTACGTCGAGTTCGATTGGTCGCGCTCGTTTGCCAAGCCGCGGGCATCGACCTACGCCGGCGCCTATCCCATCATGGAAGGGCTGACCGTGATGCTCGCCGTCGGCGTTGTCATCCCGGTAGGACAATTCGACAGCTCCGAACCTATCGAACAGGCCCTTAGCATCGGCACCAATATCTGGGATGTCGCGCCCGCGGTGGCGTTTACCTACACGACTCCGCCGCTTCTCGCCGAAGGCACCGAATTCAGCGCCAAGCTCTACTGGAACAACTATCGCGAGAATCCGGAGACTAAATATTTCACCGGCGATCTCATCAACCTCGACTTCGCCATTACGGAGCGCATCGGCCGCTTTCAAGTCGGCCTAGCCGGCTTCTATGCAAAGCAAGTTGAGGACGACGATATCCCCGGCTTGGCGATTCAACCTCCGGACGGTCGCCGCGGCGAACTCCTCATGCTCGGCGGCGTCGTCAACTACGACATGCCCGAATATGGTGCGTCGATGAAAGTGAAAGCCTTCAAGGCCGCCGAGGTCGAAAATACGGTCGACTCCTGGGGCGTGGTCTTCGGTTTCATGAAGGGCTTCTGACCCTTTGCCCAACGGCTGGCTTAACGTCCAAATCCTAGCGAGACGCGGTCCGCAGTTCGCGTGCGGCAAACTCCGCGAACAAGCGCGTCTGCGGACTGGGACGGCGCACCTCTCGGCGCACGACATGGATAGGTGATCGCGTATCGTCGAAACCATCAAGCACGGTTACGAGTTTCTTGCGCGCGAGCGCCGCTGCCGCCTGGTATGACAGGACTCGCGTGATCCCGATGCCGGCCACTGCCCCGTCTATCGCCGCTTCGGCAGTCGACACTGTCAGTCGCGCATGGATGCGAACCGAACGGCGTCCGTGCGCTTTGCTGTTGAACGACCAGCTGCCTCCTCTGCCGCCGATCGTTTCAAAAGCGACGCAGTCGTGCCCGGCCAACTCTGCCGGCTCGTTCGGCCGCCCCCGCGTGCGCAGATAGCTTGGCGAAGCGCAGGTCAGCGTGCGCAGTTCCCCGACTTTAGCGGCAACCAACGACGAGTCCGGCAGGGACCCGACGCGAATGGCGATGTCTATGTCTTCCTCGGTCAGATCCACCAGGCGATCAACGAGACGCAGCCGCGCATCGACCTCCGGATGCTGGGCGAGAAACTTAGTCAGGACCGGAAGCACATAGAGCCGCCCGAAAACCACGGGCGCTGTGATCGACAGGTCACCCTTTACCCGGCTACCGCTTCCGCTCAGCCGACCCTCAACTTCCGCGATCTCTTCGAGCACGTGCTTGCACGTTTCGAGATAGAGACGCCCGGCTTCCGTCAAAGCCAAACGTCGCGTCGTACGGGTTATCAGGGTGACGCCCAACTCGTCCTCAAGAGCTACGAGTTGGCGGCTCAGCGTCGTCAGCGGCCGGTTGAGCTTCCGCGCAGCCGCCGAGAGGCTGCCCGCGGCCGCAACCGAAGCAAAGACACGCATCGCGCGTAAACGATCCAAGATCTATCCTCCCATAATTCGGGATAAAGCTTCCCAAAAATACCATCTGACGTAAGCGTGTCCACACGTGTAAACGCCACCAGTCAAAGCACGAAGACGGAGCCGTCGCATGCCCAAGCTCTATGACCTCGAATTGTCGGGGAACTGCTACAAGGTTCGGCTGCTCTGCGCGATGCTGGGCGTGCCACTCGAAGTTCTTCCGGTGGACTTCCTGGCCGGTGCCCATAAGCAGAGCCCAGTGATCGACCTCAATCCATTCGGCCAGTTGCCCGTATGGATCGACGGCGATCTGGTATTGCGCGATAGCCAGGCGATCCTCGTCTATATCGCGCGCAAGTGGGGCGGCGAGTCTTGGCTGCCGACCGACCCCGCCGGAATGTCGCTCGTGACCGAGTGGCTGATGGTCGCCGAGAACGAAATCGCCCGCGGCCCCAACGACGCTCGCTTGCATGACAAGTTCGGGTACAAGTTGGACGTCGCCTCCGCGCGTGAAAATTCTGCGCGACTACTAAAGATCCTCGATGCGCGGCTGGCGCAAAGCGAGTGGCTGGCTTTGAATCGTCCGACGATCGCGGACATCGCCTGTATGCCCTACATCGCGCTCGGCCACGAAGGCGGCGTCGCGCTAGGTAGCTACCCTCACGTCGGCAGCTGGGTCGCACGCGTCAAGCAGCTGCCTGGTTATGTTCCAATGCCGGCCATCTAAACGGAGCGGAGCGAAGCGATGGAGAGACCTGCTTCCGACATCGCCTTCAGCGAGTCCGTCAAGGCGCAGCAGCAGCAGCGCGGCTCGCGCCGCATGTTCGAGCGCATGGAAGCAATGGACGGCTGGCCCGACGTCATCTCGCCTGACCTCGCCCGCTTCATCGCGGACATCGGCTCGTTCTATCTCGCCACCGCGAGCGCCGCCGGCCAGCCCTACATCCAGCACCGCGGCGGCGAGCCGGGCTTCCTCAAGGTCGTCGACGACAAGACTCTCGGCTTCGCCGACTACGCCGGAAACCGGCAATACATCACGCTCGGCAACCTGGCCGAGAACCCGCGCGCCTTCATCTTTCTGATGGACTACGCCCGCCGCATCCGCATCAAGCTGTGGGGCACCGCCCACGTCGTCGAAGGCGACGACGCGCTACTCGCAAAGCTCAGCGAAGGCGTCTCGGTGGCGCCGCAACGCTCGATCCTCTTCAAGCTCGAAGCCTGGGACCGCAACTGCTCCCAGCACATCCCCCGCCTGATCCCGATGGACGCCGTCGAAAAACTCGTCGCGGACTACGAGCAGAGGATCGCGGAGCTGCAGGCTGAAATCGCGAAGTTGCGCAATCCCTAAACCTTCCGCCCGAGCGCCGACGCCAGGAAGGCCACGATGATCGCCGTCGGCACCACGATGAGCAGCACCGCGCCAAGCGTGATGGCAACGCCCAGCATGACGAACGCGATGACGCCGAATAAAAGGACCCCCGCGACAAACGCCACGGCTCCGATCAACCAGGCGCGCCAGCCCGTAATCACCACGGCCTGCCCGTTTCGATTGATGACGATCATCGGCAGATGCTCCTTCAGGTCTCGGAGTACTTCGATTGGCCAACGCGCGAGGATCCTTGCGACAAGCCCGATGACCCAGCAAGAAGCCTAGAGCTTGCCGCGATTCCGTGCTTCCAGCGTCCGCAGCCGGAGCGCGTTGAGCTTGATGAAGCCCTGCGCGTCCTTTTGGTCGTACGCACCCTTGTCGTCCTCGAACGTAACCAGTGTCGGCGAGTACAGCGACTTCTTGCTCTCACGGCCGACCGTGATGACGTTGCCCTTGTAGAGCTCCAGCGTCACTTCGCCCTCGACATGCTCCTGGCTCTTGTCGATCAGTGCCTGCAGCATCTCCCGCTCCGGCGCGAACCAGAAGCCGTTGTAGATCAGCTCCGCGTAGCGCGGCATCAATTCGTCCTTGAGGTGACCGGCACCGCGATCCAGCGTGATGCTCTCCATCGCCCGATGCGCTGCGAGCAAAATCGTGCCGCCCGGCGTCTCGTACACGCCACGCGACTTCATGCCGACGAAGCGGTTCTCGACGAGATCGATGCGGCCGATGCCGTTGTCGCGGCCAAGGTCGTTCAGCGCCTTGAGCAGAGTCGCAGGCGACAGCGGCTTTCCGTCGAGCGAGATCGCATCGCCCTTGAGGAATCCGATCTTGATCGTCGTTACCTTATCGGGCGCATCCATCGGCGAGATCGTGCGCTGATAGACCAGCTCCGGCGCCTTCTTGGCCGGATCTTCCAGCACTTTGCCTTCGGACGAAGAGTGCAGCAGGTTGGCGTCGACCGAGAACGGCGACTCGCCTTCCTTGTCCTTCGCCACCGGGATCTGGTGATCGCGAGCGAACTGGATCAGATCCTCGCGCCCCTTGAACTGCCACTCGCGCCACGGCGCGATGATCTTGATGCCCGGCTCCAGCGCATAATAGCCGAGTTCGAAACGCACCTGATCGTTGCCCTTGCCCGTAGCGCCATGGCACACGGCATCCGCGCCCATCTTGCGCGCAATCTCGATCTGCTTCTTGGCGATCAGCGGCCGCGCGATCGATGTGCCGAGCAGATAGATACCCTCGTACACAGCGTTGGCGCGGAACATGGGAAACACGTAGTCGCGCACGAACTCTTCGCGCAGGTCTTCGATGAAGATGTTCTCCGGCTTGATACCGAGCATCTCCGCCTTCTTGCGCGCCGGCGACAACTCCTCGCCCTGGCCGAGGTCCGCCGTGAAGGTGATGACCTCCGCGCCGTACTCCTGCTGCAGCCACTTGAGGATGATCGACGTATCCAGCCCACCCGAATAAGCCAGCACCACCTTCTTGACGCCTTTTTGCGCGCCGGCCTTCGTCGTCATCGTTCGTTCCTCACAACCCTTTGAAATGCGGGCGCACTATAGGCAAAGTGCATGACACGACAAGCACTGCCGTCGCTACGTTACGCCGCGATCGAAAGGTAAAGCATGCCGCAGCTGACGTTCTGGTTCGAATTCGCCTCCACCTACTCGTATTTGACCGCCATGCGCATCGATGACGTGGCGGCCGCCCAAGGCGTCGAGGTCGTGTGGCAGCCGTTCCTGCTTGGTCCGATCTTCGCCGGACAGGGCTGGAACACCTCGCCCTTCAATCTCTATCCCGCCAAGGGCGCCTACATGGTGCGCGACATCGACCGCATCGCCGGCGACCGCAGCCTGCCGTTCACCATGCCCAAGGTCTTCCCTGCCAACAGCCTGAAGGCCGCGCGCCTCGCCCTCGTCGGCCAGAGTGAAGGTTGGATTGCCCCGTTCGCACGCGCGGTCTACGCCACCCAATTCCAGGATCAGGCCAACATCGCCGACACGGCCGTCCTCACCTCGGCACTCGAAAAGGTCGGACAGGACCCTGCCAGGGCACTCAGGGCCGCCGAGGAACCCGAGGTGAAGGAGCGCCTGAAGCAGAACACCAACTTGGCGAAATCACTGGGAATTTTCGGCGCCCCGAGCTTCACTGCCGCGGACGACGAGCTGTTCTGGGGCGACGATCGCCTGGAGCAAGCTGTGGCCTGGGCGAAACGCGCCTGACCCCCGAGCCAAATCCGCCCTAATTTTGTCGCGCCCCGCGCCTCTATCGTCACTGAACGGGAAAGAGGCGTGTCATGCGTGCAAGCTGTCCAACGACGATGCGATCGATTGTAGCTCTGGCGCTGGTCGCCTTTTCGCTCGGCACAGCCGCCCCCCCAGTGTTGGGGCAAGGTGCACCCGCAGCCGAAATGCCCGCGGCGCAAGAAGCGCCCGCAGCTTCGCCGCCAGCAAACGCCATCCCCAAACCCGCCGCCGAGAAGAAGCCCGCCAAAAACACCGCCAAAAAGAAGGTGTCATGCGATGGCCTGTTCGAGGCCGCCTGCAAGGAGGCCACCGGCTG
The DNA here is from genome assembly GCA_965279065.1 of Hyphomicrobiaceae bacterium. Taxonomy (GTDB): domain Bacteria; phylum Pseudomonadota; class Alphaproteobacteria; order Rhizobiales; family Hyphomicrobiaceae; genus JAKAXS01. The sequence goes on from OZ257134.1 coordinate 3,732,884, forward strand.
TTCCTGGTCGGCGATGGCCCGGGCCGACGGCTCGCCACCGAAAGGCGAGTGCGCCAAGGTCGACAAGACGGCGGCCAAGGGCAGCAAGGACAGCTGCCCGACCATGTTCGAAGCGCTGTGTAAGGAAACGTCGGGCTGTGCCTGGACCCCCGGTGCACCCGGCGAAGACGGCAAACCCGTCCCCGGCGCATGCGCCTATGCTGGCAAGGCGAGCAAAGCCGCCACCGCCAAGAAAGCGGCCGCCGCAACGCCCGAGCCACCGCGAGAGCCGCCTCCCGATGCGTTCACAGATCAGCAGTAGATCTAGACTTCAGCTTAGAACAGCGACGGTTGCGTCCCTGGCATTTGCCAGACCGCCGCCAGTGGCGCCAGAGTGGCAAACGCTGCCAGCGTCTTCGGCGCCCAAACATGCGCCATGGCAAACCCGCCCGCCGATTGGTACGACGCGAACGTCTGCTGGGCCTGCTCGGTGAGCACCGCGGTCGCATCGAGCACGGCTGCGTTGGCTTCGGCCGTCGGCCACGCCACGCTGTCGGGTACGCCCTGGGCGATCATTGAATACGCCATCGGCCACGCGAACGTCGGCCCGCGCATCGCACTGCCCCACCAGAACGCGAACGGCATGAAGGCCATGCTCATCGCGTTGAGCTGCGGCGCCATCGCTGGCGGCCCGAACGAGCGTGGGGCGGCCGCAGGCTGAGCCCAGGGCATGAACGCGATCCAGGGATTGAACGCTGGGGCCGGCGTCGGAACCGCCGGAGCCTGCGCCCAAGGCATGTAGAGCAGAAACGGATTGGCCGGAGCGGCGACAGGCGCTGGCGCAGCCGGTTGCGCCCAGGGCATCATCGCCAGCCAGGGATTGAAGGGCGCCGGCGCGGCAACAGGCTGGACCACGCCCCAATGCGACGTTGAACCGTTCGGATTGAACCACGACAGGTGATCCCGGCGCGCCACCGGAACGGCCGCCGGATGCGACGGTGTCGACCAGAAATCCATGGCCTGCTGCGCGAACGCATTCATCGCTGCGGCCGACGCCTTGGCGTAACCCATTGCAGCGTCGTTGTAATTTTGGGTCAGGCGAGCGTGCATGCGAGCGTCGAGCATAGCGCGGCCTCCTTGGCTTCCCACGGCGCGGAAACGCGCCAACGTGGGTTAAGGGCCCAAGCAGGTGCCGGGACCGAGCCGCCCTTATACCAGAGATTTTGCATCGCAACAATGAATATTGCAGCGCAACATCATGGTTATCAACTACATTGAATTTTCTACTGAAATCAGGCGTTCCGTCCGGCAATGAGCCAGTACACCGTACCGGCGGCGAAACCGGCCGTCGCCAGCACCTGCCACACCGTCGAAGCCGGCATGACCATCGCCTCGCTTTGGCTGAGCCGCACCAGGAACGGCACGCAGGCCAGCGAAATCCCGCCGCCGATCAAGTAGTACAGCCATGACCGGATGCGACCGACCTCGCCGATGATGATAACCGCCAGCGCCGGAATGATCGACAGCCCCGACGTCAGCGCGCTGACCTGCTGGATAATGTCGAACGTCCGCGTCAGGGTTTCAACGCCCGGCTCGCTGCTGTGCATCGACTGCGTAAAGTGCTCCAGGCCGAGCGACAGAACGATCGCCGCCGCCGTGCACGCCGCCAGCACAAACGCGATCGGGATCAGGATGAGGCGGCCGACCGTTCTCCAGAACAAGGGGCCGCTCCTTACGCGTCGAGCGGCGCTGCCGCCGTTCGCTGCGTGGCCCGCAGCTTTTCGCTGGCCGACTTCAGCTGCCCGCAGGCCGCTAGGATATCGCGCCCGCGCGGCGTCCGCACCGGACTGGCGTAACCCGCCTTGTTGACGATCTCCGCGAAGCGCTCGATCGTTTCCCAGTCCGAGCACTCGTACTGCGAGCCGGGCCAGGGATTGAACGGGATGAGGTTGATCTTCGCTGGAATGCCTGCCAGCAGCCGCACCAGCGCTTTGGCGTCGGCCGGGCTGTCGTTGACGCCCTTCAGCATCACGTATTCGAACGTGATGCGCTTGGCGTTCGACAAGCCTGGATAGGTGCGGCAAGCCGCCAGCAACTCGGCAATCGGATACTTCTTATTGATCGGCACCAGTTCGTCGCGCAGTTCGTCGCGCGTGGCGTGCAGCGAAATCGCCAGCATCGTGCCGGTATCGCCACCCCAGCGCGCGATCTCCGGCACTACGCCCGACGTCGACAGCGTCACGCGGCGTTTGGAGACCGATAGTCCCTCACCATCCGTGGCGATCGCCATCGCTTCCTTGACGTTGTCAAAGTTGTACAACGGCTCGCCCATGCCCATCAGCACGATGTTCGTGATCTTGCGATCTGAATTGGGCAGCAGGTGCGCGTTCTCCGGTAGCTCCGCGCCCGGCCAGTCGCCGATGCGATCGCGCGCCAATAGGATCTGTCCGACAATCTCGGACGCTTCGAGATTGCGCACCAGCCGCTGCGTTCCCGTGTGACAGAACGAGCAATTCAGCGTGCAGCCGACCTGGCTCGAAATGCACAGCGTGCCGCGATCCGATTCCGGGATGTAGACAGTTTCCACCTCCGGCGCGCGCATCTCGTGGCCGCGCTTGGGCAACCGCAGCAGCCATTTGCGCGTGCCGTCCACCGACACCTGCTCGCTGACGATCTCCGGCCGGTCCAGTGTGAACTGCGAACTGAGCTGATTGCGCATATCCTTCGACACGTCCGTCATGTCGTCGAACGACGTGGCACCCGAAACGTACAGCCAGCGCCACAGCTGGTTGACGCGCATGCGCGCCTGCTTCTCGGCAACACCGGCCTGCAGCATGGCCGCACGCAGCCGGTCGCGGCTAAGCCCTGCCAAGGATGACTTGGCGGTCGCTGCGGCGCCAGGGCCGCTCGGCATGGATGTGTGAGGAGCTGAAACGGACATCTCTCGCAATCACGGCCTGGAAGGACGGAATTGCGAGAGATGTAGTCCGGTTCGACCCAAGCCGCAATGCGGCTCGTAATGTCAGGAAATGCCGCAATGCGGCTCAAGTGATGCGAAGCACGGGGCCTCTGGCATTAACCGTCTCGCGGCTCGACTAGATAAGTCCCAGCACGCGCAACAGAATGATGCCAACGATCGGCACACCGGCCAGCCAAAGGATTACGTAGCGCATGTAAGTGTCTCCGCACGTTTGCTTCAATCGCCACAACAACGTTGCTGTGACCTTTCCGGTTCCTTTGCTGAAGCTCCAACGGCTTTCCCCAGAGCCGGCGGCGGCCTGACGTCCTGTAGCACCGACCGCGTCACTGTCGCCTCTACGTCTTCCGACATTCGGCCCACCGTGCTAGCAGGGCTATCGGCTGTCCGGCGGCGGCCTCAATGTATCCGCACAGAGCATGTCATGGCTGCATTCACCAACGAGTCCGTCCTGTCCGTCCGCCACTGGACCGACACGGTCTTCTCCTTCACGGCTACGCGAAGCCCGACGCTGCGTTTCGACAACGGCCAGTTCGTCATGATGGGCCTGGAGGTCGAGGGCAAGCCGCTGACACGCGCCTACAGCCTCGTCAGCGCCAACTACGACGACCACCTGGAGTTCCTCTCCATCAAGGTGTCCAACGGACCGCTGACGTCACGCCTCCAGCACATCAAGGAAGGCGACCAGATCCTCGTCGGCAAAAAGCCGACCGGCACCCTCGTGCTCGACAACCTGCGCCCCGGCCGTAACCTCTACCTGCTTGGCACGGGCACCGGTCTCGCCCCATTCATGAGCCTCATCCGCGACCCGCAGATGTACGAGCGCTTCGACAAGATCGTGCTGGTGCACGGTTGCCGTTTGGTCTCCGAACTGGCCTACGGCGACCGCATCATGCACGAGCTGCCGCGCGACGAGTATCTCGGTGAAGCGATGCGCGCCAAATTGATCTACTACCCCACCGTCACGCGCGAACCGTTCAAGGCCATGGGCCGCGTGACCGAGTTCGTCGCCTCCGGCCACTTCTACACCGACCTCGACCTGGAACCGCTCTCCGCCCAGCACGACCGCGCCATGGTCTGCGGCGGCCCCGACATGCTGCGCGATCTCAAGGACTACTACCTCGCCCGCGGCTTCCGCGAAGGCCACCTCGGCGACCCCGCTGAGTTCGTCATCGAAAAGGCGTTCGTAGAGAAGTAGCCGCGCGTAAAACAAAAGGGCCCGCCTTGCGACGGGCCCTCCCAAGTCTGCAATCCTTCGATCCTAGAACAGTCCCTCGATCTGGCCGTGGTCGTTGAGGCGGATCGAATCCGCCGCCGGAACCTTCGGCAGCCCGGGCATCGTCATGATCTCGCCCGTCACCACCACGATGAACTCCGCGCCGGCGGACAGCCGCAGCTCGCGGATCGGCACGATGTGGCCCGTGGGCGCACCACGTTTGCTGGGATCGGTCGAGAATGAGTACTGCGTCTTCGCCATGCACACCGGGAACTTGCCGTAACCGCCGGCCTCCAGCTCCTTGAAGCGCGCCTCGATGCTGCTATCGCAGGAAATGTCGGCGCCGCGATAGATCTCGGTCACGATGGTCTTGACCTTGTCGCGTAGGCTCATGTCGTCGGGATAGAGCGGCTTGAAGTTCGCCTTGCCCGAGCCGACAAGCTCCGACACGTGCTGCGCTATCGCCTCGGTACCTTTGCCACCGTCGGCCCAGTGCGTGCACAGGAACGCGCGCGTACCCATGCTTTCGGCCGCCTTCATCACCTCCTGCACTTCGGCTTCCGTGTCCGTGATGAACTTGTTGATGCCCACCACGACCGGCACGCCGAACTTGTTCACGTTCTCGATGTGCCGTTTCATGTTATCGCAGCCCTTGGCCACGGCGCCCGCGTTCTCGTGCTTCAGGTCGTCCTTCGCCACGCCGCCGTGCATCTTGAGCGCGCGCACCGTCGCCACCAGCACCACGGCCGACGGCGCAATGCCGGCCTTGCGGCACTTGATGTCGAAGAACTTCTCAGCCCCCAGATCCGCACCGAAGCCGGCTTCCGTCACCACGATGTCGGCGAGCTTCAGCGCCGTCTTCGTCGCCAGCACCGAGTTGCAGCCGTGCGCGATGTTGGCGAACGGGCCGCCGTGAATGAAGGCCGGGTTGTTCTCCAGCGTCTGCACCAGGTTGGGCTGCAGCGCATCCTTCAGCAGCACCGTCATCGCACCCTGCGCGTTGACGTCCCGGCACAGCACCGGCTTCTTGTCACGCGTGTAGCCGATCACGATGTTGCCGAGCCGGCGCTCGAGGTCCTTGAGGTCCATCGCCAGACAGAGGATGGCCATCACTTCCGACGCCACCGTGATGTCGAAACCGTCCTCGCGCGGGTAGCCGTTCGAGACGCCGCCCATCGAATTGACGATCGATCGCAGCGCGCGGTCGTTCATGTCCAGCACGCGCTTCCAGGCGACGCGCCGGCTGTCGATCTGACACTTGTTGCCCCAGTAGATGTGATTGTCGATCAGCGCCGACAGCAGGTTGTGGGCCGAGGTGATGGCGTGGAAGTCGCCGGTGAAGTGCAGATTGATGTCTTCCATCGGCACGACCTGGGCATAGCCACCGCCGGCAGCGCCGCCCTTCATGCCGAAGCACGGGCCGAGCGAGGGCTCGCGCAGGCAGCAGATCGCCTTCTTGCCGATGCGGTTGAGGCCGTCGGTCAGGCCCACGGTCGTCGTCGTCTTGCCCTCACCGGCCGGCGTCGGGCTGATGGCGGTCACCAGCACCAGCTTGGCGTCCGGCTTGCTCTTGAGGCTGTCGATGAAATCGAACGACACCTTCGCCTTCGTGATGCCATACGGCACGATGGCATCGGCCGGAATGCCGACCTTTGAAGCAACTTCCTGAATTGGTTTGGATTTTGCCTCGCGGGCAATCTCGATGTCAGACTTCACAGACACTGGTGTAGCTCCTCCCGACGTGTGTTTCTAAGCCACCGATGGCGCCAGGCGCCCGGTGGCGGTTGCGCCGATATTGGCCGTTTGCGCTCCTCGCGCCAAGTCGAATACCGAAGAAACGTCATCATGCCGCGCAGTTTCGTCCTCAAGCGGCGTACACGAAGACAGTAGGCGCCCGCAGCGGACTGGGTTACGTCTCTGCGGTTGCCACCTGCCGCGAGCCGTCCGATGACCACACCACTCTCCCCCACCGAAGACCTGCTGACGGTCCGCGACTGGCTGCGCTATGCCGTCAGCCGCTTCAACGAGGCCAAGCTGGTCTACGGTCACGGCACCGAAACGGCGCTGGATGAAGCCGCCTTCATGCTCCTGTCGACGTTGCACCTGGAGATCGACGACATCGACCCCTGGCTCGACGCCCGCCTGACGGCAGCCGAACGCCGCGTCGTCTTTCACGCTATCGATCAGCGCGTGACGACCCGCAAGCCTGCGTCCTATATCACCGGTGCCGCTTACATCTCCGGCCATCGCTTCCATGTCGACGAACGCGTGATCGTGCCGCGCTCCTTCATCGGTGAATTGCTGGCCAAGGACGCGCAATCTCTCACGTCCGCCGAGCCGTGGCGGATCAATCGCATTCTCGACCTGTGCACCGGCTCCGGCTGCCTCGCCATCCTCGCCGCGCTGGAGTTCCCCAACGCCGCGGTCGACGCGGTCGACATTTCGTCGGACGCGCTTGCGGTTGCCAGGATCAACGTCGCCGACTACGACCTGGAAGACCGCGTCCGCCTCGTGCGCTCCGACCTGTTCAAGGACCTCGTCGGCGAGCGTTACGACATCATCATTTCCAACCCGCCCTACGTAACCTCGGACGCCGTTGCTGCCTTCCCGCCTGAGTACCGGGCCGAGCCGCAGCTGGCCCACCTCGGCGGCGACGACGGCCTGGACCTTATCCGCCGCATCCTGAAGGACGCACGCTCGCACCTGGCGCCTGGCGGCACCCTTGTCGTCGAAGTCGGCCAGACCAACGAGACCGTCGAAGCCGAGTTTTCGGATCTGCCCTTCACCTGGCTCGACACCGAAGGCAGCGAAGGCGAAGTCTTCTCGCTTCCCGCCTCCGCCCTGCCCAAAGGCAAGATGCGCTAGCTGTCGTTCTCCAGCGACTGGCACCAAGTCGCAAGTCATGCGTTAATGCCCGCCATGGAAGATATCGTCCTCGTCCGTCAGGAAAAGACGCGCCAGCTGTTGCGCCGCATTGCCTATCGTCCGGTGCTGCCCTGCTTCTGCCTCGTCGCGCCTCCCGCTCACGCAAGACGGGCAAAGCGCGTGTTTCGCACCGTTCGCCGCGTTCGGCAAAAGGGATGGATCAGGCCGACCCCGGGCTGATCCACCTGTCGGGTGTCAGCCGAACGCGCCGAAATGGTGCGTGATGCCGGTCCCGATTTCGCGAATGAATTCGTACGACTGCTCCATCGGTTCCAGGATCTCCGTCTCGATGCGCCCGTAGTCATCGATGCCTTGCGGCCGGTAGGTCGCCTTCTCGTCGTATTTCGCCGATGCGTCGTGCGCGGTCATGTGCCGCTTCGGAAATGCCATGCGCATGACCGAAATGACTTCCGGCACTTCCAGCCCGAGCGCCCAGTTGAACATCTGGTTGTGCGAGAGGTCGTTACGCGTCGAGAACTTCGGCAACTGCGCCGCAAGAATGAAGACGCGCATGATCAACGCCAGCCGGATGGCCTGCAGCAGGTCGAGTTCCAGGCGGAAATCGTCGGGGATCTTGCCGCCTTCCAGGCCGATGTCTTCCAGAATCGAGTGCAGATCAATGGCATCGAGCCGCAAGTGGTGCGCCAAACCGCTGATCGCATCGGCCCGCGTATCGTCGAGCAGATGCGTCGACAGCGATCGGAAGGCCGCCGCCAGGTGCGGCTCGCGCGCCCACGCCGCCCGCGACGCCCAGAAACCCGGGTCGAAGACGATGGCGTTGGCACCGACGGCATTGAGGCTCGACAGCGTCTTGCCGCGCGCGATCATCTCGATCAACGGCCTAAGCCGCGGCGACTTGCGCGCCAGTTCGACGAAGCGATCCCGCTCTGATCCCACCGCCGCGCCCAACCCCGCCACCACGTTGGCGACGTAGCCGAACTGCTGCAAGATGGCATTGTTGGGAATGGCGCGCATGCGTGCCGGATCGCCGCGATCGGCGACCGTCCCCGTATCGCTCTGCCGCTTCACCGCCCGCGACCCGGTCCTGAACAGGAGATTCGGCCCAAACGCGCCGAGCAGCGCCCGATAGCCGGGATGCGCGAACAGGTTCTGCTGGTACGACCGCAGCCGCAGCAGGAAGTCGAGGCTGAGATTGGTATCGTCATAGAAGGGATCGTGGACGTCGAGTTCGGGATCCTCACCGTCGAGCACGATCGTCGCCAGCCCGCGCGCCGACAGCTGCTTGTTGGCGAACCAAAGATAGCCGTCGCCACCCTGGAAGCTGGTCTCGTGCTTCAGCGGCAACCCGCGCTTGGCGAAACGCCGGCGCGATTCATCCGAGAATACATAACGCAGCCGCCGCTTGAGCGAGCCCGGATGCGTGCCGCGGCCCATCGACTCGCCAAACGTCGAGAAGATCAGCGTCTCGACCTCCGGCATGTTCGCCTTGGCCACCGCCTCCGCCAGCCCATGATGCAGGCGCTCGATCGACAGCGTCGCCGCGATCTGACCAATGAAGCGACCCGCGTCCGAAAATCCCGTCTGGATGCACAACCGGCCGCGACCCTTGACGTAGTCGCGATAGGCTTTCTCCTCCAGCAGGCGCTCCATCATGCGCACGCCGGTTTCCAGGCCCAGCGGGGTCTCGAACAGCGGCGAGATGTCGACGATCTCCGATACGCCGAACAGCTTGGCGAAGAACACCGCGATCAGGATCGTCGCCGGACTCTCGCATTCCGCGATCAGGAAGCGGATCGGCGTCTCGCGATCGATGTGCTTCTGGATCTGCGCGATCATCGCGAACTGACGAATCGCCGTTGCCGTCTCCAGGTCCAGCGTCTCGAAGTTCACCTCCTGCGGCTTGGCCTCGCGGATCATCTCCACGATGCGCGCCAGCGCCTGACGCTCGCCGAGATCGCGCGTCCAAGGCTCGTGCACGAAGGCTCGGAAGGCGTTGTTCATCTGCACGGCATTGATGCGCACGTGGATGTGCGAGTTACCGAGCCCCGTCGCAATGGTGAGCCCCGACAGCGCTGCCACGGACCGCTTCATCTGAGGTTGGTCGATGACGTCGATCAACTGATCCAGCAGCGAAACGATCGGCTCCGTCGTCGTGAGATTGTAGCCGTCCGAACGCGTGATGATGTTGGCGGCCCGGGCCAGAGATCCACCGGCGCCCTTGGCGGCCGTGTTCTCTTCCAGACCCTTGATCTGTTCGTCGACGGCCGCAATCGCCAGGTCGAGCTTGCCGGTCACCTGGCGTCCAAGCCGCTGGATCTCGCCGCCGTCGCCCAGCTTGTGCTTCAGGACGAGGAAGCGTTCGCGTACGTCGTTGAGTGCTGCCCGCTTCTCCTTGATACGCGTCAGGAACGAATAGTCCCAGTTGATGTCCGTGCGTCCGTCGAGGTCGTATCCCACCCACGACGCGATCGACATCAGCTTCGGCTTCAGCTTGTAGGCCTTGTCGCCGAACCCGGCCGCTGCCACCGAGAAGAACGTGTTGAGCAGGTCGAGATACGCATCGCGCAGGTTGTTGATCGAATCCTGCGCCCGCTGGTGCTCGTAGTCGAGCGTGATGCCATCGTCGGGCCGGTGCGGCACGCCGATCTTGCTGTCGCTGTCCCCCGTCGCGATCTCGATCATGCGCCGCGACAGCGCGTCTGACACGCCGAACGTCGGATGCGCGGTAAAGACGATGCCAGCGCGTGCCCGCGTCCAGCGCTTGTCAAAGGCGGCGAATGCGTCTGCCGAACCGGCGTCGCTACCGACACTCTTGGCGATCGCCTCGGAGAATTCCTTCAGCGTCGTCTGGTGATCGACGAAGCCGATGCGCTCGCGCAGGTTCTTGGCGCGATGCACGCAGGCCCGGTCCATCAGGCGGCCGGCAAGCGCCTTCAACTCGTCGAAGGTGATCTGTTCCGACTCCAGCTTCCGCGACAGCTCGAAGGCGACGCGGATGATCGGATTGAGGCCCGGTTGGTCGGGAATTTTCTTGCGCAGCTCGCGCAGCTCATCCCGCAGAATGATCTCGTCGAATGGCTCGTGCACGACACGCGGCTTTACCTGTTCCACGACAGTTCCTCCTCCCGCGAACGGGGAAACGCGGCAGCTCTAACCGAGTCCGGTTCAGGGCGGACTTCTTGAAGCGCGCGCGGATTGCTAGAGCCTGATCGAGATGTGTTAATCAGATCCTAGGTAAAATAGAGTGCGTTCGTGCCTTTGGTGCGTTTCCATCGAAATCGGACGCGCTCCAAGCCAGCGCAGTCAATGCGTCTGGTCGGATAATGACAGCCTCCGGACAATACGCCGGAGGCCGTCGCAGTTCTATCAAGCAGCCTTCTTGTGGCCGATGACCTTGGCGATCGTGCTGCCCATTTCCGAAGGCGTTGCCGCCATCGTCACGCCGCAGCCCGTCAGAATGTCCACCTTCTCGGCGGCCGACTCGCCGAACGCGGAAACGATGGCACCCGCGTGGCCCATGCGTCGACCCTTCGGCGCCGACAGACCGGCGATGTAGGCAACCACCGGCTTCTTCATGTGATCGCGAACGAATTCGCCGGCTGCAGCTTCCTGCGGGCCGCCGATTTCACCGATCAGCATGACGGCGTCCGTATCCGGGTCCTTCTCGAAGTGTTCCAGAACGTCCTTGAACGACGAGCCGTTGATCGGGTCGCCGCCGATGCCGACCGAGGTCGACACGCCGATGCCGAGATCCTTCATCTGCGCCGCTGCCTCGTAGCCCAGCGTGCCCGAGCGCCCGACGATGCCGACGCGACCAGGCAGGTAGATGTGCCCGGGCATGATGCCCAGCATCGCCTTGCCCGGCGAGATCGTGCCGGCGCAGTTCGGGCCGGTCAGGATCATGCGGCTTTCTTTCTTGTAGCGCCGCATGTAGCGCTTCACGCGGATCATGTCCTGTGCCGGAATGCCGTCAGTGATGCAGACGCAGTACTTGATGCCGCTGTCGGCCGCTTCCATGATCGCATCCGCCGCGAAGGGCGGCGGCACGAACACGATAGAGGCTTCGGCGCCCGTCTCGTCCACCGCGCCCTTGACGGTGTTGAACACCGGCCGGCCGAGATGCGTCGTACCGCCCTTGCCGGGCGTCACGCCACCGATGACGTTGGTGCCGTAGTCGATCATTTCCTGAGCGTGAAACGTGCCGATGCGGCCGGTAAAGCCCTGGATGAGGATCGGCGTATTTTCGTTGATGAAGATTGCCATTGTTATGTCCTCCCTTTACGCGGCGGCTTTGGCGTTGCTCTTGGCGGCATCCACGGCCTTCTTGGCCGCTTCGCCCAGCGTGTCGGCGCTGATGAGGGTGAGTCCGCTCGAATTGATGATGCGGACGCCCTCTTCGACGTTTGTGCCGGCCAGACGCACGACCACCGGAACTTTGATTTCCAGCTCCTTGATCGCGTCGACGACACCCTTGGCAACCCAGTCGCAGCGGTTGATGCCCGCGAACACGTTGACCAGGATCGCCTTGACGTTCTTGTCCTTGAGCACCGCGCGGAACGACTTCGTCACGCGCTCGGGGCTGGCGCCACCGCCGATGTCGAGGAAGTTGGCGGGCTCGCCGCCGGCCAGCTTGATCATGTCGAGCGTGGCCATCGCCAGACCGGCGCCGTTGACGATGCAGCCGATGTCGCCATCGAGGCCGACGTAAGAGAGGCCACGATCGTTGGCGTAGGTCTCGCGCGGGTCTTCCTGGCTCTTGTCACGCAGCTCGGCAATGTGCGGGCGGCGGAACAGGGCGTTTTCGTCGAAGCTCATCTTTGCGTCGAGGCAGACGACGTTCTTCTGCTTCGTGATGACGAGCGGGTTGATCTCGACCATCGTTGCGTCGAGGTCGCGGAAGGCGCGGTAGCAGCCGAGGATCGTGCGTTCGAACTTCGAGACGAGATCGGGTTCGACGCCGAGACCGAACGTCACTTCACGCGCCTGAAAGGCTTGCATGCCGACGGCCGGGTCGACCGACACGCGAATGATCGTGTCCGGCTGGTTGTGCGAGATCTCTTCGATGTCCATGCCGCCGGCCGCCGAGGCGACGACGACAATGCGTTCGGCCGCGCGATCCATCACGAAGGAGAGGTAGAACTCCTTGTCGATGTCCGTACCTTCTTCCACGTAGATGCGCGAGACGAGCTTGCCGGCAGGGCCGGTCTGCGTCGTCACCAGGCGGCGGCCGAGCATGTCTTCGGCTGCCTTCTCGATCTCGACGTCGTTTTTGCAGATCTTGACGCCGCCGGCCTTGCCGCGTGCGCCGGAGTGGATCTGCGCCTTCACCGCCCACACCGAACCACCCAGTTCGGTGGCGCGATAGGCAGCCTGCTCGGGACTGTAGGCCAAGCCGCCGCGCGGCACCGGCACACCGAACTTCGAGAGCAGTTCTTTGGCTTGATACTCGTGGATATCCATTGGGGAACTCCTTGGGGGTTTCCTGAAACGGCTCTTATTTCTTGCGCTGTTTGATTATTGCGTTCGTCGCGAGGAGGTTCTTCGCCATCTTCTCCGACGCTGCGTCGATCATCTTGCCGTCAAGCGAGGCAGCACCCTTGCCCTGCGCTTCGGCTTCCTTCAATGCCTCGAGAATGCGTTCAGCCTTCTTGACTTCGGCATCCGTCGGCGAAAACACGGCGTTGGCCAATTCGATCTGCGAGGGGTGGATCGCCCACTTGCCTTCAATGCCAAGTGCGGCAGCGCGCTTCGCACCAGCCGTGTAGCCATCCGGATCCGAGAAGTCACCGAACGGCCCGTCGATCGGACGCAAGCCGAACGCACGGCAGGCAACCGTCATGCGCGACAGGGCGAAGTGCCACTGGTCGCCCGGATAGTCGGGGTTCAGACCACCGATCACCACGGTGCGCGCCTTGTTGAAGGCGGCATAGTCGGCAACGCCGAAGTGCATGGCTTCAAGGCGGCTCGGAGCAGCAGCAATGGCTTCGACGTTAGCCATGCCGAGCGGCGTTTCGATCAGCGCTTCCATGCCGATCTGGTGCGGCAGACCCTTGGCGACTTCGATCTGGCTGACGAAGCTCTCGATGGCGTAGACGTCGGCCGGCGTGCCGACCTTGGGGATCAGGATGGTGTCGAGCTTCGAGCCCGCCTGCTCGACGATGTCGACGACATCGCGGCAGCAGTAGTGCGTGTCGAGGCCGTTGATGCGCACCGACATCGTCTTGCCGGCGCCCTTCCAGTCGATGTCGTTCAGCGCCTGGATGATGTTCTTGCGGGCCTGCTCCTTGTCGGGAGGAGCCACGGCGTCTTCGCAGTCCAAGAAGATATAGTCGGCGGCGCTGGTCAGCGCCTTGTCGATCATCGTCGGGTTGGAGCCGGGAACGGCCAGCTCGCTACGCTGCAGGCGCTGCTTGCGGAGCGGATAAAGAGTATAGCTCATTGAGACATTTCCTCGCGGTTTGTTCTTCTAAGCGATGTGCGTTCCCCGCGCGCGGCAGCACGTTGCTGCCCGCGGGACATGAAGCAAGAAGGGCGGCACCTCGTGGAGGCACCGCCCATTCGAATTAAGCAGCTTTGGCCTTCGGCGCGTCGACGCCCGTCGCCGAGCGCGTGGCCGTCTTGCGGAAGTACTCCGCGGCAGCACCCGTGCCCGAGCCTGCCTTGATGCTTACGCCGCAATCGAGCAGCGCCATCTCGACGTTGAACAGCACGCCGCCGATCATGCCCTCATCGAGCGCACCGAGGTGGCCGATGCGGAAGACCTTGCCGGCAACCTTGTTCAGGCCCGTTCCCAGCGACGTGTTGTAGCGATAATAGGCGGTCTTCAGCACGTTGTTGGCGTCGATGCCGTCCGGCGTCATGATCGCCGACACGGTATCGGAGTGCCACTTGGCTTCCTTGGCGCAGAGCTTGAGGCCCCAGGCTTCGACGCCAGCGCGCACGGCGGCGCCCATGCGGTGGTGGCGGGCAAGCACATTCTCAAGGCCTTCCGCAGCGATCAGGTCGAGCGACGCGCGCAGCCCGCGCAGCAGCTGTGTCGCCGGCGTATAGGGGAAGAACCCGAGGTCGTTCGTCTTGATCATGTCTTCCCACGACAGGAAGCAGCGGTTCATGCGGCCATTGGTGGACTTGTTGACGTCCAGCGCCTTCTGGCTGACGGCCAGGATACCAAGGCCCGTCGGCAGCATGAAGCCCTTCTGCGAACCCGAAACGCAACAGTCGACACCCCACTCGCCCATGCGCATGTCGAGCGAGCCGACCGAGGACACGCCGTCGACGAACAACAGTGCGGGGTGCTTCGCGGCGTCCAGCGCCTTGCGCACGCCAGCGATGTCGCTGGTGACGCCTGTCGCCGTTTCGTTGTGCGTGGCGAACACCGCCTTGATCTCGTGGCTCTTATCCTTGGCAAGGATGTCGGCATACTTCTCGAGCGGCACGCCCGTGCCCCACTCTTCGTCGCAAAGCTCGACCTTGAGGCCGAGGCGCTCGGCCATGTCGACCCACAGCAGCGAGAACTGGCCGAAGCGGCTCATCAGAACCTTGTCGCCGACGGCGAGCGTGTTGGTGATGGCCGATTCCCAGGCGCCCGTGCCGGACGACGGATAGATGAATACGCGGCCGTCCTTCATCTTGAAGACCTTCTTCAGGTCTTCGAAGAGCGGCAGCGTGAATTTCGGGAATTCCGGGCTGCGCATGTCTTCCATGGGGATGTTCATTGCCTGGCGCACGGGCTCAGGAATGTTCGTCGGACCAGGAATGAAAAGATGCGGCTGCACGATATTCATGGGGTCGGCTCCTCCGGTTCAAGACGTCTTGTTATTGGGAACTTCGACTTTCGCACCATGCGGCGGTCATGTGAACCGTATCCGCACGATCTGGGCCGAGGTATTTTTCGCTGATCCGCGTACGGCTGGCTTTTCTTGGGTGGCGCGGGCAACGCAATCTGATGCCGGCAAAATCGATGAAATCCGCACGCGCCGCAACACCCGCCGGGTCAGGCCCGAATCTCTCTTGGGTAGTTTTTCGCCTACCCGAACCTGCGCATACTGACGCAGTTCGACGTGAACGTTGTGATTGAGGAAGGATTTCGCCGCGTCTCGGGCTCAGACCGACTTCGACATGTAGAGCGCCACCGCCATCGCCCGGTTGTTGACACCCAGTTTGTCGTAGAGGTTCTTGAGGTGGTATTTCACGGTGTTGCGCGAGATGCCGATGCGCGCCGCGATCTGCAGGTTCGACCAGCCGTTCGCCAGCGCACCGAGCAGCTCTCGCTCGCGCGCCGTCAGCATGTCGAGCGGATCCTGGTTCAGCGTCTCGATATCGACGAAGGGGAAGCACAGCCGCCCGCGCGACACCGCCGCGATCGTCTCGATCAGCGCTTCCGGCTCGTCGCTTTTGGAGATGAAGCCCCAGGCCCCGGCGCGGATCGCCGGCTTCAAAACGTCGCCTGCCGTCTCCCCGGTGTAGATGACGACCCGCGTTGCGGCCTGCCTGCGTTTGACCGTCGCGAGCACGTCGCCGCCGGTCATATCCGTCAGCGACCAGCCGATGACGCCGATGTCGACCGGATACTTGGCAATCGCGTCGATGAAATCCTTGCCGGTGGCGACCGTGCCCAGCACCTCGAAACGACCGTCGCGCGTGATGATTTCCGCCAGGCCCGACCGCATGATCGGATTCTTGTCGGCGATTAGGACACGCGACTTCTGGCCCGCGGCAATCGCCGGGGCTCTCTCACGCGTGCCGGTCATCGATAAGTTGCTCATGCTTGCAAAGCCGAAACGTTCAAAGCGCCAGCACCCACCCGGCGCAAGCCGGACCGCCGGGGCAATAGCCACCGCAGGATAGCAGAACCTGAAGCTCTCGCCGCAGACTAATGCGACGCAGTCGTGTTAGCCGCCGTGCTGCCTCTGGCGCTGGCGTTGCAGCCGCATCTCACGATCGTAGAGGGTTTCCCCGCCCGGAATGCGCATGTCGCCCACGAAGTCCAGGGCGTCCCGACCCGGTAGAGGCGTGATAACGGTGACGATCAGCGCCGCCGCCAGCCCAGCCGGTATTCCGAACATGGCCGCCAACGCGCTGTCGAGCCCCAGCCACTGCGCCTCGCAGGCCAGCATGGCCAGCGCCGCCACGGCAAAGCCGGTGATCATGCCGGCCATCGCCCCGTAGGCGTTGCTGCGCTTCCACCAGATCGACAGGATCAGCACGGGAAAGATCGACGACGCCGACAACACGAGCGCCCAGATCAGCAGCCGTAGCGGATCAGTCGGCGCCAGGATGGCAAAGGCCCCGCCGATGGCCGCCACCAGCATCAATGTGATGCGCCCGGTCGCCAGCCGGATGTTGTCCGGGGCGGCCGTCGGCGACAGGCCGTCCACGACGTCTTCCGCCAGCACGTGGCCCAGCGCCACGATCGACGCCCCCGCGCCCGCGACCGCGGCTGCCACCAGTCCGGCCAGCACCACATGCAGCATCACACCCGGCATGCCGCCCGCCAGCGGCAGCCCCAGAATGATGCCGTCGCGCGCGAACGAAAAACTCGACACTGAGAACTCGCCCGTCCCCGTGTCGATCTGCGCCAGGTCACTGCCCGAGAGATCCTGTAGCCAACTGGGGATTTGCGCTGCCCCCGCCGCTGTGACGATGTCAAACAGGTATTCGCGCATGAAGACGGCGATGGACGCCAGCGTGATGACGGTCACGCCGCAGAGCACCGTGGCCCAGCCGAGCGACTTGCGCGTCTCATAGACGCTCGGTGTCGCCGACAGGCGCGGTAGCAGCCAGGGCGCCGCCGCGATGCCGGCCGCTGTTGTCAGCATGGCGACGAGGAACGCCAGCGAGCCGACCGACCCGTTGGGCGACGCAAACCGCTTCGTCACCGGCGTCAGGCCCTCGCCGGCCAGCGCGAACGTCAGCAGGTCCACGGTATCCTTCGACATTTGCAACGCGTTTTCGCTGCGCCCGAGCGCTCGCAGCACCGGTCCGTGACTGAGTTGCGGAACCGGCATGTTCGTCAGGAAGACGGCGGCGATCGCCACGGGTACGAGCAGCGTCAGCAGGGCGGCAATGCTGGCCCCCGTACCGGCCCACGTCAGCGACCGCAACCCGCCCGCTACGAGAATGGCGATCAGCACCAGCACCAGGCAGACCGCCATGATCTCGACATTCGCACCCGAAAGAAACGACGCCGCAAACGCTCCCGCGCGCAGCTCTGCGGCAAGCACCAGGATACACGGCACCGCCACGACCGCGGCACTCACCAGCCGCACGACGCGGCTCTCGTACCGGCGCGCGAAGTAGCTCGGCAGCGTGAACGCCCCCGCCTTGCGCAGATACGGCGCGATCATCACCGCGATGACGACGAAGCCGGCGACGAACCCGAGCGCCATGCACAGCGCATCGAAGCCGGAAAAAAACAACGCGCCGGTTAGAGCCATGATGCCTGTCGCGCCCAGCGCGCTCACGACCAGACCCAACCCCGTGTAGAATGCGGGCACGCGCCGCCCGGCCGCAAAGTAGTCGATGGGCTCGCGCGTATAGCCCGCTACCCCGATCGCCGCGTATAGCGCCAGCGGCCCGATCAGCATCAACAGACCCAGGGTGCTGTCGTCCGCACCGAGCTGTTCGAAGATCGTCAGCACCAATGCCAGCGCCACGAACGCGCTGGTAAAGATGCCGAAATAGATGCCGAGCCGCGGATTGATGATCCGCGTCCGCGCGGACGACGTCAGCGCCATGTCCGTGCCTCTTCCCGTTTCGCCGACACGTCAGAGCGCTTCCGGAAAGGTGTGAAGCGGTTTTCCGATAGCAAGCGCGAACATGCCCTAGAGATCTTCATGCGCCCCGTGCCAGTGATCGATCGCATCCTGCCGGTTGACGAAGCTCGCCACCGTGATCACCGAGATGATGACGATGCCGTGCAGCACCAGCAGATAGCCCAGTGGGAATCCCAGGAACTTGCTTGAATTCAGCTTGTCGGCATAGAACGGCAGCACGATCAGCACGATGAAGAACGGCACCAGGCTGGCGATCATCTGCCACTTGGTGTGGTACCAGTAGACTTTGCGTTCCTTGCGCTCGATCATTCCTCGCATCCCCACGATCGCACCAGCAAAGCAGCGTAGTGCCGCGCCGATGTGGTTGAACAGCGGCAACATTGACCTTTTCCCGATTCGCTATGGACGACCGGGACAAATCTCTCGCAAGAATTCAACGATAAGCGCTTGACCGCTACGGGACTTCGTCGTGGGCTGGCGCCGTACCTTTCGCTCCTCACGAGGTGATCAATGTTCAAGGTTCTCAACGAGTTCAAGGACTTTGCCATGCGCGGCAATGTCATCGACCTGGCCGTCGGTGTCATCATCGGCGCAGCCTTCGCGCCCATCGTTGGCACCATGGTCGACAACATCATCATGCCGCCCATCGGCTATCTGCTTGCCGGCATCGATTTCTCGAGCCTCGCAATCACGCTGCCGACCCCGACCGGCGACGGTGTCCCGATCAAGTACGGCCTTTTCCTCAACGCCCTTGTGAAGTTCCTGATCACGGCCTTCGCCATCTTCCTGGTCGTTAAGGCGATCAATACGATGAAGCGCCCCGCACCGGGCGAGCCCCCGGCGCCGCCGCCGACAGAGCAGTACCTCAAAGAGATCCGCGATCTCCTCGCCAAACGGCCACTCGCGTAGTCAACCGACTGCATTTGGCCACGCCTCGCTCGCTTTGACGCGAGCGAGGCGTTTTGTCAGATGAGAGGCGCCTCGGCCAGCAGATCGGCGAGATCCAGCCGCCGCGTGAACATCGCCAGGCCGCCGGCGTCATCCTTCGGCCAGTCTGCCTCGTCGCGATCCCAATAGAGTTCGACGCCGTTCTCGTCCGGATCGCGCAGGTACAGAGCCTCGCTGACGCCGTGATCTGACGCGCCGTCGAGCGGGATGCCGGCCGCCTGCACCCGCCGCAGCGCGTCGGCCAACGCCGCCCGCGTCGGATACAGAATCGCCGTGTGAAACAGTCCCGTCGTGCCCGGTGGCGGCGGCGAACCGCCCTTGCTCTCCCACGTGTTCAGCCCGATGTGGTGGTGATATCCGCCGGCCGAGATGAACGCCGCCTGCGTCCCGAGCCGCTGCATCAGTTGAAAGCCCAGCACGCCGCAGTAAAAGCCGAGCGCCCGATCCAGATCCGCGACCTTGAGGTGCACGTGTCCGATCCGCGTTCCGGCTGCAATGGGTTTGATAGGTGTCATCGGTTTTCATCGTCGGCGATGGACTGAGACCCCTGAGTCTGAGTTCCTGCACCACGTAGATCTTCCAGAAACCCACGCAAATCCCGCGTCAAATGGTGCACGTGCGCCGGCAGCACTTGCCAACGCTCGATTTCCAGCTGCACCGGGTGATCGTGATAGCTCGAATGCACCAGCACCGTCTTCATGCCCAGCACGTGCGGCACTTCCAGGTTGTGCGGCATGTCCTCGAACATCGCCGCTTCGGCTGCCTCGACACCGTGCAGCCGCACCATGCGATCGAAGGCGTCGGCCTCGGGCTTTGGCACGTATTCGCAGGCGATGATGTCGCAAATGTCCTCGAACTGATCGAGAACGCCGAGCTTTTCGGCCACCCGCTCCGCGTGACGCCGCGACCCGTTGGTGTAGATCAGCTTGCGCCCGGGCAGCGCCCCGATCGCCGAACGCAACTCCGGCGCTTCCCGCACGACCGACAGGTCGATGTCATGCACGTAGGCTAGGAACGCCTCAGGATCCATCTTGTGCACGCGCATCAGGCCGGCCAGCGTCGTGCCGAACTGCCGGTAATAGCTCTTCTGCAGGTGCCGTGCGTGCGCGAACGGCACGCCGAGATACTTGGCGATGAACTCGCCCATGCGGGTATCGACTTCGGCAAACAGATTGCATTCCGCCGGATAGAGCGTGTTGTCGAGATCGAAGATCCACACGCGCGTCGCATCGAAAGCACGGCGAACCCGCGCCACGTCGACGACGGCATCGATGGCCAGCGGCACCTGCCGTGCCGGCCCCGCCAACGCTGACGCCTTGCGCGTCATGCCTTCTTGAGCGTCCGCGCGCTGACCAGCGTGCCGGCGCCGTGATCGGTCAGCAGCTCCAGCAGCACCGAGTGCGGCACCTTCCCGTTGATGATGACGACGGCTTCAACGCCGGCTTCGACCACCTCGATGCAGCCCTCGATCTTCGGAATCATGCCCCCCGTGATCGTACCGTCGCGCATCAGGCCGCGCGCCGTCTCGATGTCGAGCGCTCCGATCAACTCGCCGTTCTTGTCGAGCACGCCTTCCACGTCCGTCAGCAGCAGCAGGCGTTTCGCCCGCATGCGTGCCGCCAGTGCGGAGGCAAACGTATCGGCGTTGATATTCAGCGTATCGCCCTCGCGGCTGATGCCGATGGGCGCGATGACCGGAATGAGATCCGACTTGGAGATCACGTCGACGATATGCGGATTGACCTCGAGCGGATCGCCGACGTAGCCGATGTCGACCGCCTTCATCAGGTTGCTTTCCGGATCCGGAAGCTCCGTCACGCGGCGCGCGATCATCAGGTTGGCGTCCTTGCCGCAGATGCCGACGGCCTTGCCGCCCTGGCCGTTGATCGCCGACACGATCTCTTTGTTGATGGCGCCGGCCAGCACCATCTCCACCACTTCCACGGTCGGCTTGTCGGTGACCCGCAGCCCCTGCACGAACTCCGATTTGATCTCCAGCTTCTTCAGCATCGCCGCGATCTGCGGACCGCCTCCGTGCACCACGATCGGATTGACGCCCGACTGCTTCAGGTAGACCACGTCCTGCGCAAAGGCTTTGGCCAGGTCCTCGTCACCCATGGCGTGCCCGCCGAACTTGATGACGACGGTTTCCTCGTCGTAGCGCAGCATGTTGGGCAACGCCTCGGCCAGAATGCGCGCCTGCACGTGCGCGGAAACTTCCGACGTGTCGGGCATTACGGTCGGTGTAGTTGGAGCGGTCTTTGCGGTGGCCATCGGCGGCGGTAAATCCCAAGCGCTCCCGGACATCGAAGACGGCTCTCCGGCGAGAAGCGCGACAAAACCAGTGCTCTAGCGCCGAATTCTCGGCACCATTGCGAACGGCAGAGCACTTATATCGGCAAAAGCCGGGGTCTCAACGCTTTTCATGAGGCCGCCGGGGCAACAGGTGGAGAACATCGTCACTGTGCGCCTGAGGCCACGTGCGTTTTGCGCAACGATCGGATAACGTCAGGCGAAACAAAGGGATTCGCTGCGCCGGTTCAGCGGGGTGTTGGGTTGGCAGATCGTTTGACATCGAACGCGAGTTCGCGGCAGCAGCAGCCGCAAAGTCAACCTGTGGGCACCATGATCGCCGACGACCTGGCCACGCGAATACCCATGTCGCCGTTCCTCACGGCGACCCTGGCGCGTGCGGCCGACTACGCGACGGCCCAATCCCACGTCGAAGTCGCCGTCGAGCACCTTTTGCTGGCGTTGACGGAGGATCCGGAAGCCACCGTCGTCCTGAAAACCAGCAACGTCGACGTCGGCCGCCTCAACAGCGAAGTCTCCGACTTCATTGGCCGTATCGAGGAGCGTCACCCCGAAGGCGCAGGCGGCTCCGTTGCGATCTCCGCCGACTTGCGCCGCATTCTCGAAGCCGCCGCCGCCGCGGCCCAGCAGGGTCGCCGCCGCGAGATCAACGGCGCCATCGTCCTGGCCGCCATCGTCGGCGATGGCCGCAGTGGCGCAGCCCATATGCTGCGCTCGCAGGGTCTCACCTTCGAAGAGGCGATCCGCGCCCTGCAGCGCGCCGCGCAGCAAGCCAACAAACCTGCAGCACCCGCTGCCCCGGCCGCGTCGCGGGCCAGCGCCGACGACATCCTGGCGGGTGCCCGGGAACGCGTGCAGACCCGCAGCGCCCCCGGCCTGCGCGAAGCCCGGCCAGAAGCCGAACCGGAGCCGACGATCCCGTCGCTCGGTGGCGGCACGCCACGCTTCGAGAGCGGCCCGCCGCCCGAGGTAGAGCAGCACTATGACTTTGAGCCGGCTCCCACGCTTTCCCACAGTCCTGAGACCCGGTCGGAGCGCGAACTCGACGACGCCTTCCTCCAGGAGAGCCAGTCCGGCGGCTTGGGGTCGTTGAGCACCGAGCCCGAACAGGAGTTGCCGAATTTCGGCGCGTCACCGCCTCCGAGCCCTTCACTGCAGCCTCCTGCGCCGCGGCCGGAAGCTCCGCCACCGCGCGGCCCGGCGGCGGATCGAGCGCCTGGACCGCGCCGCCAGCAATCCTGGGCACCTCCCGCCCCGCGCGGCGCGCCACAACCGGCCCCAGGCGGCCCACCCCCCCGCGGCGGCCGCATCCCGCCGCCGCTGCCGCCCAGTCCGGGGCCGCTGCAAATACCGGGACAGATCCCGGCTCAGTTCCCGGCTGCCACGGCTCCCGCCGGCGCGGCCGCACCACGCGGCGCGCCGCAATCCCGCGTGCCGTGGCCCGAAGCCATCGACCCACCGAGCCAACCGCAAGGCCGGCCCGATGGCGCCGGCCGCCAGCGCCAGAGCGGTCCACGCACCGTCATTTCCGCCGGACAGCTCGCGCACAACGTGCCCTCGCGCATGAAGGTCGGCGTCTCGCTCGTTTGCGAGGCCCGCATCGGCCGCGCCGACGTCAAGGCCATCGTCGAGGGCCTGCAGGGCGGCGGCTCCGTCGTGCGCCAGGAAATCATGGTGACCAAGGCCATGTCGGTGCGCCTGCGCTCGCCCGACGGCGGCTTCTTCATCGAAGGCAGCTCACCCGAGACGCAGTGGATCGAGAACGTCCTTGGTCTGCCCGCCGAAGATTTCGCTCGCTGGCGCTGGACCATCACGCCGCGCGAGAAGGGCCGCAAGCGCCTGCAGCTCATTGTCTCGGCCCGCACCGTCGGCTCCGACGGCCTCGCGGCTGAAACCGCGATGCCCGACCAGGTCATCGACATCCGCGTCCGCACCAACTACGCCCGCAGCCTCAAGCGCTGGCTCGGCTGGGCACTCGCCGCCATCGTCGGCGGTGTCCTCGCCCGCTTCGGCGAAACCGCCTTCGAAGCCGCCAAGGGCCTCTTCGGCATGTTCAACGGCTGACACGCCGTTACCGCCCCGGGCTGTGCTCCTTCAGCAGCGCCGCGATCGTGCCGCGCAGTTCCGCGATGCCCTTCTTCTCTTCCGACGATGTCGCGATCACATCCGGAAACGCCGCCGGCTCCTTCTCGAGCGCCTTCAGCGTGGCATGCGCCAGCTTGTCGAGCTCAGTCGGCTTGATCTTGTCGGCCTTCGTCAGCACCACCTGGTATGTCACGGCCGCCGTGTTCAGCATCTCCATGATCTCGCGATCCGGCGCCTTGAGGCCATGCCGGCTGTCGACCATCAGGAACACGCGTGCCAACGTCGGCCGCCCCGCCAGATACTGCCGCAGCAGCTTGTTCCACGCCTTCACGTTCTCTTTCGGCGCCTCGGCAAAGCCGTAGCCGGGCATGTCGACGAGATAGAGCAGAGCCTCGGACGTGCGGAAGTAGTTCAGCTCCTGCGTCCGCCCGGGCGTGTTCGAGGTGCGCGCTAGTCCGTGCTGGTTCATAAGGGCGTTGAGCAACGTCGACTTGCCGACGTTGGAGCGTCCGGCGAACGCGATCTCCGGCCGGTCGGCAGGCGGCAGCACGTCGAGCTTCGGCGCGCCGAGCACAAACCGCCACTCCTTGGCGAACAGAACGTCGCCCGCTGCGATGTCTTCTTCCGTGAGGTCGGCAACCGTCATCGCGTTTCCTGATCTAGCCCCGTCCGACATACGGCATCGCCGTCGCCATGACCGTCATGAATTGCACGTTGGCCGACAGCGGCAGCCGCACCATGTACAGCACCGCGTCCGCCACATGTTTGACGTCGATGCGCGGTTCCGCCTTGCGTGAGCCGTCGGCCTGCAGTGAACCCTCCGCGAACGCATCCGTCAGTTGCGTCGCCGCGTTGCCGATATCGATCTGCGACACGGCGATGTCGTGTGCGCGCAAATCCAGTGACAGAGACTTCGTCAGCCCCGTCATCGCGTGCTTCGTCGCCGTGTATGGCGCCGAGTAGAGCCGTGGCACATACGCCGCGATCGACCCGTTATTGATGATGCGTCCGCCCTTCGGCTCCTGCGCCTTCATCAGCCGCACCGCCGCCTGCGCACAAAGGAACGCGCCATTGAGGTTGACGTCGACGACTGACGACCACTGCGCGAAGCTCAACTCGTCGATCGGCAGAGGCGGCGCCGAGGTTCCCGCGTTGTTGAACAGCACGTCGAGCCGCCCGAACGCCGACCTCACCTCGTCGAACAGCGCCTGCACCGAGGCCGGATCGCTCACGTTCGTCGGCACCGGCATCATGCGCCCTCCATGTGCCACAGCCGCCTCCGCCGTCGCTTCCAGTTCCGCCAGTCGGCGCCCCGCGATCGCTACGTCGTAGCCCTCGCCCTGCAGGGCCAAGGCCACCGCGCGGCCGATGCCGCTGCCACCGCCAGTCACCACCGCCGATTTCGCGCTCGCAGTCATCGCAGCCTCTTCAAACAGAAACGGGCGGTCCGCACGGGACCGCCCGAATGCTTATGGCACAGCTTCGCGCCGTTTAGCGCGTCGGTACGGGCTTCTCGCCGCGATAGTCGTAGAAACCGCGGCTGGTCTTGCGCCCCAGCCATCCGGCCTCGACATATTTCACCAGCAGCGGGCACGGCCGGTACTTGGAATCCGATAGCCCCTCATACAGCACCTGCATTACGGCCAGGCACGTATCGAGGCCGATGAAATCGGCCAGCTCCAGCGGCCCCATGGGATGATGCGCACCGAGCTTCATCGCCTTGTCGATCGCCTCCACCGTGCCGACGCCCTCATACAGCGTGTAGACGGCTTCGTTGATCATCGGCAGCAGGATGCGATTGACGATGAACGCCGGAAAATCTTCCGAGACGGCGATCTTCTTGCCCAGGCTGTCGACGAACGAACGCGCCAGCGTGAACACCTCGTCTTCCGTGGCGATGCCGCGGATCACCTCCACCAGTTCCATCAGCGGAACCGGGTTCATGAAGTGCATGCCGATGAAGTGTTCCGGCCGGTCCGTCGTCGAGGCCAGCCGCGTAATCGAAATCGAAGACGTGTTTGAGGCGACCAGCGCATCCTTCTTCAGCTTCGGGCAAAGCTCCTGGAAGATCTTGCGCTTGATCGCTTCCTCTTCCGTGGCCGCCTCGATCACGAGATCGCAATCGCCCAGCGCGGCCATCCCATCGGCAAACTTGATGCGCTTCAGCGCCGGCTTGACGTCACCATCCTTGATGATGCCCTTGGAGGCTTGCCGCCCCATGTTCTTCTCGATTGTCGCGATCGCTTTGTCGACGGCGTCCTTCTTCAGATCGTTCAGCGCGACGTCGTATCCCGCCAGCGCGATCACGTGCGCAATGCCGGTACCCATCTGCCCGGCACCGATGACGCCGACTTTCTTGATGACGGGAACGGGGCGGCCTGAAGTCTTGCCCTTTGCCGCCGTTTTGACCGCTGCATCCATCGTGAGAGTTCCTATCCAGTGGCCCGCTCGAATCGGAGCTGCCCGATTGCTTGTCAGCCCCGATTACTTGCCAGCTTTGTCCAGTTCCGCCTGAAGCGCCGGAAGCGCCTCGAAGAGATCGGCCACGAGGCCGTAGTCAGCCACCTGGAAGATGGGGGCTTCCTCGTCCTTGTTGATCGCCACGATGACTTTCGAATCCTTCATGCCGGCCAGATGCTGGATCTGCCCCGAAATGCCCACGGCGACATAAAGCTCGGGCGCCACGATCTTGCCGGTCTGACCGACCTGCAAATCGTTCGGAACAAAACCACTATCGACCGCCGCGCGCGACGCACCCATCGCCGCGCCGAGCTTGTCGACCAACGGCGCCAGATGCGTCTTGAAGTTTTCCGCCGAGCCCAGACCGCGACCGCCGGAGACGACGATGCGAGCTGCCGTGAGTTCCGGCCGGTCCGACTTCGTCAGCTCCGCCGTCTCGAACTTGGAAAGCCCGGCCGAAGCCGGCGCCGTCACGTCCGAGATCGGTGCCGAACCGCCTTCGCCGACGCCCTCGAAGGCCGAGGTCCGCACGGTGATGACCTTCTTGGCCTCGTTCGATTGCACCGTTTGGATGGCGTTGCCGGCATAGATCGGCCGCTCGAACGTGTCGCCGCTCTTGACTGCCGTAATGTCGGAGATCTGCATCACGTCGAGCAGCGCGGCAACGCGGGGCATGACGTTCTTGCCTGTCGCCGTCGCCGGCGCGACGGCAGCGTCATAGGCGTCCATCAGATTGACGATGAGGGCGGACACTTCTTCGGCCAACGCATTCGCCAGATGGGGCGCATCGGCGACGAGCACCTTGGAAACGCCGTCAAGCTTCGCGGCGGCCTCGGCGGCGGGCTTGCAGCCGCTGCCGGCCACGAGCACGGCGATGTCGCCTCCCATGGCCTTGGCGGCGGTCACCGCACGTGCCGTAGCCGAACTCAGTTCGGAATTCGAATGCTCGGCCAGAACGAGAATTGCCATCAGAGCACCCCATCCGACTTGAGCTTGGACACCAGTTCGCTGACGTCCGCCACTTTCACGCCGGCCTTGCGCCCCGGCGGCTCGGTCGTCTTCAGGACTTTCAGCCGCGGCGCGATATCGACGCCGAAATCGTCCGGCTTCTTCACGTCGAGCGGCTTCTTCTTCGCCTTCATGATGTTCGGCAGCGACGGATAGCGTGGTTCGTTGAGACGCAGATCCGTTGTTACGACCGCCGGCAGCTTGAGTTTCAGCGTTTCCAGGCCGCCGTCGACTTCGCGTGTCACATCGACGTCACCGCCGTTGGGTACTACCTTGGAAGCGAAGGTGCCCTGTGGCCACCCCAGCAGCGCTGCCAGCATCTGACCCGTCTGATTGCAGTCGTCGTCGATCGCCTGTTTGCCGAGGATGACGAGGTCGGGCTTTTCGGCCTCGACGATGCCCTTGAGCAGCTTGGCCACTGCCAGCGGCTCGACCGTCGTATCGCCTGTGTCGACGAGGATACCGCGATCGGCCCCGATCGCCAGCGCAGTGCGGATGGTGTCCTGAGCCTTCGCCGGACCGACCGACACGACGACTACTTCCTGTGCGCCGCTCTTCTCTTTCAGTCGAACTGCCTCTTCGACGGCGATTTCGTCGAACGGGTTCATCGACATCTTGACGTTGCCGAGTTCGATGCCCGACCCGTCACTCTTGACACGGATTTTAACGGCGTAGTCCACGACGCGTTTGACCGCGACCAGAATTTTCATGCGCTAATCTGCTCCCCAGCAGAGTGTTATTGTTTTTGACGCCGACTTCGTCAGCGAAACCGCCGAGTTGTGCAGCGCAATTGTTGAGCTTCGTCAACTGCACCAATGCGCACTCCGCGCCCCCAACCCTGGTCTTCGCAAGTGCGAAAAGCGAACTTAGGAGGCACCCGTCAGCGAGTCAATTGGGCAAACGCGTGTTGTCGGCAGGGCCTTTTGGCGGCGTTCCGTTCACGAATAAGCGCCGAGGCCCTTGTCGAACAGGGGAACGCCCCGTCGGCGCAAAATCAAGACAAGGATGGCGCCTGCGATCAGCCCGCCGATGTGCGCAAACCAGGCGACGGGGCCCGCCTGCGGCAGAATGGCCATCACGATCTGCATCAGGATCCACGCCCCGAGTGCAAAGGCCGCCGAAATTCGCAGCGGAATGAATTTGAACGCCAGAACCCAGACGTTAACGCGCGGATGCAGCATCATGTAGGCGGCGATGACCCCCGCCACGGCGCCGCTGGCGCCGATCAGAGGACTGTCCGACTCCGGACCCACCATCGCATGCACGAACGCCGCGAACGCACCGCACGCCAGATAGAAGATCAGGAACTTCACGTGCCCCATGGCGTCTTCGACGTTATCGCCAAACACCCATAAAAACAGCATGTTGCCTGCCAAATGCAGGAAGTCGCCGTGGAAGAACATGTAGGTGATCGGCGTAAGGAACTCCGGCACCCGCAGCGTGTCCCCGGAGACCAGATCAGCCGAGATCAAGGGATCCACCAAGCTCGCCGGCAGCAGCTCGCGCGGCACCACCGCAAAACTGGCGATGGCACCGGAGTCCAGTCGGGTCGCCTCGAGCAGGTACACCAGAACGTTGATGACGATCAATCCGACCGTCACGAACTGGAATCGGATGGATTTGAGCTGGTTGTCATCGTGCAGCGGGACGAACATTGAAAACCTCTGTTGCATCGGACGCGCCACGCCCAAGTCATGCGGCATCACCGACGGCGCGCTGAATGCTAACGGTTTTTACCCGGAACCCAAAGGACATCGCCACCAGATTGATGATTGACGTAACGGCTGGCCACGAACAGGTAATCCGACAGCCGGTTGATGTATTTGAGGGCCGCCGCGCTCACCGGCTCGTTCGGCGTTGCCGCGAGCGCCGTCATGTCGCGTTCGGCCCGGCGTGACACGGTCCGCGCCAGGTGCAGGGCGGCCGCAGCGGCCGTGCCGGCCGGCAACACGAACGATTTCAGCGGCGCCAGCTCGGCATTCATGGCGTCGATCTCCCTCTCCAGCCAGTCGACCTGGCCCTGTGTCACCCGCAGCGGCTCGTAGTCCAGCTTTTCGCCGCGATCGGGCACGCACAGATCCGCGCCCAGATCGAACAGGTCGTTCTGGATGCGCTCCAGCTTCGCATCGAGGTCGGTCTTCGCCGTATGCTGCCGCACCATGCCGACACACGCGTTCGTCTCGTCGACAGTGCCGTACGCCGTGATCCGCAGATCGTGCTTAGCCACCCGTTCCCCGGTGCCTAGGCCCGTCGTGCCCGCATCCCCGGTCCGCGTGTAGATCTTGTTGAGCTTGACCATGTGGCCGTGCGCCATCCCCCAAAAGCGGCCTAACCTAGCTGCTGACCGGTCGCGGTCAAGCACAGCTCACGAGCGTGTCATGAACACGAACGCCATGATCACCACGATGGCGAACAGCTGCAACAGCACGCGTGCACGCATCAACTTCTGGCTGAGGTTGGGGCTCGTGCCACGCAGCATCGTCCACAGCCCCATCAGCAGGACTGCGATCACGGCCACGACAGCCACCGTCGTCAGGTGATAGAGGAAAGTTTGCATGAACGCCTGCGTACTCCGGTCGGAAACGCACCGGACCCTGACGATTTCTCTTTGGCCCGGCACAACATTTGCCGCAATGTAAGGGCTCTAGTGACAAATAGCGACTAGCGTTCCGCGCCGCCGGGGTGGCGCGCAGATAGGCGCGCGAGCATGGTCGACCTTGCTGAGGATATGAGGATTGCCTGACGCCTACCGATCCTTTCGGCGCACACCCTCCCTGATCGTTGTGATCTGGACGCTTGTCGTCGCCATCGGCTGCGCCGGTCTTCCGCATGCGGCCGATGCGCAGACGCCGCCACCCAAGGGCGATGCCGACAAAAACAAGGATACCCCTGACAAGAAATCGCTCGAAGCCAAGCGCGAGCAGCTGAAGGAGAACCGCCGGCGCGAGCAGGAGATCCAGAAGGACCTCGCGGTCTTAGCCGCCGAGCGCGTCAAGATCACCGAGGAATCCAAGCTCCTCGCCGGCAAGGTGCAGGAGTCTGAGGGACAGTTGTCCAAGGCCGAAGCGCAGCTGTCGGACCTGCAGGGCCAGGAAAAGGCGCTGCGCTCCTCACTGACCGAACGCTACGGCAAGATTTCCAAGCTCCTGTCGATCTTGCAGCGCATGGGCCGCAATCCGCCGCCCGTCATGATCACCAAACGCGAGGACGCATTGAAGATGGTCCGCAGCGCCATGTTGATCGCCGCAGCCTTCCCCGAGATGCGCGCCCAGGCCGTCAGCCTGTCGGCCAAGCTCAACGAACTCGTCAAGGTGATGGACGGCGTCCGCGACGAGCGCGCCAAGACTGAAGCCTACGCCAAGGATCTCAAAGACAAGCGGCAGCAGCTCGATGCGCTGATGGAAACCAAGCGCCAGCTCTACGCCCAGAAACAGAATGATTTGCAGTCCGTCCGCACTGCGGCAGCCGAAATCGCCAAGGGTGCCGAGAAGCTGTCCGAACTGATCGCCAAGGTCGATCAGGCCGTCGCCAAGAACACCGAACTCGGCGCTTACAACGAGGACGCCAAGGCCCAGCAGCTCAATCCGGACGCGCAGGTCTCGCCGCCGCCCGGTGGCGCGCCGAATGCCGCAGAATTGGCCCCGGAGGCCAAGCCAGGCAAGTCCGAGCCGCTCCGTCCATTAATAGCTTTTAATCTGGCCAAGGCTAAACTTCCTTTGCCAGCAGCCGGACGCCGCGTATTGTCGTTTGGAGAAAAAACGCAATATGGCGCTCAGTCGAAGGGAATCGTCATCGAGACGCGGGCATTCGCCCAGGTAACGTCACCGTGCGATGGCTGGATTGTCTTTGCTGGCGAATTTAGATCTTATGGGCGCGTCTTGATCATAAACCCCGGCGGCGGCTATCATGTGCTGATGGCTGGTCTATCTCAGATCGACGTGTCGACCGGCCAGTTTGTCGTGGCCGGTGAGCCGGTCGCTAACATGAGTGGCGGTGCACCGAGTGCCGCTCAACCCGCGCAAGCCTCTGCGCCTGTGCTCTACGTCGAATTCCGCAAGGATGGCGAACCAGTCGACCCTGACCCATGGTGGGTGGCAAGCAAGCAGGTCGAGATCGGAAAAAAGGTGCAAGGATGATGCACAAGAAGGACTATGCGTTCTGGTCGGTCGTGATGGTGGCCGGGGCCGTGGGCGCCACGGCGGTCCTGAACGTCTCGAACCTGCAATCCGCACCCTCCCAGAACGCTGACATCTATCGCAAGATCGATCTCTTCGGCGAAGTCTTCGAGCGGGTCCGCCAGGACTACGTGGAGAAGCCCGACGAGGGCGCGATGATCGAAGCGGCCATCAACGGCATGCTCGCCTCGCTTGACCCGCACTCCTCGTACATGCCTCCGAAAGACTACCGCGACATGCAGGTGCAGACGCGCGGCGAGTTCGGCGGCCTCGGCATCGAAGTCACGATGGAGAACGGCGTCATCAAGGTCGTGTCCCCCATCGACGACACACCGGCCGCCAAGGCCGGCCTGCAGGCCAACGACCTCATCACCCATCTCGACAACGAGCAGATTGTCGGTCTGACGCTGCAGCAAGCGGTCGACAAGATGCGCGGTCCCGTCAACACGCCCATCACGTTGACCATCGTCCGCAAGGGCAAGGACGAGCCCTTCGACGTGAAGGTGACCCGCGACGTCATCCACATCAACGCCGTCAAGCAGCGCGCCGAGAAGGATGTCGCCTACATCAAGGTCTCGACCTTCAACGAGCAGACGCACACCAACCTCGTAAAGGCGATGGAGCAGCTGAAGTCGTCCATCGGTGCAGACCTGAAGGGCTATGTCATCGATCTGCGCAACAACCCCGGCGGTTTGCTCGATCAGGCCATCGCCGTCTCCGACGACTTCCTTGATCGCGGCGCTATCGTCCTGACCAAGGGCCGCGACAACGCCGAAACGCAGCGGGCCCAGGCCCGCCCGGGCGATATGTCGGACGGCAAGCCAGTCGTGATCCTCATCAACGGCGGCTCGGCCTCGGCCTCGGAAATCGTTGCCGGCGCCCTGCAGGATCACAAGCGCGCCACCGTCATCGGCACGCGCTCGTTCGGTAAGGGCTCGGTGCAGACCATCATTCCGCTGGGCAACAACGAAGGCGCCATCCGCCTGACCACCGCCCGCTACTACACGCCCTCGAACCGCTCGATCCAGGCCAAGGGCATTGATCCCGACGTCGTCGTCGAGCAGGAGCTGCCGGAAGAGCTGAAGGGCAAGAACATGGATCGCCCACGTGGCGAAGCCAGCCTCCGCGGCCATCTGCGTGGCGAAGACGCCAAGAAGGCGGAGGAAGCCAAAGCCGCCGCGGCGAAGTCTGAAGCAAAGCCCGCAGAGGCCGCCAAACCCGAAGGCGACGATGACGACGAAGGCGCGGCAGTAAAGCCGGATGAGAAGAAGGAAGTGTCCGGTTCCGCCTCCTACGTGCCCAAAGAGCCGGAGAAGGATACACAGCTGCAGTACGCGCTGAACTTGCTTCGCGGCAACGTCGTCGGCGCAGCGGCAATCGCGCAGCCTTCAACGGTCCCCGCAGCAAGCCCGGCAAGCCCACCGTCCGGTGACAAGGCGGCCGTGCCGAACTGATCGTCAAAGAACCGATCAATGCGTGCGGGCGCCTCCGGGCGCCCGCATTGCGTTTGAGCCTTGTGGGAGACCGCTGCAATGCCCGCCAGAACGCCCAAGGACAGGTCCAAGCTCGGTTACCGTCCCAACGTCGGCATCATGGTCCTCAACCGTGATGGGCTGGTCTGGATCGGCCGCCGCCCCGGCTCCCCGACCGATCCGGAAGGTCGCGACACCTGGTGGCAGATGCCGCAAGGCGGCATCGACGCCGGCGAGGATCACCTCAAGGCAGCGATCCGCGAGCTGCACGAAGAGACCGGCATGCACTCGGTCGAGGTACTGGCCGAAACCAAGGACTGGATCAAATACGACTTGCCGATGGACATGGCAGGCAAGGGCTGGAGCGGCAAATACCGCGGCCAGAAGCAGAAGTGGGTCGCCGTCCGCTTCACCGGCCCCGACAGCGAAATCAACCTGACGCCGGAGCCGGGCCACAAGGTTGAATTCGAGGCCTGGAAGTGGGTGCCGATCAGCGAAGTCGTCGACTGCGTCGTCTCCTTCAAACGCGATGTGTACGTCGCCGTCGTTAAGGAGTTTGCGAAACTGGCGTCAAAAATCTGAATCAAATCCGCCACACTGTATCGGCGGTAACAACACAGGCCACAGTAACGTCATATGAGCGCTATGAAATCGCACTATCTTACTGTGACGATTCGGAAGTCATTCCAGACACTCTCCGAGCTGATTACTATGAAGCCGTTTAAGATCCCAACCGCAGCCAGTCCGGTTGCTCTGCCCTACAGGCCAAGCGTCGGCATCATGCTGATCAACGCTGACGGCAAAGTGTGGACCGGCCGCCGCACGCCGAAGTGGATGGGCGAAAACGCCGGCCCGATCTGGCAGATGCCGCAGGGCGGCATCCTGAAATTCGAATCTCCGCGCGCCGCCGCCATCCGCGAGCTGGCCGAGGAAACCGGCGTCCGTTCGGTGCAAATCGTCGGCGAAATTCCCCGCTGCCTGACGTACGAACTGCCGCCCGAACTTCTCGGCATCGCCCTGAAGGGCCGCTACCGCGGCCAGCGCCAGTGGTGGTTCGCCATGCGCTTCACCGGCAAGGACAGCGACATCTCGATTGCCGGCAAGCCCGGAACCAAAGCCGAATTCGACGACTGGGCCTGGCGCCCGATCGACGAACTGCCGGCGCTCGTGACGCCGTTCAAGCGCGACATGTACGAAACTGTCATCGGCGAGTTCCGCCATTTGGCGCAGCCTGTCGTCCCCGCACCGTAATAATCAGCGCACCAGCCGCAGGTGATTGTCGAACTCGGTCCCGTCGAGCTTCACGCTCATGACTGGCGCCCGGCCCGGCTCCTCCCGCATCAGATCGCCATGCCCCGAGGACAGCGCAAACGAGTGCTGCGAAATTCCGGCAATGCCGCAGCCGTCCGGCAGCGCCGTCTCCGCCACGATCGAACCGCTCGCCGTATCGATGAACAACGTCCGTCCCGCGCGCGGTGCCGCCGCCGCCAACACCTGGCCATCGCCGCTGACCGCCACCGAGCCGATATAGCCCTTGAGCGCCGTCCCCAAGGGCTGCGGCGCCGAGATCAACTGTAGCGGTTGGTCCACGCTGGCCCGCCCGATCAGCTCCGGCGACGCGGTCAGCGCGCCCTCCCACTGCCCGCCGAACCACACCTGGCCATGCCCGTCCGCCGCGATGTGGCGGATCGACAGCTGGTTGAGCTGCGGCGGCAGACGGTGCTGCACCTTCATCTCGCCGGAAGCCGAATCCAGAAACACCAGCGACGGCTCCATCGCAGCGATGTTCAGCTTCTCGCGCCCGCTCATCTCGATGCCGCCGTTGGCGACCACCAACGTCACGCCATCCGCCAGCAGGATGACTTCGTGCGGGTCGATGCCGTGCGTCGCCATCTCGCCGATGCGCCGCCAGTGGGCCGTGTCGTAGATCCCAATCAGACCGTCGCCCGTGTCGTTGTCGTTCTCCGTCGCGTACAGCACGCGGCCGTCGTGCGAAAAGATGCCGTGGCCGGAAAACGTCCGGTCTTCGCGCGCCGCGAAGACATGCGGCTCACCGCTGCCGTTCGTTTGAAACGCCACCGCGAACGCACCCGGCCGCCGCGAGAAGGCGACCGCCCGCCTGCGTGCCCGATCCACGGCAATGTCGTGCCCGCGATCTGACAGTGCGATCTCGCGCAGCACTCGGCCGTCCATCGACAGCAGCACCAATGCGTAGTGGCCGTCCGGTCTGCGGCACGCAGAGACCAGTGCCGCCTCGCCGCCGCCTTCGCCGGTACCGCCGGCCAGCGCCCGCGATCGCGCGCACAGCATCAATGCCGTACCCAGCAGCAAGGCTCGCCTGTCAATCGCCATCGAGTTCATTGAACCCCACAGAAAGCTCTGCCGCCGGCGCCAGTTCGCGCCCGATCATCTGTCGCAGGCCGTTGAGATGGAATCGCATCTGCCTGACCACGGTAATTTCCGCGCCCTGCTTGTCGATCGCTTCAGGATCAGGCGGCAGCGCGGCCTTCAGCGGCACCTTGCCCACATCGCGTTCCATCAGTTCGAACGCACGGTCCATCCAGCCGCGCATCCAAGCCTTGCCCGGCGGCGTATAGGTCGCGATACCGAACTGCTCGAAGAACGACTTGAGGGAATCGATACCCGCTGCGAGATAGACGATCCCCAGACCCGATTTCTCGAACGGCAGCCGCGGCGTCTTGGCGACGCCCGACAGGGTATCGAGCCGCGGCTTCACCTGCCGCTCCTGAACGAGTTGCAGACCGGTCAGCAAGGCCCTGATGAGATCGCGCGCCGCGTCCGCCGGCTCAGGATAAACGCCGTTGTCGGAGCCTGGCACGTACATGCGATGCCGCCAGCCGTCGGCTGCCTCCCAGGCCGTCACCAGGTCCTTGGCGATCTGGTCCAGGTTGGCGCCGATCGCAGTGGCAAACGCACAGCGGTAGCGGCCATCCTCGTCGTCGCTCGTCACCGGCTTCTTGTCGTCGGTCAGGATGAGTTCCAGAGCGTGCAGGCCCTGCACGGCTGCGCTCTGTTTGCCCAGCTCGCCCGGCTCGAGAAGCTTGCCGTCACGCTTCGCCAGCAGCGGCGGCAGCTGGCGATAAAGGATGCCGCGTGTATCCGGCCAGAACGCGAAGCGCTCGACACGCCCGCCTTCGCCCATCGGCCCGAAGCGCACGAACTCGACGCCGGCCCATGCCCGCACCGTATCGGCAAAACTGGCGTTGACCTTGGCGAGTGCTCCTGCGCGATTGTCCGCACCCGCCTGGCACATCGCGGCGAGATCGCGCGACAGCGCCCCTGTCGCCGCCGCGAGTGTCTCCATGCGCGGGATGACGTGATGATCGACCGCGTCGTGCACCATCCGCGAATGCGTCTTCGGCGGCTGTGCCATCGCCGGCAGCGAAACGCCGAACGCCGCCACGAGTGCAATCGCGACGGCGCCCAGATTCGATCGCAGTCTTAGGATTAGTGGCCTTCCAACTCGTTGGTCGGATCCGCCTGCAGCTGCCCGTAGTTCTGGATGCCGATCTTGTCCAGGAGATCGAGCTGCGTCTCGATGAAGTCGATGTGACCTTCCTCGTCCTTCAACAGCTCCTCGAACAGGGCCATCGAGACGTAGTCCTTGTGCAGCCTGCAGATGTCGCGGCCCTTGGTGTAGGTATCGCGAGCGATGTACTCGCCCTTCAGATCGCACTCGAACACTTCTTTCAGGTTCTGCCCGATCATCAGCGGCGCAATGTGCTGCATGTTCGGCATGCCTTCCAGGAAGATGATGCGCGTCACCAGCTTGTCGGCGTGATGCATCTCCTCGATGGATTCCGCGCGCTCCTTCTTGGCCAGCTTGGTGAAGCCCCAGTCGTCCAGGAGCCGATAATGCAGCCAGTACTGGTTGACCGCGCCCAGTTCCAGCTTCAGGGCCTCGTTCAACATGTCGACGACTTCTTTTTTGCCCTTCATGGCCCGCCTCTTCCCGCTGTCCGCTTTGTGAAATGACCGCACGGCCGGCACCATCCCCGGCGCCTCCGCACTTTGCATCTGTCGGGATGCATGATCTCAAAGCGACGCCCTCCGCGCAACACTTTTTAGAACAACTCTAAACTAGAGGCAGGGAGTTTGGATTTAGGCGGGTTCGCGGAAGCGCGGGATGGCGGCGGCAGCCGTGACCTTGGACAACGGCCGGCGGGCCGATTTCGGCTCGAACGAGCGCCGGTCGATCCTTTGCAGCTTATTGCGGGCGGTGGCGCAGGCGCAGGGGCACACGAGCCCCTTGGCCTCCAGTTCTTCCATCTTCGCGTAGATGATTTCAACCGTCAGCGGCACGCAGCCACAGCAGTTCAACTTCTTGGAAAGATGACGATAAATCACGCCCGGCGTCGGGATGGGCGCGTTCGGCTGGCTCATGATGTCGACGAGCGCCGCTTCGATGTCGTGATCGGAGATCACTGCACATGAGCAGACGATCATTGAACGCTCCTACCTGGCGAGGGCAGCTGCCCAGCGCTTCCGACCTGCCGGAATACATGGTTCCGGCGACTGTTGCATCGAGCGCAGCAAGCAGTGGAGAACGCTCACTGAACTGCCCATGAGAGAACAATCACCTACACATGTAGAGTGGGGCGGTCAAGATTTGCAGATGCGTTAAACAATCGCTCTCAGCTGGGGCGCGGCTGGGTCATATTTTGCCGCTTCCTTGGCACGCTGGCCAAAGCTGCCTTGCGGCCGCTGACCTTGGCGGCCTTCGGCTTTCCCCCGGTGGTCCCGAAGGCACCGGGCTTCTTTCCGAGCGCCATTTCCTGCAGCGTATGCTGGTCCAAAACGCTGATGAACGCCTCCAGCGCATTGTCGAGGATCTGGTTGATCCCGGCCGCGCGCTCTTTGCTTTCGCTGGGCCGCGCCGCACCGTCGCCTTCGATCTCGATCGCCATGGATTCCATGGCTCGGACCACGTGCCCGATGCGGATATCGCTGGCCGACTTCGCCAGCCGCACCCCGCCGTGACGCCCGCGCACCGCCTCGATGAACCCCGCCCGCGACAGCAAGTGCACGATTTTGAACGTGTTTTGCGGGGTGATATCAAGCCGGCGTGAGATTTCTGCAGCTTTGACGAGATCCTCGCCAGCCTGCGTACAATCGATCAGGATCCGGATTGCGTGGCTAGTCGACTTATTCAGGCGCATGGCTGGCAATCGCTCCAGTAACTTGGAATGATTCTATTTTCACACCGTCGTAGGCCAAGTGCAAGGTTTTCTCGACAACCGGCTTGCCGGCCGTCAATAAAGGGCGGGAAAAGTTTCACATCGTATTCTTGACGATGGTTTTCGTCATAAATAAGGGCTCCTGGCAAGCCGCGATCGCACCCAGATCAGTCGAATGTTCGCAAAGTGTTGCCCGCGGCACGCCTTGCCTTTTCGCTTCCGGTGCCTCATGTCGCCCTGAGCACCATCCGGCCCACTCCGAAGGAGACCCATCCGTGCGCATCCCTGGCAAAACACTGGTGGCCGCAATCGCCTTTGCATCTGTTTTGATCTCAGCTGCGGCCCCAGGCGCCCGGGCCGCCGACGACCCCAAGGCCGCGGTGCTCAGGACCTACGCCGACATTGCCTCTGCCGCCTATGGCGACTCCGCCAGCGCGGCAAGGGATTTGCAGAAAGCCGTCGTCCAATTGACCGCCACGCCCACGCCTGAGACGCTGGCTGCAGCCCGCGACGCATGGCGTGCCGCCCGCGTGCCCTACATGCAGACCGAAGCCTTCCGCTTCGGCAACAAGATCGTCGACGACTGGGAGGGCCGCGTGAATTCCTGGCCGCTCGACGAAGGTCTGATCGACTACGTCGCCGAGGAGTACGGCTCCGACAATCCCGAGAACGAAGCCTACGCCGCCAACGTCATCGCCAACAAGACGCTGAAGATCGCCGGCAAGACCATCGACGCCAGCACCATCACCGCCAAGCTTTTGTCGGACGACTTGCAGGAAGCCGGCGGCGTCGAAGCCAACGTCGCGACCGGCTATCACGCCATCGAGTTCCTGCTCTGGGGCCAGGATCTGAACGGCACCGGCCCCGGCGCCGGCAATCGCCCGGCCACAGATTACGACACCAAGGCCTGCACGGGCGGCAACTGCGACCGCCGCGTGGCTTATCTGCTGACCGTCACGCAGCTTCTGGTCGACGATCTGACCGACATGGCAAAGAAATGGGAAGACGGTGGCGAAGCCCGCAAAGCCGTGCTCGACGTCCCGGTCGATAATGGCCTCACCATGCTCTTCACCGGCCTTGGCAGCTTGTCCTATGGCGAACTGGCGGGCGAGCGCATGAAGCTTGGCCTGCTGGTGCACGACCCGGAAGAAGAGCAGGACTGCTTCTCGGACAACACTCCCTACAGCCACTATTACGACGCGCTCGGCATCCGCAACATCTACCTCGGCAGCTACAAACGCATCGACGGCAGCGTCGTCAGCGGTGCCTCGGTTGCCGATCTCATCAAGGCGAGCTCGCCCGAGACCGACGCGAAAATGCGCACCGCGCTTGACACGACGATGCAGAAGATGACCGCCCTCGTCGACCGCGCCAAGTCGGTCGAAGCCTACGATCAGATGATCGGCCAGGGCAACACCGAGGGCAACGCGACGGTACAGGCGGCGATCGAACCGCTGATCGCGCAAGCCAAGATCCTCGAACGCGCCATCGCCGCGCTCAATTTGAAGCCGATCAAGTTCGAAGGCTCGGCCAGCCTGGACGAACCCTCCAAGGCCGTAGCCAAGTAACAGGGCGTGATGAAGCAGCACCGCCGTTTCGCATGCGTCGTGGGGCTGGCCGCGAGCGTTCCGCTGATCGCGGGCCTTGCGATCACGCTGCCGCCCCGCGCCCAGGCGACCGACGCCGCAGCGTCACCTCAAGCGCCCGCCGCACTCGAACCAGGCGAAGAACTGCCCGGAGGCACTGCCACCACGGAACGCGCCGCCACGACTCGTGACGCCTTTTCGCAGTTCTCCGAAGGCATCGGTCTCGCCGGCGAAGGCGATTTCAAGGTCGGCAATGCCATCTTCCGCAAGCTCTGGGTATCGGCGCCGTCGTCCAACAACGCCTCGGATGGCCTCGGCCCGCTCTACAATGCGCGCGGTTGTCAGAACTGCCACCTGAAGGATGGTCGCGGACGCCCGCCCGCCGCTCACTGGCCGGACGAAATAGCCACCTCGATCTTTCTGCGCCTATCCATTCCACCGCAGACCGAGCAGCAGAAACGCGATCTGGCCGACCGCCGTATCAACGTCATCAACGAACCGGTGTACGGCGGGCAGTTGCAGAACGTCGGTGTGCACAATGTGCCCGACGAAGGCCAGATGCGCATCGACTATACCGACCAGCCCGTTACCCTGGCCGACGGCACCGTCGTTACGCTGCGCAAGCCCAGCTACTCCATCGTCAACCTGAGTTATGGCCCGCTGCATCCGGACACCATGATGTCGCCGCGCCTGTCGCCGCAGATGATCGGCATGGGACTGCTTGAAGCCATTCCCGAGACCGACATCCGCACCCTCGCCGACCCCGACGACAAGGACGGCGACGGCATCAGCGGCCGCCCCAGCGAGGTCTTCTCGCTCACCGCCAACAAGGTCGTCCTCGGCCGCTTCGGCTGGAAAGCCGGCAACGCCAGCGTCCGTCTGCAGGCCGCCGACGCCTTCTCGGGCGACATGGGCCTGTCGACCACATTGCACCGTCAGGGCTACGGCGACTGCACCGAGGCCCAGACCGCCTGCCGCGCCGCGCCCGACGGCGCCTCCGATCTGACCGACGACGTCGAGGTCAGCGATCAGTTCCTCGATCTCGTGACCTTCTACGCCCAGAACCTTGCCGTGCCGCGCCGCCGCGGCGAAGCAGAGCCTGCCGTGCTGTCCGGCAAGGCGACGTTCAACACCATCGGCTGCGCCAGATGCCATCACCCCTCGTTCACGACCGGGGATGTCCCGGACCAGCCGCATCTCTCCAAGCAGAAGATCTGGCCCTACACCGACATGCTGCTGCATGACATGGGCGAAGGCCTGGCCGACCACCGGCCGGAGGGCTCGGCCAGCGGCACGGAGTGGCGAACGGCGCCCCTCTGGAGCATCGGCCTCACCGAGCAGGTGAGCGGGCACAACTTCCTGCTGCACGATGGCCGCGCCCGCGGAGTCGAGGAAGCGATCCTCTGGCACGACGGCGAAGCGCGTGCCGCCCGCGACGCCTATGCCGCCCTTGCAAAAGCCGACCGCGAGACCCTCATAGCTTTCGTCCGATCGCTTTGAGACGATCACGCGGAGATCACTTATCACTCACGTGAGCATAAGAAAACGTGATCGGCGGTGACAGGAAGTTCGATTGGCAATGATAGGTGCGTTGCCTATATCAAGCTCATACGGAGGCGATCATCGTCTCCCCCGGGTTTACTGAGGAGGAAAGTCATGAAGGTTTGGATGAAGCCCCAGGTTCGCGAGCAGGAAGTTGGCCTCGAGGTCACGAGCTACCTGCCGGCAGAGATCGACGTCATCTAACGTCACTCACCTGTAATGAGTTTCTGCGGCGGTCGGGTTCTCCCGGCCGCCGTTTTCTTATCCGTCCCGTTTGCCCGCTCGCGTCACAGCGGCGTTCCCTCGCCGCCCTCCTTCTCTTCCAGCTTCTTCACGCGCTCGCGGAACTTCTTGATCATCGATTCGATGTAATCGAACGCCTTGTCGACGTCCTTTTCGTCGGGCATCGCGAACGGCTTGGGCGGCTCCCCCGGAGGTGATCCCAACCCTGGCCCGAGTGAGTCCTCCAGGCGCTTGATCTCGTCCTTGAGCTGCCTGTTCTCCGCTTCCAGACCTTCGAGCCGCTTGCGATTGGCGTCCGCGCTCTCGGGCATGTCGGCGCACGCCCAGTCGTTGTCCTTGCGCGTGCACAACGCCATGGCGCCCGTTTGCGTATCGAGCCGCACGAACCCGCCTTCGGTCGGCGACATCGTGTAGCGTCCGGACACCTCGGCGTTTGCCCCGAGGCCGGTCGCTGCCAATCCCAGGACGGCAAACCCAGCCGCAACGATCCGCACTGTCTTGGTCATGGCTCGACCCTCCTGCTGACGCACACCCATCATATCCCTGCGGCACCTGCGAATCACCGTCGCAAAGGTGGGGGGCGATCTCGTGGCGCGCGAAGCACAGACAAGTCATAAACCGCCGCTCTCCTTGTTCAAGTTCTGGCAAAACCGGCACTTATTCGTTTCCGAATCGGGCGAGTTAACCTCTCATTCACCAGCTATTGAGAGCGTCGTTCGTGTGGTCCGGACCAGTCCTCGCCCCGCGTCTGGCATATGGCGACCGTCTCCAGCAGCAGCCGATCGCCGCGTGCGTCCTCGAGGAACGAAATGAATACCGCGACCACCCAGCCAGCGCCGGTCATCACGGAAGACGATGCCCCCGGCATGGCTGGCACCCTGCAGGAATTGCTGTCCGAGATATCCACCAGCGTCGACCTGGCGGATCGCCGGTACGCTGAAGTCGTCGCCCAGATGCAGGAAAAGCTGGCCGCGCTCGACACGCTTTCCAAGACCAAGCGCGAGAAGGCCGAAGAGACAGCCCGCCGTCAGGCCGAGGAGGAGGCTGCCCGCGTGGCCGCAGCGGAGGCTAAGCTCCGGGCAGAGACCGAAGCTGCAGAGACGGAGCGCAAGCGCGCGCAGGAGGCGGCCGAAGCCGAGGCACAAGCCGAAGCAGATCGCCTCGCCAAGGCTGTCGAAGCCGCCAAAGCCGCCGCAGCTCAGGCGATCGAGCGCAGCAAGTCGCGCTCCTACCCCGCCGATGTCGACCCGTTCGACATCATCGACCACAGCCCCAGCCGTACGCGCGAGCCGTGGGACACGGAGTCGGCCGACGTTTTCACGCGACACTTCGAAGAGTTCGAGTCGCTGCTGCCGCAGCCGTCGGCTGCATCGCGCCAGTTGGACAGGTTCCATCCATCTCAGCCGGCGCCACAGCCACTCTTCGCGGCGCCGGAGCCGCCAGCCGAGCGCGCCTGGCTCGAGGGCCGTTTCAACGATATCGCCGCGCGCATCTCCGAAATGATGGAAACGAACGCCGGCGCCGGCCTGGGCGCCCGCTTCGAAAGCCTCGAAGGTCGTATCGATGCGGCCATGACGACCGTCGCAACGCAGGCGACCTCTGGCTCCGACACGCTCAAGTTGATCGAGACCCACATTGCGGAAATCGACGATCACGTCGACTACATCCGCAACGAGCTGACGCGCCTGGACGGCGTCGAAGCCCAGATCCGCGCCTTGATGGAACGCCAGGGAGAGAGAGACCCTACCAGCCAGCCGCACATCGCTTCTCTCGGTGAGGCAGACGCCCCGGCCACCGCTGAGACCTCGCTTGACGCCGCCGGCCAAGCCCAACTCGCCGGTCTGCTGCATCGGTTGATGGCGGAGCGCCGCCACACCGAGGAACACACGGTGGCCATGCTGGACACGCTGCAGCAGGCCATGATCCGCGTGCTCGATCGCATGGACGCGATCGAATCAACGCACGGGGAAGCACCGTCCGAGATCGCCGAACCCGCCGACCCTGAGCACCACGAGCCGAAAGCCGACACGCACAGCGCGCCGGAACACCAACGGCCGGAACCGGAACCGGAGCCCGCGATCGAGCATCAGGCGCGGCGGAACATGCCTGTCGTAGAGTCTCACGACAGCTATTTTATCGACTTCGACGACGATCCGGTCGGCGCCGGCCTGCATCACGCAACGCAGCTCGCGACCAACAACGGCCAGCCCGAATTGCAGTCGACCATCGTCCAGATCCGCCGCAACTTTATCGCCGATGCCGAGCGCGGACGACACAAGGGCATAGCTGCTGAGATGGGCGGCCCGCCGCAAGGCAGCGCGCAGCCCCCGCGCCCCTCGCGCCACAAGCGCACCCTGCTCGATCGCCTGATGCATCCGACCTCCAAGCAGCTGGCCGTCGCGGCGTTGGGCCTGATGGTGCCGCTCAACGGCATGTTCCTCTATCTCGTGATGAAGCCCTCCGGGACGCACGATCAGGCGGGGATGAGCGCCGCCGCCGAGGACCTTTCGTTGCCCAGCGACAGGCTGACGGAAGCGAGCCAAGCCCTGGCCAGCGAGCCGCCGATTTCGCAAGCCAACGAGCCGTCCCCAGGCATAGAGAGCCTGAGTCGCATCGGTCCACCCACCGCCACCGCCGAAGCGATCGCCCTGACGGAGCCGGCTGCGCCCGCCGCTACCACCACGTCGGAAGCGCCGCCCAAGCGTCTCGAAATGCCTCCCGCAATCGTCGGTCCGCTATCGCTTCGTCGCGCTGCGGCAGACGGCGACCCGTCAGCCCAGTTCGAGGTCGGCGCGCGACTCGCCGAGGGCAAAGGCATCGATCAGGACTTCAAGAACGCCATCGAGTGGTACCAGCGCTCCGCCTCGCACGGTTTCGCCCAGGCGCAGTATCGCATCGGCACGCATTATGAGCGCGGCCTCGGCGTCGAGAAGGACGCCGAGCGCGCCCGCGTCTGGTATCAACGCGCCGCCGAGCAGGGTAACGTCAAGGCCATGCACAACCTCGCCGTGCTGAGCACCAATCGTCCCGACGCAAAGCCGGACTACACCGAGGCGCTGCACTGGTTCAGCGAGGCGGCGCAGTACAATCTGCCCGACAGTCAGTTCAATCTGGCCATTCTGCATGAGAACGG
Organism: Hyphomicrobiaceae bacterium; assembly: GCA_965279065.1. Lineage (GTDB taxonomy): Bacteria > Pseudomonadota > Alphaproteobacteria > Rhizobiales > Hyphomicrobiaceae > JAKAXS01. The sequence continues at coordinate 3,776,880 of OZ257134.1, forward strand.
CCTGGGCGTAGCCAAGGATCCCAAGACCGCCTTCTACTGGTTCGCCCTTGCCGCCCGCAATGGCGACAAGGAGGCCATCAAGCGCCGCGAGGCGGTCAAATCGCAGTTGAGCACCGATGCGCTGATTGCCGCCGAATCCGAGGTGCGCACCTTCCGCGCCAAGCCTCAGTTGCCTATCGTCAATGACGCACGTGTCGCCGGCGAGCTTTGGAAGAAGCGTCAGGTGAGCGAGAACTGACGCTGCCCGACCGTACAAGTGGCTTCCGCCGACTGTGACAAGAGACAAAGCCGACACAAGGCGTTAAGCTGGCTGTCGTAAAGTTAAATACCGGCCGAACCATCGTTACAGTCTGGCCACGCGCGCATGATTGCTCGTGTGGCGCCACCGCTATTTCGCGCACGCCAACACGCCGCAGTCCGCCAAGATGCACATCTACCTGCCCATCGCCGAGATGTCCGCCAATGTGTGGATCTTCTTAGGGATGGGCTGGGCGGTAGGATTTCTGTCCGGTCTGTTCGGGGTCGGCGGCGGCTTCCTGATGACCCCTCTCCTCATCTTCTCCGGCATACCGCCGGCCGTTGCCGTCGGTACCGGCGGCGCCCAGATCGTGGCCTCGTCCGTGGCGGGAGCCCTGGCGCAGTACAGACGCAACAACGTCGACGTGAAAATGGGCGTGGTGCTGCTCAGCGGTGGCATCGTCGGCGGCACGATCGGCGTGCAGATCGTGCGCATCCTGCGCGCCGCCGGCCAGTTCGATCTGTTCGTCGCTCTGTCGTACGTTCTGTTTCTCGGCGTCATCGGCGGCCTGATGCTGATCGAGAGCGCCAACGCCATGCGCCGGGTACGCGCCGGCAAGACCCTTTCGTCGCGACAGTCCGGACAGCATGGCTGGGTGCACCACCTTCCGCTGAAGATGCGCTTTCACCGCTCCAAGCTCTACATCTCTGCCATCCCGCCGTTGATGATCGGCGCCTTCGTCGGTTTCATGGCCGCCATCATGGGGGTCGGCGGCGGCTTCATTCTCGTGCCGGCGATGATCTACCTGCTGCGCATGCCCACCAGCGTCGTCGTCGGCACATCGTTGTTCCAAATCGTATTCGTCACCGCCACCACGACGGTGATGCACGCGACCGCCAACCAAAGCGTCGACATCGTGCTGGCCGCCATGCTGGTCCTTTCGGGCGTCATCGGCGCTCAGGCGGGCGCCCTTGCCAGTGTCAAGCTACGCGGCGAGCAGCTTCGTTTTCTGCTCGCGGCCCTCGTGCTCCTCGTGTGCATCCGCGTCGGCTGGGACCTCGTCGTCACCCCCACCGAACTGTACTCCCTCGATCGCCTGACGGGAGGCCTGTGATGCGGCCTGCGATGCTGACGAGCTCCCGGATCCTACATCTGTCCATCGTCGCCATTGCGCTGCTGACAGGGAGCGCCGCGGCCGCATACGCCGAACTGTGGCTGACGGCCGGCAACGCGCCGCATCGGTCTGCCGCCAACGAACCTGTAAGGCCACCGGCGCCGCCACCGCCTCCTGCCACCGACGGCCTGCCGCCCGAAAAAGTCGAGGCCGACGTCTCCGCCCACAACATCGAAGTCACGGCCGGCTTCACGGGGCGCGAGATCGTCGTCTTCGGCACGGTCGACTACTCGCGCCAGCAGACGCCTGAGTCCGGCTACTACGACGTCGCCGTCGTCATCGAAGGACCGCCGATCGCCGTCGTCGCGCGCTTGAAGAGCAACGTCGGCGGTCTGTGGATCAACACCGGCTCGCTGCTGTTCGATGCCGTTCCCAGCTTCTACGCACTCTCCACGACCCGCCCGCTGGAAGAGATGGCCGACGCCGATCTGCTCAAGGCGCACAACATCGGCTTCGACTACGTGCGCATGCGTCCACGCCAGGGCCGCGTCCCGACCTTTTCGCCCGAGGACCTCAAGTCCTACCGCGACGCCGTCGTGCGTCTGAAGCAGCGTGACCATCTCTATCCGCGCGAAGACTTCGGCGTCGGCTTCGTCGGCCGCAGCCTCTTTCGCACGTCCATGCGCCTTCCCGCCAACGTCCCCGTCAGCGCGCTCCAGGCCCACGTCTATTTGTTCCGCGATGGCGCCCTGATCAGCACGTACACCGCGCCCGTCAAGCTCGAACGCCGCGGCGTCGAAGCCTTCATTCACCGCTTCGCCACGCGTCATTCGTTACTGTATGGCCTCGTGACGGTTCTTCTCGCCATCGGCGCAGGCCTCGCCGCATCGACGCTGTTCCGCCGCGCATGAGAACGAGCGCGCTTCCGCAATGTTCGAATGCACTCTGAGTTCAGTCCTCGCGCAACAGTCGCGTCGCGATCGGGTAAAGGCCTTCCTGGCCCATCAACCAGATCGCCATGCCGTCATTGCCGAACAGCGGCGCGAACGCTTCATCGAGCACGTTGAGCCCGCCGCAGAACGTCCCGAACGCCGGCATCACCAACCGCAAACCGTTGCCCACGAAGCACGGCCGCCGGAACGTATGCCCGTGCATCGACACCTTCGCTGCCGGATGGAAATGCCCGCCGACCTCGTGCGAAACGCGGCCCGGCTGCGGCTCGTGCCGGAACGTGATGCCCTCCACCGTGATGGTCTTCACCACGTGCCCGCCCAGCCGCTTCGAGATAACCGGATCGTGGTTGCCCGTCACCCAGATCCATTCGCGCTCGTCCTGCAGCATGCGCAGCGTGTCGTAGTCCTCCGCGCTGATGCGATCCGCGCCATTTCCGTCATGCAGGCTGTCACCCAGCGCCACGATCGTCTCCGGCTGCCAGCGATCGATCGCCTCGGCCAGCCGAAGCAGCGTCGCCTTCGTGTCGTAGGGCGGCAGCAGCTGCCCGCGCCGCGCGAACGACGATCCCTTTTCCAGATGCAGATCCGAAACGATCAGCGCCCGCTCGGCCGGCCAATACAGCGCGCCTGACACGCAGGCGCGGAACGTCTTGCCGCACAGCGAGACGGGATGATCATTGAAGTCTCCGGCGTCGTATCGTTCCGGCTTGAGCACGAGCATTGCCATCGCCGTCCGTTTCCCCGTTTGGTGATGAGGCTTCCGCAATGAGATCCGCGGCCGCTTCCCTCAGTATGTCTTCCCGCGCGCTGCCTGCGACAGGCTCGATGCCGATTTCAAGAAGTATGGGCACCGCCAGCGGCGATACCCGTTGCAACGATTGATGCCTGATTCGCCCGCGAATGCGGCGCAGGAAGTCACCCAACCGCCCGATATCCAACAGTCCCGTGGCGGCATCCGCACGCGCCGCATCCAGTAGGATATGCCCGGGATCGTAGCGCCGCAGCACATCGTAGATCAGGTCGGTCGATACCGTCACCTGCCGTCCGGACTTTTCCCGTCCCGGATGGCGCCGCTCGATCAGTCCCGCAATCACGGCGACATGGCGGAAGGTGCGCTTCATCAGCAGGCTCTCGTTGAGCCACGCCTCCAGATCGTCACCCAGCATGTCCTCCTCGAACAAGCGGGCAAGATCGAGGCGCCCCGCCTCGATCATGTGAGACAGGTCGCCCAGCCCCCACACCGCAAGGCCGTAGTCGTTGGCGACGAATCCCAACGGCCGTGCCTTTAATCGCTCCAATCGTCGCGTCAGCAGCATGCCGAGCGTCTGATGCGCCAGCCGTCCCTCGAATGGGTACGCGACAAGATAATGTCGCGTCCGCCGCGGAAACGTCTCGATCAGCACGTCCGACGGCCCCGGAATGACCGAGCGCTCCTGCTGCAGCGTCAGCCACTCGCACACCGGTGTCGGCAACAGTTTCCAGCTCGACGTATTCGCCAGCATGTTGCGCACCCGCTGCGCCAGATGCGTCGACAGCGGAAACTTGCCGCCCGCATAGCTCGGCACCATCGGATCCTCGACATTCGAGCGCGACACGAAGGCCTCGGTCTCCCGCATCCCCTCGAAGCGCAGGATCTCCCCGGCGAACGCGAACGTGTCGCCCAGCTTCAACTGCTCGATGAAATACTCTTCCAACTCCCCCAGCACGCGCCCACCCATCACGGCCGTCACCCCCGCACTGCCCGGCGCCGACGGCTTGCGTCGTCGCGTCAGTCGCACCTTGATCATCGGGCTTTCCACGATCGTGCCAGCATTGAGACGGTACTGCTGAATTAATCGCGGATGCGCCACGCGCAACTTGCCGTCCGGCATCTCCCGCAGTTTGGCAAAGCGCTCATACGTTTTCAGCGCATACCCGCCCGTCGCCACGAAATCGACGACGCGATCGAACGTGTCGCGCGGCAGGCCGGCATACGGCAGCGCCGACGCCACCTCGCGGTAAAGTTCCCCCGGAGCGAAAGGCGTCTGGCAAGACATGCCCATGATGTGCTGTGCCAGCACGTCGAGTGACCCGGTGCGATTGAGCGCAACGTCCTGCTCCCCCGCATAGGCGGCATCCATCGCCGCACGGCACTCCAGCACCTCGAATCTGTTCGACGGCACCAGCAGGGCCTGAGACGGCTCGTCGAGCCGATGGTTCGCGCGCCCGATGCGCTGCGCCAGCCGGCTCGCTCCTTTAGGCGCGCCGACATGGATGACGAGATCGACATCGCCCCAGTCGATGCCGAGATCCAGCGTCGACGTACACACGACAGCACGCAGCTTCCCCGCCGCCATCGCCATCTCGACCTTGCGCCGTTGTGCCTGATCCAGCGACCCGTGATGCAACGCGATCGGCAGGCTGTCCTCGTTCACCGCCCACAGCTCCCGGAACACCAGCTCCGCCTGCATGCGCGTGTTGACGAATACCAGCGACAGCTTCTGCCGCCCGATCGCCTCGTAGATGCTCGGAATGGCGTAGCGCGCCAGGTGCCCCGCCCACGGCGTCGGCGTCTCCAGTTCCAGGATCTCGATCTGCGGCTTCGCCCCGCCCTTGGCCACCACCAGATCCGCCAACGCGATGCGATCCTGCCCCGACGGCTGCGCCTGCAGGTACGCCCGCAGCTCCGACGGCCGCGCCACCGTCGCCGACAGCCCGATCGACAGCAGCTGCGGCACGAAAGTCCTCAACCGCGCCACATCCAGCGCCAGCAGATCGCCTCGTTTCGATGCCGCCAGCGCATGCAGCTCGTCGAGGATCAGCGTATCGAGATCGGCGAACAGGTACGGTGCATCGGCATGGCTCAGCATCAGCGCCAGCTGCTCCGGCGTGGTCAGCAGAATATGCGGCGGCTTTTCCCGCTGCCGCGCCCGCCGCGCCGCCGACGTATCGCCCGTCCGCGTCTCGGTCTTGATCGCCAGCCCCATCTCACCGATGGGCGCCTCGAGATTGCGCGCGATGTCCGTCGTCAGCGCCTTCAAAGGCGAGATGTACAGTGTGTGCAGCCCGGCGCCCTGCCGCACCGACTTCGCCTCGGACAGCTTGACAAGGCTCGGCAGAAATCCCGCCAGAGTCTTGCCCGCCCCCGTCGGCGCAATCAGCAGCGTCGAGCGTCCCGCCTGCGCCTTCGCCAGCAGCGCCAGCTGATGTTCCCGCGGCGCCCAGCCACGCGCATCGAACCACTGGGAGAATCGCGGCGGCAATAACAGCCGCGCCGGCGTCGCCGTCCGGCTTTTGCTCTCCCCCTGAAGCTTCACGCGACGCGACATTTACGATTTCACCGATGCCCGGTTTCGAGGCGGTGATGCGCCATCGGCGCACCTGAAGTCCCTAAGCTAGCGCGGAACAAACGCTGTACAAAGCGCGCGGTTTCATCGGCATAGTCGTGTCGACCTATGTCGCTGCCAAGCCCCGGCGCCATTGCTGATTTCGGCCGAAGGCCGCGAGCGCGGCCAATACCCTTCCGGTGCAAGCAGTCAGGCGAACCGGCACGCCGAGCCGCACAGTCGATCAGGCCACACTTCAGCCGATGGCGAATGCTTTCACAGAGAAATAGACTTCCCACATATCAGGAAGCGTTCTAGCAGGATTGTCGAGAAACACTGCGCGAGGAGCCGGTATCGTCATGGACAGCAAGACCATCTTCGGCGGCAACCCGCTCGGCGTCATCATCCGCCTGCTCCTGTTGTCCATCGCCGTCGGCGTCGTCCTGAGCGTCCTCGGCATCACGCCCCAGAATTTCCTGGAGCGCCTGAACACCATCATCACCAACATTTACAACCTCGGCTTCGACGCCTTCGAGTCGATCCTCGGCTATTTGTTGCTGGGCGCCATGGTCGTCATCCCAATCTGGCTCGTGATGCGCCTCGCCTCCGCCCGCAAAAGCGGCCGCCCGGAGGTTTAGACCGGCCCTACCCGATCTCCCTTGCCAGGAAGTCCCGCACCTTCTCCGGGTTGACGTCTTGCGTCACGAACGCCTGGCCGATCCCGCGCACGAGAATGAAGGTGGCCTTGCCCTGGCGCACCTTCTTATCTTGGCCCATCAGGCGAATGAGCTCGTCCGCGTCGGCCTTGCCACCGGGAATGTCGCCGATGCGCGTCGGCAGGCCCACCGCCCGCAGATGTGCCTCAGCACGCTCAGCCGTCCCCGCCGGACACAACCCCAGCTCTTCTGAAAACCGCAGCGCCAGCGCCATCCCGATGGCCACGCCCTCGCCGTGCAGCAGCCGGCTCGAATATCCGGTCCAGGCTTCCAGCGCGTGCCCGAACGTGTGTCCCAAGTTCAGCAGCGCGCGATCGCCCGTCTCGTGTTCGTCTCGCGCGACGATCGCGGCCTTGGCCTGGACGCTCGTCTCGACCGCATGCTCCAACGCCGAGCGCTCCAGCGCGAACACGCCCTGCCAGGTCGTCTCCAGCCACGCAAAAAAATCAGCGTCTCCCAGCAGTCCGTACTTCGCGACCTCGGCATAACCCGCCCGCATCTCGCGCGCCGATAGCGTCGCCAGCACACCCGTATCCGCCAGCACCAGACTCGGCTGGTGGAACACGCCGATGAGGTTCTTGCCCTGCTGCGTGTTGATCCCGGTCTTGCCGCCAACCGAACTGTCGACCTGCGCCAGCAGCGTCGTGGGAATCTGCACGAAGCGCACCCCACGCCGCAGGATGCCCGCCGCGAAGCCGGCGAGGTCGCCGATCACGCCGCCGCCGAACGCCACGACAAGATCGCCCCGCTCCAGCCCCAGTTCCAGCAACCGTTCACACAGAGGCCCAAGCTCGCGAAAACTCTTCGTCGCCTCACCCGCCGGCAACACGATCGAACCGGCGAGTTTCACCGCCGGCTGCAGTCCGCGCTCCAGGGCGGCAAGGTGATGCCCCGCCACCGTCGCATCGGTCACGATCCCGCACTTTGCCCCAGGCAACCGCGCCGCGATCAAGGCGCCAGCCTGCGCCATGAGATCCGGACCGATCAGCACCTCGTAACTACGATCGCCCAGTGCCACCGGAACGCGGCGCGGCGCCAGTGCCGGATCGAGAGAATGTGCTGCGTCAGCCATGAGAGAAATGCGTCACAGGTTGCGGTGAAGAGATGTGGCCCCGTCCTATCAGACGGCCCGCGCCGGCGCCAGCGCGCCACTGGACTTCAATGCCTCGATTACGTCGGTAACGATAACCTCGTGCGCCACGTCGCGACTTTCCACCACGATGTCGGCCTCCGCATAGATGGGATAGCGCGCGTCCATCAGTCCGCGCATCACCGCCTCCGGATCGCCCGCCTTCAGCAGCGGCCGCGTATCGCGCTTGGCAACTCGCCGCATCAGGACCGGCAATTCAGCCTTGAGCCAGATCGAAATACCGTGCGCCTTGATGTTCGCCCGCGTCTCGGGGTTGATGAACGCCCCACCGCCCGTCGCCAGCACCTGCGGTCCCTCACCCAACAGCCGCGCGATGACCCGACGCTCACCGTTGCGGAACTCCCCCTCGCCCCAGTCGGCGAAGATATCGTTGATGCTCTTGCCCGCGACCCGCTCGATCTCGTCGTCCGTATCGACGAACGGCACGCCGAGCCGCACCGCCAGCCGGCGGCCGACGGACGACTTCCCGCACCCCATCAGCCCCACCATGACAAGCGAGCGCACGCCGAGGCCGGCGCGCAGGCCGTCCATCGTTTCCGCCTCGTCTCGGGACTGTTGCTTCATGGAACCGGGTCCATAACGAATCGTGCAAGAATATCAATCGAAGTGGCGGCTGGCCCGGCGTTTGGACCCGAACCGTCATAATGGCGCCTCTTTACGACGAGAGATAGCAGCAGCAGCCGGTCAAGTTAAATGCCCACCCTATTTAGGTTTCTTACCATAGTCGGCGTGCTGGCGGCGATGCTGTACGGCGGTTCCTACTTCCTGGCCACGCAGTTCGAGCCGGCACCCCAGGAGACGTCGAAAGTCGTGCCGGGAGTCAAAATTCGCCGTTGAGCGCGCCATGACCTATCGACGGCCCGTTTCGCTCTCCCTTTTCACCGTCATCTTTGCGGCGACGCTGTCCATGGCAGAGCCGGCGGCCGCACAGGACTTTTTCGACTGGCTGGAAGGCCCCCCCCCCAAGAAGAAGCAGGAAGAGACCTTCAAGGGCGAGGTCCCCGAAGCCGTCCAGCGCGACGCCCTACCGGAGCTGACCCCACCGCCCGAAGCAACCGCTCCCGCTCCGCGGCCGCAGCAAACCCGGGCTCCCCGCGACTATGACTCAGAACCCGGTGCCTCTAGACCCGGCACATCTGGCGAACCCGTTCCGCGCGGCCCCAACGGCGAAGTCTACGACGACGGCAATCCGGCCGTGAAGGACACCGCCGCGCCGGGCAGCGGCCAAGACAGCGACCAGTTCGATCCCCTCGAATCCCGCCGTCGCCGCTATCAAGGCGCCACGCCAGCCGCAGCCGTGCCTTCGCCATCCCCCGCCAGATCCGGCTGGCAGAACCCGGACGATGTCCCGCCTCGCAAGAACACGGAACGCTATGCGCCCGGCTCGTTCGAGGACGAGCAGCAGGCCATGCCCTCCGAGGCGGACGACGCGGACCGCCGCTATGACGGCGGCCCGATCAATCGCCGACAAACCATGACGCCACCACCCCGCGACGAAAACCAGCAGCCGTATCAGCAGCGCCCGCAATACGACGACCCGGCCGCACGCAGCGATCAGCGGCAGCCCGCATATCAGCCTGGCCGCGACCAGCGCCAAGGCTTCAACGAACCACCCCGCTACGCTCCGCAGGGCAACGCACCGGCCCGTGTCCAGCGCGATAACCTGGACGGCCCGCGCACCGCAACGGGCGCGCCTTCCGATCCATGGGGCGGCATGCCCGTGGCCGAACTCGAAGAGAACCTCTCCAAGATCGACCTGCCGCCGCGCTCGCCCGCCATCCACGATCTGTGGCTCCGCCTCATCACGGCCCGTGCCGGCAATCCCGATCCCAAGCTCGCCGCCATCCGCGCCGACGCCCTCAACCGCACCGGCATGATCCGCGAGGCCTCCGAAGCGCTCGCCGGCGCCGGCGACGTCTCCGCCGATCCCGTCATCGCCACGCTTGCTGCCCGCACCGCCATCGGCGCCGGGCACAGCGAGCAGGGCTGCGAAACCGCCCGCAGCCTCACCAGCGCGGTGGCCGCCAAGATGCCTCCGCACATGAAGGGCGAAGTCATCCTCATCGCTGGCTTCTGCGCCGCCGTCTCCGACAACAAGCCCGCCGCCGGCATCGCCGGCGATCTCGCCATCGAGAACGGCCTGCAGGACCACGCCGGCCCCGCCGCCCTGAAGGCCATCGCCGCCGGCCACAAGCCGACGGTTGAGCGCGGCAAGAAGGTCTCGCTCCTCGACTATCGCATCCTACAGCTCGGCGGCCCGGTCGACCTGTCCTACGCCATTCCCACGGCATCGCCCGCTTTGCTCGCCGTGCTGGCCCGCGACGAACGCGCCGAACCCGGCACCCGCCTGGCCGCCGCCGAAGCCGCCGCCGGCCTCAACGCCATCGCCATCGACGAACTCGCTGCCGCCTATCGCGCCAACGCCGATCCGCGCCACCAGGTGGAACTGAGCGACGCGGTCGCCGACGCCGGCCAGCCCTCGCGCCGCGCAGCGCTATTCGTCGCCGCCGAGACCGAACGCACGCCGCTGAAGAAATCCCGCGTCATCCGCGCCTTCCTCGACGAGGCACGCCGCGCCGGCTTCTACTGGCCCGCCTTGCAGTTGATGGCGCGGCCCGCCAACGACCTGCAGCCCATTCCGGAAATCGGCTGGTTCGCCGAAACCGCAGTCGAAGCCAGTCTCGCCGGCGGCAATTTCGACGGCGTGCACCGCTGGGCCGAATTCGCCGCCTCGATGGACCGCGAGGGACGCGCCGATCTGCGCCACTGGCTGGCGCTGTCCGACATCGCTGAGCCCAACGCCCGCGACCGCACGCAACATCTCGTCGTCATCGAGGATCTGGCGCAGCGCGGCCGCTTCGATTCAGCCCTCCTGCATCGCCTCGCTACCGCGCTCGACGCCCTCGACACCAACGTCCCCATGCCGTTGTGGGAAGCCGCCAGCCGCACCGAACAACCCTCCAGCGGCCACCTGCCCGATACCGGCGTCCTCTCGCAGCTGCAGGACGCCGCCAAGGCCCGCGACTACGCCCGCACCGTGCTGCTGACCATGCGTACCATCGGGCCCAACGGCGCGGAGGGCGCTCATATGATCGCGCTCGGCGACTCGATCCGCGCCTTGAAGCGCGCCGGCCTCGAGCCCGAGGCCCGCCGCCTCGCCCTCGAAGCTCTCTTCCCCGCCTGGCCCCGCGCCACCAATTCGTGATGCCCGCCTCCCCCATCACCGCCTTCCTCGAAATGCTCGCCGCCGAGCGCGGAGCCGCGGCCAACACGCTGGCCGCCTATCGCCGCGACCTCGACGCCTTCGCCGCATCGCTCGAATCCTTCGGCCGCGATCTCCTGACCGCCACGCGCGACGACATCACCGCCCACCTTCATGCAATTTCCGCCGACGGCCTGGCCCCGGCCTCACGCGCCCGCCGCCTGTCCGCCATCCGCCAGCTCTACAAGTTCCTCGAAGCCGACAGCGTCATCGCCGAGGATCCCAGCCTCGGCATCGCCGCCCCGCGCAAGGATCGCGCGCTACCCAAGACGCTCTCCGTCGCCGAAGTCGACCAGCTGCTCGAAGCCGCCCGCCGCGCGACCGAGAACGTCAAGGGCCGCGACCTCGTGCGCGCCCTGCGCTTCCACTGCCTGATCGAGGTGCTGTACGCCACCGGCCTGCGCGTCTCCGAACTCGTCTCGCTGCCGCGCACCGTATTGACCGGCGACGATCGCGTGCTGACGATCAAGGGCAAAGGCGGCCGCGAACGCATCGTGCCGCTCGGCAACCCCGCCCGCGTCGCCATCACGCGCTACCTCAGCCTCGGCCAGAACCCGGCGGACGGCGTCGCCCCGATGCTGCACACCAAATGGCTATTCCCCTCAAAAAGCGTCGAAGGCCACCTGACCCGCCAGCGCTTCGGCCAGGACCTGAAGGAGATCGCCGTCATCGCCGGCCTCGATCCCGCGCGCGTCAGCCCGCACGTGCTGCGCCACGCCTTCGCCAGCCATCTGCTCGACCGCGGCGCCGACCTGCGCGCCGTGCAGCAGCTGCTCGGCCACGCCGACATCTCCACGACGCAGATCTACACCCACGTGCTGGAGGAACGCCTGAAGCAGGTCGTGCTGCAGCACCACCCCCTGGGCAAACGGAGCTAGCGAACAGCGGTTCGCCGTGTCCCTTCTCCCCGCGCGCGGGAGAAGGTTGGGATGCCTACGAAGCACCCAATGGCGCAGAGACAACGCGATCCAACAAAAGCAAGTGTCACCCTCGGGCTTGTCCCGAGGGTCCCGCGTGCAGCAAGCGCGGCACCCACAGGATGCATGAGCCATTGCAATTCCGGCTGCACCGTCCGAGATCTCATCGGGCCGCGCTCACGACGGCGACAACCCGCCATCCAAAATATGAAGGATCACCGCCATGGACATCAAACGCAGCGGCTCGCAGCCCTCGACCAAGGGCCCGGCCGACTGGTTCACCGGCACCGTGCGCATCGACCCGCTGTTCCAGGCGAGTGCCCCCGCCCGCGTCGTCGGCGCCAGCGTCACCTTCGAGCCGGGCGCCCGCACCGCCTGGCACACGCACCCGCTCGGCCAGACCCTGATCGTCACCGCCGGCTGCGGCCTCGCCCAACGCGACGGCGGCCCCATCGAGCAGATCCGCCCCGGCGACGTCATCTGGTTCCCACCCAACGAAAAACACTGGCACGGCGCCACCGCCACGACGGCGATGACGCACATCGCCATTCAGGAAGCACTCGACGGCAAGACGGTCGAGTGGATGGAGAAGGTGGGGGATGGGGAGTAGGGGGCGGCGTGAGTTACCAGAGCCTCGAACAAGAGAAACAGAAGGCCAGCGAAATCAAAAAGGGCGTCGCTCAAATAGAGGTGACGCCCGAAATGTTGGAAGCTGGTGAGACGGCGCTAGAGCAACGCCTTAACGTTTCGCCCCTGCGTTTCCTTGAGGAGCAGGTTTATACTGCCATGGAGCTTGCGAGGCTGCGTCCAGCCCCTCGCCCATTGCCGCTTCGGCGGGTGATCCTGGTTCGATCATGTTGCGCATGAAGTTCATCTTGATCACTTCCAGATCATTTGATGCCTGTATCAGCAAATCTGGCGTGACGCGGTACTCACGGACCTTCGACGGCACATGCGCCCAAAGCCGGTTACTCACCCATCTTTCGCCGTCTTGAATTCTCGTCCCGTAATGGACGAGGTCGTTTCTCAGTCGGTTGATTAGGGAGAGTTGGTCGAATGCTCGCTTTAACAGCGTACTCTCGCTAAGCCCGCGTGCGCTGCGGATGCGGCCTATCAAATCTCTGGCGCGATCGTTCTTAGCGTCGCTGAAGATCGCTTGCGCTGTTTCAAACGGGATGGCGGCCTCTTTCAACAGTTGCGAGTAGAGTAGCGTCTCGACCTGTGCGAAATTGTCGATAAACAAGCCAAGCGTTGTAAAGTGAGCGATCGAGTCCTGAATGCGTTTTGGATCGTGAGACATATGACAACATCCAAATCTGACGATGAACAGCCTCCGAGCCGAGCGCCGCGACGCCACGTTGCGCAACATGCTCAACACGCCGCCGAAGCCGCATAGGGATGCCGGCAAAAAGCCAGCACCCAAATCGAAGTGATTAGTTCACTAGACCAAGGGCCGTGCGCTCTGCGACAACGCGGCTGTGCTCCAATAGAGCTAGGCTCGCTACGTCGTTCTCTTCGAGCAGGGCAAGGGCTGCCTTCAGGATGGTTTTGGTCTGATCCCGCGCTTCGCTTTCAAGCGCAGCAATTGTTGTTTCGGGGAGTTTCCTCAGCAAGAGAGAAGTCTCAACTGCGAGCGTGTAATCCGTATCGATGTCCTTGAACTGCACCGTGAGGTTGGCCCAAGTTAGGTCTGGGCTGGCTGTCTTGCCGCCGATACCAGAGAGATCAATTCCTTCGAACTGAAGCTTCATGTGTTCATATCCCCTGTTGAAAATAAACAGAGGCCGCGCCCAAAACGCACTTGAACGGGGACGCGAACAGACGCAAAAAAATATGGAAGGTTTTGCTGGGCGCAGCCCCAGCAAGCCATTAATGGCCAGCAGTGATTGCGTCACTGCTGGCCATTTGTTTAGGTATGTTCGCGGCCGGAGTCGAGAAGCGATCACATGATGCCGCACTTCAGCAGAGCGAATAGCTCTCTGCCGTGTCGCTGTGCTGATCATCCTTGCCGACGTACTCGTCTTTGGAATGGTTCACCGAAAGATTCCGTTAGCGACACGAACCAGTTCCGTTACGACCACAAAATCCTTATCCCCGCCCTCCCCGCCTCCCGTATCCTCCTCCTCGTTCCTTCCGAACACGGGGCGCGATCGATCCGTCTGCCGCGTGGAAGGAGCACGGCGCCCGGAACAGACGCCTGTCGGAGGCGGAAAGTCCGGGAGGTCCATCGCTTGCCCGTCGCGGGCGGATGCCGGTAACGGCAGGGCCAACCGCGGCCGCCATAGGGGCTAACCCCGCTACGCCGGCAACCTGAACAAGGCCAACGGCACCGAAGGCGCGGGAGAAACGCAAGCAGGAACACAAGACGCCGTCACGCGGGCGCCGCTGAGCGGCATCCTCACTACCCCAGTAGCTGCCCATCGGCGCCCGCGCCCGTGTGGAGAGTCTTTGCTTGCACCTGGCGACTCCCCTGCGGGGAGCCGGCCGCCAGGCGCGTACCGGGAACCTGTGGGTTGCATCACCAATTGCTGTATCGAGTGCCCAATGTGGCTTGCCGAGCAGTCACCGTTCAAAAAGTGGGGGTCCGGGGGTGTCCCCCGGGCGGGGCGCGGGGCAGCGGCCCCGCTGCGTAGCACCAGCTCAGCCCACTATGACGCTCCGCCGGCAGCCGAAATTCGCGCCAGAAACCTCAGCACCATCAGCATCAGCCCCGCGCCTTGACACCCCTTCTCGCAAGCGCGAATGTCCGCGCAACCCAGGGGCCGCCGCGTTGCCGCCCCGCACGCGGCGCCCCACATGAACAAGCGTCCGCAAGAGATGAGGCGTCCGATTGGAACAGCGTAACATCACCGTCCGCACCTACCTCGATTTCGAAAAGCCCATCGCCGAACTTGAAGGCAAGGTGGCCGAGCTGCGCTCGATCGGTGACGGCGATGGCGTGCAGATCTCCGACGAAGTGCGCAAGCTGGAGCAGAAGGCCAAGACGGCGCTGGTCGACACCTATTCCAGGCTGACGCCCTGGCAGAAGACGCAGGTGGCGCGCCATCCCGAACGGCCGCACTGCCTCGACTATGTGCGCGAACTGATCGAAGACTTCACGCCGATGGCGGGCGACCGCTACTTCGGCGAGGACGAGGCCATCATGGGCGGCCTCGGCCGCTTCCGCGGCAAGGCGGTGATGGTGATCGGTCACGAAAAGGGCTCAGACACCGAGAGCCGCATTCGCCACAACTTCGGCATGGCCAAGCCCGAGGGCTATCGCAAGGCCGTGCGGCTGATGGAATTGGCCGACAAGTTCGGGCTGCCCGTCATCAGCCTCATCGACACGGCTGGTGCCTATCCGGGCATCGGCGCGGAAGAGCGCGGCCAGGCCGAAGCCATCGCCCGTTCGACCGATTGCTGCCTCGGCCTCGGCGTGCCGTTGATTGCGGTGGTGATCGGCGAGGGCGGCTCGGGCGGCGCCGTCGGCATCGCAAGCGCCAACCGCATCCTGATGCTGGAACACGCGATCTACACCGTTGCCTCTCCGGAGGCCGCCGCCTCGATCCTGTGGCGTGACAGCGCCAAGGCCATCGACGCCGCCACCAACATGAAGATCACCGCGCAGGACCTGGAAGACCTCGGCGTCATCGACGTCATCATCCGCGAGCCGGTGGGCGGCGCCCATCGCGACCGCGCCGCCGTCATTGCCGCCTGCGGCGACGCCATCGCCAAGTCGCTCAGCGAGTTCGCCAACAAGACTCCCGAGCAGATCAAGCAGCAGCGTCACGAACGCTTCCTCGCCCTCGGCCGCAGCCTCTAATCCCCGCTTACTGCAGCTGCGCTATCGTTCGTGGATGGCCATGAGCCGTCCGGCGCTGGCAAAATTTCAACCCGTGGATTGGGTCGCGCTGCGCTTGACCAAACCGACCTCCGATCACCGCGCGTCGTCGTCCTGGTCTTCACCTGCGTCGTCGTCGAGCTCGTCCTCCGCCTGCTCGACGTCATCTTCGATCGGCGTTTCCTTGGGCCCCGGCTGCTCCACGAGACGCCCGTGATGCTCGTCGATCAGCGGCGGCTCCGGCATTTTCTTATCGCTCATGCAACTGCCCCTGCACCTGCCGTTGCAGCTCTTCCGAGTCCTGCTCCAGCTTTTCCAGTCGTTCCAGGCAGATCCGCAGTTCCGGCGAGAACTGCGCCGGCTCCAGATCGAACTCGCGCTTCAACGTCTCCTTGATCGTCGACATCGCACCCTCCGTTCCGCTGCTGCTGCAACCAGCTGCGGCACGATGGGTTCCCATCGGCGATCAAAAAGCAAAAGGGCCCGACCTCGCGGTCAGACCCTTGCAACTTTACTGCGGAGACCCGACCGCCAGGATCGCAATCAGCGATCCATCTTGCCGCCGAGCCGCGTCAGCGCATCGATCGCCGCCTCCGTGTGCGCGATCAGTTCGTCGTCGCTCTCGTCCGCCGCCGCCCGTTCGTCCTGCGCCGTCTTCAGTTCATCGGCGATGCGCGAGGCATCCATCTCGGCCATGTCGAAGGCCGTCTGCGCCAGCACCGTCACGCGCTGCGGATCGACCTCGATCAGCCCGCTCTTGACGTAGATGCGCGTCTTGGCGCCGTCGAGCGTCACGTCCATGACGCCGGGACGCAGCGTCGACAGCACCGGAGCATGGCCCGGCAGCACGGTGAAATCACCCGCCGTTCCCGGCACGATGACTTCGGTGGCTTCGCCGGATTTCAGAACCCGCTCCGGGCTCACCAGCTCGAAGGTGAAAGTGTCCGCCATGACGTGCTGTCCTTAGCCTTGCGTCGCAATCTTATTCACCCCGGCTCACGCCGTGGCATCGTCATCCTCGAAGCCGCCCTTGGCACGGACTTCTTCCTCGGTCTGCAGCTTGGTGCCGCAGAAGGGGCAGAAGAACACCGGATGGTCGACCATGCCGCCTTCGTCGCCGTCCTTCTCGCCCTCGATGAGGCCGACCGACATGTACAGCACGCCGTTTTCAGCGGCAGTAACCAGCGGTTCGAAATCCTCGCCCGCCATCACGTCCTTCAGATCCGTGCAGCACGTACCAAATTCCGCCATGCTAGTGCCCTCCAGCCCGCGCCGCCGCGGGACAAATTATGCCGCCTCGGCGAGTGCCTCGGCCTTGGCGATCGCCTCTTCGATGGTGCCGACCATGTAGAAAGCCGGCTCCGGCAGGTGATCGTAGTCGCCCTCGCACAGGCCCTTGAACGCCTTGATCGTGTCGGCCAGCGGCACGAGCTTGCCCGGCGAGCCAGTGAAAACTTCCGCGACCGTGAAAGGTTGCGACATGAAGCGCTCGATCTTGCGGGCGCGCGCCACCGTCATCTTGTCGTCTTCCGACAGCTCGTCCATGCCCAGGATCGCGATGATGTCCTGCAGCGACTTGTACTTCTGCAGGATTTCCTGCACGCGACGGGCGACCTGGTAGTGCTCCTCGCCGACGATACGCGGGTCGAGCATGCGCGACGTGCTGTCGAGCGGGTCGACGGCCGGGTAGATGCCTTTTTCCGAGATGGCGCGCGACAGCACGGTCGTCGCGTCCAAATGCGCGAACGAGGCGGCCGGCGCCGGGTCGGTCAGGTCGTCGGCCGGAACGTAGATGGCCTGCACCGAGGTGATCGAGCCCTTCTGCGTCGTGGTAATGCGTTCCTGCAGCGCGCCCATGTCGGTGGCGAGCGTCGGCTGATAGCCCACTGCCGAAGGAATACGTCCGAGCAGAGCCGACACTTCGGAGCCCGCCTGCGTGAAGCGGAAGATGTTGTCGACGAAGAACAGCACGTCCTGGCCCTTGTCGCGGAAGTCCTCTGCGACGGTGAGGCCGGTCAGCGCGACGCGCGAGCGGGCGCCCGGCGGCTCGTTCATCTGGCCGTACACCAGGGCGCACTTGGAGCCCTTGGCCGAACCGTTGTTCTTTTTCGGGTCGACGTTGACCTTGGACTCGATCATCTCGTGATAGAGGTCGTTGCCCTCGCGCGTCCGCTCGCCGACGCCGGCGAACACCGAGTAGCCGCCGTGTGCCTTGGCGACGTTATTGATGAGTTCCATGATCAGAACCGTCTTGCCCACGCCGGCGCCGCCGAACAGGCCGATCTTGCCGCCCTTCGCGTAGGGAGCCAGCAGGTCCACGACCTTGATGCCGGTGACGAGGATCTGCGCTTCCGTCGCCTGGTCGGCGAATGTGGGCGCGGGCTGATGGATGGCGCGGCGGCCCTCGGTCTTGACCGGTCCGGCTTCATCTACCGGCTCGCCGATCACGTTCATGATGCGGCCGAGCGTCTCGTCGCCGACGGGAACCATGATGGGGTTGCCCGTGTCCGTCACGGCCTGGCCGCGCACCAGACCTTCCGTGGAGTCCATGGCAATGGTGCGAACCGTGTTCTCGCCCAGATGCTGCGCCACTTCGAGCACCAGGCGGTTGCCCTGGTTCTGCGTCTCGAGAGAGTTCAAGATCTGCGGCAGCTCACCGTCGAACTGTACGTCGACGACGGCGCCCATGACCTGGCGGACCTTACCAACATTCTTTGCCATTGCCCGTTTCCTCGTCCTTCAAACTTGTCAGAGCGCTTCGGCGCCCGAGATGATTTCGATGAGTTCTTTCGTGATGTTCGCCTGGCGCTGGCGGTTGTACTTCACCGTCAGCTTGTTGATCATGTCGCCGGCGTTGCGCGTCGCAGAGTCCATGGCGCTCATGCGTGCGCCTTGTTCGGACGCAGCGTTCTCAAGCAAGCCACGGAAGATCTGCGTGCCGATGTTGCGGCGGAGCAGATACTTGAGGATGGTCTCCTCATCCGGTTCGTATTCGTAGATGGCTTCGCCGCCGGCGGCCTTCGCAGCCTCACCCGTGCCTTCGGCGACCTTGGCGGGAATGATCTGCAGCGCCGTCGGCTTCTGCGAGATCACCGACTTGAACTCCGAGAAGTACAGCGTGGCGACGTCGAATTCGCCGTTGTCGAACATCGCGAGCAGCTTGTCCGCGACGCCTTCGGCGTGCGCGTAGAACAACTGCTTGATGCCGCGGAAGTCGGTGCGTTCCACGATGTTGCGGTTGAGGTCGCGGCGCAGGTTGTCCGCGCCCTTGCGGCCGACCGTCATGATCTTGACCGTCTTGCCGGCCGCCAGCAGCTTCTGCGCATCCGCGCGTGCCAGCTTGGCAATGTTGCCGTTGAAGCCACCGCACAGGCCGCGTTCGGCCGTCATCACGACCAGCAGGTGAACGTCTTCCTTGCCCGTGCCGGCGAGCAGCGGCGACGCGCCTTCCTTGTTCGTGCGCGAGGCGAGGTTCGACAGCACGCCGTCCATGCGTTCCGCGTAGGGGCGCGCGGCCTGCGCCGCTTCCTGCGCGCGACGCAACTTTGCCGCGGCCACCATCTGCATGGCCTTGGTGATCTTGCGCGTCGCCTTGACGGACGAGATGCGGTTTCTGAGATCTTTTAAGCTCGGCATGGCGCCGTGAGATCCTTGACTGAGTTCCCAACCCTGAAGTTATCCCCGGAGCGACGCTCCGGGTTATCGTCGCTAAGCCGTGAAGCCCTTGGCAAACTTTTCGACCGCCTCGGTCAGCTTCTTTTCGGTCGCTTCCGACATGGCTTTGTCGGCAGCGATCGACGACAGGATCGACTTTTCTTCACGCAGTGTGCGCAGCAGCTCGGTCTCGAACTTGCCCACGGCCGAAACCGGGAGGTTGTCCAGATAGCCGCGCGTACCCGCAAAGATCACCACGACCTGCTCTTCCATCTTCAGCGGCGAGAACTGCGCCTGCTTCAGCAGTTCGGTGAGACGTGCGCCGCGGCCGAGCAGCTTCTGCGTCGCTGCGTCAAGGTCCGAGCCGAACTGCGCGAACGCCGCCATTTCGCGGTACTGCGCCAGCTCGCCCTTGATCTTGCCGGCGACCTGCTTCATCGCCTTGGTCTGTGCCGACGAGCCCACGCGCGACACCGACAGTCCGACGTTCACGGCCGGACGGATGCCCTGGAAGAACAGATCGGTTTCAAGGAAGATCTGGCCGTCGGTGATCGAAATCACATTCGTCGGAATGTAGGCCGACACGTCGTTGGCCTGCGTCTCGATCACCGGCAGCGCCGTCAGCGAACCCGCGCCGTGCGCATCGCCGAGCTTTGCAGCGCGCTCAAGCAGGCGGGAGTGGAGATAGAACACGTCGCCCGGATAGGCTTCGCGGCCCGGCGGGCGGCGCAGCAGCAGCGACATCTGACGGTAGGCAACGGCCTGCTTGGAAAGATCGTCATACGCGATCACGGCATGCATGCCGTTGTCGCGGAAATACTCGCCCATGGTGCAGCCGGTAAACGGTGCCAGGTACTGCATCGGAGCCGGATCGGATGCCGTCGCAGCAACGATGATCGAGTACTCCAGCGCGCCACGTTCTTCGAGAACCTTCACGAACTGCGCGACCGTCGAGCGCTTCTGGCCGATGGCGACGTAGACGCAGTAGAGCTTGGCCTTCTCGTCGTTGCCGGCGTTGATCGCCTTCTGGTTGAGGAAGGTGTCGAGGATGACGGCAGTCTTGCCGGTCTGGCGGTCGCCGATGATCAGTTCGCGCTGGCCGCGACCGACGGGGATGAGTGCGTCGACGGCCTTGAGGCCCGTCGCCATCGGCTCATGCACCGACTTGCGCGGCAGGATGCCGGGCGCCTTGACGTCGACGCGCATCTTCTTGTCCGACTTGATCGGACCCTTGCCGTCGATCGGATTGCCGAGGCCGTCGACAACACGGCCGAGCAGGCCCTTGCCGACCGGAACTTCCACGATCGAGCCCGTACGCTTGACCGTGTCGCCTTCCTTGATGCCGCGGTCGTCGCCGAAGATCACGACGCCGACGTTGTCGGCTTCGAGGTTCAGCGCCATGCCGCGGATACCACCGGGGAACTCGACCATTTCACCAGCCTGGACGTTATCGAGGCCGTAGACGCGGGCGATACCGTCGCCCACCGACAGCACCTGGCCAATTTCGGAGACTTGCGCCTCCTGACCGAAGTTCTTGATCTGATCCTTCAAGATCGAGGAGATCTCTGCGGCGCGGATTTCCATCTGGCGTGACCTCTGTCTTTCGTCGTTGTCTTTTGAGCGCCAACCTTGGCCGGCACGATTGATTGAGAGTTGAAGTGCAGCAAACCCGGCGGACCTTGCGATCTCACCGGGTTGAATTCGGTCAGTTTGTGCTCACCATCGCAGCCTTCATGTTGGCGAGCCGTGTCTTGAGCGATGAATCGATCATGCGGGAGCCGATCTTGACGACGAGACCGCCGAGCAGGCTCGGATCGACCTTTGTCGACAGCGTCACGTCCTTGCCGACGGAGGCCTTCAGCGTTGCCTTGAGGTCCGCAGTCTGTTCCTCGGTTAGCGGATGAGCGGATGACACTTCGGCCGAAACTTCGCCGCGATCCCGCGCCGCCAGCGACTTGAAGGCGCGCGCCATGTCGTCGGCTGCAAACAGCCGGCGGTTCTTGGCGATCAGCTTGAAGAAGTTGCCGGTCAGCGTGCCGACACCGGCCTTCGACAGAACGGCTGCAAGGGCGCGGCCCTGATCGTCGGAAGAGATCACCGGACTGCGCACCAACCGCGCCAGATCATCGCTTTCCTGATAGAGGGCCTGGAACGTCGTCAGGTCCTTTTCGACTTCCTCGATCTTGTTGCCGTCTTTTGCCAGATCGAACAGCGCGGATGCGTAACGCCCCGCCACACTTGCCATAATTGGATCGTCTGTCGCCACGTCGAACGCTCGCTTGCGCTGAAAAGGGAAGCCTGAAAGCCCCCTTCGGCTGAGATCACCGCCCAAAGAGATTTGGAAGGCCAACTGCAAAAGAGGCCCGACAGCCCCTAAACAGCCGCGCCCCCTCTTGAAAGTTGCGGTTCTGTAACATGGGGCGCCTGCTGCATCAACAGCCACTCTGCTGCCGGATTGCCGCATTCTCGCCCAACCCCGGAGCATCGAAGCGCGATGTCAAACGCGCACCGATCGGGGCCGGACCGGCCCCAGTTCGTCGATGTTTGACGCAAGAATCAACGCCGGGAAATCGCGGCCTCGCTTGAAGCCGAACACGGCGACCGGTTCGGAAACGCCGCGCACTGCTATTTCTCCTGAGAAATCAGCCTCAGGTATCCAGTCCGCCTGCCGTGCCACCTCACCCGAAAGTATGATTTGCAGCGACTTCTCCTTCGCCAACCCCTCTAGCCGGCTGGCGACGTTCACGGGCGCGCCGATGACCGTATAGTCGACGGCTTCACCAAATCCGATCCGCCCGATCAACAGAGGTCCGGCATCCATGCCGATACCGACACAAAGCTGCGTGCCGATTTCGCTCTCCAGTTTGGCGTTCACTTCGTCCAGCGCCAGGTCGATGGCCCGTGCCGTCCGCAGTGCCTGCCGGCACGCAACCTTCACGCCGGTGTACTGGCCGAACACCGCCAGCAAGCCATCACCCATGAACTTGTCGATGCGCCCGCCATTGTCGAGGATCGCCGCGCCGACGGCCCCGAAGAACTGATTGAGGATGAAGACCGTGTCGAACGGCAGCCGGTCGTGCGCCAGGCGCGTGAACCCGCGCATGTCGACAAACATCACGGCCAACGACTTCTCGACACCGCTCGCATCGGCCTCATCAACGTCGACCATCAGCGGACTGGCGCTGCCCGGCGGCAGCAGCCGCGTGACGACGAGATCTTCCTTGGGCCGGATCTGACACGCCAGCCGCACGTTCGGTGGCGCGTTGATGGCCCCGAGCGTGACATTTTCGGGAAAGCTTGGCGCGGCCAGAGAACTCGCGCCGTATTCCACGCGCACCCGGCACGTCGAACAGCGCGCGCGGCCACCGCACACCGCGGCATGCGGCACGCGCGCATGCCGGCTCATCTCCAGCAGCGTTGCACCCTGCGGTGCCTTGATCGTCGGTCCGCCGAGGAACGTGACGCTGACTTGCGGCGCCGCCCAGCGCGCGATCCACGTCCACAGCAGCGACATCAGCACGATGCCCAGCAATCCGATGTATTCCACCCGAACGATGACACGCAGCCAGTACAGCTTGTCGGCATCCGCGGCACTCGGCCAATGCGACATCTGCTTGATGCTGGCCAGCACCGCCGGATCCTGCGCGATCGCGTTGACGGCTCGCCCCGACACCATGAACCCACCGAGTGCCGCAACCGGAATGATGATCGCAATCGCCAGCAGCGCAGGTCGCATCCGGCGATATGGCGCCGACAGCCGCAACCAGAAGTGCAGGCCGATGCAGCCGTGCAGCCATACGACGACCAGCAGCGCGCTCTGCACGATGGCGCTGTCAGGCCAGAGCTTCAGTAACTCATACAGATAGATGTCGTTGACGCCGTAGAGCGCGTGCGCAATGCGCGTATTGACGATGTGCGGCAGCAGCAGGATGGGAATCGTCAGGCCCAGCGTCAGCTGGGTCGCCTCCCAGGGCGGCATACGCAGCGTCGACCGGCTCGCCAGTTTGGCCAAGGCTAGGCCCATGTGCACGATCAGCGCCCCCGCCAGCACGATCGTTCCGACCCAGGATCGCGTCACGACCTGCCGCGCCTCCTGGACCGACTGCATCATGTCGACGCTGACGAGACCGATCGCGTGGTTCAGGAAATGCGTTGCTGCGAATGCAAACAGGATCAGCCCGGAGACGAGCCGCGCCCGCTGCAGATAAGTGCCTCGCCAAAGGACGTGCATCGCCGAAACGCCGCCTCACGCTATCGCCATCCGCCGGCCCGGCCACCGGCCGGCGACCAAATTTACCCGGTCGGTAGGATTGAACCCCTTGCGCCCTTGTCGTCCGCCCTCGCAAGCCGCAGCTGTTCCGCGCGAAACAACGCCCGGCACAGCACTCTAGTAGAGTGCTGCCTCACGGTGCGCGAAAACCGTCCAGTCCATTCATGCGTATCAACCCCCATTAGGCAAGCAACGGCCGGAGCGCATCAATGACAGATCAGACCGCCAAGCTGGTAACCTATCTCGCCGTCTTTATCCCGCTTTACCTCGTGTTTCTGCGGTCTTTGCGCCACCTCTCCCGGCAAAAAAGCGAGGTGGCAAGTCGCGTTCCGGGGGGTGCTTCACAGAGCTGACATGCGCGGCTAGTATCCGCCTGCCTTGAATTGGGGCAACCCGATTCGATCCGACGGAACCGACAGGAAGCAGCTCGTGAACGCTCATGCTGCCGCGCCGGAAATGTTCCCGGCACTGGTTCTTAACGCTGACTTCCGGCCCCTGAGCTACTACCCCTTATCGCTCTGGAGCTGGCAGGAGTCGGTGAAGGCTGTCTTTTTGGACCGCGTCAACATCGTCTCCGAATACGAGCGCTTCGTGCGCAGCCCCACATTCGAGATGCGGCTGCCGAGCGTCGTTTCGCTGAAAACCTACGTAAAACCAGCGCTATACCCGGCCTTCACGCGGTTCAACGTTTTCCTGCGCGATCGCTTCACGTGCCAATACTGCGGCGACAAGGACGACCTGACGTTCGACCACGTCATTCCAAGATCGCGTGGCGGCCTCACCCGCTGGGACAACGTGGCGACCGCCTGCGCACCCTGCAATCTCGCCAAAGGCAGCGACATGCCCGACAAGGCCGGCATGCGCCCGGCGCAGATGCCCTACCGTCCGACGGTGTTCGAGCTTCACCGTAATGGCCGGCTGTTCCCGCCGAACTACCTGCACCAGAGCTGGCTCGACTATCTCTATTGGGACACCGAGCTGGAGCCCTAGGCGCTCCCGGCCCCAACAAAAAACCCCGGAGCATCAACTCCGGGGTCAGTCGCGGGTATTGGACGACAACATCGATAAGCACGGGCATGCATTCGGCGAGCGCCAACTCCTGGACAGCCGATCCTTAAGCGGCGCAGCGCTGAGGCGCAGCGCACAGCATCTCGGCGATAGCCTCGACGGCATGGCTCCAATCATCATGCTCGGCAAGCGGCTTCAGCCCGAACGCCCGCATGGCGTCGGCCGGGACGCCGCCATCGCGAAAGAAGCGCGCGCACGACTGGCGCGCCACACCGAGAGCTTGGTGCCACTGCAGGGGATTGATGTGTTCGGGGGTCATGGGATCCGCCTCTCCTAAGGCTTCACAGGCGTTGCATCGAAGGGTTAGGCGGCAAGCACACCCAGCATCAAAACATCACTACGCAGCACCGGGCAATGTGATGTTCGAAGGTTTGCCGTCGCGACACTGGACATGCTTGCCATCTCGATATGAGGAAGGGGGCTCCCTCGGGAATTCCTTGAACTACCGACTCTCGGTGGGGTGACCGGAGACCGGCGGTGACGCCTGTTCGGTTACAGTTACGCTACTCAGCACCGAGCCGACGATGTCGTGTAACGACTGCCACGTGCTCATTGCCTACGCTCCACTCAACAAAACGCTACAACGCGACCTACGCCTTTGGGGTGTTGCGAGCCGCCAGTGCCTGACGCGGAACTGGACACCAGCGACTCGCTGAAGTCATCGGCATGCGGGGGAGCATGCTTAGGTACGCCTGACGCAACGAACGCTACAGGTACAACTCGGACGCAACGCTTACGCTGAGGACGACAACTGAAGGTGATGACGCGAACGACTGAGGAACGAGGCGGTGGCAGAACGGGACGCAACTAACACGAACTCAACGAACTCGAACGCTTACAAACTCGGCAGTTCTGCTCGCGTGTTCCTCTTGCGTTCCGCGAACAACGCTAATTAACCGTTACTTTGAGGCAACGCAAAGGACGCATTGTGACGGAATCCAGAGTTTTTCGCTTCCACTGCGGATTCCCTGCCGCGCTCCATTTGAACGCCGGCCAATGACGGGCGTTCCAGCTGGGTTGTAGGGAGTTGTGGATAACAGGAAGACGTCAGCGCATGCTGTCCCGCGCACTTGCGGCAGCCGCAGCGGCCTTCAGTGCACCGGCAAAAAGCCCGAGCGATATCAGAGCGTTCCAACCCGCAAACGAGAGCCCCAGGAATCTCCAGGCCGTGTCATCGCAGCGCGCGATGTGACCGCCTTGGCTGAGGCCGGCCATCAGGTCGCCGACCGAACCGGGGAGCGCCTGCGTGGACGAGCAGCCAGCTGGTCCCGGCCAGAACTTCCACTCCACACCGGAGTGGTAGATGCCAAGACCGGTATTCGCCAGAAACGCCATCGCCACCACGAAGAACAGCACGGCCGCGAACTTCGGCTTGTCCGAGGCAACAAGCACCAAGGCCGCAAACAGGACGGGAATGCCCGCATAATATGCCCAACGCTGCTCCAGGCAGAGCTGGCACGGCTGATAGCCACCGATGTACTCGAAGCCTAGCGCCGTCAGAATTGCGCCGGTGGCCACGAACAGCACGAGCGTGCCGATCCGGTAGGATGAGGTTCCGCGGCTTGATTCCGTCATGCTCAACGCCATGGGCACACCCGCATCTCGAACTCAGAACACGTATTTCACGGCGACGAAGCCGCCCACCAGGGCCACGACGAACACCGTCGTCACCAGCGACAGCCGCTTCTCGATGAAGTCGCGGATCGGCTCGCCGAACCAATATAGGAGACCCGCCACCAGAAAGAAGCGCATGGCGCGCGCCACGACGCTGGCAATCATGAACTCGATGAACGGCATCTTCGTCACGCCGGCGGTGATCGTCAGCACCTTGTACGGAAACGGCGTCATCCCCTTGATGATCAGGATCCAGACGCCCCACTCGTTAAACCACTGCGCGAACTGGTCGAAACTGTCCGCCTTGCCGTAGAACGCCAGAATGGGCTGGCCGATCGCCTCGAAAAAGAAGTAGCCGATGGCATAGCCGGCCGCACCGCCGAGCACCGATCCCAAAGTCGCGACAGTGGCGAACCACCAGGCCTTCATGCGTTGTGCCAGCACCATCGGCACCAGCATCACGTCGGGTGGAATCGGAAAGAACGAGCTTTCGATGAATGACACGACGAACAGGGCGTGAGGCGCCTTCTCGGACCTCGCCATTCCCATCATCCAGTCGTACATGCGGCGCATCATGCGCGCTCAATAGTGGGCCGGCTGCCGGATGTCCATTGCGCATCTTGCGCCATGGTTGAGCTGCACGAAACGAAGGCACGCGACAGCGCCAGCACGACCTCGTTCAGCACGATGCGCCCGGTTCGCGTCACACGGATGCGCCCGGAGCTACTGTAGTCCCGACTGCTGCTCCCAAGCCCGGGGCCGAGGCAGGCTCTGATCTCGTCGAGTCCATCACCGAACGCGGCGCAGTCGGGTGACAACACCTCCAGCAATCCCTCGCCTTGCAAGTCCGCGATCGCCTCGGACTTTATGGACACGCCGCCAAGACGAGCCAGCCGGTTGAGGTCCAGACCGTCCGCCATGCGCAGGCCCATCAGCAACATTTCGTCGGCCTGCTCGTCGCGATCCAACGCCTCGCAGGCAACCAGCCCATGTCCCGCGCTTTCGACGCGCGCCGCCCAGCCTTCCGGATTGCGTTCCGTCGACGTCGCCCTGCGCCGCCCGTCGGCGATGATGCGCCCATGCGCTCCTGGCCCGACCCCGGCGTATTCGCCATACCGCCAATAGAGAACGTTGTGCCGGCTCTCTTCGCCGCGGGCCGCATGATTGGAGATCTCGTACTGCCTGAGCCCGGCAGCATCCGTCATCTCCTGCGTGATGTCGTAAAGTTCCGCCGCGAGTTCGCTGTCCGGCATCGCCAGCTTCCCGGCGGCGTGCAGCTTCTCGAAAGCCGTCTCCGGCTCGATCGTCAGCTGATAGAGCGACAGATGCCGGCTGCCCAGCGCCAGCGCCTCCGCAAGCTCGTTGCGCCACTGTTCCGGCGTCTGCCCAGGGCGCGCGTAAATCAGGTCGAATGAAAATCGGTCGAACGTCTGCGCCGCGATGCCGATCGCCGTTTTCGCCTCGGCAACGGAGTGCAATCGCCCAAGCGCCTTCAGCTGCTCGTCGCGCAACGACTGCACACCCAGCGATACGCGATTGACCCCCGCCGTCCGGTAGCCGCGAAAGCGTTCGGCCTCGACGCTGTTCGGATTGGCCTCGATCGTGATCTCGGCGCCGCCCTGCACGGGCCACAACGCGGCGATCGCATCGAGAATGCCCGCCACGGTTTGCGGCTGCATCAGCGACGGCGTTCCCCCGCCGATGAAGATGCTCGACACCTCGCGCCGGCCGATCAAATCCGCCGTGTGCGCCAGCTCCCGCTTGTAGGCCGCCAGAAATCGCGCCTCGTCCCAACCCTTGTGGCGTACATGACTGTTGAAGTCGCAGTAGGGACACTTCTGCGCGCAGAACGGCCAGTGCACGTAAACGCCGAAGCCCGCGTCATCCGGATTCTGCGATGGAGTAGCCTTAGACATGGCTGCGCGCCGCCAGCAGCGCTTTGGCAATTGTGCGCCACTTCGGATCGTTCTCGTCGACGGCCGAGCCGGCAACGAACCAGTTCTGCATCTCTTGCAAATAGGCGTCCACCGACGAAGGATGCCGACGACTCGACAGTCTTTGCAGGTCAGCACGCAGGTATCCAATGAACGCGGCCAACTCGTCCCGCGTGGAAATGTTCGCCGCAGCCGCCGCAAGTCCAGCCTCGTCGCGCTCCGAATTGGGGCCATCGGCATCGCTCGGATCGCCCGCATCGAGGCAGTCCTGCTTGAAGGCCGCAAACGCCCGCGTACGGTGGGAAATGGCATACTTGTCCTTCGGCTCCATCTCGCCGAACGTCTGCTGCGCGCCTTCCGCCACGAACATCGGATCATAGCCGAAGCCGTTCCCGCCCCGCGGTGGCCAGACGAGGTGGCCATCGATGCGGCCCTCGAACAGCCGATGCTCGCCATCCGGCCACGCCACGCACAGCACCGAAATGAAGTTCGCCGCCGGCCCGGGCGCACCCCACCCGTTTCGCGCGCTCACCTCGTCGGCGAGCCGACGCATTGCGATCGTGAAGTCCTTCGTCGGCCCCGCCCACCGCGCCGAATAGATGCCCGGCGCGCCGTCGAGCACATCGACCTGCAGTCCGGAGTCATCCGCCAGCGCCGGCAATCCGGCCCCCTCGCTCGCGGCCCGCGCCTTCAACAGGGCGTTGCCCGAAAACGTCGTCTCGGTCTCATCGGGCTCCGCCAGGCCCAGCTCGCCAGCCGAGACGGCAGCCAGCCCGAACGGCGCGATCAACTGGTTGATCTCCCACACCTTGCCCGGGTTGTGACTTGCCACCACCAACTTCGTTCCACGTGTCAGTCGTCGCATCATGAAAGGTTCCAGATCCTTGGCTCGGCAAACTCCAGGCAGTTGCCTGCCGGATCGCGGAAATAGATCGAGCGCCCGCCGCCTGGCCACTCGAAATCCGCTTCAATGTGAATGCCCCGCCCTTCAAGATGCGATCGCCAGCTGCCGATTTCATCCGCCGTGGCGCGAAAGCAGATATGCCCCGGGCCTCGCGCGCCATGCGACGGCACAGGTAGCCTGGCATCCGCCGACACCGGCACCTCCGTCGCATCCGGATTGAACACGAGCAGCATCTGCTCGCCGCACCTGAGAAACACCTGCCGGCCGGCGGCCTTGGCCGTTACCTCAAGCCCAAGTACACCGGCATAGAACTGTTCCGCCGCCTCCAGGTCGCGCGCATAGAGCACGGTCTCCAGCACGCCAGTCGGTGTCAAACCAGGATCCATAGGAATATCGCCGTCGCAATCGCGCCGAGAGTGGTGCGCACCGCGTGCAGCTTGCCCCACGTCTGCATCAGCTCGCGCGACTTCGGCCCGGCCTCGTCAACCGGCGTCTCCATCAGCAGCGTGTTCGTCGGCATGATAGCAAACAGAGTGAACGGCCAGTTCGCCAGCAGCACCAGAGCGCCGATAAGCCACCAGACGTTGCCGTCCTGAAACCAGGCGGCGACGCCGAACAGGAATCCGATGACGGCAATGCTCGCCTGCATGATGAAGCCGCGGTGATAGCTCGGCTTCCACTCCGTCAACGCCGCCCGGTCGTCGAGCGCCAGCCGCGCCGGCTGTTCGGCGAAATTCACGTAGAACGCAGCGCCCAAGAAAATCGCCGCGACCATCAGTGCCAGGGGACCGAACGCCATCACTTCGCGCCTCCGTACCCTCTGTTAGGCCACCGTCAGCTTCTGCAACGCCACAAGCTCGCCAATACCCTTCTTGGCCAACCCTAGCAGCTGCTGGAAGTCGTCCTCGCTGAAGGCCGTGGTCTCTGCCGTACCTTGGATCTCGACGATGCCGCCGGCGCCGGTCATGACGAAATTGGAATCGGCATCGGCCGAACTGTCTTCAGCGTAGTCCAGGTCAAGCACCGCGGTTCCCTTGTAGAGCCCGCAACTTACGGCAGCCACGCTGTCGCGCAGCACACCCTCGCGCACCATATCGCGCATTTTCATCCACTGGATGCAGTCGTGCAGCGCCACCCAGGCGCCCGTGATCGCCGCCGTGCGGGTTCCGCCGTCGGCCTGGATAACGTCGCAGTCGACCGTGATCTGCCGTTCCCCAAGCTTCGGCAGGTCGACGACGGCGCGCAGCGCCCGGCCGATCAGCCGCTGGATCTCCTGGCTGCGGCCCGACTGCTTGCCCGCCGTTGACTCCCGCCGCGTACGGTCGGTCGTGGCCCGTGGCAGCATGCCGTACTCCGCCGTCACCCAACCGCGCTGCTGACCCTTGAGCCACGGCGGCACCCGTTCCTCCAGGCTTGCCGTGCACAGAACCTGCGTATTGCCGAACTTGATCAGGCACGAGCCTTCCGCGTGCATGGCCACCGCACGCTCGAAGGAGACGCGGCGAAGTTCATCGGTCTGCCGCTTGGAAGGGCGGCTCGTATTGGCTGGCTGCACGGAAAAACTCGTCGCTGGATGGTAAATGAGGGATTTGGCGCGACCCTAGTGCGCTTCCGGAAGAGTGTGAAGCGGTTTCCGTTAGGAAGCGCGACCAAACAAGGCGTTACACTGTGTGCGCTTCCGCTCTAAAAGCGGATGCGGCCAGACGTGGGATGGGCCTTGTCAACCTGAAACCCGAGCAATAGCGCCTGCTGTGATTGACGAATAGGCACCGGCGTCCTTAGATTCCCGTCACGACGCACTTGCGGATCAAATACCTGAAATGACTGAGTTCGTTTCTGAAATCGCCAGGCTGAACGAACGCTCTCGCGCCATCATGCGCCAGATCGTGGAGAGCTACCTTGTCTCCGGCGAACCCGTCGGTTCACGCAGCCTGTCGCGCACGTTGCCGATGACGCTGTCGCCGGCCTCCATCCGCAACGTCATGCAGGACCTCGAGCACGCCGGCCTGATCTATGCCCCGCACACCTCCGCCGGCCGCCTGCCGACCCAGACCGGTCTGCGCCTGTTCGTCGACGGTCTGCTCGAAGTCGGCCACCTGTCCGAGGACGAGCGTCGCCAGATCGAGGCCCAGATCCGCATTAGCCGCGCCCATTCGTTGGACCAGGTTCTCGGCGAAGCCAGCGAGATGATTTCCGGCCTGTCACACTGCGCCGGCCTGGTGCTGGCTGAAAAACAGGTCTCGCGCCTCAAGCACATCGAGTTCGTGCCGCTCGATCCGGCCCGCGCGCTCGTTGTGCTCGTCGGCGAGGACAACAACGTCGAAAATCGGGTCATAGCCCTACCGCAGGGCCTGCCGCCTTCGGCCCTCGCCGAAGCCTCGAACTTCATCAACTCCAACCTGCGTGGCACCACCATCACCGAGGCCCGCACCGCCATCGAAACGCAGCTGATCCAGGCCAAGTCCGAACTCGACGACCTGACACAGAAGGTCATCAAGGCCGGATTGGCCGAATGGTCCGGCTCGCTCGACGACCGCAAGAGCCTCATCGTCCGCGGGCAGTCGAACCTGCTAAAAGACGTGTCCGCGATGGACGACCTCGAGCGCATACGCCAGCTGTTCAACGACCTGGAAACCAAGCGGGACCTGGCTCAGATCCTGGGCCTATCGGAACGCGCCGACGGCGTACGAATTTTCATCGGATCGGAGAACAAACTTTTCTCGATGTCGGGCTCGTCCCTCGTTGTCGCCCCATTCCAGGACGAGAACCGCAAGGTTGTCGGCGTTCTCGGTATCATCGGGCCGACCCGCATCAACTACGCCCGCATTATCCCGATGGTCGACTACACGGCCAAGCTGATCGGCCGCTTGCTGACTTGATTTTTTGGTTCCCGCGGCTGATATCGGTCGCAAAGAACTCAGGGCCCATCGGCCCGCGCGCCGCATCGGCGCTCTGAACTTACGGAGACCTTATGACCGACGAGCCGAACACACCCCGGCCCGACGCCGCTGTTCCCCCTCACGCCGAGGTCGCCGATTCATCGCCGACGCCCGAACAGCAGAATATGGAGTCGCTGATCAGCGGTGCCGCCAAGCTTGCCGAAAAAGTCGCCACCCTGGAAGGGCAGATCGCCGACCTGACCGACAGGCTGCTGCGCGCACACGCCGAGATGGATAATCTGCGCAAGCGCGGCGCCAAGGAGAAAGAAGATACGGCCAAGTACGCCATTCAGAAATTCGCCAGCGATGTCGTCAACGTCGCCGACAACTTCGAACGCGCGATCACCTCCGTCCCGGCCGGCGCAGCGGCGGAAGACACGGCTTTCAAGAGCCTGCTCGACGGCGTGTCTCTGACGGAGCGCGAATTTCTCAATGTTCTGGAGCGTCACGGCGTTCGTCGCATCGCGCCGCAGGGCCAACCGTTCAACCCCCACCAGCACCAGGCAGTGATGGAAGCCCAGGACCCATCCGTACCGCCGGGCACCATTGTGCAGGTCTACCAGAACGGCTACGCGATCGAGGATCGCGTCCTGCGGCCGGCGATGGTCGTCGTGGCCAAGGGCGGGCCCAAGCAGCCGAAGTCGGCCGAGGCATCCGAACAGCAAGCTGCAGCCGGGCCGCAGCCCATTGACCCGGACAACGACGCTCCACCGCCGCCCGATCGCGATATTATTTTGTAGCGCCACCGGATCGTTCGGGGTCAAACGGCGGCGTGACCCGCCGCAGAGTCAAATTGATGCGTCCGCCCTGCGGCAGTAGATCCGAACTTCCCGCAAACACGCGGTCTATCCCGTGGTAGGCCAGCCGCGCCGCCCTGCCGAGCACGACGACATCGCCCGACTTCAGCGTCATGCGCTCCTTGGGATCGTCGCGCTTGCGTCCGCCAACGTGAAAGACGGCGTCGTCGCCCAACGAAATCGAGAGCACCGGCGCCGCTAGATCCTGTTCGTCGCGGTCCTGATGGCTCCCCATGCGCGCTCCCGCCTCGTAGTGGTTGATCAGGCAGGCTTCTGGCGGAGCCGGGTAGCCGGCATGCTCGTTCCACAATTGCAGCAGCATCTTGGGAATTGGCGGCCACGCCTTGCCGGTGACCGGGTGGATTGCCTGATAGCGGTAGCCGCCGACCTCGTCTGACACCCATCCGAGCGGCCCGGCATTTGTCATCCGCACCGAAAACGGCCTGCCTGTTTTCGGCATCGTAGGTTTGTAGAATGGCGCCGCGTCCGCCACCGCCTCGACCGCCTTGACGAGCCGCCTCTGCTCGCCCGGCGACAGGGCTCTACGGATAAGTCGGAAACCTTCTGCCGCCACGAATTATCCCCATATGTTTGACATGATGTCACGCGCAAAACTCCAGACACTACTTTGGCTTAACGCTCACAGCAGGCCAAATGGCCACGGGGTGGGAACAAATCAACACACTCCGGCCGCCCAGAACCGTTGCGTCCCCAAAACAGCGCCCTATATAAGCTCGCAACGTCAACTTAAGCTCTGGGGGTCGCGGCGTTAGGCGCATACGGCCTAACGCACATCGGGTGCCGGAGATCCGGGCTCGGGCGGTCCGCCGCAACAAAGAGGAAGTATTTAGCATGGCAAAAGTCATCGGCATTGACCTCGGAACCACGAACTCGTGCGTGGCCGTCATGGACGGCGGCAAGCCGCGGGTCTTGGAAAACGCCGAGGGCATGAATACCACGCCGTCGATCGTCGCTTTCACGGACGACGGCGAGAAATTGGTCGGCTTGCCGGCCAAGCGCCAGGCGGTAACCAACCCCACGGACACATTCTTCGCCATCAAGCGGCTTATCGGCCGTCGCTTCGACGACCCCATGGTCGAGAAGGACAAGAAGCTCGTCCCCTACAAGATCGTGAAGGGTCCGACGGGCGACGCCTGGGTTGAAGCCGAAGGCAAGCAGTATTCTCCCCAGCAGATTTCCGCTTTCATCCTGCAGCGCATGAAGGAAGCCGCCGAAGCCAAGCTCGGTGGCGAGCCAATCACGCAGGCCGTCATCACCGTCCCCGCCTACTTCAACGACGCCCAGCGCCAGGCCACCAAGGACGCCGGCAAGATCGCGGGCCTTGAAGTGTTGCGCATCATCAACGAGCCAACGGCGGCAGCCCTCGCCTACGGTCTCGACAAGAAGAAGGAAGCCAAGACGATCGCGGTCTACGACCTCGGCGGCGGCACCTTCGACATCTCCGTCCTGGAAATCGGCGACGGCGTCTTCGAGGTGAAGTCGACGAACGGCGATACGTTCCTTGGCGGTGAAGACTTCGACATGAAGCTCGTCAGCTACCTTGCCGACGAGTTCAAGAAGTCTAACGGCATCGACCTGCGCTCTGACAAGCTGGCCCTCCAGCGCCTGAAGGAAGCTGCAGAAAAGGCCAAGATCGAGCTGTCGTCGTCACAGCAGACCGAGATCAACCTGCCGTTCATTACCGCCGATGCCTCCGGTCCGAAGCATCTGACGATGAAGATGACGCGCGCCAAGCTGGAAAGCCTGGTCGAGGATCTGATCAACCGCACCAAGGGCCCGTGCCTCAGCGCCATCAAGGACGCCGGCTTGAAGGCCGCCGAAATCGACGAAGTCGTTCTCGTCGGCGGCATGACGCGCATGCCCAAGGTACAGCAGATCGTGAAGGAGCTGTTCGGCAAGGAGCCACACAAGGGCGTCAACCCTGACGAAGTCGTCGCCGTCGGCGCCGCCATTCAGGCCGGCGTGCTGAAGGGCGAGGTGAAGGACGTCCTGCTGCTCGACGTGACCCCGCTGTCGCTGGGCATCGAGACGCTCGGCGGCGTGTTCACGCGCCTCATCGAACGCAACACCACGATCCCGACCAAGAAGAGCCAGACGTTCTCGACCGCCGAAGACAGCCAGAACGCCGTCACCATTCGCGTCAGCCAGGGCGAGCGCGAGATGGCGGCCGACAACAAGCTGCTCGGCCAGTTCGACCTCGTCGGCATCCCGCCGGCCCCGCGTGGCGTGCCGCAGATCGAAGTCACCTTCGACATCGACGCCAACGGCATCGTCCACGTATCGGCCAAAGACAAGATGACGAGCAAGGAGCAGTCGGTGCGCATCCAGGCGTCCGGTGGCCTCTCTGACGCCGACATCGAGCGCATGGTCAAGGACGCGGAGGCTCATGCCGCAGAAGACAAGGCAAAGCGCGAAAGCGTCGAGTCCAAGAACCAGGCTGAAGCTCTGATCCACTCGACGGAGAAGCAGTTGGTCGAGAACGGTTCCAACCCCGCCGTCGCTGCCGTGAAGGGCGACGTCGAGGCGGCAATCACTGCTGCCAAGGAAGCCATCTCGTCTGACGATATCGAACGCATCAAGTCGGCCACCAACGCGCTGGCGCAGGCCGCCATGAAGATCGGCGAGGCCATTTACTCGGCCCAGCCGGCTGGCGGCTCCGCGGACGCTGGTGGCGATGAGCCGAAGGCGGAAGGCGATGACAACGTCGTCGACGCCGACTTCGAAGAGGTCAAGGACGACAAGAAGAAGTCGGCTTGATGCCGTTGCCAGGTCCTTGGCTCACCTAAATTAGCCCCTGTCGGCGCCGGCCGGACCCGCTAAGATCGGGCCCGGCCGTCCCGGCGGGGGCAAATTTCATCCACACACGCACCCGCAAACAGATCGCGGTCCAGTTGCATCGGACGACCGGTTAATGGCAAAGCGCGATTATTACGAAACCCTCGGCGTCGGCCGCGATGCGAGCGAGCAGGACCTGAAGTCCGCCTTCCGCCGCCTGGCCAAGGAGCATCACCCGGATGCCAATCCCGGCGACAAGGCCGCCGAACAGAAATTCAAGGATCTGAGCGAGGCCTACGAAGCCCTGAAGGATCCCCAGAAGCGGGCTGCCTATGACCGCTTCGGCCACGCTGCCTTCGAGGGTGGACGCGGCGGCCAGCACGGCTTCGGCCCCGACTTCGCCTCTTCCATGTCGGACATCTTCGACGACTTGTTCGGCGAGTTCATGGGCGGACGCCGTGGCGGACGCGGCGGCAGCGGCCGCGAGCGCGGCGCCGACCTTCGCTACAACATGGAGATTACGCTCGCCGATGCCTTCTCCGGCAAGACGGCGCAGATCCGCGTGCCCACCTCGGTTGCCTGCGAGACCTGTGCCGGCAGCGGCGCCAAGGCCGGCACCAAGCCGAAGCCCTGCCCCACCTGCGGCGGCCAGGGCAAGGTACGTGCCTCGCAAGGCTTCTTCACCATCGAGCGCACGTGCCCGGCTTGCCACGGTCGCGGCGAAGTGATCGAGGATCCCTGCCCCACCTGCTCCGGCGCCGGCCGCGTCACAAAGGAACGCACCCTCTCCGTCAACATCCCCGCCGGCGTCGAGGATGGCACACGCATCCGCCTCGCCAACGAAGGCGAAGCCGGCTTGCGCGGCGGCCCGACGGGCGACCTCTACATCTTCCTCTCCATCAAGCCGCACGACTTCTTCCAGCGCGACGGCGCCGACATCTTCTGCAAGGTGCCGATCTCGATGACGACTGCTGCCCTCGGCGGCCAGATCGAAGTGCCCACCGTCGAAGGCGAGATGACGCGCGTGAAGATCCCCGAGGGCAGCGAGAGCGGCAAGCAGTTCCGCCTCAAGAGCAAGGGCATGCCCGTCCTGCGCTCCAAGCTGACTGGCGACATGTACATCCAGGTCGACGTCGAGACTCCGAAAAACCTCACGCGCAAGCAGCGCGAACTCCTGGAGGAGTTCGAGAAACTGAGCCACAAGGGCACCAGTCCCGAGAGCGCCGGCTTCTTCGCCCGCGTGAAAGACTTCCTCGGCAAGACGGGTTAGTGACGTCACGACATAATCGCGAAGGCTGCAATGACGACGACCGCCAAACTTCTCTTCTTTGCCGGCTCACAGCGGGCAGGTTCGTTCAACAAGCAGCTGTCGCGTCTCGCGCACCACATCGCCGACGCCAACGGCATCAGCGCCACCTTCGTTGACCTCGCTGACTATCCCATGCCGCTTTACGATGGCGACACCGAAGCGACGGAAGGTCCGCCCGCCAACTCGCGCAAGCTGCTCGAAGTGTTCAAGGCGCACACCGGCATCCTGATCACCAGCCCCGAGTACAATTCCTCGATCACGCCACTGTTGAAGAACACGCTCGACTGGATGAGCAGAGGCAAGTTCGAGGACGAGCCGGCCGCCGTCGTTTTCAAGACCCGCGTATTCGCTCTCAGTTCGGCGTCACCCGGCGGCATGGGCGGCTTACGCAGCCTAACGACTGTGCGTCAGGTTCTCGAGCTCGGCCTCGGTGCCCTCGTCCTGCCCGACCAGTTCGCCGTCCCCCGCGCCGCCGACGCCTTCGACGAGCACGGCCATCTGAAGAACAAGGACAGCCAGGACCAGCTGAAAACACTGATCCAGAAACTCGCCCGCGCCGCCCACGTGATGCACGGTTAACAGACTGGATTCCCGTAGGTTGGGTCGCGCTGCGCTTGACCCAACCTACAAGTAGCAAGCATATAGCCTCGCATGCCCGCCACCAGAGACAGTCTGATCGTCGCGCTCGACATGCCGAATGTCGATGAAGCGCGCGCGCTCGTTCACACGCTCGGCGACAGCGTGAGTTTCTACAAGGTCGGCCTCGAGCTGATGTTCGCCGGCGGCCTTGACCTCGCGCAGGAGCTGCGCCATCAGAATAAGCGCGTCTTCCTCGACATGAAGCTGCTCGATATCGGCACCACTGTGGAGCGCGCGATCTCCAACATCACCGAACTCAACATTGACTTCCTCACCGTACACGGCCACGACCTGAAAACCCTGCGCGCCGCCGTCAACGGCCGTGGCCAGTCCAAACTCAAGTTGCTCGCCGTTACCGTACTGACCAGCCTCACGGCCGATGACCTGCGGCAGCAGGGCAGCGACCTGTCACCAGCCGATCTCGTTGTTCGCCGCGCGCGGCTGGCGCACGAGGCTGGCTTCGATGGCGTCATCGCCTCCGGCCAGGAGGCCGCCCGCATTCGCGAGGCCACCGCGCCGAAGTTCCTCATCGTCACGCCCGGCATTCGCCTCACCGGCAGCGCCATGGACGACCAGGAGCGCGTGATGACGCCGGCCCACGCCATCACCGCTGGTGCCGACCACATCGTCGTCGGCCGCCCGATCACGCAGGCAGACGATCCCAAGTCCGCTGCCGAAACCTTCCAGCATCACATCCGCGAAGCGCGTCACGGCCACGCCGCCTGATCCGCCCACCAATCACTGCAACGAGGAGCGCCATGCCCAAAGGTTATGTCATCGCCCACGCCGTCGTCACCGACCCGGAAAAGTGGTCGCAGTACGTCGCCAAGTCGAAAGTTGCGTTGGAGAAGTACAACGGCAAGCGCATCGTCAGCGGCGGCAAGAGCGAGATCATCGAAGGCAAGGGCACCGCCCGCAACGTCGTCATCGAGTTCGCCAGCTACGAGGATGCCAAGTCCTACGCCACCTGCCCCGAGTACGCCGAAGCCAAGAAGCTCCGCGAAGGCGCCGGCACCCTCGACATCACCATCGTCGAAGGCGCCTGACGATAAGGGGTCAGACCTCGGTCTGACCCCGACCTAGACTGGCGACACCTTCTCTGCCCCCGGCTTGTAGGCGTAATGCGCCCACAGCAGCCGAGCCGCGACGCCGCGCCAGGGCCGCCAGCGCTCGGCGATCTCTGTCAACTCCGACGCCGTAGGCTTTGCCTCCAGCCCCAAAACGCGTCCCGCCGCCACCTGCAGCGCCAGATCGCCCGATGCCCAGGCATCCGCGCGGCCGATCGCGAACATCACGAAGATATCTGCCGTCCAGGGCCCAATTCCGTGGATCTGCACCAGCCGCTCGCGCACGACATGGTCGCCAAGCTCAACCAGCTCCGCAAAGTCCAGGCCCTCCTCCGCCACCGCCGCCGACAGCGCCTGCAACGTCCTGATCTTGCCACCAGACAGCCCCGCGCCTGCCAGCCGCTCCGGCGAATGCTTCAGCATCGCCTTCGCCGTCATTGGCCCAAGCGCTGCAACTCGTGCCCAGATCGCTCCCGCGCTCGCAATCGACAATTGCTGCCCGACGACGATCCGCGCCAGCGCCTCGAAGTCGGGAGCATAGCGCCGTAACGGCGGATCGCCGACGACGTCATGTATCCTCCGTATCGCCTCGCACTTGCGCCGCAGCGCCCGCACGCCGGCACGGACGTCGGCTTCGTTTTCGATCAAGCGCGCGCGTGAAAGATTTCTGCGCGAAGTTTGTAACGGCTGTTTCGGCATCTGCACTCTACGCGTACAATCCTTCACGACCGTCTGGTCCCGTTGGCATGTCTCGGAGTATGTGGCGATGCCCTGCCCCCGCTCAAGCCCGCTTCTCGTATTCGCAGCCCTGGCAGCGCTTGCCACACCGGCCTATGCCGTCACTGGTCGCCCCGCGCCGGCAGCAGATTGGATCGATATCGTCGACGCGCGCAGCGGATCGGAACTGAGCTACCCTGCAAGCGTGTTTGCCGAAAAGGCAACCGAACCTGAGGGCCGGATCCTGGTCTCTCCGGACGGCAACGCCCGGCTCCTGGTCGGGTCGTTCTTGAACGAGTCCGGCACCAGCCTCGACGCCTACCGCGCCCAACTGCTCCAGGACAACTATCGCGGCGCTCAAGTCGACTACGCCCCGATGCGACGCACCTGGTTCGTCATCTCGGGCACGATCGGCACTATGATGTTCTACGAGCGCGTCAGCTTCACGTGCTCCGGCCGCTACATCAACAGCTGGGCCATGCTCTACCCTGTCGCCGAACGCAGAACCTATGACCGCGTCGTCGAGGCCATCGCCCCAACGTTCAAGCCCGGATCAGGCCAAGGCGGCCGCTGCGAGTGACGGCAGCAAGCGGCACACCTGTCTTGCGGTTTGCTCCGAGCCCGAATGGGCAACTGCACCTGGGCCACGCCCTGTCTGCCCTGACCGGTTTCGACATGGCAAGGCACCTGCACGGCCGCTTCCTCGTGCGCATCGAAGACATCGACACCGCACGGTGCAGCGAGGCGCACATCGCCGGACAGCTTGAAGATCTCGCCTGGCTTGGCATCGCCTGGGAACATCCGGTCCTGCGTCAGTCGCATCATTTCGACGTCTATCGCCAGGCCGCAGCGCGGCTGGAATCACTCGGCTTGCTCTATCCCTGCTTCGCCACGCGCCAGGACATCGCCGCCGGCAAGCGGCCGAACGCCGTCGACCCTGACGGTGCACCGCTCTACCCCGGCCTCCACAAGCATATGCCGCCAGCCGAAGTCGCCGAACGCAAGGGGCGCGGCGAGCCGTTCGCCCTGCGGCTCGATATGCAGCGCGCCCTGGAACTCGCGCGCGAACGCCTCGCCGGCCAGCCCCTGACCTTCACATCCTTCGCCGCGGATGGCAGCGCCAGCGTGGTTCCCGCCCACCCCGAGCGGTGGGGCGATACCATCGTCATCCGCAAGGACGTGCCGGCCAGCTATCACCTGTCCGTCGTCGTCGACGATGCCCGGCAAGGGGTGACGCATGTCACCCGCGGCATGGACCTCTACGCCGCCACCGACTTGCATCGGCTCCTCCAAGTCCTGCTCGACCTGCCGGCGCCCCAGTACCACCACCATCGCCTGATTACCGACGTGGAAGGCCGCAAACTCGCCAAAAGCGCACGCGATACAAGTCTGGCAAGCCTGAGGCAGGCCGGCATCACTGCCACCGAGATTCGTCGGCTGGTGGGCCTGCCCGTCGCCAACTGAACCAAATTTACGATGGCGCAACAGGCCGTTAGCGCCTATGCTTCATGTATCGGTATGGCAATTGTGCCAGCGGGCGGGTGCGCGTGAAGAAGCCCCACAAATCCAAGGCTCGCAAGATGACGGCGAAGCCGGCCCGCGCCCATGGCGCGCAGCCCGCGGCGCTACAGGCGCACTCGACACGCCGCCAGCCCGCCATCGCTCGCCCCGATCCCCGCCACCAGCACGCCGCTCGCCGTCTCGAGCCGACGACGATCTACCGCCGCCCGAACCCGCTGCTGATTGAATCGCGCGACGACCGCCAGGCATTCCGCCTCCTGCTTCTGCCGTTCGTCATCATGGCGCTGGTCGTGGCCATCGTGCCGTCGCTGCACGTCTTCCCGACGCTCAAGGATCTGATCGCCGCGACACCGCTCACGACAGTGTCCGTCGTCACGCAGGTGGCCGAGCTTCCGGCGACGTCACCTCGTTCGATCGTCATGGCGAGTACCCCCGCCCCAGAAACCGCGGCGCGGCCACAGGCTTTCGCACTCGCCCAGCCTGATTTGAACCTTCCGGTTGCCAGACCCACCGTTGGCCAGCGGCTGGAAATGACGTCGCTGTCGGTAGCTGCATCGTTGTCAGCAATGCCGCCTGTGTTCGACCGGCAGCACGCGCCCGCTCCCACAACACTTTCTTGGGCGGCTCCGCCGTCACCGATACCGAACCGCGTGGCGCAGCAGCAGCGTCTCAGTCCTGCACGCCCGGCGTTCACCGCGGTGGCAACTGTGGCTCCCGTTCTGACCAGACCAAATGAGATCGCTCCTCCCGTCATCGCCACCAAGCGCGAGACGATCGCCATGCTGGCACCGCCCAGAACACCCAGCCTGCTGATCCCGCTGCCACCCGCCCCCTATGAAACGAGTTGCCCCGTCAGTTATGGCTCAGCGGGTCTGCCTGCCGAACCAGCGGAAGAAGCAATCGGCTCCGCGCCATTTGGCGTACGTCTGGCCGATGCGGCCCTGGAGCAAACCCGGAGTTTCGTCATCTACGACGACAAGTATCGC
Organism: Hyphomicrobiaceae bacterium; assembly: GCA_965279065.1. Taxonomy (GTDB): domain Bacteria; phylum Pseudomonadota; class Alphaproteobacteria; order Rhizobiales; family Hyphomicrobiaceae; genus JAKAXS01. Next base: position 3,818,570 of record OZ257134.1, read on the forward strand.
CAAATCTCCCGCGCCGGCGGCGACGTCCCGGCCCTCTACGGTGTCTGCACCGACGTCGTCATTCGCGCGTATCGCGCCCTCGGCATCGACCTGCAGACGTTGGTCCAGGCCTCCCGGCTCGGCGCCGGCGATCCCAATATCGATCACCGACGCACCGAAACGCTGCGCCGCTACCTGGCCCGCTATGGCCAATCGCTGGCGGTCACGCCCTATGGAGAAGACTATCGCCCCGGCGATGTCGTCACCTATTGGCGCCCGCAAAATTCGGGCTCGCGATCCCACATCGCCGTCGTCGCAGACAAGCTCGGCCCGTCGGGCCGGCCGATGATCATCCACAACCGCGGCTGGGGCCCGCAGGTGGAAGATGCGCTATTCGTCGATCGCATCACCGGCCACTACCGCTACGACGGTGCGTCCCGACCGCCGTTGCCACCGCAACTGGCGGCATCTCCGGCGCGCCCTTTCACCACGACGGCGCCCGCTACGCCGATTACATTGCGCACGACGAGGCCTTTGGCAGCCGAAAAGCCAAACGGACTGTAATCCATCCGTAGTGCCGCATGTCTTAATTACGGGTTAATCAATTGAATGAGGTTGCAAACACAAACCTCATGATTTTCCTTGTCAAAATCGACGAACCGATTCACCGTCGTTAAAGCCCCATTTACCGAGCGTGTTTCGCTTTCAAAACTCCACATTACGGAAATCGGATGCCGATAATCTTTTTCGTTATCGCGATCTTTGTCGGAAGCCGGCGTCGCGCCGCGCGGGCGCTTGCGGCCGCCCCGGCCATCGTCCCCGCCACACCCCTGTCCACCGACGCCCAGTGGTCCAGGGTGACCGGCATCATATCGACGTCGATCGACCGCACCGCAGTCACTCAGCGTTATCATGCCGCGGCGGAAGACCAGCTCGACGCCGCTGCCTACGCCCTCAAGGATCTTATCAGGGAGCTGTCGGACGTCATGACCGTCCCTGCGGCCCGCTCCGGCGTCGCCTTGTATCACCTGCCGACCACCACCGGCGCCGCGGATAGCGCGCCACGCCGCCGCGCATCGGCCGCCTGACCCGATATCCGTTTCGTGCCGGCGTCAATTGGCTTACCCTCGCAGGCCGAACCCTAGCGAGACGCGATGCCCGCCAAATCTCCAGAACCGACCCCTCGCGGCGACGCGTATGCACGGCTGCCGCCGCGCGTCGCCGCCGAACTCGAGCGTGGCCTTGCGCAAGTGCTGCCGCCCGCCCTTTACCTCGTAGCCACTCCGATCGGAAATCTGTCAGACATTTCGCTGCGCGCCCTGACGGTGCTGGCGCGATCCGACGTGGTCTACTGTGAAGATACGCGCCATAGCCGCACGCTGCTCGCCCACTACGCCATCGATACGGTCCTGAAGCCCTATCACGAGCATAACGCCAGCAGCCAGCGCGCGCACATCCTGGAAGATCTGTCGGCGGGACGCGCCGTCGCGCTCATCTCCGACGCCGGCACCCCGCTGATTTCTGATCCAGGATTCAAGCTCGTTCGCGAAGCGGCAGCCGCGGGCCACGACATCATCGCCATCCCCGGAGCTTCCGCCTCCCTCACAGCGTTGGCGGCCGCGGGCTTGCCGACTGACGCCTTCTTTTTTGCGGGCTTTCTACCGACTCGCGACGGCTCCCGCCAATCCCGCATCAAGGAATTGAGCGCGGTCCCCGGCACCCTGGTGTTCTTCGAAGCGCCGACCCGCATTGGCGAATCCTTGCGCGATCTGGCCGCCGTCCTGGGCGATCGCCCCGCCGCCGTGGCGCGCGAACTCACCAAACTGCACGAGGAAGTCCGTCGCGGCACCCTGCCCGAGCTGGCGGAGAGCTTCGCCGAAGGTGAGGCGCGCGGCGAGATCGTCATTCTCGTGGGACCGCCCGGACCAACCGCAATCACCGACGATCTCGTCATCGGCAAACTGCGCACCGCGCTGCAATCGATGAGCTTGCGCGATGCTGCCCGCGTCGTGTCCGAGGTTCTCGGCGTGCCCAAGGCGCGTGTCTACGAGATTGGCCTTGCGCTCAAGGAGAGCGAAACGTGAGCTCGAGCACTGGCAAGGCGAAGGCCGAGCGCCAAGCCCGCTATCGCCGCGGCCATATCTCGGAATATGTCGCTGCCGCCCTTCTGACAGCCAAGGGTTACCGCATCCTCGCCCGCCGCTACCAATCGCCGGCCGGCGAAGTCGATCTCGTCGCCAAGCGCGGCAAGCGACTGGTCTTCGTCGAGGTCAAGCGCCGCACCAGTCTCGAGGCTTGCGAGGCCGCCATCGGCAGCACCCAGCGCCAGCGTGTCCGCCGCGCCGCCGAATGCTGGCTCGCCCGGCACCCACGCCACCGCAACTGCGACATCACCTTCGATGCCGTCTTCCTAGTTGCCGGCCGTTGGCCGCGTCATCTGCCCAACAGCCTCTAGCCTCACCCGGTCTGAGCGGACTTGCCATTGCCCTGTGAAGTTCGCTAATGCCTCCCAGATCTCCGCAACAGCCAGATCAGTTGGAACGGACCGCACAATGCCGCTGAAAATCGCCTGTCAGATGGACCCGATCGACCGCATCGACATTCGCGGCGACAGCACGTTCGCCATTCTCCTTGAGGCGCAGCGGCGCAACCACGACATCTTCTACTACACGCCGCAGAACCTGGCTCTGCATGGTGAACGGCTACTGGCGCGCGGCCACACGCTCCGCGTTGCCGACATCGCCAGCGCGCACTTCGAGGTGTCGCACGGGCGCACGATCGATCTGACGGAACGCGACGTCGTCCTCCTCCGCCAGGACCCGCCGTTCGACATGGCCTACATCACGACGACGCATCTTCTGGAACGCATCCACCCCAAGACGCTCGTCGTCAATGACCCCGCGCACGTGCGCAATGCACCCGAGAAGATTTTCGTCCTGGACTACCTCGATCTGATGCCACCGACGATCGTCACCCGCTCGCTCGACGATGTCCTCGCCTTCCGCGCGCAGATGAAGGATATCATCATCAAGCCGCTCTACGGCAACGGCGGCGCCAGCGTTTTTCGGCTTGGGCCGGCCGACACCAACGTCGCCTCGCTCGTCGAGCTTTTTCAGGGCGTTTTCCGTGAACCCTTTATGGTGCAGCAGTACCGCTCGGAGGTCCGCGCCGGCGACAAGCGCATCATCTTGATCGACGGCGAGGTCGCCGGCGCTATCAATCGCGTTCCGGCTGAAGGCGAAACGCGGTCCAACCTCCACGTCGGCGGCACGGCCAAGGCCGTCGAACTGACGGATCGGGACCGCGAGATCTGCGCCCGCCTCGCACCCGAATTGAAGCGCCGCGGCCTGTTGTTCACCGGCATCGACGTCATCGGGCCTTATCTGACCGAGATCAACGTCACCTCCCCGACCGGCATCCGCCAGGTGAAGTCGTTCGGCGGTGCTGACATCGCGGCGATGATCTGGGATGCAATCGAAAAGAAGCTGGCGGCCTAGCCCCACGCTTTTGCGCCACCCGCGACCGCTACGCGAGCACCTTTTGCAAGAATGTCACCAGCGTCGCCGTCGCCAGGACGACGGCAAATGACATCTTCCACATGTCCGTGCGGATACCCGCCATCTCACTGCACAGTTCGGCTTTCAAGTCGGACATTTCCGAACGCAACTCAAGTCCAAGCGACTTCAGATCCTGATGGGTGGCCAGCTCTGGCAGAATCTTGTCACGCAGCGCCTCCACGTGCGCCTCCGCCTGCACCGCCGGGATACCCGCGGCGGTCAGCGCTTTCACATACCCATGTGTGTCGATTGTCATTCCGGACACCATGACTCGAACGCAAGCAATCTCCCATAACCCAAACTTTATGTTCCCTTAATGTTCTTGTCAAGAGCATCCGTACACGGTATGTAGCCGAGGTATCTCTCATGAGGACCTCGAATGTACGGCCAAATCTCAACACTCGCCTTCGTTGGCATCGAGGCTCGCCCGGTCGAGGTGCAGGTGCGCATTACGCCGGGGCTGACGGCATTCGCGATCGTTGGGTTGCCCGACAAGGCGGTGGCCGAAAGCCGGGAGCGTGTGCGTAGCGCCCTTCATGCCGTGGGCCTCGGCCTTCCCTACAAACACCTCACCGTCAATCTGGCTCCCGCGGACCTGCCCAAGGAAGGCAGCCACTTCGACCTGCCCATCGTCCTCGCCTTGATGGTAGCGCTGGAAGCCGTCGCACCGGACGCGGTCGCTGGCTACGCCGCCGTGGGGGAGCTTGCCCTCGACGGTTCCATTCGCGGCATTCCCGGCGCTCTCCCCGCCGCGATCGGTGCCAACGCCATGGGCAAGGGCCTGATCTGCCCGGCCGCCGTAGGACCGGAGGCCGCCTGGGCCGGCGAGGATCTCGACATCCTCGCGCCACCCCACCTGTTGGCCCTGGTCAACCACTTCAAGGGTCTGCAAACGCTTTCGCGCCCAAAGCCCAATCTGGAGCGCTCATCCGAATCCCTGGCGGATCTAAGAGACGTGCGTGGCCAGGAAAGCGCCAAGCGCGCCTTGGAGGTCGCAGCGGCTGGCGGTCACAACCTGCTCATGATCGGCCCGCCCGGTTCCGGCAAATCGATGCTCGCAGCCCGCCTCCCCTCGATCCTTCCGCCGCTTGCCCCGGAGGAGATGCTCGAGGTCTCGATGGTGCATTCTCTCGCCGGCGAACTGATGGGCGGAAGGCTCGCTGCCGCACGGCCATTCCGCGCCCCGCATCATTCCGCCAGCATGCCCTCGCTCGTCGGCGGCGGCTCAAGGCCGAAACCCGGTGAGGTCAGCCTCGCGCATCTCGGTGTCCTGTTTCTCGATGAGCTGCCGGAATTCCAGCCCAACGTTCTCGACGCTTTGCGCCAGCCGCTCGAAAGCGGCGAAGTCGTCATCGCGCGCGCCAACCATCGCATTGCCTATCCGGCACGCGTGCAGCTGGTTGCGGCCATGAACCCGTGCAAGTGCGGCGGCGCCAGCCCTGGCCAATCGTGCCGCCGAGGGCCCCGCTGCGCGGACGACTACCAGGCACGTATTTCCGGTCCGCTGCTCGATCGCATCGATCTTCAGATCGAGATGCCGGCCGTATCCGCCGCCGACCTCACCTTGCCGGCGGCCAGGGAAGGCAGCGCCGAGGTTCGTGCCCGTGTCATCGCCGCTCGCGACCGCCAACAGCAGCGGTTTGCGTCCCAGCGAGGTTCGCCCACACTAACCGGCTTGCAGTCATTCAGAACGGTCCGCACCAACGCCGATTGTTCCGGCCAACTGCTGGACCGCATCGCCACCCCGGACGACGCCGGCCTGGCGCTGTTGCGCCGAGCCGCCGACACCCTGAACCTCTCCGCGCGCGGTTTTCATCGCACCCTGCGTGTTGCCCGCACGCTGGCCGATCTCGACGGTGCCGACGGCGTTGGCCGCATCCACGTCGCCGAAGCCCTCAGCTATCGCGGGGAGACCTTGCGGCAATCCAACGCCGCCTAGCCGCGCGAGCGGCAAAGAGAAAAGCGGGCGGGCTTACGCCACCCGCCGACAGAATCGTCCCGGTCGTGCAGTACAGCGCCGCAACGCCTGAGCTGCAACCTAGTCCGTGATGCCGTGCTGCATCTTGGTGGCATCCACCGTATTCTGCAGCAGGCAGGCGATTGTCATCGGCCCAACGCCACCTGGCACCGGCGTGATCGCACCCGCGACCTTGGCGCACTCGGCATAGTCGACGTCGCCGACCAGCTTGCCCTTGCCGTCCGGTTTGGTGATGCGGTTGATGCCGACGTCGATCACAATTGCGCCCGGCTTGATCCAGTCGCCCTTGATCATTTCCGGCCGGCCCACGGCCGCAACCACCAGATCGGCCTGCCGAACCACCGCCGGCAGGTCCTTCGTGCGCGAGTGCGCCACGGTCACGGTGCAATCTTCCTGCAGCAGCAGCTGCAGCATCGGCTTGCCGACAATGTTGGAACGGCCAACGACCACGGCGTTGAGGCCCTTCAGCGACGGCAGGACGCTCTTGGCGAGAATGACGGAACCGCGCGGCGTGCATGGAACGAGCGAACGCTCGCCGATGCCGAGTCGGCCAACATTGACCGGGTGGAAACCGTCGACGTCCTTGTCCGGGTCGATGGAGTTCAGAACCTTGGTGGAATTGATGTGCTTGGGCAGCGGCAGCTGGACCAGAATGCCGTTGACCGCCTTGTCCTTGTTCAGCTTGTCGACCAGTGCCAGAACGTCGGCTTCGGGCGTGTCCTCCGACAACTTGTGTTCCCACGAATTCATGCCGCACTCGACGGTCTGCGCCGCTTTGTTGCGCACATAGACCTTGCTGGCCGGGTCCTCGCCGACGAGCACGACGGCCAGGCCGGGCGTCAGCCCGTGGCTCGCCTGCAGGCGCTTCACTTCCGCGGCAACGTCGGCACGAACCTTCGCGGCAATTTCCTTGCCGTCGATAACACGGGTCTCAGACATCGACTTTCTCCTCCCAGTCTTCTCATTTTTGAGCCGGTGACGGCTTAACCTTCGCTGCGATCAGACCCGCCAAGCGGTTCGCATCGCCATCGATCGTGAGCGACTTGACCCGCCCCTTGCCCCCTGCGGTGAGCCGGACCGCACTCTGCGGCACGTTGAGCCAACCGGCCACAAGCCGGGCAAGCGCGGCATTGGCTTCGCCGTCCGACGGCAGCGCCCTTACGCGCATCGAGATTGCGGGGCCGTCCGCAGTCGGCGTGATTTCGCCCACAGCATCTAGAGAAGATTTCGGCGTAAGACGCACCCGCACGATGACGCACCCGTCCGCTACCCTGTAGGGTAGCTCCGGACCCTCCGCGGTCCGGCGGGGTGCCGCCGCATCAAGCGCCGCCAAGGAAGAGCTTTGCCAGGTTCGGTAGAATAACGCTTTGAACAAACATCAAAAGCAGGATCAGGACCAACGGCGAGAAGTCGATTCCGCCGGTATCGGGCAGGAAGCGACGGATGGGCCGCAGGACCGGTTCAGTCACCGCATTTAATCCGCCGTAGATACTGCGGACGACCGGATTGTACGGATTGACCACGTTGAAGGCCATCAGCACGCTTAGCAGCGCGGCTCCGATGATGATGTAGATGTACAGCGTGATGAGATAGCTGATGAAACCGAGCAGCTCGATCATGAAGGATATGCCTCACCGATGTCCGAGCGAGAGCAATACCGGCCCAATCGCAGCCGGGCAAGCCGCGTCTCGGCCTTCTCTGCCCGTTTCTTGACATCGCTCCCGCCGCATCCCTAAATGCGGCACCTTTCCGGGGCCGTAGCTCAGATGGGAGAGCGCTGCAATCGCACTGCAGAGGTCAGGGGTTCGATTCCCCTCGGCTCCACCAACGTCATCGCCTCGATCGAGGTGAAACGCAGCCGTACCGCCACCTTTCAACACGTACCGTTGCCTCCAGGAGCGAGAGACCGGACCCCCCGGGGACAATTGGACGTTGCCTCTAGCTTCTTCAGCCAGACGCGCCCAGATCTGGGACACCGGATTGATTATCGGTGCCAATGGACACTATTGAGCCGAAACAACTCGCGGGTAACTCTGTGCGTCTTGGGGATCCGCTCACAACCGCACCTCCTGAGCGAGCCCTCGAGAGTCTACCCAACCTGTTGTCATCCTAGCGCGACGAGCCGGAGCGGATCATCTGCTCCGGCTCAAGTCGTGCTCGTCTCAGCCCTGTCTGGTGCTGCGCTCGCCAACGCCGGGCCGCTAAGACTCCGCATCCTGGGTTGCTCCTTAGCCATTGCGATGACGGGGAGCGCTACCACCAATTTCACCTCTCCACCTGGCAAGCGGATCGCCGTTGCAGGCACGACTAGTGCCAACCGACACCATTGAGGCCGATTAGGCCACTGCTACGCTGCAATGTGTCACGGCAATCGATCTACGTGCTCTCGCGAGCAAGTAGTCCGATCCCATAGCTACCTAAGTCGAACTCAGCAGCACAGTCCCCAAAGTCGGTATGCGCGAGCCCTTGATGGTGATCGCGTTCGCGATGCCGACAGGGGCGGGGAGCAATTTAATGGTTGCAGTAACGGACTCCACACCAGGTGAACGATCAGAAATGCATCGAGCCATCTCGTGGAAGGGGGCATTCTGGGTCGCCAGTGGCGCGCCGGCATTCGTCCTCTTCTCCATGGGTGGTATTGCAGCGACGATCGGCGAACTCGCCATCATCGTCTGGGCAATCTCGATGACGATGGGTTTCATCCAATCGTTCACTTATGCCGAGATCGCCGGCCTCTATCCCAACAAGTCCGGAGGCGCATCGGTTTACGGCGCCTCCGCGTGGCTACGCTATAGCAAGCTGGTCGCTCCGCTATCCGTCTGGTGCAACTGGGTTGCTTGGACGTCCGTGCTCTCGCTCGGATCGTCCTTGGCCGCCGCCTACATCCTGAACATGTTCTTTCCTATCCCAGGCGCGGAATCGCCCGAGGTGCAGGCCTGGCTATCGTCCAACGCAGCCTCACTTGCCGGACAAAGCACCGAACAGCAGGTGCAAGCAGCAATCGCGGCGCTCACACCACACGTGCGCGAGTGGACGTTGTTGTCGGGCCATGTCGGTCCCGCAAGCTTCTCGCTGAACGTACCGTTCTTCATTGGCGCCGTATTGATGCTGATCGTGTTCATGATTCAGCACCGTGGCATCCACAGCACCGCCAGCGTGCAGCGCTATGTCGGCCTCGCCGTGATTATACCTCTCGCCATCGTCAGCATCGTCCCCATCCTTTTAGGCAAGGTCGACATCAACAACTTCTTCCCGATGGTGCCGAATACGGGCAGCTGGGACCTCGCGGGCTGGACACTGTTCCTGGGCGCGTTGTTCATGGCGGGCTGGTCTACCTACGGTTTTGAGACCGCCGTTTGTTACACCCGCGAGTTCCGTGACCCGGCGCGGGATACCTTCAAAGCCATCCTTTACGCGGGCCTTCTGTGTTTCGCGCTCTATATCCTTGTGCCCTTCACGTTCCAGGGCGTTCTCGGAAAGCAACTCGCGACCGATACGACAATCGGCGACGGCACCGGCGTGGCACGCGCACTCGCGTTCATGGTTGGCGGAGGACCTATCATCCTCCACGCCCTGATCGTGATGATCATCTTCGCTGTGCTTCTAGCCATCATGACCTCGATGGCAGGCTCGTCACGCACCCTCTACCAGGGCTCGGTTGACGGCTGGTTGCCGCGCTATCTCGGCCACCTCAACCACAACGGCGTTCCAACCCGCGCGATGTGGACAGACCTGGTCTTCAATCTCTTCATTCTCGCCATCGCGGTCTCCGATACGACGAGCTTCTACTTCCTGCTGGCCGTGTCGAACTGTTGTTACATCATCTTCAACTTCCTCAATCTGAATGCCGGCTGGATCCACCGTATCGACCAGCCCAACCGTCCACGACCATACCGTGCGCCCACGATCATCATCGCGGCAGGCACGATTCTCTCGTTCGTGAATGCGGCATTGATGGGCATCGGCGCAAAACTCTGGCATCCGCTCGCGCTTTGGGCAGGCCTTGGTACGGCGTTGATGATCATCCCCGTATTCTGGTTCAGGCACTACATCCAGGACAAGGGCGTGTTTCCCGCACATGACGACGGTTCGGCCGACGAGTCGGCGGGCGTCAAGCGCGCCGGCATCCTGCCGTACCTCGCCCTCGCGGGCGGTTTCGGCCTCGTGCTGATCTGCAATTACATCTTCATCAAATGACCGTTGGTGCCAACGAGCACCATTGAAACTGGAACACCGCTCCGCACAATTGACGTCAAGCCACGTACTGGTCGCGGAGCGGTGTCCTCCAACTCGGGAAAAGGAACAATATGCTAATGAAAAATGACGAGGACCTGTTCGGCCTCGAGAAATTCAAACCGGCGGAACCCGCGAAATCCTATACGCTTCCGGCGCAGCTCTACTTCGATCCAGAGATTTATGGGCTGGAGCACGAAAGGATTTTCTACAAATCCTGGAACTTCGTTTGCCACGCCAGTCAGCTGGCCTCACCTGGCGCTTACCGGACGGTTCAGCTCGGCAACCAGAGCATCGCGATCGTGCGCGGACGTGACGGCAATCTCCGCGCCTTCCACAACGTCTGTTCGCATCGCGCCCATCAGCTTCTCAGCGGCGAAGGCCGCACGAAAGCGATCACCTGCCCATATCACGCCTGGCAGTACCAATTGGACGGACAGCTAATCTCCAACTCCGTTCTGGAAAAGGTCGACGGCTTCAAGACCGAGGAGTTTTGTCTTAAGCCGGTGAACATCGAGGTCTTCCTTGGCTTCATCTGGATCAATCTCGACATGAACGCGAAACCTCTCGCCGAGGTGTCGGGGGATTTCGAGACCGACGTCCGCAAGTATGTCGACACGCCAGAGACCCTGGTCTACAGCGGACGGTTGACCTTTGAAATCAAGGCAAACTGGAAGAACGTCGTCGAAAACTTCCAGGAATGCTACCACTGCCCGCCGGCGCACCCGGCGCTGGTCGAGCTCTTTGACCACGGCATTTACCGGACGAAAAACTACGGCATCTGTTCAAGTCACATCGCGCCTGCACGCGAGGATAACTCAGCTTACAAGGTTGACGCCTCGAAGACCGGCAACCAGCTGATGTATGCGGCCTGGTATCTCTGGCCCAACGTCACCTTCAACGTCTTCCCTGGCCGCCGCAACCTCTCCTTCATGCACATCATGCCGACCGGACCAGAAACGACGTACGAGCATTGGGACTTCTTTCTCGACGAGGTCACCCCAAACGAGGAAGAGCAGGCAGCAATGAAATACATCAAGGACGTCCTGCAGCCGGAAGACATCGGCCTGGTTGAAAGCGTCCAACGCGGCTTGCACTCCAAGGCCTATTCCCAGGGCCGTTTGGTGATCGACAAGGATCTGGTGGGCAGCGCCAACGGCTCCGGCCAGGGCCTTGGCGAACATCAGTCCTCCTCCAGCAGCGAACATGGAATCCATCACTTCCAAACACTCTACTATCGGGCGATGGCATCCAACCCACGATAGTTCTCTGGCGGCGCCGGGCTTCGGCTCGGCGTCACTTCTGGTTCGACGCAGGAGAGATGATGACGTCCCACAAGGTATTGATCGCCCAGTTCGGCACCACGATAGACGTACGGAAGGGGTTCTCGATACTTGATGCGGCGTTGAAGCAGGGCCTCGACTACCCCTACGCTTGCCGCCAGGGCAACTGCTCGTCCTGCAAGACCATCCTTCACAAAGGTGACGTCGACCACAGATCCTACGATCCCGCGGCGCTGTCCGACGACGAGCGCAAGGACAAGATCATCCTCGCCTGTCGCGCCATGCCGAAGACGGACTGCGAGGTCGAGTTTCTCGAAGACGAGGACGACATGACGTTCTTGCCGAGCAAGAACGAGTGTGAAATCGTTTCAATCGACCGTGTGACCCACGACGTGGCCATCGTCAAAGCCAAGACCATCAATAAGAGCACTGTTTCATTTGACGCTGGCCAATTCGCCCGCGTCACCCTGCCTGGATTCCCCGTGCGAGAGTATTCGTTGGCCAACCGCCCAGCAGCCTCCCAGCTTGAGTTTCACATCCGTGCCAGGGAGGAGGGCAAGGTCAGCAAGCACATCTATTCGAAGAGCCAGCCCGGTGACCGCTTCTCGTTGAACGCGCCCTTTGGCAGGGCCTATCTCCGCAAAGATCATCCCGGTCCCATCACGCTCGTGGTCGGAGGTACCGGCCTGGCTCCCGCGAGGTCGATCGTTCTCGAAGCGCTAGCCGCGCTTCCAGGACGCAAGATCAGCCTGTATTTCTCGGTGCGCGAGGAGCGGGATTTGTACCTGGTCGAGGAGTTCAAAGCCCTGGCTCAGAAGTATCCCCACTTCACCTACGAGGCCGTGGTGACTCGCGCCAACGGATTGAACGTCGAGCGCTCCGCCGATGTCTTCACAATGATACAGAGCAGGTTCTCCAGCCTGAGCGGCCACAAGATTTACACCTGCGGTTCGCCCGGTCTTGTTTCAGCGTGCCAGAAGCTGACAGCAAAACTGGGCGTAGGCCCCAAGGATTGCCACGCCGACCCCTTCACAATCGCAGTCGATGACGAAGGCGCCGTAGCAATCGAGGATCCGGTCGGCGGTTAAATCGGCCATATCGAATGCGATTTTTATTAAGTCACCTCGCCCAGCGCATCCTAATTAGGCATATCGCCAGGATGATTGATTAGGCCGCTTTTTCCTGGCGAGATAGCTTGTTTCTTGTCATAGTCTCGATACGTTCTAAGAAACTTTTTTCAAGCTCCGCCGGTGGATGTCATGGAGACTTCCTCACCTCATGACGGACGAAGGAACATTCAACAACACACTCGCGCTCGCAGCGCGAGAGCTCGGGCACGATGGCTTCCATCAGCGCCTCATGGAGATGGCTGGCTCGATCCTCTCCCACGATAGCGGCTGGATTGTCCGCTACGACGGCGTGTCCCTTCCCGACGTGCTGTTCACCAAGGAAATTCCCGACAGCATCGTTCAGTATTATCTCGATGCGCAGCCTCAGGTCGGCGATCCATACTTCTGTTCGTGGCGCGGCAACGTCAACGCCCGCATCGAGACCCTCGCGGATGCGCTCCCGATGGCCGTAGATCGCAACTTCTACGACCGCGACTTCATGCAACGCGCCGAATTCACCGACGAACTCGTCATCTACCTACCGTCGTTTGGCAGCTCGTGTCTGTCCCTGTTTTTCGAGAGGCGTGACGGTCGATTTGGCGCGCGCGAACTGAAACGGCTTCAGGCGATATTCCCTGCGATGTTGGGTCTGCATGATGCGCATCTGCGCATGGTGTTCTCGGACCTGACTGCGGCTTGCGTGAACAATAAGGAAAACGCCTTCATCGTCTCTGACCGCATGGGTGTGCCGATCTATTCAACGGCGGGCTGGCGCAACGCCGAAGAGAGAATGCCGAAATTGCGACTTGCCGCACATTGCAAAACGACCTGCGGCTGCGTCACGTGCGATCTCTCTGAGATCGGACTTCGTAGCGTCCCGCTCGATAGCAGTCATGCCATCGCCCCTGGGGGTTCGCTGATCTATCTGGCCGACCCAGCCGAAGCCGATAGCCAGTTTGACGAAGAACAAGCCATGAAGGTGCTTGATAGGCTTACACCCCGGGAACGCGACATACTCCTGCTGACGCTAGAGGGCTATTCGACCGGCGCGATTGCGCAGCAGCTATCGCTGGCAAAGGGCTACATCAAAAACTGTCGCCTTCGCATGTACAAGAAGTTCAATGTCGGTTCGGAGCGGAAGATGATTTCGATGCTGAGCCCGATCCTGAAGCCGGTGATCGGCCAGGTTAAGCGCCTAAGCTCCGCCAGAGACTGAGGCTGCCTAAGGCGCCTCGGTCCGGACTAGCCGAATTGCTTCAGCGCCCCGCACTTGCTTGAACTTTCGGGCGACTCGCGGACTGGTACCATAGCGCTGTCGATACGCTTTGCTGAATTGCGCCGCCCAGTGGTAGCCGCATGCGACCGCGATTTCCGTCACCGTCAGACTCGAATGAAGCAACAGGTAGTGGGCATGCTCGAGCCTGACGCTCGCATAATATTGAGCTGGAGTAGTCGACAGGTAGGACTCAAACCAACGTGAGAGCTGCCTTGTGGAGCAACCTACCATTTCACCGATTTCCTTGGGGGCTAGTGGCTCCTCCAAGTGCTCAAACATAATCTTCATGGCATCTTCCAAACCCTTCGGCCGCTTTTTGAAGGGCGGGAATGGTGCCTTGTTAAGTGGCTGCAGCTGCTTGACGGTTTCGCCACCACAGATGATCTGGATGAGATCCTTCATAACGTGCTGGTCGAGCGCGAGAAGCCGCTTCGTCTTGATGACATCGAGAAGCTTCTCACACGTATGTGCGTCCGTGCCTTGGAAAGCCGTGGCGACCAGCCAGTTCAAATCTCCAGAGAATTCTAGGAATGGCCCGTCCGGCCGTGGATCTATCAGATTGAGCGCGCCGCCCTCGCTCACCAGGTGATGCAACGCCATGTAGAGTTGCTTGGGATTGTCAGCGAGAGCCTCCGCCAGGCAGACAATCATTAAGTCCTGGGGACCCGCGCTGCAGACACTGTGGGAAGGCACGACACCGACGCCCCAACTCGACATGACGGCATGGTCGTCGAACGAGACTACGGTCACATCGAACAAGGGGTGCGGTGACAGGCCGTTGGCGTGCTTCAATATTCCCAAAGCTTCCGTGAACTCGTTGAGGTTGAAGCCATCCACGAGCAGGAACGCCAAGCGCGCGCGACGTATCTGTGGCGTATTTCGCAAGATTTTTCCCGAGTCACGAACGTCCCAGCTTAGTTGTGGGTGAGAAAAAACCATCAGTGCCAATGGACACTATGGCGGAGCCGCCTGACCGAGGAGGCAGCATCAGGGAAGGGCTGGGACATCGATCGTCCAAGACAAAAAAGCAAGGCGAACCGGGAGGAACGCCTTGCTTCGGGTGTGAGCGGTAACTGGGATTATGGGAGTAGGTTAACGCCCACGGAAAAGACCACGCGTTCATCAGCGAGACCGTTGTCGATCGTGGTGTCCCAATAGCGAAGGTCCATGAAGAACTTCTCGACGGTGACCTTCACGCCGGCGTTCCAGTAGGTGTAGGAGTCTTCGCCGAGCCAATAGCCGGTCGGGTAATCGCTATTTCTGCCGGATTCCGATTGACCGATCAAACCACTGATTTGCGTGTCGAATTGGCCCATCTTGGGAAGGGTATAGGCGAGTGTGCCCTCGACCGAGATGTTTTTTGTGGCGGCGAGCCCCTGGTCAGGAGTGAGATAGACTGTGCTGCCCAATGTCCAATTGGTGACGGGCGAATAGCTTGCCGCAATCTTGAACTCGAAATAGTCGATGTCGGAGGTCGAACCGGTCGTGTTGCCGTACAAGTAGTACCAGGCAGCGATATCCCACGAGATCGGACCAGTTACAGGTCGAATGCCGAGGTAGATGTCCTGCTCCCAGGGGCCGTAATTGAAATTGTCGATGTTCGAGGTCCAGAAGGCTAAGTAAGCAATGCCGTACGTGAGCTCGTTGTAAACGTTGACCGTCGGATCTTCATCCGTATAGGAGATGCCGCGAAACATGTAGTCGCTTGCTGCGGTAATCGTGGTTGAGAAGCTGAGCTTACGTTCTTCAGCCCGACCTTCCATCGCCATCGCGCCGAATGCCAGGGTGGTCGCGCCTATCGCGCCGATCAGTTTCAACGTCGCCATCTCAGTCTCCTGTCGCTGCGACTGCACGACCCACCGAGTTGGTTCCGCTGCGCGAGTCGATCTGCCTGCTTCGAATATGCCTGGGCAGCGGGAGCGGACTAAATCGTCGATGACACGGACTAGTCAGTGGCTGACATTCCTCTCGAATCCAGCATCCTGTTGTGGAATCGACACACAGTCGGAAGAGGCGGCCAGACGTCGCCCTCACATGGTGCCCATAGGGGACGATGTGAGCGTCACTGACGCATAGCGAGCAGGCGATCAAGCGCGCCCAGCCCACCGAGCTTCCGATCGATGGCGGCAGGATCTCGGCCACGATGCGGGTCTGGTCACGCCCGCCATCACCGTTCCGTCACTTGTCCGCATCAAGCCAGTTGTCGCAACTTGCTGGAACACAGGCGCCCGATATATCGTTCCGCGTCCAGCCTGAAAACTAAATGGCGGCACACCATGGCCAATCTCCTGATCACGCTCCTGACCGTTGTTACCGCACTCACCACCGCGTTGGTCGGCGGTGTCTTCTTCATCTTCTCCGTCACGATCATGCGATCGCTCGGTCGCATTTCCGCGCCGGCTGGCATCGCGGCGATGCAGGAAATCAATATCGTCATCGTGCAGTCGCTATTTCTGACGGCTTTCTTTGGCGCTGCGCTGACATCGCTGATCCTAGGTGGCTACGCCCTCGCGAACTGGCAGTCCCCGGCATCGCTCTGGCTCATCGCCGGAAGCCTGGCCTATCTCGTCGGCTGCATCGGCCCCACGATGGTCTGCAATGTGCCGCTAAACAACGAGCTGGCGGCGGTCGCACCGGCCAGCACCGAGGCCCAAGTCGTCTGGACGCGTTACCTTGCCGATTGGACGATGTGGAACCACATCCGCACCATTGCCTGTGTCGCTGCCGCATTGTGCTTCATCATGGCACTGCTGAACCGCGCGTAACGCGCCGCATGTCGGATTTGAGCCGGACAATGCTTCTGTGAACGAAGCGCGCACCTGCACTTAGCGGCGCGGCGGAGACCAGATGATCGGGCAGGCCGTGCCCCTTGTGCAGTCGATGCCGGACGTGCCGGCACCGCCGCTTTCTGACGGCTGCGACTTTGATCCGGCGAGCACTGGCGTGAAGCCGGATACCAGGGCGACCGCGAAAAGCATCACTATGAGCTGCTGACAACGCATCCTGGTCTCCGTCGACTTACTGACCGGACTTTGGCGCAGTGGAAAGGCCGCATTTGGGCATTGCGGCCGCACGGATGGCTTCAGGCCAGATCGCTGACGCTGCCAGCACGCTTGGCAATCCGCCCTAGCTGCCATACATACCACCTGCCGCGATGGCCAGCGGGGATTGAATGCAACCCATCATCACTGTCACTGACCTCTCGAAGACCTACGCCAGCGGCTTCGCGGCGCTGAAAAACGTCAACCTCACCATCGACAAGGGTGAGATCCTCGCGTTGCTCGGCCCCAATGGCGCCGGCAAAACAACGCTGATCAGCATCATCTGCGGCATCGTCAATCCCTCGTCCGGCAGTATCACCGTCGACGGCATGGATATCGCTCGCGATTACCGCGCCGTCCGCTCCATGATCGGCCTCGTCCCGCAGGAGCTGACGACGGACGCCTTTGAAACGGTCTGGAACACGACGTCTTTCAGTCGCGGCCTGTTCGGCAAGCCGACAAACCCACGGCACATCGAAAAGGTTCTGCGCAGCCTGTCGCTCTGGGACAAGAAGGATCGCCGCGTCCGCGAGCTGTCCGGTGGCATGAAGCGCCGGCTTCTCATCGCCAAAGCGTTGTCGCATGAACCCCGCATTCTGTTCCTGGACGAGCCGACGGCCGGCGTCGACGTCGAATTGCGCAAGGAGATGTGGCAGAGCGTCCGCGACCTACGCGCCAGCGGCGTGACTGTCATCCTGACGACCCACTACATCGAGGAAGCCGAGGAGATGGCCGATCGCATCGGCATCATCAACCACGGCGAAATCGTGCTGGTGGAGCGCAAGGATGAGCTGATGCGTAAGCTGGGCAAGAAGCAGCTCGTGCTCCAGCTCAACGGCCAGCTCGAAAACATTCCTGACAGCCTCACCAAATTCGGCTTGGAACTCGCGCACGATCGCAACCAGCTGATCTACACCTATGACACGCGCGCCGAGCGCACCGGCATCACCGCCCTGCTCGGCGCCATGAGCGCCGCCGGCATCACCTTCTCCGACCTCGACACGACACAAAGCTCGCTCGAGGACATCTTCGTCGACCTCGTCAAGGCATCCCGATGAATTACCGCGCAGTCTGGGCAATCTACCGCTTCGAGATGGCGCGCGCCTGGCGCACGCTTATGCAGAGCATCGTCTCCCCCGTACTTTCGACGTCGCTCTATTTCGTCGTCTTCGGCACGGCCATCGGCTCACGCATTCCCCAGATCGAGGGCGTCAGCTACGGCGCCTTCATTGTCCCGGGCCTGATCATGCTCTCGTTGCTGACGCAGAGCATCGCCAACGCGTCGTTCGGCATCTACTTCCCGCGCTTCTCGGGCACCATTTATGAGCTGCTGTCCGCGCCAGTCTCGCCCCTTGAAGTCGTCCTTGGCTACGTCGGCGCTGCCGCCTCGAAGTCGATCATTCTCGGCGTCATCATCCTGGCGACGGCCGCCTATTTCGTCGACCTGCACATCGCCCATCCAATCTTGATGATCAGCTTCCTCATCCTCACCGCGGTGACCTTCAGCCTGTTCGGCTTCATCATTGGCCTGTGGGCCGACGGCTTCGAACGGCTACAGGTGATCCCGCTGCTCGTCATCACGCCTCTGACATTTCTCGGCGGCACCTTCTACTCGGTGAAGATGCTGCCCGAACCCTGGCAGACGCTGTCGCACTTCAACCCGGTCGTCTATCTGATCAGCGGTTTCCGCTGGAGCTTCTTCGAGATCTCCGACGTCGACGTCACGGTGAGCATAGCTGCCACGGTCGCCTTCATGCTCGGCTGCCTCGCCGTGATCTGGTGGATGTTCAAGACCGGCTACCGCCTCAAGAACTGAGGCCTATCGAGACGCGTCTTCGCTCGCTGTCGCGAGACCAAGTCTCGTCACTCACCCGCCTTCAACAAAGGCGTCTCGGCCGTGGACGCGACCGGCGGCTCGACCAGATCCAGAGAACGAATACGCTCGCCGCGCCTTGTGATCTTGCCCGCCGATGTATCGAGCTTTTCCAGCGCCTTCACAGCCAGTTGGAAATGCTTCTCCAATTCATTGACCCGGTCCGCCAGCCGGCTCACGTCGCTCAGCAGAAAGCCGACCTCCCGCTGGATCAGTCCGGCCTGGTCGCGCATCCGCACATCCTTGATCACGGCCTGCACGGTTTGCACCGCCAGCATCAGGATGTTCGGCGCGACGATTACGATACGTGCCCGATGCGCTCGCTGTACCAAGTCCGAGAAATGCTCGTGCAGGTCTCCGTAGATCGATTCCGACGGCACGAACATCAGCGCCGTGTCCTGCGTCTCGCCGGCAATGAGGTACTTCTCGGCGATATCGTCGATATGCCGGCCCACGGCCTCGCGCACCGCCTGCATTGCAGCCTTGGTTTCCTCGGGACCACTTGCGGTGCGCAACGCCTCGAACCCCTCGAGAGGAAATTTGCTGTCGATCACCAGCGGCGCCGGCGTATTCGGAAGGCGGATCACGCAGTCCGGCCGTTTGCCGTTAGACAATGTCGGCTGGAATTCGTAGGACCCCGAGGGTAACGCATCGCGGATGATGGTTTCCATCCGCACCTGGCCGAAGGCGCCACGTGCTTGCTTGTTGGACAGCACGCCCTGCAACGAGATCACCTCGGACGACAGGTGCGCCAGGCTCTGGCGCGCGTCGTCGATCACGGCCAGCCGCTCGTTGAGACTAGATAGGCTCTCGCTCGTGCGCCGGCCCTCGGCCGCAAGGCTGTCGCCGACGCGGCTGGTGACGCCGTCGAGGGTCTGCGCCAGATGCCGCTGCAGACTGTCGATGCGTTCGCTCATGCGCGCCACCGTATCGCCGGTCTGACGCTGCGTATCGAGCAGGCTTTCCGTGAAGCGGCGGCCAAACCCGTCCATCGACTGGGCCAGCACCTGTGCCTGCTCCATCTGCCGCTGCGCCGAGACTTCCGCCATGGCCGTAAGCCGGCCCTTGATCTCGGCGAACTGCATCTCCGCCACCGAGCGCATGTCGCGCATTTCGTCACGCGACTGCCGCCGGCGCCGCCCGCCCGCAATGACGACGGCCACCGCCAGTGCCATCACGATCGCAACGCCGAGCCACACGAGCCCCAGCTGCCCGTCACCCGACTGCAGATAGCCGGCCAACTGGTTGGCCAAGTCCGTGAAGCTTTGAACCTGTGTGTTCGACATGCATCAATCGATAGCTGATTCGTCCCGCAAAGTCGGCGAACTGATAGCAACCCACCGAGTCGAAGCGATGGCAGGTCCGGCCGCCTCACCAACCTTCGATCGTGATCTTCCCGATTGCACTGCCGTTCTCCAGCGCCTTATGCGCGCCACGCAGGTTTTCGGCATTAATCGGCGTCATCGCCGCGTTGGCAGTCGTACGCAGCGTGCCGTCATCGATCCACGCCGATACCTTGTTCAGCAGCTTGTGCTGCTCGATCATGTCGGACGTTTGGTGCGTCGAACGCGTGAACATGCTCTCCCACGCGATTCTGACCGACTTTGCCTTCGCCGGCACCAGGTTGAGCGGCCGAGTATTGTCCACGATCAGCGCAATCGTCCCCTGTGGTTTCACGAGATCGACGGCCGACGGCCAGTGCTGGTCGGTATCGTTGAAGACCGCAACATTGTCCACGTGCGTCAGCCCCAGAGCCTCGAGCTGCGGCCGCAGCGGCAGGCGATGGTTGATGACGTGATCGGCCCCAAGCTTTCGCACCCAGTCCTTGGTCTCCGGCCGCGACGCCGTCGTCACGACGATCTGTCCGGCAATCTTCGCCAGCTGGATCGCCATCGAGCCGACGCCACCGGCACCACCGATGATGAGCAAGGTCTTGCCTGCATCGCCTCCTGCCACGTCGAGACCGATGCGATCGAACAGCACCTCATAGGCCGTGATCGATGTCAGCGGCAACGCCGCGGCGTCGGCAAAACCCAGCGACTTCGGTTTGCGCCCTACCAGGCGTTCATCCACCAGGTGAAACTCGCTGTTCGTTCCCGGCCGCGTGATGTCGCCGGCGTAGAACACCTCATCGCCCACCTTGAACAGCGTGACGTCCGGGCCGATCGCCTCGACGACGCCCGCAGCGTCGTACCCCAGCACCCGCGGCTCCGCCTCGACCTTGTCCTTCGGCGCCCGCACTTTGGTGTCGACCGGGTTGACCGCAATCGCCCGCACGTTGACGAGGAGATCCCGGCCGGTCGGCTGGGGCCTCGGCAGCAGGACATCGGTCAGCGACTCGGGATCGTCGATGGGAAGGTAGCGGGTCAGCGCAACAGCTTTCATGGACTGGCTCTTTTGGCTCCGGATGATCTGCACCCGTTAGATTGCCCTCGTCACCAGCATTTGCAAGCAGACCGCTGGCATTCCTGAACCATGGTCAATGGTTGCCGATGCCCTCCGCCGCGGTTAGAATATCGTGATCACAATCCTCAAGCGGGCGGCCAAAGCCCGCCAGTCACGTCGTCTCCGACTGTTCCTTAAGGAACAGACCAAATTCCGCCCTCAGGTATACTGATTGTTTGGATCTGCCGGGGGAAGGTTTCGCGCCGTAACGTCGAGGAGCTGGTGCGTCATGTCAGTCTATAAACTACTAGCGGGCGCGTTCGCCGTCTCGTTGGTAACATCCCCAGTCAAGGCCGCCGATCCGATCGGAGCGGCCGTAGTCGTCGTCAATCAAGTCACCGCCATGTACAATCGCGACACGCGAACCCTGACACAGGGCGGCGACGTGCATCAGGACGAACTGATCGAGGTTGCAACCGACGCCTCGAGCGAGCTCAAACTGAACGACGAGACCAAAATGGCTTTGGGCCCCGGCGCCAAGCTGATGCTCGACAAGTTCGTCTACGACGGCGAGAAGTCCAAAGCCAACATCGCTGTCAACCTGGTGAAGGGAGCCTTCCGCTTCGTCACCGGTGTGGCCGCCAAGCCGAGCTATGTCGTTCGCGTACCGCAGGCCTCGATCACCGTTCGCGGCACCATCTTCGACGTTTTCGTGCAGGACAACGGCATCAGCTGGCTGCTGCTGCACGAAGGCGGAGTCACGGTCTGCAACGAGCGCGGCAAATGCCGTGACCTGGATGAGCCAGGCAAACTGATCCGCATCAGCGACGGCGACGTCGGCGAGCCCTCCCGCTGGACCAATCTCAAACAGAAAACCAACTTCGACGATGCCTTTCCCTTCGTCGACAAGAAGCCACAGGATAGCCCGCCGGTGTTGACCCGCGATGCCATCCTGATCGACATCGCACCGCCCAAGAAGGACAAGCCTCCGAAGAAGACCGATCGCGGCGACAATGACGACAAGCCGACAAAGTCGACCAAGAAGCGCACCGAAAAGGCCAGCAAGGACGACGACAAGCCCAAGCGCAAGAAGGTCTCCCGTCGCGACGACGATGACGACGACTATTTCGTGCCTAATGTCGGCGTCAATATTGGCATCGGTGGCTTCGGTGGCGGCCGTCGCGGCGGTCACGACGGAGGTGGCAAAGGCGGTATGGGCGGACGTGGCCGCTACTAGCCATCCGAGCGAAGCTAGCCAAGCCGGTGCTCGTAGACGTCGAACAACTGGCCGAGGCCGCGCGGACACAGGTCCCGCGCCTCGGCCAAAGCTTTTAGTGTTTCATCAGGGTCCACCCCGTCGAACGCTCGTAACAGCCGCACGTGCGCGGTTTTGAACGCGGCGAACTCCCGGCTGGCCGCCAGCGTTTCGTCTCCGGCCAGGGCGAAGACCCGCTCACTGCGGTCTTTGCCCCTCAGTGCAATTCGGCCGATCTCCAGAAACGCAAAATCCTGTGCTTGCGCCGCCGTCACCTCGCCGACGATGACCGGCGCCCCATAGACTTTCGTCTCGCCCTCCAGGCGCGAGGCAACGTTCACGACATCGCCCAGGATCGAATAGTCGAACCGCTGCGGCGACCCGACGTTGCCCACGACGCAGCGCCCCGTGTTGAGGCCGATGCCGATCCGCACCGGCTCGCAGCGTTCGCCCGTCTGCGACGCTCTCGCCGCTCGCTCCCGATTGAGTTCGTCGACAGCCCCGAGCATGCGCAGCGCAGCCCGGCACGCGTGCCGGGCATGATTGTCATCGGCCACCGGCGCGTTCCAGAACGCCATCACCGCGTCGCCCATGAACTTGTCGATGGTGCCGCGCTCCTCCAGGATCACGTCGGCAATCGGCGTGAACAGCTCGTTGATAAAGCGAACCAGTCCCTCGGCATCCATCCCCTCGGAAATGCGCGAGAAACCCCGCACGTCCGAGAATAGTAGCGTAACCTCGCGTGTTTCCCCGCCGAGTTTCAGGCTGCCGGCATTCTCTGCCAGCTGTTCGACAAGCTGCGGCGCCACGTAGTGACCGAACGCCTGACGTACGTACGCGCGATCCATCTCCGCCCGGACGTAGGTGCTGAGCGACGTCGCCAGGTAGATCGTGACCAACGCCAGAGCTGGATAAATGGGATCGAACAGCAATCCACCGTGCACGAATGCGATCCACGATAGCGCCACCACTGCGGCAACCGCTGCAAGGCCCGCAACCGCCGCCAACACAGGGCCAACCCGCCGCAGCAGAAACGCGACACCGGCACCGACCGCAATCAGGAACAGCAGCTCCGCTCCGGTCGCATAGGCCGGGCGCGTGAGATGAGCCCCCGACAGCATCTGCTCCAGGGCCTGCGCATGGATCTCGACCCCGGGCACGGACGACTGCAGGGGGGTAGCCCTGAGGTCGAGCAGTCCCGGCGCACTGGCACCGATGAAGATATGCCGTCCATTCACGGAGTCGGACGCAATCCCGTCCTCCAGAACCAGATGAGCGGAGATGAAACGTCGCGCATCGTGCGCGGCGAAATTGAGCCACAACTCACCGTTCGCGCCCGTCGGCAGGATCACGGGGCCGACCTTCACCTGCTCAATGCCCGTCTGCTGTCCGAACGCCGACAGCCCACTTCCACCCGACGCCTTCACCTGGACCGTCGACTGCTGCAGACTGACGCGCAGCGCCTCGAGCGCCAGTGAAGGATAGAGTTGATCGCCCGCCTTCACCAGCAACGGCACGCGCCGCACCACGAGATCCTGTGACGGCAGCCAGTTGACGCTGCCGAGACCCGCGGCCTTCGCCGTCAACTCCGGCAGGCTTGCTGCACCTCCTGAGAAGCCAGGCACGAACAACTTGGGATCGTCGCCTGCCGCGGCAAAGCTGGCACGCGGCGAAGGCGCCTGTGACGCCCCATCCTGCCCGACGAACCCCAGCACGACGCGGCCGCCGGCGATGGCATCGGCGAGCAACGCATCATTCGACGGCAGCTTCGCAGCCTCATCCGCCAGGACCTTCAGTTCCGGACGTCCCGCCACGAGCCTCGCCAATTCTCCCGGCGACACACGATCCGGTTCGGCCAGGATGAGATCCAGGGAAATGGACTTGGCCCCCGCATCGCGCAGCTTCCCCACCAGCTCTGCAAGTCGTGTTCGCGGCCACGGCCACTGCCCGATGCGCTGCAGGGAAGCCGCATCGATATCGACGATCTTCACCGGCATTTCGGGATCGGCCACCCGCGGCGAAGCGCGTAGATAGCTGTCGAACACGGACAGCCGCAACCGCGCAATCGGATCCGGGTCCCACACCCGCAGCAGCACGGCCGCCGAGATCAATAGCGCCGTCAGCCAGAACTGTTGGGACGGCACCTGCCAACGCATGTGTGGGAACCCCTAGCCTGTCGCTACGCCGCCACCGCGCCGGGACTGTGCACGCCGACCGCCGGGCCCGCGACCGCCGCATCGTCGAAGCGCAGACCGTGATCGGCCGCGAAATGCAGCATAGCCCGCTCCGCGATCGCTGTGATCGTCAGCAGCGGATTGACGCCGAGCGATCGCGCCACGACCGATCCGTCGATCACATAGAGCCCATCGTGCACCGCCGTCGGTCCGGCCGCCGCCGTGCCGTCGAATACCTGGCACTTGTGATTGACCACGCCGTCGCTTCTCTCGCGCCCCATGCTGCAGCCACCGAGCGGATGCGCCGTCGCCGGCTGATGTCCCATCACCGAACCTGACAGCGGATTCTTGACGTAGTCTCCACCGGCGTGCCCCACGATCTCCTGCAGGGCCTTGTCGAGCCTCTGGAACACCGGCTCGTCCTTCGCACCCGGCCACACCAACTTCAACCGGTCGCCCTCCAGGACGAACCGCCCCGACGCACTATCGTGCGAAACGGCAAAGTACGTCTGCAGATGCGCGAACGGCCCGTTGTAGACACCGGCGATCAGGCTTTTCAGCGCGCCGAGAAGTCGCCCGTTCGGCACGAACAGTAGCGGCAGCACTGGCGCAAGCGCCGACGGGATGACACCTTCCTGCACGCATATCTGATGATCGAGGTGCTCGGCATCGCGGTATTCCAGCTGTCCCGAGACCGACGCGCCGATCTCTTTTTCGATCTTCGCGGGATGACCGACGCCCACGGCATCGATCGGAATCTTCGCCCCGTAGCCGAACGCGATGATGTCGCCATTGGCCGTAAAGCGTTGGCCGATACGCTCCGACAGCGCCAATCCCTGCGCCCGCGATCGCAGCATGATCTCGGCCGACCCCAGCGTTCCGGCCGCAACAACGACGACGGTCGCTTCAAGCGCCCTCGCACCCTCCCCCGTTTCCACATGCACACGCCAACTGCCGTCACGCATCTTCTCGACGCGGTCGACCTTCACCTCTGTGAAGATTTCCGCGCCGTGCCGCGCAGCGTCCGGCAGATAGGTCAGCGCCACGGTAGTCTTGGCGCCGACATTGCAACCGCCGCAACAGTCGCCACACAGCGTGCAAGCCGGCTGGTCGATCCCGGCCGCGTTCACGCCGCCGTCGAAATTCACGACGATGGGTGGCGCGACGAAGTCGCGTCCCAGCGCCTGCCCTGCGCTGGCCAGCGCCTTCGCCTTCGTCATCTCCTGCGCACGCCGGTGGCTCTGCGGTCTCAACCAGCGTTGCGCCCGCGCAAATCCTTCGTCGAGCAAGCCGTCCTGCGCGATCTGACCTGGCCAGACCGCGTCGGCGAACACCCGCGCATCCGGCCGCAGCGCCACGCCCGCATTGACCAGCGAGCCACCGCCCAGCCCGCACCCAACCAGCACGTGCATGTCCTCGCCGACGCGCACGTCGAACAGCCCCGTCGCCGGCCCCGTCCGCAAATGCTTGGTAGTCACCTGCAATTCGTTCTTGAGGTCTGGAAAGCGGCCCGGAAATTCACCGGTGACGAACTCCCGCCCACGCTCCAGTACCGCAACGCCTTTTCCGGCCCGCGCCAACCGCGAAGCCGTCACGCCGCCGCCGTATCCGGAGCCCACGATGATGACGTCGTAACGGTTCTTCAGCTGGGACAAGGGTCGTGCAAGGCGTGTCATGGCGGCTCCCGATCTGATCCTGCCTACCGCGGATCAAGGTCGGGACGCAACGCCGCCTCGTCTCATGCCTAATTTGCCTGGGGGAGACCTGCCGTCAGGTGCCCACAGCCAGGTCGAACAGCATCTTGAGGTTCAGCGCCACAATAACCGCAGCGATCACGGCGGCAGCAAACGTCAACCAGCGAGGGGCCACGAGTTCGCCCATTTTGGACCTGCTTGCCGTAAACATGACCAGCGGAATGACGGCAAACGGCAATTGAAAGCTCAGCACCACCTGGCTGAGAATAAGCAGTTTCGCCGTCTCACCCTGGCCATAGAGTATGGTAACGGCCGCCGCCGGAATGATCGCCACGCCGCGCGTCACCAGCCGCCGTGCCCATGGCGCCATGCGGAAGTTGATGAACCCCTCCATGACCGCCTGCCCCGCCAGAGTTGCCGTGACGGTAGAATTAAGGCCGCAGCACAGCAGGGCAATCGCGAATAGCGACGGCGCGAACGATGCGCCAAGCAGCGGCAACAGCAGCGTATGGGCTTCGCCAAGCTCGGCAACTTCGGTGCGTCCCGTTGCGTGGAACGTTGCGGCGGCCAGGATCAGGATCGAGGCGTTGATCAGCAGCGCGAACATCAGCGCCACGGTGGAGTCGATCGTCGCGAACTTCAGCGCCTCGCGCTTCTCGGGCACGCTGCGGCCGTAGTCGCGCGTCTGCACGATGGCCGAATGCAGGTAGAGATTGTGCGGCATGACCGTGGCGCCGATGATGCCGAGCGCCAAATACAGCATGTGCGGATTCTTGACGATATCGGTCGTCGGCGCGAAGCCGCGGATCACGTCGCCCCACACCGGATCGGCCATCCCGATTTGCACGGCAAAGCACACCGAAATGACGCCGAGTAGCGATATGATGAGCGCCTCGATCCAGCGGAACCCCAGGTTCTGCAGCCAAAGGATCAAGAACACGTCGAGCGCTGTCAGGATCACGCCGATCTCCAGCGGAATGCCGAGCAGCAGGTTCAGGCCGATCGCCGTGCCGATCACCTCGGCCAGATCCGTGGCGACGATGGCAAGCTCGGCGAACAACCACAGCACCCACGCCACCGGCTTGGGAAAGGCATCGCGGCAAGCCTGTGCCAGGTCGCGGCCCGTCGCAATGCCGAGGCGCGCGCACAGCGACTGCAAGATGATCGCCATGATGTTGGAAATGAGCGCGATGACGAGCAGCGTGTAGCCGAACTTCGATCCTCCGGCCAGCGAGGTGGCCCAGTTGCCCGGATCCATGTAACCGACGGCAACCAGATAGCCGGGGCCGACGAACGCGGCCATCTTGCGCCAGCCGCTGCCGGTGACGGGGACGCGGATGGATCGGAAGATCTCCGCGAGCGGAGGATTCTCGGACCGCGTTCGCCAACCACGGTCATCAGTCTTCACAGCCGCATCCACGACGGGTCTCCATCAAAATTCAATGATGGCACCGTACTGCAGTTGCAAATCATTCGCAAGAAGCGTCGTCGCCATGCGACAATTCGATATGGGGTTATGGTCAACCGCCCGGTCCCGGGCCGCAATCTGTCGCCTTAGAAGCGGAACGGCAGACTAGTCCTGAACCTTCACGTTGACGCTGGCCGCAGCCTCAGGCGCGTCGGCGTCCGCCGGTCCCGCCAGAACGGCGGCGACTAGAAAAGCGGTTCCCACCAAGCCGGCCAGGGTTGTCGGCCAGATCAGCGACAGTGATGACTTTGCCTGAGCGTTCATGATCGTCCCCCGAAGCGGCGGAGCGGCCCAACGCCGCTCTCGTAACGCCACTATCGAGGATCGAGCACGCCCGCGCTGTTCCGCCGGGCACAAGCTGTGGGCTTAGAACCGCATGGCAATTCCGGTATATGGCGTGAAATCGTCCGCCGCCTTGTTGAGGCCGATGTACGCCCCGACGTCCAGCTGGACATTCGGGCAGATCACGTACTGCAAAGACGGATCGAACGTATAGGCGGTATGCACGCCCTCTTCGTCCGCAAACTCCGCCGACAGCTCAAGCACGAGCGTCATACCCTTCACCAGCACTTCGTGGCTGACGTTGGCCGCCACATTGTAGGAAACGTAGTAGTCGGTGTTGTCGTCGTTGCGCACGACCTGGAACCCGGGGTCGATTGTCATGCTCCAGTCGTTCGGTAGTGAGCGTGAATAGGCAGCATTGAATGCGTACTCCACCTCGCCGTTGCCAAGATCGTCGTCCGCAGTCGGCAACTTGATCGCCGGCACCAGCACCATTGCCTGACCGCCGCCCTCGTTGCCGAACAGGCTGATCTTCGACGTGATCACCGTATCGCCGAACCCGCGCGCCGAGGTCGACGCCTCGCCTGCGACCTTTTCCCATTCTTCGTTGAAGAAGGCGCTGGAAAGCTGCAGTTCCACCCGATCGGTTAGGCCAACGCGCAACACCGGCACCGGCGCCGAGAATCCGCGCGACTTGACGCCGTTGTCGTTGTCGAAGTGCGCAGTAATCAGGTCGGCTTCGAGCTGGACGTGCCCCGCGTCCATCGTGATTGTGCCATGCGCCTTGCCGGGCCGGTCAGGGCTGAAATCCCGCATCTGGTCCTGCGGCGTGGGATTGAACAGCGAGTAGCCGCTCTTGTCGGCCTTGGCGTCGTCTGCCGCCGCCGGCCATGCCCCCAGTGCCAAGACCAAGCCGGAGCACACCCAGCGCAGCGAATGATCAAAAGCCGTCATTCCCGTCTCCCGACGAATCAGCCGATCGTAGAATATCGGAAAATCTCTGCACAGAGCTGACGGCCGGGAGTCTCAGAACTCGTAGAGCACAGCGCCGCCCGTCAATCCCGCCCCCACCGCCGTCAGAAGCAACTGATCGCCCTTCTTGAAGCGGCTCGAATTCAAGGACATGGTCAACGGGATCGTCGCCGCCGAGCTGTTGCCGAATTCCCGCACACTGGTCATCAGGCACGCATCGCCCAGCCCTAGCCGTGCCTGCGATGCAGCGATGATTCGCGCGTTTGCCTGATGCGGCACCCAGTGATCGACTTCGTCGATCTCAAGACCAGCCATCTCCAAGGCGGCAAGCGAGGTCTGCGCCGCCATTTCCACCGCCCGCCGAAACACCGCCCGCCCGTCGGTCATTCGCATCTTGGTTTCCGATGCCATCATGCCGTCCGCAAAAGGCACGCGGCTGCCGCCGGCTGGAATCTTGATCAGGTCGTAGTGCGCCCCGTCCGATTCCAACGTGACACCCTGCACCCCTGCAGTCGACCGCGACGTGGGCCCGATAACGACGGCCCCTGCCGCATCGCTGAAGATGACGGCCGTGTCACGTTCCGCGAAGTTGATACGGCGGGACAGGACGTTGCCCGCGATCACCAGCACCGGAGCACCATGCGTGCGCGCAAACGCGTCCGCGAAGGTCAGGGCGTAGAGAAAGCCGGCACAGGCCCCCGCCATATCGATTGCGCCTGCCCCGCCGAGACCAAGCCGGTGGGCGACGAGCGGCGCCGACGGCGGTAGCAGATGATCAGGCGTCGAC
Source organism: Hyphomicrobiaceae bacterium (assembly GCA_965279065.1). Classification (GTDB taxonomy): domain Bacteria; phylum Pseudomonadota; class Alphaproteobacteria; order Rhizobiales; family Hyphomicrobiaceae; genus JAKAXS01. Next base: position 3,847,916 of record OZ257134.1, read on the forward strand.
GTGGCGAGGACGAGCAGCGCGATGGCTTCCGGCTCGACTCCCGACTTCTTCAGGGCCATCGCTCCCGCGGCGATGGCGAGATCGGACAAGGCCTCCCCGTCGCTCACCCAACGTCGCTCGACGATGCCCGTGCGCCGTTCGATCCACCCGGTTTCCAGGCCAAGCTGCGCCTCCAGCGTCGCGTTCGCGATGCGCCGCTCCGGCACGGAATGCCCAAACCCCAAAATCGTCGAACCCATTGAAGTCCTCAAGTGAACGATCGAACGCTGTCTTCGATCGCCGCATAGATGTACGCAACATCATCTGCGGTCAAACAATACGGTGGCAGGACGTAGACCGTGTTTCCCAGCGGTCGCAGCAGTACGCCGCGCGCCAACAGCGACGCATAGAGCCGGGGGCCAGCATCGGCAAGATAGCCAGCGTCGTTTACCATCAAATCCAGTGCCGTGATCGTCCCAAGCTGCCGCGCGTCGCGCAACATCGGCAGCTGCGCCAACCGGCCGAGCGCCTCGGCCTGCAGCTTCGACACCTGTGCGATGCGCGCGGCAACCGGCTCCGTCTTCCACACCTCCAGATTGGCCACCGCGGCGGCGCAGGCGATGGGATTGGCCGTGTAGCTGCTGGAATGGAAAAAGGTCTTCGACCGGTCGGTGGAGCGGTGCGCCTCGAAGATCGCGGGCTTGCACAGCGTCACCGCTAGAGGCAGTGACCCGCCCGTCAATCCCTTCGCCAGGCACAAAATGTCCGGCGTGATACCGGCGTGCTCGCACGCAAACAGCTTGCCCGTGCGGCCCCACCCCGTCATCACCTCGTCGGCAATGAACAGCACGCCGTGCACCGCGCAGATGCGCGCCATCTCCGCCAACGCCTGCGGGCTGTACATCAGCATGCCTCCCGCACCGAGCACGAGCGGTTCCACGATCAGCGCCGCCGGCGCCTCTCCACGACACGCCGCCTCCAGTGCATCGAGGGTATCTTGCTCTTTCCCGGCATGCGGAAACGGCAGCCGTGTCACGTCGAACAGCAGCGGCTCGTAGGCCGCGTTGAACACGCCGCGCGCACCCGCCGACATCGTGCCGATGGTGTCGCCGTGATAGCCGTGCTCCAGCGCCACGATGCGCGACCGCGGCCTGCCCGAATTGCGCCAGTAACCGAGCGCCATCTTCAGCGCGACTTCGACCGACGTGGAACCGCTATCGGAGTAGAACACGTGCGACAGGCCCCGCGGCGCGATGTCGATCAGGTTCGCCGCCAGGTCTTCGGCCGGTTGATGGGTAAAGCCGGCGAAGATCACTTGATCCAGCGTATCGGCCTGCGCCTTGATCGCAGCAACGATGGCGGGATGCCGATGTCCGTGCGTCACGACCCACCACGACGAAATCGCATCAAGGATGCGCCGTCCGTCGCCCGTCGTGAGCCAGGCGCCCTCGCCCTGGGCAATCAGGGTCGCATCCGGCTGCAGGCCGTGCTGGGTGAAGGGATGCCAGACCGGCGACGTCATCAGATGAAGTCTCCGAGGGCGAAGTTCTCGTTGAATGCTGCCAGCAGCGACGCAGCCGAGAGCTCGGCCAGCTGTGGCAGCCGGCCGAGCCGCCGCACCTTGCCGAATTCGCAGATCGTTCTTTCGCTGTCTGCGTTCTCGTCCCCCACGAATGCCACCCCGTGAATTTCGATCGCCCTCCGCTTCAGGGCCTCGATCGACAACAGACTGTGATTGATCGTGCCTAACCGCGTCGACGCCACCAGCACGACCGGCAAATCCCAGAGCGCAAACAGCTCTACCTGCAGCGACTTCCGCGACACCGGTACGAGGACACCGCCGGCGCCTTCGACGATCAAAGGCCCGGTACCGGCCGTGGCCGGCAGTGCCAGCTTGTCCAGATCGATCTGGATGCCATCAATCTCCGCCGCCACATGCGGCGACGCGGCCGTCCTCAGGCGATAAGCTTCCGGCAGGATCCGCTGAGCATCGGCATTCGCCAACCTGCGGACGATCTGCGCATCCGTCTCACCGTCCAGCCCGGCCTGAATCGGTTTCCAGTAGCGTCCTCGGGTCGCGGAGACCAGGCCCGCCGCAAACACCGTCTTGCCGACGTCGGTGTCCGTGCCGCTGATGATGAATCCCGTCATCGCGCCGAACCCGCGGCTGCCGCCGGCATGGCCACAAACCGTTCGATGCCAAGTCTGCCCGCGCAGTCCGTCAGCGCCTCGACCATCCGCACGACGTCCTCGGCTGAAACATTGAGCGTCAAGGCGATGCGCAGGCGCGCGGTGTTCTCAGGCACGGTCGGCGGCCGCACCGCGCGAACGTCGAAACCCCGCTCTTGCATCGCCTGGGCCAGCGCGATGGCCTGACCGTCCGCACCGACGATAAACGGCTGGATCTGAGACCCCGACGACGGCAGACCAAGACGGCGCGAAAACAGCGTGCCGAAGTCCGCCACGCACGTCTGCAACGCCTCGCGCCGGGCCGGCTCGTCACGACAGATCGCCAGCGCCCGCCGCACGACTGCCGCCATCAGTGGCGACGGCGCCGTGGCATAGATGAACGGCCGCGATCGGTTGACGAGGAAATCGCGCAGCACCGCCGGCATCAGCACAAGGGCTCCGGATGCGCCGAGCGCCTTCCCGCACGTATGCAAGGAGACGACATTGTCGCGACCGTCGAACGCTGCGCCGAGCCCGCGGCCCAGCGGACCGAACACGCCTGTCGCATGCGCCTCGTCGATGACCAGCACGCCATCGTGGCGATCGGCGGTCGCCATGAGCTCGTCCAGTGGCGCACGGTCGCCATCCATCGAGTACAGGCTCTCGACCGCGATCCACGGCCGGCCGATGCCTCCATCCCGGCGCCAGGCGCTGATTTGCTCCTCGAACGACTGCACGCAGTTGTGCCGGGCCGCGACCGCCTTGGCCCGTCCGGCCCGCAAACCGTCATGCACACTTGCGTGGATGAGTTCGTCGTAGACAACGACGTCCTCTCGTTGCGGCAGCGCTGCGAACAGCGCCGTGTTGGCGGCAAATCCGCCACCGAAGAAAAGCGCCGACCCGGCCTTGAAGAAGCCGGCTGCCTCGGCCTCAAGCGCCTCGTGTTCGCTGTGATTGCCGCGCAGCAGCCGCGAACCACCAGCCCCAACTGGCACGCCACGCTCCAACGCGTCCTCGACAGCAGCCCTTAGTTCCGGAGCCCCCGCCAGTCCGAGATAGTCGTTCGAGGAAAAGTCTAGCCCCTGCCGTGGCGACAAGGCCCGAAGCCGCCCGCGCTTCGCCAGCGCCTTCAGCGCGCGCTCGTGGCTGTCCGGCACGGCTCATCCTCATGCGCACCGGCAGCCGGCGGCGTCTCGAGCTCGAGCGGCTGCAAACCAAGGCGATTGAACAGGGCCGTGTCGGCATCTTCGCCTGGGTTGTCCGCGGTCAGCAGCGTCTCGCCGACGAAAATCGAATTGGCCCCGGCAAAAAAGCACAACGCCTGCATCTCATCGCCCATATCCGTGCGACCCGCAGAGAGGCGCACGAACGACCTCGGCATCATGATGCGCGCCAGCGCGATCGTCCGCACGAACGCGATCGGATCCAGCTTCTCGACGTTCTGCAACGGCGTGCCGCCGATCGGGATCAGCATGTTGATCGGCACGCTTTCGGGGTGTTCTTCGAGGTTGGCGAGCGTCACCATCATGTCGACGCGATCACCATCCTCCTCGCCCATACCGACGATGCCGCCGCAGCACACCTTCATGCCGGCCTCGCGCACCCGCGCGAGCGTGTCCAGGCGGTCCTGGAAGGTCCGGGTCTTGATGACCTGGGAATAATAGCGTTCCGAGGTATCGATGTTGTGGTTGTAGTAATCCAGCCCCGCGTCGCGCAGTTTGATGACATCGTCGTCCGACAGCATGCCGAGCGTCATGCATGTCTCCATGCCGAGCGCCTTCACGCCCTCCACCATGGCGACCACGGTGTCCATGTCGCGCGCTTTCGGGCTGCGCCAGGCGGCCCCCATGCAGTAACGGGTCGCCCCACCCTCTTTCGCCTTCCTGGCCTCATCAAGCACCCGCTCCACTTCCATCAGCTTGGAAGCCTTCAGCTTCGTCTCGTGATGTGCCGATTGGCTGCAGTAGCCGCAATCTTCTGCACATCCGCCCGTCTTGATGCTGAGCAGCCGGCTTTTCTGAACCTTGTTGGGGTCGAAGTTCTGACGGTGCACCAGATGGGCGCGGAACAGGAGGTCGTTGAACGGCGCGTCGTACAGCGCCTGGGCCTCGACTCGCGTCCAATCGTGGCGGATCTCCTGCCCCGAGCCATTGATGCGGGCCGGGGCCTCAGCCGTCAGCGAAACCATCGATTTCCTCCGGTAACCACGCGTTTCCTTCGCGCCTTCAGTTGTTTGCACCGCAATGTGGCTGATCGGCAAGCCCTAGTTTCTTGACGTGCGGGCAGACTACAGGAGGCTTGGCAGCCAATTTGATAATTGACTGAGCGGGAAGTGTTGCTGTTGTGCTCAATAATGCGGGAATGGATCAATAATTCACCGCTTCAATAAATCCAGCATTGCTCATGTAACGTATGACGCAGTATACAGTCCTTAGATTGCACGCCCCAAGCCGACCGTAACAGACCTGTACCCGCAGGTCATCGTTCGCACGTTGCAGGATTGCTCGCCTCCGCCAACAGCAGAGAATACACCATGAGCAACATGACCCGCTTCACCATCCGCCCCCTGTACCTGCAGGTGCGCGACATGCTTGTGGAGCGCATAACGTCTGGTCAGTGGAAGCCCGGTTCGGGAATTTCCAACGAAGTTGACCTTTCCCGCGAGCTCGGCGTCAGCGTCGGCACGGTGCGCAAGGCCCTCGATGTTATGGAGCAGGAGCATCTGATCACCCGCCGCCAGGGCCGCGGAACCTTCGTCAACGACCAGACGTCGGACGATCTGGCGATGCGCTTCAACCGCCTGTGCAGCCCAGAAGGCAGCAACTTGGGTCTCGACATTTTAAAGTCGGAGATCCGCGCCGCGAAGGCCACCGATGAGGAAAGCGCCCGGCTGCGGCTACGCGTCGGCGATCCCGTCATTCGGGTTCGGCGCATTCAAAGTGCCCAGACCAAGCGGGTTCTGCTGGAGCAGATTTCAATGCCCGAGTCGCGCTTTCCTGGCCTCGCGACTAAGGGCCATGTGCCGCAGCGCATCGTAGCCCTAGCCCAGCAGTTCGGCATCCTGCTCGGCGGGGCACAAGAGCGAATCACCGTTGCCCGCGCCAACGCCAGCATGGCCGAAGCGCTGGCGGTTGATGTCGACACGCCCCTACTGGAACTGGACCGCGTCGTATTCTCCATCGACGGCCGCCCTCTCGAATGGCGCTCCGCCATGTGCCATCTCGGTGATGGCCACTACTACGCCGTCGACATGAACTGAGGCGGCGCCGTCGTCACCCCCGCGCGATCTTCCCGCCGCCGCGCCGGGTCACCGCAACGATGCTTGGCCTGGGTGGCATGCCTTCCTGGAAGTCCGGCCAGCGCGTCGAGGGATTCTCGAACGACGCCACCTGCTGGGCGTCGGAGCCTTCTGCCACCTCTCCTGGATGCTGCACGGCCAGGAACATCGTTTCCATGTCCGGCGTGAAGCACGGCCCGCACATCTCCGCGCCGCGCGGCACCTGGAAGAAGCACTTCGACGTACCGCGCCCGTCCCCCTCCGTATCGATGCCCCAGATGCCGTCCGCCCGCCCGGTCTTCTTGCCGGAGTTGCCGTCCGTCGCCACCCACAGCCGCCCTTCCGCGTCGAACGCGCAGTTGTCCGGCATGGCAAACCAGCCATTGCGGCTCGTCGCCGGATTGAATGCCGCCCCCAATGGCGCAATCGCCGGATCGCCGCACTTCACCAGGATTTCCCAGTGGAAGCCCGGCGCCGCATGATCGCCCTCGTTCGGCGTGATCTCGATGATATGGCCGAACACATTCGGCCCTCGCGGATTAGCGGCGTCAGCCGCATCGGACTTCCGCTTCGTGTTGTTCGTCAGCATGGCGTAGATCTTTCCGGTCGTCGGATTGACGTCGACGTCTTCCGGCCGGTCCATTTTCGTAGCACCCAGCATGTCGGCGGCAAGCCGCGCCTGGATCAGCACTTCGCCCTGATCCGCGAAACCCAGCGCCGGCACGAGCCCGCTCTGTCCGTGCACCAGCGGCAGCCATTGCCCCGTGCCGTCGGCATCGAAACGCGCCACCGACAGCGTGCCGTGATCCAGCAGATCCTTGTTCTTCGCCCGATCGGCCGTATCGACTTTGCCTTGTGTGACGAAGCGATAGAGATAGTCGAAGCGCTCGTCGTCGCCCTGATACACGACGAACCGCCCGTCCTTGTTGACGATATTGCCGGCACCCTCGTGCTTGAAGCGACCTAGCGCCGTTCGCTTTACCGGCACGGAGCTGGGATCCATCGGATCGATCTCCACCACCCACCCAAAACGATGCGCCTCGTTTGGCTCGCGCCCGATATCGAAGCGCTGGTGGTAACGACCCCATTGATACCACTCGCTTGGAATGCCGTAGCGAACCAGCCCGCTCCGTTGCGGATGCCCTTCCAGTGCCGCCTTGTTCCAGAAGTAGTAGTTGGTGTTTTCCTCGCACGTCAGCCACGTGCCCCACGGCGTCACGCCGCCGGCGCAGTTGTTGATCATGCCGCGCACGCGCCAGCCCTTCGGGTCGGCCGACGTCTGCATCAGCGCGTGTCCGCGCGCCGGGCCGGAAATCTCCATCTCCGTCTCTGCCGTGATGCGCCGCGCGTACTTGGAGTTTGGCACCACCGTCCACTTTCCGCCGGACCGCGCGATCTCGATCACCGACCCGCCGTGCGCCATCATCTCGACGGCGACATGCCGCTCCGTGATCGCCTCGAAAATTGGATCCTTCTCTGTCGACGCTCCCATGCCCCGGCCGCGTGGCGGCAAACCGGCGAACATCAGTTCTTCGTTGGTGTACTCGTGGTTGACGACCAGCAGCCCGCGATCGCCACCCTCCCCCAGGGGAATGAAGCCGATGAAGTCGTTATTGTAGCCGAACTGCTTGCCCTGCGCCTCCGGCCCCTGCGTTGCCGGTGCGAACGCGGGCGCATCGCCGCTCACGGCATCGCCCCAGCGGATCAGCACGTCGGCGTCATAGCCTTCCGCAACATGATGCGTGTCGTCTTCAATCACGCCAAGCTCGGGAAAGTCGAATACCGCAGCTTCGCCTCCGGTAGCCGGCGCGGCCGTCGCTGGTCCGGCCCGCATCAGCGTCGTCATGACCGCACTCGCTACGCTGACGGCCAGCGCGCCTCGCACCACGTCGCGCCGCGACAGGCGTTGTGCAATGATATCCCCGAGCGAAGCGTTCATGCTGGGGTTTGTGCCCCGATCCTCGGCCTCCTCGGCCTGCACCGATACCGGACGATCATGCTCCGTCATGCCCGCACCCTTCCCGATCTGGATTTCGGCGCTAACCTAGTGCCGGCACATCTCGTCGATGTGACGGCGGTTTCCCAATCACCCTAGAACGTTGCGGCCATGATGGATGACAGTATGACGTTTGTGTTTCCGCCTGCTCCCCGCGTTGCGCTGCCGGTGGCCGGCACACCGCACCTGTTTCCCGTGAATCGCATCTACTGCGTCGGCCGCAACTACGCCGCTCACGCCCGTGAGATGGGCCACGACCCGGACCGCGAGCCGCCCTTCTTCTTCCAGAAGAATCCCAGCTGCCTCGTCACGGACGGCGTCTTTCGCTACCCGACCGGCGCAACCGACGTGCACCACGAAATCGAGCTGGCCGTCGCCCTCAAGTCGGGCGGCGCCGACATCTCGCCGGACCGCGCGCTCGACCACGTTTTTGGCTACGCCGTCGCCCTCGACATGACACGCCGCGATCTGCAGGCCGATCTCAAGAAGCTCGGCCGGCCCTGGGAAGTCGCGAAAGCCTTCGAAGGCTCCGCTCCCTGCTCTCAGATCCACCCCGCATCGGTCATTGGCCACCTTGAACACGGCAAGATCCGCCTCGACGTCAACGGCGAGGCCCGCCAGTCTGGCGACCTGTCTCACATGATCTGGCCGGTCGCCGATCTCATCGCCCGTCTGTCGACGTTCTTCGTGCTGCAACCCGGCGACGTCATCCTCACCGGCACGCCGGACGGCGTGGGCCCCGTACATCAAGGCGATCGCCTTGAAGGGTTTGTCGCGGGCGTTGGAACCCTGATGACTGAAGTGCGCTAAGCGCAGGCGCGCACCGACCCAAGCCGTCTCAATTCAGATCCTTGGGCAGCCGCGGCAGTGGCATCACCGGCACGCCATCTTCGCCGAGCGCATGCACTTCGTCCAAGGTCGCCTCCCCGTGCACGATCCGCTCTTCGCTTTCGCCGAAATGGATCTTGCGCGCTTCTTCCGCAAACCGTTCGCCGACGTAGGTCGACTTGGACTCGACCTCGGCGCGCAGTTTGCGCAGGGCCGCGAAGATTTCGCGCTGCCGCTCCGGTGCCGGCGCCTGGCGCGGAACCTGCGCACTGCCACGACCGGTCGACACCGCCGGCGCCATCACCGCCTTGGCAACGGCCGTCGATGCGCAAACCGGACAAGAAAGCTGCCCGCTCGACGCCTGCGCATCGAATTCGCCGCTGCCGCGAAACCAACCTTCGAATTCATGGCTCTCGTTGCAGATGAGCCGGTACTTGATCATATCGCCACCTTCACGCCCGCCACACCGCCGGCATGAGCTACCTCGAAGGCCCGGTCGTGCCGCAGCGACGGCACCCGGTCCCGAGCTTCCTTTACCAGTCGCAAGTCTATGTCCGCGAAGATAACCGAAGGCTGAACGCCGGCCTCGGCGAGGGTCTCACCCCACGGACTGATTACCAGACTATGACCGTAGGTGTCGCGGCCGTGCTCATGCCTGCCGCCTTGCGCCGCCGCTAGCACGAAACATTGGCTTTCGATGGCCCGCGCCTTCAGCAGCGTATGCCAATGCGCCTCACCCGTGACCTTCGTGAAGGCTGAAGGCCCGGCGATCATCACAGCTCCGCCGTGCGCCAGGGCGCGATGCAGCTGCGGGAAGCGCAAGTCGTAACAGATCGTCAAGCCTAATCCGCCCCACGGCAACTCCGCCACCACGGCCTGATCGCCCGCCCGATAGCTGTTGCTCTCGCGGTAGCTCTCGCCACTTGGCAGATCGACGTCGAACATATGGATCTTGTCGTAGCGTGCCGTGATCTGCCCGTTCGGCGCAATTACGAAGGCCCGGTTGGCGATCTTGTCGGGCGCGACCTTCACGCCCATGGAGCCGATGTGCAGCCAGATTTCAAGCTCAGCCGCCAGCCCGCGAAACACCGCCAGCGCCTTGCTCGACCCTTCCGGCTCGATTGCCGCAAACAGCAGCTTCTTGTCGAGTTCCATGAGAGTCGTGACTTCAGGCGTCTGCACGTACTCCGCGCCGCCCGCCGCGGCCTCGCGGATCAGCGCGGTCGCGTCGGCGACATTGCGCTCAACGTCGCGGCCCGAGCACATCTGCACCAGCGCGGCCTTGAATGTCGGTAGAATGTCGTCTCCCGCCATCGCGGTGGTCAACCTTGCACTAAAAAACTAAACGTCAGGCGTTCTGTCGGCCGAGCATCGGGTCCAGACGCCCCGCGCGGTCGAGAGCATAGAGATCGTCACACCCGCCCACGTGATCGGCACCGATCCAGATCTGCGGCACCGACGTCCGCCCACCCGCCCTCTGAATCATATCGGCCCGCACATCCCGTGCCGACGCATCGATCTCGTCGAACTGAACCCCTTTGGCGCGCAGTAAATCCTTGGCGCGATGGCAGTAACAGCACATTGACGTTGTATAGATAACGACCTTGCTCATCCCGATGAAGTTCCCGCCTGGCGACTCTCGCACAGTGAGCCTAGCGTACCCCGATCATATGGGGGCGCAAGCGCACCGTGGCAACATGACCATCGCGTCGTGGCACGGATGGGGCGGCCCAAATCAGGCCGCCACCGTCGAATAATCGGTAACCAGCGCAAGCGCCAGGACATCCACCCGGACGGCGCCGCCGCGCTTCAGCGCCCGCGCCGCCGCTCCGCACGTGGCTCCCGTCGTGATGACGTCGTCCACGAGCAGGACGCGCCGTCCAGCAATGCGATCGGCCTGAAGCCCCGGCACGGCAAACGCCCCACGCACGTTCAGTTTCCGTTCCGCTCGCGACAGACCGAGTTGACGCGGCGTCGCCCGCGTCCGCACCAGCGCCAGCGGCTCATATGCTATCGCGGAGGCCCGGCTGATATCCTGAGCCAGCAGAGCCGCCTGATTGAAGCGGCGTGAAATCAGGCGTCTGCGGCTCAGCGGCACCGGCACGACGACATCGGCCTCGGCAATAAGGTCCTTTCCTGCCTCCACCATCAGCCGCGCCAGCAGGTAGCGCGCTGCGTGCCAGTCGGAAAACTTGAAATCGTGCACCAGCTCGCGCATCGCCCCGGTGTAGTGCGCCACCGCCCGCGCCCGTTCGTACGATGGGGGATCGGCCGCTGCCGCCGCGGAGATCATCACCCCGCCCGTATCGTAAGGCATCGGCAGGCCCAGCCGATCGCACAGGGGAGGCCGGATGAAGTCGATCCGCGACCAGCACTTCGGGCACAACGCGTCATGCGAGACGAGCCCCGCACGGCACGACAGACAGACCGGCGGGAACACGACGTCCGACAGCCAGGTGAGCCCCCGGCGTACGAAGTGTACCCGCCGCGGTCGATCCGTGGCCGACTCGTCGTCGATTTCGAGCTCTTCCCGCATGGCGCGCTCCCGCGCGCATGCTAAGCCAACCGCGTCAGCCCCCGAAGCACAAACTCAGCATACGCATGAGCGCCCCGCAGATCTTCGACTTGGAGCTTCTCAACAGGCGCCGCACGCGCGTCGCTGAGACGGCAGCGTCCCACGATTTCCTGCTCGATCGCGTGGCCGAGGATTTGATCGACCGCCTCGCCCTCGTCCAGCGCAAGTTCCCGCTGGCCCTCGACCTTGGCGCCCATCACGGCCCGCTCGGCCGCCGCCTGCGATCGACGTCCGGTATCGAAGTTATGACGGCTCTGGAACCCAACGCCGCCCTGCTCGCGCAATGCCCATCCCCGAAGCTGCAGGCGAACCTCGAAACCCTGCCCCTCGCCGAAGCATCGCTCGACCTGATCGTCTCCGGCCTGACCCTGCAATGGCTGAACGACCTGCCCGGCACATTGATCCAGATCTGCCGCGCCATGAAACCCGACGGCCTCTTCCTCGGCGCCCTCCTTGGCGGCGCCACCCTCACCGAACTGCGCCAGGCCTGGCTGATCGCCGAAACCGAAGTGACCGGCGGCGCCTCGCCCCGCGTCGCCCCGTTCGCCGACGTCCGCGACCTCGGTGGCCTCGTGCAGCGCGCCGGCTTCGCCTTACCCGTCGTCGACAGCGACGTCGTTTCCGTAACCTACGCCGACCCCTACGCCCTGATGCGCGAACTGAAGTCGATGGGCGCCAGTAACATGCTCGTCGACCGCCGCCGCGCGCCCGTCACGCGCGGTCTGCTCCTGCGCGCCGCTGAAGTCTACACCGAGCGTTTCGCTCTGCCCAACGGCCGCATCCCGGCGACGTTCGAGATCCTCACCATCACCGCCTGGCGCCCCGACCCCAGCCAGCCCAAGGCCCTGAAACCCGGCTCCGCCAAAGTAAGCCTGACCGACGTACTGTCGCGTAGATCGAAGTGATCTGGCCGACCTAACCCAGCAAATCCCGCAGCCACGGCACCAGCGGTTTGTCGGCTTCCGGCATCGCGTAGTCGGCAAGGCGGCTGGCCTTCACCCATTTGATCTCCTGGCCTTCCCGCGGCTCGACCTCGCCATCCCAGTTGCGGCACAAGAACAGCGGCATCAGCAGGTGGAACGTCTCGTACGCGTGGCTGGCGAACGTGAACGGCGCCAGGCACGTGTCGCAGACTTCGATCGACAGCTCCTCGCGCAGCTCGCGCACCAGCGCCTGCTCCGGCGTCTCGCCCGTGGCGACCTTGCCGCCGGGAAATTCCCACAGCCCCGCCATCGGCTTGCCCTCTGGCCGCTTCGCGATCAGCACGCGATTGTCGCGATCCACCAGCGCGGCAGCCGCGACCAGCAGCATCGGCTTCGTCGTTGCGATCAGCGTCACGGCGCGGTCCTCACACCGTTTCGCCGCGCAATAGCCGCGGCACGTCACCAGTGATGCCGGCAGCTTCGGCGACGAACAGCTGCTTCAGCACCGGGCTGCGATCGACAAGTCCGAGTCCGACGTCGCGTGCCGCGCGCAGCAGTGTCGAGTCGTTGGAGAACAGGACGTTCAGCCCGTCGAACGCCGCCGTCGACATCGCTGCATCGAACCGCCGCCAGCGCTCGTAGCGTTCCAGCGCTTGCGCGCTCCCCAGGTCCAATCCCAATCGCGCCGCGTCCGCGACAGCTTCCGTCAGCGCCGCGACATCACGCAACGCCAGGTTCAGACCCTGCCCAGCGATGGGATGCACCACGTGCGCCGCATCGCCCACGATCGCGAAGCGCGGCGCGATATACGAGCGCGCCAGATGCAGCTCCAGCGGCCACGACTGCCGCGGGCCGGCCAGGCTGAGCGCACCAAGCTTGCCGCCGAAGCGTGTGTCGGCTTCCTCTAAAAACCCATCATCGTCGAGCGCCAGGATGCGCCGCGCCTCTCCCGCCTCTTCCGTCCAGGTGATGCAGGCGCGATTGCCCGGCAGCGGCAGAATGGCGAACGGTCCGGCCGGCAGAAAATGCTGCACGGCATGACCATTGTGCGGCTTGGCATGCGCCACCGTCGTAACGATGCCCACCTGCGGATAGCTGCGGCCGACGCTCTTGATGCCCGCCATCTCGCGCAGCGGCGAATTCCGTCCATCCGCCGCAACCAGCAGCGAGGCTGTGATTGCGGCACCCCCGGCCGTCACAAGCTCCGCCCCAGAGCCGCTCACGATGAAGCTTGCGACCTGCTCCGGTGCCAAAATCTCGATCCCGGGGCTGGTGGCAACCACCTCCGCCAGCGCATCGTTCAGCGGCCCCGCCGGCACGATGTAGGACGCCGGCTCCTGCCCCTCGACCGCGTTGTCATAGGTCAGCAACACTGGCCGCACGCCGGCATCAAGCGACGAGTCCGTGATCTCGATTGCCGTCACCGCCTGCGCGGCATCGGCCACGCGCCCCCAGACACCTAGCGTTTCGAGCATGCGCCGCGACCCGGCCGAAAGCGCAAACGCCCGTGCATCCGGCACATCACTACGCCGTCCCACCGGCCGCCGATCCACCAGCGCGATCCGGGCAGTGCCCTCCAGCGCCTGGCTCAGCGCCCGCGCCAGCGCCAGGCCGGCATAGCTCGCCCCCGAGATCACGATGTCATAGCGCCCATTCGGCGCAGCGTTCGCCATGGCTTAGCGGCAGGCTCCTTGATACAGAGTGATCAGGCCCACCCCTCACCGGGGCGGACGAAAGCGATAGCACCGAACAGCGGACACCTCCATGCCAGCTGCACCCTCGACGGACTCCAAGCCCACCGGCCGTGCCTTGAAAGACTTGCTCGCCCTTCTGGATCTGGAGCAGCTGGAGGACAATCTCTACCGCGGCAACAGTCCCAAAGAAGGCTGGCAGCGTGTCTATGGCGGCCAGGTCCTGGGCCAGGCCCTTGTCGCAGCCGTGCGAACCATCTCCGAACCGCGCCCCGTGCACTCTCTGCACGCCTACTTCCTGCTGGGCGGCGACCCCAAGATCCCTATCATTTACGAGGTTGAGCGCACGCGGGACGGCGGCAGCTTTTCGACACGCCGCATCAAGGCCATTCAGCACGGACGCACCATGTTCGCCATGAGCGCCTCGTTCCACAAGCACGAGGCCGGCTACGAGCACCAGGCCGAAATGCCGAGCGTCCCCCCGCCCGAGGACCTACCCAGCGCCGCCACGCTGATGGCCAAACTGTTGGATCGCCTGCCCGAGAACATGCGCTCCTACTGGCAACGGGAACGTCCATTTGATATGCGGCCGGTGGACATCTCCCGCTATCTCACCCGCGAGAAGAGTACGCCGGTGCAGCACGTCTGGATCAAGGCTAATGGCCGCCTGCCCGACGATCCCAGCTTGCACCAGTGCATGCTGGCCTACGCCTCGGACTTCACGCTGCTCGACACCGCCTTGATCGCCCACGGCAAGCTGCTGTTCGACCAGGATATCCAGCTGGCGAGCCTGGATCACGCCCTTTGGTTCCACCGTCCGTTCCGCGCCGACGAGTGGTTGCTGTATGCGCAAGACAGCCCGAATGCCAACGGCGCACGCGGGCTATGCCGAGGCTCCATTTTTTCACGCGAGGGCCACCTTATCGCCACCGTTGCCCAAGAAGGACTCATCCGTCGCCGCGAAAGCGCATACATGATCAAATAATAGGCATGAACCTCTATTTGCCTGATTTTTAGCCTGCTGGATCGGCTTCCGACAGCTCGAAAAATGCCCACTGCGTAGTTTTAAGCTGACGATTCAGCATCTTAGATTTTGCACTCCGACTTGGCACAGCTCTTGATCTCTTAAGGCCCGGTACTGCCGCTGTTGGGGCGGTTGACCTGCTTTGTGGCCGCAGCACCGCCCGTCAGAGGTGGTGCCTTAAAGGAGTTTCAGGGGGTGCTCGCATGAAATTAATCACTGCCATCATCAAGCCGTTCAAGCTCGAGGAGGTCCGTTCGGCCCTCACCGACCTAGGCTTGCAGGGCATGACTGTCACGGAAGTTAAGGGCTACGGCCGCCAGAAGGGCCACACGGAAATCTACCGCGGCGCGGAATACGCGGTGAGCTTCCTGCCCAAGATCAAGATCGAAGTCGTTGTCGGTGCCGGCGAAGTGGCCAAGGCCATCGAAGCCATCACGCGCGCCGCCAAGACCGGTCAGATCGGCGACGGCAAGATTTTCGTTTCATCCATCGAACACACCGTGCGCATCCGCACCGGTGAAGCAGACGCTGCAGCCCTCTAAGCGCGGGCAAGAGACACCAGTGACAAAACAGGGGAGTACAGAAATGAAGTCAGACTTAGCCACGCGCAGCCTTCGGGCGCTCGGCATTGCGGGAGCGCTCGCGCTCCTCGCATCACCGGCATTTGCGCAGGCCGCGGCACCGACGGTGAACAAGGGCGACAGCGCCTTCATGTTCACCGCGACCTGCCTCGTTCTGCTGATGACCGTCCCGGGCCTGGCGCTGTTCTACGGCGGCATGGTGCGGACCAAGAACATGCTGTCGATGCTGATGCAGGTGTTCGCGATCACCTGCCTCGTCGCCGTCATCTGGGTCACCTACGGCTACTCGCTGGCCTTCACGAACGGCGGTGAGTTCAATTCCTACATCGGCGGCTTCTCCAAGCTGTTCCTGGCGGGCGTTGACACCACCACGCTTGGCGGCACGTTCTCCCACGGCGTTGCCATTCCTGAATACGCCTTCATCGCGTTCCAGATGACCTTCGCGTGCATCACGCCCGCGCTGATCGTCGGCGCCTTCGCAGAGCGCATGAAGTTCTCCGCCATCCTGCTCTTCACCATCCTCTGGGTGACCTTCGTCTACTTCCCGGTCGCACACATGGTCTGGTACTGGGCCGGCCCGGATGCCTTCAGCGCCGCTGTTGCAGGCGACGATGCTCTCAAGGCTACGACGTTTGCCGACGCCGGTCTGCTCTGGTCATGGGGCGCGATCGACTTCGCAGGCGGCACCGTGGTGCACATCAACGCAGGCATCGCCGGCCTGGTTGGTGCGCTGATCCTCGGCAAGCGTGTCGGCTTCGGCAAGGAAGCCATGCCTCCGCACTCGCTGACGATGACCATGATCGGCGCCTCGCTGCTGTGGGTCGGCTGGTTCGGCTTCAACTGCGGTTCGAACCTCGAAGCCAACGCCTATGCCTTCCTCGCGATGATCAACACCTTCGTCGCGACCGCAGCGGCTGGCTTGGCTTGGATGCTCGCTGAGTGGCTGTTCAAGGGCAAGCCGTCGCTTCTTGGCCTTGCCTCGGGCGTCGTTGCCGGCCTTGTGGCCGTCACGCCGGCCGCCGGCTTCTCGGGCCCGATGGGCGCGATTGTCCTCGGCATTGTCGCAGGCGTCGTCTGCTTCATCTTCTGCACCGGCATCAAGAACACCCTCGGTTACGACGACTCGCTCGACGTCTTCGGCGTCCATGCGATCGGCGGCATCGTCGGCGCACTCGCAACGGGCGTTCTGGTTGCTCCCGAACTGGGCGGCGCTGGCATCCTCGACTACACGCAGAAGGTTGGCGAGGCCGTTCCGCTCGCCAGCTACACGATGCTGGGTCAGTTCATCACGCAGGCCTGGGCCGTTGGCCTGGTCGTACTGTGGACCGGCATCGTCTCCGCGATCGCCTACAAGCTCGTCGACTTCATCGTCGGCCTGCGTCCGGTCGAAGAGAAAGAGCGTGAAGGCCTCGACATCACCGACCATGGTGAGCGCGCCTACAACTACTGAGTTGCAGCAGGGCCCGCGGCGATTGCTGCGGGCCCTCGCAAACGATCTCCCGAGCAGTGTCTGACCTAGACGCGCTCACACCTCAGCCCGGACCGCAAGGCCCGGGCCTTTTTTGTCAACGCTACCGAGTGCGGACGACCCAGCGCCCCGAAGCTTTCGCGAGCACGCGCACGAGGTCCGCGCGCTTTACCGCCATGCAGCCCTCGGTCGGCGCATATCCCTCGCGCGCGCAATGCAGAAAAATGGCGCTGCCCTTGCCCATCGCCCGTGGCCGCAGATTGTAGTCGAGCACGACGACCAGATCGTAGAGCCCGTCGTCTCGCCACATGCGCTCCGCCGACCCCGCATACGGGTGTCGCACATGACGATTGTAGTTGCGGTCTCCCGTTGCATCGCACCATCCGTCGTCAGGGCGCAGGGCGCGCAACGGCAAGCCCAGCCGCGGCCGCGCCATGCGATCAGACCGGTAATAGGCGCGAACCAGCCTGAACCGCCCCAGCGGCGTCGCCCCATCTCCCTCGCGCTTGATCGCCCGCTGCCCGGACCGACCGAGCGCGCACCGCACGCGCCAGTCTCCCAGCACCATCCAGCCCTGTGTTGCCGATGCCGACCGGCTCAACACACGCAGTTGAGACTTGCGGTTGACGGTTTTCTTCTTAATCTCACGCCACCTTTTCACCACGATGCCCTCGGCAAGGCCAGTCGTCCAATTCGCGTCGGAGCGTTCTTAGCATGAGCACGGCACGCAAGATCCTTCTTGTCGACGATGACGAGGATCTGCGCGGATCCCTCCACGATCAACTCGCACTCCACGACGAGTTCGAGATCACCGTGGCAGGCACCGCGAGCAAGGGCATCGAACGCGCCAAGTTGGACCATCACGACCTCGTCGTCTTCGACGTCGGCCTGCCCGACATGGATGGCCGGGAAGCCGTGCGCCACCTGCGCAAGAGTGGCTTCAAGAGCCCGATCATCATGCTGACGGCCAACGACAGCGATGCCGATCAGATCCTTGGCCTCGACGCCGGCGCCAACGACTATGTGACGAAACCGTTCAAGTTTGCTGTCCTCCTCGCCCGCATTCGCGCCCAGTTGCGCCAGCACGAACAGAGCGAAGATGCCGTCTTCAATCTCGGCCCCTACACGTTCAAACCCGCTTCGAAACTATTGCTCGACGAGCAGGGCAACAAGGTTCGCCTGACCGAGAAGGAAACCTCGATCCTCAAATACCTCTACCGCTCTGGCGAAAAGGTCGTGACGCGCGAGGTTCTGCTGCACGAGGTCTGGGGCTACAACGCCGGCGTCACCACGCACACGCTGGAGACGCACATTTACCGCCTGCGCCAGAAGATCGAAGACGATCCCTCCAAGGCCGAGATCCTTATTACCGAAGCGGGCGGATACAAGCTGGTGCCCTGAGGTGCTTCCGGAAAAGCGTGAAGCGGTTTTCCGACAAGAAGCACGACAATGGCTTTAGCGGCACACGCCGGCCCGCTGCAGTGACGTTATCCCAGTCATACACAGGCACTTGCCTGGACCCGATTCGGCGAATCAGCGAACGCTCACACCCATCGCGCCCAAACCGAGGGCGCTCACCGGGAAGATGAGCGATGACGAACGATACCCTGCTGGCGCCTTTCACGCGTGTAGCAATCTTCGACGGCCTTTCCGCCGACAGGCTTGAACGCATCGCCCGCGCCGCCGAACGCATCGTCTATCAGCCCGGCGACGCCATCCAGAACGAGGGCGACATTCCTGACGCCGCCATTCTCGTCGTGTCCGGCAAGGTGCTGGTCGTCGACGATCGCAACGACGAAACAGGCGATCCCGTCGCGCCAGGCTCGCTCGTCGGCGAACTCGCCATGCTGATTGAGACACGCGCATTGTCCACCGTCGTGGCACGCAGCTCTGTTCGCGCCTTCCGCGTCACGCGTCACCATTTGCGCCTGCTGATGGATACCGATCCCGCGCTTGCCGATCACTTCGTCGCTAAGATTTCGCAACGCCTGACGGTCATGGCTGCAGAGATGCGCCGCGTCGACAGTGCGCTGGCCGCGTCGCTCGAATCGATGCCGCCGCAGCACCCCAAGGTCCAGCGGCCGACATCGGCGCAACACATTCACTAGCCCAGAAAATTTGGGATCCAGACGCGCGAACGCCCAACCCTGGGGGGCAGGGTTGGGCGCCATATGCGCTCTCGCGCTGACGCCGGGAGGGAAGCCGGCGTCCCAGACAGTGCCTTCGGATAGACGGGGGGAGCTACCGAGACAAGTGGCACTGCCTGTCTACCGATGATCTAAGCGCACAATCCAAAGATTCAATAGGGGGCCGAGCGGGGCCTCACAAAAACGTTACCGCCGGCCCAGAGTTATCCCCAGACTTGGCAGTTGCCAAAAGCGAATGAGCAACAGCTATGCATTCATACAGTGCGTTAACCATAAGACAAAAGGCGAACCAGCTACGAACGCGACGGGGCCATGGCCGGCTTAAGGGTGCTGCATCAAGCCCATGGGCTTGATGACGAACATGTCGGGCTCGATCTTGTCAGCTTTCGAGAGTTCTGACACCTCAACTCTCGTCTCCAGATTTTGCGCGTCGAGCGTCGTCCACTCCTTCAGCTCGAGCGTTGGCTTCTTCGACAGGAAGAGTTTGATTTTCCCCGGAGAATCCGGGCTCTTGTCCTGCAGGGCAACGATCAGCACATCGTCGGAATCCTGCAGCTCCATGATCTTGGCGTCGCGTGCCAGGTTCACTTCGGCCTTCAGCAGCAGCCGGAACGGCGTCTTGTCCAGCTCGACACGGTCTTCCGTGTTGATGTCGGCATCCTGGATTGCCAGAGATTCACCGTTGGAAACAATCAGTTGCTGCGAAGGCTTGGCGTACTCGAAGCGGAACTTTCCCGGGCGTTGAACGAAGAACTTACCCTTCATTTCTTTCTTGTCGGCACCTGTCTGCACGAATGCGCCTTTGAGGTCGCCGAGCCCATTGAAATAGGCGTCCACCTGCTTGACGAGTGCGGTCTGTTTCTCATCGAGGACGATGGCACCGCTTTCGCCAGCCACTTCGGTGTTCCACGTTCCGCCGACGGCAGCGGCCGGCTGCTTGTCGTCCTCCGCAAAAGCGGCACCGGCAAAAGCTGTTGCGACCACGCATACCAAAGCTGCAGTGCGGCTGAACGTCGTCATCAAGTCCCTCGGTCCGTGAAACTGTGCTCTTCGATGCGCTGTGTGTGACATTCCCCAACATTGCGTCGAGATATGGGCCACTTCATGCGTGATACGGCAGTTTCATAGCCTGCCGATGGCAGCTTCGCCCAGCCAAATTCGCCGATTGCGTGCGGCATCACCGCATCACCGGCGTGTTCGGCGACCCTCGATACGAGCCAACTACGCCGCGCCGCTGAAAATCTCGCGTTTGCCCATCCCGTTGGCGGGGGAGATCATGCCGTCGGCTTCCATGCGCTCGATCAGATCGGCCGCACGATTGTAACCGATCGACAGCCGCCGCTGCAGATAGCTGACGGATGCCTTGCGGTCGCGCATCACAATCGCAATCGCACGCTCGTAGAGGTCCTCCGAACCGTCGCCCTCGCGGCCGACGGAACTGTCGTCGTCATCGCTGACACCGTGCTCGGTGATGCCCTCGACGTACCGCGGCACGCCCTGGTCGCGCAGATGCTGCGCGATGTTCTCGATCTCTTCATCCGAAACGAATGGCCCATGCACGCGCATCGTCTGGCCGGACCCTGCCGCGTACAGCATGTCACCATGCCCCAGCAGTTGCTCGGCACCCTGCTCGTTGAGGATCGTGCGGCTGTCCACCTTTGACGCCACCTTGAAGGAAATCCGCGTTGGAAAATTCGCCTTGATCGTTCCCGTAATGACATCGACCGAAGGCCGCTGCGTTGCCATGATGAGATGAATGCCGGCCGCACGCGCCTTCTGAGCGATGCGCTGCACGGCGATCTCAACGTCCTTGCCGGCCACCGACATCAAGTCCGCGAACTCGTCGATGACGACGACGATATTTGGCATCGCCTCCAGATCGAGCTGCTGGCTTTCGTAGATCGCCTTGCCGGTGTTGCGATCAAAGCCGGTCTGCACCGTACGCGCGATCGCTTCGCCGCGCGCCCTCGCATTGCGCACGCGCGTATTGAACACGTCGATGCGCCGCACCGACAGTTTCGCCATGCGCTTGTAGCGCTCTTCCATCTCCGCCACGACCCAGTTCAGCGCGGCCACTGCCTTCTGCGGCTCCGTCACCACCGGGCACAGCAGATGCGGAATGCCGTTATAAACCGACAGCTCCAGCATCTTCGGATCGATCATGATGAAGCGGCAGTCGTCCGGCGAATTCTTGTAGAGCAGCGATAGGATCATCGCATTGAGCCCGACCGACTTGCCCGATCCCGTGGTTCCCGCGACGAGCAGATGCGGCATGTGCGCCAGGTCCGCAATGATCGGCTCGCCCTCGATCGACTTGCCCAGCACCATCGGTAGCGCGCCGTCGGACGCGCGGAACGGATCAGACTCGAGCAGCTCGCGCAGCAGAACCTTGTCGCGTCGCGCGTTCGGCAGCTCGATGCCGATTGCGTTGCGTCCCGGCACCACGGCCACGCGCACGCTCATCGCGCTCATTGAGCGCGCGATATCGTCCGCAAGGCCGATCACGCGCGATGACTTCGTGCCCCGCGACGGCTCCAGTTCGAACAACGTCACCACCGGACCCGGCTTGATATCGCGGATCTCGCCTTTGATGCCGAAGTCGGCCAGTGTCTCCTCCAGCATCTGCGCGCTGCTGCGCAGTCCGGCGAGCGTGACATCGGTATTGGCCTTGCCGCCTTGCGGCCGCTTCAGCAGATTGAGCGAGAAGCGCTGGTAGCCGACCTGGGCCGGCTGCACGGCCCTGACCGGTGCCGCCGGCGTTTGCATCATGACACCCGAACCAAATCGCTTCGGCATCAGCAGCGGTTCGTCCTCGAAATCCCGGTCGCTTTCGACCGCCACCTTCGGCGCGAACTTGCGCGCGATGCGGCTTGCGTCCGCCGTAATGCTCTCGCTCTCGATGTCCTGGTCGTCATCGAGACCGGCATCCGGGTCAGGCAGGGCTTCGATCGAGATCGTCTTTTCCGGATCGGCCTTGTTGCGCCGCCCGTGACCATGATCCAACAGGCGGCCCGAAAGCTCGAACGTCGGCTCCGGTCGCGCATCGGCCCAGCGCTCGCCGTCGTCGTCGCTGACCGCACCGCGCGTCGACAGGCTGTGCATCATCCGCTCGCGCACGCCGTTCGCAGCCGATCTGAATCCTTGCTGCAGCGCCTCGGCAGTCTCGGCGATATCCGGCAGCTCCTTGCGCTTCACGGCGATGGCAAGATCCGAAAGCGCCATCCCGATGCTGTAGGCCAGTGCCGCAAAGCCGCCCGTGAACAGGAGAAGCCCCGATAGCGGCGCAGCCGCCGACGCGCTGGTCAGCCCCATCAAGCCGGAGCTGAAACTGTAGACGACGTCGCCGAGGATGCCGCCAAATCCATTGCGCAGCGGCCAGCCCGCGTACGTGGGCAACGACGAAACCGCGCCGGCCAGCAGCAGAACCGAGAGCGGAAAGAACGCGGCCTTGATGCGGAAATTCTCCACGCGCCCGCCGAGCACCAGCTCCAGGCCCCAGAACATCGGCGCCAACAGCACCAACACCGAGCCGAAGCCGAGCGTTTGCAACAACAGGTCGGCCACCGCTTCACCGGGTGGGCCAAGCAGATTGCCGCTGGCGCCGGCGGTACCGAGTGAGGAGGTGAAAAGACTGATCCAGGCCGCGCCGACAACGGCAAGAAGCGCCCAGCCGCCCATGCGACCGACGCCGCGCATCAACCGCACTTCCAGCGTGGCTGGAAGCAGGGAGCGCTGCTCCAAACTCGATGTATCCGACAGCGTGTGCACGAACGGAAACTCTTACGCGGCGACTTCAACGATACGTTCGAGCGCCTCCTTGATCGCCGCCTGATCCTGCACCAGGGCAACACGGACGTAGTCTTGCCCGGGGTTAACCCCGTGCCGGTCGTCCGAACCAAGAAAGGCACCGGGTATCACCTTGACACCACAGCGTTTCCATAAGGTTACTGCCGCGTCAGCGCCGTTGCCGAATTGGCCCACATTGAGCCACAGGAAGAACCCGCCCGCCGGCCGCCGGTAGCCGAATCGCGCGCCCAGCATCGCGTCGCACACATCGAACTTGCGGGCGTAGGCAGCACGGTTCAGCGCCACGTGCGTCTCGTCCTTCCACACCAGTGCCGAGGCATGTTGCGTCGGACCGGGCACCTGCGGGCCGATCAGGTTGCGCACTTCAAACAGGGTATCGATGAACCGCGCATCTCCCGCCAGGAAGCCGGACCGCAATCCCGGCAGGTTCGATCGTTTCGATAACGAATTGAAAACCACGATGTTGGCAAACCGGTCAGGCGTCGAAGCGGCAACCTCGAGACCGCCGGCCGGCGCCTCGCCCGAATAGATCTCCGAATAGCATTCGTCGACGAACAGCATGAAGTCGTGCGCGCGCGCCAGCTCCAGCGCCCGCAGCAGATAGGCCCGGCTGGCAACGGCCCCCTGGGGATTGGCTGGAGAACACAGGTAAAAGGCAGCCGTGCGCGCCAATAGCTCGCGGTCATCCGCGATCAGATCGAGGTCGGGAAGGAATCCAGTCTCTGCCGTCGCATTGAGAAAGACCGGTTCCGCCCCGGTCGCGTATGCCGCGCCCATGTAAGCTTGATAGTAAGGGTTGCAGATGAGCACGACCGGCCGGCCCTTCACCCGTTTACGCCCGACCGCCGGAAAGCACGCGTAGAACAGTCCCTCGCGCGAGCCGTTGCAGGGCAGGATTTCGCGCGCCGGATCCACGTCGACGCCGAACCGCTGCTGCAGCCATCCGGCGATCGCAACACGCATCTCTTCCGATCCGCGGATCGGCGGGTATTGCGCCAGCGTCAACGCCGCATCCCGCAACGCATCGGCAACGAATGCAGGCATCGTCTCCCGCGGCTCGCCGAGCGACAAATCGATCGGCCGCTCGTGACCGGGCGCCACGCTGTCGAGCAAATGACGAAGCCGCGAAAACGGCGACAATATATGCCCGTCGCTCAACGCCCTTGGCCCCAGTACGTCTGCTACCATCTGCCTGTCGCTCCACGTGTCGCGCGGCTTGTCTGGCAAATTACACGCCCGTTGCCAATGGCCATGCACGGCGCTGCGACCGTGCCTAAGCCTTGGGCGAGGCTCAGCTTCAAGTTTGCCGATGACGCGCAAAGCCGCTGCGATTGAAGGGGCCCAAGAACGGACGCTCTCGGTCCGACTAGCGAAGGCAAGCTTGCCCTCTAGGCTGTCTGCACGGCCTCACTGATGGAAAACCGCCTTCCGTTTCCGGGGTCGAGCGAGAATCCAACCGGGACGCCCGGGACCATGTCGAGCACATAGCAGCCGCAGCAGTAGCAGATCTCCGGCGCGCTCTGCATTTCGTAGACGGGCACTCCCTCGACCGTACCCAGGAGAATATCCCGAGCGCCGAGGTGCAGCTCTCCGGCAGGGAGGCAAAGCGGCGTACGGGCGTCGCAGCAGCCTCCGGTCACGTGAAGGATGATCGCGCCATGGTGGGTGCGGAGCGCGTCAAGCGCCTCCCTGGCAGCGGGCGTTGCTGTGATCGGGCAAGGCGCGTATTCCGGTGTCATCCGGTCACCTCCGTTATCAAAAAAGCTAGCACTGGACCGCCGCTGCGGCAATCAGTGGCCCGTCGCGTCACCGGCAGCAGCGAAGCCGCTGCCGGCCCCACACTTCACACACGGCCCATGCGCACGTCCTCTTCCGGATTGGCGCTGATGTTGTGGATCGAGATGTCGGCGCCGCGCCGCTCCTCCTCGGGAGACATGCGGAAGCCCAAGGCAAGATCGACAATGAGATAGATCACGGTTCCTGCCGCAAATCCGAATGCGGCACCCATCAGGCTTCCCACAAGCTGCGAGGCGAACGTCACCCCGCCCAAGCCACCCAGCGCCTGTAGCCCGAAGATGCCGCAAGCGATGCCGCCCCACAATCCGCACAGCCCGTGCAACGCCCACACCCCGAGCACGTCATCGATCTGCCAGCGGTTCGACGCCACCTGGAACATCTGCACGAAAATGCCACCGGCAACCGCACCCGTCACCAGTGACCCGACCGGGTGCATGACGTCTGACCCTGCGCACACCGCGACCAGTCCCGCCAGTGCCCCGTTGTGCACGAAGCCGGGGTCGTTGCGTCCGACGATCAGCGCGGCCAGGATTCCACCCGCCATGGCCATGAGCGAGTTCATGGCAACCAGTCCCGAGATGCCCTTGAGACTTTGCGCGCTCATGACGTTGAAGCCGAACCAGCCCACGCAGAGCATCCACGAGCCCATGGCCAGCCACGGAATTGAGGACGGCGGAATGCCGATGCCGCGACCCTTGTCGTAGCGCCCGAGCCGCGCGCCGAGCCGCAGCACGGCGGCAAGCCCGACCCAGCCGCCGAACGCGTGCACCACGATTGATCCCGCGAAGTCCTTGAACTCGGCGCCGAGCACCGGGGCGAAGAATCCCGTCTGCAGCCCGAAGTTCTTGTTCCAGATCACACCCTCCAGCAGCGGATAGGCGATGCCGACGAGCAGCGCCGTTGCCAGGCACTGCGGCACGAAGCGCGCGCGCTCGGCGATACCCCCCGAAACGATAGCCGGAATGGCAGCCGCGAACGTGCAAAGGAAGAAGAACTTTACGAGGCTGCCGCCCTGCAAGGCGAACGGTCCGTCCGCTGCTCCCGACAGCGTCGTCGCATCGACCAGGAAGTTGACCCCGTACGCGATCCAGTAGCCAAGGAAGAAGTACGCCACCGTCGAGATTGCGAAATCGACCAGGATCTTCACCAGCGCATTCACCTGATTTTTGTGTCGGACGGTGCCGACCTCAAGAAAGGCGAAGCCACCGTGCATCGCGAAAACCAGGATCGCGCCCATTAATAGGAAGAAGACGTCCGATCCGTGCTGTAGTTGATCCATTCCTTCGAACTCCCCCAAGCGCGCCCAATTTTTTTGCTGCCTGTATTCCAGGCATTGGATAGCGCGCATAGCATCCTGCTCAAGAGCAAGGCAACTAGGACGTCTAAATCAGGGTCAGTTCCGAACCCAAAATGTTACGGTTGCCAAAAAATAAGGCAGCCAACGCGACGTTGGCTGCCTCCGGAATGCGAGATTGGGTAGCTGAGCTTCTTACCGGACGCGCCGTGGATTGATGTAGAGTTCGCCTTCCTGGCGCTCCAGCTTCACCTCGACCTTGCCGGTGCGCACCTGGCGATAAAGATCCTTCATGTGACGGCGGCAGTCCTTGTTGAAGATCATCAACCCTCCGAACAGCTTCATCACCGTCAGCAGCCGCTTGTCGGCATGATGCCCGGCTTTGACGCGCCCGCGCCATTTGCCGCCGATCGAGAAGACCTTGCCGTCGATGTAGCCGACCTTCTGTCCCGTCTGATCGCGCAGCGTGTAGTCGCCCGCGAGATTGATGATGTCGCGCCGTAGCGTGAAGAACTCCGGCTTGTTCTTGTCGTCGATGAGGAAGAACGAGAAGTACTCCGGCATGAACGGCCACTTGTTGGCCGAGCGCTCCAGGTAGACCATGTAGTTGTCTTCATCGGTATTGATCGAATAGGTCATCACCGGCAAGCCGCGCGCGCCGATCGTCTGCGCGATCGAGCGGCCCAGCATCAAATCCATCGTCGCGCGCCAGTTGAGGTTCTCGGAGAACAGCTTGAACACCAGACGGCGATCCAGCCCCTCGGCCTTCTTCCACAGATCCTCGCGGTAGGCGATCAGCCCCGTGCGCTCGCCGTTCTCGATCACCTCGGCGTAGACATCCATGTCGACCGTGAACTGCCGCGACTTCGCGCGATTGCGCGTGCGCTTGTAGATGCCGAACTCCGTGAAGTTGAAGTTCGTGATCCAGACGTCGATCAGAAACTCGTGCCAGCCCGTCGCCGGCGCTGACTTCTTGCGCACCGTGACCGACTTCTTTTCCGCTAGTGCCGCAGCCCTACGTTTGTCGAGCTCTTCGGCCCGCGCCTCGCGCGCCGCTTCGTCGGCGGCAGCGTCTGCGCTGGCATCTGCTTCGGAAACTGCAGCTGAGGTGGCCGCGCTCATGTCTCTACCCCTTGAGGCTAAGTTGAACGCAGCACTACCGAATCACGAGCTGAACGTTAGCAGGTGGAGCAAGGTTCCGGCGCTCACGGGCAGCGCGGCAAGTGGAAAACCTGTGGATGCTTGTGCTCGCCGATAGGTGATTGGGCCTGTAGCGCGCACGGCACAGATCGCACCTTCATTTGATTAGACCCTCTGCAAGACGTTGATCCGTGCTCGGAGTCCAGATTTGTTCGATGTCTGATTATTCGATTTTTATCTGGAGATTGCCAACATGCTTCGGCCATTGCGCGCGTTCGCGCTCAGTCTTGTCCTGCCGCTTCTCACCGGCTGCTCAACGCATCCTCTGCCAGAGGACGTAACAAGAAAGACAACGTTCGACATCGTCAAAAAAATGCGCTGTGAAGTCAGGGAGGGTATTTTTGAAGCAGCAATAGATGATGAACGCCTACTGAAGCGAATTACGATTGGCTTCGACTTCAAGTTCATCATTTCAGAAGACGCAGATGCGGCCGGCGGTGACCTGAAACTCGTCAATCCCGTGGGCGGCGGAACCTTTAGCCTGAATTTCAAGGCCACCGCTGACAAACTTCGCAAGAACGAGCGGACCTTTCGAGTTCTCGACACCTTCCAAATGGTCAGAGACGACCAAGGGTGCGATGAAGCCTGGCAGCGCGCCAACTTCGTTTATCCGATGACGGGACGAGTCGGTCTCGATGAAACCGTAGTTACTTTCGTTAAAATCAGAAAAATGACTAACTTCAGGAAACTGAAGGCCGACAGCACCGATCTCTTTACGGACAAGCTCGACTTCATAACGACGTTTACTGCGGGTGTATCTCCGAATCTGAGTGTGGACGCTCCAACAATTGGTGGCCTGAAACTAACGAACGTCAAGATTGACGGCAGCGTGGGTCGAACAGACAATCATTCCGTCACGATCGCGATCGCGGTTGAAGATGAGGTCCCAAAGAACGCCTCAGGCAGAAGAGCTGGCGGCCTAGGTATCCAAACCTTTGCAAACGACACGCCATCTGCGGTTCCTGGTCCCGAGATAACGACTGATGACAGCGCCGCGTCGAGAGTGATCAATGAACTAAACCGTCAACGCTTCCGCGATGATCTTCGCGATTTCCCGACGTTAAGGCCGCTGGAATAACTTCTCCGCTAGCAAGCGCGCCCCGAAAATCGCGCTACCCACGCGTACGTGGGTAGCGCCGAACTTTACCGCTGCCTCGTAGTCCGAACTCATGCCCATGCTGCGCCCTGCAAGCCCGCACTCTTTCGCCAGCTTGTCGAGAAACGCGAAGTGCACCGCCGGCTCTTCGTCCACAGGCGGAATGCACATTAGCCCCGCGATCGTCAGCTTGAGCCCGTCCCGGCACATCTCGACGAACGCCTTGGTCTCGCGCGGCATGACGCCGGCCTTCTGCGGCTCCTCGCCCGTGTTGACCTGCACGAACAGCTGCAGCGTCTTACCCTGCTTCGTCATCTCGTCCGCAATTGCCTTGGCGATCTTCGGCCGGTCGATAGAGTGGATGGCATCGAACAGCGCGACGGCTTCCGCCGCCTTGTTCGATTGCAGCGGCCCGATCAGATGCAGCTCGATGCCCGGGTAGCGCCCTTTCAGCTCCGGCCACTTGCCCTTGGCTTCCTGCACGCGGTTTTCGCCGAACAGCCGATGCCCGGACTCCAATACCGGCGTGATCGCTTCCGCATCGAACGTCTTCGACACAGCGATCAGCTTCACAGCCTCGGGCGCCCGGCCATCTTCGCGCGCTGCCGCTGCGATGCGCGACGTGATATCGGTGAGGGCTTGAACTGCAGGCGTCATCACTTCCTAGGGTCTCGTCAGGTGTACTAAGCAGGCGAAAGCAGTGCAGGTGAGCAGAATATGCACCGGAGCAGTGCACATCAGAGGGCAGGGAACGGCTCGTACTCATTGTCGTCGCTGCCGAGCAGTGCCGCGTATCTGATGTTCAGGAACAGCTTCTCACGACCCACCTTCACCTCGCGAAGAATTCCGGCATCGACGAGTTGCTGAAGGTGCTTGGATGCCGTTTCTCGCTTCGCCAATCGCGCATCGATAACATTTCCGATGCGGCAGTAGGGTTGAGTAAATAGGACATCGATCAGCTCGCGCGAATAGATCTTTGGCAGTGCAGTTCGGACGAACGTTGCCGTCGCATCGATGAGGTCATGGATCGCCCCGATTTTTGCCGTGGTCCAACGTGCAGTCGACTCGACGCCCTCCAGCATGAACATAATCCAAGGTTCCCACGCTCCTTCAGTGGTGACCTCGTGCAGAAGCCGGTAGTAGTCCGCACGCCGCCAGAGAATGTAACGGCTGAGGTAGAGCGTCGGCAGGTCGAGCAAGTTTTGCTGAATGAGGTACAGGATGTTGATGACCCGCCCAGTACGACCGTTGCCATCGATAAAGGGATGAATTGCCTCGAACTGATAGTGCCCGACCGCCATGCGAACGACTGGGTCGATGTCTTCGGCCTCGTTGAGGAACTTCTCCCAGTTCGACAGCAGTTCGCTTAACAGGTCTCGTCCCTGCGGCGGCGTATAGATCACCTTGCCGCTGAGCTTGTTCGTTAGCTTGGTGCCAGGCACGCCACGAATGTCGAGTTCCGTGGCTTTGAGTTCGCGGCAAATATCAATCACCAGCCGCGTTGTGATCGGCCGGTGGGTAAGCGTCTGAAAGCCATGATTGAGGGCGGCTCGATACCGCGCCGCCTCCTTGGTCGCGGGATCCGCGGCGCTGTCCTCTTTCAAGCTGGCGTCACGGAAAAGCGCGTCGTTGGTGGTGACGATGTTTTCGATTGCCGAACTGTCCTTTGCCTCCATGATCGGAATCGCGTTGATAAGGACGGCTTGGTCAGGGATGCGACGGCCTCTTTCTCGGAGGGCGGCCAGCGCCGCGTGAACCGAAGCACACTTCTTCAGCACCACCTTGCTCTCCAAGTCGACCGGCGGCGGCAGCTTGGGAAGGTCATTGTACGGCTTTGTAGGGTCGAACTGGCTCATATGTCGAAGAAATCACAAAAATAAGACATATCGGCGCGATATGTCGGCGGATCCGGCATGTCGTCACAATGTATCGATAAAAATGAATTTTATAGACATATTGATCGAACATGTCGACGTGATCGACACGTTCACATAATATGTCTAAAAAATCAAACTTCTTCGACATATGCCTCGAACATGTCCACTCCGCAGACATATCCAGCCCGCTCTCACCACCGCCCGCCTTGACCGGCGCCCCCTTCCACGCTCTTTACCCCGCAACGCAAATCCGCCTTTCGGACCCCATTAACCATCCCATGACCACCGAACGCGAACGCTACAACGCCCCCGAACGTGAGAAGCACTGGCAGGACGCCTGGGCCAAAGCCGACATCTTCCGCGCCGAGGCCGATCTCAAACGCCCCAAGTGTTACGTGCTGGAGATGTTCCCCTATCCCTCAGGGCGCATCCACATGGGCCACGTCCGCAACTACGCCATGGGCGACGTCTTCGCCCGCTACAAGCGCGCCAAGGGCTTCAACGTGCTGCATCCCATGGGTTGGGACGCCTTCGGCATGCCGGCCGAGAACGCTGCCATCGAACGCAAGGTCGACCCCGCCACCTGGACC
Organism: Hyphomicrobiaceae bacterium; assembly: GCA_965279065.1. Lineage (GTDB taxonomy): Bacteria > Pseudomonadota > Alphaproteobacteria > Rhizobiales > Hyphomicrobiaceae > JAKAXS01. Next base: position 3,878,235 of record OZ257134.1, read on the forward strand.
TACGCCAACATCGACACGATGAAGGGCCAGCTGAAGTCCATGGGCCTGTCGCTCGACTGGTCGCGCGAGATCGCCACCTGCAACGTCAGCTACTACCGCCACCAGCAGAAGATCTTCCTCGACATGCTGCGGAAAGGCTTGGCCTACCGCAAGTCCTCCAAGGTCAATTGGGACCCCGTCGATCACACCGTGCTCGCCAACGAGCAGGTCATCGACGGCCGCGGCTGGCGTTCCGGCGCGCTCGTCGAACAACGCGAGCTGACGCAGTGGTTCTTCAAGATCACGCAATACTCCGACGAGTTGCTCGACGCGCTGCAGACGCTGGAGAAGTGGCCCGAGAAGGTGCGCCTGATGCAGGCCAACTGGATCGGCCGCTCGGAAGGCTTGTCTGTCCGCTGGGCTCTCGACAAGGCAACGGCTCCCAAGGGCATCTCCGAGCTGGAAATCTACACGACACGCCCCGACACCTTGTTCGGCGCCTCGTTCATGGCGATCGCCGCCGATCACCCGCTGGCCAAGGCCGCGGCGCAAAACAACGCCGAACTGGCCGCCTTCTGCGATGAGATCCGCCGCATGGGCACCTCCGCCGCTGACATCGAGAGCGCCGAGAAGAAAGGTTTCGACACCGGCATTCGCGTCCAGCACCCGTTCGAACCCGATTGGCTGCTGCCCGTCTACGTCGCCAACTTCGTGCTGATGGACTACGGCACCGGCGCCATCTTCGCCTGCCCGGCCGGCGACCAGCGCGACCTCGACTTCGCTCGCAAGTACGACCTGCCCGTCGAACCCGTCATCTTGCCGCCCGGCGAAAAGGCCTCGGCGTTCAAAATCGAGAACAAGGCCTACGACGGCGACGGCACCATGATCAATTCGCGCTTCCTCGACGGCCTCGACACCAAGGCCGCCTTCGAGGAGGCCGCCTCGCGCCTTGAGAAACAGAAGCTCGGCGGCAAGCCAGTTGCCGCGCGCAAGGTGAACTTCCGTCTTCGTGACTGGGGCATCTCACGCCAGCGCTACTGGGGCTGTCCCATTCCCGTCGTCCACTGCACGGACTGCGGCGTCGTTCCTGTCCCCGACAAGGACCTGCCGATCGAGCTGCCACAGGATGCAACCTTCGACAAACCCGGCAACCCGCTGGAACGCCATCCGACATGGAAGGACGTCGCCTGCCCCTCGTGCGGCAAGCCCGCCCGACGCGAAACCGACACGATGGACACCTTCGTCGACAGCTCCTGGTACTTCGCCCGCTTCACCGAGCCGAACGCCGACACGCCAACCGATAAGGCCGCCGCCCAATACTGGCTGCCCGTCGACCAGTACATCGGCGGCATTGAGCATGCCATTCTGCACCTGCTCTATGCCCGCTTCTTCACCCGCGCGCTATCCGACACCGGCCACTTGCACCTGAAGCAGAACACGCGTGAGCCCTTCGCCGCTCTGTTCACCCAGGGCATGGTGACCCACGAGACCTACAAATCGGCCGCCGGCGATTGGCTGTTGCCCACCGACGTCCGCATCGAGGGCGAAGGCAGCGCTCGTACGGCCACCGAAATCGCGACCGGCAAGCCCGCCGCCATCGGCGACATCATCAAGATGTCGAAGTCCAAGAAAAACCTGGTGGACCCGGACGACATCCTGGCCCACTGGGGCGCCGACTGCGCCCGCTGGTTCGTGCTGTCCGATAGCCCGCCGGAACGCGACGTCATCTGGACCGAAGCCGGCGTCCAGGGCGCTGGCCGCTTCCTGCAGCGCTTCTGGCGCCTGATCGAAGACGTCGCCGATAAGGCCCCTGCCCCCGGCACCCCGCGGCCGGCACAGTTCGGCCCCGAGGCGACCGAACTCCGCCGCGCCGCCCACAAGGCATTGGACGCCATCGGACGTAACATCGAGGGTCTGCGCTTCAATGTGGCCGTGGCCCAGATTTACGAGTTTACCAATGCCCTCTCCACGGCTGTGCAAAAGTCGGGCGAAGGCCTGCCCTGGGCGCTGCGCGAAGCCGCTGAATTCCTTGCCCAATCGATCGCGCCGATGATGCCCCACCTGGCTGAGGAGTGCTGGTCGCGACTTGGATACAACACCCTCATCACCATCGCACCCTGGCCGGTCGCAGAAGCGGCCTTGCTCGTTGACGATGAGATCACCATTGCCGTACAGGTAAATGGCAAGCGCCGTGACGAGCTGATCATTGCACGCACGGCCGGAAAAGACGAAGTTGAGGCTGCGGCTCTGCGCCTTGATTCGGTCGTACGGGCCCTTGAGGGTAAGACGCCGAAAAAGGTGATCGTTGTGCCGCAAAGGATCGTGAATGTCGTTGCCTAAGGCAAACCTGCCGGGTGGCTCGAACGACAGTTCGAGTAACGGAACGGGGCCCAGCTCCCGCCGTTCGTTCCTGCTTGCCATGCTCGCAGTCTCGATTGCCGCTCCCATCGTTTCCGCCTGTGGCGACGCCGGCTTCCGCCCGCTCTACGGATCCAGCGCCCTTGGCGGCGGCAACGTCACCGAAAAGCTGGCCAAGGTCGAAATGGCGCCCATCCCGGGCCGCGTCGGCCAGCGCATCCGCAATGAATTGATCTTCCAGGCCACTGGTGGCGGCAACGCGCCGTCGCCGGCCTATCGCCTCGAAGTCGCGATCCGCGAAGGCAAGACCTCGACGCTGATCCGCAGCGACGGCGACGCCCAGAGCCAGATCTATTCCATCGACGCCTCGTTCCAGCTCATCCGCATCGCCGACAAGGCCGTCGTCCTCACGGGCAAGAGCTACGGTCAGGCCAGCTACGAGCGCTTCACGTCGATCTACTCCAACGTCCGCGCCGAGAAGGACGCCGAGGATCGCGCGGCCAAGACCGTCGGCGAAGAGCTGAAGTCGCGCCTCGCCGCCTATCTCTCGACCGCGGCCTGAGCCATAGATGGTTGCCGTCAAGGCACACCAGGCCAACGCCTTCCTCAAATCGCCTGACCCCCGCCATTCGGCCATTCTCTTTTTCGGCAGCGACATCGGCCTCGTGTCCGAGCGTGCAGCGCAGCTGGCACGAGCCCTGGCGCAGCGCGAAGACCCCGCCGGCGAAATCATTCGCCTGGACGACAATGACCTCGACAACGACCCCGACCGCCTCGCCGTCGAGCTCATGACCATGCCCATGTTCGGCGGCCGCAAGATCGTGCGTACCACGGCCAGCCGCCGCATCAACGCCAACGCGCTGCGCCCGCTTCTGGAGGGGCCGGCCATCGCCGGCGTGCTCATCGTCGAGGCCGGCAACCTGAAGCCCGATGAGGGTCTGCGCCCCCTGTTTGAGAAGTCGGCGATCGCCGCGGCGATTGCCTGCTACGGCGACGAAGCGCAAGACCTTGAGATCATGGTCCGCCAGATCCTCGACGCAGCAGGCTTGAAGATCGCACCGGATGCCCGCGACCTGCTCGTCGCACGCCTCGGCGCCGATCACGCGCTGTCGCGCGGCGAAATCGAAAAGCTCGCACTCTACGCCCTTGGCAAGGCTGAGATCGACGCCGATGACGTCGAAGCCATTGTCGGTGACGCGTCCGAACAGTCAATGGATCGCATCATCACCGCCGCAGCGTCCGGCGATGCGGCGCGCGCCGTCGGCGAGTTCACCCGCTCGGTGGCCGCCGGCGAGAGCGCGCAAGGCGTCATTCTCGCCACGCAACGCTATTTCCATCGCCTGCATCGCACCCGCGCCGCCATGGACCAGGGCCGCACCCTCGACGACGCCTTGCGCGGATTGCGCCCGCCGCTGCACTTCCGCCAGAAGGACACGTTCTCCGCACAGTTGCGCCTGTGGTCGACGCCGCGCCTCGACGCGGCGCTCTCCGCGATTGCATTGGCCGCAAAGGCCGCGCGCCTGACGAGCGCGCTGGAAGACACGCTGACCGAGCGGATGCTTCTGACACTGGCCAAGCACGCCCGCGAAGGCAGCCGCGACGCCGCGCGCCGCTAAAAGGTGGTCGTTCAAAGGGCGCTTCCGCGACACCCGCGTCCTTGCACGGCAAGGCTCGCCCCCTATAGTGCGCCCGCTGAACCATCGGGGGCACCATGACCACGCGCTACGACGTCGTTGCAATCGGCAACGCAATTGTCGACATCATCGGCCGTTGTGACGACGAGTTCCTGGTCGCCCACGGCGCCGCCAAGGGCGCCATGACGCTTGTCGACGCCGATCGCGTCGCCGCGCTTTATGCCAGCATGGGCCCCGGCATCGAGGCGTCCGGCGGCTCTGCGGCCAATACGATGGCCGGCCTGGCATCGTTCGGCGGCAAGGCCGCCTTCATCGGCAAGGTGGCCGACGATGAGTTCGGCAAGATCTTCAAGCACGACATCAATGCCATCGGCGTGACGTTCGACAGCGCCGCCGTCGCCGGCGGCGACCCCACCGCCCGCTGCCTCATCCTGGTGACGCCGGACGGCGAGCGCACCATGAACACCTACCTCGGCATCTCCACCGATCTCGACATCCACCAGGTCGACCCCGCCCTCATTCGCGACAGCGGCATCGTTTATCTCGAGGGCTACCTGTTCGATAAACCCGCCGCCAAGGCCGCCTTCCGCGAAGCCGTGACGATCGCCAATGCCGCCGGCCGCCAGGTTGCATTGACCTTGTCGGATGCCTTCTGCGTCGGTCGCCACCGCGCCGAATTTCTCGATCTGATCCGTTCCGGCATTGCCATCCTGTTTGCCAACGAGAGTGAGATCACCGCGCTCTACGAGACCACCAACTTCGACGAAGCCGCCCGCCGCGCTGCCGCCGACACCAAGCTCGCCGCTCTGACGCGCAGCGAGAAGGGCTCCATCATCATCTCTGGCGGATCGAGCATTGCGATCCCCGTTGCACCGGTTGCCAAGGTCATCGACAGCACTGGCGCCGGCGACCTTTATGCGGCGGGTTTCCTGTTCGGCATCTCGCAGGGCTACGACCTGGAGAAGTCCGGCCGGCTCGCCAGCCTGGCCGCCGCAGAGATCATCAGCCACGTCGGTGCCCGCCCCGAAACCAGCCTCGCCGACCTCGCCCGCACCTCCGGTTTGCTCTAGCGCTCCGGATGGGTTGCCGGTTGGGTTGTAGGACTCTCCAATACTCGAAGGACTGTCAGTTGCATCTCAATTGACTTGATTTGTTCTGCGTATCGGCAATGCGAGCTGGCAAATTCGCAACAAACTGAGCCAGTTGCAGCCGCTTTCTCGATCAGTATAGGTAATTATCCCTAGATTTCTGAGGGATACGCGAGGAAACTCACATCAGCCGAATCAACATCGGATTCAATCGCTGATGCCGCGTAAGAAACCTCGTCGCGTCATATCAAACGCAAACGAACGCGCCGTCGTCCGTGTGTCGGCACCCCGGCCGCCCGTCGTGGTCCACCGCACGGTCACCACGTCGTCGGTCGAGCTGGAACCGCTTACCGTCGAGCCCAAGCCCGCACCGCTCTCACCACCCCACACGGCTACAACCCCGGCCCAGCGATTTTTCTGGGCCTGGTACAATGCTGGGGTCGATACCGTTCGCTACGCTTTCGACGTCCACTCCGTTCTCGTTCGACAGACAATTCAAGTATCGCCGGCGTCCCTGGCGTTACAGTGCTCGGTTGCTTTCCACACAGCGTTCCAAGGGTTCACGACAGATCACGACCGCGCCCTCGCCTGAGGTCGCGGCAGTTCACGTCCCGCGTTGTTTGCCTAGAACAGATTGGGATACTTAGGCCGCTCCCCCAAGCGGCCTTTTTTGCGTCCGGCGTCAGATCAAAGCTTGCGCAGGGCAACGCTGTCGACGCGATGGTTGGCGGTCTTGCGCAGGATCAGGCTGGCGCGCTGACGCGTGGGAAGAATGTTCTCTTCCAGGTTCTTCAGGTTGATGTCGCGCCACAGGTCCAGCGCTCGGCCGTAAGCGATGTCATGCGTCAGGCTGGCGTAGCGATGGAAATAGGCACCTGGATCTCGGAACGCCGTGCTCCTGAGCCGCATGAACCGCTCCAGGTACCACTCCTCGATCACGGCCGGGTCGGCGTCGATGAAGATCGAAAAGTCGAAGAAATCCGAAACGAAGGGGATGGCCTCGCCTTCGCGTGGCAGCCGCGCTGCCTGCAGCACGTTCAAGCCTTCCACGATGAGAATGTCCGGTCGCTCGATCACCGTCTTCTGACCCGGAAGGATGTCATAGTGGAAATGCGAATAGACCGGCGCTTCCACCTGATGCTTGCCGGATTTCACCTCCGCCAAGAAGTTCAGCAGCCGCGCCGTATCGAAGCTTTCCGGAAAACCCTTGCGGTTCATCAGCCCGCGTTTTTCAAGCTCCGCATTGGGATACAGAAACCCATCGGTCGTGATGAGGTCGACACGCGGATGATCCGGCCAGCGTGCCAGCAACGCTTTCAACACACGCGCCGTCGTGCTCTTTCCCACCGCAACAGATCCCGCAACGCCGACGATAAACGGCACCTTGCCGTCCCGGCGCCCGAGGAACGTTGTCGTCACCGCATGCAGCTCCTGCGCCGCCGCAACGTACAGATTGAGCAACCGCGACATCGGCAGGTAGATCTCTTCCACCTCGTCGACCGACAGCTCTTCGATGATGCCCGACAGCTGCTCCAGTTCGGACGGCGCCAGCGTCATCGGCGTATCGGCGCGAAGTCGAGCCCAGCTCTCGCGATCGAACACACGGTAAGGCGAAAACTGCAGATCGGGAGGCTGGAAGATGAACTCCAGCCGACTCGCTGCCGCCTTGGGATCGTCAGAGGTCCGCTTGGAGCTCATGGTCCTAGACCTTCTAGCCGCGCTGAGCGCGTGCTGCCTTCTCCGCCAGGCCCGACGTTCCCGAGCGCCGTTCGAGTTCCGCCAGGACATCGTCGAACGCGACGCCGCGCGCTTCGAGCAGCACCAGCAGATGATAGAGAACGTCGGCAGCCTCGGATTTCAACGCCTGCGGGCTCTGCGCGATCCCGGCGATGACCGTCTCGACCGCTTCCTCACCGAATTTCCGCGCACACGTCTCCGGCCCCGCTTCCAGCAGCTGGTTCGTATAGGAGGTACTTGCCCCCTCAAGCCGGCGCGATCGGATCGTTGCCGCCAGCTGCTTCAGAACGTCGTTGCTCATAGCCAGTCTCTTGCCCGCAAACGCTGGCGTCAAAACAGCAACTGCTCGGCTCCCCGTCAAGCAAATGCGGGGTGCCCGAGCCATACTTTAGAATAACGTGCTGAAGAATGCCGCCGAATACTACGTTCAGCTGCCCGGCAGACCGCTCAGGCGCAGCCGGATATATTCCAACTGATCGAAATTGCCGTACTTGATGACGAGATTGCCGCTCTCGCCTGAGCCGCGCTTGATCTCGACTTTCAGGCCCAGCGTATCAGCCAGCTCCTTTTCGAACGCCTTGGTATCGGCATCCTTGTCCTTCGCCTTGCGCGCGCCGCCGTGGCCACCGGCAATCGCCGCCCCGGCCTGCACCAGCGCCTCGACCTCGCGCACGTTGAGGCCCTTGTCGACGATCATTCGCGCCAGGTCTTCGGCATCAAGCCGCCCGATCAACGCCCGTGCATGGCCCGCCGTCAGCCGGCCTTCCTGAAGCATTTCCTGAACCGACTCCGGCAACTTCAACAGGCGCAACGTATTTGCCACGTGGCTGCGGCTCTTGCCGATGATCTCCGACAGCGCCTCCTGGCTGTAGGCGAAGCGCTCGATCAGATCGCGATAGCCCGTCGCTTCCTCAATGGCATTGAGGTCGGCGCGCTGCACGTTCTCGATGATCGCAAGCTCGAGAACTTCCTTGTCGTCGAGATCGCGCACGATGACGGGCACCTGATGCAGCCCCGCCTTTTGCGACGCGCGCCAGCGCCGCTCGCCGGCGACGATCTCGTAGTTGCCCGAACCTGTCGGATCGCGACGGACGAGGATCGGCTGCACGAGACCCTTGGCGCGAATCGAATCGGCCAGCTCCGCCAGCTCTTCGTCGCGGAAATCCTTGCGCGGGTTGAGCGGGTTCGTCTTCACCTGGTCGATCGCAACCACGCGATGCTCACCTTCGGACGGCAACCGCGGTTGCGCCGAACCAGGGGTCGCCGACACCGAAAACGGCTGCGTTTCGCCGATCAACGACGCGAGTCCGCGGCCGAGACGGCTCTTCTGCAGTGGCTGGTTCATACCCGATGCAATCCTGGTTTCCTCGTTCAGTCCGACGCCGATTGTACCCCGGCTTTCTACGCCGCGCGTTTCTCACGCCCGATAATCTCCGTGGCGAGCCGGATGTAGGCTTGGCTGCCGGGGCAATCGTAGTCGTAAAGCAGGATCGGCTTGCCGTGCGACGGCGCTTCGGCCACCCGCGTATTGCGCGGGATCATGCTGTCGTAGACTTTCGGGCCGAAAAAGGCCCTGACTTCGTCGGCCACTTCGCGCGACAGCGACGTGCGGGCGTCGTGCATCGTCAGCACCACGCCCTGGATTTCCAGGCCGGGATTGAGCGTGGACCGGATCTGGTCGATCGTATCCTTGAGCTGCGAAATACCCTCGAGCGCGAAGAACTCGCACTGCACCGGCACCAGGACCGCGTTCGCCGCCGCCATCGCGTTCAGCGTCAGGAGGTTCAGCGACGGCGGGCAATCGATCAGCACGAAGTTGAAGCCCTGATCGGGGCCGCGCGCCCGGCACTGACCCACCAGCGCCGCGATCGCATCGCGCAGGCGATATGGTCGGTTGAAATCGTTCATCAAATCCGATTCCAACCCGACGAGATCCGTGTTCGCCGGAACCACGAAAAGCCCCGGCACCGCGGTTTTCACGGCCGCTTCCAATAACGAGCAGCTGCCAGTCAGCGCGTCGTAAGTCGTTTTCCCGCGCGCCTCCAGCGGCACGCCCAGGCCCGTCGACGCGTTGCCCTGCGGATCGATGTCGATCACGAGCACCCGCTCTCCCGTCGCGGCCAGCGCGGTGCCCAGATTGATCGCGGTCGTCGTTTTGCCGACGCCACCCTTCTGGTTGGCGACCGCTAGAACCCTCAGAACCTGAGACACGGGCCTAATCCTCTCTTTTTGCGACCGGCTTCCGGATCACAGCGATCCGCCCCTCTCGGTCCGTCAAACTCGGCTGCAGCTCGGCCTCGAACTGCCAGGCTATTGCCGCCTCGGCGATTTCCTTCTCCGCCTCACGCCCTTTTGGAAACAAACCGACGGTCTGCTCGTGAAAAAACGGGGCGGCGAGCGGCACCAGCCGCTGAAGCGGTGCCAACGCACGGGCCGAAACCACATCGACTCGCCCGACAGTACCGTGAGTCGAGTCTGTTTCGATTCGCGCCGGAATGATGTCCACAGCCAAGCCGAGCTTGCGCTTCACGTCAGCCAAAAAGGCGGCCTTCCGGGTATCGCTTTCGCATAACGTGATGTGGCACTGGCCTTTTTCGGCCAGAAGCGTCGCGACGACCAGACCCGGAAAGCCGGCCCCCGACCCCAAATCGAGCCAGGTTTTCACCCCAGCGGGTGCAAAACGCACCAGTTGAGCCGAGTCTGCGAAATGCCGGTGCCAGATCTCAGGCAGAGTGCCCGGCGCCACGAGATTGATCTTCGCCTGCCACTGGGCCAGCAGCCGGGCGTATGATTCGAGCCTGTCAAGCGTTCCACGTGAAACGTCGAAGACGCGGGCGAAGTCGGCGGGGCCCAAAATGCGGTCCGGAACACGATCTGGCATTGGATTGAAATCGCTTCTGCGCTACGCCGACTTGCGGGGCTTCGCGCGTTTCAAATTGGCCGCCAAAAGCATCAGAGCTGAGGGCGTAACGCCCTCGATGCGCCCAGCATGAGCCAAAGTGGCGGGCCGCGCAGCCGAAAGCTTGGTGCGGACCTCGTTCGACAACCCCGCAACCCGCGAAAAGTCGAAATCCAGTGGAATTCCCAGCCCCTCGTCACGCCGCAGGGCGGCCACGTCCTCGTCTTGCCGTACCAGATACGAGGCGTAGCGGGCGTCGATTTCGAGCTGAGCCGCGATTCTCGGCGCAATCTGCCCGATCTCGGGCCAGATCTGGCTTAGTCGGGCCAACGTGACGTCTGGCAAACTCAGCAAATCGAACGCCGAGCGGCGCTTTCCATCCTGATTGATCGCCAGACCGATCACGGCGCCCTCAGTTGGCGTTAGTGTAAGTTGCTGCAACAACGACACCCCGGTGACAAGCGCTTGAGCCTTGATATTGAAAACATTTTCTCGCTCGCGTCCGATGCAGCCGACAGTCATGCCCATGGGCATCAGCCGATGGTCAGCATTGTCCGCACGCAGTTTCAGCCGGTATTCCGCCCGCGACGTGAACATGCGGTAGGGCTCCGACACACCCCGCGTCACGAGGTCGTCGATCATTACGCCGAGGTAGCCATCCGCCCGCGAGACCACGAACGTTTGGTCTCCGCCGCCCGCCAGCAAGGCGGCATTGATGCCCGCCGCTATGCCCTGAGCGCCGGCCTCTTCATATCCGGTTGTGCCGTTGATCTGGCCCGCCAAGAACAACCCGGGCAGCACCTTCACTTCCAGCGTCGGCTTCAGCTCGCGCGGATCGACGTAGTCGTACTCGATCGCGTAACCCGGCCGCTTGATCACGACCTTCTCGAGACCCGGCATCGTCCGCAGGAAGGCCGCCTGCACGGCCTCCGGCAGCGACGTCGACACGCCGTTGGGGTAGATCGTGTCGTCGTCGAGCCCTTCAGGCTCCAGGAAAACCTGGTGCGCCGAGCGATCGGCGAACCGCACGACCTTGTCTTCGATCGACGGACAATAACGCGGCCCAATACTGTCGATCTGCCCGGAATACATCGGCGATCGCGCAAGATTGGCGCGGATGATGTCATGCGTTACCGGAGTCGTGGCGGTAATCCCGCAGGAGATCTGCGGCGTCGTAATCCGCTCCGTCAGGAAGGAGAACGGCACGGGCTCCTCGTCGCCCGGCTGCATCTCCAGGCCCGACCAGTCGATGGACTTGCCGTCGAGCCGCGCCGGCGTCCCCGTCTTCAGGCGCCCCAGCCGGAGGCCCAGGCCGCGCAGGCGATCTGACAGCTTCAGCGCCGGCGCCTCGTCGACCCGACCCGCGGGGATCTTTGTCTCCCCCATGTGGATCAGGCCATTGAGGAACGTCCCCGTCGTCAGCACGACGGCACCCGCCCGCACCTCGTCACCATTGGCCAGCACGACACCTTCAACCCGTCCCTCCCGGACGATGAGGTCTTCAACACCGCCCTCCAGGACCTCCAGGTTGCGGGTCTCCCGGATCGCCGCCTGCATCGCCTGGCGATAGAGCTTACGATCCGCCTGCGCCCGCGGCCCGTGCACGGCCGGCCCCTTCGAGCGGTTCAGCAGCTTAAACTGGATGCCCGCCGCGTCCGCCACGCGCCCCATCAGGCCGTCCAGGGCATCGATCTCGCGCACTAGGTGGCCCTTGCCGAGCCCGCCGATCGCCGGATTGCACGACATCTCGCCGATCGTCGCGAATTTGTGCGTGACCAGGGCCGTCCGGGCACCCATGCGCGCCGCCACGGCAGCCGCCTCCGCGCCGGCATGGCCGCCGCCGACAACGATCACATCGAATTTGTTCGCCTGGCTCATGCCATCCCATAGCGGCCACTGGCCATGCCCTGCAAGTGCAGCCTCCGCAGGACGACGCCTTTGCCGGCCTCCTGGTTAAGCAGGAGGCTTTCAAGTCAGATGCCACCACCCAGAGTCAAACGGCGGGGGATTCCGAGTCCAAGTTGAATCCAAAACCAGGACAAATCGCTTGAGTCTAGAGTCGACGGAGTCATCGATTAAGTATTCGTTTCACGTGAAACGGGAGTCACTGCACTCTATTTGCCGATGCAGAATCGACCGAAGACCTGATCCAGCACGTCCTCCACGTCCACCCGCCCGGTAATCCTCCCCAATGCTGCGACACCGGCGCGAAGATCCTCCGCGCGGATCTCCACCTGGTGAGAGGGTTCGCGCAGGAACGTCTCGAGACATCCATGGATCATCTCAACCAACATCCTATGTCTCACCTGGGTGATCGCCGGCTCGTCCAGATTGCCCACGCGCTCGGCAGCAATCCCCCCGATGCGAGAAACGAGCGAACTTATCCCCGCCCCGGTCAGTGCTGAGATGGCGATCATATCGTCGGGCAGCAGCACACCGCTGGGAACCAGCCCGGCCTCTCCGCCAGCCCCCTTCGCGTTATCCAACCCGAGCGGAAGTTGTCCTCCATCGCCCGCACGCGAGATCGGCTTTGGTGCCAACTGGTCCGCCTTGTTCAACACCAGCAGCGTCCGATCAGCCAGATCGCGCAGATCCTCCGGCGGCGTGTGCTGGGGATCGGTCGGATCCGTCAGCCAGATCACCAGGTCCGCGTCGCGCGCTCTAGCAATCGTCCGCCGGATACCCTCGCGCTCCACTGTCCCGCTCGTCTCGCGGATGCCGGCCGTGTCCGACACGATCACCGGCACGCCACCGAGGTCCAGCCGTACCTCGATGACATCCCGCGTCGTCCCCGCCTCTTCCGAGACGATCGCCGCATCCCTGCGCGCCAGCGCATTCAGCAAGCTCGACTTGCCGACGTTCGGCGCCCCCGCCAGCACCACGTGAAAACCGTTGCGCAGGATCTCGCCGCGATGCCCGTCATCCAGATGATGCCGGATGGCTGGCAGCAGCGTCTCGACGATGCCGCGCGCCTGGTCGAACGAGCGCGTACCGACGTCACCCTCGTCCGAGAAGTCGATCGCCGCTTCGACCAGCGCGCTGGCGTCGATCAGCGCCGTTCGCCAGCTTTCGTAGAGAGCCGACAGCGCGCCGCTCGCCTGTCGCAGCGCCTGCCTCCGCTGCCCCTCGGTCTCGGCATCGATGAGGTCGGCCAGCCCCTCGGCCTGCGCCAGGTCGATCTTGCCGTTGTCGAAGGCGCGTCGCGCGAACTCGCCAGGCTCCGCCATCCGCAACCCCGGTACCTCGCCCAGCGCCTCCAGCACCGCCGCGACGACGGCGCGCCCGCCATGGAGCTGCAGCTCGGCGACATCCTCACCTGTGAAGCTGTTGGGATGCGGGAACCATAAGACGATGCCGCGATCGAGCACCTCGCCCGTCTTCGGATGCAGGATGCGCCGCCCGCCGGCAACCCGCGGCTTCGGCCGCGCCGGCGCCATGACGTTGAGCACCATCCCCGCATGCGATCCCGAAATGCGCACGATCGCGACGCCGGCGCGCCCGGGCGCACTCGACAGGGCGTAGATCGTCGCGGACTGGGGAGGCTCTGACGTCATACGCACCACACAACAGGACACTGCCAAGTCCGCTTATCCTGTCGCGGAGGACACGTCCAACATCATCCTCCGGAACCGGCGCTAACAGTCATGCCTGCGTCGCCGGCCAGAAGAACTCGCGCGGTGGATACGACAAGCCGCGGGCGCGAAACCGTTCCAGGCGCTGGCGCGCCCGGCCGGCCGGTAAGCTGGCGACGAACGCGTCGGCATCCTCCCCGACCCACGCCAGATTGGCGGCAATCGACGCATGCAGTCGTCCCGCGCGCCAGTGCGAGTCCACCGGACACGTGCTCCGGATCTGCGCGATCACCGGATCGCGGAACCGGGCGCCGCCCGGAAAGATCGCGGGAAACAGCAGTTCGAACGCATCAGCGCGCGAACAGAAGAGCGCAATCTGCGGCACCTCCGCCAGAGCATCCTCCAGCACCGCACTGGCGAGCTGAGCGCGCCCGGTCTCCAGCGCCGCCCGCAGCGCCCACGCCAGCGGCGCCGATCGCCGGTAGGCGTCCTTGCCTAGCTCCGCGGCCTTTCGCGCGCCGTGAAACGCGCGCCCAACGGTCGCCTCTGACGTCGCAAAGCGCGCCACCCAGCCCAGACTTTGCGCGCGATACCACGGGTCGGCGATCTGCTCTGCCAGGCGCAGGGCTTCATCCGGCCGGGCGGGAGCCATCTCCGTCACAGCCGTGCGCTGCTGCGAGGCTGTATACTCGGTCGTGATGCGCGACATCGCTTCGCTCGTCAGGAACAAGACACTCATCGGTTTGAGTATCCTGTTTGCGAAGATAGGTTCAAAGCCATCGTCCTCGGCAATGATTCACGTGAAATAAAGAAGTGTCCCATCATGAGCGAAAATAGACTGGGTCAGGAAACGAGCCCGTATCTCCTCCAGCATCAGGACAACCCGGTGCACTGGTGGGCGTGGGGGCCCGAGGCTCTCACGCACGCAAGAAAGACAGGCAAGCCCATCCTCCTCTCCGTCGGCTACGCCGCCTGCCATTGGTGCCACGTCATGGCGCACGAAAGCTTCGAGGACCAGGCCACGGCCGACGTCATGAACGAGCTCTTCGTCAACATCAAAGTCGATCGCGAGGAGCGTCCCGACATCGACGCGATCTACATGGGCGCGCTGCACAAGCTCGGCCAGCAGGGCGGTTGGCCGCTAACGATGTTCCTCGATTCAGATGCGCGCCCGTTCTGGGGCGGCACCTATTTCCCCAAGGAGAGCGGCTTCGGCCGCCCCGCCTTCAAGGACGTTCTACGCCGCGTTTCGACGATCCATCGCGACCAGCACGACGACGTCATCCATAACGCCGACATCCTCGTCAACGCCCTCTCCCGCGAACAGGATGCCGGCAAGTCGATCGTCATCGACGACGCCCTGTTGAGCGATCTCACCGCCCGCATGGTCCGTGCCGTCGACGTCACGCACGGCGGCCTCAACGGCGCCCCGAAGTTTCCGCAATGGAGCTTCTTCTGGCTGCTTTGGCGCGGCGCCATCCGCTACGGCCATGACCGGTCGAAGGCGGCGGTCGTCAACACGCTGCGCAATATCTGCCAGGGCGGCATCTACGATCACGTCGGTGGCGGCTTCGCGCGCTACTCCGTCGACGAGCGCTGGCTCGTGCCACACTTCGAGAAGATGCTCTACGACAATGCGCTACTGCTCGACCTCCTCACCGAGGTCTGGCGCGAGACGCACGAGCCGCTGTTCGCCCAGCGCATCGACGAGACGGTCACCTGGCTGCTGCGCGAAATGATCGGCGAAGGCGGCGGCTTCGCATCCTCTCTCGACGCGGACAGTGAAGGGGAGGAAGGCAAGTTCTACGTCTGGTCCCTTGGGGAGGTTCGCAAGATCCTCGGCGAGGAGGATGCCAAGATCTTCGCCGCCGCCTACGACATCAGCGAGGCCGGAAACTTCGAAGGCCACAACATTCCTAACCGCCTCGACAACCAGGCGCTGGGCAACATCGAGGCCGAAGCCCATCTGCGCACGTTACGCGAAAAGCTGTTGGCCGCGCGCGCCGGCCGCATCCGGCCAGGTTTCGACGACAAAATCCTCGCCGACTGGAATGGCCTGATGATCGCCGCACTGTCGCGCGCTGCTGTCGTGTTCGATCGTCCTGATTGGCAGGAGGCTGCCAAGCGCGCCTTCCTGTTTATCGAGGAGGCTATGACGAAGGACGATCGCCTCCTCCACTCCTATCGCGCCGGCAAGGCCAAGGCGCCCGCCACGGCGGGCGACTATGCCAACATGATCTGGGCCGCGCTCCGTCTCTACGGATCGCTCGGAGAGGTCCGCTTCCTGGACGCGGCCGAGCGCTGGACCGTCGTCCTCGACAAGCACTATTGGATCGACGGTAAAGGCGGCTACGCCATGGCCGCCGACGACACGGAGGATGTCATCGTCCGCCTCGCACCGGGCCAGGACGATGCGACGCCGAACGCCAACGCCATCATGCTGTCGAACCTCTCGGCTCTCGGCCTCCTCTCCGGCAAACCGGAGTACGCTGCCAGGGCCGTCGCGCTGACTGATGCCTTCGCGTCAGAGATCGCCGCCAACCCCATCGGGCACGCCGGCATGCTTGCGGGTGCGATGGATCACATCGCGCCGCAGCTGGTCGTCATCTATACAGCCGCCGCCCAGCCGCCCGGCAATCTCCCCGACGCGCTTCATCGTCTCTCGTTGCCCGGTGCGAGCGAACTCATCGTGCGATCGGCCCATATGCAGTCGCGAGCTCCGGCACTCGAAGGCAAGCAGCCAGCACCTGATACAGCCACCGCGTTCGCATGCCTCGGCACGAAATGTTCGCTTCCGATCGGCGACGCGGCAACATTCGAGAAGCAACTGAAAACTCTCCGTCGAAACAGCGCAGATGCCACTTGATGCAACTCAGCGAAGCACCCTAAGTCTAGTTGTAGCGGAATAATTTCGATCGGAGGCAATCCGGCGTCATCATCCCAGTTAGCGTCGAGTTGAGCACAATTGGCCCAGCGGAGCGAAGCATGGCGATCGACACGGTGACCCTACAACCCGATGCGTTTCTGACCAAAGAATCCGACACTCAGACCGACACACCGCCCCGCCGGACCGCGCGCTACTCCGTCGCCGAAATCAACGCCCTGAAGGCGCGCGACAACTGGACCAACTGGCGCTTCCTCGCCATGAACTGGGCCGTCATCGTCGCCACCATCGGCCTGGCGATCTGGGGAGAAGCCGAACTCCGCGCCGCCGGCCACAGCGCGCTCTGGGTTATCCCCATCGCCGCCCTCACCATCACGATCATCGGCGCCTGCCAGCATCAGTTGGGCGGCGCCATCCACGAAGGCACGCACTTCTACCTCTTCGCCAACCGCACCCTGAACGAGGTCGCGTCCGATTGGCTCGCCGCCTTCCCCATCTACACCTCGACGCATCACTTCCGCCTGCATCACCTCTCGCACCACCAGTTCGTCAACGATCCGCAGAACGATCCGAACTTCGCGCAGGCCGAACAGTCGGGCCATTGGCTCGACTTCCCGCTAACGCATGTGGAGATGGTACGCGGCCTGCTGCGGCTGCTGTGGATTCCCAACCTTGTCAGCTACACCGTCGCGCGCGCCCGCTACAGCGCCCTGGGTCTGGGTGAAAACCCCTATGGCGATCCCAAGCGTCCCGGTCACTGGCTGACCGCCGCGATCGGCATCCTGTTCGCCGCCATCGTACCCGCAATTCTGCTGGCGCAGTTGTTGCTCGGCGTCGGCGCCGCCATCACGCTCGGAACCATCGGCACGCTCTATGCTGCGGCGATGGCCTTCTACCTGCTGATCCCCGACGACTGGTATCAGGGCAGCCGCGTCGAACCGGTGTTCTCCTACCGCGTCCTCTTCACGACGCGCCTCACCTTCATGGCGATCCTCTATACGGCGCTGACCGCCATCGACCTCACCGGCACCAACAAGGCCTGGGGCTATTTCGCGCTCTACTGGATCGTGCCGCTGTTCACGACCTTCCCCGTGTTCATGATCCTCCGCGAGTGGCTGCAGCACGGCAACGCCGATCGCGGCAAGATGACGAACTCGCGTGTGTTCATGACCGGCCCGCTGTTCAATTTTGCCGTAATGCCCTGGGGCATGAACTACCACCTGCCGCATCACCTGATGTCGTCAGTTCCCCACTACAACCTGAAGAAGCTCCACGAACTCCTCCTGCGCGACCCCGAGTACGCCGAGAAGGGCGTCGTGGTCGAAGGCCTCTACGGTCCCTCTGATCCCGCCACTGGTCGGCCCACGGCGCTTGGCATCCTGCACGTCGACCACGCCCCCAAAATCTGGCACGCCGCCCACGTCGACGACGACGTCCTGGCGGACGCGGACGTCTCGGATCCGGCTGAATTGGCTCGACTTTCGAGAGTGTCTAGAGAAGCGAAACAGCCCACGTCTTAAGCTTTGCTTATCGCGATAATCAGTAAACCTTCATTGCAACTGATCGTCGCAGACGTCTGGTTTTCCTGCTGATTTCGGGGTATGACGCCCGGTAGCGATCGCCGCTGTCGCGGCGTTCGCCGTTCCGCATCACCTGACATTTTGTCTCGTGCGGAACAGACCGATGGGCGGCTCCGTTTTATCATCCCCAGTTCGGAGGTGTCCCCACTACGCGCCCGCTTGATTTGCCACCGGCAGGGTGCCCACGACTTGGAGTGAGTCATGAGTTTGGTCCGCGTCTTCGCCCGCTACGGCTACGTGCCCGTCATGCTGCTCGGCCTCAACGGCCTGGCCATCTACCTCGTCGCGCACGGTCACTCGTTATGGTGGACCGCACCGATCGGCCTGTTCGCGTTCGCTCTCGCCTTCGCGATGGAGCATGTGCTGCCCTACGAAGAGGAGTGGAACGCCAGCCATGGCGATGTCGCCAAGGACGTGACCCACGGCCTCGTCTACGAGTTCAACAATCTGACTGCCATGGCCGTCCTCCCCATCATCACGATGTTTCGTCCCTGGGAAGGCATCTGGCCGACGCATTGGCCGCTCGTCTTGCAAGTCCTGACCGCGATCATCGTCGCCGACTTCTGCATGAGCATGATGCACTACTGGAGCCACCGCATCGGCTGGATGTGGCGCCTCCACGCCGTGCATCATGGCGTGCATCGCCTTTACGGCTTCAATGGCCTGGTTCGCCACCCGCTGCATCAGTCGCTCGACTTGACGGTCGGCACGCTGCCGCTGCTGATTGCCGGCATGACGCAGGAAGTCGCGGTTTTGCTCGCGCTGTCGATCTCGATCCAGCTCGTCGTACAACACTCCAACGTTGACTACGTGCTTGGTCCCTTCAAGCAGTGGCTGGCCATAGGCCCCGTGCATCGCTTGCACCACGTGACGTGGGCGGGAGAAGGCGACGTGAACTTTGGCCTGTTCTTCAACGTGTGGGACAAGCTGCTAGGGTCCTTCCGGCTGGATAGCCCGCAGCCGCCGGTTGCAGGCGATATCGGCATCCAAGACCGTCCGCACTTCCCTCAGAAGTACGCCGACCAGCTCATGTTGCCCTTCGAAGCCGACCACGGCGCCAAGCGCGACAAGCCCTCGCGCGACGAGCGCGACTACGGCAACCTCTCGCCGGCGGAGTAATCTCGGCGTCACGGTCTCGAGCACTGTAAAGGCCGACTATGTCGGCCTTTTTCATGAGCCGCTACTCCGCGTGCTCGATGCAAAACTCGGCAAGCGTTAGCCCCAACGTCTTCGCGTGATCGGCAATCGCTATTCCGCGCGTGCCCCACCGCCCTTGCCTGCCGGCTTCTTCGAGCTTTGCCGCCAACTCCGTCGCACTCGAAGCCGGGAGACTCTTGCGAACAGTCGAATAGCGCGCGATGGCGTGGTCAGCCACGTCGGCCGCGATCGCGCCCTGCGCTTTGCAATAGGTGAGCAGCCCGATGCGGTTACTCATCATCAGGTAGACGCTGTCTTCGGCCATCGCCAAACCACCACCAGCTGCGAGCAAGAGGCCGACGAAAACGCCTCGCGCCTTCCCAATCATCATCATCGAAACCCTCACATGCGGCACTCGACCAGGCGCGCAAGCGCACCGCCCCGCCGGATCAGCAGCACACAGCTGGCGGATAACTGGCGCCCATTTATGACTGTCTCGATGTGTCGGCATTCCGCGGCCCGGAACGTCTTTCATTTCAGATCTCGCAGGAGCCCACCCATGAAGTACCTGATGTTCGTCTGCTCGGACACCGAACCTGACCCCACCCCCGAAGCACCCGGCGAAATCAAAAATTGGTTCGACGACGTCAACGGCCGCGGCAATTGGCTGGACGGCGACCGGCTGCGTCCACGTCAGGAGGCCAAGACAATTCGCGTTCGCTCAGGCAAGGTGTTGGTCACGGACGGGCCGTTCACCGAGTCCAAGGAAGCCATCGTCGGTTTCGACATCCTGGAGTGCGCCAGCCTCAAGGAGGCGATCGAGATCGCCGCGAAGCATCCCATGGCCCGCGCCGGGCGGATCGAAGTCCGCGCCTTCTGGCCACACGAGGGATCATGACCGAAGCCAACTTTCTGAACGTCGACATCGCCGGCATTGAGCCCGAGCACGACGCGCCCCCAGCCGATAGGCTGATCTCCGGCGATCCCAAGTTCACCACCTGGAACCTGGAAGAGCGCGACGGCATCTACGCCGGCATCTGGCAGTCCACGCCCGGAAAATGGCGCATCGCCTACGAGGAGTGGGAGTTCGTGCATCTACTGTCGGGCCGCTCAATCATCACCGAGGACGGCGGCAACGCCTATACGTTGAACGCCGGCGACAGCTTCGTCATCCGCCCCGGCTTCAAGGGAACCTGGGAAGTGCTGGAGACCATCCGCAAACAGTACGTGATCAAGGTCTAGCCCAACAAAAAAGGCCGCATCGCTGCGGCCTTTTTCATCGATATCGATCGCAACTATCAGGTATTCATCGACGAGAAGAATTCGCCGTTGGTCTTGGTCGAGCGCAGCTTGTCGATGAGGAACTCTATGCCGTCCATCGTACCCATCGGGTTGAGGATACGGCGCAGCACGTAAACCTTCTTGAGCTGGTCGCGCGGCACCAGCAGGTCTTCCTTGCGGGTGCCGGAGCGCGACACGTCGATCGCCGGGAACACGCGCTTGTCGGAGACCTTCCGGTCCAGGATGATTTCCGAGTTACCCGTGCCCTTGAATTCTTCGAAGATCACTTCGTCCATGCGCGAGCCGGTGTCGATCAGCGCCGTGGCGATGATGGTCAGCGAACCGCCCTCTTCGATGTTGCGCGCCGCGCCGAAGAAGCGCTTCGGCCGCTGCAGCGCGTTGGAGTCGACGCCGCCCGTCAGCACCTTGCCGGATGACGGCACGACGGTGTTGTAGGCTCGGCCGAGGCGCGTGATCGAGTCGAGCAGGATCACCACGTCACGCTTGTGCTCGACGAGGCGCTTGGCCTTCTCGATCACCATTTCGGAAACTTGCACGTGGCGCGACGGCGGCTCGTCGAAGGTCGAGGCGATCACCTCGCCTTTCACCGAGCGCTGCATGTCGGTCACTTCTTCCGGCCGCTCGTCGATCAGCAGCACGATGAGATAGCACTCGGGATGGTTGGCCGTGATCGAGTGGGCGATGTTCTGCAGCAGAACCGTCTTGCCGGTGCGCGGCGGCGCCACGATCAGTCCGCGCTGGCCCTTGCCGAGCGGCGAGACGATGTCGATGACGCGCGGCGAGAGATCCTTGATGGTCGGATCTTCGATTTCCATCTTCAGCCACTGCGTCGGATAGAGCGGCGTCAAGTTGTCGAAGTGGATCTTGTGCTTGGCAGCCTCGGGCTCCTCGAAGTTGATGAGGTTGACCTTTAAGAGGGCGAAATAGCGTTCGCCGTCCTTGGGGCTGCGGATCTGGCCCTCGACCGTGTCGCCGGTGCGCAAGGCAAAGCGACGGATCTGGGAGGGCGAAATGTAGATGTCGTCGGGGCCCGGCAGATAGTTGGCGTCGGGCGAGCGCAGGAAGCCGAAGCCGTCCTGCAGCACTTCGACGACGCCGACGCCGGTAATGTCGATTTCTTTCTCAGCGAGCTTCTTCAGCGTCGCGAACATGAGCTCCTGCTTGCGCAGCGTGCTGGCGTTCTCGACGCCAGTCTCTTCTGCGAAGGACAAAAGCTCTGTCGGGGACTTCTCCTTGAGGTCCTCGAGCTTCATTTGTGTCATGAAAAACGGCTCCAGATGGCCTTGCAACGCTAAAGGGTTGGTTGTGGTTGCGTTGCGTCGTGTGCGGTTGGAATTCTGAGCGGGGGAGTGCGTTGGTTTTGTCGGAGTGCTTGGCGATCTGCCAAACCCTGAGGCTGGGACGCCGCTTGCGCGCATCGGACAGCCAAACTCGCAAACCGGGGAGGCCACGAGTTGTGGGAATAACCAGCTTATAGCAGAAGAAGTTTCAGCCGGAAAGCCGAATTCACGCAAGAACTCAACCTGAACCGTATGTTAGCTGGCCCGGTGTGCTTTTCGCGCTAGCCAGCCGACGACCTCCGCGGCGTTCCGGTCCGGCGGGAAAACGGGATAGAACACGTGCGCGATGACACCGTCTCGGATCACCAGCGTGAACCGCTTCAGCAACGTCAGACCCTGCACCTCGAACGTCGGAAACGTCATTGCGCGGGTCAAAGCCAGATCCGCGTCAGATAGGAGTTCAAACGGCAGATGCAACCGTTCTGCCGCTTCGCGCTGATAGGCCGTGTCTTGAGTCGACAGACCAAACACATTGGCCACGCCGTAGGACTGCAACTCTCCAAAATGATCTCTGAAGCTGCAGGATTGCGGCGAACATCCTCGCGCGCCTGGGATCAAGTCCCAACCGTCGGCGTTGGGCACGCCTGGCCGTCCCGTGCGCGGATAGGCATAAACGACGGTGATGCCCGGCAAGACTGCCAGGTCGACGTGCCGGCCTCGCGTGGTCTCAAGAGCCACTGACGCAATCGACGCTCCCGCGAGGTGAGCAGCGCCTCCGTCATCGATTGGCGCAGGGATGGCGGACCAGTCAGGCGTTCCGGTCGAACTTTGATCGTCGGCCATACCAACCCATCAGAATGGTTTGACGATCACGAGGAGCACTATTGCCGCCATCAGCAGCGTCGGCACCTCGTTCACGATCCGGTAAAAGCGCCCGTCCCGCGTGTTGGCGTCGGCCGCAAAGCGCTTCACGCACCCCCCGAAGAACTCATGCATGCCGGTCATGCCCACCACCAGCGCCAGCTTGCTCAGAAACCAGGCGTCGAACCAATAGTTGCCGAGGTACGCCAGCCCCAGACCCGTCAACCACACGGTGCCGATCGCCGGCTGCATGATGATGCGATAGAGCCGCTGTTCCATGACCTTGAACGTCTCGGACATCTCCGAGCCGGGCTTGGCGTCCACGTGATAGACGAACAGCCGCGGCAGGTAGAACATCCCCGCCATCCAGGCAATCACGGCCATGACGTGGAACGCCTTGAGCCACAGCATGCGCGCCTAAACTCCGTCGCCGCGAACCCGCCTCACCAGCCGCGCAACATTCTCGGGCGGCGTTTCAGGCACAATGCCGTGTCCCAGGTTGAAAATAAACGGCAGCCCGTCCATCGCCTCCAGGATCTCGTCCACCCGCCGGTCGAGTGCCGCGCCGCCGCTCACCAGCAACAACGGGTCGAGATTGCCCTGCGCGGCGATTGCGCCGCTGCCCTTACGCCGCATCTGCGCCAAGTTCCGCATGGCCCCCAAGGGCTCCGCCGTGTCGCATCCGATCGCATTGACCCCGGTCTCCCGCACGTACCGGGCCGCATTGACCCCCGCGCCCCGCGGAAATCCGATCACCGGAATGCCTTGATGCCTCGATTCGATGGCCGCGACCATCCGCTTCGTCGGGCCAATCACCCAGCGCATGAACTCATCGTCGGGCAGGCTTCCCGCCCAGCTGTCGAAAATCTGCACGCAATCGGCACCTGCCGAAATCTGCTGCGACAGGTAGTCGATCGAAACCTCCACCAGCGTATCCATCAGCCGGCCGAACGCCTCCGGCTCGCGATAGGCAAACAGCCGCGCCTTGGCCTGGTCCGGCGAACCCCGGCCGCCGATCATGTACGTCGCCACCGTCCACGGCGCGCCGCAAAAACCGATCAGCGCCGTCTCCGCCGGCAGGTCAGCCCGTAGCCGTGCCACGGTCTCGCAGACGATCCCGAATTTTTTGGCCGTCGCCGTCGGATCCAGCCTGGCGATGTCCTCCGCCGACGCCAGCGCATCCAGCCGCGGCCCCTCGCCTTCGACGAAGCGAACGCCCTGCCCCAGGGCGTCGGGCACCACCAGAATATCCGAAAACAGAATCGCCGCATCGAAACCATAGCGGCGGATCGGCTGCAACGTCACCTCCGCGGCCAGCTCCGGCGAGTAGCACAGGTCGAGAAACCCTCCAGCCTTCGCCCGCACCTCGCGGTACTCCGGCAGGTATCGCCCGGCTTGACGCATCAGCCACAGCGGCGGCGGATCGAGCACTTGCCCGCCGAGCACCTGCAGAAACCGTCGAGCCGGTACAACGTGAGTGGCGGTCGCAGCACTTCGTCCCATCGCAGATCTTCAATCTTTAAAGAGAGAGTCTAAGACTCTTTTTATTGAGATTCTTACCGGCATGGATTGCGGTAATCTCCAGTCTACCCCCAGCCTCTACACGGTTGCCAAGCTGAGGGCAGCCCCTCGTCCAGATCCTGTGCCGCGAAACCGGAGCGGCCACTAGGAGCTTTTCTGCCCCGACAAGTCAATGGCTTACCCTAAAACATGCCGCTGCAATCTTTGGGGATGGCCTGTGGATAACCCTGAATGGGTACCGAACAGCCCCCTCGTCCACGGGGACAGGCAAATCGCGAGATTTTCTGTTCGCTTCGGCCCAAATGTGGGTATCACCTTGGATAACCCGACACCGGCTGCGTGGTTGCAGACGCGACCCGGTAGCCGCCTTGGATAACCCGGCCCTTTACCCACAGATGCCCCACAAGCTCCCGAGCTTCTTCCATCTGCATCTTGTGTCCGACGCCACCGGCGAGACACTAACGACGATCGCGAAAGCCGCCTCCGTGCAGTACGCCGAGGTGCGTCCCATCGAGCATGTCCACCCCCTGGTGCGCACGATGCGCCAGATGAAGCGCGTGCTGCAGGAGATCGAGCAGGCGCCGGGCATCGTACTCTATACCGTCGTCAACTCGGACCTGACCGAAGAGCTGGAACGCAAGTGCCGTGAACTCGCCGTGCCCTGTCACCCGGTTCTGAAGCCGGTGATGCAGGTGTTCGAATCCTACCTTGGCGCGCCGCAGACGCCGACGGTCGCCGGCCAGCACGTCCTCGACCAGGACTACTTCCGCCGCATCGACGCGCTGAACTTCACGATGGCGCACGACGACGGCCGCCTGCCCGACAATCCCAGCGACGCCGACATCATCCTGCTCGGCATCTCCCGCACGTCGAAAACGCCGACGTCGATCTACCTCGCCCAGCGCGGATACAAGACGGCGAACGTGCCGATCGTGCCGGCCCTGCCCTTCCCCGAGAGCCTGCTGCGCCCGCACTCTGCGTTCCTCGTCTGTCTCGTCGCCAGCGCCGACCGCATCTCCGAGGTACGCCGCAACCGCGTGATGGTGCTCGCCGATCGCAACATCGACGATTATGTCGATCGCACGGTGATCACCGCCGAGATCGCCCATTCCCGCAAATTGTGCGCGCGCCACGGCTGGCCCGTCATCGACGTGACGCGCCGCTCCATCGAGGAAACGGCCGCGACCATCATCCGCCTGATGCAGGACCGCAAGCCGCTCCCCGGCGAAGAGGCCAATGATGCCAAGCCTTAGGATGGTCGATCCCCACACATGTCATCCTCGGGCTTGTCCCGAGGATCCAGCGTGCATCAAACGGGACGTGCAGCTGATCGGTCTGTACGCATCAACATGGTCCCGTCGCACCAAGACGATCGCGGGATCCTCGGGACAAGCCCGAGGATGACCGTGGGGAAACCTCATATCATCCTGGCATCCGGCAGCACCACGCGGCGCGCGATGCTCGAAGCAGCGGGTGTGACCTTCGACGTCATCCCCGCCGATGTCGACGAACCGGCGCTGCGCTCGGCATTCACGCAACAGCATCCGCAAGCGACGTCCAAGAATATCGCCGAGATGCTGGCTGCCGCAAAGGCGTTGAGCGTGAGCCTGTCGGAGCCTGAGTCTCTTGTCATAGGCTCCGACCAGGTTCTCGATATCGATGGCGAACTTTTGTCGAAACCGGGCGACGACGCCGGCGTCCGCGCGACGCTGCAGAAACTGAGTGGCAAAACGCACGCGTTGTATGCCGCGGTGATGCTGGCCCGTGGCGGGCAGCTTCTGTGGACGGCGAGCGACACCGCGCAACTAACCGTGCGCAGCTTGTCGCAAGCCTTCATCGACGACTACATCACCCACGCCGGCAGCGGCGTGCGCTCGTCGGTCGGCGCCTACCAGATCGAGGGTTTCGGCATCCAGCTCTTCGATCGCATCGACGGCGACCATTTCACCATTCTCGGCATGCCGCTGCTGCCGCTCCTGGCTGAGCTGCGATCACAAGGAGCCATCGCGGCATGAAGAAAGCATGTGTCATCGGCTGGCCCATCGCCCATTCGCGCTCGCCGCTGATCCATAACTATTGGCTGAAGTCTCTCGCCATCGACGGCGAATACACGAAGGTTCCTGTTGAACCACCTAAAGTCGAGCGCTTTCTGCAGTCGCTGGCTGATCAGGGTTTCGCCGGTTGCAACGTCACGGTACCGCACAAGGAAGCCGCGTTCCGCCTCGCCGACGAGAAACACGCCTCGGCCGTGGCCGTCGGCGCCGCCAACACACTGTGGCGTGAAGACGGCCGGCTGCATGCCGCCAACACTGATACCTTCGGTTTCATGACGCATCTCGCAGCGCGCGCTCCGCAGTGGCAGCGGCGTGATGCACCGGTGTCGATCCTCGGTGCGGGCGGCGCCGCCCGCGCCATCGTCTACGGTTTGCTTGAAGCCGGTGTCTCGCAGGTGCGCGTCTTCAATCGATCGCGCGCCCGCGCCGACGAACTTGCCAAACACTTCGGCAGCAAAGTCGTCGCGTGCGGATGGGATGAGCGCACCGCTCGGTCGCGCGACGCAGGCGTGCTCGTCAACACGACCAGCGTCGGCATGAAGGGCGAGGGGAACCTCGGCATCGACGTGACAGCCCTCGATCGCGACTGCGTCGTCGCCGACATCGTCTACGTTCCGTTGCAAACCGGTCTGCTGCGTGACGCCGCTGCCGCCGGCCTCACCACGGTCGACGGTCTCGGCATGCTGTTGCACCAGGCGGTGCCCGGGTTCGAGCGCTGGTTCGGCCGGCGTCCCACCGTCACCGACGAACTCTACAAGCTCGTCGCCGCAGACGTTGAGGCCGGCTGATGTTCCTGCTCGGCCTCACCGGTTCGATCGGCATGGGCAAGTCGGTCGCCGCCGCCCGCTTCCGCCACAACGGTGTCGCCGTGTTCGACGCCGACGCGGCAGTCCACGATCTCTACGCCGGGCAGGCCGTCAAACCGATCGAAGCGGCATTCCCCGGGACGACCGGCGACGGCCGCGTCGATCGCGAAAAACTCAGCAAGGCACTCATTGCCGCCCCAGAGAAGTTCGCGCGGCTCGAGGCCATCGTCCACCCGCTCGTGCGCGCCTTGGAGGCCGACTTCATCCAGGACCACGCTAGCCGCAACACGCCCCTACTCGTCCTCGAGATCCCGCTGCTGTTCGAAACCGGCTTCGACAAGCTGGTGGACGCCGTGGCCGTTGTCAGCGCCCCCGCGAGCGTGCAGGCCGAGCGCGTGCTGGCCCGTCCCGGCATGACGCCGCAAAAGCTGCAACAGCTCATCGCCCGCCAGATGCCGGATGCAGAAAAGCGCCGCCGCGCCGACTTCGTTGTGGATACGGGCGGTGCGATCACCCACACCGAGAGCCAAGTCGATAAGCTGATCGAACTGCTTCGCGGCCGTCAGGGCCGCGCCTTCGAGCGGCATTGGCAGTAAAAACTTGTTTCGCGTCATATCTCAGTCCGGATATCAGGGCAGACATGCGCGAAATCATCCTCGATACCGAAACGACAGGCCTCAATCCGCGCGGCGGCGACCGCCTGATCGAGATTGGTTGCGTGGAGCTGATCAATCGCTACCCGACCGGCCGCGAGTATCACGTCTTCATCAATCCCGAGCGCGACGTTCCGGCTGAGGCTGAGGCCGTCCATGGCATCACCACGGAGTTCCTGCGCGACAAGCCGCTGTTCTCGACCGTCGCCGACGAGTTCCTGGCCTTCATCGCCGACGCCAGTCTCGTCATTCACAACGCCAGCTTCGACGTCGGCTTCCTGAACGCGGAATTGGAGCGCCTGGCCAAACCGACCATCGGCATGGACCGCGTGGTCGACACGCTGGCGCTGGCCCGCCGCAAGCATCCATCAGGCCCCAACAGTCTCGACGCCCTGTGCAAGCGCTACGGCGTCGACAACACCAAGCGCGTCAAGCACGGCGCCTTGATGGACAGCGTGCTGTTGACCGAGGTCTATCTGGAACTGCTGGGCGAACGCCAGGGCGCCCTCACCTTGGCCGCCGCCTCGGCCAACGCGGCGTCTGCCGCCTCAGGCCACGCCGGCCGCGCCGCGCAACGCCCCTCTCCGCTGCCCCCGCGCCTCACCGCCGAAGACGAGGCCGCTCACGCGGCATTCGTCGCCACCCTCGGCAACAGCGCGGTCTGGCTGCAGTACCCGCCGGCGCCCGCAGACGCCTGATCCCGATCGCGTTTGGAAGAGTGTGAAGCGGCTTCCGGAAAGTAGGCTTACGACTTCACCTTGTCGGCCGCTTCCTGCTGCTTGCGGCGCATGAACAGCGCGCCGAAGTCCATCGGATCCAGCAGCAGCGGCGGGAAGCCGCCATCGCGCGTCACGTCGGCCACGATGCGGCGCAGAAACGGGAAGATCAGGGTCGGGCAGTTGACCAGCAGGAAGGGCTCCAGCGCCTCTTCCGGAATGTTCTGGATCCGGAACAGCCCGGCGTAGACCAACTCCAGGTCGTAGATCACGCCGATCTTGGCAGAGGCGTTGCCGTGGAAATGGATGGCGCTCTCATACTGGTCCGCGCCGACGCGCTGGGCATTGACGTTGATCTCGAACCGCAGGTCGGGATTCTCGCCCTTGATCTCGGCCATCTTGCCGACGTTTGGGTTCTCGAACGACAGATCCTTGATGTATTGCCCGACCAGCTGCACCTGAACCTGGGCGGGTGCCGCCTTGGCCGCTGCGGCCTCGGCCGACTTGCCATTCGATCCGTTCGTTCCGTCTGACATGATAACGAGCCTGTTTATTGAAGGGTTTTGCTTGCCGGCGAGGCAGGGTGGCTAACATGCCCTCGGTTTGGCCGCAATGATTGTCAGGCGGCCTGCGGCGTGGGCCCTTAATCTCTGTCCGGACAGGCAAAACACCGCGACAGCAACGGTGTTGGCTTTGCGTGATTTGTGCCCTAAGTTGAAGGCAATACGTATTAGGCAAGACGTGTGACGCCGGCACGCCTGCCAGCACGTCTGGACGTTATGCCGTGGCAAGCCTACATCACGCTAGGACGTCCTTGCTCATTCCGGGAAAGCTGCCAAGACATGAATGGCACCATTGACCTATTCACCCTGATCGCACTGGTTGCCGCGATCGTGGCGATTTTTAAGCTGCGCAGTGTGCTCGGCCGCCGTACGGGCGACGATGACGCGCGGCTGGAACAGCGCGCCCGCCGCACGGCAGAAGAGCAACGCACGGCCGCCGCCGGCGCCGCCTCCGACAAGGTCGTCACGCTGCCCCGCCGCGATCGCGACGAACAGATCGCCGAACCCGTTCCCAGCGTTCCTGCTGCCGAGAAGGAAGCCCGCATCAAGGGCTTTGCCTCCGGCGACGAGGCGATCGGCAAGGGCCTGATGGAGATTTCTCAGGCCGATCCCAATTTCGATCCCGAGCAGTTCGTGGCCGGCGCCAAGCGCGCCTACGAGATGATCGTGACATCGTTCGCCGAGGGCAACCTCAAGACCCTGCGCGACTTGTTGAACAAGGAAGTCTACGACGGCTTTGCCAGCGCCATCTCCGACCGCGACGGCCGCGGTGAAATGGTCGACCAGAGCTTCGTCGGTATCTCCAAGGCCGACATTCTCGAAGCCGAGCTGAAGAGCGGCAAGGCCAACATCACGGTGCGCTTCGTCAGCCAGCTCATTACCGCGCTGCGCGACAGGGCCGGCACGGTGTTGTCCGGTGACGCCACGAAGGTGAAGGACGTCACCGACATCTGGACCTTCAGCCGCGACGTCTCAAGCGCGCGTGCCCGCCAGTCGCCGAACTGGACGCTGGTGTCCACGCAATCTCCCAATTGAGATGACGCGCCCTATGACGCGTCCGGAGGTGTCGTGCGATTCCGCTAGGCTTCCAAGCTCCTGACATGAGCCAGATCGAGCGCAGCTACGAACCCGTGACATTCGCGGATTTGCCCGGCTGGGACGGCGACGACCACGCGGCCGCACTGGCCGCGTTTCAGCGTTCGGCCAGACGGTTGCTGGAGAAGTCCGCTGCCAAGCCTGCGGCCGGCGCCGAATCGCCGGCATTTCTCGCCGCCGCACGCGCGGCCGCCGCGATCGACCCGGCCTCCGCGCGCGCCTTCTTCGAGACGCACTTCACGCCGCATCGCGTCGCCCACAACGGCCCCGGCGGATTGCTCACCGGCTACTACGAGCCCATCATCCCGGGCTCGCGCGAGCGCACGGACCACTTCGCCATCCCGCTCTACAATCGACCCGGCGACCTCGTGAACCTCGTCGAGGAGAGCCAGCGCGGGGCGATGGCCCACCAGTACACCCACATGCGCAAGACGGCGGCCGGCCAGGAACCCTACGCCACGCGTGCCGATATCGAGAACGGTGCGCTCGCCGGCCAGGGCCTGGAAGTTTTCTGGTTGCACGACCCCGTCGACGTCTTCTTTCTCCACGTCCAGGGCTCCGGCGTCATCGCTCTCCCGGACGGCGCGACCACGCGCGTCGCCTACGACGGCAAGAACGGCCATCCCTACACGTCGATCGGCCGCTACCTCATCGACGAGGGTCTGTTTCCCGCCGACCAGATGACGCTTGACGCCTTGAAGGACTGGCTGCGTGCCAATCCCAAGCTGGCGACCGGCGTTCTGCAGCAAAACAAGTCGTTCGTGTTCTTCCGCGAGTTGCTCGGCGACGAGGCCGGCAGCCCCGTCGGCGTCGAGGAGATCCCGCTCACGCCGGGCCGCAGCCTCGCCGTCGACACCGGCTTCCACGCCATCGGTTCACCCGTTTACGTCGCAGCCCCCACGCTCACGCACGCGACCGGCCCCAATGCCTTCAATGGCGGCTTCCATCGCCTGATGGTGGCGCAGGACGTGGGCTCCGCCATTCGCGGCCCCGAGCGTGGCGACCTCTACTTCGGCACCGGCGACGAAGCCGGCCGCCTTGCCGGCAACACCAAGCACCCCGGCACCTTTTTCGTCCTGTTGGCCGGCCCGCCGCGATGAAAAAGCCCGGCCCGCCACCGGGCCCTCGGGAGCGAACCGGAACGGGCAAAGGCGGGCGCAAGTTTACCGACGACGATCGCGCCGTCTGGCAGCACACGGCATCAAGCCTGAAGCCCTTGAAGCGCGGCAAGGCCCGCGTGCTTGCGGCCCTGGAAGATCAACCTCCGACGGAACCGTTTCCCGCCCCGTCTCCGGTGAAGGGCCTGCAAGCTAGCATGCCGCCCGCTGCCGCGACCAAGCTGAAGCCGGCGATGCTTCCCTCCGCGCCACCACAAACCGTCCCTAAGACGCCGCCGCCGCTGGCCGACTTCGACGCTAAGCGCATCCGCAAGCTCAAGACCGGGCAGGTCGACATCGACGCCCGCATCGACCTGCACGGCATGCGCCAAAGCGAGGCCCACACCGCGTTGCGCGGCTTCCTCCATGCCTGCCATCGCAAAGGCCACTCTGTCGTCCTCGTCATCACCGGCAAGGGTGCCCCACCCGGCACCAAACCGGAGGGCACTTGGGGCGACCAAATGGGCCGCAGCGAACGCGGCATCCTGCGCCGCAACGTGCCGCAATGGCTGGCCGAGCCCGAGCTGCGCGCCATCGTCGTCAGCTTCACTTCCGCCGCCATCCGCCACGGCGGCGACGGCGCCCTCTACGTGCATTTGCGCCGGTTGCGCTAGACCGTGAAAGGCCGCGTAGCCTAAGGGCAGCTCTGCGCCAGCGCCTTCAGCGCCTGCGACAGGCCGGCGAGCGAGTACGTATCCGTCGTCGCCGTGCCGCGTTCGGATGTCGCCTGCACCTGCAGCTTCGATCCCTTCTTCATCTCTTCGAGTAGCTTCAGCTCCTGCGTCGGATCGGCGACAAAGGCGCGGTCGTCCTTGCCGAACAGCGTGTAGGTCGCCGTACCGATGGTGACGACGACGTCGCTGCCGCCCTTGATCTTGTAGCCGAGCTTGAGGCTGATCTCCGACTTCACGCCCTCCTTGGGCCAGGCGGAGATGTACAGCACCACCGGCGCGCGATTGGCACCCGCCGGTTCCTTCTGCGTCGGCGACGTGGCTGCAAAGCAGGTCTTGTTAGCCGCATCCGGCGTCGCGTTCAGCGACCAGTTGCCGTAGGCGCCGAGCTTGTTGGCGCCCTGGGCGGCCACCTCCGGCACGGCCCCGCACAGCCCCGCGAGGGACACGGCGACGCCGCACAGATACTTCGCTCGAACGGAGGCACCAGGGGACATGGGAACTTGGCTGGATGGAAAAAGATGAGACCGGTCGTACCATTACGTGCTCGTGCTCGATCTGTCACGAGGACAGAAGTCTTGAGCGCTTTCTACCCTTGCCGTCCTCCTGTCCGTCCCCGTGGCGGCTGCACTGCCGCTCCGCCTGCAGCCACCGGACGGGCCGCGAATTGCGCCAGCGACAGCACCCGGTCGTACATGACGATGGCGCCCGCCATCGCGACATTCACGCAAAATCGCGTCGGGATCTTGACCGTGAAATCACACCGTTCCAGCAACTGCGGCGACAGGGAGCCGTGCTCCGGGCCCAGAACATAGGCCGCCCGCAGCGGATGGCGGAAGCTTGGCAGGTCTATCGCCTCGTCCAGCAGCTCCACGCCGACGAGCTTGCAGCCGCTCGGCAGCGCCATCTCGCCGAGCGAATTCCAGTTGTAGTGCGGCAGATGCAACTGGCCCTTCGAAGTATCGGCCCGGGCTTCCAGCGCCTGATACGTCGCCCCCACCGTGAACGTGAAGCTGGCGCCGAACCCGTGCGCCGAGCGCATCAGGTTGCCCAGGTTCAGCGCCTTCGACATGCGTTCCGCGCCGATGGCGAAGTATCCTCGCGCGGTTGGCGGCCAGTTTTCGGCGGTCATTTGTCTCAAGTCCCTAAAGAGTGGGTTGGCGTTAAGCCGCTAGCGCACTAAACGTCTGCCCTTCACCCGTTTGCTGAAGAGCCAAGTCCGCACTCGTCAAGTGCGCTGCCCACAGCTGTCGCCTGGAGGTCTCACATGAAAGCCGTCCTTTGCAAGACCCTCGACGGGCCGGACGGCCTCGTGCTGGAGGACATCGCCGAGCCGTCGGCCGGTCCAGGCGAGGTGGTGATCAAGGTTAAAGCCGCCGCCCTCAACTTCTTCGACACGCTGGTCACCCGGGGCAAATACCAGAAGAAACCGCCGCTGCCGTTCTCACCGTCAGGCGAAGTCGCCGGCATCGTCGACACGCTGGGCGCCGACGTCATCGGCCTGGAGAAGGGCCAGCGTGTCGCCGCCTACGTCGCCTGGGGTGGCGCCCGCGAGAAAGTCGTCGTGCCGGCCGAAGCGGTGATCCCGATCCCGGACAACGTGTCCGACGAGATCGCCTCCGGCGTCAGCGTCACCTACGGCACGGCGATCCACGGCTTGAAGGATCGCGGCCGCGTCTGCGCCAACGAATGGGTCGCCGTGCTTGGCGCCTCGGGCGGAGCCGGTCTCGCCGCCGTCGAGATCGCCAAGCTGCTTGGCGCCCGCGTCATTGCCGTCGCCTCCTCCGCCGACAAGCTGGAAATCTGCCGCAAGCACGGTGCGGACGTGCTGATCAACTATTCCGAGGGCGACCTCAAGGACGCGCTGAAAGCCGCGACCGACGGCAACGGCGTCGACGTCGTCTACGATTGCGTCGGCGGCGACTTCGCCGAACCCGCCGTGCGCGCCCTGGCCTGGGGCGGCCGCTTTCTCGTCATCGGTTTTGCCGCCGGTGGCATCCCCAAGCTGCCGCTCAATCTGCTTTTGCTGAAGGGCGCCGATGCCATCGGCGTGTTCTGGGGCGAGAGCGTGCGCCGCGACCCGCAGGGCCATCGCGACAACATGACGGCCGTCCTGGACTGGGTGTCGCAAGGCAAGCTCGTGCCGCATATCCACGCCACCTATCCGCTGTCGGAGACCGCCGAAGCCATCCGCGTCCTCGACCGCAGGGAGGCGGTGGGGAAAGTGGTGTTGACGGTCGGTTCGTAGATCGGCTCCTCCTACTCCGCCGGCAGCGGAACGGGATCATCGGACAGCGTCCGCAGGTACGCAATCAGGTTCGCGATTTTTGCATTGTCGGAGATGCCGGCGAACGCCATCTTCGTGCCCGGCGCGAAGCCTCTCGGATTGTGCAGGAACAGGGCGAGATCCTCGTACGTCCACACGCCGCCGCGCGCCCCCAGAACCTGGGAATACGCGAAACCCTTTCGTGCCGCCTTGTCGTGACCGACGACATCCCAAAGGTTCGGCCCAACGCGATGCACGGCATCCTTCTCCGCCGTGTGGCAGGCGCCGCACATCCGGAAGGTTTGCGCACCCTTCTCGATGTTGGCGTCGCCGATCATTGCAACCACCGTCGATGCATCGAACGTATCGACATCGTCAGCCGGGGTCGCGGGCCGCACCACGACGGGCTCGTCGATACTGTTGGGCGTAGTCTCCGCGCTGGGCGCCGACGCGCCTTGCTCGCCTTCAGCGGAGTGCTCTTCCTGCTGCTTCAGCCACGCATCGCGCGCGGCCTGCTGCATCGGCAACGACCACAGTCCGAGAAGGTTGGCGACAGTGAGCAGCAGCACGATCGCCGGCACGATCACCAGCAGCCACCGTGCCGGCGATGCCGCGTCGCTCGAGCCGGACTCGACTTTGTTGGGGACGTCGCTCGGATCGAGGGTCATGTCTCTCTCAATACGGGTTCGCGCAACGGCGCTGGTGTTACTCCCCGAACTCCCGGTCATGCACCGGCGCGCCCGCCGCCTGCGCATCCAGCGACTGCCGGTACTTGATGCAGCCGCGCATGAACTTCGGCCACGGCGGCACGGCGATGTCGGGATCCGTTTTCTCCGGCAGCAGCGCCCACAGGTCCGGATGATGCCAGCACAGCTCGTGCCCGGTCGTGTCGCGATGTGCGCGAATTCCGGCGCGCAGGCGTTGCACTTCGGCCAGCAGCTGATCGCGGCTCATCGCGTGCAGGTCGTCGTCCATGGCTACAACTCCCGAGGTTGTAAGTCCGCAGCCTAGCAACGCCGCATCACCACATCCAGTTCGACGCCAGATAGGCCAGCGCGCCGATGATCCCGGCCGCAGGCATCGTGATGAACCAGGCGATGACGATGCTGCCGGCGACGTTCCAGCGCACGGCCGAGCTGCGCCGCGCCGCGCCCACGCCAACGATGGCTCCGGTGATCGTGTGCGTCGTCGACACCGGCACGCCCAGCCACGTCGCGCCGAACAGCGTAATCGCCCCGCCCGTCTCCGCGCAGAAGCCTTGCATGGGCGTCAGTTCGGTGATGCGCGAGCCCATCGTGCGCACGATACGCCAGCCGCCGAACAGCGTGCCCAGCGCCATGGCGGCCTGACAGCTGATCACCACCCACAACGGCACGTAGAACTCAGGTCCGAGATGTCCGGTCGCGAACATCAATCCCGCGATGATGCCCATGGTCTTCTGCGCATCGTTGCCGCCGTGCCCGAGCGAGTACATCGCCGCTGAAATGAATTGCAGCACGCGGAACCGCTGGTCGACCGCGAACGGCGCACTGCGCACACACAGCCACGTCGTGATCAGCACCAGCAGCAGCGCCAGGCCGAAGCCGACGATCGGCGACAGGAAGATCGCCGCAACCGTCTTGATCACGCCCTGCCAGACGATGGCGGCACTACCCGCCTTGGCAATGCCCGCGCCGAGCAGCCCGCCGATCAGCGCGTGCGAACTGGATGACGGAATACCGCCCCACCAGGTGATGAGGTTCCACGCGATCGCCCCCGTCAATGCGCCGAAGATGACGTGCATGTCGACGACGCCCGCCGATACGATGCCGGTGCCGATCGTTTGCGCCACGTGCAGCCCAAAGAACAGGAACGCGATGAAGTTGAAGAACGCCGCCCAGATCACCGCCCAGCGCGGCGACAGCACCCGCGTCGATACGATCGTCGCAATCGAATTGGCCGCGTCATGCAGCCCGTTGAGGAAGTCGAACGCCAGCGCGTAGATGATCAGCGCCGTCAGGACGATCAAAGATGCGGGTTCCATCGGGCGCTACCGGCTCGTCCCGCTCATACGTGTTCCACCACGATGCCCTGGATCTGGTTTGCCACGTCGTCGAACCGATCGCAGCTTTTCTCCAGGTGATCGTAGATCTCGTTGCCGCGGATGAACTCCATCGGGTTCTCCGTCTTGCTCTTCTGATAGAGGCGCTTCAATCCTTGCTCATGGATCTCGTCACAGCGGCCTTCAATGCGCGTGATCTCCACGCACAGCTCGTTCAGCCGTGCCGCGTTGGCACCGATGTTCGACAACAGCGGCACCGCCTGCTCGACGAGCTTGGCGCTCTCCAGGATCGCGTCACCCATCTGCTGCATCTCGGGCTCGAACGCGGTGATCTCGAACAGAGCGATGGCCTTCGCCGTCTTCTTCATCTGATCGATGGCATCGTCCATGCCGCTGATCAGATCCTTGATGTCGCCGCGGTCGAACGGCGTGATGAAGTTGGTGCGGATCGACAGGAAGACATCCCGGGTGATGTCATCGGCCTGGTCCTCGTAACGCAACACGTCGTCGAAGTGCTGGCTGGCCGCCGGTCCGCCGTCCAGCATGCGCCGCAAGGACTGCGCACCCTTCACGAGAATGCCGGCATGTTTGTCGAACATCGGGAAGAACGAATCTTCGCGTGGCATCAGCCGGCGGAACCAGTGCAGCATGGCGCGCTTCCCGGGTTGTCGAGGACTAAACGGCGTGCGCCGTCATAGCGGGCTGAGCGCACGGTTCAAGACAGAATTAAGACACGTTGCCTCGCTTTAACTCCCGGCCGTGGGGATTTGGGGAGAACGCAAGAAATGACACGCCGGATCGGATGGGTTGCACTTTTGTTCTGTTTGCCGCTGACGGCTCAGGCCACCAGCTTTGAAGACACAATGAAAAGGCTCGATCCCGAGGAGCGGGCGCACCAGGCGTGCATCCTCAAGGGCATCGCCGCCGTCCGCGCCGACAAGAAGCTGCCCGGCGCCGATCGCATGAAGACGAGCATCTTCGGCCCGGCGCAGTTCATCAACGGCACTGAGGTGAAGGCCAAGGGCGGCGCCGTGCGCGCCAAGGATCATTGGTACGCGGTAAGCTTCGACTGCATGGTCACCGCCGACCAGATGAAGGCGACGGCCTTCAAGTACGAACTCGGCAAGGAGATCCCCAAGGACCAGTGGGAGAACCTCGGCCTCTGGCAGTGAAACGGTCGGCGCCCGCCGTCGCCCGCAACCGCGAGCCCATCCTCGCGGTGTTGCGCGGGTGCTTACCGCCGCACGGCCTCGTGCTGGAAGTGGCGAGCGGCACGGGCGAGCACGCGGCGCACTTCGCCGCAGCCTTCCCGCATCTGGAGTTTCAGCCGAGCGACGCGGACGCTGAGGCGCGAGCCAGCATCGATGCGTGGCGCGACGAGCTGGCGCTCGCCAACTTGCGACCGGCTATCGCACTCGATGCGCAAGCGACGGACTGGCCGATCGCCGCAGCCGACGCCGTCCTGTGCATCAACATGATCCACATCTCGCCCTGGTCCGCGACTGTGGGCCTGATCGCCGGCGCGAGCCGGGTCTTGCCGCCGGGCGGTTTGCTCTACCTCTACGGTCCCTACCGGCGCGCGGAAATCCAGACTGCGCCGAGCAACGACGTCTTCGATGCCGACCTGCGCCGCCGCAACCCCACCTGGGGTCTGCGCGATCTGGAGGCTGTCGTTGCGATCGCCGCCGCAGCGGCGCTCGATCACACGGACACGATTGAAATGCCCGCCAACAACCTCTCGGTCATCTTCATACGACGCTAGTCAGCGTCCTCTTCGTCGCAATCGACGGGGAACTCGCAGTCTGGCACCCAGCAGACGATGTCACGCTGGATGCGCGCCTCGGCCGGCGCCGGAACCGCGAGAAAAACAGCCAGTATTGCCAATAGGATACGTCGCATCGGGTGCGTCTCCGCAGCCGTTTCGCCTGGGGCAGTTGTTGTAGCACGCCGGCCGGCCGATGCATCCACGCTTTACCGCCACGTCGGCATTTCCTAAGAGCGCTTCCAGAAAAGTGTGAAGCGGTTTTCTGATAAGAAGCGCGACACATCAAGCCGCAGCGCCGCACCAACCGGGGAACGCCACATGAAACTCGACAAGACCATTTCCGCCATCGTTACCGGCGGCGCCTCCGGCCTCGGCGCCGCCACCGCCAGGGCGCTAGCCGACAAGGGCGTGCGCGTCGCGATTTTCGATCTCGACGAAGCCAACGGAGTCAAAGTGGCCGCCGAGATTGGCGGGCACTACGCCAAGTGCGACGTCACCAGCGAAGCCTCGATCGATGCCGCCCTCGCGAACACCCGCAAGGCGCATGGCCAGGAACGCATTCTCGTCAACTGCGCCGGCATCGCCGCCGGTAAGCGCACGGCACGCCGTGTCAAGGAGACCGGCGGCATCGAAGCCCACGACGTCGCCTCGTTCCGCAAGGTGGTTGAGGTCAACCTGATTGGCACCT
Organism: Hyphomicrobiaceae bacterium; assembly: GCA_965279065.1. Lineage (GTDB taxonomy): Bacteria > Pseudomonadota > Alphaproteobacteria > Rhizobiales > Hyphomicrobiaceae > JAKAXS01. The sequence continues at coordinate 3,916,542 of OZ257134.1, forward strand.
TCGCCATGATCACCAAGTTCGCCGCTGGCCTGATGTCGGTTGAGGCCATGCAGCCCGACGGCGAGCGCGGCGTCGTCATCTCGACCGCCTCCGTCGCCGCCGAAGACGGCCAGATCGGCCAGGTCGCCTACGCGGCGTCCAAGGGTGGCGTGCAGTCGATGACGTTGCCCATCGCCCGCGATCTGTCGCGTGACGGCATCCGTGTCGCGACCATCCTGCCCGGCCTGTTCCGCACGCCCATGTTCGACGGCCTGTCGGAGGAAACGGCGCAGGCACTCGCCGCTCAGGTGCCCTTCCCCTCGCGTTTCGGCCATCCGGCCGAGTATGGCCAGCTCGCCGTCCACATCTGCGAGAACACGATGCTCAACGGCGTCAGCATCCGCCTCGACGGCGCCATCCGATTGGCCCCGAAGTAGGAGCGACAACTCCTTCTCCCCGCGCGCGGGGAGAAGGTCGGGATGAGGGGCAGCTATTTGCACTCCGCTGCCAAGGACCTTTTTGGCGTTTCCCGTCCCGCGAGAACGTGCCCCTAACCCTCTCCCCGTGAAGGACGGGGAGAGGGAATTCAGTACCCGCTCTCGGCATCGACGCCGAAGAACGCGGCGCCGCCTTGCAGCGGATACGCCGCCTCTTCCACGTACGGTCCGCCGCCCGTCTTCGGCCGCGACGACATCAGCATGAAGCGCGTCACGGCGAACGGCGCCGAAGTAAACCGTGCGTGCCGCTGCAGCCAGCGCGCGACCGCCTCACCGCGACCGCGCCGCAACCGCGCCAGCGTGACGTGCGCCTTGAACGTCCGCTTCTCCGGCTCAAGTCCGGCGTTGCGCGCTGCCCGCTCGTGGGCCCGCGCCAGTGCCTCGAGCTGCGGCGACGGAGAAACGCCGGCGTAGAGAATGCGCGGCGTGTCGCCGCCGAACGCGCCCACCCCGCTGATGCGCAGCGTGAACGAGTCGAGGTCGATGCCGGAAAGCTCCGCTGCAAACTCGTCCGCCATGCGGTTGTCAACATCGCCCGCGAACCGCAGCGTGATGTGCAGGTTGTCCTCGTGCGTCCAGTGCGCCCCGGGCAGCGGCGCCTCCAGCGCCGATAGATCCTCCCGCAGCGCCTCCGGCAACTCGATCGCAGTGAACAATCGCGGCATGTCCCGCTCCGCTGTCTCGTGCACCGAACATAGTGGCTGCACCTCGCCAAGAAAAGTCAGCGCCACTCGAGACCCATGGGTCTGACCCCACCGAAGTTCGAAGCAAACATTGCTATACCCACCAACGTCATCCCGACGTAGGTCGGGACCCACGCCAGTCTCCGCTGAACCAACGCGGCAGGTTCTCGCTCAACGGTCCAACGTAGTCCAGCGACGTCGCAATTGCTGATGCTGGCGTGGATCCCGTGCCGATGCACGGGATGACGTTGTTGTTAGAGTTGGAACGTGGGGCACGTCCAAAGTGCCGGATAGTGTGCCTGTGCGTCCTGGCAGACTAACCTTTCGTCGCCCGTCGCGCTTCGACGCGGGCGATCAGTGCCTCCACCGACGGCAGGATGCGCTCCACGATCACGCCGATGCCGCCGGCGGTCGGGTGCATGCCGTCGTCTTGGTTGAGTTTCGCGTCCTGCAGCACCCCGTCGAGGAAGAACGGGTACAGCAGCGTCCCATGCCCGCTTGCCAGATCCGGATAGATCGCGTCGAACGTCGCGCGGTAATCTTCGCCCCAGTTGCTCGGCGCCCGCATCCCCGCCATCAGCACGTCGATGTTGCGTGCCTTGAGTTTGCCGAGAATGGTCTCCAGGCTCGCCCGCGTCTGCTTGGGATCGAGCCCGCGCAGCGCGTCGTTGGCGCCCAGTTCCAGGATCACCGCCTCGGTGCCCTCCGGTACGGCCCAGTCGAAACGCTCCAGCCCCGCCGGCGCCGTGTCGCCTGAAACGCCGGCGTTCACGATCTCGACGTTGTGCCCCTTGGCCTTCAGCGCCGCCTGCAGCTGGATTGGGAACGCTTCGGACGGCTTCAGCCCGTATCCGGCGGTCAAACTGTCGCCAAACGCGACGATTCGTATCGGTGCGCCGCCGTTGTCTGCCCTGGCTGCCATGCTTGAAATCACGATTGCGTTGCAAACCGCCAGAGCGGCCACCATTTGCACCCCGATACGAACGAGCCTGCCGCGTGGTTTCAATTTCGTGCTTCCCAACATCCAGAGGCCTCGCCCATGTTGACAGTTACGTAGAAGGGCGCACCGCCCCAGACAAGCCTGACGACAATCCTGCCTGGAGACCACCCGCTTGGCCGCCCCCATCATTGACCTGAAAAATGTCCACCTCACCCTGGAGAGCCGCGCCGGCCCGGTCGATATTCTGCGCGGCATCGATCTCGGCATAGCACCGGGCCAGTCGGTCGCCATTGTCGGCCCGTCCGGCTCCGGCAAGACATCGCTGCTGATGGTCCTCGCCGGCCTGGAACGTGTCAGCTCAGGCAACGTCAGGGTCGCGGGTCATGATTTCACACGCCTTGGAGAGGATGATCTCGCCATCGTCCGCGGTCGCGAAATCGGCATCGTGTTCCAGTCGTTCCACCTGGTGCCGACGATGACCGCGTTGGAGAACGTCGCCCTGCCGCGCCAGTTCGCCGGCCACGCCGACGCCTTCGACAACGCCAGTGCGCATCTGACCGAAGTCGGCCTCGGCCATCGGCTCGACCACTACCCGGCCCAGCTCTCCGGCGGCGAACAGCAACGCGTGGCACTGGCTCGCGCGCTGTCGCCCAATCCGCAGATTTTACTCGCCGATGAGCCGACCGGAAACCTCGATACCAAGAACGGCCGTCAGGTCATCGATCTCCTGTTCGGCCTGCAGCGCCGCCGCCAGGCCACCCTCGTCCTGGTGACGCACGACGAACGCCTCGCCGCCGAATGCGAGCGCGTCATACGCATGGCCGACGGCCTCATCGCCGCCGACGAGCGGGCCGTCGCCGCATGACGACCACAACAGCCACGGACATGCCAGCGCCGCGCCAACGCGCATCCGGCATCTCATGGGCCGACCTCACGCGCATGGCCGTGCGCGAACTCCGCTCCGGCCTCAGCGGCTTCTACGTCTTCATTGCCTGCGTGGCACTCGGCGTGATGGTCATCACCGCTGTTGGCGCACTGTCCGATGCGTTGCGCGCCGGCTTCGAAAAGCAGGGCGAAGCCATCCTCGGCGGCGACGTCACCTTCGCGCGCATGCACACGCGTGCCGAAGGCAAGGAGCGCGCCTGGCTCGACAGCCAGGGCCGCGTCAGCGAAACCGCCACCATGCGCACCATGGGCCGCCGCCTCGACGGCGAGGACCAGTCCCTCATCGAGCTCAAGGCCGTCGACGCCGCCTACCCGCTGGCCGGCAAAGTCTCCCTCGCGGACGGCGTCGATTTCGCCTCCGCCATTGCCGGCGTGCCCAACGCCGCCGCCGTCGATCCCGCGTTGCTGGAACGCCTGGGCCTCAAGGTCGGAGACAAGATGCGCGTCGGTGAGGCCGAAGTCGATGTGCGCGCCGCCGTCAGCCAGGAGCCCGATGGCCTCATCGATCGCCTGACGTACGGCCCCCGCGTGCTCGTCTCGACCGAAACGCTGATGAAAACTGGCCTCGTGCAGCCGGGCGCCCTCGTGCGCTGGCGCTACGCCCTGAAGCTGCCCGGCGATGCCGGCGCCGACGCCTCGGCGTTGGCCGGATTTCGCGACCGCATCAAGAAAGAGATCCCCGACGCCGGCTTCACGGTCGCCGACCGCCGCGATCCCTCACCGCAGGTCAGTCGGACGCTGGAACGCCTGCGGCAGTTCCTGACCATGCTGGGCCTGGCCTCGCTGCTCGTCGGAGGTGTCGGCGTCGCCAACGCCGTGGCGACGTTCATCGACCGCCGCCGCAAGGTCATCGCCACGATGAAAAGCGTTGGCGCGACGAGCCGCGTCATCTTCATCCTGTTTTTGATGCAGGTGACGGCCATCGCCGTCGTCGGCATCCTCATAGGCATCGTGCTGGGCTACCTCGTCCCGGTACTCATCAACGGCTTTTACGGCGACATGCTGCCCATCAGGGCCTCGCTGTCCGTCACGCCCGCCAGCGTCGGCCTGGGCGCGCTCTATGGCCTGCTCGTCGCGCTGCTCTTCACGCTCTGGCCGCTCGGCCGCGCGGAACTAGTTTCTCCGAGCGTCCTGTTCCGTGACGAGGTGGCGTCGGGTAGCGGCCGGCCTCGCTGGCTGATCGTCGGGATGGTGGCGGCCGTTGCCGCAGCCCTAGTGGCACTCGCCGTCCTGCTGTCGGATGCGCGCCTGATCGCGCTCTATTTCTGTATCGGCGTCACGGTGATCTTCGCCGTGTTCTGGGCGCTCGGCACCGCCGTTACTTGGGCCGCCCGCCGCATGCGCCGCCCGCGCCTGCCCGAACTCGCGCTGGCCATCTCAAACCTCGGCGCACCCGGAGGCCTCACGCGCTCGGTCGTCCTCTCGCTCGGCGCCGGTCTCTCGCTGCTGTCCGCCGTGGCTCTCGCCGATGCGTCCCTGGTCAGCGAATTGACGAGCCGCATGCCCGCGAACTCGCCCAACTACTTCGTGCTCGATATCCCCAAGGCAGAGTATCCGGCCTTCGCAGCCCTCGTCGAAAAGGAAGTGCCCGGCACGCATCTCGTCGATGCGCCGATGCTGCGCGGCCGTCTCGTCAAGCTGGGCGACACCAACGTCGAGGACATCAAGGCGCCCCCAGAAGCCCAGTGGGTGCTCAACGGCGACCGCGGCCTCACCTACGCGACGACGCTGCCCGAGGGCTCCAAGCTCGTCGCGGGCGAGTGGTGGCCCGCCGACTACAGCGGCGAACCGCTCGTGTCGTTCGAGTCCGAATTGGCCCACAAGCTTGGCGTGAAGATCGGCGACATGGTCACGGTCAACGTTCTCGGCCGCAACATCTCGGCGCGCATCGCCAACCTGCGCGAGGTGAAGTGGGAGAACCTCAACCTCAACTTCGTGATGGTCTTCTCTCCCAATACCCTTCAGGGCGCCCCGCACAACCTGCTGGCGACGGTCACGCTGCCGAAGTCCGCCAGCCTGCAGACGGAGGTCGGCCTGTCGCGCACACTGGGCAAGGCCTACCCGGCCGTCACCGCCGTTCGCGTCAAGGACGCCATCGACGCCTTCAACTCGATCTTCTCGAAAGTCATGGTCGCCGTGCGCGTCGCTGGCGGTGTGACGCTGCTGGCTGGCGCCCTCGTCCTTGCCGGAGCCCTTGCCACCGCGCAGCGCCGCCGCGTCCTCGAGGCCGTTATTCTGAAAACGCTCGGTGCTACCCGTCGCCGCATCCTGACGTCGCACTTCCTCGAATATGCGCTGCTCGCGTCGATCACGGCCATCTTCGCCGTCGTTCTCGGCGGCGTCGCCGCCTACGTCGCGGTCGAGCACGTCATGCAGATCCCGTTCGCGTTTTCTTGGGGGCCGGTGCTGCAGGTGCTGGCTCTGTCACTGGGCCTAGTTGCGGTTTTTGGCGGCGTCGGCACCCTGGCGGTGCTGCGCGCCAGACCGGTTCCTTACCTTCGCGGCGGATAAAGTCGGCACATGACGGTTTTCTCAGATAGAACGGGCACCTAGCAGCCCAACAATATTACTCTATACACCCTTGAACTGACGTCGGCATGGGGACATATTCCATGCGCAAACTGAGGTTTGCAAAAGAGCTTTTGAAAGGGATTGATCAGATGGCTCTCGAAGACAGATACCCGCAGGCCGGCACCGGCTCGACCACACGCACCGACGTGCGGGTCGACGAGGGTCTGCGCGCGTACATGCTTGGCGTGTACAACTACATGGCGGCCGGCATCGCCCTCACGGGCTTGATCGCCTACGCCATGACCTTGGTGACGACCACGACGGACCCGTCGCTGGCGGTCGCCACGTTGCGTAACGGCACGATGCTGACGCAGACCGGCGTTGCCCTCTACGGCTCGCCCCTGAAGTGGGTCATCATGCTGGCTCCGCTGGCGTTTGTGTTCTTCCTGTCCTTCCGCGTTCACAAGATGAGCGTTGGCGCCGCACAGATCTCCTTCTGGGCCTTCGCGGCCGTGATGGGCCTGTCCCTGTCCTCGATCTTCCTGGTCTACACCGGGCAGTCGATCGTCCAGGTCTTCTTCGTCACCGCCGCCGCGTTCGCATCGTTGAGCGTCTGGGGCTACACGACGAAGCGTGACATCTCGGGCTGGGGCTCGTTCCTGTTCATGGGCGTGATCGGCATCGTCATCGCCGCCCTCGTCAACATCTTCCTGCAGTCCAGCGCGCTGCAGTTCGCCATCTCGGCGATCGGCGTGCTGGTGTTCGCTGGCCTCACGGCCTATGACACGCAGCAGATCAAGGACGGCTACTACGCCATCCGCCACGACGCGACGCTGGTCGCCAAGGGCGCCATCATGGGCGCGCTGAGCCTCTACCTCGACTTCATCAACATGTTCACCTCGCTGCTGAGCCTGTTCGGCAGCCGCGAATAGTGATCGGTTGAGACTTGAATAGCGAAGGGCCCCGTGATGAGCGGGGCCCTTTCGTTTTCACGTGCATGTGCCACGCCGAGAGCTCAAGCCTCGACCAGTCGCACGCCCTTTTCCAGCACGGACAGGACGCGACGCAGCTCGTTGCCGCGCTTCAGGATCAGGCCTGTCGCCGCCACGATGCTGTAGGCCCCCTGCTTGCGCGCGAGCTTCGGCGACTTCTCGATACGATAGAGCGGACATTCCGACGATCGGCGGAACACCGAGAACACCGCCCGCTCGCGGCCGAGATCGAGCGCATAGTCGCGCCATTCGCCGGCCGCGACCTTGCGGCCGTAGACGGCGAGAATCTCGTTCAGCTCTTGTCGGTTGAAAGCCGTAACGGTCGGAACGTCCCGGCGTGGGGCAGATGTGGCACTGGATTGAACTGCGTCGCGTAAGCCCGCTTGGCGCGGGCTGAATGCTATCGGTTCGGATTCGCTCAAGCGCGCCTCCTGTTTGGACCTTCCGATGATTGACTGCATCGCGGCGTTTTTCAAGGTGCTAGCTCACGCTGAATACAAAAAGTCGTGACGCAGCCGGCTGTACCGGCTCCACAGGATCGTCACATTCCGGCGCCAAAACCGCGATTGGCCCGATCCGCATCCCTGTCTCGGAGACTAGCCCCCAATCCCAATCCGAGCCTTCTCTCCCGCGGATCGGGCCAACCTTTCTCCGCTGGCGCCGGCGAAAAGCCCAACAAGACATCCACCAAAATACCCTCAGTCCGCCGCGATCGCGTCGCCGCCGGGACGTGCGCCCGCCGCAAATACGGGGCACTATCCAATCGTTGCCTCCGGGACTGGTTCACTTTAGCGACCGAGTTCGGACTAGCCCCCCAGCCCACCGACCGGGCGCTGAGCGGGTCTCGAAGGTAGCTCTCCTAAGTCTTGTCTGCCCTGCAATGAGAAGGACCGGTTCCCCCACCGGTCCTTCGCTTGTTTTGGCGTCCCGTCTTGGCGTCGCCGCGGTCTGTGCCTAAGTCAGTTCCCAAGGAGATTGGCGCCGCAGCAAGCGATGCGCTATCGATCCCGCTCACTTGCGAATTGAGGACCTCTCACGCATGGCCAAGCCGGTATCCAAAGAGACGAAGCCCTCCAAAGCCAAAGCCAAGCCTGCCAATCCTCTGCTGGCAAAGTGGCGCACCCCGTTCAAGTTGCCGCCGTTTGCCGACATAAAGCCCGCGCACTATCCGCCCGCCTTCAAGGTGGCATTCGCCGAGCATCGCACCGAGATCCGAGCTATCGCCTCGGCCCCGCCCAAGCCCACCTTCGCCAACACTGTCGTTGCGCTGGAGAAGGCCGGCGAGACGCTGAACCGCGTCGCCGAGGTGTTCTACAATCTGTCGAGTTCCGACACGAACCCGGAGCTGCAGGCGATCGAGCGCGATCTCGCGCCCCAGTTCGCCGCCCACTATTCCGCCATCTACCTCAACGCCAAACTCTTCGCCCGCATCGCCGACCTGCACGCGCGGCGTGAGCGCCTTGGTCTGGACGACGAACAGGCGCGCGTGCTCGATCGCACGTATCTGGCTTTCGTCCGCTCGGGCGCGAAGCTCTCCGCCAAGAACAAGAAGCGCATCGCCGAGATCAACGGCCAGCTGGCAGAGTTGAAAACCCAGTTCAGCCAGAATGTCTTGGCCGATGAGCAAGGCTGGCGCCTTGTGCTGAATGGCGAGGCCGATCTCGCCGGCTTGCCCGAGGGCGTGCGCGAGGCCGCCGCCCGCACCGCGGCCGACCTTGGCCTGAAGGGGCATGCCATCACCCTGGCGCGGTCCAGCGTCGAGAGCTTCCTGCAGTTCTCCAGCCGTCGCGACCTGCGCGAGGAAGCCTTCAGCGCCTGGACCCGCCGCGGCGAAAATGGTGGCAAGACCGACAACCGCGAGATCGTGGCCCGGATCGTTGCCTTGCGGTCGGAGTTGGCAAACCTGCTCGGTTACGCCACCTACGCCGACTTCGCCCTCGACGACACGATGGCCAAGACGCCCGCGGCCGTGCGTGATCTCCTTGGCCAGGTCTGGGCGCCCGCCGTCAAACGTGCCGCCGAGGAGCGCGAGGCGCTGCAGCGGCTGGCCCAATCCGAAGGCGGCAACTTCCCGATCGCGGCCTGGGACTGGCGCTACTACGCCGAGAAGGAACGCAAGGCCCGCTTCGACCTCGACGATGGCGAGATCCGTCCCTACCTGCAGCTCGACAACATGATCGCCGCAGCCTTCGACACGGCCTCCAAGCTGTTCGGCCTGAAGTTCAAGGAACTGCCCGACGCCCCGCGCTACCACCCCGACGTCCGCGTCTGGGAGGTGCTGACGCGCGGCGGCGATCACGTCGGCGTCTTCCTCGGCGACTATTTCGCCCGACCCTCGAAGCAATCCGGCGCCTGGATGTCGGCCTTTCGCTCGCAGATGAAGCTCGGCGGCGAGACGCGGCCGATCATCGTCAATGTCATGAACTTCGCCCGCGGCGCCGAAGGCGAACCGACGCTGCTGTCGTTCGACGATGCCCGCACGCTCTTCCACGAGTTCGGCCACGGGCTGCATGGCCTGCTCTCCGACGTCACCTATCCCTCGCTCGCCGGCACGGCCGTGTCGCGCGATTTCGTCGAGCTGCCCTCGCAGCTCTACGAGCACTGGTTGTCTCGCCCCGAGGTGCTGGAGAAATTCGCCCTGCACGAAAAGACCGGCAAGCCGATGCCCAAGAAGCTTCTCGAGCGGCTGAAGGCGGCGCGCAACTTCAACCAGGGCTTCGCAACGGTCGAATTCACCTCGTCCGCTCTCGTCGATATGGACCTGCACTCCGCCGACCCGCAGGGTCTCGACATCACGGACTTCGAACGCCGGACGCTGGAACGCATCTCGATGCCGCAGGCCATGGTGATGCGCCATCGCCTGCCGCACTTCCTGCACATCATGGGTGGCTACGCCGCCGGCTACTACAGCTATCTGTGGTCGGAAGTGATGGACGCCGACGCTTTCGCAGCCTTCGAGGAGACCGGCGACGTCTTTGACAAGAAGACGGCGGGCCGGCTCAAAAAGCATATCTACTCAGCAGGCAACCGCCGCGATCCGGCCGACGCGTACGTCGCTTTCCGCGGCCGCCCGCCGGAGATCCGTGGCCTGCTGAAGCAACGCGGATTTGGGACGTAGCCGCAAGCTCTCGTTAACGCTCGTCACGATGCCGCACGTGGGTCTAACGGCACATTAAGTCTGCTCGGGTACTGCTGGCGGTGTAACGCGTCCCGAGGCCCTCCTTCATGCCGACAACCGCCGTGTCACTGGCGCAACTCTACGGTCCAGTGCCGCAAGCGCCCGTCGCGCTTCCTGTCGGTCCGCCTCCAGAGCAAAGTCGCTCGCCTGCACCTGCTGTTGCGAAGCTGACGCCGGTCTCCCTGGTCGACGGCCTGCGCCAGGCGCGCGCCGATGCCCTGGCCGAGCTGCAGAACGCTCCCGACGTGGAAGACAGCAACGCCCGGCGCTATCTCGGCCTCGACCGCGACCAGCTGGCCGCGATGGTCTTCGACAGAAAACAGGTGTACTCGATCGGCGAACGCCGCAGCGCCCAGCGGCAGCTTGAAACCAACGATCGCGCCTACCTCGATCGCGCCAGCGAACTCGCCACGATCTCCGGCGACGAGCGCGTGGTGCTCAACGCCAGGCTCGAACTCGAACTATCGAAGAGCGCCATCGAGCGGGCAGTCCCTCGGTCGGACGCCGTAGACACGGCAGCGTTGCAGGCCAAGATAGCGGAGAAGACGGCGCAACTGGGCGGCAGCCCCGCCAGCATCAGCCTGCGTTACCCCAACGGCTGGGCAGCTTCGGGCAATGACGTGCCGTCGTCCGACAGGCTCGGCGCCGGCCACGTATTGCCCGGCGCGGCACGCCTCGCGTTGCTTTATCGCGAAAGTCTATTCTAGCCGCTGCATTGAATCGCGTGCCGATCGGCACCTAGAGTCCCAGCCACGCTGCGCCGATGATCGGGCCGTAGTCGGCCTCCTGGATCAGTACGATGATGTCCTCGATATCCGAACGCATGAAGGCCGACCGCAGCAGCTGGATGGTTGCCGCCTGGCCCGTCCACACCCCGACAGGCGTCAACTCGCGGACGACATTGTGGTACGTCAACGTCTCGCCAGCGTTCTCGCCGCGCTGAACCTGCACGTCGACCGACTTCTGCACGACGGCGAGCCAGATGGTGGATTCCTTGACGTCGGCGCCGGCCGGCGCGTTGCCCAATTCGATGATGACGCTGTTGCGATGCGGCCAGAGCTGCACCGGCACGTGCTTGGTGCTGAGCGCCGCCTTGGCCTTCTCCATCGCCGCGTCGATCTCACGCGAATCCGAGCCGATGGCCTGGGATACACCGTTGATCACCACCTGCGGCGTGTAGACCGGCCCGGATCCCAGCAATCGCGAGTAGGCGCGCTGCCGCTCCGAATTCTTGGCGGAGGCCAGCGTGTCCTTCCAGCCGATGTAGTCCCAGATGTCGACCGGCAGCGACAGCGCCATGACGTCCTTGTGGCTTGCCGCGATGTTCTTCAGCAGCGCATCGGCGGGAGGGCAGGACGAACACCCCTGGCTGGTGAACAGCTCGATCACCGCCGTCACGGGCCGCGACACCATCGCCGATCCCGGCTCCATCTGCGCCTGGGAGACGCCCGCCGGTCCAACCGCCATCGCGATGCACATGATCAGACCCGTCGCGACGCGCTTCAGCATTCGTTCCTCTGACGTGAGTACCTGCCCCCGACATTAGCACCGCTCATGCGCCGGACAAATCCCACAGAAAACCGTGGCAAACGACACCAAATGCAGCGTACAAAGAGTAACGCTTTACAGGCGGCTCGGCCGAGATGTGGCTCGGCATGCAGATTCAGCACGATCTCTGGAAGGCGAGACAGGCCGAAAAGAGATCAAAGAAGGCGGCGTAGCTCGCGTCGAGATGGGGTCAGACCTCAGGTCTGACCCCCAGTATTCGACGCGTCTATCAGGCCGCCGCCGCCAGGTTCCGCAGCACGTAGTGCAGGATGCCGCCGTTGCGGAAGTACTCCAACTCGTCCAGCGTATCGATGCGGCAGAGCAGCGGCACGTCGAACGACGTGCCGTCCGGACGCGTGATGTGCGCGCTCATCTTCTGCCGTGGCTTGACACTGGTGAGCCCGGTGATGGTCACCGTCTCATCGCCCTTGAGCCCCAGCGTGACCCAGCTCGTCCCCTCCTCGAACGTAAACGGCACGATGCCCATGCCGACGAGGTTGGAGCGGTGAATGCGCTCGAACGATTGCGAGATGACGGCCTTCACGCCCAGCAGGTTCGTGCCCTTCGCCGCCCAGTCGCGCGATGAGCCGTTGCCGTACTCGACGCCCGCGAACACGACCAGCGGCACGCCTTCCTTCTCGTACTGCATGGCGGCATCGTAGATCGCCATCTGTGCGCCGGAGGGATAGTGCACCGTGAAGCCGCCTTCCTTCACGTTACCGGCCGGATCTTTCACCATGTGGTTCTTGATGCGGATGTTGGCGAACGTGCCGCGCATCATCACTTCGTGATTGCCGCGTCGCGTTCCGTACTGGTTGAAGTCGGCAATCGCCACGCCGTTGTCGAGCAGATACTTGCCCGCCGGCGACGCCGCCTTGATCGAACCCGCCGGCGAGATGTGGTCAGTCGTGATCTTGTCGCCGAACAACCCGAGAATGCGCGCGCTCTGGATGTCGGCGACAGCTTTCGGTGTCTTCGTCATGCCGTCGAAGTAAGGCGGGTTCTGCACGTACGTCGAGGCATCCTGCCAGGCATACGTCAGCCCCTGGCTCGTCTCGATGCCGCGCCAGTTCTCGTCGCCGTTGAACACGTCGTCGTATTTCGACTTGAACAGCTCCCGGGAGATATTATCGGCGATGAACTGCTGGATCTCGTGCAGCGTCGGCCAGATCTCTTTCAGAAACACCGGCTGCCCATCGCTGCCAACGCCGAGCGGCTCGGTCGTCAGATCCTTCGTCACTGATCCGGCCAACGCATAGGCGACCACCAGGGGTGGGGACGCGAGATAGTTCGCCTGCACGTCAGGACTGACGCGACCTTCGAAATTGCGGTTGCCCGAGAGAACCGCGGCCGCCACGATCCCGTTGTCGTTGATCGACTTCGAGATCTCGGCCGGCAGCGGTCCGGAGTTCCCGATGCACGTGGTGCATCCGAAGCCGACGAGGTTGAACCCGGCCTGATCGAGATACGTCTGCAGCCCGGCCTTCTCGAGGTAGGCCGCGACCACCTGCGATCCCGGCGCCAGCGACGTCTTCACCCACGGCTTGGATTTCAGGCCCTTCAGCACGGCATTGCGCGCCAGCAACCCCGCCGCGATCAGCACGCTCGGGTTGGAGGTGTTCGTGCAGCTGGTGATGGCGGCGATCACGACGTCGCCGTGCCCCAGCTTATAATCGCGGCCGTCGACTGCCGATTTCTTGGCCCCTTCGCCGACCTTCTTGTATTCGCTTTCCAGTGCCGTCGCAAAACCGCTCTTGATGTCGGTCAGCGCGATGCGCCCTTCCGGCCGCTTCGGTCCTGCCATCGACGGCACGACCGCACCAAGGTCCAGCTCCAGCGTATCGGTGAACACAGGATCTCCGGCCTCGGCGACACGGAACAGCCCCTGCGCCTTGGAATAGGCCTCCACCAGCTCGATGCGCGCAGCCTCGCGGCCCGACATCGTGAGGTAGCGCAGCGTCTCGCCGTCGACCGGGAAGAACCCGCACGTCGCACCGTACTCCGGCGCCATGTTGGCGATCGTGGCGCGATCAGCCAGCGTCATGTTGTCGAGGCCAGGTCCGAAGAACTCGACGAACTTGTTGACCACGCCCTTCTTGCGCAGCATCTGCGTCACGGTCAGCACCAGGTCGGTCGCCGTCACGCCTTCCTTGAGTTTGCCGGTCAGCTTGAAGCCGATCACTTCCGGAATGAGCATGGATTGCGGCTGGCCCAGCATTGCCGCTTCCGCCTCGATGCCGCCGACGCCCCAGCCCAGCACGGCCAGGCCGTTGACCATCGTCGTGTGGCTGTCGGTGCCGACGACGGTGTCGGGATAGGCGACGACGGCGCCGTCCGTCATCTCGTTGGTCCACACCGTCTGCGCCAGATATTCCAGGTTCACCTGATGGCAGATGCCGGTGCCCGGCGGCACGACGCGGAAGTTTGCGAAAGCGCCCTGGCCCCACTTGAGGAAGTTATAGCGCTCGCCGTTGCGCTCGTATTCGAGATCGACGTTCTGCTGCAGCGACGTCGCGCTGCCGAACGCATCCACGATCACCGAATGGTCGATGACGAGATCCACCGGCACCAGCGGATTGATCTTCGTCGGATCCCCGCCCAGCTTCGTCATGCCGTCGCGCATCGCCGCCAGGTCGACGACGGCCGGAACGCCGGTGAAGTCCTGCATCAGCACGCGCGCTGGCCGGAAGCCGATCTCCTTGCCTGCCTTGCCCTTGTCGTCCAGCCAGCCGGCGATGGCGCCGATGTCGGCCTTGGTGACGGAACGACCGTCCTCGTTGCGCAGCAGGTTCTCAAGTAGAACCTTCATCGAGTACGGCAGCTTGGATATGCCCTTAAGCCCGTTCTTCTCCGCATCCGGCAGCGAATAATAGACGTACGTCTGACCACCCGCGGTCAGCGTCTTGCGGCAGTTGAAGCTATCGAGGGAGATCGGCGTGGCAGCCGCAGTGGGTTTCGCGCTCAAGGCAGAAGCCTCCATCTAGATCCCGAACTGGCATGTGCACCATGGGGGACTGGAGGAGTTTCCGGAAGTCGGCAAAGTCGAGCGTACGCAGCTCGCCATAAGCCTTCCAGAGAACGCACCCGGTCCCGTCCTGGTGCATGCCGCGCCGCCGGAGCGCCGGCGGTGATGTTCTTAGTCTCACACGGACCTGTCCCGAGCCGTGTGACGATCTAGGAGCGCCATTTTGCGCTGGCAGTCGTATTGCTGCCCTTTATATAGTCCGCGGCGGCGAACTTCCAGTACACCTTACGGCAAGATTTGCGGCAAACCGCCCCTCGTCCGGGCATCCACCAGGCAATCCCCGCGTGCACCTCTTCGCAGAAAAGCTGGCTGTCGCGCGCGGTTCGCGGCTGGTTGTTGAGAACACCTCCTTCAATCTCCGCTCAGGCGAAGTCCTGCAGCTGACCGGCCCCAACGGCGCCGGCAAGACGACGCTGATCCGCGCTGTCGCCGGTTTTCTCGCCTTGGCGGGCGGATCGATGCGGCTGGATGGCGGCAACCCCGACACGCCGATTGCCGAACAGTGCCACTACGTCGGTCACCTCAACGGCGTGAAGGCGAAACAGACCGTCGCGGAGAACCTGTGTTTCTGGGCGGCGTACCTCGGAGGTGGCCGCGTTGACGCCACGCGCGTCGACGCTGCGTTGGGCGCCTTCGGCCTGACACCTCTGGCCGCGATCGCGGCCGGCTATCTCTCCGCCGGCCAGAAGCGTCGTGTCGGCCTCGCCCGCCTCCTCGTCGCCGACCGGCCGATCTGGCTGCTCGACGAACCGACGGTGTCGCTCGATGCCGCCTCGACAGCAATTTTGGCGAACCTCATCCAGGGGCACGTGACCTCGGGCGGCCTCGTTCTCGCCGCCACGCACATCCCGCTCGGCCTCGCCACCGCACAGGAACTGCGATTGGGAGGCGCCGCGTCATGAGCGCCTTCCTCACTCTGCTGAAGCGCGACATCCTGCTTGCCGCCCGCGAAGGTGGAGCCCTGGGCACCGCGCTTGGCTTCTACCTGATCGTCGTCGCCCTCATGCCGCTGGGCCTCGGCCCTGACTTGAACCTGCTCGCCCGCATCGCCGCCGGCGTCCTGTGGATCGCCCTGCTCTTGGCCGCACTCCTCTCCTTGCCACGCATTTTCGAGGCCGACCACGACGACGGGTCACTCGAAGTCATGGCCATGGGCCCGCTGCCCTTGGAGGCCGTCGCCGCCGCGAAGTCGCTGGCCCACTGGATCACGACCGGAATTCCGCTGGCATTGCTGGCGCCGGTTCTGGGCATCCTGCTGAACCTCGACCTCGCCACCTACCCCATCCTGATCGCCACGATGCTGATTGGCACCCCGGCCATCAGTTTCCTCGGCGCCATCGGCGCTGCACTGACGTTGCGCACCCGCCGCGGCGGCCTGCTGCTGGCCCTGCTGGTGCTGCCCCTCTACATCCCAACGCTGATCTTCGGCATCTCCGCCATCAGCGCCGCCACCATGGGCCCCTCCGGATCGGGGGCGGCCTTCCTGATCCTTGCCGCAATTTCCCTAGCAAGTGTCGTTCTTGGCCCGCTCGCCGCGGCGGCCGCGTTAAGGGTTCAGCTGCAGTAGGAACTGGCGACAAAATTACGCAAGCTTAACCCGCGCGACCGGCCAAGCCGTACAAGTTGAAATTGCGCGCTACCGCGACAGGCTTTAGACCCTTTCCAATGCAGACCATCACGCAGAAACTGGCTAACCCCACGCGCTTCATGGAGCTTTCCGGCACGGCGCTGCCCTGGCTCGCCGCCGTGGCCATGCTCACATTGGCCTACGCCATGTACCTCGCCTTCTTCGTCGCCCCGCCCGACTACCAGCAGGGCGAGACGGTCAAGATCATGTTCATCCACGTGCCCGCCGCTTGGCTCGCCATGATGGGCTATTCCATCATCGCCTTGTCGAGCTTCGGCCTGCTCGTCTTCCGCCACCCGTTGGCCGACGTGTCAGCCAAGGCCGCCGCTCCCATCGGCGCCGCCTTCACCCTGCTGGCGCTGATCACCGGCTCGCTCTGGGGCAAGCCCATGTGGGGCACGTACTGGGTATGGGACGCGCGCCTGACGTCGGTGCTGATCCTGTTTTTCCTCTACCTCGGCCTGATGGCGCTGCGCTCCTCGCTCGAGGACGAGGCGACCGCCGCCAAGCTCACGGCCGTACTCGCCCTCGTCGGCGTCGTCATCCTGCCGATCATCAAGTTCTCGGTCGACTGGTGGAACACCCTGCACCAGCCCGCCAGCGTTCTGAAGATGGGCGGCTCGACCATCCATCCCGACCTTTTGCGCCCGCTGCTGATCAGCGCCGTCGGCTTCACCATTCTGTTCCTGGTGCTCCACCTCAAGGGCATGCGCAACGAAATCCTGCGCCGCCGCGTCAAGGCGTTAACCATGGCCGAGGTCGAGCGCGCCGCGCGCGGTCACGTGCCGGCGGCGGCGGAGTAGCGTCATGGACCTCGGACCACACGCCGCCTTCATCTGGGCCTCATATGCCGCCGAAGTCATCGTGCTCGCCGCGCTGATCGGCTGGCTCCTGTTCGACGGAAGCCGCCAGAAGCGGCAGCTCGCCGATCTGGAGCGGCGTGGCGTCACGCGCCGCGGCGCCGCGCCCTCGCCGGCAAAGGACAGACCTTGACCGCATCATCATCGCCGCAGGAAAAACGTCGCGGATTGAGTTGGCTCATCGCGCCTGTACTGATCTTTGCGTCCGTCGCCGCGCTGTTTGCGCTCGCCTTGCGAACGGCAGATCCCTCGAAACTGCCCTCCGCCTTCATCGGCAAGCCGGCGCCCGCCTTGCAGCTGACCGCCCTCGATGGCCTGAGCGACGGCAAGGCCATTCCGACGTTCGACAGCGCCCGGCTCGCATCCGGCAATGTCTCGATCGTGAACTTCTGGGCGTCGTGGTGCGCGCCGTGCGTCGCCGAGCATCCGCTGTTGGAAACGCTCAAGACGACCGCCGGCGTCGACGTCTACGGCATCAACTACAAGGACAGCCCGGAAGACGCCGTGCGTTTTCTCGGTCGCTATGGCAACCCCTACACGGCCATCGGTGCCGACGTGAAGGGCCGCAACGGCATCGAGTGGGGCGTCTACGGCACGCCGGAAACCTTCATCGTCAACGGCCGAGGCGAGATCGTCTACAAGCACGTCGGCGCCATCACCGAAGACAGCCTGAAGGCACAACTTCTGCCCGCCATCGCGAAGGCCAAGGTGCCGGCGCCCTAGTCGCAGTTCGAAACGCCACCGCGCGTGCCGACATGCCCCTTCTCCCCGTAAGGACGGGGAGAGGGAATCCGCCTACGCCACCGACAGCTTCACGTCGACGTTGCCGCGCGAGAAGTCCGAGTACGGGCACACCACGTGCGCCTTCTTGACGAGGTCTTCGGCCACCGCCTTGTCGACGCCCGGAATGGTCGCCTGCAGCGCCACGTCGAGGCCGAAGCCCTGGCCGTCGTCGCGCGGGCCGATGCCGACCGTCGCGGTGATCTTGGTATCGTCCGACAGCTTCACCTTCTCCTTGCCGGCGACGACCTTGAGCGCGCCGAGGAAGCAGGCCGAATACCCCATCGCAAACAGCTGCTCGGGATTGGTGCCCTGTCCGCCGCCGCCGCCGAGTTCCTTTGGCGTGTCGAGCGTCACCTTGATGCGCCCGTCCTCGCTCTCGGCATGCCCCGTCCGACCACCCGTGGCCCAGCCCTTGGTCGTGTAGAGAACTTTTGTCATTGGGGAACTCCTGGAGATTGTGAGGCGCAACTGGGCCAACACGTACGCACTGCGGGGCCACGGCGGAAGGGGTCCCGACGGGCCGAATAATTTTATCCGGGTTTAATTGACATCGTAGTTTTACCCGGGTAATACGCCGCTTCGACACGGACGAGGAGCGCGAAATGTCTGACATACTCTCCTGCACTGCGTTTACGGGCACCCGACGCTTGGCCGCTGGAAGGCTCCTTGAGGCCGCCGCAGCCGCCAGAACCGAGCTGAAGCGCGACCCCGCAGCCAGCATTCTCATCTTCGACGACCGCACCGCGCGCGCCATCGATGTCGACCTGCGCGGGTCCATCAAGGACATTGCGCAGCGCCTGGCCGCGCTTGTGCCGGAGATCGTCGTGCCCGAGGGGGTCGACCTCGGGCCGCGCGGCCCGGGCCGCCCAAAACTCGGAGTCGTAGCGCGAGAGGTGACCTTGCTGCCGCGTCACTGGGAATGGCTCGCGGAGCAGCCGGGCGGCGCGTCCGTCGCTCTGCGCAAGCTCGTCGAAGCCGCCCGCAAGACGTCGCCCGACGGCGACCGCCGCCGTCTCGCCCAGGAAGCCGCCAATCGCTTCATGACTGCTCTCGCCGGCAACGAACCCGGCTTCGAAGAAGCCACCCGCGCCCTCTTCGCCGGCGACGCCGAAAAGTTCGCGGCGGAGATGGATACCTGGCCCCCCGACGTGCGCAGCTACGCGTTGCAGCTTGCCGAGCCTGCGTTCACCGTCAAGTCAGCGTGAGACTCGTAGGTTGGGGCAAGCGCAGCACGACCCAACAACTTGCGTAGTGTTCCGACGTTGGGTCGCGCGAGAGGGCTTGACCCAGCCTACGAGTCGACACCGCGGCGACCGTCGCACCTAATACACCCGCGCCTTCGGCTCGATGTACGCGATCTCGTTGGTCAGTGTGTTGGTGTGCACCGGCCGCTTGTCGAGCGTCACCTTCTTGGTTCCGTAGTCCGCCCACGCCAGCGTGTGGATCATCCAGTTGACGTCGTCGCGCTTGGGGAAGTCCTCGCGCGCATGCGCGCCGCGGCTCTCCTGCCGGTTCTCCGCGCCCACCACCGTGACTGCCGCCTGCGCGATCAGGTTGTCGTACTCCAGCGTCTCGATCAGGTCGGAGTTCCAAACCAGCGAACGGTCCGTGACAGAGATGTCGTCGGAGTCCTTCCAGATCTCGGCGATCTTCTCGACGCCCTCTTTCAGCACCGGCCCATCGCGGAACACGGCGCAGTTCGTCTGCATCACCTTTTGCATGCGAAGACGCAGCCCCGCCGTCGGCGCCGCGCCATTGGCGTAACGGAAGCGGTCGAGACGCGCGAGCGCCTTCTCGGTTGCCTCGGGCGGCAGGTCTGGCTGCGTCGCACGCTTCTCAATCGTATCGGCGCAGCGAAGTCCCGCCGCGCGGCCGAACACCACGAGGTCGATCAGCGAGTTCGAGCCGAGCCGGTTGGCGCCGTGCACCGACACGCACGCCGCCTCGCCGAGCGCCATCAGGCCGGGCACGATCGTATCCGGATTGCCGTTCTTCAACGTGAAGACTTCGCCGTGATAGTTCGTGGGAATGCCGCCCATGTTGTAGTGCACCGTCGGCAGCACCGGGATCGGCTGGCGCCTGAGATCGACGCCCGCGAACACCTTGGCGCTCTCCGTGATGCCCGGCAGCCGCTCGTGCAGGATCTTCGGATCGAGATGATCCAGATGCAGGTAGATGTGATCGCCGTCCGCGCCGACGCCGCGGCCTTCACGGATCTCGATCGTCATCGAGCGCGAGACGACGTCGCGCGACGCCAGGTCCTTGGCGTGCGGTGCGTAGCGCTCCATGAAGCGCTCGCCCTGCGAGTTCGTGAGATACCCGCCCTCGCCGCGCGCGCCTTCCGTGATCAGCACGCCCGCGCCGTAGATGCCGGTCGGGTGGAACTGCACGAACTCCATGTCCTGCAGCGGCAGGCCGGCGCGCAGCACCATGGCATTGCCGTCGCCCGTGCACGTGTGCGCCGAGGTGCACGAGAAGTACGTGCGCCCGTAGCCACCCGTGGCGAGGATCGTGCGCTTGGCGCGGAAGCGATGGATCGTGCCGTCGTCGAGCGACATGGCGATCACGCCGCGGCAGGCGCCGTCGTCGTCCATCAGCAGGTCAAGCGCGAAATACTCGATGAAGAACTCGGCCGAATAGCGCAGCGATTGCCCATACAGCGTATGCAGCATTGCGTGCCCGGTGCGGTCGGCGGCCGCGCACGTGCGCTGCGCCGGCGGCCCCTCGCCGAATTCGGTCGTCATGCCGCCGAATGGCCGCTGGTAGATCTTGCCGTCTTCCGTGCGCGAGAACGGCACGCCGTAGTGCTCCAGCTCGTACACCGCGTCCGGCGCATGCCGGCACAAATATTCGATAGCGTCCTGGTCGCCCAGCCAGTCCGACCCCTTGACGGTGTCGTACATGTGCCAGCGCCAGTTGTCCGGGCCCATGTTGCCGAGCGAGGCGGCCACGCCGCCCTGCGCTGCAACGGTGTGCGAGCGCGTGGGAAACACCTTTGTGATGCACGCCGTCTTGAGGCCGGCTTCCGCGCAGCCCAGCGTCGCCCGCAATCCCGCGCCGCCCGCGCCCACGACGACGACATCGTACGTGTGATCGGTGATCGGATAGGCGCGGCCGTTGACCGCCGGGCCCTTGTCGGGTGCCGACTTGCCGTTTGCTTTGCCGTTAGCAGCCATCGCGTCAGCCTCCGAAGCTCAGTTTCAGCACGGCGAAGATCGACGATGCCCCGACGGCAATGGCGAAGAACGTGTTGAGGATCAGCAGCACGATCTTCAGGCCCTCACCGTGAATGTAGTCCTCGATGATGACCTGCATGCCAAGCCGCATGTGGATCGCCGCCGAAAGCGCCAGCAGCAGCAGCGGCAGCCCGTACAGCGGATTGGCGATCGTCGCCTTCACGGTGGCGTGGTCGGCACCCGCCAGCTTCACGATCAGCGCCACCAGGAAGATACCGAGAATGAGGTTGGCGACGCCGGTGACGCGCTGTTTCCAGAAATGGTCCGCACCTTCCTTGGCCGACCCGAGATAGCGGACGTTCTTGAGCGGTGTTCGCATCGCCATGATCAGAACACCCCGTTCGCGTGCAGGCCATAGGCCCAGACCAGCAGCGTCAGCGTCACGGAGGCCGCAAGTGATCCCCACGACAGCAGGTCGATCGTCTTCAGATCGAAGCCGTGGATCGAATCCCAGATAAAGTGGCGCACACCGCCGAGCGCATGATGGATCAGCGCCCAGGTGAAGCCGAACAGCACGATCCAGCCGGGCCACGTGTTCAGCCACGAACCGACGTAAGCGAAGTACTCCGGCCCCACCGCCGCCGACACCAGCCACCATGCCAACAGCGCACTGCCGAAGTAGAGCGCCGCCCCGGTGATCCGGTGCACGATCGACATCACCATGTTGATCAGCGGCGAATAGATCTGCAAATGCGGCGAGAGCGGACGGGCAGCCCGCGTGCCCCGCCCCGAGGTCTTGTCAGCCATCGTGGTTCCCGTACTTCCCAACCGGCGCAATGCTCAACTCTTAGCCTGCAACGGCCAGGGCGCGCAATTCCGCTCAGCGAAAGCTCCGGGAGAAATAGTCGACGTACGGACTACTTCGCAAAAATGCCGCAGGCGATGCGGGCGCCGGCGTCGCCTTCCGGGTCGCTCATGTAGTTGTCGCCCTTCTCGAAGATCACGAACGACGTGCCGTCCGCGTCGAATACGCCCTCCTCGCCAGATGCCGCCAGCGAGATGAGCGTCGTGACGAGCTCGATTTCGATGTCCCCACTGGCGGGCACGATCAGGTTCGGGAGGTCGCCGGCCATGGGCCCTTCCTCGTTGGAGAACCCGTGCTTGGCCCCCAGCGGATTGAGGATGCCGCCCGCCGACGTGAAGTCGCCCTCGCACTTGCCCGTCTCGTGGATATGGAAGCCGTGCAGCCCTGGCGGCAGGCCGGACAGTTTGACCTGGATCAGGGCGCCGCCCGTCGTATCGGTGACGACGATATTGCCGAGCGACTTGCCGCTGGCATCCTTGACCTCGACATTGGCCCGCTCTCCGGTCGCCAGAACAGCGGGCGCCGCGACGGACAAGACAGCCGCGCCGGTGAGGCAGGCTGCAACCAATCGACCGATAATCATGTCCGCTCCGCAAATCCCAAAAGGACGACCGTCCTGCCCCCCAAGTGCGGCGAGACTATAGCGAAGGCCGGGACAATGGCGAGGGGCGCTTGCCGTGCTAACGTCAAGGGAGAAGTCCGGTCGACCCCATCTGCGGTACCCAACATGCACCTCCTTCACGATAACTCGGCACCTGTGGCCGATCCGATCGGCTTCGAAGACTTCCTGAAGGTCGACATCCGCGTAGGCACCATCGTCGAGGCTGAGCCCTACCCCGAGGCGCGCAAACCGTCGCTGAAGCTGGTCATCGACTTCGGTCCCGCGATCGGCCGCAAGAGGTCCTCGGCCCAGATCGCCAAGCTCTACGAGCCGCAGGCGTTGATTGGCCGCCAGGTGGCCGCCGTCGTCAACTTCCCTCCGCGTCAGATCGGCAAGTTCATGTCCGAGGTGCTGACGCTCGGGTTCCCTGACGCCTCCGGTGAGGTGGTTCTGTTGACCCCCGAACGCGCCGTTCCGGATGGCGGCCGCTTGTTCTGAGCTAGCAAATTACGGGGTCAGACGCGTGGTCTAGCTCCAAAGCTTATCGCGGCAGTATCAGCCACACGTCGAGATCGAGCATCACACCTTCGTCGTACTCGCCCTTGTCGTTTTTCAACGGAAAGTCGGAGCAGTCGCGGTTCTTCACCGCCACCAGCCGTGTGCGCAACGCGCCGACGTCGCTGCGACCGGGCAGCTCGGCTTTTTCCAGAATCTCCGACCAGGCATAGACGGTGTCGCCGGCAAACAACGGCGAGACGTGGCGCCCACCGTTGATCGCGGCGAGGTGGAAGGCATTGCCCAGCCCGTTGAACGACAGCGCCCGCGCCAGCGAAATGCACACGCCACCATAGACGATGCGCTTGCCGAAGCGCCCCTTGGCTTCCGTGTGCTGGTTGAAGTGCACCTTGGCCGTGTTCTGGTAGAGCCGCGTCGCCATGGCGTGCTCGGCTTCTTCCAGCGTCATGCCGTCGACGTGGTCGATCTTCTCGCCGACCTCGTAGTCGCCCCAGCGATGCGGCGAGCCGGCCAGGGCATTGTCGTAGGCCGCGGGATTGAGGTGCGGCAGCGCCGCGCCGATCTTGGCTGGATCGACGCGATCAGACAGCTGCGGCACGATCGGCTCGGGGCTCTCCGAAGCCTTGTCGCGCTTCCGCACCATCACCCAGCGGGTGTACTCCAGGACGATCTCGCCCTTTTGGTTCCGCCCGGTCGAGCGCACGTAGACCGTGCCCGTCTCCTTGTTGGAGTTCTCCTTGAGACCGATCACTTCGGACGTCGTGGAGAGCGTGTCGCCCGGATAGACCGCCTTCAGCACGCGGCCGTTGGCATAGCCGAGGTTGGCGATGGCATTGAGCGAGATGTCCGGCACCGTCTTGCCGAACACGAAGTGGAACATCAGCAGGTCGTCGATGGGCGCGCGTGGGTAGCCGATCGCCTTGGCGAACGCATCCGACGACTGCACCGCGAAGCGCGAGCCGTAGAGCGCCGTGTAGAGCGCGACGTCCCCTTCGGTCACTGTACGCGGCGTGGCGTGCGTCAGGATCTGCCCGAACTTGAAGTCCTCGAAGTAGTTGCCGGGGTTCGTCTTCGTCGTCGTCATCTCTGCTGGTCCTGCCCGTTCTCGCGAAATTTCCTGGCGGTATGGCATGCCGCCGCCGCCTTTGCGAGCGGTCAGGTGTCGCTGCGCGGATGCCAAGGGCTCCGCCGAGCGTCCTAGAACCACTCCTCGATCTCGGTGACGGCGCTGGCGATCGAAACGGTGCGCTTGGCCATGACGAGATGCAGCCGTTCCACCATCTTGCCATCGACGGTGATCACGCCCTTCATGGCGTTCTGCGGCTGGTCGAAAGCAGCAATGATTTTGCGCGACCAACTGACTTCCTCGTCCGTCGGTGAAAAAATTTCATTGCAAGGCGCGACCTGGGAAGGGTGGATCAGCGTCTTGCCATCCATGCCCATGGTTCGCCCGTGCTCGCATTCGGCGCGGAACCCGGTTTCGTCTTTGAAGTCGTTATAGACGCCGTCGATAATGTCGATGCCGTAGGATCGCGCCGCCAGAATTGTCATGGCCAACCATGGCACCACGGCGAAACGATCGTGCAGGGCCCGGGCCCGCGATTCCTTCAGCAGGTCGTTGGTGCCCATGATCAGGCAGGTCAGACGGTTCTCGGGATCCGCCCCGCACGCCGCGATGTCGCCCGCGTGCAGGATCGACTGTGGCGTCTCCATCATGGCCCACAGCTTGGTCTTTTCCGGCGCGTTGACCGACTTCAGGATCTTCGCCGCGCTGATGATGTCGCCGGGGTGCGCTACCTTGGCGATGAGGATAGCGTCGGGCGCTGCCTCCGCGGCGGCAAGGATGTCGCCGGTCCCCCAGGCGGTCTCCAGCGCGTTGGGCCGAATGACCACTTCGCGACGGCCATAGCCACCGTCCTTCACGGCCTTGCAGACCTTGGCGCGCGCGCCTTCCTTGGCGTCGGGCGCCACCGAATCCTCCAGGTCGAGGATGACGGCGTCCGCCGGCAGCGACTTGGCCTTTTCGAGCGCGCGCTCGTTGGCGCCCGGCATGTAGAGGACGCTGCGGCGTGGGCGGACTTGCATGAGGTATCTCCCGACGTGTGCGGTGCAACATTAGCCGCAATGCGTCATAAATCAACGTGACCATCGTCGAACGCCGTCTATTAATCGCCCAGCAAGAACTTTGATTGAGAGCGAGCTGGCCAGCATGCCGCGAGTCCTGGTGATCTCATCCATGGTGGCCCGCGGCCATGTCGGGTTGTCGGCCATCGTGCCGGTCCTGCAGGGGCTCGGCTTCGAGACCGTGGCGTTGCCGACCGTGCTGCTTTCGAACCACCCGGGCCACGCGCGCTTCGCCGGACAGGGCATTCCCGTCGCGCAGTTGCAGGCGATGCTGGCGGCCCTTGCAGGTAACAGCTGGCTGCGCGACATCGACGCGGTGCTGACAGGGTATTTTCCCAGCGTCGCGCACGTGGAGTTCGCCGCCGATGCCGTCAGGCAGGTGCAGCAGGCAAATCCCGGCGCGCACGTCTGCTGTGACCCGGTCCTGGGCGATGATCCGGATGGCCTGTACGTCCCCGAGGACGTCGCCGCCGCGGTCCGCACTGAGCTGCTCTCCCTCAGCCAGACGATCACGCCGAACCGTTTCGAACTGGAATGGCTGTCTGGACAACCCGTGACCTCTCCTGCAGGCGCGGTGGGCGCGGCGCGTGCGTTGGGTGTGCCGCTCGCACTTGTCACGTCGGTGCCGGCGGGAACGACCGGCCTGGCCAACGTGGCGGTGAGTCGGGACGCAGCCTGGCAAACGCAAGCGCCCCGCCTGCAGGGCGTGCCCCATGGCACCGGTGACGCTTTGTCGGCAGCTTTTCTGGCGGCGCGGCTTTCAGGGCGGCCATTGCCTCAGTCTATGGCTCAGTCCCTGGCCGAGGCCTCTGCCCGCGTCGCGGCCATCATTGCCGCCAGCATCGGTGCGGACGAGTTGCAACTCGTCGCCTCGCGCGCGGCCTGGACCGATCCTCCGCCGGTCGACGTGTCGGGCCTATGATCTCGCCCTGTTGACCATGCGAACCATTTGCCCCATGCACGCACAGGGTTCGCAGCTACGCTTTGCCAGAAGCTTGGTAATCGCCACGGGTGCACAGCATGGACTTGAACGGACGCTTTCGTGGCGCATTGGACTTCATCAAGCATGAGGCGGCGGGCGCATCGTTTTTGCTCGTCGCAACCGTGCTTGCGCTGGCGCTTGCAAATTCGCCGCTGAGCCAGGCCTACGATAGTCTCATTCACACGCCGATGAGCATCCGCATCGGCGATTTCGCTCTCGACAAGACGCTGCTGCACTGGGTCAACGATGGCCTGATGGCAATCTTCTTCCTGCTCGTCGGTCTCGAGATCAAGCGCGAGTTCCTTCAGGGCGAACTTTCGACGACGGCGCAGGCCGCGATGCCCTTCATCGCCGCCATCGGCGGCATGGTGGTGCCGGGTCTGATCTATTTCGCCATCAACGCCGACAACGCCTATGCGCTGCGCGGCTGGGCCATTCCCACGGCCACCGACATCGCCTTCGCCGTCGGCGTCATGTCGCTGCTTGGTTCACGCGTGCCGCCGGCGCTAAAAGTCTTCCTGCTGGCGCTCGCCATCATCGACGACCTCGGCGCCATCGTCATCATCGCCGTGTTCTACACCTCGCAGCTGTCGCTCGGCGCGCTCTCTCTGGCTGGCCTCGGCATCGTCGGTCTCATCGCCCTCAACCGCCAGGGCGTGATGCGCACGGCGCCGTACATCCTGCTCGGCATCTTCATCTGGCTGTGCGTGCTGAAGTCCGGCGTCCACGCCACGCTGGCCGGCGTGGCCACCGCGCTGGCCATCCCGCTGACCGCCGGCGCCCATCGCGCCGGCACCATCGAGCCGCCGGCCGGCGTCCTGCAGCACAGCCTCCACCCATGGGTGACGTTCGCCATCCTGCCGCTCTTCGCCTTCGCCAACGCCGGCGTCTCGCTGTCCGGCATGACGCCGGACAAGCTGCTGGGGTCCATCCCGCTCGGCATCACGCTGGGTCTCGTCGTCGGCAAGCCTCTTGGCGTCGTGCTTGCGTCTGCGTTGGCGGTCGGTTTGGGCGTTGGCCGCAAGCCCGAAGGCACCACGTGGCCGCAGATGCTGGGCGCCGGCCTGCTCGCCGGCATCGGCTTCACCATGAGCCTGTTCATCGGTAATCTCGCCTTCCCGGGGCCGGAGCACGCTGCGGATATCCGCATCGGCGTTCTTGTAGGCTCGATCATCTCAGCCATTGCAGGTTATCTCGTACTGGCTGCCACGTTACCCAGCACCACGGCCGTCCCCACGGGTCGGCCGCCAAAGTCGAAGCGCGGAGCAACATGACCCACTTCCCCGAGATCCTGACGGAGCGTTTTCACCGCTTCCGCCACCGCCATTTCACGGCGATCGCCGACCAGTACGAGCATCTGGCCAAGCATGGCCAGAACCCGGACACGTTTATGCTGTCGTGCTGCGACAGCCGCGTCGATCCCGAGACGATCTTCTCCGCTATTCCGGGCGAACTGTTCGTCATGCGCAACATCGCCAATCTCGTGCCGCCCTACGAGACCGGCGGCCGCTTCCACGGCGTCTCCGCCGCTTTGGAATACGCAGCCCTGAACCTGTGCGTGAAGAACATCGTCATCATGGGCCATTCCGGCTGCGGCGGCATCAAGGCCGCGGTGGAGCAGTCGACGGCCATCGAGACCGAGGCGCATTTCATCAGCAACTGGATCTCGATGCTGGAGCCGGCGCGCCTGCGCGTGCTGTCGGCCCACCAGGGCACGTCGCGCAGCGAACTGCTGCGCCGGCTGGAATTCGAAGCTGTGAAGACCTCGATCGAAAACCTGCGTACCTTCCCCTTCATCAGGGACTTGGAGGCTAAGGGCAAGATTTCGATCTACGGCGCCCACTTCAGCATTTCGGATGGCGTGCTGTCCGTCCTCAACCAGTCGAACGGAGAGTTCTTCGCCGTGTAGCCATATCTCCGTCCCGGCGCCGCGCCGGGACGGTTGCCCCATACTCGCCGCACGAATAGTGGTTGAGTCGGGCGCAAATTGGCGCCGGACGCGTTATGACTGGCGCGCTCACCGGCAAACCGCGGACAGGCGATGATCAAACCGCTCGACCTCAAGGGCCTCGGCAGAGGCTTGCGCAAGAAGGACAAGGGCGCACCGGAAAAGGCGGAGCAGCCGGGCCCCACCGTGCCTGCGCCCTCCGACGGCGATACGCGCAATGCCCCCGATCCGTTCACCGCTGTGCTGCCGGCCATCGCCGCGCTGGGCGCCGTCGCTTCGATCGCCACGATCAACTGGATGGCGCAGGAGAAGACCGCCGATCGGTCGCGCGCCCGGCGCAAGGCCGGCACGGCACTGCGCGACCTCGAATCCTGCTGCCTCGGCCTGACCGAGATATTTCGCCGCTTTCAGCGCAATCCCAAGCTCTTTGCCGGCGAGGGCGCAGCCGCCTCCCCTTTGAAATTCGGCGTGCACGGCCCCCGCATCAGCGCCGCACAAACTCAGCTCTACCAGCAACTCGTCAACGACGTGGCGTCCATGCTGGTGCTGGCCTCGCAGGCGGCTTTCGACGTCATGTGCGCGGTCGAGGACGGCGAGATCAACGCTCCCGAGCAGTTGTTCTTCGGTTTTGGCGAGTGCCAGGACCGCCTCAACAAGCTGATTCAGAACCGCGCCACGCTCAAGGCCTCGGTCCAGACCGGCCTGGAAGTGGCCGAGCGCCTGACGGTCCTGGTTCGCGACCTCAAGAAGCACCGGGTGGATTGAGCAGGGCATGGTCCGCCACGACGCGACCATCGCACCGTTGACAAGCAGCCAGCCTGCGCCGCATCACTAGAACCATTCCAGGTGACAACGGAAAGCCGGCGCTTCCAATGGTTCAGCTCACGCTCCCGACGAATTCCAAGATCGAACCGGGCAAGACCTGGAACGAGAAGGGCCCCGGCGACAACTGGCGCGAGTTCAAGATTTATCGCTGGAACGAGGACGACGGCCGCAACCCGCACGTCGACACCTACTGGATCAACCTCGACCAGTGCGGCCCGATGGTGCTGGACGCCCTGATCAAGATCAAGACTGAGATCGACCCGACACTGACCTTCCGCCGCTCCTGTCGCGAGGGCATCTGCGGCTCGTGCTCCATGAATATCGACGGCACCAACACGCTGGCCTGCCTGCGCGGCTGCGGCGAGATCGACGGCGCCGTGAAGATCTATCCGCTTCCGCACATGCAGGTCATCAAGGACCTCGTGCCGGACATGACCAACTTCTACGCCCAGCACCGCTCCATCGAGCCCTGGCTGCAGACCGACACGCCCTCGCCCCCCAAGGAGTGGAAGCAGTCGCGGGAGGATCGCGAGAAGCTCGACGGCCTGTACGAGTGCATCCTGTGCGCCTGCTGCTCGACCTCCTGCCCCAGCTACTGGTGGAATTCCGACCGCTACCTGGGCCCCGCCGTCCTGCTGCAGGCCTACCGCTGGGTCATCGACAGCCGCGACGAGGCCACCGGCGACCGGCTCGACAACCTGGAAGATCCCTTCCGGCTCTATCGCTGCCACACCATTATGAATTGCGCCAAGGCCTGCCCCAAGGGTCTCAACCCCGCCAAGGCCATCGCCGAACTGAAGAAGCTCCTCGTCGAACGCCGCGTTTAGTTGGGTTGCATGCGTCGAGGCTTCGCACCGGCGTAGGTTGGGTCAAGCGCTAGCGCGACCCAACAACTTGCACCATGCCTCAATGTTGGGTCGCCCTTCGGTTGACCCAACCTACAAGTCCTCCACGTCGGAGCGTCCTATGATCGACCACATCGGATTTCCGGTTTCCGACTTCGCCCGATCGAAAGCGTTCTACACGGCCGCCCTCGCGCCGCTGAAACTCGTGATCGTGACGCTGGGCGACGATGGTGCCGGCTTCGGGTATCCCGGCCGCCCGCAGTTCTGGATCGGCGCCGGCAAGTCTCTCAAGGGCCGCCTCCACGTCGCCTTCGTGGCGGACGACCGGGCCGCGGTCCAGGCCTTCTACGCCGCCGCCCTCAAAGCCGGTGGCACCGACAACGGCGCGCCCGGCCTGCGCCCCGAGTATCACGCCTCCTACTACGCCGCCTTCGTCCTCGACCCCGACGGCCACAACATCGAAGCCGTCTGCCACTTCCCCGGCAAATTCCAGGATCAGTTCAACGCCGACTGAGACTCCCAAAAGAAGAAGACCGGCGGCGCATCACGCGGCCACCGGTCTTGGAGAGCCAGAAGTCGGACTGCGCCATCGAGTTCCGGGTGCCCAGGCCCGGCGCGAGATGGCGCGAGTCTTAGGCGGCCTTGCGCTTCTTTGCAGCGGCGCGCGGAGCAGCCTTCTTCACGGTCTTTGCGGCCTTGCGAGCCGGCTTCTTCGCCACAGCGCGAGCCTTCTTCGCCGGAGCCTTCTTCACAGCCTTACGTGCAGTTGCCTTAGCCATTGTAGTTCTCCCTCTAGAAAGTCCGAATCATTTCGAACACAAAAAAAATATGAGCAAGTTCGCGGAATTTGTTGACAGTGATTGTTGATTCACAATGCAGATTTCTTGTCGGCGCGCGCAAAGTGTTGCGCGGAAGACTCATTTTTCCGAGTTTTCCAAAGGCACTAGCCGGATTTCGAGAGAGATTGAGTCACGCTACCGCGTTGCGACATCGCCCGGAGAATGGGTTTCGGCTTGAAAAAATCGCGTGAGCGGCGCCGACCGCCACGCATTGCAATGCCTCACGCCGCCTTCGCGACGCGCGCCCGCAGATCGAGAACGGCCATCAGATAGCCGGCGCGATCGTCCATGGCTTCTGCCATGATGGAAAAGTAGTTTGGGCCCTGCGGCACAATCTCTCCGACCACATCGCCGAATTCGAAACGCAGCGACGCCTCGTGCTTGCGGGCAATCGTCTGCATCTTCGCGTTCTCGGCCAGGCAGCTCATATAGAGATGCTGCACGCCGCGATTGCGCGCCGCCCGGATGACGCGGCCCATCAGTTCCGTGCCGACGCCGTGCTCCTGGTACGCCATTTCCACCGAGAAGGCCGCTTCGGCTTCCTTGCCCCAGGTGTCACCCAGCTTCTTGAGCTCGGCGGCGCCGTGGACTTCGCCGTCGACGACATAGGCGTAGACAATGGAGCCCATCTCTCCCATGTGGCTGGCGTAGTCCTCGACGAAGCTGTCCGACACGCCGTGCGCGAAGCGCATGCGGCGGCTGTCCTTGTCGAGCCTCAACAAGTGGTCGCGAAACTTATGCGTTTCCTTCGGCCACAACTTCCTGATCGTTCCTCCCAGGGTCCGGTGTTCGCTCATCATGAAACTCCGATCTCTGGTTCCCTCTAAGTCATGCCGCTTGGTTAACGGCGCCGCCGTTGAAGACGGCCAGCTTAGCTAAATTGTGGCACGTTTACCATTCCATTGGCGCGGTGCACAAATGCAAATATACAGGCCATATTAAGGCAGTAGATGCCATTGACCGCCATAGTTGCTGCATCGCCACAAAGGCTACCACATAGATGTGTCAGGCTGCCGCTTACGAAAAGTGGCATTCCGTCGCGCCGTCCGGTATCAACCGGCGGTACGAGGGCGCAGGGGGTAAGCCGCCGGTATGGCGAACGATATTGTCGGCAGCTACCGGCGCCGTCTGGCGCTGCGCGAAATCGAGCCCGATCCGGCGCAGGAAGCCGCGGTGGAGCGGCTGCAGTCGGTTGCTGACGCCCTGGCCGACTGGCAGCCCAACCGCGGTGGCCTCTTTTCCATGTTCCGCCGCGGTCGCGCCGACGCGCCTCAGGGCCTGTACCTTCATGGCGGGGTGGGACGCGGCAAGACGATGCTGATGGACCTCTTTTTCGAGGATGTGAGTTTTAGCCCCAAGCGCCGCCTTCACTTCCACGAGTTCATGGCCGACGTGCACGAGCGCATCGCTCGCGGCCGCGCCACGACCGACGGCGACCCCATCCCCTTTGTCGCCGGCGAGATTGCCTCAGAAAGCGGCCTGCTCTGCTTTGATGAGATGCAGGTCACCGACATCGCCGACGCCATGATCCTGAGCCGCCTGTTCAAGGTCCTGTTCGATCGCGGCATCGTCCTTGTATCGACCTCCAACGCCCACCCCAGCGACCTCTATCGCAACGGCCTGAACCGGCAGCTCTTCCTGCCGTTCATCGACCTTCTGAAGGAAAACGTCGAGACCTTCGAGGTCCAGGCCGCCAAGGACTTTCGTCTCGACAAGCTCGCGGGCGAGCGGCTCTACTTCACGCCGGCTGACGAGAATGCCCGCGCCGAGCTTGATCGCCACTGGCAGCGATTGACGGGCCGGCATCCCTCCGATTCGGTCGACCTCGACGTCAAAGGCCGCAAGGTACACGTTCCCAAGGCATCCATGGGCGCCGCCCGCTTCAGCTTCGCCGACCTGTGCGATCAGCCGCTGGGCTCGCTGGACTACCTCCGTATCGCCCATGAGTTCCACACCATCCTGATCGATGGCATCCCGATCCTGGGGCCCAGCCGCCGCAACGAGGCGCGCCGCCTGATCAATCTCATCGACACGCTCTACGACGCCCGCGTCTGCCTGATCGCCTCCGCTGAAGCCGAGCCCGACAAGCTCTACCCCAGCGGCGATGGCGCCGAGGCCTTCCAGCGCACCGCCTCGCGTCTCACCGAAATGCGCTCCGAAGCCTTCCTGCGTGCGCGCGAAAACCGCCTTGGCCGTCATCCCCAGCCCGGCAATGGCAATGGACCCAAGACCGGGCAGTGATCGTCTTTTGGTCGATGACAAGCATTCCGCCTACGACTTGGGCTTGAGCCGCCCCGCATTTCGTCCTACCAACGCGGATCTTCTCGCGCGTGCGAAACGAGCCCTACCTGCCCGCGCATCAGCCCTTTTGAACCCGGGCGCACGCCCGTACATCGTTAGGCCCGCGGGCGCATGCCCGCAAATTGCTAGGAGACACGGATGGCGCGGACCAAGATTGCCCTGATCGGCGGCGGTATGATCGGCGGCACGCTGGCTCATCTTATTGGGTTGAAGGAGCTGGGGGACGTCGTCCTGTTCGACATCGCCGAAGGCTTGCCGCAGGGCAAGTCGCTCGACATCGCCCAGTCCGGCGCCGTCGAAGGCTTCGACAGCGCCATGAAGGGCACCAACGCCTACGCCGACATCGAAGGCGCCAACGTCTGCATCGTCACCGCCGGTGTACCGCGCAAGCCGGGCATGAGCCGCGATGATCTGATCGGCATCAATCTCAAGGTGATGGAGCAGGTCGGCGCCGGCATCAAGAAATACGCCCCCAACGCCCTCGTCATCTGCATCACCAACCCGCTCGATGCCATGGTCTGGGCGTTGCAGAAGTCGTCCGGCCTGCCGCGCAACATGGTGATCGGCATGGCCGGCGTGCTCGACACTGCCCGCTTCCGCCACTTCCTCGCCGACGAGTTCAAGATCTCCGTGCAGGACGTCTCCGCCTTCGTGCTCGGTGGTCATGGCGACGACATGGTGCCGCTGGTCCGCTACTCCACGGTCGCCGGCATCCCGCTTCCCGACGTCGTCAAGATGGGCTGGATCCGCCAGGAACGCCTCGACCAGATCGTCGATCGCACGCGCAAGGGCGGCGGCGAGATCGTCGGCCTGTTGAAGACCGGCTCGGCCTACTACGCTCCGGCCGCCTCGGCGGTCGAGATGGCCGAGAGCTTCCTCAAGGACAAGAAGCGCGTGCTGCCGTGCGCCGCCTATCTCAACGGCGAGTACGGCGTGAAAGGCCTCTACGTCGGCGTGCCCACCATCATCGGCTCGGGCGGCGCCGAACGCGTCGTCGAGATCGATTTGAATTCCGCCGAGCGCGCCATGTTCATGAAGTCGATCGAGTCCGTGAAGGGGCTGGTGGACGCCTGCATTAAGATCGCGCCGCAGCTTGCAGCTTAAGGGAAGTGAAGGGGGCAGTCGGGAGTGGTGAGTCGTGAGTGGGGCGACGATCGCTTCTTATCAGGATCTGGATGTCTGGCAGCGGGC
Source organism: Hyphomicrobiaceae bacterium (assembly GCA_965279065.1). GTDB lineage: Bacteria > Pseudomonadota > Alphaproteobacteria > Rhizobiales > Hyphomicrobiaceae > JAKAXS01. Next base: position 3,950,323 of record OZ257134.1, read on the forward strand.
GATGGATTTAGCGGCCGCCTGCTACAAGCTTACCGAAGCCTTCCCAAAACACGAGCAGTTCGGGATGACATCGCAAATCCGGCGAGCCTCCGTCTCCGTGCCGGCAAATATCGCCGAAGGTTACGGGAGGGATACGAGAGCGATGTATGTCCAGTTTCTGCGCATCAGCCAGGGTTCGATTAGAGAGTTGGAGACGCTCCTGCTGCTTTGCGAGCGCGTAGAACTTGCCGCCTCTTCTCTTATCCAGCCTGTATTGGATTTGACCATACGCGTCAGCAAAATGCTCAGGTCGCTCATTCGTAGTCTCGAGAACAATAGAGGTTAGCCACTCACGACTCCCGACTCACCACTCACGATATAGCTAGCGCGGAGCGCCCCCATGAACATCCACGAATACCAGGCCAAGGATCTCTATCGCCAGTACGGCATCCCGACGGGCGCAGGCTTCCCCGCTTTCACCGCTGACGAAGCCGTCGCCGCTGCCAAGAAGCTGCCCGGCCCGGTCTGGGTCGTGAAATCGCAGATTCATGCCGGCGGTCGCGGCAAGGGCACGTTCAAGGAAAAGGCGGCTGGCGAAAAGGGCGGCGTTCGCATCGCCAAGTCGATCGACGAGGTCAAGGCGTTTGCCGGCCAGATGCTCGGCAACACCCTCGTCACGATCCAGACCGGTCCCGCCGGCCGCGTCGTCAACCGCCTCTACGTCGAGGACGGCTCGCAGATCGACCGCGAACTCTACCTGTCCGCCCTCGTCGACCGCGAGACGGCGCGCGTCGCCTTCATCGCCTCGACTGAAGGCGGCATGGACATCGAGAAGGTGGCTCACGACACGCCCGAGAAGATCTTCACGATGTCGATCGACCCGGCCACCGGCTTCCAGGCCTACCACGGCCGCAAGATCGCCTTCGCCCTCGGCCTCAAGGGCGACCTCGTCAAGCAGTGCTCCAAGCTGATCGAGAACCTCTACCGGATGGTCGTCGAGAAGGACATGAGCCTGCTCGAGATCAACCCGTTGGTCGTCACCAAGGACGGCAAGCTGATCTGCCTCGACGGCAAGATGAACTTCGACGGCAACGCCCTTTATCGCCACCCCGACATCGTCGCCCTACGCGACGAGGGCGAGGAAGACCCGATGGAGATCGAAGCCTCCAAGCACGACCTGTCCTACGTCAAGCTCGACGGCACCATCGGCTGCATGGTGAACGGCGCCGGCCTGGCCATGGCCACCATGGACATCATCAAGCTCTACGGAGCCGAGCCGGCCAACTTCCTCGACGTCGGTGGCGGCGCCAGCAAAGAGAAGGTGCAGGCGGCGTTCAAGATTATCTTGTCGGACCCGGCCGTTAAAGGCATCCTGGTCAACATCTTCGGCGGTATCATGCGCTGTGACATCATCGCGGAAGGCGTCATCGCCGCCGCCCGCGAGATGGACATCACGGTGCCGCTGGTGGTGCGTCTGGAAGGCACGAACGTCGAACTCGGCAAGGAAATCCTGGCCAAGTCCGGCTTGAAAATCGTGCCCGCCGACGATCTGGCCGATGCCGCCGCCAAGATCACCGCCGAGGTGAAGAAGGCAGCCTGAGGCCGGGGAGCCCTTGAACCGGTACTGGCCACAGAAGCCGGGCCCAAGCCTTTGGAGGAAAAACATGCCTGAGTTGGATCAGTTTCTGGTCATCGCTGCCGCGATCGTCGTGCTGCAGTTCATCGCCGCCATCATCGGTCCCGGCGCCTTGAAATTCGTCAGTTATCTCTCGATCCTGGCCGCCGTGGGCCTCGCCGGCTACGCGTTCTACATCGGCCGGACGACGCCCTATCCCGGCGAGCAGACCGACAGCTTCGAGCACGCCTTGCAGTTTGGCATCGTCGCCGTGGTGTTGTTGGTCACGCACATCATCATCAGCGCTCTGTTCCGGGCCATGGCCCGCGCCAGCACTGCGTGAGTGAACCGCTTCGGCGCGCCCTGTGTGAAATAGGAGCAAAGTCGACGTTAGAATGGCTTGATGCAGCGCAACAAACCGCTAAAAGCTTTGCAGCTAAACAAGCGGGGCGCTGACTGATGGCCATTCTCGTCGACAAGTCCACGAAAGTCCTTTGCCAGGGCATCACCGGTAGTCAGGGCACCTTCCACACCAAGCAGGCCATCGCCTACGGCACCGCCACGGTCGCCGGCGTCACGCCCGGCAAGGGCGGCAGCAAACACCCCGACGCCGACCTGTCCCACATCCCGATGTTCGACACGGTCGCTGATGCCAAGGCCGCCACCGGCGCCACCGCCAGCGCCGTCTACGTCCCCCCGCCCTTCGCCGCCGACGCCATCCTCGAAGCCATCGACGCGGAAATGCCGCTGATCGTCTGCATTACCGAAGGCATCCCGGTGATGGACATGGTGCGTGTGAAGCGCGCGCTCGACGGCTCCAAGTCGCGCCTGCTCGGACCCAACTGCCCCGGTGTGCTGACGCCGGAAGCCTGCAAGATCGGCATCATGCCGGGCAACATCTTCCGCAAGGGCAACGTCGGCATCGTCTCGCGCTCCGGCACGCTGACCTATGAAGCCGTCTTCCAGACCACCAAGGAAGGACTGGGCCAGACCACGGCCGTCGGCATCGGCGGCGACCCGGTCAAGGGCACCGAATTCATCGACATGCTCGACCTGTTCCTCGGCGACCCCGAGACGACCTCGATCATCATGATCGGCGAAATCGGCGGTTCCGCCGAGGAAGATGCCGCCGAATACATCAAGTCCGAAGCGAAGAAGGGTCGCAAGAAGCCGATGGCCGGCTTCATCGCCGGCGTCACCGCGCCGCCCGGCCGCCGCATGGGGCATGCTGGCGCCATCATCTCCGGCGGCAAGGGCAAGGCCGAGGACAAGCTGGAAGCCATGAAGTCGGCGGGCATCGCCATCGCCGACAGCCCCGCCTCGCTCGGCAAGACGTTGCTGAAGGTCTTAAAACGGTGACTTGCGCTACCTAAATTTGTGCGATGCGATATAATCGCCTCAGGCCGGAGTAAGCCTGAGGCCTCAGTCTGACTTTATCCGAAGAGACTTGCAGCGGGGGTTGAACCTTCATGTCTCGCCAGGCGTCGAACGAACGATCCCTACGTACGTCCTTTCTGTCGGGGGCCAACGCCGCCTACATCGAAGAGATGCAGGCCGAATACGAGAAGAACCCCGGCTCCGTCACCGACGAGTGGCGCCACTTCTTCGAAAGCTTGCAGGACGAGCGCATGCTCGCCACCCAGGCTGATTTCGACGGCGGCAGGTCCGGCGCCTCCTGGGCGGCGCCCCTTGAACAGCTGCAGGCCAACGGCGAGCTGATTTCCGCGCTGACCGGCGACTACGAGCAGACCGAGCGCCGCGTCCGCGACAAGCTCGAGGATCGGGCCTTCACTCAAGGCTTCCAGATGTCGCCGCTCGCCTCGCAGCGCGCGACGCAGGATTCCATCCGAGCCTTGATGCTCATTCGCTCCTATCGCGTCATGGGTCACCTGACCGCGGACCTCGATCCGCTGGGTCTCGCCGACCGCAAGATCCACAAGGAGCTGCGTCCCGAGACCTACGGCTTCACCGAGGCCGATCTCGATCGCCCGATCTTCGTCGATCGCTATCTGGGACTCGAGACGGCGACCATTCGCCAGATCCTTCGCATCCTGCGCCGCACATACTGCCGCAAGATCGGCGTGCAGTTCATGCACATCACCTCGCCGCTGCAGAAGGCGTGGATCCAGGAACGCATCGAAGGCGAAGGCAAGGACGTCAGCTTCACCATTGAGGGCAAGAAGGCGATCCTCAACAAGCTGATCGAGGCCGAGACGTTCGAGAAGTTCGTCGACGTCAAGTACACTGGCACCAAGCGCTTCGGTCTCGACGGCGGCGAGGCCATGGTCCCCGCGCTGGAACAGATCATCAAGCGCGGCGGCCAGCTCGGCGTGAAGGAGATCGTGCTCGGCATGGCCCACCGCGGCCGGCTCAACGTGCTGGCCAGCGTCATGGGCAAGCCGCATCGCGCCATCTTCAACGAGTTCAAGGGCGGCTCCTTCAAGCCCGACGACGTCGAAGGCTCCGGCGACGTGAAGTACCATCTCGGCGCGTCCTCGGATCGCGCCTTCGACGGCAACAACGTCCACCTGTCGCTGACGGCCAATCCCTCGCATCTGGAGATCGTCGATCCCGTCGTGCTCGGCAAGGTCCGCGCCAAGCAGGACCAGCTGCAGTGCGCCTCCACCGAACGCACGCCGGTCATGCCGCTGCTGATCCATGGCGACGCCGCCTTCGCTGGCCAGGGCGTCGTGGCCGAGTGCTTCGGCCTCTCGGGCCTCAAGGGCCACCGCACCGGCGGCTCGATCCATTTCGTCATCAATAACCAGATCGGCTTCACCACCAATCCGCGCCACTCGCGCTCCTCGCCCTATTGCTCAGACGTCGCGCGTGTGATCGAAGCCCCGATCTTCCACGTCAACGGCGATGACCCCGAAGCCGTGGTCCACGTGTCCAAGATCGCCACCGAGTTCCGCCAGAAGTTCCAGAAGCCTGTCGTCATCGACATGTTCTGCTACCGCCGCTACGGCCACAACGAATCCGACGAGCCGCTGTTCACGCAGCCGCTGATGTACAAGCGCATCAAGCAGCACCCGACCGTCGTCGAGATCTACTCCAACCGCCTCGTCGAAGAGAGCGTGTTGACCAAGGAGCAGGTCGACGAGATGCGCGGCGAGTTCCGCGGCCACCTCGAGCGCGAGTTCCAAACCGCGGAAAGCTACAAGCCCAACAAGGCCGACTGGCTCGACGGCCGCTGGTCTGGTGTCGGCTTTGCCGACGACGACGCTCGCCGCGGCGTAACCGGTGTTGCGATCGAATCGCTGAAGGACGTCGGCCGCCGCGTCACCACCATCCCGACCGACTTCCACGCCCACAAGACCGTAGGCAAGTTGATCGAGCGCCGTCGCGAGATGATCGAAACCGGCACCGGCATCGATTGGTCGATGGCCGAGCACCTGGCTTTCGGCACGCTCGTCAAGGAGGGCTTCCCCGTGCGCCTGTCCGGCCAGGACAGCGAGCGCGGCACCTTCTCGCAACGCCATTCCGTGTTGATCGACCAGGAGACCGAGCGTCGCTTCACGCCTCTCAAGCACGTCGCCGCCAATCAGGCGAAGTACGAAGTCGTCAACTCCATGCTGTCGGAGGAGGCTGTCCTCGGCTTCGAGTACGGCTACTCGTTGGCTGAGCCCAACGCCCTCGTCCTTTGGGAAGCCCAGTTCGGCGACTTCGCTAACGGCGCCCAGGTCGTCTTCGACCAGTTCGTCTCGTCCGGCGAACGCAAGTGGCTGCGCATGTCAGGCCTCGTCTGCCTGCTGCCGCATGGCTACGAAGGACAGGGACCGGAGCACTCCTCCGCGCGCCTGGAACGCTTCCTGCAGCTGTGCGCCGAAGACAACTGGCAGGTCGCCAACTGCACGACGCCGGCCAATTATTATCACATCCTGCGCCGCCAGCTGCACCGCCACTTCCGCAAGCCGCTGATCATCATGACGCCGAAGTCGCTGCTGCGACACAAGCGCGTCATCTCCAGGCTGGAGGAGTTCGGCCCCGACACGACATTCCATCGCGTGTTGTGGGACGACGCCGAATCCAAGCCCGCCGAAAAGATCGCGCTCAAGGGCGACAACGACATCCGCCGCGTCGTGCTGTGTTCGGGCAAGGTCTACTACGACCTCTACGAGACCCGCGAGGCCCAGGGCCTGGAAGACGTCTATCTGCTGCGCGTCGAGCAGCTCTATCCGTTCCCCGCCCGCGCCCTCATTCACGAGCTGATGCGCTTCCCCAACGCCGATATCGTCTGGTGTCAGGAAGAGCCCAAGAACATGGGCTCGTGGACCTTCATCGAGCCGAACCTCGAATGGGTGCTCTCGCACATCGACACGCCCGTCGACGGCCGCACGCCGCGCCGCGCCCGCTACGCCGGCCGCGCTGCGTCCGCCTCGACGGCGACGGGTCAGCTGAGCCGGCATCTGGCGGAACAGAAGGCCCTCGTCGCCGACGCGCTGACGGGCGGCATGACTTGATGCAAGCTTAACCGCGCAGCCCGAGCGGCGCGAACCGAGGACAGGGACGAGACAGGTCATGGCGATCGAAATCCGCGTGCCGACGTTGGGCGAAAGCATCACCGAGGCGACCGTCGGCAAGTGGTTCAAGAAGCCGGGTGACGCCGTGAAGGCCGATGAGCCCCTCGTTGAGCTGGAGACGGACAAGGTCACTGTCGAAGTCCCCTCGCCGGGCGCCGGTACGCTGGGCGATATCACGGCCAAACAGGGCGACACGGTTGCCATCGGCTCCGTGCTCGGCGCGCTGAACGAAGGTGGCGCCGCCGCGGCCAAGCCGGAGCCGAAAGCCGAAGCGCCTAAGAAGGCCCCGGACAAGGCACCCGAAAAGCCAGCGCGCGCCAACCCCGACGCTGCGTTCGCGCCGGCCAAGGCTGACACACCACCCAGCCCATCAGCCCGCAAGGCCGCCGCCGAAGCCGGCATCGCCACCGACGACATCAACGGCTCCGGCCGTCGCGGTCAGGTGCTGAAGGAGGACGTCGCGGCTGCTGTTGCAAAGCGACCCGAGCCGAAGCCTGAACCCGCTCCGGCGCGCAAGGAAGAAGCACCCGCTGCTCAGCGCAACGCCGCGACCCAGATGCCCGTGCCGGCGTCCAACATGCGTCTTCCGTCCTACTCCGAAGACGGCCGCGAAGAGCGCGTGAAGATGACGCGACTGCGCCAGACCATCGCCCATCGCCTCAAGGAGGCCCAGAACACCGCGGCGATGCTGACCACCTTCAACGACGCCGACATGAGCGCGGTGATGGCGCTGCGCTCGCACTACAAGGACCTGTTCGAGAAGCGCCACGGCACAAAGCTGGGCTTCATGGGCTTCTTCGTGAAGGCCTGCATCCAGGCTCTGCGCGAGATCCCCTCGGTCAACGCCGAGATCGACGGCACTGACGTCGTCTACAAGAACTACTACCACATCGGCGTCGCCGTCGGCACCGACCGCGGTCTTGTCGTTCCCGTGCTGCGTGACGCCGATCGCATGTCGATCGCCGAGATCGAAGCCGGCATCGCCGAGTACGGCCGCAAGGCCCGCGACGGCAAGCTGTCGATCGACGACATGCAGGGCGGTACCTTCACCATCTCCAACGGCGGCGTCTACGGCTCGATGCTGTCGACGCCGATCCTCAACTCACCGCAGTCCGGCATCTTGGGCATGCACCGCATCGAGGAACGTCCCGTCGTGCGCAACGGCGAAGTCGTCGCCCGCCCGATGATGTACCTCGCGCTCAGCTACGATCACCGCCTCGTCGACGGCAAGGAAGCCGTCACCTTCCTCGTCCGCGTCCGCGAATGCCTCGAAGACCCGCAACGCTTCCTCCTGGAACTCTAGGGGATCGCGTGCCCTCGCCACACGCTCCCGAGTTCGCATCGCTGATCGCATTCCTGCGTCGCGTGCCCGCCATCGCGACCAATGACACGCCGTCGCTCGGCATCGGCACCGGAACGGACGAAGCCCGCCTCTGGTGGATCAAGTTTGAGATCGACATTACGCATGCCCTGGCGTGGAACGTCGTGCAGGAATTTGGCTGTGTCTTGAACTATCTCTCGATGACGGAGAGGCTGCCCACGGTTTTCAAGCCTGTTTCGCCGGCGCCTTATCTCAACGGCGGTCCGCGCGAGTTTCTGTCCTGGGTCATCGAATGCCAGGACGCCGAATTCACTCCCGCTCTCGCGGCGAAGTGGCTTGAGAGCCGCCTGCCGCAACCGGTCGACGATATCTCCAATTGGCCGGCTGACGACAACGCCGCCGCCTAGCAGGAACGGACATCATGGCAGACCCATACGATCTCATCGTCATCGGCACCGGGCCCGGCGGCTACGTGTGCGCCATCCGCGCCGCGCAGCTGGGCCTTAAGACGGCCGTCGTCGAGAAGCGCGCCACGTTTGGCGGCACCTGCCTCAACGTCGGCTGCATTCCCTCCAAGGCGATGCTGCACGCCTCGGAACTGTACGAGGAGGCGGGCCACGGCTTCGCCGCCATGGGCATCGAGGTCAAACCCAAGCTCGACCTCAAGACGATGCTCTCCTTCAAGGACGAGGGCGTGAAGGGCAACACCGACGGCGTCGCCTACCTGATGAAGAAGAACAAGATCGCCACGCATCACGGCACCGGCAGGATCCTCGCCGCCGGCAAGGTCGAGGTGACGTCGGAGAGCGGCGAAAAGCAGGTTCTGGAAACGCGCGCCATCGTCATCGCGACCGGCTCGGACGTGGCCAAGCTGCCCGGCATCGACATCGACGAGAAAAGCATCATCTCGTCCACCGGCGCGCTGGAGCTGACGAAGGTGCCGAAGAAGCTCGTCGTCGTCGGCGCCGGCGTCATCGGCCTGGAACTGGGCTCCGTCTGGCGCCGCCTCGGCTCGGAAGTGCTCGTCGTCGAATTCCTCGACCGCATCCTGCCTGGCATGGACGCCGACGTGGCGAAATCCTTCCAGCGCATCCTCGAAAAGCAGGGCGTGACCTTCAAGCTCGCCCACAAGGTCACCGGCGCGACGAAGTCCGGCTCGGGCCTCAAGGTCTCCATCGAACCGGCCGCCGGCGGCGACAGTGAGAGCATTGAGGCCGACGTCGTGTTGGTCGCCATCGGCCGCACGCCCTATACCGACGGCTTGGGCCTCGCCGAAGCCGGCGTCGAATTCGACAAGCGCAAGCGCGTCGTCGTCGACAAGCACTACCAGACCAACGTCCCAGGCATCTACGCCATCGGCGACGTCATCGCCGGCCCGATGCTCGCCCACAAGGCCGAGGACGAAGGCGTCGCCGTCGCCGAGATCCTGGCCGGCCAGGCCGGCCACGTGAACTACGGCGTCATCCCCAGCGTCGTCTACACCTACCCGGAGGTCGCAGCCGTCGGCCAGACCGAGGAGGAACTGAAGGCGGCCGGCATCGACTACAATGTCGGCAAGTTCCCCTTCACCGCCAACGGCCGCGCCAAGGCCAACCGCACCACGCTCGGCTTCGTGAAGATCCTGGCCGACGCATCAACCGACCGCGTCCTCGGCGTCCACATCATCGGCGCCAACGCCGGCGAGATGATCGCCGAGGCTTGCGTCCTGATGGAATTCTCCGGCTCGGCGGAAGATCTCGCCCGCACCTGCCACGCCCACCCGACACTGACCGAAGCCATCAAGGAAGCCGCCCTATCAGTAGCCAAGCGGGCAATTCATATGTGAACGGCAGACTGCTGCTGCTTCAATAACAATCATTCTTGATCGGACTAAGGGCCATGGCTATCTGCACACTGCTTATGTGTGGATGGACCAAATGGCAATTGCACCGCTGCGTCGTCGCTCTTCGGCATCGAAAATGGTGCGCGTCCTGCGCGCCGCTTGCTCCGTAGTCAACAGTTCTGCCCTAGCAGCCTGGGCGCAGACGCTGGTCTCGATGATCGCCTTGTACTTCGCTTTTGTTAGCGTCGAATCCTGGCGGGAGCAGGAGTTAGCAAAACGACAAGCAGAGATAGCAAGCACTCTAATATTCAAAATCAGTTCACTTCACTCGGTATTCACAGCCATGTGGCCAGAACCGCAACGCTACACTGATGCAGATCTGACAAAGGAAGGCTCGATTCTCAAGGCCGTCTATGCACAGCCAGCCTACTTTCAGTTTCTGGGCCAAGCGAAGGAGCTGAAACTCTATGCTGGGGTAGTCAGTGGCACAATCCCAGAAAAAGTCTTGCAGCTCCGAATTGCAGAACTCGTCGGAGACCTAGAGGCTGTAGCTGACTGCGTTCAGCACCTGAGGACCCTCGATAGGGAGCCGATTGAGAATAAGAGCGGCAGCATCTGGAAAACTCGAGCAATGAGTGCTCTTGCTGTATTCTCGCTTCTGCCCGAACAAAAATCCATCCCTCAGAATAAGAATGCTTGTAACTTCGAGTTCTTAGACGTTTTAAGTCAGATGGAGCAGATTCAGAGACTAGCATCCAAGTTTCTGACTTTGTCGCCACAGGCTCGAGCCAAGGCTGCGGCCGCAAGCTAGGCGCTACCCACGTCAAGAAGGCATCGCAGTTTTCCGAAGCGGGGAGCAACGTGGACAACGGTGGCTCCCTCAAACAACGTGCGCGTCCGCCGCGCTCGAACCCACGGCATCCCGCAAGATTTCCAGCGCCGCCTTCAGCTCCGTTCGGTTTCGCGCTGCCCCTAACGCCGCACGAATGCCGCTCGGCGCGTCGGGCGAAACGGCGAATGCATCGCTGGCCACCACGCCCAGTCCCCGGCTGCGCAGCAGTGCCGAAAAGCGCTCGCTCGACCACGTGCTCGGCGCCGGCAGCCAGATGTGCGGACTGTTTGGCTGCGCCGCGAAGCGATCCGCGCCCAACACCTCGCGGCTAAGAGCTTGCCGCGCCGCCGCTTCCTGACGGACAGCGGCGATGATCGCGTCCGCGCTGCCATTCTGCATCCAGCGGATCGCGACAGCCGTCATCAACGGTGCCGGCATTTGCGTGACGGCGCGCAACGCGGCAGCGACGCGCTGCGCCGCATCCGCCGCCGGCGCCACCAGCAGTGAAGTTCGTAGGCCCGGTGCGAGACACTTCGACAAGCTGGCAGCGAGATACGCCTGGTCGGGAACGAGCGCCGTCAGCGGCCGCACCGAAGCGTCGAGAAAGAAGTACGGATCATCCTCGATCAGCGTCAGCCCACGCTTGACGATGACGTCCGCGATGTCGGCCCGGCGCCGCGCGCTCATCGTTGCCGTCGTCGGATTGTGCATCGTCGGCGTCAGCACGATCAGCTTCGCCTTGTGCTTCCGGCACGCCGCGTCGAGCGCGCCGGAAACGACGCCGCTCTCGTCCATGGCGACGCCAACCAACCGAACCCGGGCCAACGCAGCAGCGGCCTTGAGCCCCGGATACGTCAGCGCCTCCGCGAGAACGATATCGCCCGGCTCAGCGAGGTCCAGCAGCAGCGCGGCCAGCGTCGCCTGCGTGCCGGGCGCGATCACGGTGCGGTCGGCCCTGAGTCCTGGGAGCCGTCCGTGCAGCCACTTGGCCGCAATCGCCCGCTCGGCTGCCGAACCGCCCGCCTGTTGATAGGTGAGGTACGGCCCGAAGCCCGTTTGCCGCCGGATCTCCGCCAGCGTCGCCGCCAGCCGCGCATCCAGGTCTGCGCCCTCCGGCTGCGGCGGCAGGTTCATCGACAGGTCGATGGCCGGCATTGCACCCGCGCACCTCACCGCCGCCGCGTTCGCCGCCACGAAAGTGCCGCGTCCGGTTCGCGCATCGACCAAGTGCAGCCGGCGCGCCTCGGCGTAGGCCCGCGTCACTGTCGTCACATCGAGGTCGAGGGCAGCGGCAAGGGCGCGATGCGTCGGCAGCCGTTGGCCCTGATGCACAACGCCACCGGCAATGTCATCCGCCAGCGCATCGACGATCCGCTGGTAGGCGGGCCCCCGTCGCCCCTCGATTGTCGGCATCCAATCCATACAATAGCGTCAATCCGCGCGCATTAAATCCATACAATCTGTTCTATATTTGGATCCAGGAAAGCACAACGACCATGGAGGCGACGATGCAGACCGCGGAGACCACAATGGGCCAGGCCCTGATGCGTGGCGCCCGTTGCAAGTGCCCGAACTGCGGCGAGGGTCAGCTTTTCCGTTCATACCTGAAGGTCGCCGACGAATGCACGGCCTGCGGTCAGGAACTGTATCATCACCGCGCCGACGACCTGCCGGCCTATATTGTGATGTCCATCGTCGGCCACATCGTGGTCGGTCTGGTGCTTTGGGTCGAGGTGCATTATGCGCCCCCGTACTGGGTCCATGCCGCGCTCTGGACCCCGCTGACCCTCGGCCTGACCCTCGGCCTGCTGCAACCCGTCAAGGGCGCCATCGTTGCCCTGCAGTGGAAGCTCGGCATGCACGGCTTCGGCATGCCGAAGGTGGCCGCCTAAGCCGTTAGCCGATACCTTTCTGCTCTTCTCACATCGGAAAGACGCGACCCCTCTCCCCATACCGTCATCCCGACGCAGGTCGGGACCCACGCCAGCCACAGCGAGCTCGACGTTTCGTGGCCTCGCTCTCGCGCCTCACGAGTTCCAGCAGTGTCGCGCAAGGTGATGATTGCGTGGGTCCCGTGCCAAGCACGGGATGACGGTGAATGGTGTGCGTTCGATTGCGAATTTGAGACGCAACGGCTGCCGTGGCGATACTAAGCCCGCGGATGCGCCGCGTCGTAGACCGCCAGCAGCCGCTCGCGATCGACTTCCGTATAGACCTGCGTCGTGGACAGCGACGCGTGGCCCAGCAGCTCCTGGATCTGCCGCAGGTCGGCGCCGGACGACAGCAGATGCGTCGCGAACGAGTGCCGCAGCGCATGCGGCGTCGCCGTATCCGGTAAGCCCAAGGTTGCCCGCATCCGCTCCATCAGCAGCTGCACGATGCGCGGCGACAGCGGCCCGCCCTTCGCACCGAGAAACAACGGCCCGTCCGGTTCTTGCGGGTACGGCACCAGCGCCAGGTATCGCGCCACCGCCGCCTGCGTCACCGGCAGGATCGGCGCCAGTCGTTCGCGCCCGCCCTTGCCGGTGATGCGCAGCACGTCGCGGCCCGGCACCGGCGCCTCACTGCGCGCCAGACCGAGCGCCTCGGAGATGCGCAAGCCGGATCCGTAGAGCAGCAGCAGCACGGCCGCATCGCGCGCCGCGATCCAGTCCAACTCTGCCTCGCCGCCCGCCTCGACCACGGCCGCCGCTTTCACGACCGTCAGTGGCTTGGGCACCGAGTGCCCGACCTTGGGCATCGCCACCCGCCGCACCGCGCGGTTCTGCAGGATTCCTTGCGCTTCGAGCCAGCGGAAGAACGTGCGCAGCGCCGACAGCGTACGCGCCAGCGACCGGCTGCTGACCTGCGCCCGCCGCCGCGCCGCCAGGAACCCGCGGAACGTCTTCGCGTCGACCTGCTCCAGATCGCCAAGGCACGGCGCTCGCTGCAGCTGTTGCCGCAGATGTTGCGTGAACTGAGCCAGATCCCGGCGGTAGGCCTCCAGCGTCAGCTCCGCCTGCCCCCGCTCATGCTGCAGGTGCGCCAGCCAGTGCTCGACCGCCGCCGCCAGGTCGTCGCCCAGCGGCAGCTCGTCGGCCCGTTCGCCTGATTTTGCCCCAGCCGCCTTCGCCACGCGTCTCAGCCCGCTCTATCGCGGCGAGATGGTCCCGCCGCGATCAACCGAACTCTCCCGTCCGTTCGGTTAACAACCCCTGAATCCTTGGAAATGAACTCGGTCACCTCGCTCCGACTCATGGTCTCCTAACCATGGTCACAGACAACCCGTTCACGTGAATCATGGTCATCTGACTATGGCCACCACCCTGTTTGTGGGTCAGACCCTTGGGCCTGACCCCAACGGCACTGCTATAACCGTGCCATCGCCAGCCACCGCACCCAACCCGAGCCGTCATGCCCCTCCTGCAACCGCTCCACGACGCCATCGGTCCGCTGACCCCGAAGACCCTCGGTGCCAATGCCATTGCCGGGCTCGTCGCCTCGCTGGTGACCATCGCCTACTGCGTCTCGTTCAGCGCGCTGCTGTTTCAGGGCGACTTGAGATCTGGCCTGGCCATGGGTCTGTGGGGCCTGCTGGTCGGATCCGCCATTGCCGGCATCTACGTCTCGCTGACGACATCCCTGCCCCCTGCCGAAGCCGCGCCCGACAACCCGGCCGTCGCCGTGCTTAGCGTGCTGGCCGCCACCGTCTCCGCACCGATCCTGGCAGCCGGCGGGGGCGCCGACCGCGCCGTCGTCCACGTGCTGCTCGCGATCTCGCTGGCAACGCTCGTCACCGGCGTCGTGCTCTGGCTGCTCGGTGTCTTCAAGCTGGCCCAGAGCGTCCGCTTCGTGCCGTATCCCGTGATCGGTGGCTTCCTCGCCGCGTCCGGCTGGTTCCTCATCACCGGCGGAATAGAGGTTGTAACCGGTCGCGATCTCACCTTCGCCACCCTCTCCGACAGCCTCCCACCTGACGCGACGCCGAAGCTCTTGCTGGGTATCGCCTTCGCGGTTGCCGTCTACGCCTTGAAGCAACGGCTCGGCAGCTACGTCCTGCCGCTCGCGTTCTTCGGCGGCGCCGTCGTGCTCGATATCATCCTCTGGAGCCAGGGCCTGATGCACGCTGGCAGCGGCTGGTACATCGCCGGTTCGGCGCATCCGCTGCCGTGGGTGCCGCTTCGCGTCGTTGTCGCCGGCGGTATCGATTGGCCGGCGTTGGTCCACGCCGCCGCCGAAATCGCCGCCGTTGCCGGCGTCACCGTCCTGGCCTTGCTGCTCGACGTGACCGGCCTCGAAGTCGCCCGCGGCCGGACCGCCGACCTCGACCACGAATTCCGCACCAACGGCGCCGCCAACATCATTGCCGCGCCGCTTGGTGGCATGATGGGCAACCTGTCGATGAACGGCTCGCGCCTGCTGGATGAAACTGGCGGCGCGCAACGCTTGAGTGGCGTCCTGGCGTCGCTCGTCGTCGTCCTGGTCGTACTGACCGGCATCGACCTGCCCGCGCTGATCCCCGCACCGATTCTCGCGGGCCTGCTGATCTATCTCGGCCTCGTCGTGCTCACGGCCGTTTTGTTGAATTCGCCGGCACATCGCGCCTGGACCGATTTCGTGCTCGCCCTGCTTATCATGGCCGCCATCGTTCAAGCGGGCTATCTCACCGGCGTCGTCCTGGGCTTCATCGCCGCCTGCCTGATGTTCGCGTTCTCCTATAGCCGTGTCGCCGTCATCCGCCGCCACCTGACGCGCGCCGAGTTTTCCTCCAACGTCGATCGCGCGCCCGCGTCGAACCAGCGGCTGCTCGATGATGGCGATCGCATTCACATTTTCTGGCTCTCCGGTTTCATCTTTTTCGGCTCCTCCAACGGCGTGCTGGAAGAAATCCGCGATGCGCTTCTCGTCGAACCCCTCCCCTCTGCATCCAAGCCGCGGCGCCGTTTCGCCGTGCTCGATGTCACGGACGTCTCTGGATTTGATACCTCGGCGATGCTGTCGCTGATCAAGCTCCGCAACCATTGCGCCGAGGCGGGTGTCACACTTGTCTTCGCGGGAGCGTCGCCGAAAATGGAGGCGTCCCTCCGGCACGTCGGCGTCCTCGGCACCGGTGAGCCGCACCGCAGCTTCACCAGCCGCAACGATGCCATCGAATGGTGTGAAGAAAAGATCCTGAAGGCCGAGACCGGCGAGAACACGGACGGGTCCGCAGCCGACCTCGCGAGCTGGCTCACCGAGGAACTCGGCACCGCCGACCGCGCGCGCCGCATGTCAGGCTATTTCGAACGTCGCGCGTTGCCGCCGGGCACTGCCCTCTATAGCCAGGGTTCGCCCTCGGATACGATCGACCTTGTCGTCTCAGGCAGTGTTGCGGTGGTCGTGCAGGGTGAGGCGGGCCTGCCGCTGTTGATCCGGCGCATGTCGCGCAAAACCGTCGTCGGCGAAATGGGTTTCTTCCGCGGCAACGTCCGCCGTGCCACCGTCTCGGTCGAAGGCGAGAGCCTTGTCTACACCCTGACGCGAACCGCGTATGATCGCCTCTGCGCCGAAGACCCCGAACTCGCGACCGCCTTCCTCGAATTCATCGTCCGCGCCCTGGCCGACCGCCTCGAATTCGCCAACCGCGGCATCGCCGCGTTGAGTTGAGGGAAGTGGATGTCCGAACAGGGAGCCACGATAGGTGTCGAATGATCTTTGTCGACTCATCGGCAATACGCGCAGTTGAGTACGACGCGCGTACGCGTGTACTCACGGTCCAGTTCACGAGTTCTCAGATCTATGAGTATCTCGACGTCCCCGAGAGCGAATATCTCGGGCTGCTGAATGCGGAGTCAAAGGGCAGCTACTTCAGCCACAACATCCGTGACCGCTATGAATTCCGGCAGGGCGGCTGACCCTTAGCTGTAACTAATCCCGCACCTTGCCCAGGAGATGCGCATCCATGCCGGTCCAGCCGGCGCCGTGGTCGCCGTCCCAATGCGCGTCCGGGTGCAGCTTGTGCGATCCGAAGCACAGCTTGCGCAAGATGCCGGCCGGGCGCAGATGCCAGCTGGCCCACGTCAACGGCGAGTCGCCGTTGACATCCCGGGCGTCCTTCGCCGCCCCGGCCGCGAGCAACAGATCGATCACGCCCTCGCTGGCGAAGGCCGCGGCGCGGTGCAGTGGCGTCTCGCCACGCGTTCTCACGTCGCGCATGAAGCCGCTCGTCTCGACGCCCGCGATGGTGGCGCGGCCTGGCTCGGCCCCTGCCCCCAGCAGCACCCGCACCACTTGCTCGGTGGCGGGACGATTGGCCTTGCACAGCGCGGCATGCAGCGCCGTCTCGCCCGTGTCCGCCAGGCTATGATTTGCATCGGCTCCATTCTCGACGAGAAACTGGCACAGCTGCCAGTGCCCATGAAACGCCGCGCCATTGAGATCGAAATTGTCGCCCAACGATCCGAGCGACAAGCCTTGCGCCAGCAGAAACCGGATGGCGCTGACGTCGCCATAGTATGCGCACCATTTGATCAGCGAGACGCCGTCACCGTCGACGGCGCTGGCCGCGTGTCCGGCAGCAATGAGATCGAAGACGAGATCCGTCCTGCCGTCGCGGAATTTCTCGAGCATGCGCCGTGCTCCTCGCTGGCCCCGCTTGCGGCCGCGGACGCAGGCCGTCGGCCGTGACGCCTAGACGATTTTCTGCCCCGTCTTCTTCCAGTCAGCGACGAACTGCGCCAGACCTGCGTCGGTCAGCGGATGCTTCACCAGCGCCTTCAGAATGCCGGGCGGGATCGTCGCCACGTCTGCGCCGATCATCGCCGCCTCTCGCACATGGCCCACCGTGCGGATCGAAGCGGCGAGAATATCGGTCGAGAGATCCTGGTAGTTGTCGTAGATCGTGCGGATCTCGCGGATCAGATCCATGCCGTTCAATCCGATGTCGTCGAGCCGGCCGATGAACGGCGACACGAACGTCGCCCCCGCCTTCGCCGCCAACAAAGCTTGCGTCGCCGAGAAGCACAGCGTGACGTTGACCATCGTGCCGTCGCCCGTCAGCGCCTTGCACGCCTTCAGGCCGTCCATGGTCAGCGGCACCTTCACCGTGACGTTCTTGGCGATTTTCGCCAGTTCGCGACCTTCCTTCAGCATGCCCTCGTAGTCGACGGCCGCCACCTCGGCTGACACCGGACCTGGCACCACCTCACAGATTTCCGCGATGATCTGCTTGAAGTCGCGCCCTGCCTTCGCCACAAGCGACGGGTTAGTCGTGACGCCGTCGAGCAGCCCCGTGGCCGCCAGCTCTTTGATTTCGGAAACGTCTGCCGTATCGACGAAAAAGCGCATTCGTGTTTCTCCTGCCAGTCCGCGTGACAAGTCCACGCGCGGACCGTGCAGGCCCCTGTTACAAGTCTCTGGTTGCCGGCGCCAGTCTGAGGTGTGCACAACCGGCACCGCAACCCATATGGCGTTCGGACCCCGCTTCTAGAGCGCGGACGGCCTCGAAACAAGGCCGGCAACAAGGCAACAGAGACCCCGTTTGGACAGTCTTCTCGACAAATTGGCCCCTGAGACGCAGTTGCAACGCCTGCCGGTGCTGCTGCCGGTCGCGCTGGACCAGACGTACGACTATTTGACGCCGCCCGATCTGGACCCACAACCCGGTCAGTTCGTGCTCGTGCCGTTCGGCCCGCAGGTGCGGATCGGTATCGTCTGGGACAAGGCTGTGGGCGATCCCGGCAAGCCCATCGACCCGGCCAAGATGAAGACCATCACCGCCATTCTCGACGTGCCGCCCCTGCCACCCGCCTCGTTGCGCTTTGCGGAATGGACCGCGAAGTACACGCTTGGTCCGCTCGGCATGGTGGTGCGCATGATGATGAGCGCCACCGCCGCGTTCGAGCCGGTGAAGCCGCGCTTCGGCGTTGCCATCGTGCAAGGCGCCGCCTACCCGCCGCGCATGACGCCGGCCCGTGAGCGCGCTCTCGCCATCGCCTCCGACGGTCTCATCCGCTCCAAGGCCACGCTCGCCGAAGAGGCCGCCTGCACGACCGGCGTCGTCAACGGCCTCGTCGCATCCGGCAACCTCGTCGACGTCGCGATTCCCGAGAAGATCTATCCGCGCCCGAATCCCACCGCCTCTGTCACCACATTCTCGGATGACCAGGCCATCGCCGTGCAGACACTGCAGGCCGCCGTTGATGGCGCCAACTTCTCCGTTTCTCTACTCGATGGCGTCACGGGCTCCGGCAAGACGGAGGTCTATTTCGAAGCCGTGGCGCGCACGCTGGAGAAGGGCCACCAGGCCTTGATCATGCTGCCCGAGATCGCGCTGACCAGCCAGTTCCTCGACCGCTTCCAACGCCGCTTCGGCTGCGCCCCCGTCGAATGGCATTCTGCCCTGTCCGGCCCGGAACGCGGCCGCGCCTGGCGCGGCGTGGCAACCGGCGAAGCCCGCGTCGTCGTCGGCGCCCGCTCCGCGCTTTACCTGCCATATACCGATCTCGGCCTCATCGTCGTCGACGAAGAGCACGACGCCGGCTTCAAGCAGGACGATCGCGTGCACTATCAGGCACGCGACATGGCTGTCGTGCGCGCCAACCTCGGCAAGTTCCCGATCGTGCTGGCCTCGGCCACGCCGTCGATCGAGAGCCACGTCAACGCCCGCACCGGCCGTTATCGCCACGTCGTGCTGCCCGGCCGCTTTTCCGGCACCGAGCTGCCCGAGGTCACCGGCATCGATCTCAAGAAGAATCCGCCCGAGAAGGGCCGTTGGATCTCGCCCATCCTCCTGTCCGCGATCACTGAAACGCTGGGTCGTGGCCGCCAGTCCCTGCTGTTCCTCAACCGTCGCGGCTACGCCCCGCTCACGTTATGCCGCGGCTGTGGACATCGTTTCGAATGCCCGCAGTGCACGGCCTGGCTGGTCGAGCACCGCTTCCGCAATCGCCTCAACTGTCACCATTGCGGCTTCTCGCTGCCGATCCCGGCGTCGTGCCCCAAATGCGGCGAGGAAGGCTCCCTCGTCGCCTGCGGGCCCGGCGTGGAACGCGTCGCCGAAGAAGTCGCCGAACTGTTCCCCGATGCCCGCCGCGCCATCCTCTCGTCCGATCTGATCCCGGGCCTCACGGAGATGCGCGAAGTCATCCGCTCGATCGAAGCGGGCGAGGCCGATATCATCATCGGCACGCAAATCGTCGCCAAGGGCCACCATTTCCCCGATCTCGACACCGTCGGTATCGTCGACGGCGATCTCGGTCTCGCCATGGGCGCCGACCCCCGCGCCGGCGAACGCACGTTCCAACTGCTGCATCAGGTCACGGGTCGCGCCGGCCGGGCCTTCGCCAACGGCCGCGGCTTCGTGCAGACGCATCTGCCGGATCACCCTGTCATGCAGGCCATCATCTCCGGCGACCGCGAGGCGTTCCTCGACCAGGAAATCTCCAACCGCCAGCGCGGCCTGCTGCCGCCCTACGGCCGCCTCGCCGCCCTTGTCATCTCGGCGCGCGACAAGAGCCTCGCCGAAGCCTTCGCCCGCGACGTCGCCCGCCGCTCACCCGCCGCCGAACGCATCGAGGTGCTGGGCCCCGCGGAAGCGCCGATCTCCATCGTCCGCGGCCGCCATCGCTGGCGCATCCTCGTCAAGGCCCCGCGCGAAATGGACATCCAGGCCTACCTACGCCAGTGGCTGGACAGCCTCCCCGCGATCAAGGGCGACCTGCGCTTGCAGGTCGACATCGACCCGTATTCGTTCCTCTGAGCTAAACCACCTGCGCGAGCGACAGTCCGGCGATGGCCACGAACACCGGCCAGGCCAGATGCCGCCCACGGCTCGTGACCAGGATCACGATACCGGTGATGAGAAACGTTACCGCGATCGCGGTAACGGCGAGCTTCCCCTGAGCATCGAGCGGCATCGTCGCGAGTAGCGCCAGCACTGCCCCCATGCCCCACCACGCCACGCTGGTGATGTGCCAGGCAAATCTCAGCACGCTTCGCGAAAAGGCGCTGCGTTCGAGAATGCCTTCGCGAGAGCCGGGAGCGAGCAGCGGCCCGATCAGGCGGCGTTCACCGAGCCAAGAGTGCACGACGCCCAGAACAATCGCGAGCACTGCGGCCAATACCAATGCTGAATTGATCATCTCATCCTCCATACGCTACCGTATGGAATGTGTATCCCCTCAGTTTGCTCTCGTCAATACGGTACCGTATGGTAGAAGACGGTCATGAGACTTGGCGAAAAGGAATGGATCGATGCCGGGCTGCGCGCGATAGCCGAGCGCGGCGTCGAGGCCGTGCGCGTGGAGCGTCTGGCCGAAACCCTCAAGGTCACGAAGGGCAGCTTCTACTGGCACTTCAAGGATCGCGCGGCGCTGCTCGAACGCTTGCTTGAAGAATGGAGCGAGCGCACCACCGGCGATGTCATCGCGCAACTGGACACTGCTGGCGGCGATGCAGGACGTCGGCTGGAACAGCTGCTCCTCATCAGTTACGGATCGCGCGGCCGCCTCGAGCGCGGCATACGCGCCTGGGCCGCCCAGGATGAGATGGCGCAAAAGGCCCTGGAGAAAATCGACCAGCGTCGCGTGGCCTACCTTGCGGCGCTTCTGTCAGACCTGGGTCTGCCCCCCGCAGAGAGCAAGACACGCGCCCGCTTCGCCTATCACGCCATGGTCGGTCGTTTCATGTCGGGTACCCGGCCGGACAAGGGCGTCCGGCTGAAGGCAGAGGTTGCCATGCTCGTCTCCATGCTCTCCGCCGAGGCACGAGGGTCGCGCTGTTAACGGCGTCGGCAAATCAAGCGTCGCGGCGGCACGCCAAGTCTGATAGCGCATCGTATGGGGCCGGCCCCACGGGTCGACCCAAGCTTCACGCCGCAGTATTTGCAGATCTATGCCCCACACGCCCGCATCCACCGGCCCCGCCTGGCGCGCCACGGTCCTCACCCTGTTCCCCGAGATGTTTCCCGGGCCGCTCGGCTTGTCGCTCGCCGGTCAGGCGTTGGCCGCCGGCATCTGGTCGCTCGAAACGCAGCAGATCCGCGATTTCGGTCTCGGCCGCCACCGCGCCGTCGATGACACGCCGGCCGGCGGCGGCGCCGGCATGGTGCTGCGCGCCGACGTCCTCGGTCCCGCCATCGATGCCGCCCGCACCCGCGACACGGAAAGTCCGCTCATCTACCTCTCGCCCCGCGGCGAACGCCTCACGCAGGCCCTCGCCCACGATCTCGCCGCCGGCCCCGGCGTGATTCTGCTTGCCGGCCGCTTCGAAGGCATCGACCAGCGCGTCATCGACGCCCGCGGCCTGCGCGAGATTTCCATCGGCGACTACGTGCTGTCCGGAGGCGAATTGGCCGCCATGGTGCTGCTCGATACGATCGTCCGCTTGCTCCCCGGCGTCGTCGGCGCCACCGAGTCGCTACAACACGAAAGCTTCGAGACCGGCCTGCTGGAACACCCCCAATACACAAAGCCCCGCGAGTGGGAGGGCCGTGCCATCCCCGACATCCTCCTCTCCGGCGACCACAAGAAAATCGAGGCCTGGCGCCGCGCCGAGGCCCAGCACATCACCGCCACCCGCCGCCCGGACCTGCTGAACTCCGGCCAATTGCCACCAGGAACTCGCAAAAAGCCTTGAGCCAGCGGCAACTCACGTATCGACAAGCCCTGCCAATTCCGCTATGCACCGCCGATCCAATTCTCTAATGCCTGCCGCGCGGGCTCCCGGATGTCCGGGTGAGCCGCGGTAAGGCTTTGTTTTGCTTGGGGTAAGTCAATGAACATCATCCAGCAGATCGAGCGCGAGCAGATCAGCGCCATCTCCGCGAAGCGCGCCGTTCCTGAATTCGGGCCTGGCGACACCGTTAAGGTCATGGTTCGCGTCGTCGAAGTCGCCGAGCCGGACAAGAAGTCCAAGGGCAAGCCGAAGGCCGCGACGCCGACGTCGCGTCTTCAGGCCTACGAAGGCGTCGTCATCGCCCGCTCGGGCGGCGGCATCAACGAAAGCTTCACCGTCCGCAAGATCTCCTATGGCGAAGGCGTGGAACGCGTGTTCCCAATCTACTCGCCCTTCATCGCCGAGATCGAAGTCGTTCGCCGTGGCCGCGTCCGCCGCGCCAAGCTGTATTATCTCCGCGGTCGCCGCGGTAAGGCCGCCCGCATCGTCGAGCGTTCGGATGCGCGCGCCCGCCGCCTCAACGCCGCCTGGAAGGGCTTCAAGAAGATCAAGGGCGAGCCCGACGATCTGACGCAGATCAAGGGCATCGACGCCGACCTCTTCGGCCGCCTGAAGCAGCTGAACGTCATCAAGCTGGAGCAGATCGCCAACTTCTCCGACGAAGACATCGCCAACGTCGACGAAGTGCTGCAGTTGAACGGCCGCATCGAGAAAGAAGACTGGATCGGCCAGGCCCAGCGTCTGGTGGCTGAAGCCGCCGCCGCCGAGGTTCCTGCCGAAGGCGAAGCGCCTCCGGCCTAAGACTGGCAGGTGCGCTTTACGAATTCGCGGCGGCTCGCAAGGCCGCCGCTTTCGTTTGTTACGCCGCAACCTTGGCAGTCCCAAGCCGTTGCGCGGACCGCGAAAACAACTACATTTGTTGGCACAGGAATAACGGCAGGCGCAGCCTTACATGTCGAACGTCGAAGCCACCCGCTCGCTCACCCGTGACGGCGCCATCAAGCTGCACGGCCGCGATGCGTTCGCCGCCATGCATAAGGCCGGCCGCCTCGCCGCCCAGGCTCTCGACATGCTGGTGCCCTACGCGGTCCCCGGCACGACCACCGAACGCATCGACGAACTGATCCTCGAATTCGCGCTCGACAACGGCGCCATCCCGGCAACGCTGAACTACCGGGGCTATCGCCACTCGACCTGCACCTCGATCAACCACGTCGTCTGCCACGGCATGCCGAACGCCAAGCCGCTGCGCGAGGGCGACATCGTCAACATCGACGTCACGTTGATCGTCGACGGCTGGCACGGCGACACCAGCCGCATGTACGCTGTCGGCGAGATCTCACGCCGCGCCGAACGCCTCCTTGCCGTGACATACGAAGCGCTCCAACGCGGCATCGCCGCCGTGAAGCCGGGACACACCACCGGCCACATCGGCGCGGCGATCCAGACGTACGCCGAAGCCGAGCGCTGCAGCGTCGTCGAAGACTTCTGCGGTCACGGTCTCGGCCAGGTGTTCCATGACCGGCCCAACATCCTGCACTACGGCAAGGCAGGCGACGGCCCCGTGTTGAAGCCGGGCATGATCTTCACGATCGAGCCGATGATCAACCTCGGCAAAAAGGACGTGAAGGTGCTGGCCGATGGCTGGACCGCCGTCACGCGTGACCGCGAGCTCTCCGCCCAGTTCGAGCACACGGTCGGCGTCACTGAAACGGGCTGCGAGATCTTCACGCTCTCCCCCGCCGGCTTCGATCACCCGCCCTACAACGCAGGCTGATGTGATGTCGTCGGTGCCTCCCGGAGGACCGAGCGACGACGATGAGCCTGAGGCCGGTGGAGCCGCCGCATCTCAGGGCTCCTTCTTCGACCAGGCCACGTCGTTGAACGCGGGCCATCGCGAGCGCCTGCGCGACCGCTTCCGCAAAGGCGGCGCCGACGCGTTGCCCGATTACGAACTGCTTGAACTGCTGCTGTTCCGCGCCCTTCCCCGCCGCGATACCAAGGATCTGGCCAAGCGCCTCATCGCCCGCTTCGGCTCGTTCGCCGAGGTCATCAACGCGCCGGATGCCCGCCTGAAGGAGATCAACGGCGTCGGCGAGAGCGTGATTACCGAGTTGAAGCTCGTCCGCGCCGCCGCAGTGCGCCTCATGCGCAGGGACATCGACGGCCGGCCGGCATTCGCCTCGACCCCTGCCGTCGTCGATTACCTGCGTGCGGTCCAGGCCTTCGAGCCGCGCGAGCAGTTTCGCATCCTCTTCCTCGACCGCCGCAATCACCTCATCGCCGACGAGGTGCAGGGCCAGGGCACGGTGGACCACACGCCCGTCTACGTGCGCGAAGTCGTGAAGCGCGCGCTGGAACTCTCCGCCACCGCCGTCATCCTCGTGCACAATCACCCATCCGGCGACCCCGAGCCCTCCCGCGCCGACATCGACATGACCAAGCGCATCGTCGAAGCCGCCCGCCCGCTCGGCGTCAGCGTATTGGATCACATCATCGTCGGCCGCCTCGGCCACGCCAGCTTCAAGCAGCTGCGGTTGCTTTAATCAGGGGTGCCCAGGACGATCGAAAAGCCGCTCTAACGCCTCACTCATGCCGCTCCATCGCCGAGTGCGTGCGCGTGTCGCGCATGAAGGCGTAGACCAGCAGCGACACGAAGATGCAGCCCGAGACGTACCAGTAGAAGTACGACTCGTGACCCTCGTGCTTCAGCCACAGCGCCACGTACTCGGCCGTGCCGCCGAACAGCGCCACCGTCACCGCGTAGGGCAGTCCCACGCCAAGCGCGCGAATGTTCGTCGGAAACAGCTCCGCCTTCACGATGGCGTTGATGGCCGTGTAGCCGCTGACGATCACCAGTGCCGTCATGATGAGCGCGAAGGCGGTCCACGCGTCGTGCGCGCTCTGCAGCGCTGTCAGCAGCGGCACCGTGCCGAGCGTCCCCAGAATGCCGAAGCCCAGCAGCAACGGCCTGCGCCCGATCTTGTCCGACAGCGCGCCGACCAGCGGCTGCAGGCACATGTAGCAGAACAAGGCGCATGCGGTGACGACCGTGGAGGTATCCTTCGACAGCCCCACCGAGTTCACGAGAAATTTCTGCATGTACGTCGTGTAGGTGTAGAACGCCACGGTGCCGCCGAGCGTCAGCCCGACGACGATCGCCACCTCGCGCGGATGCTGCATCAGCGTCCGTAACGAACTCTTGCGCGTGACGCTGCCTTCCGCCGCCTTGAACGCGTCCGTCTCATGCATGTCGCGCCGCATGAAGTAGGCGATGACCGCCAGCAGGGCACCGATCACGAATGGAATGCGCCAGCCCCAGGCTTCCAGCTGTTCCGGCGACAGCACCAGCTTTTGCAGCACCAGCAGCACCAGGATCGCCGTCAGCTGACCGCCGATCAGCGTCACGTACTGGAAGCTGGAGTAGAACCCGCGGTGCTCCGGCGTCGCCATCTCCGACAGGTACGTCGCGCTCGTGCCGTACTCGCCGCCAAGACTGAGGCCTTGGATCATGCGCGCGATCAGCAGCAGGATCGGAGCGAACACGCCGATCGTCTCGTAGGTCGGAATGACGGCGATCAGCAGCGAGCCGAAGCACATCAGTAGCACTGAGGCCGTCAGCGCCGCCCGTCGCCCGTGCCGGTCCGCATAGCGGCCGAACAGCCACCCACCCACCGGCCGCATCAGGAAGCCGAAGGCGAAGATGCCTGCGGCCTTCAGCAACTGCGCGGTCTGGCTGCCCTCGGGAAAGAACGAGTCGAGGAAGTAGAGCGAGAACGCCGCATAGACGTAGAAGTCGAACCATTCGACGAGATTGCCGGAAGAGCCGACGAGAATCGCTTTGACCCGTTGCCCTGTTCCCAGCTGCTCCGTTCCGCCCCCAGCCATGCGTTCAATTCTCCCCCAACATATTATTTTTGCAGGATTATTTGTAACACTCGTTCTTTGCCGCGCGTATGTCTATATGTGTGATCCTGTTTTGCTCACAGCTCGAAACGGCCCTTGAGGGATACATGTCTCAACCCCGTCATTCCAAGGTTATCATCCTCGGCTCCGGCCCTGCCGGCTATACCGCAGCGGTCTATGCGGCGCGCGCCATGCTGAAGCCGTTGCTCATCCAGGGCAGCCAGCCGGGCGGCCAGCTCACCATCACCACCGACGTGGAAAACTATCCCGGCTTCGCCGATGCGATCCAGGGCCCGTGGCTCATGGAGCAGATGCAGGCGCAGGCTGAGCACGTCGGCACCGAGATCGTCATGGATCACATCTCGTCCGTCGATCTGAAGCGCCGGCCGTTCAAGCTGGTCGGAGAGAGCGGCGATACCTACACCTGTGACGTTCTTATCATCTGCACCGGCGCCCAGGCGCGCTGGCTCGGCCTGCCGTCGGAGCATGCCTTTCAGGGCCACGGCGTGTCCGCCTGCGCCACCTGCGACGGCTTCTTCTACAAGGGCAAGGAAGTCATCGTTGCCGGCGGCGGCAACACCGCCGTAGAAGAGGCGATCTTCCTGACCAACTTCGCCAAGCGCGTCACCGTCGTGCACCGCCGTGACAGCTTCCGCGCCGAACGCATCATGCAGGAGCGCCTGTTCAAGAACCCGAAGATCGAAGTCGTATGGGATCACGCAATCGAGGAGATCGTCGGCAACGCCGCACCGAAGTCGGTGACGAGCGTGCGCCTGAAGAACGTCAAAACCGGCAAGGTCACGGAGCGACCGGCTGACGGCGTGTTCATCGCTATCGGCCACGCCCCAGCTACCGAGCTCTTCAAGGGCCAGTTGGACATGACCCCGGGCGGCTACCTCATAACCGCACCCGATTCGACGGCAACGTCGATTGAAGGCGTTTATGCTGCCGGCGACGTGAAGGACGAGGTGTTCCGCCAGGCGGTCACTGCGGCTGGCATGGGCTGCATGGCAGCACTTGAGGCCGAACGCTATCTCGCCGCCCGCGAGGCTGCGGCCGAGGCTGCTGAGTAATGCCGGCGGATTGTACCGGGTAACACGAAGAGGAGACCACGATGACCTTCGACGAGTTCGCGGCCGAGATTGGTCTCCTCCTGACTCGCATGCAGAACGAGCCGGCAGACCGCCACGAGGTCTATCAGACCTTGAAGGAGCGGCTGAACGAGATGCGGGCCTACGGCATGCCATTGCCCCAGGATCTCCTCGATATGGAAAGGTCCCTGGAGGAAGAGTTCGCTGAAGACGTGGCCGGCGACACATCTCAACAGGCCTGATCGGCGAGGAAGCCTGCGAATCACTTTACTGAACGGCGATCGAAATCGCCGTGCTTCTCCTCGCACGTGCGAAGCCGGGGGAGGCTCGGCAACACATTCCGCTCAGAATCGCCGAAATCAGGCATGCGGCTTCAAGAAAGAAACTTTCGCAACTTGTGTGCAGTGCACGCGTTGTTGACAGCCCGTCGGCCTGCATCGAACCTCACAGCTGAGGTGCAACTCGGGCCGTCGGCGTGGGTGAACGCATCTCACACAGGGGAGACAACAACATGCCTGAACTTCAAGTCCTACTCGTCTGGCTTCTGATCGGCGCTATTGCTGGCTGGCTTGCCGGCCAGATCATCTCCGGTTACGGCTTTGGCCTAGTCGGCAACATCGTCGTCGGCATCTTGGGCGCAGTCCTCGGCGGCTACCTGTTGGGTGGCCACCTCAGCATCACGGAAAGCTGGATCGTCAACGCCATCATCACCGCCACCGTCGGTGCTCTCATTTTGTTGTTCCTTATCGGCCTCATCCGACGAGCCACCTAGTAGGGCGCCAGCTCTCGCAAATTGAACCCCCGGACTGCGCGACGCAGGACGGGGGTTTTCTTATGCCAGGAAAAGGTGCACACCCTTGCCGCCCCCTTCATTTGAGCCAATCTGCAGATGCGCCGCCGCTTTCTCCTCGTGCACAATCCAATCGCGGGCCTCGATGGCCGCCGCCTCGTCCACGAGGTCACGGCAGGCCTCATCCACCTCCGGGCCGAGGTCGCCAGATTCGACGGCGCGCCGGAAGATCTACCCGCTGTGCTGCGCGATCACGCCCAGTCGATCGACGCGGTGATCGCTGCCGGCGGTGACGGCACCATTCGCGCCTTGGCCGCCCAGCTGGAGCCATACGGCCTTCCCCTGGGTGTCGTGCCAATGGGCACAGGCAACGTGCTGGCCCATGAGATCGGACTGCCCGGCTCCGCGGTTGGGCTCGCCGACCTGCTGCTGCGCGGGCCCGCGCACACGTTCGAAGGCGCCCGCGCCAACGGCGAGCCATTTTTCCTCATGGCCGGTGTCGGCTTCGACGGCGAGGTGATCGGACATCTCGATACGCCCCTGAAGCGTCGCGTCGGCAAGTTCGCCTACGTATCGCCCTTCCTGAAGACGCTGCGATCCTCGCGCGCCATGCTCGAGGTCGAAGTCGACGGCCAGCCGCACCAGGCACAGTGGATCGTTGCCGCCAATGGCCGGCGCTACGGCGGCCCCTTCGTGATCTCGCCGCAAGCCGGTCTCGAGCGGCCCGGTCTCGTCGCCGTGCTGATAAAGAATGCCGGCCAGTTCGGATTGCTTCGCCAGCTGCTGGCGCTGGGTGTCGGCCGCCTGGATCGTGCGCGCGGCGTCGAGATGATCCCATGCACGCGCATCACGGTGCGCAGCAACAGCGCGGTCGCCAGCCAGATCGACGGCGATCCGTTCGTCGCGACACCCTTGGAGATTACGGCCGGCGGCGCGCGCGTCAGCCTGATCGTGCCGGAGGCGTACGCAGCGCGCCTCCCCAAGAATGAAGACCGCGCGGCCTGAGCCGAGCGCTTCCGGAAAAGTATGAAGCGGTTTTCCGATGAGAAGCGCGACCAAGAACGCGCTAGTGCTGGCCCCAGATCTCCACGACCGGCACGCCACTGCCCTTGCCCCACACGATGCGCCCGCGATAGGACGCCACGATCTGCTTGATGGGCGCATCGGCTTTCACGTCCCAGGGTCCTTCGATCTGGTCCGGATCGACGCGCGTGCGCCGCTCGATCAGGGTGTCCGGGCCGTTGTAATAGACGACGCGCAGGTCCTTCAGAGTGATTGAGCGGTTGCGGACCTTGATGCGGATTTTCTTGAAGCCGCCTTCGTTGGCGCCGACCGGGATGACATCCTTGTCGAAGCCGAATGCCTTGATCGTGTTGACGCCGAACATGCCGGCGGACTGCGCCCCCAGCAGCACCCAGCCCTCGTTATACTTGCGGCCTTCGCCCGTCGCGCCGAGCCAGTCCGCGGCGTACTGCCCGGTCACTTCGACACGCGCCTGACCCGTAACGTTTGGCCGCGAACGATACGTCAGCTGGATCTCGCGGATGAACTCCGTCGGCTTGACGTCGTACCACTGCGAACGCGAACCCTGCTTCACCTGGGTGTTGAGCACGATGTCGTCTGACGAGCCGTCGTTGTAGACGACCTTCAGGCTGTTCACGAACACGTCGTTCTTCAGTACGCGCAGCCGTAGCTTGGAAAACTTGCCCGTCTCCGATCCGACGCGGATGGTGTCGCTGTCCATGCCGAAGCCGACATCCTGATAGCCGAACATCACGTCGCCGCCTTCCGTCCGCTCGCCGGGTTTGGCTTCGCTCGGCTTGGTGCGGCTCGGCGGCTCCGCCTCCTTGGTTTCCGGTGTGTCCTTCCTCTCCGCCACGCTGCCGTCATCGCGCCGCTTGCGCAGACCTTCGTCGGTCTGCAGTGCCCAGACCTCAATGCGCGCCGGGCTGCCCGCACCGGCATTGCTCGCGAAGCTCAAGTCGACACGGTCGATGAAGCGGTCCTCCTGGCTCTGGCCGATTGGTTTCGAGCGCTCGCCCTTCAGCAGATGGATGGTGCGGTTCTCGTCGTGCGCCGAGCCGTCGCGATACAACACCCGCACTTGCGTGAGGTCGACGCCCTGGCGCTTGGCCTCGACTCGAATGGCCCGGAACGCGCCACGCGCCTGAGCGACGTCGATGCCTTCAGACGATTTCGCCAGGTCGACGTCCTTGGTTCCGACCAAAACCCATCGGTCCCGCGCTTCCGCGACGCTGGCGAGTGACGCCGCCCAAACGCCCAAGATGGCCACCAGCACGCGCGCCGACATCGTTGTCACTCCAGTCGTTCCAATAGGTTGCGAGTTTGGGTGGAGTGTACTCGGCGTCGTCGTTCGCGCCAGTGAAAGCGCATTGGCGGCATCAGGTCGCCGGCGCCGGCTCCTGCCGCCAATTGCATCGGCC
Organism: Hyphomicrobiaceae bacterium; assembly: GCA_965279065.1. Taxonomy (GTDB): domain Bacteria; phylum Pseudomonadota; class Alphaproteobacteria; order Rhizobiales; family Hyphomicrobiaceae; genus JAKAXS01. Next base: position 3,980,280 of record OZ257134.1, read on the forward strand.
CCAAAGTCGAAGCCAAATAAAACGATCCCCAATTCACTGCAGTGCAACAGAAGAAACACAACATCTTTTAACGATGACCCGAGGAAACACTTAATTAAGCTTGAGGTTTGCTCGGGTGTCAGGCGTAATGCACGTGTGACCCGTGGTGCCGTCCCCCCTGTCCCCCCAGAGGCACCACGCTAAAGAGCCCGCGGCTTTCCCCCAGCCGCGGGCATTTTATTTGTCCTAACGGCTGGAATTAGAGCGCCGCCAGCCGCCAGCCCGCGGCCTTCGCTTCCTGTTCGCTGCAGAACCAGCGTTCGCCCCGATTCTCGCGAACCCGCACGCGCTCGTAGCTGGGTGACCACGGCAACACGTAGGTGCGCGATCCGCGCGCCACGCTGCCTTTGATCGGGCAGCCCTGCGGTGCATCGCGCTTGGCCTCCTCCCAGCGTTTGGCGCGGAATTCCGCCGGCCGCTCCACTTCCTCGCCTTGCCAGATGCCGGCCCGTGCTGTTCGCGCCTCGCCCTCTTCCGAGCCGTAGCGCGAAAAGAACCCCATCATGGCGAAGACGTGCCCGCCACGCACCAACTCTGCGGCGATGTCCTTCTCGCCGCTTACACATGAGGCGAGACGGAAGCCGCTATCGTCGGTGCCGGCTAGCTTGCACACGATCGGCTGAGAGCGAATGAGCCGCGCCAGTGCATCGCGTGCCGCCTCGCCGCAACGCCGGCTGCGATCGCCGGAACCGCATCGCTGGTCTCTTTCGGGCGCCTCGACCCCGGCCAATTTCACCGTAGTGCCCGAGATTTTCACGAGATCGCCCGCCATCGCGCTGCCGCGCCCCTTGAGATCGGGAAGGCGCGTGACTTCGACCTTCGGTACGCCGTCGTCGGCCTCAATCGTTCGGCTCGTCGCCGTGGCCATCTGCGGGCGCCCTTCGGGGCGTGATAGAAACCAATACCCCGATGCCGCCACGGCGAGAACCGCCGCGAACACTCCGGCCGCCGCCATCGGTGAGACGCGGTTCAGCCCCGGCAACCGGCCGATGATGCCAGTCAGCGCCGCCAGAGGTCTCGGCATGTCGCCCACGGCGGCCCTGGGCAGTATCGTCAAGAGCGACGCAACCAGCGCAATCGTTCCCGCGACGGCCACATCATGGTCGAAGCCGACGTAGTACCAGCGGAACGCCGCACCCGCTCCCACGACCAGCGCCACAATCATCAGCGGCATGGCAATCGAAGGCCGCAGCAATGCCTGGATGGCTGGCTCGAGCCGATCGATCGTGCCATCGCGCGCGCGCAGCAGATGCGGCCTCGCCGCCGCGCCCGCTCGCCGTGCGCCGGCGGCGGACGCTCGGCCAAGAGCCGCACCACCCGCGTAAAGCCCATCGCGCGATGCCCGTGCGGCAGCCGCCGCGCCCCGCCCTACGGCACTCCCGAATGATGCCCCGCCGCGACCGACCGCCGATCCAAGGGCCACGCCGCCCCGGCCGACCGCACCGGCGGCCGCCTTGCTGGCGCGACCCGCTACGCCTAACCCGGCCGCGCTCGCTTCGACGCCCTTCTGCCCCGCATGTTTCACGCCGAAGATTGCCGCCTGCTTGGCCTCCTCGACCTTCTGCCGCCGCTCGTTACGTCGCACCAGGATCGTCGTGCGCACGTACTCGCGCCACTCGAAATTGTCTGCCCGCTTGCGCCACCACCACCGCATTCGTCTCATCCGCCCTTGAAGCCATGGATTGGCCGTCTGCTACCGCGACGTCCCGCCGCGCCACCCGCGGACGCTGTCGCAATCAGTCGTTTGCGCCACTTTTTGCCCCAAACATGGCAGCGCTTGGGCTTGCGCACGGGATATGTGTGTCTTCCATCGGGGGGTGTGGCTGAGTTAGTGTCGCCGAAAGCGAACAGATCGTTCAAAACGAAGGACTTCACATGACGCGCCACGCCGTACGCCTGCCCACCGTTCTTGCCGCTCTCTCCCTCTTATCGTCGGTTGTGTTCGCGGGTCCGGTCACGTTGTCGAAGGATCAGGGCCCCGCCAGCGCTTGTGACGTCCACGCCAAGAACAGCGTCGCCTGGACCGCCTGCATCAGTCAGGCCAAGGCCGGCACCTCCAGCGCCGACCTGTTCTACGCCGGCTATTGGCTCGCCCGCACCGGCCAGTACCAGGAAGCGCTCGGCTATCTCACCCTGGCCGACAAGTCCGACCCGCGCGTCGTCACCTATATCGGCTTTGCCACCCGCAAGCTCGGCGACGTCGACGCCGCCCTGCCGTTCTACCAGCGCGCTCTGCAGCTCAATCCCAACTACTCCGTCGCCCGCGCCTACATGGGCGAGGCCTTCCTGCAGAAGAACGAGCCGGCCAAGGCCAAGGCGGAACTGGCCGAAATCGCCACCCGTTGCGGCACAGGCTGCGCCGAATACCTCGACCTGGCGAACCACATCTCCGACTTCGAGAAGAAGGCGGGCTAGGCGGCCGCCTTGCGTTTCCCGCTGCCTGGCTTGGGATCCTGAGCGTCGACTTGTACCGCGCCATACTCGGTCTCGATGTAGCGCCGCGCGGCGATCGCAAGGATGTCCGACCGGCTCGTTCCCGCGATATCCGCGACCTTGTCCAGTGCAGCGATCAGCGACGGTTCGAGCGTGACGTTCACCCTGCGCTTCGTATCGGCGTAGAGCAGCGGCACGGCCATCAGGAAACCGTTGCCGCTGGAGAAATCCTGCCGCACGTCGGTGTCGGCCATCAACTGTTCGAGCGATCGCGCAGGCGGTAAAGCATTTCCATCCTGAACCAGATCTTCGACGTAAAGTCGCAGCGAGAGGCGCGCGTTCTCGAGCACTTCGTCCTGGCTGTCCCCCGCCGCATAGCAGCCAGGGAGATCGGGAAAGTACACGCCGTAAGAACTGTCGTCGTCCTTCTGGACGATCATAAAGTAGCTGCTCATATTCGCCTCATAACCATCCAGCGTCTCTGTGAATGCGTCTCGCGGTCCCGATTGGAAGATCTCTGGACGGGTGCACCACGACGACCGGGTGGCCGACTTTGGGATGCTTGAAAATGTGGTGGCTGCCGTTGACCCGGTCTTCGACCCAGCCTTCACTCAGCAGACGTTTAATGATCTTCCGACTGTTCCGTTCAACAACTGTAGCCATAAATATACACACCAACCAGCGATTGCAACAAAATAGTTGTGTATTGACATACACAACCTAATGGCAGTGCTGGTTATTCTACTCAGCTTGCTGAAGATTGGGGCGACCTACGGAAATATCCGTCACGCAGAGCTAGCGCAGCGCGCCCTGCGGGTTCCACAGGCGGACGACACCGTCATCGCCGGCCGAGGCGATGCGCAGACCGTCGGGCGAGAATTGAGCGGACGTGACGCCGCCGCCGTTACCGGTCAACGTGCGCGAGGTCCGGCCCCGCCGCACATCCCAGATGCGCACCAATCCGTCTTCACCGGCCGACACCAAGCGATCGCCAGAAGGCGCGAACGCCAGCGACGCGATCCTGCCCTTGTGGCCGTTGAGGCTGCGGTACATGCCGCGCGATGCCGTCGACCACAGCCGGATGCTGCCGTCCAGCCCCGCCGACGCCAGCATGCGCCCGTTCGGCGAGAACGCCAGCGCCGTCACGAAATCGCGATGCCCGCGATAGCGCCTCACCTGATCCATGCTGTCGAGGTTCCACAGCTTCACGGTCTTGTCGGCCCCGCCGGTCGCCAGCATCGGCCCGTTCGCCGAGGCAAAGAACGCCACCGCCTGCGCCGCGTTGTCATGCGCGTCCAGCACATGCACCGGCGTGCTGGGATTGGCCGCATCCCATAGCGTTACCTTCCAGTCGTGGCTCGACGCCGCCACGCGGTTCGGCGAGCCCGCGAACGTGACGGACCACACCTCCGCGTCGTTGCGCTTGAACTGCGCGACCTTCTCCGCCTTGTCGTAATCCCAGATCACCACGGCACCGTCCACATGCCCGGTTACCGCCCGCGATCCCGCGAGCGCTAGTGAGACTGCCGCGCCGTCATCGAGCTCGATCGTACGCACCAATGTCGACGACGACGCGTTCCACACTTTGAGCGTGCCGTCCTTGCCCGCCGTGACCAGCACGCGCCCGTCGTCCGAATAAGCCAGCGCCGTCACGCCGCCGGGATGGCCCTGGAACTGCCCGGCGAGAATCGGCTCGACATCCTGCTGGCTCGACGTCGTCGCCGCCCCGCGACTTTCCACACGCGGCAGCTTGTCCTGCATGGCAACCGCGCCGCTGGCGACACCGACGCCAACGAGCAGCTTGAACAGCAATGGCCGCCAGCTCCGCCCCGTGCCCGCAATTCTGCGCGGCGCGGGCGGCTTTGCCTTCACCTTGGTTTTCGGCTTGCGGGCGCGGGGCGGAGATTTCGCCTTGACGCGCCGTGACAGCAGCGCCGGCAACCGCGGTAGCCTTGGCGGTGGCGTCGGCTCGTCCAGCTTGACGGTGGCCGCCAGCGCCGGCTTGGCACCGCCCGCCCGTCCGCCACCCGGCTTGGCGGCGGACGCGGCCGTTTCCTTGACGGCCGACTTGGCAACGGGCGTCGCGGTCTCGGCGGGCTTCTTCAGCCCTTCCAGGAAATCGAGCATGCCGCCCTGGGGGCCGGGCGCGTCAGGTAGCGGTGGCAGATGCGCAGGACCGGTGATGGCCACAGTTTTCGCCAAGGCCGCAGCAGGCCGGGCTGCACCGCGGCCGCGCGACCGTTCCATCGTGCGCTGCAGCCAGCTGGGCTTTGCCGCCTCCGGTGCCAGCAATTCGCCGCGCCACGCCGCGATCGACTGCGGTCGGCCTTCGATCGGCAGCGCCAGCGCCTTGTCGATCGCCTTCAGGAAGCGAGGCCGGTAGGCGCTCAGCGCCACTTCGCCGGCCGGCACGTATTCGTCCTTGACCATCCGCGAGGGTGCATCGGGCGGCCGCTTGCCGGTGATGGCGTGATACAGCGTCGATCCGAGCGCGTAGATATCCGTCCACGGCCCCTGCTGGCGGCTGGTCTCGGCATATTGCTCATACGGGCTGTAGCCCGGCTTCACCAGCGCCGACACCGTCTTCGACGCCGAGGCGATCTCGCCGCGCGCCGAACCGAAGTCGATCAGCACCGGCGCGCCATCCTTGCGGATGATGATGTTGTCCGGCGCGATGTCGCGATGCAGGAAATCTGCCTTGTGGATAAGTTCCAGAGCATCGAGCAGCGGCCCGACGATGGCGTCGAGTTCCTTCTGCCGCGGCGCCCGCCCCAGCCCCTTCAGCCAGCCCTTGAGGCTTTGCCCTTCCTCGAAGTGCAACACCATGTAGCCGGTGTTGTTCGCCCGGAAGTAGCGGTACACCCGCACGATGTTGGGATGATTGAACTTTGCCAGCGTCTGCGCTTCTTCGATGAAGCGATCGAGCCCCCAGCGATAGTCACCCGAGCAGCCTTCCGAGCGCGGCGCGGCATCGCCTTCGCCGGCACGCGCGGCGAAATCCGACGGGAAGTACTCCTTGATGGTGACGGAACGGCCGAGCGCAATCTCGTCGGCCAGATAGGTAATACCGAACCCTCCCGCGCCGAGCACGCGCTCGATGCGGTAATCGCCAACCAGCTCTGTGCCGCCCTGTAGCGCTATGAGGTTGGTCATGTCGTCCGTGCGATCACGCTCGCACGGTATCCCGAAGGACCACGTGCCCGTGGATGAACCCGAGAAGGCGCGCCTCGTCGATTCGCCGCATCAAGAATCGATCTTGCCCTCGGCCTTATGAAGCAGGATTGTGGCAGCGGCGCGAGCATTGAATCGACGGCAAGGCGATCTGCCGTCAGACTGACGGCACGCTGTCCACAACGCGTGCGACGAGCTCACGCCGGCGGGGGAAACACGATGACAGTGCAATCACAATGCTTTCGCGGCTGACACTACCCGCTGCAGCTGCAGCATCGATCGCCGCATATGTTGGCAATGCGCAGGCCGCCACGCCCGCAACGATCTCCAGCACCTGGACCTCGGTGCTGGATTTGATCGCAACCACGTATGAGCGCGCCCCCGCCCTGGTTCTCGGTCTGGCGGTCTTGCTGGCCCTGCCGCCGCTGGCCTTGTTGAGCGTTGCGCTTCGTCGCGTCCCCATGACGGAACACGCTGATGCGACGAGAGTTTATCGGCGCAGTGGCCGCGGGCGTTTGAAGGAAGCAGAGCCGGAATCCGAAGGCGGGCCTCTATGGCCGTCGGATGCCTGGGTGCAGTTTGCCGATGGTCAGCGCCATCCCGTGGGCAGCACGGTGCTGCGGATTGGCCGCGACGCCGACAACGACATCTGCTTGGATGACAAGACGGTTCACCGCTATCATGCCGCCATCCACCGCACCGACGATGCCGCGTACGTCATCACCGACTTGTCCAGCGCCGACGGCAACGGCATCCTCGTCAACGGCATAAGAATTCAGGAATTTCCGCTCAACGATGGCGATAGGATCGAACTCGGCCAGACCAAGCTCATGTTCGTGTCGCGCCCGGCATGAAATTTAGTCCGCCAGGCCTGTGGCTCAAGTCCTGCCCGAATCAGCAAGTATCGTCACAGCCGAGCGCCATAGGAGGATAGCATGACAGAGGAAAAGGCGGGCCAGCCTGCACGCGCCGGTCGCTTTCTCGGCTCGTTGAAGGACGCACTCGTTGCAGCCAGCCGCGACGATACCCAGCCCGCACCCGCTGGGCCTGCCGCGCCAGCGCCGGCCGCGAAGATGCTCGCACCTCCGGGCGCACCAGAAGCGGCGGAAGGCGCAGATCCCGCCCAGCAGCAGAGTCCGAGCGCCGCAGAGGCGGCCCGCCAAGTGCGCGGCGCCTCTACGCCTCTGGAGCAGCGCCATGTCGAGATCGATTCACCCCCGACGACGCGCGTCCTGCGCTCGCCGCGCAAGGAGGCTGCGGCCGTGGCAGAGGACGATGACGTAACGGCTCCGGCGCGTACGCAACTCGTACGCGGGCGCGCACGTGTCGAACGCGGCGAATTCAATCAGGATCCCGTGGTCGGCTGGCTCGTAATCGTCGGCGGTCCAGGCATCGGCAACTACCGTCCGATCTTCGAGGGCAACAACACGCTTGGCCGCAGCGACAAGAACCGTGTTCCGATCGACTTCGGTGACGACGCCATTTCCTCGGAAGAACAGGCCTACATACGCTACGACAGTTCGGATCGCTCGTTCCTCTTCGTTCCCAACCTGGCCAAGACCAACGTCGTCTCGCTCAACGCCAAGCGGCCGACGGGCGCGGTCGAGTTGGCACAGATGGACGTCATCACCATGGGTCGCACGCAGCTCGTCTTCGTGCCGTTCTGCGGGCCGGAGTTCGATTGGTCGGCCCTGGCCGAAGTCAAAAGCTAAGGCGCAATGCACGCGTTCGATCACGCCAGCCGCGCCACACGGGGCGCGCGCAATTATCAGGAAGACACGGCTCTGGTCTGGCCGGGTGCGGATGCGTCCGTGCCCGAGCAACCGGCTGCCGCCGCCACCAACGGCTCGGCCGCGCCGCTGGTCGCCGTGCTGGCTGACGGTATGGGCGGCCACGCCGGCGGCGCTCTGGCGAGCCGCATGGCCTGCGAAAATTTCATCAAGAGCTATGCCGCGACCGAGCTTCCAAAGAAGGAACGCCTCGTCGAAGCCTTGCGCGCCGCCAACGACGCCATCGCGGCCACCGTCTCGACCAACCCTATGCTGACCGGGATGGGCTCCACGCTTATCGGCGTCGTCTTCAGCAAGGAGGGCGTCGAGTGGGTCAGCGTCGGCGATAGCCCGCTGCTGCTCTACCGCCGTGGCGAGATCGCCATGCTCAACGAGGATCACTCGCTGGCGCCGGAACTCGATCGCATGGCCGCTGCCGGCAAGATCACCGCGGAGGAAGCGCGCAAGGATCCGCGCCGCCACATGCTGCGCTCCGCCGTCACGGGGGAGGACATCGATATGGTCGATCTCTCGCGCATGCCGCTGCAGGTGGAACCGGGCGATTACATCATTCTCGCCAGCGACGGCCTGCAGACGTTGGAGACGAGTGAGATCGAACGTGTCGTCGCGGCTTACGCCGCGGACGGCCCGCAGGCCGTAGCCAACGCCCTCATCCGTGCTGTCGAGGCCGTCCGCGATCCCCACCAGGACAACGCCACGGTCGTCGCCGTCCGCGCGCTGGAGACCCCGGCAGGCGCCTAGGATGCAGCGGACAGAACGTGGCGCCCGTTTCGTCCTTCGATGAACGCGCGCAGCGGTGCGCGTTGTCCCGGTACGAAGTATTCGCATCCAGAGCAAACCGGAAAACTCAGCCTCATTCTCCACCCATTCGCGGGTAGACTACTGATTCTCACCAACAATCACGCAGGAACGACATGGCATACTCAATCGAGCTGTTTGCGCGCGAGCCCATCATTTTCGATCGCGAGCGTTTGCTCGCTGCCATGCGCGGCCGCCTCGGCAGTGTCGACAGTCCCGAACCGAGGTCGGAGGGCGCCACGCAGATGTTCTTGCTGAACGATCATATCGCGCACTTCACGGACGGCTCGATCCCCGCTCAACTCGTTCTGCTCCCTGCCAGCGGCGGTCCCGATCCGGACAAATACACTGAGGCGTTGCAGCAGAGCTGGTCGTTCCGCAATGCCGGCGAGGTGCTGGAGACCTGCGGCCACAGCTGCCTGTTCTCCGACATGATGTCGGCGGCCCTGCCGCAGTATCAGCGGCGTCACCTGCTCGCCGAGGGCCTGTTGGCGGTGCTGGAATGCATCCGGGTCGACGCCGTCTATTTCGTTGAGACGCAGCAGTTCATGTCGCCGGCCCACCTCCTCGCCGAACTCGCCACGCCACAGCAGCGCGCCAATCCGACGACAGGATTCCTCAACGTTCGCTTCTTCAACGTCGCCAACAGCCCTGGTGACATGGTGATGGATACGCTCGGTCTCGCCCCATTCGGGCTGACCGACCTTCAGCTGCATTTCCGCGGCCTCGAACCTAACGACGCCGCCCGCGTCCTTCACGCGACTGCATCGTACGTTTTCGAGCGCGGCGACGTCATCGAAAACGGCCACACCATCCAGGGGCGCGTGCCCGACGAGCGCTGGGCCTGCCGCCAGGAGGACAGCCTGCTGGAACCCAAGCGCGCCGTCCTCGATATCAACCCCGGCACCCCCTACGCCGCCGGCCGCCGCGCGGCTTAGACCCCGGTCGCCTGACGAATGCGGGCGCTGACCTTGGGGTGCGTCACTTCCAGGCGGTGGAAGTCCTCACGGTGCAGCTTCAGCAGCCGGCAACGGGTTCGCGTGATCATCGCATCGGGGTGGACGTCGTGATTGAACAGTGGGCCGGCGCCGATCACGTCGCCGGTCTTGTAGGCGGCCTCCGCACCCGCGCCGACCTGGCCTGACGCCACGAAGTACAGGGCGTCGGCCGTCGCCCCTTCGGCGATCACCTCGAAGTTGGGCGGAAAATTGTGCGCGTGCAGCAGCGGCATGATGTACCCCACGTCGCGCGCGTCGAGGTCGGTGAACACGGGAATGCGCGACATCAGCGACCACGTCACCACGAAATCACGGCGGCTGACCTCTTGCGCAAATCCCGTGGCGATGATTGCCACCGGCAGCGCCAGGATGCACAGCCCGGTCACCATCACGACCGATCCGAACAACCGGCCGAGCGGCGTGATCGGCGCGACGTCGCCGTAGCCCACCGTCGTCAGTGTCGCCATGGCCCACCACGCCGCGTCCGGCACCGAGCCGTACTTGTCGGGCTGCGCTTCGTTTTCGAGATAGTACATGCCGGTGGACGCAAACAGCACGGCCGCAAACAGCAGCAGGCCGGCGCCGATCAGCGCGCGGCGCTCGTTGATGACGACGCGGATCAGCGAGTGCATCGCCGGCGAATAGCGCGACAGCTTGAGGAAGCGTAACAGCCGCAGCGTGCGCAGCACGCGCAGGTCGAGCGCGAAGAACTGGCTGAGGTAGAACGGCAGGATCGCCAGCAGGTCGATGATCAGCGACGGCCGCGTCGCGCTGTGGAGTCGTGCCCGGGCTGGGCTGAGCCGTTTCAGGAACGGCATCTCCACCGCCGTCCACAGTCGCAGCAGATACTCGACCGTGAACACCGCCACCGAGAAAAGCTCGAAGGCAAAGAAATAGGGGCCGTAGCTGGCATAGAGCGATGGCACCGTCTCAGCCACGAAGGCGGCGACGTTGAGCAGGATCAGGGTGACGATGAAAATATCGAAGATCCGGCTGGCGCGGTCTTCGCCGTGGCCGATCTCCATGATCTCGTAGACGCGCCGCCGCAGCGCCCGCAATTGTTCATCACGCCTCGGAATCTGCTCCATCCCCCGTGCAAGTGCTTCCGGACAAAGTGTGAAGCACGACAGGACAAGAAGCTAGGGTCGTTCCGCAACTGAGCGAGGCGGGGCCGCGGCGTGATAGGGTGGCGAAATCGGTCCAAAGCCGCTGCCCGCGGACGGTTAATACAAGCCGTTATTGACCGCTACCGGCCGGATCGCTATAGGTTCGGCGAATTTTGCCGCCTGGAGCAGCGCTTCTGGGCCGATTCCAGTATCAATCCAATCGACAGGTCCGGCCGCCAAAGGCGCGCCCGGCCAGTTTCGAGTTCCAGAAGGGTTCACCGCATGGCCAATACGTCTTCGGCAAAGAAAGCCGCCCGGCAAATGATCCGCCGCACGGAAGTCAACAAAGCACGCCGGTCCGGAATGCGCACGGAAGTGCGCCGCGTCGAAGAAGCCATCGCCTCGGGCGACCAGTCTGCGGCCGCCGCTGCCCTCAAGGCCTGCCAGCCCGTCTTGGCCCGCGCCGCCCAAAAAGGCGTGATTGTGAAAGGCAATGCGAGCCGCAAAGTCTCGCGCTTGAACGCACGCATTAAGGCGATGGGGAAATGAGCGGTGAGCCCGCTCTGACACATTCTTCGTCTGTGACGAATTCGTCACAGAACAGTCAAAAGGCCAGCTCACCGCTGGCCTTTTTCGTTATGCGCTAAGCCTTGGATTCATTCGCTTCGCCGTCTTCGCGAATTGCCCGGTGAGGCCTTCCGTCCGACTCGCTTCACAGCTTCTCCAACTTGAAATCATCACTTTCGTGACATCGGTTTTCACCGTCATGTGCACATCTCGAACGCGATTCAAGAAGCGCCGAATCTGAAGTGGACTCAATGAGATTTCCACCGCCTCTGTGGATGAATGCGAACCCGATCGCGCAATATTTGACAACGGTCGCGAAGCAGTGGTCGCGCACTTGCGTCACAAGTTATTAACGGCTAGTTAAAGACCAGCCCGACGCGACGTGGATAGTTTGTGAGTAACGCCCGTCAGGTCAGAAGCGAAGACCGTTTGCGTTTAACAGCCACAATTCAAAAATTGTGGAATACTAGGTGCTTGCCGAATTTGTAGAAGTACAAGTGTGAATTTGTGCGCGCAAGCATCGGAAACTACTGCAGCGTTTGGTGGAATAGCGGTGTTCTGCTGGGCTGCAGCGGAGGATAATCAGTGGCATTTGTCGAGGATGTCCAGATCACGGACGTGCCGGTCAGCGATGTCTGGTCCCGTCTGAAGGACGAAACGAACTCCCTTCTCATCGATGTGCGGACACGAGCGGAATGGGCTTTCGTGGGGCTTCCTGATCTTTCGGAACTCGGCAAGGGCGTGCTGACGGTCGAGTGGCAGACGTTTCCAGACAACCGGATCGATCCGGAGTTTGCGGGCCGTCTGGCGGACCAACTCGATCGCATGGGTACGGCGAAAGAGGCGGAGCTGTTTTTCATTTGTCGGTCAGGAGGGCGCAGCCGCATGGCTGCGGAGGTCATGACCGCGGCCGGATACAGCAAATGCTTCAACGTGGCGGACGGGTTTGAGGGCCCCCTGGACGCTTCCCGTCATCGTGGACGGGTCGCGGGCTGGAAGTCTGAAGGCCTGCCCTGGGTACAGGGTTAGTCGGTGCGAAGTTAAGGGCGCGAGGGCGTCGCGTCTGATTGAGATCGTTTCGGTGGGTGGTGCTGCGCCAAAGGGCAACAGGCGCATCTCCGCGGATCGCAACGGTGCGTAGTTCAGCTTTACAAGTGCGGGGGTAGCAATGCAGACGATTGAGACGGCGGACGTATCCGCTTCGACAAGCGGCACGGAAACACGGCGCGCGGTCGCGCCAACCAATCCAGCTTCGAGCAAAGGACATAAGGCACGCGCCATGCTGCGCGCGCGTCTTGGCGACGAAACGTTCACCAGCTGGTTCAATGCACTGGAGTTCGACGACTTCGACGGCAAGACGGTGAAGGCATCCGTTCCTGTCAAGTTCCTGCGCAATTGGATCCAGTCGCACTACCTTGACGACCTCCTCCAGTGCGCTCAGGCGGAATTCACCGGCGCCGAGCGCGTCGAAGTCCTTGTTCGCACGCCTGGCGGTGTCTCCGCCCGGCCCACCCCGGCAGCCAAGGCACCCTCGCCCGGCGGCGATCTCCCCCGTCCCTTCGGTATGGACAGTGTCGGCTCGGCACAGCCCGTCGTCCGGCCGCTGCCGGTCGCCATCGGCCGCACGCACGTGGCCGGCTTCGAAGGCTCGCCGCTCGACCCGCGGTATACGTTCGATAGCTTCGTTGTCGGTGCCGCCAATCGCATGGCGCACGCCGGTGCCACCCAGGTGGCCGAAACGGTCCTGAACGACACGCCAGGCTTCAATCCGCTGTACATTCACTCGCAGGTCGGCCTCGGCAAGACGCACTTGCTGCACGCCATCGCCTGGGAAGTGCGCCGTCGCGCCCCGCAAGCCCAGGTGCTCTATCTTACGGCCGAATGCTTCCGCTACCGCTTCGTCGAAGCCCTGCGCTCGTCCGATCCCCTGTCATTCAAGGAGAAGTTTCGCTCCATCAATGTGCTGCTGATCGATGACCTCGAATTCATGCAGGGCGAGAAGACCGAGCAGGAATTCGATCACATCATCAACGCCCTGCTCGATGGTGGGCGCCACGTCGTCGTGGCCTCCGCCCGCGCGCCGGGACAGATCGAGCGCCTGAACGAGCGTATGCGCTCGCGTCTGCAGCGTGGTCTGGTGACGGAAATCAACACCTTCGATCACGAACTGCGCCTCAAGGTGCTGGAGCAGCGCGTCGCCGAGAAGCGCGCCAACGACCCCTCGTTCGAGGTCCCGCGCGAGGTCGTCGACCTGCTGGCCGACAAGCTCACCGAGTCCGGCCGCGAGCTGGAAGGCGCCGTGACCCGCCTGTACGCCACGTGGCAGTACATGCGTACGCCGCTGAAGCTCGACATCGCCGAAACGGTCATCCGCGATCTCGTGCAGGGCGTCGAGCCGCGCCGCATCAAGATCGAGGACATCCTGCGCATCGTATCCCGCCACTTTGGCGTATCGAAGGGCGACCTGCTCTCGCAGCGCCGCCACCGCTCGGTCGTCTGGCCACGCCAGATCGGCATGTATCTCGCCAAGCAGTTGACCGCCCGGTCCCTGCCTGAGATCGGCCGCCGCTTTGGCAATCGCGACCACACCACGGTGCTTCACGCAATCCGCAAGATCGATAACGAACTGACGGGCAATACGCGTTTGCGCGAAGAGCTGGAAGAGCTGAAGAAGCTGCTCAGCCACTAGAAACGGAGAAGTTCAGGCCCTGACAGGGCGCTGGAGGAACAAGCAGGGTTCAGAAAAGTGGCGCCGCCGCAGGTGGCGCCGACGTTGGCGAGCAGATCGCGTCGTGGGCGACGAGGCGGTCTGTTAGCGGGGAGGGAGCGGCATCACCACGATGCCGCTCCTGTTTTGTTGAAGAGGGCCCGTTTGGGCCCCATAAAAGTGCTTTACCGGCCACGGCGGCCCTTGAAATACAATGCCGTATCGGGTCAAGTTGCGCGTCCTTCGCGAATCCCCTTGATCTCCCACAAGGTCCGGTCTGGTTAGGCTTCGCAAGTGAGGCCCGGCATGGTGTCCCCAAACGGATGCCGGCTGAAAGCAACAAACGAACGCCCTGCATTTAGGGAACCGAGGCAATCATGCGGCTTGTGATCGAACGCGGCGAACTTTTGAGGGCGCTCGGCCATGTGACGAGCGTCGTCGAACGCCGCACCACCATTCCGATCCTGTCGAACGTGCTGTTGCGCGCCGGCAATGGCAAGCTGTCGCTCAAGGCGACCGATCTCGAGCGCGAAGTGATCGAAGACGTCGCGGCAAACGTTTCGACGCCCGGTGCCGTGACGGTGCCCGCCCACATGCTGCACGACATCGTGCGCAAGCTTCCCGACGGCGCCGAGATCGAGATCAAGCGCGACCCCGAGAAGGAGCGCCTCACCATCACCGCCGGCCAGTCGCGCTTCGCGCTGCAGACGCTCGGCCCCGAGGATTTCCCCGACATCGCCGCCGGCGATCTCGCACATTCGTTCGAACTTGGCGCCAGCGAGCTGAAGCGCCTCATCGAAAAGACGCGCTTCGCCATCTCCACGGAAGAGACGCGCTACTATCTCAACGGCATCTTCCTGCACGTCGCTGAAACCGGTGGCGCGCGTACGCTGCGCGCCGTCGCCACCGATGGGCACCGCCTCGCTCAGGTGGAACTGCCGCGGCCCGATGGCGCCGACGGCATGCCGGGCGTCATCGTCCCGCGCAAGACGGTGCACGAGCTGCACCGGCTCATCGAGGCCAGCTCCGCGCCGGTCAAGGTCGGCGTCAGCCCCTCCAAGGTGCGTTTCGAGATCGGCACCGTCACGCTGACGTCGAAACTGATCGATGGCACGTTCCCCGACTACGGTCGCGTCATCCCGCAGGGCAACGACAAGGAGCTGAAGGTCTCCAATGCCGACTTCATCGGCGCCGTCGATCGCGTCTCGACGATTGCCAGCGAGCGCGGCCGTGCCGTGAAGCTCAACATCACCGGCGACAAGCTCGTGCTGTCGGTGAACAATCCGGAAGGCGGCAGCGCCACGGAAGAGATCGGCGTAGGCTATGCTGCCTCGCCCCTTGAGATCGGTTTCAACGCCCGCTACCTGCTGGACATCGCCGGCCAGCTCGAAGGCGAGGAAGCCCGCTTCCTGCTCGCGGACCCCGGCTCCCCCACCATGATCCGCGACGGCGGCGACGAAACCGCCCTCTACGTCCTCATGCCGATGCGCGTTTAGCGCGCATCGTGATCTTGAATGACTGAAGACGTGCACATTGCCGGCCGGAGCGAGCACGCGCGCCTCTGGGTCGAACGCATTGCCCTGACCGGGTTCCGCAACTACGCGACCGCGAACATCACGCCGGGCCCCGAGCCGATCATCCTTATCGGCGCCAACGGCGCCGGCAAAACCAACTTGCTGGAAGCCGTGTCCTTGCTGGCGCCAGGCCAGGGACTGCGCGGGGCGGCCTTCGCCGATCTCGCGCGCGCCGGATCAACCGGCTGGTCCGTCGCTGCAAAAGTCCACACCGCACTGGGCAGCATCGACATCGGCACCGGCATACAGCCGGCACCCGGCGCATCCGAGCGCGCCGGCCGCATCGTCCGTGTCGACGGCGAGACCAGATCCGGTTCCGGCATCCTCGCCGACTACGTCGAGATGGTCTGGGTAACCCCCGCGATGGACGGCCTGTTCACCGGCCCGGCGTCGGAGCGGCGCCGCTTCCTCGATCGCCTGATCCTGTGCTTCGACCCCAGCTATCGCACCCGCGCCGGCCGCTTCGATCGCGCCATGGCCAGCCGCAACCGCCTGCTCGCCGACGGCGCCGGCGGCAACGCCCAGCTCGAAGGCTTCGAGATCGTCATGGCCGAGACGGGCGTCGCGATCGCCGCCGCCCGCGCCGAAGCCGTCGCCGCCATCGCCGCCGTGATCACCGCCCGCCGCGCGCGCGAACCGGATTCGCTGTTCCCCTGGAGCGCCATCGCGCTGGAGGGCGCGCTGGAACGGGACCTCGCCACCCGCCCCGCTGTCGACGTCGAGGACGCCTATCTGCGCGTCCTCCGCCAAACCCGCGACCGCGATCGCGCCGCCGGTCGCACGCTCGACGGCCCGCATCGCTCCGATCTCGTCGTCGGCCACGGCCCAAAAGCCATGCCCGCACGCCTCTGTTCCACGGGCGAGCAGAAGGCCCTGCTCCTCGGCCTCGTCCTGGCGCATGCCCAGCTCGTCGCCGAGCGCCGCGACGGCCTGGCCCCGATCCTGCTGCTCGACGAGATCAGCGCTCACCTCGACGAGGCCCGTCGCGCCGCCCTGTTCGCCGAAATCCTGTCGTTGGGGGCGCAAGCCTGGATGACGGGAACCGATGCCGGCTCGTTTGCCGCGCTGGCCGAGAAGGCACGATTTTTCGAGGTTGAGAACGGTGTTCTGCGTGATCTTGGCGTCGCATCCTGACGTCATCGCCGGTGAATAAATAACGTATTGAAATAACGACAGAAAATACAACATCCCGGCGTCAGGTGTCTAAGCGATTTCCGTGCGTTCCGAGAACGACCGTGGTATAAGAAACCAACACGCCGACACGACCTCCCGCTACAGGTTTTTGACAGGTTTTTTTGCATGACCGCTAAGGCTGCGAAGTCACTCCCGGCCGCCGAGGATTACGGCGCCGATTCCATCAAAATGCTGAAGGGCCTCGACGCGGTGCGCAAGCGGCCGGGCATGTACATCGGCGACACCGACGACGGCTCGGGCCTGCACCACATGATCTACGAAGTCGTCGACAATGCCATCGACGAGGTGCTCGCCGGACACGCCAATGCCTGCGACGTGACGCTGAACAACGACGGCTCCGTCACCGTGCGCGACGACGGCCGCGGCATTCCCACCGGCATCAAGAAGGATGACGACCAGGATCCCAAGCGTTCGGCCACCGAGATCGTCTTCACCGAGCTGCACGCCGGCGGCAAGTTCGACCAGAATTCATACAAGGTGTCCGGCGGCCTTCACGGCGTCGGCGTCTCCGTCGTCAACGCGCTGTCCACGTGGTTGCGCTGTCGCGTCTGGCGTGACGGCAAGGAACACTTCATCGAGTTCCACGACGGCGTTCCCGTCGCGCCGCTGAAGGTCGTCGGCGACGGCAAGGGCGGCCGCGGCACCGAAGTCAGCTTTCTGCCGAGCCCCAACACCTTCACGCACATCGAGTTCGACTACGCCACGCTGGAGCATCGCCTGCGCGAACTCGCATTTCTGAACTCGGGCGCCAAGATCGTGCTGACGGACGCGCGTCACGCCGACATCAAGCGCGAGGAGTTGCTGTACGAGGGCGGCACGTCCGCGTTCGTGCGATATCTCGACCGCTCCAAGCAGCCGCTCGTTCCCGAGCCGATCATGATCCGCACCGACAAGGACGGCATCACCGTCGAGGTCGCCTTGTGGTGGAACGACAGCTATCACGAGAACGTGCTCTGTTTCACCAACAACATTCCGCAGCGTGACGGCGGCACGCATTTGGCTGGCTTCCGTGGCGCGCTGACACGCGTCGTCAACAAGTACGCGGAAGAGAGCGGTATCGCCAAGAAAGAGAAGGTGACGCTGACCGGCGACGACTCGCGCGAGGGCCTCACCTGCGTGCTCTCCGTCAAAGTACCGGATCCGAAGTTCTCCAGCCAGACGAAGGACAAGCTCGTTTCGTCCGAGGTCAAACCGGTGGTCGAGACCATCGTCGGCGAAAGCCTGTCCCGCTGGTTCGAGGAGCATCCCAAGGAAGCCAAGACCATCGTCGGCAAGGTCGCCGAAGCCGCCGCCGCCCGCGAAGCCGCCCGCAAGGCGCGTGAGTTGACCCGCCGCAAGGGTGCGCTCGACGGCTTGAGCCTGCCCGGCGGCCTCGCGGAATGCCAGGATCGCAACCCGGCCAACACCGAACTCTTCATCGTCGAAGGTGACTCGGCCGGCGGCTCCGCCAAGCAGGGCCGCAAGCGCGAGTATCAGGCGGTGCTGCCGCTGCGCGGCAAGATCCTCAACGTCGAGCGCGCCCGCTTCGATCGCATGCTCGGCTCCGAGCAGGTGACCAACATCATCGGCGCGCTGGGCACCGGCATCGGCCGCGAGGAGTTCAAGCTCGAAAAGCTGCGCTACCACAAGATCATCATCATGACCGACGCCGACGTCGACGGCGCTCACATCCGCACGCTGCTGCTGACGTTCTTCTATCGCCAGATGCCGGATCTCGTGGAGAAGGGCCACCTCTACATCGCGCAGCCGCCGCTCTACAAGGTAGCGCGCGGCAAGTCCGAGACGTATCTGAAGGATCAGCGCGCGCTGGAGGACTATCTCATCACCGCCGGCCTCGAGGACGCCGTCCTCGTCACCGGCGAGGGCGAGCGCGCCGGCCAGGACTTGCGGCAGGTGGTCGACACCGCGCGCGCCATCGTCAGCCTCGTCGACGGCCTGCACTCGCGCTACGACCGCAAGCTGATGGAACAGGCCTCCATCGCCGGCGCCTTCAATCCGGAAGCCACCGCCGGCGACGGCGCAGCCATCGCCGCCAAGATCGCCAGGCGCCTCGACCTGCAGGCGGAAGAAACCGAAACCGGCTGGCAGGGCGAGTACGATAGCAATGAAGGCTACCTCCTGCGTCGCGTCGTGCGCGGCGTGACGGAGGTTCATGCCATCGACAAGGCGCTGCTGTCTTCGCTCGACGCCAAGCGCCTGCACGAACGCCAGGCCGCCCTGACCGAGGTCTACGGCACGCCGCCCAAGCTGCGACGCAAGGGCGAAACGGTCGACATCTACGGTCCGCGCATGCTGCTCGACACCATCTACGAGACCGGCAAGAAGGGCCTGTCGCTGCAGCGCTACAAGGGTCTGGGCGAGATGAACCCCGAACAGCTTTGGGAGACGACGCTCGACAAGGAAGTCCGCACCCTTCTGCAGGTGAAGATGGGCGACCTCGGCGAGGCCGACGAGATCTTCTCCAAGCTGATGGGCGACGTCGTCGAGCCCCGCCGCGAATTCATCCAGGAAAACGCCTTGGAAGTTGCGAACTTGGACGTCTGATGTCCGGTGCAATTCGAATTTGGCGCACTGCGCCACGTCTCCCTCTCCGCGCGCGCGGGGAGAGCGTCGGGGTGAGGGGCAGGGTCTGGCGCTACGGCGAGTTTCTGCCCCTCACCCTAACTCTTTCCCCATGAAGGATGAGGAGAGGGAACAGGCATGCGGCCAACCGGCGATTATCTCCTCTACGACGGCGAGTGCCCTATCTGTGCCGGCTTCGTGACGTTCGCCGAGTTCCGTCGCCGCCATCCCGACCTCAAGCTGATCGACGCGCGCCACGAGCCTGACCTCGTCGCCGAGCTGCGCCGCGACGGCTACGAGATCAACGACGGCATGGTTCTGGTGGTGGATGGCACGCTCTATTACGGCGCGGCGGCCTCGGCGAAGCTTGCGTCCTACCGCTCGGACCTGCCACCCGCAAAGCGCGCCGCCATGGCCGCCATCGGCGCCTCGCCCTATCCTCTCCTGCGCGGCCTGCGCAACGCCCTGCTGCGCCTGCGCGGAAGATCGTTGATATCGTAGGCGACGATAGACTCAGTCGATCCGCGTCGCCGTTCCTTCGATGACTGGGCCGCTCCCCGTCAGGTCGCGATTGATGCGGCCGGCAGAGTTCGTTTGATATCCGCTCTTGTCCAAGTGCCGTTTCAACAGCGCCAGGTTCTTCAGGTTGGCGCGGAAGGCGACGTCGAAGGCATCGCCAGCGAGCGGGATGAGGCCGACCACGCCGTCGATCGCCGTATTGCCCACCATCCGCATCAGCGTGAACCTCGATACCCCCAGGTTCTTGGCTTCCCAGATGATGTAGCTGGAAATCGCCGTCGTCACGAGGTCGCCCAGCACCGGCACGAGGCCGATGAACCCGTCGAGCCCCATGCGCACGTTGGTGCCGGGAATGACGAACGCGCTGTCCATGAGCTTGGCCAGCGCCTCGACGCGCATGACGGCCGCGTCGACCTCGGCAGGCGACATGCTGCTCAGCCGGGCGTTGGACTTGGTCGCGGTAAAGATACTGGCCACGTGGCCCTCCTAGCTCATGACGGCGGGCATATCGTATGTGCCGGCCCGCTCTTCAATAGGACGCAGACGGCGGCGAACGGTTCCGCTGGACGGTGGCAAAGCGAATGCTAACGTGGCCCCGGGATCCAGAAACGCGAGGAGGCTTTCGTGCTGCGCTTGTTTCTCTCGACCGGCAACATTTTCCTGTCGCTCGTCCTCGGAGCGCTGATGCTGGCAGTGGTCGGCTACAACTCGCCCGAAACGCTGTCGGAAATGCTGAGCTGGGCCCGCAACCTCAAGGGTTGGATCACCTCGACCGGCCTCGAGCCCAAGTACAACATCTGGCTCGAACTTCTGCTCGAGGAGCGACAGCTGCTGTTCATGTTTTTCACCATCATCGCCCGCATCCTGCTCTTCGCCATCACAGCACCGTTCGCAGGCATGTTCCGGGGATGAAGTAGACGAGATTGAAGCATGCCGCGTGTCGACGAATTGAAGTGTGACGCAAAATCAGTCGAATACGATTTCAACAATCGATTTGGGACTCTACGAATGAGGCACGGCCATTGCTGCGACATGGATGGCTGCATCCGCTTTTTCGAGCGGATAGACCCTCAGGTTAAGTCGATTTTGACCTTCTCAGGTGAAGCAGTGGACACCGGATACGTCCGCGTCGAGAGCGAATGGTTCGTCCGACCATCGGGGCGCTCAGATGTTCAGCCCTGGAATTCAAGACGCGGTTGATTACAACTCAATCGCCTAAGCCGCCTGCGCCTCGTCGCGCACCAGGCGCACGATGTCGGCCATGATGTCGTTCAGCTGGAAATCCTTCGGCGTGTAGACAGCGGCGACGCCGAAGCCTTTCAGCAGCTTGGCATCCTCGGGAGGAATGATGCCACCGACGATCAGCGGAATGTCCGACAGCCCTTCCTTGCGCATGCGTTCCACCACTTCCTGCACGAGCGGCACGTGGCTGCCCGAGAGGATCGACAGCCCGACGACGTGCACGGACTCGTCGAGCGCGGCGCGCACGATCTGCGACGGCGTCAGCCGGATGCCCTCGTAGACCACCTCCATGCCGACGTCGCGGGCGCGCACGGCAATCTGCTCCGCGCCGTTCGAATGCCCGTCGAGGCCCGGCTTGCCGACCAGGAACTTCAGCCGCCGGCCGAGCTGTGCCGAAACCGCCTCGACAGACGCCCGCACTTCGTCCAGGCCCGCGCCATCGCGCACCACTCCGGAGGCCGCCACGCCTGTCGGCGCACGGTACTCGCCGAAGATCTTGCGCAACAGTCCGCCCCATTCGCCCGTGGTGACGCCGGCCTTGGCGCAGGCGATCGACGGCTCCATGACGTTGCGGCCTTCCTTCGTCGCGGCTTCCAGCTGTGCCAGCGCCGCCTTCACGGCCTTGTCGTCCCGCTGCTCGCGCCACGCCTTGAGTTTGCCGACCTGTTCCGCTTCCATCTTCGGGTCGACCACCATGATCGAGCCCTCGCCCGTCGTCAGCGGCGACGGTTCGGTCTCCGTCCACTTGTTGACGCCGACCACCACGAGATCGCCGGACTCGATGCCGCTCAGCCGCCCGGTGTTGCTCTCCACCAGCTTGCGCTTCATGTAGTCGATGGCCGCCACGGCTCCGCCCATGTCGCCGATCGTCTTCAGCTCCGCCTTGGCCTGCTCTTTCAGCTCGTCGACCTTCTTCTTCATGACGACGGAGCCGTCGAAGATGTCGCCGTATTCCAGCAGGTCCGTTTCGTACGCCACGATCTGCTGCATGCGCAGCGACCACTGCTGGTCCCACGGCCGCGGCAGGCCGAGCGCCTCGTTCCACGCCGGCAGCTGTACGGCGCGCGCACGCGCATTTTTCGACAGCGTGACGGCCAGCATCTCGATCAGGATGCGGTAGACGTTGTTCTCAGGCTGCGGCTCGGTCAGGCCCAGCGAATTCACCTGCACCCCGTAGCGGAACATGCGGTCTTTCGCGTTGGTCACGCCGTAGCGCTCGACGGTGATCTCTTCCCACAGCTCGTTGAACGCCCGCATCTTGCAGATCTCGGTCACGAACCGCAGGCCGGCATTGACGAAGAACGATACGCGCCCGACGACGGTGCCGAAGTTCTCCGGCGGCACCTCGCCCGAGGCCTTCACGGTGTCGAGCACCGCGATCGCCGTCGCCAGCGCGAACGCCAGTTCCTGCACCGGCGTCGCCCCGGCTTCCTGCAGATGGTAGGAGCACACGTTCGTCGGGTTCCACTTGGGAACCTCCTTGTACGAGAATACGATCGTGTCCTTGATCAGCCGCAGCGACGGCTCGGGCGGAAACACGTAGGTGCCGCGCGACAGGTACTCTTTGATGATGTCGTTCTGGATCGTGCCGGTCAGTTTGCCGCGCGACGCACCCTGCTCGTCCGCGAATGCCACGTAGAGCGACAGCAGCCAGGCGGCCGTCGCATTGATCGTCATCGACGTGTTCATCTGATCCAGCGGAATGCCGTCGAGCAGCGTCCGCATGTCGCCCAAGTGACACACTGGCACACCCACCTTGCCGACTTCGCCGCGCGCCAGCTCGTTGTCGCTGTCGTAGCCGGTCTGCGTCGGCAGATCGAAGGCGATCGACAGCCCGGTCTGCCCCTTCGACAGGTTTTTCTTGTACAACTCGTTGGACTTAGCGGCGGTGGAATGCCCGGCATAGGTGCGGAACAGCCAGGGCTTGTCGCGGGCTGGCGCACCGGTTCCCGCCGGGGCTGCCTTGCCTGTTTTGCTGGTGTCCGCCATCGTTTTCGCCCTCGGCTCGAATGTCTTCCGCACGAAATACTCTACTAGCAGGCAAGTGCAATGCAAAACGCGACATTCCGCTGCCGTTCCATTGGCCATAGCCGTGTTAACATTGCCCCGACTGCCGCTTAATCACGATCTTTCACCCCCTTTATTGCGGCGCGGAAAAGTGCTTGATAGGCCGCAACTGTCACGGACCTGTTGTGTTGCACTGCGGGAACCGGGCTGGGGGAGCAAATACTCGTTAGGAGAGACGAGAATGTCGAGCCAAAGCGCTGCCAAAAAAGACGACGTTGCAAAGCCAGCGATCGTCACGGCCACAAAGGACCTGTACGAGCTGGGCGAAATTCCGCCCCTCGGCCACGTGCCGAAGAACATGTACGCCTGGGCCATTCGCAA
Source organism: Hyphomicrobiaceae bacterium (assembly GCA_965279065.1). Taxonomy (GTDB): domain Bacteria; phylum Pseudomonadota; class Alphaproteobacteria; order Rhizobiales; family Hyphomicrobiaceae; genus JAKAXS01. The sequence continues at coordinate 4,003,368 of OZ257134.1, forward strand.
GGAGCGTCAGGGCGAGCCCGATACGGCGATGCAGGTCGAGGTGGTCCCGACGTGGGAGCTCGACAGTCACGACGTGCTCGTTCTCGTGATGGCGGCCGGCGTGAACTACAATGGCGTCTGGGCGTCGCTCGGCGTGCCGATTTCGATGTTCGACGTCCACAAGAATCCTTTCCACGTTGCTGGGTCGGACGCGTCCGGCATCGTCTGGGCCGTTGGTTCCAAGGTGAAGCGCTGGAAAGTTGGCGACGAAGTCGTCATCCATTGCAACCAGGACGATGGCGACGACGAGGAGTGCAACGGCGGCGACCCGATGTTCTCCACCTCGCAGCGCATCTGGGGCTACGAGACGCCGGACGGCTCGTTCGCTCAGTTCTGCCGCGTGCAGGACCGCCAGCTGCTGGAGCGTCCTAAGCACCTCACCTGGGAAGAAAGCGCCTGCTATACGCTGACGCTCGCCACCGCCTACCGCATGCTGTTCGGCCATCGCCCGCATGTGCTGCGTCCCGGCCACAACGTGCTCGTCTGGGGCGCCTCGGGCGGTCTCGGCTCGTTCGCCGTGCAGCTCTGCGCCACGTCCGGTGCCAACGCCATCGGCGTCGTTTCCGAAGACGACAAGCGCGACTTCGTCATGCAGCTGGGCGCCAAGGGCGTCATCAACCGCAAGAACTTCAACTGTTGGGGCCAGCTGCCGAAGGTCAATACGCCGGAGTACAACACCTGGCTGAAGGAGATGCGCGGTTTCGGCAAGGCGATCTGGGACATCACCGGCAAGGGCGTCAACGTCGACTGCGTCTTCGAACATCCCGGCGAGTCGACCATTCCGGTCTCCGTGCAGGTCGTGAAGCGTGGCGGCATGGTCGTCATTTGCGCCGGCACTACGGGCTATAACCTGACCATGGACGCCCGCTATCTCTGGATGCACCAGAAGCGCGTGCAGGGCTCGCACTTCGCCAACCTTGCCCAGGCCGCTCAGGCCAACAAGCTGGTGGTCGAGCGCCGCATCGACCCGTGCATGTCGGAAGTGTTCTCGTGGGCCCAGATCCCGAAGGCGCACATGCGCATGCTGCGCAACGAGCACAAGCCGGGCAACATGGCCGTTCTCGTGAACGCCCCGACGACCGGCCTGCGGACCTACGAAGACGTGATCGAGGCCTGCCAGAGCAAGGCGTAAGCCTCTCTTATCCCACAAACGAATGAAGGCCAGACCTTGCGGTCTGGCCTTTTGCATTTTACCAGTATGCTCATAATATTGAGCTGAATTTCATATTGCCTTTACTCCCGATGGTGAACCATGGCGCAATTGAACGGCGACGCAGTTAGCAAGCCGATTGAACTCATTGCCAGCAGTGCAGAGCGGTTGTCGAAATCGGTTTTGGGGTCGTTAGCGCTTTTTCTCCTTCTGATTTACTTCATATCTGGCGTGACCCTGATCTTCTCGTCGCTCTCTGAGAGGAGTCAGACCATTCTCGTCCTGTTTGTGACGCTGTTCCCTCTCGTCATTCTGCTGGTGTTCTATCGTCTAGTTACCAAGCACTTTGGGAAAGTGATCGACCCAGGCAGCATAGACAAGGAAACGTACAGCAAAATTGTCTTAGCCCTCATCAGCGCAGAAGCTGAGGTGAAGGGCCGGGGGGAGGAAGAAGGTTTCGAGGCTGTTCAGGCTCAGAAATCGGTGATCGTCGCGTCGGAAAGCGCCGTGGAGTTAAGTCACAAAAAAGAGATCGTCAAAATTCTGGACTGGTACTCTCCGGATTGGCGCCAAAAGCGGTACCTCTTTCGGCGCGCATCCGAGAATTTTCGCGAGCAGCCCGAAATCGTGTTCTCTGACGCAAAGATCGCAAAAGATGTCACGAGCGTATTCGGGTTCATCGACAACATAGGGGCTTCCATTGCGGAAGGCGAACTAAAGGACGCTGACGTCCCGATTGACTTCAAGAGGTCAGCATCTCGTTACGGTCGCCGCGGCGCAACTTGGCTTGCTTGGTTGAGAGAGAAGGGGGGCAATGCCCACCTGTTCGAGAATTTTGAAGCCATTACCTCGCGTTGGGCCATACAATTGCGCGACGGGTCGGACTGACTGAGGCTGCCGTTAGGCCGCAGCGCTCATCTGCTTGCGCGAGACGGCCTCATCGGCCACCTCCGGAATCTCCAGCGCCGTCACCTCGAACTTGTCGAGCGTATGCGGGCCGAACGTCGTCATCATCGGCACGTCCGCGGCATCGCGCCCGCGCGCTAGAACGATGCGGCCGATGCGCGGCTCGTTGTGGCGCGCGTCGAATGTGTACCAGCGGCCGTTGATGTAGACCTCGCACCACGCGCAGAAATCCATCGGGTTGGGATCGACCGGCACGCCGATGTCGGCGAGGTAGCCGTTGCAGTACCGCGCGGGAATGTTGAGCGCTCGGCACAGGGCAATGGTGAGATGCGTGAAGTCCCGGCAGACCGCGTGGCCCTCTTCGAGGGCCTCCCATGCGGTCCGCGTCGCGCGCGCTTTCAGATAGTCGAACTTGAGATTCCGGTGCACGAAATCGGCAACGGCCTGTACACGTCGGCCACCGGCCGGCACCGTGCCGAACTTGTTCCACGCGAATTGACTGAGCTTGTCTGTCTCGCAATAGCGGCTGCCGGTGAGGTACGGCAGGCATTCCAGCGGCAGTTCATGTACCGGTGTCTCCGGTGCATCACCCGGCGTGTCTTCATGCAGACCGCTGTCGAACACTTCCGCGGTATAGCTCAGCTGCACGGGACCGACCGGGACGAACATACGCCGGCATGTATTTCCGAAAACGTCGGTGAAGACTTCGACGGGAAGATGCGGAGTAACGGCAAGGGGTATTTCCGTCAGAACGTCTTTGCGGCGGGCAGCCTCAAGGTCCATCAAGGTGTGAAGGGCGGCAGCCTGCCCGATATTGAGGCAGATATTGTAGCCGACGCGAATGCGCATTTTCGTCTCCAAGCAATGCTCTACTTACGAAAACTTGTGAGAGCTTAGCCGGTTCCGTCGTCTGAGCGCTATTCACGTTTTTTCGAGCCGGCACGCCCGCACACCGAAGTGCGAGCGATGCAAGACTTAGACCGGCACCACGTCGACGCCGACGTCGACCGCATGATCGCCGCCACCGAGCAACAGTCCGCTGATCGGGCTGACGTCATCGTAATCGCGCCCGCACGCCACCATCACGTGTTCGTCGCTGACGGCAATGCCGTTCGTCGGATCGAGGTCGATCCACTCCGTCTGCGGCGACCACACGGAAATCCACGCATGCGAGGCATCCGCCCCCTGCAGCCGCGGCTGGCCCGGCGGCGGCCGCGTCAGGATGTAGCCGCTGACGTAGCGCGCCGGCACGCGCATCGCGCGGCAGCAGGCTAGCGCGAAGTGGGCAAAATCCTGGCACACGCCACGACGATGCCGGAACACCTCATGGATCGGCGTCGAAACGTCGGTGGCGGTGGAATCGAATGTGAACTCGTCGTAGATGCGCAGCGTCAGATCCATGGCGCCCTGCAGCAGAGGCCGCCCCGGCGTGAACGACTGCGCTGCGTAGTCCGCAATGCCCAGCGACGGTGTCGTCAGCCGCGAGACGCAGCGGTACTGCACCACGTCGAGCGGAATGGTCTTGCTCTTCGGCGCCAGCGCTCCGTCCAGTTTGTCCCACGGCGTCGTCTTGGCGAAGTCGAAGGCGGGCGGCGCAATCGTCTCCACGCTCGTGCGGGCGTGCAGCACGAATTCCTTGTGCGGCATCTCGATATCGAGGATCGCCATGTGATTGCCGAACGCGTCGACGCCGTCGAACCGCGTCGCCGGTGCCGGCTCGATGATCAGGCTGTGGTGGCGGATCGCTTGGCGTTCCGTCGAACGCGGCGTCAGGTGAATGAGGTGCTGCGACTGCACCACGGGCGCGCTGTACTGATAGTACGTGCGGTGGCTGACATCGAGCTTCATGAGGCGTTGTCGCTGCGCTGGTGCGCGCGATGCAGCGCGTCGTCGGTCAGGTTGAAGTAGTGTCGTGCGACGGCGTCCGACAGCTCGGGCAACAGCTGCAGCTGCTCCATCAGAACTTTCTGCAGCGTCGCACGGCTCCCCTCGTTGGCCATGCGTTCCACGTCGGCCAGCCGGATCGACGTCAGCAGCGCCAGGATGACACGCCGGTCTTCCGTCAGGCTCACACCTTGTTTGCCTTCCGGCAACGTCTCCAGTTGCCGCGAGAAGGCCGCCAGCTGATAGCAGAGGCTGCGCGGGTTCGTCTCGTCCAGCAGCAGCAGGTCGAGCACCAGCGGCAGCATCGGATCCAGCCGGTAGCGCGAGCGGTAGGTGATGAAGCTGTCCGCCAGTTCCAGCAGCAGCATCAGGCTGTTCTGCTCGTCTTCGGCGTCCGGCGCGGGAATGAACAGCACCATCATCGCTTCGCTGAGATTGTAGGCCCGCTCCAGCCGCCGGCCCATGTCGAGAATCGACCAGCCGAAATTGCGCGTCATGTTCTCGTGCATCAGGCCGTTGAACGCCGAGATCGACGCCAGACCCTCGTCCAGCAGGTCCAGTACCCCACCGGGCTTTGCTGATGCCAGCGACGTGGCCCAAGGATCACCGGGCCGGAACCGGCTCAGCGTCTGGAACGCTTCCAGCGACAGGCGGTCGCGTGCCAGGTGCGCGACCTTGTACAGCCGCTGCATCGTCCGCTGCAGCGTCCGCGATGCGCCGCTGCCGCGAATGAGCTGTGCACACAGTCCATCGTAGTCGACGCCGGCGATGCGCTTCTTGTCCACGGGAGTGGAATCTTCGTCGGTCAGCAGCACTTCCAGGCACTTGCGTGCCGCCGATGTTCCGGCATCTGGCCCGCTGTCCTCGGCAACGCGCCGCAATGCGCTGCGCAGCACGCGCATCGTCCAGTCGGACCGTTCCGCATAGCGGCCGAGCCAGAATAGATCGTCGGCCACGCGGCTCTGGATCACGCGTTGCGACCGCTGCACGCGTGCCGTCTCTAGCGCCGGCCGCCACAGGCTCACGTGATGCGCCTGTTCGGCGTCTGACAGCACCCATACGTCGCGCGTGTGCCCATCCGGCGCCGACAGCGCCACGGCGCGATCGGGGTCGATGGTCATAGCCAACCCACCCGGCATGGCGACGTAGCCTGCCTGCGTCCGCGTTACGAACAGCCGTACGGCGAAAGGTTGCGGCGTCAGGTTGCCGTGGGCATAGACCGGCGCCTTGCTGAAGCCGATCTTCTCCTCCGCCACCAGGCGCGCCCCGTGCAGCGCGATCTCGCGCTTCAGCAGTTCCCGCTCCGTCTCCGACATCGATCGCGTGTCTTGTCCCAACGCCGCCTGGCCCGGACGTCCCGTTCCCTCCTGCGCCTTGCGAATGACCAACTGGTCGAAGCGCTCGGCCACGTGCTGGCGCGACTTTTCACAACCCAGCCACCAGCGTGGCGCATCGTGCAGGTGCAGGTCCTCGCCCAGCAGATGCTTGGCGAGTTTCGGCAGATACGGTCCAAGCGCGCGGTTCTGCACCAGCGCCGAGCCGATGGCATTGACGACGAGACCCGGCGAGCGGCGGGTCGTACGCACCAGCCCCGACGGCCCGTCATAACCCGATGGGTCGAGTTCCAGGGGATCGCTGGCACGCCCGTCGACACAGCGCACGATGAGATCGATCTCTTTGAGGCCCTCAAGCGTCTTGAGGAACACCTGCCCTCCACGCGTCCGCAGATCTGCACCCTCGACCAGCAGGTAGCCGAGGTAGCGGGCGATGTAGGCGTGCGAGAAATAGTCTTCGTGGTGCGCGCCCGGCGTCAGCAGCGCGATGCGTGCGTTGTCGCGTCCACTGTGCTGCGTCAGTGCGGCCTGCACGCTCTGGAAATAAGAGGCCAGCCGCACCGCGTTGCTGGCGTTGAACAGGTCGCCGGCCACATGCGTGTGCACCATGCGGTTCGCCAGCGCGAAGCCGGCGCCTGCCAGCGTCTCGGCATGGTTGTCGATGATGCGCCACTGTCCGTCCGCCCCGCGGGCAAGGTCGGCCGCGTAGAAGCGCAAGCCCCCCGAGTGCGGCAGCACGCCCTGGCAGGCACGTAGATACGCGCTGTCGGAAAACACGAGTTCGGGCGGCAGATGTCCGTCGCGCAACAGATGCTGGTCGCCGTAGAGGTCGTTGAGGACCGCGTCGAACAGCTCCGCCCGCTGGATCAGCGCCGCCTCCAGCCAGTGCCATTCCGCCGACGAGAAGACGATAGGCACGAGGTCCAGCTGCCACTGCTGGGACCCTAGCGTCGGATCGGCGAAAATGTCGTAGGCAATGCCGGTTTCGCGCACACGCCGGTCGAGGCGCACGGCACGGGTCGCACGATCGCTTTCCGAAAGGGCAGTCAGCTCTTTGAGAAACGGCAGCCAGTGGCGGCGCGGCGCGCCGTCTCGGTCCAGCAGTTCGTCGTAGCCGCCGGTCTGCGACAGGCGATAAGCGTTGAGCAGATCGGGTCCAGAAATCTTGCTGGACATCGCAGCAGTGGTCATTCCGCCGGCTTTCGCCCCCGAGTTCCCGACTTTACGCCAGCGCCCGCCCCAAGCCCTGGTTTCGTCACGCGAATCGCCCGTGACGGTGTCAAGCCACTATCGCGTCGCTGCAGGTCGTCGGCAAGCGTCTAATCCGCCACCGCTACCTGGCGATCGCACGCCAGCGCGTCAATTAACTAGAACGCCCTGCGCAGGTCCAGCGTATGCGGGTAGTCCGGGTTGATGATGGGCCGTCCCGGGTCGGACGTGCCCGGGGTATGCCCCAAAGTCTCGAAGCGGGCCAGCCGCCGTCCCTCCGCTTCATACGCGTTGATCGGGAACGTCTCGAACGAGCGGCCTCCGGGGTGCGAGACGTGATAGCGGCAGCCGGCGACGGCCCGGCCTTGCCAGGTATCGAAAATGTCGATCACCAGCGGCACGTGCACGGGAATGTTGGGATGCAGCGCCGACGGCGGCTGCCAGGCCCGGAAGCGGATGCCCGCCACGGCCTCGCCCTGCGTGCCCGTCGGCACCAGCGGCACCGCCCGTCCGTTGCACGTCACCGTTAGCCGGTCGCCGTAGAGCCCGGTCACCTTGACCTGCACGCGCTCCAGGGAGCTGTCGACATACCGCGCCGTGCCGCCCGTCGAGCTTTCCTCGCCCATGACGTGCCAGGGCTCCAAGGCCTGCCGCAACTCCAACTGCGTGTTGGAATACGCGATCGCCCCGCAGCGCGGGAAGCGGAACTCCAGATGCGGGCGGAACCATTCGGCGTCCGCTGGCAGCCCGGCTGCGTGAAGATCGTCGACGATGCTCGACAAGTCCGCCCACAGGTAGTGCGGCAGCATGAACTGGTCGTGCAGCGCCGTACCCCAGCGGATCAGCTTCTGCTTGTAGGGCTTCTCCCAGAACATGGCGATCAACGCCCGCACCAGCAGCTGTTGCGCCAGGCTCATGCGCGCGTGCGGCGGCATCTCGAACGAGCGGAATTCCACAAGACCCAAGCGGCCCGTCGGCCCGTCCGGCGAATAGAGCTTGTCGATGCAGATTTCCGCGCGATGCGTGTTGCCCGTTACGTCGATCAGCAGGTTGCGGAACAGCCGGTCCACCAGCCAGGGCGCCACCGTGCCGTCCTTCGGATCGGGAATCTGCGACAGCGCGATCTCAAGTTCGTAGATCGACTCGAACCGTGCCTCGTCGCAGCGCGGCGCCTGGCTCGTCGGCCCGATGAACAATCCCGCGAACATGTACGACAGCGACGGATGATTCTGCCAATAGGCAATGATCGACGCCAGCAGATCCGGCCGCCGCAGGAACGGGCTCTCCGACGGCGACATGCCGCCCAGCACGATGTGATTGCCGCCGCCCGTTCCCGTGTGCTTGCCATCCAGCATGAACTTCTCGGCGGCCAGCCCAGCAGCATGCGCGTCGTCGTAGAGCGCCGTCGTATTCGCGACGATCTCCTCCCAGCTCTCCGCTGGCTGCACGTTGACTTCGATCACTCCTGGATCCGGCGTCACCTTCAGGACTTGGAACCGTGGATCGTAAGGCGGGCCGTACCCTTCGATGTGCACGGGCACGTGGATCGCGCGCGCCGTATCCTCCAGGCAGGTCAGCAGGGCCGCATAGTCGTCCACCGTTTCCAGTGGCGGCATGAAGATGCACAACGTGCCGTCGCGTGGTTCGACCACGAGTGCCGTCCGCACTGCTTCGATCGGCTCCTCGGATTGCGCGGCCTTTGCCGCAACCGGCTTCGTTGCGACGGCGACATCGCCATCCGCCAGCTCGTCGGGATCAGGCAACGGCGGCACGGTCGCCATGGGATCGAGTGGCTGCACGTGCGGAAAGTCTTCAGCCGCGATCGGCGGCAGTGACGCCAGCGGTAGCCGGAAGCCTGCCGGCGAGTCGCCCGGCACCAGCACCAGCTTGTCGCGCCGCAGCTGCCAGCGCTCCGTCACCCATTTCGACTTGCGGTTCTTGACGCTCGAAACCTTCAGCGGCAGCACGTACGCCGCGACATCGTTCAGGCCGCGGTCCAGAGCACGCGCAAGGCGCGCCCGCTCGGCCTGCGTCGCAGCGTCGCCATCGTCTTCGGCGACTTCCCCCAGCGGCTGCTTCTGCTCCGTCAGCATCAGCAGCGAGGCATCCTCGTAGGCCGCGATGCCGCTGTCGGGCGCTAGCCCGAGCTGCTCGCTCAGGCCCGTCACGAAGGCATCCGCGCTTCCAATCGTAGCCTTGGTCGAAGCGCCCTCTCTTGCAATCAGCGCTGCGTCCCGCCACAGCGGCTTGCCGTCCGTGCGCCAGTAGACTGCGAACGCCCACCGCGGCAGCGGCTCACCGGGATACCATTTGCCCTGGCCATAGTGCAGCAACCCGCCCGGCGCGAGACGCTGTTGCATCCGGCGCACCAGATCTTCCGCGAACTTGCGTTTCGTCGGCCCGATGGCCGCAGTGTTCCACTCGTCGGCTTCCATGTCGTCCGCCGCGACAAATGTCGGCTCGCCGCCCATGCTGAGGCGAACGTCGCCAGCCGTCAGCCGCTCGTCGACGGCACGCCCGCCATCGGCGATCGCCTGCCACATGTCTTCGCTGTACGGCTTGGTGACGCGCGGCGTCTCCAGGATGCGCGTGACGCCCATCTTGAAATCGAAGGTCACATGAGCTGGCTCGTGACCGCCCGAAATCGGTGCCGCACTTTGCGGACGCGGCGTGGCTGCCAGCGGAATGTGCCCCTCACCCGCCAGCAGGCCGGATGTGGCATCGAGCCCGATCCAGCCCGCGCCCGGCACATAGACTTCCGCCCAGGCATGCAGGTCGGTGAAGTCCTGCGACGCCCCCGCCGCCGCGCCTTCGGTAATCGGCTTCACGTCAGGCTTCAGTTGGATGAGATAGCCCGAGACAAAGCGCGCCGCCATGCCCAGGTTGCGCAGGATTTGCACCAGCAGCCACGCGCTATCGCGGCATGAGCCGGACCGGTTCTGCAGCGTCACCTGCGGCGTCTGCACGCCTGGCTCCATGCGGATCAGATAACCGATGTCGCCCTGAACCATGGTGTTGAGGCCGATCAGGAAGTCGACGGTTCGACGCCCAGCCGAACGATCGACCTGCGAAAGATAGTGTGCCAGCAGCGGATCGACGGGGTCCGGTTTGAGGTATGGCCCCAACTCTTCCATGAGCAGTGCGTCGTATGTGAAGGGCCACGTCTCCGCGTTCTCCTCCACGAAGAAGTCGAACGGATTGATCACCGCCATATCCGCCACGAGATCGACCGTGACTGAAAAGCGGTCCGTCGTCTCCGGCATCACCACGCGCCCGAGGAAATTGCCGAATGGGTCCTGCTGCCAGTTGAGGAAATGCGCCTTTGGCTCGATCGTCACCGAATAGCTGATGATCGGCGTGCGGCAATGCGGCGCCGGCCGCAGTCGGATGACCTGTGGCCCCATGCCGATGCGCTTGTCATAGCTGTAGGAAGTGGCGTGAGTTAAGGCAACGTGCAGAGCCATGGAGACGAGACGTCCTTTCCGCCACGGTGCGCGCCCGCGGCCTCATGAACCCAAGGTAGCTTCATGCGTTATCGAGCCCGGGCCTAAGAGACAAGCATGAGCTTCAATGTTAGGCGTTGTTCGTTGCCAACACGCCTAGCGTCCAGGCACTATGCCGAAAGATCGGTACACGAATGCGAACTATTCGAGCAGGCGACGGTCCGTCCGATGGAGGAGCATGCCTGGCTAGAGGATATGCGGTTACCGCATCCCGGCGGGGCATGGCCAGTGGAGCATGGACTAGCGGCGAATGAAGAACTTCTCGTGCTCCGCTTGCGGCAACAAGGTCTACTTTGAAAACGTCGCGTGTGTGAAATGCGGCCATGCGCTCGGCTTCGACGCCTCGGTCTCCTCCATCGTCGCCTTGCAGGCCGATCCGTCTGACAGCTCTCTGTACCGCCGCATCGACGGCTCGGGTGATGGCCTGCGCTATTGCGCCAACGCGTTCTACGGCGTCTGCAACTGGCTCACCCACGACGGCGGCAGCGCCATGTGTCCGGCGTGCAGCCTCAACCGCACCATTCCCAACCTTTCCGAGTTCGGCAGCCTGCAGGCCTGGCGCGATCTGGAACGCGCCAAGAAACGGCTCGTCTATTCGCTGCTGCGTTTCGGCCTGCCGTTCGACGGCGCCGGCTCGCCGCAAGGCCCGTTGACCTTCAACTTCGTGCGCAGCGCCATGACCGGGCACCTCGACGGCGTCATCACCATCGATATCATGGAGGCCGACGCCGTCGAGCGCGAACGCCAGCGCCAGCAGTTCGGCGAGCCTTACCGCTCACTGCTCGGTCACCTCCGTCACGAGAGCGGCCACTACTATTGGAACGTGCTGATCGCCTCCACCGGCCTGCTCGACGAGTTTCGTTCCCTGTTCGGCGACGAGCGGCCCAACTACTCCGCCGCCATCGCTCATCACTACAACGCCGGCCCGCCGCAGGACTGGCCGTATCGTCATGTGTCCGCCTATGCCAGCGCACACGCCTGGGAAGACTGGGCGGAGACCTGGGCGCACTACCTGCACATGGTCGATACGCTCGACACCGCTGAGGCCTCCGGCATGGAGCCGCGGACCGCCGGCCTGTCATTCGGCGCGGTGTGGCCCTTCAAGACCTACGACATCTACAGCGAGGAGACCTTCGAGGCGCTGATGGAACGTTGGGTGCCGCTGACGCTCGCCATGAATGGTCTCAATCGCAGCATGGGGCACGAGGACTTCTACCCCTTCGTCATTCCCGAGCCCGCCGTCGCCAAGCTGGCCTTCGTCCACCGCGCCATCCGCGAATGCCAGTCCTGACCACGCTCAGCCACGCTTAACCCGGCCTTTACCACGCCCGTTCATCATGAACGGATCGTAAAGCGTGGGGTCAGTGATGCGTTTTTTCGTTCTGGTGGTTCTGGCCGCGGGTGTCCTGTATCCCGTAGCGCGTCAACCCATGCTCCGCGCCTTCGCGTTCTGCGGCATGATGGTCCTCTATGCCGGCGCCGGCGCCGTCTGGTGGACCGAGCACGACTGCCGCTACAGCGGCCCCGGCAACGGCAATTGGAACCTCGCGGTTCTCGCCCGCTCGCCGCACGACGTCACCTGTAGTGGCGTTGAGGCTCCCGCCCGGTCCGCCTTCCTCATCACCGCGTCTTACGAATAGTGCTTCCGCCTGACGACCTGCCTTGCCCTCGCCCTCCGGCCGCCGTATCACGCCACCAAGAGGCGTAAGCGGAAGAAGCGACTCCGACGGCATGCGGCAGATTCTCGAGCTGATCGGCAATATCCTGCGGGGCCTCGGCGCCCTGTTCTCGACCGACAAGCGCCGCCGCTACCTGGCGACGATATGGATCGACGCACCGCAGTCGCTGGTCTGGCGCATCTCGTCGCAGGCCCTGACCTCCGAACTCGATGAGGACTCCGGCCTGAAGTGGTCCGCCCGAGAGCGCGCCGACGGCTCGGGCGTCGTCGAGGTCACGGGCCAGGGCGAAGACTTCGTCATTACGCTGGCCTACCGCGTGCGCGATAGCCGCCCACCGCAGGCGCAGCTGATCGAGATCCTGCAGGAAGGTGAAAACGTCTACGCCAGCAGCGGCAGCGATTACTACATCGCCTACACGCTGCGGCCCGATGGCGACCGCACCGAGCTGACGATGTCGCATGAGCTGACGCACCGCGGTGCCCGTGGCTACTTCCTCGTGCCTTGGCTGCCGCTCGATACGGCCCGCGCCGTCAAGCGCCGCTCCGAGACGGCGGCCGGTACCGTGCAATACAACCGCGGCTTCGGCCTCGGCGCGGTCGGCACCGGCCTGCTGACGTTGGCGAGCTTCGTTCCCTGGTTCGGCCTGTCCGGCGCCGCGATCTTGATTGCGCTCATCTTCGTGCACGAGTTCGGCCATGTCGCCGCCATGCGCTCGCTCGGGTTGCCCGTGCGCGGTATCTACTTCGTACCGTTCTTCGGCGGCGTCGCCGTCGGCGCCGCCGCCCGCACCGAAGCCGAACGCGGCTACGTCTCGATCATGGGCCCCGGCCTCAGCCTAGTGACGACAGCGCTGCTGTACATGCTGGCGCTGTTGAGCGGCAGCAGCCTCCTGTGGCAGGCCGCACTGCTGAGTACGCTGCTGAACGGCTTCAATCTGCTGCCCGTCACGCCGTTGGACGGAGGCCACGTCTTCGAGGCACTGCTCTCGCGCACCGACCAGGGCGTCGTCGGCATGATCAAACTCATGATCCTGCTGGTGGCACTGGGCGCTACGCTCTACATGGGTTGGCTGGTCCTGACCGTGCTCTTCGCGCTGGCCATTCCTGGCACCATGGCCAGCCCCGACGAGTCCAAGCGCATACCGCCGGTCACGCTCGCGGAAGGTGCTGCCCTCGGCATCGCCTACCTGGGCTCCATGGCTTTCTATGCCCTGCTCGCCCTCGCCTTGACCGGAGGCACCGTAGCCGGCACCGAATTCTGATGCCGCCTCACGTATCGAGCGAGGGGTCTCCGTGAACTCGCCTCCCGTCCCCTCCTGCCGGATCGGCTGACCGCCGTCTCTCGCCGCTTGCAGGACCGCCCCGGCCCCCTTAGAACGAAGCCAGCGCGGGCGTAGTTCAATGGTAGAACGGCAGCTTCCCAAGCTGCATACGTGGGTTCGATTCCCATCGCCCGCTCCAACACTTGGCCTATTTGTAAACACTTGGAGGTTCGGGAGTCGGAGAGGGGCATCAGAAGAGATGCATTTTCCGCCTTACGCTCTAGACCGGTAGCGCATTGAACTTCCGGAGGCTCTTGTCGACCATCGATTCAGGTAGGAAACGGCGAAGGAAACGGACCTGGCCGGCCTGCTTTCCAGCCGTATAGCGCAGTCTCGGCCTGGCGGCAGTAGCAGCCTTTACGACCGTGTCTGCGACAACATCGGGCGCATCGCCGGTTTCTATCAATTTCTGCATCAGCGCCGCCATGCGCGTGCGAACGGCATCGTTGATGGGAAGCGGCCGATCCGGCCTCGTAATGTTTTCTTCGAATGCGGTGCGGGTAACGCCGGGTTCAACGAGCACGACCCGAATGCCCTGCGTGCGAAGTTCGTGGTCAAACGATTCAGAATACCCTTCGATCGCGTGCTTCGTCGAAGCATAGAGGGCGTTGTAGGGAGACGGGATCAAGCCCAGCACGGAACTCATATTGATGATCCGGCCCTTGCCTTGGCGGCGCATTGTCGGCAGCACGGCGTTCGTCATGCGGAGCACACCGAAGACGTTCACGTCGAACAACGCCTGTGCCTGGGCGATTGAGGATTCTTCGGCGCCGCCGAGCAACCCGATGCCGGCATTGTTGACGAGCAAGTCAATGCGCCCGGCCTTGGACAGCACCTCATCGACGAGCTTGGTCACAGACGCGTCGTCGGTCACGTCGCACGTCAGCATGGTAACACCGTCCGGCCTATCGCCGCCGCCGCGACGACTGGTGCCGAATACGCGAAAGCCCGCGTTCTGCAGGGCTTGAGCCGCTACCTTCCCAATGCCGGTTGATGCGCCCGTGACAATCGCGACGCCATGATTTTCCTTGCCCATAAAACCAACTCTCTCTGCGGTGGACCAAATCTCAAGAGCATGTTACTATCGAAACAGTAGTAAGTCACTATCAAAACGATATGGACAAAAAGATACCTTCTGACGCATGCCCAATCGCGCGCAGCCTTGCCTGTGTCGGCGACGCCTGGAGTATGCTGATCCTTCGAGATGCAAGCGCCGGGCTGACCCGCTTCGACCAGTTCCGCAAGAGTTTGGGTATTGCGCCAACCATCTTGACGCGGCGATTGGCGACGCTGACCGACGAAGGCTTGCTGGAAAAGCAGCGGTACTCGGAGCGACCTCCGCGCGACGAATATGTGCTGACCGCTGCCGGACGCGATTTCCTGCCGGTGCTCGTTATGGTTGGCGCCTGGGGACGCAAGCACCGTGGTGGAGGCCGCATGACGCGCCTCGTTGACGACGAGACCGGCAAAGAGATTCAGCCCGTGGTCGTCGATGGTGTCTCCGGCAAAAAGCTGGGTACGCGCCCAATCCGCGTCATCGTCCCAAGGTAATGCCAGTCGTCGAGGCCAATGCCCCTTGCGGTGTTGGGGCCGGCCAAGGCTTCAGTCATATCGCCAAGGTTGCCGATCGCGGGTTGCAACTCTTGCAAAGGCGCATAGTCTTGTCTGAGTGAGGACAAGCCACAAACTGTTGGAACAGCAAGTGATTGGTCGCCTTCTGTGCTCGGCATGCGTTGTCGCTCTCTACGCAAGTCCAGTACTTGCACAGGCCAACCCGCCGTCAGCGGCCCAGGTGGCTGACGACGCCAAGGCCCCGGCCTCGGTCATTCCCAACGAGTACCGGATGAACCTCATGATCCGGACGACGATCGTTGCATTGAACCAGGCCAATCAGACCGGTAACTATTCGGTGCTGCGAGACCTTGGTGCACCCGGATTCCAGATCGCCAACACGCCGACGCGATTGGCCGAACTGTTTGCGCAGCTACGCAATCAAAACTTCGATCTATCGCCTGTGCTGTTCTTCGACCCGAAGCTGATACGTCCCCCAGCCGTTCAGCCGAACGGGCTGCTACGCCTTTCGGGTTTCTTTCCGACGGCACCCCAGCAGGTCAATTTCGACCTGGCCTTTCAGCTGGTCGACGGCAGCTGGCGCCTGTTTGCGATCGCAGTGGACACGAGCCCATCACCGGCTGGACCGGAAGCAGCGCAGGCGACACCACAATCACCTGACACGAAGGCGCCCGTCGACGCCGCCAAGTCCGCTCCAGACTCGAAAGATGGGGCGAAGGCAGGAGACAAGAAGAGCAAGGACAGCAAGTCCGCAGGCGCGCCGGCCAAAAAGTGACGCGCGCCACCGGAGATCTCGTGCCGAGCCGGTTCAGCCGGAGCGACCTTCGCAGCGGTACAATCGAAATCATGCCGTTTATTCAGATATCCGCTACGGGGGCCAGCCTGAGCCGCAGCAAAGCGTATTCGACCGGCCCCTTGAGTGGCGGTCGGGCTTGCGTCGCTTGAAGCCCGCCAAAGAACAGCATTTCGTTTGACCATTGAGGATTAATGGTTGCATCATGCAACTATGTTGGAGAGGCCAGACATTTTCGCCGTGCGAGACGGATCGCGTCGGTTGGTGCGCGAACTCGGATTTATGCGGAGAACGCTCGCCAACACTCGCCTGCACCCCTCAGCCGTCCATGCGTTGATCGAGATTGGGGCGCACGAGGCGATGACGGCGACCGAACTGACCGACGTGCTGCTACTGGATAAATCGACGGTCAGTCGGCTGGTCGGCAAACTCATAGATGAGGGTGAAATTGCCTCGGTCGCGCACGAAGAGGACGGCCGCGCCAAAAGCCTGGCCTTGACCGAACGTGGACAAAACACCCTGAAAGAGATCGACCGTTTTGCAAACGCGCAGGTCGCAGCAGCGATGGCCGTGCTGCCTGGATCGACGCGCGCCTGTGTTGTGCAAGGTTTGTCGGTCTATGCCGAAGCCCTGGCCTCAGGTCGCACCGGAAAAGCCTGCCCAGCAGCGGCGATTGAGATCATGCGGGGTTTTCGCCCGGGCGTGATCGGGCGTGCGGTCGAGATGCACGCGCGCTACTACAGCCGGCTAGCGGGATTTGGCCATGTGTTCGAAAGCCGGGTTGCGGCCGGGATGGCGGAGTTTTCGGAGCGCCTCGAAAGACCGTGTAACGGTCTTTGGAGCGCAGCGATGGGTGACGTGATCGTGGGCACTGCGGCGATCGACGGCGAGGATCTGGGCGTCGGTCTGGCGCATCTTCGCTGGTTCATCGTCGATGATGGTCTGCGCGGGAACGGTATCGGCCGAAAGTTACTCGCTGAGGCGCTCGCTTTCTGCGATGCACGCGGATTTCGTGAGACGCATCTCTGGACTTTTCGCGGGCTCAACGCCGCGCGCCGGCTGTACGAGGCCAACGGGTTCGTGCTTGTCGAGGAGCGGCCGGGCCGTCAATGGGGCGAGGAAGTGATCGAGCAGCGGTTCGCAAGGACGCTGCGTCAGCCTTGAATGGAACACGTCGGCCAGCTCCTCGATCGAGACGACGTTAGCTTCCGTCAAGCCAGCCTCGAGCAAGCTATCACGATCCCGGGTCAGGCCGGCCGGCGCTCAATAGCTTTGGCGATGCGCAGGTGTCTGCCAAAGGCGTAGTGCATTGCCGTTGAGAAGCCCAATGCACCTCGTAGGAAGTGACGACGCAGCACGTAGGCCTTGAGGAAAGCCCAAGCGAATTCGGTGAATAGTCGGCAGGTCGGAACTGTCCGGCCGCGCAGCCTCATATCCGCAACTTGCATGTCGCTATAGCGGTTGATCTTGTCGAGCTCGCTGGTGAGCGATCTGAAGGAGCGATGATGCAACTTCGACTTGAGTCGCCCCACCGATACGCTCGATTCGACAATGACGGAATCGTGCACCGTGGTCTTGGCAAAGCTGCCAGCGCCCCTGAGGTAAAGCCGGACCACACGGTTCGTCCGCGCAAATCGGTGCGGCACGCTCTCGCCTGGAAACTGTTCCGCAACGGGCAGTGAATAGGCCAGCGCGCAGGGACCGTCTTCTTCAAACAGCGCACGGATCTCGGCGGATAGTGCATCCGGAACGATCTCATCGGCGTCGAGATTGAACAGCCAAGGTCCCTTGCACTGACGTTCTGCCCAGTTCTTCTGAAACCCATAACCGTCCCAGTCGCGGTAGAGCACGCGAGCGCCATAGGAGCGGGCGATTTCGCATGTTCGATCCGTCGATCCGCTGTCGACGACAACGATCTCATCGGCGAGGTCAACCACGGAGGCGAGCGCGTCGCCGATGCGGTCTTCCTCGTCGCGCACGATCATGAACAGAGACAGGCCCAAAACCCGCCGCGGAGAGACGGCTGGGCTTCGTCCGACGCGTTTGGCATCGACCCCTTCGGTTATTTTGGTCATCAACATCGCGGCGCGGTCATCCCTGAAATTGCGACGAAGTTCAGTTCGGGCTTTCGTCGTCATCGGACATCGGCAGGGCCAGGGTCTGGGCCGCGCTGATGGCTCCCGATGGGAAATCCAGTTCTTCAGCGGCGGCTATGGTTGCCTCAGCCGGCTCCTGCGTCTCAATACTGAACGTCCGGACTGTCGTCTCTTGCGCGGAGGTTGGCGTATGTGCTGCAAGCGCTGCGAGCACGCCAAGGCAGGTACAGATGCGAAGCCGAGTCATGCCGGCAACTCCTTATTCGATTGGTTGTTCTTGTGATGCTGGTTCATTGCGGCGCAGGCAACCCTGCCGCAACGTTGGACCGCACGTCAGCGCCCGATCTGAAGATTGCAACGGGTGCACGCCGGATCTTCATCGCCTCGCGTCCGTGACTCGTCGGGCGATGCGTGACAACCACCAATTCTCCCACGGAGCGCGTCGATATCTTGACTCGCTTGTTGACGTAGTAAGTGCTGCCGTCGGAGAGCGTGACGACCCGCGCCACACCGTCGATGTGCATCAGCCGGCCGCTCGCGACGGCGTCCTCTGAGTGTGCCGGAAGGGGCACCAAGGCGAGTGCGGCGAATGGCCAGAGCTTGCGGAGCATGACGACGCGATCCGTTGGTTTCTCCGATCCAAGGTCGCCGTTGAACGTTGAGACCGCCTGACCGGTCGCATACAATTTTCGTAAGGTATCAGGCCACCGTCACACTGGTTGAAACGAGATCGTTACGCGTGTGCCAGGCGAATTGTCCGACAGGTCGATCTCGGCGCCATGCAGTTCGACAATCGCCGCACAGACGCTGAGGCCCAAGCCGTGACCCGGCGTCGAGCGAGCCCGCTCCAGCCGGTAGAAGCGCCGGAAGACGGCCTCTCGCGCCTCCGCGGGGATGCCGGGGCCGTTATCCGCCACACAAAGCTCGCAAGACCGACCGCGGCGAGTGAGGCCAACAGTAACCACAGTGCCACGCGGGCAATGCCGAAGACTATTATCGATGAGGTTTGCGACCAACTGCATGAGAAGTTGCGCATCGCCATGCACTGCTAAGCCGCCTTCCCGAGGCTGGATGCTCAGCGCGAAGCCGGCATCCTGCAGCACCGGCTCGTAAGCATCGGCGACATCCGCCAACAGGGCGCTTAAGTCGACCGAGCTGAAACGTGCTCGACGATCGCCGGCCTGCAGCTGACCGATACTCAACAGGGCCTCGAACGTGGCAACGATGCTGTCTACCGCATCGAGCGATTCATCCATCCGAGCGGCCGCCTCTTCGTTGAGATCATTGCCGTCGCGCATCGTTTCCAGGCGCTGCCGCAACCGCATCATTGGCTTCTTCAGGTCATGAGCGATGTCGGTGGTAACCTGATTGACGTTCTCCACGAGCCGCTGCAGCTGCGTCAGCATGGCATTCAGGTTGGCCGACACCTCGTCCAGATCGTCGCCGCTGCCGCGCACCGTCACGCGCCGGTCGAGTTGGCCGGAGGCAACGCTGGAAAGCGTTTCGGCGATGTCGTTGATCCTTCGTTGCGTTCCGCGCGCAAGATAGATTCCAGCACCGACTGCCAGAATGCTCGTCGCCAGCAAACCCCAACCCAAGCTGCGGGCCAGCATGAGCCGAGACTGGCGCTCCTCGCGATCGCCGCGGCCGACGAGGAGCCGGCCTTTCGAGACAGGGGTCCATATCGAATAGAACCTGTCCTGCGGGGAACCCTCGTTGCGGATATCGGGAAGAGCGGTCCGGTTCAGAACCTGCCAGTCGTCAAAGGGCGCAACATTGCGCACGTTGCCGGCGTAGACCACACCATCGTTGCCGAGGAGAGCAAATATACTGTCGGTGTCACGCAACGACTCCGCCTCTTCCGTCACGACGTTCACGAGTTCGTCGAAGCCGAAGCGCTTGTCGACGGCTACCATGGCGTCGCGCGTTCGCGTGGCGCGCGATTTGATGCCGTCCTCAAGCTCCTCGGTCAGACTGAAGATGAGCGCGGAGAACAACAACACGACGCTGACGGTGAATAGCAGCGTGAACGCAAGAGCGGTCCGGACCTGTGCCCTTTTGAAAAGGTCAATTACCATCGGTGACGCTGTAGCCGCTGCCACGAACGGTCTGTATCAGGGATGATGCGAACGGCTTGTCGATCTTGGCGCGGAGGCGGGAAATGTGCGTCTCCACGATGCTCGACTTCGGGTCAAAATGGAAACCCCACACGCGCTCCAGCAGCATGTTGCGGGTAACGACCCGCCCCTTGTTGCGCATGAGGACCTCGAGGAGAACCAGCTCCTTCGGCTGCAGGTCGATGCGTTCGCCGCCGCGGGCCACGTAGCGCTTTGCGACGTCCATCTCAAGATCGCCAGCGCGCAGCACATCGCCGTCGGTCCGGATGGGCGGGCGGCGGGACAAAGCGTTGACGCGCGCGAGCAACTCCGAAATCGCGAAGGGCTTCACGAGGTAATCGTCGCCTCCAGCATCCAGGCCCTGGACGCGATCGTTTACTCCACCCATCGCCGTCAGGAACAGGATGCCCGCGGTGCTGCCCGTACCGCGCAACGTCTTGGCGATCGACAGACCATCCAGCCCCGGCAGCATGCGATCCAGGATGATCATGTCGTACTCTTCCTGGATCGCGACCGCGACGCCGTCCCGGCCGTCAGGCACGATATCTACGGTATGGCCGGCCTGCAGCAGTCCCTTCCGGACATAGGCAGCCGTGTCCTCATCATCCTCAACGAGTAGAACGCGCATCTGTCCTTGACGTCCCCAATACGATTGCCGCCCTATCATAGGTCAGACGACCAAGCGGTTGCAGCATGCAGTCCCGGAATACTTAAAGGCTGCGCCGCCGATCATGCGTCCGGCGACAGCCCACCTACCCTAGCCCGGCCCAGCTGCAGCGGGCGCGGCCTTCGCGAGGCAAGGCGCACCGCGGTTGCAGCAAGAACGGCAATGCCACCGAGGTTGACCGCGATCTCGATAGCCTCCGTAGCCGGCAGTTGCGTGAAGGCGATCCAAGCCAAGAACGACAGCACAGTGCCCAACGCAAACACCTGCAACGACGTCTGGCCGCAGGCGATGATCACGCCAGACGCCTTTCGCCGCAAGAGACTCGTGGAAGCCGGGAGAAGTTCCGACACGACGTAGGCCAGGGCCAGAATGTTCAGGTAGCGCCAGATCGACAGATAGCTTTTGCTGATGTCGCCCAGGGCGCCATAGGGGACGATGCGGCCGTCGGGCGCCCAGGAGTAGAGGTTCCACGGGGCAGCGTACATGACGCCGAAGGCGAGATAAGCGAGGGCCGCACCGACGACGAAGCCGCGCCACCGGTGCGAAACCGGACGTGGCACGACGGCGGCGGCCGCTCCGGTCGTGAACAGAAGTTGCCACGTGAGGGGGTTGAAATACCAACCTTCACCTGGCTGATTGGCCGGAAGGTTCAAACGCCAATGGTTGGCGATCGCCCAGAGCACGACCGACAAGGCCAGCGCCACGGCGACGTTGCGGCGGAGCAGCGTCGCGATGAGGGGAAACCAGACGAGCAGCACGACGTAGAGGGGCAGAATGTTCATCTGGTTCGGTTGATATGTCAGCATCAGCGCGCTCATGATCGAGCCGAATGTATTTTCCGCGAGCCGGCCAAGGGCGACATTCCCGACATAGTCGGCATTGGCAAAGATGGTTGAAGCCGCGAATAGTAGGGCCGCCGACGCAGCCAATACGCCGAGGTGCCAGGCGTAAACCGTTGCCGCGCGGCGATAGGCCCGCAGCGCCATATCGTCGAAACTCAGAGTCACGCGACCATACGCCAGCATCGCTGCATAGCCAGAGAGGAACACGAACACTTCGCTGGCGTCGCAGAAGCCGAAGTTTTTCAGCGTGTAGTTCGCCCACGTGTTACCGGGGATGTGATCGATGAAGATAAACAGCAAGGCGACCCCGCGGAAGAAGTCGACGCGGAGGTCTCTTCCACCGGTTTGATGTATTGAGCGCGAGGCATTTCGGCGCCGCCAAGCAGATCTGGAATCGATCATGGAGCCACCAGAAAGAACGGCCCGAGCTTTCCGCCCGGGCCGCGCACAACAGGAGTGCAAGGGAAAGTTGGGTGCCGTTGGCTCTCATGAGCTGGAAGCCGCAGGCCTGATCCATTTAGCAGCCGAAACTTTCACAGGCGTGGCTGGCACCTTACAGATTCTGTAATCTTTGCGTTGCGCCGCCCATCAGTGTGACCGGCGGCGGCCCGTCCAGCCGCTTGAATCAACGGAGTGGTTGAGGCGTTCCGTTGCGTGCTTGGCTTTGAGATAGGCGATGAGGATGACCACCAGTAGCATCGAAACGATCAACATGGAGTGTCTCCTTACGGGTCGACGGTTCACTGCGTTGGCGTTGGAAACGGGGAAGCCCGGCTGCCTTGCGGCAACCGGACTTCGCTGGGGCGCGCGGGCCCGTCACTCACTCCTGCGCCGGTTCGGCATTGGCGGCGCCGTTCGCGAGGACGAGCCAGCGAGCACAGGCTAGTCGCAGCAGTTTGCAACGGCATCGCGCCGGCCTTACGATTTCCGTAAGCTTCACGCGGCGCGCAACGCGTGCGCTCGCCGTGTTTGACGTTGTCCTTCTGGAGCCATAAGACCGGGCCGCACAATCGAACAAGTTGAACAGATGGAATTGCTGCTGTCATGACCGGACACACGACGTCACGCCCAACGGTTGCTCTGCCAGTGTGGTCAATCGCATTTCCGGTCCTTGGTACCGTCTCCGTGGTGGCGCAGCTTGCCGCAATTGGCGCGACAGGCTCTGCGATGGCCGGCATCGTCCTAATCGGCGCCGTCGTCGCCGCAGTTCATCATGCGGAGGTGGTCGCTCACCGCGTCGGGGAACCCTTCGGCACGCTGGTGCTTGCAGTGGCAGTGACTGTCATCGAAGTTTCCCTGATCGTGTCGCTGATGGTGTCAGGTGGAGCGGACGCAACAAGCCTGGCGCGAGACACTGTCTTTGCGGCCATCATGATCATTCTGAACGGAATCGTCGGCCTGTGCCTGCTGGCGGGAGGCGTGCGCCATCACGAGCAGCGGTTTACGCTGCGAGGCGTCAGCGCAGCATTGTGCGTGCTTGCTACGATGGCGGTCCTGGTTCTTGTGCTTCCCAACTACGTATCGAGCGCTCCAGGCCCGACTTACGCACCTCCGCAACTGATGTTCGTGGCCGTGGTATCGCTGATCCTGTACTGCACTTTCGTCATGGTCCAAACGGTTCGCCATCGCGACTACTTCTTGCCCTCCGAAGACAAGCTGGCGGCTGATACCCACGCGGAGCCGCCGACGCGCAACACGGCCATCGCCTCATTCGTCATGCTGCTGGTTGCCCTCGTGGCCGTCGTCCTGCTCGCGAAGGCGCTGGCTGCAACGGTGGAGAGCGCAGTGGTGACTGCCGGGCTGCCGCTGACCGTCGTCGGTGTAGTCATCGCCGCGCTCGTGCTGGCGCCGGAGAGCCTTGCGGCATATCGCGCTGCGCGCCGCGACCGCATTCAGACGAGCCTGAACCTGGCATTGGGTTCGGCGCTCGCGACCATCGGCTTGACGATCCCGAGCGTCGCCGTCGTTTCGCTGGCTCTAGACCTGCCGTTGTCCCTCGGACTTGACGCAAAAGGCATAACGCTCCTTGCCTTGTCACTGTTCGTCGCGACGCTGACGCTCGGCACGGGGCGGACCACCGTGTTGCAGGGAACGGTGCATCTGATGATTTTCGCCACTTATCTGTTTGTGACCGTGGTTCCGTGACGGACGTCGAGCTTCACAGGTTGCTTCTTCAGCGCCGGCGAACGGCCAGCTTAGGCCGTGGCATTCACGTGCTGCTTGCGTGGCTGGTCCTGAGTGCGTGCGTCGCGGTGCCCTTGCCGGATGGCTGGCGGCAGGACGCCCCCAAGCCATCTCCGGCAACGACGTCACAGCGCGCCGGCGACAGAAAAATCGCGCTGACGCCAACCCGTTCGCTGGTCCGCGCGCGCCAGGTCACGCAGCAACGGGACGGAACCGCGCCGAGCCAGTTTGGCGCCGCTACCCGGCCCGAGTTTCCGCTGAGCCTTGAGCCTGTCGTGCTCCTGGACACGCGACGTCCTGCGCTGTACGCGCCCGCGCCAGGCATTCCAAGCATTCAGCCACGCGCGCCACCGGCGTCTGTCTGAACCGCCGCAAAATGGCTGCGTCAGCCCGGCATCGACCAGTCAATCATCCCCTCAGCAAATAAGCCGCTGTCTCAGCGCGCGAGACCGTGCGCAGACGGCGCGCGTGGAGATCAAACGCAATGTTTCTCGTTCCTGACTTCAAGGGATTCGACTTTTTCCCACATGGGACTCGCATCAACTTTATGAAGGTCAAAGCCGTGTTCCTGCTGGCTTCCTTGTTCATCACGCTGGCGTCGCTTGCATGCGTCGCCGTACTTGGCTTGAACTTCGGCGTCGATTTCAAGGGAGGCTCGATGATCGAGGTGCGCCACAGCACAGGCGCGTCCGATCTCGACGATCTGCGCAGCCGCCTCGGCAAGCTTGGCCTAGGGGACATTCAGATTCAGGAGATCGGGACAGCGGACACCCTAATCCGCGTCGAGATCCAACCGGGCGGCGAACAGGCTCAGCAGGCCGCGCGCCAGACCGTCCTCGATGAACTGGGCGACACCTACGAGCTGCGACGCTCCGAGGTGGTCGGACCTGCGGTTTCATCCGAGTTGCGGACCACGGGCACGCTCGCCGTCCTGGCATCGCTGGTTGCGATCAGTGCGTATGTGTGGGCACGTTTTGAATGGCAGTTTGCCCTGGGCTCGATCCTGGCGCTCGCACACGATGTGATCGTCACGGTGGGCCTATTTTCATTGTTGCAGTTGAGTTTCGACCTCAGCATCGTGGCGGCGCTGCTGACGATACTTGGTTATTCCGTCAACGACTCCGTCGTTGTCGCTGACCGTGTCCGCGAGAACCTTCGCAAGTACAAGAGAATGCCCCTCAACGAGTTGCTGAACCTGTCGATCAACGAAACGCTGTCACGGACTGTCCTGACCGGCGTGACGACGGTTGCGGTTCTCCTTGCACTTTATTTATTCGGCGGTGACGTGCTGGCGAATTTCTCATTCGCCATGTTGTTCGGGGTTCTGATCGGCACGTATTCGTCCATCTTCATTGGAGCTCCCATTCTCGGATATCTCGGCATCCGCCGTGATTGGGGAAGCGCGGCAGGCACGCCTTCTGGGACAGCCGTGCCTCAGGAACGGCAATCGTCCAACGTAGGTTGAGCAATGCAGTCGAGCCGGTGCATCTCGTCGAGCCGGTCGGATGCACCGGCCGCACTGCTCATCTGCTTTACCGAACTGTCGCTTTGGGCAGACAAGGGCGCCGCCTTGATAAGAGCTGGTTGAGACACTTTGGGCACAGTCGACAAATGGCGGGTGACGCGGGACAGCTTGACATTCGATCTTTCATGAAACAATCTATGTTGCATGAAAAGAGATAGTCGTTTATCGGACGTGCTCCACGTCCTTCTGCACATGGCCAGACAAGATGGGCCCGCAACCTCAGAGGTTCTTGCGAAGGCCATGCGCACCAATCCCGTTGTCCTTCGTCGGACAATGGCTGGTCTCCGCGACCAAGGTTTTGTTCGGTCCGCGAAAGGGCATGGCGGCGGGTGGACGCTTGCTTGTGATCTTTCGAAGGTGACGATGCTGGACATTTACGTGGCGCTCGGAAAGCCGGCCTTGTTTGCCATCGGCAATAGATCCGACACGCCAGGCTGTTTGGTGGAGAAAGCCGTCAACGCCAACCTGAACCAAGCCTTCCTGGAGGCTGAGCAGAGGCTGATGACGCGGTTTGCCGAAATAACCCTTTCCAAGCTCAACGCCGACCTTCAAATGCAGGTCAAGCAACGCCGTGGCGCTCTCGACGTGGAAAAAATTCACGGAGGGTCGGCATGAAGCAACCTGTCTTTGATGCGCGCGCCGCCAGCAGCTACGCTGAAGGCCCACCACGGCAAGTTCCGGGCTATTCGAGCTTGCACCGCATGGTGTCACTGCTACTCGCAGAGCGAACCCCATACGATGGTCGCGTGCTGGTCTTGGGCGCTGGAGGCGGCCAAGAGCTCAAGGCAATGGCGGAAGCGCATCCGGGATGGACATTCGACGGGGTGGATCCCTCTAGCGATATGCTTCGTCTGGCCGTTCATGTGGCGGGGCCGAACGCTGGACGCATGCGGTTCCACAGAGGCTACATTGACGATGCTCCCGCCGGACCTTTCGATGCTGCCACATCCATTTTGACTTTCCATTTCATCCCTCCTGACCAACGCCTCGAAACCCTTAAGCAAGTGCGGCTTCGATTGAGAGTGGAAGCACCCTTCGTATTGGTCCATCTCAGCTTCCCGCAGACTGAGCCTGAGCGGTCGAAATGGATAGACCGTCATGTCGCGTATGGCCTGTCGAATGGATTAGAACCGGTTGATGCCAACAGTGCCCGCCAAGCAATCAGCAGCAGACTAACGATCCTATCGCCCGAAGACGACGTGGCCATGCTCCGCCTTGCCGGATTTTCGAATGTCAGCCTATTCTATGCAGGATTGAGTATCAGAGGCTGGGTCGCATATGCCGAATGACTCTGCCCGTCGCCCGCACCGCCGCGTGGCCGCTTCTGACCCAAAACGGACATCAAGAATGCAGTCATGGTCGGCGAGAACATTTGGCCCAGTCGGCGGCAGGCTGCCTCGGGATCATAAGAAGTGAGCGATTGGCTTAAATCAAAATGATCGAGTTTCTTTTGGCAGTGTTGATCTGCCTTCTGGTGTGTTGCATCGCAGCTTTCGGGTGGCCGGCGCTCGATAGCAATTTTTGGACCGTCGTCGCCCCAGCTTACATGCAGGGCATTGGCACAATTGCTGCGACGGTGTTGGCTGCGATGGCCTATGTCGCCTGGAGGCGGCCAGATGACACCCGGAGGGTTGCGGAGTTTGCGCAAACCCTTATCCGGGAAAGCCGAAAATTGGAGTTGGCCGCTCTGGAGGCTCGCTACAATACCTACATTCACTTGGAGGGTGATAAGTCGGACCGACTGTTCGCCGAAAAGGTGGCTCACTTCCTTATGGTGGTCGAAAAGCCCGTGTCGGCGGAGAAGGTTGAAGCGCTGAGACATCAGGTCAACTTGCTCGACACGTTCCAAGTGGAGGCTAAGCATTATTTTGGGGCGGACACATCGAAGGCGCTCTCGTCGTTCCACGATATGTGCTCGGAGCTGGCAGAATATTTTCAGGGTATGGCGCGCGACCCGAAGATGGTCCGGTATATCGCGCGTTCGGCAGACGAGGGAGCAGTCGAGCCGAAGATCATGCTGGACCGGACGATGCGGGCGATCGGCATCGATTTCGTCATGAAGGGTCAGTACGAGCCTGCCGAAAAGAGCTGGGTGCATGAGCTTCGGAGTAAGGGCACGGTGCTGAGAGAAGAATTGGCGAAGTATCTGAGCGAAGGCCAATGATCATCGTCGGATTGCACGAGCCGTCATCGAGTCGGCGTCGCGTTGACCAACACTGCTGTCTCGCGTCCACTGCAGATCCCAGTCCACCGACTTCGCGACATAAGCGTCAGTAAGGTTGAGCGCTTTCCGCCGAGAACGGAATGGCGATGATGATTAATAGTCCGCAAGCGGGTTGTTTGCACGACACGTCGGTTTGCACCATTATGCAACGATCCATTAATTTGAGTTGATAACTTTTCCGCGCGGCGCTTCATTGCCGCTGGCTGTGGACAAATTGTGGACACATTGGTCAATCCTCAGCCACGGACAATTCTACGTCCGTCGAGACCGCCAAGGGCACTCGGCACCGAGTGGGCGGAACGACCGGAGAGCCATACGCTCTTCTCACAACGTGGGCGAAATGCCAGGGGTGCATTTCGTTAAGTCGCCAATAATAGGCGCGGCCACGGTCACGAACACAATGGATGCGGGGTAGCAGCCAGTTTCGCAGTCAGCGGGACAGGACGGAGTCCTGCGCGCGTTTTCGACCAACGGATCGAGCGAGTGCCGAGCGGCACTTGTTGTGTGGGAGTGGCGTTATGTTGCGTAGTTCAGTTTCGGCCAATGGCCCTGAGGCGTTCGGTGCGGGAAGTTCAGCGCGCCGGTCCCTGACACTTCTTTTTGTGCTCTCTTGCAGCGCAGTGTCCCTCGGACTTGCCACTGGAGTGGCCAATGCACAAGCGACGTGCCAAACGATACCCGGTGGCCTTGGCGGAGATAGCGGAGCAAACGCAACGGGACTTGGGTCGTTTGCTTGTGGACCAAACGCACAGGCCACCGGACTGGGCGCGAACGCTTTTGGATCGCTAGCATCCGCCACTGGAGCTGGTGCGAACGCATTTGGATCGGGCGCAACAGCGAATGGGTTGGGCGCCTTTGCTGCTGGACCAGGAGCGCAAGCGACACAAGCTGGGGCGACGGCAATAGGTTCCCTAGCTGTGGCCAATGGAGCTGGTGCGACTGCAGTAGGATTGAATTCACAAGCCATCGGACTAGGAGCGACGGCGTTTGGCTCGGGTGCCGAGGCCAACGGTGCAGGAGCTGCTGCGATTGGTCCCGGCGCACAAGCTACGGGCCTGGGCGCGACTGCCGTAGGATCACTTGCCGAGGCCAACGGCGCGGGAGCGGCAGCGATTGGTCCTGGCGCACAAGCTACAGGCCTGGGCGCGACCGCAGTAGGGTCACTCGCCGAGGCGACAGGCGACGGGACGACCGCCATAGGACCAGGCGCCGGACTGAACTCCAACGCGAACAACACTCTGAACACTTTTGTGGGATCAGGAGCTGGGGCGAACGCCAATGGCGATCTCAACTCTGTGTTCGGCGCAGGCTCCGGAATCGGAATCACAGGTAACAACAATAGCATCTTTGGCAGCCTTTCGGGCATCGGCGTTAACGGCAATAACAACTCTGTGTTCGGGTTTGGTTCCGGTAACGGCGTGACAGGAGATGGAAACTCAGCGTTTGGGACGCTTTCCGGTAACGGCGTAACGGGTAGCGGAAACCTTGCTACCGGCGCAGTCTCGGGCAACGCCGTGACCGGCAGCGGCAACCAGGCTTATGGGCTGTTTGCCGGCAATTTCGTCGACGGCAACTTCAACTCCGCGTCCGGCTTCATCGTCGGCAACGGCGTGGATGGCGATTTCAATCAGGCGAGCGGCGCCCTGTCCGGCAACGTCGTCACCGGCAGCGCCAACCAGGCCAATGGCGTCGGCTCAGGCAACTTCGTAACCGGCGACAGCAACAAGGCATTCGGCAACGGCTCCGGCAACGGCGTCTTGGGCGATAGCAACAAGGCGTTTGGCGACCTGTCGGGCAATATCGTCGACGGCGATCGCAACACCGCCAACGCGTTCCTCTCAGGCAACTTCGTGACCGGCAACGACAACAACGTCACGGGCACGCTGTCGGGCAACTTCGTCACAGGCGATCGTAACAGCACGAGCGGCGATCTGTCAGGCAACGGCGTCCTGGGCAATGACAACCAGGCCTTCGGTACCGGCTCCGGCAACATCGTCGACGGCAACAACAACTTCGCTTCCGGCCTCGTCGCAGGCAACTTCGTGTTCGGCGACAACAACCAGGCGAGCGGCGCCTTCTCCGGCAACGGCGTCTTCGGAAACAACAATCAGACGAGCGGCGTCGGATCCGGCAACATCGTCGTGGGCGACAGCAACAAGGCCATCGGCGATGGCTCGGGCAACGTTGTCATCGGCAACGACAACAAGGTCATCGGCGACCTATCCGGCAACGTCGTGGTCGGCGACCGTAACACGGCCAACGCATTTGCCAGCGGCAACTTCGTCTTCGGCAACGACAACAACGCCTACGGCACGGGGTCTGGCAACCTCGTAATCGGCGATCGCAATACGGCGGCTGGCGATCTGTCGGGCAACGTGGTCATCGGCTCGGACAACCAGGCCGCCGGCACCGGGTCGGGCAACGTCGTTGTCGGTAACGACAATCAGGCGAGCGGCACGGGCACGGGCAACGCTGTCTTCGGTGACGGCAACCAGGCCTTCGGTACGGCATCGGGGAACGTCGTCTTCGGGACGAACAACCAGGCCACCGGCTTCAACGTCGGCAACTTCGTCGCCGGCTTCAACAACCAGGCAAGCGGCACCAACTCGGGCAACGCCGTGCTCGGGCAGAACAACCAGGCAAGCGGCAACATCGTCGGCAACGGCGTCGTTGGCGCAGCCAACCAGGCCAGCGGTTCGCTGTCGGGTAACGGTGTCGTCGGCATCAACAACCAGGCTGACGGTCTCGCGGTCGGCAATCTGGTGGCCGGCGTGGGCAACAGCGCCAAGGGTACGGCGTCGGGCAACCTCGTCGCCGGCGTGAACAATCAGGCCGATGGCCTAGGCGTCGGCAACGTCGTGGTCGGCGCGAACAACCAGGCCAGCGGCGCCTTCTCAGGAAACGCCGTTGCTGGTTTCAACAACGTCGCCAGCGGCGTCTTTTCGGGTAACTTCGTCGGCGGCAGCAACAATTTGGCCTTCGGCACCGGCGCCGGCAATTTCATTGGCAATTCCAATACCATCTCCATGGGAACCGGCGCCCGCGCCGGCGGCGCAAACTCCACCGCGATCGGCGTTGGCGCGCAGGTTTCCGACGCTCACGACAACTCGACGGCAATCGGAACCGGTGCCCAGTCCGAGTTCAACAACGAAGTCAGCCTCGGCGCGAAGAACGGAAGCCAGACCTACACCACGCCCGGCATAACCTCGGGCTTGAGCAAGGCCCGCCAGACGCAGGGTCCACTTGAAGTCGTGACCTCGGACCAGGCCGGACACCTTGCCACTGATGGCGGCGAGATCTTCAAGCGCCTCGACGAGACCGAGGCCGGCATCGCAATGGCCATCGCCATGCAGAACCCTGACCTCGTGAATGGCGAGAACTTCGGCATCGCTGTGAACGGCGGCTTCTACGAAGGTGCCGAAGGCATGGGCGTGAGCGCCCAAGGCGTCATGGCCCGCAACATCTTCATGGACGGCGACCGTGTCGCGGTATCCGGTGCAGTTGGCGTAGGCTTCGAGAACGGCCGGGGCGACGACGTGGTCGGCGGACGGGTCGGAGCTCAATTCACCTGGCGCTGAAGGTCCAACCTTCAGCGACCCCCGACTGCTTTAAGCGCCCTTGGGCCTCGCTCGCGCCGAGGTGTTCAGTGTCGCGGCGGCGCGAATGAGCGCCTTCAACGCCTTGTCATCGATCTTGTCGCCCTCGCGGATATCGATGGCACGTCTCGTGCTGCCTTCGAGGCTGGAGTTGAAGAGGCCCGAAGGATCCTCCAGCGCGGCACCTTTGGCAAAGGTCAACTTCACGACGGACTTGTACGTCTCGCCTGTGCAGATGATGCCGGCATGCTCCCACACCGGAACCCCTCGCCACTTCCACGTCTCGACCACTTGGGGGTCGGCCTGCTTGATGAGCTTTCGCACCCGGGCAAGCGTCTCGCCCCGCCAGTCACCTAGTTCCTTGATTTTCGCATCGATCAGCTGAGCGGCGGAAGCGCTTGCCGCGTCGGCCCTCGGTCCGGTCTTCGTCTGCTTCATGGTGCGTTGCCGCTCTCCGTTGGTTCGGAACACTTTAATCGCTTGACCCCGCCTGCATAGCGCGCCAATTCGGCAGGCTTGAATTTGGGATGGGGCAACAATGGCCGGCGATACACCAGCGACACAGGCATCGACCACGCGCGTCTTGACCGCCAGCCTGGTCGGCACGGCGGTCGAGTTTTATGATTTCTACATTTACGCCACCGCGGCATCGCTCGTGTTCGGCCCGCTGTTTTTTCCCACGTCGTCGCCCTCCGCGCAGCTGTTGTCGGCCTACGCCAGCTTCGGCTTGGCCTTTCTGGCCCGCCCGCTCGGCGCCTGGGCCTTCGGTCATTTTGGTGATCGCATCGGGCGCAAGTCCACGCTCGTCGCCTCGTTGTTGCTCATGGGCGTGTCGACCACGTTGATCGCGTTCCTGCCGACCTATGACCACCTCAACCAGTTTGGCGTCGGCTGGATCGCGCCTCTGCTACTCTGCATCCTGCGCTTCGGGCAGGGCATCGGGCTGGGCGGTGAATGGGGCGGCGCGGCCCTGCTGGCGGTGGAGAACGCCCCGCCGCACATGCGCGGCCGTTTCGGCATGTTCCCGCAGCTCGGCGCGCCCGTTGGCTTCATCCTGGCGAACGGCCTGTTCCTGATACTGGGCATCGCGCTCACGCCCGAGCAGTTCATGAGTTGGGGCTGGCGCTTGCCGTTCCTTCTATCCGCGGTGCTGGTGGGTCTCGGTCTTTGGGTGCGCTTGAAGTTGACGGAGACCCCGCAGTTCAAGGCAGCCCTCGCCGAAGCCGCGCCGCCCAAGGTGCCGCTCGCCGAACTGTTCCGCGATCACCTTCCCGCAACCGTGGCCGGCACCTTCGCCGCGGTCGCCTGCTTCGCCATCTATTATCTCGCCACCGCCTTCGCGCTCGGCTACGCCACCAAGACGCTGGGCTTTCCCAAGGAAACGTTTCTGTCGGTGCAGCTGTGCGCCATCCTGTTCATGGCCGGCGGCATAGCCCTGGCGGGCTGGTGGTCCGACGTGAAGACGCCACGTTACGTTCTCATCGCCGGCTGCATCGGCACAGTACTGGCCGGTCTGCTGCTCGCCCCGCTGTTCGGCACCGCGCAGCTCGTGCCGATCTTCGTATGGCTGTCGCTGGCGCTCTTCATGATGGGCTTCGTCTATGGCCCGCTAGGCGCTTTCCTGCCGTCGCTGTTTCCGCCCCGCGTGCGCTACACCGGCGCGTCGATGACCTTCAACATCGCCGGCATCCTGGGGGCGGCCCCGGTACCGCTGGTTGCGCAGTATCTGGCCGAGCGCGGCGGCCTCGCCTACGTCGGCTACTACATGGGCGCCGCCGCGATCGTCAGCTTGCTCGCGTTGTGGTGGACCCACGCGCGCAATATACGGCTGCACTGATCGCGCAATCACGGAGTCTTAGGCGCCACCGCAAGGGGCGCCTCGCGTCAGGCAAAGCTGTTCTGCGTCGCGGCAGCAGCGCCCGCCTTCGCTGCCCGATAGCTGCGATAGGCCGCGATCAGCATGTCCTCGTCGCGGTGCTGCGGCACCCAGCCGAGATCGCGCTTCAGCGCCGAGGTGTCGAGCACGCAATGTTCGTCCGCGATCAGGTACTGCTCGGGATCCATGAGCGGCAGGTTGACGAAATCAAGCGTGTTGAGCGCGATCTTCACCAGCGGCGCCGGCGTCGGCAGCAGGATGGAGCGGCTGTTCGCCTCGGCAACCAGCTTGCCCAGCAGTTCGCGCACGGGCGGCGGTTCGTCGGAGCCGAGATTGTAGACTGCGTTCGGCACGCCCTTCTGCCAGGCTAAACGCGCCCCGCTGGCGCAATCGTAAACCGAGATGAACTGATACGCGTTGTGCCCCCCGCCGATCATCGGCACCGGCAGGTTGGCGTCCACCAGCTTGAACAGCTTCGATAGGATGCCCAGACGGCCCGGACCGATGATGAGGCGCGGCCGGAAGATGGAGATGCGGATGCCTTTCTCGCGGTACTTGTGGCAGATCGCTTCGCTGTCGAGCTTGCTCATGCCGTATTCACCGAGCGGCTCGGCGCGGTGATCTTCCGTCACCGGCGACCTCAGCGCGTGGCCGTAGACCATGTCCGTCGTGAAATGCACGAGGCGATCGTTGCCCTTCGTCGTCATCCAGTTGAGGATGTTTTCGACGCCGTGGCAGTTCACGGGATAGAAGAAGTCGTGGCGCTTTGCGCGCGGCATGATCGGGCTCAGCATCTTGGCCGACAGATTGTAGATCATGTCTTCCGGCGCGACCTCGATGGCGTCGAGCGTCTCGCGCTTCGTCACGTCGATGAAGACGTGCGGCACGCGCGCATAGATGGCGTGCGGGCTCTTGGCGATGTCGGCGATGACAACCTTTTCGCCCATCGCCTCGAGGTCACAAGCAAGCTGGTGGCCGACGAAGCCGTCTCCGCCGATGATCAGATGCCGCATTACTGAATTCCTCTAGATACCGATTCGCTGATTACGACCGCGCCACGAAAAGCGTGCCGAGGCAGATCAGGCCGATGCCGATCAGTCGTTCCGTCCCGACGTTCTCGCTAAGCGCAAAATATGAATATGCAGTCACCGCGACGAACGCGAGACTGAGGAATGGATAAGCAAAGCTTAGCTCGACCCGCGATAGCACGATGAGGTGCGAGGCCATCGAGATGACGAACGTCGCCAGACCGAAGAAGACCCACGGATTGAGCCCTGTCCGGAGCACGAAGTCGAACAGGGAGCCGTCGACATTGAAGCCCCCGACCTGCGTCATGCCCTTTTTGAGCATGATCTGCGCGGCGGCGTTCGTGAGCACCGTGAAGAGGATGACCGGGAGGAACTTCGTCACGCGAGCCCTGCTGTTTCGTTTTGAGTTGGAATGGTTTGGCGGAAATGCATTGCGCCCGTCCAAAGCAATTTCAATGCCAGCTGGATTGGGCACCGGCCTGGTTAATATATCGTGACGGTCACGGGCATCGGACGCTTTGCCGCTTATCCTCTGACCGCAGGATGCTGGCAGTCCCAGTTTGGACCATTCTGACTATGGCTCATTAACAGCAATCCCCAGATTCTCCGGTCTGCCGTCTTGCTCTTTACGTGAAGGTGCGGCCACAACTATGCGTTGGTTTTGATTCCCGCTCCGTCTCAAATTTTTCCTGGTTGAGTGTCAAAAGCTTACGTCACGTCATATTTCTTCGAGAGGCGAGAATGCCGACGGTCATTCCTATGCTGGAGACCACGAAGTACGCCGGAGCTTGGTTCGAGCACGGCCATCCCTTCAATGACGCCGCCTACTCGCTGGTCAACGACGCCCCTTTGATGGCCGCGAAAGTGACCCGCTACGAGGAGGTGCTGCGCGAGATGGAAGACGCACTGGTCGAAACGCAGGCTCAGCTCCTGCAACTGATCGAGGCCCAGAAGGTCGACGCCGTCCAGTTGAGTCAGGTCGAGTCGGCTCTGTCGCACTTGCGTAGGACGCGGCGTGAGCTTGAGGAAGCGCGCTCGAGTCCCGAGGCTGCGGCAGCCTCTTAAAACATCGCCGGATGCACCTTGTCCGGCGGCGCGTGGCCGTCGAGGAAGGTCTTGATGTTGATGATCACCTTCTCGCCCATGTCGATGCGGCCTTCCAGCGTCGCCGACCCCATGTGCGGCAGTGCCACCACGCGATCGGACGCCAGCAGCTTCGGATTGATCGCCGGCTCATGCTCGAAGACGTCGAGGCCGGCGCCGGCGATCGATCCGGCTTCGATCATGCGTGACAGCTCGTTCTCGTCGATCACTTCGCCGCGTGCGGTATTGACGATGTACGCCTGCGGCTTCAGCAGCTTCAGCCGCCGCGCCGACAGCAGGTGGTAGGTCGCCGGCGTGTGCGGGCAGTTCACCGACACGATGTCCATGCGCGCCAGCATCTGGTCCAGGCTGTCCCAGTAGGTCGCACCCAGCGGCTCCTCGATCGACTCCGGCAGGCGCTTGCGATTGTGATAGTGGATCTGCAGGCCGAACGCCTTGGCGCGCTGCGCTACGGCTTGCCCGATGCGGCCCATGCCGATGATGCCGAGGCGTTTGCCGAAGATGCGATGCCCAAGCATCCACGTCGGCGACCAGCCGCCCCAGTTCTGCTTGGTGTCTTTCAGATAGGCCGTGCCCTCCGCCAGGCGGCGCGGCACCGCCAGGATCAGCGCCATCGTCATGTCGGCGGTGTCTTCCGTGAGCACGCCGGGCGTGTTCGTCACGGTGATGGCGCGGTTGCGCGCCGTATCCAGATCGACGTTGTCGACGCCAGTACCGAAGTTGGCGATCAGCCGCAGCTGCGGACCGGCCTGCGAGATCACGCCGCGATCGATGCGATCGGTCACCGTCGGCACCAGCACGTCCGCCGTCTTGGCCGCTTCCACGAGCTGCGCATGCGTCATCGGCTTGTCGTCGACATTGAGGCGCGTGTCGAACAGCTCGCGCATGCGGTTTTCCACCACCTCTGGCAGCTTTCGCGTGACGACGACGATGGGCTTCTTGGTACTGGCGGGCATGTCGGATCCGTGAATAATCTTTGTCTAGGCGCCACGTCTTAGCGTAATAGCCTGAGCTGGCAACGTTTCTTTTTACAGGTTCCGTCAAGCTCGGCCGCCTTCAGCCTGCTTACCAGATGCCATGTGGAAGACAAAGTACCGGCTACAGTCTCGCGGCGCGCAAATTGCGCAGGCGACGGCCAGATCGGCAGGATGGCACGTCGGTTCGTCAACGCCGGCAAGCCGCGATGGAGTGACGTTATGAGCGGCAGGCACGGCAGGGCGTGGCGCGGATCGGGGGCGCTTGCGGCTTTGCTGATGGCATTCGGTCCGGCAGCTGCAGCCGAGGACGACGGCCAGAAACCCCGGCCCGGCAGCGGGTTGCCGCTGCCGCGCTATGTGAGCCTGAAGTCCGACCGCGTGAATTTGCGCACGGGCCCGGGAACCGATTACCCCACGGCCTGGGTGTACCGCCGCGCCGGCCTGCCTCTGGAAGTCATCAAGGAATTCGAAACCTGGCGCCAAGTGCGCGACGCCGACGGCGCCACCGGATGGGTTCTGCAGTCGCTCCTGTCCGGCCGCCGGACCGCGCTTGTGCTGCCGTGGGAGATCAAGCCCGACAAACCCGTGCCGCAGGTCGAGATCCATCGCAGCGATAGCGAAAATTCGGCCGCGGTCGCCAAGGTGGAAGCTGGCGTCATCGCCAATGTTCACGACTGCGACGGTCGCTGGTGTCAGGTTACCATCGACGCCTATCGCGGCTATCTGGAGCAGAAAAAGCTCTGGGGCATCTACCAGAACGAGGTCGTGAAGTAGGCAGAGCGCTTCCGGAAAAGTGTGAAGCGGTTTCCGATGAGAAGCGCGACAAAACAGAGCCCTAGCGCGCTTACGCCTTTACGAGCCGGACCACCACGTCGATATGGCTGATGCGGGTGCCTTCCGGAGGCTGGGGCAGGCCATCGACGCGGATGGAATTGCCCGGAATGTCGATCAGCTCGCCTTCCTGCTCGTGGAAGAAGTGGTTGTGATTCGAGGTATTGGTGTCGAAATAGGCTTTCGCGCCGTCGATCGCCAACTCCCGCAGCAAGCCGGCCTGCGTGAACTGGTGCAGCGTATTGTAGACGGTCGCCAGCGACACGTGTTCGCCCGCGTCGGTCGCCTCCGAATGCAGCACTTCGGCCGAAACGTGCCGGTCGCCCGAGCCGAACAGCAGCGTCGCCAGCGCGAGTCGCTGCCGCGTCGGGCGCAAGCCGGCGACCCGTAGCCGCTCGGACAATTCCGCGCCGCCTCCGCCGTGTTTTACGTCCAGCACAACTTTGTCCGTCATGGACTTGTCACGATCCCTGAAGTCAATCCTGAGCCAACCTATCAGGTTTGACGTGTGCAACGCCACAGGTTTCCGTCCGCGGCGCGAACGAAAATCAATTATCTGGAATATACGGATGGCCCCGGGCCCCTGCAACACGTTAAGTGCGCCCGGTCTTGACCTTCCGACCGTTTACCTTTTGAACGTCATGCGACTGTGATAGGAACCGGCGTCCGCGGCGCAATATTGCGTCGGGAGCCAAGAAAAGATGCGGGGACCAACAACCCATGGCGGAACGCCGTTCGAGCTACGACTTCGATGATCTTCTGTCGTGTGCGCGCGGCGACTTGTTCGGCCCCGGCAATGCTCAGCTGCCGGCTCCGCCCATGTTGATGTTCGACCGGATCACGAGCGTTTCGGAAACGGCCGGCGCCCACGGCAAGGGCCAGATCGTGGCAGAACTTGACGTGTTGGGCAACGACCGGCTCGACTGGTTCTTTGACTGTCACTTCATCGGCGACCCGGTGATGCCGGGCTGCCTGGGCCTCGACGCCTTGTGGCAACTGACGGGCTTTCACCTCGGCTGGCTCGGCGCACCAGGCAAAGGTCGCGCTCTGGGTGTGGGCGAGGTCAAGTTCACCGGTATGGTGCTGAAAACCACCAAAAAGGTCGAATACGTCGTCGATTTCAAGCGCGTGATTCTGCGCCGCCTGAAGCTCGGCATCGCCGACGGCATCATGAAAGCCGACGGCGAGACCATATATACGGCAACGGACATGCGCGTAGGCCTCTTCGAGGCCGGTGAATCAGCAACCAGCGCGGCTTGAGCGAGCCGGTGCATTTGAGCTTCACGAAGAAAGGATTGGGCTGATGAGACGGGTGGTCGTCACCGGAATGGGAATTGTTTCCTCCATCGGGAACAATACTCAGGAGGTGCTCGCCTCATTGCAGGAAGGCAAATCCGGCATTGTGCGTGCCGACAAGTACGCCGAGCTGGGCTTCCGCTGCCAGGTTCACGGCGAGCCCAAGATCGATTGGGAATCTCAGGTCCCCCGCAAGCCGAAGCGCTTCATGGAAGCCGGTGTCGGTTGGAACTGGATTGCCATGGACCAGGCCATCCGCGATGCGGGTCTGGAACCGGCCGACATCGTCAACGAGCGCACAGGCATCATCGTCGGCGCCGGCGGACCCTCCACCAAATCGATCGTCTGGGCAGCCGATACCACGCGCCAGAAAGACCCCAAGAAGGTCGGCCCATTCGAGGTGCCGAAGGCCATGTGCTCCGGCCCATCCGCCGTGTTGGCGACCGGCTTCCAGATCAAGGGCGTGAACTACTCGATCTCCTCGGCCTGCTCGACATCGGCCCACTGCATCGGCAATGCCGCCGAGTTGATCCAGTGGGGCAAGCAGGACGTTATCTTCGCTGGAGGCTGCGAAGAACTCGATTGGGCCCTGTCCGTACTGTTCGACAGCATGGGCGCCATGTCGTCGCACTTCAACGCCACCCCCGACAAAGCCAGCCGCGCCTACGACAAGAATCGCGACGGTTTCGTCATCGCCGGCGGCGCCGGAATGCTCGTCCTCGAAGAACTGGAACACGCCAAGGCCCGCGGCGCCCGCATCTATGGCGAACTCACGGGCTATGGTGCGACGTCAGACGGCTTTGATATGGTTGCACCTTCTGGCGAGGGCGCGATGCGCTGCATGCGCAACGCGATGAAGGGCCTGGACGGCAACGGCATCAAGGGCAAGGTTGACTACATCAACCCACACGCCACCGCGACGCCCATCGGCGATCTCAAGGAGATCGAAGCCATCCGCG
The DNA here is from genome assembly GCA_965279065.1 of Hyphomicrobiaceae bacterium. Taxonomy (GTDB): domain Bacteria; phylum Pseudomonadota; class Alphaproteobacteria; order Rhizobiales; family Hyphomicrobiaceae; genus JAKAXS01. The sequence continues at coordinate 4,042,080 of OZ257134.1, forward strand.
AAGTATTTGGAAAGGATGCGCCCCACATAAGTGCGACAAAGTCACTTACGGGACATTCTCTGGGCGCCACTGGTGTACAAGAAGCGATCTACTCGCTTCTGATGATGAACAACGGCTTCGTGTGCGAAAGCGCAAATATTGAGGAGTTGGATCCGGCATTCGAAGACATGCCGATTGTCCGGAAACGCCTCGATAATGTCGACCTTAACTGTGTGATGTCGAACAGTTTTGGCTTTGGTGGAACCAATGCCACTCTGATCTTCAACCGATACCACAGCTGAGGTCGCGCCTTCACCAAACGGTGTGCCGGAGTTCCTGAGATGGTTTCGCGTTTCTCATGGACGGCACAAAATGAGAGTCTACAAGAACGGTAATGGCTGGTTCGACGTTTATTCGCCCGCCCTGAGTACCCAAAAGAGGAAAAAAATGGCCGAGGTTGATGTAGCGAAACCTGGTCCCATCATGGCCGGCAAGCGCGGTCTCGTCATGGGCGTTGCCAACGAACGATCGATTGCATGGGGCATCGCCCGTGTTCTCGCTGGGCAGGGGGCACGACTGGCCTTCACTTACCAGGGCGACAGCTTCGGCCGCCGCGCCATTCCGCTGGCCGAGTCCGTCGGCGCCGAAATCATTTCCAATTGCGACGTCAGCGACCTCGCGACGGTCGACGCCACGTTCGCCGAAATCAAGGAAAAGTGGGGCGAACTCGACTTCGTCGTCCACGCCCTCGCCTTCTCCGATCGCCGCGAACTCGCCGGCCGTTATGCCGATACGACGCGCGAGAACTTCTCCAACACCATGATCATTTCCTGCTTTTCGTTCACGGAGGTCGCCAAGCGCGCGGCCGAACTGATGCCGAACGGCGGCTCGATGATCACCCTCAGCTACGGTGGCGCCACGCGCTGGGTGCCGTCCTACAACGTCATGGGCGTCGCCAAGGCGGCCCTCGAAGCCTCCGTCCGCTATCTCGCCGCGGATCTCGGCCCGCAAGGCGTCCGGGTCAACGCCATCTCGGCAGGCGTCATGCGCACCCTGGCCGGCGCCGGCGTGTCCGACGCCCGCGCCATCTTCAACTACCAGCGCGATCACGCTCCGCTGCGCCGCACACCGACGCTCGATGAGATCGGCGGCTCTGCCCTCTACCTGCTGTCGCCGCTGTCGGGCGCCGTAACCGGCGAGGTGCACTTCGTCGACTGTGGCTACTCGTCGGTCGCCATGCCGAGCCTGGACGCGCTGAAGGCCCTTGAGGCGGACGCTGCCGCCGCCGGCCGTTCCCCCTCCCAGGCAGCCGAATAGTTCGAAAGACGCGGCTATCCCAGCCGCGTCGCCCATTGCGCCTGTGCCGTCCTCGCCTTAAATGCTCCCAACTTCACCGGCACGTCAGCTGGACGGGGTATTTCGCAAACACGGACGGACAGCAACGATCCGCATGATCGGTATCTTCGATTCAGGTCTGGGTGGACTGACGGTCCTGCGCGCGCTGATGGCGCGTTTTCCCCAGCACTCCTTCATCTACCTCGGCGACCACGCCCATATGCCGTACGGCGACCGGCCGTCCGAGCATGTCGTGGAGCTGACGCGCGCCTGTTCCCAGCACCTGTTTGAGCGGGGCTGCAAACTGGTCCTGCTCGGCTGCAACACCGCGACCGCGGTGGCCGCCCGCACCCTGCAGCGCGCCTGGCTGCCCCAGACGATCTGGAAGACCCACGGCCACAACATACTCGGTATCGTCGCCCCGACGGTCGAGGCTGCAACGCAGACACCGTGGGCCGTCACCACGCCGAAGTATCCCCAGTCCTACATTTCCGATCGCATCGCCGTCTTCGGCACGACGCGCACGATCGCCTCCAACGTCTACGCCGACGAGATCAAGAAGCGCTGCCCGAAGGTCCGCGTCATTCAGCAGGCCTGCTCGGCACTGGCTGGCGCCATCGAGCATCAGGCCTCGCGCGAGGACCTCGAGGCGTTGGTGATCGAGGGCATCGACGGCGTCCTCGCCCAGACCGGCGGCATCGCCCCGCATCGCGCCATTCTCGGCTGCACCCACTTCCCGCTCGTAGAGGATCTGTTCCGCGAGCACCTGCCGCCCACGACGGTAATTCTCTCGCAGCCCGACGTCGTCGCCGACAGTCTGGAAGATTACCTCTCACGCCGGTCTCAATACGCGACGCCGTCACCAGAGCCGAGCTTGCTGTTGCTGACGACTGGTGACCCTGAACCGATCAGCGTTCGTGCACGCGTGTTCTGGCCCGACGCCCCGGCATTCGAGCAGGCGTGAGCAGCCGGCTGCTGCCGTTCTCGATCGGAACCGTCAACGCACGCAAACGTTCATCACCCTAAGACTTTGGGCGTCGGCCCTGCGACATCGCTATCGCAGAGGAGACGAAGGTGTCGCACGGCCGCGCCACCGCATTTGCACTACTCCTATTTGATTCATTTTATCGGATTGCGAGCTGAATTTGGACGCCATAGCTGCAAGACAGATTGTCGAAAATGCTCACGCGTTGTGGGAGGCGGGAGATCTGGCCGCTGTCCTCAGTCTCTATGTCGACGATTGCGTTTACTGCAACAACACCGGAGGCCTTGAAGGCACCCCGTTCATCATCGAGGGCAAGTGCGCCTTCCGCGATTATCTGGCGCCGATCCTGCGCGCCAATCAGATGGTATCGACGGTCATCAACTTTTCCTACTCGACCGGCGTCGGCCGCGCCCGCATCGCCATCTTCATCAAGCACCGCGATACCGGCCACGAAATCACATCTACTTTCCGCCAGCTCGTGACCTTCCGCGGCAACCTGATCGCCCGCATCGACGAATACCACGACGTGGCACGCCTCTCGTCATTCTGGCGCCTGGCGCAGCGCGACAGCATGGCCGAAAGCTGATCGCGTCTGCTACATAACGCGCATGAGTCGGTCGCCCGCAGACAACATCATCGATCTTTATCAGCGCAACGCCAAAGCCTGGGATGACGCGCGTAGCCGGTCCCTGCTCGAAAAGACCTGGCTGGATCGCTTCGTGGCGCTGCTGCCGCCGGCCGGCACAGCTCTCGACATCGGTTGCGGAGCGGGAATGCCCATCACCGGCTATCTGATTTCGCAGGGCCTCGTGGTGACTGGCGTCGACAGTGCCCCTGCCATGGTCGAACGCTGCGTGGCACGCTATCCGGGCGCGGACTTCCACGTGACCGACATGCGCCGCCTTTCGCTCGGCAGACGCTTCAACGGCCTCGTCGCCTGGGACAGCTTCTTTCACCTCACGGTGGAGGATCAGCGTCGCATGTTTCCGATTTTCGCAGCGCACGCCGCGCCGCGCGCTGCCTTGTTGTTTACCAGCGGCCCGAGCCACGGTGAGGCCATTGGTACGCTCGAAGGCGAGCCGCTCTACCACGCCAGCCTCGACCCCGGGGAGTATACCGGTCTGCTGACGTCACACGGCTTCGACGTCATCTTGACCATCGCCGAGGACGCAGCATGCGGTGGCCATACCGTGTGGCTGGCGCAGAAGGCGTGAGCCGCTAGCCGCCCTGCTGCAGCCGCTGCATCACGCGGGTCAGAAGCTGAAAGACCTCGGAAGGTCCGCTGAGGTTGGCTGCGTCGCGTCCGAAATGCTCGCCGGCGACGCGCAAGCCGGCGCCGCCCAATCGAACGGCCGCCGCGAACGCCGGCTCATCGCCGACATCGTCGCCGATCATCACCGGCTTGCGTCCGGCAAAATCCGGCTGCGCGCAGAAGGCGGCCAGCGACGTCCCCTTCGTCGTGCCGATCGGAACGATCTCGAATATCTTGCGGCCCCGCGACAGCACGACGTTGCTGGCATAGTCGGCGAGCAGCCGCCGCAGTGTCGTCTCCAGCTCGGGCTGCACGTGCGGAACGACGCGATAATGCACCGCAAAGCCGGGACCTTTTGCTTCTGCGCGAATGCCCGGCATCTTGCCTTCCAGCGCGACGAGCTGTGCCACGAGCTCTTCCGGCAGCTCGGGGCTGCTCGTCTCGATCTCGCCGTCCCGAACCCGCCGCACCTGCGCCCCGTGCACGCCCGAGCCCGGCAGCTTCAGCGGGTCGAGCAGGCGGTCCGCCTCGATGACCTGGCGACCCGTGAGGATGGCCAGCGCCCCGCCCATCCTCTCCGATAGAATTTGCAGCAGCGTCGTCAGTCCGCTGGGCACGCGAACGGTCTCGGGTGACGATGCCATCTCCAGCAGGGTGCCGTCCAAGTCAAGAAACAGCGCACATCGGCCCGGTGCGTTGAGCAGGCCATCGTCGTGCGCCAACTCCGTGTCGGCCAAGGCAAACGCTTCGCTCACAGCGTCCACCGCTGTACGCTGATTGGCAGCGCTTGCTGCATGGCCTTTTCCAACGCATCCCTCCTCATCAAGCCCGACTGCGTATCGACGTGCTGCAGCACGGATGCGGCGTTGAGGGTCGCCGCCATCAGGGCTTCATCGACAGGGCGCTCCTGCGACTTGAAGACGGTATAGGTCGACGTGAACGCGTCGCCGGCACCCGCCGTCCCCGCCACTTCGGCTGGTAGTGACGGGCAGTGATACAGGTCGTTGCCTTTTGCAACGAAAGCGCCCTCGCGGCCATCTGTCAGAAGCACGCAGTTGGCCCCCGATGCCAGCAGCGCGTTGAGAAACCCCCGCAGCGACATGTTGAATCCGCCACCGTTCAGCCCTCGCAGCGCCAGCTTCGGCAGCGCTTCGCCCCGGTTGAGCTTCAGCGCCGGGCCGCCCTCGCCATGCTCGGCCACCAGCGCCGTGACCAGAACTTCCGCCTCCGTGCGATTGATGGCGAGAATGTCGACGGCACTCAGCATCTTCTGGAATGGCGCACCGCGGGCCGAAAGCTGACGCACACCGGGGTTGGCCGCCACGATCGCGCCACTGGCCTTGGCCTTCTCCACGATAAGCGGATAGCAGTCGGCTGACTTGTTGCTGAGGTTGGCGATGTAGACGACGTCGACCTTGAAGGCATCGTCGCGCAGGTCGTCCGGCTCCAGCAGCGCATTGGCGCCGCGAAAGGTGAACACTGCCGCGTTGCGCTCATGCGAGGAAACCAGCACGCTGGCGCCGGTCGGTGCCGTCGCGTCACGCAGTGCGTACCGGGTCGACACGCCCTCGTTCATCAAGTGCCCGAGAACCGTTTCGGCGCGATCGTCCTTGCCGAGCTTGATCAGCGTCGAGACATCTAAGCCGAGCCGCGCCATCGACACCGCGGCATTCACGGCGCCACCACCGCAGTGCGTCGAGATTTCGGTGGCCTCGGTCTTACGCCCCTCCTCCAATAGCAGAAAGGAGGCGTCGGCATTGAGCATGGACATGCGCTCGATACGCTCGCTCTCGATGATGGCGATCGTATCGATCATCGCCCCACCCACCGTCAGCGCCTTCATCGCAAGTCCTCAGGTTGCCGTTGACTTTGCCGCCTCCGGCAAGGCGGCTTGCGGAAGCGCTCGCGCCTTCTTGTCATCCGATGGCGGCTTGGCAATTGAATGCGCCAGATGCACCTTGTCTAGAGCTTTGCGGATCGCTTCGCTGGACGAACCACTGGCCCGGTGCCGTTCCTTCGCACACGTCTCCAGCGCGCGCAGGAAGGATTTTCGCCACGTGAACGTATCGTAGGTGGAGATCGACTCGAACAGCTTGGCATGCCGTGCCGCGCGCTCGTCGAGCGGCATTTCCAGGCCGGCCTTGATGGCGTCCGCCACCTCGTCGATGTCGTATGGGTTGACGATCAGCGTCTCTTTCAACTGCTCGGCGGCACCCGTGAAGCGGGACAGCACCACCACGCCCGGATCGTTGTGGTCCTGCGCCGCGATGTACTCCTTGGCGACCAGGTTCATGCCGTCGCGCAGCGGAGTGACCAGGCAGATATTCGACGAGCGGTAGATGTCGCGCAGCCGCTTGCGTGCGGTGGTGCGGTGGATGTAGTGGATCGGCACCCAGTCCATCTCGCCGAACCGGCCGTTGATCGAGCCCGCCAGATGTTCGAGCGTGTGGCGGATCTCGGAATAGGCTTCCACGTCTTCCCGTGTCGGCGGCGCGATCTGCGACAGCACCACCTTGCCGCGGTAGGCTTCGTGCTTTTCCAGGAAGCGCTCGTAGGCGCGAAACTTCTGCGGCAGGCCCTTGGTGTAGTCCAGCCGGTCGATGCCGATGATGCGCTTGGCCGCCGGCGTCGCCTGGGCCAACGCGGTCGCAGGCATCGCACCCTGGAAGTCGGGCAAATTGATTCCGACAGGGAAACTGGCGATCGCCAGCCTCCGGTCGAATACGCTGATGCGCCCGTCCTGCAGGATGCGGCCGGCCTCCGCATCCTCGAAGAAGGCGATGAGGTTGGCCACGTCCGCCTGCGTCTGCACGCCGATCAGGTCATAGGCCGACAGCGCGCGTGCCAGTTCGCGATACTCCGGAATAGCGAGAAACGTCTGCGACGGGGGCGCGGGAATATGCAGAAAAAACCCGATCGGCACCGTCACGCCGAGCTTGCGCAACTCTGCAGCGAGCGGGATGAGATGATAGTCGTGGATCCAGATCGAGTCGCCGGGCTCCAGCAGCGAATGCAGCTGGCGCGCGAAGCGGCGATTGACCTCAAGGTAGCTCTGATAGTATCCCGCCTCGAATTGTGCCAGATCCAGCCGGTTATGAAACACCGGCCACAGCACCGAATTCGAGTAGCCGAGATAGTAGGCGCGATGCTCGTCTTCCGTGATCGGCACCGTCACGATCGCGCTGTCGGCTCCGGCCTTTGTGATCGAAACCCGGTCGAGATCTTCACCGCTCGTGGCGACATCGCCGTTCCAGCCGAACCACAATCCACGTTCCGTCTTCAGGATATCGGCAAGCGCCACGGAGACGCCGCCCGCTTGAGCGGCAGCGCTCAGACTGACGACGCGATTGGATACCAGCACAATGCGATTCAAACGCGCGACCTCCTGCGTTGAGCGGGACGTTGCGCAACGGTCCACGAACCGATCGCCGACGGCGTAAACCCAACTTCCCGGATCAGTAACGCGCAAGTCCTAATAAGCGTTCCTGCAGCGCAACATGCGCGAAGCGCCCATGCAACTTAGCCGACCCGTGGGTCGGACCACGCCGTTTCCCAGGGCCGTGACAACGTCATGCACGAATTAACGATTCCGGCCATCGAGTACGTCTGCGGGATGTTGCCCCACAAGTGGCCGGTGCCCGGGTGAATGTCCTCCGACAGCAGCCCGAATGCATTGCGCCGCGCCAGTAGATCTGTCAGCAGCCCGCGCGCGTCTTCCGTCCGCCCGATGGCCGCCAAGGCATCGATGTACCAGAACTGGCAGACGAGGAAGCCAGTTTCCGGCGCGCCGAAATCGTCTTCCGCGACGTAGCGCATGATGAAGCCGTTGCGCGACAGTTCGCGGCCGATCACGTCGCAAGTCATCACGAACCGCTCGTCTGTCGGCGAGATCAGTCCGAGTTCGGGCAACAGCAGGACGCTGGCGTCGAGTTCGGATTGATCCAGCGCCCCCACGATCGCACCGCGCTTTTCGTTCCAGGCCCGCGTCAGGATCTCGTGGCGGACCTTGTCGGCTTCCGCCCGCCAGAACGAATGCCGGTCCTTGAGGCCCAGCGTCGCCGCGATCCGCGCCAGCCGGTCGAGCGCGACCCAGCACATCGTCGCCGAGTGCGTATGGATGTGCTTGCGGCCGCGATATTCCCAGATGCCGGCGTCGGGTTCGAGATAGAAGCGCCGCGCCCGATGCCCGAGCGCTTCCAGCCGGCGGAACAGCGCTTCGTCGCCCATGCGCGGCAGCCGCTGGTCGATGAACATTTGCGACACGCCGAGAATGATGCTGCCGTAGGCATCGTGCTGCAGCTGCTCAGCCGCCTGGTTGCCGACGCGAACCGGCCCCATGCCTTGGAAGCCCTTGAGATGTTCGGCGAAGTATTCCCTGAGATCGTCGTTGTGCGCGATGCCGTAGACAGGGCACAGAACGCCCTCATCGTCTGTTGCCAGAGTCGTGATGTAGTCGAGGTACGATTCCATCGTCTGCGTGGCGCCGAGGCGGTTCAACGCCTTGACCACGAAATACGCGTCCCGCAGCCAGCAATAGCGATAGTCCCAGTTGCGCTGCGTGCCCGGCGCCTCTGGGATCGACGTGGACAGCGCCGCGACGATGGCGCCCGTTTCATCGAAATTGCACAGCTTTAGCGACACCGCCGCGCGTATGACCTCCGGCTGCCAGTCGAGCGGCACGGCCAGACCACGCACCCACCTCGTCCAGTATTCGCGCGTCCGCTCCATCGACTCGCGGCCGACCTTCTCGACGCTGCCCTCCAGCGTCTCGTCAGTGCCGATTAGTAGCGTGACGGGACGCGTCAGCGCGAATGTCGTCTCCTGCAGGATGTACGACAGCGGCGCGTCCGTCGTGACGCGGATGTCGTGCAGGCCACCTGGATAGCGGATGTGATTGGAACCGACAGCCTGCACGACCCGCGGCACACCATAGTCGCGCGTCGGCCGCAGCCGGATCGTGATGCGCGGCAGCCCGGCGAGTGGTTCGATGCGGCGGATGATCTGTGCCGGATGATACATGCGTTCGAACATCTCGAATCGCGGCGCAAAGTCGGTGACCTTGATGGCGTTGCCATCCTTGTCGCGGATGATCGTTTCGAGGATCGCGGTGTTTCGCGCGTATGCCGATACCACCTCGTGCTGACCGTCGAGGACAACATCAAGGAAGCCCTTTTCCTCATCGCCTGACAGGAGATTTGAGAACACCGGGTCGGCGTCGAACCGTGGAAAGCACCACCAAACAATGCGTGCGGAGTCGTTGATCAGTGCCGCGACGCGCCCATTGCCAATTGCCGCGAGATCCAGCGGCTGCCGTCGCGCACGCGCCAGCTCCGTGTGAAAATGCGCCGTCCGCTGCTGTTCCATGCGTATCCGTCAATTGCGGCCGCGCGACCGCGGCGCCCACCCCGAAGGTGCCCCAGAACGCACGCCTGCGTCCACGTCGAAAGCACCGACTGGATAAAGCGCAACAGCGAATGGATCGTTCCGGTGAAGCAAAAGAAAATCCGCAGGTCGTCTTGCGACGCCTGCGGCAGTCCGCGCGCTTGGAGCGGCGGGAGTGCTCTGCTTGGTAGCCGCAGAGCTATGCCTCAATGGATCATCTGCTAAACCGGTAACGCAGCCATTGGTTCCAGCGATCTGCCGCGTGCTTAGGCAAATCGGGCCACGTCGTCGAACGACGGCCGCGGCGACCGAGCGCGCAGCGCCGATGCATCCCCATAACCAAGATTGCAGAGAAAGTTCGATTTCACGGTCGTCCCGGCGAAAAACGCCTGGTCGACGCCGGCGTTGTCGAAGCCCGACATCGGCCCGCAATCGAGGCCCAGGGCCCGCGCCGCCAGAATGAGATAGGCACCCTGCAACGAACTGTTGCGCAACGCAGTCGTCACGATGTGCTCCGGCTTGCCGGTAAACCAGCTCCGCGCATCCGTATGCGGGAAGAGCTGCGGCAGCCGCTCGTAGAATTCCATGTCCTGGCCAATGATCACACACACGGGAGCGGCCATCGTCTTGTCGCGGTTGCCGGCCGAAAGATGTGGCTTCAGCAGGGCCTTGCCCTCGGCCGAGGTGACAAACACGAAACGCCCCGGCTGGCAGTTGGCCGACGTCGGCCCCATTTTCAACGTATCGATCAGCTCGTGCAGCAGCGAAGGTGCAACCGGCTTATCGAGAAACTTGGAGTGCGTGCGTGCTTCGAGGAAGAGCTGGTTCAAGGCTGCCTGGTGCAGACGCTCGCTCATGGGATGCTCCTTCGTACCGAAAGCAGAAAACCCCGCTCGCGCGGGGTTCTCTTTGCGTTGATGTGCCGCTCAAACGGCTTGCACGCCGTCGACCTCGGGGCAGAAATGCTTGAGCAGGTTTTCGATGCCGTGCCGCAGCGTCGCCGTCGAGCTGGGGCAGCCCGCGCACGCGCCGCGCATATGCAGATAGACGATGCCGTCGCGGAACCCGGAGAAGGTGATGTCGCCGCCGTCCTGCGCCACCGCCGGCCGCACGCGCGTCTCGATCAGCTCCTTGATCGTGGCCACGACTTCTTCGTCCTTCGGATCGTAGTTCTCGACCTCGTCGTCACCGCCTGCCTCGCCGCCGTCGGCCGCATTGCCCGACATGTAGTGTTCCATGATGGCGCCGAGAATCATCGGCGTGAGGTGCTGCCACTCGCCATCCGTCTTCGTCACTGAGATGAAGTCGGAGCCGAGAAACACACCCTTCACTCCGTCGATCTCGAACAGACGTGTGGCCAGCGGCGACGACTTGGACGCGGCTGCGTCACGGAAGTCGGCCGTGCCGTCCGACAGCACCTGCCGGCCCGGCAGGAACTTCAGCGTCGCCGGATTTGGCGTGGCCTCGGTTTGAATGAACATGGCTGTCTCCGCTTCGAATAGGTGCGCACCGGCAATGGCTGAACCACCGCACTTAGAACTGTTCCAGAAATAGGCACTCAAACCCTAAAAGTCGAGACCTCACCGTCTGGCAAACCGGGTTTAGGCCAATGTTTTGATGACTTCCAGGGCAAGGTTACCCGGTACCACTGTCACCGGGATCGGAAAGCTGCCGGCCAGCTTGCCCGCGGCGAGCGTCGAGACCAGCGGTCCGGGCCCTTTGGCGTCCGTGGAGGCCCCCAGAACCAGGATGGCCACGTCCTCGTCCTCGGCAATCAGCTTGACGATCTCCTCGGCCGTGTCGCCTTCGCGCACGACCTCTTCACAGACCATGTCTTCGAAGCCGGCCTGCGCCAGCTTGCGCCGGAACAGGCGAAACAGCGCCTTTGCCTTGGTCGTCTCTTCTTCCAGCTGCAGCTGGCGCACGCCCACCCAGTGCTGGAATTGCTGCGGTTCCACCACATACAGCATCAGCAACGATCCCGACGAGTGCGCGATGCGGCTCGCCGCGTAGAACAGCGCGCTCTCCACCTCGGCGCTCTCGTCCACGACGAGCAGGAACTTGCGGAGGTGGCCAGCTTCAAAACTGCGTCTGGTTTTCATGCACGCATGCTGCCACGCGCCCGCCCGCCCGGCAATTGCGGCGTAGCTTGGCCGACCAGCGCGACACAAGCCTCGCGGCGGCCACTGGCTACGACCGCACGAAGCCGACGATGTCCTTCACCTTGTCCATGACCGGTTTGGCGATGGCGTGCGCCCGAGCCGAGCCGTCGGCCAGGATGGCATCGATTTCCTTGGGCTCGCTCGTAAGCCGCTTGATCTCTTCGCCCAGCGGTTGCAGCCGACTGACCGCCAGATCGGCGAGCGCCTTCTTGAAGGCGGAAAACTGCGCCCCGCCGTACTCCGCCAGCACGTCGCCTTTGGCCTTGCCGGCCAGCGCCGCGTAGATGCCGACGAGGTTTTCCGCCTCCGGCCGGCCCATCAGCCCGCCCGGCTCCGAGGGGATGCCCTCCGGATCGGTCTTGGCCTTCTGGATCTTGCGCGCGATCGTATCCGCGTCGTCCGACAAATTGATGCGCGACAGATCCGAAGCATCCGACTTCGACATTTTCTTCGTGCCGTCCCGCAGGCTCATCACGCGCGTCGCCGGCCCGGTGATCACCGGTTCCGGCTGCGGGAAGAAGATGCCGTCGGCAAATCCGGCGGCTTCGATCTGCGGCTTGAAGTCGTTGTTGAATTTCTGCGCAATGTCGCGCGCCAGCTCAAGGTGCTGCTTCTGGTCCTCGCCAACCGGCACATGCGTCGCGCGATAGGCCAGGATGTCGGCCGCCATCAGGTTCGGATAGGCGTAAAGCCCGACCGACGCCGCCTCGCGATCCTTGCCGGCCTTGTCCTTGAACTGCGTCATGCGGTTGAGCCAGCCCAGCCGCGCCACGCAGTTGAACACCCACGCCAGCTCCGCGTGCTCCGGCACCTGGCTCTGGTTGAACAGAATGCTCTTTTTCGGATCAAGCCCGGCCGCGATGTACGCGGCCGTCACGGCCCGCGTCGCGGTAACGAGTTCGGCCGGCTCCTGCCACATCGTGATCGCGTGCATGTCGACGACGCAGTAGATGCACTCGTGCGTCTTCTGCATCTCGATCCACTGCAGCATGGCCCCGAGATAGTTTCCGAGGTGCAAAGTGCCAGTCGGCTGCATGCCTGAGAAGACGCGGGGCGTAAGTTTCATCGAACGAGGTCCTTGAGAGGGTCGGCGGGGGTTATCGCGTGCCCGCTCGCCTCGCGCAAGCCTGTCGAGCCCGAGCGTGCGCAGCCGGCAGCTCTCCGAGTCGAACGGCTATGAATCGGAGCCGCCGCCGCGCCCCATGGCGGCCTTCATCGCACCAAGCCGGAACGCCCCCGAGAGGTGCGTTGCTGCAAAGTAGACGATTAGCCCCGCCCCGATCAGCACGGCGAGCGCACCCGCGCGGATGACGAACGGATGATGCGGACCGAGCCAGGCCGCCAGCAATTGTGCGCCGATCAGGAGTGCCGCGCCCATGATCACGCTTGACAGCACGATAAGCGGTAGCGATTTGCGCAGCCGGGCATCGATCGTGAAATGCTTCTGAGATCGCAGCCCCCACCACAACATGATGGCGTTCATCCACCCGCCCAGTGTCGTGGCCACCGCGATGCCGAGATGCGGCATCATGCCCAGGTGCCGGAACAGGAAGAACAGGCCGATCGATCCCAGCGTATTGGCCGTCAGGCTGATCACCGCGTAGCGCATCGGTGTCTTGGTATCCTCGCGCGCAAAGTACGCCGGCGAGAACACCTTGATGAGCACGAACGCCGGCAGCCCGAGTGCAAAGATCGCCAGCGCGTTGGCTGTGTTCGGCGTGTCGGTCGCGGTGAAAGCGCCGCGCTCGTACAGCACCGACACAATGGAGTGCGGAATAACCGCCAGCGCCACGGCGGCCGGCACCGTCAGCAGCATGGCGAACTCCAGGGAGCGGTTCTGGCTGTCCATGACCGCCGCGTCATTGCCGGCGCGCAGATGTCGTGACATCTCCGGCAGCAGCACCACGCCGATCGCAATGCCGACGATCGCCAGCGGCAGCTCGTAGATTCGGTCGGCATAATAGAGATGCGAAACCGCGCCGTCCTGTAGCGATGCGATCACCGTGCCGATGACGATGTTGAGCTGAGTGATGCCGCCGGCGATGATGCCCGGAATTCCCAGCGTCACCAGCCGCTTCATGTTGTCCGACCAGCGCGGCCACCTGAGCGACATGGGAAAGCCGGCCCGACGGATGCCCCACACGAGCAGCGCGAGCTGCAGGAACCCGGCGATGAAGACGCCCCACGCCTGGATGAAGCCTGCAGCCGGTTCGTTGCGATAGCCGAGCCCGATCGATAGCAGCATGGCGGCCGCCAGCACCAGATTGAGCACGATCGAGACCGACGAGCTCTCCACGAACCGGCCGAACGTGTTCAACACGCCCGACAGCAGCGCCACCAGCGACATGCACAGGAGGTAGGGGAACGTGATCTGCGTCAGCAGCACCGCCAGATCGTACTTCTCCGGTGTATCGGCGAAGCCTGGCGCCAGCAGGTGCATGAGCCAGGGCATCGAGATCATGCAGACGGCCGACAGCAGTACGAGGACGAACACCAGGCCCGCCATCGCCTCCTCGGCGAAGGCGCGGGCCGCCGGCGTCCCCTCACCCTCCAGCTTGCCGGCAAACAGCGGAATGAAAGCCGAGTTGAACGCCCCCTCGCCGAACAGCCGTCGGAACAGGTTCGGAAAGCGGAACGCGACGAAGAACGCGTCGGCCACGAAGCCCGTGCCCAGCACGGCCGCCGCCAGAATGTCGCGCACGAAGCCCAGAACTCGGCTCAGCAGCGTCAGGCCACCCACCGTGGCAAAGGACTTGTAGAGTTTCATGGCCAGGGAAGTACTCGACCCCGCTGGCGGGAGCAAGGTGGCTCAGCGTCTCGAACAGAAAAGGGGCAGACCGATCGGCCTGCCCCCAAATAATCGAGAAGCGTACCCGCGCGAGTCTTATGACACCGCCGGAGCCAGCTTGACCGCCAGAACTTCCATCGACGACCGGTAGCGGTCGCTCACGGTATATTCGATGGGCGTCAGGCCGTACTGCGCCAGAAGGTCGTAGAGCCGCTGCCGCGTGAAATGGTGATACGTCTCGAGGTCCGTCCAGAACGGGTTCTTCTGCTGCTTGTCCATAATGCGCCAGAGCGCGGTATCCATGTTCGGCATGGTCAGAAACAGGGCGCCGTTCGGCGCCAGCAGTCGCGACGCCTGTTCGATAGCCGACCCCGGGAACGGCACGTGCTGCAGCACGTTCGTCATGCTGATGACGCTGCAGGCCTTCGTCGGCGCATACTGCTCGATGCACAGTTGATGCGCTTCGATATTGAATTCCTTCATCGCCTTGACATTGTCGCCGCGGATATCGAGGCCGACGGCGTGATAGCCGAATTCATGGGCGGTAAACAGCAGCGACCCGTTGCCGAATCCGACGTCGAGCCAAATGCCCTTGGGAGCGATCTGCGCCACTCGTTGCACGATTTTGGAATAGGCCAGTCTCTGGCGCTCGGCGTCGTAACCGGCGAGTTCGGCCGTGGGCGTCTTGGGATAGAGGAGTTCGTAAGCCTCCTCGCTGTAGTAGCCGGCGGCAAACACATGGCGACAGCTGCGGCACAGGCACCAGGGCAGCGTCGGCGGCAGCTGAGGCTTGTAGAGTGGGTGCCGCGCGATGTCGGATGCGCCGAGCGAGCCGATATCATCGCCGTAGCACAGCGGGCAGAACTCGTAGTTCACCCTGGCGTCGATATAGGCCGTCTCGGCGGAAGCTTGCGGCGCAGCGTCCAGCAGGTCTGTCGTCATCATCGGGGCCTCCGCGGCATTGTCTGAATGTAATGAGGGATGCGCCGGCAGCTCGCGGACGGCGAACGCCTCCGGGGCCTGGCCGTCGCTGTAAAGTGCTGCCATCTTGAGATACGCGCGTTCAAGGTCTCGCGTGTACTCCGCGATGTCGAACAGCGGCGTGCGGGCGACGTCCTGCAGCCGGTCGCGATAACCGCACAACAGCTCAGGGTTCTGCGCCAGTTCGAGTGCAAGCGTCTCGTAGGCGTTCAGGTCCGAGACCACCAGTTCGGGTAGTCCCCCAGCGGTCAGAATGCTGCCTGCGACGCGCGAGGCAAACGTCCCACCGGCACACGTCAGCAGCGGTAATCCCGCCCACAACGACTCGCTGGCCGTCGTGTGTGCCGTGCAGGGATAGGAATCCAGGAACAGGTCAGCCAGTGCCATGCGCGCGATGTGCGTCGGAATGCTGACGATCGGCGCGAATATGATGCGATCGGCATCGATGCAGCAGGCACTTGCCTCCTGCCGGATGTTTTTCTTGACCGTATCGGTCGCGCTCAGGATCCACAGCACGGATCCAGGCACCTGATCGAGCAGTCGCATCCAGATTGCGAAGACGTCGCGCGTCAGCTTGTTGATGTTGTTGAAGCTGCAGAAGACGAAGCCATCCGACGGCAATCCGTAGTCTTCCCGCCGCGTCAGGTACGGATCGACGGCCCGCTGCGTATCGTTGGGCTGGTAGCAGTGCGGCAGCTGCACGAGCTTTTCGCTGTAGAACGCCTGATGCTCGAACGGCGTCAGGAATTCGTCGCCGATGATATAGTCGACATACTTGGCCCCGAGCGTCCCGGGATAGCCCAGAAAGTTCACCTGAATAGGCGCCGGCTGATGCACCAGCACCGTGCTGCGTGACCCCTGCGTGTAACCCTTCAGGTCGATCAGGATGTCGATCTCGTCTCGGGCGATGATCGCTGCGGTTTCCTCGATCGAGCACAGGTTGACGTCCGTGAACCTGTCGAAGGCATCCTGCAGCCGGCGCCGGAACGCGCTCTGGTCGTCGGCACTGTAGCAATAGGCGTAGATCTCGAAGTGCGTCCGGTCGTGACGTTCGATCAATTCGCTCATCAGCGAAGCGGTCGCATGGTCGCGATAGTCGTTCGACAGGTAGCCGATCCTGAGGCGCTTGTTCAGCACCCGGCCCGCACTGAGCGGCACGGCGTGCGTATTCGTCGCCGTAATGCGCTTTTGAAAGATCTCGGCGCAGCGCAGCTGGTTGGCTGCCGAACCGGCCGGCTCCGGAATCGAGATCATATGGAAGGGGCCAGAGATCGCCTCCGTCTCCAGCATGAAGTCGACGATCTCGCGCTGGGCCTCGTCCAGGCCCTCCCAGTCGGCCAGCAGTTGGCGGATCTGGCAGATGTCGAGCTTCAGCGTGTGCAAATCGGGATCCAGCGCCAGCGCCTTGCGCGCAGATTCCAGCGCCCCCTCGTAGTCCTTGAGGTTCACCAGCGCCACGGACAGCAGGGCATGGGCGTTGCCGATCTCCGGCTCGAGCTCGCAATACTTGCGTGCAGCCGTGATCGCGTTTGGATAGTCCTGGATCGCCAGATAGGCCGTCGTCAGCAAGCGCTGTCGCGCACCGGCTTCGCCGCCGTCACCGTCGATCCTGTCGGCAAGCATCTCGATAACGCCCTTGGCATTACCGCGGTTCAGCATCAGTTCGGCGATGCCGGTATCGACTTTGACGTCGAAGTTGGGATCGATGGATTTGGCCTTGAGCAGGCTCGCCAGGCTCTCATCGACATCCTTGGGGGCCTTGTCGGGCTGCTCGACCAGCGCGGTGCCGAGCGCGACATGGCCGTTCGCCCGCTCCGGAGCGATCGCGATCGCTTTTCTCGCAGCGGCGATCGCTTCGGGGAAGTTGAGCCGCCGCCGCTGCGCCATGCTCAGATTGCACAACGCTTCGAAATTATCGCCGTCCAGCGCCAGTGCGCGCTCGCATAGCTGGACGCAGTCGTCGAACTTTTCCGCCTGCACCAGAACGGCAGCGAGGTTGGCAAGGATCGTCGGGTCCTGCCCGTCGCTCTCGCTGGCCCGCCGCAGAAAGTCCTCGGCTTCGTCCAGCATCTTCTCGTTGAGCGCGATCAGACCCAGTCCCAGCAGGCTTCCCGCCTGTTCCGGCTCGATTGCCAGCGCCCGCAAGTAGTGCGCCTTGGCTCCGTCAAGATCGCCGCGAGCATGATGCGCGTAGCCAGCCAGGTAGGACGCGTGCGCGTCGGCCGACGCCACCGCACCCACGCTCCGCTTCCCCATCGCTGCGGCCGCGCGCCGGTGCTTGCGATTCATGAACATCCCCCGTGATTTGGGGGCGGAGTGTCGCGGCTTTGCCGTGCGTGAGCCTTACGCGGGCAGCTTGGCGGGCTGGTCCTTGCCCGCCACGTCGACGACGGCACCCGACAGCACGGCCTCCAACCGCTCGACGATGGTCTTCTGCCGCGCCTCGCTGTCGATCTTCTTGTTAACAAGATCAGTCACATAGAACACGTCGACGGCCTTCTCGCCATACGTCGTGATGTGCGCGGAGCTGATGTCGAGCGACAGGTCCGACAGGGTCGACGTGAGGTCATACAACAAGCCGGTCCGGTCGCGGCCCGAGACTTCGATCACCGTGAAGTTGTCCGACAGCGCGTTGTTGATGATCACCTCCGGCTCCACCTTGAAGGCGTCGATCCGGCCCGGCATCACGCGCATGTTCGCCAGCATGGTCTTGGCGACCGCCTCGCCCTTAAGCAGCTTGATCATCGTATCGCCGATGCGCCGCGCCCGCCGCTCCTCGTCCTCGTCGTTGGCAAAACCGCGCGAGAACAGGAACGTGTCGAGCGCAAAGCCGTCCCGTGTTGTCGTGATGTGCGCCCCCATGATGTTGGCACCGTTGGCCGCGCAGGCCCCGGCAAATAGAGCCAGCAGCCGAGGATGGTTTGGCGCGTAGACCGTGACTTCCGTGATCGCCGCGAACGCGTCGGTGGAAAACTCCGTCGCGACGTTCTGGCCCTCTGCCTCGGCACGCTGGATAAGGCGGGCGTGCTGCACCTGCCGGGCCGCTTCCGTGCGCAGCCAGTAGTCCGGGAAATAACGCGCGGTGTAGGTCTCGATGGCCGCGTCCGACCAGTCCGGCAGTGCTGCCCGCAACGCGTCCTTGGCCTCTGCCACGCGTGCGCGCCGCTCCACCTTGGTATGGCCGCCGGCCACCAGCGGCTCCGTCTCGTAGTAGAGCGTGCGCAGCAACTGGCCTTTCCAGCCGTTCCACACGCCCGGTCCTACGGCACGGATGTCGGCAACGGTCAGCAACAGCAGCAGCTTCAGTCGCTCCGGGCTCTGCACGATGTCGGCGAACTGCCGAACCGTCTTGGGGTCGGAGATGTCGCGCGTCTGCGCGATCGTGCTCATCGTCAGGTGATTCTCGATCAGCCACGACACGGTTTCCGTCTCCGCTGGCGTCAATCCCAGCTGCGGACAGACCTCGCGGGCGATGCGCGCCCCGAGGATCGAGTGATCCTCAACGCGTCCTTTGCCGATGTCGTGCAGGAAGGCCGCGACGTACAGCAGCTTGCGGTTCTTGATCGTCGGAAAGATCTCGCTCGAGAGCGGCAGCTGCTCTCCGCCCTCGCCGCGTTCGATATAGCTGAGCTGCCCGACGGTGCGGATCAGATGCTCGTCGACCGTATAGTGGTGGTACATGTTGAACTGCGTCATGCCCACGACATGCCCAAACGCGGGAATGAAGCGCCCGATGACGCCCGCCTCGTTCATGCGCCGCAGGCTGGCCTCCGGGTTCGTCTTGCCGGTCAGCAGCTCCAGGAAGATGCGGTTCGCCTCCGGATTCTGCCGAAGATTGTCGTCGATCATGCGCAGCGACCGCCGGATGCGCCGAATGGCATCCGGATGCAGAAAGGCGTCGTGGCTCTCGGCCTGCGCGAACAGCCGGATGAGATTGACCGGGTCTCGGTCGAACACATCGCGGTCGGCAATGTTCAGTCGACCGTTGTCGATGCGGAAGTCGGTTCGCTCACGCAGCCGTCGCCGGCTGCGCCAGCCCAGCGGTGCCAGCAGGCGGCTTTTCAGCCCCGGCGACGTCTTCAGCTGCTGCATCTCCAGCGCTGAGCACAGGATCGTCGTCAGGTCGCCGACTTCCTTGGCGATCAGGAAATAGTGCTTCATGAACCGTTCGACGGCCAGCTGCCCGCGCTGCGCCCGGTAGCCCAAGAGCTCCGCCATCTGCGGCTGCAGGTCGAACGTCAGGCGCTCCTCGGCGCGTCCGGTGATGAAGTGCAACAGACAGCGCACGCTCCACAGGAAGTCCTCGCACTTGCGGAACGTCGCGACTTCCGACGGTGTGAAGATTCCGGCCTCCACCGTCGGCGGCCCCACCTCGCCGCCGAACAGGTATTTCGACAGCCAGTGCAGCGCGTGCAGATCGCGCAATCCGCCCTTGCCGTCCTTGACGTTGGGTTCGACCCTGTAGCGGCTCTCGCCCATCTTCTTGTGGCGCTCTTCGCGCTCGGCCATCTTGGCGTCGATGAACTTGCGTGCCGTGCCGGAGAACACATCGGCACGTAGCCTGTCCGACAGTTCCGCGAACAACTGCGCGTCGCCCTGCACCAGCCAGATGTCGACCAGCGCCGTCCGGATCGTCATGTCTGCAAGCGCCATCTTGAGGCATTGGTCGACATTGCGCGTGGCGTGCCCCACCTTGAAGCCGAGGTCCCAGAGCAGGTAGAGCATGTACTCGGCGACGCTCTCGCCCCACGGCGTCTGCTTGTAGGGCAGCAGGAACAGCAGATCGATGTCGGAGCCGGGCGCCAGCAATCCGCGTCCGTAGCCACCCGTCGCCACAATCGCCATGCGCTCCGCCTCGGACGGAATGCTGGCGCGGTAGACGTGATGCACCGTGTAGTCGTAGATCAGCCGGATGAGTTCGTCCTGGAACTTCGCCAGGCCCTCGGCGCAGCGGCGGCCATTGCCGTCGGCCTCCAGCGTGCGCTGGGCCTGCAGACGGGCATCCTTCACCAGCGACTTGAGACGATCGACCACCAGCCCGCGCGCGTCACCTGCGCCGTGCGTATTGAACAACGCCGTCAGTTCGACGCGCAGTGCGGTCGGATCAAAATACGGGGAGGGCGCGAAAGTTGAGCTGTCCATGCCGCCGATCATTTCTATGTCTTGGGCTTTGCGCCGGTAGTCCGCAATTGCTTCAGAATATAAAGCGCATCAAGAGCTTGTCGCGGGGTTAGCGTATCCGGCTGCAGCTTGTCGAGTTCCAGTTCCACGTCCGACGTCTTTACTCGCCGGGAAGTGTCGTCGGCCTGCACCATTGCTGCAAAAAGCGGCAGATCCGCCAAGGGTTTGCGATCCCCGCCGCGCCGATCGTTCTTCTCCAGAAGCGCCAGCACCTCGCCCGCCCGCTTCACCACGCGGCCGGGCATGCCCGCGAGCTTGGCGACCTGGATGCCGTACGAGCCCTCCGCGGCCCCGCGCTTCACCTTGTGCAGGAACACGATCTCGTCGTGCCACTCCGTCACGTCCATCGTCACGTTGGCGATGTGCGTCATGCGCCCGGCCAGCGCCGTGAGCTCGTGATAATGCGTGGCAAACAGCGCACGGCAGCACGATACGTCGTGCAGATATTCAACGGTCGCCCAGGCGATCGACAGCCCGTCGAACGTCGCCGTGCCGCGTCCGATCTCGTCCAGGATCACCAGCGACTTCGCCGTCGCCTGGTTGAGAATGCCGGCAGTCTCGACCATCTCCACCATGAAGGTGGACCGGCCTCGCGCCAGATCGTCCGCCGCGCCTACGCGACTGAACAACCGGTCGACGACGCCGATGTGCGCGCTGCGCGCCGGCACGTAGGAGCCCATCTGTGCCAGCACGGCGATCAGCGCGTTCTGCCTGAGGAACGTCGACTTGCCGGCCATGTTCGGTCCGGTGACGAGCCAGATCCGGGCATCCTTCTCCTCGTCGAACCCTGGCGGCGTCGCGGCGGCAGCGCGGCCGAGCACGCAATCGTTCTCGATGAACGCGCCGCCCTTGGCCTGCCGCAATGCCTGTTCCACGACGGGATGTCGCCCGCCCCTGATCTCGAACACCTCCGAGGTGTCGATCTGCGGCCGCACCCAGCCCTGCTCCTGCGCCAGCTCCGCCAGCGCCGCGATGTGATCGAGCTCTGCCAGCGCCGCCGAGACGGCGGAGAGTGCCCGCTCCTGCCCCGCCACGCAGGCGCACAGCTCGGTAAACACCTCCAGTTCGATCGCCAGAGCCCGCTCACCCGCCGAGGCGATGCGGCCTTCGATATCGGACAGCTCCCGCGTCGTGAAGCGCACGGCATTCGCCATCGTCTGCTTGTGTCGGAACGTGTCCGACAGCGGCTCCGACAACATTGGCTTGGCGTTTTGCTGCGTCACCTCGATGAAGTAGCCGAGGATGTTGTTGTGACGGATCTTCAGCGCCTTGATGCCGGTTTCGGCGACGTATTGCGCTTCGAGTTCTGCAAGCACCTTGCGGCTGTCGTCCTTCAGCCGCCGCGCCTCGTCCAGTTCCGGCCGCCAGCCCTCTTTCACGAATCCGCCGTCGCGCTTCAGGTGCGGTGGGGCCTCGACCAGCCCCCCTGTCAGCAGCCGGTCCAACTCAGTATCGGTCCCGCCCAGCCTCGTGATGATGCCGACAAGCTCTTCGGTCGGGCCAAGCCCGCCGGCCGCCATGCTCTTGAGCCTGTCGTGGCCCTGGCGTGCCGCGCCCAGGCCGTCGCGAATGGCCGCAAGATCACGCGGCCCGCCGCGCCCGAATGCCAGCCGCGAGACCGCGCGCGCCACGTCCGGCGCTCCGCGAAGGATGTTTCGCAGGTCGCCGCGCAGCGGGTCGTCGTCTGCCAGCGCTCCGACGGCGTCGAGCCGTCGCTGGATCGCAGCCACATCCTGCAATGGCGACGACAGTCGTGCCGCAAGCTCGCGCGCACCCGCACCCGTCAGCGTCCGATCGATGGCCGATAGCAGGCTGCCCTGCTTTTCGCCGGACGTCGATCGTGTCAGCTCCAGCGACGCGCGGCTCGATGCGTCGATCATCAGCACACCGGCCGCGCCGGTCTTGCGCGGCGCCCGGACCACGGGCTTGGCGCCGAGTTGCGTCAGCTCGATGTAGCGCAGCAGCGCACCGATCGCCGCCAGTTCCGCGCGCGAAAAGCCGCCGAACGCCCCAAGCTCGGCCACGCCAAGGATGCCCTTCAGATTGCGTTCGCCCGCCAGACTGTCGAACGAGGCCGACGGCACGGGCGTCATCGCCGCCCCCGCCCATTCGATCCAGCGCTTGACGTCGGCATCACCGGCCAGCGCGTCGCCGAGCAGCACCTCGCCCGGCGCCAGCCGGATCAGCTCTCCGGCGAGATCCGCTCCGCAGACCTCGCCCACCTCGCACTCGCCCGTCGAGATATCGAGTGAGGCCAAGGCCAGCCGCGTCTCCGTCGCATTGACCGCCGTAACGCCCGGCTCGCGATAGATTGCCGTCAGGTAGTTGCGCGCCTTGGCGTCGAGCAGCGTCTCTTCTGTCAGCGTGCCTGGCGTGACGAGTCGCACAACGTCGCGCCGCACGACGGCCTTGGCGCCCCGTTTGCGCGCTTCGGCGGGATCTTCCAACTGCTCGCACACCGCCACGCGGTAACCGAGCCGGATCAACCGCTGCAGATACTCGTCCGCGCGATGGATCGGCACGCCGCACATCGGAATGTCTTCGCCCAGGTGCTTGCCGCGCTTGGTCAGCACGATGCTCAGCGCCCGCGACGCGGTCACCGCATCCTCGAAAAACAGCTCGTAGAAATCGCCCATTCGGTACCAGAGGATGCTGTCCGGATTGGCGGCCTTGATCTCCAGGAACTGGGCCATGGACGGCGTCACGCCGTCGGGAACGATAGACGGCGTCACGCTGTCGGGCACAACCGGCGAAGGTTCTGCGACTGCGGCAGGATTGTTTGGTTGTGAAGGCTTGCGGCCGGCCATCTCTCACCCGTGAACTTGCGGGCGAAGGCATAGCGCGAGGAGCCGGCCGGCGCAAAGCAAGGCGCCGCGACCGCCGAGGGCGTGGTTCCGGCAAGCGCACAATCCAACGCCGACACCGGCAGCGGCTGGTGGGGGGATGCCGCTGCACGTCTGGCTTGTGTGCTCGCCGGATTCCGCATGCGCAGCTACTGGCGTACGTCCCGCCGAAGCGCGCGCAACATCAACCGGTGTGCATCGTCTGCCTAAAGTAGTCCGCTAGCAAAAATACCGTGTGCGGACAGTAATCTCGCGAACATCGAAAAGTTAAACTGGGATGAGCTTTGGCGTAGCCACGCACACGTTGTTGGGATTCTCCCTCTGCGGCAATCAGATTTTTCACCAATCCGCAGAAAAGCTTAGATGAACTCATTCTGAGCACGGAATATTAGTGTAGTGCGCGACGGAAACGAGACGGCTTGGCGCCTTGACCCTTCGCGCGGGTCGACGTCACTGAATTTCTGTCGTAGGCCACGCGTTCCCACCGTTGCCGCCGCCGCATACGCGCGGCCTTTAGATGTCAGGTCTCATGGCCATCAAAATTCCCGTCGCGCGGGTCACCGCGCAGGAAGCCCTTCAGTTTCACGCTCAGGGAAAGCCCGGCAAGCTGGAGATTACCCCGACCAAGCCGTTGGCGACGCAACGCGACCTTTCGCTGGCCTATTCGCCGGGCGTCGCCGCACCGGTCGAAGCCATCGCCGACAACAAGGCGCTCGCCTACGAGTATACCAACAAGGGCAACATGATCGCCGTCGTGTCGAACGGCACGGCCATCCTCGGCCTGGGTAACCTCGGCGCCCTCGCCTCCAAGCCCGTCATGGAGGGCAAGGGCGCGCTGTTCAAGCGCTTCGCCGACATCGACGCGATCGACCTCCTTGTCGACACCGAGGACGTCGACGCCTTCATCAACTGTGTGCGCTATCTCGGTCCGTCCTTCGGCGGCATCAACCTGGAAGACATCAAGGCGCCTGACTGCTTCATTATCGAAGACAAGCTGAAGGAGCTGCTCGACATCCCCGTCTTCCATGACGACCAGCATGGCACGGCGATCATTGCCACCGCCGGCCTCATCAACGCCCTGGAGCTGACGGGTCGCGACATCAAGACCTGCAAGATCGTCGTCAACGGCGCCGGCGCCGCCGGCATAGCTTGCCTCGAGTTGCTGGGCGCAATGGGCATGCCGAAGAACAACGTCATCCTCTGCGATACCAAGGGCGTCATCTACCAGGGTCGCAAGGACGGCATGAACCAGTGGAAGTCGGCCTATGCCGCCAAGACCAAGGCGCGCACTCTGGAAGAGGCTGCCGTCGGCGCCGACGTTCTATTCGGCCTATCTGCCAAGGGCGCCTTCACGCCGGCGATGGTGAAGTCGATGGCCAAGAAGCCCATCATCTTCGCGATGGCCAATCCCGACCCGGAAATCACGCCGGAGGATGCGCATGCCGCCGTCGACGACGCCATCGTTGCCACCGGACGCTCCGACTATCCCAACCAGGTCAACAACGTCTTGTGCTTCCCCTTCATGTTTCGCGGTGCGCTCGATGTTCAGGCCTCCACCATCAACGTCGAGATGAAGATCGCCGCCGTCCGCGCCCTGGCTGAACTTGCCCGCGCCGAAGTGCCCGACCAGGTGATGGCGGCCTTCCATGGCCAGCGCCCGACATTCGGTCCGGAGTACATCATCCCCGCGCCGTTCGATCCGCGCCTCATCAGTCACGTGCCGCCCGCCGTCGCCAAGGCCGCGATGGACACCGGCGTCGCTCGCCGCCCTATCGTCAACATGGAAGGCTACCTGGCGCGCCTCAAAGGCCGCCTTGACCCCGTCGTCGGCTGGTTGCACTCCACGTTCGACAAGGTGCGCGCCGAACCTCAAACCGTCATCTTCTCCGAAGGCGAAGAGCCCGCCGTTATTCGCGCTGCCAATACCTACTTCCAGGAAGGCTTCGGCACACCAATTCTCGTCGGCAGCGCCGATGTGGTGCGCAAGCAGTTTAAGGATCTTGGCATCAAGCTGCGTTCCGAGTTCCAGATCTGCGACACGCGCCAGGACGGCCACGCCGAAGAGTTCACCGAATTCCTCTACGCCCGCCTGCAGCGCCGTGGCTATCTGCGCCGTGACTGCGAGCGCCTGGTCCGCAACGAGCGCAACATCTACGCTGCCCTCAAGGTCGCCCACGGCCACGCTGGCGCGATGGTGGCAGGCGTCACCCGCAACTGGACCAGTGTGTTCCAGGACATTCGCCGCGTCATGGACCCCAAGCCCGGCCGTAATGTCATCGGTGTCTCGCTGGCCCTGTGCCGCGGCCGTGCCGTGCTCATCGCCGACACCAGCGTGCACGACATGCCCGACGCGCGCCAGCTCGCCAACATCGCCATCGAAGCCGCGCGCGCCGCCCGCAAGTTCGGCATCGAACCGCGCGTCGCCATGCTGGCGTACTCCACGTTCGGCCAGCCGCGCGGCGAACGCTCGGACGAAGTGCGCAAGGCCGTCGACTTGCTACGCGATCAGGACGTCGACTTCGAATACGACGGCGATATGGCTGCCGACGTCGCCCTCAACCCTGAGCTGCGCAAGCTCTATCCCTTCTGTCGCCTGACCGACACGGCCAACGTCCTCGTCATGCCCGCATTCCATGCCGCGTCGATCTCCACCAAAATGCTGCGCGAGCTAGGTGGCGCAACGGTGATGGGGCCGATGCTCGTGGGCCTCCAGCACTCAGTTCAGATCGCGACGCTCGGGTCCAAGGATACCGACATCGTCAATCTCGCTGCGCTCGCCGCCTATCAACTCGGAAGCTAGAGCCTGGTCGTTCTCGATGCGAGCATCCAGCTCGCATTGACGACCGTGCGCCAGCCGCCAAAATTCTGTCACCCTCCGTGGGCTAGGCTCAGGCAACGGGTTGCAACGCATGCGGAGCAGCATGTTAAAGCAGCTTGAGTGGAGCCGGGGGAAACCGCGCGTGAATGTCGACAAGCTACGGCAGACGATCGAGCAATTGCTCGCGTCTCAGCCCGACAACAAGCGCTTGCGCGACAACCTCGAAGGCCTCGTCAACGCACCGAGTTTTCCTGGACTGACGTGGTTCTGGGGGCCGCGCTTATACGCTCGGTCGCGCCCGCTCTTCCGCCCGCTCATCCTCAACCAGTTCTCAGACTGGCTCGTCGACGACAGCGGTAGCTGGAAAAAGGTGCGCTGGACCGAACACGCGGTCGACCTGGAGACATGGCTCGACGCCGCCCGTTCCGCACGAGACGTTGTGCTGGTGCGCAAGCTGCAATCCTGGAAATTCGCCAAGCAGGAAGGCTGGGGTCGCGACAACGCGCGCTTCTGCGAAGCGCTCAAGCAGGCCTATAAATCTGCCCCGACGCCCGCCGCTCGCACCATCGTGCTGGACGAGTTCGATGACTGGTTCGATCTCGACGAAGCCACCGCCCGCGACCTTTATCAAACTGATCGCGCCGCCTCGCCCTTCATCCTGAAGCACCTGCCGCGCTACTACTGGAACGACAAGAAGCGCGAGATGTGGGACGGCCTCGGCGGCGACGCCCGCATCAAGGGTGACAACAAGCTCTACTACGCGCTCTATCGCGCTCTAATGCCGGCCGAGCGCTGGAACGCCGAGGTCATCCTCCTTGCCGACGGTATTCCCGAGGTGGCCCGCCTCAACGATGCCCTGGAGGAACGTCACCTCTCCGGCTACGGCATTGAACGTAGCGCCACCATGATCAAGCTGCTGGAGAAACGCGGCCGCGATGTGATGCCGTATGTCCGCGCGCATCTCGACGATCTCGTTGGCGGCTGGCGCGGCGATCCGGTCAAGCCGGTCCTCGATCTCGCCACCAAGAATGGCTGGTGGGACCTCTGGGCTTCCGCAATCCGCAGTGGCCGTGGCAACCAGCATTTCAACAAGGCGGTGGAAGCCCTCGTCAAGGATGAAGCGCTCGACGAGCTGGCACGCGTCGAGCGCCTAAAGGCTCTGGCCGGTGTCTCGCGCGAATGGAACTGGCCAGGTGTCGGACTCGCCGTCGTCCATGAATTGCACGACTACCAGGCCGTGGCTCTGTACAAGCGCTATCCGGATCTCGTGCGCGGCCCATTCCGCCCCAACGTCACACCGCGCTGGTGGCGTGGCTCGGAGGGCCTGCTGCAGGCCCTCCTGCTGGCCGGCGACGAGGAGATGATCGACATCGTCGCCAGCCGATACGCCACGCGCGTCGGCGAAAACCGCTCCAACGACAACGCAACGGCCATGACGAGCTTCGCCGAATGGGAGAAGTCCCTGGGGAACGACCCGGCGCCGGAGCCATCGGCCCCCGCCAAAGCCGAGAGCAACAAGAAGAGGAAGCCGAAAGGCAAAGGCGCGCTACAAGTTCTCGCCGAATACTACCAGGCCATCCGCGATCGCGACGACGCCGAATTCGCCCGCCGCGCCTCCAACGTGCTGACGCGCATCCCGGCCTTTTCCATCTATGACTTCAACAGCACGCTGCGCGGCAATCCGCTCGCCCGCCTGCTGTTCGTCCGCTCGCTCGAATCCTATCTCGGCGTACCCGGCGCCGTCCGAGATCTCGTCGAAGGGTCCGAGATCAATGTCCAGAAGCTCGCCTACCGCATCCTGGCGCAGAACGACATTCGCGCCCGCACCCTCGCGGCGCAGAATATCGACATCCTCGTCGGCACGTTGTTGCGCCCCATCTTCCGCAAGACGCGGCTGCCCGCCTTCGATGCGTTGGCCAATGCCGCCCGTCATGACGCAGCAACCGGCGAACGCGTGCTGTCCCGCGCCCGTGACGCCTTGCGGCTGCCAGACAAGAAGTATCCCAAGGAAGAGTTGATCGGCCTTATCGCCAAGGTCATCGCCGCCAATCCCTCGTTGGCGGCCGCCGGGGAGCAGCCTGTGATCTATCGCCGCGCGCCGGCGCCGGGTACGGAGGCCACTCCATGATCGTCTTCGTCGATTACGCCTCGCCGTCCGAATTCGACTCGACCGGCGACAAGACCACCGTCGGCTTGTCCACCAACGCCCGCCGCCCTGTGAAATTTCACGGTATCGTTCGCGACCACGGCTTCTTCCTGCGCATCGCCCTGCGGGCGCTTGGCGAGGTCGTCTGGTCTGACGACACCTGGGTCGCCCAGTCCGACATTCTCGACCCCGTCATCACGGTCCATCCCGACCGCATCTTCTTCGAGGCCTTCAGCCAGGACCAGTCGACGTATGCCGCGCTGATCGTCGACCCCGCCATCTTCGAATCCGTCGGCGACATCCACACCGGCACCACCAACATCGATTTCACGGCCTGGCTGTGGGGCGCGCTCGGCGAAATGCGCACCAGCCGCTCCACGACCTTCCGTATCGGCCCGGAAGGCTTCGACGTGCGTACTTCGGGCGGCGGCGGTCGCTTCGAAAAGAAGGTCGAGATTCCCGAGACGTGGGTGCGGGGCTTTCTGCAGGTCCAGGCTGCCATGGGCATGCCGGGCACACGCGTACGCGCCAAGGCCATCGACCTCCTCGCCGCCATTCGCTTCCTGCGCGTGATGAAGTCCAACGTCTCCCCGCGCGCCCTGCGCTACGAGTTCGAACCCGGCAAGGACGCGAGGCTGATCCTGGAACCGTGGGAGCAGGCCTTCGAACTGCAAGGTGCCGACCACAATTACACCGAACTCAAGACCACGCGTGTCTGGGGTCGCCGCCGCATGAAGCTGATCGAGGGGCTGCTGCCCTTCGCCGAAAACGTCGACATCTATCTGAAGGGCCGCGCGCTGCCGAGCTTCTACGCCGTCAAGCTGCCGGGTATGACGTTTCTGCTTGGTGTCACCGGCTGGTCGGGCAGCGCCTTTACCGGAACTGGAGGTTTCGATCTGCTCGCCGAAGCCGCCACGGCCGACGACGCGCACGTCGATCACGCGTTGGCCCTGCTCCGCGAGCACTACCACGCCTCGGTCGAGGACATCGCTCGCGCCCTCGGCATCGACCTGCCTTCGGCCTCGCGCGTGCTGGTGCGGCTGTGCCGCCAGGGCCGCGCCATGTTCGACGTGGAGACGCGTCGCTATCGCCATCGCGAGCTGTTTGAAGTCCCTGCCGACGAGAAGAAGTACTTCCCGCCCGATCGCCGCCAGGAACTGGCGATGGCGATGCTCCAACAGAACCAGGTCCGCGTCACGAGCAGCACGGCCGAAGAAACCAAGAAGATCCGCAAGTTCAAGGATCCCGAGTCCGGCCAGAAGCTGGCGCGAGAGATCACCTTCCGCGACTGGCGCATCATCGGCGCCGCCGGCACCGAAGATCCCGTCGAGATCGTCATCAACGACAACGGCCGCATCATCTTCGGCCGCTGCACGTGCGAGCACTTCAAGGAGCACCTGATGAACCAGGGCCCCTGCGAACACATGCTGGCGCTGTTCAAGGCCAGCGAGCCGCAACGCACCGATGCGCCCGCGAGCGCACCTGTCGCCGGCGACGTCCCCGCCGCGACGCGCAAGGCGCCGTCGCGATGGGAGGTTGACGGAACCAGCGGGAGTGAGGTTCAATGAGTTTGAGACACGTCGTGCCTGGATTGCCGTTCAGCCTTCCAGCACTCCATGCCACGGTGCTTCGCCGTGGTGGCTTCCTGATGCTATCACCACGCCACGGTTCCCCACGTACGAAACGAGGGGAGGCCATGGGTCCAAAGCCTAGTTGGTGGTCGGCGGACGCATCCAGGCACGCGTGCTCATTCCCCATCAAAGTTGAAGAGAGCCAGGCGAGCGAGTTCATCGCATGGGCGTGATCTATTTCGCCATCGGCTTCCTCGCCTTCTTCTGGTTCATGCGCTGGCGCCGCAAGCAACTGCTCGCCCGCGCCGTACTAGCCAGACGCGCAGAGCCTCCGACACGGGATCTTTCCACTGTCGCCTTCAGTGGTGCGGCCGAGGTCAAGCAGGAGGCGATCCAACAGGGCGGCCCCCTGAAGCCCAAGCATCGGCGCCTCGCCCTGCGTGACAGCCGCCTGCTGCCCAAGCCGAAACCCAAGCCCTACCGCTACGGTGACCCAAAGCCGCCGGTCATCAAGTATTTCACCCGCGCCGAAGCCCGCCGGCTGTTCTCAGCCTCCTTCCGTACGCACAACCGCAACGTCCGCGATCTTGCCACCGACGAAGATCAGCTGAAACGCTACGACCTTCCGATCTGGAAATCCGAAGCCGACATCGCGAACGCGCTGGCCATGCCGCTGCGCGCCTTGCAGCACCTGTCGGTGCATCGCCCGCGCGAGCGTGTCGCGCACTACGTCACGTTCGCTATCCCCAAGCGCAACGGCCGCGGCGAGCGCATCATCCACGCGCCCAAGCGCCGGCTGAAGGCCGTCCTGCGCAAGCTGCATGTGCTGGTATTGAAGAAGCTTCCCGTCAGCGACGCCGCTCACGGCTTCGTCACTGGCCGTTCCATCGCCACCAACGCCGCCCCGCATGTCGGAAAGGCGGTCGTACTGCGCTTCGACATCAAGGACTGCTTTCCCACCATCCATTTCGGGCGTGTGCGCGGCCTCTTCATCTCGCTCGGATACAGCTACCCTGTTGCCAACTCGCTCGCCCTGATCATGACGGAGAGCCCGCGCCAACTCGTCGAGGCGGAGGGCCGCGTTTACAACGTGCCCGTCGGACCGCGCGTCTGCGTGCAGGGCGCTCCGACCTCACCGGCGCTGTGCAATGCCGTGCTGTTAAAGCTCGATCACCGTTTAACGGGCCTCGCCCGCAAACACGGCTTCGCCTACACTCGCTACGCTGATGACCTGACCTTCTCCGGCGACGACCTGACCAAGATCACGCTGTTCTTGAAGCTGGTGCCGAATCTCGTTGCCGAGGAAGGCTTCCTCATCAATGCCGAAAAGACGCGCGTCATGCGCCAGGCAAGCCGCCAGACCGTCGCCGGCGTCATCGTCAACAAGGACATGGGCCTGTCACGAAAGACGCGTCGCGTCCTGCGCGCCGCCATCCACAACGAGCGCGTCCGCCCGTCCGGCGACGCCCACCGCCAACGCCAGCTGCACGGCGTACTCGCCTACCTCTACATGCTCAACCCAAAGCAAGCCCAGGCCCTGATGCTGCCGAAGGGCGAGCCTCCTCAACCGCCGCCGCAGTAGCCTCCCGTGTGGAGCTTGGGGTCAGACCTCAGGTCTGACGCCCTCTCTCGCCGCTAACTCCGCGGCTTCGCCCGCGCTGTCGGCAGCGCGTTCGCCGGATCGTCGGGCCAGGGGTGACGCGGGTAGCGGCCCTTCATGTCCGCTTTCACCGCACTCCACGAGCCGGCCCAGAACCCGGGCAGATCCTTCGTGATCTGCATCGGCCGGTGCGCGGGTGACAGCAGGTGCAGCGTCAACGGCAGCCGCCCGCCCGCGATTGCCGGATGCGTCTTCAGTCCAAACAGCTCCTGCACGCGAATATGCAAGGCCGGTGCACCCGCGCCCTCATAGTCTATGGCGTGGCTGTTGCCGGTCGGCGCCGCGAAGTGCGTAGGCGCCTCGCCATCAAGCCGCCGTTTCAAGTCCCACGGCAATAGCGTATCCAGTGCCTGCCCGAGATCGTCCGCACCAACGTCGGCAAGCCGCGTCTTCGACGCCAGGAACGGCGCCAGCCACTCGGCCGCCGTCTCTGCCAACGCGGCATCGGACAGATCCGGCCAAGTCTCCGGCTGCGCCGTGCGCAGAAATCCCACGCGATCGCGCAGCTGCAGCTGCGCCTTGCTCCAGGGCAACCTTGCGATGCCGAGCGAAGCCAGCCCCTCGGCCAGCAATTTGGCGCTGCCCTCATCCGGCGGGATCCGCAGCGGTTCACTCGACAGCTGGATCGCATTCAGCCGTCGCGACCGCCGTCCGCGTAGTGCGGCCGCGCTGCGGTCGAACGTGACCTCGTCGGTCTGCGAGATGCGGGCCGCCGCGATCGCCAGGATCTCGTCCTCGTCAGCTTTCGCCGCCAGCAGAATCCGCGTCGCCGCCGCCGCGCCCTGCAGCTCCGCCACGACGAGATACGGCGCCTTGGCCAGCGCATCGGTCACGTCGAGCTTTGCGCCCCGCCCATTTGCCAGCAGGAACTGCCCCGGCGCACCGCGCGCCTTGGCGATGCGGTCGGGATAGGCCAGCGCCAGCAACGATGCGACGCTGGCAACCTCGCCGCTTGGCGGCGCTTGCGGGCCGGCCGCCTTCGCCCAACCCGCAGCAAGCCGTCGCATGTCCTCCGCCCGCCGCGAACGATCCCGCCGGTAAGCCTCGATGCGATGCGCCAGATCCGTATCGTTGCCACCCAGGCCGCGCTCGACGAGCACCGCCGCAATGTCTGCCGCCTCGCGCGCCGCCCCGCATTGCGCGCCCGCAATCACCATGCGCGCCAACCGCGGCGGCAGCGGCAGGGCGCGGATCGCGCGGCCGTCCGCCGTGATGTGACCACCGTCATCCAAGGCCCCAAGCGCCGTCAGTTCGCCGCGCGCCGCATCAAGTGCCGCCGCTGGCGGCACGTCGAGCCACTGCAGCGTCGTCGGATCAGTCACGCCCCACTCCGCGCAATCGAGCAGCAGGCCCGCAAGCCCGGCGGAGCGGATCTCCGGCTCCGCGAATGCCGGCAGGCTTTTTGTCTGCGGCTCATCCCACAGCCGATAGCAGACGCCCGGTTCGGTACGCCCCGCTCGTCCACGCCGTTGGTCCGCTGCCGCACGTGACACGCGCACCGTCTCCAATCGCGTGATCCCGGCGTCCGGCTCGTAGCGTGGCACCCGCGCCAGCCCGCTGTCGATCACGACGCGCACGCCCTCGATCGTCAGCGATGTCTCCGCGATAGACGTGGCCAGCACGACTTTGCGTTCTCCGGCCTTCGCCGGCTGTACCGCAAGGTCCTGCGCCGTCATGTCCATCGCGCCATAGAGTGGCGCAATCACCACGCTCGTGTCGCTGGCGCGTTGGCGCAACTGGTCTTCGACACGGCGGATTTCGCCCTGTCCCGGCAGGAACGCCAGAACGGACCCGGTCTCGGCCCGCAGCGCCTTCAAGATCGCATCCGTCATCTGGTCGTCGATCCGCGCATGCGCGTCGCGGCCGAGATAGCGCGTCTCAACCGGAAACGCCCGCCCCTCACTCTCGACGACGGGCGCATCGCCCAGCATCGCAGCAACGCGCGCGCCGTCGAGCGTCGCCGACATCACGAGCACACGCAGATCGGTTCGTAAGCTCGCTTGCGCGTCGAGCGCCAGCGCCAGTCCGAAGTCCGCATCCAGTGACCGCTCGTGAAACTCGTCGAACAGCACCGCACCGACGCCCTCCAGCGACGGATCGTCCAGGATCATCCGCGTGAACACGCCCTCCGTGATCACTTCGATCCGCGTCCTGGGGCCAACTTTCGAAGCCAGCCGCGCCCGCAAGCCCACCCTGTCGCCGACGCGCTCGCCAAGCGTCTTGGCCATGCGCTCTGCTGCGCCGCGCGCCGCCAGTCGCCGCGGCTCCAATATCAGGACCTTATTGTCGCCGAGCCAGGCCTCGCCGAGAAGGGCGAGCGGCACGCGCGTGGTCTTCCCCGCTCCC
Organism: Hyphomicrobiaceae bacterium; assembly: GCA_965279065.1. Lineage (GTDB taxonomy): Bacteria > Pseudomonadota > Alphaproteobacteria > Rhizobiales > Hyphomicrobiaceae > JAKAXS01. The sequence goes on from OZ257134.1 coordinate 4,075,509, forward strand.
GGCGGCGCCACGAGAACCGCCGACGCGCGCGCGGACAGTGCCGCCTTCAGCTCTTCGAGAACGTCATCGATTGGCAGGGGGCTGTCAAAGCGCACATCGAACACCGATCAGAGCGGTGAGGCAGGCCGCTTACGCGGCGGCTCGGCCGCGCCCCTTCTCCGCCGCGGCGCGAATGGCCGAGATGTTGGCCGCGTAGCTTTCGCGCGTGCCGCCCTTGAACACCGCCGAGCCGGCAACGAGGACGTTGGCGCCCGCCGCGCAAACGAGCGGCGCCGTCTCCGGCGTGATACCGCCGTCGATCTCGATGTCGATCGGCCGTTTGCCGACGAGCGCCTTCACCTGCGCTACCTTGTCGACCACCGATGAAATGAACGCCTGTCCGCCGAAGCCAGGATTGACGGTCATCAATAAAATGAGGTCCAGCCGGTCGAGCACATACTCGATGGCGCTGGCGGGCGTACCCGGATTGAGCGAAACGCCGGCCTTCTTCCCGAGCGCCCGGATCGCCTGCAATGACCGGTCGAGGTGCGGCCCGGCCTCGGCATGCACGGTGATGATATCGGCCCCCGCATCCGCGAACGCCGCCAGATAAGGATCGGCCGGCGCAATCATCAGATGGCAATCGAATACCTTCTTCGAGGCTCCGCGGATCGCCTTGATCACCGGCGGCCCGAATGTGATGTTCGGCACGAAGTGTCCGTCCATGACATCGAGGTGAATCCAGTCCGCGCCCGCGGCATCGACGGTACGCACGTCCTCCCCCAGCCGCGCGAAATCGGCGGACAGGATGGACGGCGCAATGATCATCGGTCTCGTCATGCGATCCTGGTACCAGAACTGAAGAGACGCGTCACCAGCCAAGTCCCCTGCCCGTCTTTCAAAGGGAGGAGGGAGAACTGTCGCGCTCTCGACTGCCGTCTAGAAAAACGTCCGCCGCTTGCGTTCCATGAGCTGCAGGATCATGGGCGTCAGGATCAGCTGCATCGCAAGGTCGAGCTTGCCGCCGGGAATCACGATCGAATTCGCCCGCGACATGAAGCTGTCGTGGATCATCGACAGCAGATACGAAAAGTCGATGCCGCGTGGGCTGCGGAAGCGGATCACCACCATGGACTCGTCAGGCGTCGGTATCGAGCGCGCAATGAACGGGTTCGACGTGTCCACCGTCGGTATGCGCTGGAAGTTGATGTCCGTCTGCGTGAACTGCGGGATGATGAAGTGCACGTAGTCCGGCATGCGTCGCAGGATCGTGTCCATCACCGCTTCATCGGAATACCCTCGGTCTTCCTTGTCGCGATGGATCTTCTGAATCCACTCCAGGTTCAGCACCGGCACGACGCCGATTTTCAGATCCGCGTGCCGTGACAGGTTGACGTTCTTGGTCACCGCCGCTCCGTGCAGCCCCTCGTAGAACAGCAAGTCCGTGCCATAGGCGATGTCCTCCCACTCGGTGAAGGTGCCGGACGCAGCCTTGTACTGTAGCGCCTCGTCCACGTCGTGCACGTAGTGGCGCGTCTTGCCGGTGCCGATGTCGCCATAGGAACGGAACACGCCTTCCAGCTCGGCCAGCAGATTGGCTTCCTCGCCGAAATGGCTGAAGGCGGTGTTATGCACTTCCTCGGCATCCGCCATTTTCGCCTTCATCTCCTCGCGGTTGTAGCGATGGAAGGCGTCACCCTCGATGTAGGCGGCGTTGATCTTCTCGCGGCGGAAGATCTGCTCGAACGTGCGCCGGACGCTCGTCGTGCCAGCCCCGGACGATCCCGTGCAGACGATGATAGGGTGCTTGGCTGACATCGATTGCTAAAAACTCAATTCCGGAACAGGCCACGCCGGCTGAACAGCGGCGAGCGCTCCCCGTCCGCGTGTGGGGCGTGGTGGAGCCGCACAACGTAGTCGACCTCCAGCCGCGATCCAACAACGAGGGGCACGCGCTGATGCAAGCTTTCCGGAATAAGATTAAGAATACGCTCCATGCCCGTGGAGGCGCTGCCACCGGCCTGTTCGATCAGGAAGGCGATCGGGTTGGCCTCATACAACAATCGCATGCGCCCGTGCTGGAAGCCCGGCCGCTTGTCGCCGGGATAGAGGTAGATGCCGCCGCGCGAGAAGATGCGGTACACCTCCGCCACCGGCGAACCGATCCAGCGCATGTTGAAGTCCTCGCGCCGCGGTCCGTCGACGCCCGTCAGGCAATCGTCGACGTATGTGCGGATCGGGTCGTCCCAATGCCGGTGGTTCGAGGCATTGATGGCGTACTCGCGCGTACGCGGCGGGATCGTCACGCCGGGATGCGACAGGCCGAACGTCCGGTGCTCCCAGTCGAAGGTGAAGATGTCCGTGCCGTTGCCCAGCGTCAGCGCGAACAGCGTCTGCGGGCCGTAGATGAACATTCCGGCGGCAAGCTGGTTGACGCCCGGCTGCAGAAAGCGCGGACAGTCGGTACCGTTGGCCCGTTCCGGCGCCGAGGGCAGGATCGAGAAGATGGTGCCGACCGAGGCATTGGTATCGATATTTGCCGAGCCGTCCATGGGATCGACGGCCACGATCAGCGAAGCGGAGCGGTCGAAGGCGACGGCAGTTTCCAGTTCTTCCGATGCCACGGCGGCAATCGGCGCGTCTTTCAGCGCCGAAAGCACCAGCCCGTTGGAAATCAAGTCAATCTGCTTTTGGACATGCACGCCGTTCTTCTTGCCGGTCGGTTGCCCGAGGGGCCCTGCCAGCGCGCCCATGCCGACGACGCGCGCAATCTCGCTGCCGGCGTTAGCCATGCGCGCAATTACGGTCGCGATATCGGCGCGCGCCGGCTCGTGCGACGCCCAGCGATCAAGATAGCTCTGAAGATCGATGGCGTTCGACATCGGCCGCGTGTGTCTCCCCTCTATGTCGGCGCCTAGCCGGCGCCTGTCTGGCCGGGCGTTTTGGCCCGGAGATCGCCGGCCGCATCGCCGGATTTACCAATCCATGCCTGTACGCCACAGAAGCGCAACAGCGTTCTTACGGCGCAGTGCAGCAATTTCACCGAATGGTGTGGGCTCCGGTCGCTGCGATCAAGGCTGATCCGACCGACGCAGTTAACGTAAAGGCCCGTGGCACGGCATAAATCAGTCTTCGGCCTTGAACGGCCGCTGCATCAGGCCTGCAATCGCGTCGTCGACGCTGACGCGCCCGTCAAGGATGGCCGTGACCGCTTCGGCGATGGGCATTTCGATACCGCGCTCCTGCGCCAGCCGGATTACGGCGGCGGCAGTGTACACGCCTTCCGTCACCGCCACCCGGCCGCCCAGCACGTCGGCAAGCGCCCGGCCCTCGCCCAGGGCGCGCCCCAGCGACATGTTGCGCGACTGCGGGCTGCCGCACGTCAGGATGAGGTCGCCGAGGCCTGACAGCCCCAACAGCGTCTCCGGCCGGCTGCCGAAAGCCTCGCCAAACCGCCGCATCTCGGCAAACCCGCGCGCCACCAGGGCCGCATGCGCACTGGCGCCGAGCCCCTTTCCGTCGACGATGCCGGCGGCGATGGCGAGCACGTTCTTCAGCGCCCCGCCCAGCTCTACGCCGACGATGTCGCTCGTCCAGTAGAGCCTGAGCTGCCGGTAGCCCAGCCGCTCCGCCAGCAGGCGGCCGGCGTCTTCGTTGCGGCAGGCGATCGTCAGCGCAGTTGGCAGTCCGCGCGCCACGTCGGCAGCAAAGCTCGGACCGGAGAGAACGGCCTGTAGTGCCTCGGGCAAGGCCTCGCTCAGCACCTCGCCCATCAGCTTGCCGGTCGCCTGCTCGATGCCCTTGGCGCACATCACCACGAGTTGATCCTGGCGCAGGTGCGTCCGCAGCTCCGCGCAGACGCTGCGCACGTGCTGGGCCGGAGCCACGAACACGATAGCGTCGCTGCCGGCGAGGTCGCGCAGATTTGTCGTCGCCCTAAGCTCCGGATCCAGGCCGATGCCCGGCAGGAACACGCGATTGACGTGCCGCTGGTTGATGTCGTCGACCGTCTCGGTCTCGCGTGCCCACAGCATCACGTCGCGCCCGGCAAGCCGCAGCGTCTGCGCCAGGGCCGTGCCCCAGGCGCCGCCGCCCACCACCCCGACGCTGTCGATTTTCATGCTGAACCCCTTGGCAGATGCGGTTCTCTAGCACGCGTGCGCTTATGGCGGAATGACAACCCGAAATGGGGTCAGACCTCGGTCTGGCCTTATTCCAGCACGATCAGATGATCCGGCAATTCGTTCGGATCGCCACTACCTGGCGGAAAATGTTGCGCCAGATGCACACCCGCCGCCTCGATGGCGTGCACGAAGCCGTCCACCGCGCGACCCTCGGAGAGGTCTTGCGTCAGGTGGTCGACGATCTCCTGCCATGTGCCTTGCGGCACCTTGGCGTTGATGCCGCTGTCGGCCAGCACCTCGGCGTAGCGCTCGGCCACGGAAACGAAGATCATCACGCCGGTTCGTCCGGCGGTCGTGTGGAGCGACTGCGACATGAACTGCTCCACGGCCCTGCGATGCGCATGCGATCGTTGGATCGATTTCGGCACAAGTCCCACGCGCACGCTGCGTGGCATCAGCAGCAGCACCAGGATGAGGAACGTCGCCAGCTGCGCGAAGTACGTCACGTGCATCGGCCACCAGGTCAGGTAGATCAGCGGCCACGGCACCAGAAGGGCGATGATGGCAGCCCACATGAATGGCACGTAGAAGTAGCTCTCCGAGGCAGCCGTCACCACGGCGACGATCTCGCCCGAGGTCTTGCGCTCTGCCGCGGCAATCGCTTCCGAAATGCGCAGCTCTTCCGAATCCGAGAACAGCGCCATGGATGTCCGTTCCTTCATGTCCCTGAGCCGCTGTCTCTGTTTCTGCCGCTTGGCGATCTGCCGCAACACCATCAGCAACCGCATGTTACCAGCCTCCGGAGGCGCCGCCGCCACCGAAGTCGCCGCCGCCTCCACCGCCCCAGCCCCCACCGCCACCGCCGGACCAGCCTCCGCCCCAATCGCTCGAGCCGCCCGGAATGACGATGACGCCGCCGTTGCCGCGCCGCCGCGCCCGTCGACCGGCACCGGCCGATTGCGGGTACTGCTGCGCGTACTTCCGCTGCTGATAAAAGATATAGAGGATGATGGCGATCCAGATCGCCATCATGATCAGCGCCGTGTAGTCCGTGTCTTGATGCTCGCCGACGCGCCCTCGCGCGCGCTCCTTCACGGCTTCCGCATCGCCCTCGATCGTCGCCTTGATGTCGCGCACGCCGTCGCGGATGCCGCCGGAGAAATCGCCCCGCCGGAATTGCGGCAGGATCGCATTCTCGATGATGATGCGGCTCATGGCGTCGGTCAGGTGGCCTTCAAGTCCGCGACCTGTCTCGATCCGCACCTTGCGTTCGTTCGGCGCGACGATCAGCAGGACGCCGTTATCTTTGCCCTTCTGCCCGATACCCCACTTGCGGCCCAGTTGGTAACCGTAGTCGTCGATCGCGTAGCCCCCGAGGTCGGGCAGCGTCACCACGACGACCTGGTCCGTCGATTTGTCCTCGATCGCCTTCAGTTCGGCCTCGATCGCCGCGCGGTCTGCCGATTTGAGCAGATTGGCATTGTCGACGATGCGCCCCGTCAACTCCGGGAACTTCGGTTCGGCCACCGCAGTGCCGCTCGACAAAGTCAGGGCGGCCAAGAGCACCAAGCCGAACGCCAGCGCGATACCTCGCGCCGGTGTCATGACAGGCATCGAACGAATGATGGTGCGCTGAACCACGGCAAACCCGCACGGCTGCTTCGAGGCGTCGAGCTGTTAGACGATGCGCCCGCCGGAACTTGGGCGGGCGCACGTCACGATTTTACTTCTTGTTGAAGTCGACCTTCGGCGCGGTCTGCTCTTCCGCCGGAATGTCGAACGTCGCCATCGGCTTGTTCTGTGGGTACATGAACGTTGCCCACCAGCGGCCCGGGATTGTCGACAGCTCGGTGTTATAGACGCGCACCGCCTCGATGTAGTCGCGCCGCGACACCGAGATGCGGTTTTCCGTCCCCTCCAGCTGCGACTGCAGCGCCAGGAAGTTCTGGCCCGACTTGATGTCCGGATAGCGTTCCATCGTCACCAGCAGCCGGCCGAGCGCGCCGCCCAGCTGGTTCTGCGCGTCCGTGAGACCCTTCATCGCTTCCGGATTGGTCAGGATGTCGGCGGGGACGTTGACCTGCGCTTGCGTCGCCTTGGCGCGCGCCTCGATCACTTCGGTCAGTACGCTCTTTTCCTGCTCGGCAAAGCCCTTCACGGTCTCGACGAGGTTGGGGATGAGGTCGGTGCGCCGCTTGTACTGGCTCAGCACCTCCGACCACTTGGCTTTCGCCTCGTTCTCGTAGGTCGGAATGTTGTTGACGCCGCAGCCCGCGAGCGGCAGTGCGACGAGCACCACCGCGAGGGCGGCCAAGCGGCGAATCTGAGTCTGAAACCAAGCCATGGCATTGTCACCTTAGCTACGCTGAAAGGAGCCAAACAGGTATGGTCTGGCGGGCCCTAGCGCAAGGATATTCCAATGCCGTCCAGGCACAGCAGATGCTCCAACAGCAGGGTAAATTAAACCGCAACTTCCGCCGCTTAGGCTTGCGGCCGCTCGGCGATCATGAACCAGCTCGGTCCCATGTGCGGGTCGTTCCAGATGCGTTTCCAGCGGAAACCGGCCTTCTCGTAGGCGCGCACAGCGGCTTCGTTCTTGACTGACGGAAACACACAGACCGCCAGAGCCATCGTCGAGGCGAATACTTCCGCCTTGAGCAGGCTGAGCGCAGCCGCTCCGACGCCCCGCCCGCGATGCTCGCGCTGCGCGATGAACAGGTCGAGGTCCCAGGTCCCCGCTTCCAGATCTTGCGGCAGGTCGGCGCCCCACAATGTAGCGTCCACCGCATGGGCGTATCCAGCGGCCACGCCGTCGGTCTCGATGATGCGGCATAGGGCGTGCCCTGAACTGAGCGCAATCTGCACTTCGGCCTGCGTCGCCGTCGCCGGACCCCACCACGCCACGACGTCCGGCGTCGTCAGCCAGGCGCGGATCATGTCCCAGTCCTTGGGCTTGGCCGGGCGCAGTCGGACCGCTGGCGTCGCCGTCGCCATCGGTGCCACCATCAATGCCGGAAGTGGCGCATGCCGGTGAACACCATGGCAAGACCGCGCCTGTCGGCTTCGTCGATGATGTCCTGGTCCCGCATCGATCCGCCGGGCTGGATCACCGCCGTGACACCCGCCTCCGCCGCCGCGATCAATCCGTCGGTGAAGGGAAAAAACGCATCCGACGCCACGACTGATCCGGTTGTCAGCAGCGTATCGAGCCCCGCGGCCCGCGTCGCCTCACCCGCCTTCCACGCCGCGATGCGCGTGCTGTCGACACGGCTCATCTGCCCTGCGCCGATCCCGACCGTGGCGCCGTCCTTGGCATAGACGATCGCGTTCGACTTCACGTGCTTGGCCACCTTGAAGGCGAACATCAGATCGGCCATTTCCGCTGCTGTCGGTTGCCGCTTGGTGACAACCTTCAGCGCTGCCGTGTCGACGACGGCGTTGTCCCGCGACTGTAGCAGCAGCCCGCCGGCCAGAGACCGCACGACCAGGCCCCGCGCTTCGGGATCGGGTAGGGTGCCCGCCACCAGCAAGCGCAGGTTCTTCTTCGACGCGAAGATCGCACGCGCCTCGTCGCTGGCCGACGGCGCGATGACGACCTCGGTGAAGATCTTGGTCATCTCCGCCGCCGCCGCGGCATCGATGTCCCGATTGACGGCAATGATGCCGCCGAACGCACTTGTCGGGTCGCAACGCAGCGCCTTGACATAGGCGTCGGCAAGCGTGCTGCCGAGGGCGACGCCGCACGGGTTGGCATGCTTGATGATCGCGACGGCCGGCGCGTCCGCGGCAGCGAACTCCGCCACCAGTTCGTAAGCCGCATCCGTGTCGTTGAGATTGTTGTAGGACAGCTCCTTGCCCTGCACCTGCTGCGCAGAGGCGACGCCGGGCCGCTGGTCGCCGGAGGCATAGAACGCCGCGCTTTGGTGTGGATTTTCGCCGTAGCGCAATTGCGACGACAGTGCGCCGCCGAATGTGCGCCACTTCGGGCTCTCTTCGCTCAAGACTTCGGCGAACCAGGCACCGATGGCGCCATCGTACGCCGCCGTCCGCGCATAGGCCTTGGCCGCCAGGCTTTTGCGGAAGGCCAGCGTCGTCGCACCGGCATGCGTCCGCAATTCGTCGATCAGCCGGGCGTAGTCGCCGGTGTCCACCACCACCGCCACGCCCGCATGGTTTTTCGCTGCCGCACGGATCATCGCCGGCCCGCCGATGTCGATGTTCTCGACGCACTGATCCCAGTCGCCACCGGCGGCGACAGTGGCCTCGAACGGATAGAGGTTCACCACGAGCAGATCGATTGGCGCGATGCCGTGGCTGGCCGCATCGCTCTGATGGCTGGCATTGTCGCGCACTGCCAATAGGCCGCCGTGCACCTTCGGGTGCAGCGTCTTCAACCGGCCGTCCATCATCTCGGGAAAGCCTGTATGCTCCGCCACATCGATCACCTTGAGCCCCGCCCCCTTGAGCGTGCCCGCGGTGCCTCCGGTCGAGAGCAATTCAACGCCCTGCGCCGCCAGCGCCTGACCAAGCTCGATAAGGCCATGCTTGTCGGAAACCGAGATGAGGGCGCGGGTGATCTTCTGCAGGCCAGGGCTCGTCACGTCTTGTCCTTCGTTTCGTTCGATGATTCTTCGGATTGCGCGTTGTCCGGCGGAGCTTCGCCGTCGTCGCTATTTTTGACTTCCGGTGCCTCTTTCGCAGCGGCGTCCGTCGCCTCGGTGTCGGCAGCGGCTTCTTCGGCCCCGTCCGTCTCGCCTTTGGCCGCGGTCTCGACTTTGGTCTCAGCTTCAGCCGCGCCGGTCGGCTCAGCTGTCTGCGGCGCCGTCTCGTCCGACGTTTCCTCGGTATCAGTCGGGATGGCAGGCGTGAGCGGTTCAGACGCTGATGCGTCAATCGCCGTTGGCCTGTCGATAGACTCACTTTCGGCCGCGGGTGCGACCGTCGCCACCGGAGCCTCAGGCGCCGCAACCTCTTCTACTGGCGCAACGAACTTTTCGATCACCCAGTCGACTTGCGTGTTTCCGGACGTCGTCCCTCGCGCGATGAGCTGCAGCACACGCGTCGGCCCGGTGCTGTCGGCGAAGAACGTCCCCTCTTCCAAAGCCAGCCACGCACCCTTGAGCGTGAACGTCCACACCTCGCCGTTGCGCAGCGTCATCTCCGCGACGTTCGGCGTCTCGGTGCGCTGACACAGCACGTCCGGGTGCACGTGGAAGTGAATAGCGAACGGCAGGTCGTGATTGAGCCGCAAGGTGCCGTACGGGTCTTTCAACCTGTCCGCGCCTTCGATCCGCTCGCCGGACGCGGCCAGCACGATGCGCCGGCTGTGCTTCAGCCCGAAACGCTTGAGATAGCCGTCGTGCTGGCCTCCGAACACGACGTCACCGTCGCGGTTCTTGGTCTTGAATTCCACGTTGTCCGGCTCGCGGATCGGCGCCGATCCGATCATCGCCTCCAGCCGGCGATTCCGCACCAACCGCGCTGACGACGTTTCCGCAAGACACAGCGTATTGTGGCTCGCCGTCGCGCGCGCGGCCGCCCGCCATCCCGCATCGACAGGTGCCGGTGCGCCGCCGTTGACCAGCAGCAGCTCCGTACCCACGCTCATCTCGAACGACAGGCAGCCCGCATACGCCTCGCCCGCGAATTCCAACGGCGGCGGTGCCCCGGCGTCGATGATGACGATTGTGTCGCCGCGCTCCAGCCGCACGTAGTGCGAACTGCTCGCGGCGTTCAGCGCCGTCGACGGTCGGTCGTCGTAGGCTAACACGGTCGCCAGCCCAGCCGAGGCCGCCACGCCCGTGCCATTGAACCGCACCAACCGCCCATCGCCGAGCCGCAGATAGCGCAGCATGGTGAGCATGCGCTGCATTGCCGGATGCATGCCGGCCGGCAGCGGTCGCCCGCGCGCGGCAAAGCACTGCCGCAGCGGCAGCAGGTCCAGCATCAGGTCGACGAGAACGCGCGGGTTGCGGCTGATGTGTCCGCCGTCAGGCAGGATCTGCCGCTGCAGCTCGGCGGCAAACGTCTTTTCCGCTTCCGCCAGCCGGCGGTCATGTCCCGCGATCGCCAGATCGGCCAGCACCAGCGCCGTCAGCACCAGCAGGCGGGGATGCCCGCCCGGCGTATCGCGCCATTCGGCCGACAGGCGCACCAGCTGAGCGCCGAGACTGTTGGCGATGATGTCGTACGTTTTCTGGTTGGCGCCATCGAGCAGCACGTTCGAATGTGAGATCCACGAGATCACGCGCCGCGCCGCCACCTGCGGCAGCCACGTGAAGGCGGTGTCGGAACGATTGCTGCGACTAACCCAATCGACGGCCAATCGGCAGGCCATCGCTTTCGCTTCGTCGTTTCCGGCCGCCCCCAGGTGGCGGAGCCAGCCGAAGCCGTGCAGCGCGTGCGCCCACGCCTGGTTCGGCGGGCGCACGTCGAACGGCGAGTCGCCGTCCAACGCCGCAACCGTTCCAGCCAGGCCGAAATGGTCCAGCACCACTTCGTGCCAGAAGCTGGGATCGGCGGTCCGCAGATCCTGCGGCACGATCAGCAGCTGATCAGCGACGGGCGCGCCGTAGCGCCAGCGCAGCATCGGCGAATAGAGCAGCCTCGACAGCACGGCCCGCCGCGATTTTTCGGCGGCGAGGCTGGCAACGCGCATGCGCTCTGAAACGCTCAAACGGGACATGAAGGCTGGGTTACCCTCGGCGGTGCCGGGTTACAAGATGACGAAAAGCGCAAGCCTGTGCATGACTTGCGTTTACCTTCACCCGTTGAAACTACGCCGTTCGGCGCAAGCGCGCGGCGAAAAATCCATCCATCCCTGAAAGCTCAGGCTTTTCGAGGGCCAAATGCGTCGGCAACGTGCGCAGATCGCCGTCGCGTGTGATCCATTCCGCCGCAATGCCGCCCTCGCCGGCCGTCAGCGGGACGTGGGTGAAGTCCCGGCGGCGCGCCAGAAACTCTTCAATCTGCGTGATGCCCTCCTCCGGCTCCAGCGAGCAGGTGCAGAACACCAGCGTTCCCCCGGCCTTCACAAGCCGTGCCGCATTGTCGAGAAGTCTGCGCTGCAGCTCCGCAAGCACGGCAATATCCGTCTCCCGCTTCAGGTGGAGGATGTCGGGATGCCGGCGGATCGTGCCGGTGGCGGTGCATGGTGCGTCGATCAGCACGGCGTCGAACGTCCGCTGCGGTGCCCAGGCCGTTGCATCGGCGGCCACCAGCGTCGCCTCCAGCTTCAGCCGCTGCAGGTTTTCCTCAACCCGTTTCAGTCGGTTGGTGGACACCTCGACGGACGTGACGCGGGCTCCAGCCGCCGCCAGCTCCGCGGTCTTGCCGCCGGGCGCGGCACAAAGATCGGCGACATCCAGGCCCGCGACGTCACCCAGCATCCGTGCCGGTAGGGCCGCCGCCGCGTCCTGCACCCACCAGTCGCCGTCGTGGTATCCGGGCAGGTCCTCGATGCGCCCGTGCCCATCCAGACGGACCGAGCCGGTCGGCAGCACGAGGCCACCCAGCACGTCACCGGTCGCACGTGCCTTCAAGGACAGGTCCAGCGGAGCTTCGCGCAAGCTCGTCATCGCGATATGCCGTGCAGCGTCCGGGCCATACGTTTTCTTCCAACGATTGAGCAGCCAATCCGGAACATTCAACTCCGCGGCGTTCAGCTTGGCGAGGACGTCCGCACCCTTCTCCGACACGCGCCGCAGCACGGCGTTGGTCAGTTTGTCGAAGCGTTGCGCATCGCGATCAAGCCGGCATTGGTCCACCGCCAGACTGATCGCCGCATGCGGCGGCGTGCCCAGCAGCAGCAACTGCGCCGCCCCGGACATCAGGATCGGCATCAGTCGCCCACGCTTTTCCGGCAGCGGCTTGTCGAGAAACGTATTCACCACGGCGGACAGTTCGCCGTGTCGGCGCAGCACCGTCGCCGCAATCAGTCGCGCGAACGCCCGGTCGCGTGGCTCGAAGTTCGCAAACGTGCGGCTCGACAGCGATCCCGCCAGTGCATCATCCAGAGCTCGCCGCTCGTTCATAACGGCAGAGATCAGCACCACCGCCAGTTGGCGTGCGGCCAATCCAGACGCGAGAGGCCGCGGGGCGGCTTTGGCCTGCTGCAGCGGTGGCCGGTGTTGGCCACCGGCGGACTTCGGCTTGGAGAATTTGGGTTTCACACGGTCTCGGTCATACGTGGGAGGGCTTCAGCGCCCGCCCAGTCCGCCGGTATAGAGACCGGCTCGCAGAACCTCAACCGCAACGAGGGTTAACCCCACGGCCCCGGCTGGCTGCCACCGCGGTCCCGGCCTTCCGGCGCACCCCAGGGATTGTCTGGCCCGGTTCCGCCGCGGCGGCCCGATGCAAGACCCGGAATGCTGAGCGGGACGTTCAAAGGCGCACCGGCCGCCGCCAATTCACGCTCCAGCGCCTCGAGTTCGGCGATGCGGTTTTCCGTATTCGGGTGCGTCGAGAACATGTTGTCGACCCCGTGCCCCGTCAGCGGATTGATGATGAACATGTGCGCCGCCGCCGGCACGGCCTCCGCGTCCTCGTTGGGAATACGCTTGGCCGCGTTCTGGATCTTCACCAGCGCCGACGCAAGCCAGCGCGGATTGCCGCAGATTAGCGCGCCCATGCGGTCGGCCTGGTACTCGCGCGACCGACTGATCGCCATCTGCACCAGCATCGCCGCCAGCGGTGCGACAAGCATCGCCAGGATCGAACCGATCATGCCGATGCCGCCGCCTCCATTCTGATCGCGATGTCCGCCAAACAGCATGCCGAACTGCAGATACTGCGCCAGCATCGAGATCGCGCCACCGATCGTTGCCGCCACCGCCATCGTCAACGTGTCGCGGTTCTTGATGTGCGCCAACTCGTGCGCCATCACGCCGGCGAGTTCCTCTGGCGTCAGCTGTTCGATGAGTCCCGTCGAGGCCGCGACGGCGGCACGCTGCGGGCTGCGGCCGGTGGCAAATGCATTCGGTTGCGCCTGGTGCATGATGTAGACGCGCGGCATCGGCAGCTCCGCGCGCCGCGCCATCTCTTGCACGATGCCGTAGTATTCCGGCGCCGATTGCGCGTCGACCTCCTGGGCGCCGAACATCTTCAGCACCATGGTGTCGGACTTCCACAGGCTCAGCATGTTCATGCCGAGCGCGACGACGAAGGCAATGATCATGCCGTTCTGTCCGCCCACCGCCGCCCCCATGGCGACGAAGATGCCCGTCAACGCGGCGAGCAGCAGGGCCGTCTTGGCGAAGTTCATGGGCATCGTTTCGTCTCCGGCTCCTTATTGGTCAATATCCGCCATGCTATATGGGATGGCAGCCTCGCGAAACCAGATGACCCACAAAACCATGGAACGAGCCGTTGACTGAAAAGCCTGAACCGACCGGACCGCCCGCCCCGGCACTGACGCCCGCCGCTCAACGCGCCCTGGCGGAGGCCGAGGCTCGCCGCGCCAAGCAAGCCGCAGACGCCGCCGCCCGCCCTCGCGAAGTCGGCGGCCGCGACGGTCCCGATCCCGCGCGCTACGGCGACTGGGAAAAAGGCGGCATTGTCTCCGACTTCTAGCGCTTGGTTTGCGCCTGGCCTTTCCCTATACGATTAGCAGGGGACGCCAGGGGGAGACGACGCATGCGCAGGACGGGTCGCGCGATTTCGAGAGTGCTTCTGCTGCTGTTGGTGTCTCTGTGTATCGCTGCGGCGTTCTGGTTCGGCCTCGTGCCGCAGCGCTTGTCGCCCTTCAGCCCCTTGTCGCTGGACGAGCCCTCGTCGTGGTTCCTGGATGCGCGCCTGGCGACGTTGCGCCACGACGCACCGCTTTGCCAGGCCGTCTTGAGCGCGCCCAATGCCGTCGCTTCGCCCATCCCGCCGAGCCCCTACAAGAACGGCTGCGGCTGGACCAACGGCGTGCGCCTGGCCTCGGCCGGCGGAGCCGACGTCGGCCTGAACCCGATCACGTGCGAAATGGCCGTCGCCGCCGCACTATGGGTCAAGCACGAGGTGCAGCCCGTCGCCTTAGAAATCTTTGGCAAACGCGTCACCAAGATCCGCGACATGGGCACCTACGATTGCCGCAACATCGTCGGCAACAAGCGTTGGGTTGACATGCGCAGCCAGCACGCAACCGCCAATGCCTGGGACATCGCCGGTTTCACGCTGGAAGACGGCCGCTACATTTCCGTGAAGGGCGACTGGCGCGGCAGCAAGGCCGAAGCGCGTTTCCTGCACGAGGTGCACGCCCGGTCCTGCCGCTACTTCCGCGTGGCCTTGAGCCCCAACTTCAACGCCGCTCACCACGATCACCTGCATCTGGATCGTGGCGCCATGTGGCGCTGCCAGTAACGGCCAAATCTGCCGTGCCGCTTACTGCTGATGCAGCGACAGCTCCGCCACGCCGACAGCGAGGTTGAGGCCCGTCTGGCCCTTCACGGAAACCGGCTGCAGCACGATCGAACGGTCCGATCCGCCGACGAGCGCATTCGCACCGCCGCCGATGCCGACAGACGCGTCGGCCGCGATGCCGCCGTACGTGCCGTTCAACGCGCCGCGCGGCAACCGGTCGGTCGAGGCAAGCACGGTCCAGATCATCGTGCTCTGCCCGGTGACGCCGATGTCCACGCCGACGCGCGTGATGCTCGCCGAATACCGCGCATTGCGTCCGGGGCCTGCCGGATTGAACGAACAGCGCAGCTTTTGCTTAGAGCCGATGATGGCGCCGATCGAACCCTGCCCGTAGCAGGTCAGCGTACCGGCCACGAGCTTCGGCGCAGCCGATACCATCGAGCTCGTCGAAAGCGTGGCAGCCGCAGCCAGCACGGCCGCGGCACAGGATGTCTTGAATGTCATGATGTCCCTCGTTCGCAAAGTAGGGTCGCGCAAGCGGCGCGACTCAAGCTCCCGGGACGCACCTGATTCCGCGATTATGTCCAAGCCGCGGCAGAGGCCATCCTGGTCGGATAATCGCGGGTAACTCGGATGCCACGGCCTAGGTCGAAGTGCTCTCGAGTTCGAACCGTTGGACCACGCTCGGCTGGATGATCCGGGCTTCCAGTGCCAGCAGGATCAGCTGCGCGTCGAGACTGCCATCGGCCCCGATCGCTTGCTCGATACGTGCTTCGATACCCTGAGTCAGGCCGGCTCCGTTGGCCTGCGAGAACGCCTCGGCTCCGGACATGCAATAGGCCAGCATCTCGGCAGCGACGCGATAGGCCTGCGGCGCCGGCTCCTCCCCGAGCGCATGGTCCTTGAGCAAGTTGACTGCGGTCAGCTTCACGGCCTCCTTCACGGTCGCGGGATGCATGTCGAGCGCCCGCAACGCCTCGTCGAGTTGCTTGAGATCCCGCGACCGGCCGAACCGGCCAAGAAAGCCGATCGATGATCTTCGCCGTGCCATCGTGCCGCCCGCCTTGAGTTCAATGTCCTTGTGGACTTTTGCCGCGGCTGACCGCGCTCTACAAGCCGCCGCTACGATGTTACATCATGCCCGCGGCGCTCGACAGCACAGTGCAAAGGTAAGAAACGTATCATGCTCCTCGCAACCCCGCCGGCTCGGTCGGCAACGCGACTTGCGTCGGCCGCTCTCATGACGCTTCTGGCGGCAGGCGTCGCAAACGCCGCGGACTGCAGCAACAACGGCGCCGGCTTCGACGGTTGGCTGTCCCGCTATGAGGCGAAGATGGCGGCCCAGGGGATCTCGCAATCGACCATCGCGCAGACGCTGTCCGGCGTCACCTACGACCCCAAGATCATCCGGCTCGACCGCTCGCAGAAATCCTTCAAGCTCAGCTTCGAGCAGTTCTACGCCCGCCGCGTCTCGACGTCATTGCTCAATCGCGGACGCCGGCTCATCGCCACGCACCGACAGATGCTGAACCGCATCGAGCAGCGTTTCGGCGTTCCGGCCGAAGTGTTGATTTCCATCTGGGGCCTGGAAACTAACTACGGCGCTGACACGGGCGGCCGCTACTCCATCGTCCGCTCGCTCGCGACCCTGGCCTACGACTGCCGCCGCTCCGCATTCTTTCTGAATGAGCTGACGAGCGCGCTGCAGATCGTCGAGAAGGGTTACATGCCCGCCAGCCAGCTGCGCGGCGGTTGGGCCGGCGAGATCGGCCAGACGCAGTTCCTGCCGCATTCGTATGTGCGCTTTGCGGTCGACTACGATGGCGATGGCCGCCGCGATCTCATTCACAGCGTCCCTGATCTGCTGGCATCGACGGCCAATTTCCTCAAGGGCCACGGCTGGAAAGCCGGACAGGGCTGGCACGAAGGCACGGCCAACTACGCCGTACTGAGCGATTGGAACCGCGCCAGCGTCTACCAGCAGACGATCTCTGTCATGGCCGATCGCCTTGCGGGACGTTGAGCAAGCAGAAGGCCGCCCCGTTGCCGGAGCGGCCGTCAAATTTCAAACCTGGCGATCTTAGCCGACGCGGAAGATTGCGCCAGCGACCGAGCGAGCGCGTTCGCGAACGCGTCCGCCGTCATTTCCCGAGCGAACGATCCACTGGCCGTTAGCCGCGCGGCCCGTGATCTCGCCGACGTGGTGACGCCAGACAACAACCGCTCCGATCTGCGGGCCGGACGGGCTGCCGTACTTGCGCCAGTTCCAAGCCAGGTTGTACTCGGCGCCGCCGCCGCGGCGCGTGCGCATGTACCAGCCGCACCAGCGGCCCGGACGTGCACCGACGCCGCTGTGATACGACGCGACGCGCTCGCCGCCGCCACGATAGCGGCGGGCATGACGGTAACCACGGCGGCTGCCACGCGATGCGTGATGCCGGCGTGCCTTGCGATAGTGCGCCTTGCGCGAACCGTATGCGCGCTCGGAATAGCCTGAATAAGTGCGATCGCCGTCGTAACGGCGAGCCTCTGCCGTCGATGCGGAAGCTGCCATAACCAAAAGCGCAGCTGCCGCAGTGAAGAGCTTCAATCTCATCTCGGATTCCCTTTTTTAGTTTTGTGGGGGCGTTGCAACGCAGCAATGAGGCGAAAACATGGATCGGGAGCGTGCGCAACATGTCGGCACGAGCCGCACAGCGATCGTCGAGAGAAGCTAAATCACCAGAGAATCAGCGGATTTTCCGCTCGCACCGACGTTGTGGCGATAACGTGGCGCAGTACGGCAGGCTGCCGCATGGCGGATCGTCGCAGAAATATGAAAGGGACCGCATGTCCACACGCAGCGTTTCGATCAGGTTGGCTGCGAGCCGCGAGGAACTGGACCAATGTCTTGCGATCCGCCACACCGTCTTCGTCGTCGAACAAGGCGTCGATGAACAACTCGAGCGTGACGCGCACGATGCCGCCGCCATACACGTCCTGGCGGTCTGCGGTCACGTTCCCGTCGGCACGGCGCGCGTCGTCATGATGTCGGATCGAACGTCGGCGAAGATCGGCCGTGTTGCCGTTCTCGATGCCGCAAGAGGTCAAGGCATCGGCGCAGCGCTGATGCGCGCGATCATCGAGCATGCCTCACTAGGTGGCATCGCCAGCTTCGAGCTCCATGCCCAAAGCCAAGCCCGCACCTTCTACGAGCAACTGGGATTTTCCGTGGAGGGAGAGCCCTTCGAAGAGGCCGGCCTGCCGCACGTTGCGATGCGGCTCTCGCGCTAGCCGACGTGCATCGGCGTCTTGCCTATGGGACCCGGAGCGCAGAAAGGCCCAATTTTACTGCTCAACTTGCGCATCGATCGCAAAAACCCCCGTAAAACACGCAAAAACGTATCCCTTGAGCAACATTCAGGGCCCCCTACGGGTTTTTTCGCTGCACCCACTACCAGAATCAATCAAAAACAATAAACACAGAGAAATCAGATATGTGCATCAGGCAATGCAAGTGCTCAACGAGCGGGGATTGAACCAATGAAAGCGACTGTGAAGAAGGCTGCACCCAAGGCCGCAGCTAAGACCGCGAAGGCCGATACCGTCACGCTCCGCCACATGGCGGTCGCGCTGTCGGAGACGCACGGTCTCAACAAGAAGCAGGCCAACGAGATCATGACCGATCTCGTCGCCACCATCACCAAGCACCTGAAGAAGGGTGCACGTCTGCGTCTCGCCGGTCTCGGCACGCTCCAGGTTCGCAAGCGCGCTGCCCGCATGGGCCGCAATCCGGCAACGGGCGAAGCCATCAAGATCAAGGCGTCGAAGAAGGTGGCCTTCCGCGCCGCCAAGGAACTGAAGGAAGCGATCTAATCGCTTACTGAAGTGCGGATCACGAATGAAGCGCCGCGGTCGCCCAGCCGCGGCGCTTTTCTGTTCTAGCGCGTAATCGCGCGCGGCGTGCATGAACGCCACTAATTCCGTGACATCTCATTGGCGCGACAACGCGACCCATCGCTTTGCCGCAATTGAGTGCCCAAAGACGGTCTACATCCTCAGTCGCACAGGCACGGATATCGCTTGTTGCGAATGGATACAGCTAATGAAATTGCGGCTAGCTGTCCTGCCAAGGAACAATCTTCGGCAGCGCGAATTCAGTCATTCGGATCGAAAGTAATGGGGGCTCCGTGTTAGACGCACTACTCCTTGGCGCAGGAAAAGACGGCGACGATCTTTGCCTCAATTATCGCCGCGTGCTCGGCAATCAGCGGTCCAACGTCGTATGTTACCTACCGTGGAAAACGCCGTTCGAGCTGGCGCAGAAGCTCGGCCTCGTGCCGCGCGAATTCCTCGCCTGCTATGAAATGCCCTACGCGATCGTCAGCTCCGAGCCGCATCTGTGCAAGGTGGCCATGCAGCGCCTCGTGGGCGACGCGATGCATCTGGCGTCAAAGACCGGGCATCAGAAGCAGTTGACGGTCGTGGGCCTCAGCATGGGCAGCGCCCCCGCAACGGTCCTCGCCAACATGCTCGGCGCCCGTCTCTATTCGATGGCTTCGGCCGACCATGGCCCGCGCATGTTGTGGGAGAGCCCCGCATCTGCCGGTATTCGGGAACGCGCCGCGTCCAAGGGCTATACCGTCGACTCGTTCACCGAGACCATGGCCGGTACCAATCCGATCGAGAATCTCGACAACATCGATCGCCGCAGCGTCTTCATTTTCGGTAACAGCGATCTGTATGTGCCGGCGGCGCGCCGTGGCGCGCTTCACGATGCTTTGCGGGAACATCATCCGCACATCGAGCGCCGCGTGCTCAATCGCGGTCATGTCTTGACGATGGTCGAAGGCATGCGCGCTCTGAGCCGCGCCGGCAATGGCGAACTTCACAGCATCTCCGAAGCCCGTAAGGCGAGCTGATCCTGAGGCTAGGGCGCGTGCACGTGCTGCCGCGCCCGGCTGTGTTCGATGCCGCGAACAGTTCTATACGATACTGGTCGCATAAAGATCGGTGCGCCGGTCGCGGAAGAACCCCCAATCGGCGCGATAGCTCTCGATCATCGTCAGGTCGAACGAGTGCACCAGAACGCCTTCGTCACGCGCTCCCAGCGTCTCGACCATTTCGCCGCGATGATCGGTGATGAACGAGTGGCCGTAGAAATTCTGCTTGATGCCGTCGTTGTCTTCCAATCCGAAGCGGTTGGCCGCCACGACCGGCACGGCGTTTGAAACAGCGTGGCCTTGCATGGCCCGCTGCCACTGCTTGTGCGTGTCGAGCGTGCTGTCGTACGGCTCCGAGCCGATGGCAGTTGGGTAGAACAGCACTTCCGCGCCCTGCAGCATCATCGCCCGCGCGCTTTCCGGATACCACTGATCCCAGCAGATGCCGACGCCGATGCGGCCATGCCGCGTCGCCCACGCCTTGAAGCCGGTATCGCCGGGCCGGAAGTAGTACTTCTCCTGGTAGCCCGGCCCATCCGGAATGTGGCTCTTGCGATAGACACCCAGGATATCGCCGTCCGCATCGGCGATCGCGATGCTGTTGTAGTAGCGCGGCCCGTCCTTTTCGAAGAACGAGATGGGGATCACCACTTTTAGTTCGGCCGCCAGTTTCTTCAGGGCGATCACGCACGGATGCTCCGTCACGGAGAACGCGGTGTCGAACCATTTGGGGTCCTGGCGCGTGCAGAAATAGATGCCCTGGAACAGCTCCGACGGCAGCACGACCTGCGCGCCGCGCTTCGCCGCCTCCCGCACGAGACCTTCCGTCTTGTCGATGTTGTCCTTGAGGTCGTGACCGTACGACGTCTGCAGGCCCGCCACCGTAATCGTGCGATTGGCCATTAGCGGGGCTCCTGCTGCGTGATGCAATGAAACGATCCGCCGCCGGCAAGCCCGCAGCCGATCAGGCCGCGTGAGGACACGCCGACGACGCGACGATCACTGAAAACCTCTGCGAGCGCCCCGAGCGCGGCGTCCTGGGTCGGCGTGCCGTACACCGGCACCACGACCACGCCATTTCCGATGATGAAATTCATGTGCGACGCCGGCGAAACCTCGCCGAGCCGGTTGCGATAAAGCCCAACCCCCGGGATGCGGATCACCTCCAGCTTGCGGCCGGCAGCATCTGTTGCGGTTTCCAGCGCCTGCGCGATGGCATCGAGCGTCTCGGCATTGGGATCGTCCTCACCGGCCGGCGCCTGGCACACGACCCGGCCCGGCCCGACAAAGCGCGCGATGTTGTCGATGTGCCCGTCGGTGTGATCGTTGGCCAGACCCTCGTCGATCCAGATGACCTGCCGCGCGCCGAACGCCTCCCGCAGGGCCGTCTCGGCCTGCACCTTGGTCCAGCCGTTGCGGTTCGGATTGAGCAGGGTCTGCCGCGTCGTCAGGATTGTGCCTTCGCCGTCCTGGTCGATGGCGCCGCCTTCCAGCACGAAATCGAACCGCTTGATCGGCTTGCCGGCCAGCACTGCAATGTCGTCGCCCACAGTAGCGTCGTCGGGCAGGTCGTACTTGCCGCCCCAGCTGTTCGTCGCAAAGCGCAGCGCCACGGGACCCTCCGACGTTGCGGCAAAGATCGGTCCCGTATCACGCAGCCAGATGTCGCCGTAGCGCGCAGCAACAATTTCGGCCGACGCTCCAAGCGCGGTGCGCGCCGAGGCTTCCGCCTCCGCACCGTTGACCAGCACCTTGACGCTGCCGTGTTCGCCGAGCATCCGCACCAGTGCCGCGACGTCCGCCCGCGGCGAGGCAAGGTCGTCGTTCCACTCGCCGGCGTCGGCCGGCCAAGCCGTCCAGATCGCCTCCTGCGGCGCCCATTCCGCCGGCACGCGCACGTCCAACGCTGTTTCCGTCACTGCCATCGCTATCCTTCGTGAACGCAGATGCAACCCGAACCCTGTCGCAGGCTACTAAATGCGCAGCGTACGACCGCTTTACAACAGGTTTTCTGCGCCGGCGCCGATGCGTCGCTCCGCCACCCGCGTCAGGCGCCGGGAATGAAGTACGGCCGCCCATCCGGGGGCAGCGCGTTGGTACGCACGACGCAACCGTAGGCATCGCTGAGCGCCTCGTCGGTCAGCACCGCCGATGCCGAACCGCTTTTCACTGCGCGCCCGCCGCGCATCAGCACGATCTCGTCGGCGAATGCGTCCGCCAGGTTCAGGTCATGCAGCACCACGACGACGGCTCGGCCGACTCGCGCCTGTTCCCGCATCAGCGCCAATACGCAAACATTGCTATGCGCGTAAAGAAGCAAGATCGCGCCTTAAGCATTGCCGTCAAGCAGCCGAAAGATTGCGCTGCGCCACCTTGATCCATTCGCGATCCTCGGCGGTCAGGACGACGCCACGCGCCTTGGCCAGCTTGGCAACGTCATCAAACAGCTTCGCCGCCTCGGCCGGCCGCCCCGTCTTTTGCAGCAGAAGGGCGAAACGCGTGCGCGCTTCCGCTCCGATGAAATAGGTGATGAGTGCACGATAGTCGCCTTCAGCCTCGGGCAGCCGGCCAAGCGCTTCCTGTGCCCGCGCGTACGTCAGATGCGCGTCCTGGTGCTGGTACTTCGGGTGGATCGAGCGCAACTGGTCCAACTGGTCCAGCGCCCCCTGCGCATTGCCGGCACCAAGCTCGGCGCGTGCCAGCCCGCGCATCAGTTCCGGGTCGTCGACATAGATGCCCTGCATCGCCTTGCGGTACATGCCGATGGCTTCGCCCCACATGCCGCGGCGCTCGCATTCCAGTGCCAGGTTCAGCTTGGTTTCGACCGTGTCGGTTTCCTGCACCCGCTGGCTTTTCTCGCGCCAGTCGCGTTCCGGATCGAACAACGTGCGCACGTCGCTGGCCACCTGCCGCCCGCGCCGCGAATTGGCCGCTTCCGGCAGCAGTTCGAACAGCACGTAGGCAATCGAGCCCACCAACGGCAGGAAGATCAGGATCATGTACCAGAACTGCGGCCGCCCGGTTCGGTGGGCATGGATCACGAATCCGACCGCGATCAACAAGTGCAACAACCCAAGCAGCGGCATAGACGATCTCCGATTTGCTGGTCTACGGAGCATCGCAATTCGCACAGGGAACGTCTTTCGTCGACACTAAATTTTGCGATGCCCTCGCACCGGAGGTTAATCGCCGCTGTCGACTGGATTGAGGCCGCGGCGCACCATCGTCTGGATCTCCCGGAAGGTCCGCCGCGCCGGCGCCAGGGCACGATGCACCGGGGTCTTCTCGATCAGCATGTCGTGCAGCGCCAGATAGTCGAACCCCGTCGACAGGAAGCAGTCGATCGCGTCTTCGGGCGTTTCGACGATCGGCTCGCCCTTCACGTTGAACGACGTGTTCAGCAGCACCGGCACGCCCGTGAGCGCCTCGAATTCCTTCAGCAGCCGATACGTCTTTGGGTTCTGCTCCTGCGTCACCGTCTGAACGCGCGCTGTACCGTCCACGTGCACGATAGCCGGCACCCGGTCCAACCATTCCGGCAGAACGCGCTTGGCGAGCAGCATGAAGGGCGAATCCTCCTCGCCTTCGAAGATTTCCGCCGCCCGTTCCGCAATGACGATCGGCGCGAACGGCCGGAAGGCCTGGCGGTGTTTCACCCGCTTGTTGACGATGTCCTTCATCTCCGGCTTCCGCGGGTCCACCAGGATGCTGCGGTTGCCGAGCGCGCGCGGGCCAAACTCGCCGCGGCCCTGGTACCAGCCGAACACGTTGCCCTCGGTCAGAAGCTTCGCCGTCTCCGCACAGATGTCGTCGCTGTGCTTGACCTTGATATCGAGCTTGTAGCGGTTCGCCGCCGCCTCCTCGCGCGTAGCCAACGCCGGATACTCCATGCCGAAATAGGCGTCGGTGATGACGTGGTCGCGTTCGTTGCCCAGTAGCTTGAGATGACCGTAGTACGCACAGCCGATGGCGATGCCGTTGTCGCCCGCGGCTGGCTGCACCCAGACGTTCTCGAACCCGGCCTCGCGCACCAGCTTGCCGTTGGCGACGCAGTTGAGCCCGACGCCCCCCGCGATACACAGATTGCGGGCCCCCGTCGTCTCGCGCAGCCACTTCGCCCGCATCAGCAGCACCTTTTCGGAGTCGTCCTGCATGCGCCACGCCATGTCTTGCCAATGCTGCAGCTTCGGCGACTTTTCCCAGTCTTCATCCATGTCATAGGGACGGTTGAACGACCGGTCCCACTCGGGAAACTGCAGTTCTCCGTCCACGATGTTGATCAGCGGCGGAAATGCGTTTGGCCGCCCATAGGGCGCCAGCCCCATGACTTCGCCGCACTTGTTCCAGTCGCCGAAAATGTAGCTCGAAACCTTGCTGTACATGGCGCCCAGACCGGGCATGAAATAGAACTCGTCGCTGAGAAACCCGCGCGTCGGCTGCAGCCAGACCTTCTTGAGTGTTTCGATTTCCTTGCCCTTGAAGCGGTAGTAGCTCTCGGATTCGCGCGCCAGCGGATTGACGCCCTCGGTCATCTGGCCGGGCTCCCGCACGTCGGCTGCATAGCTGCCGACACCGTCGACGATCATCACCACGCCCTCGTCGAATGGGCAGGCTGCAAACGCGCTATAGGCGTGCGCGACGTGATGAGAGACAGTGACGATCTTGTCGGACGACTTCATATGCAGCGGATGGTTTTCCGCCAGTTTCCGCTCTTCGGGATCCATGAACTCGGGGATGTTCTCGTAGAGCAATCGCGTTTCGAGATCCTCGACCGTCAACACGTAGCAGTTGCGCACCACGAGATCGATATCCTCGATCTTGATGCCTTCGGCTTCACAACAATAGTCGACGACCTCCTCGTAAAATCCCGACGCATGCTTGCGCCGCGTGATCCGCTCTTTTTCGATCGCGAAAGCGATTTTTCCGTCCCGCAACAAGCAGGCACTGACGTCATGATCGTAGGCATTGATGCCAAGGACATACGTAGGCTTCTTCGTCATTCACCGGGCCCTGATTATTGTTGGTCCTGATTGCTTAGGATCGCAGGGCAATGTTTGTGCGCGCCCCGCAAAGGTCAAGAAAACATGAAGGTACTCTGAGAACTCGAATTTCTTAATCTTTCCTTGCATTTGGTGTGCAGCGCACCAGGATCGTCGGATTGCGCTATAGGCAACCACATGCTAGCCTTTTGGAGTCAAGTCATGTGGCGAGGTTGGCGTCAACTCGTCTCGTTTCACGCGGCCCGGCATTTTGAGAGATCAGAAAATCGACTGCGTCAAGTGAACCGATTTGCAGCTGATTAGTTACAACTTGACCCAAACTGCAAAACGCGGAGTGGAAAATACAATGACTAGCGGAGAAGGTATCGTTGCCAAGACCGTAGGAGGCGTGACGAATATCGTGCGCATCCTCGGACGCGGCATCGCTAGCGGCATCGCTGTCGTCGCAATGGTCGCGATCTACGCCGTGAGCTCCATCGGCTCATACGGTGTCACTGCCCTCGGTCTGACGGGCGTGACGGGTCTGGCTCTGGCAACGACGGCTCAGCCGGCTGAGGCCCATCGTCGTCGTCGCCGCCGTCGTCGTGGTCGGCGCTGGGGTGGTGATGGTTGGGGCCCCGGTATTGGCCTCTACATCGGACCGAGCCGTCGCAGACGGCGTCGTCGCCGGTGGTGATAGGACTGGCCGCCTCTGGGCGACCGATCTAGAACAAACTCGCGAAGCGCCGGGGCTTCGCGAGTTTTTTATTGCCGGGCCACTTACGAGATGACCTGCGTCGCACCCAGAAAGTCCGGCAGGTCGCACACCCAGCCGAACAGATCGCCTTCGCCCGCGATCAACTGCAAGGCGGCATCGTGCAGCGCCGGATCTTCGGCAGCACAGCAGTCGGCGATTGTCAGACACCAATAGCCAAGATCGACGGCCTCCCGCAGCGTTGAGTGCACGCAGCATTGCGTCGTCACTCCGCTCAGGATGAGGTGGTCGATCCCCACAGCCTGAAGCTGCGCATGCAGGTCGCTGCCGTAGAAGGCGCTGAACCCCGGCTTGTCGATGACGAGTTCACCCGCTCGCGGGGCCACCTCGTCGAGAAAATCATGTCCCCATTCGCCGCGGATCAGAAAGCGCCCCGTCGGCCCGGGGCGCCCAACGTAGCCGAGCGACTTGCGATACGCAGTGACGTCGGAAAGATCCGCCGCATAGCCTTCGCGAGTATGCACGATGCGACAGCCGATGGCCCGGGCCGCATCCAGCATCAGAGCCACGCGCGGCACGATTTCGCGCATCGCCCCGTCGTCATCAAAGAAGTCGCGCTGCATGTCGATCGACAGCACGGCGGTCTTTGCTGCGGTGAACGCATAGTCCCGCTCTCCGCGGCACGGCACCTTCAGCGGCCGGGGGCGGCTGCGCTTGGTGGGATTGGTCGTCTTGCCCTTTGCCATGACCCGACGCTAGCGCATCGATTGCCACTTTTAAAACGACTTGCTCGGCATCAGATGAACGCAAGCGCGCCGATGGCCGGAGCGGTCGTACATCGGGCCGTCACCTTGCCGTCCGAAAAACGTGATCCGGCTGATAGGAGAGTTCAATGAATGACGAAACCGGCGCGACGGCGCATGACATAAACTTTGCCAACGACCTGATGAGCCTGATGCCGCGTGTCAACTTCTCCCGCCGGCAGGCGCTGGTCACCACGGTCGCAACCGGCTTCGCGCTCGCAACGCAGCCCGTCTCGGCGCAGTCCGTCATCACGACGTCAGCAGATGGCCTCGAAGTCGGCGAAGTCCAGATCCCCACCGCCGATGTCGACATCCCGGCCTATCGCGCCATGCCGGCCGGCGCCGGTCCGTTCCCCGTCGTGATCGTGGTGCAGGAAATCTTTGGCGTGCACGAGCACATCAAGGACGTTTGCCGTCGCCTCGCCAAGGAAGGCTACTGCGCGATCGCACCGCAGATGTATGCGCGCCAGGGCGATGTCCTCAAGCTGTCCAACATCGACGAGATCCGCGCCGTCGTCGCCAAGGTCCCTGATGCGCAGGTCATGAGCGATCTCGACGCGACGGTCGCCTTCGCCAAGGCCTCTGGCAAGGGCGACACCGCACGCCTCGGCATCACCGGCTTCTGTTGGGGCGGCCGCGTCGTCTGGCTGTATGCGGCGCACAACCCTGCCGTCAAAGCCGGCGTCGCCTGGTACGGACGCCTCGTCGGCGAAACGGGCCCGCTGACACCGAAGAACCCGATCGACGTCGCCGTCGAACTGCACGCGCCGATCCTCGGCCTATACGGCGGCGAGGACCAGGGCATCCCGGTCGAGTCGGTCGAGAAAATGCGTGCGGCCTGCAAGGCCGCCGGCAAGACATGCGAGATCGTCGTCTATCCAGGCGCGCCGCACGCTTTCCACGCCGACTATCGCCCGAGCTATCGCTCCGAGCCGGCCAAGGACGGCTGGGCACGCCTGCTGGCTTGGTTCAAGCAGAACGGCCTCACTTGACCTTCAGCGTATTGGCGTTGATCTCGCCGTCGAACGCCCGCTCCAGCGGCTTGTCGAACACGGTCACGTACAGTTCGAGCGTACCTCTGCCCACGCGGGATTCGAGGATATGCCCGCCATATGCCTGATAGTCGCGCCCCGCCACGGTGCCATGGATGTGGGTCGAAGGTGCTCCGTCTTTCCAGGCTAGGCTGCCGGTGAGATTGGTGAGCTCGACATCCTTGAACGTCTTGGGGATGTACTCCTTCTTCTCCGCATCGAAGAACGCGAACTTTACCTCCTCGAGAAAGCCGATACCGCTGACGGCTCCGCCAGGTATCTTTTCGCGCTCGGCCAGTTCCGCAAGGTGTCCGGAAACGTCATCGCCCGGCTTCAGCACGAGGAGATAGCCCGTCGGTGTCTTCAAATATTTGCCATCGATGGCCGCGGTTGCGGCAATCGGACTGAGCGAAAAAACCGTTGCCGCGACAAGTGCGCGGGCTGTCCACTGCAACATTCTTGCTCTTCCTCGTGCCTGCGCCAATACGCGCATCCAGGTGCGGAACGGTGCGCCTCGCTCCTCGTTACCCCAGCCAACGCACCTCAGGTTCTGGAGTTCGACGATGCATAGATTTGGTGGGGTCGGAACTGGCGAGCATAGGCCGCCGTGTTCAGACCGAAACAGAAGTTGAGGGTCTGACCGCGGCCATCCGCGAGGCACTCGCACGCTTGAACGATGTCGAGACCGCCGCACAAATCCGCGGCGGCCCCAATGCGATGCGTGTGAACGACTATATGTAAGCCGCGTCAGAGCTCACGTGCGCCAGGGGTGGGCTGGCAGATCGGAGATACCGATCGCTTCCGCGCCAGCCTTCGCAACGGTCTCGTCGTTCTCGACCGTGGAACCACTGACACCGATCGCCCCGACCAGTACGCCTTCGGCATCGACGATCGGCACGCCGCCTGGGAAAGTGATGAGCCCCTCGTTGGAGTGCTCGATTCCCCAAAGTGACCCGCCCGGCTGCGAGAGCTTGCCCAGTTCGCCCGTCTTCATGCCGAAAAAGCACGACGTCTTCGCCTTCTTGATCGCGATGTCGATGCTGCCGACCCAGGCGTCGTCCATGCGATGGAAAGCCTTGAGGTTTGCGCCGGAATCCACGATGGCGATGCACATCTGGGTCTTCAGCGATTCAGCCTTCTTGCGGGCGGCCTCGATGGCCTTGTGGGCGTCTTTGATCGTGACATGCATAGCGATATTCCCCGGTCATGATGTTGCGGCACGCGAACGTATCGCAGTCCCTTAAGTTCCAGGCGAAAATCAGACGACGGACGCGCGACATTCCGCCCGCCGGGTTAATTGCTGCGCACAGCCAACGTGACCTGTCCATCAGGTCGGCGCCTGTACTGAAAAGCCGATCCGCTTGCGTCGTCAAAAGTCTTTCGGAACTGCACGCCCTATGCGGCGTTGCACCAGGGACAATGACACAATCCCAAAAGGAGCCCGAACATGGCGCAGCCCTATCAAAGCAATTTCGGAGCCGCCGCACCGGCTGCCAATGACGCCCAGGACCGGGTTCAGCAGCTCAAGGCCAAGGCTGAAGAGGTTGCCAACACCGTGACGGCCGAAGGCAAGAAGGCCTATGCCGCTGCCGAAAAGACCGCGGGCGAGGCGTATGCCGCCGTCGAAAAGACGGCGGAAGACGCTTACGACTCTACGCGCCGCTTTGTACGTGAACAGCCCGTAGTTGCTGTCGGCATTGCCGTGACCGCGGCTTTCGCCATCGGCGCCTTGTGGAAACTGACCCAGGCTCGCCGCAACGAGGATCTTCTTGACCGGGTGACGAACATATTGGAGCCGCAGTATCGCGCGCTTCGCCGTCGCTTCTAGAGTTCGTTGCGGAGAGAGCACGCCAGGGATGGCACCGTGAGGTGCCGTCCCTGAGTTAGTTTGAGCTCTTGATCGCGGCGGGTCTGTCGATTTGGAAGGTCTCCGCGGTGCGGACATACAGCCCTCGCCCGTGCACACGTCCGATCGCCCCCAGTTTGGCCGTGTCGATGGTGTGCTTCGCCGGATCGAGAACGTAAGCGTCATCGACATGGGCTTGCACCACCTCTCCGATCACGACGAACTGCCCTGACGGAAATTGCAGTGGCGTGTGGAGCCGGCATTCGAAAGCGACGGCGCAGGCGGCGATCCGCGGCGGTTCGATTTTGACGGACGCGGTAACGTCAAGGTTGGCCAGTTCAAGTTCGTCGATTTCGGCCGGTGCGGCGATCGACGTAAGGTTCATCGCTTGAGCGACGCTCTCCGTCACCAGGTTCACCACAAACTCGCCCGTCTCCAGGATATTGCGCGCTGTGTCCTTCAGACTGCCGTCGTCGTTGCCCTGGATGCCAATGGCAACGAGTGGTGGCGCCTTGCCCATGGCATTGAAGAAGCTGAACGGCGCCGCGTTGCGGACGCCGCCGGCAGATATGGTCGTGATCCAGGCGATGGGTCGCGGCACGATGGTGCTGGTGAGCAGTTTGTAACGCTCATCGGCCGCGAGCTTTTCAAAGTCGAAGTCCATCGCCGATCTAGTCCGCCACGGCGAAGGAACGCAACAGCTGCTGCACGTGCGCCACCTCGTCCGCAACGATGGTATGACCCATCCCTGGATAGATTCGCTTCGTCACGATCCCTCCGATCTTCACCAGTACGTCAGCGCTCTCATGCACCCGGTTGAGGGGAATGTGGGAGTCCACATCGCTGCAGCCGAGAAACACCGGTGTCCCATCCAGGCGGCTCGCGTAGTTGCGCGGTGTTCCCTCCGGACCGATGAGTCCGCCGCTCAATGCGACCACACCACCCCAACGCCGCGCATGACGCGCCGCATACTCCAGAGCGAGACACGCACCCTGCGAAAAGCCGAGCAGTACGATCCGCTCGTGCGGCACGCCTTGGGCAACGACGTCAGCGACGACGCCGTCCACCGTCGCCAGCGCCTGCGACAGCGCCGGCTCGTTCTGGGACAATGGCGCCAGGAACGAATACGGATACCAAGTCGATCCCGGCGCCTGTGGCGCAACATAGGCGATGCCCGGCACGGCGAATTCACTCGCCAGTCCGAGCATGCCCTCTGCTGAGGCGCCGCGGCCGTGGATCATCACCACGGCCGCACCGGCGCGGGCAACATCTCTGCCCGCGCGCACCACGTGAGTGTCCTTGACGATCATGCGGCCTCCTTGAGGGGCACCAGGTGCGCCTCGATTTCAGCCCGCCGACCCTCGAGGTGCGGCGGTAGTGCAAGCGTCTCGCCGAGCTTGTCGGCCGGCTCGTCGATGGCGAAACCAGGCTGATCGGTGGCGATCTCGAAGATGATCCCGCCCGGCTCCTTGAAGTACATCGACCGAAAGTAATTGCGATCGATCTGCTCCGTCACGTGCATGCGATGCTCGTCGACGAGACGGCGCCGCATGTCGGCCTGCTCCTGGTCGTCCGCGGCGCGGAAGGCCAGATGGTGTACCGAGCCGCGACCCATGCGGCCGGCGAGGAAGCCTTTCGCCTCGCGGATGTCGATGATGCCGCCGACGGTGCTGCCGCGCGCCTTGAAGCGCGTGGTGGTCCCATCACGTGCAACCTCGTCATAGCCGAGCACGCCCAACACGCCCGCCGTCGCTTTCGCGTCGTCAAGCAGCAGGGTCGCGCCATGGAAACCGCGGATCGCGTTTTCTACCGGAACGTCGGACCCGGCCCAGGCGGCCTCCGTTTCCGCACCCGCCACGCCTACGAGCGCAAGGCTCAGGCCGTCGGGATCGGTGAACGTCAGCACGCTTTCGCCAAAGCGCTTGCCGATCGCCTCGTGCTTGACGCCGAGTTCGACAAAGCGATGCGCCCAATATCCCAAGGCCCCCTCGGGCACGCGGTAGGACGTTTCGTGCGTCAGGCCCACGCCGCCGCGACCCAGCGGAGCATGCCCCCACGGGAAGAACGTCAGGATCGTGCCGGGGCTACCGGCCTCGTCACCGAAGTACAGGTGATAGGTGCCGGGGTCGTCGTAGTTGACGGTCTTCTTGACGAGCCGCAGGCCGAGCACCCGCGTGTAGAAGTCGACGTTGCGGGCCGGATCGCCGGCAATCGCCGTAACGTGATGAAGTCCAGACATGACACACCTTTCTCTCGCCTAACCAGCGAGCTTCGCCGTGATTTCTGCAACGTGGCGGCCCTGGAAGCGGGCACCCGCCAATTCATTCTCCGAAGGCTGCCGTGAGCCATCGCCGTCGGCGATTGTCGTCGCGCCGTAGGGCGAACCGCCGGTCACCTCCTTCACGCCCATCTGTCCCTGGAACGAGTAGGGCAGGCCCACGATCACCATGCCGTGGTGGAGCAGCACCGTGTGCGTGGAGAGGATGGTGCTCTCCTGCCCGCCATGCTGCGTCGCCGATGACGAAAAGACGCTGCCGACCTTGCCGATCAGCTTGCCGCCGAACCAAAGCCCGCCGGTCTGATCGAGGAAGTTCTTCATCTGCGCCGGCATGTTCCCGAAACGCGTCGGCACGCCGATGATGATCGCGTCATAGGCCACGAGCTCGTCCACCGTCGCGATCGGCGCCGTCTGGTCCAGCTTGAAGTGCTGCTGCTTGGCAACCGCTTCCGGGACCAGCTCGGGCACGCGTTTGATGGCGACCTCGGCCCCAGCGGACTTCGCGCCCTCCGCAACGGCTTCCGCCATCTTTTCGATGTGGCCGTAGCTCGAATAGTAGAGAACCAGGATCTTCGACATGTTCGCCTCCGTTGTGCTGAGGGAAATTGGCGTGTTGCCAATGATCGTACAATCATATAAATAATCGCCAGTCTGGTGCCAATTTGGAACCAAATGGACAAACTCTCAGCCATGCAGGCCTTTGCGCGGGTCGTCTCCAGCGGCAGCTATGCCGAGGCCGCCCGCCGGCTCGGACTGACCCGTTCCGCCGTCAGCAAGGCCGTCAGTGAATTGGAGCAGGGTCTGGGCGCCCGCCTTCTGGATCGCACCACACGTCGCGTGGCGCCGACGGAAGCGGGTCTCGCCTACTACGAACGCTGCGTCGCCATCCTTGCCCAGGTCGAGGAGACGGAAGCGCAGATCTCGCGGCTTCACGACGAGCCAAAAGGCGTGCTGCGCGTCAACGGCCCGATGTCGTTCGGCATGATGTATCTCAGCGCCGCCATCGCCGCCTTCATGCAGAAATACACGGAGCTGAAGGTCGAGCTGACGCTCAACGACCGCTTTATCGATCCCTTGGAGGAAGGCGTCGACGTCACCATCCGCATCGGCGACTTGGAGGACTCGAGCTTGATCGCGCGCCGCCTTTCCTCGACCGCGCTGATGCTCGTCGCCTCACCGGACTATCTGGCAGCCCACGGCGAGCCACAGACACCGCGCGACCTCGCCACCCACCGCGCGCTGATCTACGGCCACTCCACATCGACACAACGCTGGAAGCTGGCGGACAAGAGTGAAGTCGTCACGGTGCCGGTCAACGGCTGTCTCGCCTCAAACAATGGCGATGTCCTGTGTGACGCCGCGGTCGCCGGCATCGGCATCGCGCGCCTGCCGTTGTTTCTGGTCTGTGATCAGATTCGCGCAGGGTCTCTGCAGGAGATACTGCCCGCCTACGCACCGGGCGATCTGGATATCCACGCCCTCTACGCCCCAAATCGCTATTTGGCAGCGAAAACGCGCGTTTTCATCGACTTCCTCGTCGAACGCTTCGGCAAAAATCCGCCTTGGGAAATTGCTGGCGAGGGGCCTTAAGCGGGCCACGCTCTCAGCGCCATCTCGGCGACCGCCATCAGATCGTTGCGCGACGCCCCACCGGCCGCCTGCACCGACATGCCCTGCTGCACGGTCACGACGAAACGTGCCAAAGCCTCGGGATCGGCATCGCTCTTGAGATCGCCTTCCGTCTTCGCGCGTTCAAATCGCTGGCGCAGCGCAGCCTCTCCGGCCGCGCGGCGCCCGCACAACTCGTTCTTGATGGACTCAGCCGCGTCCCCGCACGACAGCGCGCCCTGCACGGCGAGGCACCCGCGCGGATTGTCCGGATCGGTAAGACACGTCGCGGCCCCGCGGAGCATGCGCTCCACCACGGCTTTCGCCGTCGGCTCGGCCAGCGCCTCGCGCTGCACGGCTCCCGGCCCCGACTCCGCATACCGGTCGAGCGCTCGGCGGAACAAGTCTTCCTTGTTGCCAAAGGCGGCATAAAGGCTCGGGCGGCTGATACCCATCGCCTCGGTTAAGTCAGTCAGCGAGGCGCCTTCATAGCCTTGCCGCCAGAACACATGCAGCGCCTTATCCAGCGCTTCATCTGCACAGAATTCCCTGGGACGGCCCTTTTGCACCGCGACTCTCCTTGACCTCACGCCACCTATGTACCACTTCCATACTCATCGATACAAATAGTTATTGACACGGAAGCGAGACGGCCTATATCAATACCGCTCGGTACATATAGGAAGGAGCCACCAAATGACAAGCTTCTCAATCGTAGCCGCCGCCGCCCCGGTCCTTCTGGCGCTTGTCCCGTGTGTCTTCTCGAATGTCATGAAGGCACCCGAGGCCAGCATCTCGCTCGTCAGCCAGTCGCAGGGCGACCCCCGCCTGCCAGATGCTGATCGCGCCCCCTGGTGGAAGCCGCAAGCGCTGGGCATCGACAACTATTCTTGAGCTCCCCCTGCCGCGCCGGGTGCACGAACGGTGTCCTGACTGTTCGTTCGCCTGGTGCGGATCTTTTTTTGCGCATCGCGGCGCCTCTGCTAGCATCGCTGAAACCCCTCGCTCAGGAGTCCGCGATGCGCGCCATTCTTGCCGGCTTGATTGCTTCGTTGGCGACCATGTTTCAGGTCGCCCGCGCCGAACAGCCGGCGACAACGGCGTGGGACTACACCTTCACCTCGATCGACGGCAAGCCGATGCCCCTGTCGCAGTACAAGGGCGATGTTCTGCTAGTGGTCAACGTCGCCTCGTTCTGCGGCTTCACTCCGCAGTACAAGGGGCTGCAGGCGCTCTACGACAAGTATCAGACGCAGGGCTTGACGGTGATTGGCGTACCTTCCAATGACTTCGGCAATCAGGAGCCGAAGGCCGCCGGCGAGATCAAGGAATTCTGCCAGGGGACCTTCGGCGTCAAATTTCCGCTGACCGCCAAGGCCGCGCTATCCGGCGACAGCGCTCACCCGTTCTACGTTTGGGCCCGCGATCAGCTGGGGTGGCTCAACGCGCCCAAATGGAATTTCCACAAATACCTTGTCGGTCGCGACGGCCGCCTCGTGACGTCGTTCCTCTCCACCACCACGCCGGAGTCCAACCGTCTTGTCTCGGCTGTCGAAGCCGAATTGGCGAAGGGCGCCATGTCGCGACCCCAGCCGCAGCCCGCCTCGCAGTAGCAAGCGCTCGCCGCGGTGTCGTCGCCTAGCGGGCGATTTCGCCGCGCCGCCTTGCAACCCTCGCGCGGATCTGGCCAATGTGCTGCCCACCACAGCACACACACAACCCTTCAAGGAAATCTCACGATGAGCGGCGGCCTTCTGGCATTGTTGGATGACGTAGCGGCATTGGCCAAGCTCGCTGCCGTGACGATCGACGATGCGGCCGCGCAGGCGGTGAAAGCCTCCGCCAAGGCCGCCGGCGTGGTGATAGACGATGCCGCCGTCACGCCGCGCTACGTCACCGGCCTGGCGGCCGCCCGCGAGTTGCCGATCATTGGCCGCATCGCACTGGGCTCCCTCAAGAACAAAATGGTCTTTCTCTTGCCGGCAGCGCTGGCTCTGTCCGCGTTTGCGCCATGGGCCATCACGCCCCTGCTGGTGGTCGGCGGCCTTTACCTCTGTTTTGAAGGCTACGAAAAGATCCACCACATGCTGACGCACAGCGTCGACGCCGATGCAGGCAAGCTGGCTGCCGAGGCCGTGAAGGATTCCAAGACGCTCGAAGATCAGAAAGTTGCCGGCGCCATCCGCACCGATTTCATTCTTTCGGCCGAGATCATGGCCATCGCTCTGGCCAACATTGAGGCACCCACCATTGTCTCGCAGGCGATCGTTCTCGCGGTCGTGGCCCTTGCCATCACCGGCGGCGTCTATGGCGTCGTCGCCCTGATCGTGAAGGCGGATGATTTCGGACTTTATCTCGCGCGCCGCGGTGGGGGCCTATCCGGCGCGATCGGACGCGCCCTCGTCTACGGCATGCCACCATTCCTGCAGGTACTGAGCTTTGTGGGCACGCTGGCCATGCTCTGGGTCGGCGGCGGCATCCTGCTGCACGGCCTTGCAGAATTTGGTGTGGCGTGGCCCGAACACACGATCCATCACGCCGCCGAGGCGGTCGCCGGCGTCTTTCCTGTCGGCTCAGCCGTTGCGTCCTGGCTCGTCTCCGCCACGTGTGCGGCAGTCGTGGGCCTTGCAGCGGGCGCTCTCACAGCGATCGCCGCATCACCCTTTCTCGGCGGGGCCAAGGCGACACGTCCGTCGCACTAGCCCTCAGTTTGCGGGTTGGCGTGCCGCTGCCTCCAGTTCTTCCACCAGCAATCCGGTCTCGTGCGCCCGCGGCTTCGACAACGGCGCCAGGATGCGATAGGCGACCGGCCCGAGAAACAGCGTAAAGATGGTGGCAAAGCCCAGGCCGCCGATGATGACCCAGCCAAGCGCCAGCCGCGCTTCAGCGCCGGCGCCATGTGCAAAGATCAGCGGCAACGCACCAAGCACGGCAGCAGCCATCGTCATCATCACCGGCCTCAAGCGTGTGGTCGACGCTTCGCGAATGGCATCGTCGACGCTTTCGCCCTCGTCACGCCGCTGGTTGGCGAACTCCACGATGAGGATGCCGTTCTTGGCCATGATACCCACCAGCAGCACCAGGCCGATCTGGCTGTAGACGTTCATCGTACCGCCCGACAGCAGGATCGCCAGCGTCGCCGCCGCCAGTCCGAACGGCACGGTGCACAGGATCACCAGTGCGCTCACCATGCTTTCGAACTGCGCCGCCAGCACCAGGAAAATGATCAGCAGGGCGATGCCGAACACGAAGGCCGTGTTCGCCGACGTCTCCGACAGCGTCTTTGCCTCGCCCAGCAGCAGGATCGACATGTCCTTTTCGATTGTTCCGGCAGCAACCTCGCGCATGGCGGCAACGGCGTCGCCCAGCACCATGCCTTCGTCGAGCTGCGCCGAGATTGGCACCGAACGCTGCCGGTCTTCGCGACCAAGGCTCGGAGCGATCGCCACCTCCTTGATCGAGACCAGCGACGACAGGGTGATGAAGTGCCCGTCGCCCGCTTTGACGAACAGGTTGCCCAGATCGGCCGAGTCGTTGATCGGCCGCCCGCCTGCCTTCACCTGTACCTCGACGATCTCGTCGCCGATGAACAGGTCCGCGGCCTTCTGGTAGTCAATCATGGTGTTGATCAGGCTGGTGATCGTCTCGATCGGCACGCCCAGCTTGGTCGCCGCCTCGCGATTGATCTGCACCGACAGCTGCGGTTGCGTCGTATCGTAGTCCGTCCGCGCATTGCGAAAGCCCGGAGTTGCCGACAGCTTGCTCGTCAGTTTCTCGGCTGCGTCGGCAAGCCGTCCATAGTCTGGTCCGGCGATGGCGAAGCGCAACCCTTGCCCGCCGCCGCGAATACCGAGGCTGTTGGCCGAACGCAGCGAGACCGACAGCCCGGGCACGCCTTGCAGCTTGTTCTGTAGCTCGCGTTGGATCTCCTGCTGCGACCGCGGCCGCTCACCCCACGGCGCGAGCGCCGCAACCACCGACGCACGATTCGCACCCTGGCCGCCGACGGTCGTGAGGACACCCGTGATCTCACCGCTCTCCTTGTAGGGAGCCAGCGCATCTTCCACGCGCTGTGTTAGTTTCGACATGTAGTCGAGGTTGGCGCCCTGCTGCGCGGTCAGCGAGATCTGCAGCACGCCGCGATCTTCAGACGGCGTTATTTCCTGCGGCAGAAGCTTATAGGCACCCCAGCCAAGAGCGGCAAAGCCGAGGCACGCCAGAACCACGAGATAGCGCCCGCGCAGACACCAGTCCAGAATGCGCGCATACGCTGCGGCCAGTCCGCTGCCGAGCCGCGCAAACCAGCCGGGCTTCTCGCCCTCCTTCACCTGATGGTCTGCGCCGCCGAGCTTCGCGGCCAGCATCGGGCACACCGTTAGTGCCACGATCGACGAGATCGACACCGAGAACGCCAGCACGAAACCGAATTCGGAAAACAGGTTGCCGACGATGCCCGGCATGAACGAGATCGGCACGAACACCGCGACCAGCGTCGCCGTCGTCGCCAGCACGGCAAACACGATTTCGCGCGTGCCGATAACGGCCGCCGCGCGTGGGCCGGTACCCATGGCGCGATGCCGCGCGATGTTCTCCACGACGATGATGGCATCGTCGACCACGAGCCCGGTGGCGATCACGAGAGCCAGCAGCGTCAGGATATTGATGGAGAATCCCGCCGCCCAGACCGCCGCCAGCGTGCCGATGAGCGAGACGGGAATGGCGAACGCCGGCGCGATCGTCTCGCGGATCGAGCCGAGAAAGGCGTAGATGATCAGAATGACGATGACCGTCGACAGGATGAGCGTGATCACCACTTCGCGGATCGACTCGCGGATGAAGATGGCGTCATCCGACGTGACGGCGATCGTCACGCCCTCCGGCAGCGTCTGCTGCAGCTCGGCGATGGCCGCTTTCACGCCTTCGGAGATGGCGATGGTATTTGCCTTGGCCTGACGGATGATCTCGACGCCGATGGCCGTCTTGCCGTCGAGCCGCGTGTAGGCCGTCGCTTCCTGGAACGCCCAGCGGACGAACGCAACGTCGCCGACCTTGGTCTGGGCATTGAGTTCCAGCCCGGCGACGTCCGCCGGTGTATCGATCGGCGCCTCGGCGCGCACCAGCAGCTGCTGCGTCGGGTTCTCGAGTGCGCCTGAAGGCGTGTTGACCGACGCTTTGCCGATGGCCGTGATCAAGTCGGCCAGGCTGATGCCGCGCGCCGCGAGCCCCGCCTGCGAGACGCGCACCTCGATCGTCTTGGCCCGCAAGCCGTACGAGTTGGCCGCGGCCACGCCCTCCACCGCCGCCAGGCGATCCTCGATGACGTTGTTCACGAGGTCCGTCAGCTCGCTCTCCGACAGCTTGTCGGAGGCCACCGCCATGCGGATGATCGGCGACGCGTCGGCATCGGCCTTCACGACCCGCGGTTCGTCTTCCATGTCCTTGGGCAGCTGGTTGGTGACGCCAGCTACTGCGTCACGCACGTCCATGGCAGCGGCCTGCAGGTCCGTGTCGGTCGAGAACTCGACGGCCACGCGGCTCGAGCCATACTGCGAGGTAGACGAAATGCTGGTGACGCCCTGCACGCGTGACACGGCACTCTCGACGATGGCGGTAATCTGCGCATCCATGCTCTCAGGCGTCGCGCCCGTGTAGGTCGAGCGCACCGTAACGACAGGCCGGTCGACGTCAGGCAGTTCGCGGATTTCGATCGATTGCACCGCGGCAATGCCGGCGATGATGACCAGGAGATTGAGCACCACCGCCAGGATCGGCCTGCGCACGAAGACGCCGACCCAGCCACCGTCGTCGCCGGTGCGTGTGTGAGGGGAAGTATTAGGGCTGGAAGAGCTCATGTCGGCGGGATCCATGGCTAAGGCTGCGATGCTTGCCGTGCGGCAGTCGTCAGGAACCCTGTTGCTGTTTGACGCTCTGTCCGGCGCGCAGCAATCCACCGCCTTCGCTCACGACCTTGTCGCCGGCCTTCAGCGCCGCGTCGATGAACACGCGATCGCCGTCACGCGCGACGATGGCGGCGTCGACGCGCTCCACCGTTGCGTCATCCTTGAGCCGCCACACGTACGCGCCGGCTCGGTCCCACTGGATCGCCAGGCCGGGAACGACGGGCGCCTCGTTACCCGCAAGTTGCACACTGACGGAGAACGTCGAGCCCGGTATCAGCGCCGAATCTGGATTGGGGATCTCACCGCGCACCGCCAGCGTCCGCGTGACGGGATCGATGCGCGTGCCGAACGCCTGCACCTTGCCATTGTAGATCTCGCCCGGACGCGCCACGAGGCTGGCCCGCATCGGCATGTCCAGCTTGATCGACGGCGCCGCCGCCTCGGGAACGGTGAACTCGATGATGATGGTCGAGCGGTCGTCGATTGACGCGATGGGATTGCCGACCGCCAGGTAGTCGCCGGTCTGCAGATTAGTGAGGCCCATGATGCCGGCGAACGGTGCCTTGATCGTCATCCGATCCAGGTCTTCGCGTGCCCGACGCAGCGCGGCATCGGCCACCTTAAGGGCCGTGTCTGCTTCGGCGCGAGTGACGCGCGACAGCGCATTCTCGTTGAGCTGCTTGTAGCGCTCGACCATGTCGAATGCTTGCGCCCTTTGCGCGTCCGCGGTCTCGACGGCGATGGACTCCGGCTCGGCGTTGAGCTTCAGGAGAACCTGTCCGGCCTCGACCTTGGCACCGCCCTCGAACAGAACCTGAGAGATGACCCCGGCGACGCGCGTTGTTAGTGTCACCTGCTGGCGCGCGCGGCCGGATCCGACGGCCGCCACGCGCTCGTTGATCTTTTCCGTCTTGACCTCGATGGCCGCGACCACGGGTGTCGTGTCGCCACCCCCGCGCCTGCGTTGCGCCTCAGCGCTCGACGGCATGACGATCACCGCCACGGCGAGGCACGCGATCAGGCTACGTCGCGTTTCAGCCCGCGCTCCGGCCGTCCAAAAATCGATCATTCGGTCCCCCAATCCCGTCGCGAACCTGCCAGCGCTAGACTTGTGCCCGGCAAATCCCAACAGATCAACGTTAGGAGACGGCAGTTCCGTCGCTTGCCGCGCCCCGAACCGGATTTCGGCGGCTTCCTCGGCGTCGGAAACCCGCAAGGTTGCCGTCAGCTGGCCGACGCTGCGCTTCCGATCAAGGCCCGGTCCTCAATATGACGACCGACGAGCTTCGCGTAACGCCAGAATATCGCCCTGGCGAACCCGTAGTCGCCGCGTTTCCGGCTCCGTCGCTGTCGATGTCGCCAATCGCACCGGCGACGCCCAGATCATCATCCGCAAGTAACCTGCGCCACTCGCAGGCTCGACGGCCTACTTCACGCGTTTGAGGTAGCCCGAGGGTGCAACCGTGATGAGCAGCTTGTTGTCGATCTGTCGATCGACTTCGAACTCGGGATGACTTGCCACGAAAGTCTTGGCCGCCGTCATCGCATTGTCACCCGGGCCCCAGGGCCGGTCGGCCGACGCCTCGGCGGGAAGATTTTCGATCACGGTATCGAACACGACGCAGTAGCTGCCCACAGTTACGAAGGACGCGTATGCGTTCAACTCGGCCAGCACGTGATCGTGCGTGTGATTGCTGTCGAGGCACACCAGCACCCGCTGTTTGGCCGAGACCGTCTCCGCGACTTTCGCGACGACATCGGGGGCAATACTCGATCCCTCGATCATGCGGATGCGCCGGCTCATCGGATGTGCCTCGATGGCCGCGCGATTGTGGCTGCGAATGTCAATATCGATGCCGATAACTTGCGCGTCCGCGGGACCGCCGCAGGCAGCGACGAGTTCCAGCATCGACGCCGTGAAGATCAACGAGCCGCCATGCGCGATACCCGTCTCGATGACGAGATCAGGCTGGATTGCCCAGATCAATTCCTGCATCGCCACGATGTCTTGCGGATATTGAATGATCGGACGTCCGAGCCAGGAAAAATTGTAGGAGTACTGGGCCGCCACCGACGTCACGACAAACTCGTCGCTGACCCGTTTCAATTCGGCATTGCTGCCGTTGGCCGAGATTCGTTCGCGCCGCTCGTCTTCGAATTTGGTCATTGTGTCACCGAAATATAGTTCAGGCGATTGCCGGACATCGTCTTGATCTCGGGCAGATAGTTGTTGTTCATCACGAATACCGTGGCGCCGTCGGGCAACCTCGCGTTGGCCGCCTCCGGCGACAGGATTTCCAGGCCGCTGGCGGCCATGAACTTTCCTTGTTTGGCCGGGTTGAGATCGATGGCGAACGTCGGCTCCAGGCCACGGCGCTGCATCAGTAGCGAAAAGATCACGCCTTTGGAGGCTCCGCCCCACACCGCGATCTGTTGCGCCGGCTGCTGACGCGAGGCCCGTAGAACGCTCGCGAAATCCGAAACGGTTCCGAGGAAATCCGCGTTGAACTCGTAGACGTCCGACGGCTCTCGTTGCGGATCCTGCAAACTCGCCAGCTCCGCCACCACGAAGATGTACTGCCCGCCGAAAAAAGCACCGGCTTCTAGAATGCTGCCGAATATCCGCTTGAAGTCGTCGAGCCGGAAGTAGTTGACGTGCTCGTAGAAGACGTCGAACCACGCATTGTTGGCCTTGATCCAATCGACGCTCGGGACTTCGATGTACACGAGGCCGCCGCCGTTCACGTCACGCACGTGCTTCAGGAAAGCGATCGGGTCAGGGATGTGCTCCAGGACGTGTCGCAGGACGACACCGTTCCGGCTGAGGTTCAGCTTGTCGCTGAAGTACTCCTTGATGATCGACGGATCGTCGCCTTCGTACGTCGGATCGACGCCTGTCACGGCGTGACCGGCGTCGCGCAACATCTGCATGAACAGGCCCTTGCCGCAGCCGACCTCGATGATCGGCCGGCTGGCCAGGTGACGCGAGACGATGTCGCGCGCTTCCAGCAGGTGCCGCTGGAACGCGTCGCTCACGCCTTGCTCGTTCTGGTAGTCGGCGCTGTAGTCGACGAGCGTGGGATCGAATGCGGCATTGCGGATGAGGCCGGTGCTGGCGTCCTGGCGGATCTCGATGTCACCCTTCGGGCAACCGACTGCTGCCTCGCGGCTCGCATACATTTTGTTCTGGAACACGGGAAACCCCGCTTCCGTGTAGATCGGCTTAAGGCTGTGCATGCTCGGAGCCCATGATCTGTTGCAGTTTGCTCGCATCGCCCCAGAAGGCGAACGGTTCATACGCGGGATATGGATAGCGTCCCAAATCGGGCGTGATCGACCAGTTGTTCTCTTTGATCCAGCCTTCGACGAGTGATCGCACGGTTCGCGGAGTTCCCGAACATACGTTGACGATCCCGAGATCAGCGTCCGTCAAGCCGAGAGTTACGATCACGCGCGCCACGTCAGCGACGTCGGAAAAATCGCGCACCTGCTCGCCGCCCGACATGGGGAACGCCGCCGCCCCCGCCGCCACGGCCGCCTGCAGCTGGCTGTAGAGCGATTTTGGATTTTGCCCATCGCCGAACAGATAAAACAGCCGCGCCCAAACCAGTTCGAAAGGTTTCGCCGTTTGGCGGAACTCCAGCATTTGGCGCAATGTGTTTTTCGCGAAGCCATAGGGCGTATGCGGCGCCGCAATGGCGTCTTCACGAAGTGCGCCGCTGATACTGCCGTACTCCAGGCACGTCCCGGCAACCACCACACGCTTCAAACCCTGGGTCAGTAGCGCGTCCAGAAATCGGTACTGGATGGGAAGTTCAACCTCGACGTGGCTGTTGGATTCGTAGTTCGGCAGCCCACCCCAGGCGAGATGAATAAGCGTCCTCGGGCGTCCAAGCTTCTCGTACAGGCCGTCGAGCGCTCCGTCATCCGCCATGTCGAACTGGACAGCGCGAAATCCGCCCGCCGCCGTATCGAGCCCACGACTGTTCGCAATCAGTGTCGCTGCCACGCCGCGTCGTTGCAGCTCCTTTGTGACGGAGCGGCCGATGAAGCCGGAGGCGCCCGAAACTGCGATCTCGGTCATCCTATCTCCAACGTCGGCACGGCCGTCACGAACCGCGCGCCCCAGTCTCGTGCGAAGCCCAGCTGCCCAATGATCTCGGTCTTCAGGTTCCACGGGAAGATCACGATGAAGTCGGGCCGCTGCCGACGCAGTTCCTCGTCGTCGACGATCGCGATGCGGCTGCCGGGCAGGAAGCGGCCCTGCTTCGCCGGGTTCTTGTCGACCACGAATTGGACCAAGTCTCCGCGCACCCCGGCGTAGTTCAGAAGCGTGTTGCCCTTGGCCGCGGCACCATAGCCGGCCACGGTCTTTCCATCCCGTTTCGCATCGAGCAGGAACCGCACGAAGCCGTCCTTGACGGCATTGGTCCGCGCCTGAAACCCAGAATAGAACGCCGCCGACGCAACGCCCACTCCGGCTTCCCGCGTCCGCAGGGCGTCAA
Organism: Hyphomicrobiaceae bacterium; assembly: GCA_965279065.1. Taxonomy (GTDB): domain Bacteria; phylum Pseudomonadota; class Alphaproteobacteria; order Rhizobiales; family Hyphomicrobiaceae; genus JAKAXS01. Next base: position 4,118,543 of record OZ257134.1, read on the forward strand.
GCCGTTCGCTTGCTGGCCGTCTTCCCGTGTCGGAGCGCTGGGCAAAAACGCGAAGGCTGCCGCCATGCGTGGGCAGCTCCTCGACATCGAACAATGCCAGCCCGTTGGCCTTGAACACGCCTTCGACCGCCGTCAGAGACAGATACGAAAAGTGCTCGTGATAGATCGTGTCGAACTGGCAACCGTCGATGAGGTTGACGAGCCAGGGAAACTCGAACGTCGCGACACCGTCCGGCTGGAGCAGGTCCGCGAAGCCGGCCACGAAGTCGTTGATATCGGGCACGTGCGCCAGCACGTTGTTGGCCGCCATGAGATCGGCAGCCTTGCCCTCCGCCTTCAGCCGCGCGGCAAGCTGTCGCCCGAAGAACTCCTGAACGATCGGAATGCCTTTCCGGCGCGCCGCGTCCGCCGTGCTCGCTGTCGGTTCAACTCCGAGACACGGAATGCCGCGTGCCGTCACGTACTGCAGCAGGTAGCCGTCGTTGGCCGCCACCTCCACCACGTGACTTTGCGGCGACAGGGCGAAGCGCACGACCATCTCGTCCACATAGCGCCGCGCATGATCGAGCCAGCTGGCGGAAAATCCGCTGAAGTAGGCATAGTCGGCGGCGAACAGCTCGTGGGCGTCGGCGAAGTCCTCGGTCTGAACCAGCCAGCAGCCCTCGCAGACGAGGACGCGCAGCGGAAACCACTTCTCCGGAGCCGACAGCTGGGCAGCCGTCAAATAGGCATTGGAGGGCGGTGAACTGCCCAGATCCAGCAGTTGCAGCGAAAGTTCGTGGCGGCAGTGCCGGCACTTCATACGGAAAGCCCTGTGAAGCTCGCGTCGGCGTTGGGCAGGGCCGTGTCGCGATCGGACAGATCTGCGATCGGCGCTGGCCAGCGGATGCCGATGGCTGGATCTCGTACGTTCAAACCACTCTCGGCGCTCGGGACATACCGTGCCGTGTGAAAATATGCCATCTCGCAGTCGGGCTCCAGTGTCTGGAAACCGTGCGCAAATCCTTCCGGTATGATTAGCACGGCGCCGTTGTCGCCGCTGAGCAACTCTGCGTGCCATTGCAGAAAAGTGGGCGATCCCGAGCGCAGGTCGACGGCGACATCGAATACCGCGCCGCGCAGGCAGCTCACGATCTTGGTTTCTGCGTGGGGCGGCCGCTGATAGTGCAAGCCGCGCACGGTGCCTTGCCGCAATGTCAATGTGCGGTTGATTTGTTCAATTCGCCGATCGCCGAGATAGGGCGCCAGATCCTCGACGCAGTACATGCGCTCCAGAAATCCTCGCGCGTCGGCAATCCGCCGCTTCGTGAGCGCCACCAGCCCGTTCAAGGCCGTCTCGCGGATGTCGAAGCGGTCGGTCAAGGCACCGGGCTCGCAAGATAGCGATCGATCTGGTCCCTCATGATCGACGTCATGTCATCCCCCGACTGCCAAGCCCTCTGCCAGGCAATGGTCTGTTCCACCGCCGTACGCAGGCTCCAGCGCGGCATCCATCCGAGCAAGCCCTGCGCCAGCGAACTGTCGAGCCGCAGCAGCCCGGCCTCGTGCGGCTGGTCGCCGTCGCCCGCCACCTGGTTGACTGTCGCTTGCCCTCCCCAGAGTTCGGCTGCAAGCTGCGCCACTTGCCCCACTTCCGCGTCCCCGTCCGAATTCGGGCCGAAATTCCAGGCCCGGTCAAATCCCGAGGCGGCCTCGTCGAACAGCTTGTCGCCCAGCATGATGTAGCCCGCGAGCGGTTCGAGAACGTGCTGCCAGGGCCGGATCGCGCGCGGGTACCGCAGTGTCACGGGCCTGCCCTCGGCAAACGCAATCAGGCAATCCGGGATAAGCCGGTCCTTTGCCCAGTCGCCGCCGCCGATCACGTTGCCGGCCCGCGCCGTTGCAACGCGCGCCGATTGCTGGAAATACGACAACCGGTAACTGGCCGTGACGATCTCGGCCGCAGCCTTGCTCGCGCTGTAGGGGTCGTAGCCGCCGAGAGGATCGCTCTCCTTGTAAGGATGCAGCCACTCACGGTTTTCATAAACCTTGTCCGTCGTGACGACGACAACCGCGCGGATCGAGGCAATCTCCCGCACGGCTTCGAGCACATGCGCCGTCCCCATCACGTTGGTCGCGAATGTGCCGAGCGGTTCGCGATACCCGTCGCGCACGAGGGGCTGGGCCGCCAGATGAAGAACCATATCCGGCTTTGCCGCCCGCATCGCAGCGGACACGGCTTCGGCATCGCGCAGGTCGGCCCGCGTGTCGCTGGCCAGAAGCGCCGCCACGCGCGTCACGGAAAACAGGTTCGGTTGCGTCGGCGGATCGAGTGCGAAACCGTGAACTTCGCACCCCAGCCGGTGCAGCCAATGGCAGAGCCAGCCGCCCTTGAAGCCGGTGTGCCCCGTCAGAAAAACCTTGCGCCCGCTCCAGTCGAGCGTCGCAATGGTCACCACGTCCTCCATGGCGCTTTGCCCGACGCCCATAGCTCTTCAAGGTGGGTCCTGTCACGCAGCGTATCCATCGGCTGCCAGAAGCCGTCGTGCTCGAACGCCCTCAATTCACCGGATCTTGCCAACCCGGCCAGGGGTTCGCCCTCCCAGACAGTGTCATCGCCGTCGATTCGATCCAGGCAGGCCGGCGCCAGCACGAAGAAGCCGCCGTTGATGTAGCCGCCGTCGCCCTTCGGCTTCTCCGTAAAGCCCAGAACTTCATCGCCGTTCTTGTCGAGAGCGCCGTAGCGGCCGGGAGGGCGCACCGCCGCCACCGTCGCTTGCCGCCCGTGCTTCTTGTGAAACGCGATCTCGGCGCCGATGTCGATGTCCGACACGCCGTCACCATACGTGAGACAGAAAAACGGCTCGTCCTTCAGGAATTCCGCGACACGCTTCAGTCGCCCCCCGGTCAGCGTGTGTTCGCCCGTATCGACGAGCGTCACGCGCCACGGCTCGGCCTTGCGCTGGTGCACATCCATCCGGCCTTCGATCATATCGAATGTGATATCCGACATGTGCAGCAGATAGTTGGCGAAGTATTCCTTGATCAGGTAGCCCTTGTAGCCGCAGCACACCACGAATTCGTTGACGCCATGCGTCGAGTACATCTTCATGATGTGCCAGAGGATAGGGCGTCCGCCGATCTCGACCATCGGCTTGGGTCGCAGATGCGTCTCTTCCGCCAGCCGTGTTCCGAGGCCACCGGCCAGAATGACGGCCTTCATGCAGGAATCCTCGCGCGATTCGTTCGCCTTCAGCAGATTGCTGCTAACCACTAATTGAGCGCTGGTCAACGCCGCGGGACGTCTGCGTTTCTACTTACCAACGGCAGACAATGCAGAGGGCGCCGGACTGGCCTCCGATGACCGGAACCGATGGTGCAGCCTGTCGAGCAGTAGGTAGATCACCGGCGTCGTGTAAAGCGTCAGGATTTGCGACACGGCGAGGCCGCCGATGATAGTAATGCCGAGCGGACGCCGCAATTCCGATCCGGGACCTTCCGCCAGCGCCAGGGGCAAGGCGCCCAGAACGGCGGCCAGCGTCGTCATCAGAATCGGCCGGAAGCGTTCCAGGCACGCCTCGCGGATCGCCTCCTGCGGCGGCAGCCCTCGGCTCCGTTCGGCATCGAGCGCGAAATCGACCAGCATGATGCCGTTCTTCTTCACAATTCCGATGAGCAGCACCACGCCGATGAAGGCGATGACCGAAAGATCCATGCCGGCGAGATGCAACGCCAGCAGCGCTCCCAGCCCCGCCGACGGCAGCGTCGAAATGATCGTCAGCGGATGCGCCAGGCTCTCATACAGCACTCCCAGCACGATGTAGACCGCCGCCAACGCTGCCAGGATCAGCAGCTGCTGCATGCGCGCCTGCTCCGCGAACGATTTGGCGTCGCCCGCCGGCTCGCCCCGGATGGACTCGGGCATCTTCAATTGAGCCAGCGCCCGATCGATCCCGTTGAGGGCCGTTTCGAGGCTGACTCCCGGCTTCAGATTGTAGCTTACTGTCACGGCGGGGAAGGGACCCTGGTGATTGACGACCAGCGGCGCATAGTCGGTGCCCAGCGTCACCAGCGCCGACAGCGGCACGGCTCCGCCCGATTTGCTCGGGACGTAGATCTTCGACAGATCCGCAGCCTGCCGCTGATACCGCGGATCGATCTCCAGGATGACACGATACTGGTTCCGCGCTGCGTAGATCGTCGAGATCTGCCGCTGCGACAACGCGTTCGCCAGCGCCGCATCGATCGCGCTGACGTCGACGCCAAGCCGCGAGGCGACGTCGCGATCGATGGTGACGTTCAGCTGCAGTCCGCCCTGCTCGCGATCCGTCGAGGCATCGACGACGCCCGGCACGTCGCGCACGGCATCCATGATTTTCGGCAGCCACGTGACGAGATCCTGCAGCTGCAGGCTCCACACCGTGTATTGGTACTGCGCCTTGCCCTGCCGCGCCCCGGTGCGGATGTCCTGCGACGGCACCAGCCGCGTCTGCAGCCCGACGACTTTCCCCAGTGGCCCGCGCAGGCGGTCGATGATCAGCGCCGTGCTCAAGCCGCCACGCTCCGCCAGTGGCTTCAGCGACACGAACATGCGGCCCTGGTTCATCGACGGGTTCGGGCCGCCGGCGCCTACGGAGGAGCCGATGCCGGCCACCGCTGGATCGGCCAGGATGACCTCAAGCGCCTTCGCCTGCAGGTCGGACATGGTGGCGAAGGAGACGTCCGCACTGGCTTCGGTTGACGCCATGATCAGCCCTGTGTCGTCCGGTGGAAAATAGCTCTTCGGCGTCGCGATGTAGAGGTGCACGGTCAGGACGATGGTGCCGAGCAGCACCATCAGCGTCTCGGTTTTGTGATTGAGAACGACATCCAGCGTCCGGCCGTACCCCCGGATGATGCGGTCGAGTGCGCCCTCGAACAGCCGATCGAACAACGTCTGCCGATCCTGGCTGTGCGGCTTCAGGAAATGCCCGCAGATCATCGGCGTCAGTGACAGCGACACCACCGCCGATATCGCGATGGCGAACGCCAGTGTCATCGCGAATTCGTGCAGCAGCCGGCCCACGATGCCGCTCATGAACAGAACAGGAATGAACGCCGCGATCAGCGAAACGGAAATCGAAATGACGGTGAAGCCGATTTGCCGCGCGCCGGCCAATGCGGCCTGCATCGGCTTTAGGCCGTCCTCCATGTTGCGATAGACGTTCTCGATCATGACGATCGCATCGTCGACGACGAAGCCCACAGCAACGGCGAGCGCCATGAGCGTAAGATTGTTGATCGAGTAGCCTGATGCCCACATCGCCGCGCACGTTCCCGCGAGCGACAACGGCACGGTCAGCCCCGCCGCAATCGTCGGCGTTGCGCGTCGCAAGAACACGAAAACGACGAGCATCACCAAAACGATGGAGAGCGCCAGCGTCTTCTGCATGTCCGCCACGGAGGCGCGAATCGTCGTCGTGCGATCCGCCAGCACCGAGATGTCGATGCCTGACGGAATCCACTTTTGCAATTCCGGCAGCATGGCCTTCACGCGATCCACCGTGTCCAGCACGTTCGCCGTCGGCTGTTTGGTGATAATCAGCAGTACGGCCGGTTCGCGATTGAAGCGCGCCGAGGAACGCGTGTTGCGCGTGCCCTGGATCACGGTGGCGACATCGCCCAGGCGAATGACGTCGCCGTTGTCCTTTCGCTTGACGACGAGAGCCCTGTAGTCCGCCGGCTTGGAGATCTCCGTGTTCGCTTGCACCGCCATCGTCTGTTGCACGCCGTCGAGCGAACCGATCGGCGCCAGTGTGTTCGCCTTGTCGATGGCATCGCGGATCTCGTCCAGGCTGACGCCGAGCGACGCGATCAGCGACGGATCGGTCTGCACGCGCACCGCAGGCTGGTCGGCGCCACTGACCGTCACTTCCGCCACGCCCTCGACCTGCGACAGCCGTTGCGCGATGACGGTATCGGCCGCGTCATAGAGGGCGTTGGTTGTGCGTGTCTTCGACGTCAGCGCCAGAATGATGACGGGCGAGGCGGCCGGGTTCACTTTGCGCAAAGTCGGCACCTGCGGCAGGTCCGTCGGCAGATCGGCCGATGCGGCGTTGATCGCCGCCTGCACGTCGCGCGCCGCGCCATCGACGCTGCGGTTGAGATCGAACTGCATCGAAATCGATGTCGAGCCGAGGGCGTTGACCGACGTCATCTCGGTGACGCCGGCGATTTCGCCCAGTCGCCGTTCCAGTGGCGCGGCCACGCTTGCCGCCATCGTTTCCGGATCAGCCCCTGGCCGGCTGACGTTGATGCGGATCGTCGGAAACTCGATGGACGGCAGACTGGCCACCGGCAGTTTGTCGTACGCCACCATGCCGAGCAGAAACAGCCCGATCGCCAGCAGCGTCGTGCCGAGCGGCCGCTCGATGAAGATGCGCGACACGTTCATGGCTACTCCGCCGGGTTCACCGCCGCCTGTGCCTCAGGGTCGTTGCGCGACAGCCGCGCGCGTAACCGCTCCATCGTCAGGTAGATGACGGGCGTGGTGTAGAGCGTCAGCAGTTGGCTGAGCAGCAGACCGCCGATGATCGTAATGCCGAGCGGGTTGCGCAACTCGGACCCCGTCCCGCCTTCCAGCGCCAGCGGCAACGCGCCGAACAGCGCCGCCAGCGTTGTCATCATGATCGGTCGGAAGCGCAGTGCCGCGGCCTCCGTGATCGACTGCATCGGCGTCAGCCCGCGTGTTCGTTCGGCATCGAGCGCGAAGTCGATCATCATGATCGCGTTTTTCTTGACGATGCCCATCAGCAGGATGATGCCGATCAGCGCCACGAACGACAGATCCTTGCCGGTGAGCATCAGCGACAGCGCCGCGCCGATTCCCGCCGACGGTAGCGTCGTCAGGATCGTGAACGGGTGAATGAAGCTTTCATAAAGCACGCCAAGCACGATGTAGATCGTGACGACGGCCGCGAGGATCAACCACGGCTGTCCGTCGAGCGATTTGGTGAACTCGGCCGCATCGCCTGAGAAGGTGCCGCTCACCGTTGCAGGCAAGTGAACGGAAGCTTTCGCCTGGTCGATCGCCAGCAGCGCATCGGATAGCGCTGCACCCGGCGCGATGTTGAAGCTGATCGTAACTGACGGAAACTGGTTCTGATGGCTGATGACGAGGGGTGCTGTAACGAAGTCAACCTTGGCGATGGAACTGAGAGGAACCTGTGAAGCCGACGCCGCCGGTATGTAAAGGCGCGCAAGACGAGAGGGATCGAGCTGGTCCGCCTTCTTAGTCTCCAGCACGACGCGATACTGATTGGCCTGCGCGAAAATCGTGGAGACCTGACGCTGCCCGAAGGCATTGTTCAGCGCGTCCGTCACGGCCTGCATGGTCACGCCAAGCCGACCCGCCGTGTCGCGGTCGACGTCGATGCGTGCCGCCAAGCCGCCGTCCTGCGCCTCGGAGGCAACGTCCCGCAGCGCCGGCGACGCCTTGAGCGCGTCGCCTATCTTCGTCGCCCACGCGCTCACTTCCGTCGGATCGGTAGAAACGAGCGTGTATTGGTACTGCGCCCGGCTCGCCTGCGTCGAGATCTGCACGTCCTGCAGTGGCTTGAAATAGACGGTAACGCCGGTGACTTTGCCTACCTCGCGCTGCAGCCGCTCGATGATGGCGCTGGCACTCGCGCCACGCTCGTCGCGCGGCTTCAGGATGATCTTCAGGCTTCCGGTGTTTTCCGTGGCATTGAGATCGCCGATGCCGACGATGGAGGCCACGCCGGTCACGTCGGGGTCCTTGCTGATGACCGCGCCGATGTCCGCCTGCAGCCGGCTCATTTCGCTGAACGAAACCTGCGGCCCGGCCTCGACCATCGCATTGATCAGCCCGGTATCCTGGTTCGGCAGGAATCCCTTCGGCATGATGACGTAGAGCCAGATCGTCAGAACAACGGTCGCCAGCGTTACCAGCAGCGTCAGCGGCTGGTGACGCAGCACCCACTCCAGTGACCGGGAATAGCTGCGCACGACGCTGTCCATGCCGTTGTTGAGCGCCCGGCTAAACCGGTTGCCCCCTTGCTCTCCCTCGGCATGGTGACCGGCCTTGAGAAGTCGCGAGCACATCATCGGTGTCAGCGTCAGCGATACGACGGCCGAAACGATGACGGCGATTGTAAGCGTCAGCGCGAACTCCGAAAACATGCGGCCGACCAGACCCGTCATGAACAGCAGCGGGATGAACACCGCGATCAGCGACAGCGTCAGCGAGATCACCGTGAAGCCGATCTCGCGCGCGCCGTCGAGCGCCGCCTGCATCGGTTTGACGCCCTTCTCCAGATGCCGCACGATGTTCTCGATCATGACGATCGCATCGTCGACGACGAACCCCGTGCCGATCGTCAGCGCCATCAGCGACAGGTTGTCCAGGCTGAAGCCGCAGAACCACATGACGCCGAACGTCGCGATCAGCGACACCGGCAACGCCACACCGGCGATGATCGTCGCGCGGATCGACCGCAGGAACAGCAGCACTACCAGCACGACGAGCCCGACGCTGAGTGCCAGCGTGAACTGCACGTCGCGCACCGAGGCCCGGATCGTACTGGTTCTGTCGTGCACCACCTGCAGCCTAGTGCCGGCCGGCATGGCGCGCTCCAACCGCGGCAATTCACGATTGATGCGCTCCACGGTGTCGATGACGTTGGCACCCGGCTGCCGCTGCACGTCGATCAAAACCGCCGGCTTGCCATCGTAACGACCGTCGACGCGGACGTTTTCCAGGCCATCGACCACGGTCGCGACATCCTTGATCCGTACCGGCGCGCTGTTGCGGTAGGCGACCACCACGTCCTCGTACTTCGCCGCGCTGTCGAGCTGGTCGTTGGCGGCGATCGTGTAGGACTGGTGCGCGCCGTCCAGCGAGCCCTTCGGTCCGGAAACGTTGGCGGCGTTCACGGCCGTATTGATGTCGTCCAGGCTGAGGCCGTAGCCGGCCAGCCGCGCGTTGTCGGCCTCGATACGCACCGCCGGCCGGATGCCACCTTCCACGGACACGCGGCCCACTCCCGATACCGAGGCCATGCGTTGCGCGATCAGCGTGTCGGCGAGATCCGACAGCTGCCGCATTGCCTGCGTGTCGGACATCAGCGCCAGCGTCACGATCGGCGCGTCCGCGGGATTGACCTTCGCGTACGATGGCGGATACGGCAGGTTGCGTGGCAGCGTCGAGCCGGCGGCATTGATCGCCGCTTGCACGTCCTGCGCCGCCGAGTCGATGTCTCGATCGAGCGTGAATTGCAGCGTGATGCGGCTGAAGCCGAAAGAACTGACCGACGTCATCGAATCGAGCGACTGGATCTGTCCGAATTGCCGCTCCAGCGACGCCGTGACGAGACGCGCCATGGTATCGGGATTGGCGCCTGGCAGCTGTGTCGTCACTTCGACTGTTGGGAAGTCGACCTGAGGCAGCGACGAGATCGGCAGACCGAGATAGCCCAGGAGGCCGCCGAGAACGCACGCCACCGCCAGCAGCGCTGTCGCGATCGGCCGGCGTATGAACAGGCCGGAGACGCTCATGGCGCGGCGCTCGCGTTGTCCCGGTGGTGACGGTGCTCACCGTCGTGCTTCTTCTCGTGCGGCGCAGATGAGGCTGGCGCCGCGTCGCCGACCGAAATTTTCGCCCCGTCGGACAGCCGCCCGAAGCCCGACGTCACGACCTTGTCGCCTTCCGCCAGGCCATCGCTGATGACGGCGTCGCTGGCGGTCTGCTGCCCCACGTGCACCGGGCGCATCGCCACGCTGCCGTCTCCGGCCACGACGTAGACGAACGTGCCGCTTGGCCCGCGCTGGATCGCCGGCGCCGGTACCGTCACGACGTGACTGAGCGTATCGACCAGCAGCCGCACGTTGACGAATTGGCCCGGCCACAGCTGTGTCTGCGCATTGGGAAACTCCGCCTTCAGGCGCACCGTGCCCGTCGTGGGATCGATCTGGTTGTCGATGACCTGCAGCACACCCTTGTCGAGTTCGGATTTGCCGTCCGTCGTGAAGGCGACTGCTGTCAGCTGTCCGCCCTGCTCGCCCTTGACCACCTGCGGCAATTGCTGCTGCGGCAGCGTGAAGACGACCGAAATCGGCTTCACCTCCGTGATCACGACGATGCCGCCGGCATCGCCCGAGTGCACGAGGTTGCCTTCATCGACAAGGCGAATGCCGGTACGTCCGGAGATCGGTGCGACGATGCTGGTGTAGCCGACGATTGCAGTGGCGTTGTCCACTGCGGCCGTGTCGGATTGCACCTGCGCTTCCTGCTGTTGCACGAGCGCGCGTTGCGTGTCGATCTGCTGCTGCGATTGCGCCAGCGTGCCGACCTTCTCGTAGCGTTCGAGATCGCGCTTGGTATTGGCGAGCAATGCCGCATCCAGCGCCTTCTTGGCGATCGCCTGGTCCAGCTGGGCCTGGTAGGTTACCGGATCGATCTTGGCGAGCACATCGCCTTTGGTGACGTCCTGCCCTTCCTTGAAGTTGACGCTGAGCAGCTTGCCATCGACCTGGGCGCGAACCGTTACCAGGTTGCGGGCCTTCACCGTGCCCACGCCCTCCAGATAGATCGGCACGTCCATCACCTTCGCGGGTGCGACTGTGACGGGAACGGGATCGCCGTTGTCAGCCGACTTGCCGTGCTGGCCGCGCCGCCCCGCTCCCGGATCGCCTGTCGGAAACGCCCAGATTGCGCCGCCCACGAGGGCAGCGATCAGCACCGCGAAGGCGAGCGTGCGAACGACTCTTTTCATGAATGCGTATCCGTTGGCGGATCGAAGCGGTGGCGGGCATTGTGTACCGTCCGCGATGGCTCGGTAACGCGTCGAACGCGCAAATTCCGTCGCCACCGCGACATTTGGTCTAAACGGTTAAGAAAACTGCAGGTTTCGGCTTGGGTGAGGTGCATCAGTGATGCCGACGGGCTGCGTCAGGATCCATAAAGTATCTGATGCAACACTATGTCTGACGTGCCTTGGCGACAAGCTTGTCGGCATCGGCTCCACCGGTCGCATGCGCGTTGACCTCAGAGTCTGACGATCACGCTTCATCCTGCTTTCAAATCATCCGATAGGCTTGCCCGATCGCATATCCGGTCGCAGCGATATGACGAATGGGCTATATTGAATAGGCCTTCACTCCAACATTGTGTACATATATAGTAAACTTATGTTCGTCCGGCAGATGTCCTACCTGGTGGCGTTGGCTCGCGAGAAGCATTTCAGTCGCGCGGCCGACGCATGTCACGTCACCCAGTCGACGTTGTCGGCGGGGCTGAAGGCCCTCGAACGCGAACTCGATATTCGTCTCGTCATCCGCGAGCCGCGCTTCATGGGTCTGACCGCAGAAGGCGAACGCGTCGTCGACTGGGCACACCAGATCATCGCCGACTACGAAAGCCTCAAGCAGGATCTCGATGGTTTCCGCGAGGGCCTGAAGGGCGTGTTGCGCCTCGGCGTCATCCCCGCCGCGCAACCGACAGTGGCGCAATTGACCGGGCCGTTCACCGCCCTGCATCCCTATGTGACGATTGACGTGCGATCGATGTCCTCGATCGACATTCAGCGCGGGCTCGACAAGTTTGAACTCGATGCCGGTCTCACCTACCTCGACAACGAGCCCCTTGCCAGCGTGCGCCGCCAGGTCCTGTACCGCGAGCGCTACCTCTTCGTGACCAATCGCGCCGGGCCCTTTGCCAAGGAACGCGCGATCACGTGGCGCGACGCCGCCAACGTCAACCTCTGCCTTCTCAGTGAAGACATGCAGAATCGCCGCGTATTGAACAATCTGGCCCACTCGATCGGTCTGGAGCTGTCACCCACAGTGACGACGAATTCCTTTCTGGCCATCTGCTCGCACATCTGCAGCGGCGAGTGGTCGAGCATCATTCCACACACGTTCGCCTACATCTTCGCTGGCTGCGAGGACTTGGTCCTGATCGATCTCGTCGATCCTGTCCACACGCAGACCATTGGGCTGGTTGCCTCCGACCGCGACCCGCTGACCCCGCTGGCCCGTGCCATCATGGCGACGGCCACTACCGTTAGCCTCTTGTCGCAAAGCAAGGCCGGCAAGCTGGTCTCTGCTTGATCGACGGTATCGATCAGGCGTTTGAACACATGCGTTGGACGCTACCGTCGCACAAGAACACAGTGCGCGGGCCGTAAGAATGCAAGACGCAGGAACGCGTCGCACTTTCGGTTGAGGAAGCGCGAGGCGTGAGGAGCAGCCGGCTTGCGATAGCCGCTGCAGAACGAACCAAGATTTCTGGACCTGCCAGTCTTGCGGCACCCGCCGCACGCATCGCCGCCTCATGCGCCCAACGATGAAGGAGTGGAACGATGGCTAAGATTGTCTGTGTTCTTTACGATGACCCGGTCAGCGGTCATCCCAAGTCCTACGCTCGCGACGACATCCCCAAGATCACGAAGTACCCCGACGGCCAGACGACCCCTACCCCGAAGGCGATCGACTTCAAGCCGGGCGAACTGCTTGGCAGCGTTTCCGGCGAACTCGGCCTACGCAAGTTCCTCGAGAGTTCCGGCCACACGCTGGTCGTGACCTCGGACAAGGACGGCGCCAATTCCAAGCTTGACCAGGAACTGCACGACGCCGAGATCGTCATCTCGCAGCCATTCTGGCCCGCCTACATGACCGCCGAACGCATCGCCAAGGCTCCGAAG